>NZ_CP053840.1:0-2400000 GCF_013201665.1 Arcobacter venerupis | reverse complement strand
ATTCTCGAAAACATTTCTTAAAGATTCTTCTTCATCAGATTTTATTAATTCTTCTTTTATTGAATAATAATCTCTAATTTGATTATAAAATTTTTCTAATTCTTTTAGTTTACCTTTAATTTGTTCTTCATCAAACTTTGACATTTATTTCCTTTTATGTAGTGATAAGTTATTTTCCAATTTTTAATAATTATATTACATATAATGTAAAATCTATATGTTATTAATAATAAAAATATGTTATTACTTATTTCTTTAAATGCATACTAGGTAAATAAAGACAAATTTTATACTAAATTTAATTTTCTTTAAACCCTCTCAATCTTAACAGCACTATGATTATAATCAGGTTGCAGTGAGTCTTTATCGTATAAATCGTGTGTTAGGTAGTTTATATCTCTATTACTTATTGGCATAAAAATTGTGTCGATTCTTATATCTTGCGTTAAAATTGCTTTTGATTCTATTTCTCCTCTAATTGATGAGATTTTTATTGTATCTCCATCTTGGATTCCAAACTGTTTTGCGTTTGTTGGGTGAATTTCGCAAAAATTTAGCTCTTTATATTTTAGTAGAGTTCTTGGAAGATTTGTTTTTGTTCCTGTATGCCATTGGTCTCTTGTTCTTCCTGTTAGTAGTGTCAAGGGATATTTTAGGTTTGTTTTTTCGCTTAATAGTTTATTTTCCACAAAAAATAGATTTGCTCTTTTATCTTTTGTTAGAAACTCTCTATTTTCTCTGATTTTTTCTCCCCAAATAAATGGTTCCTTTGATAGATTATCATAAGAAGCTTCATAAATATTTAGGTGTGGATTTAGTTTTGTCATCTCTTGATACTCTTCAAAAATCTCTTTTGTTGACGTAAAATTAAAGGCTTCTTTATATCCTAATCTTTGAGCTATTAGTTGGAAAATTTCCCAATCAGGAAGACAATCTATTGAAGTTCTTGTTAGTTTTTCTTGTTTTGTAATTGTTCGGTCAAGATTTGTTTGAGTTCCCTCTTTTTCTCCCCACGGAGCAGCTGGAAGTCTGATGTGGGCAAATTTTGCACTCTCGCTATTTTCATAGGCATTTATTTCCACAACCATTGGGATTTTTTTCATTAACTCTTCCATTTTATTTCTATTTGGAAGATGATAAATTGGGTCTGTGTGACAGATAATTAAAACATCAAGATTTGCTTCAAGCATTTGAGTGGCAGTAAGTCCTGGAATATTTGAAACTTTTGTTGTTTTCCAAAACTCTTTTACTTTATCAACGGACTCTTTTTCAAATCCTAAATGAACCGCAAGTATTGTTGAAAGTCCGCCAACTTCCCGTCCTCCCATTGCATTTGGTTGACCAGTTAGTGAAAATGGTCCATTTCCTTTTGTGAATATTTTTCCAGTTAAAAGGTGAGTATTTATAATAGCAAGATTTTTATCAACACCTTGAGATGATTGATTTATTCCCATGGTCCATGCTGTTATGATGTTTTCATTCTCTTTGTAGAGCTGCCAAAATTCTTCGAATTGCTCAGTGCTTAAACCTGTTCTTTTTAGCATTTTTGTAACGGGAACTCTTTTGAATTTGTTTTTTAGTAAGTCATAGTTATTTACGTGTTCTTCTACAAATTTTTCATCAACTAAACCCTCATCTATGATTCTTTTTGATACTAAATTCCAAAAGTCAATATCACTTCCTGGTTTTATTGGAAGAAATAAGTCAGCTATTTTTGCTGTATCTGTAAATCGTGGGTCAATTACAATGATTTTTAGACCTTGTTTTTTTGCAGTTTTGATTCTATTATGAAAAACAACATGAGCTTCAGCTGTATTTGCACCAACTAAAATAAGTAAGTTTGCATCATGGACATCATTCATACGAACTGGAACATAATCAGCTCCTAAAGACTTTTTATAGGCAACAACGGCACTTGACATACAAGTTCGGCTGTTTGTATCTACATTATTAGTTCCAATAAAACCTTTCATTAGTTTATTGGCAATATAATAATCTTCCGTTAAAAGCTGACCTGATAGATAAAATCCTACTTTTTCTTTTGGAGAAATTGCAATTTGAGTTGCGATTTTACTTATTGCATTACTCCATGTTGTTTCTTTAAATTCTTGGGTTAAATCATCTCTTGATTTTGGTCTTAATAATCTTGAGGGCGTTTGAATACTTATTAATTCAGAAACTCCTTTTGAGCAAAGTTTTCCTTCATTTGTGGGATATACAACGTCACCTATTAATTTATTTTCTTCAAATTCTAATCCGCATCCAACACCACAATAACCGCAAACTGATTTAATCATTTTTAATCCTGTCATAACATATCGTATAATTTATGTATAAGTATACTGCAATATTTAATGTAAATTTAAGAAGAATTGTCTTAAATATATACAATTATTTGGAACTTTTTAGCATTAATATGAATTTTATTAATTTTGATATGTAAAGTATAAATTTGTTATTTTGATAAAAATAATTTAATCATTTAAAAGTAAGTTAATTATATATTCAATTATGATATAACTATAACTTTAATAATCAAGGACTAGAATGGATGCTATTAAGTTAGAAGAGTCTACTTATTTTTGCAAAAAACATAATCTACTTTATGTTGTAAAAGATAAAAATGAAAAAAATAATAATTTAGAATATTTTAAAAATCTTTTTAATGAAGTTTTATTAGTTGATGATGGTCTTGAGGCATTAAATGAATTTAATAAAAATAAATTTTCAATAATTATTACAGATATTGAGATAAAAGGATTAAATGGTTTTGATTTAATTGAAAAAATAAAAAACATAAATAAAAATATTTTAACAATTATCTATTCTAGTAATGATAATAAAGAGAGTTTTTTCAAGACAATTGAACTAAAAATAGATGGTTATTTAATCCCTCCTTTTAATGAAAATAGTTTCTTAGAAATTTTATACAGGTCAATAGTAAATTTAAAAGACAAAAAAGAGATAAAAAATAAAAAAAAAGAAAATCTAAGAATTCAAAAACAATATACAGACTTAGTAGATAAAAGTTCTATTATTTCAAAAACTGATAAAAGAGGTGTAATAACTTTTGTAAATGATAATTTTTGTAAAATTTCTGAATACACAAAAGAAGAATTACTAGGAAAACCTCATAGTATTTTAAGACATCCTGATAACTCAAAGGAAATTTACAAAGAATTATGGGATACAATTAAAGACAAAAAATCTGAATGGTCAGGTGTTATTAAAAACTTATCAAAAACTGGCAAAACTTATTATATAAAAACTACAATCAAACCAATTTTAGACTCTGAAGATAATATTCTTGAATATGTAAGTATTAGAAGTAATGTAAGTGCAATTATGAGTGATAAAAAATATTTAATTGATAAAATTGAGTCAAATAATTTACTTTTATTAATTCTAATTCAAATTGAAAATTTTGATATTCTCGATAAATTTTATAATATTTTAACAGTAGATAAAATTGAAAAAATGTTTGCATTTAATATGTTGGCTTATTTACCAAACTCTTATATTTTTGAAGATATTTATAATATTGGAAATGGAAGATATGCCCTTTTATCTGATTTTTTTGATTTTACATCTTCAAAAACAAATATAAATGAATATCTGGAAATTTTTGTAAAGAATATAAAAAAATCAATTTTAGTAGTTGATGAAATAGAGTATGACTTAAATATAATAGTTAGTTATTCTTTTGGAAAAGAGCATTTATATGAAGATGCTAAATGTGGTTTAGATGAAGCAATTGATAAAAAGATGTTGATTAAGTATGCAAATGATTCATCTATTAAAGAACATTTAGAAGCTAAAAAAAATATGGAAATTATTAAAATGGTGAAAATTGCCCTTGATAATTATAAAATAGTTTCATATTTTCAACCAATAATTAATAATAAAACAAGAGTAATAGAAAAATACGAATCTTTAGTTCGTCTAGTGGACGAAGAGGGAAATGTTTTATCTCCTTATGCTTTTTTAGATATTTCTAAAAAAGGAAGTTATTACAATAAAATAACAGAGCGTGTTTTAGAGAATTCATTTAAAATTTTAGAACATATAAGCACAAAAATTTCAATAAATCTTTCATCTTTAGATATAGAAAAAGAAGAAACAAGAACAAAACTTTTTTCACTTTTAGAAGAGTACAAAGAGCATTCTTCAAGAGTAGTTTTTGAATTACTAGAAGATGAAGTTGTTCGAGATTTTACGGTTATAAAAAAATTTATTAAACAAGTAAAAAAATTTGGTGTTAAAATTGCGATAGATGATTTTGGTGCAGGATATTCAAATTTTGAGAGATTATTAGACTTTGAACCAGATATTTTGAAAATAGATGGAAGTTTAGTTCGAAATATTGTTAAAGATGCTTATAGTAGAAATATTGTTGAAACAATAGTTTCTTTTGCGAAAAAACAAAATATTATAACAATTGCTGAATATGTTGAAAATGAAGAAATTTTTAATATTTTAAATGAAATGGGAGTTGATTACTCTCAAGGTTATTATTTTGGAAAGCCAAAAAAAATATCTATTTAAAACTATTTTTTAAGAAGATAGTTTTAAAAATAGAATGAAGTTTAAAATTAATAAAAAATAAAATCCAACTTTATAAAATAACAAAGGATCTTTTTTTAGTAAAGGTGTTTTTTTCTCAAAAAATGGTTTTACTTTTTGGGGATATTCAAGTTCAAATCTCATATAAGAATAGTTTGAATACCTCAAACTTTCATCTGTACTTATGGCTCTTAATATAACACTTTCAAACCAAGTGGGAATATTATTATTTAATTTTTGAGGTTTTTTTGCAATTCCAAAAGTAGGGTTTTGAAAAGGCTCTATCTCTCCATAGGGAAATTTTCCAGTTAAGGCTTCATATAAAGTAACTCCAATAGAAAAAATCTCTGTTTTTTCATTTATTGCACTTCCCGTAAATCGCTCAGGAGCTAAATATGAGGGAGTTCCTGCTTTATTTGTGATTGAAAAGATTTCTGTGATTGAACCAAAATCTATTATTTTAAAGATTTTTTTTCCATCTCTTTCCATCACTATTATATTTTCAGGTTTTATATCACCATGAACAAGATTGAATTTTAAAAGATATTCACTCATTGAAACAAGTGTTTTTGCTAAATTTATTGCTTCATCAATAGATAAATTTCTTTTTTTTAAGTATTGTTTTAGGGTAATCCCATCTAATTTTGTCATTAAATAATATCTAGCACTTCTATGTTTTGGAATAAAAGATTTTGGGAAAAATCCAGCTTTTAATCTTTTTGCATTCCATGCTTCTTTTATATATAAATCTAAAATCTCTTCATTTTCTATTGCTTCGTAGGGTGCAAATTTTATTACATATTCTTGGTTGTTTTTTTTGCAAAGCCAAGTTCTATCGTTTTGAATTAAAGAGTGAGTTAGTTCATAACCATCAATTATGTCACCTTTTTTTAGTTTTTCAGGAATTTCAAGATTTAGATTTTTCATTGATTCAATATAATCTGTTTCTAAAATTTCTAAAACTACGGCTGTTGTATCATCGGGAAGATTATCATTTACTAAGGAACTAGCTTTTTTTACCATTTGGTACGCACCATTTGGAATATTTTTACTTAGGGTGTCATTACTCATCAAAGAGTACAAACCATCACTACATAGAAGTATTTTGTCATCTTTTTGAATATTATTTTCAAAATAAAATATCTCAATATTTTCACTAATTCCAACAGCATTTGATAAAACATCTGCCATTCCCTCTTCATTATGGTCAAAAGAAAGCTGATTTAATTTATTATCTCTTAAAAGATAAATTCTGCTATCACCTGCATTTGCTCCATATAAACGATTTCCTTTTATAACACAAACTGTTACGGTTGTGGCATATTCAGGTCTTTCATATTCTTGAATAGATTGGGCATAAAGTATAGAATTGATTGAAGTAATAAACTCTTTTATAGCTTTTTCAATACTCCAAGCTTTTGGAAGATTTTTAAAGTTGTTTATTAGATGAAGCGTAACTTTTTTGGCTGCAAGTGCGCCTTCTTGCGCACTTCCAACTCCATCACAAACAACTGCAATTGTCATATCATCAAGTTGTTTAATTTCATAAAAATCATCACCAGTTAGCTCTTTTCTTTTAGCAAGAGAAAAGCCTGAAGTTTTTATGTTGTTTTTACTCATTTAAACACCCCTTTGATATATTAAAATTAGATTCTTCCGCCAGCTTGAACTCCCCAAGTAGTTCTCCATCTTGTTTTTACAAGTGAAATTCCTAAAATGGCAATAAATACAACAATAGCAAAAATTATAAATCCAGCTGCATATCCATCAAATACACCTTTTGACCAACCAAAAGTTTTGATAATCGCAGTTCCACCAAGACCGCCTGCACATCCAATGATTCCTGTCATAATTCCAATATCTTTTCCAAATCTTTGAGGAACAAGTTGGAAAACTGCACCATTCGCCATACCAAGATTTGCCATAATTAAGAATAATACCACAATAGCTATACCAAATGGTAAAGTAAATGTAGCACTAATAATTGATAATAAACAAACAACACCATAGAAGAAATATAAAGATTTAATTCCCCCTAATTTATCAGCAATTGCTCCACCAACTGGTCTTAAAACAGCACCAGCAAAAATACATAAAGCTCCAAAATATCCAGCTGTTACCATTACATTTGGTTCAGTTAAAATATCAAGACCAAATGCAGCCATTTCAGGTTTATATGTACCCATTAAGAAAACTTTCATATACACAGCAAATCCTACAAATCCACCAAAACTAATAGAATAAAACAGATTAAACCACCAAGTATCTTTGTCTTTTAATAGTTTTCCATAATCTTTTAGTTTTTTTGGATTTGATTTATAAACATCAGCTGGTGCATCTTTTGCCATGAAAATATAAACAACAAAAATGAATAAAGATAATACAGCTCCCACTAAAAATACTGATTGCCATCCCCAAATTTCAGCAATTTTTGGTGCAAAAATAAAGTCAATTACAACTCCAATATTTCCAGCACCCGCAAGTCCTAAAACAACACCTTGAAGTTTTGGAGGATACCATTGACCAGCTTGTGGAAGTGCAACTGCAAATGAACCACCTGCAAAACCTAATATAAATGCAACAGCTAACAACTCATCATAAGTAATTGTTGCACCTTTATAATAAGCATAAAATAAACCCACAACAACAATAAATTGTGATGTTAATGCAGTTTTTTTAGCTCCTACTTTATCAACAAAAAATCCTAATACAACTCTTAAAATTGCACCAGCAAGAACTGGAACTGCAACTAATGTTGCACTTTGATCTGCACTCATAATAAAATTTTGAGTAGCTTTTAATGATTCAGCAATTTCAGTCGCTAACGGACCCATCATTGTCCAAACCATAAAACTAAAGTCAAAATACAAAAAAGCAGCTAACAGTGTTGGCCAGTGACCTTGACCTTTTAATTCTTTTAAAGACATAACCATCTCCTCATTTAATTTATAGGGTAATTATAAGCTGTAAAAAATATTAAATTTACATTTTAATGTATATAAAGTATTCAATTATTAATTTTTATGTTTTACTAAGTTTTTAGTAGGATATTTTATAATGTTAATCTATAAATATATTTAATAGTTATAATATTAATGTAAAATTAAGTTTAAATTGTATGTATAATATACAATTTAGTTAGATGTATAAGTTTGTCTATATGTTATTATTTAAAATAAGTATTAAAAAAATAATATGTTTAGTATCTATTAAAAACGATTTAAAACTATCAGTTGTATAAAAAATTTCCATTAAATAATGGCTAAAAGATAAATAATTATCTATAATAAAGTATAAATAAACATAATAAGTTGTAAAGATAATGATAAGAGAAATAATAGAAAAAGAATTAGTTGAAATCTATTTTCAACCAATTGTATCAATACGAACTAAAAAAATATATGCCTTTGAAGCACTAACTAGATGTACATATCAAGGGAAAACTATACCTCCTTATGAACTTTTTGCTTTAGCATTGGAATCAAATTTGAGTTTAGAATTAGATATATTAACAAGAAATAAAGCTATAGAAAAATTTAAACAATATTATTTGAAAAATAATGACTTATTACTATTTCTAAATTTTGAATCTTCACTAATAAATACTTTTGATAAAAATCTGAGAAACTATTGTTTTGTTGAAACAATTGATGATATTGTAATTCCTTACAAAAATTTTGTAATTGAAATAAAAGAGGATGAAATAGCAAATACTCAAGCTTTAGAAGACTTTTGTCTTTATTATAAAGAGTTGGGATTTGCAATAGCTTTAGATGATTTTGGAACGGGGAACTCTACTTTTGATAGGATTAATTTAATAAAACCTGATTTAATAAAAATTGATAAATCACTATTTAGAAATATACGAAATAATCAAATAAATAAAGAGATAGTAAAAGCAATAATTAAAATGAGTCACAATTCAGGAATTACAGTTTTAGCAGAAGGCGTAGAAGATGAAGATCCAATTTGTCTTTCAATGAAATCAAATGTAAATCTTTTTCAAGGTTACTATTTTTCTAAAGCAATTAATGAATTAGATAGTAATGAAGAAAATAAAATTTTGTCAAAAATTGCTGAAATAGGGAATATATTTAAGCAAAGAACAATTGATTCAATAAATAAAAAAAGAGATTTGGTAAATAATTATAATTTAGTCTCAGATAAAATCATTGAACAATTTAATTATATTGAAAATGCAAAAAATATTATTGGAAAAGAGTTAGATAATTATTCTACTTTAGAAGCCATATATTTAATAGATGTAAAAACATCAAAACAAGTACATGATACAAGTATAAAAAGTATTAATGACCGTTTCAAACCATCTAAAAATGGCGATGAACATTATCTAAAAGAGTATTACTACATAACTTTGGAGTCAAAACAAGGGATATTTTTAAGTGAAAAATATATCTCATATGCCAGTGGAAATATATGTAAAACATTTGCTAAAAAATTTGAATTAGAAAATGAATCTTACATAATATGTTTAGACATAATAATTAAAAGGAATTAATCATGAAAAGTTTGTTGGACAAACTTAGTTTAAAAACGAAATTAATATTTTTAATAACATTCCCTTTTCTGGGATTTTTATTAATTTCAGTACTTTATATAAATCAGATGTTATTAGGTGATTTTGATAATAAATCAATTTTTATAGTAATATTTGTACTACTTGTAATTTTAATTACACTTTTTTTGTTTGTATCAATTTCAAACAATATTAATAACTCTATATTGACAATAAAATCAGGACTTAGCCGATTTTTTAACTATCTTACTTCAACGGAAAAAAATCTTGATATGATTGATTTAAATTCAAATGACCATTTAGGTGAAATGGCACAAGAATTAAATCAAAATATTCAAAAAATAAAAGATGGGCTTGCAATTGATAATGAAGTTATAAGTGAAGCAAAATTTGTATCAAAAATGATAGGGAAAGGTTTTTTAGTTTATCGAATAAATGGGAATGCAAATAATGTTTACATAAATGAATTAAAAGATAATTTTAACCATATGATTGACTCTTTAAGGGAAAATATTGTTAATTCATTTATTACATCACTTAGTTATGCAAATGGAAATTTTGAGATAAAAGCTGATAAAAGTGATATTGGAGCAATTGTAAATACACTTTTAAGATGTTTAAATATGATTGGAACAAATGTATCTGAGTTTTTAGCAATGATAAATAAAAATGGATATGTTTTAGATGAAAAATCAAATCAACTTTTAGCCTTAGTTAGTAGTTTACATAATGCTACTATTAATCAAGCAGCATCACTTGAAGAGACAAGCGCAGCAGTTGCTGAGATTACATCAAATATTGCAGATACTTCAGTAAAAGCTAAAAACATGTTAGAAATTGCCACAAAAACAAAAAACTATGCAAATGAGGGAATTAAGTTAGTTGAAAATACTGAAAAATCAATGCTTGAGATAAATGATTCAACAAGTGCTATTCAAGAAGCAATTACAATTATTGACCAAATTGCATTTCAAACAAATATCTTATCTTTAAATGCAGCCGTTGAAGCAGCAACTGCTGGTGAAGCTGGAAAGGGATTTGCAGTAGTTGCAGCAGAAGTGCGAAATCTTGCAAACAGAAGTGCCGATGCTGCAAAACAGATAAAACATCTTGTTGAAGTTGCAAATTTAAAATCAATAGATGGTAAAAATTATTCACAAGAGATGAAAAATAGTTTTGAAAAACTAGCTTCAATGATTCAAGAAAATACAGTAATCATTGATGATGTTGCAAAATCAAATGAAATTCAAATGCAAAATATTTCACAAATAAGTGAAACGATGAATAGACTTGATCATATAACTCAAGAAAATGCAAATATGGCAACAAAAACAAAAGAACTTGCAACTCAAACTAATGACGTGGCAAAAAGTATGATAAAAGCTGCCGCATTAAATAAATATGATAAAAGTGTGGAAAATAGAATTTCAGATTTTGATTTAGTTCAAGAGATAAACAATGTAAAAATAGATTATGCAAAATATAAACAAGCTATTTTAAATCAAGTAAATAATAATAGTAAAGATATAAATATAGATGTTGAAAATAGAAAAAATATAGATATATTTATAAAAAAATATGAATCAAAAGGAAAAGTTAACACTTTATCTTTAGATAAAATAAAAGAAAAAACAGTTCAACTAGATACAAAACTTTCATATTATGGTTTAGCAATAAAACAAAGAGATGAAAAAAATATATTAACTACATCCGTTGAAATAGAAAATATATTAGACGAGTTATTTGTAGAATTAAACAATATGAAAAATACAAAACAATAGAATATAATGTAAGAAAATAAGAAATCGCTAATTATAATAATTGAAGAAGTTGCCAATTTAAGGGATTTTATTTAATATCTTAATTAAATAATAATTATATTAATATTAAGATAAAAAATAAAATAATTTGATAGAATACTTATATATGAATATTTTATAACTTTTTCAAGGAAATTCTATGGATTTAACTCTTCCCCAAGCTGCAAACTTTTTGAAACTTATATCAAAACATTTACCAGATATGTTGTGGGCAAAAGATTTAGAAGGTAGATATTTGTATGCAAATGATGCAATTTGTAATAAATTATTAATGGCAAATCCAGAAGAAGTAGTTGGACAAAAAGATGTTTTTTTTGCCCAAAGAGAAAGAGAAAAACACCCACAAAATAAACAATGGCATACTTTTGGAGAGTTATGTTTTAATTCTGATTATGTGGTAATTGAGCAAATGAAACCTATGATTTTTGAAGAGTATGGAAATATCAAAGGAAAACTCGTATATCTTGAAGTTCATAAAGCTCCTTTACATGATGAAAATGGGAAATTAATTGGAACTATTGGAAGTGGAAGAGATATTACAGCACAAGTTTTATTAGAAAAGAAAAATGAAGAATTAGCCTATTATGATCAATTAACAAATTTACCAAATAGACAAAAGATAATTTTGGATATTAATGAAAAAGCACCAACAGCATGTGTAATTTTTAATATTGATGAATTTAAAGTAATAAATGATTTTTTTGGTGTGGAAAGTGGAGATAAAATTTTACAAGATATTTCAAAATGGTTTTTAAGTTTGGATTTAAAACCATATAGAATTGATGGAGATGAATTCGCAATTTTATATTATGAAAATATTTCAGTTGAAAATATAAAACATAATATTGAGCATCTTTTAGCTTTATTTGAAGAAGAACTATTTCATATTGAAGATGAAACTATTCATATTCAATTTTCTGCAGGAATTGCAAAAGTAAAAGATAAACTACTTACAAAAGCTGATATTGCTATTAATTATGCAAGAGAGCAAAAAATAAAAGTTTCAATTTATGAAGAAAATGCAAATATTGAACAAAAATATAAACAAAATCTTGCAATTGCAACTTCAATAAGAGAAGCACTTTTAGATGATAGAATTATTTGTCATTATCAACCAATTATGGATGTTCAAACAGGTGAAATTAATAAATACGAAACATTAGTTAGAATGGTTGATAAAGATAATCAAATAATTCCCCCTTTAGATTTTCTAAAAATTGCTAAAAAAACAAAACTCTATTCTCACATTACAAAAGAGGTTATTCATCAATCTTGTAATACCTTTAAAAATAGAAAAGAGAGTTTTTCTGTAAATTTATCAATAGATGATATTCAAGATGCAACTACAGTACAAGAAATTATTCATACAATTATAAATACAAATACAGCTTCACGAATAGTTTTTGAAATATTAGAATCTGAGGGAATTGAAAACTATGATGAAGTTGCAAATTTTATAACACAAGTAAAAGCACTTGGCGCAAAAATTGCAATTGATGATTTTGGAACAGGTTATTCTAACTTTGAGCATATCTTAAAACTAAATGTTGATTTTATAAAAATTGATGGTTCTTTAATTAAAAGTATTCACACAAATAAAAGACATAGAATAATCGTGGAAATAATTGTTGATTTTGCAAGAAAAACCAACTCTAAAACAATTGCTGAATATGTAATTGATGAAACAATTTTCTCAATCATAAAAGAGATTGGAGTAGATTTCTCACAAGGTTTTTATACTGGAAAACCTGATTTATTAAAATAATTATTTTCATTTGGGACATTTAAAACTCTTTGAGTATTTAATTTTGGCAAATCTCCATGAATATTTATAAAAGAATTGATAAGTTTTCTTTCAAATTCTTTATGATTTAGAGTTCTGATTATTCTAAAGTAGATATTTTTATTCTCTTTTATAAACTCTTTGATATTTTTTGTGTGAGCATATTTAAATGTATATGTTTTTAATCTTTTTTTTATATTATTTGATGACCCTATATATATAACTTTATTTTTTAAAAAAGGATAACTAATTGTTTTTTCAGATGATAGTTCATAAACACCTGATAAATCATTTTCTAAAATAAAAATATTTTTTTTAGTTAATTTCTTTCTTTCAACATAAAAATCTTTTGTATGTAAAGTTAAATCAATTAAATTCTCTTTTTTAGTTCTTGGTATCAGATATGTATTTCTAATATTACAAACAGTTCTTCTAGATATTTTAATATGATATTTAATAAATAATAATTCTACTAAATTATCATCATTTTTTATAGATTCAGAATGAATCAATTCTTTTATATATAAAGAATAGATAAATGTTTTTTTAGGAAATAAATTAGTCAGTTTATAAATTTTGTTTTCATTCATATAAGAAGTGTTATTTATTATTTTTGATAGTATTGAGGTATCTAAGTAAGAGTCATATTTTTTAATATATTCACTTATAAATATTTTTCTATCAATTATATTCATATCTAAATAATAGTTTGTTTTTAAAAATAACTTTTGAATTGAAAATAAAAAAGTAACAACTTTAAAAATAGTTTCATTTTTGATATTGATATTTAATAGTTTTAAATGATTATTATTCTCTAACTCTTGTTGGTATTCAAATTTTATTAAAAATAGTTTAAAAAAATAAAGATTTTTCTTTTCATACTTAAAATAATAATCTTTTGTTTCATCACAAAAGTAGCTCTTCGATAAAAATTTAATCTTAATTTTTTTCTCTTTACATGCTTTTTTAAACCAGCTAGAACTCAAAATATCTGTTTTTAAATAATTTAAATAAGTCCTAAAACTCATCAAATAGAGCTTGTTAATGAGTAAATAAAAAGAGATTTTTTTCATTCGGCATTTTATCAAAATAAGCTAAAAAATAAATTGGCCAATTAATTGGAAGATAAGATAAGATAAGATAATAACTTTTTACATATATAAAATAGTAATAAAATACTAATAAAATAGGGAGGAATTAAATATGAAATAATTCCAATTAAGAGAAGATGAATTATCTTTTGTAAAAAGGCTTATAGTTTAAAGTAAAGGAAAATATTTTGAAATATAGATATTAATTAAGAAGGAAAAACATGTTTAATAATTTAACAATCAGGATAAAGTTAATACTATCTTTTTCTGTGATTATTGGTCTGATAGTATTATTGGCAGTGTATAGTATTTATGCAACAAATAAATCATCTGATGGTTTTACAGAATATCGAGGAATTGCAAAAAGTAGCGTTCTAGCAAGTAGAGTTCAAGCAAATATGCTTATGATGAGATTATCTGTTTTGAATTATATAAATAATCAATCTAGTGCAGATTTAGAAAAATTTAGTGATTATCTTGATAACTCAAAAAGCTTTATAAATGAAGCAAAATCTGATATAAAAGATACAAATAATAACCTTTTATTAAAAAATATGGATAGTTCACTTGATACGTATAAAGAGAGTTTTTTACAAGTTGTTGAACTGATGAAAAAAAGAGATAATATTCTTACTAATAATTTGAATGTTAATGGTAAAAAAGTCGAAAATGCCTTAACTTCTATAATATTAAAAAATCAAGAAAAAAATAGAATAGATTTATCTTTTGAGTATTCGAAAATTTTAAAAGATTTTCTTTTATGTAGATTATATACTATGAAATTTTTAGAATCAAATAGTAAAAATGATTATGAACGAATACTTAGTGAGTTTGTGAATTTTGAAGATAAAGTAAAGCAATTTAGAAATAATTTTGATAGCGTAGAAATAAAAGAGATTATTGAATTAACAAAAATATATAGTAATGGTGTTAATGAGATATATGAAACTATAAATCAAAGAAATAAAATTTTGGATGAAAAAATTTATATTATTGGACCTGCAATCGCTGAAACTGCAGAAGATATAAAATTATCACTAAAAAAAAGACAAGATGAAATTGGACCAGAAGTTGCAAAATTAAATGATGAAACAAAATTTTTAATAACTATCGTTTCTATTGTTATATTAGTATTTGGAATTTTTATAGCCATTGCACTTCCTCGGAATATAGCAAATCTTTTAAATCTTTTTAAAGATGGATTATTTAGCTTTTTTGCATACTTAAATAGAGAATCTCCAACTGTTCAATTAATAAATATAAATTCAACAGATGAATTTGGAATAATGGCAAAAATAGTAAATGAGAATATAGAAAAAACACAAAAAAGTATAGATGAAGATAGAAAATTAATAGATGAAGCAATCGCTGTTTTAGGAGAATTTGAACAAGGTGATTTATGTCAAAGATTAAATATAAGTGTAGATAATCCAGCACTTATGGAACTAAAAACAGTTTTAAATAAAATGGCAAATAATCTTGAAAATAATATTGAAAATGTGTTAAAAATTTTAGAGCAATATAGTAATTATAATTATTTAAATAAAATTGATAAAAAAAATCTGAAACAACAACTTTTAAAATTAGCAAATGGTGTAAATACATTAGGTGATTCAATCACTGGAATGTTAGTTGAAAATAAATCAAATGGTTTAACATTAGAAAATAGTTCTAATATACTTTTATCAAATGTAGATAAATTAAACCAAAGTTCAAATGAAGCAGCAGCATCTTTAGAAGAGACAGCAGCAGCACTAGAAGAGATTACAAGTAATATTAGAAGTACCACAGAAAATATTGCACAAATGGCTAAACTATCAAATGATGTAACAGCTTCTGCTTCTGAGGGTGAAAGACTTGCTAATCAAACAACAGTTTCAATGGATGAGATAAACAATCAAGTAAACCTTATCAATGAAGCAATAACAGTAATTGACCAAATAGCTTTCCAAACAAATATTCTTTCTTTAAATGCAGCCGTAGAAGCAGCAACAGCAGGAGAAGCAGGAAAAGGATTTGCAGTAGTTGCAGCAGAAGTGAGAAACCTAGCATCTCGTTCAGCAGAAGCAGCACGTGAGATAAAAAGTATAGTAGAGACAGCAACAATAAAAGCAAATCAAGGAAAAGATATTGCTAGTAATATGATAATTGGATATAAACAATTAAATCAAAATATATCACAAACAATAAATTTAATTCAAGATATAGAGATGTCAAGTAAAGAGCAATTAACGGGAATTGAACAAATAAATGATGCAGTAAATCAATTAGATCAACAAACACAACAAAATGCAGCAGTGGCAACTCAAACTCAAGATATAGCTGAAATTACGGATGAAATAGCAAAATTGATTGTTACAAATGCAGATGAAAAAGAGTTTGCAGGGAAGAAAGAAGTAAAAGCAAAAGATATGAATACTAAAAATAATACAAAAACCACTCAACTTACACATAAAAATAACTCAAATAGAAAAAAGAGTATTTCAAGTAAATTAGATGAAGAGGACTGGGAAAATTTCTAACACTTCCCAATTTGTAATCTTGGGCATTAGAAGTTAAAATAATTTTGATAGGAAAAATCCTATCAAAATTTAATTTATAGTAAGTTCAATAGTAACTTCTATACCTTTGTATTTTATATCCTCATAAACTACTTCACAATTTTTGATTAAAAGAGTTCCATTCATATGTTTTGTAATAATTTCTTCTGTCATATAAAGGCCGATTCCTGTACCTTTTGATTGATGTTTTGTTGTAAAATAGGGTTCACAAATTTTATCAATAATATCTTCATCTATTCCTCCTGCATTATCTGTAATTGTTATAAAAGCTGTATTGTCTTTTTTATATGTAGAGATAAAAATCACTTTAGGATTATCTTTATTTTCTAGAGCATCTTTTGCATTATTTAAAATGTTAATTAGTGCTTGAATAAATTCATTTTCAAAATCATATAGTTCAAAATCATTTATATTTTTAATAAAAATAATCTCATGATTTCTAAATTGAGCACCGGTTAATTTAAAAACTTTTTCAAAAACTTTTTTTATACTAAATTTATTTTTAGTTTTGTCTGTGCTAAAGAAGTTTCTAAAATCATCTATTGTATCTGATAAATATAAAGCTGAATTATTTATATTTTCAATTGATTTATCAAAAGTTTCATCGTCAAGAGTGTTGTACTCTTTTTGTAATTTCATACCAGAAGCAACGGTTGTAATAACAGAAAGTGGTTGTCTCCATTGATGGGCAATATTTCCTAACATCTCACCCATTGCAGCCATTTTTGATTGTTGAGATAAAATGTGTTGTTGTTTTTTTATCTCTTGTTTATAATTTTGAAATTTTTTTTCTAATATTTTAGAAATATAAAAAGAAAGAATTAATAAGATTAGAGTTAATACAGAAGTAATTAATAAAATATTTTTTATATTGTTATTGAATTCTTTATTTAGTTGTAAAGTTTTTTCTTCAATTAGATGATTTAAATAGTTATGGTAGAAACCTTTTCCTAAAATCCAACCCCAATTATCCAAAGATTTTACATAACTGGTTTTTGTAAGAGGTATTTCATTATCTAGAATTTTGTAATCATAAGTGGCAAATCCTCCTCCTTTTTTTGCTAAACTTAAGATTCTTTCAAATAATTCAATATCTTCATTAGATGTAAACTTTTGAAAAGATTTATCAACTACATTGTCAACTTTTTGAAAAATAGTTTTATTATTATAATCTAGAATAAAAAAGTAATTATTTTCATTTGTTTTTAATCTTGAGATATATTCTAAAACTTCTTTTTTCATGCTCTCTTCAAAATCCACAACATATTCTCCACTTCCTATAAACCAATCATAAGGTTTAAAGTGAACATTAAAACCAATTTTTTTAAAAGAAGAATTTAAATCATTAGGTTTTGGAAAGTACCAATCTAAAAAAGCTTCGTCTTTTCCTTTTAAACTATTTACAATTTCTCTACCTAAATACATGCCATTTGAGTCTTGAAAATTATAAACACTACTTCCTTCAATTGTTCTATTTATTGGTAATAAAATACATTTATAATCAAAATCATAAATAAAAATATAACCTCGCCCATCGTTGAATTTTATCTCAACAATAGCATCTTTAATCATTTTAATAATTTCTTTTTTTGATTTTGTATTTTTATTTTCATTGTAGATTCTCATAGCAATATTATTTGCTTCATTTACTCTTTCTTTTATACTTTGTTTTAATTTTTCTTCAGTTTTTGCTTGAGTTCTAAGAATTAAATCATATAAATTTTCTACTTCATTTTTTACAAATTCTTGGTTTCTTTTTATAAATTCATTTTTTATAAATTCTTTTTGTTTTTCTAACTCATTTTGTTTTTCAAAATATAAAAATAGGCTAATAATTAAAGAAAGGGAGATTATAAATATTAAAGGGGTATATTTAATGATGTTTACAAGTGATTTTTCATTTTTATATGTCATTTATTTCCTATTTTATAGTTAAATTAATTTTAACACAATTTAAATTTTAATAGAATGATTGTAATCAATGGTTTTATAAAATATAATTATTAATAGGAGAATAAAATGTCAAAAAAAGTTTTAATAACAGGTGGAAATAAAGGTATAGGTTTAGCTGTTTCAAGAGCTATGTTAGAGTTTGGTTATGAAGTAATTATCGTAGCACGTGATTTTGATACTTGTCCAATAGTTGGAGTTAAAAATGTAACGGCTATTGAATATGATTTATCGGATGTAGATGGTTTACCAGCCCTTGCAAAAGAGGTTGGAAATATTGATATTTTAATTAATAATGCTGGTTATATGCAACCAAAATATACTTATAATAACTATCCAAAGGAAGCGAAAGAACACATTATGAATGTGGATTTATATACTCCAGTTGAATTAATGAATATTTTTTGTGAACATATGAAAAAACAAAAATATGGAAGAATTGTAAATACAGCCTCAATTGCTGGACAAATCGGTCATCCAGATGTTTGGTATGGAATTGCAAAAGCAGGACTTATAAATGCTACAAAAATCTATGGAAAAATGTTAGGAAGTCACGGTATAACTGTAAATTGTGTTGCTCCAAGTCCAACTGAAACTGATATGCAAAAAGATAATTCAGAAGAAAGAAAAGCAGAATTCAAAAAAACAGTAGCAACTGGAAGATTCGCAACACCGGAAGAAGTTGCAAAAGCTATTGTTTGGTTAGCAACAGATTGTCCAGAGTATATAAATGGAATTTGTTTAGATATAAATAATTGTTCATATCCTAGATAAGATTAAAAAATAGCAAAAAACTATAGTTTTTTGCTATTTTTATTTCTTGAAAATTTTTATATTATTTAGAATTTTTACGGCAATTAGAGTTAATATAGTTCCCCCAATTATAGATAAACTTATATTCTCTTTCAAGAAAATTACACTTAAAATAATGGCAAATAAAGGAACTAAGAAAATAAAGGAACTCACTTCATTTGTTCCTAGTTTTTCAATTCCTACAAAATATAGAGTTGTTGCAAATGTTGTTGAAATAATTGATATTGAAAGAACATTTAACCAAAAAATCCAATCAAACTCTTTATAATTTATATTTGGCACATCAACAAAAAATACCATAACCATTATAGTTGTAATTACATACATATAAAAGGTAAAAACCATAGGTGAAATTTTTGTAGCTTTTGAACTTACAATTGTAAGAATTGGCCAAAGAATAGAAGCTAATACAAAATAAATATTTTTTTGTGAAAATATTTCCTCATGGGAAAAAGACCAAATATTTAACATTGTAAAAACTCCAAGAGCTCCAAGAATCAAAGCAAAAATATCTTTCTTTTCTATTTTTTTTCCAAAAAATAAAGCCATAATTATAAAGGTATTTATAGGAATCATAGTTGTAACCAATGCACCACCAAGACTTGCTGTTCCAAATTTTGTTCCTAAAAAAAAGCATTTCATATAAGCTATCATTACAACTGATGCCACAAGAACTAAAATAAAACTTTTTAGGTTTATATAAAAACTCTTTTTGGTAAATAATAAAACAGGAAGAAGAGTAATCACTGTAAATATATTTCTAAAAAATATCATTTCATACTCATTTATATAAGCACTTAAAACTTTTGCACTAACCCAAGATAATCCCCATCCTGCCATTGCAAGAAACATAAAGGCATAAAAAATATTTTTGTTTTTTTCGCTCATTTTAATCTTTCTAATTTGATGAAGGATTGTATCAACTAGAGAAGTTATTTGTATAGTAAAAAATTGCTTTTTTGTTTTAGTTGACTTGGTACATAACCATAGGTTTTTTTGAAGGTTTTAATAAAATGAGATTGATCATTAAATCCCAAATTAAAAGCAACTTCTGAAAGGTTCATACCTTTTAATATAAGTTCTTTACTTCTTTCAATTTTTTGATTTAAAATATATTGATGAGGAGTAATTCCAGTTGAATTTTTAAAAATTCTTAAAAAATGGTATTTACTAAGACTTGAATTAAGTGCTAATTCATCCAATGAAATATTTGTTTCTAAACAATCTTTTATATAAGTTATAGAATTTTCAAGAATTATATTATTGTTAAATTTAGGCTCTTTTAAAGTTGTAAAAGTATAGTTTTTTATCAAATAAGATAAGCTGGATATTAAATATGTCTCAACTATCATTTCATCTTCATTTTTTAAAGCACTTAAAAAAAAACTATATAAAAGTTTGTATAAATTCAAATCTTCAATAATATGTTCTGTAAAAATAGGAATTTTTTTTTCAAAAAATATTTGTTCGTAAATCGCGCTTACTAATTCAATT
Source organism: Arcobacter venerupis (assembly GCF_013201665.1). Taxonomy (NCBI): domain Bacteria; kingdom Pseudomonadati; phylum Campylobacterota; class Epsilonproteobacteria; order Campylobacterales; family Arcobacteraceae; genus Arcobacter; species Arcobacter venerupis. Next base: position 2,379,388 of record NZ_CP053840.1, on the reverse strand, counting down.
GATGGATAAAAGTTTGTATATTTCCATGAGTTTGAGTTTCCTCCGTGCATTTCTCCTGGATTTATTACTTTGGTTGAATTTTTGTATGATAGATTAATATTATTTTCATGAATAGATTTAAATAAGCCTTCATGGGTTAATCCAATAGTATAAGTATCATGGAAATGTTTTTTAAATTCACTATGTGAATTTGTAACATTTTCAAAAAAAGTATTACTTAAAGATTTTAGTTTCATAATATATTATATCAAGATATGAAAAATAAAATATAGTAGAAAGTTGCTATTTTCAAAAGAAATTTTAATATTTTTTTATTTTATTTGAAGTAGAAGAATGCCCATCTTTCCTTTTATTTGAGTGTTTAAAAAGATAAAATATTAAGAAAAATTATTATAAGATGCGGGCTTTATTTTATTTCAAGGGTTTTAATGTTTAAGAATTTTTCAATTAAGAAAATTTTAGTTTTGTCAGGTATTTTAATATTTTTTGTAGCTTCTATTAATTTAGTCGTTAATATTTTTCAACTCTCATCGGTTGAAAATAAAGTTAAAGAAAAAGAACATGATATTTTACCTTCAGTGTTTAACTTTTTAGAGTTAGAAAAAGATGTAATTCAAGTACAACAATGGCTAACAGATGTTTCCGCAACAAGAGCTGCAGATGGTTTTTCAGATGGTTTTGATATTTCAAAAGAGTATTTTATAAAAGCAAATACTTTACTTGATAAAATGATTCTTGAACATAAAAACAAAAATGAAAGTGCTGATGTAAAAGAGTTAGAAGAGTTTAAAAATAATTTTAATAAATTTTATGAAGTAGGGCTAAAAATGGCTAATACTTATGTGAAATTTGGTCCTGAAGAAGGAAATAAAATCATGGAAGAACTTGATCCTTTTGCTGAAAAACTAACAGATAAATTAGATAAATGGATAAGTGTTCATCTTAAAGAAAATAGTGAAAAATCTGTAGAAATAGAAAATACTATAAACTTTACTCAAAATAACTTAGTTATTTTAGGATTATTTATAATTATTTTAAACTTAATAGTTTTTGTTATTTTAATAAGAAGAATATCTTCTTCTCTTGAAATTTTCCAAGGTGGATTGTTGTCTTTTTTTGCCTATTTAAATAAGGAATCAAAAGTGGTTCAATTATTAGATGATAGGGTTCAAGATGAATTTGGGAAAATGTCAACAGTAATAAATGAAAATATTACAAAAACAAAAGAGATTATTGATTCAGATACTAAATTTTTATCAGAAATTACTGAGGTAGTTAACGAAGTTAAAAATGGGCATTTAAATAAAAAACTTGAAAATAAAGTTCAATCTGAAAGTATGGAAAAATTAAGAGAACACATAAATGAAATGTTATTTAATTTACAATTAAAAGTTTGTACAAATATAAATGATATTTCATTCGCTTTAGAGAAATACTCAAAACTTGATTTTACACATAGAATTAAAGGTTGTAGTAGTGAAGTTACCGTTGGTTTAAATAAACTAGCTGATATTATAAATGATATGCTTGTGGAAAATAAATCAAATGGACTAACTCTTCAAAGTAGTTCAAATATTTTAATGTCAAATGTTGAAACATTAAGTTCATCATCTACACAAGCAGCAGCTTCACTTGAAGAAACAGCAGCAGCATTAGAAGAGATAACTTCAAATATTGCAAGTAATAATAATAATGTAATTCAAATGTCAAGTTATGCAAATGAAGTTATAAATTCAGCTTCTCAAGGTGAAAAACTTGCTAATGAAACTACAACAGCAATGGAAGAGATTAATACTCAAGTAAATGCAATAAATGCTGCAATAACAGTAATTGATCAAATTGCTTTTCAAACAAATATCCTTTCTTTAAATGCAGCTGTTGAAGCTGCAACTGCTGGTGAAGCAGGGAAAGGATTTGCTGTAGTTGCAGCAGAAGTGCGAAACTTAGCATCTCGCTCAGCAGAAGCAGCCCGTGAAATAAAAAATATTGTTGAAATAGCAACGTCTAAAGCAAATGGTGGAAAACAAATAGCAAATAATATGATAGTTGGTTATAAAGAGCTAAATCAATCAATTCTAAAAACTATTGATTTAATAAAAGATGTTGAACACTCATCAAAAGAACAACTTTCAGGAATAGAGCAAATAAATTCAGCTGTATCAGAACTTGACCAACAAACTCAACAAAATGCAAATGTTGCTTTACAAACAAAAGAAGTTGCTCAAACTACACTTTTTATAGCAAATAGAGTTGTGAAAAATGCAAATGATAAAGAATTTATTGGAAAAGATAGTGTAAAAGTAAAAGTTATAGATAAACAAGGAAATATACAAATATAATAAAAGCTAAATTCTACTAGATTTTTTACTTTATGGTATAGTAATGGGTGTTGGAACCCATGGCTATATCAATTACTTCTTTTTTTAATCATATCAATAATATTTTTCTTGGTTTTGTTCCTGTTTATATACACTATTTTTTAGAATAAAAAAGGTTTAAAATGAAAGATTTATTAAAACAACTGTGGTTTCAAGTAATGTTAGGAATGATTGGAGGAATTGTTTTAGGTCTTTTATTATCTCCAAGTGCTTTTGCTTTAGTTGATGAAAAAATTGCTTTTGCTATAGCTCCTTGGGTTGCTTTATGTGGAAATATTTTCTTAGCACTTATAAAAATGATTGTTGTTCCTCTTGTAATGAGTTCAATAATATTAGGGATTACAAGTGCTGGAAATGTGGATATTTTAAGAAGTTTAGGCCTTAAAATTGCTCCATATTTTGTTCTTACAACTATGGTTGCAGTTACTTTAGGTATTTTCATAACTTATCTAATTCATCCAGGAACTTATGTTTCAAGTGAGATAATAAATCAAATTGCAACAACATCAGTTCCAGTTGAAAAAACTGTTTTAAATCTTTCTATACCTGATATGATAGTTGGACTAATTCCAATAAGTACAGCAAAAGCTGAACTTGATGGAAATATTTTAGCCTTTGTAATCTTGGCAATATTCATAGGCGTTGCTTTGATGAATATTGATGATGAAGATGCAAGACCAATGAAAGATTTAGCAAAATCAATGCAGGCTTTTTCTATGAAAGTAGTAGATTGGGCTATGAAACTAGCACCTTATGCTGTATTTGGACTTTTATGTAATATTACTATCAAGATTGGTTTTGATGCCATATCTTCTATGTCTATGTATGTTTTAACGGTAATTTCAGGATTGTTATTGCTTTTATGTTTTTATTTGACAATTGTATATTTTGTTGCAAACATAAAACCCTTTGATTTCTTGAGTAAAATCAGAGAAGTTCAATTAATGGCTTTTTCAACTTCAAGCTCAGCAGCTGTAATGCCATTATCAATGAAAACAGCAGAAGAGAAACTAAATGTTCCAACAACTATTTCAAAATTTGTAATACCTTTGGGAGCAACTGTAAACATGGATGGCACAGCAATTTATCAAGTATGTGCAGCTATTTTTTTAACTCAACTTTATGGACTTGATTTATCTTTAGTTGAAGTAGTAATTTTAGCTTTAACAACAGTTGGAGCTTCTATTGGAGCTCCAAGTACTCCAGGAGTTGGTATTGTTATCCTTGCTACGATTTTACAGGGAATTGGAGTTCCAGTTGAGGGAATTGCACTTATTTTAGGAGTTGATAGAATTCTTGATATGTGCAGAACCACAATAAATGTTACAGGAGATTTAACTGCAACTTTGGTTATGAAAAAGCTAACAGGTTTTTCAAATACAAGTGAAAAAAGTGCAAATAATTTGGTTCAAGCGCAAAAGTAGTATTTAATACTATTTTTTTAAATAGGTAAATATAAATAAAGCAATAATAGTCAAAAGTATAAAAATATTTGAAAAGAGAAGTATTATAAAAAATATTAAAGCTAAAAGAACTGAGCAATATTTTAAAAATCCTTTTTCAAAAAGTACAATTGCAGTTATAAGTCCAATAATTGCATTTGCAATAAAAAATCCATCTGCAAAAGCTACAAGATTATCTAAAGTTAAAATATTAAAATATACAAAAACAAGAGTCATAATATAAATCATAGATAATAGATTTAAAGCACCAATTGGCGTATTATTTGCTAGATGTTTTGAGGTATAAGTAGTTAATTTTAGTGATGATATAAGTCGTGCAACTCCACCAACAAATAAAATCAAAGTTCCAACACATAAAACTAAAGATATACTTGAAATTATTACATTTGAGTAAGATTTAAATAGAGGTTCAATTAACCAAAGCAATTTAAATTTTTCACTTGTTTTATTTGGAAAATCTCCAAAAGATATTGATAGGCACATTAAAATATAAACTGTTGATACAATTATTGCTGAAAATATTACAGCATTTGTGAGGGTTTTTGTCTCTTTAACTTCATTTGAATAGTTTCCAATTACTTCCCATCCAACAATAGCCCAAAAGGCTAAAATAAATGAATAGCCAATTTGCGATAACTCTAAAGAGGGAATAACAAAAGTAAAATTTGTAGTATTTAATAAAATATTTATACTTGAAATAAAAAATATTAATGTAATTGCAGAACTAACAAATAACATCAATTTTCCAATGAAATCAATTTTTAATAAAAGTAAAATATAAGTAATTATATAAACATAAAATCCCAAATTTACTATTGATTCATTTGGAAAAAAAGGTTTGATAAATTGTGCTGCAATTAACAATACCGCAACTGGTCCAAAAAAAACTGCACATATTAAATAAAAAGAGGTTAAAAGTTGATATTTTTTACCTAAAGCCTCTTTTGTTGCAAGGGAAACTCCACCATCTCCTGGATAAATGATTGCTAGTTTTCCAAAAACAAGGGCAAAAATAAAACCTAAACTTAATATCACGGCCCAAATAATTAAAGAGTAAGTTCCTATCATATTGTAAAGCAAGGGAGGAAGAAGTATCACTCCTGAGCCTAAAATTGGTCCAATTATAAGCCCTGAAAGAGTAAAGGTATTTAATTTTTTATTTGTTTGAATCAAGTGTAGTTTTCTTTCTGAATATTTTAATATTATTTAATATTTTTACAGCAATTAAAGTCAAAATTGTACCTATAATTATTGAAATATTTACTTGTTCCTTTAAGAAAATAACACTTAAACTAATGGCAAAAAATGGTACTAAAAATAGAAATGAACTTACTTCATTTGTACCTAGTTTTTCAATCCCAACAAAATATATTGAAGTGGCAAAGGTTGTTGAAATAACTGCTACACATAAAATATTTGCCCAAAAAATCCAATCAAAACTTGCATAAGGCATTTTTGTAGGTTCTACAAAAAATATTAAAAGTAAAATAGTCATAAATGCATACATATAAAAAGAGAAAACTAAAGGTGAAGTTTTTGTCGATTTTGAACTAATAATTGTAAATATTGGCCATAAAACAGAGGCAATTAAAAAATACATATTATGAATTGTAAATATTTGTTCAACTGAAAAAGACCAAATATTTAAAATAGTTAAAACCCCAATAACACCAATTATCAGTGCAAAAACATCTTTTTTTGTCATTTTTCTACCAAAAAACAAGGCCATAAAAATAAAAGTATTTATAGGAATTAATGTTGTAACTAATGCTCCACCAAGACTTGCAGTTCCAAATTTCACTCCTAAAAAGTAAAATTTTAAATAAACAATCATTACAAGAGCTGCAATAAAAGCTAGAAAAAGGCTTTTTTTATTTGTGTGAAAATACTTTTTTGTAAAGATTAAAAAAGGAGCAAGGGTAATCATCGTAAAAATATTTCGTAAAAACATCATCTCATATTCATTTACATATGAGCTTAGCACTTTAGCATTTACCCAAGATGCTCCCCAGCCAGCCATTGCTAAAACCATCATAAAATAAAATATATTTTTGTTTGTTTGTGTCATTTAAAATCTTTTGTAATAATATGGTGGAATAGTATTAAAAATACGTAATTATTTATAGAATAATATTGCTATTTTTTTGAAATAAACTAGGAGTGTAACCAAAATATTTTTTGAAATTTCTTGTAAAATGAGATTGGTCATTAAAACCAACTAACATACAAGCTTCACTAATTGTTTTACCCTTTTGTATTAAATGATTTGCTCTATTTAATCGTTCATTTATTATAAATGAGTGAGGTGTTAAACCCATCTCTTTTTTGAAAACACGTAAAAAATGGTATTTGCTAAGATTACAGTTATCTGCTAATTTATCAAGACTAATATTTTCATCTATACAGTCATTTATTAGCTCTAATGATTTTTTCAAAACAATTTTATTCTCAAACATTTTGTCATAAACTTTTGTATAAGAAGTGAAATTTATGATTAAATAAGATAAAGCATCAATAAGATTTGACTCAATAATCATATCATTTTCTTTTTTGAAAAAAGAGTCAAAGAAGTTATGAAATTTAAGAAATAAAAATTTGTCATTTATAATATAGTTTTCAAAATATGGAACTTTTTTTTCAAAAAATATTTGTTCATATAAATCGCTTAAAAGCTCAATAGTTGGATAAAAATTTGAATGAGACCAATCTTGTGAAACTCCACTATGAACTTCATTTGGATTATTTACTCTAATTGAATATTTGTAAAAATCTAAACTTCTATTTGAGTTATATGTTTTTATAACTCCATTATATGTGATTCCAATAGTATAGGTATCATGGTAGTGTTTTGAGAAGTTTTCATTTAGATGTTTTACATTTTCAAAAAGCGTATTTTTTAATAATTTAGTCATTAAAAGATTATATCAAAGTAATAGTTTAAAAAAATATAATAAGTGTATTATTTTAGTAAAAAGAAAAAAGCATTTAAGCTTTTTTCTTTAACATAATAAGAATTACTCCAATAATAGCTGCAATAAAAGAAGCTGCAAAAACTCCTAATTTAACTGCTGCAATAACTGTTTCATCTGTAAATGCAAGATGAGTGATAAAAATTGACATTGTAAAACCAATACCACCTAAAAAACCAACTGCAACTACATCATACCATGAAATATCATCTGGTTTTTTAATGATTCCAATTTTTGTAGCTAAGAAAGTAAATCCAAAAATACCGATTGGTTTTCCAAGAATTAATCCCAAAACTACTCCTAAAACTATCATCATATTTGCTGATATTGTTGAAAAATCTATTAATACACCTGCATTTGAAAATGCAAATAAAGGCATAATAAAAAAGGCAGATAAACCATGAAGATTATGTTCTAATTTTACAAGTGGATTTTGAACCTTATCATAACTGTGTGCAATTTTTTCAAGAGCATTAATTTGATGATGATTCAAAATAGGAACATCATCTATGTTTCTTTCAAATTTATCCAGCGAATTTCTCGTTTTTTCAATAAATCTATCTTCATTCATTTTTGAGCTAATAGGAATTGCAAAAGCTAATAAAACTCCAGCAATTGTTGCATGAATTCCAATTTCATGGATAAAAATCCATAAGAAAATACCTAAAATTAAATAAGGTAAAAGCTTTTTTACACCTAAATAATTTAAAAGCCAAATTAGAGCATAAGTAACACCAGCATGTAAAAAATATTCAACTTTTATTTCACTTGTATAAACAGTGGCAACAACTAAAACAGCTCCTAAATCATCAACAACTGCAAGTGCAACTAAAAAAAGTTTAAGTGCTGGGTTTACTCTTGTTCCTAATAACATTAAAATTCCAAGAGCAAAAGCAATATCTGTAGCCATTGGAATACCAAATCCTAATGGATTATCTGTATTTAAAGCAACATAAATTAGTGCTGGAACTACCATCCCTCCAATAGCTGCAATAATTGGAAAAGCAGCTTTTGAAACAGATGAAAGTTCACCTATTACCATTTCTCTTTTTATCTCAAGCCCAACCATTAAAAAGAATAGTGCCATAAGGCCATCATCAATCCAATAAGTTAAACTCATAGAGATTGATTTTTCTCCTAAGGTCATTCCAAGTTGCATATGCCATAAATCATAATAGGCTTGACCTAAACTTGAATTTGCAACTATAACAGCAGCAACAGTTGCAAGAAAGAGTAAAATACCACTTAATGCTTCTTTTGAAATGAAATCTTCTAATAATAAAAATTTCTTAATCATATGTTTTCCTTGAGTAAACAATTTTTACAAATACCTTTTATGATGATATTCTCAATTTTATATTCAGGTAGAAAAAAGTCCAATTTTTCATGAATACACTCAATTTTTGAACATGAAGAACAAATAAAATGTGAATGTTGAGTTTTTTTGATTTCAAAATATCTTTTTTTGTCATTTGATTCAAAAGAACTAATTAGATTTTCTTCTTCAAAAATAGTTATATTTCTATAAAAAGTTGCCTTATCCATTGAAATACTATCTTTCATATCTTCATACGATAAAGGTTTATTAGAACTAATCAACAGTTCTAAAATTGATTTTCTAGCACTTGTTAGCTTGATATTTGTAATGTTTGTTAAGTTTGTTATTTTATCCATAGTATTTATTATAGCAATTTATTTTTAAATTTACTTTTACAACTAAGTTGCGATAAAGAGAAAATTAATTAGAATTGCCAAACTGCAACAAGGTTGCAAAAAAAAATCAGGAATTTATATTGAAAAAAATTGTATTAATCTTTATATTTTTAATTTCATTTTTATACGCTTCAAAACCAGAATTATCTGTAAGTATTTTACCTCAGAAATATTTTGTTGAAAAAATAGTTAAAGATAAATATGAAATAAATGTTATGGTAAAACCAGGTGCTTCTCCACATACTTATGAACCAAAATCTTCACAAATGAAATCATTAGTTGCTTCAAAAGTTTATTTTTATACGGGAGTCTCTTTTGAGCAAGCTTGGTTGGATAAATTTAAACAAAACGCTCAAAATACTCTTTTTGTAGATGCTACAAATGGAATTGATAAAATGCAAATGGTAGAAGATGAACATCATCATGAAGAAGAAGGGCATGATCATTCAGGTTTGGATCCACATGTTTGGTTAGATCCTATTTTAGTAAAAACTCAGGCAAAAAATATCTATGAAACAATGATTAAAATTGATTCTTCTAATGCAGATTTTTATAAAAAAAATTATGAAGAATTTTTAAAAGAGCTTGATGTTTTAAATGAGAATATTAAAATAATTTTAAATCCGTACAAAGAAAAACCATTTATGGTATTTCATCCATCTTGGGGATATTTTGCTAAAAGATATAATTTAGAAGAAATTTCTATTGAAATTGAGGGCAAAGAGCCAAAACCTAGTGAATTGGTTCAACTAATTCAAAAAGCAAAAGAACATAATATAAAAATTATCTTTGTTTCACCACAATTTTCACAAAAAAGTGCAAAAGCAATTTCAAAAAATATTAAAGCAAATATTTTTGAAATAGATCCTCTATCTCAAGATTGGGAACAAAGTATGTTAGATACAGCAAATCAAATAGTAAATAGTTATAAATGATAAAATTTATTTTAAGTTTATTACTTTTTACAACTATTCTTTTTGGATGTTCTTTATGTTCTATGATAACTCCAAAAACACACGTTGACACACAAATCAAAGCAGATAAAGAATATATCAAAACTTTGAGAATAAACTGGACTTTTGCAGATGATTTTACAAAACAGTTAATGCAAATTTATGATACAAATTTAGATGGAAGTTTTAATGAAAAAGAGCTAGTTTTAATTCAAGCATCTTTGGTTGATTATTTAGAACAAAAACATTTTATTACAGCTATTTCTTATGGTAAACAAATAGACTCAAAATCAAATGATTATGAAGTTAAAGATTTTAAAATGAATTATAAAAACTCAACTTTGAGTTTTACTTATAATATTGATTTAAACTATAAGATTTATGATAAAAATATTTTACAAATAAAAATTGTAGATGATCAAAATTATTTTGATATAGTTTTTAATCCTAATAAACAGTTAATGAGTATACCTTATAAAATTATAGAAACTTCAAATATAAATGATGTGAGTTTTCAAATAGATGCTCCACAATTGCCAGAACAAGAAGACGCACCAAAAGCAGAAATTGTAACACCTGAAATAAAAAAAGTTGAAGAAAAAGTAGAAAATAAAGAGTCACAAACTCCTGTAAATACTCAAATCCAAACTCAAAATATTTTAGAAAAATTTACACAAAATATAAAAAAATATTTAATAGCAATTCAAAAAGGTGAAGATAAATCTGCCTTATTCTTTTTATTAATGGCCTCTTTTTTATATGGAGTTATTCATGCTTTTGGACCTGGTCATGGAAAAGCTTTGGCATTTTCATATTTTAGTTCTCAAAAAAGCTCTGTTTTTCAAGCTTTAATAATTTCTCTTGCTACGGCATTTGTTCATATTCTTGGGGCTTTAGGAATAGTTTTATTTTCAGTTTTTGTTTTACAAAGTGTTTTAAATAGATTTATGCAAGATTCAGTTTCTTATATTACAAGTTTTTCAGCCTTGATTATTATGCTACTTGCAATTTATATTTTATATAGAAAGTTGAGCAAAAAATCATGTGGTTGTTGTTGTAGTGTGGATTTAAAAACTACAAATTTCACAGCAGTTTCTTCAAATATGAACTTTGTAAAAGCAGCTTCAAATATACCTGTAATTAAACCTATTAGAACTAAGAGACAAGATTTAATTTTTGTTCTAACAGCTGGAATAATTCCTTGTCCAGGTACTGTTTTACTTTTTGTTTATGCCTTTTTATTAAAAACATATTTTGCAGTTATACTTGCAAGTATTAGTATTAGTTTTGGAATGGCATTTGTGATTTTTTTATCTTCATTTTTAGGAGTTTCTTTAAATAAGGCATCTCGTAAATCAACAAAATTGGTAAATATATTAGAAATAGGTTCACCAATTTTTATGTTTGTTTTGGGATTATTGTTATTTTTAAATGCTAATAAATTCTAATTTTTTATCAAAGCATCTTTATCATGTGATGATATTGATGTTTTGATACTTCTAAAATAGTATTCTTTTTAAATCCTATTTTTTCATATAAAGCTAGAGCTTTTGGATTTTCTAAATCCACTAAAAGTGAGACTTTTTCAAATCCTAACTCTTTAGCTTTTTTTTCAATAAAAACAAATAACTCTTTTGCTATTCCTTTTCCTTGAAAATTTTCATTAACACTAACTGTATCAATATAAAACTCATTTTCAAAACACTCTTTATCAAAAGAGTCTAGGAAAATATTTTTAGATTTTAGATGTTCTAAAATTGGCTCATCCAACTTTTTTACATCATTTGAATTGTAAGCTAGGATTAATCCTACTGTTTGATTTTCTATTTCGTAAAGCCAAATATTTTTATAACTTAATCTATTTATATCCATCATTATATATGAGTCTAAAGTTTCTAATATTTTTGATTTTTCATCTTCACCTGTTAGTGTATTTGCAATATTATGAATTGCATCTAAAATCAGAGTTGAAATATTTGAGATATTATTTTTGTGTGCTTGTTTTATCATTTGGTTTCTTTTAAATAAATTTATGAATTATATCCTATTAAACTAACAGATAATTAATAGATATTCTCTAAAATGTTCCCATTGTAAAATTGGAGAAAATATTGAAAGCTGTAAAAATTTTAGTCTTAGAAAGTAATGATAGTTCAATCTCTCAAATTATTGAAATTTTAGAAAGTAATGATTTTTATGTGGATATTTGCTGTAATAACAATGAGTTTTTGGAGTGTATCTATAATAATTTATATGATTTATATTTAATAAATATTAATGAAAAATCACTTCCAAGATTTCAACTAATTAAGCTTTTAAATGATTATAAAGATATTACAATGAAAATGGTAATTGCTTCAATTCCAAATATAATAAAACCCTCTTTTTTATCTGGCTGTGATGAGTGCGTAATTAGAAATATAGATGAAGATGAAATACTTTTAAGAATAAAAGCTCTTATTAGAAGACAATATAAAGTATATACAGATTCTATAGTTTTAAAAGAAAATACTAAATATGAAATTTTTAGTAAAAAAGTATTAAAAAATAAAGATGAAATAATATTAGGAGATAAAGCTTTATTAATATTAGATTATCTATTAAAATTCAGAGGATATTATGTCTCAACGCAAAGTTTAGAAAAAGGAGCATATCCTGCAAATAGCAACTCTAAAATGGGAGTAATTCGTTTTCATATTCATAAAATTAGACAACTTTTAGGTAATGATATTATAAGCTCAAGCCGTGTAAATGGTTATAAAATAAATATCAAATAAACTTCTTAATCCTCTTAAAATAATAAAAATTTCACAAACGAACAATTAACAAAGTAGCATTAAAATAGCAGCTGCATAAGCAAATAAAAATATAGGGAGGATTTGGGTATGTTTGATTACCCCATTTTTGAGATGCCTTTTATAGGTCAAAGAATGTTAATGGCAATAAATGCGATTATACATGTTTTTGTATCTCATGGAGGAGCAGTTGGTGGATCTGTAGTACTTGCAGCAATGGCTTGGTGGGCAAATAAAAAGAACGATATGGCAGCATATAATTTAACATTTAAAGTTGTTATGGTTTTCTTTATTATTTCTACTTCAGTTGGAGCATTAACAGGTGTTGGTATGTGGATACATGCGAATATTTTAAGTCCGAATGCAATTGGTGGATTAATTAGAGTGTTTTTCTGGAAATGGTTTATAGAGTGGATTGTATTTAACTTTGAAGTTGTACTTTTACTTTTACTATTTATGAGTTGGAAGAAAAATCAAACAAGTGTTGAAGGAAGAGCAAAAACTGTAAGAATCGGTGTTTATTATGCCATTTCTTCTTGGTTAACAATGGCTATTATTACGGCTATTTTAGCATTTATGCTTACTCCAAATTTTGATGGACAACCTTGGGTTGACCCTGAAGTTTACCCTGGGAATGTAAACTACAACAATGCTTTATTTAATCCAACTTGGTGGCCATCACTTGCTTTTAGAACATTTACATCTATTGCTTTTGCAGCAGCTCTTGCAATCATGTGGACTTGGATAATTGCAACTTTTTCAAAAAATGAAGAAGATAAAGAAGCAAAAGCTAGACTTGTTAAGTTTTTAGCAGGAATTATGATGATAACTGTTCCTTTAAGTGCAGTTTTTGGTTATTGGTATTACACAGAAATCCCAGCAGCTGCGCTTGCTATGATTCCAACAGCTGTTATGACAAGAGCTTTTGAAGATAGATTTGATTTAATGTATCTTATGGCTATTGGAGTTGGTGGTTCAATCGTTATTACAACTATTATTGCATATTTTTCACCAAAAAGAATGCCTTATATTGCAGCTAGTTTAATGGTTGCAGGATTTTTGATTCTTTGGGGATATGAAGAAAGAGTAAGAGAGTTTATACGAAAACCATTCTTAATTTATAACTATATGTATTCAAATGGAATTAGAACTACAGATGTACCATATTTAAATAAAGTTGGTATTTTAAAACACGCAGTTTTTTTAGATGAAGATAAAAAAGTTGTAAAAGAAGATAAATCAAATATTCTGGAAGTTGGGAAATCAATTTTTCAAATAGAGTGTCGTATCTGTCACACTAATAATGGTATTAATGGACTAAAAGGATTAACAGCTGGTTGGTCACATGATGCTATTAGAAATAGACTAAATAATCTTCCAGGTGGTGGAACACCTTATATGCCTCCATTTGTTGGAACTGAAGCTGAAAAAGATGCACTTGCAGCTTATATTAAATCTATAAACGCTAAAGGAGTTATAAAATGAATTGGAAATTACCATTTGATATTCCATTAATTACACCAACTTTAGGATTACCTTTAGAGTTTTTTAGTATTTTAGGAATTATAGTTTTTGTTGTTCATATCTGTTTTATTTATATGTTAATTGGAGCTTCAACTGCTTCTGTTATTTATAATATTATGGGAGTATTTAAAAAAGATTCAAATTATGACAAGTTTGCCTATAGAATGACAAACTACACAACAGTTTCAGAAAATATGGGTGCTTTATGGGGAGTTGCTCCATTACTTGTAATTTCTGTACTTTTTACTGGATTTTTTTATACAGCAATTTTAAAAGTTAGTCCGCATATTTTACATATTATTTATGGAAATATTATTGCCTTTTTACTTTCATATGCGTATAAATTTTCTTGGCATGCTTTAGAAAATCATAAAGGTTTTCATATAACAATAGGAATATCTGCTGTTTTAGCATTTTTTACACTTCCTTTTGTATTTATGTCAATGACAAATCTTTATATGCAACCAGAATTATTTGCAACTATAAATAATATTTGGGACATTATGTTTACGCCAGTTACTGGTTTTAGACTTTTAAATTTTTTCCTAACAGCATTTATGGCAACAGGTGTTGTTATGATATTTATTGGAGCTAGATGGGTAAAAAAAGGAGATGTTGAAATTGGAAAAATTGCAATTAGCCAAGGTAAAAAATGGTTTTTACTTGCAACTCCTTTAAATATAGTTGTAATGCCTCTATTGCCATTTGTATTTACAGCAAGAATTAGTGAAGCTTTAATGCATACGGGATTTATTTATTTACCATTTATCTCTTCAATACTTTTAATTATTGCATTTTTATTTGTATTAAGTAAATTCAAAGATGAGATTGTAACTCCTCAATCAGCAATAAGAGCTATTGCATTGGTATTATTATCAATTTTTTTAATGGCAACAACAAGAGAGGGTGTAAGAGTTGTATCTTTTGCTGAGCCACTTGCTCTTCAAGCCCAAGCTACATCAGAGTTTATGAATGCTTCAATTGCTGAGTATAAAAAATATAAAGAAGAGATGGCTAATAAACCAGTTCTTGATTTAACTAATCCAGTAACTTTAGCTGAATCAAAAGGGTGTTTAGCTTGTCATAGTGTGGATATGAAGTTAGTTGGACCTTCATATAATGAGGTATCAAATAAAGAAAGAGACAAAGATGTCTTAATTCATTCTATTCAATATGGAAGTGCAAATAAATATGATGTTATTCCTATGCCTGCACAAGATGTATCAGCTGAAGAAGCTCAAATACTTGTAGATTGGATTCTTTCTTTAAAAGATGCCAATAAATGAGAATAGTTAAAATTTTTTTTCTATTAGTGATATTAAAAGAGGTGGTTTTTGCCACCTCTTTTTCATTAGAATCACTTGAAAAAGGCAAAGTAAACGTTGTTGCCTTTGTCACTTCTTGGTGTCCTATTTGTATTAATACAAATGATTATTTAATCTCTTTATCTCAAAATAATAGTGGAATTTCTGTTTTCCTACTTTTTGTGGATGAAGATATTCCAAGTTCAATAACTCAAACTGCTAATTTAAAACTTAGTTCAATTTCTTTTAATGATTCAAAAAAGTTTGGAGTGACTCAAAGTGTTCCTTATATTTTGATTTTTGATAAAAAAAGTGAACTTGTAAAAAAATATCATACTTTTAACGAAAATCTGATTAGTAAATTGATTAATAATCTAAAAAATGACTTATATGAAAATGGTACTTTAGCACCAGAACAAAGGATAGATTTATGGCAAAAAAACAGATTTTAGCTCCTACTTTGTTAGTTACATCTTGTTTGTATATTCTATTTCCATGGTTGAGTTTTAATAAT
Source organism: Arcobacter venerupis (assembly GCF_013201665.1). Lineage (NCBI taxonomy): Bacteria > Pseudomonadati > Campylobacterota > Epsilonproteobacteria > Campylobacterales > Arcobacteraceae > Arcobacter > Arcobacter venerupis. The sequence continues at coordinate 2,363,775 of NZ_CP053840.1, read as the reverse complement.
GTACATTTATTGATGTTTAACTTTGAATTTCATAGATTTGAATTTTTCTTTATGGCTTTTGAGGCTTCTACTCATCAACTTATTTATATAATTGTTGCATTATTTGTTGGATTATTATTAGGATTAAACTTAACAATTTCAAGATTTTTTTGCGGATACTTTTGCCCCTCATCAATAGCTTCTGCTATTGCTTTAAAAATTAAAAATCCATTTATACATTTTTTTACAATTTTATGTTTTGCTTTTGTTTTGGCATTTTCAACCATTTCATATTTTACATCGGCTTTTGATTTACTTTTAAATTTTACAAAATTTGATATGAGTTCAATTTTTGTGGGTATTTTAACTACAGCATTTACAAGTATTTTTTTAGTTTTTCGTGCTTGGTATTGTTCAATTTTATGTCCATACTTTTTTGTAAGTGCAATTTTACCCCAAGAAGAAAAACAAACCTTTGAATTTTTTGACAAAGATAGTTGTATCAGTTGTGAAAAATGTGTAAAAAATTGTCCTATTGATGACCTTGATATAAAAGAGGGTTTTGATATAAGATGTGTTCAATGTGGACTTTGTGAAGTAGCTTGTGAAAGTGTAATGGAAAAATTTAATAAAACATCTTTGATTACAAAAAAGTTTAAAAACAGAAATATTTTTAGAAGTTTCTCTCAAAATGCCTATATTTTAGGAATTACTATTTTAGTATTGATGATAGTTTTGATTTTTTATATTTTAGATAGTTCATTTTTGGATAACTGCTATTTTGTAAATAAGAGTCTATATAAATAAATGGTCAAATCCTATTAAACATATGAATTACATTCAGAAAATTAGTAGGAGAAGACTGTTTGTAAATAAAAATTATAATATTTTGTTTAATTTTTTATGACCATTTATGAAATCTTAGTTATAAATTGTTAATTTTTTGTTTGATATATTAAAGATGCGAAGAGTTTTCTATAATACTCTTAACATCAATGATAATTCCAATACTTCCGTCACCTCTTACTGTTGCACCTGCAACACTATCAACTTTTTTAAAGTTTGTTTCGATTGTTTTTAAAACTACTTGTTGTTGTTGTAAAAATTCATCTATAAAAAAGGCTGCTTTTTGTGTTCCTGATTTTACAATTATTAAAATACCTTGGCTTAACTCTTTTGTTTTAGGAATAATATTTAAATACTCATGTAACCTAATTATTGGAATAAATTCATTTCTTAACATAAGTAAAGCAGAACTTCCATCACCTACAAGTTTTATCATATCTTTACTTGGTTGTATTGATTCAACGATTGATGAGGTTGGTAAGATAAAAATATTATCACCAATTTTTATATTTAAGCCATCCAAAATTGAGTGTGTTAAAGGAACTCTTATTGAAAAAATAAAACCTTCTTCTAAATCAGTTTTAATCTCTATATTTCCATTTAATTTCTTTACATGTTCTTTTATTGTTGTAATATTTTTTAATTGATTATCTTCATTCGTCTTAGAAATCTCATCATCTAAATCTAGTTCATCTTTATCAAACCCAATCCCATCATCTTCAATACTAATAAAAAATTGTCCATTTAATTGTTGAGCTACTATTTTTATAATTGCATCAGCAGTTTTGCCTTTATTAGTTCTTTCATCTGTAGTTTCTATTCCATATAAAACACTATTAGTAATTAATATTTTAATAGATGATTCCAAATGTTCAATTATTGATTTATCTACTTTTGTTTCTCCACCAATTATTTGTAATTTGATAGATTTATTTTCTGGTAGAATATTTTTAATTAGTTCATTATATGTTGAATACATATCTTCAAATTTAATCATTCTAATATCTGTTGCATAATCTTGAAGTTCAACTATATGTCTTTGAAAAAGAGTGATTTTTTCAAGTAAATTTTTTTTCTCTTCGCTGTTTGGTAAATTTTCGACACTTTGTGACATCATAGAGTTTGTAATTACTAAATCCCCAACTTTATTTAAAAGCTTTTCTAGTTTTTGTAAATCTACAGTTACATTTGAAGTATTCATCTTTTTCCTCTTTAATTTATATGTTTAATCTATAAGTAATTTTACACTCTTTTTTTGCATAAACTACATATTCTTTTAAGAAATTTAGAACATGTAATAATTTATCCTTAGTACTTTTTTATTCTACAATCAAATAAAGAGATTAATTTAATAATAAATCATTAATTTTATATCTGATTAAAAAATTATACTATAGGAATGTGAGTGTTTTAAGGCTTAAATATGAGTAATGTGAGGAAAATAAATTTTACTTTTATTCCTCACTAATAATTTTGAATTAACTTGCTTCTTGTTGCTTTAATTTTTTGTAGAGTTTCTCATGAATTTCTATCTCTTCTTTTGAAGCTTTTTTTCTGCAACTTAAATATCCTTTTGTTCCATCATAACTTTCAAAAGGATAAACTGTTGCATAAACCCAATAGTAACCACCATCTTTAGTAGAATTTTTTACGTAACCTGTCCAAATATTTCCTTTTTTTACTGTTTCCCATAAGTCATTAAATGCAGCTTTTGGCATATCTTCATGTCTAACCATATTATGAGGTTTTCCCATTAATTCTTCAATATTAAATTGTGCTATTTGACAGAAATCATTATTTGCAAATCTTATGATTCCTTTTTCATCAGTCTCACTTACTAAAAAAGCGTATTCATCTAAAATTGTTTCATTTTTCATTGTTTTTCCTTTCTAATTAAAATTTTTACTTTTTGCTCTATTTACTAATTGTTCAGCCATTTCTTGCGTTTGAGAAGAGATATTTGCCACATTATTTGCTTGATTTGCATTCTCTTGTGTTACTTGGTCAAGAAGGTTAACCATAGAATTTATTTGTTGAATTCCTTGCATTTGTTCAGTACTCGATTTACTAACATGTTCTATAATTTGAATTGTTTGCGAAATGTTTTTATTAAGTTCTTCATAACCCCTAATCATCAAATCACTTATATTTTTACCACTATTAGCTTTTTGTGTGGCTTTTTGAACAATATTTTTAATCTCTTTTGCTGCATCTGCACTTCTATTTGCAAGGTTTCTCACTTCTGCTGCAACTACTGCAAAACCACGGCCAGCTTCTCCAGCAGTTGCAGCTTCAACGGCAGCATTTAATGATAAAATATTTGTCTGAAAGGCAATTTGATCAATAATTATTATTGCTTCATTTATAGAAGTTACTTCTTGATTTATTTCATCCATAGAAGTTGCAGTTTGACTTGCTAAATTTTGGCCATCATTTACAGCATCTTTTACAATATTCCCAAGTTGAGACATTTTTTGTGCATTTTGCGCTGTATCTTTTGTAATACTTGTAATTTGCTCTATCGCTGCTGCTGTTTGTTCTAAAGAGGCTGCTTGTTCATTTGCTTTTATTGCTAATGAATTTACAGATTGAGCCATTGTAATTGAGCTATTTGATAAAGTTTGTCCATTCTCTAAATCTATATGAGCATTTAAAGACAGAGTTTTTCCTAAAAAGTTAACACTTGTTAATACTTTTAACATTTCACCTTTTATATTTTTTTTAATAGTTATTTGATTTCTAAAATCATCTTTAGAATAAGATTCTAATAATTTTGATAGATTTAAAATATCTTCATTTACTTCATCTAACATTTTATTTATTGTATTTCGAAGTGTCATAATCATTGGATTTTTTGTTTGAGATTTTACTCTTGAACTATAAATTCCTTGTTCAACTCTATCCATTGTAATTACAATTTCACCTAAGACTTTCATATCATCTTTTAAAGTGTTATCAAAATCAAGAGAAACACTATTTAATTTTTTATGAAGTAAAGAAATTTCATCATTTCCCTCTATAAATACAGGAATATATTTATTGTTTTTTAATGAAAGAAATTTTAAGAATTCATCAAAAGAGTGCGAAAAATTTATCAATCCATTTACTATTGATTGGCTAAATAAAAAGCCTAGAATCGCCAAAAGAAAACCAAAAATAATATTTAATATAATAATTAACATTGTATTTTGTGTAGTTACTCCTGCAATTCCAATACAGATAAAGCCAAATTGAGATATTAAAATAAGAATTAATAATTTATTTTTAGTTTTTATTTTCTCCAAGATTTTCATTTAATTATCCTTCTAACATAAATCTTTTACATTATTGTAAATTATATGCAAGAAGCTCTCCTTTGAAAAGGAATTTATTATTTATTAATTATAAATTATTGATATTTATTGGAAGTTTTATTATTATTTGTAATCCATCATTTTTATTATTTGCAGTTATTTCTCCTTTGAAATGTTCAGTGATAATAATTTTACTCATATATAAACCTATACCAGTCCCAACTTTGCTACTCTTTGTAGAAAAATAAGGTTCAAATATTTTTTCTAAGAATAACTCATTAACTCCTTTTGCATTATCCTCTATAATTATTATTAAATATTCATCATTTAATGATGAAGAAATTTTTATAAACTTATTTTTAATATCTTTTTCAATGAAAGCATCTTTTGAATTGGTTAAAATATTTAATATTACTTGAGCTAATTCATTTTTATATCCAAAATATGACATTTCTGAATCTATATTAATATCAAATTCAATTTTGTATTTATCAAATATAGGTTTTATTAAAGAGTAAGTAGTGTTTATTAAATCTCTAATTTTGAAAGATTCTTTTTCTTTTTTTGGTTTGAAGAAATCTTGAAAATCATCTATTGTATTTGAAAGATAAGTTATTTGTTTTTGAAAATCAGTTTTTAACTTATCAAAAATTTCATTTGTTAAATGGCCTTTTTTATATTTGATTATCATTGTATTTACGACTAAAGAGACATTATTTAAAGGTTGTCTCCACTGATGTGCAATCATATTAAGAATTAATCCCATCTCTGCTAATTTTGATTGTTGGAACATTATCGTTTGATGTTTTTCATTTTTTTCTATCTCTTCTTGAACTTTTTGTTCAAGAGTGATATTTAATTTTTTTAATTTTCTTTGGGTATTTTTTAATTCACTAATATCTATTATTGTACTAATTCTTAAATTTGTTCCTTCAATTTGATGCCCTTTAACTAAAGCGTCAAAAGTTGTTCCATCTTTTTTTACCAAAGTTATTTCATAAGGTTCTTGAGTAGTTACTAATTTTTCTTTTAATTTAGAATGATGATTTTCTTGTACAAAACTAAAATGAGTTTTTTCATAAATTTCATCAAAATTCTCATATTCAAAAATACTTAGAAACTGTTTATTTGCTTTTATTAATTTCCCATCTTTAAAAATTCCAATACCTTCGATGGTTGAATTTAGCCACTCATTTAAGTCTTGATTATGTCTTTTAAGAATTATTACAAAAGCTAAAATAAAAATTAAAATGATGATAAAAATAGTAACAACTCTCCAAATTAAACTATTATCTACAATAGTATTGTATTTAGTAACTTTCCATTTTTCTTTAATTTGTTCTATCTCATTTTTATCAATATTATTAATCCCTAAGTTAATAATATTAAGAAGTTCTGGTTTTGTATTTATTACACCAAACGATCCTCTTATTGGTTTTTCTCTTCCTAAAACTCCTGATATTTTAAATTTACCATAACCATATTTTTGGATAATTCTATCAATTGTAATGTTATCTACTATATATCCATCTATTTCACCATTATTGAGTTTTTTCATAGCACTTTCAACACTATTATCAACTGTTACATCAATATTTGGATATAAATCCAATAAATATTTTTCAAATACAGTATATTTTGTAAGTAATTTTTTATCTTCTAAAAAATGATTATCTTCCATAAAAGGTTTATCTATTTTTGTAACAATAACTAAGTTTGATTCTAAATAATAATTACTTCGATTAATTACTTTATATTGTTTGTTTGAATTTTCTACTACGATTGTTACAATGTCACATTTGCCATTTAATACATTTTCAAAATGATTTTCTATATTTTTTGATTGAACGGGCTTGAGTATTAGATTATATTCAATTGCAATTTTATTTAAAATATCCCCTGAAATACCAGTGAGTTTACCATTATCAACTCCATCAATCGGAAAGAGATTATCAAGTAAACAAACATTAACAGTATTATTGTTTTTTAAATAGTTTGCTAAATAATAATTTTTAAGCTCTTTTTTTTCATCCCATATAAAATTATCTAAACTTAGATCTTTATATTTTTGAGGAAATAATAAGGCAATTAAATTTTTTATTTCCGTCATTCTCTCTTCTTTAAATTCTCCAAAATTTTTACCATATCCACTTAACTCTTTTAAACTATTTGCTTCATAAAGTAAAGACTCTTTTGATTTATTTTGAGTGTTATATTTTTGAATAATTAAATCTATAGTCTCTGGTATATGTGAAAAGGCATATTCCCAACCTTTTTTAGAAGCATTCATGAAATCACTTACGATTTTAGGGTTGTTTTTTGCAAACTCATTTGAGGTAAAAACCATATCTCCATAAAAATCAAAACCAAATTCTCTTGGATTAAAAACATTGTATTTAATATTTTTTTCGTCTAAATAAAATTGTTGATTTGAAATGTAACCAACCATTCCATCTGATTTTTTTGAAATAAATTTATCAACATCAAAAGAGTGAGATGTTTGATGAACTTTAATTTCATGGGATGCTAAAATAGCTTTTATTGATATGTTTTCTAACTCATTTATTGAAAATTCAATATATCTATTTTCTAAAGAGTCTAAAGTTGTAAACTCTTTTTGAGTAATTAATGTTATAGGTGAAGATTGAAAAACTGGGAAAAGGGCAATAACATCAGCTCCATTTAATTTGTGATAAATTAAAGAGGAATCATCTATCCCAAAATTACTTTTATTTGTAAGTATTTCATTTTGTATATTAATATTTTTTTCAAATTCTTTAATTTGTAAATCTAATCCAACCTCTTTATAATAACCTAACTCTTTAGCCATATAAAAACCAGCAAATTGAAATTGATTTTTCCACTTTAATTGAATTGAAATTTGGTTTAAGTTATCTGAATATAAGAAATTTGTAATAATAAAAATGAATAATAAATATTTCATTATTCTCCTTGGGAATAGGTTTAAAAAGTATATGTATTATAATATAATAACCTTTTATACAGATACTTTAAATATTAAAGTTAGTTATAATCATACAGCATAAATCTAAGTGAATAAATGTTAAAATCTGAGTAATATGAGTAGAATGTAAGGGAAAAATTGAATGAAATATCATATTTTATTAATTGAAGATGATGAAAGTAGTGCAATATTAATTAAAGATTTTTTGGCAGAATATGATTTTAAAGTTGATATTGCTAACACCGTTACAACTGCAATTTCAAATATTAAATTTGAAAGTTATTCTTTGATTCTTCTAGATATTAATCTTCCTGATTTTAATGGTTTTGAAGTTTTAAAGTTTTTAAACATAAACAAAATAAATATTCCAGCAATTGTAATAAGTGCTTATTCTGATAAAAATACAAAACTTCAAGCTTTTAAATTTGGAGCAAATGATTATATGGTAAAACCAATAGATCCAGAAGAATTAGAAGCTAGAATTTGGGTTCAATTAAAAAATATTTCAGTATTTACAGAAAAAGTAAATAAAAATATATTTGTATTAGAAGATGATTCAATTACATTTAACGATAAACTTTTGAAACTTACAAAAACAGAATTTGAAATTATGAAATATCTAATAGAAAATAAAAATAGAGTTTTGGAGCGAGATTTTTTATTGACTTGTTTATCTTCAATAATTCAAAGTGATAGAAGTCTTGATTATCATATAAAAAATATAAGAATTAAAATTGGTGATAATGGAGTTAATCCAAAATATTTAGTTACAGAGTATGGTGTTGGATATAAGTTGGTTTTTTAGAGTAAAAGATTAAATCTCTTTTACTCTTTCAAACTCTTTTATAATTTCATTTATATCTTCACATCCAACAGAAATACGAAGTAATTCAACAGGAAGTCCAATTTGCTTTAAAAATTCTTGACCTTTTTGTGATGTAATCAAATCATAATGTGCAAGATAAGTATAAGGCATTAAAAGTGTAAATTCAGTTCCTAAACTAGGACCTTTCGCAAAATTTAACTTATCATATATTTTTCTAAAATTTTTTTTAAAAGTCACTGATACAATTCCTGTATATGAGTTTTCATCAATCATAAGTTTTTGATAATTTGAAGCATATTTAGGATTTAAACAATAAAAAATCTCATCAATATAATCAGTCTTTTTGAAATATTCCACTAATTTTTTTGTATTTTCCGAGATAGTTTTCATTCTTTTTTCATAATTTCTTATCTCAAAACTAAGTCTTTGAATATCTTTTATATATGGCATATCGGCGTGTTTGAAAAACTCTTGAGATATTGCAGATATTTTAGAATTTTCATTTAAAATAACAGCTCCCATTAAAACATCAGCATTTCCACTTGCAAATTTTGTTAGTGATTCCACATAAATATCTGCATAAGGTTTTAAGTTCATATTAAAAGGTGTTGCAAAAGTTGCATCTATTACTAAAACAATATTATATTTTAAACACAGATTTTTTAATCTTGGTAAATCTACAGTTTGAAGTAGTGGATTTGTTGGAATTTCTGTGATTATTGCAGAAATTGTATGACCATTAGTTTTTAAATAATCCTCAACAATATCCAAATTATTAATATCATAAAATATTTTATTTTCATCAAAATAGTGCTCGACTATATTCATAGTATCTAAATATAACCATCCAAGTTGGATTAGTTTATTTTTGCCATTTTTGTTTTGAATAGTTCTTAATCCTCTTAAGGCACAATAAACTGCATTCATTCCAGAGGGAGTTAAACAAATATTTTTTTGTGGTTGCTTATAATCACTTGCAAGTGATGAAATTACATTATCAAAAGCAATTTCTTTATCATCTAACTCTTCTTTGTGTTTACCTTTTAATAAACCAACATCAAATAGATAATCTTCAGCTAATCTTGAAGATAAGTTATAACCCACATGTTGAATAAACTTTAAAACTTTTTGCAGTTGTGACGTTCCATTTTGAACTAAAATCACTCCAAAAGGTTCATTTATTTCTATTTTATTATGAATGAAATATTTGCAACTTACAACATCTACAGCTTTTTGTGAACTTAAAAGTACAACTTCATAGGCATTTGAAACTTTGTATTTCTCTTTTATAAAAGTCGCCAAAATTTTCAAATATGGATGCATAATAAATCTTGGATATGCACTTGTAATTTTTTCTAAAATCTCTGGAGTTTGTTCTTCATAATCAATAACATCTTGTAGTTCTGGCATTGAAACAGAAACTGCATGAATGTTATTAACTGGTAGCGTTTGCCCACAAGGAATAGGATTAAAAAGGCTTTGGTTCATTTTTCGTTTTTCTACTTTACAGCTTGTTTTATATCTTCTATTAAATCTTCTACACTTTCTAAACCAATAGAAAATCTAACTGTACTATCACTAATCCCAATAGCTGCAAGTTCTTCTTTTGAAAAAGATGCGTGGGAAATTTTTGCAGGAATTTCAACTCTACTATCTGGACTTCCAAATGAACATTTTTCCCCAAATATTTTTGTATTTTCAATAAATTTTTCAGCTAATTCAACACTATTGAAATCTACACAAAAAACACCTGGAATAAATTTCATCTGTTTTTTTGCTAATTCATATTGAGGATGAGATTCTAAAGCAGGGTGAGTTACTTTTATTATGTAATCTTGCTCTTCTAGGAATTTTGCAATTATAATAGAGTTTTTTTCATGTTCAACCATTCTCACTTTTAGTGTTGGAATTCCAAGAGTTATTAAATACACATCCATTGGATTTTGGCTTCTTCCATGAGCATTTGCATAGTAGTGAATTTGTTGTGATAACTCTTTAGTTTTTGCAACTATTGCCCCAGCAACTACAGCTCCATGACCTGAAATATATTTTGTAGTTGAAAATAAAGAAAAATCAGCTCCTAAATCTAAAGGTCTTTGAGAAATAAAAGTTGCAAGTGAATTATCAACAGCAAATAAAGCTTCATATTTATGAGAAAGTTGTGCAATTTCTTTTAAATCAATGATTTTAAGTCCTGGATTTGTTGGACTTTCACATAAAACTAAATCAATAGGATTTGTTTTTAAGATATGTTCTAACATTTCAAAATCTAAAAAATCTGCAAAATGAACTGTTATATTGTATTTTTCTTTAAAGATTTTCAATAATCTAAAAGTTCCACCATAACAATCAGCTTCCACTAAAATATGAGAGTTTGCTTTTAAAACAGTTTCAAATAATAAAGATACACAAGCAATTCCTGTGTGCGTACAAACACATCCAGCTCCTCCTTCTACGTGAGTAAATAGGTTTTCTAAAACTTCTCTTGTTGGATTATCACTTCTTGTATAATCATAAATTTTATCGCCAGTTTGTTTTTTTAAATCAAATGTTCCAGTGTTGTAAATTGGAAAATGTGAAGCACCACTTACATCTTCAAAAGGTGCAAAAGATGCAATATGGCATAAAGATGTTTCTATTTGTTCACTCATAATAATCCTAATTTTTTTTGGAATTGTATCTAAAATCATATTAAGCCTAAAAAATTGTTTTTAATTTTTTCTAAGATAAAATAACAACATAAATATAAAAAATTTGGAGTTTATAATGAAAAAATCTATATTATTAATTATTTTATTGCTTACTTTTCAAGGTTGTGCAACATGGTATGGTATAAAAAAAGATAGTAGTGATGCATGGAAAGCAACGAAAGAAACTACTGGGAAAGCCTATGATTCTACGAAAGAAGCTATTCATGAAGCAACAGAATAAAAAAGAAAGATATTTATAGTATCGATTCAAATCGATATTAAAAATATCTTTTATAATTCTAATTATGGTGTTTTTGAGTAACAATTAAACTTTTATTGTCTGTAATTAAAGTTAACTCTTCATCTGTAATATTGCATTGTAAAGTCATACTTCTTTTGACTAAATCTTCAATATCTTCTGGAAGTTCAAGGTGAATAACAGAAAGATTTTTAAATCTATTAATACTTTTTTCTAATTGTTTAAGCCAAGGAATTGACATATTTTCTTGATAAGTATAAATGATTACTTTTTCAGATCTACTACAGGCTTTTTTGATTCTTTTTTCATCTGGTTGACCTACATCTATCCATAACTTTATATCATTACCATAATCTTTTTCCCATAAATCAGGCTCATCGTCTTCTGCGATACCTTTGCAAAATACTAAGTCTTCACTAGCATTTAAAATAAATGCAACAATTCGTACCATTAAACGTAATTCAGTTTCACTAGGATGTAAAGCTAGTGTTAAATTGTGTTCATTATAATAATTCGTATCCATGTTAGCAATATTCAAAAATGCTTTATGGATTGTCGATTTTGTGGACAATTTAATTCCTTTTTCTTGAGTTTGGCGAATTATAGCACTTAATTATCATTACTTTTCTAAATGCAAGGAAAAGATTGGAAATAAAGTAATATAAATATAAAATTTTTAGAATTATTTTAAATCTTTAGTAAGTATATATGAAAATTTTCTTAAGTATTTTGGAAATTTAAAAATGCTTTTTTTTTCTTTTGTTAACAATCTAGAACCTTTTTCTAGAATTACAACTATCATCAAAAGTTGTATTAAGCCTATATCTAGGGCTTTACTCTAATTGCTATAGAATTTAAAAATTATTACCAATATAATTCTAAATCATTGAACTAGGTGTCATCCCAAACATTCTTGAAAATTCTCTACTAAATTGTGAAGGACTTTCATATCCTACTTGAAATGCTATTTCATGAACTTCTTTATTTTGTAAAAGTAAAAGTTGTTTTGCTTCATCAAGACGAAGTTTTTTCTGAAATTGAATAGGAGACATTGATGTAATAGTTTTAAAATGTTGATACAAAGAAGATTCACTCATCTCAATATTATCTGCTAATTCTTTTATATTTAGTTTTTTATCAAAATTCTCTTTTATTAGACTAACTGTTTGAGCAATTTTATTTGATACTGTTCCTTCCATTGAAAATTTTCTAATGAAATATCCTGATTTACTTTTAAGTAAATTAAAAAGAATTTCTTTAATCATAAGAGGATATAAAAAATCAATATCATTTTTTTCTCTTTCTAATAATTTAACAAGTCTGTAAATTGATTCATAGAATTCAATATTTATTTCATTAAAACATAAACCTTTTTCGGCTTGTGTATCAATTTGTATTATTGGAGAATTTATATTTTTAAGTACTTCATGAATATCTTTAAGGCTAAATTTTATTCTTAATGATATATAAGGTTTTTCCTTTGAAGCTTCACTTATTCTTATTCTTGCAGGTAAATGTGTTGAAGATATTAAATAATCTTTTTCATTGTAGTTATATAATTTGTTAGCAAAAATTACATCTTTCGCACCTTGGAGTATTATGCAAATTGAAGGTTCATACATAATACTGATTTGTTCTGAAAGAGTTTTAGAAAAATAAAAATCAAGATTTGGGATTTGACTTTGGAAATCGCCTTCAAATTTATATTTAGTAATTAAATTAATCATTTCATTCCTATATTCTTCGAAAGCTTTACCCATACCTTAATCCTTTTATTTATAGATAAATTATATAAGAATATCAACAATATCACTACATAAAAACTCTAAAATTCATGCCTAATTATCCAAATAAAAAATTAAATATTATAAATCTATAGAATTAGGCAAGTAGTATGGATTAATGTTCTAGTTAATTTTTATTATGTTAACTATAATATAAAATAAAGCTTTATTTATGAAGATGAAAAGGTGTACCTATGAAATATTTTAAAAATGAACAATTAAGAAGAGACTTTATTAAAAAAATGGCAATGCTTGGTGCAGGTTTAGTTTTTTATAAGCCAGCAGATATTTTAGCAAATGAAAAAGGATATATAATGAATAAAACAATAAAAACAAAAGCTTACGCTGCATTTGATGAATCAGGTGTAATCAAACCATGGGAGTTTGAAAGAAGAGCAGTAGGTAATAATGATATTTTAATTGAGATTAAGGCTGCAAGTATTTGTCATTCAGATATTCATCAAGAAAAAGGACATTGGAGAAAACAACAATATCCACAAGTTCCAGGACATGAGATTGCAGGTGTTGTTATACAAGTTGGAAAAAATGTGATTAATTTTAAAGTTGGAGATAGAGCAGGTGTTGGTTGTATGGTTGATGGCTGTACTACTTGTGAAAATGAAGAACAGTATCAATCAGATACATTGTTTACTTATGGATTTCCAGATAAAAGAGAACCAAGTGGAATTACACAAGGTGGTTATTCAACTCATATTGTTGTAAGAGACCATTTTGCAGTGCATCTTCCTTCAAATATCAGTTTCCAAGAAGCTGCACCACTTCTTTGTGCAGGAATTACTACATATTCGCCAATTATGAAGGCTAATATTAATAAGGGTGATAAAGTTGCAGTTGCAGGAATTGGTGGATTAGGGCATATGGCTGTAAAACTAGCAGTTTCAAAAGGTGCAGAGGTTTATGCTTTCACAACATCAGCAGATAAAATTAAAGATATTAAATCATTTGGAGCAAAAGAAGTAATTGTAGTTGATAGTAATGAAAAATTTGAAGAATATCTAGGACAAATGGATTATATGATTTCTACAATCCCCTATCAATTTGATGTGGCAGCATATGCTTCTGTTGTAAAACCATACGGTTTTTTCACTCAAGTTGGTATGCCTGAGAATTTCCAAATCACTTTAAATAATCTTGGATTATCAGCAAGTAGAGTTAACTTTAATGCTTCACTTATTGGAGGAATGAAAGAGACTCAAGAACTTGTTAATTACTGTGCAGAGAATAAAATATTACCTGAAATTCAAATTATTCAAGCTCATGAGATAACTCAAGCTTGGAAAGATGTTGAAAATAAAAAAGCACGTTATAGATACGTAATTGATACAGCAACAATTTAAATTTTTTTGGTATCAAGAATGAAGCGAAAACTATCAGTCATTTTTTTAATATTACTATTTTCGCAAAGTTTTATGGGAATATCTGCAAATGAAATAAAACAGAAAGAAGAGAATATGAGTGATAAAATTAAAATTACAATAGGTTCAAAAGTGTTTATTGCAACACTAGATGAAAATGAAACAGTTAAAGAATTAAAAAAGATGCTACCACTTACATTGAACATGAATGAACTAAATGGAAATGAAAAATATTTTGATTTTTCACATAACTTACCAACAAACTCATCAAAACCTAAAACTATACATTCTGGGGATTTGATGATATGGAGTTCAAATACTTTAGTACTTTTTTATAAAACATTTCCTACACCATATAGTTATACCAAAATAGGTCATATTGATGACCTTAATGGTTTAGAAGAAGCTCTTGGTTTGGATGAGGTTACTATTATATTTGAATCTAAATGATTCATTTACATTATATAAATTCACATAATAAATAAATTATAAAATATCATTAGGAAAGATATGAAGAAAAGAATAAAAATTAATGAAGAGTCTACTATTCCACTTTGGGGAGCAGTTTGGGCGATGTCATTATGTGCAATGGTTTTAGTTGCATCAGAATTTATGCCAGTAAGTTTACTAACACCAATAGCCGCTGAGTTAGCAATCACAGAAGGTCATGCGGGACAATCTATATCAATATCAGGGCTATTTGCATTAGTTACGAGCCTTTTTATTACATCAATTATTGGACATACAGATAGACGAAGTGTATTGCTTTTTTTTACAGCCTTAATGGGTGTATCAGGAATAATGGTTGCATTTGCTCCTGATTCAAATATACTAATGATTGGCCGTGCTGTTTTAGGTATTTGTATTGGTGGTTTTTGGTCTATGTCAGCTGCTACAATTATGCGTCTTGTACCTAAAGAAATTGTACCAAAGGCATTAGCTATTTTAAATGGTGGAAATGCCTTAGCAACTACAGTTGCAGCACCATTAGGAAGTTATCTTGGTGGAATTATTGGTTGGAGAGGTGCATTTTTTTGTATTGTTCCAGTTGCTGTTATTACTTTTGTCTGGCAATATAAAAGTATGCCACACTTGCCTGCACGGCATTCATATGGACATAGACCAAAACTCAGTAGTGTATTTAAACTTTTAAAACAATGGAAAGTAACTTTAGGAATGCTTTCAACCATGTTCTTTTTCATGGGACAGTTTGCACTATTTACTTATCTTAGACCTTTTCTAGAAATACACACAGGTGTAGATGTTGAAACACTATCACTTATTTTATTAGCTATGGGTTTATCAGGTCTTATAGGAACTTTTATTATTGGGAATATTTTAAAAACAAGACTTTATAGTTTACTCATTGTCATTCCTTTTTTAATGATGTTGATTGTTATCTCTCTTCTTTATTTTGGAGATTCTTTATTAGCTGTATTTATTCTTATGAGTTTTTGGGGACTTTTGGGAACATCAGCTCCTGTTGCATGGTGGACATGGCTTAGTAAAACTTTACCAAACGATACAGAGGCTGGTGGAGGATTGATGGTTGCAATTGTACAATTGGCTATTACAGTAGGCGCAGCAGGTGGAGGTTTACTTTTTGATATTTACGGTTATGAAATTACCTTTGTGTTTAGTGCAATCATTTTAGCAGTTGCCACACTTATGGCAAGTGTAACAGCATTTTATACATATAAAAAAGAAAAAGCATAATTAAAAGTTGTTTTGTAATATATTTTTTTTGATGTACTAAAAAAAATAGAAAAAAAAATAAAAAGCTACTATAGGGTTTTATACATAAGAGTTTAAGTGAAGAAGAAAATTTAAATTTACAAAAGATGAATTAATGAAATAAGGGATAAAAAATAAAGATATATTAATTGTGAAATATTTAACAAATAAAGTAAAAAGAAAACCCTTTTTAGGGTATCTATTTTTATAAAAAGTATTGGTGGAGATGTGCTCCATCCAAAGTTATTCTAAAGCCTATTTTTTAGGGCTTTTAATTTGAATGAATTTTAAAATACCGTAATAATTACCGTGAAAAATAGATGCTAGATAAATTTTTTGATTCAATCCCATTTGATGAGATTGAATTCAAAAAGAATATCTATCAAAATAAATTTTTATTTTATATCTTTTATTATTTTAATTGTAGTTTCAAGTCCGTTTTCATTTTCTAAGAAATCATCACTTGAATTGATATTTTTTGCTCTTTTTTGAATTAGTTCTAAATAGTATTTAATATCTTCAAGTGTAGAAATAATCATCTCTTTTTGTTCATTATGCATATATTAAATCTTTTTGAATCATTTTAAGAAATATTGGTTTAATATTTTTATGTTCTCTTATAATATCTACTTTTCTATCCAAGTCATTTTCTATTTGTTCTTTTATTGCTACCATATCAAATAATGATGGTTTCATTTTTACAAAAATATCTATATCGCTATTTTCTGTCGCTTCATCTCTTGCATAACTTCCAAATAGTCCTATCTGTTCAACATTATATTTATTTTTGAATTCAGAATAATGCTCTTTTAAATAATTTAAGATATTTGTTTTATCAATTGGTTTTGACATCGTTATATCTCCTTTAAAATTTATTCTATAAGATTATATCATAAAATATTTTACAACTTTTCTTTCATCCAGTTATCAACTTTTTCTTCTTCCCAAATTGTAATTATAGGACTTAATTTAATAGGTTTAGGAAATTTGCCCTCACTAATCCATAACCAAATTGTACTTTTTGCTATTCCTGTTTTTTTCATAACATCTACTATTCTCAAAAAATTAGTCATTGTTTTTATTTTCCTTTCACTGTTTAAGGGATGGTTCCCCTTTTATCTGTATATACTTTTCATGTAGTAGTCTATATAGGCTTAGTGGTGCTAAAGTTCTACTACAATTAAATCTAATAATCCTATGTTTGCAATACCAAGCATTAAAGTATTTATCTTTTTTTGATAGTGGCAAAGTTTTATTTATATATTTCATATATTGTTATATCAACTAATTCTTTTTTTGAAACACCATTATTTAACTTTTGATTTGCTAGTAATTGCACAGCACCTAATTCTTTATTTATGTAGATTGGTTCTTCGTAGCAATCTATTACTTTACCTTGAATTATTATGTTCGTTATAATTTACAACTTCTTGAGATAATTCAATATATTTTAAGTTATAATAGTTTTCAAAAAATATTATTATAATTGGAGAAATATGATTCTGGAAAAGGTATTAATTGAAAATTTTAAGTCTATAAATAGTTTAGAAATCGATGTTAAAAAAATTGCTGATAGTTACACTACTTATTTTATAGGGCTTAATGAAGTTGGTAAAACTAATATTTTAAAAGCATTATCATATTTTAATTGTCCTGCAAACAAGGATAATGATTATTTTTTTTTAAGTAATCAAAAAAATGAAGATAAAGAATTTATAGATTTATATTATTTTCTAAAATTTGAAAATAAGGATATTTATTTAAAAAAGATTAATGAAAAAATTATTGGTAAATATAAATTAGAATTTGAAATAATTGATATTGAAAAAAATGTTTTCATGAAAAATGATTCTATTGAATTTGAATATATGTATAATTATAAATTAAAAGTTTTGAATAAGAATTTGTATCTTAAAAAACTTGAACCTCAAGTATTTGAATTGTTTGATTATCATACAGTTGATTCAGAGTTAGTAACGGAAGAAGAAATTTTAAAGCATTTTAATGATTTAATATTTGAAATTATCGAACAAAATGAGCCATTAGTTTCCTTTTGGAGACCTTCAGATGAATATTTAATATCAGAGGTTAATTTAAAAGATTTTCAAAAAAATCCAGATAGTAATATTCCTTTAAAAAATATTTTTACACTTGCTGGTTATAAAACATACGAAGAAATAAATATTACTATTAATTCTTTAGGTAATAGACAAATTGTAAGTAGATTGAAAAGTAAATTATCAACTAAAACAACGGAGTATGTAAAAAAAATATGGAATCATAATATAATATTTGAAATGGATATTTCAGATAGTAAAATTTGTAGTATTTCTATAAAAGATGATGGAGAAGAAAATAAACACAATTTTTATAATATGTCAACCAGAAGTGATGGTTTCAAACAATTTATTTCCTTGATATTATCTTTATCAATCGAAACAAAAGAAAATGATAAAATTAATAGATTAATATTAATTGATGAACCTGAAATTCATTTACATCCTTCTGGAATTAGAGATTTGGGAAAAGAATTGCTTGAAATAGGAAAATATAATTTTCTATTTGTATCTACTCATTCTCCTTTTATTATTGATCAAATAAACAAAGAAAGGCATATAATAATAAAAAAAGATAAATTTGCAAATACAATAAAAAAAAGAATTAATTCATATGATGATCTTAGAGACGATGAAGTTTTATTTGAAGCTTTTGGAATTAATATTTTTAAAGACTTATTAGTATCTAAAAGGTTGTTAGTAGAGGGAGCTTCTGATAGATTAATTTTATACAAATTATTTGAAATGGAAAAAATAGAATGTGGAATAACAAATAGTCGGGGGAGTAATATCACATTAGTAGCTTCAAAGTTTAATCAAGAAGAAATAGATATTATGGTTTTAGTTGATGGGGATAAAGATGGAAATAAATATAAAGAAAATATTTTAGAACTAAGAGGAATATTTAATTCTGGAAATGTTTACACGTTAAATGACCTTGTACCTAAAGCAATTAGTGATTGTACAATTGAAGATTTTTTAGGAAAGAATTTTATTCAGGGGAAATTTAATGAATTTTATAAAAAAAGTTATGGTGATGATATCTCTTTAGAGATAGATGAATCTAAGCCAATTGTAGAACAAATAAAAATATATCTAATTAAAAATCGAGAAGAACTAAAAGAGGATAAAAAACAACTAAAATTTATTATTGATAATTTTAAGATTTTTGTTTCTGAAGAAATAAAATTCCAAAAGTCTAGTTGGAAATCTAATTTTCCATTATTTGATGAACTTATAAAAAATTTAAAGTTAAAATTAATATAAACTATAGCTTTGAAAGATAATTAATTAATTAATTAATTTTCTCATTCCATCTTTATAAGTTTCTCTATTATAAGCCTCTTTAACTTTATTAGTCTCTTTATGAGCTAATAAAGCTTTGATAACTTCACACTACTTCATTGGTTTTTATTTATATTTTCATAGGCTATTGTTGAAAACATTGCTCTTTTTGTATAGCCCATTCTTCTTAATGCTCTAATTAGTGTATTATCACTCATAGGTCTATCTTAACTTCTAAAGCTTGGAAATACATATTTACCAATTCCCATGAATTATTGCACTTCTATTAATATCTCAATTACTTGATTTACAAATGAAAATATAAATTTTGTTTTTGTTTTAATTCTAAGAACTGGAATTATCCATTGTTTGTTTTTAAAATTAATATATCCCTAAAAGTTTTAGAACTGATTATTGATTGTACGGTATTGTTTATAAAAGAGGTAAAAAGTGGCAATTTTTGGTACTTTTTAGATTTTTTAAGTTTTTTTTGGATTGTGTATTGGTGGAGAAGACGGGGTTCGAACCCGTGTCTTAAAATATTTGACTTTAATATCTATACATGCTTTTTAGTAGTTTGATTTAATTTAAATAAAGTACAACTAAACTTTAAATAAACGATCTTTTATTTATTAGTCTTGACTTAAAAGATAATTATCAAGATAT
Organism: Arcobacter venerupis; assembly: GCF_013201665.1. NCBI lineage: Bacteria > Pseudomonadati > Campylobacterota > Epsilonproteobacteria > Campylobacterales > Arcobacteraceae > Arcobacter > Arcobacter venerupis. The sequence continues at coordinate 2,344,016 of NZ_CP053840.1, read as the reverse complement.
ATCTGTTTGTTTTGTTATACTTCAAACCCTACTCTAACAGCTAATCTGTAGGTGAAGCAATGCCCGTTTCAATTAAGAAACAGGGGAGCTAATTAAGCTGCAACCCTTTGAGGCATATATGTGTTATTGTTTGCATTTAAACATTTTTTTGAGCCGATTAACGATATGCTCAGACCGACATGCAACTAAAATCAAAATACTCTAATCGAAGCCAAAACTTCCCCATAAGTATTTACATTTGGAATTATAATCATTTAATATTAAAAGCATATTTAAATTCTTGACCACAACCATTTAAAATCAATGTTAATTGTAATCAAATTGTTACTAAATGGTAATTTTAAACTATTTTATCCATTCTTATATTTAAAAATAGTACAATAAATACATAAAAATATATCGGAGTGAATAATGAGTAAAAAAGGTATTTTAATTATCGGAGCAGGTGGAGTTAGTAGAGTAGCCACTGTTAAATGTGCAATGAACATCGACACTTTTGAAAAGATTACATTAGCATCAAGAACAGTTTCAAAATGTGAATCTATTGCTGCTGATATTTTAAAAAATCAAGGAGTACAAATTGATGTAGCTTCTGTTGATGCTGATAATGTAGATGAATTAGCAAAATTAATTCAAAAAGTAAATCCAAAATTAGTACTAAATGTAGCGTTACCTTATCAAGATTTAACAATTATGGACGCTTGTACAAAATGTGGAGTTGATTATGTAGATACTGCAAACTACGAACATCCTGATGAAGCAAAATTTGAATATAAATTACAATGGGCAAGAAATGACCAATTCAAAGAAGCTGGAATCATGGGATTATTAGGTTCAGGTTTTGACCCAGGTGTAACTGGAGTATTTTGTGCTTATGCTCAACAAAATCTTTTTGATGAAATTCACACTATAGATATTATGGATTGTAATGCTGGTGACCATGGTTACAAATTTGCTACAAACTTTAATCCAGAAATTAACCTAAGAGAAGTATCTGCAAATGGTAGATATTGGGAAAATGGACAATGGATTGAAACTACGCCTTTAGAAATCAGAGTTGACCATGATTATCCAGAAGTTGGAGTAAAAGCTTCTTATCTTTTATACCACGAAGAGTTAGAATCATTAGTTAAAAATATCAAAGGTTTAAAAAGAATTAGATTCTTTATGACATTTGGAGATGCTTATATTCAACACATGAATTGTTTACAAAATGTTGGAATGTTAGGAATTGAGCCAGTTATGCATAAAGGTGTAATGATTACTCCAATTGAATTCTTAACTACATTATTACCAGATCCTGCAAGCCTTGGGCCAAGAACTGTTGGAAAAACAAATATCGGTTGTATTATCGAAGGTATTAAAGATGGAAAAGCAAAAAAAGTTTACATCTACAATATTTGTGACCACCAAGAGTGTTATAAAGAAACAGGAGCACAAGCTGTAAGTTATACTACAGGAGTTCCTGCAATGATTGGTTCTAAATTACTTTACAAAGGCATTTGGAAAAATAAAGGTGTATTTAACATAGAAGAATTTGATGCAAAACCATTTATGGAAGAATTAATGACTCAAGGTCTTCCTTGGAAAATTGTAGAACTATAAATTAATTCTTTTTTCCATACTTAGCGTTGGAATAGAAGATTTTACAAACTCATTTACTAATGTAAACTCCTTTGTAAAATTTCTCTTCCGCCTTGATTATGAAAAAAATCTTTTAATTTATCTATTTTAATAAGAGGAGTTTGTGATGAAAAAATATATTTGTACAGCGTGTGATTATATTTATGATCCAGCTATTGGTAATCCTGATTCAGGAATTGAGGCAGGTACTGCATTTGAAGATTTACCAGAAGATTGGGAATGCCCAGATTGTGGTGTAAGTAAAGAGGATTTTGAGCCACTTGAAGACTAATAATATAATAGTAGATAGTTTTGATAAACTACCAAGTCCAAGTTTTGTATGTGAAGAAAAACTTTTAGAAAAAAACTTAATTCTTCTAAAAAGAATCCAAGATGAGGCAGATGTAAATATTCTTTTAGCATTAAAAGGTTTTGCAATGTGGTCAACTTTTGATTTATGCAAAAAATATCTAAAAGGATGTTGTGCATCTGGACTTCATGAAGCAATCTTAGCAAAAGAAGAGTTTGGTGGAGAAGTTCACACTTATTCTGCTGCTTTTAAAGATGATGAAATAGATGAGATTATTTCAATATCAAATCATGTTGTTTTTAACTCTTTTAATCAATTAAAAAGATATAAAGATAAAGCTTATGGAAAAACATCATTAGGAATTAGATTAAATCCTGAATACTCATCTGTTGAAGTAAATTTATATAATCCTTGTGCACCATTTTCAAGAATGGGAACAACAAAAGCAAATTTTGATGAGTCTTTATTAGAGTATTTAGATGGTTTCCATTTTCATGCACTTTGTGAACAAAATGTTGATGCACTTGAAGGTGCATTAGCAGCTTTTGAAGAGAAATTCTCTCAATATTTCGACAAGTTAAAATGGGTAAATTTTGGTGGTGGTCATCATATCACAAGAGCTGATTATGATGTTGAGGGCTTAATTAAACTTTTAAAAGATTTTAAATCAAGATACCCACATCTAAAAGTTTATCTAGAACCAGGTGAAGCTATAGGTTGGCAAACTGGATATTTAGTAGGAACTGTTCTTGATGTAATAAATAATGGTATGGATTTAGTTATTTTAGACACATCAGCTGAAGCTCACATGCCTGATACTCTTGCAATGCCATATCGAGCAATGGTAAGAAACTCAGGCCTTGCAGGTGAAAAAAAGTATACTTATAGATTAGGTGGAAATACTTGTTTAGCTGGAGATATTATTGGAGATTATTCTTTTGATGAACCTTTAGAAGTAGGGGATAAAATCATTTTTGAAGATATGATTCATTACACAATGGTTAAAACTACAACTTTTAATGGTATAAAATTACCATCAATTGTAATAAAACATAATGATGAATGTTATCAAATTGTAAAAAACTTTGGTTATAATGATTACAAAATGAGACTTTCATAGGAGATTAAATGACTGGACAGGAAAGAAATATTATTGATCATGAATTTTCAGATATGGAAGTTATTGATAGTAAGAAACCAATAAAACATAATTATAAAAATAAAAATAGAAAAAAAGAAGAGCTAGAAAAAAAAGAAGAAAACGGAATTAAAAAAGTTCAGATTTGGGTACGAGAAGAAACTTTAGAGTACGAAAAAGAGTTAACAAAACTTCAAATTGAACTTTTAAAACTTCAAAATCATGTTAAAGAAGAAGGTTTAAAGATTTTGATGATTTTTGAAGGTAGAGATGCTGCTGGAAAAGGTGGAACTATTAAAAGAATCACCGAACATCTAAATCCTAGGGGGGCAAGAGTTGTTGCTTTAGAAAAACCTAGTGATATAGAAAGAACTCAATGGTATTTTCAAAGATATACTCAATATCTTCCAAGTTCAGGTGAAATAGTTTTATTTGATAGATCTTGGTATAACAGAGCAGGTGTTGAGCCTGTTATGGGATTTTGTACAACTGAAGAACACCATGAATTTTTAAGAGAAGTTCCTGAATTTGAAAAAATGTTAGTAAAATCTGGAATTATTTTATTTAAATTTTATTTTTCAGTTTCTAAGAAAGAACAATTAAGCAGATTTAAAAAAAGAGAGATTGACCCTCTAAAACAGTATAAACTCTCTCCTGTAGATAAAGAGTCTCAAAATTTATGGGATAAATACACAATTGCAAAATTTTCAATGTTAATGGCTTCTAATACAGATCTTGCTCCTTGGACTGTAATTAAGAGTGATAATAAAAAAAGAGCTAGATTAAATTGTATAAGACATATTTTATCTCAAGTGAATTATGTAAATAAAACTGATGAAAATCTATTTGAAATTGAAAATGAGATATTAATTAGTGGAACAGAAGAAATAGAAAATATGGAACAAGACAATAAATTTGCGAGGTTATAATAGATGAATTTAGGTGATTTTGAAAGAACAAATTATAGTGGATTGTATATCTCTAAAGAGAGTCATCCTGAATATGGGAATAAATATATAGCAAGATTTCAGCATGATAAAAAGAGATATGTAAAAGTATTAGGTTATTCAAAAAAAGATAATTTAACTAGAAAAGATGCATTTGAGTTACTAAAATCATTTAAAGAGTCTATTTTAGAAAAATCCGAAGAAATAGTTGAAGAAAAAATTAATTTACAGGAAAATAACTTGTTAGCTAAAGATAATGAAATTTTAAAAAAATTACAAGAAGAAAATGAATTATTAAAATCAATTATAGGTGATTATAAAAAATTAAACTCTCATGTTTTATCTGAAGGAGTTCAAAAAATTTATGATTTAGATGCTTTGAAAAAATATCAAATTGAGTTAATAAAACTTCAAAATTGGCTTGAAAAAGAGAATAAAAGAATGATTATTATCTTTGAAGGAAGAGATGCTTCTGGAAAAGGTGGAGCGATTAGAAGAATAACTAGATATATGAATAATAAACACTATAGAGTAGTAGCCCTTGGGAAACCAACTGAAACACAAAAAAATGAGTGGTTTTTACAAAGATATATTGAACATTTTCCAACAGGTGGAGAGATAGTTCTATTTGACAGATCTTGGTATAATAGAGCGATGGTTGAACCAATTTTTGGATTTTGTACACCTGAAGAACATGAAATATTTATGGAAGATATTGTTAATTTCGAGCAAGATTTAGTTAGACAAGGAATGATTCTAATTAAACTATATTTTTCTGTTTCAAAAGAAGAACAAAAAAGAAGATTTGATAGAAGAATTGAAGATCCATTAAGACAATGGAAATTCTCTGAAGTTGATATGCAAGCTCAAGATTTGTGGGATGAATTCTCAGAAAAAAAATATGAGATGTTAAGACGTACAACTTCAAGATCTGCACCTTGGCATATAGTAAGAAGTGATGATAAACACAAAGCTAGACTTGAAGCTATGAAAATAATTTTAAATTCTGTTGATTATGATGGACGAAATTATTCACTAGATTTCGATGCAAATGAAGAGATTAATATCTCTGTTCAGAAAGAACTTCTTCAAATGAGAAAATCAAAAGATTATTAAATCTTTTGATTTTTTATACTAAAAACAACAAAAAACTCATATAAATCTTTTATCAACACTCTTAAAAATCAATGTTTTATTAAAGACTTAGTAATATTTAGCTAAAATCAGCGTTAAAATTATAACAATCGGAGTAAATTTAATGGAATTTAGCGCAAATAGAGTTGATGGTGCAAATGCTGTAATAACTGCAACTATCGCAAAAGAAGTAATAGAAGCAAATTTAGATAAAGTAGCAAAACAAGCTGCTAAAACTATGAATGTTCAAGGTTTTAGAAAAGGAAAAGTTCCTGTAGCTGTTGTAAAACAAAGATTTGCAGATAAATTAAGAGAAGATGCAGAAGCAGATGCTTTAAGAAAAATTTTAAATGATGCTTTAAAAGAATTAAATATTGCTAATGCTGATTTAATTGGTGAGCCAACAATTTCAAAATTTGATAAAAAAGAAGATGGTTCTATTGAGATAGAAATTTCTGTTGCTTGTAAACCAATTATTGATTTAGGTGATTATAAATCTTTAATTCCAGCAGTTGAAGATAAAGAAATAGACGTAAAAGATATTGATGCAAGATTAGAAGAAATTGCTAAATCTTCTGCACCATTAGAAAAAATTGCAAGAAAAAGAGCTGCAAAAGATGGTGACCATGCTGTTATCGATTTTGAAGGTTTTGTTGATGGTATTGCATTTGAAGGTGGAAAAGCTGACAAATATCCATTACAAATAGGTTCTGGTTCATTTATTCCAGGATTTGAAGAACAAGTTATTGGTATGAAATATGAAGAACAAAAAGATATCGTTGTAACTTTCCCAGAATCTTATCAAGCAAAAAACTTAGCTGGAAAAGAAGCTACATTTAAAGTAACTTTACATGAAATTCAAGAAAAAGCTGCAGCTGAATTAAATGACGAATTTGCACAAAAAATGTTACCAGGTGAAGAAAATGTAACAATTGACACTTTAAGAGAAAAAATTAAAGAGCAAATCAAAGCAGAATCTATGAGTAAATATTATAGAGAAGAATTAAAACCTGCATATTTAGAAACTTTAGTTGAGAGAATAGAATTTGCATTACCAAATTCTGTAGTTGATCAAGAGATTAATTATGCTTTAAATAATAAAGTAAGAACAATGACTGAAGAAGAAATTTCTGTATTAAGAGAAGATGAATCTAAAGTTGAAGAAATCAGAAATGAATTAAAAGAAGATGCAGTTAATTCTGTAAAAGCTACATTCATTATTGATGCGTTAGCAAAAGCTGAAAATGTAGAAGTGTCTGATCAAGAAGTTATGCAAGTTCTTTATTATGAGGCAATGCAAATGGGACAAAATCCACAAGATGTTGTAAAACAATACCAAGAAGCTGGATACCTACCTGCAATTAAAATGTCTATGATTGAAGAGAAAGTTATATCTAAATTATTAGATGAAAAATTAGGAAAATAATAAGATAGGATTGATTATGAGTTATATACCATATGTAGTTGAGAAAAGTGGACGAGGGGAAAGAAGTTACGATATTTATTCAAGACTTCTTAAAGATAGAATTATTATGTTAAGTGGAGAGGTAAATGATGCAGTAGCTTCTACAGTTGTTGCACAATTACTTTTTTTAGAAGCTGAAGATCCAGATAAAGATATCTATTTATATATCAACTCTCCAGGTGGAGTAATTACAAGTGGTATGTCAATTTATGATACTATGAATTATATCAAACCTGATGTTTGTACTATTTGTATAGGTCAAGCTGCATCTATGGGAGCATTTTTATTATCTGCTGGAACAAAAGGAAAAAGATACTCTTTACCTAATTCTAGAATAATGATCCATCAACCATCAGGTGGAGCTCAAGGGCAATCAACTGATATTCAAATTCAAGCAAAAGAAATTCAAAGAATGAAAGATTCTTTAAATGCTATTATTGCTGATCAAACAGGGCAAGACCTTGCTAAAATTGAAAAAGATACGGATAGAGATAATTTCATGAGTGCTACTGAAGCTTGTGCTTATGGTTTAATTGATGAAGTTATAGCAAAACATAAATAAAGAATATTATTAATGATTAGAGAAGTTATAACTTATCCAAATAAATTACTTCGATTAAAGTCAAAAGATGTGGAGCAATTCGACGCTGAATTGCACACTCTTTTAGATGATATGTATGATACTATGATGGCTGAAGGTGGTGTTGGACTAGCAGCAATTCAAATATCAATTCCTTCAAATGTATTAATTATAAATCTTCCAAATGAAGAAGACATTCAAGAAAAAGATGAATTAATAGAAGCTATTAATCCTGTAATTACTCATAAAGATGGGAGCCAGATATTTACTGAGGGTTGTTTAAGTGTTCCAGGTTATTCAGAAGATGTAACAAGAGCACAACATATTATAGTTGAATATTTTGATAGAGATGGAAATAAACAAATAATGGAATGTGAAGATTTCTTAGCCGTTGCATGGCAACATGAAATGGAGCATCTTTCAGGGCATTTATTTATTGAAAATTTATCAATAATCAAAAGAAAAAAATTCGAAAAAGAGTGGAAAAAAAAGTTAAAAGATAAAAGATAAATCTTATATCTTTACTTTTTTTTTAACCTTCAAAACCCTTTCTTAATACATTAAAAATCATTGAAAATATTAAACTATTTGCAATAATCCAAATTCCCCAAAAAAATACTTTTTCAAATTTTGTAAGAAAAATATCTTTAAATAATAAAGGGCAAGATTTAATAGCTAAATAAAAGAAAAAAGCTATTCCCACATACATACTATATTTGTTTTGTGAAGCGAATAATATTGTTATAAATGATATAAATGGAACAAAAACTGTTAAAGCAAAAAATTTACCATAAATTTTTCTTTTTTTATCTCCATTAAAATATCCTACTGTATATCCACATTCTGGACAAACTGTTCCTAATCTTGATAATATTTCATGATTGCACTCTGGGCAATTTATAAGTGATGACATTTTTTAATAATCCTAATTTTTTGCCTATTATAGCAAGTGAAGTTAAAAAGTGCATTTAGTCATTTGCTCTTTAATTAAAATAAAGATAATATATTTTTTTATTATATTATTAAATGGTATCAATTATGAAAATTATAAAATCAGCTTCCCTTGAGACATTAGATGCAATTAGTATTGACGTTGAATCAACATTTACAAAAGGCTTACCAACCTTCACAATAGTAGGAATGATAAGTACTAGTATTAGCGAGTCAAAAGATAGAGTAAAATCTGCACTTCTAACAAATGGCTTTAAATTTCCACCACTAAAAATTACAGTAAATCTTTCACCTTCTGAAATAAATAAGAAAGGAACTCATTTTGATTTAGCAATTGCTTTACAAATTGCACTTTTTGAAGAAAAAAATATTGATTTTGAAGATATATATTTTTTTGGCGAGCTGGCACTTGATGGAAATATAAAAGATACTAGTTCTATTTTTCCAATTATTTTATCTCTTGTAAAACAAAATATTATTAAAAAAGTTTTGGTATGTGAAATAAGTGCAGAAAAATTATCAAATATTCCAAATTTAGAAATATACAAAGTAAAAAATCTAGAAGAAGCAATAACTTTTACTAAATCAAAAAATAAAGAGAACTTTTTATTCCAAAAAAAGATTTTAGAGTATAAAACACTAAAAATAAAGGATGAAAAATTTTATTATGAGACAATCTATAAAGATGATTTTTCTGATGTTATTGGTCAAGAGATGGCTAAATATGCAGCCTTAATAAGTGCAGCAGGAAATCATAATATAATTTTTGAGGGAAGTCCTGGCTGTGGGAAATCTATGATTTCTAAAAGATTACAATATATTATGCCTCCTATGAGTTTGGAAGAGATTTTAGAAAAAGCAAAACTCCAAGCTTTGGATTTTAAAGAGGTTGATTTTTCTCCAATTAGAGCTTTTCGCTCGCCACATCACAGTTCCACAAAATCCTCAATTTTTGGAGGGGGAAGTGTAAATGCAAAAATGGGAGAAATTGCTTTAAGCAACAACGGAATTTTATTTTTTGACGAATTACCACACTTTTCAAAATCAATTTTAGAAGCATTAAGAGAACCACTTGAAGATAACAAGATTTTAATTTCAAGGGTAAATAGTAAAATCATGTATGAAACTAAATTTATTTTTATTGCTGCTATGAATCCATGTCCTTGTGGGAATTTACTTTCAAGTTTGAAAGAGTGTAGATGTAATGAACTAGAAATTCAAAGATATAAAAATAGATTGAGTGAACCCTTCTTAGATAGAATTGATTTATATGTAGTTATGAATGATAGTTTTAGTGATAACAAAAATATTGTAAGTTCAAAAGAGCTTCATTCAAATATTTTAAAAGCTTTCATAAAACAAAAAAATAGAGGACAAAAAGAGTTAAATGGAAAACTAAATGAAGAAGAGATAAAAAAGTATTGTATTTTAGATGAGGAATCAAAAGTTATTCTTGAAAAAGCAAGAATAAATTATCAACTCTCATTTAGAAGTATAAACAAAGTTTTAAAAGTTGCAAGAACTATATCTGACTTAAATGATAATGAGATTATTAAAAAAAATGATTTATTGCAAAGCTTAAATTTTAGAAGAAGATAAATCAAACTTAGAGATAGTTTTTAAAAAGTCTATTTTTATTGTATAATGCAAAAAATTAGATTTTGCGAAGAAAAACTTCGTATTGATTACAAAGGGATAAAAATGACAAAATGCGGATACGTATCAGTAGTAGGAAGACCAAATGCGGGTAAAAGTTCACTTTTAAATTGGCTTGTTGGCGAAAAAATTGCGATGGTTTCACATAAAGCAAATGCCACAAGAAAAAGATCAAATATTATTGTAATGCACAATGATGATCAAATTGTATTTGTGGATACTCCTGGTATCCACGAAACAGAAAAACTATTAAATCAATTTATGCTTGATGAAGCATTAAAAGCTATGGGTGATTGTGATTTAATTTTATTTTTAGCACCAGTTACAGACAAAGTCTCACACTATGAAGATTTCTTAGTAAAAAATAAAAAAGGTGTAAAACATATTTTATTACTTACAAAAATAGATTTTGTATCAAATGCTGAAGTTTTAGAAAAAATGAAAGAATATGAAAAATATAGTGATAAATATGAAGCAATTATTCCAATTTCAATTAAAAAACAGACAAAACAATCTGATATATTAAATGATGTTGTAAAACATCTGCCTGTTCATCCTTATTTATTTGACCCTGAAATTATGACAACTGAACATTTGAGAGATCTTTTTAAAGAATTTATTAGAGAGTCAATTTTTGATAATATTAGTGATGAAATACCTTATGAAACTGATGTTATGATAAATAAAGTTGATGAAAAGCCAGGGGTTGATGTTATTAAAGCTACAATAATTGTACAAAAAGGTACTCAAAAAGGTATGATTATTGGAAAAGATGCGACAGCTATTAAAAGAATAGGAAAAGATGCAAGACTTAAAATTGAAAAATTAACTGGCAAAAAATGTTATCTTGAACTTTTTGTTTCAATCAAAAAAGGTTGGACAAAAAATAGACAAGGTTTAAAAGAATTAGGTTACGATGTGACTTTCTAAAAGAGGAATCCCCCTCTTTTTACTTATTTTATTACAACTAAATAATTTTAAATTTTACTAATTAATTTAAGCAATAATTTTATATACTAACTTAATAATAAAAAATATTATATTAAGTTGGATTTATATGTTAAATTTTATTCTTTCAAATAAAATAAAATCTATTGCAATTGATGTTTCTGAAGAGATAGATAATAAAAATATAAAAAAATTTATTTTTACTTCACTTAAATTAAATAAACACAATATTAATAAAGATGATTTTGTACATATAAATTTCATTAATGAACTAAAACAATACCAAATTCTTATTTTCCCAAATAATTATAAACATACAATATTTCAAATATTTAACCAGTTTTACATAAACAAAAAAGACTTAGCAAGTTTTGATTTATACATTACAAAAGAGTTCTTTTGTTTATATAAAAATGGAAAGTTTTACTATTATCAAACCTTGGAATCTGAAATTTTAGTTGATGATTTAGTTGAATATATAAATAAGATTTTTTCTATAAAAGTGGATACTTTTAAAATTATTGATGAAATATATTTAGAAGAGTTGAAAAATAGTTATTTAGAAAAATCATTTAAAAATGAGCTTTTAAATTTTAATAGCAAAAAAGATTTTTCTTTTGGAATTTATTTAATATATATTTTAATACTTATACTTTTCTCTATATATTTCTATATAAGTTATAAAAAGAATAGTGAAAACTTCAATGAAGTAAATTCTCAAAATAGTATAGAAAAAATAAAAAATGAGCATTATTTTGTCTCTTTTTCCTCTGATTTTAGTGAATTTATGAATTTAGCACAAAAATACAATTTAAATTTGAAAACCTTTGAATATAGAGTTGATAAAGCAAAAGTAGTTATTTGTTCAAGTTCAAAATCTGATATTTACTCTTTTTTTAATGAATTAAAAACAAGATTAATTTCTCATGATTTAAACTATTTTGAAAATGAAAAAATTTATGAATCGACAATTTATGTTAAATTTTCTAAATAAAAAATTTACTTCTAGTAGTATAAAAACTAAAATTGAGTTATTCTTACTACCATTATTGCTTTTATATTTTGTTTATTATCTTTGTTCAATATATGTAAAAGATGATTTACAAATGAAATCCAATATAAATTTTGATGAATATTCTAAAAAAGAGTTTAATGAGTCTTTTTTGGATTTTTCTTCAAATCTTCAAGATTATGCTTTAAAAAATCAAATAGTCATATTCAATATTACAAATAATAAAAAAGTGCTTTTTATTAAAGCAAAAGCAAAAATTGGAGATATAGAAAGATTTATTACAACAATTGAAACTCTTAATAACTTTACAAATATAACTTTTTTTACACTAAATAAACAAGATTCAGAAAATTATCTATTTGAAGTAAATGTTGATTTAAATAAGTTTTATATCAAAAAAACAGAAAAACAAATAATCAAAGAGATAAAACCTAAAATACAAACAAATAATGAAAAATCAATAGAATATAAAATAAATGGAATCATCTCAGACTATGCTTTTATAAATGATACTTGGGTTAAAAAAGATGAAAAGATTGATGATTTTAAACTTACAAAAATTGAAAGGAATTATATAGTGTTAGAAAATGAGAATAGAAAAATAAAATTAGAGTTAGAAAATGAAGACTATCTTAAAAAGCTTAATTGATTATTCCTTATTTGAAAAGTATGATAAAAATTACTTTATAAATAATAAGATTCTTCCAATTTATGAAAATGATATAAGTATAAAAGTTGCTGTTTGTAAAAGTTCAAAAGTAGAAACAATAAAAAATGATTTTAATAAAGTACTTAGTTTTGTACAAATAGATGAGTTCGAACTTCTTTTTTTATTAAGTCACATAAATAAAAAGATTTTATTATATTCTTATGCTTTTAAAGCAATTTCACAAAATAGTTTTGAAAAATATATTGATAAGTTTTTAGAAGAGTTAATTTCATTTTCTATAGATTTACGAGCAAGCGATATTCATATTGAACAATATAAAGAGTTGGTTTTATTTAAATTTAGAATTGATGGAAGATTAAAAACTTTTTTTGCTTTTAGTTGCGAGTTTTTTAAACTAATTTCCTCTTATATTAAATTAATTTCAAATTTAGATATGACACAAGTTCGTCTTCCTCTTGATGGCAGATTTTCTTTAAATATAGAAAATAAGAAATATGATTTTAGAGTTTCTTCCATGCCAACCCTTGAAGCTGAATCTATAGTTTTAAGAATTTTGGATAATAAAAATATAAATAAAAATCTGCAAACTTTAGGTTTATCCACTAACTTACTTGAAATTTTAAATAAAACCCTAAAATTAACCCAAGGTTTGATTTTGATTTCAGGACCCACAGGAAGTGGAAAAACTACAACTTTATATTCAATTTTACAAGAGTTAGATAGTGAAGAAAAAAAGATAATTACAGTTGAAGATCCAATTGAATATAAAATTGATTCTATTTGTCAAATTCCAATTAATAGTAAAATTGGTCTGAGCTTTGAACTTGTATTAAAAAATATCTTGCGTCAAGATCCTGACATCATTTTTATTGGAGAAATTAGAGATAAGTTCTCTTTAGATATTGCCTTACAAGCATCTTTGACTGGACATTTAGTGATTGCTAGTATTCATGCTAATAGTGCTGTTGAGACGATTCTTAGACTAATAGACTTACAAGCTGATCCTTTTTTAATCTCAAGTACTTTAAAACTTGTAATGGCTCAAAGATTAGTCTTGAATTATTGTAAATTTTGTGGCTCAGTTGGGTGCCCAAAGTGTAACTATACAAAATATTATGATAGGTCAACAATAGCTGAGATTTTAAAAGTGGATGAGACAATATCTTCAATGATATTTAAAAAATCAGATATAAATGAGCTGAAAAATTATCTTACAAGAATAAATTTCAAAACTATTTTAGATGATGGCAAACAAAAAGTAGAACAAAATCAGACCTCACTTGAAGAAGTTTATAAAGTTGCAAGCTTTTGATGAAAAAATATAAAATAAAGTATCAAGATAAAAACGAAATAAAAGAGCTGATTTTAGAAACAAAAAATCTAGCAAATGAGATTTTACCCTCAAATATAATTGAAATAAAAGAGAATAAAAACTATTTTGAATTTGAATTTTTTATAAAAAAAAGAGTAAATGAAAAAAAACTAAATTTGCTTTTTTATGAATTAAATCTAATGCTACAAGCAAATATAAATATCAGTGACGCCCTTGATATTTTGATAAAAAATAAAAAAGACAAAAATATTTTAGAATTCTTAAAAGTTATAAAATATACTCTTTCAAATGGAAAAGAGATAGAAGAGAATTTAAGCGATTTCAAAATAAATTATCTAATTCCAGCTTTTTTAAAAATATCCCAAGATAGTGGAAATATTGCATTAAATATGAAAGCATTAAGTAGTTTGTTACTTGAAAATCTTGAAATAAAAAAAGCTTTTTTTAAAGCTATGGCTTATCCTCTTGTTTTAATAATCTCTTTTATTTTCTCTTTAATATCAATATTTATTTTTGTAATTCCAAAATTCCAAATGATTTTTGCACAAACAACAAATGAACTTCCTTTTGCAACCAAAATGTTACTAAGAACTCAATATATTTTTGAAAACTATTCCTTAATTATTTTTTTTATTTTTCTTGGGTTCTTTATATTTTTTAGTTTAATATATAAGAGAAATGTCCATTTTAAGTACTTTATTCATAAGCTTTTTATTTCAAAAATATTCTTAATAAAAGATATATATTTAAATATGCAATTATATAAACTCTTTTTAGTTATAGATATTATGTTGAAATCAAATTATGAATTTCATAAAGCTTTCATTTCCTCAAAAATTTTATTAAAAAACAAATATCTATTGGATAAAATATCCATGATTGATAATTTATTACAAAATGGAAAAAGTATCAATCACTCTTTTTTAGAAACACAAATATTTGATGATGTAGTTTTAAATCTTATAAATACAGGAGAAGTTTCAAACTCTTTGAGTATTACAATAGAGGAAATAAAAAAGATTTACAAAAATAGATTTAATGATAATATAAATTTACTCACATCGCTGATACAACCAATATTTTTGATTGTTATTATGGGTTTAATACTTTGGGTTGTGTTGGGGATTTTTATACCCATATGGGATATGGGAAATATGATAAAAGTTTGAAAAGGAGTTACTTTGATTAACTGTTACATCAAAAAAGGAAATAAACTTAGTGTTATTGAGGGAGTAGATGTTTTTGAGAATAATGAAGATAAAAATAGTGTAATTTGGATTGATATGCTTCTTCCTACCTTAGAGGAAATAAGAGCAGTAGAAAGTATGTTTGATATGGAATTTCCCACAAAACAAGAGACAGAAGAGATTGAGCTGAGTTCTAGATACTGGGAAGAAAATAATAGAATAGAAATAAATAGTTACTTCTTGATAAATGATAATAAATCAGCATTCAATGAAACGGTTTCTTTTATTTTACAAGGAACACTTTTAATTTCAGTTAGATATAAAAAATTAGAAACATTTAATACTTTTACAAAAAAACTTTTGATCTCACCAAGAGAATTTAAAACTGGTTACTCAATTTTTTGTCAAATTATTGATATTAGAATTGATGCTGATGCAGATACAATTGAAAATTTATCAAAAGAGATAACAAAAATTAGAAAACACGTATTTACAGATTATTCAAATGATGATGAAGAAATTCTTGAAAAAATCTCTACATTTGAAGATTTAAATATGAAAATTAGAGAGAACTTAACGGATAAACAAAGAATATTAAATTCACTTTTAAAATCACAAAAATTTGTGGATGATAAACAAGAATTGCCAATTATGTTAAAAGATATTAAGTCATTAATTGACCATACAAATTTTAATTTTGAAAGACTTGATTACTTACAAAATATCTTTATTGGTATCTTAAGTATTGAGCAAAATAAGGTTATAAAAATATTTACGATTGTAAATGTTATATTTCTTCCCCCAACATTAATTGCAAGTATTTATGGAATGAATTTTGATTTTATACCTGAATTACATTGGCAATATGGATATGTATTATCTATTGTATTTATGATAATTGCATCAATTACACCAATCTTAATTTTTAAGAAAAAAGGTTGGATTTAATATTAGAAATAATATAAAAAATTAAAGGATAAATAATTAATGAGCAGTGAAATAGAATTTGAAAATGCTATAAAAAAAATGTTAGAGCACGTTGGAGAAGACATAACAAGAGAGGGTTTAATTGATACTCCAAAAAGAGTAAGAAAAGCTTATGAGTTTATGTGTAGTGGTTATAAACAAGACCCAAAAGAGATAATTGAAAAAGCTCTTTTTACTTCAACAAATGATGAAATGGTTGTGGTAAAAGATATAGAGTTCTATTCTCAATGTGAACATCATATGTTGCCAATTATTGGAAAAGCACATGTTGCGTATATTCCAAATGGAAAAGTTATTGGTTTGTCAAAAATACCAAGAGTTGTTGATATATTTGCAAGAAGATTACAAATTCAAGAGCAATTAACTGAGCAAATTTGTGATGCTTTAAATGAACACTTAAAACCAAAAGGTGTAGCTGTTATGATTGATGCACGTCATATGTGTATGGAAATGAGAGGAGTTGAAAAGATTTGTTCAACTACTGTTACATCAGCATTAAGAGGATTATTTAAATCTAATAAAACAACAAAAGATGAGTTTTTATCTATAGTTGCTCAATCTCTTCATAAATAAATCCCATATTATAGATACTATATAAATATTTAATACATTTTTTTATCCACACTTTTTTAATATTTTTTAAAAAAAGTGTGGATTTCTATATTACTTACATAAAATCAAAAAAATTGAATACAATTTTAGTTACATTTAATGCTAGAGTTTAAAAATAAAAAATTGTGGACTAAATAATATTTCTTTTATGTAATAATACAGACTACATTTTAATTTTTAAGAGAGATTATATTAATGGATGAGAATAAAAGCTATTTACCAAAACCAGCAGAAGAAAAAGTCAAACGAGGAGAATTTGTTGATAACAGTAATGATTTAAGAAAAGATTTAAATAGTTATGACCAGCATATGACAAATGAACATTTAAATATAGGTAAATCGCTAGATAGACATATTAATCTTCAAGAAGTAACTTTTTCAAAGATTAATCAGATTAGACAAAATAATGATGCAATAAGATACAATTTAGCGATGAATGATTTTCAAAAGAATAGATTTTTTCAAGATGTTAATTTTTTTCATTCCTCTAGCATAAATAATCTTAATTTTAAAGGTATTTATATTTGGAAAAATGAGAGTGGTAATTCAATTTATTATCGATTAGATAGTTATGGTAATAGAATAAAATGTAATAATGATGAAGAGATATTAAAACTATTTTTTCCAAATCATATTAAAATTTATGAAAAAATAGAAGATGTGATTATAGATAATTATCCAATCTTCGTAAGAAATCTCATTCCAATAATAAGAGATGATGTTTTTTATCCATTACTTAATAGAGAGTGGTTTTTTATACAAAATATTCAATATAGGAATTTATTTAACTCAACTGTATATACTCCTCTTTCTATAAATATTCCAATTCAAAATACAATAAAAATTGAACCAATAAGAAATTCTACAATTGAGACTTTTATTGAGTATTTAGTAGAAGATAATGACTCATTTGGAATTTTAATGAAAGTGTTAGTAAATTTTCATAAAAGTAAATTTAAATCAAATTATGCTTTTGTTTTAATAGGAGATGAAAACTCAATAGATATTTTCATAAATGAAATTATAAAACCTCTTTTTTCATCAAAAGATGAATATTTTTCTACAATAGATGATAAACTTTTAGATAAAAAAGTAGATGCAAAAATTATAGAAGACAAAATATTTTATCATGTTAAAAATTTATCAGAAGCTAATTTAAAGTCTAAAAGAGTTCGTAAACTTATATTTGATATTGTAAGACCAAATAAAATAACTGCTGACAATGCAATTTTAAATAATGAAACTTATGTATGGGGAGAATTGTTTATTACTTCTTCTAAAAATAATCCTCATCCAGCTTTAGAAGATATTTATTCAAAATGTATAGTAATAAAAGTAAAAAACTTAAAAACAATTTTAAAAAAAATGAATATAGATAAAATATCTTTAATAGAAAATATGCAAGCAGATTTATTTAATTTTTCTAATCTTTTAGCTAGTTCTAATTTTTTTGATATTAAACAAGATGTATATAAATTACAACAGAAAGAAGAGTATATAAATTTACGAAATATGTTAAATGGAATTATCTATACAAATGATTTAAACAAAAAAATTAGAGAATTTGTGATAGCTATTCAATATAAAAAAATTCTTTTCTTTAATAAAATATTAGTAGAAAATAAAGAGTTATATGATGAACTGCTATACAATTTTGAAGAAGATATGATTGCACAGCCTATACTTAGTGAGTATTTTAATATTATTAATGATGATATTATTTTTGAAGAAAATAGTTATCTCTTGGATATTTTAAAACAAGAATATGAAATGTTTAAAATAACTCCAAAAGATGAATCAAAATATAATGGAAAAAAACGATATAAAATTTTCTAAATAATATATATTTTCCCTTTTCAAAACTGTACTAAAAATTCTTCTAAAAAGAGTAGATTTATATTTTAAACCTACTCTTATTCTCCCTAAATCCCGATGCCTATCCAAGTTAATCCTAATTAAATCCTATTAAGATTCTTTTCAAGTGCTAGTTGATTTTTTTATATATTCTTTTGTTTATTGAACTAAATATAGATAAAAATATTTTACCCTTATAATATAAAATTTTTACTTTTATATTTTAATAGCAGTTATGAAAATCAAGAAATATTTATTTAGGAATAGAATAGTTTATAATTTAGTTAGTGGATAAATATTTTAAATTTATTTTTTAGTTAAGTTTTTAGCAAATCTAATTTCAGAAATTTTGACAAGTCTATTAATGTATCATCTTTTATTAATTATAGTTACTCAAAATATTTCATTTGAAGCTTATTGTATTTATAAAGTTATGCAATCTTACTTTAATACTTGTCAACTTAGAATAAAAAGAAGAATAGATATTGAAAATTAAAAAAAAGAGATATTACAAGGCTATTTTAGCCTTGTAATATTTGATTTAAGTTCATTACTCCAAACCTTCTTTACTTTCATTAGCTCCAATAGTATTAGCAATTAAAAATTTAATTAATTCAGTTCTACTAATATGTATCTTTTTCCCTATTTTTACAACTTCTAGTTCATTATTATAAATCAATTTCTTAGCCATGTCAGTCTTGAGAATTTTCATTTCTTCAATTTCTTTAAGATTAAAGATTACACCTTGTGGTATTAACATATCGTATTTTTCAAACATTTTTAACTCCTGTGAATATTTTTCACATAAGAGGTTTTAAATAAATTTTTATTTTGAATTCCAATTTTTTTCAATCACATATCATAAAGATAGACAAGGCAAGAGCTTTGTAAAAAATTTATGAGGAGATTTGAATGCAAAGATTAGAGAAATTCAATCATGGAGTATCTACACTTCCAAAAAAGATAAATCAGAAGCTTCTAGATGAATGTAAAGTTAAACTTTTTGAAAAAAATAAAGGTTTAGTAAATATTTTTAAGCCAATAAATAATAGTTGGTTTACACTAATTGTAAGAGCTTAATATGTCACCTTTAGCAGTGTTATCAATAGTTATAGCTGTAGCAACAGCACTTAAAGATGTGATTAAAGATTTAGACGAATAAGCAAAAAATTAAAATATAAAAAGGATAAAAAATGTCAGTAAAAATAAAACCACTAAGCAATGAGCAACTAAATAGTATAGCTCTAACTTTGTTCACTCAAGAACCACATAGTGAAGTTAGTGATAAATACCACTTCATTCCAACAATAGATGTAATTGAAGAAATAAGAGCAAATAATTGGTATCCAGTTAATGTTGCAGTTGCTAATGTAAGAGATGAAGAAAAAGAAGGCTTCCAACAACATTGTGTTAGATTCAGACACTTTGAAGATTTACTCAATCCAAAAGATAACGCAGTAGAACTTTTACTATTCAATAGCCATGATAGAAGTAAAGCTTTCTCAATTTCAGCAGGTATTTTCAGATTCGTATGTGCAAATGGTCTAGTTATCTCAGATAGCGTATTTGAAACCTATAAAATCAAACACCTTGGTGAAAGAGATAATGATGTATCAAATGCTGTTGCTAATATAACAGCTATCAAACCAAAACTAATGCAAAAAATAGAAAAACTAGAATCAATCACACTAAACCAAAGTGAAAAAGAATCATTTGCAAAATACTCAATTCCTCTAAGATTTGAAGAACACCTAGAAATCAATCATAATGATTTACTAATTCCTCATAGAGAACAAGACTCAAAAGATGACCTTTACACAGTTTTAAATGTAATCCAAGAAAACCTTTTAAGAGGAAATATCCAAGGTATCAACAAAGATACAAAAAGAAGATTCACAAGTAAAGAAATCACATCAATTTCTAAGGACACAGAAGTAAATAAAGGTATTTGGGATATAGCAGAAAAGATAGCAAGTATCAAAGATTCAAATTATCTAGTTGCTGCATAAGGAGTAAAAAATGAAACTAATAAATTATCAACTCCAAACTCAAATAGAATACCTTGGTGAGAATAAAACAAATTCTCACTTCAAGGATTATCTAAAATCAGTTTTAGAAGATACTTCAAAACCATATTACCAAAGAGCAGATTATATAGGTTTATCTCTAAATGAAATCAAATCAAAAATTGATACTTTAACTTCTGATATATCAGATTTACAAGCCTTAAAAAAGAAACTAAATTCAGCACTTGAAATAGCCAAAGAACTAACTGCAAATGTATTTTTAGAGAATGGAATAGATAGAATCGATGGAAATATCATTAGTTCTCTAACTCTAACAAATGCAACAAGTAAAACCAAAGATGAAATTCTAATCAAAGATGAAAATGCAGTAATAAATCTTGGATATGTGAAATTTTCAGTTGATTATGCAGCTATTGAAAAAGCCCTGCAAACCAAAGAGGGAAAAAAAGAGCTAAAGAAATTTGTAGAAGTTACACCAATTACAATTTCAACTCCAGCAAAAATAAAAGTTAATACCAAAAGAACATCTGCAAATAATACTGAAATAGAAGCAAATGAAACAGATGATATCTTGGTTATTGAAGAACAAATAAAAGATTATCAATCTCAAAAATTAGTAGCATAAGGAGTAAATTATGTTTGATAAAAACCAATTAACTATCTTAACTCAAGAACTAGATAGTAATAGAATAAAAACAAGAGAAAAAGGAAATATCAATCTTTCATATATTGAAGGATTTGATGTTATAGATACTGCAAATAAAGTATTTGGATTTGGTAATTGGTCTTATTCTATTTCAAAATTAGATCAAGTATCACAAGAGCTTAATCAAAACCAAAATAATGTAGTTTGCTATAAAGCAGTAGTACAAATTCAAATTCATAATACTAATCATACACTAGATGTAAATAGACAAGATGTAGGATTTGGAACTGGTGTTGCTAAATCTTTGGCAGATGCTCATGAGGGTGCAGCCAAAGAAGCTGTAACAGATGCAATTAAAAGATGTTTTAGAAGCTTTGGGAATCAGTTTGGAAATTCACTTTATGATAAAACAAAGAATCATCAAAATAGTGCTTATCAGCAGAATCAAAACCAAAACTATAATCAAAGACAACCACAGAATAACCAACAACAGCAACAACCTTATCAAAATCCAAATCAAACAAGAAATACACAACAAAATAATTCTTCTTTTAACCAATATGAATATCAATCTCTTTTCAATCTAGGATTAAATATTGTAGAAAATAATGGATTTTTAATTGTAACTGGTGATGATATATTTAGTAAGAAAGATTCAATTAAAGCTTGCGGCTTTAGGTTTGATAGTAAGTCTAAGACTTGGTATAAAGCGATAGAACAAGGAGCAGCTTAATGAATAGTTTAATTCCACAATCTATTTTAGAAAATATTCCTGATTTATACGAAACAGAAAGAAGTTTAAATCCTATTTGCCAAATTAAACTTTTTACTCCTGATGCACAATGGACATGGTACATAATAGAAATCTCAAAAGAGGATAAATCTACTTGTTATGGTTATGTTGTTGGATTTGAAAGTGAACTTGGATATTTCTCTTTAAAAGAAATAGAATCTATAAAAGGAGCTTTAGGATTAGGTGTTGAAAGGGATATATCATTTAAGCCAACAGCATTAGAGATTATTAGGAAATTCAAATGAAAAATATTTATATTCAAAATGAAGCTAAAAAAGGTTTCAAAGATTGGACAAAACAAGGATTAGCGTTTTTACTATCGCTAACTAGTGAAAATAGAAGAATTAAACATAAAATCAAAAAGAAACTTGACAAACTAAAAAGGAGTTAAAAATGGATGTTAATTATGATTCATTACTTCCACAAAAAATACTATTCAACCTGAAAGAAGTTGAGGATATTGGAATAATAAAAACAAATATGGCCAAAAAACTAATTTATAATGGTTTTTTAGAAGTTGTTAAAATTGGAAAAAAAATTCATATATCAAGAAAGGAGCTAATTAGATACTTAGAGTCAAATACTTATCCTTCAAAAAATATAGCCTAAGCCTATTTGGTTTAGGCTATATTCTTGCGATATTTTTTTTATTTAACTTCCTATATTTGAAGAGATAAAAATATTAGTAAATATGGATATTTTTTAGTTTGTATAATATGCATAAAAATACTACACCAAATTATAAAAAATAGGTTTAATATATTCATATATTATATGCTAATAATAATCATTAAAACTATCTTTCAATCTCTATCTTATATTATGGAAACAAGTATGACATATAGTACAGAGATAGATACAGTAAGTATCCAAATAGATTGTAATAGTTTAGAAGAACAGCAAGGCATAAGCTTTATGATAGCTAGAGCCATAGGGGAATATAACAAAGTTTGTATTAAAGATAATATTTTTACAAAAAAAAAAGAAATATTATTTAACAATAATAGACTAGGGATAATTAGACTAGGGATGAACCCTATCTTGAATAAATTTACAAGACAGTATGATACAAATTATTATGTAGCAGTGTCTTTTGCAGGTTTAAAATCTTATATAGGAATACTAGATAATTTAAGTAAAGGTTGTTTATTTGCAACTTGTGGAATACTAAATACATTTAATATTGATTATATGTTTACAGAGTTGGATGTGTGCTTAGATATAAGTGCAAAAATAGATAATATTCTTGCAATTTGTACAACAAAACTACCAAGAACTGAGTACCATCTAGTAAATCATAGTTTCTACAATGGAGATACTGTATATATAGAAAAAATATCAAAAAGTAGATTAACCTATAATTCTCAAAGAGCTTATGTATATAATAAAGCAAAAAAAGAGAATCTTATATATCCTTTGACTAGGTTTGAATTAAAATTACAAAAACTATTTTTTTTAAATAATGAGTTGAACTTTTCAATGATTATTAATGCATTAGATAGATATACAGTGATGTATTTTCAAAATATTTATGAAAAAAAAATAATTGTTGATAGATATAATAGTTATAGTAGAGTGAGTAAAAGAGATATCTATAGAATGGGATTAGATAAATATAGATTAAAGCCAGATGTTGTGAAAATAGAAAGATTTATAAATAATCTAAAAAGCTATAAGTTATATTGATTTTAGAAAAGAATTTAAAAATGAGTCATTTGTGAGTCAATTGATTAGATATAATATTTATAATTATCCATAGGATTTAAAAATGGCTCACGATTTATTAGCAAAAAGATTAGCATATATCCTTACAAAACTAAACAATGGTGAAAAATTCACATTAAAAGAGTTGGCTTTAGAATTTGGTACAACTACAAAAACTATAAGTAGAGATTTAAATGAAAGATTTATTTATATTCCAATAAAAAAAGAAAAAAACTTATATTCTCTTCATGAGTATGCATTAGGAAAACTAAATCTTGAAGATATAAAAAACTTTGCTACTATAAGTGGTATAAAATCCCTATATCCAACTCTTACTAATCAATTTTTAACAGAGATTTTAGAAAATAAAATTAATAAAGTTTTTTTAGTAAAAAATAGTGGTTTTGAAATGATTGAAAATAAAAAAGATGATTTTGAAAAACTAAGTCGTGCAATAATCAATCATCATGTTGTAGAGTTTCTTTATAAAGATAAAGAAAAAATAGTTGAGCCATATAAACTTATAAACTCAAATGGTGTTTGGTACTTATGTGCAAATGATAGTGGAAAATTAAAAACATATTCTTTTACAAAAATAGAGAACCTAAAAACTAAAGAAGATAAATTTAATCTAAATTCTGAACTTTTAAAAGAGATAGAAAAAGATGAAATAAATTGGTTTTCTAATAAATTAAAAGAAGTACAGCTAAAAATAGATAATAGTGCAAAAGATTACTTTTTAAGAAAAAAAGTTTTATCAAATATGAAAATAGTTGAGGAAAATGATCAGTATTTCATAGTTTTAACAAAAATTGCTTTTGAGGATGAAATAATAAATCTAGTTAAATATTGGATTCCTTATATTCAAATTCTCTCTCCCAATGATTTAGTAGAAAAACTGAACAATATTTTAAATGGCTATATAAAAAGGACACAACCTGTCCAAAGCCAATGTTAGAATTTTCTAAATTAAAATATTAGGAGATTAATATGTTACCAATTATTTTAGGTGGAATGGCTGTTTTAGGTGTGGGTTATGTTGCAAAAAGAGTTTATGAAGAAAATCAATATGAAATTGATGGAAAAATTGAAGATGGATTAGTATCTATTCAAGAATGGTTCGAAGCAAAAACTGAAGCTTTGGATAATTACTCTTTTTCTACTAGAGATGAAGAAGATAAATATCAAGTGGAAGAAGAGATCAACCTAGATAACTTACAACATATGAAAAAAAAGGTTTATCATGATTCTTTTGTAGATTTTATCTCTTTGTATACAAAAATAGAAAATATAGATTTAGGAAAAATTGAATATCAAGAAGTAGATTTTAACTCAAAAACTTATGGTGAAGAAATCTATGATGAAATGGCTCAGCATAATATTAAAGTAACAACCGATTTACTTTTTAAAGTAAATAATCTGCTTGGAGATATTGTAATGCACCTTGCTGAAATAATCAAACAAGAAACAAACTACGAAAAATTTAGAATCAAAGAGAAAGAGCTTCTAAAAGAGGCTTTTTCACTTGCTAGATTTATTCAAAAAGTTTGTGTAAATGATTCTGTAACTGAAGATGTAGTTGTTAAGTTTAATAATATTATCTCATCAATACAGGAGGATAAATAATCAAGGTTTTAAAAGATTTATACTTTAGAATTGAAATATTTTAAATAGTTTTCATATTCTGGAAAATCTAAGAGAATTAAATAATATTAAAAGGATAAAAAATGGGATTTGGTAAGATTTTAGGATTAGCAGTATTAGGTATAGGTGCCGTAGCAGCAGCACCATTTACGGGTGGTGGTTCAATATTTGGTGCAGCAACTTTAGCAGCTTCTTTAACGGGGGCAGGTGCAATTGCAGCAGCAGGTGCCGCAGGAGCAGCGGGAGCAAGTGTTGGATATGTATTATCAAGAAAAGAGGAAGAAGAAGAGCAAGCAAAGAATGAAAAAATTGCTGAACTAAACAAAAAAGCTGAAAAGTATGAGGAAGAATTAAAAAAAGCTATTTCTCAATTTCAAGGAGATAAAGAATATTTTAATTATATTATTGCTTCAACTGCTATGGGAATGGCTGTGGCTAATGCTGATGGAGAGATCTCTAGTGAAGAATTGATTGAAATAAATGAATTTGTTGGGGGAATGGCAAGTTTAAATTATCCTCAACACATAGTTACACAAATTGAAGAATTTAAAAATAATCCACCTTCTTTTAATGAGGCTATGAAGTATTTAGAAAGAGTTAGTGAATCTAATTATGAAAGTATAAAAAATCTAATTGAGCTTGTTATTGAAGCAGATGGATTTATTCATGAAAAAGAAAAAGCATTTTTAGAGGCTTTTAATAGTTCAATTAAAATGATTAATTATAAACCTGAATCAGATGATACAGAAAATAAATTTATTATAGAATTGAAAGCAAGATTTGCAGCTTAATTTTAAGAGGTAGAAACATCTATCTCTTAAAATTTATGTTTTAAATATTTTAAAAATAAAATTTATTGGAGTAATTTATGGATAGAGTAGATAGATTTAAAAAAAGAAAGAAAATAATAGAAAGTATTTCAGTGTATGAAACTATAGATAAAGAACTAGTTAATGAATTTCTAAATTCAGAAGTTGATGAGAATAAAGTTGAACAAGCATATAAAAATATTGATGAACATTATGATTTTAAATATAATTTTACAGTTTCAAAGAATGAAGCAAAAGAATTTTTAGAACAATTTAAGAAAGATTTCAATCAAGAAAGATTTGATAAATTGATTATTGATTGTAGAAAAGAGGTTATTAATTCTATTGTAACACCTTTTGGTCTTGGTAAAATAGTAGCTGCTTATGATAAAGTTGGTGGAAATGTAGATACTGTTCATAATGTTAGGGATGGAATTTATGCTACAGAAGATGAACAAAAAGCTTATGAAAATAGAGGTGAGTATAATAGTGATGTATATCATAAAGATATAAATTATATTAATATAAATAAAAAATATTCTAAAAGTAGGAAGGATGGAAATGCAGTTGATTATATGACTGATAAAAAGCTTAATCAAAATGAAAGTAATGATCTAGACCATATTAAATCAGCAAAAGAAATTCATGATGATGCAGGAAGAATTTTAGCTCAAATAGATGGAAAAGTTTTGGCTAATACCGAGACTAACTTAAAACCAACAACTTCGACAAATAATCGTTCTAAAAAAGCTTATGATATGCAAACATTTTTGAATAAAAAAGATGAAAGAATAAAAAAAATAGATGAATTAAAATCAAAAATTGATTTATCTCCGCAAGAACAAAATGAGTTAAGGAAACTTGAAGAGTTATCAAAAATTGATAATAAAAAAGCTTTAGAATCAGATGAAATAGCAAGAAAAGAAATAGACAAAAAAATTAATAAAGAATACTATACAAGTGGTAAATTTGCAAAAGCTACAACAGTTGCTGGATTAAATGAAGGTTCAAAAATGGGTATGCAGCAAGCTATAGGTCTTGTTATGACTGAATTCTTTACTGCTTTATTTGATGAAATTTTAGATATTTATAAAAATGGTTTTTCTAATGGATTTGAAGATGATAGATTTTTTATGGTTTTAAAAGAGAGACTTAAAAATATTGCTTTAAAAATTCAAGCAAAATGGAAAGATGTAGCAATTGCATTTAAAGATGGTTTTTTATCTGGATTTATATCAAGTCTTGTAACTACAGCCATTAATATGTTTGTAACTACAGGAAAAAGAGTTGTAAGAATAATTAGAGAAGGTATTTATTCATTATTTAGAGCTGTTAAAATGTTAATTTTCCCACCTGAAAATATGACTTATGAAGAAGCTATGCATGAAGCCAAAAAAGTAGTTGCTAGTGGATTAATTATAAGTTTGGGTGTTATAGCTGAACAATATATAGATACACTAATAAAAGGCTCTGTAGTTTTAGAACCATTTTCTGATATTTTAACAACAATTTTTGTTGGTGCAATAACAGGACTTGCTGTTACTATGACGGTTTATTATATTGACAAAAAGAAAAATGATAAAGATGCAATTCAAGAACTTATAAAACAAACAGATGAGAAATTTGAGAATGTAGAAATGTTACTTCAAAAACTTTCATATTAATAAATATTATTTAAAAGTTATTTGAAACATAAAATATATCTAAATTATTCAAGGACAAAATATGCAAAAAATTGATATAGCTATTATTACAATAAATCAGGTTATTGATAAAAATATAGATAATTATAATTCTGATCGAGGTTTTTTATCTCAAAATATTATGTCACAGCTTAGAAACTTTGTTGAACATGTATCATTAAAAGCATATAGTAATGGTCAAGATATAGAAGTTGAATATGAAAATATAAATAAAGCATTAGTTTATGTTAATTCAACTGCAAAGTTTAAATTTTTGAATAAATTCCACAAATTTTTGCAACCTGTTGCATCTCATTATACTCTTGATGAAGAAAACTCAGAAAGACTAATGTTAAAGTATTATGAATATTTATTAAAAATAAAAGCTTATCTTAAAAATACATTTAATTTGGATGTACTTGAAAATATAGATAAATTCCCTATTAATATTGATTCTACGACTAAAGAATATTATGAAAAAATTGCAAAAAAAATCAATCAACTTAGAGTTAAAAATCCTGATAATGAAAGATATTACATTCACAAAATAAAACCTTTTTTCATAAATCAGGAAGTTTATTACGAGGTAACATTTATTAGAGCTAATGATTATTCAAGTAAATTTGATAGGATTATAGCTTTTACAAAGCTTGATATATTACCCAATTATGCTGTTAAACTGCATATTTGTACAGAAAATATTAATGTATTAGGTAAAAGTATGCCTATAAATATTATAGACAATTGGGAAGTTTCTATTAGACCATGTGAATTAAATAATTTTAATAAAATATTTGGTATGTTTCCCAAAATACAAAGTGGAAATAAAGAATACCAAAACTTAATGATATTTTTAACCCAAAACAGTTTAAGTTTAGTAGAATTAATTGAGTTTGATGATATGAATTATAATATTATAAAGAACAGAATAACTTCTGAATTGAAGCTTGTAAATTTATTTAATATTTTAGATAGATGTAGAATATTAATAAAAAATAATTTATCAGGAAATAATGTAATTGAATATTTACTTTATAAACTCAATAATAAAATTATTAAATCACAATATTCTTTTGAAAATTGTAAGCATCTCTCAAATTTAAAGCTTGACTGGGGATGTATTCCTTTTGATCAAATGCCATTTAATACTTCTTTAAAAAATCACAATCCTAAAAGTTATGATTTATTTGATAGTATCAATCCTATTAATCGTGAGCATGAATTATTTGCAAGATTTATAAAAAATAATATAGAAGTTAAAGGAGAACTCTTTACACTAAAAAGTGATATTATTAATTTTACTAACGTTGATGATTTGATAAAAATATATAATAGTAAACTTTATCTTCCAAAACATAATCATCGTAAATTAGAAGAATATAAAAATTTCATTTATATTAGAGGATATGAGGAAGATACAATAGACATAATTAAGATGTTAAAAGAATTATCTTCTAAGGGCATTAAGAATTACTCAAATTCTGTTATTTCTTGGTTACAAAATACAACGCATCCTATTGATTGTGATGATAAAAAAACATCTTTAATTCAAATGTTTGAAAATTCGACAGTTGCTTTAATATATGGTTCAGCAGGAACGGGAAAATCTACTATTATAAATCATATATCTAATTTTTTTAATGAACGAAAAAAACTATATTTAACTATTACCAATCCTGCAATAGATAATTTAAAAAGAAAAGTATATGCTTCAAATTGTGATTATAAAACAATTGCAAAATTTTTAGCAGAAAGAAGAACTTCAACTGAATATGATTTATTGATTATTGATGAGTGTAGTATGATTAGTAATGCTGATATGTTAAAAATTTTAAATAAAGCAACTTTTAAATTACTGGTTTTAGTGGGGGATGTCTTTCAAATAGAATCAATAAATTTCGGTAATTGGTTTAACATAGCTCAAAATTTTATACCTGAGAATTCTACAACTGAATTGACAAAACCATATCGAAGTAGTAATGAAAAATTATTAGAATTATGGAGAAAAGTAAGAAATATAGATGAAGATATTTTAGAGCATATGGCTAGAAATGGTTATTCTGTAAAATTAGATGAATCAATATTTGAGAATTTTGAAGATGATGAAATAATTTTATGTTTAAATTATGATGGACTTTATGGTATAAATAATATTAATAAGTTTTTACAATCAAATAACATGCATAACCCAATAAAATGGGGAGATCATATTTATAAAGTAAATGATCCTATTTTATTTAACGAAACAAAGAGATTTGGTCCATCAATATACAATAATCTAAAAGGAAAAATTATTGAAATCAAACTTTTTGGAGATATGATTCAATTTGATATTGAAATAGATAAAACTATCAATGCTATGGATAATGATCTTTATGATTTTGAACTAATTGAAAATTCAATGAATGGAAATTCTATAATTCGTTTTAAGGTTAATATGTATAAGAATACAGATGAAGATGATGATTCTTCTGATGCAGTTGTTCCATTTCAGGTTGCTTACGCTGTTTCAATTCATAAGGCTCAAGGTTTAGAATATGATTCAGTAAAAATAGTTATAAGTAATGAAGTAGAAGAAATGATTAGTCATAATATCTTTTATACAGCGATAACACGTGCTAAAGAAAAATTAAAAATATATTGGTCTCCTGAAGTTGAAAATAAAATTTTAAAGAATTTAGAAAAAAGAAATAATAAAAGAGATGTAGCATTATTGGCATCTAAAATGAATAGTTAATAATTATGGATAAAATTATTTTTTCTATATTCACAATATGTAAATTATATTTTAGATAAAATGATTGTTATTAAAAAACCATACTAAAGAAGATATATGAACTACGATAAGTTATTTGAAACAGATGATATAGTAATAGAAGATGAAAAAACTGGTAAGAAAACTATTAAAACAATTCTAAGTCCAAAATACAAAGATAGTACAAAAAAGCAGATATTTTCAGCTATTAGGAATAAATATCTTGATACGCAACCAGAAGAAATAGTAAGACAAGAGTTTATTTGTAAACTTATCAATGAGTATGGTTATTCACTTTCTCAAATGGATGAAGAAGTAAAACTTACAACTTCGCAAAGAGGTACAGGAAGAGCAAGCGCTGACATAGTTGTTTGGAAAAATGAAGAAGAAAAGAAAAAGAAAAAAACTGCATTTTTAGTTGTAGAACTTAAAGCAGATACTTTAAGACTAAAAGTTGAAGATTGTTATCAAGGTTACAATTATGCAACATGGAGTAGAGCAAAACTATTCGCCATCTCAAACGGAAAAGAATTACAAGTTTATAAAACAGTAGAAGAAGAATTACCACTAAAACTTCAACCTGTAAATGATATTCCACATATTGATACGATTCAAGATGATAAAAAGCTTGAAGAATCGTTAGCTAAAACAAAAGAGTTTACAGGTGATGAATTTGCTAAACTACTACATAAATGTCATAACATTATTAGAAACAATGATAAATTATCTCCAGAAGCATCATTTGATGAGATTAGTAAAATTCTATTTATTAAAATTATGTATGAAAGAAATCCAAAGCAAGAATCAATTTTTTCTTTAAAGCAATTCGAAAAACAAAAAGAAGCATGGAATATGGTTAGGGGTGCTAGTGAAACTGAAACTTCATATATTCAAAGACTTTTTGAAGATGTTAAAAAAGAATTTTTAACAGATAATATTTTTGATGAAAATGAAAAAATCAAGTTGAGAGAACGAAGTTTTGAGCAGATAGTAAAAGAACTTGAAATCTACAATCTTACTTCAACAAGTGCAGATGTAAAAGGTATAGCTTTTGAAAGATTCTTAGGTAGAACTTTTAGAGGTGAACTTGGACAGTTCTTTACTCCTAGAGTTTTGGTTGATTTTATTGTAGATTTATTAGAACCAAAAGAAAATGAGCTTATTTGTGATCCTTGTGCGGGTAGTGGTGGATTTTTGATAAAAACTTTTGAGAGTATCAAAAAAACTATGGATAATTATTATATCGAATTAAAAAAAGCAAAACAAAAAGAGATTTTTGGGCAAGAACTTGAAAATATTGATGATGAAGAACTTAATAAACAATATGAAGTATTTTTAACAACGGTAAATGCAGAGCAAGAAGAAAAAATTAGAAAACTATCTCATGAATCTATTTTTGGAACAGATGCAAACCCTAGAATGGCAAGAGTTTCTAAAATGAATATGATTATGCACGGAGATGGGCATAATGGTATTCACCATAATGATGGGCTTTTAAATGTAAATGGTATTTTTCATAATAGATTTGATGTAATTGTTACTAATCCTCCATTTGGTACAAATCTTGATAAAAAATATCCACTTGTAGAACAAGATTCAAAATATACAAACCCAACTATCATAGATAATTATGTTAATAAATATTCAAAAGAGCTTTTTGTAAGAGCTGGATATACTGAAACTTATGATAAAGAAAAACATTTAGATATAGTAAAAGAGCAATATCTAAAAGAAATGAGTCAAGTTACAGATAATATTGATGAACCAATAAGAAATCTGTTTAAAGTAGGAAGAGATTTAGGAAGTGGAGCAACAGAGGTTCTTTTTATAGAGAGATGCTTGGATTTACTAAAACCAGGTGGGAGAATGGGAATCGTACTTCCAGAAGGTGTATTAAACAGCTCAAATCTTTCTAATGCAAGAGAATATTTTGAAAGTAGAGCAAAAATACTTTTAATAGTATCAATGCCACAAGATATATTTATAAGTTCAGGAGCTACAGTAAAAACAAGTTTAGTATTTTTGAAAAAGTTTACACAAGAAGAAGCTAGAGAATATGAAACTAATAAAAAAGAAGTTACAAAAGATATAAAAGCAAAATATGTAAAAGATATTGATTCAATAAAAAAAGTTTTAAAACTAAGGGGTAAAGAAGCTTTAAGTGCAATTGATAAGAAAATAAAAAATGCTGAACTAAAAGAGCTTGAAACAAAAAGAGAGAATGAAATTAAAGAAATTATAAAACAAAAGTTTGACTATGAAATTCCAATAAGTGATATTAAAAAAGCTGGTATAACAACAACTGGTGCAGAAACAGATAATGAACTTATTGAACTTCTAAAAATCTATACAGAGTATAGAAAAACTAATAAGTTATGGAATTAAAATGAGTAAATTACTGAATTTTTCAAAATTCTCAGTATTATCAAATTGGAGCGTTTCACATCTTTTAGATAGTCAATTTCAATATAATAAAAATTTTAAACTTGAGAAAATTGGAACATTTCTAAAGAGAAACAAAACACAAATTTTAGTTGACGATGATATAGAATATAAAAGAGTTACTATCAAACTTTATAATAAAGGTGTTTTTGTAAGAGATAAGGAATATGGACGAAACATTGGTACTAAAAAACAGTTTCTTATTGAAGAAGGACAGTTCTTATTATCAAAAATTGATGCAAGAAATGGTGCTTTTGGATTAGCTACAAAAGAAGTGGATAAAGCAATTATTACAGCAGATTTTTTTGCTTATAATATAGATACAACAAAAATTGAACCATATTTTTTAGTCTTATTAACAACTACTAAAAAATTTCAGAACTTTGCACAAAGTTCTAGTAGCGGTACCACTGGGAGACAAAGAATAAATGAAAATAAGTTTTTAGAGGTACAAATACCATTACCTACTTTAGAAGAACAAAGAAATATTGTTAATTCTTATAAAAATAAAATTGAATTATCAAATAATCAAATTTTGGAGTTTAAAAAAAATCATTTAATAATAAAAAATCATTTAATTAATGAACTAGGTATAACACAAAATGAAGATAATAGAAAAGTTGAATTATTACATTTTCTAAAATATTCAGCTATTAATAAAAGCTGGAGCTATTCTGATTTATTAAATTTAGATGCAATGAAATCAAAATATGAATTAAAATGTCTAAAAGATATTTCATTTATTATTATGGGAAGTTCACCTAAAAGTACTGAGTTAAATAATGTTGGAGAAGGTTATCAATTTATAGGTGGAGCCTCAGATATAAAAAATGAAACAATAATTTCTAAACGTTATATAAAGAGTTCAAATAAAATTACATTAAAAAATGATATTTTATATTTAGTACGAGCAACCATTGGTAAACCTTTTATCGTAAATGATAGTTATTTTTTGGGAAGAGGGGTATGCGCAATCAGAGCTAATGAGAATTTAGTTTCAAACAAATATTTATTAAATATTTTAGAATTATTCGAAAATGAAATAATAGCAAAAGCAAAAGGATCAACATTTAAACAAATTTCAAAACCTGATTTAGAAAACTTGGAAATTCCTATACCTAATTTAGAAGTTCAAAATAAACTATGCAATTTTATTGATAATATAAAAGAACAGAATAAAGAATTGAAAAAAAGATCTATACTAAATAAATTATTATCTTTAGAAGAATTTGAAAGAGAGATTTTTAATGAAGCTTAAAAGTTTAAAAATTAAAGCTTTTAAAAATCTAACTGGTGCGGATGAATGGTTTCATTTAGACTTTACAAATAAAGATGGCATAACGGTTTTAATAGGAAACAATGGAAGTGGTAAGAGTAATGTATTAGAAGCAATTAGTGCTATATTTATTGGGTTATATAAAATAGGAACACCACAAAGAAAACCTACTTTTAGCTATGTAATTGAATATTCTATGGGTGAAGAGCCAAGTACAGAGATTAAAATTGAGCTTATTGATGGAACATATGGTTTTTATATAAATGATATAAAAAAATTGAAAAAAGATTTCATTGATAGTGGAGATAGATGGTTCCCTTCAAAAGTAATAGCTTCTTATAGTGGAGAAGAGACAAGATTATGGGATACATACTACAAACATTCATATAGTGATTTTATAACTTCTGTTAAAAATAATGACCTGAGAAGCTTGCCTGAACAAAAGCTTTTTTATATAGATAGTGATTATTGGAATGAAGCATTAATTGTATTTTTATTATCTGAATTAGAAAGTAATCAGAACTTTATATCAAACAATTTAGGTATTGTTTCTGTTGAAAATATTGTTTTTACATTTAATGCCAACAACTTGAGTAAATATCAATCTAATATGATTACAGAGTTTGTTAGAAGATTAAATCCAGACAATAACAACATAATAAGTATATCTTTTGAAGAATTTAAAACTTTTGTTATTGAGTATGAATATGAATTATTTATAAAATTAATTTCTGCTTCACAATCAGATCTTATTACCAATATAACAATCAATTTTAATACAAAGTTAACAACAGAAGATTTAAGTGAAGGGCAGAAAAAACAAATTTTAATCAGAGCAATTTTAGAATTTTTAGTAGATCGAAAAACTCTTGTTTTATTGGATGAACCTGACTCGCATATACATGTAGCAAATAAACTCCAACTTAAAAATATGTTAGAAGAATATAAACACAAAAATTTAATATTTACATCTCATTCACCAACATTAATGAATATATTTGATAATCACTTGGAATATTTAGAAAATGGGCAGAGTAAGGGAAGTGAAAAAGCTGAAATATTGAAAGAAATTTCTGGCAATACTATGAGTTATACTCAACAGCAGATAATATTAAATTCAAATAGTGATTTGTTACTAGTAGAAGGAAAGACTGATATTGAGTATATAAAAATTGCTTTAAATAAATTGAGTACAGATTATCCAACTTTAAAATTTGAGTATATACCAATAGGTGGTACAGATAGTTTACAACACTTTATTGAGAAATTTATACCAAAAGAAAATCAAACTATTCTAGCATTGTTAGATAGAGATGATGCTGGTAAAAAAGCTTTAAAACAAGTTTTTCAAGAGGATAAAGATATTAACACATTTACATATGAAAAATTAAAAAATATGTATGTTGTTGTATATCCTAAAAAAGACAATTACTTTAATAATAATTTTTTAGTTGAAGATTATTTTGAAGCTGCAATTATTAATGATATGGCTAATGAGATCATAGGTAAATATGATGATTCATTTAAAAGTTATCCAAATATTGCAAAACAAATAAAACACGATTTACCAACAAAGTGTGAAGAGTTTTCAAAAGAAAAGTTTAATGGATTCAAAAAATTATTTGATTTAATTTTAGAAATAAAAGGCGTATAAGTGGGAATATTTGATACAAAAGTAACTTTTAAAACTATTAAAAATGATATTAAAAAATCTGATTCTGCAATCAGAGAAGCTGTGGCAAATGCAATAGATGCTAAATGTAAAAATATTTATATTTATATTTATCCTGAGCAAGATAAAGGGTATTTATTAACTCATAATTATTTTTGTCTTGATATTGCAGATGATGGGGAAGGTATTCCAACAGATCCAAATGAATTTGAAAATGTTTTTTGCCAATATAGAGTTTCTACAAAGCAAGAAAAAACAAATTATGGAAGAAGAGGAAAAGGAAGATATACATATCTTACTTTGACAAAATCACCTGATAATGTTGCAATATTTACAAAGAAGAATCAACAAATAAATAAAATATCTTTTCAATGTAAAGATAGAGAAAAAATTAAAATTTTCAATGAGTCAACAACAGAAAAAATTATTACAAAAATCAAACAACCTTATACAACATTGATTCAATTTAAAGATTTATCAAGAGAACAGCTAACTATTGATGAAGAAAATATAGAAAATTATATAGATGACATCAAAAATGAAATTATCTCATTTTTTGCAGATAGAATAGCTTCTAAAAGTATAAATATTTATGTAAATGATGATTTAATAAAAATAGAACAATATACTGAAAAAATTATCAAAGAGTATAAGGTTACTATTGAAAATGAAGATTTAAGTTATAGTTTTATTGTTGATTTTTATATCTGGAATAACCATGTAAAACTTAAATCAGATAGACAAAAGCATGTACTTTTTTTTGATGATAAAAATGTATTAAAAGCAATTGCACCATCTGGAAAAAATAAACTTGCATTTTCAAGCTTCAAACAAAACCATTCAATCATCGTAAAATCAAAATATTTTGACAATATTGATTACATAGAAGATAGCGACGATTATAGCAATGTACTTACAGATAAGATTATCAAAAAGCTAAGATCAGAGATAACATTTTATTTAGAAAGTGTATTGATAAATATTTATAAAAGTAAGATTGATAAAGTATCCGATGAATATCTTAGATTCTTAAAATTAAGTCAAGATGAAATCACTACAAGAGCTTATCATGCAGTTATGTTGCCTTTTATAGAAAAATTTGGTGGTAAAAATCTATCTGATGATATTAAGTCAATCATTGTAAATCTTATTGATACATTGCTTAAAGAAGCGCCAGAAAGTTATTTAAGTAATATTGGTACTATTTTGAAATTAAAGCCGGATGATAATGACAAACTAAGATATGTAGAAGAAAACTATGGAATGATAAGAGCTATTTCAGGAAAAGAAAAAGACATAAAAAGAGTAGATTTTTTAAATACTTTTTCGGAACTAGTAAATGGTAAAGGAAGAGGCTCAGTTAAAGAAAGAACGATGCTTCATCATGTAGTAGATAAAAACTTATGGATATTTGGAGAGGAATTTGAAAATATATCTTATAAAGATATATCAAGTGATGTATCACTGAAAACAATTTTAACAGAACAAGAAATGTATCAATTTGATTCTGCTGAACTTGAAGAAATTATTAGTGAACATAAAACAAATAAAGTTCCTGATATTTTTATACCTATTGATAAAAACAATATTATTTATATCATCGAACTTAAAAAGCCAAAAGTTAAAATTAGTCAAAAGATTGTTAATGAGATAATGGATAAATATGTAAAAACGCTTAATGAAATCAATAAAAAATATGGTGTTGGAGATAAAAAGAAAATTTATGCAATTGCTATATCTGATACTAAGACAGAAAATGTTTTTACAATGGGTAGCTTAGAAACTGATGGGTTAACAATAGTTCCTAAAAGTTGGGATGAGATAATAAATGCAGCTAGACTAAGATATACCAAAAAAATAGATGATCTGAACCATAAATTAAAACAATCTAAATGGAAAGATTTAGAAAGTTTAGTTTTAGAACACTCAAAAGAAGAGTAAAAAATCATGGCTAGATTTTTACTTACCAATGAAAAAATGTTTGATATAAAACATCATAATTTAGTTTATGATGAGTTCTTAAAATATAAAGAAGCATTTTTTGAAAAAGGTGTATCTTTTTTTAATCCAAATATTAAGTTGTTTGATAATAATGAAGTTTTTGAAGAGTTTGAAAAAAGAGTAATAAAAAACTATGATGATTCGAAACTTAAAAGTGTTAGTAAGTATTTAAAACAGTTAAAGAATTCAAGTGAAAAATTTAGACATTTTTTTGCTTGTGTTGTATGGCTGTATAATTACCCAATCCATGATAAAAAGAACTCCACAAAATCTTTTGAAATAAAAGAATATCTTGGAGAATTTTATCATGATGATTTAGAAAATACTGTATTAAAATACAGTGGAATTGCAAGTTATGGGTTATTGTCACAATACATTTATTATGATATTAATTTTATTTATTTTTTTATAAAACAATATATTGATACTAAAACTAATCCTCAGGAAATTATTAATAATATAGATTTGTATAAATTGATGAAAGAAATCTCAGATGAAAATTTCAAAAATATGCAAAAATTATCTTCAAGACATATGTTAAATTATCTATTTAATCCAGATATTTATGAACCTATCGTTGATACATCATGTAAAGAAAATATAGTTAAACACTATCTAGAAAAAGTGAATAAAAATACAATCGATGAAGATATATTATCAATCAGAAAAGATAAAATAGGTTTTGAGCTAAACTTATTTGATTTTTGTAAGAAATCTGGAATAAGTAAAACTGCGTATGTTCTTGAGTTGGATGATATAGAAAAAAGTAATGATTTTACAGTTAGTCTATCTTCTAAAAATTACAAAAATGATGACTTGATTGAAAAATATAAAAAACAAATTGAAAACGGTTTAAATGCTGAAGTACTTGTTTATAATAAAATAATTAAAGAAGTTAATAAAAAGGTTTTAGCAAATCAATTAGGTCAACAGCTAGGTTTTGAGAAATTTAGTGAAATAAATAATAAATTAGAACAATTAATACATTACTCTAAAAACTTTGATAAATATGCTCCCTTTGATTTACTTTCAACAAGAGGTCAAGAATTAGTATATATTGAAGTTAAGAGTACCAGTGGGAACGAAATATACTTTTCAAAATCTGAATTAGAATTTGCTTACGAACATATGGAAAATTATTTAGTTAAAGTAGTAAAAGATGGTGAGATATATGATCTTTTATTAAATGATGTACTCTATGAATACTTTGAATGTAAAAATTTAATAAACTCTTGGACAATTGATACAATAAGAGTTAAAGTAGATTTTAATAGTATGGATATAATTAACTGATCTATAAATTATATAGAACATTAGAATTACTCAGTTTAAAATTAATTGAAAAACTAACATAGCTCCTAAGGGCTATGTTAGTAAAATTTCAAATAATTAAATTAACTAAAGGTTATGTTATCAAAGTACTAACTAATAATCCAATCAGTCTAATAAATACATAATATAATTCTTCATTTCTTCCAAGTAAAAGTATGTATAGAGGTTATATTAGAAATGGGATCAAAATCAATATTAAATGTAGAAAAAGAAATTTCCTAATAAATGCCCCTAGAAATGTCTCTTTAAGAAGACTTGAAAAGATAATTGAATTGCTTATAGAGAAATAAAAGTATATAAATAATCTATTTTATAAAATTCACTACGTTGGAACTTCAGACTAACTTAAATTTTAGATAATTCCAAAATGGAAGGATATGAAATATATTTATAAAATCACTTATAAGAAAGTTATCTATAGTTTATTTCTTTCGAAGATTGATATTTTAACTTTCATTTTAAATTTATTTAATTATCCGAATTTACTAATACCGATATAGCTTTTTCAATTTGCTCATCAGACGCATTTGGATAAAGTTTTTTTATAGCTAAAAATTTATTTTCTGCAACTTCCACATCAATTATCTCTTCTTCTAATAATAGTGCTGTTGCACTAGTAAATTTATCTAGTGCTTTTTGAGCATGGTCTTTATTCTTATCAACATATCTTTTTTCAGTAGTAGCAATATTAGAATGTGCTAATAATGCAGATACATCATAAATATTTGCTCCATTATCAAGCGCAGTTTGTGCGACCAAACTTCTTAAATCGTGTAAATGTAAATCATATATACCTAAACTTGCCATACATCTTTTAAAGTGTACTAGTACCCATTTACTAGTTAGTGAGAATACTAGTCCATCTTTTTTTATTTTTCCTCTTGATTTAATAGCTTCTATTAGTGGTGGTTTAAGTTTAAATTGAATATCTTTTCTGGTTTTTACATTTTCTTTTGGTATTAAAAATGTATTAGTATTCCAGTTTATATTCTCATATCTTAAAGCTAAAATTTCTGATATTCTTCTTCCAGTTAATGAGAAATGAAAAATAGCTCTTATTTCAGGATGTCCATAATTTAATAACTTATTAATTATTTCTTTAGTTTCTTCTTTAGATTTCCTATATTTTCTTTCATTATCAACTTTTGGTTCAATTAACTTTTTCCAATTCAAAATTACATCGTAATGTTCTAATAAAGGTTTTACCGTAGGCTTGATTCTTGATATTGTGGCAGGTGCTTTTTTATTACTTAGTGCATTGTTTATAATATTTTGAACATCTCTAATTGTAATTTCTTTTACTTTCATTTTATGCAAAGGCTTTAAAAATGTATTAAGTGTATTCTTATATAAGTCATAAGTAGATTTTTTGATTTTATCTGTAGCTAATTGTGTTTCATAGTAAGATAACCAACAAGTATGAAAATTTCCATCAGTTTGTTTCATATCGGAAAAAGTTACTTTTTCAATTTTTAAAGTACCTTTACTTTTAAGTGCATTAATCATTTCATTTTTCTTACCTTGAAGTGATTGAACAGCTTTTAT
The DNA here is from genome assembly GCF_013201665.1 of Arcobacter venerupis. Taxonomy (NCBI): domain Bacteria; kingdom Pseudomonadati; phylum Campylobacterota; class Epsilonproteobacteria; order Campylobacterales; family Arcobacteraceae; genus Arcobacter; species Arcobacter venerupis. The sequence continues at coordinate 2,303,281 of NZ_CP053840.1, read as the reverse complement.
TATTGATGTTCCCTGTGGAACACTAAAAGATTTTTTACCTCTTTTCCTTTGATTATTATAAATAGCTTCAACTTCTATTTGAATTCTATATGCTCTTGCACTAGGAGCTTTTGTATTCCCATCTTTATCAAATTTTATTTCATCTTCATTTGCAAGTAAATACATTCCTGAAGCAGTACCATTTGATAGTTTTATTTTAAAAGGATTATAAGTAGCCATTTTTAGCACCTTTTTACTATATCCACACTTTTTGAGATTTTCCTATAAAAAAGTGTGGGATTCTGTAGATAATTAAAAATAATTGTAGCTAATTATAGTTAGAAAGTAAATAAAGAAGTCTGTAAAATAGGATAATTGTGAATAGTTATAGTTAGTTGTAAATATATTGAAAACAAAAGATGAGTTTTTATCAATAGTTGCCCAATCACTTCATAAATAAATCAATAGAATTTCTATTGATTTATTTTTTTAATAGTTCATTTTGAAGAGTTTTTAAAGCTACATCAGAAATATTTTGAGCTACACCTATATGAAAAGATATTTTTGAAGGACTCATATCAAACATATCAAAAGGGATATTATTTTGTTTTAATGCAGTTATTGCATCAACGATTACAAAAGAGTTCTCTTTTAATCCAATCCCAACTAAAGTTAAAATTGATAAGTTATACGTAACATAAAGATTATCCGTATTTAGTTCTTTTTCAATTTTTCTTCTTAGATTATTTATCTTACCTTTTAAATCTTCTTGTTCTACAAGAATTGCAATATCATCTTTATCTGTAGGATAGTGATAAGTATTAATTTTAAATTCACTAAAAATTTTTAACAAATTAGCGCTAAAACCAATCTCTTCACCTAACATATCTTTTTGAATATGAATAAGTGCCATATTATCAAGTTTTGCAATTCCAACTACGTCTTCCATTGGAACTCTTTCACTTAAGATTAGAGTTCCTTTGTGAGTTGGATTGTTTGTGTTTCTGATATTTATGGGAATTTTTCCTTTTTTACAACTTAGCATTGCATTAAAATGAAAAACATTAAAACCTTTTGAGCTAAGTAATCTTAACTCTTTAAATGTAAGTCTTGTTATTACATTTGCATCATCAACAACACGGGGATCTACTTCATAAACACCATTTGTATCTGTCCAGTTTTCATAAATATCAACATCAAGTGCAAAGGCTAGTTCTCCTCCTGTTAAATCACTACCACCTCTACTTAAAACAACAATTTTCTTATTTTTACTAATTCCATAAAAACCTGGAACTATATATGTAATATCTGAAGTTATATCAAAATTATTTCTAATATTTTCATAAGTTATATCTAATATTTTCCCATTTGTATAATCATTACTTAGTATAAATCCAAACTCTTCAGGAAGCATTAGTTTAGTGTTTATTTTACTTTTATTCATATATTCACAGATGATTTTAGCATTATAATGCTCACCTCTTGAAAGATAAAAAGCTTTTCTTTCATCTGCTTCTAATTGGCAGTTTTCTAAATCTTTTTGTAAATCTAAAAGTATATTTTTCCCATCAATTTGTAAGTCATTAGATAGTTTTTTGAATTTATTTAATACTGAATCTAAAGACTCTTTTTTTGAGATTACGAGTTGTTGCTCTTGGAAATAAATACCATTTGTTGCAATATTTAACAAATGATCAGTTATCTTTTCATCAAAAGTTTCATCACGTCCTGGGGCTGAAACAACTATTACTTTTCTTTTTGGATCTTCTTTTATTATATTTATGACTTTTTCAATTTGAAGTGCATCTTTTACCGAACTGCCTCCAAATTTACATACTTTTATCAAATTTAATCCTTATTTACTTTTAAAGGCTTAAAATCTTTTAAACATAAAAAATCTGCCCTAGGAGATTTGGAAGCGAAAGGTTTTACAGGAGTATTTTTTACACTATTATAAACAAAGAAAATATTAGTTCTATCTTCAGGAGAGATATTATCAGCACTTCCATGAAGGATATTCCCATCATGTAATACAAGAGTACCAGCTTTTCCAATAGCTGAAACAAGCTTATCATTTTTAGATAATTGTTTTATAGCATCAATACTTGGAACTCCATACTCTTGTTTTTTTAAAGATTTTTTATAATTATCTTTGGGAGTTGTTCCTTTACATGAAACAAACTTTTTGTGGCTCTCTTTGATTAAATATAGTGGTCCATTAAATTGAGTATTATCCGTTAGCATAATCCAAGCTGATAAACATCTACAGTTTGGCAAGCCATCTTCACTATGCCAAGTTTCAAAGTCACTATGCCATGGGAAAGATTTTCCTTGATAGGCTCTTTTGACATTTATTCGTCCATGATGAATATAAACATCACTTCCTAATATTTGCATGACTTTATCTAAAATTCTTGGGTCTTTTGATAATTTTTTATAAATTTTACTAAATAGATGTTGATTAAATATTGTTCTTAATTTATTATCATTTGGCTCAGAGATAAACTCTTCTTTTTTCCAAAGCTTTTCATTTAATTCCAATTGTTTTAATTCTTGTCTAAATTTTTTTATCTCTTTTGCTGAAAAGGCTTCAGGAATAATGATGAAACCGTTTTTTTCATAAACTTCTAATTCTTTTTCATCTAAAGAGTAGTTACCTATTTTTTCTTTTGAATAAACTGTTTTATCAACTCTTTTTATAATTTTTTCTTCTTTTGCTCTTGATGGATATAAATCTTTCATATAATTTCCTCCTTATATTAGTCTTCTAATGGATAAACACCATTTTCATCGTGATTTTCAGTTCCTTTAATCGGAGGATTAAATACACATATTAACCTCATATCAACATTTCCACCATATAAATAGTGTTCATCATGGTTATTTAAAGCGTACATTACACCATCATAAATATCATGGGTTATTCCTGTTTTTAAATCTTCAATCTTTCCCTCACCACCAACACAATAAACTGCTTCTAGATGATTTTGGTAGTGTATGTGGGTTTTTGTATGAGCTTTTATTATTGTTTCATGGAATGAAAATCCCATTCCATCATCTTTTAATAACATCCTTCTACTAACCCATTGATTATTTTTTGCGAAAACTTCTTTTTGTGTGCCAATTACTTCTTTTCTTATATCTCTAACTATCATTTTAAAATTCTCCTTTTAAATTATTTTTTCTTTCTTGCACTAATCTATCCAATGCATTTTCAAATCTTTTAAGTCCTTCAATTAGTAATTCTTCATCAATTAATAAAGGAGGTAAAAATTTAACAACTTGGTTTTCACTTCCGCAAGTTTCGATAATTAATTGTTCTTGAAATGCAAAAGCAGAAATATCACTAGCCATTGATTTATCATTTTTTATTTCAAAACCATAAACTAATCCTCTTCCTCTAATTTCAATTTCATAATCATCTTTATATTTAAGGGCAATTTTTTCTAAAGCTTCTTTTAAAATAATTTCTTTATAAAATACAGCTTTAGAAATGTTGTCATTTTGCCAATAATGATCTAGTGAAACTTTTGAAGCAACAAATGCAAGATTATTTCCTCTAAATGTTCCTGTGTGTTCTCCAGGTTTCCATTGGTCTAAATGTGGCTTGAATAATAATAAAGCCATTGGAAGTCCTCCTCCAATTGATTTTGACAGGGTTACCATATCAGGATTTATTCCTGCAAATTCAAAAGAGAAAAACTCTCCACTTCTTCCATTTCCAACTTGAATATCATCAATTATTAATAAAATATCAAACTCTCTACAAATTGCTTCAAGTTCCTGCAACCACTCTTTTGAAGCTACATTTATTCCACCTTCACCTTGAATAGTTTCAAGTATAACAGCAGCTGGTAAATCCACACCACTACTTCCATCTTCTAGAAATTTTCTAAAATATGTCAATGTATTCATATCTCCAAAATATCCATCAAATGGCATAAAAGTTGCGTTTGTTCTTGAAATATAACTCTCATCTCTATATTCATTATTTCCTGTAACTGCTAATGAACCTTGTGAAAGTCCATGGTAACCATTTGTAAATGCAACAATATTACTTCTTCCTTTTACAAGACGTGCAAGTTTTAATGCAGTTTCAACAGCATTTGTTCCAGTTGGACCTGTAAATTGGAGTTTATATTCAAGGTTTCTAGGTTTTAATATTAAATTTTCAAAAGTTTGTAAAAACTCTTTTTTTGCAGTAGTCGCCATATCAAGACCATGAACAATTCCATCTTCTTGCAAATATTCAATCAATGCTTTACTTATATGTTCATTATTATGTCCATAATTTAAAGTTCCTGCTCCTGCAAAAAAGTCAATATATTCAACCCCTTGCTCATCTGTTAATATTGCGCCCTTTGCTTTTTTAAATATTGTGGGGAAACTTCTAATATAACCTCTTACTTCTGATTCTAAATTTTCAAATATTCTCATTTTTTACCTTTTTTGTTCTTTTATTTTTTGTAATTATTTGTTGAATTCTATTGGTCCAATTGAGTATTGAACTTCTTCTTCATGGCTATCTATAAAATCATCTATTGAAAAAAGAGTTTTATTTTTTATTTTTGTATTTAGATGGTTTGCAACTTTTTCAAAAACTCTTTGTGAAGATTTGTTGCTTGGAGATACTGTTGATAGGATATATTTAATAACTTTTTTTGACTTATTTCTATTAAATATGTCTATAATAATTTTAAGTGCTAAATTTTGACCTCTAAATTTACTAGAAACTGCAACTTGCCAAATAAAAAGTTTTTCTTCTTCATTTGGAACTAAATAGCCTGAAACAAAACCTATTATCTCATTGTTGTAAACAGCAACACTACAAGTTTCATTAAAGTGAGTTGATTGAAGTAAATAGAGATATTCGGAGTTTAAATCGAGAGTTCCACTTGATTGGATTAAGTTAACAATTTCTTTTGCGTCATTTTTTTGCGGTTTTCTAAATAAAATACTGGAGTTCATTTAAGTCCTTATTATCATAAATTATGAAAATTATTTACATTTAATATGTAATTATTTTACATTTGATATGTAAAACTATAACAAACAATACTTATTTGAAACTTAAAATTTAATAAATTACAACTAAGAAAAGTATAAGTAATATCGATTTATTAGGCTATATAGGGAATTTTACAATTGAGATTATTAATATGATTTTTTGTGATTTAAATTGAGAGTTTGTTAGTATTTAAAGATTAATATTAAAATGATTCTAAATCTTGGATTTCATTTCCTGAGACATTTTCTAGTTTTGATTCAACAATTTCTAAAAATACATTTCTATTTTGTTCATCCATATTTTCACTTATCATTTCTAAAATATATTTAATTCCATTTGCATTTATTTTTTTTATATTTGCAAGATAGTGTACAAATGCAATTATTTTAACATCATTAATAGAGTATAGTTTTTTGATTTTCTGATTCTTTTGAGGTAATAAACCTTTTTCTTCATACATTTTTAATGTTCTAATTTTTGCACTTAAAAGCTCAGAAATGCTACTAAGTGGAAGAATATCTTTATCATTATCAAGTAAAGCCATTTTAACTCCTAAAATTATAATATATTTACATCACTTCTATCTGTTGTTCTATCTAATTTTGTAGGAATAGTTCTATTTTTACTATTTATTTGATCTTCAAATTTTTTCTGGATTATTTTTGTATTTGCAAGGAAACTAGCTCTTTCTTTGCCATCTAATCCATCAACATTTGGTTTTGTAATTACAGATAAGGGATCAACAGCAGTTCCATTTTTATATAAACCTAAATGTAAGTGCGGGCCAGAACTAAGACCAGAAGTTCCAACATAACCTATTAATTCACCTTTTTTAACAGTTTTACCTTGTGAAATGCCCTTTGCCCAGTTACTTTGATGAGCATAAAGTGTTTTATAACCATTATTATGATTTATTATTGTAGTTTTTCCATAACCACCCTTTTCACCAGAAAATTCAATTCTTCCATCTGCTGCTGCGTATATTGTTCTTCCAACAGGAGCTGCAAAGTCTGTACCTAAATGTGCTCTAAATCTTTTTAGAACGGGATGCCAACGTTTATTTGTAAATTGACTAGAGATTCTTGTATAATTTATAGGAATTTGGAAAAAATAAGATTTACTAAATCCCGTTCCTTTTTCATCATAATATTTATCATCTTTTGAATTTTTAAATCTAAAAAAAGGTGTTCCTGCAATTTCAACCATTGCAGCTTTTAAATCAGGCATTCCAAATGGTCGTCCAAGGTAAACCTTTTGTGAATATTCTAAGGCAATAAAATCACCTTTTTTCATTTTTCTAAAATTTACACCTTGCGAAAAAACTGATTTTAACATTGCTGCTAATGTAACATCACCAGTTGCATTAGCTATATCTTGAGATACAGATTCAGTGATTTCAATTGCAATAAGTTCAGTATATTCTGTATAATTTATTGGAAGTGTTTCAAATTTGTATTCATTTTTATTGTCTTTGTAAACATGTATTTGAATATCATCTGAAATTGGAATTAAAACTTGATTTAGTTTTCCATCGTCATCAGTGTATAAATAGTATCTATTATCTGCTGTTATTTCTGAACATAATTCTTGGTCTTCTTTCTCTAAATCAAAATATAATTTCTGAGAAATGGAGTATTTATCTAAAAAAGTTAAAAAACTTTCTCCTCTTGGCCAATTTAGTTCTTCAACTTGAGCTGAGTATAAAAAATTAAAAAATATAATAATTGTTAGGATGATTTTTTTCATAGTTTATTCACTTTTTATTAAATAATTAGGGCAAACATTATACAATGCCCCAACTTAAAAAATTATCACGGAGGAATATTTGTTAAAATTAATAATTTTTTTATTAATTTCTTTTAATATATATGCACAAGATTTAATAAAATTATATAGATATGAAGGTATTAATTCTGTAGAAAAAGAAATAGAAAACAGATTAAAAGATATAAGCTATTGGCAAGAGTATTTTCAAGATAAGAATGTAGATTATGGGTATTATGAATTCAAAAAATATATAATATTAGCTCAAAAAGATCAAGCAGAAGTTGCACTTTTTGAAAAAGAGGGTAATGATTATAAATTATTATTGAGACATGGAGTTATAACTGGTGAAAACTTTGGGGATAAATTTACAGCAGGTGATAAAAAAACTCCTATTGGTGCTTATGAACTAATTGAAAAAAAAGTAGGCTTAGATAGTTTTTATGGACCATTTGCACTTGTAACTTCTTATCCGAATGTTTATGATAGAAGTTTGGATAAACAAGGTTATGGAATTTGGATTCATGGTATGCCTTTTAATGCTCAAAGAGAAAATTTCACTAAAGGTTGTATTGCATTAGATAATGTAGAGTTGGAAGAATTAGATAAAAAAATAGATTTGAATAAAACAATTTTATTAACAAGTGAAAATGAATTTAAAAAAGCAACAAAACAAGATATGGCATTAATATTTAGTACTATTTATAAATGGAAAGATGCATGGAAAGATTCTAATATTGATGAATATTTATCTTTTTATTCAAATGATTTTAAAAGAGCAGATAAAAGTGATTTTAATGCTTTTAAAGAACAAAAAAATTCAATATTTGCAAAAAAAGAGCAAAAAACAATTAGATTTTCAAATATGGATGTTTCTCCTTATCCAAATTCATTAGGAAAGAATATGTACAAAGTATTAATGGATGAAGAATATTTAAGCCCTGCTGTTAGATTCTATGGAAAAAAAGAGCTATTTTTAGAGATAGCAAATAATCAAGTAAAAATTCTATCGGAAGATTAAAATAAAATTTAACTCTTTTTAGATATAATCGCCCTAAATAACAACCATATTTTAAGGCGAAAGATGCAAAAACAAGAGATGAACCTTCAAGAGATAGCACTTGCTCACTCTTTAACACTTGAAGAATTTGAAAATATCAAAGAAATTTTAGGAAGAGAACCAAACTATGTAGAAATTGGTATCTTCTCTGCTATGTGGTCTGAGCACTGCTCATATAAATCAAGTAAAAAATATTTAAATGGTTTCCCAACAAAAGCTCCTTGGGTTATTCAAGGTCCAGGTGAAAATGCCGGTGTTATTGACATTGGTGATGGATATGCTGCTGTATTTAAAATGGAATCACACAATCATCCAAGTTTTATTGAACCTTACCAAGGTGCTGCAACTGGAGTTGGAGGAATTTTAAGAGATGTATTTACAATGGGTGCTCGACCAATTGCAAATATGAATTCAATTAGATTTGCTTCAATTGAGGGAAATAGCGAAACTGCACAAAAACATAGATTTCTTTTAAGAGGTGTTGTTGCTGGTATTGGTGGATATGGTAACTGTATGGGAGTACCTACAATTGGTGGAGAAACTACTTTTGAAGAGTGTTATGCTGGAAATAATCTTGTAAATGCATTTACTATTGGACTTGCAAAATCTGATGAAATTTTCTTAGGAAAAGCAGAAGGTTTAGGAAATCCTGTAATGTACGTAGGCTCTAAAACAGGTCGTGATGGTCTTGGTGGAGCAGTTATGTCAAGTGCTGCGTTCACAGAAGATTCTGAATCAAAAAGACCAACTGTTCAAGTTGGAGATCCATTTACTGAAAAACTACTTTTAGAGGCTTGTTTAGAGTTATTTAAAGCTGATTTAATTATTGGTATTCAAGATATGGGAGCTGCTGGGCTTACTTCTTCTTCATTTGAAATGGCAGGACGTTCAGGTTCTGGAATGATTATGCATTTAGATAAAGTTCCTGCAAGGGAAGAGGGAATGACTCCTTATGACTTTATGCTTTCAGAATCTCAAGAAAGAATGCTTATTTGTGCTAAAAAAGGTTGTGAACAAGGTGTTATAGACATCTTTGAAAAATGGGAACTTGATGTTGCTGTAATTGGTGAAGTTACAAATACAGGAAATATGGAACTGTTCTGGCATGGTGAAAAATGTGCTGAAGTTCCTGTTCAACCAGTATCTGAACAAGCTCCTATTTTAGATAGACCAACTGCAAAACCAGCTTATTTAGATGGAATTGAAAATATCACTTTAGATAAAGAGATTTCAAATCAAGTTGCATTTGATGATTTATTCTCTGATATGGAAGTTGTTGATAAATCTTGGGTTTATTCTCAATATGATTCAATGGTTCAAACAAATACAATCAAAGGTCCAGGAAAACTTGATGGTTCATCTATTAGAATCAAAGAGACAGGACGTGCATTATCAATGAGTGCTGATTGTAATACTAGACTTTGTTATATTAACCCAGAATTAGGAGCAGCAGCTGCTGTTATGGAATCTGGAAGAAATGTTGCAATGACAGGAGCAGTTCCAAAAGCAATCACAGATTGTTTAAATTTTGGAAATCCTACAAATCCTGAAGTTATGTGGCAATTTGCTGCTTCTTGTGAAGGTATTAAAAAAGCTTGTAGAGAGTTAAATACTCCAGTTATTGGTGGAAATGTATCTTTATACAATGAAACAAATGGAGTGGGAGTTTTCCCAACACCTTCAATTGCAATGGTTGGAGTAAATGAAGATGCAAATAAAGTATTACCTTCTTGCGTGCAAGAAAATGGAAATATTTTATATATCTTAGGTGAAACAAAATCTGAATTTGGTGCTTCTTTATATATGAAAAAAATGTATGGAAAAGTTGCTGGTGTTCACCCAGAAGTAAACTTTGAAAAAGAGTTAGCTTTATGGAATACTGTAATTGAAGCAAATAAATTAGATTTATTAAAATCTGCAAAAGATGTTAACATCGGTGGAATTGCAGTAAGTGCTTCTAAAATGGCAGTTGTGGGTAATAAAGGAATTGAAATCTCTATTTCTTTAAATGATTCAAAAGATATATTCTCTGAGTCTTTAAGTAGAGCAATTGTTGAAGTAAGACCTGAAAATTGTGAAGCATTTGAAAAAGTTGCAAAATCTTTCAATATTGAGTGTTCAAAAATTGGTCAAGTTGGTGGAGATAAAATTTCTATCAATGATATTTATAAAGATTTAGATAAAGCTAGTTTTGTTTATTTCAATAGATTCAAACAAGTAATTGAGCAAGATTTATAATATATTAAGAAGAGTATAACTCTTCTTAATAAACGTATACTCTATTTCTTCCGTTCGTTTTTGCTTGATAAAGTGCTTCATCAGCTTTTTTAAATACACTTTCAAATGTATCATTTTTTGTTTTAAATTCACTAACTCCAATTGAAACTGTTATTTTATCTACTGTTTTAAACTTTGAATTTTCAACTTCTTTTCTTAAATTATCTGTAATATTTTGTGCTTGAAGTAAATCAGTAGTGTCTAAAACTAGAATAAACTCTTCACCTCCCCATCTTGCAAAAATATCTGTTGTTCTAATTTTATTTGAAATAATTGCTGCTAAATCCCTTAACACATAATCCCCAACATCATGACCATAAGTGTCATTAATAGTTTTGAATTTATCAATATCAATAATTGCTAAGATATAGTTATTGTTTTTTTCAGATAATTTTTTTAAAAGACCATTTCTATTTAAAATTTTTGTTAAATTATCATGATATGCTTTTACTGATAAATTAGTATTTGATTTCTTTAATTCAGCATTTTTTTGTTTTAGCATATTTAGTAAATAGTTGAAAAATCTTGAAACTATACCAATTTCTGTATCTCTTTCTTCATAAATTTTTCTATCTACATTTCCTGTTTTCATTATTTGAATAATACTTTGAATAGTATCTACCCAAGGTAATCTTGCATTATGTTCACTTCTATTTAAACCTAAAACTTCATGTTTTTTTCTTACTCTTAGCAGATTAATTTTACGTAAGAATAAAAATATTAGTAATCCTGAAATAAAAGTAAAAAGAAAAGCTACAACTACACCTAATGATTGAATATAGATAAAATGTAATCTGGTAAAATTTTCAGGTAATTTTGCAAAAAAACCAACTGCTATTGTTCCCCACGCACCAACAAAGCCGTGAATTGCTACAACACTTAAAGGATCATCAATTTTTAACTTTTTTGTTAAGAAAATATCAGCATAGTGCATTATAAAAGAAGATAAAAAACCAACAAAAGCAGATTGAGTTGTAGTGAATTCAAAACATCCAGCTGTAATTCCCACAAGTCCTGCGATTATTCCAAAACTAAAAATTTCAACACCAACTTTATCTTTACTAAATAGCGTAATTATCCAAGCAGAAAAACCACCAAAAACACCTGCTAATAAAGTATTTATTAAAATTGATGTAACAGCTGGATCAAAAGCTAATAAACTTCCCGCATTAAATCCAAACCAAGCAAAAAATAGAATAAACACTCCAAAAACGATAAAATTGTGATTACTTGGAGCAAAATATACAACTTTTCCTTTTCTAAATTTCCCAAGTCTTGGCCCTAAAACTATTGCACCAGCAAGTCCAATCCAACCTCCAAGTGAATGCACAACTGTAGAGCCAGCAAAATCTATAAAACCTAATGCTTTAAGCCAACCATTCTCACTCCAAGCCCAATGTCCAAAAATAGGATAAATTATTGCACTTACGATAATTGCCACAACAATATAACCATTAAATTTTATTCTTTCAGCTACTGCTCCTGACACAATGGTTATTGCAGTTGCTGCAAACATTGCTTGAAAAAAGAAAAAGCCATTTAAGTGTAAATCTTTACCATCTATTAAAAACTTATCTGTACCTATTAGTCCATAATTATCAAGACCAAACATAAGTCCAAAACCAAAAAGCCAAAAGAACATAATACTAAATACTGTATCAATAAGGTTCTTCATAGCTACATTTATAGTATTTTTAGTTCTTACCACACCCGTTTCAACTAAAGAAAAACCAAGTTGCATCATAAAGACTAAAAATCCACTTACAAGTATCCAAAATAGGTCTAATTCCTTAAAAGTTTCCAATATAAAAATCCTTTAAATTTCATAGAAAATATATTGTAACACAGAAAATAATTAATCAAGTGATAAAAAATATACATTTTTTAATCAAGGGAGTCCTAATTGCTTTTTTTGTATAATCACAAAAACTATAAAACTTGGGGAAAACATTGAGAGCATTAATTAGTGTAAGTGACAAAAGTGGTGTCGAAAATTTTGCTAAAGAACTTGTAACATTAGGTTATGAAATTATTAGTACAGGTGGAACATATAATAAACTTAAAGATGCAGGAATTGCAGTAATTGAAGCAAATGAAGTTACTAAATTTCCTGAGTGTTTTGAAGGAAGAGTTAAAACTTTAAATCCTTATATTCATGGTGGAATTTTACATAGACGTGATAAACAATCTCATTTAGATCAAGCCCAAGAACTTGGAGTTGAGGGAATTGATTTAGTTTGTGTAAATTTATATCCATTTAAAGCAACAATAGAAAAAACAGATGATTTTGAAGAGATAATCGAAAACATTGATATTGGTGGACCAGCAATGGTACGAAGTGCTGCTAAAAATTTCGATTCAGTTATTATTGTTACAGATGTTATTGATTATGATTTAGTATTAAACAATCTTAAAAATGACACTAATACTGTTGAATTTAGACGAGATATGATGATTAAAGCTTATGAGCACACAGCTGCATATGATTCTATGATTGCAAATTATATGAATAAAAGATTTAATGGTGGATTTGGAGCGAAACAATTTATTGTAGGTTCAAAAGTATTTGATACAAGATATGGAGAAAATCCACATCAAAAAGGTGCATTATACGAATTTGATACTCAATTTACAAATAAATTCAAAACTGTAAAAGGTGAAGCTAGTTTCAACAATATGGGTGATATTTCAGGGGCTGCAAGAATTGCCGCTGCTTTTGGAAAAGATAATGCTGTTTGTATTGTAAAACATGGAAATCCTTGTGGTTTTGCAATAAAAGATACATTATTAGACTCTTATATTGAAGCACTTAAATGTGATCCTGTTTCTGCATTTGGTGGAGTTGTTGCTGTTAATGGGACAGTTGATAAAGAATTAGCAGAAAAAATGAACGAGATTTTCTTGGAAGTTATATTTGCAGCTAGTTTTACACCTGAAGCTGTTGCTGTATTTGATTCTAAAAAAAGAATCAAATTATTTGAGCAAGGAACACAATATTTAGAACTTGCTAATGATGCTATTGATTTTAAAAGAGTTGATGGTGGATTTGTATTCCAAGATGCTGATAAAGTAAAAGAAGATGAAGTTAGAAATTCTGAATTAAAATCAACAAGAATTGCAACTGAACAAGAAGTAAAAGATATGGAAATTGCATATAAAATTGCAAGTTTAACAAAATCAAATTGTGTTGTATATGTAAAAGATTCTGCAATGGTAGCTGTTGGTATGGGTATGACTTCAAGAGTTGATGCTAGTAAAGCTGCATTAAGAAAAGCAGAAGATATGGGAATAGATGTAAAAGGTGCTGTATTAGCTTCAGAAGCATTTTTCCCATTTAGAGATAGCATTGATGCAGCGGCAGAAGCTGGCGTTAAATGTGTGATTGAGCCAGGTGGTTCAATCCGAGATGATGAAATTATAGATGCAGCAAATGAATATGATATGGCTCTATATTTCTCTGGAATTAGACACTTCTTACATTAGAAATTAGGAAAGATTGATTTATAATCAATCTTTCCTTTTAACTTTTTATTAGTAAATAAAATATTTTACGAATCTAGTGAGACATAAATATAGGCAATGTTGAATGTTCTAATAAGTATCTAGTTGCCCCACCAAACATAAGTTCTCTTAATCCTTTATGTCCATATGCTCCTGCAACTATTAAGTCAAAATTGCCATCAAGTGCTGCATTTAATAAAGCTTCCCCAGGAATTCTTGTAGTCTCTACAATTTTATAAGTTGCATCAATACTATGAAATTTAAGATAAGCAATTAATTGATTGATTTTTTGCATATCTACACCACTATACTCGTCAGAAGATACAATTTGTACTTTTTCTGCTAGTTTAAGTAGTTCAATAGAAGAAGTTATCGCTCTTGATGATTCAACAGTATTATTCCAACCAATAAGTATTGATTTTGTACTGAAAGTTTTCATTTTTCTTGGGAACATAAGAACAGGTTTCCCACTTTTTAAAACAGATGTTTCAAATGTTGCAGTTGCAATTCCAGATGGAGGCGCAGCAGCAATTACAATATCGCAAAATTTTGATTCTTCTTCAACTAAAAGACTTCTATTTCCTTCTTTTACAGTTAATAGAGCATGAACTTTATTTGGAATTGGAGTAGTTGATATTTCCATTCCAGCAATTTCTCCTATTTCTTTAATAGCATTCTCAAATTCAATTGACTCTTCTTTAGTTCTAATTGCAATTACCTCGTCAATTTCTTTCATTACTTGAGCTGAAATACCTAGATTTTTATACATTTGTTTACCAGTATCGTGTATACATCTTAAAATCTCCAAATTCGCATCAAAATATTTTGCAATTAATAAAGCTGCGAATAATCTCTCTTTTAACTCATCTCCCCCACCAATAGGGAAAAACATTTTTTTGTAAATCATTAAAAATCCTTTGCGTAAATATATTATTAAATTATAGCACTAAAGGCTGAGATGAAAGTTGTATTCTTTAAAAATTTATTAATATAATAGAATAAAACAATATTTATTATCCAACTAATTCTTACACATTTAAGATTTTTTAATATAAAATGAATTAATAATTAATAAGGATTTAGTATGTTAGAACTGAGACCTGGCTGTGAGTGTTGTGATAAAGATTTACCTGCTAATTTAGAAGGTGCATATATTTGTTCCTTTGAATGTACTTTTTGTTTTGATTGTGCAAGTGAAATATTAGGATATATTTGTCCAAATTGTGGTGGAACTTTAATTCCTCGTCCACTTAGAACTCTTGAAAAATTGGTAAATAGTCCAGCATCAACTGTAAGAACTTTTAATCCTAATATTTGTAAAAAATAGTATTAAATATTTAGATAATTTTGTTGTATTATTTAAGCTAATTTCATTGAAAATTACATGAAAAAAAATTAAGTTCTTTAACAATTCTAATTAGCTATTATCAATAAAAAAATAAATAAGGAATATAATGCAAGCAACAAAATCTGTTTTTTTAGCCATATCTTCATTATTCTTTTCAATAGGTTTTTTAGCCATTGGATATGGGATGATTATGACTTTTATTGGTGTTTTTCTTAAAGAAAATGGAACTTCTGATATGGTTATTGGGCTAATTAATGCTGCATTTTTTCTAGGTGCTATGGCATCTTCTATTTTTAGTCAAAAGATTATTTCATCGGTTGGACATATACGAAGTTTTGTTACATTTGCTTCTTTAATGGTTATTACTTTTTTGCTTCACTCTTTATTTTTAAATGAGTTATTTTGGGCAATTCTCCGACTTATTTCTGGATTTGCTTATTATGGTTTGTTAATTATCTTAGAAAGCTGGTTGAATGAAAAAAGTTCAAATGAGCAAAGAGGACAGATATTAGGAATATATACAACTGTTTTTTATTTAGCAACTGCTATTGGTCAACTATTATTAAATATTGATGAAGATTTAAAACATATGATTTTTTCAATTGGTGCAGTTTTAGTTCTTTTTTCAGTGATTTTTATTGCAATGACAAAAATAGAAGAACCAATTTTGAAACCTTTTGACAGATATAGTTTCCCAAAACTTTACAATGTTGTTCCACTAGCTGTAACTGGAAGTTTTATTAGTGGATTTTTTGTAGGTGGTTTTTTCACTATGATTCCTTTGTATCTAATAAAACTGTATGATTCCAAAGAAGTAATATCTTTATTTATGGCATTTGCACTTTTAGGAGGTTTACTTTCTCAATGGCCAATAGGAAAACTCTCAGATATTTATGGACGCCGAAAACTTATTGCTGCAACTGGAGTTTGTACATCATTAGTTTCATTTTTATTTATTTATTTGACTTTAGATGAAAATTTGTTATATTTTTTAGCTATTTTATTTGGAGTTAGTATTTTTTGTATTTATCCATTAAGTTTAGCAAGAGCTAATGATGTTATAGATGAAAATAAAGATATAGTTGAAATAAGTCGAGCGTTACTTTTTGCTTATGGGATGGGTTCTTTTTTTGCACCAGTTATTATTGGTATTGCATTTAATTATTTTAATCCTCATGTTCTTTTTATTATATTTTTTATTTTAGGTATTTATTTGGCACTATATTCATTGTCAAAAAAACGAGTGGATTATGATAAAAGAAGTGTATTTGTTAATATACCTGTTTCATCAACTATTATAATGTCAGAGATAGATCCAAGACAAGATGAAAAATGGGTTGAAGAACAACATAAAAATAATAATGAATAATTATAGGATATTTAAATGGAAATTTTTTCTAGTATTTTAATCGCATTGTTTATTTATATTTTAGGAATAGCAAGTCCAGGCCCTAGTAATCTGGCAATTGCCCATACTTCAATATATGCAGGAAGAAAAGCAGGAATTTGTTTCGCTTTAGGTGTAACAATGGGATCTTTTTTTTGGGGTATTTGTGCAGCTTCAGGATTACAGCCAATTCTTAGTCGGTATTCTGAACTTTTATATATTTTAAAGATTTTAGGTGGTTTATATTTCCTTTATTTAGCTTATAACTCTTTTAAAATGCTTATAAAAAAAGAGCAAAAAAAAGTTGAAATAAAAGAGTCTAAAGGTTCTTTATCTAAATATTTTCTTTCGGGAATAATGATGCATTTATTAAATCCAAAAGCAATTGCTGTTTGGATTGCTATTATCGCTGTTGCTTTACCAAATGGACAAAATACAATGTCAATATATTTGCCTGTGATGATTTGTTTACCTTTTGGAATAGTTGTATTTATAGGTTATTCATTAATGTTTTCTAATGAAAAAGTAGTTAATAAATATTTCAACTTTAAAAAATATATTGATGGGTTTATAGGAGTAATTTTTTCAATTGTAGGGTGTAAACTACTTTTTGATGTAAATAAATAAAAGAATTTCTAGTTAATTTATCACATTAATATTCTTGAATATTTCTTTATTTATTTTTTCATTCTTTTTCCATTATTTTTTGATATACTCTATTAATTTTATTAAGAGGGCTACTTTGTATTTATTAAAAATGTTTCCATTTTTATTTGTGCTAATAATTTTAGTTACACAAACATTATGTGCAAAAGAGTTAAAAAAAGTTACTCTACAACTATCTTGGTTTGACCAGTTTCAATTTGCTGGCTATTATATGGCTAAACAAAAAGGTTTTTATGAAGATTTAGGATTAGATGTTGAGATAAAACCTTTCGAATTTGGTGTGGATATTCCTAAAAGTGTAAATGATGGCAAAATTGATTTTGCAGTAGGACGAGAGACTTTAATACTTGAAAAAATTAAAAATCCAAATATTGTTGCTTTGTATGCACTATTTCAATCTACGCCACTTATTTTATTGAGTACAAAAGAATCTGGAATCAATAATATAAACGATTTTTCAAATAAAAAAATTATGACAACAATAGATGATGCAAGTGAAGTTTCACTAAAAGCAATGATTACTTCAAATAAAGTTAAAATTGAGAATTTAACTTTTTTAAAACATACTCATAAAATTGATGATTTAATTAATAAAAATACAGATGTCATTTCAGCTTATATCTCAAAAGCACCTTTTTGGTTAGAAAAAGAGGGCATAACATATAATATTTTTGATCCTAAAAAATATGGTTTTGATATGTACAGTGATATGTTATATACAAATCAAAATCTTATAAATTATGATTTAAATACAGTTTTATTATTTAAAAAAGCATCATTAAAAGGATGGGAATATGCTTATGCAAATCAAGAAGAGAGTGCTGATATAATACTAAAAAATTATAATAGTCAAAACCTACAAAAAGATGAACTTTTGTATGAAGCAAATGAGTTGAAAAAATTATCTTATTTCAAAACTGCAAATTTAGGAGAAATAAGAAAAGATAAAATTCAAAGAATTTATGATTTATATAATGTAATGGGATTAGTTTCTTCTCCTATAAATCTTGATAAATTTGTATTTGATATTAATAATTTAAATAATTCAACTTTTACTACTAAAGAGATTAAATATATTGAGGAAAAAGATAGTATTACAATGTGCATTATGCCAAATAGTATGCCTTATAGTGATATAAAAGATGGAAAATTCACAGGTTTTATCGCTGATTATATATCTTTAATAGAAGAAAAAATAAAAAAACCTATAACATTAGTTCCTACAGATAGTTGGAAAGAGTCTTTAGAGTTTGCCAAAAATAGAAAATGTGATATTTTATCATCTGCTTCTCAAACAAATGAGCGTGAGAATAATTTTAATTTTACAAAATCTTATATTGATATTCCTTTTGTACTTTTAACAAAAAGTGATACTTCTTTTATTAGTGATCTTTCTTCATTAAAAAATAAAAAGATTTCAATTGTTGAAGATTATGCAATTTTAGATTTTTTAAAAATCAAATATGAAAATATTGAGTTTATACCTGTTCTGAATATTGATGAAGGTTTGAAAAAAGTTATAGATAAAGAGGTTTTTGGACATATTGATGCAATTTCAACATCTTGGTATAAATTGCAAACAAAATATTTAACACAACTTTCTGTATCTGCAAAACTTGATGAAATAACAAGTTTATCAATTGCAGTAAGAAATGATGATCTAGTTTTATTTAATATATTTCAAAAAGCAGTTTTAAGTATTGATGATTTTACAAAAAATGAAATGCTCAATAAATGGATTTCTGTTGAATATAAAAAGGATTTTGATTACTCAATTTTATGGAAAGCACTTGCTGTTTTTATAATTATTTTTATTGCTATTTTATATAGACAAAAACTTTTAAATAAGTTGAATGATAATTTAAAAAGAAAAGTTGAAGAAAAAACTAAAGAATTACGAGATATTAATAGTAAACTTGAGATTAGAATAAAAAAAGAAGTTGAAGAAAATTTAAAAAAAGATAGACTTTTATCTCAGCAACAAAAAATGGTTTCTATGGGACAAATGATTGAAAACATTGCACATCAATGGAGACAGCCATTATCTTTGATTACAACAGGTGCTAGTGGTATTAAATTGAAAAAAGAGTTAAATGATTTGGATGACAAATTTTTGAATGAGACTTTAAACTCTATTTTAAACACTTCAAAATATTTATCAAATACTATTGATGATTTTAGATACTTCTTTAGACCACAAAAAAAGAAAGAGGAATTCTATTTAGAAAATTGTTGTAATAAAACAATAGATTTAATGAATCCAAATTTTTTAAGTAAAAAAATAAAAATTATTAATGAAATTAAAAATATAAAAG
The DNA here is from genome assembly GCF_013201665.1 of Arcobacter venerupis. Lineage (NCBI taxonomy): Bacteria > Pseudomonadati > Campylobacterota > Epsilonproteobacteria > Campylobacterales > Arcobacteraceae > Arcobacter > Arcobacter venerupis. The sequence goes on along the minus strand of NZ_CP053840.1, from coordinate 2,283,976 downwards.
TTTTTGGATATGAAACAGAGTTAATTCAGGTTTTAATTAATATTCTGAATAATTCAAAAGATGCCCTCGAATTATCAGATAATGATGAAAAAATTATTTTTATTAATATTTTCGAAGAAAATAATAAAGCAATAATTCAAATAAAAGATAATGCGGGTGGAATTGATGAAGAGATAATTGATAAAATATATGAACCATATTTTACAACTAAACATCAAAGTCAAGGAACAGGAATAGGGTTATTTATGTGTCAAGAGATAATAAATAAACACATGAATGGTGAAATCAATATTTCAAATACAATTTTTGAATATGAAAATAAAACTTATAAAGGGACTTTAACAAAAATAGTTTTGAAATGTTTGATAAAAAATATTGATTAAAACTTTAGCCTTTACATAATAATCTTTAGATACAATTCTACTAATAAAATAATTAGGACAACTATTGAATTGGTTAGAAATAGATAAAGAATATGTATGGCATCCTTATAACTCACTTCCCTCAAAAACAAAGATTTTACCAGTAACTTCTACACATAAAACCTCAATTTTTTTGCAATCAGGAGAAGAGTTAATTGATGGTATGAGTTCTTGGTGGAGTGCAATTCATGGATATAATAATCCTGTATTAAATGAAGCACTAAAAAAACAAGTTGAAATCATGCCTCATATTATGTTTGGGGGTATTGCCCACGAACAAGCTAGTTTGTTATCAAAAAAATTAGTTGATTTAACTAAACTTCATAGTGTATTTTTATGTGATAGTGGCTCAGTTTCTGTTGAAGTTGCACTAAAAACAGCAATTCTTTATCAAAAAGCAAAGGGTTTAAAAAAATATAAATTTTTAGCCCTTGAAAATGCTTATCATGGAGATACCTTAGGTGCTATGAGTGTTTGTGACCCTCAAAATTCAATGCATAGTATTTATGGTTCATATTTAAGTGAGAATATCTTTACAAAAGCTCCAGCTTTAGGATTTAAAACTGATTGTAGTGAAGAGATTAAAATCTTAGAAAACAATTTTGAAAAACACCATAATGAAATTGCAGCTTTTATTCTTGAACCTATTGTTCAAGGTGCAGGTGGAATGAGAATTTATAATCCACAGTATCTAAAAAAAGCTAGAGAATTATGTACAAAATATGATATTTTATTAATTGCAGATGAAATAGCAACAGGTTTTGGACATACTGGATGTATGTTTGCTTGTGAATGGGCAGAAATAAAACCTGATATTATGACTCTTGGAAAAGGATTGACAGGTGGTTATATGACTATGGCTGCAATGATTACTTCAAGAGAGGTAAGTGAAGTAATTTCAAATAGCGAAATTGGCGTACTTATGCACGGCCCTACATTTATGGCAAATCCACTAGCTTGTAGTGTTGCAAATGCTAGCATTGATTTACTTTTAAGTTCTTCATGGATGCAAAATGTAAATAAAATCCAAGATATTTTTTCCCAAGAATTAGAATTTGCAAAAGATTTAAAATTAGTAAAAGATGTCAGAAATATTGGAGCTATTGGAATTATCGAATTAAAAGATGATATTTATGCTCAAAAAATTCAAGATTATTGTGTGAAAAATGGAGTTTGGATACGACCTTTTGGAAAACTTATCTATTCAATAGTTGCTTATACTATAGAAGAAAAAGATTTGAGAAAAATAGTTAAAACAATGATTGCAGCAATAAAAAGTTTAGAAAAATAATGAAAAAAGATAATTTAAAAAAACTAGCATTCAATTTACCAAAATATCCTAATATATTAGGTCGTGATAGATTTTTTAATAGTGCTGTTTTAATTCCTCTTGTAAAAATAAAAGGTGAATATCATCTTTTATTTCAAAAAAGAGCATCAACTATTAGACAAGGTGGAGATATTTGTTTTCCAGGTGGTGGTTTTGAAAAAGGAATTGATAATAATTTTAAAGATACAGCTTTAAGAGAGACTTTTGAAGAGTTAGGAATCGAAAAAAAAGATATAAAAATTTTAGGACAACTTGATACTTATATTGCACCAATTGGAACTGTGATTGAACCTTTTGTTGCAAAAGTAAAGAAAAAAGCTTATAAAAATATGAAAGTTGATTCTAGTGAAGTTGAAAAAACTTTTTTAATTCCAATCTCATTTTTTAAAGAAACACAAGCAGAAGAGTATACTTTAGCACATGAAATTCATCCTTATAAAATCAATAATGAGGGGGAAAAAGAGATTTATTTTCCTGTTGAAGAATTAGGTCTTCCTGAAGCTTACAGAAAACCTTGGGGACATAAAAGACATAAAATTTGGGTTTATAAATATGATGGAGAAGTAATCTGGGGGATTACTTCTGTTTTAATAAAAGAGTTAATATCTAAGTATTAAATAGTCATTACAGCCCAAGTATCATCTTTTAGAGCTTTTGTTAAAAGCTCACCTGTATGTGTGATTTCTATATTTAAATTTTCTAAAATAGAACTTGCTTCATAATCCTCAACACAAACTATACATGCACTCATTTGAACACCAGTATCTTGTATTTTTTTTAACTGTTCTTGTATTTGTACGTTATTTTTTGCAAGTAATATTGAAGGCCCCCAAAGCATAATATGAGCAGTTTTCCAATATTCTCTTTCTAAAATAACAGAAGAGTATAAAAGTGGGAATTTATTAGCTACCTCAATATCACCATTTGTCCAAACTATCAATAAATTTTCTTTCATTTAAAAAGCCTTTGGTTATAATTTTTGTAAGATTATATAATAAATTTTTTAAAGGCTATAAAATGAATAGAATATTATTGGGAAACAGTGAAATCTTTCCATCAAAAGTTGTATGTATTGGGCGAAACTATATAGATCATATAAATGAATTGAATAACGAAATACCAGAAGATATGGTTTTTTTTATAAAACCAAATTCAGCAATTTCTGATAAATTAATTTTTCCAAAAAATCAAGACTCTTGTCACTATGAAGCTGAAATTTCATTTCTAATTGAAGATGATAAAATATCAGCCCTTGCTTTTGGTTTGGATTTAACTTTAAGAGAAGTTCAAAGTAAATTAAAACAAAAAGGTCTTCCATGGGAGCGAGCTAAAGCTTTTGATGGTGCGGCAGTTTTTTCAAAATTTGTAAGTTTTGATGGTGATATTTCAAAACTCGAAATAGAACTTTATATAAATGGAGAATTAAAACAAAAAGGTGATTACTCTTTAATGATAAATAAACCATATGATATTATTGCTGAAGCTAAAACTTTCTTAACTTTTGAAGATGGAGATATTTTAATGAGTGGAACACCAAAAGGTGTTGGATCATTTAAATTAGGTGATGAATTTGTTGGAAAAATATTAGTAGATGGGAAAATAATCATAGAAGAAAGTTTCAGAGTTTCATAATAGAGAATATTACTATGTTATAATATTCTCAAATAGAAGAAAGGAGTATAAATGAAATATTTTATTCTTATGATTATTTTTATAAGTTCACTTTTTTCTTCTGTGCTTGAAGAAAATAAATCTATATTTACACCTGAAGAGTTAGAATGGATTAAAAATAATCCAGTTGTCAAAATTGGAGCTGATTCCAATTGGCCTCCTTTTGAATATGTTGATGAAACAGGAAAATACAGAGGAATTGCTTCAGATTATTTAGAAATATTAAGTAAATATACAGGTCTAAAATTTGAAATAAATGCAGATGACTGGTATAGTGTAATAAGCAAAATAAAAGAAAAAAAACTAGATATGCTAGCTTGTGTTGCAAGAACAGAAGATAGAGAAAACTATTTAAATTATACAACTCCATATTTGACAATAGATGTAGTTGTTATTGCAAAAAAAGATTTAAAAATTCAAAAATTTGATGAAATCCAAAATTATGTAGTTGCAGTTCAAAAAGATAATTTTGTTTACGAAAAGTTACTTAAAAAATATCCTAATATGAAAATTTTATTTGCAAAATCAAATAAAGAAGCTTTTGAATTAGTCTCTTATGGAAAAGCTGATATTTTCATTGGGAATATGCCAGTATTCTCATACTTTGTTGAAAAAGAGTTATATACAAATATTGAAGTTAAATTCAAAGCTGATTTTGACAAAATTGATTTGTCTATGGCTGTGTTAAAAGAAAATCAAACTCTATTTAATATTATTCAAAAAGTTATGCCATTGATTATTAAAAATGAAGAAGAGCGAATAAATAGAAAATGGATATTTGAATTAAAAGATAAAAATAAAACAATAAACTTTACAAAAGAAGAAATTGATTGGATAAAACAAAATCCAGTTCTTAAAATTTCAGGAGATCCAAATTGGCCACCTTACTCTTTTTATGATGAAAAAGATGTTCATGTAGGTATGATTCCTGATTTAGTAAATGAAGTCTTTAAAGATAGCAATATTAAAGTTGAGTATGTAAAAACTAATTCTTGGGTAGAGTCATTAGATTTAATTAAACAGAAAAAAATAGATTTAATTGATGCTATATCTTATTATCCTTCAAGAGAGAATTTTTTAGATTTTTCTACTAAGTATATTGGTACTGAAATAGTAATAATTGCAAATAATAAAGAACCTAATTATGTAAATTCTTTTAATAATATTTCTAATAAAAATATTGCAACGGGGAAAGGTTATTTAGTAAGTGAAGAAATTAAACACGATTTCCCTGAAATTAAAAATATTAAAGAATATGATACTCCTTTGGAAGGTTTAAAGGATTTATCAAATTCAAGAATAGATTATTTTATAATGGATATTCCCTCTTTTGAGTTTTATAGCAAAAAATATAGCTTAAGTAACCTAAAAATTGTTGGTCCAACAGGTTATAACTATAAATATGGTTTTGGCATAAAAAAAGATAGTGATACATTAGTTTCAATTGTAAATAAATTATTAGATAATGTTCCCTCTAGCAAAAAAGATGAAATTTACAGAAAATGGGTAAAAGTTGAATATGAAGAAAAAATAGATTATGACTTAATTTGGAAAATATTAACTATTTCAATAATCATATTATCTATCATTTTTTATTGGAATAGGAAATTAAAACAAGAGATAAAAGAGAAAGAGAAAATACAAGAAGAGTTAGAAACTGAACGAAATAATATAAATTCTTTAAATGAAGAGTTAAAAAAAGCAAAAGATATAGCAGAAAATATTGCTAAACAAAAAAGTGAATTTCTAGCAAATATGAGCCATGAAATTAGAACACCTATGAATTCAGTAATTGGTTTTACAGAAATTTTAGATAAAGAGATAAAAAATCCACTTCATAAAGAGTATTTAAGTTCAATAAAAAAAGGTGGTAATTCACTTCTTAGAATCATAAATGATATTTTAGATTTATCAAAAATTGAAGCTGGCAAATTAGAAATTAGAAATGAATCATTAAATCCTAAAAATATGTTTTTAGAAATTGAGTCAATTTTTCATTCAAAGATAATAAGTAAAAATATAACTTTTCTTTTAGAAATAGATAAAGATATTCCTAAATATATAATAATTGATGGAGTTAGAATAAGACAAATTTTATTTAATCTAATAGGAAATGCAATTAAATTTACCGAAAGAGGGCAAATAAAATTAAAAGTTGAGAATCTTTATAAAGATAATATAAAAAGTAAAATAGATTTAATATTTAGCGTGGAAGATACAGGAATTGGAATAGATGAAAAAAATTTAATTTCTATTTTTAATGCCTTTGAACAAGTAACAAATTTTGATGTTGCAAAATACGGAGGAACTGGATTAGGACTTGCTATTTGTTCAAAATTAGTTCATATGTTAAATGGTGAAATTAAAGTACAAAGCCAAAAAAATAAAGGTTCAATTTTTACCGTAATTTTAAGAGATATTCCCGTTAGTTCTATTGAAAAAGAGACTATTTCTTCAAAATTTTTAGCTTCAAATATTGAATTTGAAAAAGCACAAATATTAGTTGTAGATGATATAGAAGAAAATAGAAAATTAGTACAAGCAAGTTTAAAAGAGTTTGATATAAATTTAGTAATGGCTCAAAATGGAAAAGAAGCCATAGAAAAATTAAAAAATATAAATATTGATTTAATTTTGATGGATTTAAGAATGCCAGTTATGGATGGATATGAAGCAGCAAGTATTATAAAAAATGATTCCAAATTAAAAAGCATTCCACTAATTGCATTAACAGCATCCGTAATGGGAAAAGATTTAGAAAAAGTATCAAAATTTGGTTTTGATGGATATCTAAGAAAACCAGTTATTTTAGATGATTTAATTGAAGAGTTGGCAAAATATATAAAATATCATTTAAAAAATGAAAACATAATAGAAAAAAATGATAATAAAAATATGGATTCTAATAAATTAAAATTTGTAATTGGAAAACTAGAAAAAGAGTTAAAAACTGAGTGGTTACTCATAAAAGATGCTGGAGATTTTTCTTTAATAGAAAAGTTTGCAGAAAAGTTGAATAATTTATCAATTCAAGAAGATATATATTTATTAAAAGATTACTCAGATGAATTAATAAAAAATATAGAATCTTTTGATATTGAAAAAGTTGATTATTTAATGAATACATATTTGGAACTAATTGATAATTTAAAGGCTAAAATTGGAAGATAACAATAAAATTTTGATTGTAGATGATGTTGCTAAAAATATTCAAATGGCAATGAATATTTTAAAAAATGAGGGTTATAAAATGTTTTATGCTAAAAGTGGTGAGATGGCACTTAAATTAGTAGATGAACATGATTTTGATTTGATATTGTTGGATATAATGATGCCTGATATAAATGGTTTTGAAGTTTGTAAAAAATTAAAAAGCAATAATAAAACTAAAAAAATTCCAATAATATTTCTATCTGGAAAAGACTCTTCTTCTGATATTGAACAAGCTTATGAGTGTGGTGGAATAGATTATGTTGTAAAACCATTTATTACTATAGAATTAATTACAAAAGTAAACTCTTATGTTAGATTAAAGCAATTAGAAGATAAGTTCGAAATATCAAAGGAAAGTTAATATGCAGAAAAAATATGAAAATAAAATCTTATTAGTTGACGATGATACAAAAAATTTACAAGTTGCTATGAATATTTTAAAAGATTACAATGTAATTTATGCACAAAGTGGAGATAAAGCTTTAGACTTATTAGAAAAAAACAAATTTGATTTAATCTTACTTGATGTTGTAATGCCAGTAATGGATGGATATTATGTATGTTCTAAAATTAAACAAAATGAAAAAACAAAAAAAATTCCAGTAATTTTTTTAACGGTTAAAGATGATGAAAAAGATATTGTAAGAGGTTTTGAATTAGGTGCAGTTGATTATATTACAAAACCTTTTTATAGTGAAGTTTTACTAAAAAGAGTTGAAGTTCATTTAAAACTTGCAAGTGTGATGAATGAACTTCAAGTTGTAAATACAAATTTAAATGTGCTAGTAAAAGAGCAAGTTAGCCAAATTAGACAAAAAGATGAAATAATCGTACGACAATCAAAAATAAGTGCAATGGCTTCTATAATTGATGTTATATCTTTACAATGGAAACATCCACTTGATAAAATAAAACTCTATTTACAATCTTTAGATTTAAAATTAGCAAATATTGATGAATTTAAATCTGATGATATATTCAAAAGAACCTTAGTTGAAGTAAATAAACTTGATGAAATTATGATTGATTTTCATAAATTTTTTAATAATCAAAAAAATAAAGAGGATGTAAATTTACAAGTTTCTTTAGATAATGCAATTTTTTCATTAAAAGATGAACTAAATAGTTTAAATATTATTTTGAATATTAAAGGTAATAACTTATTATCATTGAATATAGTTTTTGATGAGATAAAACATATTTTTAATAAATTAATAGCTAAATCAATAGAAAATTTTAAATCAAGTGAATTTTTAGATAAAAAACAAATTGATGTAAGTTTTGAAGAGAAAAATGATACTATTTATATCATTTATAGTGATAATGCAAATAATTATGATAAAAATTTAATGGAAAAATATCTTTTAACAACAAATTCTTTTAATTATAGTAATTTTGATTTAGGTTTTTATTTAGTAAAAGTATTTGTAGAGAAAAATTTTGGATTGTTAAGTGTTAAAAAAACAGAAGATGGAATAAAATATATAATAAGATTTGATAAATAAAAGGAAAATATATAATGAAATATAATGAATTAAATGATGAAGAAAAATATGTAATAGAAAATAAAGGAACAGAATATCCTTTTACTGGAAAGTATAATGATTTTTATGAAGAGGGAATTTTTACATGTAAAAAATGTGATGCGCCACTTTATAAATCAGATGACAAATTCAAATCAGGTTGTGGATGGCCTAGTTTTGATGATGAGATAAAAGGTGCTGTAAAAAGAGTTCCAGATAAAGATGGAAGAAGAGTAGAAATTGTTTGTGCTTCTTGTGGTGGGCATTTAGGACATGTATTTGAGGGTGAAAGATTAACTTCAAAAGATACAAGACATTGTGTGAATTCTATTTCATTAAATTTTGAAGTAAAAGCATGATTATCCCTCAAATAAATATCGCAATGCTTATAGATTGTGACAATGTAAGTGCAAAATATATTGATAGTATCATAAATGATTTATCAAAATATGGAACTATAAATATAAGAAATGCTTACGGAAATTGGAAAGATAAAAGACTTCAAGGTTGGGAAGATATTTTACACAAATACAATATAAAACCAATCCAACAATTTGCCTATACAAAAGGTAAAAATGCCAGCGACATAGCAATGGTTATTGATATTATGGATTTACTTTACACTAGAAATCTTGGAGCCTTAGCTCTTGTAACAAGTGATAGTGATTTTACTCCGGTGGTTTCAAGAATACTTTCAAATGGAATAACAGTTTATGGATATGGAGAAGAAAAAACTCCTGAATCTTTTGTAAATGCTTGTTCTCAGTTCATTTATGTGGAAAAACTTTTTGATTATACAAAAGAAGATGTTGCCTGTGCTAGTTCAAATAATAGTAAACTAACAAAAGTACAACTAAGAAAAGATACAAAACTTGTGGCACTCTTAAGAAAAGCAGCAGAACAAACTTCAGATGATAGTGGTTGGTCAAATATCGCAGCTGTTGGTTTATATATAAATCAAAATTCATCTTTTTCTCCAATCAATTATGGATATAAAAAACTAGGTGAATTAATAAAAGCTACTGAATTATTTGATGTAAAAATATTAGGTGAAAATAAAACGGTAATGTTAATAAGAGATAATAGGAATTAAAATACAAAATCAAAATATAAAAAAAGCATATTTTGCCGCGGGTTGTTTTTTGAGAAATGATCTCTCTTAAGCTTAATAATCCTATTTAAAAACTTTCTTAATCTTTATATAAACTTCCTTTTTGAATAAGGTATTCTACTCTGAGCCACAGATTTATACACAAATTGGGAGACATCTAAATTATTTTTTCTAATTTAATAAATTATAATTGAAAATGCAAGATGTTATGATTTTATTAAAAAAAGTGAAATTACTCAATTTAAGCAAATGATGAGAAGAATAACTCTAATTCACAACAATTTAATAGAGTTAGTTTTTTTTAATTATTATATAAAAGATTCATATACATTTTCTACAACTTGTTTTATAGCATCTCTTCTAAATTCTTCACTATATTCTCTTCTTCCCATTTTTAATTCCTTCAACTATTTGTACTTTTCTCTAAATGGTTGTATTAATTAACTGAATTAATTTGTGTCTATATTTTGGGGATCATTACAGTATTGTAAATGTTTATTAATTAGCCAAAAAGAATATAAATTTATTATTTAATGTTCCATAATTAAGCTATATAATAATAAAATGCAGCTTAAAAATAATACCCAATAATGAAACATTTTAATAAGAAAATATTAATTGAGTGTTCCATAATTAAACATAAGGAAAAATATTTGCTCTTCAATTCTTACGAATTCATCTTCGCATTTCTACCAATAACCTTTTTTATATATTTTTATCTTAATCATAAAAGATTAATTGTAGCCTCAAAAGGTTTTTTAGTGTTTAGTTCACTATTTTTCTACTCTTGGTGGAATATAGCATATTTACCTTTGATTTTAATAAGTATACTTTTTAACTATGTAATAGGTAATAGTTTAAATAAGGGAATAGAAGAGAATAAAAAATCTTTTTCAAAAAAATCAATTCTAATATTTGGTATTGTTTGTAATATAGGATTACTTGGATACTTTAAATATGCAGATTTTTTTATAGAAAATTTTAATTTTGCAATAGGTACAAATGTAAATCTTTTACATCTACTTTTGCCCTTAGCAATATCTTTCTTTACTTTCCAACAAATAGCATACTTAGTTGATAGTTATAGACAAGAAACAAAAGAGTATGATTTTTTAAACTATGCACTATTTGTTACTTTCTTTCCTCAATTAATAGCAGGACCAATTGTTCATCATAAAGAGATGATGCCACAATTTGCAAATAATAGAAATATGGTAAAGAATTATAGAAATATAGCTTTAGGACTTTTTATATTTTCAATTGGATTATTTAAAAAAGTTGTAATTGCAGATACATTTGCAGTTTGGGCAAATGCAGGATTTGATACAGCAACAACATTAAATCTATTTGAAGCTTGGGCAACATCACTATCTTATACATTTCAACTATACTTTGATTTTTCAGGTTATACAGATATGGCAATAGGAATTGCACTTTTATTTAATATAAAACTTCCTATTAACTTTAATAGTCCCTATAAAGCGCTTAATATACAAGATTTTTGGAGAAGATGGCATATTACACTTTCAAGATTTTTAAAAGAATATGTATATATTCCATTAGGTGGAAATAAAAAGTCTTCTTTTAGAACATACTCAAATCTTCTTGCAACTTTTGTAATAGGTGGTTTTTGGCATGGAGCTGGATGGACATTTTTATTCTGGGGATTTCTTCATGGAATTGCTTTGATTATTCATAGACTTTGGTCAAGTTTTGGATTTAAAATGTGGACTTGGTTAGCATGGTTAATTACTTTTAACTTTGTGAATATTGCATGGGTATTTTTTAGAGCAAAAGAGTGGGACGATGCAGTTAAGGTTTTAGGTTCGATGTTTAGTTTAGATAATGTTGTATTGCCAAATGTATTAGCCTCAAAACTTTCATTTTTAAGCAATTATAATATTGGATTTGGTGGATTGGTAGAAAATATACAAGGAAATAATTTTACCCCTATTTGGTTGATTTTTGGATTCATTTTAATTTTATTCTTCGAAAACTCAATGGAAAAAGGGAAAGAATTTAAAATAAATTATAAAACATTAATCTTAACTTTTATCTGTTTAACAGCTGGACTTTTATCATTAAATAAAGTATCAGAATTTTTATATTTTAATTTTTAAGGATAATTTGTGAATAGTAAAAAATGGATTAAAATATTATTGACACTTTGTGCTTTAGCTGTTGGATTTGTTGGCGGAGTTAATTATTTGGTTGACCCATTTGATGTTTTTCATACAAAAATTTTAAAAGAACAATTTCAAATAAATGAAAGATTTATTAAAATTGAATTTCTAGAGAAGAATCATAACAAATTTGATTCGTATATGTTTGGTTCGTGTCGTATTGGAACTACTCCACCAGATGTATTAAATCAGTATATGAATGATGCTAATTTTTATAATTTTACAATTTCAAGTGCTAATTTATATGATTATTTACTTCATTTACAATATTTCATAAAAAAAGAATATCCCTTAAAAAATTTGTATTTAGAAATAGATATTGACAATATGGATAATTATGGAAGAAATGAAAGTGATTATTTAAGAAAATTTCATCCTTATGTTTTAAATCAATCTTTATATAGTTATTATATTTCTTATCTAACTGGATTTTTCCCATTTAATATAAGAGGAAAAATTGAATTAAATATTAAAAGAGATGATATAACTACATATTCTCTTGAAACTGGTATTTGGGGTAAACCAATAAAAGAAAAAGAGATACAAGAGAACCCATTGAAATTTATAAGTGAAGAACCAAGCTTTCATATTAAGAATACTAGGTTAATAAAAAATAGTTCAAAATTAGAGAATTTAAAAGCATTAAGTGAAATAGTTAATTTATCTAAAAAGAATAATATAAATTTAATAGTTTTTACAACTCCTTATAATAAGAATATGATGGATAATTTTATTTTAAATGATTATTTAGAGTTCTTAAAAGAGATTTCAAGTGTTATTAATTTTTATGATTTTACAGGATATAATTCTATAACAACAAACAATACTAATTATTATGAACCAAGTCATTATAGGGAAAATGTTGGAAGATTAATTGCAGCTAAAATTTTCAATGATAAATCAATAGATGTTCCAAAAGATTTTGGTGTGCTAGTTACAAAAGATAATATAAATGAACATTTAGAAAATCTTAGAAAACAAGTAGAAGATTACGAATTAGAGAAAAATCTAAAATAATAAATATTTAATTTAAGTTTGTTTTACACTTGCAGTTTTATTAGTAGAACTGTAAGTGCTCAAAACATAATATAAAATTCTTTTTTTAGAGAACGATGATGTACTCATTTTGAAATTTAATAAGAAAATATTAATTGAGTGTTCCATAATTAAACATAAGGAAAAATATTTGCTCTTCAATTCTTACGAATTCATCTTCGCATTTCTACCAATAACCTTTTTTATATATTTTTATCTTAATCATAAAAGATTAATTGTAGCCTCAAAAGGTTTTTTAGTGTTTAGTTCACTATTTTTCTACTCTTGGTGGAATATAGCATATTTACCTTTGATTTTAATAAGTATACTTTTTAACTATGTAATAGGTAATAGTTTAAATAAGGGAATAGAAGAGAATAAAAAATCTTTTTCAAAAAAATCAATTCTAATATTTGGTATTGTTTGTAATATAGGATTACTTGGATACTTTAAATATGCAGATTTTTTTATAGAAAATTTTAATTTTGCAATAGGTACAAATGTAAATCTTTTACATCTACTTTTGCCCTTAGCAATATCTTTCTTTACTTTCCAACAAATAGCATATTTAGTTGATAGTTATAGACAAGAAACAAAAGAGTATGATTTTTTAAACTATGCACTATTTGTTACTTTCTTTCCTCAATTAATAGCAGGACCAATTGTTCATCATAAAGAGATGATGCCACAATTTGCAAATAATAGAAATATGGTAAAGAATTATAGAAATATAGCTTTAGGACTTTTTATATTTTCAATTGGATTATTTAAAAAAGTTGTAATTGCAGATACATTTGCAGTTTGGGCAAATGCAGGATTTGATACAGCAACAACATTAAATCTATTTGAAGCTTGGGCAACATCACTATCTTATACATTTCAACTATACTTTGATTTTTCAGGTTATACAGATATGGCAATAGGAATTGCACTTTTATTTAATATAAAACTTCCTATTAACTTTAATAGTCCCTATAAAGCGCTTAATATACAAGATTTTTGGAGAAGATGGCATATTACACTTTCAAGATTTTTAAAAGAATATGTATATATTCCATTAGGTGGAAATAAAAAGTCTTCTTTTAGAACATACTCAAATCTTCTTGCAACTTTTGTAATAGGTGGTTTTTGGCATGGAGCTGGATGGACATTTTTATTCTGGGGATTTCTTCATGGAATTGCTTTGATTATTCATAGACTTTGGTCAAGTTTTGGATTTAAAATGTGGACTTGGTTAGCATGGTTAATTACTTTTAACTTTGTGAATATTGCATGGGTATTTTTTAGAGCAAAAGAGTGGGACGATGCAGTTAAGGTTTTAGGTTCGATGTTTAGTTTAGATAATGTTGTATTGCCAAATGTATTAGCCTCAAAACTTTCATTTTTAAGCAATTATAATATTGGATTTGGTGGATTGGTAGAAAATATACAAGGAAATAATTTTACCCCTATTTGGTTGATTTTTGGATTCATTTTAATTTTATTCTTCGAAAACTCAATGGAAAAAGGGAAAGAATTTAAAATATTATTGACACTTTACATTTTCGTTGTTGGATTTGTTGGCGGAGTTAATTATTTGGTTGACCCATTTGATGTTTTTCATACAAAAATTTTAAAAGAACAATTTCAAATAAATGAAAGATTTGTTAAAATTGAATTTCTAGAGAAGAATCATAACAAATTTGATTCGTATATGTTTGGCTCGTCTTGTATTGGAACTACTCCACCAGATGTATTAAATCAGTATATGAATGATGCTAATTTTTATAATTTTACAATTGCAAGTGCTAATTTATATGATTATTTACTTCATTTACAATATTTCATAAAAAAAGAATATCCCTTAAAAAATTTGTATTTAGAAATAGATATTAACAATATGAATAATTATGGAAGAAGTGAAAGTGATTATTTAAGAAAATTTCATCCTTATGTTTTAAATCAATCTTTATATAGTTATTATATTTCTTATCTAACTGGATTTTTCCCATTTAATATAAGAGGAAAAATTGAATTAAATATTAAAAGAGATGATATAACTACATATTCTCTTGAAACTGGTAGTTGGAGTAAACCAATAAAAGAAAAAGAGATACAAGAGAACCCATTGAAATTTATAAGTGAAGAACCAAGCTTTCATATTAAGAATACTAGGTTAATAAAAAATAGTTCAAAATTAGAGAATTTAAAAGCATTAAGTGAAATAGTTAATTTATCTAAAAAGAATAATATAAATTTAATAGTTTTTACAACTCCTTATAATAAGAATATGATGGATAATTTTATTTTAAATGATTATTTAGAGTTCTTAAAAGAGATTTCAAGTGTTATTAATTTTTATGATTTTACAGGATATAATTCTATAACAACAAACAATACTAATTATTATGAACCAAGTCATTATAGGGAAAATGTTGGAAGATTAATTGCAGCTAAAATTTTCAATGATAAATCAATAGATGTTCCAAAAGATTTTGGTGTGCTAGTTACAAAAGATAATATAAATGAACATTTAGAAAATCTTAGAAAACAAGTAGAAGATTACGAATTCTACTCTAATTGCAAATACTAAAAGTTTTTTGGTAATGTTCATCTAAAAACATTTTCCAGAAAAAATATACTTGCATCTATATTTTTTGATAAACATTGTATAAAAATACTCTAAAAACTGATAAATACTTAAATCAAAAACATACTCGCCAATTTTTCACTCTCGTTAATTCAGTCTCTTCAATCGTTGCTCCCAAAAAAATAGGAGCAATAAATGACAAAAATACAACCATATAAAACAATATAAGATGAGCTAAAAGAACTTTTAATAAAAAACTTTATCAAATATATATGAATATCAAGACGAAAACTATTGAATCAAAATCATATATTAAACTTCTTAATAGATATTAATGAATCAGAAGTAAATTTACCAGATAGTGAATTACATCAGATTTTAAAATCTGTTTTTAAATATTGGTAAAATGGAAAAATAAGATATGGTTTTAGTGCTTTAAAATGAAGGTAAAAAGATAAATTGTTCGGAAATAGGAAGATTATAGTTTAATAGAAAGACGGTTAAAAAGTATTGTCTAATATAAATAAATATATAAGTATTATTCGACTAAAATATATCAACAATGGATAAAAAATTGTGATACTTATTAAAAAAAGTTCCATTTTTTGGGATATTCATTTTAATTTGGAAAACATTCATCCACAATGGAAAGGTCGGTTTTATGGGCATTAAAAAAGCATATTTCGCAGCAGGTTGTTTTTGGGGAGTTGAATATCATTTTGAAAAACTAAATGGTGTAAAATCAGCGATTTCTGGTTATATGGGGGGACATATAGTTAATCCCGATTATTATATGGTTTGTTCAGGCTCTACAGGACATTTAGAAGTTGTTGAAGTTTCTTATGATGAAAGTGTTGTTTGTTTTGAAGAGTTGGCTAAACTTTTTTTTGAAATACATGATTTTACACAAATAAATGGACAAGGTCCAGATATTGGAAGTCAATATTTATCAGCAATATTTTATGTAAATGAAGAACAAAAAGTTATAAGTGAAAAATTGATATTAGAGTTGGAAAGTAAAGGTTTTAAAGTAGCTACTTCTTTATATGAGTTAGTACCATTTTATGAAGCAGAAGAGTATCATCAAGATTACTATGAAAGACATCAAAAGATGCCTTATTGTCATAGTTATAAAAAGATATTTTAAACAGCACCTAAAACATAATAGATATGTCTATCATCTAATTTTTGAAGTTTTACATTGTACTTCTCTGCCCAATGTGAAACTTCTTGATGAAACTCTTCTAAAATTTCTGTAGAATCATTTTCATCACATTTTATTTTAAAATGATTTGATTTATTTGAAAGTCCAACATAAGCATTCATTTTTTTAAGATGATCATTTAGCGTAAAAATGTGTTTTGCAAATTTATCAAAATTTGTTGTTGATTCTATGATTTTTTCAGCTTGTTTTATTGAAGCTTCACTTTTTGAATACCCTAATTGAGATAATATTACTTCTGAAGATACATTTAATTGCATTTTAATCCTTTTAATTAATTATTATATATGTTATCAAAATTAGTTTGAATAATAAATAAAAAATAGATATTTACCTAAGAGCTAATTGTATATATTATATTCATTTAAGAATAATATTAATTTCAAAAATAGCTATGTTATAATCTTTTCATATAAAATATTAATACAAAGGCTAAATATGTCAATTTTAATGGAAATGAGTATGTTTCCAACAGATAAAAGTGAAAGTAAAAGCAAAGAAGTTGCTGAAGTTATAAAAATTATAAGGGATAGTGGAGTAAATTATCAATTAACATCAATGGCAACTATTATTGAAACAAACACTATGTCAGAAGCTTTATCTTTAGCTGAAAAATGTTATTTAAGATTAGAAGAATTAGGTTGTAATAGAGTATATGCAACTTTGAAATTTGATATTAGAGTAGGGCACGATAATAGATTAAAAACTAAAATAGAATCTGTTGAAAAATATATTGGTGAAGTTTCAAAATAAATTTAGATTAATCTCTAAATTTATTTTTATATATTTTAATATTTTTTGAGTTAATCTTTAAATAAAGACTTTGTTGAATCCTTATCATTACATTCATCCAAAGCTTTAAGTTTGAAACTAAATCTATGCTCATCACTTCTTCCAAACTTCTTGATTGCATCAACATGCGCTTTTGTTCCATAACCTTTATGTTTAGAAAAATTATAATTTGAATATTTTTCACTAATATTACACATATATCTATCTCTTGAAACTTTTGCAAGGATTGAGGCTGCACTAACTTGTGGCACAGTTGCATCTGCTTTTATTTTACAATTAAGATTTTCAATTGCAAAAGTTGTATTTCCATCCATTAAAAACTCATCACAATTATTTTTTAAAATATCCATTATTTCAATAATAGAATTTTTTAAACATGCGCTAAGACCTAACTCATCGATACTTTTAGCACTAGTGAACACAATATGATAATATGATTTTTCTTTTATTTTGGAAAAAAGGTTTTCTCTTTTTTTTTCACTTAAAACTTTTGAGTCATTTAATCCAACAATTTCTTCTTTTAAAACTACTCCAGCTACAACTAAAGGACCAGCTAAAGGCCCTCTTCCTGCTTCATCAATTCCACATAACATATAAAATAAGTCCTTTTAATATTATAATAATTTAGTATATAATATCTATTATAAATTTATTATGTTGAATTGACTTGACAAACATTGACTCAAGTGATATAATTTCTTAGCAGTTAAAACAAAGGAGTGCTAATTATGGATAAAATTTTTGAAAAACTAACAAATCAATTGACAGAAACAATAGACTCAGGTGTAGCTTTGGCTTTACATAACAAAAACCAAGAGGTTGAAGTTGTACACTTAATTTGGGCATTATTAACAAATACAAATTCTGTTTTGAATCAATTATTAAATAAAATGAATGTAAATAAAGCAGCAGTTGAACTTGAAGCAAAATCACATGCACAAAAACTTTCAAGTGTTTCAAGTGTAACTAAAGAGAGTATAAAACTATCAAGAAATCTTATTTCATCATTACAAAATGCGGAAGGTTTAATGACAAGTTTTGGAGATAAGTTTATTGCTGTTGATACTTGGCTTATTTCAAATTTTGATTTACAAATAATAAAAGATGTATTAGGAAAATACATAGATTTAAGAGAAGCAAAAAAAGAACTTGAAGCTATGAGAGCTGGAAAAACTATTGATAGTTCAAGTAGTGATGAAAATTTAGAAGCTTTAAATAAATATGGAATAGATTTAAATAAAAAAGCTATTGATGGAGAACTAGATCCAGTTATTGGAAGAGATGAACAAATTAATAGAATGATGCAAATTCTAATTAGAAAAACAAAAAATAACCCAATATTATTGGGAGAACCAGGAACTGGAAAAACAGCTATTGCTGAGGGTCTTGCTCAAAGAATAGTAAATAAAGAAGTTCCAACTTCACTACTTAATAAAAGAGTTGTAACTTTAGATATGAGTGCATTAATTGCAGGGGCTAAATATAGAGGTGAGTTTGAAGATAGATTAAAATCAGTAATTGATGAAGTAAAAAAAGCTGGAAATATCATTTTATTTATCGATGAAATTCATACAATCATAGGTGCAGGTGCTAGTGAAGGTTCTATGGATGCAGCAAATATTTTAAAACCATCTCTTGCAAGGGGTGAACTTCACACTATTGGTGCAACTACGCTAAAAGAGTATAGAAAATATTTTGAAAAAGATGCAGCAATGCAAAGAAGATTTCAACCTGTAAAAGTTGATGAACCAACAGTAAATGAAGCTTTACAAATTTTAAGAGGTATAAAAGAAAAACTTGAAACTCATCATAATGTAACAATTAATGATAGTGCTTTAGTTGCAGCTGCAAAACTATCAAATAGATATATTACAGATAGATTTTTACCAGATAAAGCAATTGATTTAATAGATGAAGCAGCAGCTGAACTTAAAATGCAAATAGAATCAGAACCAAATGCCCTTTCATCGATTAAAAGAGAGATTCAAACTTTAAATGTAGAAAAAGAAGCTCTTAAAATGGAAGAGGGTAAAAAAAATGATGAAAGAATTGTTCAAATAGAAAAAGAATTAGCAGATAAAAATGAAGAAAAACAAAATTTAGAAGCTAGATTTGCAAATGAAAAAGCAACTTTTAATACTACAAGTGAATTAAAAGTAAAAATTGATGAGCTAAAAAATAGAGCAAATATTGCAAAACGTGAATCAAACTTTGAAAAAGCAGCTCAAATAGAATACGGCGAAATTCCAAGTTTAGAAGCAAAAATAAAAGAGAATGAAGAAAAATGGAAAAGAATGCAAAAAGAAGGAACTCTTTTACGAAATTCTGTTGATGAAGAAGCAATTGCAAGTATAGTTTCAAGATGGACTGGAATTCCAGTTAATAAAATGATGGATAGTGAAAAACAAAAAATCTTAATGGTAGAAGAAGTTTTAAAAAAAGATGTTATTGGCCAAGATGAAGCACTAAAAGCAATTAGCAGAGCTATAAAAAGAAATAAAGCAGGACTTAGTGAAGCAAATAGACCAATTGGATCATTCTTATTTTTAGGACCAACGGGAGTTGGAAAAACTGAAAGTGCAAAAACTTTAGCAAAATTCTTATTTGATGATCCAAAATCACTTATTAGATTTGATATGAGTGAATATATGGAAAAACACGCAGTTTCAAGACTAGTTGGAGCAGCTCCAGGTTATGTGGGATATGAAGAAGGTGGACAATTAACAGAAGCTGTTAGAAGAAAACCATATAGTGTAATCTTATTTGATGAAGTTGAAAAAGCTCATCCAGATGTATTTAATATTTTATTGCAAGTTTTAGATGATGGAAGATTAACTGATAACAAAGGTGTAACAGTAGATTTTAAAAATACAATTATAATTTTAACTTCAAATATTGGAAGTGCAAGAATTATTGAAATTAGTGATAAAGATGAAAGAAGAAAAGCTGTTTTAAATGAATTAAAAAATCATTTTAGACCAGAATTTTTAAATAGATTAGATGATATTGTTATTTTTGAACAATTAAATCTAGAAGCAATTACAAATATTGTAGATATTTTATTTAATAATATTAAGAAAAAAGTTGAAGAAAAAGATATACAAATTTCTTTAACGCCAAATGCAAAAGAGTATATTGCAAAAATTGGATTTGATCCAGTGTATGGCGCAAGACCTCTAAAAAGAGCCATTTATGAGATAGTTGAAGATAAATTAGCTGATTTAATTTTAGAAGATAAAATAGGTGAGGGAAGTATTATTGAATTTGATGTTCAAGATAATGAAGTAGTTGTAAAGATTAACTAAAGAATATTTAAGCAAAATTTAACTATAATCCCCAACTTATTTAGTGAATATAGAGGAAATCTAAGATGAAAAGAACGTATCAACCGCACAATACTCCAAGAAAAAGAACTCACGGGTTCAGAGTAAGAATGGCTACTAAAAATGGTAGAAGAGTTATTAACGCAAGAAGAGCTAAAGGTAGACATAAATTAGCTGTTTAAATAAAGAACATCGACTTAATAGTTCGAGAGACTTTAACAAACTATATAAAAGCGGCAAAAGATGGCATACTACCAGCTTTGTCGCTTTTTTTAGTTCTAGCACTACACTAAAAGCTGCTTTTGTTACTTCCAAAAAAGTCGGAAATGCAGTAAATAGAAATAAAGCAAGAAGAAGAATGCGTGCTTTATTCGCTTCCTATGAACAACAATTAGTAATTGGTAATTATATATTTGTTGCAAAAATAACCTTACATGATAAAACTTTTTTAGAATTAAAAAAAGATTTTGACTTCGCATTAAAAAGATTAGAAGTCTTAAAATGAAAACAATTTTTAAATATTTAATACGATTTTATCAGAAATATTTAACAATTTTAGCTTTTGGATCATGTCGATATTACCCAACATGTTCTCAATATGCATTGTGGCAATTAGACAACAATACTTTTTTTAAGGCGATTTATTTTACAATAACGCGAATATTAAAGTGTAATCAACTTTTTGAAGGTGGATTTGACTATCCTATCATAAAGTTAAAAGCAAATCAAAATATCAATTTTGAAAAAATCAAAATAAAATATTGGTATATTCCATTGAAAAATGGTAAGTATTTAGTAGTAAAGAATCGGGAGTGGAAAGAAAAGAATGAACAACATGAATCAAAATAACGGTATGCAAAAACGAATGTTAATTATGACATTAATAGTATTTGTATTTTTTATAGCTTATGAGTTTTTGGTTTTAAAACCACAACAAGAAGCAAAAGCAGCTCTTGCAAAACAAGAACAAACACAAAAACAAAATGTTGCACCTGATGTGAATTCAGTTGATACAAAAATGGTTTCAACTGATGTTAATGGTAACCCAGTTGATATGTCAAATTCTACTGATGCTTTATCATCTAAATCAATAGCAACTTCACAAATTGTTTCTACAATTAAAACTGCTAAAAGTACAATAGAAATTGATACTTTAGGTAGAGTAGCACAAGTTACTTTAGTTGAAGAGAAATATAAAGATGAAAATGCTAATCAGATTAAATTATTTGAATCAAACCAATTAAGACCACTTGAAGTTAGATTTGCAGATGCAAATATAAATGCAGATGCTTTTAAAGTTAATGTAGTTGCAAGTTTAGCAAATGTTGATGCAACAACATCATCACAAGAACTTGTATTAACTCAGACTCTAAATGGAACTGTTTTAACAAAAAAATTAACTTTTTATCCTGATGGACATTATGATTTAAATGTTAGTACTACAAATGAAAAACAATTTTTTATTACAAATGGTTTTAGACCAAATGTTTTAGCTGATATGTATGCTGTTCATGGATTTATTTCAAAACTTAATGATAACACTTTAAAAACAATTGAAGATGGTAAATTAGATAAAAATGAAAATATTATTGGAGCAAAATTTTTATCAAGTTTTGATAGATACTATACAACTGTTATTTATAATTTTGAAAAATCATTAAGCATAACTTTAATGCCAGATACAAAATCTAATCCTCAAGGATTTATTCATGGAGGAAGTGATGTAACTTTTTCAGGATTTATTGGACCCAAAAATCATAGAGATTTAGCAGCTCTAAACCCAGAATTAATTGATGTAATTGATTATGGTTGGTTTACATTTATTGCAAAACCTATGTTCTTATTATTACAATTTATACAAGGTTATGTTGGAAACTGGGGTTGGACAATTGTTATTTTAACAATTTTGATTAAATTAGTACTTTTCCCTTTATCATTCAAAGGAATGGTATCAATGCAAAAGTTAAAAGATTTAGCTCCTAAAATGAAAGAGATTCAAGCTAAATATAAAGATGATAAACAAAAACAATCTATGCATATGATGGAACTTTATAAAAAACATGGTGCAAATCCAATGGGTGGATGTTTACCATTAATTCTACAAATTCCAGTATTCTTTGCTATATATAGAGTTTTATTGAATGCGATTGAATTAAAAGGTGCACCTTGGATGTTCTGGGTACATGACTTAGCTGAAATGGATCCATATTTTGTATTGCCAGTTTTAATGGGTGCAACAATGTATTTACAACAAAAAATTACACCAAATACAATGCAAGATGAAATGCAAAAGAAAATATTCCAATTTTTACCAGTCGTTTTCACATTCTTCTTCTTGTGGTTCCCAGCAGGACTTACATTGTACTGGTTTATAAATAATTTATTTACTATCGGTCAACAATACTATATTAATAGTGTATTCGAAAGAAAAAGAGCTGAAAAAAATTAGGAACCTAATATGAAAAAGTTTGAAGCGAATTGTTTAGAAAAGGTCTATGAATTAGCCACTGCGGAGTTTAATTGTTCTATTACAGAGTTAGAAATAGAAGTTATCCAACAACCAAGTAAAGGATTTCTTGGTTTTGGAAAAAAAAGTGCCATTATAGAAGTTTGTTTTAAAGATAATTGTAAAACTTATACTCAAGAAAGTAAAATATTTAAAAATAAAGATGTGAAAATTCAAGAAGTTTCAGAACGAATTGAGTACTCACATCAAAAAGATGAAAGAGAATCTTTTTCAAGAGAGAGAAAAGAAGAAATCAATTCATCTGTTCCAAAAGTTGATTCAAAAGATAGAATTTTTGATAAGTTTTATCATGAAGAATCATTAGATAATGAAATTTCAAAAATAATTATCAAAAAAGATAAAGAAAAAATTATTGAAGAAGTAAAAGAGGGAATTCATTTATTATTTGATACTACATGTTATTCTCTTGATGAAATAAATGTAGAATTTTATGATGAAGAGACTTTATATATCGAATTTTTAGGTGAAGATTCAGCTTTATTAATTGGAAAAGAGGGTTACAGATATAAAGCCTTATCTTATATTTTATTTAATTGGATAAATGAAAAATATGGTTTAATGTTAAGACTTGAAGTCGCACAATTTTTGAAAAATCAAGAAGAAGCAATTTATGCATATCTTGAACCAATAATAGAAATAATTAAAGAAAAAGGTACATTCAAAACTAAACCTTTAGATGGTATTTTAGTTCATATTGCACTTAAAAAATTAAGAGAAGAGTTCCCTGATAAATATGTTGCAGTTAAAACAAATGTTAGAGGTGATAAATATGTACTTGTTAATGAATATAGAGCAAGAGAAATTTAATCTTGTTTGATGATGCTACAATTGTTGCAATTGCAACAGCCAATGGAATTGGCTCTATTTCAATAGTTAGAATTTCGGGAGTTAATGCTCTTGAAATTGCTACAAAAATTTCAAAAAAAATAGCTTTCCAACCAAGACTTGCAACTCTTTCTTCTTTGTATGATATAAATAATGAAGTAATAGATGAAGCTTTAGTTATTTATTTTAAAGCACCTTTTTCATTTACAGGTGAAGATGTTATTGAATTTCAATGTCATGGTGGAGTTGCAATTGCAAATATGCTTATAAATGAAGCAATAAATCATGGTGCTAGAATTGCAAATCCTGGTGAGTTTTCTAAACGAGCTTTTTTTAATAATAAAATGGATTTAACTAAAGCAGAAGCAATTTCAAAAATAATAGAAGCAAGAAGTGAAGATGCTGTAAAATTATTAGCAAGACAATTAAAAGGTGAATTAACGAGTTTTGTAAATGAAATTAGAGAAGATTTACTTTTTATGCTAGCTTACACTGAAGTTTCTATAGATTATGCTGAAGATGATTTACCAAATGATATTTTTGTGCAAATCAAAAGTAAGATGGAAAAAATTCTTGTTAAACTATCTAATACTTTAGAAGCAAGTAGAAGAAGAGAAGGTATGCTTGATGGCTTTAAAGTTGCAATCATTGGAAAACCAAATGTTGGTAAATCTTCACTTCTAAATAAACTTTTAAATTACGATAGAGCAATTATTTCTGATATTGCAGGAACAACAAGAGATACAATAGAAGAATCAGTAAAAATTGGTACACATATTATAAAAATTGTTGATACAGCAGGTATAAGAAATGCAAGTGATGTTATTGAGAAAATAGGAATTGAAAAATCTATTCAAGCTATAAATGAAGCAGATATTGTTATTGCCTTATTTGATAATGGAAAAGTTTGTGATGATGAAGATAAAAAGATTATTGAGTTAATAGAAGAGAATTCTAGTAAAGAGATTTTAACTGTTTTAAATAAATCAGATTTAGAAAATAAATTTGATAAAACAAAAATAGATAATTTTATTGAATTATCAACAAAAGATGATATAAATCCATTAATTAAAAAGATAGAGTTAATTTTAGATTCAAATACTCATAGTGATGAAATGACACTGATTTCAAAAAGACAGATTATTTCTGTCGAAAATACACTTTATAGTATAAATTTATCAAAAAATCCTTTAGAAAGTGGAGAGTTGGAATTTTTTGCTCATTATATTGCAGATGCATTAGAACAAATTTCATCAATTACAAGACCTTATGAAAATGACCAAATGTTAGATGTAATGTTTGGTGAGTTTTGTTTAGGTAAATAAGATTAATTAGGAAAAAGAATGAAAAAGTATTTTATTTTGATTTCATTGATGATAAGTTTTAGCTTTTCAAATTTATTAGCAGATCAATGGGATGGATTTTTCAAAACTTCTGGTTTTCCAAGAAAAGTTGTAGATAATGGTTCTCTTGTAAAAGGAAAATTATATGATGCAACGGTTACCTATCAGATTTCAAATAATGATGGAATAAAGGGAAATTTTGAAAATAATGATAGTGCAAAGGTTACCATTACTAATAAAAAAGGGAAAGTCCTTTCAACAAATAAGTTTATGACTGCCCCAGAGTTAAGAACTTGGGCAAGACAAAATTTTACAGATATATTTTCTTCAATACTTGGAGATAATCCTCAAATAACTAAAGAGAATATCAAAGAGCTAACAAATTTAGCTTCTTTAGTTCTTTTAAATGGGAATTTGGATAAATAGTAAAATTTTATAAATTTTACTATTTATCCGGTGTTTCATAAGAGATTAGTTTTGCATTTTCTTTTGAAATATCCATCCATGAATCACAATCAAAATCTATTTCCATAATTGCACCCATTTTAAATTCTTCCCTAAATTCTACTAAAGTGATTGCCAATGCTGTTAAAGATGGATTATGTCCAATTAAAAGCATAGAATTAACAGTATCAAATGTATAACTAATAGTTTCAATTAACTCATTAACAAATGCTCTATACAAAATATCATTTGGCATTATAGATTTTTTATATTCTAAAGCTTCTGCAAATATTTCAGCAGTTTCTTTTGTTCTTTTCGCTGGGCTTGATATGATTAAATCAATAAATGGATTTTTTGAGGCAAAAAATTTTGCCATATTTTTTGAATCTTCAATTCCTTTTGGACTTAATTGTCTATCATAATCATCTTGACCTAATTGTTCTTCTTCTTTTTGTGCATGTCTTACAATGTAAAGTTTTTTCATTTTCTCTCTTATTAAAAATAATGTTCCATTTTAAGTTATATTTGCTTTTTTTTATATAAAATTAGAGTAATTAAAAAATAAAAGGTTTGATTTTGGGATATGATTTAAATAAAAAGTTAGTAATTGCTATTTCATCAAGGGCTTTATTTAATCTTGAAGATGAAAATAAAATCTTTGAAGAGAAAGGACTTGATGAATATTATAAATATCAAATTGAAAATGAAGACTTATTACCAAAAAAAGGTACTGGTTTTAGACTTGTAAGAAATCTTTTAAGAATAAATGAAGATTTTCCAGATGACAAACAAGTTGAAGTTATAATTATGTCAAGAAATAACTCTGCTACTAGTCTTAGAATTACAAAATCAATTGAAAAATACAAACTGGATATTCAACGTTCCGCGTGGAGTGGAGGAAATGATATTTCAAAATATTTGAAACCTTTTAAAGTAGATCTGTTTTTATCTGCAAATGAACAAGATGTTCAAAATGCGATAAATGAGGGAATTGCAGCTGCGAGGATTTTACCCTATGATGAAATAGAAGATGAAAATTCGAATCAAGTTAAAATTGCTTTTGATGGTGATGCTGTTCTATTTTCAGAAGAATCAGAAATTATCTATAAAAAAAATGGTTTAGAAGCTTTTTTAGAGTATGAAAAACAAAATGCTCTAAATGCTATGCAAAGTGGACCATTCGCTCAATTATTAAAATTAATTTCAAATATTCAAGCAAAATATCCACATGAACAAACACCAATTAGAACAGCTTTAATAACAGCAAGAAATTCGCCAGCTCACGAAAGGGTAATAAGAACATTATCCCAATGGAATGTAAGACTTGACGAAGCATTTTTTCTAGGTGGAGTTGATAAATATGAAGTTGTAAAAGCTTTTGGTGCCGATATATTTTTTGATGATCAAGATGTACATCTTGAAACTACTTCAAAGATAGCACCAAGTGCAAAAGTTCCCTATAAAAAAGGTTCTGAATTAAATAACATTAATAAATAGTTAAATTTGTATTAACCAAAATTTGTTAGAATAAATAAAAATTTAGGAGAATAAAATGGAACAAATTAAAACAGTTTTTTTACTTACTTTCCTTACGGTTTTATTTGTATTTATAGGTTACTCATTTGGTGGAACAAATGGGATGTTAATTGCATTTTTACTTGCAGGTGGTATGAACTTTTATGCTTATTATTATTCAGACCAACAAGTTTTAAAACATTATGATGCAACACTTCTTGAAGATTCAAAACATCCCGTATATAAAATTACACAGAAATTAACACTTAAAGCTGGTCTTCCTATGCCAAAAGTTTATTTGATCCCTGATCATACTCCAAATGCCTTTGCAACGGGAAGAAACTATGAACACGCTGCCGTTGCAGTTACAATGGGTTTATATGAAATGTTGAACGAAAAAGAGTTAGAAGGGGTTATTGCACATGAATTGTCTCATATAAAACATTATGATATTTTAATAGGAACAATTGCTGCTGTATTTGCAGGAGCAATTGCAATGATTGCAAATATGATGCAGTTTGGTGCTATGTTTGGAGGAAATAATAATAGGCAAGGAACAAATCCAATAATGATGATTGCAATGGCAATATTATTGCCTCTAGCTGCTTCAATTATTCAAATGACAGTCAGTAGAAGCAGAGAATTCATGGCAGATGAAGGATCCGCTAGAATGACAGGAAATCCAGCTGGTTTACAGTCTGCATTACTTAAATTAGAGAACTATGCAAGAAGTGGACACCAAGTACATAATGCAACTGAACAAACAGCACATATGTTTATTATTAATCCATTTTCAGGGTTAAAATCAACACTTGGTACATTGTTCAGAACACACCCTTCAACCGAAGATAGAATAGCTAGACTTGAAGAATTAAAAAAAGAGATTTATTAAACAGATTTATATTTAAAATTAGTTTTTCTATTGTATAATTCTATACTTTACGTCATATTAAACATTTTTTATTAAAATGTATTTTAAAAATAGGTTGTGCAATGAAATTTCTTTTTATTCTTTTATGTTTTGTGTTTATTCCTACTCTAGGATTCTCTAATAGTTCAGATGTTTTTCACAAAATTGAAAAAGATTTGGATTCCATAATAATAAAAGATTTAAATAATAAGAAATTAATATTTAGCAAGGATGAAAATTTAAAGCTTAGACCTGCAAGTTTAACAAAAATTATGACAGCAATGCTTGCCATTGAGAGTGGGAAAATGAATAGTGTAGTTACTATTACAGCAGAGATGAAAAAAGTTGAACCAACAATTGCAAATCTTCAAGTTGGAGAAAAGTTTTATTTAAAAGATTTAGTTCATGCAGCACTTATTAAATCTGCAAACGATGCAGCAAATTCAATAGCTATTTATCTTGGCAAAGGGAATAAAGAGTTATTTGTAAATATGATGAATATAAAAGCAAAAAAACTCGGTATGAAAAATACAAACTTTACTAATCCTTGTGGTTTTGATATTGGAAATCACAAAACAACTGCAAAAGATTTAATGATACTTACTGAATATGCTATAAAAAATCCAACATTTAACTCTATTGTAAAAATGGATAAATACTCTTTCACGGCAATTAATACTAATAAAAGATATTTTGTTAGTTCAAGTAATAAATTATTAAGAGATGACCCTTATGTTGTTGGTGTTAAAACAGGTTATACAAACAAAGCGGGAGCTTGCTTGATAGCAAGAGCAAAAAAAGGTAAACAAGATATTTTAATGGTTATGTTAAATGCCCATAACAGATGGCCAAATGCTAAAAGAGCATTAGATTCAATCATAAATTAATTCAGCTTACATAAAAAAAGCAACACTTGACCAAAGAGTTGCTTTTAAGATGAAAGTATATATAAAAAACTTTAAATGAATCTTTATTTAGAGTAAACTTTCTTAACATTTTCCATTTTAGATGACATGTTTAGTAAAACCATATCTGCAAGAACTAAAGCCATCATAGATTCAGCAACAACACTTCCCCGAACTGCTACACAAGGATCATGTCTTCCTTTTAATTGGCAATCAACTTCATTATTGTTAATATCAACTGTTTCTTGTTGTATAAAAATAGATGGTGTTGCTTTAAAATGAACTTTTACATTTATATCATCACCATTTGAAATTCCACCAAGAATTCCTCCACTGTGATTAGTTTTAAATCCATCTTTCCTTATTTGGTCATTATTATCATAACCTTTTACTTTTGCTGATAATATTCCATCACCAATCTCTACAGCTTTTACAGCATTTATTCCCATCATTGCATTTGCAATTTGTGAATCAAGTTTAAAATACAGTGGTTCACCCAGTCCAATAGGAACATTTTTTACATTTATTAAAGCAATTCCACCAACACTATTATGAGAGTTTTTTGCTTCTAATATAGCATCTTTTTGTGCTTGTTCAACTTCAAAATCAAGGGCAAAAATTTCAGATTCACTAACTTTTGAAAAATCGTAATTATTGGCATTTATTCCATTTATTTCACAAATACCACTTTGCACTTTTATTCCAAGTTCATTTAACATAAGTTTTGCAATTGCTCCTGCTGCAACTCTTGCTGCTGTTTCTCTTGCACTGCTTCTTCCTCCACCTCTATAATCTCTAATCCCATATTTATTAAAATAAGTAAAATCAGCATGACCAGGACGGAATAAATCTTTTACATTTGAGTAATCACTGCTTTTTTGATTTTCATTAAAAATAATCATAGAAATTGAAGTTCCAGTTGTAAAGCCCTCAAAAACTCCTGAAAGAATCTCTACAACATCACCTTCTTTTCTAGCAGTTGCATATTTGTTTTGTCCAGGTTTTCTTCTATTCATTTCATTTTGAATAAATTCTTCATCAATTTTTATTCCAGCTGGAACCCCATCAACTATACACCCAAGAGCTTTTCCATGTGATTCTCCAAAGGTTGTGAATCTAAACCTATGTCCAAAAGTATTCATTTAGTTCTCTTCCTCTTTTAGTTTCTTAATTGCTATTTTAGCTACAGCTTGTTGTGCTAATTTTTTACTTTTCCCATTTGCACTACCATAATTAACTCCATCAATCCAAATTGACACTTCAAACTCTTTTTTATGGTCAGGTCCATATGAACCCTCGATTTTATATTCTGGTATTGAAGCAAATTTTGCTTGTGTTATTTCTTGTAAAGCAGTTTTATAATCACTAAATAAAACATCAAGATTTATTTTGTCATAAGATCTTTCTAATAAATCTAAAATGATTGGTTTTAAAGTTTCTAATCCAGATTCTAAATAAACAGCTCCCATAATAGCTTCAAAAGCATCAGATAATATTGAAGCTTTTGTTCTACCTTTATTTCTCTCTTCTGCTGTTGAAATGTAAATAAAATCACCAAGTTTTATCTCATTTGCAAGTCTTGTAAATCCCGTTTCATTTACTAAAGATGCTCTTATTTTTGATAATTCACCTTCATTTGATTTTGGGAATTTTAAATATAAATATTCTCCAACTATTAAGTTTAAAACAGCATCTCCAAGAAACTCTAATCTTTCATTGTTATAAGGTTTCTTGTAACTTTTATGTGTAAGTGCTTCGATTATCAGGTCTTTATTTTTAAACTGATAATCCAAACACTTTTCTAATTTTGAATAATCACTCATGTATTTCCTTTTTTATTTTTAAGTTTCGCAAGTATATCACATCTTTTATTATGAAAGTGTTGTATGGGTTATTGTAAAGATTGATTGCTAGTATAAAAAGATTTAGTTAATCTATGTTTCACATTTAATGTTAAAATATTATGACAATGTGGACATCTAGTATCAAAAATAGGATGAGAATGTTTACATGATGAACATATAAATTCAAAATCTAATGAAGCTTTTATTTTATGTTCATGTTTATTTAATAGTATCAAAATATCAAAATCAAAATCATTGCTATGTTTTAAAGTATTTAAATATCCCTTTGCATTATATAATTCAATTAAAAATTCATTTTGAACAACTTTCTCAAAATCTATATCATTTGAGTTTAAATACCACATTACATCTAAGTATTTTGAACAATCAAATTCTTTAATATGCTCCCAAAAAAATGTTTTATTAAATTGGATTAAAAATGAAGCAAATATTCTTTCTATAATTTTATTATCTTTAAAAATTTCATATAAAAGTTCAGTTCTTCTTTCATAAGATAATACTGAATCATTTAAAATAATTAATGAATCTAAATAAACTTTATCAATATTTACATCTTTGTCTAGTTCTTCTAAACATAATGTTATTTCTTTCGCTTTATTATAATCTTTTAATTTTTCATAAACTAATAAAAGATAAGTTAAAGCATTACTATTTCTTGGAGAAAATTTTAGAATTCTTAAAAATATCTCTTTTGATCTTTGTAAAAAACCACCTTTGAAATAAGTAGTTCCTAAAAGTTCAAGTAGTTCTTCTTTTTTTACCCGATCATTTACATGTTCAAGTAGGGTAAGATACACAGAAATAGCTTTGTTATAATCACCTTTATGTAAAAAAGTTGAAGCTAAAAGTAGTATTGAATCAAATGGTAGATTGTATGTTTTGTATAAATGAACATAATCATCTTCTTTTAATTTCCCCAATTCAAATCTTACAGATAGTTTTCTATAATCTTCTCTGGCAACTTTTTCTTTATAAATACTAAAAGAGTAAGTTATAAAAGATATGATGAATATTAGTGCTACAAGGAATATTATTCC
Organism: Arcobacter venerupis; assembly: GCF_013201665.1. NCBI lineage: Bacteria > Pseudomonadati > Campylobacterota > Epsilonproteobacteria > Campylobacterales > Arcobacteraceae > Arcobacter > Arcobacter venerupis. Next base: position 2,252,211 of record NZ_CP053840.1, on the reverse strand, counting down.
AAATAATGGGTCTCGATATTCTAATATTATATTATCCAAATAAAACCTTAATTATTTTCTATGCTTGGATGTGCATATTAACATAAAAGTACAAATAAAATAATAAAAGGGTATAATCTTTAAATGATAAAAAAAGAATCAATTGAAAATCTTAAAAACAATCTTGATGTTGTAGATGTTATTTCTCAATTTTTAGAATTGAAAAAAACTGGGGCAAATTTTAAAGCTTGTTGTCCATTTCATGGAGAAACAACTCCCTCATTTGTTGTAAGTCCTGCAAAACAAATTTATCATTGTTTTGGTTGTGGAGTAGGTGGGGATTCTATAAAATTTGTTATGGAGTATGAAAAACTATCATATCCAGAAACAATTGAAAAATTAGCTTCAATGTATAATTTTAATTTAGATTATGAAAATACAGATGAAAAAAAACAAGATACAAAAATCTTAGAAGAAATTAATAAATATTATCAAAAACTTTTTGTAAATAATGAAAATGTAAAAGAGTATATTTCAAAAAGAGGGATTTCAGAATTCTCAATAGAAAAATTTGAAATAGGGTATGCACCAGTTTCAATAGATACAATAAATTTTCTAAAATCAAATCATTATAATTTAGCAGATGCTATTGATTTAGGTGTAATTGATAATGGAACAAATGGATTATATTCAAGATTCATAGAAAGAATTACCTTTCCCATTTATTCAATAACAGGAAGACTTGTAGGTTTTGGTGGTAGAACCATAACTGGACACAATGCAAAATATGTAAATTCACCCCAAACAAAACTATTTAATAAATCAAGACTTTTATATGGTTACCATTTAGCAAAAGAGCAAATATATAAAAAAAATCAAATCATAGTTTGTGAGGGTTACTTAGATGTAATAATGCTTCATCAAGCAGGATTTAATACAGCTGTGGCAACACTTGGAACTGCCTTAACTCAAGATCATTTACCACTCTTGCGACGGGGTGAACCAAAAATTATATTAGCTTATGATGGAGATAAAGCTGGACTTGCAGCTGCTTTTAAAGCTTCAGTTATGTTAAGTCAAAGTGAATTTGATGGTGGAGTTATTATTTTTGCAGGTGGGTTAGATCCAGCTGATATGGTAAATGATGGAAGAATAAATGAATTGAATGAAATTTTTTCAAATCCGATTCCTTATATTCCTTATGCTATAGATTATATAGTTTCAAAATATGAAATTAATGATCCAATTCAAAAACAAAAAGCTTTAGTTGAAGCTAATGAATATTTAAAATCATTAAGTTTACTTAATCAAGATGAGTACAAAAGATATTTAGCGCAGAAATTAAATATTAGAGAAAATTTAATTAAGATTAGTTCCAATAAACAAAGAAATTTTGAACCAAATTTAACAAAAATTGATATTGCAGAACTTTGTATAATAAAATCTATTTTAGAAAAACCAAAAAGATTAGATTCTGTTTTAGATATTGTTGATTCATCTATGTTTGAAGCTCACAAAAATGAGTTCGAATTATTATTAACTGATATTGAGAATATTTCATTAAATTCAATAGTTTTAAATGAAAAACTTGAAAATTACGATGATGAAAGATTAAATCAAGAATTATTAACCTTAGTTTATAAATTTTATACAAATAAATTAACAGCTATTTCATATGATAAAACTTTAGACTTTAAACAAAAAGCAAATTTAATTAGAAAAATAAAAGATAATATATATCAATTAAAATTAGGAAAACTTGTTAGTTATAATTTATAACTAATTTAAAAAATTTATTTAAATAGCAGTTTATTTTTTGTAGAATTCATAAAAATTACTAAAACTCTAAGGATAATAGATGAAATTTATTGCAAGTGATTATTTACCTTTAGCAATAGGCTCTTACTCTCCTGCTGTAAAAGTGCATGGAATGGTATATACATCAGCACAAGTTCCAATAACATTAGATGGAACAATGGTAGAAAGAGATATAAAAGTTCAAACTAGACAGGTTCTTACAAATTTAAGAACACTTTTAGAAGATGCTGAAAGTGCAATGGATAAAGTAGTAAAAGTATCTGTATATTTGGAAAATATAGATGATTTTGGTGTTGTTAATGTACTTTTTGCTGAAGCTTTTGGTGAACATAAGCCAGCTCGTAGTACAATATGTGTTAAATCATTGCCAAAAAATTCAATGATTATGATTGATGCAATTGCTTTAGCAAATGATTATCATTAAAAGTCTTTGGCTTAAAGAAAGTTTAAACTAAAATAAGATACTATTCCGGTTCGAAAAATAGAGTTAGTATGACAAAATATGAACTTAGCATAGAATTGAATTAGAGGAAGAAAGATGTACGCAATTATCAAGTGTGGTGGAAAACAGTATAAAGTTTCTGAGGGTGATATCTTAGATGTTGATTATACTGGTCAAGCTGCTAAAGAAACTTTAGAAATTACTGATGTTTTAGCTGTAAACAACGGTGAATTAAAAACTGGTGAAGCTGTTGCAAACGCAAAAGTTGAGGCTGTTGTAGTATTAGATGGTACAGGTGTAAATAGAGCTAAAAAAGTAATAATTTACAAAAAAAGAAGAAGAAAAGATTCTAAACTTAAAAGAGGTTTCAGAAAAAGCTTCACAAAAATTAGAATTACTAAAATTGCTGCATAAGCAAATAGCATAATATAAGTTAAGGAGAAAAACAATGGCTCACAAAAAAGGTCAGGGAAGTACGCAGAATAATAGAGATTCAGCTGGTAGAAGACTTGGTGTTAAGAAATTTGGTGGTGAAGTTGTAAGAGCTGGAAACATCATTATTAGACAAAGAGGTACAAAAGTACATTTAGGTCAAAATGTTGGGATCGGTAAAGATCATACAATTTATTCTTTAATTGACGGTGTTGTTAAATTTGAGATTAAAGACAAAAAAAGAAAAAAAGTTTCAGTTTACGCTTCGTAATTCTGGACAATTGTAGTTTCTTTAAAGGGTGTATGGCTTTTGCCTACACCCTTTTTTTATTTAAAAATTAACATAACTAATTAAAAGTTAACAGTAGAAGTTAGAATTTTGCTTTTAGTTTTTAATTATTTATTAAAAGGAAAGTTATATGTTTATAGATAGCGCTAGATTTTCAGTTACATCTGGAAAAGGTGGACAGGGATGTGCAGCATTTAGACGAGAAAAATTTGTTGTTAAAGGTGGACCAGATGGTGGTGATGGTGGAAAAGGTGGAGATGTTTACTTTTTAGTTGACAACAATACGGATACATTATCAAACTACAAAGGTAGAAAATACTTTAAAGCAGATAATGGAGCACAAGGTTTAGGTGGAAGAATGACTGGAAAGTCAGGAGAATCTCTTGTTTTAGTTGTTCCTCCTGGCACTCAAGTTATTGATGATGAAACAAATGAAGTTATATTTGACTTGATTGAACTAGGAGAAAAAGTTTTATTTCTTGAAGGTGGAAAAGGTGGATTAGGTAATACGCACTTTAAAAACTCAAGAAATCAAAGACCAACTTATTTCCAACCAGGTCTTCCAGGACAAGTAAGAAGTATTAGACTAGAATTAAAACTTATTGCTGATGTTGGACTTGTTGGTTATCCTAATGTTGGAAAATCAACTTTAATTTCAGTTACTTCTAATGCAACTCCAGAAATTGCAAATTATGAATTTACTACATTAACACCAAAATTAGGTGTTGTAGAAGTTGGAAATTATAACTCTTTTGTAATGGCTGATATTCCAGGAATTATTGATGGTGCAAGTGAGGGAAGAGGTTTAGGTTTAGAGTTTTTAAAACATATTGAAAGAACTAAAACACTTCTATTTGTAATCGATGTTGCCAACTATCGAACAATGATTGACCAATATAGAGTATTGAAAGAAGAAGTTGCTAAATTCTCAGGTGAGTTATCAAAAAGAAATTTTGCAATTGTTATAAGTAAAATTGATGGATACCTTGGTGAAAGCTTAGATGAAGATATAGAAAAATTCATTAAAGATATTGGTTTAGAACCTACAAAATCAAATGAATTTAAATTTGAAGGAGAAAATCCATATTTTGTTCAAGATTTAATTTATTCAAGATTCGATAATAGTAAACCATATTTTGTTTTACCAATTTCATCTTTAACAAAACTAAATCTTAAACCTTTAGGATTTGCATTATATAATTTATTGGAACAAGATAAATGAAAAGATTAGTAATTAAAGTTGGAACAGCTGTTTTAACTCAAGATGGCCAATTGGCTCTTGAGAGAATGGATAATTTAGTTAATTTAATTGCTAAATTAAAAAATGAAAAAAATTTTGAAGTGATATTAGTCTCTTCAGGAGCTGTTGGAGCTGGATTTACTTCATTAAAACTTGATAAAAGAATAATTGCAAATAAACAAGCATTAGCTGCTATTGGTCAACCACTATTACTTAAAAATTATAAAAAAAGATTTAAAGAACATAATATTACATGTGCGCAAATGCTTTTTATTGCAGATGATTTTGATTCAAGAAAAAGAACAAAAAATGCACAAAATGTTATGGAAATACTTTTAGAAAATAATATCTTACCAATTATAAATGAAAATGACGTGATTGCAAATTATGAATTATTATTTGGTGATAATGATCAGTTAGCAGCTCATGTTGCATACTATTTCAATGCAGATATGTTAGCAATTTTATCAGATATTGATGGATATTATAATAAAAACCCAAGAGAGTTTGATGACGCAGTTTTACAAAAAAATGTTTTTGAAATAAATCCTGATGAACTTGAAATGAAGCATACTGCAAATTCAGAATTTGCAACAGGTGGAATTGTAACAAAATTAAAAGCAGCAGATTTTTTAATGAAAAGAGGAATTCCAATGTATTTATCATCAGGTTTTGATTTAACAAATGCTTATGATTTTTTAGTTGATGGAAATCATAAAAGCGGAACAATTTTTCAAGCAAAAAAATAAAAGGAAAAAGATTGAGTAAAAGAATTCTATTTATGGGAACACCAGATTATGCAACAACTATTTTTAAAGAGTTAATAAATAGTGAGTATGAAATAGTAGGATTATTTACTCAACCAGATAAACCCTTTGGAAGAAAACAAGTTTTAACACCGCCTCATATTAAACAATTTTGTCTAGATGAAAATTTAAATATCCCAATTTTTCAACCTTTAAAGTTAAGAGGAAATGAAGAAGTAGCAAAACAAATAAAAGAGTTAAATCCCGATTTTATAATTGTTGCTGCTTATGGTCAAATATTACCTAAAGATATACTTAATATTGCTCCATGTATAAATTTACATGCATCACTACTTCCAAAATATCGAGGTGCAAGTCCAATTCAAGAATCACTTTTAAATGATGATATTTATACAGGTGTTACTTCAATGCTTATGGAAGAGGGACTAGATAGTGGAGATATTTTAGGATTACAATATCTTAAAATTACATCAAATATGGAAGTTTCAGAGGCTTTTGAAAAATTATCTTTAATTGCTGCAAAACTTACTATTATAACTTTAGATAATTTTGAAAATATAAAACCAACTAAACAAAATGAAACTGAAGTTAGTTTTTGTAAAAAAATCAAAAAAGAAGATGGCTTAGTTGATTTTTCTAATGCAAAAAAATTATATCAGAAATATAAAGCATACTCTTTTTGGCCAGGTGTTTTTTTAAAATCTGAATTAAAATTAAAAGATATTGAACTAAATGAAGAATCATCTATTAATAATCAAGGTCAAATTTTAGAAACTACTAATGATTATGTAATAATTGGATGTGAAGTTGGAAGCTTAAAAATTAGAACTATTCAAGCTCCTTCAAAAAAAGCAATAAATGCGACAGATTATATAAGAGGTCAAAGACTAGAATTAAATAAAATACTATTTTAATGATATAATAATTAAAAATTAAAATTAAAAGTATTTATTATGAAAGATTTAGAAATAAGACAAATATATGATATTAATTTGCTTAAAATCAGTGATTTAGATGTGCTTTTACATGAAATATTAAAATATACTAGAGAATTATTAAATGCAGAAGCTGGTACTATTTATATTAAAGAAGATGAATACTTAAAATTTCATATTTTTCAAAATGATATTTTATCATATGAAGATGTTTACAAATATTTCTATTTACTTAAAGATTATAAACTTCCTTTATTTATTGAAAATAAATATCTTGCAGTAGATTCTTATCTAACAAAAAAAATAATTATAATTAATGATATTTACAATTCTAGTGAATATGAATTCTCAGGAACTAAAGAGTTTGATGAAAAATTTAATTATAAAACTCGTTCAATTATTACAATACCACTAATTCATCCTATTAAAAATGAAATATTAGGTGTAATTCAACTATTGAATAAAAAAAATGATGATAAATTTGTGCCTTTTGATGAAAAAGATAAAGATTATTTATCAATGTTTAGCTCTTTTATATCATTATCAATTTCAAAAGCTCAAACTGATATTATTAAACTTCAACTTTTAAATGAACAATTAGAAAAAGTAAATATTGAATTAGAAAAAAAAGTTGAAAAAGAGATATTAAATAATCAGGAAAAGTCAACTACAATATTCAATCAATCAAAAATATCTTCAATGGCAGAACTAATGGGTGATATTGCACAAGAATGGAAAGAACCTCTAAATATTATTTCTACACTTGCAAGTGGATTAAAAATTAATATTGAATATGACAATATTAATAAAAACGAGTCCGTTTCTAAATTATCAAAGATTGTTAATATTACTCAAAATTTATCAATGAATATTGATAATTTTAAAGATTTTTATAAAGTTGAAAGTGTAGCGGATAATTTTAATATTTCAGAAACTATTGCTAAATGCCTAGAATTAGCAGATGCTAGCTTGAAAAAAAATAGTATCAATTTAGTTTTGAATTTAGATTATTCTATAAATATTTATGGTCTTAAAAATGAATTCAGTCAAGCAATATTAAATATTATAAATAATTTAATAAATGGATTAATAGAAAAGATTTCTATTGAAGATAAAAGATATATTTTTATTGATTTAAATTGTATTGATAAAAAAATATATTTAAAGTTAAAAAGTAATGATGGAAAAAGAAATATAGAAAAAGATAATGAAAATATGTATATGACTAGAATGATTATAAAAAAATATAAAAAAGGAAATATTGAATTAAAAAATATCAATTTCTTATATGAAGATATTAATTATAATGGCAATGAATATTTAATTACTTTAGCGTAAAATTACGCTAAATAAGATGTATATAAAGTTATTGTTACAAGACTTAATAAAACTCCTAAAACTAATGAATTAATTGCAACTTTTTCATCTAATCCACCTTTTATTGCTAAAACTGTTGCCATTGTCATTGGTGGCATTGCAACTTCAATTATTGTAACTTTCACCCATGTTTCATGTATTCCATAAAATTGTTGGAAACCAATTAATACTATTATTGGAACTATTACCATTTTTAATAGCATTGCCATTGAAACAATATGAAATTTTACAAAAATATGTTTTACTTCTAATTTCATTCCAATTGCAATCATAGCAATTGGAACTAAGGTAGAACCTAATGTTTGAGTTGTTAATAAAACAAAATTAGGAATTTCAAAGTTCTTTGCAGCAACGGTTATAAAAAACATTAATGATGGTGGAAATAAAAAAATATTTTTAAAAATAGATGTAAAATTATTTTTTTTACCACTTCCCCATGTGATTATAAACATACCTACCGAAACAAGTAGTAAAAATGATCCAAATAAATCATATATTAATCCATAAACAATATAGTCTTCACCATAAAATGCGTTTATATATGAGAAACCAATAAATGAAGTATTGCCAAAAGTTGCCATAATCATAAAAGTTGCTAGTAGTATTCTATTTAATTTCATCATCTTTCCTATAAAATAGGCAAATAATAAATTTAAAAGAATAAATGACATAAACATTAAAATTAAGCCAAGTATTTTTTCATCCAAAACTAAAGGATAAATTTTAGAAAATACAATAGAAGGAAGTGAAAAATAAATTATAAATTCAATTAATTGTTTTGAATTATCTTGATAAAATATTTTGAAGATATAACCTAAAAATAAATATATTGCAATTGGTAAAACAGGATCTAACATATTAACCTTTTTACTTGGATTATATTTAATAATATCTTCTATTTTTATTATGTATAATTAAAAATGCGAATAATAAAATTAAATGAAATCGATTCTACTCATAGATATATAAAAGATTATATTTTAGAAAAAGGATACACTGAACCTTTATGTGTTTTTTCTGATTATCAAACAAATGGAGTTGGAAGTAGAGGAAACTCATGGCTTGGAATAAAAGGCAATATCTTTTTTTCTTTTGTTATAAATAATTCTTTTTTACCTAATGATTTACCACTACAAAGTAGTTCAATATATTTTTCATATATATTAAAAGATGTACTAAAGGAGATGGGCTCATCAGTTTGGTTAAAATGGCCAAATGATTTTTATATTGAAGATAAAAAAATAGGAGGAACAATTACAACTGTTTCAAAAGATTTAATTTATTGTGGTATTGGTATAAATTTGAAAAGGGTAAGTGATGATTTTGGAAAACTCGATATAAATGTCGATATAGATGATATGTTAAAAATTTATTTTTTTAAATTAGAAAAAAAGCTTTTTTGGAAGCAGATATTTAGTGATTTTAAGATAGAATTTCAGCATAGCAAAAAGTTCCAAACAACCATCGACAATCAAAAGGTTTCTCTCGAAAATGTGATGTTAAATGATGATGGTTCAATACAAGTAAACAATAAAAAGGTATTTAGTTTAAGATGACAGAGATTATTTCAATAGCTAATCAAAAAGGTGGTGTAGGTAAAACTACGACTGCTGTAAACTTAAGTGCAGCCCTTGCACTTGAAGGTAAAAGAGTATTATTAATTGATGCAGATCCACAAGCAAATGCTACAACTTCTTTAGGTTTTCATAGGGATACATATGAATACAATATCTATCATGTTATGTTAGGTACAAAAGAGTTAAGTGAGATTATTTTAGATTCAGAAATAGAAAATTTAAAAGTTGCACCATCAAATATAGGTCTTGTTGGAATCGAAAAAGAGTTTTATAAAAATACAAAAGAAAGAGAATTAGTATTAAAAAGAAAAATTGATCCTATTAAAAAAGATTTTGATTATATTATTATTGATTCACCACCTGCTCTAGGACCGATTACAATAAATACATTAAGTGCGTCAACATCTGTACTTATTCCTATTCAATGTGAATTTTTTGCATTAGAAGGATTAGCACAATTATTAAACACTATAAAATTAGTAAAACAAACTATAAACCAATCTTTACAAATAAGAGGATTTTTACCAACAATGTATAGCTCGCAAAATAATTTGTCAAAACAAGTATTTGCAGATTTAGCACAACATTTTGAAAACAAATTATTTAAAATAGATGATAATTCATATGTAGTAATTCCACGAAATGTTAAATTAGCGGAGAGTCCAAGTTTTGGTAAACCAATAATGTTATATGATACAAATTCAAGTGGTACAAAAGCGTATACGCATTTAGCAAGAGCAATAGCAGGTTAATTTTTATTAGTAGGAAGATGATATGGCATTAGGTAGAGGATTAGGAGAATTATTAGGAGAAGTTGAATCAGCATATGAAAATTCAGCTAGTAGTAACAAATCAGGCGTTTGTAAAATTGACGTTTCGACGATAAAAGCTAATCCAAATCAACCAAGAAAAATATTTGATGAAGAGAAATTAAATGATTTAAGTGAATCTATTAAAGAGCATGGATTATTACAACCAATAATTGTAATTGAAAATGGGAATAATAGTTACACCTTAGTTGCAGGGGAGAGAAGACTTAGAGCTCATAAACTTGCAAATATCAACAAAATAAAAGCTATAATCATTGATGCGGATGAATTTAAATTAAGAGAATTGGCTTTAATAGAAAATATCCAAAGGGATGACTTAAATATTATTGAATTAGCATACTGTTACGCACAGTTACTAAATGAACATAATATTACCCATGAAGAACTATCAAAAAAAGTATTTAAAAGTAGAACTTCAATAACAAATACATTAAGACTGTTACAATTAAACTCATATGTTCAACAATTTTTAGCTACTGACAAAATTAGTGCAGGTCATGCAAAAGTTATGCTTGGACTTAGTTCAGAAGAACAAAAAATGGTTTGTGATTCAATTGTTGGTCAAAAACTTTCAGTTAGAGAAACAGAAAAATTAGTTAAAGAACTAAAAGAAAAAAATACTGAAAAACCCAAAAAAGATAAAACTACAAATACTTATAATTTCAATTCTTTTAATAACATTATTGAAAAATTCAAAGAGAATAATTTAAAAATGAAAGTTGAAAAAAATTATTTCAAAATAGAATTTAATTCACAAGAAGAAATTGATAAAATTATTAGCTACTTTAATATCCAATCGTAACATTATCCAAAAATTTATAAGCTAATTTTTTCTTTTAATATAATTTTATACTTAGTTTTGGTAAAATAATTGAGTTTTAGTTAAACTAAACTGTAAAAAATATGGAGGAATGAATGTTAGACATAAGTCCTGTATTATTGCTTAGCTCTGGTATCATCTTTCTTTTAGTTGTTGCTAGACTAAACAGTTGTCTTTTCAAACCATTACTTAAACACATGGATGATAGAGAGGCTTCTATAAAAAAAGATTTAGAAGACGCGAAATCAAACGGTGCTGATGTAGACGGTTTACTAGCCGAAGCAAATGATATTATTGCTAAAGCGAAAAAAGAGGCAGCTGCAATTAGAGAACAAGCTTATAAGGAAGCAAAGGATAGTGCTGATGCAAAACTTGCAAGTGCTAAATCTAATTTAGAAGTAAAATCTGCGGAATTTACTAAAAACTTACAAGACGAGACTAAAGCTTTGAGAGATTCTTTAGTATCTTCTATGCCTCAATTTAATGAGAGCCTAAAAGCTAAGCTTAGCTCTATTTAAGAAGGGATAGGAAATATGAAAAGAATGTTATTACTTGGGTTGGCTTTAGTTCCAGTTGCATTACTTGCAAACGAAGGCGCGGTAGAAACTGACATAGTGCAAAGAACCGTTAACTTTATAATATTTGCTGGAATTTTATGGTATTTACTTGCTGATAAAATTAAAGCATTTTTTGCTGAGAGATCTTTATCTATTCAAGCAGAACTTGATAAAGTACAAGATACTTTAAAAGCTTCTCGAGATAAAGTTAAAGATGCACAAAAGAAATTAGAAGAAGCAAAAAAAATTGCTACTGATATTGTCGATGGTGCAAAAGCTGATATAGATTCAGTTAAACAAAAAGTTGCAACTGCTGTTGATGCAGACATCGCTAATCTAAATAAAAATTTAGATGAAATGATGAAAGTTGAAATATCAAAAGCTAAAAAAGAAGTTGTTACTGAAGTTCTTGAAGAGCTATTAAGTTCTGAAAATATTAAATTAACTCAAGATGAGTTAGCAAATATTGTTCTTAAAAAGGTAGCATAATGAATGATTTAGTAGCAAAAAGATATGTTAAAGCATTAGTTGATGGTAGAAATAGTGATATTATTAATACTATTAGCAGTAAGCTAAATGTTATTTCTTCAGCATTTGCTGATGAGAAATTCAATTCAATAGTATCTTCTCCTCAGATTGCTGATAATACAAAAGTAGATTTTATAATCTCTTTAGTAGATTTTGCAAATGATGAAGTTTTAAAAAATTTCATTAAATTACTTGGTGAAAAAAGAAGATTATCATTATTACCATTTATTGCAAAAGAGCTTAATACTCAAATTGCTAAAATGAATAATAGTTATATTGGAGTTGTTTATACAAATCTTGAATTATCAAGTGATTATGTATCTTCAATTGAAAAACAATTTAGTAAAAAATTTGATGTTAAATTGTCATTATCGCAAAATGTTTGTGATTATGATGGTATTAAAGTAGATATTGATGGACTTGGCGTTGAGATTTCTTTTTCAAAAGAGAGATTAAAAACACAGTTAATAGATCATATTTTAAAAGCAGTTTAGAACTTACAAAGGAGAAATTGAATGGGCGCAAAAATTCAAGCTGATGAAATCAGTTCTATAATTAAAGAAAGAATTGATAACTTTGAATTAAATGTAGATGTAAATGAAACAGGTAAAATTATCTCTTATGCAGATGGTATTGCACAAGTTTACGGTCTAAAAAATGTTATGGCAGGGGAAATAGTTGAGTTTGAAAATGGTGAGAGAGGTCTTGCTTCAAATTTAGAAGAATCTTCAGTTGGTATTGTTATTCTTGGTAAAGGTGATGGTCTAAGAGAAGGTACTTCTTGTAAAAGACTAGGAAAACTTTTATCAACTCCTGTTGGTGATGCAATGGTTGGAAGAGTTGTTAATGCACTGGGTGAGCCAATTGATGGTAAAGGTTCAATTGCTGCTTCTGAAAACAGATTAGTTGAAGAAAAAGCTCCTGGAATTATGGCTAGAAAATCTGTTCATGAACCATTAACAACTGGTATTAAAGCTATTGATGCATTAGTTCCAATTGGTAGAGGTCAAAGAGAGCTTATTATTGGTGATAGACAAACTGGTAAAACAACTGTTGCAATTGATACTATTCTTAACCAAAAAGGTGAAGATGTTGTTTGTATATATGTTGCAATTGGTCAAAAATCATCTTCTGTAGCTTCTGTTGTTAGAACATTAGAAGAAGCAGGTGCTATGGAGTATACAATTGTTGTTAATGCTTCTGCTGCTGATTCTGCTGCATTACAATTCTTAGCTCCATATACTGGTGTTACTATTGGTGAATTTTTTAGAGATAACGGAAAACATGCATTAATTATTTATGATGATTTGTCTAAACATGCTGTTGCATATAGAGAAATGTCATTAATTTTAAGAAGACCTCCAGGAAGAGAAGCATATCCAGGAGATGTATTTTATCTACACTCAAGATTATTAGAAAGAGCTGCAAAAATGAGTGATGAAAGAGGTGCTGGGTCTATGACTGCATTACCAATCATTGAAACTCAAGCTGGGGATGTTGCTGCATATATCCCAACTAATGTTATTTCTATTACAGATGGTCAAATTTTCTTAGAAACTAACCTATTTAACTCAGGTATTAGACCTGCAATTAATGTTGGTTTATCAGTATCAAGAGTTGGTGGAGCTGCACAAATTAAAGCTACTAAACAAGTTGCTGGTACTTTAAAATTATCTCTTGCTCAATATAGAGAACTGGAAGCATTTGCTCAATTTGCATCTGATTTAGATGAAGCTACTAGAAGAGAATTAGAGCTTGGTCAAAGAATGGTTGAAGTATTAAAACAAGGTGTAAACAAACCACTAGTTATTGAAAAACAAGTTGTTATTATTTATGCTGGTACTAAAGGTTACTTAAATGATGTTGCAGTTAGTGATGTTGTAAGATTTGAAGCTGAATTACATACATTCTTCGAACAAAAATATTCAAATATTTTAGATTCAATCAAATCTTCTAAAAAAATTGATGATAATACAGAAGCAGAATTAAAAGCTGCATTAGAAGAGTTTAAAACTGTATTTAGTGCAAACTAAGGATTAGTCAATGGCTAACTTAAAAGAGATTAAATTAAAAATAGGTAGTGTTAAAAATACTCAGAAAACTACAAAAGCTATGAAGCTTGTGTCTTCTGCTAAACTTACTAGAACTAGACAATTGTCTGATCAAGCTAGAAGTTATGCAAGAAAGATAAATGAAGTTCTTTCTGATATTGCTGCTAGAGTTAGCAAAGTTCAAGACGAAGGAAATATTGGTAGAGCATTTGTACAAAATGATGCACCAAAAACAATTGATATTGTTTTTGTAACTGCTGATAAAGGACTTTGCGGTGGTTTTAATATGGCAACAATTAAAACAGTTAGTAGATTAATTGCTGAATATGAAGCAAAAGGTACAAAAGTTAGATTAAGAGCTGCTGGTAGAAAAGGTGTTGATTTCTTTTCTTTCCAAGGTGTTGCTTTAGAGCAAAAAGTTTCTGATTTATCTTCTGCTCCTGAGTATGATAGAGCTGCTGAGTTTATTCATGCTGTTGTTGAAGATTTTAGAAATGAAGTTACTGACAAAGTAATCGTTGTTTATAATGGTTTTTTAAATATGTTAACTCAAGAAATTAGAGTTAGAGATTTATTACCAGTTAGCTTAGATGCTGTTGAAGTTAAAAATTCAGAATCTATGTTAGAAATTGAACCAGATGATGATGAAGAAGTATTAAATGAGTTAACTGATAAATATATTGATTTCAATATGTATTATGCTTTAATTGACTCTTTAGCTGCAGAGCACAGTGCTAGAATGCAAGCAATGGAAGCTGCTACTAAAAATGCAAAAGAAAAAGTTAATAGTTTAACAGTTGAATATAACAAAGCTAGACAAGCTGCAATTACAACAGAGCTGATAGAAATTATCAGTGGTGTTGAAGCATTAAAATAATTTAAAGGAGCTGCCCGTATGAAAGGTAAAATTATTCAGGTAATGGGTCCGGTTGTTGACGTAGAGTTCGACGGATACTTACCAGAAATTAATGAAGCTATTGATGTAGTATTAGCAGATGCTAATAAAGACAGATTAGTATTAGAAGTTGCTGCGCATATTGGTGATGGTAGAGTTAGAACTATCGCTATGGATATGACAGAAGGTTTAACTAGAGGTCAAGAGTGTGTTGCTACTGGTGGACCAATTAAAGTTCCAGTTGGTGAAGCAGTATTAGGAAGAATCTTTAATGTTATTGGTGATCCAGTAGATGAAGGTGAAGCAATTCCTGCTGATGTTGAAAGATGGTCAATCCATAGATCTGCTCCTTCATTTGAAGAGCAATCAACAAAAACAGAAATGTTTGAAACAGGTATCAAAGTTGTTGACCTTTTAGCACCATATTCAAAAGGTGGAAAAGTTGGACTATTCGGTGGTGCTGGTGTTGGTAAAACAGTTATTATCATGGAATTAATTCATAATGTTGCATTTAAACACTCTGGATACTCAGTATTTGCTGGTGTTGGTGAGAGAACAAGAGAGGGTAATGACCTTTATCATGAGATGAAAGACTCAAACGTACTTGACAAAGTTGCATTATGCTATGGTCAAATGAGTGAACCACCAGGTGCTAGAAATAGAATTGCATTAACTGGTCTTACAATGGCAGAATACTTTAGGGATGAAAAAGGTCTTGATGTATTAATGTTCGTTGATAATATCTTCAGATTTGCACAATCAGGTTCTGAGATGTCAGCATTATTAGGAAGGATTCCTTCAGCTGTTGGATACCAACCTACACTTGCATCAGAAATGGGAAAATTACAAGAAAGAATTACTTCTACTTCTAAAGGTTCTATTACTTCTGTTCAAGCAGTTTATGTTCCAGCGGATGACTTAACAGATCCAGCTCCAGCTTCTGTTTTTGCTCACTTAGATGCAACTACAGTTCTTAACAGAAAAATTGCTGAAAAAGGTATCTACCCAGCAGTTGATCCACTAGATTCATCTTCAAGAATCTTAAGTGCTGATATTCTTGGTCAAGAACATTATGATACAGCTAGAGGTGTTCAATCTGTATTACAAAAATATAAAGATTTACAAGATATTATTGCAATTCTTGGTATGGATGAGTTATCAGAAGCTGATAAACTTGTTGTTTCAAGAGCAAGAAAAATCGAAAGATTTTTATCTCAACCATTCTTCGTTGCAGAAGTATTTACTGGAAGTCCAGGAAAATATGTTGAGTTAAAAGATACTATTGCTGGATTCCAAGGAATTTTAGCTGGTAAATATGATAATATTCCAGAAATGGCATTCTATATGGTTGGTGGAATTGATGAAGTTCTTGCCAAAGCTGAGAAAATGAAATAACAAAACCGTTAAGGCATAACATGGATACAATTAGATTATCAATAGTTACACCTAATGGAGAAATATTTAATGATGATGTAAAAACTGTAACTCTCCCTGGAAAAGAGGGTGAGTTCGGTGTCCTACCTGGACACTCATCATTGATTTCTTCATTAACAGTTGGTGTAATTGTTATCGAAAAAGCAAATTCTACTGAAGCAGTTGCTATTAACTGGGGACATGTTAAAGTAGATGAAAAATCTGTTGATGTATTAGCTGATGGAGCTATTGCATTAACTGCAGGAAATGACTCTGAGATTGCTAAGAATATTGAAGCTGCAAAAGTATTAGTAAATTCAGTAAAAGATTCAAACATTTCTGTTGCTTCAGTTGAAGCAAAAATCAACTCATTCGCGTAAAAGCATGATTACTACAATACTAAATTATTTGGCAAATAGTGGTGCTATAACTTATATAGTTTTAGCACTATTGTCAATTTATCTAATCGTTACAATTTGGATTTTCCTTTATAGATATTTCGCAGTTACTGCATTAATTAGAAATGAAGTTAGCTCTTTAGAGGGTTTAACATCAAGAGAAGCTAGATTCTCATCATTATCTGCATTAAATAAATGTACAAATAACCTTGCTTCAAAAGAGTTATTATATGCATGTGAAATAAATATAATTAAAGATGCAAGTTCGGGAATTTCTTGGTTAGCTATTATTTCTTCAACATCACCATTTATAGGTCTTTTTGGTACAGTTATTGGAATATTAGAGTCGTTCGCAAAATTTGCGAATCAATCAAAAGTTGCTTTTTCTATTATTGCACCAGCAATTAGTGAAGCGTTAGTTGCAACAGCAGCAGGTATATTTGTTGCTATATTTGCGTATACATTTCATCAAATACTTTCAAGAAAAATTTATGAGTTAAATATATATCTTAAGGCACAATCGCAAATTTTAATTGCTAAGGGTTAATATAGTGTATGATTTTAATGACAAACCTGATTTAAATATTACACCCTTAGTTGATATTATGCTAGTTTTACTAGCAATATTAATGGTTACAGCACCAGTTATTGAGTTTGAAGAACCTATAAATCTTCCTAGTGGGAGTAAATCACAACAAGTACAAGATTTCCAAAAAATTGATATTATTATTACTAAAGATAGAGTAGTTACACTTAATAAAAATAAAGTAGATATAGTAAATTTTCCTGATAGTTTTCTTTTATTTGCAAATGGAAAAGATCAAAATACTCCAATACATATAAGAGCAGATAAAGAATTGAAGTATGATGATATAATTTTTGTTTTAAAATCAGTTAAAGAAGCTGGTTTTTTCAAAGTTGCACTAGTAACTGATGGATAATAAATGCAAAATAATTTTTCGTTTATACTTTCAGGTATAATAGCATTTTCATTTTATGCTTTTATGTGTTTTTTGTTGTTTTTTTATATTGCTAGTCCAACTCCAAAAACTTTTAATATTAAGCCTACATCTACAACGATTGAGCTTGATATGATAGTTGAAAAAGCTGAAAAAAAGATGGTTGAGAAAAAAACAGAAAAAATTATAGAAAAAGAAGAAGTGAAAGAAAAAGAGACATCAGTTTCAAATGAAAAAAGACCTGATTTAAAATCTTTATTTGCAAATGTAAAAGAAAAAGCAACAAATGTAGCAAAACAAGAGGTTAATAATGTTGAGAAATCAATTGACCCTAAAAGATTTAAATCTAAATTCGAAAAAGAGAAAAAATCATCTAATATAACGATTGATAAGTTATTAGAAGATGAAAAAACTGCATCTAATTCGAAAAGTAAAAATGCTAATAAAGGTGAAGAGAGTGATGATTATTTCTCACAAATTGATGAAATGTTATCAGCTTGGATGCCAACAACAAGAGAGCCAGGTTTAAAGGCTGTTGTTTTAGTTATGATTGATTTAAATGGTAGGTTTGATTATCGTTTTGTTACAAATTCAGGAAATGAAACTTTTGATACATCTTTAAGGAATTTTTTGGAAGAACAAAAAAATATTGTTTATCCCATACCTACAAAAAATAAAGATGTACGAATTAATGTTGATTTCAAATCAGAAGGATAAAATTTATGTATAAAATATTATTATTAATATCATTGGTATTTAGTTCAGTTTTTGCACAAGTTGATGCAAATTTAGAAATAGTTAAAAAGGCTACTTCTTTACCGAAAATTTTAGTTTCAGTTTCTACTGACACAGGAGAAATTGAAACTTTAGGTAGAATAAAAAAAAGCTTAGCAGATGACTTATCTGTTAGTGGGCATTTTGAAGTAGTTAATGTAAATAGTCAGACAGCTTATGGAAGTATGCCTGATCTTATTAGTTTATCAAATCAAGGTGTTGATTTATATTTAAATCTATCAGCATCAAAAGAATCAAATGGTTCTTACACTTTAATGACAAAACTTTTTGATATGAATTCTAAAGTACTTATTTTAGAGAAAAATTTTACAACAACTCAAGAAGATAGATTTGTTTTTTTAGCACATAAAGCTGCAATTTCAGTTAATGACTTTTTTAAAGCACCAAGTATTTCTTGGATGGAAAAATTTGTAGTATTTTCAACTTATACAGCTTCCGGTAAAGCTGATATTATGATTGGAGATTATACTTTAACATATAAGAAAACTGTTGTATCAGGTGGTTTAAATATTTTCCCTAAATGGGCAGATGCAGATCAAAAAACAATTTATTATACTACTTATAATTATGCAAAACCAACTTTAGTTAAGTTAAATATTTATAATAGAAGTAAAGAGACTATCATGGAGTCAGATGGTATGTTAGCTTGTTCTGATGTTAATGCAGATGGAACTAAATTATTAGTAACAGCATCTCCTAATGGTCAACCTGATGTATATTTATATAATACAAGAACAAAAAGTAAAACTCAAATTACGAAATATAGTGGTATTGATGTAGGTGGTCATTTTATCGATAATGATTCAAGAATTGTGTTTGTTTCTGATAGATTAGGAAATCCAAATATCTTTGCACAAGGAATTAATTCAACTTCTGTAGAAAGATTAGTATATCACAGTAATAATAACTCATCTGCAACTGCTTTTGGGAACAATATTGTATATAGTAGTAAGGACTCTACAAATGAATTAGGTGATAAAAGTTTTAACTTGTATTTAATATCAACTAAGTCAGATAATATGAAACGGCTAACATCAAGTGGTATTAATCAGTTCCCTAAATTTTCAGGTGATGGTGAAACATTACTATATATAAAAACGTTTGGTGGATCAAGTTCAATAGGAATTATTAGATTAGCATACAGTAAATCATTTTTATTCTCATTAAACGGTAAAAGAATTCAATCAATAGATTGGTAATTCTTAAGAAAATATAATATTATTGCAAGTGTTTTATAGATTTTTTATGAAACCTTGTAGTAATAATTACTCTAATTTATACTTAATTACTTCAAAAAACTTCTTAAATCATTTTTATTATCATTCTTCTAAATTAATTTTATTAAAAACTATCAGAAATTTATATGATATTTTTTTATTAATTACTATACTATTTGAAAAGAAATAATATATATAAATGTTTAAATGATATTTATGAAAAATTCATTTATAAATTGTAATTTAGAAAAGTCATTTAAATTTTTATTATTACTATTATCCAATCAAATCAATTATTTCTAAATAGACAAGGTATTGTCCACAATAGGTAATATTCTCTTTGAAATCAATTACAAGCTATTAAAACCATCATTAGATTTGATTTTAGTAGTAATTAGAGTTTTTTCAAAAAGAGATTAGTTGATTTTATCATTTTTAAAAATAAAATAAAATACTTATATAATGGCTATTTGAGAGTATAATTATTAGATTAATTTTCGGTATATTAGTTATAAAAACAATCCTTTTTTTTTAATTTTAATTTAAAAAAATCCGATAGTATCTAATAAATATTATGAATTATTGAATTTTTTTATTTATGTAAGAATAGATTTTGTTTTTATAAACAATAATTAAGGTTTACTCTTGTATTATTTCAGCAAATTTTTATTTCAAGGACAAAATTATGAAAAAATTAGGTGTTTATTCTTTATTAGTTGCGGCAATGTTATTCTCTACTGGTTGTAGTGAAAAAAATGCTGATATGAATGTTGACAATACGGCTCCAGTTGCTGAAGCTGCAAGTACTACTGATTCAAATATGGCTGATGGTAGTTTTTCTGCTTTAGAAAAAGCTGGAAATGGTAATTATTATATGATTAATGGTCAAAAAGTTTTAATTGAGCATGTATATTTTGGATTTGACAAATATAACTTAACTGCTGATAACAAAGATAAAGCAGTTTCTAATGCTTCTAAATTATCTGCATTAACTGCTGATACAACTGTAACTGTTTCTGGTAACACAGATGAGTGGGGATCAGATGAGTATAACTATGCATTAGGTTTAAAAAGAGCTAACTCTGTTAAAGATGTTTTAGTTGCTAATGGTGTAACTGCAAATGTTGCATTAGTTTCTTTAGGTGAAAGTTCTCCAGTTTGTACTGAAAAAACTAAAGAATGTTGGGCAAAAAACAGAAGAGTTGAACACGAATTAAGTAAATAATTTCAATGACTAAGTATCTTCTATCTTTTTTAATAGCAAGTTCTTTAACCGTAGCCGAAGCCGAAGAGGTTTCGGTTTATGGTTCAGGTGATTCAAGTGGGAATAGTTCTTATGGACTAACTTCTTCTGAAAAACATATCTTGAAAAATCAAGCAAGCATCAATAATCTAACATCTAAGATGGGAGATGTAAATTCTTTACTTGAATCTATTAAAACGAGATTAGAAGGCTTAGAATCTACATATGAAGGTGATTCTGCAAAATTAAATTCTACTTCTAGAAAAGTGGATGATTTAGCACAGAAAGTTGGTCTATCTTCAGATTTAGGTTCTAATAGTTCTTCATCAACTCAAGGTAATGATAGTCAATTATCTGACACGGTTAATGGTCTAAAAGCCGCACTCACAAAATTAACAACTTTAGTTAATAAAATTAATTCTGAATATGTTTCTTCCAATGAATTGAAAAATAATATGGATCAATTCGTAACAAGAGAAGAGTTCGAAGCTTTAAAAAAAGCTGCTGGTATCAAAACATCTCAAGTTAAAGCATCAACAAAATTAGATACAAATAAAGCTGGTGTTGAAGTAGATGATAAAAAAGATGAAGTATCTGTAAAAAATTTATCAGCTACGGACAAAGCAAATTTACTTAACGATGCAAAAAAAGATTTTGATGCAGGAAGTTATGATTCATCTAGTCAAAAATTTGATAAACTGCTTGAAGCAAACTATAAGCCAGCAGAAGTTAATTTCTACATGGCACAAAATTGGTATATGAGAAAAAAGTATGATGTTGCAATAAGTCATTATAAAAAATCTGCTATTCTTAATGATAAAGCAGCTTATATGCCAACATTATTATTGCATAGTGCTATTTCATTTGAGAAAACAAAAGATAAAGATAATGCAAAAAGTTTTTATAGTACTTTAGTTGATCTTTACCCTAATTCAAATGAAGCAAAAGTAGCAAAACAAAATTTAGCTAAATTATAATAATTATTAAATAAGGAAAAAACATGTCAAAAGTAATAGGTATTGAATATACATTAAAAGATGCAAAAACTGGTGAGCAATTAGATACGAATGTAGGTCAATCTCCATTAGAATTTATTTCAGGAAAAGGTCAAATTATTCCAGGACTTGAGTCAAAACTAATTGAAATGTCTGCAAATGAAGAGGCTGATGTTTTAGTTCAACCTGTTGATGCTTATGGTGAGTATAATGAAGAAGCTATTCAAGTTTTACCAAAAGAGCAATTTGCAGGTATTGAATTAGTTGAAGGAATGTCTTTATACGGAAATGGTGAGCATGGAGAAACTGTACAAGTTGTAGTTAAATCTTTCACTGACGCTGATGTAACAATTGATTATAACCATCCAATGGCTGGAAGAACGTTAATGTTCTCAGTAGCAATTTTATCTTTAAGAGATGCAACTGAAGAAGAAGTTCAAACTGGTGTTGTTGGTGGAATGGCTGCTATGGGTGGAGGTTGTTGTGGTGGCGGTGGTCACTCTCATGGTGGTGGTTCTTGTGGAACTGAAGATAAAGGTCATGACCATGGTCATGGACATTCTCACGGTGGTTGTGGTTGTCATTAATACTTTCTTTTTAAAAAGATATGATTTTTTGCCCGAGTGTATTCTTACATTTGGGCAAAATTATTTTTTAGGGTTATGTATTTTAACTTTAAAAAATGGTTTTATTAAAATTAATTAATTTATAAAGAGGTATTAACAATGAAAAAAGTTGCTTTTATTTTTCCTGGACAAGGAAGTCAAACTATAGGAATGGGAAAAGATTTTTTTGATAATAGTGATATAGCAAAAGTAATGATTTCAAAAGCTAGTGAGAGATTAGGAATTGACTTTGAAAAACTTTTATTTGAAGAGAATGAAAATATTGGAAAAACAGAATTTACTCAACCTGCTATTTTATTAGTTAGCTCTATTGCAAATGCAATTTTTAAAGAAAAATGTGATATCACACCTACCTTTGTTTTAGGTCATTCATTGGGAGAATTTTCAGCTTTAGTATCTGCTGGTGGAATTGATTATTTAGATGCAATAGAATTAGTGCATAAAAGAGGTTTATTTATGACTGATGCTTGTTCTGGTGGTGGAGCTGGAATGATGGCCCTAGTTGGAATTGATGATGCTATTGTTGAAAAAATTTGTGAAGAGCAAAGAGCTTTAGGCAAAAAAGTTTGGCCAGCAAATTATAATATGGATGGACAACTTGTTCTTGCAGGTCTTAAAGCTGATTTAGAATCACTTGTAGATACATTTAAAGCAGCTGGAGCTAAAAGAGCAATTGTTTTAGATATGTCAGTTGCTAGTCACTGTGAATTATTAACAAGTGCTGTTGAAAATTTAAATCCATATTTAGAAAAATTTATAAAAGATGAATTTTCACCTGTTATTTCAAATGTTACAGCACAAGCATATACAACAAAAAATGAAGCAATTAAATTATTATCTGCTCAACTTACTAGCCCTGTAAAATACAAACAATCAATTGTTGCGTTTGAAAATGATGTAGATTTATTTATAGAATTTGGAAATGGTGCTGTTTTAAAAGGTTTAAATAAAAAAATTACAAAAGTAGCAACAATTAATGTTTCAGATATGAAATCACTTGAAAGTGTAATAGGTGAATTAAATGACTAAATTAGCAATAATGGGAGCGATGGAAGAGGAAATCGAACCTCTTTTATCATATTTTGAAAATGTAAATACAGTTGAATTTGCAAACAATAAATATTATGAAGTAAATTACGATGGTTTAGAAATTGTAATTGCATATTCAAAAATTGGAAAAGTATTTGCAAGTTTAACGGCTGCAACTATGATTGAAAAATTTGGATGTGATACTCTTTTATTTTCAGGTGTTGCAGGTGGAATTAATCCTGAGCTTAAAATTGGAGATTTAATAATTGCTGATAAATTATGTCAACATGATTTAGATATTACAGCTTTTGGTCATCCAAATGGATATGTTCCTGGTGGAAAAGTTTTTATTCAAACAAGTGAAGAATTAAGAACTATTGCAAAAAAAGTTGCACTTGAGAATAATTTAAAAGTAATTGAGGGAACTATTGCAACTGGAGATCAGTTTGTACATTCAACTGAGAGAAAAGAATTCATTCAAAAAACTTTTGATGCAGATGCTTTAGAAATGGAAGGTGCAAGTGTTGCTGTTGTTTGTGATGCTTTAAATATTCCATATTTCATTTTAAGAGCTATTTCTGATACTGCTGATATGGATGCTGGATTTGATTTTGATGAATTTTTAAAATCTAGTGCAAAAAATTCTGCTGATTATTTAATAAAAATTGTTAAAGAATTAAAAAAATAACTACTTTATTTAATAAAAATCGAAATTAATTTCGATTTTTATTTTTTACTTTAAATTTACTTATTATACACACCTTTTAGACTCTTTTACATGATAAAGTTTGATATTATAAAAAGGAGATAAAAATGTTTGCAGAAATTAATACATTTCTAAATGATCTTATCTGGGGAAATATTTTAATATATTTACTACCAGTTCTTGGAGTTTTTTTTACTATTAGTTCTAGATTTGTTCAATTTAGATATTTTTTTAAAATGTTCAATATTTTAAAAGGTACTGTGCATGATAAAGATGGACATATTAGTTCATTTCAAGCATTAATGCTAAGTGTTTCTGGTCGTGTTGGAGTTGGAAATATTGCAGGTGTTGCTGTTGCTATTACTCTTGGTGGTGCTGGAGCTGTATTTTGGATGTGGGTTATTGCTTTAGTTGGAATGGCTACAAGTTTCTTTGAGTGTTCACTAGCGCAATTATACAAAGAAAAAGATGGATTAGATTCGTGTGTTTATAGAGGTGGTCCTGCGTATTATGCCACTAAAGGTTTAGGTCAAAGATGGTTAGGTGTAGTAATTTCTATTTTAATTTTAATTACTTTTGGACTTGCATTTAATGCAACTCAATCATTTGTTATTTCTACTTCATTTGAAGCATCATTTAATTTACCAACTTGGGTAAGTGGAATTGTATTAAGTATTGTTTTTGGAATTACAATTTTTGGTGGAGTAAGGGGAATTGTTAAAATGTCAGAAGTTATTGTTCCAATAATGGCTTTAGGATATTTATTAATTGCACTTGTTGTTATTGCCTTAAATCTAAGTGAAATCCCATCGTTAATAACAATGATAGTTACTGAGGCATTTAATCCAAGTTCTGCAATAGCAGGGGGAATTGGAGCAGTTATTTTACAAGGTGCAAAAAGAGGTATGTTCTCAAATGAAGCTGGACTTGGAAGTGCACCAAATGTTGCAGCTGTTGCTTATGTTGCACATCCTGTTCAACAAGGGATAGTTCAATCATTCTCAGTATTCATCGATACAATCATATTATGTTCTTGTACAGCCTTTATTATTCTTCTATCAGGTGTTTATACGCCAGGAGTAACTGGTGTTCAAGGAATTTTATTAACTCAAAATGCTTTAATAGAACATATTGGACCATTGGGTGGATATTTTATTACATTTGCACTATTTTTATTTGGTTTTTCTTCAATGATTTATAACTATTATTTAGCTGAAAATAGTTTAAATTTCTTTAGTAAAGGAAATATTACAGTATTTAATATTTTTAGAATTTCTTGTATTTTACTTGTTGTTTGGGGTTCATTCCAAGATTTAAGTTCTATTTTTGCCTTTGCAGATTTAACTATGGGATTATTAGCAATTATTAATATGATTGTTATTACATTGTTATATAAACCAGTATTAAAATTAATTAGAGGTTATGAAAGACAAATAAAAGAGGGTAATACGCCAGTTCTTAGATATAACGATTATGTTGAGTTTAATTTTGATAAAGAGACTTGGAAAGAGATAGTTGATAATATCAATGACAAGAAGTCGAAAGATTAAATAAATTTAGTTTTTTATGCTTTTAGGGGGAATATCTATAATTTCCCCTAAAACTTTTAAGTAATATTTAGACATTATAGATTTAGAATTATTACCGAAGGTTTTTTATGTTTAATAAAGAAGGAATCCCTTTTTTTACTGTTGTTATCCCTTTTTTTTGTATCTTATTTATATCTTTTCTTTCAATTTCATATAATTTAAAACTTTCACAAAGTAATTTTCAATTAGATTTAGATGAGTATAAAAAAATTTATATTAAAACAAATATTGATAATCAAACATTAGATTTGTTAGTAAAAGAAAAAATTCAGGAAGAAAAGAGAAGAGAAGAGTTGTTTTTAGATTTTATGATGGTTGTTACTTTAGTTGTTCTTCTTTTTATGGCATTTTTTTCTTTTCTGATGATTTCAATTATTAAAGATGTTATAAAAAAATACAAAAAGCAAGTTCAAAATAGAGAAGATGAACTTAAAGCTTTAAATGATAATTTATTTATGAAAGTTCAATGTGGTATTCAAGAAGCCAAACAAAAAGATAAAAAAATATTAGAACAAGCAAAACTTGCAAGAATTGGTTCAATGATTAGTATGATAGCTCATCAATGGCGACAGCCACTTAGTGAATTGTCTGGAATTTTAATGGAACTAGAAACTGCAACTAGATTTAAAAAAGTAGATGAAAATCACATTTTAACTGCAATTGAGAAAAGTGATAAAATGATTGATTTTATGTCCAACACAATAGATGACTTTAGAAATTTCTATAAACCTGATAAAATTAAAGAAGAATTTTTAGTTTCTCTTGCTTGTTCAAGAGCAATAAATATTATTGATGCAACTTTAAAAAATTTAGGTATTGAACTAAATATCAATATAAATAATGATAAAAAGATATATGGTTATCCTACAGAATTTTCTCAAGTTATTTTAAATATCTTAAGTAACGCAAAAGATATTTTAGTTGAAAGAGATATAAAAAATCCAAGAATTGATATAACTATTGATACAAAAGGGATATTATGTATTCTTGAAATATCAGATAACGCAGGTGGGATTAAAGAAGAAAATCTAGAGATTATTTTCGATCCATATTTTAGTACAAAAGAATCTTCAAAAGGTACAGGACTTGGACTTTATATCTCAAAACTTATAATTGAGCGAAATATGGGTGGAGAATTAAGTATTTATAATAATCAAGAAGGTGCAGTTTTTAAAATTGTAATTGCAGGATAAAAAATGGATAATGAACTATTAAAAGAGTTAAAAGATGTTTCAATTTTATGTGTTGAAGATGATGATGGAATTCGACAAACAATAGTTAGTACTTTAAAATATTACTTCGATGATGTGTATGAAGCAAAAGATGGTAATGAAGCCTATGAATTATATGAATATTACAAACCAAAAATAGTGCTAAGTGATATTCAAATGAAAGATTGTGATGGGGTTGAATTAGTAAAAAGAATAAGAAAAAATGATTCTGAAACAATGATTATTATGCTTACTGCTTATTCAAATGAAGAGTATTTAATGGAATTGATTAATTTAAATATAAATCACTATATTTTAAAACCTTTAAATTTAAAAAAATTAAATATTGCATTAGAAAAATATTTAAATAAAACTATGAAACCTATAGTTTTATGTAATGATTTGATTTTAGATATACAAAAAAGAGAGTTAATTTACAAAAATAATGAAATTATTCCTTTAAGAAAAAGAGAAAAAGATTTTTTAGAGCTTTTATATGAAAAAAGAAGTTCTATTTTAAAGTATGAAGAGATAGAATTTCAACTATGGAATGATAAAGAGATGACTACACATGCGTTAAAATCGTTTATAAAAGAGCTAAGACATAAGATACCTGTTAATGTAATCAAAAATATACCGCAAGAGGGATATACTTTACAACAGTAAAGCTACTTTTTAGCCACTTTACTTGTATATTATTATAAATAAATTATTAATTAAGAGGATTATAATGGAAAAGTTACACAGAATTGAAAAAGATTTTTTAGGTGAAAAAGAGATAGATTCAAGTAAATATTATGGAATTCAAACATTAAGAGCAAAAGAGAATTTCAATATTACTAAAACAGATATATCACTGTTTCCAAATTTTATAAAATCACTTGCAAAAGTAAAAAAAGCTTGTGCTTTAACTAACTATGAGTTAGGTGACTTAACTGATATACAAAAAGATGCAATTGTTCAAGCTTGTAATGAAATAATTGATGGAAAATTTCATGACCAATTTATTGTTGACCCAATTCAAGGTGGAGCTGGAACTTCTACAAATATGAATGCAAATGAAGTTATTGCAAATAGAGCTTTAGAGATTTTGGGAAAACCAAAAAGTTCATATGACATTATTCACCCAAATAATCATATTAACATGAGTCAATCAACAAATGACGTTTATCCAACTGCTATTAAATTAACTCTTCATGAATTAATTTATAAATTAAAAGAGTCATTAAGATTTTTAAGAGATTGTTTTGAAGAAAAATCTGTTGAGTTTAAAGATGTTTTAAAAATGGGAAGAACACAACTTCAAGATGCTGTTCCTATGACTTTAGGACAAGAATTTAAAACTTTTGCAGTTATGATTGATGCGGATATTTTTAGATTAAGAGATGTACAAGCTCACTTAAGAGAAGTTAATTTAGGTGCAACTGCAATTGGTACAGGGATTAATTCAAAAGCTGCATACCAAAGAAAAGTTATTTCAAATTTAAGAGAAGTTACAGGTGTTGATTATGTTGCAGCTGGAGATTTAATTGAAGCTACTCAAGATACAGGTTCATTTGTACATATTTCTGGGATGTTAAAAAGTATTGCAATTAAAGTATCAAAAATTTGTAATGATTTAAGACTTTTAAGTTCTGGACCACGTGCAGGATTTAATGAAATTAATCTTCCTCCAATGCAACCTGGATCTTCAATCATGCCTGGAAAAGTAAATCCAGTAATTCCTGAAGTTGTAAACCAAGTTGCTTTTGAAGTAATTGGTGCTGATATGACTATTGCAATGGCAAGTGAAGGTGGACAATTACAATTAAATGTATTTGAACCATTAATTGCTTACAAACTATTTACTTCAATTAATATGATGAGAAGAGCATTTTACTCTTTAGGTGAAAAATGTGTTAAAGGTATTACTGCAAATGAAGAAGTTTGTATGGAAAATATTTTAAATTCAGTAACACTTGTAACTTGTTTAAATCCAATTTTAGGATATGAAAAAAGTTCAGCACTTGCTAAAGAAGCTTTAAAAACAAACAAAAGAGTTTATGACATTATTTTAGAGCAAGAGTTATTTACAAAAGAAGAACTTGATGAGTTATTAAGACCTGAAAATATGGTAACTAACCTTTCTAAGGACGCAAAATGAAAATAACTGTATTAAATACAGGTGGAACATTTAATAAAAGATATAATCCAATCAAAGGACAATTAGAAGTTCCAACTGATAATATCGCATTAGACAAGATTGTAAAATCTTGCCATAATGTACAATTTGACATTAAAAATATTGTTTCAAAAGATAGTTTAGATTTTACACAAGAAGATAGAGAGACTATTTTAAAAGAGATACAAAATAGCACAAGTGAGAATATTATCATTATTCACGGAACTGATACTGTTGATTTAACTTCAAAATTTATTGAAGATAAAATTCAAGGTAAAAAAATAGTTTTCACAGGTGCAATGGTTCCTATGAGTATTGATGAAGTTGAAGCAACTATGAATTTTTCTCAAGCAATTGGATTTTTAAATGCACCAATAGAAAATGGTATTTATTTATCAATGCATGGAGTTGTAGTTGAGCATTCAAAATTAGTAAAAGATAGAAGTGTAGGCCAGTTTTTAGTTAAGAATTAAGTATTATAATTGAATAATATGATAATTTAAAATAATAGGACTATTCCCGTGGAAGAATTAATAAATAGCTTTAAAAATTGTGGTTATGACGCGCATTTTGTAAAAACTAAAATAGAAGCTCTTGAATTAGCAAAAACATATATAAAATCTGGAATGAGTGTTGGTCTTGGTGGCAGCGTTAGTGTTCAAGAGATTGGATTATTAGATTATTTATTAAATAAAAAAGATATTACAGTTTTTAATCAATATGAAGATGGTATCTCTATGGATGAAAATACTCATAGAAGAAGACAAGGTTTAATCTCTGATATTTTTGTTACAAGTACAAATGCAATCACAAAAGATGGAAAACTTGTAAATGCTGATGGAAGTGGAAATAGAGTTGCTGCATTTTCTTATGGACCTAAGAATGTTTTAGTAATTGTTGGAATTAATAAAATTGTTGAAAATCTTGAAGCAGGTTTTAAAAGAGTTATGGAAGTTGCTGCTATTAAAAATATAGAAAGAATAAACAACAAAGCAATAGAAATGGGAAAAGAGCCAAAATATAATCTTGACAATATTGCAAATAAATTTTCATGGGTAAAAGCTGATGATAAAGATAGAATCATCATCATTTTAGTTGATGAAGAGTTAGGGTATTAAAATATAAAGAAGTGATTAAAGTCATATTTATTTTTTAAAGCTATTATTCTAGAACAATTAAATATGGAATAATAATGATAAAAAATCTTTTTAAGTCAAGAATTGCATTACTTTATATAATGTCAATTTCTATGGTATTCTCATTCTCAGCTTGGATGAGTCTACTAAATAATTATGTAATAGAAGTAGCTTCTTTTAATGGTAGTCAAATTGGTATTTTACAAAGTTTACGTGAAATACCAGGCTTCTTAGCTTTTACTGTTGTATTGGTTATTTTATTTATTGCCCAACAAAGGCTCGCTTATATTTCAATGATAACTTTGGGTTTAGGAGTTTTCTTAACTGGATTTTATCCAAGTGCCACAGGACTTTATCTTACAACTATTATCATGTCTATTGGATTTCACTATTTAGAAACATTAAATCAATCCTTATCACTTCAATGGATAGATAAACAAAAAGCTCCAATTATTTTAGGAAAATTAAGTGCAGCCAAATCATTTGCTTCACTTATAGCTTTTATTGTTATTTTTATCATGATGAAATTTTATAGTGTTGAATATAAATATGTTTATGCTTTTTTTGGTCTGAGTACTTCTCTTGTTGGAATAATAGCTTGGATAGGATTTGAACATTTTAAAGATGATGTTGTTCAAGAAAAAAAATTAGTAATAAAAAAAGAGTATTGGCTTTTTTATATTTTGACTTTTTTTGCAGGGGCAAGACGACAAATATTTGTAGTATTTGCAGGATTCTTACTTGTAGAGAAATTTGGTGTAGATATTCATAATATGGTAATCTTACTCTTTGTAAATGCTTGTCTGAATATTTATTTTGCTCCAAAAATAGGAAGATTTATTGCTCGGGTTGGAGAATCAATTACTTTAAGATTTGAGTATATTGGACTTGTTATTGTATTTATTTCTTATGCATTTGTTGAAAATATATATTTTGCTTTTTTCTTATATATTGTTGACCATCTTTTATTTTCAATGGCCATTGCTCTTAATACATATTTTCAAAAGATTGCAGATCCAAAAGATATTTCAACTGCAAATGCTGTTAGTTTTACAATAAATCATATAGCAGCAGTATTTTTACCATTTTTATTAGGTATGGTCTGGTTATATTCAAGTTCATTAGTTTTTATAATTGGAGCAGCTATTGGATTTTTATCATTTATTTTATCTTTTTTAGTTCCATATAAACCAGAGCAGGGTTTTGAAACTACATTAAAAGCAAATAAGAGTTAGAAAATCTAACTTGTTGGGTCAACAAATACTTTTGTTGCTAACTCTTGATCCAATTATATAAGTTCATAACCATTATCCCCCAAGTTTAATTTTCTCTATGATAGTGTTTAAGGTTGCTTCTTCTTGAAGTTCATTTTTTAACATAGTAAATCCTTAATTTTAATTGTATTCAGTATAGAAGAATTATTCTTTAAAATTAAAATAACCTAACTTTAGATAAAATGGAAAAAATTTAAACTAGGACTTTATAAAATGGCTTTATATACATGTGGACATATTATTCCAGATTCTGACTCTATTTGTTCAGCAATCTCATTATCATATTTACTAAATAAAATAGGAAGACCAGCAACTCCTGCAAGACAAGGTGAACCAAATCCAGAAACAAAATTTATTTTAGAAAAATTTGGATTTGAGTTACCAGTTTTAAAAACTTCATTTGCTGGTGATGAGTTATTCATCACAGATTATTCAGATGTTGCGCAAGCTCCACAAGAGCTTGATAAAACTACAATCGTGGGAATTGTTGACCATCATAAACTTGGTGATATTACAACTTCAGCTCCATTAGAGTGTTGGATTAGACCTGTTGGTTGTACAAACACAATCGTAAAAGAGATGTATGATTTTCATAAAGTTGAAATTCCTGCAAACATAGCTGGAATTATGATGTGTGCAATTTTATCTGATACAGTTATCTTCAAATCACCAACATGTACAGATACAGACATTAAAGCTGTTAGAGAATTATCAAAAATCTGTGGAATTGAAGATTTCGGTGCTCTTGGTATGGAAATGTTCAAAGTTAAATCACAAGTTATTGGAACTCCAATCAGAGACCTTGTAATGAGAGATTATAAAAACTTTGATATGCATGGAACAAAAGTAGGTGTTGGACAACTTGAAGTTGTTGATGGAAGCGTATTTGATGACATCAAAGATGAACTAATGGCTGATATTAAAAAAGTAAAAGAAGAGAACAATCTTCACACAGTTGCTTTATTATTAACTGACATTATAAAAGAAGGTTCAGAAGTTCTTGTAGCTAGCGATGATAATTCAATTTTTGAAAAAGCATTTAACTGTAAACTTGAAGATAACAAAGTTTGGTTAGACGGTTGTCTATCAAGAAAAAAACAAATTATTCCTTTCTTAGAACCTGCATTCGCTTAAAAAAAAGATAGCATATCGCTATCTTTTTTATATTTTTACATAATATTTTTATTAGGATTCCCTATGGAACTTTTTGCTGATATTACTCTTTTTTGGGTAATTACTTTTATTGTTGTTGGTTTTTTTGCTGGGTATATTGATTCAATTGCGGGTGGTGGTGGAATGATACAAGTTCCGATTTTACTTTTAAGTGGAATTTCACCTTTGAATGTTTTAGCTTCAAATAAAATGGCTAGTTTAGTTGGTGTTTTAATGGCTACAATTAAATATGCACTTAGTAAAAAAATATCTTGGAAAGTTGTAAGTATTGCAATGATTCCTTGTTTACTTGCTTCTTATATTGGAAGTAGATTAGTTATGTTTGTATCTGATGACATAATTAAATGGGCTATTATTTTAGCTATTCCAGTTGCAATGATTTTTTTGTTTAAAAAAAGTAAAAAAATCATAGAAGAAAAAACTGAACTAAACAACAAAAATATAATTCTAGCAACTGCTCCTATTGGTTTTTATGATGGTTTAATTGGTCCTGGAACTGGAACTTATATGACTATTTCTATGAAAAAATATTTACATCTTGATTACTTAGTTTCAACAGCATCAACAAAACCTTTGAATTTTGCAACGAATCTAGGTTCGGCAATTGCCTTTATAATGGCTGGAAAAGTTTTATGGGGAGTTGCTATCGTTTTAGGTTTAGCAAATGTAGCTGGTTCTTATGTGGGAAGTCACTATGCCATAAAAGGTGGAGAAGAGTTCATCAAAAAAATACTTATATTTGTACTTGTTTTTATGTTATTGGCAAATATTGTAAAAATGGTAATAAGTTAGGTTTTTATCTTCAAAAGAACAATATTTGCAAGTCATAAAGTAAATACTTTTTTAAAAAGATAAAAATGAATAAAATAATAGAAGTAAACAACTCAAACAACAATGCTCAACTAAATGCAAACCGTGAAGAGTTGATTTACACTATTATAGATGCTTGTCCCTATGATTTTGAGTTAATCCCTACAATCGCTTCTTTTAAATACCTCTCTTTTTTTGACCACATAACACAATATGACGGAATTCGATATTTTTCAAAAATGTATAAACTTATTGATATGTTATGTCAGTACAAAAAAATTATTCAAAAATTAGAAACTACTCAACAAACAAAAAATGATAATGTTTCAACTCTTTCAAACTCAAAACAATTAGAAATCAGAACTATCCTAAATGAAAATGACCTTTTTACAAGCTGTCAAATCAACGCTATTCAAATCTACAAAACTTATCTATTTGGAGTAGAAAATCTAAAAATAGATGACAATGTTTTAGCTCATAGTTTAAATCATATAATCAACGAATTTTTCGAAGAAGCCTTTACTTCAAAACTAAAAAAGAAAGATATGTGTAGAAAAACAAAAATAAAAACGCGATTTATGGGTGTTGATGTTTTTGAGTTTGAATAGTTGAAATAGGCTTTTAAATCTTTTGTTTTTCTAAATAGAACTTTATAAAAATTAGTTATAATAAAAGCAATAATAAAAAGGATGTTTAAAATGACAGCTTTAAAACAAGAACAATTATTTGATGAAATAGATGTTTTACCTATTGATTTAAAAACAAAAATTGTAGATAAAATCTTAAATAGTATCAATCCTATTGATAAATCAATGGATGATTTATGGATAGAAGAAGTGAATAAAAGAAAAGATGAAATTGAATCTTCAAAAGTAACTTTAGTTTCAGGTGATGAGGTTTTCAGAAAAATTGCTAATAGATTAAAATAGATGACTTACTTCTTTCATCCAGAAGCCCAAATAGAGTTAAATGCTTCTATTGATTACTATGAAGAGTGTAAAATTAACCTTGGACTTGAATTTGCAAGTGAGGTTTACCAAACTATCCAACGAATTTTAACTTTCCCAAAAGCATGGCAAATACTAGATTCTAATATTAGGCGATGCCTAATAAATAGGTTTCCTTTTGGAATAATTTATTATCAAAGAGATAATGAAATAATTATACTAGCAATTATGCAACTAAATAGAAAACCGAATTATTGGAAATATAGAAAATAAGGAATATTAATGTCTATATTGGATGAAAATAATTTTGATAAGCTTATCTCTGAAAATACTTTTACAATAGATGATGAAAATTATAAAGATGAACATAGCATAAAAATTAAAAGAGATGATGAATTAAATATCATATTAAATCAAGAAATAATAATATCTAATAAAGCTCGTAATTGCAACAGTAATGTAATTAGTTCAATACCAATTTTAGGAGAAGAAAAAACAAAGTATATAATAAAAAATGTTTATTTTTATTCATATGAGTCAATTAATATATCTAATAATAAAACTAAAATAAATTCTGAAGCTTATGTTGAGTCTATAGAATGGAATAGTGACATTTCCAAAAATAGTGAATATATAATTGAATTTGTAGATAATATTTCTAATATACATTTCTGGAGTAATAGAGATGATAATAAAATAAAAAAACAAACAAAAATTAAAATTGATGATATAGAACAAATGGGTTTTTCAAGAAATAATTTAATTTTAAAAGTAGATGAACAAGAAATTTATTTATTAAAAAATATTAAAAAAGAAAATAAAAAAGAATATACAAATGGAACAATATTGTATAAAGGTAATCCAACAAAAGAATTGAGGGACAAGATAAGAAATATATTGTCTTTTTTTATTGGTAGAATATTAATTCTATTAGAAGAAACTTTTTATGATAGTAATTGGAATAAAGTTTCTTATAAAGCGTTTACTCCTTATAATACCATGAATAATCGAGCTTCTAAAATTAATACACTTCTTCCTATACCTTTAAATAATGATTTTAATAACTTAATAATAGAGGCTAGTGTTTTATCTAACTATGCAACACTATTTTTAAGAAATTATGATTTATGTGATTTTCATCATATTTCATGGTTATATTGGCATGCACAATGTTCTGCTCTTCATACAAAATGTGGAGAATTAGGTGCTACAATAGAAGCTTTACAAAAAGCATATATTGATAATAATAATGAAAAATGGACTAATCGTATTATTGAAAAAAAAGAATTTAAAGAATTAAGAAAAGAAATTATGAATATAATTTCTAATTTTAATATCACTGATGAAAATAAGAAAAATTTAGAAAAAAAACTAGATTTTAATCAATTATCTCAAATAGACACTCTAAAAAAATTATTTGAACATTTAGATATTTCACTTGGAGAATTAGAATTAAAAGCTTGGCAAGGAAGAAATGATTCTGCTCATGGTGGAAAAATGAAAGATTATTCGATAGAAAAATTACAAAAACAAACTGATTTGATACAAGGAATTTTCTACAAATTAATATTAACAATATCTATTAATGCTTATGAATATTATGATTATTATAGTGATGTTCGAGGAAAGAGAAATCATAGAAAATTTGAACTAAAAGAAATAAATGAATTAAACATATCATCAAACCCACGAGAAAAATGGGAAGAAAATATAAAAGAAGTCTTAGAAAGAAATAAAGATAAAAAAGACGAAGGTGCTATTTCTGAGTTGTTGAATGATAGTGATTTAGAAGATTTCGATTTGGACACAAGTTCTTTTCCACTAAGTCAAATAAAATCAAAAAGATAGTATCCTGAGGTGTTGGAAAAATATTATTAAAGGATATAAAATGAAACACGAATTAATGACTTTACCTTACGATTTAGATGCGCTAGAACCGCTTATGTCAAAAGAAACTTTAGAGTTTCACTATGGAAAACATCACCAAACTTATGTAAATAACTTAAACAATTTAATTACTGGTACAAAATTTGAAGATTCAACTTTAGTTGATATTATTTTAAATTCAGATGGAGGAATTTTTAACAACTCAGCTCAAGTTTACAACCATGACTTTTTTTGGAATGGTTTAACTCCTGCTCAAAGTGCAATTCCAGCAAAAGTTGAGGCTGTTTTAGTTAAAACTTTTGGTTCAGTTGATGAGTTCAAAAAAGAGTTCACAACAAAAGCCATTGGACAATTTGGTTCTGGTTGGGCTTGGTTAGTTCAAGATGAAAATCAAAACTTAAAAATCGTAACAACATCAAATGCTGCAAATCCACTAACAGATAATTTAAAACCTATTTTAGTCTGTGACGTGTGGGAACATGCGTATTATATTGATGTAAGAAATGCAAGACCTGCATATTTAGAAAATTTCTGGAAACTTGTTAACTGGAATTTTGTAGAGCAAAATCTAGCGTAAGAAGATAAAAAGTATGGAACTTTCCATACTTTTTCATATATGAAATCAGATATTTTTAAAAATCCCAAATTAAACTTCCTAGAGTTACGATATGTTCAAGATATTCCTGAATGTACAAAAATGCATATTCATGAAGAGTTAACTATTACAGCCATAAAAAAAGGTTCATTAAATTTGATATTTAATGACACTACTTTTGAATTAATCACAAATGAAATAGCCATTATTAATAGTGATATACCTCACTGTGCCACAACAAATGAAATATCAAAAGATGGATATGTTTTGTATTTAAAAAAAGAGTACTTAAAAAATATAAATCTAAATTTCAACTCATTTTATGAAATAATCA
Organism: Arcobacter venerupis; assembly: GCF_013201665.1. Classification (NCBI taxonomy): domain Bacteria; kingdom Pseudomonadati; phylum Campylobacterota; class Epsilonproteobacteria; order Campylobacterales; family Arcobacteraceae; genus Arcobacter; species Arcobacter venerupis. The sequence continues at coordinate 2,215,176 of NZ_CP053840.1, read as the reverse complement.
AACAAAAAAATATCTATAAAAGTTTTATAAAATTATGTGATTGTTTGTTGGATAAAAAAGTATCTTTAATTGAAAAAGAGGAAATATTTTACTCTTTTTGTTTAACTTTTTTTTCTTTTGAGCAAAAACAAACAAATGAACAAACAGAGTCAATTTTGGCAACAAATATCAAAAAATATTTAGATGAAAATTATCTTGAAGAGTTTATCTTAGATGATTTAGCAAAGAGTTTTGATTTAAGTGTGGTTCATTTAATTCGAGTATTTAAAAAAGAGTTTGGACTTCCGATTCACTCATATATTTTAAATAAAAAAGTGCATTTTGCAAAAGAGTTATTATCTTCAAATATGCCCATTATTGAAGTTGCACAAAACAGCGGTTTTTTTGACCAAAGCCATCTAAATAGAAGTTTTAAAAGAATCTTTCAAATCACTCCAAAAGAGTATCAAAACAATATTTTCCCTAAATGTTAATTTTGTACAAGATTTAATCTTTTTTTATTGTTATACTTTGCAAAATTAAAAAAAGGAGTCTTGCATGAGTATAAATATTTCAAAACAATTTATCTCTTTTTCTTTCCTCTTCCTCTTAAACTTCTAATCATTCAATCAAATACAATCTAAAAAATAAAATAAATAATCGGAGCAAACCATGAGTTTTAAAAAATATAAACAATATCCTATTGTGCAAAATTTCCCAAGAAAATGGCCAGATAAACAAATCACACAAGCACCAATATATTGCAGTGTTGATTTAAGAGATGGAAATCAAGCTTTGATAAATCCTTTGAGCGTTGAGCAAAAATTAGAGTATTTTCATACTTTAGTAAAAATGGGATTTAAACAAATAGAAGTGAGTTATCCAAGTGCTAGTGATACGGATTTTTCATTTACTAGAAAATTAATAGAAGAAAATTTAGTGCCAGATGATGTAGCGATTCAAGTTTTAATTCCTGCAAAAAAAGAGTGGATTAAAAAAAGTGTTGAAGCAATGAGTGGAGTTAAAAATGGAATTTTTCATTTATACAACCCAACAAATGAGTTTCAAAGAAGAGTGGTTTTTCAAAAAAGTGATGAAGAGATAATCTCAATGGCTGTTGAATCAATGAAATATTTAGTTGAATTAACAAAAGATTTTAAAGGAAATGTAACTTATCAATATTCACCTGAGAGTTTTTCTCAAACTGATTTAGAGTTTGCAGTAAAAATTTGTAATGAAGTTATAAATGTAGTAAAACCAACTATTGATAAAAAGATGATAATAAACTTGCCAAATACCCTAGAAGCTTGTACTGCAAATGTTTATGCCGATAGAATAGAGTGGATGTGTGAAAATTTACACCATCGTGAAGCTTTAATCATCAGCGTTCATCCACACAATGATAGGGGAACTTCTGTGGCAAGTGCAGAGTTAGCAGTACTTGCAGGTGCAGACAAAGTTGAAGGAACTTTATTTGGAAATGGCGAGAGAGCAGGGAACTTGGACTTAGTAAATTTTGCTTTTAATATCTATTCACAAGGCATTGATGCAAAACTTGATTTATCAATCATTGATGAAGTAAAAGCCATGTATGAAGAAAAAACTGGATTAATTGTGCATCCAAGACATCCCTTTGTAGGTGATATGATATTTACAGCTTTTAGTGGAGGACATCAGGATGCTATTAAAAAAGGAATGGATTTTTACAGAACCCAAAATTCTCAAGAGTGGAATGTTCCCTATTTGCCAATTGACCCAAAAGATATAAAAAGAGGATATGAAAAAGTTATACGAGTAAATTCTCAATCAGGAAAAGGCGGAGCAAGTTTTATAATAAGTGAATTTTTAGGCGTAAATATGAGTAAAGATGAAGCTATAAAATTTGGTTTAGTTATAAAAGATGAATCTGATAAATTAAAAAGAGAGTTAGAAAAAGAAGAAATAATCGAACTATATAAAAAGTTAAATAGTTAAATAGTTAAAAGTAAGTTTTAAAACTTACTTTTAATTTTATTTATATTCGATTTTACCTTGACTTGCCAATAATGCTCCACAAAGTTGATATAAAACTCTAGAACCTACATTTGCATCCCATCCGTCTTCGCTATCCCCAACTTCACATAAATCAAAACCTATGATATTTTTTCCAGATTTTACAACCATAAATATCAAGTGTTCTAACTCTCCATATCTTAAACCACTAGGAACTGGTGTTCCTGTATTTGGACAGTTTAGTGGTTCTAATCCATCAATGTCAATTGATAAATAAACATTTTGAGGAAGTTGCTCGATGTATGGAGCATAAACTTCTTCTAAAGATTTACCACTAGCTAATTGTGCTTGCATATCTGTATCGTATAAACATGCACCTTTTAGACCATATTCTTTCATTCTATTTGCTTCTTCACTGCTGTAATCTCTAATTCCAAATTGAACTAAATTTGAAACTTTGTCACACTCATTCATAGCATTATAAAAAATTGAAGCATGAGAGTAAGTAAACCCTTCATATGCCTTTCTTAAGTCATGGTGAGCATCTACGTGTAAGATTCCAAAAGATTCAGTTTGCGTATCATTTAAAGCTTTGATAAGTCCAAGTGGAGATGAGTGGTCACCACCAACAACTGCTACAAACTTACCTTTTTTTATTTGCTCAAAAGATTTTTGATATACCGAAGAATTTAAAATTGCCGATGCTTCATTTACAAATTTCAGAGCTTTTTTATTTGTTTTTCCCTCTTCAAGTGCTTCAATTACTTTTAAAGCTTTTTTTCTAGCTTTGTGACTTAATTTTAATAAATGTTTATCAGTTTCAAGCATAGCAATACCTGCAACATAAGGTTTAACATAGTGAAAAGTTTCAACATCAAGTTGGTGACTTGTAATTCTAATAGCATCAGGAGCATTTGCCGTTCCTTGCCCAAATGAAACAGTAGCTTCCCAAGGAACTGGAACTAAAACTAAACTAGCTTCTTTTGGGTCTAATCTTCCCCCAATAAAACCATCACCTTCCATTGGAGGTAATCCTAATTCTAATACTTTTATTTCTTCTTCTAAGGTTCTGTAAGACATCTGTTTTTCCTAATGTGTTGTATTTATTTTATTTTGAATTATAGGATAAATATGGAAATAGTTAAGTTAATTTTGGGTTTACCTGTCATGTTAGTATATTTTCAAAAATATTTTTAAGAAACATTATGATAATGTCTCTCAAAAAACTTTAGGTATGTGGATGCTCAAATATTACAATGAACTTATATACTTTGCCCAAAAACAAGTAGGTGATAAAGAAAAAGCAAAAGATATTATCCAAGAGACTTATAGTAAAGTTCTTGAGATAAGAGAAAAATTTGAGATAAATAATGAACGAGCATATTTGTATAAAATAGCAAAAAATATAGTTATAAATCAAGCTTTAGAAAATCAAAAACTCCAAACTACCATATATGAAGAAAACATCCATCTTTCACCTATATCTGAACAACCAGAAGAAATTTTAATTCAAGAAGACCAAGAAAAGATTTTTATGCAAATAATAAACGACTTACCACAAAGAGCAAAAGAAGCTTTTATTTTATATACTATTGATGGTTATAGTAGAAAAGAGATAGCCCAAATCCTAGGAGTAAGCTCAAATGCAGTTGAAAAACTCATAAAAAGAGCCACCATAAAAGTTGAAGAAGAAATAGAAAAGAGAGGATTTTAAGTGAATATCAAAACTAAAATCAAAGAAGAAGCAATTTATTGGCTTGCCTGTGAGAAAGAGGGTCTAAATGAGCTTGAAAAACAAGAATTAAAACATTGGCTTGAATCAAATCAAGAACATCAAAAAGCATATAATCGAATGAAGTTAGTACATCAAATGGCTAAATCAATATCAAAAGAAAATGCCCAGATTTTAAGTGAGCAAGCCCATAAAGAAGCTAGAAAAATTAGATTTTTAGAAAAAACAAGATATTTTTCAAGTGCATCTGCAATTTTACTAATAGTTTGTTTTTCAGCTTTTAAAATTTATGATAATAATTTTGCTGTTCAATATTCAAAAACCTTTCAAACAGATAAAACAAATCTAGCAAATCAACAACTTCCCGATGGTTCAAATATCTTTATTGATGCAAAAACAAATCTAAATATAGAGTTTTATAAAGGAAAAAGAGAAGTAACTTTAAATAATGGAAGAGTTATGTTTGAAGTGGCAAAAGATGAAAATAGAGTATTTATCATAAAAAGTGGTGATATAAATATAGAAGTAGTTGGAACAAAGTTTGAAGTAATACATAAAAAAGATATTACAACTATAAATGTGGAAGAGGGTATTGTAAAAACTTATTTTTCTTCATATTTTTTTGATAAACAAAATGAAAAACTGCTTACTAAAGAAAATAGTATAACCTATTCAAATTTTCAAGGAAATATAAATAATCAAGAAAAAATCAATCCAGAAAAGATAGCTCTTTGGAGAGAAAATTTAATTAGTTTAAATAAAGTAAGTTTAAAAGATGCTTTTGATGAATTTTCAAAATATAATGATATTTCAACTTCATTTTCCTCAAAAGAAGTGGAAAATTATCTTATAACTGCAGAGTTTTCTTCAACTCAATTGGAAATATTTTTAAAAACAATTAGCAAAATTTATCCTCTAAAAGTTGATAAAAATGATAAAAATATAAGAATTTCTAAAAAAAATTAAAAATCATGTCCGTTTTTCAATAGTTTTTTTGTCTTATGTAATTAAGAATGATTATCGAAATTGTTTTTACAATACACAAGGAGAAAAGATTAGATGAATTTGTTTAAGAAAAGTTTGTTAAGTCCAGTAGTTGCTTTACTTATCTGCACAACTGTTTATGCTGATGATATTTCATATTCGATTGAAAAACAATCTCTAAAAGAGGCAATTGAATTAATATCAAAAAAATCAAACACCCCATATATCGCAAATAGTTCGCTTTTAGATGGCAAAACTTCAAATGCCATCAAAAATATAAATGGAACAAAAAATGCTTTGGATAAAGTACTAGAAAATAGTGGTTTAGAAGCTGTTATTGAAGATGGTGCGATTATTATAAAGAAAAAAGCAGTTGTTGGAAGTGGAACGGTTTTAGAAGAAATTTCTGTTAGTGAGGGAATTTATCTTCCAATTGGAACTACAGAAGGAAGTGGTTCTTATACTACAAAAAGTACCAATACTGCAACTAAATTAGATTTATCAATCAGAGAAACACCTCAATCAGTGAGTGTTGTTACTCAACAACAAATAGAAGATAAGGGTTTAGAAAATATAACAGATGTTGTAAATAGTGTTACAGGACTTAGTTCTAATAATATGGATAGTGAAAGAAATAGCTATTCTGCCAGAGGATTTGGAATTAATAATTATCAAATTGATGGAGTAACAACAACTTATGAAAGTGGATTTATGACAGGTGAAACTTCACAAGACTTAACTATGTATGACAGAGTTGAAATTGTTAGAGGATCAACAGGATTATTAACGGGAGCTGGGAATCCAAGTGCAGCTATAAATTTGGTAAGAAAACATGCAAATTCAAAAGAATTTAAAGGAGATGTTTCTTTACAAGGAGGATCTTGGGATAAATATAAAGGTACTTTAGATGTTCAAACACCACTTGATGAAAAAGGAAATGTTAGAGCTAGAATTGCAACAAGTTATGAAGAAAAAAAATCATTTATAGATTATTATGAAAATAAAAAAACAGTTCTATATGGAGTTGTTGATGCTGATATAACAGACAATACAAGAGTTTCTTTAGGAACTAGCTATCAAAAAAATGACCCAAAAGGAAGTATGTGGGGTGGATTACCTTCAAAATTTAGTGATGGAACATCTACAAATTGGGATAGATCAAAATCAACTGCTTCAGATTGGACATATTGGTCTTCTGAAAATAAAAACTATTTTACAAATGTTGAACATTATTTCAATAATGATATAAAATTGTATGGAGCATATTCATATTCTGATAATTACGGAGATTCAAAACTTTCTTATGTTAGTGGAAGTTTAGATAAAAATACTGGAAGTGGACTTAAAGCAAGTGCTGTTCAAGGATATGAAACTTTCCAAAAGCAACATAATGTTGATATTTATACTTCTGTTCCATTCCAAGTGAATAAATTGGACCATGAAATAGTTGCTGGAGTTATGTATAGCGAACAAGATTTGGAAGCTTATAATACTCCAAGTATTGCAGGAAGCTTTAATTCAAATATAGATAACTTTTATACATATAAAGGAACAAGTGAACCAAAATGGGGAAAATCTTCTCAAGTTGTAGATTCAAATGTAAAACAAACAGCAGGTTATCTAGTTGGAAGAATCTCTTTAACTGATGATTTAAAATTTATTGGAGGAAGTAGAATAACTAATTGGGAAAGAGATGCATTTAATTATGGTGAAAAACAAAACTATGAACATAATAATATTTTAACACCTTATGCAGGTTTAGTTTATAACATCAATGATAACTATACAATTTTTACAAGTTATACTGATATTTTTAATCCTCAAAGTGAGAGAGATAAAAATGGAAAATATCTTAATCCAATTGAGGGTAAAAATTATGAAGCAGGGATAAAAGCAGCATATTTTGAAGATAAATTAAATGCAAGTTTTTCAGTTTTTAGAATAGAACAAGATAAATTAGCTCAAACTGATCCAAGTGGTGCATTAATCCCTGGTACTACAACTCAAGCAAGTATAGAAGCTGAAGGAACTACTAGTAAAGGATTTGAAATTGATATAAATGGAGAAATTACTGATAATTGGAATTTAGGTGTTGGATATTCTCAATTTGAAGCAAAAGATGCTGATGATAATAAAATAAACACTTCTTTCCCTAGAAAAACTTTTAATGTCTTTTCAAAATATAGTTGGGATAAGTTTAGTTTAGGTGCTGGAGCAAATTGGAGAGAAAAAACTTATGAAAATGGAGTTGAGCAAGAATCATATGTTTTAGTAAATGCTATGGCTAAATATAAAATTGATAAAGATTTATCAGTTCAATTAAATGTTAATAATATATTTGATGAAAAATATTATACAAATATAGGTTTTTTTAACCAAGTTTCTTATGGTGATCCTAGAAACTTTACTCTTGCTATGAAATACACTTTTTAAAATATAAAGGAAGATTTCTTCCTTTATAAATTTACGCATGGGTTTCAAAATATTAAGTTTTCCTAAAAACTGATTATTTAACAACAAAACAAAATATCAAATTTTCAGATATTTTGGAATCCATACCTAAGTTTATAAACTCTTATAAACTTAACTTCATAGCGCAGTGGATTTATATTTATGTGTTCGTTTCCTTGTCATATAAATAATTATGAATGAATTAGTCTCTCACTCTAAATCCACAGGCTATGGATTTTATGCTATTTCTATACATATATTTCAATTTGCAATATTTTAAATCAAAACTAATTTTTTTGATAAAGTTATAAAAAATCTAAAAAGCTTATTATGATGGGGCTGATTTTAGAAGATATAAATAGTAAAATTTACACTATTCGTGGTATTCATATATGATATAGATAATCTGCTTTTTTACCCAAAAACCTTATCAATATCATTTACAATAATATTATCAATATAACCTTTTGAACCATGATCTTTTAAGATATTCATAGTATCGTTATGGCTCATTCCTTTTCTGTATGGTCGCTCTTCTGTTAAGGCTTGGTAAATATCTAAACATGTCATTAGTCTTGAATCAAAACACAATCTTTGAGCATCAAAACCATAAGGGTAACCTGTTCCATCTAATTTTTCATGGTGATTTGCAGCCCATTCAACTATATCTTCAAAACCATTTATTTTTTCTAAAGCTTGTCTTGTGTAATAGGTGTGGCATTTAACAATCTCAAACTCTTTTTGTGTTAAGGCACTTTGTTTATCTAATATTTTATTTGGAACTGCAAGTTTCCCCAAATCATGTAAATTTGCAGCAATAATTAATCTCATAGTTTTTTCATGTTCATATTTATAATAATTACTCATTTTTGCAACCTTATCACTAAGTCCAGATGAATGTCTAGATGTAAATGCAGAGTTTGAGTCAATGATGGTACTAAAAATTGAAGATAATTTTACTAACTGTTCTAATTCTATATTCATTGTAAAATTTTCAATTTTACTTAAAACTAATTTTTCTAAATTATTAGATTGTAAATCAAACCAAAATGCAGGTTTTTTCACTAATGTATTAAAATTATTTACTAATTCCTCAGAATAATAAATGCCTTTTTTATCATTTATAAACTTAACAATTTTTTCTCTATTTTCAATTGAGGGGTTCTCAAAATGAAAGATATTATCAACTGTATCAGCAAGGGCAATTATTTGAGCAAGTAGGGGAATTTGTGTATCTTTTAGTTTATAAAAGCCACTTCCATCGTAGTTTTCATGATGATATTTTACTATGTTTTTGTGATTTGATAAAAATGGAAAATCAATAATATTTTTTTCTCCAATTTCACAATGTTTTGTATACTGTTCTAAAATATTATGGTTTTCTTTTTTAGGATTATCTTCAAATTCATTAACAGTTGCTTCTTCACTAAGTCCATTGTCATGAAGTATTGAAAATGAGCATAAATCGAATTTTTCTTTATCATTTAATATATAAAAATCCGCCAATCTTAAAGCGATATAAGCAACTCTTTTAGAGTGAAAAGATGTAGCTCCAAGGGTATTTATCTCCACAAAATCAAGTGCATCGGATAAAGCTAAAAGGAATTGGTTTAGGTTAAATTTCATTGTAATCTCATTTTTGGTGTATTATAACAGATGTTTCAAGTGATTTTATTTATATCTAAGAGGTACTCTAAATTCCATATCAAATTCATCATTTGGATCTAAGTAATTATTTTTATAATATAAAACACTAGCTGAACTTTCAACTGCTTCAAATTCACTACTAGGAAGCCATTGATAATAGAGTTTTTGATATAAAGTCAAAGCATCTTCACATTTACCTTGAAATCTTATTGTGGCATATAAACCACCTTTGATACAACATAATCCAATATCACCTTTGGGTTCAATTTTTTTATCTTCTAAATCAACACAAGCGATATATCTATATTCTTCTATATCTGTAATATTTGGATTACTATGATGAATTGCCATCATTGTTGGCTCTTTTATATTAAACTCTTCTTCTAAAAGAAATAAAAGTTTTTGCCAAGTATTTTTTATGGTTTTATCAAATCCCAGTTGCCTTATATATGCGATTTTTATTTCGGGTATTTTTTTAATCTCTATTTTTGAAAAGTCTACTTCTTTTTCTTTTAACTCATACTCTGTTGGTTTATGATTCTTATATTTGCCATTTCTCCACTCATTTGGGGAACAATTATAAAGTTTTTTGAATTCATTGCTAAAGGTTGCAGAAGATTTGAACCCACACTCATAAGCTATATTTGTAATTGCTGATTTTGGATTAAAAACAAGAAGATTTGCAGCACAATGAAGTCTTAAATCTTTTATATAAGTATTAACACTTTTCCCAGTAATCTCTTTAAATATTCTTTGAAAATGAAAAGCAGAATAAGATGAAATTTTTGCTAAGTCTTCAATTGTTAGTTTCATTGAAAGATATTTATAAATATGATATTGAACTTCGTTGATTCTTTGTTTATGTTCATTGGTTGTAACTGTTTTTTTCATAAAAGATAATAACATTTTTTAAGTAGAAAATTATGAATTAGCAAGATAGTATAAACATAATAGCACGATTTGATAAATATATTCAAACATAATAAAAAGACAAAACCCTTTTTAAATTTTATAATTTAAAAAAGGAGTAAAAATGAGAACTTTATTTATATTATTCATTTTTGTAAGTTTATTATTTACTTTAAAAGTAGGAAATAAAACAAAAGAGAAAGAGTTTAAAACAAAAAAGGATGTAAATCTTATCTTTTCTTCGATAATACAAAAGTGAGAAAATATATAGTATTTCAATGTGACTGAGATTGAGAGGAAAATAGTGTTTTAGGATGTTTTAATATGCTCTCTTGAAAACTTGAAAGTTTCCGCTTTTTCTTACTTTTTGGTCTCAAAAAAGTAAGCAAAAAAGACTGCCAAATTGATGAAGGCAAAGCTTCCTAAGATTTTAGTCTTTTTTTTCTGCGTTGCGGAACTCGTCGAAAAAGTGCATTTAGCACTTTTCTCTCCTCAAACAGTCCTCACTTTTCACCGAAAAAAAAGCCTAAAATCTTAGCTTCATCAAAGGCAGAATAAATCCCGAGTGTTCAAACTATCTTTTTTAAATTGAGTTTATAAGAAATTCAGAATAAAGAAAATCAAAAATGCAAATGTCCTTATCCCATATTTCAACATTTGCAGAAGCTGAACGTTTGTTTTCTCTTTTCGAAAAGGCTTGCAACTGTTTGAGTAAATAAATGTGCTAAATGCACATTTATTTACGAGTTTTCTCAAAGAGAGTGTAAACACAGGCAAGACAGAAAAGATAAAACAATAAGTGAAGGAACCAAAGGGCTTCGAAGCCGTTGGTGGTTTTGCTTACTTTGTCCATACAAAGTGAGAAGAATCGAATATATTTAGATATTTTTAGAAATGAATTAAAGTTGCAATAATATTTAAATAAGAGATTTTTATTAATAAATAAAAATTAGCATTTTGTTCTCTCAATTTTTAAAATTTATGGTTTTATTATCGTTGCAACTTCTTTTTGTAATGAGGTGATGTTTTGTATTATATTTCCATGTAAACACAAAAATTTAATGGTAAGTTCTTGTTTCAATTTCAATGGTTTAGTTTGAAAATTTTCTCCTATTACTTTTGCATATTCCTCACTAAATTCATCTTTAGATTTTATAAGTTTTTGCCAGCCTACATTTAATTGAGGTAAATATAAAGCTACAAGCATTTCAAACTTGATTAATGGCGGAATTTCAGTATGAGAATTTACTATTATGTCTTTATTATGATGGATATTGTTTATAATCTGACCCAATAATTCTTTATAATCTTTATCAATTGCAATTAATGTTTTATATGCATCTTCTAACTTTTCTCTTTTACGCTCTTCTTTACTTTTAATAAGTAGTTGTTTATTATTCCACCAAGATGTAGTGAACGAGGCTAGAAATCCTACAATTGCACCACTTAATGTACCAATAACAGGAATCCAACTACTAGCTACACCAACTGCATTAACTCCTTCAGTCATTTACAAATCCTATAATAATTTTCTTAATATACATTCTATATAAAACACCCTTAAAATAATAAAATGAATATAGATCTTAAAATCTAACAAAACATAACAATCTGTAATATTTTAAACCCAAAATTATCTTTTACGATATAGTTCAAAATCAATTAATTTCAAAAGGTATTTTTATGAATAATATATCTAATATTGTAGTTTATAATGATGGTGAATTGGAACTAAAAGTTTCAGTAAATGAAGAGACAATTTGGCTTACACAAAAACAAATATCAGAAGTTTTTGGAGTAAATATTCCAGCTATTTCTAAACATATAAAAAATATTTATAAAGACAATGAATTAAATCAATTTTCAACTGTTTCCATTTTGGAAATAGTTCAAAAAGAAGGAGATAGAGATGTTCTTAGAAATGTTGAACATTATAATTTAGATATTATTCTCGCTGTTGGTTATAGAACTAATTCTGTTAAAGCAATTAAATTCCGTCAATGGGCAACCACGATTCTAAAAAATTATATTCAAAATGCTTATGTAATAAATAGCGATAAAATCACAAATGAAAGGTTTGTTTCTTTAGAAAAAGATGTGAATATCTTAAAAAATAAAATTGATAATATCTCAGTTAAATTTGAAGATAATAGTTTGAAAATCAAAGAAGGTATTTTTTTTGATGGGCAAGTTTATGATGCTTATAGTTTTGTATCTGATTTAATAAAAAAAGCAAAAGATGAGATAATACTTATTGATAATTACATTGATGATACAACTTTGACTCTTTTTTCAAAAACTCCACATATAAAAGTGACAATATTTACAAATACAATTTCAAAGCAACTCAAACTAGATTTTGAAAAGTATTCAAAACAGTATGATAATATTACTTTAAAAAATTTTCAAAATGCACATGATAGGTTTTTGATAATTGATAAAAAAGAGATTTTTCATATAGGTGCAAGTATCAAAGATCTTGGTAAAAGATGGTTTGCTTTTTCAAAGATAAACCTTGATATTGATGAATTAATAAAAAAACTTAATTAGGAATAACATGGCAGAACAACTAAAAAATTTATATTCAAAAGAGTTTATTGAAAAACTTGCAAATAAACTTTCTTTGACTTACTCAAACTTCGAAAAAGAAAATTTTATAAACTCTATTTTTGATGCTTCTTGGGAAGAGTTAGAACTAAAAGCCAGAATGAGACATATTGCTCTTACTTTAAATAAATATTTACCTCTTACATACAAAAAACAAGTTGAGATTTTAAAAGAGGTGAAAAAAGATTTTGGTGGCCTTGAAGCTATGGTTTTTCAAGATTTTGTTGAGGTTTTTGGCCTTGATGATTTAGAAGAGTCTTTAAATGCTTTGGAAGTTTTCACACAAGATTCTAGTAGTGAGTTTGCTATTCGGCAGTTTATTCTAAAGTATGAAGAAGAAACTATGGATCAAATGAAACTTTGGAGTCAAAGTTCAAATGAACATTTACGCAGACTCTCATCAGAAGGCTGTCGTCCAAGACTTCCTTGGGCTGTGGCTTTGCCAAAATTTAAACAAAATCCTTCAAAAGTTTTAGAAATTTTAGAGCTTCTAAAAAATGACAAAAGTTTATATGTGAGGAAATCTGTTGCAAATAATCTAAATGATATTTCAAAAGACAATCCAGAACTTGTAATAGAGTTTGTAAAAGAAAATCTTGGAAGCACAAAAGAGCTGGATTGGATTTGTAAACACGCATCTCGAACACTTCTAAAAAAAGGTGATAAGCAGATTTTGGACTTGTTTGATTTCTCTAAATCACATCATATAAATCTCACAAATTTTTGTTATGATAAAAGTGTAAATGTAGATGAAAATTTGACTTTTTCATTTGAGATAAATTCAAATGAGATTATTGGAAATATTAGAGTTGAATATGTAATTTATTATCTAAAATCAAATAATATCCATAATAAAAAAGTTTTTATGATAAGCCAAAATGAGATAAAATCATCTTCAAAAAAGTTTACAAAAAAACAGAGTTTTAAAAATATGACAACACGAAAACACTATTTAGGAAAGCATTTTATTGCTATTTTGATAAATGGTGTTGAAGTTTTAAAAGAGGAATTTTATTTAAATGACACCAGCAATTGATTTACTTAAAAAAAACAAATGTGATTTTAAAATACATAAATATGACCACGACCCAGCTTGCACAAATTTTGGTGATGAAGCGGTAGAAAAATTAGGTTTAGATGCTAATCAAGTTTATAAAACTCTACTTGTGGAACTCGCTCCAAAAGAGTTAGCAGTTTGTGTTTTACCTGTTTCAAATCAGCTTTCATTAAAAGATGTGGCTGCTGCTTTTGGTGTTAAAAAAGCTGTAATGGCAAATAAAGATGAAGCACAAAAAGTAACTGGTTATTTATTGGGTGGAATCTCACCTTTGGGGCAAAAAAAGAGATTAAAAACAGTTCTTGACCAAAGTGTTAAAAGCTTTGAAACTATCTTTATTAGTGGTGGTAAACGTGGTCTTGATATTGAGGTTAAACCAGTAGATTTAGAAAAATTATTAAGTGCAAAGATATATAAAGTTACAGTTTGATAATATTAGTTTTTTTAAACAATAGAATAAAAATATAGTAGTTAGAATTAATAAGTTTATACTCTATTTAATATAACTTTAAGTTATGGTATAGGGATTAAGTTTAGATTAGTTATAGTTATAAAAAGATAAAGGAGTTCTTATGAGTAAATTAAATAAGGGTGAACCAAGTTTAGAAAAAATTGATGATTATAATGGAAATGAATCAAAACAAAAAAGAAATACAATAAGACTTGTAGTGATTTTATTGTTAATTGTTGGTGGAATTTTTGCTTATTTAAAAAGCACTTCTATTCCAACTGATTATGTAGGAACACAAGAACAATCAAACGTTGATGGTAATAAAAAATTAAAGGAATAAAAAATAATGAAAAAAAGTTTGTTAGTAATTTCATTAATAGCGGGTTTTTCATCTGTATTAATTGCAAGTGAATTTGATACAAAAGCATCAATTGGTGCAAGTTCTGCTAAATTAAAAGGTACAACTTACACACAATATGGTATTGGTTATACATCAAATACAAGATTAGATAATGGAATTATTTTAGGTTTTGGGAATAGTTTATCTTATGGTAATGTAAAAAATGGAGTTGAAGCAATCAGTGTTGATCTTGATTTAAGAGCAGGTTACGAAATAATTGATAACTTAACTGGTTTTGCAATAGGAACAGGCGTTGCTCAAACTGTTGATAATGATACTGCTACTGGTCTTGGTTATGGTGGAGCGTTGGAATATAGGCTTACTTCAAATGTAGCAATTGAAGGAAGTTATAAAACAGTTACAATGAATGATTCACCAAGAGATTATGATTATGATACATCAAATCTTGCTGTAAAGTTCAACTTTTAATAGTTGAACTTTATGTTAATACCTTTAAATAATTACCACCAAAACACAAAACATTCATACAATTCAATCAGAGTAAATCCAAATAGAGTAAATTGGAATAATCCTCCAAATAAATTCAAATTTTATCCCAAAGAATATACACGAATTCCATTACTTTCTCAAAATGATAACTATAATTTTTTATATTTAATTAGTGGAATTAGTGCTAAAAAAACCTACCCAGGTGTGGAATACTATTTAAGAGTAAATCCAAGTGCTGGTGCTTTATATCCAAATGAACTCTATTTTCAAGTGCGAAATGTAGATGGTTTTGAAGATGGAATTTATCACTTAGAAGTGGCAAGTTCAAGCGCAGTATTATTACAAAAACTAGAAAATAATGAGGGAATAGAAGAACTTTTAGAATTATCATACAGTATTGATGGGTTTATATTTTTTGTTTCATCTTTATATTTTAGGTCATCATGGAAATATAAAAATAGGGCATTTAGATATTGTTTATTGGATGCTGGACATTTAATTGGAACGATTGAAGCTAGTTCATATTTATTTAATAAAGAGTTTGAAGTAATATATGATTTTTCTAAAGAAAAATTAAATGAGTTCTTTTCTTTTGATGAAAAAGAATTTTTTACTTCTATTGTAATTGCTGGGGAAAAACAAAATAATAAGAAAGTGAGTTTTTCTATGTTGCTTCCTACTTTAGATGGAGCTAGTTATATAGAAGAGAATATCTCGTTTTTTGAAAAAAACAAGCTAGTTGAAATGGCTTATCAAGATAGTTTAGAAATAACAGATAAAAAAGCCCAAGAAAAAAGTGCTATTTTTAATTTTCAAAAACAAAAGCTTCAAGATACAATTTTTAAAAGAAGATCAATCCGAGAGTTCACAAAACAAAGTATTTCAAAACTTCAATTTGAATCAATAATGAATGTTGTAAATCAAGCAATAAAAAGTGATTGTGATGAGCAAGTTGATATTTATTACACTATAAATAGAGTTGAGGGTTATATTTTAGGACTTTATAAAAATGGTGAACTACTTAGAACTGGTGATTTTAACTCAAAAGCAGGATATTTATGTTTAGAGCAAGATTTAGGAACATCTAGCGCAGTTACGTTTTTCTTAACATCAAAAGGTAAAAACTACCAAGAACTTTATCAAAAAGCTGGAGTTATTGGACATAGACTTTATATTGCTTCAAACTATTTAGATATTGGTTGTAGTGGAATAGGGGCTTATTATGACGATGAAGTTTGTGAGTTTATAGAAGAAAATACAATGGTTTTATACGCATTAGCCATTGGAAACTAAAGTTTATCTCTATAAAGAGATAAACTTGTTACTTGGTTTTCCAATATGGAAACCTTGATAATAGTCGATTTCTAAATCATTTAGAACTTCAACTATCTCTTCATTTTCAACAAATTCTGCAATAGTATGTATTTTTAACTCTTTTGCTAAAGTTACAATACTATTTACAAAAGCTCTATCTTTTTCATCTTTATTTATATTTATAATAAAATCACCATCAATTTTTACATAATCAATAGGGAATTTTTTAATATAGTGAAATGATGAGAATCCTGAACCAAAATCATCTATGGCAAATTTGTATCCATCTGCTTTTAGATTATGCACAAATTTTTCTAATAAAGAGAAGTTTTTTACAGTCTCTCTTTCTGTGATTTCAAATACTATTTTTTCTTTTTTAATGTCATATTTCAAAACAAAAGCATTTATTTTATTTATAAAATCTCCCATTATTAGAGATTTCGGAGATAAATTAATAAATAAAATTCCTTCATATTTAGTTCTTTGAATCTCTTTGAAAGCTTTTTCAATAACCATTAAATCCATGGTATTAATAAGTCCTCTAGCTTCTGCAATTTCTATAAATTCATAGGCTGAAACTATTTTTCCATCTTGATTTATTCTCATTAATAGTTCATGAATCACAAGATCATTTTTTGAGTTAGCTGGTTTTATAGGTTGGAAATATGGATGAATTTCATCATTTTCTATTGCTCTAATTAACAAAGAAGATTTTTCTTGATTTGTTTTTAAAATATCTGAAATATCTTGTTCATTTGGAATTTTAATAGAGTTTTTTCCTTCCTCTTTTACTTGATACATCATTGCATCTGCAATAACAAACATATCTTGTTGAGATAAAGTGTGAGTTGGATAAACACAAATTCCAATAGAAATAGTTATTCCAACCTTTGTTCCATCTGGGGCAATTAATTTTTCATTTTCAATTTTTTTTGAAATTCTATTTGCAACAGTTAAAGCTCCATTTTCATCACATTCAGGAAGAATAATAGTAAATTCATCTCCTCCATATCTAGCAACTATATCTTCATCTCTTTTTTCATCTTCAAGAATATTTGCAACTGTTTGTAAGAATTTATCTCCAAATGCATGACCAAAATTATCATTTATAGGTTTGAAATTATCACAATCTATAACCATCAATGAAAATGGATAATCATGTTTTGCTGCTCTTTTTATTTCATAACTCATCATGTCATTAAAAACTCTTTGATTAAAAAGGTCTGTTAATGGATCCCTTGCCGCATAATATTCTAAATCTTGTGTATATTTATGAATAGCTTTTACTGAACCAACAAGATTTGCCATTGTTGTTAAAATAGAGTCAATTACTATGTATCTAACGGGATCACTAGCAAAAACTGATTGTAGCCCAATTCCAACAATTCCCCCGATTTTTGGACTATCTAAAAATAGAGATTTTGAACGATATTCAATATTATCTTCTTCTAATTCACTCAAACATCTATTTCTATCTGCAATTACATGTTTAATTGTAAAATCTGTCATTTCTTTGAAATAATCAGATTCTCTAATTGTTTTATTTATATATTCATCAAAAACTTCTTTCTGATGTTCTTTTGGCATTCCAAGCCAAAAAATATCAACTTCAAATTGGTCTTCACCAACTCTAAAAATAGTCATTAAACTGTAAGTTTCCATGATTTTATTTATCTCTATTAATAAATCACAAATAAACTCTCTCCAATCTTTTACAACATCTGAAGTAATAATAAATTTATCTAATAATCTTATTTCAAACTCTAATAACTCTTTATCAACGGCAACTGCTTTTAACTTATTGGCCATTAAATCTACATTGCGTACTACTTGGTTGAATTCTTTAAAATATAAATCTATATTTTTTGAATCAAAGGCTTTAAAGTCTTGAACTGAATTTATATTTTTAACTTTTTCATTAAACAAAGTTAAATTTCTTATAATAGGTTTTGTCGTATATCTTGATGATAAAAAAGCAAGAAGATAAAATATAGGAACAATAATAAAGAAAAAAGAAATATATTGATATTTTGATTCTGTAAAAATAGAGTTAAGATCTTGTGTTACTTCTAAAACTCCTAAAACATCTCCTACTTGAGCATTTGTGTGACAAGATAAACAATCATTTTTTGCTTTTAATGGCAAGATATTTCTTACAATATTATTTTCAAAACTATCAAGTTTTTCAATCTTACCATTTAAAATATCTACTAAAGTACTATCTTTTGCTTTTTCATCAATATCACCAAAAAGTTCTCTTACTTTATTCCCTCTATAAAGATTTATTTCATAGTTGCTACTTTCAAAATTATCTTCTAAAGATTTTGTAAATAGTTTAATATCCTCTTTACCCCAGCCTTTTTTCATTACTTGATACATAGAAGAAAATACTTGATTTGATATTGCTTTTGAGTGTTGTAATGCTTCTTTTTTGGTAAGAGTTGTATGCAAGTATGTACTAAAAATAAAGCAGATAAAAAAAATCAATGAAACCAAAATTATTTGTCTTGAAAAGATATAATTTTTGAAAGTTTTCTTCATAATGAGTCCTAGAAAAGTGTATTTTTAATAGTAGCAAAAAAATGGTAATTTAATACATAAATTATTGAGAAATATTATTAAATTTAAGAAAGTATTGAGAATCTAAGATGAAAAAAATTATTAATCAATAAAAATGGGATTCACCCATTTTTACTAATCTTGAGGAGTATTAACCATCCAAATTGAAAAAATATCTAGGTAATTCCAAAAAGATTGTTTTAAATCATCAGGCATATCAACTGAAGATAAAACTATTATATAAGATTCAAGCCAAATCATTCTAGCCTCAGGAGTAATTTTAAAAGCAGCGTGTCGTCCAGCCATCATTGGTGCACCTCTACTTTGATTAAAATAATCAGGTCCACCACAGATTTGAATAAAAAAATCTGCTGAATGTTTTTTTGCTAATTCAAATCCTTCATCTGTGGGGGGGAATAATCCTTTTATGTTACTTTGTCTTAATAAATCATAATGTTCTGAGATAATTTGTCTCATTTTTTCTTCACCTAAAAATTTTAAAACTTCAGGTGCTGGTTTTACAACAGGAGGTCTTTGTCCAAATTGTGCTTGTGTTATAGTAAATTGCATTTTTATTAACCTTTAAAAAATAATATATTATTGCATAATTGCCATAGCATAATACAATATATTTAATTTTAAACACTTTTTAGAATGAAAAAAAGTTTACTATGTTAGAATGCCGAAACTAAAAGGTAAAATTTTATGCAAAGAAGTATTGATAATATTATAGAATGTTATAATTGTGGATTATTTATAAAAAAAAATAACGACCAAATTCATACTCAACGATGTCCACGATGTAATAGTAAAATTAAAATTGAGAAAAAACAAACAAATGATTCTTTATATTATTCTATCTCAGCGCTTTTATTATTTGGAATATTAAATATTTATCCTATTATCTCTTTAAATATAAATGATGAGGAATTAAAAGCTACTTTATTAGGTACTGTATCAATTCTTTTAGAACAAAATTTCTTTTTTGTTTCTTTAGTTGTTTTTTTTACGATAGTTTTAGCACCAGTTCTTAACTCTTTAGTAATAATTTTTGCTTTTATTCAAGATAAAACTAAGATAAGATTTTTTACAGATACTTTGCTTCATGATAGTTTTCATTTTTTTAAACACTGGGGATTTATAGAGGTTTTTGTAATAAGTATTATTGTTACATATATCAAACTTGTAGGAATGGTTAGTAGTACAAAGTTCGATATAGGTTTTTATATTATGTTGGCATATATATTTTGTTTTTATATGTCAAATATAAAATTTGAGGGTAAAAGTGTATTTGAGGAATAAATGGTTTTAATATCTTGTAAAAACTGTCACAAAATGTACGAAAAACAAAATTATGATGATTTTGTTTGTAGTAGATGTAATCATTTGGTACGAAAACGAATAAAAGATTCATTACAAGTATCAATTGCACTTACTATTTGTGCAATATTACTTTATATTCCAGCAATGCTTTATCCAATTATGGAAGTTACAAGGCTTGGAGTAAAAGTTGAAAGTACAATTTTAGGTGGAGTAATTAGCTTTTTGGAATATAAAAGTTATTTTATAGCTTTTGTTGTTTTTACTGCAAGTGTTGTAATTCCAATGATAAAATTAGTTGGTTTACTTTTTATTTTTATAAGTATAAAAGTAAAAGTAAAAATGCATAATAATAGAAAAATATTAATATTTAAATTTGTAGAAGCCATTGGAAAATGGTCTATGATTGATATTTATGTGGTTGCTATATTAGCTTCAGTTGTGCAACTTGATGAGATATTTAATATAAAAGGAGGAATTGCTGCGACTTCCTTTGCTTTAATGGTAATATTAACAATGATAGCAGCAAATAGATTTGATACAAGGATTATTTGGGATGAGCAATGAAATAATAGAACAAGAATTCAAACAAGAAGTTTATGAACCAAAAATAGAAGATAAAAAACCTATCTCAT
Organism: Arcobacter venerupis; assembly: GCF_013201665.1. Classification (NCBI taxonomy): domain Bacteria; kingdom Pseudomonadati; phylum Campylobacterota; class Epsilonproteobacteria; order Campylobacterales; family Arcobacteraceae; genus Arcobacter; species Arcobacter venerupis. The sequence goes on along the minus strand of NZ_CP053840.1, from coordinate 2,194,689 downwards.
TTATTTGGGTTTTACCTTTGATTATTTTAGCAATTTTAGGCTGGATTGCATATGAATCTTATATGAAAAAAGGTACAAATATTACTTTAGTATTTAAAAGTGCAGAGGGACTAAAAGAGGGTGTTACACCTTTAGAATACAAAGGTTTACAACTTGGAAAAGTTACAAAGATTAGTATTCATGAAGATTTAAAAAGTGTAAAAGTAAATGTTTTAGTTGACAATGAAGTTGCAAAATATGTAGCAAATGAAAGTTCTCAATTTTGGATAAAAAAACCAACTATTTCATTAACTAAAATTTCTGGATTAAATACTTTAATTAGTGGTTATAAAATTGAATTATCGCCTGTATTTAAAACACAAAAAGAGTTTGAAGAAGGAAAAGAAAAGTACTATTTTGATGGTTTAGATACTCAACCAAATGATGAATTTGAAAATGATGGATATTATGTCTCTTTAATTGCAAATGACAAAGATAACGTTGAAGTTGGAACTCCAATTTTTTATAATAATTTTCAAATAGGTGAAATTATTGCTAAAGAGTTTATTTTTGAAAAAGTTTATTTCACAGCTTATATTTATGATAAATTTAATTATTTAGTAAACAAAAGTTCAAAATTTGTAATGAATGAAGCCTTAAAAGTTAGTTATGGAGCAAGTGGATTAAATATTGAAGTGGGGTCTTTATATTCAGCTTTAGTTGGTGGAATTACAGTATTAACACCAGATAAAGAGGCTGCTAAAATTATTAAAGATGAACCATATCTTTTATATGGAAAAAAAGATGATTTGAAAAAGAAAGAAATTATTAGTCTTAATTTTCTTGATGTAAATGGTATAGAAGAGAATACACCTATTATTTTCAAAGGTATTGAAATAGGTAAAATTATAGATGTAAAATTAAATAAAGATGTGTTAATCTCAAAAGCATTTGTATATGAAGAGTATAAATATTTATTAACAAATAAAACTAAATTTTTTGTTGAAGAACCGACAATCTCTTTTGATGGAGTGAAGAATTTAGGAAATATTGTAAAAGGTAATTTTATTTCTTTAGAGTATAAAAAAGGGGACTTCTCAAATACTTTCACAGCAATTAAGAAAAAAGATTTAAACAAAATCAATAGTACAATTAAAGTAGAACTTTTAAGTGAAAATCTAAACTCAATATCTGAAAAATCAAAAGTATATTATAAAAATATTGAGATTGGGTTTGTGGATAGTTATGCTTTAACTAAAGATTTAAAAAATGTAAAAATTACTCTTTTAATAGATGATAAATATAAAGATTTAATAAATGACAATAATCTTTTTTATGATATGAGTTCTAAATTAGTAGAAATGAAAAATCTAAATCTAAATATAAATTATAGTGGAATTGAACCTTTATTAAATGGTGCTATTGGACTTATTGCAGATAAAATAGATGAGGGTAAATTAACAAAAAATGAGTTTAAATTATATAGTTCATATAAAGAAATAGAAAAACTAAAAAGATTTAATAATAATGGATTTACTATTGAAGCTGATTTTGATAATAGTTTTGAGATAAAACCAGATATGGCGATTGTTTATAAAAATCAAGAAATTGGTTTTGTAAAAAATATAAGATTTGATGATAAAAAATCAAAAGTAACTCTATTTGTATATACAGCTTACAAAAAATATATTACGGATAAAAGCAGATTTTATAAAAAAGGTATTGTTGATTTCAAAGCTAGTTTAAGTGGAGTTTTATTTGAAGTTGATAATTTTACTTCTTTGATTGAGGGGTCAATACATCTTAATAATGATTCAAATACTGCCTTTGAAAAAACACAAATCTATGCAACTGAAGATAATATGAAAAATTCAACTAATAGCTTAACTATTATTTTTGATAATGTTGAAGGTGTTCAAGAAAATTTCTCACAATTAACATATAAAGGTGTAAATGTTGGGAAAGTTACAAATGTAAGTCTAAATGAAAAACAGCAAGTTGTAGTAAAAGCTTTGATTTATGATGATTTTACTTCCTTTGCAAAAGAAGGAACAATCTTTTATCTTAAAAAACCAAGAATCTCTTTACAAGAAATAGCAAATGCAGGTTCAACTGTAATGGCTGTAAATATTGGAGTTATTAAAAGTGATAATACTAAATATCAAATAAAATTTGAAGGATTAGAAAATCAACCCTCAGTTGAAAAATCATATTTTGGAACAGTATTTAAAGTAGAAGACCCAACAGCTTCAAGTGTAAACGTTGATTCTCCTGTTTATTATAAAAATGTACAAATAGGAAAAGTAAGTAAAATTGATTTAAGTGATGATGGTTCTAAAGTTGTAGTTGATTGTTTGATTTATGATAAATATGTGAAACTTATAAGAAAAAACTCAGAATTTTATGACATAAGTGGTTTTGAAATGAAATTTTCAATTTTTTCTGGTTCATCTGTTGAATCTAATACTTTTACAAGTTTACTAAAAGGTGGATTAGTAGTTGTTACTCCTTATGAATATGGAGAAATTGCAAATCCAAAAGATAAATTTTCATTAGTAAAAACGCTTAGAGAAGATTGGAAGAGTATCAGTCCAAGTATTAAGTAGTAATAAAATAGATTTAAAAATAGAATAGAAGTTTAATAAAAGAGTAAAAAGAATTGACTTTTTAATATTTAATTAAGTTTTATAGTAATAGAATAAATTTATTAAAGGATAAATATTATCCTTGGTAAATTTAAAGGATGAACTATGAAAAAAACTATGACAACAACAGCTGGAAATCCAATTTCGGATAATCAAAACTCAATAACTGCTGGAAGTAGAGGACCTGTACTTTTACAAGATTATCAGTTAATAGAAAAACTAGCTCATCAAAATAGAGAAAGAATACCTGAAAGAGTTGTTCATGCAAAAGGAAGTGGAGCTTTTGGAGTATTAGAAATTACTGAAGATATTTCAAAATACACAAAAGCAAAAGTTTTACAAAAAGGTGAAACTACAAAAATGTTACTTAGGTTTTCAACAGTTGCAGGTGAACGTGGTGCTGCTGATGCTGAAAGAGATGTAAGAGGTTTTGCTTTAAAATTTTATACACGTGATGGAAACTGGGATTTAGTTGGAAATAATACACCAGTATTTTTTATCCGTGATGCATATAAATTCCCTGATTTTATTCACACACAAAAAAGACATCCACATTCAAATTTAAGAAGTAATACAGCAGCTTGGGATTTTTGGTCGCTAAGTCCAGAAAGTTTACACCAAGTAACTATTTTGATGTCTGATAGAGGACTTCCTAAATCATACAGACATGTAAATGGTTATGGTTCACATACTTATAGTTTAATAAATGCTCAAGGGGAGCGATTTTGGGTTAAATTCCATTTTAAAACACTTCAAGGAATAGAAACTATTACAAACAAAGAAGCAGAAGCAATAGTTGCCAAAGATAGGGAATCTAATCAAAGAGATTTATTTGAAAATATTCAAGCGGGTAACTTCCCAAAATGGAGTTTTGAAATTCAAATTATGACAAATGATGAAGCTAAAGAGTGTAATTTTAATCCATTTGATTTAACAAAAGTTTGGCCACATAAAGATTATCCAATGATAAAAGTGGGAGTTATGACTTTAAAAGAAAATCCAAAAAACTATTTTAATGAAATAGAACAAGCTTCATTTTCTCCATCAAATATAGTTCCAGGTATTAGTTTTTCGCCTGATAAAATGTTACAAGCAAGAATTTTCTCATATCCAGATGCACATAGATATAGAGTTGGTACTCACTATGAGATGTTACCAGTTAATAGACCAATAGTTGAGGTGAATACTTACCATACAGATGGTTCTATGAATTATGAAATAAAAGAAGTTACAGATGCTTATTATGAACCAAATAGTTTTGATGGAGCAGTTGAAGATGCAAGTTTTGCAGAACCAGCTTTTGAAACGGGAGATGTGGCAGACAGATATAATCATAGAGATGGAAATGATGATTTTACACAAGTAACAGCACTTTTTAATTTAATGAGTGAGAATCAAAAAGAACAACTATTTAGCAATATTGCTGATGCAATGGATGGAGTTCCAGAAAATATTGTAAATAGACAACTTGCACTTTTTGAACAAGTTCATTCTGATTATGCTGCTGGAGTTAAAAAAGCATTAGGAATCTAAGATGGAAGCTACAATAAATGAATTAAATAGATATGAAGAGCTTCAAATTGTGGCTTTAGATTTTGCAAGACGAGGAATGACAGAAGACTTAAGAATGATGTTAGGTTCAGGAATGCCTGTAAATTTATGCGACCATAAAGGAAATAGCTTGCTAATGTTAGCTTCTTATAATGGTAATCTTGAAACAACTGAATTATTGGTTCTTTTTGGAGCTGATGTTGATAAAAAAAATGATAGAGGACAAACACCACTTGCAGGTGTTTGCTTCAAAGGTTATTTAGATATTGTAAAAGTTTTAGTAAAAGCAGGTGCAAATATCTATGAAAATAATGGAATGGGAACAACACCTATAATGTTTGCTTCTATGTTTGGAAATTATGAGATAGTAAAATATTTAAATGAGCAAAATAGTAGTTTTAAATCAAAATTTTATTTGAGTGTTTCTAAGATATTTTCAACAATCAAAGGTATATTCAAAAAGTAACTATAAAGTTATAGTTACTTTTTACTCATTTAATATAATTACTTTTTTTATCACTTGTATCTAACTCTTGCCCAATTTCTTGGTATCTTTTGAAATAGTATTTTACAAATGAGTTAATTTTTTCATCGTTTGGCATAAAATATTTTTGCGTTTTTGTAGCATATCTATTTAAAAACTTTGTAGCATCAAGTTTGTCTAAATAGTGTTTTGCTAAAGCTGTGTAATTTTCAATATACCAAGCTTTTAGTTTTTCAAATTTTTCATCACTTATATCAATATTTAAATTTTTATTCTCTTCATCCCAAACTAAAACACCTGTAGTAAATAGTCCATTTAAGTGAATTAATCCCTCACAATAATAAGGTTGAACTTCATCAACTTCCATCCATCCAATTAATCCAACACTTCTTTTTATAAGGTCAATTAAAACTTGTTCTTTTAAGTGAGATTCATCTGTATCCTCATCTAATAAATAAGAGATTAACCCACCAGTTGTTGCTTTGAACTCTTCTATATTTTTGAAGTTTCCAGTTTTATTCATAACTGATTCTGTTTCATCATCACACCATAAAATATGTCCATATTCATGCCCAACAGTGCTTATATCATAAACTTGATGCCAAGATGCAGTTTCATTAAAAAGGAAAGTTCTATCACGTGTGAGAAGTTCTTGTCCAAAAATTTCACGTGAAAGTTTCAAAAATGGTTTAGCACGACTTGTTTGTAAAATCTCATCTGAAAATGCAAAGATTTTTTTACCCTCTTCAAGTGATACTATTTCATCATTTGGTACAACTTGAGCTGAAAACATTCCACTAAATTCTGCACCAAAAAATAGCGCTGGTCGTCCCACATAAAGTTGAACTTTATCAAGTGATTTTAGTGAAAAATCATAAGTTTTTTTGTATGTTTTATTTGGTTCAAAACTAGAATAGATTTTTGCAAATGCTGATTTTATTTTATTTACTCTGTGGTCATTTTGTGCAAATTTTGGATTTGTAAGTCTAATATCCCATTCAAGTGCAACAGCTTTTCTAAAATGGTCTTCATAATATTCAAGTGGATGACCTATTTGAATTGGAGTTTTTATTTTCATCCAAGCTCTATCAACATCTGCCCATTTGCTTACAAGTTCATTTGTTCTATCTTCACTAAAAGCCTTGATAAGTGCTTGAATATATAAAATATAATCCCATTTTTGTCCATAAACTTCATCTTCAAGTTCAACTAGTTTATCTGCAAACTCTTCAAGAGTATCTACAACTTCAGTTGTCTCTTTTTTGAAAGCTTTGATGTAGGCTTTTGATACATATTTAGTTTTTTCTTTTACTAAGGCTGAATAACATCTATCAGCAATTTGAGCATTATGTCCAAGATCTAGAAGTTTTTCATCTTCAAGATATTTCATAACTTTTTCTTCTTTTCCATCAAATTTAGCCATTAAATCTTTGTTTACACCATTTATAATATGTGAAGTCCAAGTAGTTTGCCAAGCTGACATTTGAAGTCCAACATTATAAACACCAATAAAAACTTCTTGATAAAATGGAGTTAAAAGATTCTCTTGTATAATTAAATCTATTAATTTTGTATGTTTTTCATGCCAGTAATCTTTTACAATATCATAAGCTCTTTCTTGAAGCTCAATAATCTCGATTTCTGTTTTTCCAAGTTTTTTTAATACTTGAACAAGTGAATCATCTCTTAAATTTACAAGTCTTGTAACAAGTGCAAATCTTAAATCATTTGTCATTTCAAGGTTTAGAGATTTTGCAAAATCATCTATTAAAGTTAATTTTTCAAACTCTTCATTTTCAAGATGTGAAATTAGTTCATTTGTTTTTGATTTTTCTTCGTTTAAAAAGTCATATATTTTTTGTAGGTCATTTAAAAAGTTTTCTTTATTCATATTTTTATCTTTCATATAATAAATTTGAGTTTGTATTATAACTTATTATATTTCAATTAAAATTATGGAGTAATAAAATTGTTGTATATTTATTGTTATAAAAAGGTAAATTCATCCTTCAAATTTAGAATAATTTAGTTTACATTTTTTCTTTTTTTTAAACTAATATCTTAAAAAAATCATCTATAAAACAACACTTTTACCAAATATTTATATCTTTCTAGAAAGATGCTATCTTATTGCTACAATTTCTTAAAAAGAACTTATGTTCGTTAAGCGAACTTTAATTTTACCAATGTTATAGTTTCTGTACAAATGTTCGGAAATTAAAATAAAGGTCTAATATGAGTTATTTTTCAATACCATATATGCAAATTAGAGGTGGTAGCTCTAAGGGTATTTTCTTTAATAAAAAAGATTTACCAAAAGATACAAAACTTCGTGATGAAATTATATTAAGTATTGTTGGTCGTGATTTAAGACAAATTGATGGATTAGGTGGCGCGAACCCCCTTACTAGTAAAGTTGCTATTATCAGTAAATCTGAAGAAAAAGATTGTGATGTTGATTATTTATTTGTTCAAGTAGTTGTTGGTGAAAATAGAGTTGATAGTTCTCCCAACTGCGGAAATATATTGTCAGGAGTAGGTATTTTTGCAATTGAAAGCAAAATGATAAATGCTACTGATGGTACAACAGCTATAAAAGTAAATATGTTAAATAGCAATAGCATTTGTGAATTAATTATGCAAACACCAAATAGCAAGTTAACTTACGTAGGTGATGCAAAAATTGATGGTGTACCAGGAACTTCATCTCCTATAATTTGTAATTATATAGATGTTGCTGGTTCTGTATGTGGTTCTTTATTTCCAACAGGAAATAAGAAGGATGTAATTGATGGAGTTGAAATTACATGTATTGATAATGGTATGCCTGTTGTACTTATTAATGCAAGTGAGTTAGGGAAAACTGGATATGAAACTTGTGAAGAGTTGAGTAATGATCAAATATTTAGAAGTAAATTAGAAAATATTAGATTAAAAGTTGGTCCGCTTATGAATTTAGGTGATGTTACAAACAAAGTTGTTCCTAAAATGACAATTGTATCAAAAGCAAGAAATGGAGGAAATATAAATACGCGAACATTTATACCTCATGTTTGTCACTCATCAATTGGTGTATTAGGTGCTGTTTCAGTTGCTAGTGCTTGTTTGTATGAAGATTGTATCACAAGTAATGTATTTGAAAATAGTAATAAATCAAATAGAATAATTTCTGTTGAACATCCAAGTGGTGAATTTTCAGTTGAATTAACTTGTGAAGAGATAAATGATGAATTAGTAATAAAAAAAGCTGGACTATTAAGAACAGCTAGACTTATAAGTAAAGGTGAGGCATATCCTCCCCAAGAAATAATTAATAATATATAAAGGAAAAATTTTGGAAAAGAAAACATGTTTAGCACCAGATAGGAATACAAAAACACCAGTTTACAAAACAATGAAAAATGCTTGTGATGCACATTGTCATGTATTTGGTCCACATGAAATATTTCCTTATTCGCAAAAAGCTACATATTGGCCACCTGATACACCAGAAGCACTTTTGAGAAAGATGCACGATAAAATTGGTATTTCAAGAGCTGTATTAGTACAAGCTTCTTGTCATGGTAAAGATAATTCTGCGATGATGGATGCAATAAAAAATGACCCAAAAAGATATAAAGGCGTTTGTATGGCTGATGATTCATTTACGGATGAAGATTTCAAATACTTAAATGACAATGGTGTTAAGGGTATAAGATTTAATTTTGTTACTCATTTAGGTGGTGCACCTGATTTAGAGATGATGGAAAGAGTTATAAATAGAGTAATTCCTTTTGGATGGCATTTGGTAATTCATGTTAATGCAGAAGATATTATTAAATATGAAGATTTTTTTGCAAAATTTGATATGACAATTGTTGTTGATCATATGGGAAGAGTTCCAACTAGCAAAGGGATTGAGCAAGAAGCATTTAAAATTTTATGTGAATTTATGAAAAAAACAAACTGGTGGGTTAAAATCTCAGGAGCTGAAAGAATTGGTGTACAACCTCCTTTTTATGAAGCTATTCCTTATGCGCAAAAGTTAGTTGCAATTGCACCTGATAGAGTTTTATGGGGAACAGATTGTCCTCATCCAAATATCAAAGAGTTTATGCCAAATGATGCGGATCTTTTAGATTTATTCTCTTTAATGGTTCCAGATCCAGAATTACAAAAGAAAATTCTAGTTGACAATCCAGCTAAATTATATGGATGGGAGGACTAAGATGCTAAGAGAACAAGTATTAGGTGTAGCAGTTAAAAATATTAACAGAGCACCTCAAGAACAAATAGATAGATTAGAAAAACTAGGAAGTGCAACAGTTCATGAAGCACAAAAAAGAGTAGGGCAATTAAAACCTTATTTAAGACCTGTTTTTTCAGGTGTTAGAATCGCAGGAAGTGCAATAACAGTTTTACTACAACCAGGTGATAACTGGATGTTACATGTAGCAATGGAATTAGCACAACCAGGTGATATTATTATTGCTGGTTGCACTACTGAAAATGATGATGGTTTCTTTGGAGACTTATTAGCAACTTCAGCAATTGCGCAAGGTGTAAAAGGTTTAGTTATTGATGGTGGAGTAAGAGATACTAAAGATTTAAAAGAGATGAATTTCCCTGTTTGGTCAAAAGCTATTAGCATTAAAGGAACAGTAAAAAATACTTTAGGTTCTGTAAATATTCCAATTATTTGTGGTGGTCAACAAATAAATCCAGGTGATATTGTTATTGCTGATGATGATGGAATTTGTATTGTTCCATATGAAAATGCACAAATAGTTGCTGATGCTGCCCAAAAAAGAGAATCTTTTGAAGGTGAAAAAAGAGCTAAGTTTGAAGATGGTGTTTTAGGTTTGGATTTATACAACATGAGACCAGGTTTAGAAGCAGCAGGTTTTAAATATTATGACTCACTTGAAGATTTAAAGAAAGGAATATAAAATGATTATTGATTGCCATGGACATTATACAACAGCTCCAAAAGAGTTAACTGATTATAGAGATCAACAAATAAAAGAGTTTAACTTTAATCCATTGATTCATCATTTAAAGGGTGAAATTAATATTACTGATGACCAATTACGAGAAAGTATTATAAATAATCAATTGAAATTACAAACTCAAAGAGGAACTGATTTAACAATTTTTTCTCCTCGTGCTAGTAAGATGGAACATCATATTGGGAATTTAACTACAAGTGTAACTTGGACTGAACATTGCAATGATTTAATTGCAAGAATTGTTGAACTTTTCCCTAAAAATTTTGTAGGTGCAGCACAACTTCCTCAATCTCCTGGTGCTTCAATTGAGGCAAGTGTAAAAGAGTTAGAAAGATGTGTTAAAGAATACAATTTTATAGGTTTTAATCTAAATCCAGATCCATCAGGTGGTTATTGGAATGATGCACCACCATTGGATAATAAATATTGGTATCCATTATATGAAAAAATGGTTGAACTTCAAACTCCTGCAATGATTCATGTGAGTGGTTCTTGTAATTGTGCATTTCATACAACATCTTCACACTATTTAGGAGCTGATACAACTGCTTTTACTCAACTTTTTATGAGTAAAACATTGTTCAAAGATTTTCCTGAATTAAAATTTATTATTCCTCATGGTGGTGGAGCTGTTCCTTATCATTGGGGAAGATTTAGAGGTTTAGCTGATATGTTAGGACTTGATAATATAAATAAAATTATTGAAAATAATATCTATTTTGACACTTGTGTATATCATCAAGAAGGTATTGATTTATTATTAGATTTAGTTCCAACTGAAAATATTTTATTTGCATCTGAAATGATAGGAGCTGTTAGAGGAATTGATCCATTAACTGGTCACTATTTTGATGATACAAAACGCTATATAGATGCTGCGAAAATTAGTGATAATAAGAAAAAAATGATTTTCGAAGATAATATAAGAAAAATATTCCCAAGAATTAATCAACATATCGAAAAACATTTTAGTGAAGGAGAAAAATAATGATTAATTATGAAGATAGAGATTATAAAGATATTCCAGGAACAATAGTTTTTGATTTACAAACGTGTATCAAAGGTTATGAGTTAAATAAATTTTGTGACACTTTAAATAAAGAAGAAGCAAGACAAGCATTTTTAAAAGATGAAGAAGAGTACATGAGTAGATTTCCTAAATTGACGCAGGAGATGAAAGATGCTATTAGAAAAAGAGATTTAAATGGTTTATTAGACATGGGTGGAAATATCTATTATTTATGGAAAATAGCAGCAACTTTGGGTCTTGTAATGCAACAAGCAGGCGCAATGATGAATGAACCTCCTATTACTCATGCAGAATTTCAACAAATGATGATAAACGGTGGACGACCAATTGAGGGTAATAGAAGTATAAAAGAGAATAAGGAAAGAAGTAATGGCTAAGATTATTGGAGGAATTGGTACCTCACACATACCAACAATTATGCACGTTTTTGATGAAAAAACAAATGTTGGACCATATTGGGAACCATTTAATGAGGGAATTAAACCATTAAGAAAATGGATGAAAGATAATAAACCTGATGTTTGTATTATTGTATACAATGATCATGGTTCTAACTTTTCTTTAAAAAATGTAATTCCATTTGGTATTGGTATTGCTGATGAGTATTTACCTGCTGATGAAGGGTATGGTAGAAGACCTGTTCCAACATTTAAAGGTGATGCTACATTATCAGCACATATTGCAGAGCATTTTAATGAAAAAGAATTTGATGTTGCTTTTTCTTTTGAATTAGATGTTGATCATGGTTTTTCAGTTCCCGCATCAATTATGTTTGGTGAAGATTGTCAAGAGTGGCCTTGTAAATTTATTCCTTTATATGTAGGAGTTGTTCAATATCCACAACCAAAAGGTAATAGATGTTATAACTTAGGTAAAGCAATTAGAGAAGCAATTGATTCATTTCCTGAAGATATTACTGTAGCTATCGTTGGAACGGGTGGATTATCTCATCAATTACAAGGACCAAGAGCAGGTCTCATTAATCAAGATTATGATAGAAAATGGTTAGATGGTTTAGTAAATGATCCTGAAAGTATCAAAGATATTTCACTAACAGAGTTAATTAGAGAAACAGGTAGTGAGGGTGCAGAAGCTATTATGTGGTTAGTTATGAGAGGTGCTATGGATAAAGAAGTGAATGAAGTTCATAGATTCATGCACACTCCTGTATCAAATACTAATTATTCTCTAACAATATTAGAGAATAAAAAGTAAGGATTATAAAAATGAAAATATGTGTAGTAGGAAATGGTGCATTTGGTAAAAAACATCTTGATGCACTTTCAAATATTGAAGATGTAGAAGTTGTATGTTTAGTTGGAAGAAGAGAAGAGGGTACTAAAAAAGTAGCTGAGCAATTCAATGTTCCAAATTATACATTAACTTTAGAAGATGCTTTAAAATATGATTTTGATGCAGCTATCATCACAAGTCCAACTCAAATCCATGCAGAGCAAGCAATTGCTTTGATGAATGCTGGTAAACATGTAATGATTGAAATTCCAATGGCTGATACTTTAGAAGATGCACAAGCAATTGTGGATGTTCAAAAGAAAACGAGACTTGTTGCAATGGCTGGACATACAAGAAGATTTAATCCATCACATCAATATATTCATAATAAAATAAAAGCAGGTGAATTAAATATTCAACAAATGGATGTACAAACATACTTTTTTAGAAGAACAAATACAAATGCTTTAGGTGAACCTAGATCTTGGACTGATCATTTATTATGGCACCACGCTTGTCATACAGTTGATTTATTTGCTTATCAAACTGGTGAAGAAATAGTTGAAGTTCAAGGAATGCAAGGGCCAATTCATCCAGAACTTGGAATTGCCTTAGATATGAGTATTGGTCTTAAAACAGCAAGTGGGAAACTTTGTACTTTATCATTATCATTTAACAATGATGGGCCACTAGGTACATTCTTTAGATATATTTGTGATAAGGGGACTTTTATTGCTAGATATGATGATTTATTCACAGGAAAAGAAGAACAAATTGATGTTTCAAAAGTTGCAGTTTCGATGAATGGGATTGAACTTCAAGATAGAGAATTTATATCAGCAATTAAAGAAAAAAGAGAACCAAATGCAAGTGTTCAACAAGCATTATCAGCAATGAAAATACTTGATTTACTTGAAAAGAAAATGAAATAAATTTAAAGAATATATGTTGGGTTCTTATTTAATCAAGGAACTTATTTTAATCAAAACTAAGGAGAGAGAGTTTATGAAAAATATTATTACAAAAAGTGCATTTTTATTTGTAGGAGCTATTTTGTCTGCAAATTCATTATTTGCGAAAGATGATGTAGAAGTAATTACAGTACATCATTTTATGAGTTCAAAAGCACCTTTACAAACAAAACTTCTTGAGCCATGGGCTAAGAAAATTGAAGAAGCATCGGGTGGAAAATTAAAAATTGAGATATTCCCATCAATGAGTATGGGTGGAAAACCAGATGAACTTTATAAACAAGTTAGAAATGGTACAGCTGACATAGTTTGGACACTTCCCGGTTATACTCCAGGAGTTTTCCCAAGAACAGAAGTTTTTGAATTACCAACTGTGCATATTGGTGATGCTGTTGCAACATCAATTGCTATGAGAGAAAAGTTTGATTTAATTAAAGATGATTTTACAGATGTAAAGCCTTTATTAGTTTATGCAGCAGCAGGAAATGCACTTCATACAGTTAATAAAAAAATAACAAATATGTCAGATTTAAAAGGTTTAAAATTAAGAGCACCTTCAAGAACTGCTGGTTGGTATATTGAAGCTATGGGTGCAGAATCTGTTGGTATGCCTTTACCTGATTTACCACAAGCTTTATCAAAAAATGCTATTGATGGTGCACTTGTTCCATTTGAAGTTTTTCCAGCATATAAATTTGCTCAATTAACTCAATACTCAATTGAGGGTGAAAAAGGTGAAAGATTTGGAACTTCTGTATTTATGCTTCTTATGAATAATGATAGATTTAATTCACTATCAAAAGAGTTACAAAAAGTTTTATTAGATAGTGTTGATATGAATACTGTTAAAGAAGTTGGACAACTTTGGATGGATTTTGAAAAACCTGGAATGCAAATGCAAAAAGATTCAAAAGGTGGAGAAATCATAAAATTAGATTCTAATGCAATGGCTGAATTTAATAAAGCTGGAGAACAAGTTGTTCAAAGATGGGTAGAAGAAGCAAAAACAAAAGGTATAGATGGTCAAAAACTTGTAGATTCTGCAAGAGAGGCAATTTCTGCTAGTAGTAAATAAAAAGGCTGATATATGCAAGCAAAATTAAGAATATATATGGAAAACAGATTAAGAACAATTTGTCTTTGGTGGGTATATTTAGCAGGAATAATGTTGATAATAATTATAGGAACAACAGTAATTAATATTACTGCTTTTGGTCTAGATAAAGTTACAAGGTTATTTGATTTTAATATATCTGGATTAACTGGTTATGAAGATTTGGTGAGATTATTGACAAGTTGTATTGCTTTAATGTTTTTCCCTTGGGCTCAGGCTCAAAGGGGACATGTGGCAGTTGATTTTTTTGCTGATAAATTCTCTCCAAAATTTCAACAAATACTAGATATTTTATGGTTAAGTTGTACATTAATATTTGTTATATTTTTAGGAATATTGATGTTTATGGGAATGACTGAATCTTTTAGTGATGGCTCAGTTGCGACAACATTAGGTTGGGCACAATGGCCTTTTTACATTCCAGGGATTATTTCACTTGGATTATGGTCAATTGTATTGTTTTTTCAAATATTTTTACATAAAGGGGGAAAATTAGATGGGTGATAAAGAGTTAATTGGATTAGTTGGACTTATCTTCTTTTTCTTTCTTTTAGTATTAAAAGCAAGAGTAGCTTTCGCTATGGCTTTTACTGGAATCGTGGGAACTTTTGTTCTTTCTATATATGTTCCATATATAAGATTTGAACCGTATATTATGCAATATAAGAGTTTGCTTTGGGAAAATCTAGCAAACTATGAGCTTTCAGTTATTCCTTTATTTATTTTTATGGGATATCTAGCGAGTCATACAAAACTTGCACAAGCTTTATTTATAGGTATGAATGCAATATTTGGAAGATTTAGAGGTGGAGTTGCAATTACTGCAATTGGTGCTTGTGCAGGATTTGGGGCAGTTTCTGGTTCATCTTTGGCAACAGCTTCAACTATGGGAAAAATTGCATTACCTGAACTTGAAAAATTAAATTATTCTCCAAGGTTAGCAACTGGAACATTAGCAGCTGGTGGAACACTTGGAATTTTAATTCCTCCATCTATTGCATTAATTTTATATGCAATTGTTGTTGAGGGTTCAATTATTGAAATGTTTCAAGCAGCTATTCTTCCTGGATTATTAGCTGTATTGTTTTTTATTATGGTTATTATTATTCAAGTAAGAATAAAACCAGAATTAGGGCCTGCATCTGAGCCTTTAAGTAAAGAAGAAAGAAATAAGGCATTCTTAGGATTGATACCAGTTGTTTTAACTTTTGGTTCAATTATTCTAGGACTTGGATTAGGTTTATTTACACCAACTCCAGCTGCAGCTGCAGGAGTATTTATTATAGCGATGTATGGTCTTTATCAAAGAATACGATATGGTAAAGGCGAGGGATTAACTTTTAAAAGATTAAAAGATAGTTTGGTTGAAACAGCAGTTTCAAGTGCTATGATTTATTATATTCTATTTGGAGCAGAGGTTTTAAAAGGATTTTTTACACGTTCTGGTCTTCCTCAAGCTATTGCAGAGTGGGCAATGACGGTTGATGTTAATCCTTGGATGGTTCTGATTGGGATTTTAATCATTTTTATTATTCTTGGGTTCTTTATGGATTCAATGGCCATGATTCTTGTAATTATTCCATTTATTTGGCCAGTGCTTGTAAGTATTAATGGTGGAGAATATGTAACAGCTGCAACTGCTGGATTCGGAATGAATAATGAAGATTTAAAAATTTGGTTTGGTATATTGGCTCTCATATCCGTTGAGTTAGGTTTAATTACTCCTCCTGTTGGATTAAATGTATTTATTATTTCAAAAATATCAGAAAAAGTTCCTATGATTGAGATATTCAAAGGGGTTATTCCTTTTGTTGGAGCAGAAATCATAAGAATTGGAGTATTACTCTTCCTTCCATGGTTATCATTATTTATGCCTCATTGGCTTGCAGGGAATTAATAAAAAGATATATAAACTCTTTTAGAGTTTATATTCTTTAATTATATATTCATTTCTAATTTCAACTTTTTCTTATATAAAACTATCCAATTTCTATCAATAAATTTTTCGATTATTCTTCTTTTTGTCAAAAAATCTTAATTTTTACAAAAAAATTAGAATTAAAAAAATATCTTAATAATAACTTAATAATAAGAACAATAAATCAAGTACGAAAATTCAAGCATCTCTATAAAAAATGCTATTTTAATGCTACTCTAAGCAATATTTGAACTTATGTTCGTTAAGCGAACTTTAAAAATAAGCATGTTATAGTTTTGCACAAGTGTTCGAAAATCAAAAAAAAGGAAAAAAATGAGAAATCTAAGAAAAACATGTTTTGCATTAGCTGCGGTTAGTGCTCTAGGAATTAGTGTAAATGCAACAACTTTACAAGAAGCAATAACAAGTGGTAAAGTAAGTGGTCAAATTAGATCAGTTACTGTTATGAGTTCATATTCAGACAATACAGAAGCTGGACCGTATAACAATGCGAATTCTTCTGCTGTAGCATTAATGTTGAATTATAAAACAGCTGATTTTAAAGGTTTCAAAGCTGAAGTTGGTTTTCAAGCTGGACATAGTTTAGACCTTGAAGATAGCAGTGCAGCTGCTGATGCACCTAAATTTTATAATGAAAGAGAAAATAGGGTAACACAAGAGGGATCAAATCTTTATCTTGCAAATGTTTCATATGCAACAGGAAATACAGAAGCAAAAGTTGGTAGACAATTAATTTCTACTCCATTAATGTCTTATTCAGATGTAAATCCAATGGTAGATACTTATAATGGATTGTCTGTTGTAAATAAAGATTTATCAAATACAGAAATTAAAATGTATGTTTTAAAAGATTGGATTGAAAGATATTCTGCTGATACATCTGCGTCAGATGATGCTAAGGGTGATGATAGAATTACTCACTGGAAAAAACCAACATTATCTTTATATGTAAAAAACACAAGTATTGAAAGTTTAACTTTAGAAGGACAATATTTAGGTGTTAGAGATGATGAAGGTAATCCAAATGACGCACCTGTAGCTACAAATGGGTCATATAAAGTTTATTATGGTGCATTTGATTATAAATTACCTGTTGGAATGCCTTTATCAATTGGAAGTTTCTATTCTGCTGCTGATTATGATAGCACAGTATCAACAGGTGCTACTAAATTACTTGATAAAAATGATACTGATATGTATGGTGTTAAATTAAGTGGTAAAATAGGTGAAACTGGATTTAAAGTTGCATATACAAAAGTAGGTGATGATGGTGACTTTATAGGAAATTTAGGGCATGTACCTAACTTATTTAAATACAATGGTGGACAAATGTTCACTGATAACTTTTATGCAGGACAAAGTTCAACATCTCTTATGTTAATTCCTAAATTAATTCCAGATGTATTTACACTATTTGCAATTTCTAAATATTCTCAAACTGAGCAAGGTAAAATAAATACTTCAAGAGGCGCTGATATGGATGGTGCAGTAGAAATTATGGCTGATTTAAAATATAACTTAACAAAAGAATTAACTGCAAGATTACAAGTTGCACAAATTGATTTTGATAGTGAGAAAGTTAATACAGACGATAAAATGACAATAGGTAAACTTTATTTAACTTATAGTTTCTAATAAATAAAAAAAGCAACAATTTTATTGTTGCTTTTTTATTATAAAAATAGTTGTATATACAACTATTCTAATAATATGTTTTTAATAAATTTACAAAAAAGGACATACAATGCAATTTCATACAGATGGTTTTCATGGAGGAGATCCAGAAACATTTAAACCAGCAAAGGGACGAGAATCAGGACAAGGTACTTTACCTGAAAAGCTTGATGTTTTAGTTGTAGGAAGCGGGCCAGCAGGACTAAACATGGCTGCACAACTTGCAACTTTCCCACAAATTAATACACGTATAATAGAACAAAAAGAATCTCGAATGATACTTGGACAAGCTGATGGGTTATCATGCCGTTCATTGGAGATGTTTAATGCTTTTGGGTTTGCTTATAAAATTATGAATGAGGGGTATCATGTAAATGAAACTACATTTTGGGTACCAGATCCAGAAAATGTAGCGAATATTACAAGAACAGCTAGAGTTAATGATGTTAAAAAAGGTATTTCTGAAATGCCACACATTGTTCTTAATCAAGCTCGTGTACATGATATGTATTTGGAAGTTATGTCTAAATCAGCTTCTAGATTGGAAGTTGATTATGGCCATAAACTTATAAATTTAGAAATAAACCAAGAAGGTGAATATCCTAATATTGCAACAATAGAATGTAATGGAGAAATAAAAAAAGTTCATACAAAATATGTTGTTGGTTGTGATAGTGCCAGAAGTGTTGTAAGAAAAGCAATTGGTAGAGAACTAATAGGTGATTATGCTAATCAACCTTGGGGAGTAGTAGATATATTACCTTTAACTACTTTCCCTGATATTCATTATAAAAGTATTATAAAGTCAGAAGAAGGAAATATTATTATTATTCCTAGAGAGGGTGGACATTTAGTACGTTTATATATTTCACTTGATAAAATTGAAAAAAGAGGAGATAGTAAATCTATTACTTTAGATTTCCTAATTGAAAAAGCAAAAAAAATATTTCATCCATATGAATTTGAATCTAAAGAAGTATCTTGGTGGACTGTATATGAAGTGGGACATAGTGTGACTGATAAATTTGATGATGTTCCAGAAGATGAAATGGATTCTCGAATGCCACATGTTTTTATTGCAGGAGATGCTTGTCATACACATAGCGCAAAAGCTGGACAAGGAATGAATGTATCTATGGGAGATTCTTTCAATTTAGGATGGAAATTAATTTCCGTTCTTTTAGGTAATAGTGATGAAAAATTATTACATACTTATTCAGGGGAGAGATTAGCTGTAGCTAGAGGATTAGTTGAATATGATCATAAATGGTCAAGATTTATGGGTGCACCTTTAGATGATAATGAAACTTTTGCTGATGCTGCTGAGAGAATTAAAGGGCAATTTCTTAAAGGTGGTACTTTTACAGCTGGTTTATCTGTTCAATATACTCCATCTTTATTAACGGGTGAAGCTACATATCAAAATTTAGCAACTAAGATTGAAATAGGAAAAAGATTTCATTCAGCAACTGTTATAAGATTAGGTGATGCAAAAACAGTTCACTTAGGACATGTTACTAAAACTGATGCAAAATGGAGACTATTTGCATTTGCAGATGGTTCTGATCCTATGAGTACTGACTCTACTATATATAAACTATGTGACTATTTAGCAAAATCACCAAATTCTCCTATTGTAAAATATACAGCAAAAAATGAAGATATTGATTCGCTTATTAGTCTTTATGGTATTTTTCAACAAAAACATTATGATTTAAGATTTGAAGATATGCATCCATTATTAAAACCTAATGTTGGAAAATATGGTCTTATAGATTATGAAAAAATTTATTCAATAGATTCTAAAAATCAAGAAGATATTTTTGATTTAAGAGGTATAAGTAAAGAAAAAGGTTGTATTTTAATTATCAGACCAGATCAATATGTAGCGCATATTTTACCACTTGATGCATATGAAGAACTGGAAAAGTTCTTTGATGGCTTTTTACTAAGAAAAAATTAAAATAGGAGATTTAAATGAAAAATTTAATAAAAAAAGTAAGTTGTTTATTTATAGGTTTGTTAGTTTTTAGTACATTTTTACAAGCAAAAGATGAAAAACCAATAAAATTAATTCTTCATCATTTACATAGTCCAAATGCACCTACTCATACAAAATTTCTTTTGCCATGGGCTGAAAATTTGAAAAAAATGTCAAATGGAAGAATTGAAGTTGAAGTATTCCCCTCAATGAGTTTAGGTGGAAAACCAAATGAACTTTATAAACAATCAAGGGATGGAACAGTTGATATTATCTGGACATTAGCAGGTTATACTCCAGGAGTTTTCCCAAGAACTGAAGTTTTTGAATTACCAACTGTTCATAAAGGTTCTTCTGTTGCAACATCTGTTGCAATAAAAGAAAATTTTGATTTAATTAAAGATGATTATAAAGATGTAAAACCACTAATGATTTATGTACATGCTGGAAATGCTTTACATACAGTTAATAAGCCAATTACTTCTGTTGGGGATTTAAAAGGTTTAAAAATTAGAACACCATCAAGAACTGGTGGTTGGTTGATTGAAGAATTAGGTGCTGAAGCTGTTGGAATGCCTTTGCCAGATTTACCACAATCTTTATCAAAAAATGCAATTGATGGAGCTTTTGTACCTTTTGAAATTTTCCCAGCTTTTAAAATTCAACAATTAACTAAACATTCAATTGAGGGATATGATGGGGAAAGATTTGGAACTTCTGTATTTATGCTTTTAATGAATAAAGATAAATTTAATTCTTTACCAAAAGATTTACAAGAAATTATTGAAAAAAGTCTTGATATTGAAATGGTAAAAAAAGTTGGTCAACTTTGGATGGATTTTGAAAAACCAGGAATTCAAATGCAAAAAGAATCAAGTGATTCAGATGTAACAACTTTAAGTGCAGATGCAATGAAAGAGTTTGATGAAGCAGGGCAGAGAGTTGTTCAAAGATGGATTAAAGAAGTAGATGCAAAAGGTATTGATGGGCAAAAACTTGTTGATGAAGCAAGAAAAGCAATCAATAATAGTAAGTAATAGGATTTAGATATGGAAACTAAAGAATCAATAGTTTTTCTTTCTGGATTATTATGTAATGAAACAGTTTGGGAAGATGTTTCAAAAGAGTTAGAAAATACTTATGATGTTTCAATTATCTCATTTCAAGGTTGTGATTCAATTGAAAAAATGGCAAAAAGAGTATTAGATACAGCTCCTCAAAAGTTTGTTTTAATAGGTCACTCAATGGGTGGCAGAGTTGCTTTAGAGGTTTTTAATCAAGCTTCAAACAGAATCACAAAAATAGGGCTTTTTAATACAGGAGTTCACAGTAAAAGTGAAGCAGAAGTGCAAGGACGACAAAAACTTCTGGATTTAGCTAAAAATGAGGGGATAAAATCTGTTGTAAAACAGTGGCTTCCTCCTATGATGAGCAAATCTAGTTTAGAAAATACTCTTTTAATGGAAAAACTTGAAAAAATGGCAAATTCATATAGTCAAGAAGATTTTTTTAAACAAATTCATGCACTTATAAATAGACCAGATGCACAAATACTTTTACCATTAATTAATATTCCAACACTTTTATTAAGTGCTACAGAAGATAAATGGAGTCCAATTTCTCAGCATGAACAAATGCAAGAGTATATAGAAAATAGTACGCTAGCAATAATTGAAAATGCAAGTCACATGGCACCAGTTGAACAACCAATAGCTGTATCAAAAGCAATTAGAAATTGGTTAGAAAATAAATAATAAATTTCCTTTTATAAAAAGGACTAAAATAAGGATTTAATATGGCACAAAAAAATGGATTGTTTCCAAAAAATGCATGGTATGTAGCTCTAACTTCGGATGAATTAAAAGATAAACCTTTTGCTCGTCAGATATGTAATATTAATATGGTATTCCATCGAAAAAATGATGGAACAGTTGTAGCTCTTGAAGACTTCTGTCCTCACAGAGGTGCTGCTTTATCTTTAGGTTATTTAGAAGATGATGGAATTGTTTGTGGTTATCATGGATTAAAAGTTGGTTGTAAAGGTCAAGTAATTGATATGCCAGAACAAAATCCTAAAAAAATACCATGTATTGGATATTTTCCAGTAGTTGAGAAATATGGTTTTATTTGGATATGGCCAGGAAAAAAAGATAAAGCTGATGAGTCTTTAATTCCACTACTTGAATGGGCAAATAATCCAGAATGGGCATTTGCAGGTGGAGTATTTGATATTAAATGTGATTATAGATTTATGATTGATAACTTGATGGATTTAACCCACGAAAAATATGTTCATGGAACAAGTATTGGTCAAGAAGAAATAGATGAAAGCCCAGTTATAACTGAAGAAGAAGATGGATATATTGTTACAAGTAGATATATGCACAATATAATCGCACCACCTTTTTGGGCATTTTGTATGAAAAATAATAATCTAGATCCAACACAAAGAGTTGATAGATGGCAAAAATCAAAATTTGTTCCACCAGCTGCTGTATTTATAGATGTGGGAGTTGCGCTAGAGGGAAAAGGTGGAAAAGATGCACCAAAAGAAGACAAAGTTAGATGTACTGTTATTGATTTTATGACACCACAAAGTGAAACAACAATGTGGTATTTTTGGGGAATGGCAAGAAATTTTAATCCAACAAATGAACAACTAACACAGGATATCTTAAAAGGACAAGGTGGAATTTTTGAAGAAGATTTAGAAATTTTAGAATACCAACAACAAAACCTAGCAAGATTTCCAGATAAAAGTTTAATTAGCTTAGATATAGATGCAGGTGGAAGAAAAGCTAGACGAATTTTAAATCAAATGATTAAAACTGAGGAAGAGGGCTATATAGATAATAAATAAAAGTAAAGAGTAGTTTTTACTCTTTCTTTTATCTCATAAATATCTTTTCTCTCGTTCCTCTTGTCCTCGATTGGACTTCATACTAAAATTATATATTAAGGTTGTTGCTTCTTCTTACTTTGTATGGACAAAGTAAGCAAAACCACCAACGGCTTCGAAGCCCTTTGGGTTCCCTCTCTTATTATTTTTAATTTCTAGCTTGCGGAACTCATAAAAAAGAGTGAATTTGTCACTCTTTTTTATTCAAACAGTCCTCAGCTTTTTCCGAAATTAAAAATAAACGTTCAGCTTCTGCAGATGTTGGAATATGAGGATAAAGACATTTACATTTTTTATTTATGCACTTGCAACTTTTCTAAATTCAATTTAAAAAAGATAGTTTGAACTACAGGGATTTCCAGACTTTGTTGAAGCCGGAAGTTAGATATTTATTTTCGGTTACGCCCGAAACTGTTTGAGCGTTAAGAAATGACCTAAATGGTCATTTTAGCGAGTTTTTTCAAAGAGAGTGCAAGCACAAGCAGGGCTGAAAATAAATATATAACTGTAGGGTAGCTTTGCCTTCAACAATTTGTCTGGTTACTTTTTCTCAAAGAGCGTGCAATCACAAGTCTTACTTTTTCCAACTAAAAAGTAAGAAAAGCGAAGAACTTGTTCTTCAAGAGAATTAAAAACAATATTTTGTTATTAATATTACTAATTTAAGGCTACTTTATATAAAATGCATTACGAATAAATAATTATATATAATTATTTTTAGTTAACTATATTAACGGAATAAAATTTACATAAGGTAAGAAAACCATGAATATTAAACCAAAAGATAAAACTATAAAATCACTACTTATATCAGGAAGTCAATTTATAATTCCTAGATTTCAAAGAGAGTATTCATGGGATAAAAAAAACTATCAAGAATTCATTGATGATATGCTAAATTGCCTTTCAATAAAAGATAATAAATTAATATCTGATAATTACTTTTTAGGAACAATGCTTTTTATTGGAGATTATTCTGAATCAAATAATCTAGATAGCAATATATATGTAGTAGATGGGCAACAACGTATTACATCAATTACTATATTATTTTCAGCACTTTCGGATAGGTTTCGTGAAATTGGTGAAGATGTATTAAGTGAACAGGTTTTTAGGTATATAATGACTCAGAATGATGATGGAGAAGATATTAGAATTTTAGAAAGTAAAACACATTATCCTTATTTTTCTTTTTATATTCAAGATAGAGAAAAAAAAGATAAACAACCACCGTCAACAGAAGAAGAAGAAGTTATAAAAGAATCATTCATATATTTTCACAATAAATTAGATGAAAAAAAGTTAAGAGCACATTTAAGTAAGACTTTAGGTAGTGATAATGTTAATCAACTTGAGTATAAAGAAATACTAAAAACTATAAGAGATCAAGTGTTGGGTACTACTTTTATTTCAATTTCTACACCAGATAAAAAAAATGCTAATAAAATATTTGAGATACTCAATGCAAAAGGTAAACAATTATCTCATGTTGATTTAATAAAAAATAAAATATTTGAAATTATAGATGAAAAGGGATCTGCTGATTATGCAGAAGTAAAATGGGATGCAATCAAAAAAATTCTTGTCTCACGTAACGAATCAGTTGGGCTAGCAACATATTATAGACATTTTTGGATTTCAACATATAAAAAATCTTCAGCAAATAAATTATATGATGATTTTATTAAAATAATAAAACCACAGAATAGGGATAAATATAAAGAATTTCTAGTTGAAATGGAAGATAATGCCAAAAATTATATCAAAATTTTAAACCCAAGTCGACAGGATTATGAGAATAGAAAAGAATATTTTTGGTTAGTTCAGAGTTTGAATATTTTAATGAATTATTTTAATATAGTTCAAGTTAGGATTGCTTTACTCGCTTTATTCAAAGTGAAAGATGAAGGATTAATTAATACTAAAAAGTTTAAAGAAACTATTCAGTTCTTAGAAAACTTTCACTTTGCATATAATTCAATTGTTAGTGGTGCCGCAAATAGATTTGAAACAATTTATGCAAAATTTGCAATAGAAATAAGAAAGTGTAAAAATAAGTCTGAAGTAAACACATTAATTGATACTATGCTTATTACTCTTTTAAACAAATTATTCCCTAACTTTGAACAATTTTCTAATGGCTTTATAAAATTAACTTTTACAAAGAAAGATAATCCGAGTAATGTTAAAACTAAATATGCAATACAAAAATTGAATTCTTTTTATGAACAAGAAGAGATATTTTCAGATTTAGGAAGTATTGAACATATTGTTTCAGAATCAAGTGGAAATAACTCATGTAATATTGGGAACTTAATTATTTTAGAACAAAGACTTAATAATGAGGCTGATAATCTTAACTATTCAGATAAAAAGAAAATATACTTGAAGTCATCATATAACTGGATAAAAGAATTTACAAACAATAATGATGACTGGGAAATAGATAAAATTGAAAGTCGAGCAAAGGAATTATCTAAAGTATACTATACAAATATACTGGGTAAACAAATTCACACAAATGATTGATAAACCATGCAAAAGAAATAAATAATAATAAAATATTTTAAATACGTATAATAAGAATGATGAATAAATATATACAAAGTCTATTAATAGATACCTGATTTCATTGTATTCAAATATTTGTTTCAACCCATAACCAACACTTTACTCCCGATACCCCATCTTCAAAGAAATCTTCTTACTAGCTTCAACAACTTTATTTATAAATTGTTGAGCTTTTACTACATTTATTCTTTGTATTGTAAGAGAATGTGATATATGATTTTTTTCTTTTATGTTGACATAATTACGATTATCATATATAATGTAATAAAAGGAGTTGTAATGACACAAAAAGAAATTAGTAATTATTTAGATATACCCTTTGCAACTTTAAATGATTGGAAACAAGAAAATAGTAATAGATTCAAACTTTTTGACTTACTTAAAAATCTTGATTTAAAGCTTGTAGAAAGTATATTATCAAAAAAAAACAATCATAGGATTTTTCATATTTTAAATAGAAATATAGATAATTCATCTAAATTTTCATATGATGAAATAAAAAAAGCTTTTTCAAACAAAAATTACCATAATGCAACAATACGAGAACAAACTATTTATTCTAAGTTTTTTAAGGAGATTGAACCATCTGAATTAGATGATTTTGTAAAAACTTTTAATGTTTCAAAAAGAGATATTAAAAATTTGTATATATCAAGTTCTTTTAGAAATATAAATGGTATTGCAATAAAATGGGATAGAAGATTCAGATTAAAACATATTTCTACAAATATTGAAAATAAAAAAGTTATACCCTCTTCATTACAAAAAATATTAAATAAAAAGAATTTAAGTCATGTATAATTTTTTTAAACAAAAAGAAATGTTTGATGTAGCTTTTCAATTATTAGAAGAAAATAATTTAAAAGAAGTCTCTTCTTTAGGTGGAGGTACAGCCTTGGCTGTATATTATTGGAATCATAGATATTCAACTGATATTGATATTTTCATTTATGATAAAGAAAATAGAACACATTTACTTAAACCTTCAAATTGGAGTCAAGAAATAAAATCTAAAATGAACTCAATAGGTTATGACGAAAATTTCAGACATAATGATATTTATACAGAAATTATTATAGATGAAAATTCAAAAATACAATTTTTTGATGTAATAAAAAAATCATACAATCCATATTTAAAGGTACATTTATGGAATAGGGAAGTTATAATAGATTCTATTGAAGAGATTATTGCTAAAAAGATTTATTATAGAGGTGATGTTGGAAATGCCAGAGATCTTTTTGATATAGCAATAGCTATTCATAAAGAGCCTGATATTTTTACAAGAATGATTTTATCAAAAGATAAAATAAAAATACTATATGAAACAGTTCTAAATATAAATAATTCTGAAGAATTAAAGAATTTATATTTAGCAGAAATAATACTTATGAATCCAAATTCTGAGTATCAAATATTAGCTAATAATGCCATTTCATATCTGACTTTATTTCTTGAAAATATAGTTGCCTCATATGATATTGGATATGAATTATCAAGTGAAGAATATATTTTTATTGAAAATGAAGTTTGGGTTTATTAAGAAAAAATCAAATAACTCCTAGGTTCTATACCCCATCTTCAAAGAAATCTTCTTACTAGCTTCAACAACTTTATTTATAAATTGTTGAGCTTTTACTCCATTTATCCTTTGAATTGGGCCAACTAAAGAAACCGCTGCTATTATATTTTTATTATAATCCCTTATTGGTGCAGCGATGGAAACAATACCATCTATAAACTCATTTTGAATATAACAATAACCAAGTTTTTTAATTTCTTTTAATTCCTCTTTTAATATAACAGGATTAGTCACAGTTGATGAGGTATATCTATGAAAATTCATTTCTAAAAGCTTATCAATTACGCTCTCTTTTTGATATGCAAAGAGTAATTTTCCTGAGCTTGTACAGTGAATGGGATTTATTCTTCCTATATGTGCAAAGATTTGTATTGGATAACTTGATTTAATTTGTTCCATATATATTACGCTTGAGCCTTCTAATTCTGCTAATTGAACTGACTCGGAAGTCTCATGTGCAAGTTCTTCTAAAATTGTATGTGCTTCTTTTACAACTTCCATCTCTGACATCAAAGAACTATATAAAGTTAAAATTTTTGTTCCAAGGGAGTATTTTTGTGTTTCTGGATTTTTTTTAACATAACCTTTATTTAACAAAGTTTTTAAAAGTCTACTAACTGTACTTTTTGCTAAGTCTAACTCAATTGCAATTTGAGTGACTCTTTTTTCTGTCTCATCAATAGTAAAACATTCAAGTATTTTTAAAGCATTTTCTACAGAAGATAAATTCGAACTATTGTTCATAAAAAGCTCCAAATTTGTTGATTTTTATCATTATATTGCATATTTCATTAAAATTTAGACATTTTGTTCCATATAGAAGAACATAAGTATTTTATATAGAACAATAAACACTTATAATAGTTTCAAATCATAAAGGAGAGATTATGAAAATCAAAAAAACACAAGTTGCAATTATAGGTGCTGGACCATCTGGATTATTATTAGGATTACTTTTAAATAAACAAGGTATTGATAATGTTGTTTTAGAAAGAGTAACAGGAGATTATGTTCTTGGAAGAATTAGAGCAGGGGTTTTAGAACAAGGTTTTGCAAAATTAGTTCGTGAAGCTGGAGCTGCACATAATATGGATACAAAAGGTGAAGTTCACGATGCTGTTGAATTTGCTTTTAATGATACAAGAATTGAAATAGAACTTACAAAACTTACAGGTGAAAGTGTAATTGTATATGGACAAGTTGATATTACAAGAGATATGATGGAAGAGAGAGCAAAACAAGGTTTAGAGACTATTTATGAAGCTTCAAATGTTCAACCTCACGATGTAAAATCTGATAATCCATATATTACTTATGAAAAAGATGGAGAGCAGTTTAAATTAGAGTGCGATTATATTGCTGGTTGTGATGGTTTTCATGGAGTTTCAAGACAAACAATTCCAGATGATGTAAAAACAGAGTATGAAAAAGTATATCCATTTGGATGGTTAGGACTTATGAGTGATACAAAACCTATCAATCCACATTTGATTTATGCAAAAACTGATAGAGGATTTGCATTAGCATCTATGAGATCACAAACACGATCAAGATATTATATTCAAGTTCCAGTAACTGATAAAATAGAAGATTGGAGTGATGAAAAATTTTGGGAAGAGTTCAAAAAAAGAATGCCAGAGAGTGCAAGAGATAAGTTAATTACAGGTCCAAGTATTGAAAAAAGTATAGTTCCAACTAGATCATTTATTTGTGAGCCACTTCAATATGGAAATATGTTTTTAGTTGGAGATGCAGGACATATTGTTCCACCAACTGGTGCAAAAGGTCTTAACTTAGCAGCTTCTGATGTTGCAACATTATATAAAATTTTCACAAGAGTATATAAAGAAGGTGATAAAAAATGTATTGAACAATATTCACCAATTGCATTAAGAAGAATTTGGAATGGTGTGAGATTTTCTTGGTGGTTAACTGATTTATTACATAACTTTGATGATACAAAAGATGAGTTTGATAAAAAAATGGAAACATCAGAAATCGAGTATTTCTTAAAATCAGAAGCTGGAAGAAAAATTATTGCAGAGCAATATGTTGGACTTCCTTATGAAGATTTAAAATAAAAGAGTCTCTATCATTAGTCAAAATTTGCAAATTTTTTGCAAGTTTTGAGCACAAACTAATAACTCATAATTTAAGATAAAAGCTTTAATGTAAGATCTTCATAAATCTTCATCTCTTCTTTTGTAAGTTTAGAAAAACACTCTTCTTCAAATGCAAAAACATCTATTAAAGCATTTTTACAAACTTCATAACCAAGAGGTGTTAATTGAACTAAACTACTTCTTTTATCATATTGATTATTTATACGTATAACATAAGCTTTTTCTTCTAACTTTTTAAGTACTTTTGTTATTGCTCCTGAAGTAAATATTAGTTTTTCATATATTTTTGTAGGACTTAAAACATTATCAGCATTATTTGACATAAGTAAACAACGCATAACATCAAGTTCACTATTTGATATATTATATTTTTCCTCTTGTATTTTTGTAGTACCTCTATATAATTTTTGGTGGTACATATAAAATGGCACAACTACATGTAAAACATCGTTATAAGTCTCAGGAGAACGCTCTCGTACTCTTTGTATTTTTGTTTCTAGTTCTTGTTTATTCATAGCAACAGAATAGCATTTCTAATATTAAAATTTCTTTAATATAATACTTGTATTTAAAAAGTAAGATATTTATATCTTAAAAGTATTATACCAGTAAGATACTTTTAAGTTTTCTTCTGTTAGACTTCTAAAATAACAAATAAGAAGAGTTAAGAAAAGAAAGGAAAATTTATGGGAACAAATGGAAAATCAGCTGCAACAGAAGCATTAGCTGCTGCTGGTGATCATTTACAAGCACAAGATGTTGGTGCTTTAGATGAAGCAATGTCAGGTGCTTCTAAAAAATTAAATCTTACAAATTCTAGTTTAGTTGAGCGTTTAATTTACGGACCACAACCAGAACTTTCTGAGCTAACATCTGGCGTAAATGCTATGAATGCAGCAAAAACTAATGAAGCAGACAAGATTTTAGATACTGCTTTATCTTTACTTGAAAGTGGTCAAGCATTTACAAGTGATAAAAAATTATCTTCAAAATTAAGAAAAGAAGTTTCTACAAATACAGCGTATGGATTTACAGTTCCAGCTGAATTTGGAGGATTGGGATTAAACTATAATCAGTTAGCAATTTTAGAAGAGTCTTTAGCATCAAATGGCTTAGGTGCATTAGCTGTTGAGTTATCAGGACAATTAACAATTGGTTCAAGCTCACTTCTTGGTTATGGTGATGATAAACAAAAATCTACTTTTTTACCAATGATTGCACAAGGAAGAATTACATCTTTTGCATTAACAGAAGTAGGTGTTGGAGTAAATGCTAAAAAAATTGAAGCTTATGTTGAGAAAGATGAATCTAATAATTGTTTTAGATTATTTGCTCAAGGTGCTGCAAATAAACTTTATATTACAAGTGCAATTCATAATGGATTAATGGCAATTGCAGCAAGAATTGGAAAAGGTGGTAAAAAAATAGGTTTATTTATTATTGAACTTCCAAAAGAAGATGTAAATAATGATGAATACCAATTTAAAATCACAGAGGGAAATTCTGATGCATTTAAATCAATATATAACAGCAGAATAGAGTTTATAAATTTCCCAATTCCTGCTGAAAATGAGATAAAAGCAGATGGTGTAGAAGTTTTATTTTATTGCTTAAGAATGGGAAGATGTATGTTAACTGCTATGTGTGCTGGTTATCAAAAAATGATGGCAGTTGATTCTATTAATTATGCAAAACAAAGACTAGGTGTTGGTGGCCATATTATTAAACATGAGTTACCAAGACTTGGAATTGGAAAAATATTAGGAGGAGCATTAGCTTCTCAAGCTCTTTCGCATCTTTCATTAAGCCAAGATTCGCAAGGTGTAGATTTAGCAGGACTTAGGGATATTTCAAAATCTTATGCTGCTAGTGCTGCATTAAATTCATTAATAGCTTGTGAAAGAGTAATTGGTGGACGAAGTTTTGATAAAGAATCAAGAATCACAGAAGCTAGGGTAAATATGCATGTATTTGGAATAGTTGAGGGTGAAAATGATTTGATATTAATGGGAATGATAAAAGATATTACTTCTAAATTTACTTCATCATACATGGTTAGTATGTTAAGTGTTCTTCAAGAAGCAAATATGGTAAATGGTGAAGCTGTTTCAAAAGAAAATCGAATTTTAAAAATTGATTTAAAAACATTTATTAAACATCCAATGCGTTGTTTAACTGCAACAGGAAAATTAATTTTAAAACCAGGTTTATATAAATTAATTGGATGGATTCTTAAAAATGCAATATGTGAAATACCTCATATTGTGGGACGATTTGTTCCTTTATGGATGAAAACTCGTTATGTAGAAGTTCCTGCTGATTTAAAAAAATATGTTTATTATGCTGAGAGAAATTTAAGAAAATGTAAATGGCTTTACCTTGGTATTAGTTTGTACTATCAATTAGAACAAACACATGCACAGGTTCCAATTCAAAGATTGGGTAAAAAAATAGAGCTATTAGTTGCAATGTTAGCTCTTTGTACTCATGCTTCAAAACAAGATGAGTCTCAACAAGCTATTGCAGCGCTTCAATCTGAGATTATGAAGCTTGAAATTGAAGGAATCCAAATATTAAAAGGATTATCTTCAACTGAAACTTTACGAAGACATTTAATAAAAGTTGGTGATGATGCTTTAAATGGAAATAGTTCTCTAATTAAAGATATTAAACCTCAGGTATTTGCCCATGATTGGCAAAGTAAATAAAAATAAAGATTCAAAAGAATCATAAAAATTAATTTAAAAATAAAAGGAAATAAAATGGCAAATGAAACAAATGTAGTTGAATATACAATCGAAAATAAAATAGCGTGGGTTAAATTTAACAGACCAGAAAAAAGAAATTGCATGAGTCCAACTCTAAACAGAAGAATGATGGAAATTCTTGATGAATTAGAGTACAACGATGAAGTAGGTGTTTTTGTTTTAACAGGTGAGGGAACAGCTTTTAGTGCAGGAATGGATTTAAAAGAGTATTTTGTTGAAACTGAAAAAGATGGTTTAGCAGGAACAAGAAAAGCCCAAAGAGAATCTTATGGTTGGTGGAAAAGATTGAGAGATTTTAATAAACCTACAATCGCTATGGTAAATGGTTGGTGCTTTGGTGGAGCTTATGGTCCATTATTCGCTTGTGATTTAGCTTTTGCTTCTGATGATGCACAATTTGGTTTAAGTGAAATTAACTGGGGAATTTTACCAGGTGGAGGAGCTACAAAAATTGCTGTTGAATTATTAAGTTTTAGAAATGCAATGTACCATGCAATGATGGGTGAAAATGTAAGTGGTAAAAAAGCTGCTGAGTGGGGATTAGTAAATGAATCTGTAGAAGCATCAAAATTAAAAGAAAGAGTTACTGAAGTTTGTAATGTATTAATCCAAAAAAATCCAGTTGCCCTAAAAGCTACAAAAGATGCAGTTAGAAAAGTATCAGAAATGACTTATGCAAATGCTGAAGAGTATTTAGTAAAAGCTCAAGAAGCTGCAAATTTCTTTGATAATACAGGAAGAAAAGAAGGAATCAAACAATTCATTTTTGAAAAAACTTATAAACCAGGTTTAGGTGCTTATAATAAAGATATTCAAAGATAGTTTTATTTTATAAATATAAATAATAAATTAAATTTAAAGGGAAAGTTATGAAAATTTTAATACAAAAAGGTGCTATTTTATTAGCAAGTTCTATGTTATTAGTTGGCTCATTATGGGCAAAAGAAGATTCTGCTAAACCTATAACTTTGACATTACATCATTTTTTAAGTTCAAAAGCACCTCCACATGTGGAATTGATAGAACCTTGGGCTAAAAAAGTTGAAGAGATGTCTAAAGGAAGACTTAAAATTGAGATTTTCCCATCTATGAGTATGGGTGGAAAACCAAATGAACTTTATGGTCAAGCAAAAGATGGAGCAGCAGATATAGTATATACAATCGCTGGATATACTCCTGGACTTTTCACAAGAACAGAAGTTTTTGAATTACCAACAATTCATACGAATTCAAGTTTAAGAACAGCAATGGCTGCAAAAGAGAATTTTGATTTAATTAAAGATGATTTTAAAGATGTAAAACCTCTTTTAATTGCATCAGCTGGTCCATATCAATTAGATATGGTTAGTAAAAAAGTTGAAAAAATTGATGATGTAAAAGGTTTAAAACTAAGATCACCATCAAGAACAGGTGCTTGGTATATTGAAGAATTAGGTGCTGAACCTGTGGGAATGCCATTACCTGATGTTCCTCAATCACTTTCAAAAAATGCAATTGATGGTGCAGTATTACCAATGGATGTATTCCCAGCATTTAAGTTCCAACAATTAACAAAATATACTACTGAAATCAAAGGCGGTGGAGGTTTTGGAGGATCTGTATTATTACTTTTAATGAATAAAGATAAATTTAATAGTTTACCAAAAGATTTACAAGCTATATTAGAAGAGAGTACAGGTACAGAGTTAATTGAAAAATTCGCAAAACTTGCAGATAATATGGAAGTAGTAGGTAAAGATTTACAAGTAAAATCAGGTGGTGAAATTATCACTTTAGATGAAACTGAAACTAAAAAGTTTGATGAAGCTGGTGACAAAGTAGTTCAAAGATGGGTAAAAGAAGTAAATTCTAAAGGTATTGATGGTCAAAAAATTGTTGATGCTGTAAGAAAATCTATTTCTAAATAAGAGGGATAAAATGAAAGAATATAAATTATTTATAAATGGTGAATATGTATCTTCATCAACAAATACACTTATTGATGATATTTCTCCATCAACAGGTAAAGCATTTGCCAAAATTCATATGGCAAGTGCTGAAGATATTGAAGCGGCTATTGATGCTGCAAATAAAGCATACAAATTATGGTCAAAAACAGCGCCAAAAGAAAGAGAAGCTATTTTAAATAAAGCAGCTGATATTTTTGAAAGAAGAAGTGATGAAATTAGAGAAATTTTAGCCACAGAATCTGGTTCTGCTTTTGGTAAAGCAATGTTTGAAATGGGATTAGTTGCTGATATTATAAGAACAGCAGCAGGAGAAGCGATTAGAGTTTCTGGTCAAACTCATGCAACAAATCATCCAGGAATGTTATCTTATAGTATAAGAAGACCTTTAGGTGTTGTTGCTGGGATTTCACCTTTTAATGTACCAATGGGATTAGCTTCTAAAAAGTTTGCTTTTGCTATGGCTGCTGGAAATACTTTTGTATTAAAACCTTCTAGTAGCACAGCTATTTGTGGACTTATTTTTGGAGAAATTTTCAAAGAAGCTGGGCTTCCTGATGGAGTATTTAATGTTATTCCTTGTTCAAGTTCAGTTTTAGGTGAAACATTCCAAAAAGATAGAAGAGTAAAAATGATTACTTTTACAGGTTCAACTGAAGTTGGTAGAAAAATTGCAGGATCAGCTGCACAAAATCTTACTAAATGTACAGTAGAATTAGGTGGGAAAAGTCCTTTAATTATTTTAAATGATGCAGATGTTGATTTTGCAGTTGATACAGCAGCTTTTGGTGTATTTATTCACCAAGGTCAAATTTGTATGGCTGGTTCAAAAATTATTGTTGAAGCAGGACTTTATGATGAGTTTTGTGAAAAATTCACTCAAAAAGTAAAAAATTTAAAAGTTGGAGATCCACTAGAACCAACAACTATAATTGGACCACTAATAGAAGAAGCTCAATGTGCTTTTATTGATGGATTAGTTGAAGATGCAATTAGTAAAGGTGCGAAAGTATTAACTGGATATTCACATGAAGGTTGTTTCTATCAACCAACTCTTTTATCAGGGGTTACTGATAATATGAGAATATTCCAAGAAGAAGTTTTTGGACCAGTTGCGACAGTTTTAAAAGCTGAAAATATTGACCATGCAATTCTTATGGCAAATGATACAGTTTATGGATTAAGTTCAGCAGTTGTTACAAAAGATTTAGCAAATGCAATGAAATTATCTGAAGAAATTGAAGCTGGAATGGTACATATTAATGGGCCTACAATTATGGATGAAGCTCATATCCCATTTGGTGGAACAAAAGATAGTGGTATGGGTAGAGAAGGTGGACATTTTTCAATTGAAGAGATGACAGAATTAAAATGGGTTACTGTAGAAGCATCTGGAAATAGACATTATCCGTTTTAATTTTTCATGAAGGAGAGATAATTGAAAAATAATATATTAACAAATGAAGATACAGTGAATTCTATATCTTCATTATTGAATCCTAAATCAGTAGTGATATTAGGAGCATCTGAAAAAATGGGTTCTTCAGCTAGAAATATAATTAATAATTTATTACGAAATGGCTATAAAGGTGAAATTCACCTTTTAGGTCGTAATGAAGGTGATATTGATGGAATAAAAATTCTAACTGATATTAATTTACTTCCTAAAGGTATTGATTTAGGAATATTAGCAATACCTGCAAATAGTGTTTATGACGCATTAGTTGATTTGAAAAAAATTGATGTGAAAACTGCTACTTGTTTATCTTCTGGATTTGGAGAATTGGGTGAAGAAGGTCTTGCCTTAGAAAAAAAAATAGGTGCATTTGCCTATGAAAATAATATAAGAATGATTGGTCCAAATTGTATTGGATATTTTAATTATATTGATGATTTTCATTTAGCTATTATTGATATGCCAAAACAAGTGCCTTTCGATAAATCAGGTTCAAAAGGAGTTGCAATTGTAACTCAAAGTGGTGGAATTGGTATGTTTATTGGTCAATCATTGGGAACAAGAGGTGTACCAACAACATATTCAGTAACAATTGGAAATCAAGCAGATATAAAATTGTCAGATGTATTAGATTTTTTTATTGAAGATGAATATACAAGTGCAATTGCTATTTATGCAGAAGAGATTAAAAATCCAAAAAAATTGCTTGAAGTAGTTAAAAAAGCAAATGAAAAAAATAAAAATATCATTCTAATGCATTCAGGACGAAGTGAAGCTTCACGAAGTATTACTCAATCTCATACTGGATCACTTACAGCTGATTATGATTTAATGAAAATTAAACTTGTAAACGCAGGTGTTGCGATAGTGGATAGTTTAGAAGAATTAATCACTTTAAGTGAACTCTTATTAAGATTTCCAGAACCAGTTTTAGGTGAGATTGGATTACTTACTCACTCAGGTGCTGTATGTGCAATTGCTTCTGATCATTTTGAAGACCATGGATTAGTTATGGCTAATCTTTCATCAGATGTTCAAGAGAAATTAAAAGAGATTTTACCTACATATTTACCAGCAAGAAATCCTCTTGATTTAGGTATTGAAACAAGTAAAGATCCATCATTAGTGGGAAATGGATTAAAATTATTATCAAGTGAACCAAAAATTGGAAGTACAATAGCTATATTACCAATTGACCAAAGTTTAGATATTAAATTAAAATATTTGGAAGGATTTATTGAAAATACTAAGAAAAATCCACAAAAACCTTCTATTTATGTTGCGTTAAATGAATCTGGTAAATTTGAAGAAGAGTTTGAAAAACTTGCTAGAGAAAATGGTGTTGTTTTTGGTAAATCTTTAAGCAGTGCTATTAGAACATTATCAAATTTGAATAAATTATGTATAAACAGAAATAAACAAAGAAGAGAAATTGTTAAAAAGCCTCTTGAAGTATTAAAAACATTACCAAGTGGAAATGTTGTTGAGTATAAAGGTAAAGAGATTCTTAAAGAACTTGGTATTTGCATTCCTAATGGAAGATTGGCTAAAAATGCAGAAGAAGCAATTACAATTGCAAATGAAATATCTTATCCAGTAGTTGTAAAAGCACAAGCTGCAAAATTAGCTCATAAAACAGATTCAGGTGGAGTTTTATTAAATATTAAAAATGATAGACAGTTAAAAACTACTTTTACTAAAATGTCTAAAGACATGGCAACACTTGGTGTTGAAGTAGATGGACTTTTAATTGAATCAATGGAAACACCAGCTCTTGAAATAGTAATTGGTGCAAGAAGAGATAAACAATGGGGCACTGTTGTCTTAGTAGGTGTGGGTGGTATTTGGATTGAAACATTAAAGGATTATTGTTTAATCACTCCTGATTTAGGTATTGATGCAATTATTGAATCAATATATTCATTAAAATCTACAGCTTTATTAAAAGGTGTTAGAGGTAGCAAAGCAGTTGATGTAAATGCAATTGCACAAGTTGTTATGAAAATAAGTGATTTAATTGTTTCAAATGACAGAATATCTGAAATTGAAATTAATCCTCTTATTGCAAGATATGATGGTGTATTAGCTTTAGATGCACTAATAGTATTAGATTAATATAAATATAAGCATTTTTAAATGCTTATATTTTATAAAACTATTTTTTTAAATCAATCACAGCCAAAGTTATTCTTGAAATACAAACTGCTTTATTTGTTTGTTTATGATTTATTCGTATTTCCCAAACTTGAGTTGTTTTACCTATATGAATAGGTCTTGCAATTCCAACTACATTACCATCCGAAACACCAGCAATATGATTTGCATTTATTTCTAATCCTACAATTGTGTGATTATCATCAACTGCAAGTGCTCCTCCAATACTTCCCAATGTTTCTGCAAATAATACAGATGAACCTCCATGTAAAAGACCTCGAACTTGATGAGTTCTTTTATCTACTGGCATCTCCCCCTCAATATAATCATTTCCAACATTTGTAATGGTTATTCCTAAACTTTCAGCTGCTGTATCTTTTGACATTGCATTAATTGATTCTAATGAAAATTCTTTTTTCCAAATACTCAAAATCTACTCCTTTTTGTAACAAATTGTTATATTATTATACCATATACGAACTTATGTTCGTATAAGATACTATATTAAGGAAAATTAAAATATAATCCCACAAATTATGGAGTTGAATTTGTGAATAAAAAAATAAATCAAGGTGTTTTATACATGTTAATATCTTCAATTTGCTTATCATTTATGAGTGCAATTGCAAAAATATTATCAAATCATTTACCTATTATTGAAATCGTTTTTTTCAGAAATTTCATAGGTATTATTCTTATTTTGATGACTTTTTTTAAATCACCATTAAATCAAAGTGGCGGGAAACCTTTACTTTTGTTTTTTAGAGCAACGGTTGGATTAATTGCAATGTTGAGTTTTTTTTATAATATTGCAAATATTACCCTTGCTGATGCTGTGATATATTCAAGAATGTCTCCAATTTTTACGGCAATTTTTGCTTTGTGGTTTTTAAGGGAAAAAATTGGTATAAAAGGTTGGTTTGCAATTTTTATTGGTTTTGTAGGAATGTTAATGGTAATGCAACCAAATGGATTAATTTTTGAAAAAGCCCATATTTTTGGACTTTTGAATGCAGTTTGTGCGGCTCTTGCTTTTACCAGTATAAGAGAGCTTAGAAGTTATTACGATACTCGTACAATTGTATTAAGTTTTATGGGAATAGGAACAATAGTTCCTATTATTTCAATGTTTTTATCTGCTTATTACCAAAGTGATTTTTTTAGTTTTATGATGGGTGAATTTATTATGCCAAATTTATCAGATTGGATTTATATTTTTGCTATGGGACTTACTGCATCTTTAGGACAAGTATATATGACAAAAGCTTATGGAGTAACAAGAGCAGGTATTGTGGGAGCTACTGGTTATTCAGTAATTGTTTTTTCACTAATTATTGGTTTAATTTTAGGAGATGCATTACCAAATATTTTGGGATTTATTGGGATTTTAGCTATTATTTCAGGAGGTATCTTAATTGCGAGGGAAAAAAATTAAAAAGATGAATGATAATATTGATAATGAATCAGACAACAAAGAGATAGTTACGGCCTTTATAAAAGGTTTAAGTGTTATAACAGCTTTTGATAATGAGAATACAAGTATGACTTTATCAGATGTTGCAAAAAAAGTTGATATTACGCGAGCAAGTGCTAGAAGATTATTATTAACTTTAGAATCTTTAGGTTATGTAACACAAAATGATAATTATTTTTCTTTAACACCAAAAGTTATAGATTTAGGTTATAGTTATTTTGCTTCACTTCCATGGACAGATTTGGCATATAAAAATATTAAAAAAGTAGTTGACGCTTGCAAACTATCTTGTTCAATTTCTATTTTAGATGGCTTAAATGTTATTTGTATAATGAGAATAGCAGCTACAAGAATATTAAATGAGGGTATTCATGTTGGTACTAGATTACCAGCTGCTTATACAGCAACAGGTAGACTTTTTATGGCTCATATGGAAGAAAAAGAGTTATATGAATATATTTTACATCTACCTTTAAAAGCCCATACCGAAAAAAGTATTATTGATCCATATAAGTTATATGATCAAATAATTTCTGAAAAGAACCAAGGTTATCAAATGGTTGAAGAAGAGATAGAAGATGGTTTGGTCTCTCTTGCAGTTCCTATTTATAATCGTGATAATAAAATGATAGGAGCTATGAATATAGGTTCTCATTTAAGTTATAAAAACACAAAAACATTAAAAGAAAAAGTTTTACCTTTATTATTAGAGGCTGCAAAAGAGACATCTGATGCAATTAAACTACTTCAACAATATTAAAAAATCAAGAAGATAATTTATCCCATAGGATACATTATCTCTTGTTGAACTTTTTTACAAGCTTGTATAATCTCATCACTTAAAGTTATGTCTAAAGCTTTTAAACTCTCATCTAATTGCTCAGCAGTTCTAGCACCAATAATTGTACTAGCAACAAAATCCCAATGTTTACTCCAAGCAGCTGCAAGTGTTGTTACACTCATACCATGTTCTTGAGCTATTTGCATATATCGTGAAGTTGCACTTAGAGTCTTTTCATTAATAAATCTATTTTTCATTGCATTTAATCTAGGTAAATTTAAAGCTAAATACTCTTCAAATCTTGAACCTTTTGGAATAACCCCATTTTGGTATTTCCCAGTTAAAACACCACCTGCAAGTGGTGAATAAGGAAGTAAAGATATTTTTTCTTTTCTGCAAACTTCTGCTAGCTCATCAAAAAATCTTGGCTCATTTAATGAAAAATTATTTTGAATAGATTGAAATCTGGCAAAGTTTTTATATCTACTTATTTCTGTGGCTTTTGTTAAACCGTAAGTTGTGTCATTACTAGCTCCAATGTATCTTACTTTTCCAGCTTTTACCAATCTATCCATAGCTTCCATAGACTCTTCTAAAGGAATAACAGTATCAGGCCAATGAACCTGATAAAGGTCGATATAATCAGTTTTTAATCTTCTTAAACTTCCCTCAATTCCTCTTTCAATATGAAATCTATCAATTGCAGTTAAGCCATGTCTAACAGGAGCTGCGAATCTTCCATTTGCTGCACCTGCAACTTTTGTTGCTACAATAATTGATTCACGAGCTTTGTCTTTCATCCATTCACCCATAATCTCTTCTGATAAACCAACCAAGTCAGCTCTTGGAGGGACTGGATACATTTCTGCATTATCAAAAAAATTTATTCCTGCATCATAGGCTTTATCCATAATTCTAAAGCTCTCTTTTTTGCTAGACATTTGTCCAAAAGTCATAGTTCCTAAACAAATTGGAGTTACTCTTAATCCACTTGTTCCAATATATCGATATTCCATAATAATCCTTTTTGTAAATTTAGTATTTTCTTAATATTAGTATTGAAGTTAATGAAATCATCAGCATTCCTATTCCAATAGGAAGCAGGGTTTGTCCATGAAAAGAGACTATTATTGATGAAATAATAGAAGCCATTCCAAATTGAATTACTCCAATTAATGCAGATGCAACACCTGCATTTTTAGAGAAATTCTCTAAAACCATAGAAGTTGCATTTCCATAAATTAAACCATTCATAGCAATGTAAATTCCCAAAATAATAATTGTTGAATATAAAGTAAGATCTTCATAAAAAAATGTAAATATTGCTGCAAATAATATTTGAACACTTACAGCAGTTTTTAATATATTTAGCTGTGAAAAATATTTTATGAATTTAGTATTTAGTGTTGCTAAGGTCATTAATAATACAAAATTTAATCCATAATAAACAGAAAAAAGATTTACTCCCACATGAAAATGTTCCATATAAATAAAAGATAATTTTGTGATAATAGAAAACATACTCGAAAACCCTAAAGCTAAAACAAACATCATCATCATTGCTTTTTTATGAGTCAAAACACTAATATATGATTCAATAATTTTTCTTTTTGTATAAGTATAAGTCTCTTCTAAATCCTTGATTATCAAAAAAGCAAGAAATAAAGAGTAAATAGTCAAAAAAGCAAAAATACCTTTCCATGGAGCAAAAAATAGTATTAAAGCCCCAATCATTGGAGCAACCATAGGAACAATACTTCTTATACTTCCTAAAAGTGAAAAATAATTTGCAGCTTCTTTCCCTGAATATAAATCTCTAATAATTGCAGTTGCATTAATTACTATAAAACCAGCAAAAAAAGCTTCTAAAAATCTGTATATCCAAAGCTCATAAACAGTTGTGCTAAATATTATTAAAAAACTAAAAAACGAAAACCCAAATAAACCTAATAATGAGCAAAATTTTCTACCTTTTCTATCTGAAATTGGGCCTCCAAATAATTGTCCAAGAGAAAATCCAAACATAAAAATTGATAAGCTTAATTCTATATACGAAATTGGTAAATTATAATATTCTGCCATTGATGGCATTGCAGGTAAATATGTTGCTATTGATATAGGTGCAATTGCTGATAAAACTGATAATAATATTAGTAAGTATGATTTATTAATATATTTTTGCATTTAGTGTCACTTACTGTAAATAAAAATATTTTAGATATTAAAATTAGTATTAAATAATTTCAAGACAATAAATATTACAGTGTTAATAAACTTTTCATTCTATTATTTGAAAATAATCGAACAAATGTTCAAAATTATACAATTGTAAATTTAATATATTCTTAATGAAGAAAGGTTTGATATTATTGGTAAATCTTCTCATCTTTATATTTAGATTCGTTTAAGCGTAATTTAAAAATTCTAAGGATAGTATTTCGTACAAATGTTCGAATTATAAAAATAACTTTTTATTACTCATTCATAATCGGAGAAAATAAATGAAAAATTTAACAATAAAAACTAAACTAATTTGTACTTTTTTAATAGTGGGAATATTAGTTTTGATATTAGGTAGTTATAGTATTCTTAGTATTACAAAAGTTGCAAATGGTTTTACTCAATATAGAGAAATGACTAACAATACAGTTTTAGCTGGACAAGTACAATCAAATATGCTAACAGTTAGTATAAATGTAAAAGATTATTTAGCAAATCCAAGTGAAGAACAAAGTGAAAAGTTTACTCAGAATTTGAATAAAGTGATTAAAAGCCTCGAACAAGCAAAAGTAGAAATTCAAGAGCCAACTAGAGCTCTTTTAGTAAAAGAATTAGAAAAAAATGCAAATATATACAAAAATAATTTCTTTTTAATTGGCTCAATGAATCAAGAAAGAAATGATATTATAAATCAAAACTTAGAGCAAAATTCACAAAGAATTGAAAAATATTTGATGGATATTTTAAATGATTTAAAAGAAAATACAGATTTTCAAACATCACTTAAAACAGCAGAAGCTATAAATCAATTACTTTTAGCAAGGTTATATACAACAAAATATCTTTATTCTTATTCTATTGAAGATTTAAAAGAAGTTCAAAGTAAATTTGAGTTATTAAGTAAACAATTAGTAGTAATCCAAGATAGTATTGAAGATTCTTCAATTAAATCTCAATTAAAATTAGCAACAAGATTTATTATGATTTATCAAAATGGTGTAAATCAAATTGAAAATATTATTACAGAAAGAAATAATGTAATAGATGAGGGAATAAGCAAAATAGAGCTCGTTATGTCGAAATTAGCTGAAGATATAAAACTTTCTATTAAAAAAGATCAAGAAAAAATTGGTCAAGAAGTTGCAACTTTAAATGAAAATATTCGTAACCTAACTATATTAATCTCATTATCTATTTTGGTGTTTATAATAGTTATAGGATTTATTATTCCACGAAATATATCAAAATTGATTGACACTTTTCAATCAGGTCTTATGAATTTCTTTAGATATTTAAATAAAGAATCAACTATTTC
Source organism: Arcobacter venerupis (assembly GCF_013201665.1). Taxonomy (NCBI): domain Bacteria; kingdom Pseudomonadati; phylum Campylobacterota; class Epsilonproteobacteria; order Campylobacterales; family Arcobacteraceae; genus Arcobacter; species Arcobacter venerupis. Next base: position 2,151,811 of record NZ_CP053840.1, on the reverse strand, counting down.
AGAATTAATTCCAATTGATTCAAAAGATGAAATAGGAAGTATGTCTAAAATTGTAAATGAAAATATATTAAAAACAAAATCATTAATTGAACAAGATAGTTTTTTAATTGAAGATGTAAAAAGAGTTGCAATTCTTGTTAAAGAGGGAAAAATAAAACAAAAAGTTGATATATCTACTGATAATGTTGGATTAGAAGAACTTAAAATGATTTTTAATGAAATGTTAGATGCCATGGCAAAAGATGTTGCAGAAGATTTAAATAGTATAACAACAGCACTTTCATATTATCAAAAACTTGATTTTACATATAGAATAAAAAATCAAACAGGAAAAACAGTAGATGGATTAAACTCATTAGCAGAAATAATAAATAGTATGTTACTTGATAATAAATCTAATGGGTTAGCACTAGATATAAGTAGTGATATTTTACTTAAAAATGTAGATATATTAAATAAAAATGCAAGTCATTCAGCAACGGCTCTTGAAGAAACAACTCAGGCTCTTGAAGAGATGACAAATAATATTAAAAACAATACAAATAATGTAATAAAAATGGCATCTTATGCAAAAGAATTAAATTATTCAGCAAATGATGGTCAAAAATTATCAAATGAAACAACAGTTGCAATGAACGATATTAATGAGCAAGTTAGTGCAATTAACGATGCGATTTCAGTTATAGACCAAATTGCATTTCAAACAAATATTCTCTCATTAAATGCAGCAGTAGAAGCAGCAACTGCTGGTGAAGCAGGACGAGGATTTGCAGTTGTTGCTGCTGAAGTGCGAAATTTAGCTTCAAGAAGTGCCGAAGCTGCCCGTGAGATAAAAACTTTAGTAGAAAATGCAACACAAAAAGCTGATATTGGTAAAACTATTGCTCAAAAAATGATAAATGGATACGCAGGATTAAATGATAATATATCAAAAACCATCCAATTAATCTCAGATATTGAAAGTACAAGTAAAGAACAACTTTCAAGTATTGAACAAATAAATGATTCAGTTACAATTCTTGAACAACAAACTCAAGAGAATACTTCTATTTCTAATAAAACGCACGAAATAGCAATAGCAACTGATTCAATAGCAAAATTAATAGTTGCAAATGCAAATGAAAAAGAGTTTCTTGGAAAAAATAGTGTTCAGGCAAAAGAGATATAAAACTATTTTTAGCACTCTTATGTAAAAAGTGCTAATTTTAATAAAAACTTTAGCTTACTTTTATAAAGTTGCGATAAAATTCTCTTCTAAAATTAAATAAATTATAGGAGAAATTAGAAATGGCAAAACATCAATTTCAGACAGAAGTAGGACAATTATTACATTTAATGACACACTCTTTATATTCAAATAAAGAGATTTTTATAAGAGAGCTTGTATCAAATTCAAGTGATGCAATCGACAAACTAAACTATGTGAGACTAACTGATGAGTCTTTAAAAGAAGCATTCGCAGATTGGAAAGGTGAGATTAATATCTCTTTTGATGAAGCTGATAAATCTTTAACAATTTCAGACAATGGTATTGGTATGAACGAGGCTGATTTAATAGCTTCTATTGGAACAATCGCAAAATCAGGTACAAAATCATTTGTTGAAGCACTAACTGGTGATGCAAAAAAAGATTCAAACTTAATCGGTCAATTTGGGGTTGGTTTTTATTCAGTATTTATGGTAGCAGATAAAGTAGATGTTATCTCTAAAAAAGCTGGTGAAGAAACTGCGTATAAATGGTCAAGTGATGGAACAGGTGAGTTTGATTTAGCACCAGCTCTAAAAGAGTCAAATGGTACAGTTATTTATATCAAATTAAAAGATGATGAAGTATCTGAGTTTGCATCTAAACACAGAATTCAAAATATTGTTGGAAAATATTCAAATCATATTGCATATCCAATTTTCTTAAATTACAACGAAGAAGTGACTGAAACTTTAAGTGAAGAAGACAAAAAAGCAGGCAAAGAAGCTGCAAAAACAACTGAGAGAAAATACGAAAAAATCAATGAAGCAACAGCTCTTTGGATGCAGCCAAAATCAAAATTAAAAGAAGATGATTATAATCAATTTTATAAATCAATTTCTCATGACTCAAGCGAGCCAATGCTTACAATTCATACAAAAACAGAGGGTGTAAACGAATATACAACACTTTTCTACATCCCAAAAACAGCACCTATGGATATGTATAGAGCAGATTTCCAAAGTGGTGTTAAACTGTATGTTAAAAGAGTATTTATCACTGATGATGAAAAAGAGTTATTACCAACTTATTTAAGATTTGTAAGAGGTATTATTGACTCTGAAGATTTACCTTTAAATGTTTCAAGAGAGATTTTACAAGAAAATAGAATTTTAGCAAATATCAAACAAGGAAGCGTTAAAAAAATCCTTGCTGAAATCAAAAAATTATCAAAAGATGAAGAAAAATATGCTGAGTTTGTAGCTCAATATATCAGACCTTTAAAAGAGGGTGTATATCAAGACCATATGAATAAAGAGACAATTTTAGAATTATTAAGATACAAATCTTCAAAAATTGAAGCTGGAAAAATGACTTCATTAGAAGCTTATAAAGAAAGAGCTGATAGTGAACAAAAAGCAATTTTCTATATCGTTGGAGATAATGAAAAAATCTTAAGAAGTTCTCCACTTTTAGAGTCTTATAACAAAAACAATATCGAAGTTTTAATCTTAGATGATAAAGAAATTGATGATATTATCACTCCAACAATTGGTGCTTATAAAGATTGGGAATTCAAAGACATCACAGCTTGTGAACCTCCAAAAGTTGAGCAATCAGAAGAAGCAAAAAAAGAAGTTGAAGAGAAATTCCAAGACATCACTAAAAAAATCAAAGATAAATTAGGTGATGCAGTTAAAGATGTAAAAGTTACAAATAGATTAAGTGAGTCTCCATCATGCGTGGTAAAAGATGCAGCAGATGCACAAATGGCAGCAATGGCTCATATGTTCAGAGCAATGGGACAAGCAATGCCAGAATCAGCTCCAATCTTAGAAATCAACCCAGAGCATGAAATCGTAAAAAAATTAAACGGTTGCCCTGATGAATCAACAATCGAAGATGTATCTTGGATTTTACTAGACCAAGCGAAATTATCTGAAGGTATGGAAATTACTGATACTGTAGCGTTTGCGAAAAGATTATCAAGAATTACTGCTAAAGCTTTATAAAATAAAAGAACTATTTGCACGCATCTTCGGCGTTGCAAATAGTTTTTTTCTCAATCACGTACTTCATGTACGCTCAATCAAAAAAAACTCTTTGCGCCTTGAATCTACATACAACTAGCTCTTTTAGATAATATATATTTCTATCACTATTTAAGCTATTTAATAATAAAATGTAATCAAAAATGGGGAAATAAAGATGGCAAAAGATAATCCAGCTAGAAGATTATTATTTATTTTAGAGAAAGGTAAAAAATTATCTAATGGTGATAATACTAAGAATTCATGGTTTAATTTATTAGAAATTCAAAATAGAGATGAACAATTATTATTTAGTAAATTAAGTAAAGTTATGAATTTACCTAGTAATATCTTAGAAGATGTAAAAAGGTATCATCCAGAACATTTAGAAATATGTAATAAATCAATTTCAGTAATAAATCATGCTTTATATAATCAAAATTTAAGTGGACAATGGACAACTTTTAATCAACATATTAGTGATGAGATAATAAATTATATAAAATTATTCGCAACATTGCTCGATTATGAATATGAAACAGATCTTATTGAAGAAATGAAGCTTGATGAAATTAGAATTTCTGTAAATGATTTAATTAAAGAAGTTATGAGTTTAGAATTAGATATAAATTTTAAAAGATATCTATTGAGTTATTTAAAAAAAATAATTGATTCAATTGATGATTATAAAATCATGGGTATATCTCCAATTGTTGAATCATTAGAAATTGTATTAGGTCATAATTTTATGGATAAAAAATTTAGTGAGAATATTAAAGAATCAAATCTTAGTGAGAAATTTATTAATATATTAGAAAAATTAAATACTTTAATTGATACAGGAAATAATTTAAGTCAAATTACTAATGGATTAATGGGACTCTTACCAAAATAAAGGAAAATAAAAATGCCCCTAAAAATAAGAAATGCAACCCCAACAGACTCTCAAACAATCTTCAATTTTATAATGGAACTAGCTATTTACGAAAAAGCACCAAATGAAGTAAAAACAACAGTAGAAGAGATTGAAGAATCACTTTTTTCTTCAAATGCAACAGCATATGCTTTGATTTGTGAAGAAGATGGAATTGCTATTGGTTTTGCTGTTTATTTTTACAATTACTCAACTTGGCTTGGCAAAAAAGGTATTTATCTTGAGGATTTATATGTTAGTGAATCAAAAAGAAAAAGAGGTGCGGGAAAAGCTCTTTTAAAATTTTTGGCACAAAAAGCTATTGAAGAAAATTGTGGGCGATTTGAGTGGTCTTGTTTGGATTGGAATACTCCATCACGAGAGTTTTATGAAAGTCTTGGTGCTGTTGCTTTAAATGAATGGGTTGGGTATCGACTTGAGGGCGATGCATTGGTAGATTTTGCAAATAAATAATAAAATTTAATTTTTTTTACACAATTTATGACTATTATCCTTGAAATAAAGAAATTATTTTGCTAAAGTACATTTCTTAAAATAAACTAAAAGGAATAAAATGGGTCTGTTTCTAGATACTTTCACATCAGTTTTTAAATCAATTAAAAAATTATCAAGACCATATTTTAGTCTGGAAGAAAATGATTTAAAATTCAAAATTGATACAGATACTTTTTATAAATTCCCAATTCAAAATGTAGAGACAAAAACTAGATATGATTCGTATGTTTTAGAAGCTTATACTCTAAAAGCAGATAACTTACATATTGAATATATTCATACAGAAGATGATATTTCATGGAATGGTCAAGCCTTATCTTTTTTCAAAGATTTACTAAAAGATAATATAAAAGCAAAATCAATGGAGTTATTAGAACAAATTGAGTTTTCACATTATGAATTTTTAGTTTATAAGATAAATGACTATTTCATTTTGAATATTATTTATATTTATGAAATAGATAAAGAGATTTTTATTATTGATACTAAAGGTGAGCTTTATGAAAATTTATTGAAAAATTTTCATAAAACTTATGAATATAAATTTGAGAGAAAACCAATAGATTTTGAGAGTTTAAATCTTAGTTTAGTAAAAAATAACGCAATGAAAAGTTATTTTACTTTACAAAGTGGGGATTAAGATAAAATCTTATTTCCCAAACACTTGTTTTAGTATTGAACTTGTTTGTTCAACTGGATTTGTTCTAATAGCTGCTTCTTTTTGAGCTATCATTGCAAATAATCCCTCTATTGCTTTATTTGTAACAAAATCATCTAAATTTTCATCAGAATTTCCAGGCATATAAGAATCAACACCTAAACTTTTTGCCATTCCCATAACTCCACTATTATCAACTAACCCTTTTGCATTTGATTTGTATAAGTTATTTACAGCATCATAATAAGTTGCTACTTTGTTCTCTTTCATTGTTTCTTGAATAATAGGAGTTATTGATTTTTTCAAAGATTCTGTTGTATTAGCTTTAAAATAATTTGTTGCAGCATCATTTCCACCTGATAAGATTTTTTGAGCATCTGTAAGTGTCATTTTATCAATTGCGGCCATGAAAATTTCAGCTGTTTTTGGAGCTGCTTTTGTGGCTGCTGTGTTCATTGAGTTTATTAACTCATCTGCCATCTTGCCTCCACCTGCTGACCTTATAACTTTTTCTACATTTGATAGATTATTAGGAAGGGGAATTTTTGCTGTTGTATTATTTAAGTAACCATTATTTGAACCTAATTGTTCAACTGCAAATGTAACTCCTGTTTTTAAAGCTTCTTTCAATCCATTTGAAACTGTAGAATCTGAAAGGTCAGTTTTTGTTGCTGTTGTTGGAGTTGAAGTTGTTGAATTCTCTTTTGAAACGGAATCTACTACACTTTTTGTAATACTTGCTAAATCAAAAGCAAAAGTTAGTGTTGAAGTTAAAAGTAATGTTGAAACGATAATTGATTTTTTCATAATTTTCCCTAATGTTTTGTATTTTATAGATTTCATTATATAATAGCTACTATGTAATGATTGTGAAAAAAGGATACAAAATCGAACTAATTAACGAAATTGCTAATTTTATTTATGGTTTTAAAAATAAAATAGTTGAAGCACCAGTGATTGCAAATGAATATGAAGAAAAAATCTCTTCATTTGCAAAAGAGTTGAAAAATTTAGAATTTGACAAAGAGTTTGAAGAGAATTTTTTGATAATTTTAGGATATTCATATAGACTTGAAGATATTAAGCAAAGACTATTTTTTACTTTTTCAGAAGCAGTTTATGCTATTGATTTAGATAAATTAATGAGAAATGAAGACTCTTTAAAATTAAACTCAATAGTTTATATTTTAGTTTTAGATTCAATCATAAAAGAGTACAAAACAAAAGAGGTAAATATTGAACAAAAACAAAAAGCAGTAGATGTTTATAAAAAAATTGAAGAGCGAAAAGCAGCAGAAAATAAAAAGTATCATATGTATCAATATTAATATCATATAAACTCACTTTTATCTCACCCAGATTTGTTAGAGTAATTTTAAAATATGGAGTCTTTTTTGTTTTCAGAAAGAAATATACCAAAACTTATTATTCTAACACCTATAATAACAGTAATATTAGTAGCCTTTTTTACAATCTACTTTTTTGTGCAGAATCAAAATAATTATTTTGAAGAAGAGAGTATTAGAGTAGAAAAAGAATATATTCAAAGACAAGAGAATATTCTTAAAAAAGAGGTTGACAATATAGTGAATTATATTGAATACCATGTAAATCATAATACAAAATTAACTCAAGATGAACTACAAAATGAGATTTTAAGATATACAGAAACTATTAGATATGGTAAACATGGATATATTTGGATACATGATACAAACTATTATTTAAAAGCACACCCTTTTAGACCAGAGAGCCTTAATACCTATGATATAGACTTAAAAGATGCTATGGGAAGTTTAATTACAAAACAATTTATTGATGAATCTATAAAAAAAACAGATGGTGTATTTATAGAGTATTATTGGCAAAAACCACAAGAGTTACATTTCTCAAAAAAACTTGGATTTTTCAGACTTTATAAAAATTATAATTGGGTAGTTGGTGCTGGACTTTATATTGATGATATTCAAAAATCAATTTACGAAAATAAAAAGTTATTAGAAGAGCGAATTGATAAATATATCAGACTTGTTGTTTTTATATCTTCTTTAATCATCTTATTTATTGGAATAATCTCGTTCTTTATGTCAAAAAAAATTACTGAAGTTTTTGCAAAGTATCAAGATAATGTTAAGAAAAAAGAGCTTTTACTTGAAGATATAAATAAAAACTTAGAGTTAAAAGTACAAAGAGCAATTGAAGAAGTTCAAAAAAAAGATAAAGCAATGCTTCATCAATCAAGACTTGCAAGAATGGGAACAATGCTCTCTATGATAGCTCATCAATGGAGACAACCATTAAGTGAAGTTGCTGGAATTTTGATGGAATTAGAAACAGCCACAAAATTTAAAAAAGTAGATGATAATATGATTTTAGAATCTGTAAAAGAATCAAATAAATTAATTCAATTTATGTCATATACAATAGATGATTTTAGAAACTTTTTTAAACCTGATAAACAAAAAGTATATTTTTATATTGAAGACTCTTGTTATGAAGCAATATCTTTAATTAGTGCTTCAATTAAAAACTATAATATAACTTTACATAGAAAAATCAGATGCAATTGTGAAATTTATGGATATAAAAGAGAATTTGCTCAAGTGTTATTAAATCTAATGTCAAATGCAAAAGATGCTTTAATTCAAAGAAATATAGAAAATCCAAGAATTGAATTAGAAGTTGATTATGAAAATGGTTACTCAATAGTTATAATAAGAGATAATGCAGGTGGAGTTGAAAATGAATATATGGATTTGATATTTGAACCATATTTTACAACTAAAGAGAGTCTAAAAGGTACAGGACTTGGACTTTATATGTCAAAAATGATTATAGAAAAAAATATGGGTGGAGAATTAAGCGTTGAAAACACAAGTGATGGCGCAATGTTTAAAGTAAAAATCAAGGCTTAAAATGGATGATATTATTGAACAATTAAAAAATTATACTCTTTTGTGTGTAGAAGATGAAGAGGGAATTAGAAAAAGGTTAGTAAATACTTTAAAATACTACTTTGCAGAAGTTTATGAAGCTTCAAATGCAGATGATGGATATATTTTATATTATGAACATAAACCAACAATTATAATTTCAGATATTGAGATGCCCAAAAAAAATGGTATTTCAATGGTTCAAGATATTAGAAAAGATGATTTAAATACAATTATTGTTATGTTAACTGCCTATTCAAGTGAAGAATATCTTTTAAATTTAATAAATCTAAATATTAATCATTATATTTTAAAACCAGTAACAGCAGAAACTCTACTTCAAGGAATAATAAAAGCTTTTGGAAATAGATTAGAAAATAAAATAAAGTTTTGTGAAGATATTTATTTTAATTTAAAACATAGAGAACTTTATTATAAAGATGAGGTTGTGAGCTTGAGAAAAAGAGAAAAAGATTTTTTATTATTGCTACATGAAAATAAAAATAGGATTTTAACTTATGCAATGATTGAAGAGTATATTTGGAAAGATAAAACTATGAGTATGAGTGCTTTAAAAACTTTTATTAAAGAGTTAAGACAGCGATTACCAAAAGATTTAATTACAAATATAGCACTTGAGGGATATAAACTAACTTCTTTTAAATAAATTTTAAAAACTCACCTATTACTCACTTGAAATTATTATGATGTTTTTATAATAAAACCAAGGAGTTTAACATGTTAAAAAAATGTCTAATAATAGCAACACTAGCAAGTGCTTTACTCGCAACTGATGTGAAGATGAATTTAAATGCGAAGTATGGAGCTACAAACTTTCATACAATGGGTGCTCAAAAATATGCTGATTTAGTAAAAGAATATACAAAAGGAAGTGTTGATATTACTATTCACTCAGGTTCTTCTTTAATCAAAGGAAATCCTTTAAAAGCTGTAAAAGATGGAACAGTTGCCATGACTGATATGTTTATTCCATTTACAGCAGGTGGAGGGAAAGTTTTTGGAATATCTGCTTTACCTTTTATTGCTACATCTTATGAAGATGCTTATAGACTTTATCAAATTTCAAAACCAGCTTATGAAAAAACTGCAAAACAATGGAATCAAAAACTTTTATATAGTGTAACTTGGCCAGCTTCTGGTTTTTACTCAAATAAACAAATGAGATCTATAGAAGATTTTAAAGGCGCAAAAACAAGAACATATGATAAAAATTCTGCTGATTTTGTAAATGGAGCAGGGGGAAATGCTGTTGCTTTACCTTGGGGAGAAGTATATTCAGCTTTAAGAACAGGAATGGTTGATTCTGTTATTACTTCATCATCATCGGGAAAAGATGGTAAATTTTGGGAAGTATTAAGTAACTACACAAAAATAAATTATGCTTATCCTTTACAAGCAGTTACTATAAATCTTGATTACTGGAATTCATTGGACAAAACTCAACAAGATGCTATGTTAAAAGCAGCAGCAGAAATAGAAAAAACTCAATGGGAAGCTGTAAAAATTGAAGACAAAGAGTCTCTTGATATGATGGCTCAAAATGGAATGAAAATTTCAGAAACAAGTGAGCAATTAAAAAGTGACTTAAATAAAATTGCTTCAAAAATGTTAGATGAATATTTGACAGATGCTGATAATGAAACAAAAGAAATTTTCAAAGAATATAGAAAGTAAGCAAATGCAAATATTTTATAAATTTATAAATAAGCTCTCATTGTGGGGAGCTTATTTAGGCGCAATTGCCTTAGTTTCTTTAACATTGTTAATCTTAACAGAAATTTTTATTAGATATTTTTTTAATATGTCAACAATGATTGCAGATGAATATAGTGGATATTTATATTTAGCTTCAATTTTTCTAGGTTTGGCTTATACATTTAATGAAGATGCCCATATTAGAATTAATATTATTACTTCAAAAATGAGTGAAAAATCAAATAGATTGATTGATGTAGTTTCTGGAAGTTTTACGATTGTGATTTTACTTTTTGCATTTTATAGAACGATATTATTTACTTATGACTCTTATTCTATGGATATGCTTTCAGAGTCAGTTTCAGCAACTCCCTTATATTTGACTCAATTAGTTATGCCTTTGGGAATATTAATTTTTATTTTAAGTGTTTTAGTTTTTGTATTAAGAAGGTTAAAAAATGATAAGTGATCCACTAATTTTATCTATAGTTATAGTATTTGTAATGTTTGTTTTTTTATTGTCATCAATTTGGATTGGAGTTTCTCTTATTTTAACTGGAATTGTGGCTATGCTGATTTTTGATTCACAGTTACCACCTATGATTTCAATATATGATAAGATAGGGGATTTATTGGCTTCATCTATGTATGATTCATTAAATTCATGGTCACTAGCTGCTTTACCTATGTTTATTTTAATGGGAGAGATTTTATATAAATCATCAATTTCAACTAAACTTTTAAATGGTTTGATGCCTTGGTTAAATTTTATTCCTGGAAAATTATTACATATAAATGTAGCTGCTTGTTCTTTATTTGCAGCAGTTTCAGGTTCAAGTGCAGCAACAACTGCAACAGTTGGAAAAATAACGCTTGATGAGCTTGAAAAAAGAGGTTATTCAAAATCTTTGGCATTAGGTTCACTTGCTGGAAGTGGGACACTTGGTTTTTTAATTCCACCATCTTTAATTATGATTATTTATGGTGTATTGTCTGATGTCTCTATTGGAAAGTTATTTATGGCAGGAATATTACCTGGCTTAATGCTTGCAACTTTATATTCATTTTATATTATGATTGTTTCAAAAATAGATAAAAGTGTAGTTCCAACTGATGAAAATGAGTATGTATTAAAAGATTTTATAAAATCTTTAGAAGAGTTATTCCCAATATTATCTTTAATAACTGTAGTTTTAGGTTCTATTTATGGAGGAATTGCAACTCCTACAGAAGCTGCATCATTGGGTGTTTTAGGTTCAATTATATTAGCAATTTATTTCAAAAGTTTCTCTTTAGAAGTATTTAAAAACGCATTATTAAACACAATGAAAACATCTGTAATGATAAGTTTTATTATTGTTGGTGCTGGATTTTTATCTCAAGTTATAGGCTTTTTAGGAATTGCAAGAGCTATTAGTGAATATATTGGAACGTTAGGATTAACTCCTATGATGTTAATTTTAATCATTGGAATTATGTATATTTTTCTTGGAATGATACTTGATGGTATTTCTATTGTTGTTATGACTTTACCAATTGTTTTGCCAATTATTGTTCTTGCTGGATTTGATCCTTTATGGTTTGGTATATTTTTAGTATTTATGGTTGAGTTATCTCAAATTACTCCACCTGTTGGATTCTCCTTATTTGTAATACAATCTATTAGTGGTGAAAGAATAGAATATATACTAAAAGCTACCTTACCATTTTTTATTTTAATGATTGTTGCGGTTGTGTTGATAACTTATTTCCCACAAATCGTGCATTTCTTACCAAATTATATGATAAAATAGGAGTAAATTAATGCAAGGCGATGATATGAAAATAAAATTAAATTGTGATATGGGCGAGAGTTTTGGTATTTGGAAGATGGGAAATGATGAAGAAATTATGCCACTTATTGATATGGCAAATCTAGCTTGTGGTTTTCATGCTAGTGATGCACTTACAATGAGCCGATCTGTAATATTAGCAAAAAAATATAATGTATCTATTGGTGCACATCCCTCATATAATGATTTATTAGGTTTTGGAAGAAGAACAGTTTTATGTTCCCTTGAAGAGATAAAATCTATGGTTTTATATCAACTAGGAGCGCTAAATGCTTTTTGTAGAGCAAACGGTGTAGTTCTTTCTTATGTGAAGCCTCATGGCGCTTTATACAACGATATGATGCGAGATGAGAATATTTTTAAAGCAATTTTAAATGCGGTTTCATCATTTAATAAAAATATTAAATTAATGGTTTTATCCGGTCCAAAAAATGAAGAGTATGAATATACAGCAAAACTTTATGACATGAAATTACTTTTTGAAGTATTTGCAGATAGAAACTACAACGATGATGGAACTTTAGTTTCAAGAATGGATGAAAATGCTGTACTTCATGATGAATTAGAAGTTGTAAATAGAATAGTTAATCTAAAAGATAAAGGTTATTTATATAGTGTAAATGGTCAAAAACTATTTTTAAAAACTGATTCTGTTTGTGTCCATGGGGATAATGATAAAGCCTTAGAATTTATTAAACTACTTAGAAAAGCTTTGTACTAATGATTTTTAGAATAGTAAATGTAGATTCGCTGATTATCTATTTTGGAGATAAAATAGATGAAGATATTGCACTTAAAATTAAAAAGATTTATCATAGTTTACGAAAGTTAAACCTTGATGGACTAATAGAAATCATTCCATCTTATACTTCTATTTTTATTACTTTTGATATTTTTAAATATGATTTCGAAACTTTAAAAAATATAATAGAGCAAAATATAAACTTAGATATACAAGAGAATTTTGATGAAAAGATTATTACAGTTGATGTTTATTATGGAACTGAAGTTGGATTTGATTTAATTGATATGAGTTCTAAAACAAAACTAAGTATTGAAGAAATTATACAGATTCACTCAAATAAACTTTATGATGTTTATGCAATTGGATTTTTGCCAGGTTTTGCATATCTTGCAAGTGTGGATGAAAGAATTGCATTGCCAAGACTTTCAACTCCTAGAAAAATAGTTCCTAAAGGAAGTGTAGCAATTGCAGATACACAAACTGCAATTTATCCCCAACAAAGTCCAGGAGGTTGGAATATTGTAGGTAAAACTGTTTTTGAGCTTTTTGATAAAAAACTAGATAATTTATCACCCTTAAATGTGGGAGATAAAGTAAAATTCAATCCTATTTCTAAAGAAGAGTTTTTAAATAAAGGAGGTATTTTATGAGCTTAGAAGTTATAAATAATCCTCTTTTTGTAACTATTCAAGATAAAGGAAGATTTGGATATTCCCATATTGGAGTAACTTCAAGTGGTGTAATGGATGAATATGCTTATTTTTGTGCAAATCAGTTATTGAAAAATTCTTTAGATACAAATATTTTAGAAATTGCATTTTCAAATGTAGTTTTTAAAGCAAATTCAAATACTCAAATAGCAATTACAGGTGCTAGTTGTGAATTTTTTATAAATGATATTCCCAAAGATTCTTGGAGAAGTCACAATATTAAAAATGGTGATATTATAAAAATTGGGAAAATCTTATCTGGAAATAGGGTATATTTAGCTGTTTTTGGTGGCTTTAATATAAAAAAAGAGTTTGGAAGTAATAGTGTTACAATAAAAGAAAATCTTGGTGGAATAGATGGGAATAAGTTAAAAAAAGGTGATATTTTACCTTTTGAAAATTATGTTTCTACTCATACTGTTCGCCTAAAAAATGAGTTTATTCCAAAATATGAAGATGAGTTAACTCTTAGAGTAATCTTTTCATATCAAGAAAATCATTTTTCAAAAGAAGAGAAGCAAAAATTTTTAAATTCAACATATTTAGTTACAAATGATTTTAATAGAATGGCATGTAAATTAAGTGGCGAAGCAATCAAATGTGATATAAATGGAATAATATCAGAAGGTATTGCTTTTGGAAGTATTCAAATCCCAAGTGATGGGCAACCTATAGTTTTATTAAAAGATAGACAAACAATTGGTGGTTACCCAAAAATTGGAGTTGTTTTAAATTTAGATTGTTTTAAATTATCACAAGCTAAAGTAAATACTAAAATAAGATTTGAAGAAATATCTTATGCAGAAGCAATTCAAAAGTCAAAAGAGTTTTATTTCTCTTTTTTATGAGTTAATAATTTCTCAAAAACCTCTTTTGATTCTTCTGCTTTTTCAAATGAGCAAATTTTGAACTCATATTTAGCTTTTATAAATAGTCCTGAATTACTTTTTAAAGTAGTATTTGACAATAAATGTTCTAAATTGAGGATAGAATCAATAATACTTTTTTTATCTTCTTTTTCTTCAATTACGATAAAAATTAGAAACCTATTTTCATTGTATCTTACTATTTTGAAATCAATATTTTCATCTTTTAATTTTTGTTTCATAAACTTAACTGCAAAAATAAGTAAGTTATTTGCTAATAGTTCACCATACTCTTTTTGAATATATGAATAATCAATAACATCAGTTAAAACACAAAGGCCATATTGTTGGAATTTTGCATTTTCATCTAAAAATTTTCTATAAATCCATTTTTTATTAAAAGTATTTGTTAAATCATCTAAAAAAAGTTTGTCATTTAGATTTTTTACTTCATGCTCTAATTCAAGCATTTTTTTATAAATATCAACTAATGAACTTACATCTTTATTTAATACAGCATTTGTTGCATCTTTTGTATTTTCTTGCAATAACACCGTACTTTTTGCGATAATATCCATATATTTTTCAATGGTTTGAAAATCATCTGATATTAACTGATGAATTTCAGTTTTGAAGTTTTCATCATCTAAATTTATCTCTAACTCTTTTGCATGATAGTTAAATCTATCAAAATAAGTTGAGGGAAGGATAATATTATTATTTAAAAGATCATTTATTGTTAAATCTGTTATTTTTTTTAATTCTTGTTTCAATTTAGTTCTCCAAATAATTCTTGAATACTTTTAGGTTTTCCAATATAGTAACCTTGAGAATAGTCAATTTGCGCATTTTTTACATATCTTAGAATTTTTAAGTCACATACGAATTCAGCAACTACTTTTATATTTTGTTGTTTTGAAAATAAAACAATACTTTTTATTAGGTTTAAATATATAGCTTCATCTATTTTTTTTATAAGTGAACCATCTATTTTTATATAATCAATATTTAAATTTAAAATATTTTCATAATTAGAAAAACCTGTACCAAAATCATCAATTGCAATTTTTACACCAAGTTTTTTTATCTCATTTATGAAATTATTTACCATATCAAAATTATTTACTTTCTCACTTTCAAGTATTTCAAGGGTGAGATACTCTCCAATATTATTACTTTTTATCTTAGAAAGAAGAGTCTTTTTTATTTGTGGATTTAATATATCTGTATAATCAAGATTTATGCTCACATGAATTTTGTATTTTAAAATATAAATGATAATTTTATCAATCAAAATTTCCATAAGTTTATTATAAAGTCTGCATTTTTTTGCTTTATGAATGAAAATATTAGGCATAATTATATGTTCATTTTTATCAAATATTCTCATTAAAGCTTCGTATTTAACTACTTGATTTGTATTATTATCCATAATAGCTTGAAAATATGGTTCAACTAAATTATTATCAATATTATAATTTAAAATTTCAAGAAGATTTTCGTTTATAAAGTCGTTTTGATATAAAAAAGAGTCATAATATGTGTAATGAATATAATTTATTTTTGCATTATGAAGTGCTTTTTCTGCATAAATTTTAAGATTTTTATCACTACTTTTTGCACAGCCAATAGTAACATCTATATTTATTGTTGAAGAATTATCTAAAAGTTGAAAATTATTAGAAACAACATTTTCATAAATGAGATTTTTTATTTTTATTATTTCTTCAATACTAAGATTATCGTAGATTAATATTTCAAATACGTCAGTGTGAATATTTTTTATTCTTACTTTGACATTTCTTTTTAAAACTTTTTTGATTAGTGCTTTTGTTTTGTGAGTGAGTATGTTATCTAGTTGCTTTATTATTGAATCACCATTTTTAAAATTATAAATAGCATTTAAATCTTTCATATATAAAATATCAATTAAAAAAATAGTTTTAATATTATTTTTATTGAAAAAAATATTTAATAATTTTTGTAGCAACACAACAAAAGCCTTTGTAACTTATATAAGCGCCCAATTATATATTATTTATCTTAAATAAGTATGAAAAAAATGTATATAGAATAAATATTATCTTTTGGTGACAAATTTATCGGCAAAATTTTAGATTTAATAAAACTTTGGATAAAATCGGAACATTTTATAAATAGGATTATATAGAAATGAGAAAAATAAATATTAAAGATTTAGAATTAAATATTGATATTACATACATTTTAAATTTATACGCTTCAAAAACTCCAATTATTATTGATGTAGATGGAAATATTTTTACAAAAGAGGAAGAAGTAAAGAAAAAAGCTGTAATTTATCGGAATCACGAAGTAAAACAATTATCTTCAATGCTTGATGCAAAAGCAATTGCTTCACATCTTTTTGCAGATTATAAAGTAAATATCATAGGAACAATTTGCAAAATAAAGCCAGTTTCAAATTGGCAAAATATTATAGATATGAATAAAACAACTATGCTTTATTTTGATCACCAAAGTGATGGTGTCGAAATATTTGAAGATAAAGAACTTGAAGATTATGGTTGGAATGCAAGCGCTTTAGAGATTAATTATAGAGAAATCAGTGAATTTATTGAAAAATCGTGTGATGGTGTTTTACTTTGTTATGATAATGAAATACAATTTAGTGGTTTTGTAATAGTTAATGATTTAAGTGATGTAAAACAAAAAGTTAAAGAGTACATAATAAATAAAGCAAAACAAAATATAAAAGAGCAACTAATTGATATTGAAAATGATGATGTTATAGATGCCTTAGAATTTTTTGGAATAAAGGCATAAATAAATGGAAGATATTATACGAGATTGGGGTTATTTAGCTCTATTCTTATACTCTTTTGGTGGTGGATTTGTAGGTTTGGTTGTTGCAGGAGTTTTATCATACTCTGGTGATTTAAATATTTATATTTCAATTCTAGTAGCTGGCGTTTCAAACTTCTTAGGTGACCAGTTTTTATTTTTTTTAGCTAGAAAAAATAAAAATTATGCAAAAGATATGATGAAAAAATATGGTAGAAAAATTGCTCTTGCCCATTTAATGATGAGAAAATATGGCTCTTTTGTAGTTTTTGTACAAAAATATATTTATGGAATAAAAACATTAATTCCACTTGCAATGGGACTTACAAAATATTCTGCAACAAAATTTGCAGTTTACAACTCACTAGCAACCATTCTTTGGGCTTGTGTGGTTGGATATTTAAGTTTTACAGCAGGAAAATATATCCTTAGTTTAGGTGATGATTTTAAATATATAGGATTAGGAATAGTTCTTGTGATTTTTTTATTAATAACTTATATTTTTAAAAAAATAGAAAAAAAATAATACATACACAAAAGTACTTTATAGTTTTAGATATAATAAATAAAAAAACTATAAAGGCTTTCCCATTTTAATCGAAAATTTTTCAAACTTAAATCTTCCAAAAGATTTTTTAACAAACTTAGACTCTTTAGGTTACACAAAATTAACAGCAATCCAACAAAAAAGTTTACCTTTAAGTTTAAATAATAGTGATTTAATAGCTCAAGCAAAAACAGGTTCTGGAAAAACTGTAGCTTTTTGTATTCCAATACTAAATAAATTAAATATCAAAAATTTTAGAATACAATCTTTAATAATAGCGCCAACAAGAGAATTAGCAAATCAAATAGCTCAAGAATTAAGAAAATTATCAAGACATATACACAATCTAAAAGTTCTTACACTTTGTGGTGGAACTCCATATAAACCTCAAGTTTTATCTTTAAGTCATGAAGCCCACATAATTGTGGCAACTCCAGGGCGTGTGTTAAAACATATAGAAGAAAATAATATAAATCTTGAAAATTTAAATACTTTAGTTTTGGATGAAGCAGATAAAATGCTTGATATGGGATTTTATGATGATATTATGAAAATAATTGATACTTTACCAAAAAAGAGACAAACACTTCTTTTTTCAGCTACTTATGAAAAAAATATTGAAAAATTAGCTTCAAATGTATTAAATAATCCAGTTACAGTAAAAGTTGAAAATGAAGAGAAAATACATATAAAACAAAAATTCTATGAAGTTAATGAGGGAACTAAAACTGCTTTAATTCCTGCACTTATTTCATCAAACAAAGCAAAATCAATTTTGATTTTTTGTAATATGAAAATAAAATGTGAGGAGTTAGCTGATGATTTATATGCTTTAGGATTAGATGTGCTAACACTTCATTCAGATTTGGAACAAAAACAAAGAGATGAAACAATAATCTTATTTTCAAATAAATCTTATTCTATTTTAATTGCAACTGATGTAGCTTCACGAGGTTTACATATTGATGATGTTGATTTAGTTATAAACTATGATTTGTCTTTAGATGAAAAAATTCATACACATAGAATTGGAAGAACAGCAAGAGCTGGAAAAGGTGGGCTTGCAGTTTCATTATATACTTCAAATGATTTTGATAGGGTAGAACTTATTAAAGATACTTTTAGAGATATTGAAGATGAAAGTATTGATAAAATTGAAGATGATTTATCTTATAAAATTGATTCAGGATTACGAACAATATTTATAAATGGTGGAAAAAAACAAAAATTAAGAGCAGGGGATATTTTAGGTGCATTAACTGCTGGAATTGGTTTAGAAAAAACTGATATTGGTAAAATCGACATTTTAGATTTTGCTTCATATGTTGCAATTAATAAAGAAAAAATATCTTTTGTCCTAGAAAAGTTATCAAAAGAGAAGATTAAAGGTAAATATTATAGAATCTATGAAAAATAATGAAATAAAGGAAAGATTTATTGTTTAAAAATACATTATTCCTTAAAATTATTCTTATATTTACTTTACCTGCTTTAGGTATTTTATACTTTAGTTCAGTTTTAGTTTATGAAAAAGTACAATCATTTAATGAAATTGATGGAATTAATAATAATCTAAACTATCTTACAATTACAGAAAAACTCATTGACTCTTTACAAAAAGAAAGAGAGTTAACTGTAATTAACTTTTTACAAAAAAACAATAAACTAAAATTAGATGAAGTTAGATTATTATCAAATGATAACTATGAAAAATTACAAATATTTTTCAAAAAAGAAAGTTTTAATAGTAGATTTACTCAATTAAATTCAGAAATAATTAGATTAAAAGAACTTAGAATTAAAATTGATAAATCTAATATTACACTTGATAAAATTTTTGAAGAGTATGATAATTTTAATAAATTTTTATTAGATTCATTGTATTTATTAAAACCAATAAAGTTAGCTTATGATTTTAATAGTGAATTTAGAAATATTGTATATTTTTTAAATTTTAAAGAGTCAACTTATATCGAAAAAACAATGTTTATTTCATATTTTATGAATAGTAATATTAACGATAAAGTTTATGGTTTACTTATGAAAAATTATACCTTACAAGAAATAAATAAAGATTTGTTTTTGAATAACTCTAATTTGGATATTGTTCAGAAATATAATTCTAAATTAAATGAAGAGTATTTTAATAAGATATTCATGCTAAGAAACAATATCAAAAATAAGAATTTCTCACAATTTGAATTAAATCTTGAAGAGTGGGATAAATTATCTATTGAAAATATAGAATCATTAACAAATATTTATAAAAATTTACTTACTTCATTAGATAATCATGTAATAAGATTTAAAAATGATGCCATTGTCGAAAAACAAAAAAGTCTTATTTTCTTAGCAGTTTCTTTCTCAACTCTAATAAGTTTATTATTTGTATTGAGAAATATTATTTTCAATGAACAAAAAAGTTTCCATAAAGTTCAAAAACATAAAGAAGTGTATGAATTATTGAATAAAGCAAATAAGTTTTTGTTAAAAATAAATAATAGAAAAAAATTATTTTCGAACATTTGCGAGTTACTCTCTGAAAATAATAAAATTCAATTTTGTTTTATTTATGATTTGCATTCCGATGAGATAATTGCTCAAGATGGTGAATTAAAATTAAAAATATTAAATCAAAGTCATTTCTATAATGATAAAAATAAAAATAATTTAATTTCTAAGACTATTAAATGGGAAACAAATATTATTATTAATAATTTCACTGAAAAAAATATATCAGTGTTTTATGAAGATGCAAAAAATTTAAATATAAAATCTATGGCTTCTTTTCCTATTAAAAAATTTAATAAGGTAGCGGCCACACTTGCAATATATTCAAATCAGTTAGACTTTTTTGATCATGAAGTTGAAATACTTTTTGATAAATTAGTAGGAGATATTACTCATTGTTTAGAAAAAATTGATTATGAAGAAAATAGATTAATTCAAGAAGATGAATTAAGATTATCTTCATATGCTTTTGAATCCAGCGAACCTATGATTATTACAAATGATATAGGTGATATTGTAAAAGTTAATCAAGCATTTTGTAATGTAATGGGATATCCAAAAGATCAAATTATTGGTAAAAATCCAAGAATATTTAAGTCTGTTCATCAAGATAAAAGATTTGGTGATATTTTATGGAATGAATTAAAAGTTAAGGGATTTTGGAGTGGAGAAGTTTATAATAAAAAATCAACAAGTGAGATTATTCCTTTAAGAAGTACAATAACTGCAATAAAAGATAAAAATGGGAAAATCACACATTTTTTAGGGCAATACATAGATATTGGAGAGCAAAAAGATAAAGAAAAAGTTCTTGAATATCAAGCAACCCATGATAATCTAACAGGTCTTCCAAATAGATTATTATTACTTGATAGAATTGAACATGCTATTACAAAAGTTGTAAGACATAAAATGGTGGGTGGTTTAATATTTATTGATTTAGATAACTTCAAAGAAGTAAATGATACTTTAGGTCATCATATTGGAGATGCTTTACTTATAATGGTTGCTAAGAAAATAAGAGAAGTTGTAAGGGATGAAGATACAATAGCCCGAATTGGTGGAGATGAATTTATAGTTTTACTTGATAATGTTGGAAATAATAAAGTTGATGCAAAAATTAATATTAATAATTTAGCTGAAAAAATAAAAGAAGCACTAAATAGTATTACTCATATTGAAGGAAAAGTAAATGTATCAACTCCTAGTATTGGAATTACGCTATTTAGTGATTCAAGTGTTAGTATAAAAGATATTATTAAACAAGCAGATACAGCTATGTATGTGGCTAAAAAACAAGGTAAAAATGCTATTGAATTCTTTGATTAAGCAAGTGATTAAATCTTTATGATAGAATTGCGCCCCTATAAAATTTATTAAGGATTATTATGAAAAGTGCAACAGCAAGACATTTATTAGTTGATAGTGAAGAGTTATGTTTAGATTTAAAAAAAAGAATATCATCTGGTGAAAAATTTGAAGATATAGCAAAAGAGTATTCTTCATGTCCATCTGGTTCAAATGGTGGAGATTTAGGTACATTTTTTGAAGGACAAATGGTTCCTGAATTTGATGCTGTAGTATTTAATGAAGCTATAAATGTAGTTCATGGTCCTGTTAAAACAGACTTTGGTTTTCATTTATTAGAAACAACTTCAAGAAGAGATTAATCAATCTCTTCTTCGAGTTCTTTTGAATACTCAGTAACTTCTTCATCCCATAAAATAGAAACTCCATACTCTTTATCTGTAATTACATATTTAAAATATTCACTAGTACCTCGTCTTCCATGAAGTCTTACTATTACTTGATCTTCTTCTAGTAATTTTTTCATTTCATATTTTGAGAAACTTCTTTTATTCCATCTTAAAAAAACATTTGAATAGACTCTAAAAGTACAAGTTGAATCTGATGTAAAAACAAATTGTTCACTATCATCATACTCTTTTTTAGAATTTTCACAAGAATAAAGATTTACTTTTTTCCCATTTGCAGTGCTTTTAATTGCATGAACATTTCCCTTACAATATGGACATTTTCCTAATATCATATTTTAAACTCCAAATAAATATTTGATGAATTTTACTTAAAATTTAAAGTAGTATTCAAAAATATTACAAATTGAAATTTATTTAAGGTGCAAGTCTTGAAATACTCCAAGAATTCTCACTTTGTAGTTCATAAACAAATCTATCGTGAAGCCTATCTTGTCCACCTTGCCAAAACTCAATTTTTGTGGGTTTAATTATATATCCACCCCAAAAATCAGGAAAAGGAACTTCTCCTTTTACAAATTTTCTTCTTATTTCATCAAACTTTTGCTCTAGTAAACTTCTTGAGCTTATTATTTGACTTTGGTGAGAAACCCAAGCGCCTATTTGGCTACCTTTAGGACGAGAAAGAAAATATTTTAGTGATTCAGTTGTTGAAATCTTTTCTATATTTCCCTCAACTTTTACTTGTCTTTCTAAATCAAGCCAGGCAAAAAGTGCTGCGGCTTTTGGGTTTTCATTAATTTGAGACGCTTTTTTACTTTTATAGTTTGTAAAAAATACAAAACCTTTTTCATCAAAGATTTTAAGAAGTACAGTTCTAATACTTGGCATCATATCAGCTCCAACAGTAGCTAGTGAAAAAGCATTTGGTTCTGTTAGTTTTGCATCCATTGCTTGATTAAACCAAGTTTCAAACTGTAAAAAAGGGTTTGGGTTTAGATCTTTTATATCTAAACCTTTTGTTGTGTATTTAGCTCTTAGGTTTGTTAAATCCAAAATTTATCCTTTGAATTAATATGAGTTATTTTAGCCAAATAACTATTTGTTTCATTCCTCAAAAATGTCGAATAATATATTTCTAAGCTCAATTTTCATCTCTTCATTTAAAATTTTCTTATTTGAATAAAGATAAAAAGGAACTGTATTTCTCATTGAGTATTTTAATCTTTTTCTTAAAGTTGAAATTTCATCAAGATTTATTAATTCATCTCCATCATATAGATAAAAATCTTTTGCAATACCTAGTTTAAATGAAACAATTTGATATGAGAAAAATAGATTATCTTCTTGATTTTCCCATCTTTTTATAAAATTATCTAAGGCAAGTTGTAACTCTTTTAATCTATTATCTGTGATATAACCAAAACTTTCTCTAAATTTATATCGCTCAACTGTTGTGAAATCAAGAACTTTATAGAACTCATTTAGATTTTTCCATGGACTTCTAAATCTTCTTTTTCCAAATAAAACCTCTTCAAAACAGTACATATATTTTATATCTTCTTGGGTTTGATTTTCTTTGTCTTTTATTTCAAAATATTTGGTTTTAAATAAAGAAATTAGCCAGTTTTCATCAAGCATTGAGATTATATCAAGCTCTTTTTGTTTATTTTGAGTGTTTTTGAAATTCCATAACATTGAAATATTATTTGATATTTTTTCATTTATATCACCAGATTCAAAATATTTTGTTGATAAATATTGAACTACATTTTCAAGTAAAGTATCTGTTTTTGCAATTCCATGATTAAAAATTACTTTTTTATAAAGATTAAATCTCATCTCTAACATGTGTTCTAAATCTATTAAACTCATATCAAAAAAGCTTAAATAAAATTTCTCATTTTTCTCAACCAAAACAGCTTGTTTTGTGATTCTAATATGATCATTTGGTCCAGTTATATAACCACTCGCTAACATATCACGATTTATGTAATCAAGTCTATCAGCATCAACTGTACTATCAATAAAATTATGTAAAACTTTAAAATCAAAACCTTCAAAAACTTGTTCTTCTAAAATCAAAATCGATAATCTTTTGATTAATTTCAAATACTCTTTTTCATAAGATTTTACAAGTAATTCTTCAAGTTCATAATCAAATAAAAGCTTTAAAAGATTTTCTCCAATAGCTTCATGTAAAACTTCTTTACCATTATTTGTTATGCTTTCATAGTTATCTTTGAATTTAACTTCTTTTTCACAAATAATCTCTTGATTTAACTCTTTTTCTTTTATTTTGTCATAAACTTTTTTTAGTGCATATTCTACTTGGTGAGAAAATGGTAAATGTCCCACATCATGAAGTAGAGCAACAATTCGTAAAGTTTGTAAAAAAATAGTATAAGTTGCCCTTTGAGCTTTTGATTTTGTGGGAATCGTAAATTGATATAATGCTTTATTATCAAAATACTCCATATCATCAATACTTACTTTTAGATTTTCTTCTTTTATAATAGAAACTATCACTTTTTTTAAAGATGATAAAAAATCATTTTTTGTTCTTTTATCTGCATTAAGTAGGGCATTCTTAAACATAAAAGAGGCTAAATGCATAGTTCCTAATGAGTGAATAAATCTTTTAGTTGTAATTGAAGGATATGAAAAATACGCCAAAGCATTTTGAGTTATGAATTGTAATCGATTTACTATTTTTGTTTGAAGAATCTTATCTTCAAGTTTTGTATACTCTATATGATTGTATATAGTGTCATTTATCAGTCTATTTTGAATGAGATATTCCTTTTGTTTATATTTTAATATTATATTTTTCTTCAAGTGTATTATTGCTTAATTTAAATGTATATATAAATTAATTTCCATTTAATTCTAATAATTATATTATACTAATAACTATTATCAAAAAGAGGAATTATGGAAGATTATATTATATATGGCATTGTAATATTAGCTGTGTTTTTTCTATATAAAAAAACATTTGGGAAAAATGCTGGTTGCGGTTGTTCTGGTAAAAGTAAATGTTCTAAAAAATAGAACATTATTGTTCTATTTTTCATTTAATCAATCTTTTCTATTTTCAAAAATACGCTCTGTAAATTGGGCGAATTTCCCACGAACTGCTTTTTCTAACTCTATTGCAAACATTTTAAGTTCTGGATGAGTTTCATTTGTTTGTTTTAGAAGAGTTGTTAATCCATTATTATATTTATTTAAATATAGATTATCAATTTGTCTATTTGAACCAATTACAATAGCCATACAACTCTCATCAAGTCTTGAAAGTATCAACTGTGTTGTTTTTTCACTTGAGTTTTGCCATTCATCCATTATCACAATTGAAGCTGATAGCGTTCTTCCTCTAGCTTCTCCTGGCCAAAGTGTTTCAATACAATATTTTGATCTTAATTCATCTATTTTTGATTCTATTGATTCTTGATTCTCTCTATTTTCACTTTTTTTAAGATGCTTTTTTGCAATAAATTCTAAGGTATCCATAAGTGCCATATTATAGATTCTAAACTTCTCATCATTTCCTGATAAATATCCAATATCAGCACCTTTATCAAGGGATTCTATAGAATTTCTAACATAAACAATTTTGTCATATAATCCTAAATCAATAAGTCTCATAGCACTCACAACTGACATCAAAGTTTTTCCACTTCCAGCTTTTGCATCAATTACAAGTAAATCGTATATATTCGATAAAATGGCTTTTGTAAATAGTTTTTGTTTTAAATTTACAGGTTTTACATTTAACGCTTTAAAATCATTCTCTTTTAAAATATCAATTCTTTTATCATGAATAATTGCGTATTCCACATTTCCATCATTACTTTCAAAACTATATGCAAAGTTTTCAGGTTCATATTCACTATCTACTAAAGTAATATCTTTATTTTCTAAACTGTTAAATAATGAAGAATCAAATTCTATTGCTTTAACAAAGTTAAACTTTGGAACAGTAGATTTATCGTCATGCAAAGTTTCTGTTTTAATACTTTTGAATAAAGCAAAAGTTCTTGCATATACATCAAGAGACAAAAAGATTGTTTGACAACCTTTGTAGTATTCTTGGGCAATTGATGCTACTTCTATTATTCTCTTATCATTTGATTCAGAAATATGAATTTGCTCAATTACTGTGTCATATTTATCTTTTGAGATAATATCAATATTTATTTCATCATTAAAAAGTTTCACAACTTTAAAGCCAAGTTTATAATCAACTTCTTTTATTTTCATCTTTGCTAATAATCTTGCAAACTCTCTTGAATAATACCCAAGTTCACTAGACAGTTTCTTTTTATCCTCTAATTCAAGAAGAACTGTTTCAGGTACTACGATGTGGTTAGTTTTATTGTCTGAAATTTTGTAGAGATTTTGAAGGTTTTGTAAGATGATGTTTGTGTCTAGGACATATACTTTTTCTTTCATAAGAAATTCTAGCATAGATTGATAACAATAAAGTTACATTATTTGCATAATTTTTATAAATCTAATTTATAATTATTTTCTCATTTCTTAACTTTACATAAATAATTGTATAATGGATAAATTACTTAATTTAAGGATTTATGTGAATTTAACACTTGAATATGGTTTATTATTTATAGCTATTTTAATTATAATTTATTTACTTTCTGAGTTAAAAAACAAAAGAAAGTTAAAAAGAGAAAATCATATATTAAAACAATATCGAGAAGTAGTAGAAGATAGTAATATTATTTCTAAATCAGATTTAAGAGGTAATATAACTTATGTAAATGATAAATTTTGTGAAGTTACTTTATATGAAAGAGAAGAAATTATAAATAAACCTCACAGCATATTAAAAGGTGAAAATTCAAAAGAAGTTTTTAAAGAGTTATGGGAAACAATAAGCAATAAAAAAACATGGCGTGGATTTTTAAGAAATAGAAGAAAAGATGGCGAATTTTATTATGTTAATATTACTATTCGACCTATTTTAGATGAAGATAATGAAATAATAGAGTACATTGCAATTAGGCATGAAATAACAGATTTAATTCATAAATCAATAGAGTTAGAAAAAAGTTTAAGGGAAGATTTTTTAACAAAAGAGGGGAATAGATTTAAGTTATTTGAAGATATTAAAAAATCAAAAAAACCTTCTTTATCACTTTTAGATATAAATGGATTTGGGGATATAAATGATTTTTATGGATATGAGGTTGGGGATGAAGTTTTAAAAATTATTTCAAAAGAATTTAGAAAATTCATGGGAAATAAATACTCTTTATATAGAATTTATTCAGATGAATTTGCAATTTTAGCAGATAATGAGGATAGAGAACACTTCATTAGATTTATAAAGTTTATTACAGATTCTATTTCATCTTCTCCTTTAAAGATAAAAGGTAAAGAAATCTATGTTCAAATGCGTTTTAGTTTATCTTTTGAAGAAAAAGATAGTTTGAAAAAAACTGCAAACATAATACAACGATATTCAAAAGTAAATAAAGATATTCATATTTATGACAAAAAATTAGAAATTGAGAAAATTTATGAAAAAAATATTATGTGGACAAGTAAGTTAAAAAAAGCTTTTGAAAGTGATAGTATTATTCCATATTATCAAGCAATATACAATATAAAAACAAATAAAATTGAAAAATATGAAGCATTAGTTAGATTGATTGACGAACGTGGAATAGCTATTTCTCCATATTATTTTTTAAATATTGCAAAAAAATCGAAACAATATTTAAAACTTACAAAACGAGTTATAAAAAAATCATTTGAATATTTTAAAGATAAAGATTATGAATTTTCTATAAATTTAACTCTTGAAGATATAAAAAGTAAAATTATCTCTTCATATGTGATGGAAATGCTAAAAGAGTACGATATTGCTTCAAAAGTAGTATTTGAAATAGTTGAATCAGAAGGAATTGATGATTTCTCTGAAGTTAATAGTTTTATTGATACAGTAAGAGCTTTGGGTTGCAAAATTGCGATTGATGACTTTGGGAGCGGATATTCAAATTTCGAATATTTAATAAAATTAAATGCAGATTATATAAAAATAGATGGCTCTTTGATTAAAGATATTTTAGTAAATAAAAATAGTCAAGAAATTGTAATAACGATACTTGATTTTGCTAAAAGACAAGGATTTAAAACAATTGCTGAGTTTGTATCATCAAAAGAGATTTTTGAGAAAGTTAAAGAGTTAGGTTTTGATTATGCTCAAGGATATTATATAAGTGAACCAAAACGTGAAATTTTACTAGAAGCCTAAGAGTTAACTCTTAAGCTTTAGATAGTTTTACAAGATTATTAATCATAGAAATTGCTGTTTCTTCATTTAAAGGTTTTTCGTAAGTAGTTAAAATTTCTCTTGCAAGAATATTTGCACCTAAATGTTGAAATTGTATTCTCATAGCTTGAAGACCTTTTGCTCCACCTCCACCACTGTGAGTTGCTAGAGCAACTGTTTTTTCATTGAAAGCATCTCTCCAATCTTTTGTTGCTCTTGACGTCCATGCCATTGCATTGTTTAATACAGGAGGCATTACCCCATTATATTCAGGAGCTACAATTATAAATGTATTTAATGCTAATATTTTTGTTGCAAGATCTAAAACAACCTCTGGAATTCCATTTTCTTGTTCTTCTACTGTACTATATAAAGGTAGTCTTAAATCAACTAAATTTATTAACTCAGCTTCATAACCAAGAGTTTTTGCAATTTCTTGAAGTTTTAATCCTAATTTTAAATTATTATTCGAACTTGCTACTAATATTCCTATTTTTGACATAATTATCCTTATTTATATTTTTAAAGTTTGATTATAACAAAGCAATACTTTTATTCAGGATAATAAAAAAATAATAAAATTTGTTTTACTTTAAAATAAAAAACTGCTACAATTTCTCAGTGTTAATCCAATATTAAGTATTAAAATGAAAATTGCAAAAGAAGAAAAACTTTTAAAAATAATAAAATTTACACCATCAATATTTGTAATAATTATTTCATTGTTTGTGATTTTATTTTTATATTTTGAGAATAAAAAAACATTTATTGAAGAAAAAAAAGAGATAGAAGAGAAATATGTTTTAGAAAAAAAAGAACTAATACAAGAAGAAGTAAATAGAGTATATACATTTATAGAACATTTACAAAAAAGTACAGAACAAGAGTTGAAAAAAAATGTTAAAACTAGGGTTTATGAAGCTCATGCGATTGCAACTGGAATTTATAATAAATATAAAGATACAAAAAGTAAAGAAGAAATTTTTCAGCTAATTAAAGTTGCATTTAACGATATTAGATTTAACGATGGTCGAGGATACTATTTTATGGATGATGTAAATGGTGTAAAACTGTCTCATCCTATTGATACTTCAATTGAAGGCAATAATTTTTTAAATTATACAGATGTAAAAGGTTATAAACTTTTTGAAACAATAGTAAAAACAATAAAAGATAAAACAGAAAGATTTGATGAATATTATTGGTATAAACCAAATTCAAATAAAGAAATAGGAAAAAAAATATCATTTTATAAATATTTTGAGCCATTAAATATAGCAATTGGTAGTGGTGAATATTTTGATGATTTTGAAAGAAATATACAAAAACAAGCTTTAGAATATATAAATTTAATTAAATTTGATAAAGCAGGTTATATTTTTATTATAGATAAGAATAAAGAATATTTAAATCATTTTAGTAAGAATTTAGTTGGTTTAAATATAGATAAAATGCCAAATGATGTGAAAGAAATAACTTTAAAATTATGGCAAATAGGAAAAAGTGGAGATGGATATTATACTTATATTCAAAATTCGAAACCTTATTCTAATGAAGCTGCAAAAAAAACTAGTTATGTAAAAGGTTATAAAGATTGGAATTGGGTTATTGGTTCAGGTTTTTATGAAGATGATATTTTCCAAGAAATTTTAGAAACTAAAAAAAGATTAGATGAAAAATATGAAAATTATATTAAAAATATTTTAATTATTGGTTTTGTATTAATAATCATGTTATTAATTATCTCAAAATATGTTTCAATTTACTTAGAAAATAAATTCAAAGAGTATAAAATTGAATTGAATAAACAACAAACAATCTTACATCAACAATCAAAAATGGCAGCTATGGGCGAAATGATAGCAAATATAGCTCACCAATGGAGACAACCATTATCAACAATTACAACAGCATCAACTGGAATGGTACTACAAAAAGAGATGGGTGTATTAACTGATGAATTCTTCTTTGAAGCATCTAGAAAAATTAATTCTTCAGCTCAGCATTTATCTAAAACAATAGATGACTTTAGAAACTTTTTTAGTCCAAATAAAGTGAAATCAAAAGTTTATATTGGTACTTTATTTGAAACAACTTTGGATTTAATTTCTGCACAGTTTAATGCAAAAGATATAAAAATTATAGAAAATATTGAGAATATAGAATTAATTACTTATGAAAATGAATTGGTTCAAGCTTTAATTAATATTTTAAATAATGCAAGAGATGAATTAATTAAATTACCTAACGAATTTGAAAAACTTATATTTATAGATGTTCTAAAAAGTGATAAAGATACTATTTTAATATATATAAAAGATAATGCAGGTGGAATTGAAGATGAAAATATAGATAAAATATTTGAGCCATATTTTAGTACAAAACACAAATCACAAGGTACAGGAATTGGACTTTATATGACAGAAGAGATAATTACAAAACATTTAGATGGTCAAATTTTTGTTAAAAATAAAGAGTTTATGTATAATGATAAATCATATAGAGGTGCTCAATTTATAATAGAACTTAGTTTATAAATTATTGAGTGATAAAAATATATTTTTATCACAGTTGTAAAATTGAAAAAATCTGTAATCTAATATAGTTCAAGTTTTGTTTTAAATTTTTGAGTTTTATAAAAAAGGATTTGTATCACACAACGTGGTGCGAATGGTGAGAATCGAACTCACACTCCGAAACCGGAACGGGATTTTAAGTCCCGCGCGTCTACCTATTCCGCCACACTCGCACATGTGTATATTTAAGACTTCAAAAGAAATGGTGGCTCGAGACAGAATCGAACTGTCGACACAAGGATTTTCAATCCTTTGCTCTACCGACTGAGCTATCGAGCCATTTTTTCTTTTAAAAAAGTGGTGGTGAGAGAAGGATTCGAACCTTCGAAGCCGTAGGCGGCGGATTTACAGTCCGCAGGATTTGACCACTCTCCAACCTCACCGTTGAAAACTTTACTTAAACTAATGGATGGGGTAGAAGGATTCGAACCTTCGAGTGACGGTACCAAAAACCGTTGCCTTACCGCTTGGCGATACCCCATTAATTTAAGTGGACGGAATTATATACTTTAAATAATTAAAGTTAGCTAAAATTAAAATATATTTTTAAAATATATTTTCTTTACTAAGAACCTAATTTATGGTATTATTTTTCAGATTAGAAAATTATTTTAATCTGAAAAGGTGAAAATATGTTTATGGAACATTTAGCTTTGACATATAAGTGTCATAGCTCCATAGGAAACAGTTTAGATTTAAATAGTATGATTAAAGAAGTGCTTAGTACATTTGTTGAAGAGACTAATGCTATAAATGGATTTTTTTATTTAATAGATGAAAATAATAAATTATATAAATACTTAGCATATGATAATAGTTTAGAATTAGATGAAGAAATATTAGAAGAACAAAAAAAAGATTTATCAAGTGTACGAATTTCTGATTTAAGTGATGAAAATATTCTTTTATTTTTACCTTTGCAAAAAGGTATATTTATCATTATATTTAAAGATAAAAGTGTAAATTTTGAATATATAATCTCAATGTTTCAAGATTTGATTGTGAAATTAAATATAAGTATTGATGCTTGTCTAAATGTACAAAAGATGAAAGCTAAAAATAAGATGTTGAATCATTTAGCAAATGAATTAAAAGAACAACAAAAACAGTTACTTGAATCAGATAAATATAAAAGTAATTTTCTAGCAAATATGTCCCATGAATTAAAAACTCCTTTAAATTCTATTCTTGTCATTTCTTCAATTATGGCAAAAAATAAAAATAAAAAACTTGACAACGAACAGATAAAAAATATGAAAATAATTAATAGCTGTGGAAATGATTTATTAATTCTTATTAATGATGTGTTAGATATATCAAAAATAGAAGCAGGGGAGTTAACTATAAGTTTATCAAAAATAAATTTATTTCAATTAGTTCAAGATTTAATTTTTGAGATGCAACCTTTAGCAAATGAAAAAGGTTTGATTTTGAATTATAAATCTTCATTAAAAGAGTTATTTCTATTATCAGATTCCCATAGAATTAAACAAATTATAAAAAATCTAATGAGTAATGCAATAAAATTTACTGAAAAAGGCACAATAGATATTATTTTAGAAGATAATGCAAACGATATTACAATAAAAGTAATTGATGAAGGTATTGGAATTGCTACAGAAAAATTAGCTTATGTTTTTGAAAGATTTAAACAAGCAGATGGAAGTACAACAAGAAAATATGGTGGAACAGGTCTTGGTTTGGCGATTTCTAAAGAATTAGCTACTTTATTAGGTGGAGATATAAAAGCTTTTAGTACATTAGGCAAAGGAAGTACCTTTGAATTAATTTTACCTATTAAAACAAATATCAAAAATATCTCAGATGATAAAGTTTCTATTTCTTCAAGAGATGAAGATGTTGTAATAGAAGATATTGTTTTATTTGATATGGAAGATTTTAATATAAAAGAAGAAAGTACAATAAAACCAGAAGTAAAAATATTGGTAATTAATACAGAACATACTTCTTTTTTTCCTATAGCTGTATCTTTACGAAAAGAAAATATTCTTTTATCTTATTGTAAATCAATAACAGAAGCTTATGAGATGTTAAGAGATAGTTATAATTTAGTAATAATTGATGAGGATAATTGCGATATAGATATATTTGAATTTATTGATTTTTGTAAAGAAAAACAGTTAAATAAAATCATTCTTAGTTCAAAAAGAATTGAAGATGAAGATTATTTAGATAAACAATTTTTAAAAGATGAATTGTTTAAAAAAATTATAAATTATTTAGGAAAATAAAGTGGACAAATTTAATATTTTATTAGTAGATGATGTATCAGAGAATATATATTCTTTAAAAATGATGATAGAAGATAGTTTTGATGTTAATATTTTTTCAGCATTAAGTGCCCAAGAAGGTATGGAAATTTTAATGAATGAAAATATAGATTTAATCTTAAGTGATGTTCAAATGCCTGAAATTGATGGATTTGAATTTGTTGAATATTTGAAAAATATTGAAAAAACTAAAGATATTCCAGTGATTTTTATAACAGGTATTTATGATAAAGATGAATACAAAACAAAAGGTTATAATTTAGGAGCAATAGAATATATCACAAAACCTATACATGATATTTTATTAAATTCTAAATTGAAGGTTTATATTGATATTTTTGAAAAGAGAAAATATAATGTTGAACAAATTGCGGCAAAAGATAGAGTTTTAATTCATCAATCAAAAATGGCAACAATGGGGGAAATGATTGGCGTTATTGCACATCAATTAAAACAACCATTAAATATTCTATCTTTATATTGTAATGATGTAAAAGATTCTTACATGATAGAAGAGATTGATGATAAGTTTATTAATGATTTTTCAAAAAACACAAAAGAACAGATTAAATTTTTAAGTGAAACAATAGATGGATTTAGAGATTTTTTTAATCCAAATAAACAAAAACGAGTTTTTGAAATAAAATATGCTTTAGATAAATCTATTAAACTTATGGGGAATCAATTTGAAGTTAATCATGTAAAATTAAATCTAGATGTTGATGATGAAAAAGTATATGGAATAGAAACAGAATTAGAACAAATATTTTTAAATATAATGAATAATGCGATAGATGTTTTTAATGAAAGAGATATTCAAAATAGAGAAATAAATATAAAGATTTTTTCAAAACAATCTTATACAATAATAATTATGGAAGATAATGCAGGTGGAGTTAAAGAACAAAATTTAGAAAAAATTTTTGATCCATATTACACAACTAAATCAACAGGAACTGGAACGGGGCTTTATATGGTAAAGCTTGTAATAAAAAATAGTTTTCAAGGGGATTTAAAGATTAATAATAGTGAAAAAGGTTTGCGATATATTATCGCTTTACCTCAAAAAGAAGAGATTTAAATCTCTTCTTTTATTTCTTCATTTTTCTCACGACTTAGTTTTGAAATTAAAATATAAAACATTGGAATAAATATAATTGCAATAAATGTCGCAGCTAACATTCCTCCAATAACTCCTGTTCCAATAGCATGTCTACTTGCTGCTCCTGCGCCATTACTAATAGCTAAGGGAACAGTTCCAAGTGTAAATGCCAATGAAGTCATGATAATTGGTCTAAGTCTTATTTTAGCAGCTTCAAGAGCAGCTTCCATTATTCCAAAACCTTCTTTTTGTTTTTGAAGAGCAAACTCTACAATTAAGATGGCATTTTTAGCTGCAAGTCCTGCTAGAACTAAAAGTCCAATTTGGAAATAAATATCATTTTCTAAACCTCTTAGCTGTGTTGCTAAAATTGCTCCAAACATTGCAAATGGAACGGCTAGAACAACTGAGATTGGTAATAACCATTTTCCATATAATGCTGCTAAAATTAAGAATAATAAAACTATACCAAAAATAAAGGCTACGCTTGAACTACTTGAAATCTGTTTTTCTTGATAAGCTGTTCCAACCCAACTGATTGTATAACCTGAAGGTAAAACTTCA
Organism: Arcobacter venerupis; assembly: GCF_013201665.1. NCBI lineage: Bacteria > Pseudomonadati > Campylobacterota > Epsilonproteobacteria > Campylobacterales > Arcobacteraceae > Arcobacter > Arcobacter venerupis. The sequence goes on along the minus strand of NZ_CP053840.1, from coordinate 2,117,273 downwards.
TTTGAAACTTCTTCTATAGCTTTTAATGCATCCCCTGAACTATATCCAAGAGCTGGTTGTCCTGATACTTTTGCAGCTTGGAAAAGATTAAATCTTTCTATTAAGTCAGCACCAACAGTTTTATTAATATTTACAAAAGAGCTAATAGGTAAAAGTTCCCCATTGTTTCCTTTTACAAAGATGAATTTTAAATCATCTGCGCTTTTTCGATATTCACCTTCTGCTTGTAAATTCACTTTATAAGTTCTTCCATATAAAGAAAAGTCGTTTACATAATAACTTCCAAAAGTAGCATTTATAGTATTGTAAATATCTTCAACACTTACACCTTTTGCTTTTGCTTTTGGAATATTTACATCAATCTTGTATTGAGGAATATTTGCAGAAAGTGAATTTCTAACACCCATTAATTCAGGTCTTTCTTTAGCTTTTGCAATAATTTGATTTACAATTTTTTCTAAATCTTGAACATTTCCGCCTGTTCTATCTTGAACATACATCTCAAATCCACCTGCAATACTCATTCCCATGATAGGTGGTGGTAAAACACCAAATGAGAATCCATCAGATGTACCTAAAATTTGTCCACTTAATCTTTTTAGTATAGCATCTGCATGTTGGTCTGAATTTGGTCTTTCATCCCAATGATTAAGTTTAATAATTGTTGATGCTGAATGAGTTCTTTGTGAAGAAGATGTTAAATCATATCCAGCAAGGGTAATAATATCTTTTACATTTGGATCTTTTTTAATAATAGTATTTAATTCATTTGTAAATTCATCAGTTCTTGAAACAGATGCTCCTCCTGGATTGAAACTAAATACAAAAATTGTTCCTTGATCTTCATCTGGAACAAGTCCTGTTCTCATATCTTTAAACATATCATAAGATATAAAAATCAATCCACCAAAAAGTAAAATTGAAATAAGAGAAAATTTAATAGTTTTTTTAACTAAATAAGTATAACTATCAGTCGCTTTATCAAAAAAGTTATTAAACCATACAAAAAAGAAAAATGTTGGTTTTTTATGATCATCTTTTAATAATGATGCACAAAGTGAGGGTGTTAATGTTAAAGCTACAAAACCTGATATAACAATAGAAATAACAATTGTAATAGCAAATTGTTTATACATTTCTCCTGATAAACCACCCATAAAAGCTACAGGAATAAATACAGATGAAAGAACTAAAACGATTGCAACAATTGCCCCCGAAACCTCTTTCATAGCTTTAAAGGCAGCTTCTCGTGGAGCCATTCCCTCACTCATGTGTCTTTCAACATTTTCAATAACAATAATAGCATCATCAACAACGATACCAATAGCCAAAACTAAACCAAATAGCGTTAGTAAGTTTATACTGAATCCAAAAGCATACATTCCTGCAAATGCCCCAATAATTGATACTGGAACTGCTAAAATAGGAATTAAAGTTGCTCTCCAATTTTGTAGAAATAAGAAAATGATTAAAATAACTAATACAATAGCTTCAGCAAATGTTTTAGCAACTTCTTTAATAGAGATTTCAACAAATTGTGTACTATCATAAGGAACACTATATTCTATACCATCGGGAAAACTCTTTTTTGCATCTTCTAAAGATCTTTTTACCGCACGTGCAGTTTCAAGGGCATTTGAACCACTTTGTAAAAAAATTCCGATAGGAATTGCTGGTGCATTATTTAATTTTGTAATCATGTCATAACTTGAACTACCTAGTTCTATAGTTGCCACATCTTTTAGAAGAAGTGAACTTCCATCTTCATTCGCTCTAATTACAATATTTCCAAATTGTTCTGGATTATTCATTCTCTCAGGAGTTTTAATAGTATAAGTAAACATTTGTTTATCTTTAATTGGTTCAGCACCAATTTTACCTGCTGAGTATTGATTATTTTGCTCTTTAATAACATTTATTATATCAGTTGTTGAAAGAGAATATTTAAAAAGTTTTGTAGGGTCAATCCAAACTTTTATAGCATAATCTTTCGCTCCAAAAATCATTGCATCACCAACACCATTTACTCTTTTTAAATCATCAACTATGTTCATTAACGCATAGTTAGATAAATAAGTTGTATCGTATGTATTTGATGGAGAGTTAAGCATAATAAATTGTAAAATACTTGGACTTCTTTCTCTTACATTTACCCCTTGTCTTTGTACTTGTTCTGGCAGTTTCGATAGAGCTACTTGAACTCTATTATTAACATCAATTTTTGCAGAATCTGCATCAGTTCCAACTTCAAAAAATACATTAATACTTACTCTTCCACTATCTTCAGAAACAGAGTTCATATAAAGCATGTTTTTTGCACCATTAATTTGTTCCTCAAGTGGAGCAGCAACAGTTTTTGCTAATGTATCAGCACTAGCTCCTGGATAAGTTGTACTTACAATAATTTGAGGAGGAATAACCCTTGGATATTGCTCAATTGGTAAATTTATCATAGAAGCTAAACCTGCTAGAATTATGATAATAGATACAACTGCTGCAAATACAGGTCTTTTAATAAAAAATGAAGAAATCATATTATTTCTCTTGATTTATTATTTGAATTTTTGTATCAGGTCTTAGTTTTGCCATATTACTGATAACGATTTGATCATTTTCATTTAATCCACTCTCTATTGCAATTCCTTCTTTTACTAAAATTCCAGTTGTTACAGGTCGTAATTTTGCAATTGAATCTTCGATTACGTATACAAAACTACCTTGAGAAGTTTTTAAAATTGCATTTTCAGGAATAATATAAACTTTTCCTAAATTAAGATTTTGAACTTCTACTTTTCCAAATTCTCCAATTAAAATACTATTATTTTCATTTTTGAATTTTGCTCTTAAAAAAAGAGTATCAGTATTAGAATCAATTTTTGGAGCGATGTAGTCAATTACTCCTTCTTCATAAGTTTTATTACTTGTAAGAAGATTTATTTTTACAGTTTTATTTTTAATTTGATCAATGTATCTTGTAACATCATCTTTAGTAAGTGAAAATTCTGCATAAACTGGGTTTGTATTTGTAATAGTTAGCAATAAAGAATCTGCATCATTTGAACCTACTAAATTTCCTACATCTGTTTTTCTAATTCCAACAATTCCATCAATTGGTGCGTATATTTTTGTATAGTCAAATTGAATTTGAGCATTTTCTAAAGATGCTTTTGCACTTTCAACTTGTGCTAATGCATTTTCATAAGAATATGTATATTCATCATATTGTTGAACACTGATTGATTTTGTTTTTATTAAAGAGTTAGATCTTTCATAGTCTTTTTTTGCTTTTTTAAAATTTGCTTCAGCTGTTTTTAGATTTGCTTTTGCAACATTTAAATTAGCTAAATATGTATTTTGTTCAATTTTGTATAATAAAGTTCCTTTTTTTACAAAATCACCTTCATTAAAATATTTTTCAACTAAGATACCTTTTACCCTAGCCATTACATCTACTTCTTCAGAACTTTTAATTATTGAAGGATAAGTTTTTGTTGTAGTTGATATTTTATTTTCAATTTTAAATGCTTGTACAGGAAGAGCAGGCATGGGTGCTTTTTCTTCTGCATATAATGTATTTAATCCTAATAAAATAAATGCAGTTGCAATTATTCTTTTTCCTGAAAACAGGATTTCATTTTGTTTTATCATTTTATGTTTTCCTCTAATTTTTTACCACTATAGTAAAGTATATTTGCTTTTTTAATTTCTAAATCATTTTGTGAAGTTCTTAATTGGCTAAGTGCTGTGAATTTTTCACTTAAGCTTTCTAAAAATGATACATTATCAATTAATCCATTTTGATATTTTGATTTTATAACATCATAGGCAGTTGTTGCAGCTTTTAAGTTTGCTTCAGAAGATTTGATTTTTAATTTTGAGATTTCATAAGCTTTTATTGCTAATTCTAAATCAATATTTGCTTTGTTTTTTTCATATTCATAATTTAGTTTTGAAGATAAATATTCTTTATATTTTGATTCATATTTATATTTTGTTTCACCAAACGAGAATATATTCCATTTTAAACTTGCACTTGCAATATTTTGATGGTCTAAAGAATTACTAAAAGCATCGTTATTATAATCTGAATCATAATATGTAAATGTATTATCAAGTGTAATTGTTGGTAAATAAGCACTTTTTTCACTTCTTGAATTTGCAAGTTTTGTATCTAAATCATATTCTAATGATTTTAAATCAAATCTTGAATCTGTTGGTGTATCATTTACTAATTCATTAATATGAGAACCAGCATCAATAGAAACTTTTTGACCTGTAATATATTCTAAGTTATGAAGTACTGTTATTATTTGAAGTTCTATCTCTTGTAATGAAACTTTTGAACTTTCTAATCTAGAAATAATTTTTTGAACTTCATCTTCTGTTGTTGTTCCAGCATCTAAAAATCTTGATAATCTTGATAATTCTGAGTCTAATTGTTCAATCTCTTTTAATTTTGCTTCTTTTTGTGAAATGTATGATAAATAATTATAATAGTAAGTTATTACATTTAATGCAATATCATTTTTTAAAGCTAATACGGATTCTTGATTACTTTTTATTTTAGATTCGTAACTATCATAAACATCTGATTTTTTCCCACCATCGTACAACTCATAGCTAATACTTGCATATGTTTTTGATGAATTTTTTGGAACGCTACTTGTTTCTTTATCTGTTATTGAGTGATTAGCTCCAACATCTAAACTAGGCATATAACCACTTTTAATACTTTCATATTCATCTTTAATTGAGTCCAAACTCTTTTGTGAAGAATCAACTTGTTTATTTTGAATAGACAAATTAACTAACTCTTCTAAATTTTGAGCTGACAAAAAAAGAGGAACTAAAAAAATAAAATATAATTTTTTCAAAAATAACTCCTTGTAATTTTCTGATTTTTGATTTTAGAATAAAAAAACTTAAATATATCTTTCTAGAAAGATATATTTAATATTAATTTGGTTAAAATTCTTACATGGATAAAAAATATATAGATAACTTTTACAATACAACAATTAAATTAAAAGAGTATGAAGTTTTTGCGTTAACATTGCCAATAACATTATTACATAAAGATATGTTTAATAAAAATGAGCATTTTTTTAAAACTAAATACGATTTGTTACATTCTGATATATCAGTTTTGGCTTCACTTTATTTTAATAAAAATGCACTTTCTCCAACAGAGCTATATGATGCAACACTATTTTCTTCAGGTGGAATGACAAAAGTTCTAAAAAAGCTTGAAGATAGAAATCTAATAGAACGAATACCCTCACCAAATGATAAAAGAAGTATACTTATTAGTTTGACAGCTGAGGGTGAAATTTTGATAAAAGAGTGTATGGAAGGTGTTGTTGAATCAAAAGAAAAATTGTTTAGTGTATTAACTCAAAAAGAAAAAAAAGATTTACAAAATATTTTAGCAAAAGTAATATATTCAATGATTTAAGAGTATTTTATTTTTGCTTTTGTAATTTTTTTTAAGATACTTAATTTATTTTTTAATGGTAGCCATTTTATTAATATTGTTGCCAAAGCTTCCCACAATGAAACCCAACCTGCTACCATTGCGCCTTCTGAAATGAGTTTATAAATAAAAAATTTATTCTCACCAAGATTAAAAGAGATTGATACAAAAACAAAACCAATAATAAGAAGAATAAAAGAGTTTTTTAATTGTTTTTTCATATCTTTTTGTTTTAAAAATTGTAAATATTCAAAATACTCTTTTATGCTTTTTTTCAGTTTTTCATCTGAAGATAAATCACTTTTTTCATCAAAAGAAAATTCTATAATAAAAGGATGATTTCCTATTTCTTCAACACTTTCAATAAGATAATTTTCTAAATCTTCTTTTAAATCTTTTTTTATAAATGTTGATTTTTTATCATAATTTTCATATAAATCTTCAATTTTTGAAGAGTATATTTTTATTATTATTTCATCATCTTGATTTTTGTCGTATCTTTGAATAATACTATTTTTCATTGTTAATATTTTCCTTTTTAGATTATTTTTTTATGTATATAAAATCAAAGTATTACATTGGAAACTTTTTAGTAACATTAAATCAAAATTTTATCAAGTATTACGAGAAATTGTGCTTTAATATGGAATATTTAATAAATTTATACGAAGAATATTTAATGAAAACAATAACAATTTTATTATTTTTTATCATTTCTTTATTAGCTAATGAATCAAAAGAGATTGATTTATCAAAAGCAAACTGGGAATACAGATATGGTGATTCACCTTTTGAAAATAGTATTCCATTATGGACTATTGAAAAAGAGAATCAAAATTTATGGGAAAAAATTGAATTCCCACGTAATCCTCCTAATAGAAATAATCAAACAAATGTTTGGTTTAGAGTTAAGCTGCCAGATGTTTTGCCCAATGATTCTTATTTATATATTGTGAGTACAGATTTAATTAATCAAGTTTATTATGAAGGTAAAGAAATTTATCATTTTGGAGAATTTGATAAAGATGGGAAAGGTGAATTTAAAGGTTGGCCTTTTCATCTTATTTCTTTAGCAAATGATAGTGCAGGTAAATATTTATATTTTAGAATTTATTCAAATTATACTGATATTGGATTTTGGGGTGAAATATTAATATCTTCAAAAATTGATATATTTGAAAAGTTATTAAAAAATGATTTACCAAATATTATTGTTGGCTCAATCTCAATATTTGTGTCAATACTATTTTTATTGACTTTTTTATCTAAAATTAAAAGATTAGAATTATTGATTTTAGGTTTATTATTTTTAACCCAAGGTCTTAATGTATTTTTCTCCTCAAAAATTATAGAAATTTATTTTTATTTCCCCTTATTTAAACAGTATATATTGGCAATTGCTTATTTCTTTTTTCCTTTAGGAATGGCATTTTTTATGGATAAATCAATAAATTATGAAGTACCTTTTAATTTAATAAAAAGAGTTTGGCAAGTTCATTTTATATATTTATTTTGTGCTATTTTAGGAACAATATTAGGTTTATTTAATCTTCCTTCAACATATGAATATTTTGATATTTTTTATAATTTTATAACTCTGCCAATTTTAACAATATTTATGATTTATTTTTTTATTATTGGAGATAAAGAGACGAAAATAATTACTTTTAGTTTTTTTATAATTTCGATTTATTGGCTTTATTCTACTTTGATAGCAGCTGGTCTTGTACCTTGGGAAGAGTATCCAAGTGATGTTGCTGTTTTTATTTGTTTATTACTTTTATCCCATTCAATGGTGCTAAAATTAACTTATACTAAGGAGTTAGAAGAGGCAAAAGAAGAGTTAACAATACTTTCTTCAACTGATTATTTAACAAAATTGAATAATAGAAAAGAGATTGACTCATTATTAAAATTAAATGAAGAAATATATATAAATTGCAAAGATGACTTTTCAGTAATTTTATTAGATGTTGATGATTTTAAAATGGTAAATGATACTTTCGGGCATTTAGTTGGTGATGATGTTCTTATTAATATTTCAAATATATTATCTAAATTCACAAGAAAAACAGATAGTGTTGGAAGATGGGGAGGAGAAGAATTTATAATTATTTGCCCTAAAACAAATTTAGAAGAGGCATCAAAATTAGCTGAGAATTTAAGAGATAAAATATCTAAATATATATTTGATAAAGTAGGTAATAAAACAGCAAGTTTTGGAGTAGTTTCTTATAAAGAAGATGATACTTTAACTGAACTTCTTTCAAGAGTTGATGATGCCATGTATCTTGCAAAGTCTAAAGGTAAAAATAGAGTAGAAACTATGTAGTTTTAAAAATAAATTATTTTTGATAAACTGCAAAAAAATGTGGAACGCTAGGAATTTGCTCATCATCATAGGCTAAAAAACTAATTTGTGTTAGTTTATCAATACTAACAAATTCATCCATTTCAGATTTTGAAAGAGGGAAGGGTATTTCATTCTCTTTTTCACCTTCATTTCTACTTCTGCATGAAACTAAGATATAACCATCTTTTGCAAGGAGTGAACTCATAGCAACTCTTGCTTTTTTTCTATAACCATCTGGTAAAACTTGAATTGTATTACATTCATAAACTACATCAAACTTTTCAAACCACTCTTTAGGATAATCAAATAAATCAGCAACCACATAGTTAACTTTTGTATCTTTATATCTATTAATACAAAGCTCAATGGCACTAGGAGATATATCAAAAGCAGTAACATCAAAACCAAACTCACTTAAAGCCTGAGCATCATCACCAACTCCACAACCAATAACACAAGCAGTTTTATTTGTTTTTTTGATAGGATTTTCTTTTAGCCAATTCACTAAATAAGGACTTGGTTCTAAATCAGCCCAAAAAACTTTTGTAAAATCACCTTGCGCATTTTTATAAATAGAGTCAAACCAACTCGTCGGGTCATTGTTTTCTTGATAAGTTTTTACCATTTTTTTGTATGCTATGAAGTCGAAGTTTTCCATTTTTAACCTTTTGTAGTTGGCTCTTGAATAATTTGTTTTAATAAATCTAATTCTTTTTTAGACAAATCATCTTTTCTACGTTCATATTAATTCTATCCTATTTTAAATACTAAGTCGATGATATACTATTTATGTGATTTTATTATAATAACTAAAAAATGATTTTAGCTTTAAAATATTACAGTTTGATATGTTTTTTTAACAAAATAAATTTTTATGTTATTGTTTTGTATGTATAAAAATTAGGAGTATTAAACATGGATACAATATCAAATATAGTAGTCTATGAAAATGGTGAGATAGAGTTAAAAATATCTGCTGATAAGGATACTATTTGGGCTAGTATCAATGATATTGCAAAAGTTTTTGATATAGATAGAAGTGTTGTATCAAAACATATTAAAAATATTTTTAAAGATAATGAATTAGATGAAAAAGTGGTATGTGCAAATTTTGCACATACCACAAAACATGGATCTCTATCAGATAAAACACAAACAAGAGATATTAAATATTATAATTTAGATATTGTTTTAGCAGTAGGTTATAGAACAAGTTCTAATAAAGCTATCCATTTTAGACAATGGGCAACTTCTGTACTTAAAGATTATATTCAAAATGGTTATGCTATTAATACTCATAAAATTACAGAGCAAAGATTAAGTATTCTTGAAAATGATATGCAGATTATCAAATCACATATCAGAAATAATACATTAGAAATGAAACATGGAATATTTTTCAACGGACAAATATTTGATGCTTATGTGCTTTTATCAGATTTAATAAAAAGTGCAAAAAGTTCAATTATTTTGATTGATAACTATGTAGATGAATCTATATTGAATTTATTTTCAAAAAATCAAAATGTAAAATTTACTATTTATACTCAAAATATATCTAAACAATTAAAACTTGATATTGAAAAATATAATAAACAATATGGCAATCTTGAAGTAAAAATCACTAAAAACTTTCATGATAGGTTTTTGATTTGTGATGAAACCGTATATCATTTTGGAGCTAGTTTCAAAGATTTGGGCAACAAAATATTTGCAGTAAATAAGATGAATATATCTATAACTAATTTGCTAAAAGGTATATAAAATACTCAAACTGAAAGAAAAGCAAGAAGTAAAAAGAATAGAACTTTGTATTTTTAAATAATTTTTTTGAAAAAATGTTGGTATTACATATATTGGCTATAACTAATCTTTTATTTTTAGAAGAAGACTTCAGAATTATAATCTTTATTAAAAAATAATCAAATGAATGTAATGAAAATTGAGTTTAAAATACTAATTAAATATAGTTTTTATAAAGATTGTAAAATTCATATAAAATAGTATTTATATATAATTCTAAAAATTTATAAAAAAAGGACTTAAATGCTAGAAAAACTATATAAAAATTCAATTGATAATATACCTTTTGAAGTTAGAAGAGAAAATTTGGTTGATATTTTAGATAATTTTAAAAATATTTTAGAAAAAGAAAAATTGAATAATTTAAATATTTCTGTAGATATTGATGAAATGCAAACAAAAGTAAAAAAATACAATGCTTATGCAAAAATATTAAAAGATGATTTATACGAAATTGTGTTTTGTCCTCATTTACTTACATTAATAGATGGATTAAGTATAGAACTAACAAGTAAATATAAAGAATATTTTTCAGAAATAAATAAAAGCATCTTTTATGATAAAAATAAAAGAGATATACTTCAAAAAAATATTTATCAATATCTTACTAATCATATTTTTTATCATGAACTTTTTCATATTTTAAGAGGACATTTAAAATATGTACAAAACATTAAATCATTAAATATAATTTTAGAATTTGAAGAAAATCATGAAAAAATTGTTGATAATTTATATCTTGAAATAGATGCAGATAAATACGCTTCTATTGCTAGTTTATTAGGAAGCTTTGAAATTTTTGAAAATATTAGAAAATTAGGATTTAATATTAATGAAGTTTTCTACATTATATTTGTATCTATGAATGAATTATTATATATATTTCATTTATTAAACAAAGAACCAAAGACAAGACAAAGTCATCCTATATTATTTGATAGAACAGTACTCTTTAATCATTATTTTATGGAAGCATTAAATGAACCTAAAATAAAGAATGTTTTAGAAAAAAATAATGTTGATTATGCTCAAATTGATAGGTTAAATGTACTTAGTTTTGCATTACTTACAAAAAAATATCAGATTGAAAAATTATTTAATCAAAATGATATTTTGAATCTTGAAAAAGAGTATTCAAATTTTCTTAGAAATACAAAGTTAGATTGTTATGTGTATAATTAACAGAAAAAATTTAAATTAAAAAAAGAGTTAAATATGTATAAATTAATTTTAATATTTATTATAGGAATAAATATATATGCGAATGAAAATGAAATTATGAGTGATAAATTTAATGTTTTAGAAGAAAAGATTAATAAAATTGAGCAAAAAAATGTTTTATTAGAAAATGAAAATATAAAATTGACAGAAAAAGTAAATGCTTTAGATACTCATAATAAATACATTGAAAACACATATATGACTATAATTGAAAGTAATCAAAACAATTTGGATAATTTTCTATGGATATTGGCTTCAATTATAGCTGTTTTAGGGCTATTTGGATTTTCTGCAATTAGTAAATATATTAACACTAAATTAAACAAAATAATTAATAAAAAACAAAATGAGTTAGATATATTAATAGAAAATGTAAAAGATTTGGAAAAAGGTTTAAAATTTGAATATTTACAAAAATTAGCAGAATTTTCTCAGCATAATAAAAAAACTGGTGAAATTACTCAAGCTGAAAAAGATTGGCTTATTTATTATGTAGAACTTTTACCTCAAAATGAAGATGAACGAACTTTTGAAGATTGGAAAATTCTTGCATTTAAATATTATTATGCTGATAATGATTTTGAAAATTCTACAAAGAGTATCGAAAAATCAATTAAACTTAATCCTAAATTTGACTTTGAAGACAATAAATTATTGATGTATTCTTATGTGGCTATGGAGCAATACGAGAAAGCTATAAAACAATGTTTAGAGATTCTTGAAGAAAATGATATTGATGAAATTTGGTATGAATTAGGAAATAATTATATGTATATAAATGAACCTATAAAAGCTATTGAAGCATATTTAAGTGTTAAAGAAGAAACAAAACAATTAGCAAAAAATTTTAATATTGCTAAAGCATATAGTTTAATTGGCAATTATCATAAAACTATTGAATATTTAAATCAATGTAAAGATAAGGAAACGAATTTAGATGTACTTTATGGATTTGTAGAATCTTATGAAAATTTAGAAAATAAAGAAGAAGCAATAAATTATACAAAAAAAGCACTAGAAATAGAACCTGAAAATATTGAATTTCAGGAGATTCTATATTCTTTAAATAAGTAGTTTTATTTTTGTTTTAAATTCTTTTAAAATGAATAAAAGTAAATTTACAGAAAGTTCATTTGATATTTGAAAAAATATTTTGAGAATTTAATTCTCAAAATATTAAAACTCCATCTCCAAAGCAATAGGACAATGGTCACTACCAAAAATATCATTCATAATATAAGCATCTTTAACATAATCTTTTAAATCTTCACTCACATAAAAGTAGTCAATTCTCCAGCCAACATTATTCTCTCTGGCATTTGCTCTGTAACTCCACCAGCTATAAAGGTCAGTTTTATCGCCAACTATATGTCTTAAAGTATCGACATAACCAAAAGATAGGAATTTATCTATCCACTCTCTCTCCATTGGTAAAAATCCTGAAGTTTGTTCATTTGCTTTTGGTCGAGCAAGGTCGATTTCTTTGTGAGCTGTGTTTACATCTCCACAAATCATGATTGATTTTCCTTGTTTTTTTAAGCTCTCACAGTGGTCTAAAAATCTATCATAAAACTCCATTTTATAAACAAGTCTTTCTTCTTTACTTTGTCCATTTGGAAAATATACATTAAAAAATGCTATATCTTTATCTCCTAAAGTAAAATGAACTTCGTTTATTCTTCCTTCATCCAAAATATCTACAGTAGGGCAGTTGCATTCAAAAGTTGTTTCAATATCTGTAAAAAGTGCAGTTCCGCTTCTTCCTTTTATGGCTGAGGCACTTGCTGTCATTGTTTTAAACTCTTTATTAAAAATCGTTTTTGGGATTTGTTCTTTCATTGATTTTGTTTCTTGAAGTCCTAAAAGATGAACATCATGTTCATCTATCCATTTTAAAGCTTCTTTTTTATCAACGGCTCTCACACCGTTTACATTCCATGAGATAAATTTATATCTTGCCATTATTTAGTAATTTCCTTTTTTTCTTCTTTTTTCTTTTCTAATTTTTTTTCTTCATTTTCAATTAATGCTTTAGGAGCAATTGGAGCTATTGGTTTTTGAATATTCATATTTCCGAAACTTGAGCCACCAAGAGAATCACTTTTCCCTCCATGCATATCAATTTTTCCTGAGTTTTGATCCGTATAATTGTAGTTTGCAAATAAAAAATTTGTTAAAAATAAAGTAACTATTAGTAATCTTTTCATTGTTTCTTCCTTTTAAAAGAAAATATTATAACCCCTTTTTTGATAAATAAGCCTTAATAAGGTATTTTTAGCTTATTTGTTTCAAGGATTATTTATGAATGAATTGATTTTAGGAGTTCTTACTTTTTTTACTTCTGCAGTTGCTGGAATAGTGGGAATTGGAGGAGGTATGATGTTAATAGTGATTTTGCCTTCATTTTTACCTTTAAATGCTTTAATACCTGTTCATGGATTAACTCAAATATCGAGTAATATCAGTCGAGCAATATTTGGATATAAAGATGTTCAATTAGAAGTAATTCCTAAATTCTTATTAGGTTCTGTAATTGGAATTGGAATGTTTGCTGCTGTTTTAAGTCTAATTTCCCTTGAATATGTTCCTTTATTTATTGGAGTATATATTTTACTTTCTTTATGGTCTGAAAAGTTTAATGAAAAAATTAAAAGATATGAAAATTATTTTCTAGCAGGTTTCTTTCAAACAGGCCTTTCAATGGTTGTTGGAGCAACTGGGCCACTTACTATGACACTTTTATTAAAAGATTATAAAGATAAAGACAAAGTAGTAGCAACTGGTGCTGCGCTTATGAGTATCACACATATTTTAAAGGTGTTTGTATTTATGTATTTTGGTTTTGTATTTTTTGATTACATTGGAGTAATCGTTGCTATGATTATTGGTGCGGTTGCTGGAAGTTGGGCTGGAACAAAACTAAGAGATAAAATTGATGGTAAAAAATTTATTATCATTTTAAAAGTGCTACTTACTGCTTTAGCTATTCAAGTAATAGTAAAAGTTTTCATATAAAATTTTAATTTGAAGGAATTTCAATAAAACTGAAATTCCTTTATTTTGAATATCTTCATTAAATTAGTTTCATTTAACCATAATCTATTAATTTACTATTTTATAAACAATTAAATTATATAAAAAATTTTTCTTCATTATGACTAAAATATATACATTATATTTAGACATTTCTGCAAATTAAAGAATAAAATTTCAACTTATTTTGTAATTATCATGTAATTATTATAAATTAATGCAAGATATAAAAGCTATATTAGGGCTATAAATTAATAATACTATTTTAGTATATATTAATAAAGGAATAAAAGTAAATGAAAAATTCTTATAAATTTATGCTTGGAAATCGAATATATAATTTTAAAAATCTAGCCGATTTAATGGCAAAAGCAACACCAAAACGTTCAGGAGATTTATTAGCAGGAGTTTCTGCCCTATCTTCACAAGAAAGAGTTGTAGCTCAAATGCGTTTGGCAGAAGTTCATCTTAAAACTTTTTTAAATGAGATGTTAATACCTTATGAAGATGATGAAATCACAAGATTAATAATTGATGACCATGATGCTGAGGCTTTTAAATTAATTTCACATTTAACAGTTGGAGATTTTAGGAACTGGTTATTAAGTGATACTACAACAATTGAGATGATTAAACAAGCAAGACCTGCAATTACACCTGAAATGGCAGCAGCTGTTAGTAAAATCATGAGAAATCAAGATTTAATAATGGTTGCAAAAAAATGTCCAGTTGTTACATCTTTTAGAAATACTATTGGTTTACCAAATCAACTCTCAACAAGACTTCAACCAAATCACCCAACAGATGATGTTATGGGAATAGCTGCAAGTATTTTAGATGGATTATTATATGGGAATGGTGATGCGGTTATTGGCATAAATCCAGCAACTGATAATGTGGAACAAACAATAAAACTTTTAAAACTTATGGATGATGTAATCCAAAAATATGAAATTCCAACACAATCATGTGTTTTAACCCACGTTACAAATACTATTGAAGCTATTGAAAAAGGTGCTCCTGTTGATTTAGTATTTCAATCAATTGGAGGAACTGAAGCTACAAATTCAAGTTTTGGAGTAAATCTTAAAATCTTAAAAGAAGCCCATGAAGCTGGACTTTCATTAAATCGTGGAACTGTTGGAAATAATGTGATGTATTTTGAAACAGGACAAGGAAGTTCACTTTCAGCGAATGCAAACTTTGGATTAGACCAACAAACTTGTGAGGCAAGAGCTTATGCGGTTGCTAAAAAATTCGATCCACTTTTAGTAAATACAGTTGTTGGATTTATTGGGCCTGAATATTTGTTTGATGGAAAAGAGATTACAAGAGCAGGATTGGAAGACCATTTTTGTGGAAAATTATTAGGACTTCCAATGGGTTGTGATATTTGTTATACAAATCATGCGGATGCGGATCAAAATGATATGGATAATTTATTGACTCTACTTGGAGTTGCTGGATGTAATTTTATTATGGGAATTCCTGGAAGTGATGACATTATGCTTAATTATCAAACTACATCTTTTCATGATGCTTTATATGCAAGACGAGTTTTAAATCTAAAACCAGCTCCTGAGTTTTGCGCTTGGCTTGAAAAAATGGAGATATTTAAAAATATGGATAAATTTATTTTAAATGAAAAAATGCCACAAACTTTTTTTAAATCTTTATCAAATGTAATAGGAAATAGATAATGAAAAATTTAGAAAATATAGATTTAAACTCAAATATTATTGAAAATCCTTGGGCTTTATTAAGAGACTATACAGATGCTAGGATTGGTTTAGGAAGAAGTGGTGTTAGTATTCCAACTTCTCACTCTTTAGAGTTTCAATTAGCTCATGCACAAGCACAAGATGCTGTTCATTTACCCCTTGATGTTGAGCATATAGTTGAACAAATAAATAATAATAACTTAAATCCAGAAACATATCTTCCTATTTTATTACATTCACAAGCTGTTAATAGAACAACATATTTACAACGACCTGATTTGGGGCGTAAGTTAAATGGTGATTCAACTGAGACATTAAAAAAAATAAATCTAAATAAAGATGAACCTTTTGATTTATCAATTGTAATTGTTGATGGTTTGTCATCACTTGCAATAAAAGAGAATGCAGTTAATTTTATAGAAAGATTATTAAGTGCATTAACAAATGATACTCAAAAATGGAAAATAGCACCTTTTACAATTATTCAACAAGGTCGAGTTGCCATTGGTGATGAAGTAGGGGAATTATTAAAAGCAAAAATTTCACTTGTATTAATAGGTGAACGACCAGGCCTTAGTTCGCCTGATAGTTTAGGTTTATATTTAACATGGAATCCAAAAGCTGGATTAACAGATGCTAGTAGAAATTGTATATCAAATGTAAGAAGTGAGGGATTATCTTATGAGGAGGCTGTAAAAAAAACAATGTATTTATTAAAAGAATCACGAAGATTAGAACTATCAGGTGTAAATCTAAAAGATAGAACAACAAATGATGTAATTGAAAATAATATTAATGAAGAAAATTTTTTAATCAAATAAAGGAATAAAATGAAAAATGTTCATATAGACGAAGAATATCTTGCTAAAAGACAATTAAAAAGAGGAACTGCTGGTTGGGTATTATTAGCAGGTTTAGGTATTTCATATGTAATTTCTGGAGATTTTGCAGGATGGAATTTTGGTATTGCACACGCAGGTTGGGGTGGATTTGCAATTGCTGCTGGTTTAATGGCAATTATGTATTTCTGTTTAGTTTTATCTTTAGCCGAAATGTCAGCTTCAATTCCCGCAGCTGGTGGTGGATATAGTTTTGCAAGACAAGTAATGGGACCTGCTGGTGGTTATTTAACAGGACTTGCAATTTTAATTGAGTATGCACTTGCACCTGCTGCGATTGTTATATTTATAGGTTCTGCTGTTGAAGCTTTAATTGGAATTAATGGGCCTTTAGTTTATTTACTTTTTTATGCTGTTTTTATTGCTATTCACTTAATTGGTGCAGGTGAAGCTTTAAAAACAATGATGGTAATTAGTGGTTTAGCTATATTTGCAATTATTGCAACAGCTGTTGCATTAGTTGGAAATTTTGATGCGACAAAATTATTTGATATAGCTGCATCAGCAGAAGTATCAGGGGCAACTGAGTTTTTACCTTTTGGCTGGTATGGTGTTTGGGCTGCACTTCCTTTTGGTATGTGGTTATTCCTTGCAGTTGAGGGTGTTCCATTAGCTGCTGAAGAAGCAAAAAATCCAGCTAAAGATGTTCCTAAAGGGATTATTGCTGCGATGATTTTCTTACTTTTTTCTGCTGTTTTAGTTGTGTTTTTGCTTCCAGGTATAACAGGGGCAGAAGTAATGGGAAAAAGTACTGTTCCTTTAATAGATGCATTAAATGCTAATGGAAATACAACTTTAGCAACAATAGTAAATGTATTAGGATTAGCAGGATTAATTGCATCATTTTTCTCTATTATTTATGGATATAGTAGATTAGTATTTGCACTTTCAAGAGCTGGATATTTACCAAGATTTTTATCATTAACAAGTAAAAAGAAAACTCCAACTTGGGCTTTAATTGTTCCTGGTGTTTTAGGTTTTTTAGCATCTTTAACAGGTGAGGGTGATTTAATTTTAGCAATGGCAGTTGTTGGAGCTACAATTTCTTATGCTTTAATGGCTTTAAGTCATATTTTATTAAGAGTAAAAAATCCAGATATGCCAAGACCTTATAAAACTCCAGGTGGAGTTGTAACTTCTGGAATTGCATTTGTATTATCTTTAATTGCATTAACAGGTGTTTATGCCTTTGATCCAAGAGCTTTTAACTATACAATTATCTTATATGTTATTGGTGCTTTATATTTCTTCTTATATAGTAAAAATCATTTAGTTGCTAAAACAGCAGATGAAGAGTTTGCAATGTTAGAAAAAGCAGAATCTGATTTAGTTCATGAATTAGGTTAAGATAAAATCTTAACCTAAATAAAAAACTTCAATACAAGTATTATAAACAGTGCAGATACAAGTGTTTGCACTGTAATAATACTTGACATTAATCCAATATCACCACCAAGTTGACGAGCTAAAATAAAAGAGCTAGGTGCTGTTGGAAGTACAGCAAATAAAACTAAAATAGAAATCATCATCTCATTTAGGCCAAAATATTTTGCAAAAGCATAAATCAAAATAGGCATAACAAGATGTTTTGCAATGCTTGAAATTAAAAGTTCACTTTTTGAAGATTTTATTTCTTTTATTACAAGACCAAATCCAACAGATAAAAGTCCCATTGGAAGTGCAGCTTTACTTAAAATTTCTAAAGTATTATTTATTACAAGTGGAAAATGAATTCCTAAAAAATTAATACTTCCTCCAATAACACAAGCGATTATCAAAGGATTTGTAACAATTGATTTTAATAAATATAAGAAATTTAATTTTTCATTACTTATATATAAAGCAAAAATTGTGATACATAAAATATTTATAAATGGAATTGCAAAAGTCAAAATAATAGCAGATAAAACTAAACCATCATTTCCAAAAATTGCTCCTGCAAGTGCTAAAAATACATAAGTGTTAAATCTAATTCCACCTTGAACAACAGACGTAAAAGAAGCTGCATTTGCTGGTTTTATTTTATTTATAATCATAAGAATAATCATCGTAAAAAATATTGCTAAAAGTGCAGATAAAATAAAACCTAAACTATTTGAAGAACTTAAAGAAGCATTTGAAAGTTTATAGATTAATAAAGAGGGCATCAAAACATAATAAGTTAATTTATCAGCTTGAGGCCAAAATTCATGGGATGGAAATTTTATTCTTTTAAAAAAATATCCAATTAAAATAAGTCCAAAAACTGGAATTAAAGCTGAAAATATATGTTCCATAATATTTTCAACTATTTACTAATATTTTGAAAACAGCTTTTATGATTTTTTTATTTTCATCTATTTTTATGCAAGGCATATGAGCATCATTTGGATAAAAAATTGCAAGTTCATTTTCTCTTATTTTTAAAACTGAGCTATTTTCAGTTTGAGCATATTTTGCATAATCTAAATCAGGATTATATTCAGTTGTAACAATAAGATTATTTACATTTTCAACTTCCATAATCTCATCACCTTCAAACATATATTGAATGTCAATATATGTTTTGTGTGATTCATAAAGACAATCTTTTTTATCTTTTGTTATGTAAGCTTGTTCTAAAACAAAACAGTTTTCATCTAACACTATTTTATTGCATTCTCCAATATTTGTATTTATAAGAGTTTTATATTCATTTGAATTTTTATCTTGTAATTTTTCAATATAAGCAAAAGCTTTTTTAAATTTAGAATCACAAACTTGTGATTTTAAAGTCTCTAGTGTACCAAATAATGCCATTTAAATTCCTATTTATTTTTTAACATACCTTTTAAAATAATCTTACCACCTTCAACTCCTGGTTGGTCGTAAGTATTAATTCTTAAAAATTTCCCAACAATAGAAGTTAATAATTCATAATAAAATAGAAGTTTTCCTATTTCAAATTCACTGATTTCTTCAATTTCTATAATATCAATTGGAATATCTTTTTTTAACTCTTTAACAGAAGCAATTGTAGCATCTGCTTGTAAATTAATTAACTCTTTAAAATCAAGATTATTAACATAATCAAGTTCTTCTAATCCTTCTAGTGAAATAGGAGCAATTTTTGTATTGTCTTTAAAATCTTTAATTTTAATAAAAGTTACTGTTTTATCTCTTTGTCCCTCTACAATTAGTTGTAAGAAAGAGTGTTGATCCACAGGTCCAAGAAGTCCAATTGGAGTTAAACCTTGATTTGTATTATTAACATCAACTTTACCAAGACTCTCTCCCCAAAGTTGAACATACCATTTATTAAATCCTTCAAGTAATTGAGAATAAGAAAAAATAGCATTCATATTATAAACATCTTTAAACTCATAGTAAGTTCTAGCTTTTTTAATAAGATGTTTAAATAGTTTCTTTTTATCAAAAAATGAATCAGAGCTTTTTTTAGCACCTTTTAATAATTCATCAATATCAAATCCTGCAAGATATAAAGGAACTAATCCAACATTTGATAATACAGAAAATCTTCCACCAACATTTTTTGGAATATCAAAAGAGTTTATATCATTTGCTCTTGCATAAGTGTTTAATTTACTATCATCTTCTGTAATTATTAATAGATTTGATTTATCAATTTTTGTAATAGACATAAGATATTTAAAAATAGAGATAGTTTCTATTGTAGTTCCAGATTTTGAAATAACAATAAAAAGTGTATCATTTAAATTTAATTGAGCTAATGTTCCATTTAAATTTACTGGATCTGTACTTTCAAAAAAGAAAAGCTCTTTTTTTAAGCATTTATTATGTTGTTTATTATACTTCATGAAGTTATAAATTGCATAAGTTCCTAATGTACTTCCACCAATACCAATGATTGCTATTTGTTTTTGTGGAAAATTTAAATCATCAAGTCTTGTTTTTAAAACAGTTGTATCAACATAAGGAAGAGAGTAATAACCTATTATTTCTCTTTCTTTTTTTATCTCTGCAAAAATCTCTTTATCACTTAATGATACTTGCGGATAATATAAGTTGTTTTTCACTTATTTAGCTCCAGTTGCTTTTTTAGTTGCTTCTTCTTTTTTTGTCTCTTTATCGTAAAAATAGTTTGTAGCTTTTACAAATCCATCAATACTTCCACAGTCAAATCTTTGTCCATCAAATTTGAATGCTAAAACCATTCCTTTTTTAGCTTGAGCTAAAAGTGCATCTGTAATTTGAATCTCTCCACCTTTTCCTGGCTTTGTTTCTCTAATAATATTAAAAATATCAGGAGTTAAGATATATCTTCCAATAATTGCTAAGTTTGATGGAGCAACTTCTGGTTCAGGTTTTTCAACCATATCTTTTACCATATAAATTCCAGGTTCAATTTCATTTCCAGCAATAACACCATATTTATTTGTATCTTCTTTTGGAATTTCTTCAATAGCTACAATTGAACAACCATATTTTTTATATAGTTCTACCATTTGCGATAATACACCTTTTCCAGGAGCATCACATAAATCATCTGCTAGAACTACAGCAAAAGGTTGATCGCCAATTAATGTTTCACCACATAAAATTGCATGACCTAAACCTTTCATTTCTATTTGTCTAGTGTATGAAAAAGTACATTTTGTAATAACTGATCTAATTTCTGTTAAGTAATGCTCTTTACTTGTCCCTTTGATTTGATTTTCAAGTTCATAAGAAATATCGAAATGGTCTTCAATTGCTCTTTTCCCTCTACCTGTAACTATCGCCATTGTATCCATACCAGCAGCAAGTGCTTCTTCCACCCCATATTGAATAAGTGGTTTAGTTAAAACTGGTAACATCTCTTTTGGTGTAGCTTTTGTTGCAGGTAAAAATCTTGTTCCATATCCAGCAGCAGGGAATAGACATTTTTTAATTGGTGTATTTTTGTTGCTCATTTTTTATTTTCCTTGTAATTTTTCAAATAGTTTTATTAAAACATTTTCGTATATTTTAGCATTTTCTTTTGTGTCTGCTTCAAATCTTGTAACTAATTTTGGTGTAGTGTTACTAGCTCTTACTAATCCCCAACCATTTTCAAATATAACTCTAATTCCATCAACCGTTATAATGTCTTTAATTTTAGGAAAATCAGCTGGTGGATTTTCTAAAGCTTTTTTTAAATCTTCAATAATTTTAAATTTAGTATCTTCTGTAACAGTGATATTTATTTCAGGAGTTGAATAAACTTGAGGTAAAGCTTCAAACTCTTTATCAAAATTAAAGCTATTATCAATTAATTCTAAAGCTCTAAATGTAGCATACAAAGCATCATCATAACCAAAATATCTATCATTAAAAAATAGATGTCCAGATACTTCAGCTGCAAAATCAGCTTTTGTTTCTTTGATTTTAACTTTTAAATTTGAATGGCCAGTTTTGTACATAATAGCTTTACCATATGAATTAATAGTATCATACATAACCTGTGAACATTTTACTTCACCAATAACAGTTGGGTTTTTTATAAATTTAGAAAAGAATATTGCAAGAATATCACCTTTAAAGTTGTACTTAGGAGAAAGTAGGGCAATTCTATCAGCATCTCCATCATAAGCAAAACCAAAATCATATTCTCCTGTTGCTAACTCTTTTTTAATATCTTCAAGAGTGTGTTCATCACTTGGATCTGGATGATGATTTGGGAAATTACCATCTGGCTCTTCAAATAAGATTTTATATTTGATATTTAATCTATCAAGTATTTCTCTTAAAACAACACCAGCAACTCCATTTCCACAATCAAAAACAAATTTTTTGTTTTCTAATTTTAAATGAGAAAAATGATTTACAATAAAATCAATATATCTATTTTTAGAATCTATAGGAATAGTAACTTCATTATTCTTTATAGTAGAATTATCAGCTAAAATTTCTCTTCCTAATGCATATATATCTTCGCCAAAAAATGGGTCTTTATCTAATGTAATTTTAAATCCATTATATTCAGGAGGATTGTGAGATCCTGTAATCATTACAGAACCATCAGATTGTAAACCATCAAAATCAGTAAAGTTAGCAAAATAATTAGCAGGTGTTGGAACCAATCCCATATCTAATACTTCAAGCCCTGCTTCATTTATTCCAGAACTTAACCAGTTTTTTAGTGTAGGAGAATGAAGTCTAGCATCATAACCAACTGCAATAAACTCTGCTTTTGGTGTTTTTTTAATTAATGCTTTTGCTAAATAGTAACCAATTTTCTTTACTATATCTTCATTCAGTTCTTTTTCAAAAATCCCTCTAATATCATACTCTCTAAAAATAGATGCACTCATTATATGTTATTCTCCATTATGTTAGTTGTTCAAAAATTTGTCTAAATAAATTTGTGACAGTTATTATATGGAATTTTTCATAAAAATTGTGAATAAATAGTTAAAAGTAAACAATATATTAATATTAATTAACAAACTTACAAAAAAGCCAATATAAAGATAGTAAAAGAGCAAAAGAGGAGAGAGTAGAGGATAAATCCAAAAATTTAAGCCAAATTTAAGCGATAACCCCTTGACAAAGAAAAAAGAATCTATTATAATTCCCGTCCAATTTGACTGAAGCGCATCAAACGAAAGAATGATAGAAAGCGTTGTAATCGAAACTGGATGATCTTTAAAAATAATTATAACGTTTGTAAAGTAATCTTTATAAACCGAATATGAGACTCTTATAAAAATCTGTTATTTATTACAGATGTAAAATAAGAATAAATGTTAAAAATATAAAAACAAACAAGAACAATATGGTAAAACATATAACTTGTCTATACTATGAGTGATAATTTTGTAATAGTAAAATAATACAGAAGAAGTCAAGTTCAAAAACTTCAATTTATGGAGAGTTTGATCCTGGCTCAGAGTGAACGCTGGCGGCGTGCTTAACACATGCAAGTCGAACGAGAACGGATTATAGCTTGCTATAATTGTCAGCTAAGTGGCGCACGGGTGAGTAATATATAGGTAATGTGCCCTAGAGAAGAGGATAACAGTTGGAAACGACTGCTAAGACTCTATATGCCTTTAAGACAGAAGTCTGCAAGGGAAATATTTATAGCTCTAGGATCAGCCTGTACAGTATCAGCTAGTTGGTGAGGTAATGGCTCACCAAGGCAATGACGCTTAACTGGTTTGAGAGGATGATCAGTCACACTGGAACTGAGACACGGTCCAGACTCCTACGGGAGGCAGCAGTGGGGAATATTGCACAATGGACGAAAGTCTGATGCAGCAACGCCGCGTGGAGGATGACACATTTCGGTGCGTAAACTCCTTTTATATGGGAAGATAATGACGGTACCATATGAATAAGCACCGGCTAACTCCGTGCCAGCAGCCGCGGTAATACGGAGGGTGCAAGCGTTACTCGGAATCACTGGGCGTAAAGAGCGTGTAGGCGGATAAATAAGTCAGAAGTGAAATCCAATAGCTTAACTATTGAACTGCTTTTGAAACTGTATATCTAGAATGTGGGAGAGGTAGATGGAATTTCTGGTGTAGGGGTAAAATCCGTAGAGATCAGAAGGAATACCGATTGCGAAGGCGATCTACTGGAACATTATTGACGCTGAGACGCGAAAGCGTGGGGAGCAAACAGGATTAGATACCCTGGTAGTCCACGCCCTAAACGATGCACACTAGTTGTTGTGAGGCTAGACCTTGCAGTAATGCAGTTAACACATTAAGTGTGCCGCCTGGGGAGTACGGTCGCAAGATTAAAACTCAAAGGAATAGACGGGGACCCGCACAAGCGGTGGAGCATGTGGTTTAATTCGACGATACACGAAGAACCTTACCTGGACTTGACATAGTAAGAACTTTCTAGAGATAGATTGGTGTCTGCTTGCAGAAACTTATATACAGGTGCTGCACGGCTGTCGTCAGCTCGTGTCGTGAGATGTTGGGTTAAGTCCCGCAACGAGCGCAACCCTCGTCATTAGTTGCTAACAGTTCGGCTGAGAACTCTAATGAGACTGCCTACGCAAGTAGGAGGAAGGTGAGGACGACGTCAAGTCATCATGGCCCTTACGTCCAGGGCTACACACGTGCTACAATGGGGTATACAAAGAGCCGCAATACGGTGACGTGGAGCAAATCTCAAAAATATCTCCCAGTTCGGATTGTAGTCTGCAACTCGACTACATGAAGTTGGAATCGCTAGTAATCGTAGATCAGCTATGCTACGGTGAATACGTTCCCGGGTCTTGTACTCACCGCCCGTCACACCATGGGAGTTGAACTCATTCGAAGCGGGGATGCTAAAATAGCTACCTTCCACAGTGGATTCAGCGACTGGGGTGAAGTCGTAACAAGGTAACCGTAGGAGAACCTGCGGTTGGATCACCTCCTTTCAGAGAATTGAGACTAGATTCGTTTCTAGTCTTAAAACTAAAAAGAAAGAGTTTTTATATTCGGTTTATAAAGATTATTTAAATAGGTAGAAAAATGGGCCTATAGCTCAGCTGGCTAGAGCGCTCGACTGATAATCGTGAGGTCTCAGGTTCAAGTCCTGATAGGCCCACCATTAAATAATCTTAAAAGATTAATCAGTGTGGGGAATTAGCTCAGCTGGGAGAGCGCCTGCTTTGCACGCAGGAGGTCAGCGGTTCGATCCCGCTATTCTCCACCACCTATTAAAAATAAGCTAAAAGTTATAATTAGAAGAAATGATAAAAAAGTTAAATATAAGTTCAAAAAGATTGAATTTATATTTGATTTTCGAATCAAAAATGTTGCCTTGAAAAGATGTAAATTTTTTTAAGTAACAATGATATTTAAAAATATAATGTTAAAGTCTTTAATTTTTTCGTTTAATTAAAAGAACTAAAAGAATTTATTCTAATAGAACTAATAATTAAAAACAAAAATTTTAATTATCTAGAAATAGATAGAACACAACTAATTTTATTGATATATTTTAAATAATATGTTTAATAAGATAGTAGCCAAAGAATATTATCAAAAATGCGATAGAGTTTAACTCTATTTATTAATAAGCTATTAAGGGCTAATGGTGGATGCCTAGACTGTAAGAGGCGATGAAAGACGTATTAGGCTGCGATAAGCCTCGGGGAGCTGCCAAAGAGCTTTGATCCGGGGATTTCTGAATGGGGCAACCCAGCATAGTGAGAACTATGTTACCCTACGGGGAGCTAACCTGGTGAAGTGAAACATCTCAGTAGCCAGAGGAAGAGAAATCAAACGAGATTCCGTCAGTAGCGGCGAGCGAAAGCGGATTAGGACAAACCCAATGCTTGCATTGGGGGTTGTAGGACCATGATATGAGACTAAAGAAGATAGATGAAATACTTGGAAAAGTGTAGCATAGAAGGTGAAACTCCTGTAATTTAAATTTTCAATAGCTCTAATGGTATCCTGAGTAGGTCGGAACACGTGATATTTTGACTGAAACTGGGGGGACCACCCTCCAATCCTAAATACTACTTACAGATCGATAGTGAACAAGTACCGTGAGGGAAAGGTGAAAAGTACTCCAGCGAGGAGAGTGAAATAGAACCTGAAACCATTAGCTTACAATCATTCAGAGCCCTATGATTTATCAGGGTGATGGACTGCCTTTTGCATAATGAGCCTGCGAGTTGTGGTGTCTGGCAAGGTTAAGTCAAGTACGAAGCCGTAGCGAAAGCGAGTCTTAATAGGGCGAATTAGTCAGATGCTGCAGACCCGAAACGAAGTGATCTATCCATGAGCAGGTTGAAGCTGGTGTAAGAGCCAGTGGAGGACCGAACCGATAGGCGTTGAAAAGTCTCCGGATGACTTGTGGATAGGGGTGAAAGGCCAATCAAACTTCGTGATAGCTGGTTCTCTCCGAAATATATTTAGGTATAGCCTTGTGTTGTAGCATATAGGGGTAGAGCACTGAATGGGCTAGGGCTGCTTACCGCGGTACCAAACCCTATCAAACTATGAATACTATATGTGGAATCACAGGAGTCAGGCGATGGGTGATAAAATCCACCGTCGAGAGGGGAACAACCCAGACTAACAGCTAAGGTCCCTAAGTCACATCTAAGTGGAAAACGATGTGGAGTTACTGTGACAACCAGGAGGTTGGCTTAGAAGCAGCCATCCTTTAAAGAAAGCGTAACAGCTCACTGGTCTAGTGATTCTGCGCGGAAAATATAACGGGGCTAAGATGTGCACCGAAGCTTTAGATTCGAATTTATTCGAGTGGTAGGAGAGCGTTCTATTCAGCGTTGAAGATGTACCGGCAAGGAGCGTTGGAGCGGATAGAAGTGAGCATGCAGGCATGAGTAGCGATAATTGAGGTGAGAATCCTCAACGCCGAAAACCCAAGGTTTCCTACGCGATGCTCGTCATCGTAGGGTTAGTCGGGTCCTAAGTCGAGTCCGAAAGGGGTAGACGATGGCAAATTGATTAATATTTCAATACCAACATACAAGCGCGATGTGGGGACGCATAGAGTTAATCGAGCTCACTGATGGAATAGTGGGTCGAAGGACGTAGGCTGTAACTTAGGCAAATCCGGGTTACATTAGGCCGAGATCTTACAGGCTCTTGACACTCTTCGGAGGAGATGGAGAATCGATGATACTGTCGTGCCAAGAAAAGCCACTAAGTATATTGTATGTTGCCCGTACCGTAAACCGACACAGGTGGGTGGGATGAGTATTCTAAGGCGCGTGGAAGAACCCTGGTTAAGGAACTCTGCAAACTAGCACCGTATCTTCGGTATAAGGTGTGCCTACTTTGGTATATGGACTTGCTCCAGAAAGCTAGAGAGGTTGCAACAAAGAGTCCCTCCCGACTGTTTACCAAAAACACAGCACTTTGCTAACACGTAAGTGGATGTATAAGGTGTGACGCCTGCCCGGTGCTCGAAGGTTAACTGATGATGTCAGCGCAAGCGAAGCATTTGATTGAAGCCCGAGTAAACGGCGGCCGTAACTATAACGGTCCTAAGGTAGCGAAATTCCTTGTCGGTTAAATACCGACCTGCATGAATGGCGTAACGAGATGGGAGCTGTCTCAACCAGGGATCCAGTGAAATTGTAGTGGAGGTGAAAATTCCTCCTACCCGCGGAAAGACGGAAAGACCCCGTGCACCTTTACTACAGCTTGACACTGTAGCTTGGATATTCATGTGCAGGATAGGTGGGAGGCTATGATGACTAGACGCAAGTAGAGTCGGAGCCATCCTTGAGATACCACCCTTGAATATTTGAGTTACTAACTGCGTACAATTATCTTGTATCAGGACAATGTCTGGTGGGTAGTTTGACTGGGGCGGTCGCCTCCTAAAAAGTAACGGAGGCTTACAAAGGTTAGTTCATGGCGGTTGGAAATCGCCAGTTGAGTATAATGGCATAAACTAGCTTGACTGTGAGACATACAAGTCGAACAGAGACGAAAGTCGGTCATAGTGATCCGGTGGTTCTGTGTGGAAGGGCCATCGCTCAAAGGATAAAAGGTACGCCGGGGATAACAGGCTGATCTCCCCCAAGAGCTCACATCGACGGGGAGGTTTGGCACCTCGATGTCGGCTCATCGCATCCTGGGGCTGAAGTAGGTCCCAAGGGTATGGCTGTTCGCCATTTAAAGCGGTACGCGAGCTGGGTTCAGAACGTCGTGAGACAGTTCGGTCCCTATCTTCCGTGGGCGTAGGAAAGTTGAAGAGATTTGTCCCTAGTACGAGAGGACCGGGATGAACGTACCACTGGTGTACCAATTGTTCTGCCAAGAGCATCGTTGGGTAGCTACGTACGGATGTGATAAGAGCTGAAAGCATCTAAGCTCGAAGCCAACTCTAAGATTAACTTTCCCTGAAGTTCCCAGTAAGACTAACTGGTTGATAGGCTGGATGTGTAAGCGTTGTAAGGCGTTTAGCTGACCAGTACTAATAGAACGTTTGGCTTATTTAACAAATTCTTTGGTTTACTATCTTATTAAATATATTTCTTATATTTAATACAAATTGTGTTTTTTTAGAAAAAACTAGCGTTACCTTGAAAAAATGAATATTTTTTTAAGCGCGTATAAGACTTTAACATTATTTTTTCTTAACTCCTTTACGAGTTGAGTGTAAAGAGCAATACATATTGATTTATCTTATGTTTATTTACTTTTTACACTCAACTTTGCTGGTGGCTATAGAGAAGTGGAAATACCCAGTCCCATTCCGAACCTGGAAGTCAAGCACTTCATCGCCGATAATACTGCCGGGTCCCCTGGTGGAAACGTAGGCCGCTGCCAGCTCTTGAGTTTTTTTAAAGCTTAGCTTTTTATACTTACCAAAGTATTCAATGCTAAGCTTTTTTTTTAACCCGCTTTTTAGGTTATTTTTCTATTCATTTTTTATTATCCTATTATTCTAGTATAATTGATCTTTATTTTTATATTTACACTAACTCTATACACATATTCAGTTAGTTCTTTATTATTCTCTTTTACTTGCATAGCTCCAACGGTAGAGCAATTCCATGGTAAGGAAGAGGTTACAGGTTCAAATCCTGTTGTGAGCACCACCATCCCTAACTTTTACTTTATTTAGCCCTTATTTAATGTTGTTTCTTTATTTAATCCTCTTTCTTCTCTTTTTTGATTTATTCAAATTATTTTTTATTTTCTTTTTGTATAATAAAAACTTAATTTAAAAAAAGGATTTTAGTTGGAAAAACTATATTACAGTTATGATTTATTCAAAAAAGATACTCAAGTATTAGTTGATAAATGCAGAGATTTTGAACCTGAAATTTTACTTGCAGTGGCACGTGGTGGATTAACGCTTTCTCACTTAATGGCACAAGCATTAGATATGAGAAATTTATATACATTAAATTCTATTCATTATGAGGGTGAATTAAAGCTTGAAACTTTTAATATTTTTAATATTCCTGATGTTTCTCATGCAAAAAAAGTTTTGGTAGTTGATGATATTGTTGACTCAGGAGAAACAATGAGAGAAATTTTAAAAGTTTTAAAAGAAAAATTTCCAACTGTTGAGTTTAAATTAGCTACATTATTCTACAAAAATACTGCTGTAATCAAACCTGATTTTAGTGTTAGAGAAGCAAATGAGTGGATTGATTTCTTTTGGGAAGTTGATGTTAAATAGATACTTATTTATGTATAATAAAAAAAACTAACAATAGGCTTATATTATGACTTTTATTGATTTTAAGAAATTACTTTTAGATGCTGAACTTACAATTCCTAAATTTACTGAACTTATAAAAGTTAGTGAAAAAAACATTCAAGCTTACAAAAAGAAAAAAGAAGTACCAAATACAATTGCTTCAATAGCTGCTTGTTTTGCCACTATGAATCAAAGTGGAATGGATTTTAAGAAACTGATTTGTGACTTGAATTTAGAAAAAAAAGAGAAAAAAGGTGCAGGATTTTCTAAAAAAAAATCTCTTAAAGAAAAATCAAAAAAATAAAGTTTAATTAGATATACTTTCCCAAATTTAAATTGGGGAAATATATGTTATTAAATAATAAAAATAAAACTTTCTTTGCAATTGCTTCTTTTATGATGGCTTTAGGTATTGCTTTTGGTGCTTTTGGTGCCCATGCTTTAAAAACTATCCTTGATGATTATATGTTGAAAATTTACAATACTGGCGTTCAATATCATTTTTATAATACTTTAGGACTTTTTGCTGCTTCGTTCATCTATACTTTAAAACCAGAATCAAAAAAAATATATATATCTTTATGGCTTATAATTATAGGTATGTGTATATTCTCTTTTTCTTTATATCTTTTAGCTATTTTATCAATGCCAATTTTGGGAGCAATTACTCCAATTGGTGGATCTATGCTTATTGTTGCTTGGCTTTTATTAACTTATGGAATAATAAAAGATTAAATGAAAACTTTTACTATTTTAGGTACAGGCTGGTTAGGTTTAGAACTTGCATATCAGTTAAAGAATCAATATAATATAAAGGTCTCTGCTAGAAATGAAGAAAAATCTAAATCTTTTGAGAATTTTGATTTTTCCTCTTTTGTTTTAAATGAATATGATTTCTTATTTTTAGATGAATTATTAGATACAGATTATTTATTTATAAATTATCCACCTTCAAAATTTGATGATTACCTAGGTTTTCTTGATAGAATTTATAAACATAAAAATATTAAAAATATTGAAAAAATTATATTTATTAGCTCTACTTCAATTTATCCAAATATTGAGGGTGATTTTGATGAAAATTATTTAATAAATGATTCAAGTTCAAAAATTGTATTTGAAGCTGAAAAGCTTGTAGAAAATAAAAGTGATGTGATTTTTAGAGTTTCAGGACTTGTAGGTGGAAGTAGATATTTTGGTAAGAGGTCTGCAAATAAAGTAGTTGAATTTCCCCAAAGTATAATTAATTTTGTTCACAGAAATGATGTTATTAATGCAACAAAATTTGTTATAGAAAAAAATATAAATGGAATATTTAACCTTTGCTCAAAAGAGCATCCGACAAAAAGGGATATTTATACTTTTAATTCAAAGAAATATGATTTTGAAATACCAATTTTTAATGATAATAAATCTTTTTTAAATAGAGTAATTGATGGGTCAAAAATAGAAAAATTAGGATTTGAATATAAGTATAATAATGTATTTGAGTTTTAAAAGATTAGTTTAAAACTAATCTTTTTTAGTGAGTATTAAATGCTCTATCTCCAGCATCTCCAAGACCTGGTCTAATGTAATTGTTTTCATCTAATCTTTCATCAATTTGTGCAATATAAATATCAACATCTGGATGTGCCTCTTGAACTTTTTGAACACCAAAAGGTGAACCTAAAACATTTAGGCAAATAATTCTTTTTGGATTTTTAGATTTTAAATAATCAATTCCATCTATTAATGAACCTCCTGTTGCTACCATCGGGTCTAATAATAGAACAGTTTTATTTTCTAAATTTGGGATATTTTCATAAAATAGTTTGCTTTGTGAAGTTTTCTCATCTCTTTTCATAGCTAAAAATCCACTTCTTGCATATGGTAAAGTTTTTAAAATACCTGTTAACATTGGTTCACCAGCTCTTAAAATTGGTACTAATACTAACTTTTGAACTTCTATCATTTGAACATCAAGTGGACCTTGCCAAGTGTTTATATTTTGTGAAACTGTTTCAAAATCATTTAGAGCTTCTAAAGCTATGATTCTTGAAATCTCTTCAATGGTTAATCTAAACTCATTAGATGTTGTTCTTACATCTCTTAATCTATTTACAAGATGTTTTGCAACAACATTTGTACTTTCTTTATACATAAGTAATCCTTTAAAACTTTATATTACTCAAAAATTGCTTATAAATTATATATAAATTAAATTTAATCAACGTATTATTTTGATAATATTCTGCTATAAAAAAATTAGAGGTATTTATGAAACCCACGGATTATAATTTTAGATTAAAAGATTCAATTTTAGGATTACAATTTTTATTTGTAGCCTTTGGTGCACTTGTTCTAGTGCCAATATTAACAGGACTAGATCCAAATGTAGCATTGTTTACAGCAGGAATTGGTACTTTAGTTTTCCAATTTGTAAATAGATCTTGTGTTCCACCTATTTTTCTTGCATCTTCTTTTGCATTTATTGCTCCTATTTCTTATGGGGTTGCTACGTGGGGAATTCCAGCAACTATGTCAGGGCTTGTTGCTGCTGGTTTTTTATATGTTGTTCTTAGTTTTTTAATTAGACTAAAAGGTGATGATTTTTTGCATAAGCTTCTTCCTTCAGTTGTTGTTGGGCCTGTAATCATCTCTATTGGACTTATCTTATCTCCAGTTGCAGTTAATATGGCAATGGGAAAAACAGGTGATGGTTCAGTTGTTTTAATACCTTTTGATCAAGCAATTATTATTTCTATGGTTGCTTTATTTATTACTATTTTAGTTTCACTTCTTGGAAAAGGTATATTTAAATTAGTACCTATTTTATTAGGAATTATTGGTGGATATATCGTATCTTTATATTTTGGATTAGTTGATTTCTCAGGTATTGCTAAAGCTTCTTGGGTTTCAATGCCAAATTTTGTTGCACCTGAGTTTAATTGGCAAGCTATTGTTTATATTTTACCAATTGCAATTGCTCCTGCAATTGAGCATATTGGAGATATTTTAGCAATTTCAAATGTTACTAAACAAGATTATTTAAAAAAGCCAGGTTTGAAAAATACACTTTTAGGTGATGGATTAGCAACTTCTGTAGCTTGTCTTTTTGGAGGACCTCCCAATACTACATATTCTGAAGTTACAGGTGCTGTGACGGTTACAAAAGCTTATAATCCAGCTATTATGACCTGGGCTGCAATTTGTGCTATTTTATTAGCATTTGTTGGAAAATTAGGAGCTATTCTTGCAACTATTCCTGTTCCTGTTATGGGTGGAATTATGTTGTTACTTTTTGGAATTATTGCAACATTAGGAATTAGTACTTTATCAAGAGCAAATATTGATTTCTCATGTCCTAGAAATATGGCTATTGTTTCTATGATTTTAGTATTTTCTATTGGTGGAATGACATTTAATTTTGGTGGTGTACCTTTTGCTGGTATTGGACTTGGTGCAATAGTTGGAATTATTTTAAATCTTGTTTTACCAAAAGCTTTATAAAAAAATGTTAAAATTTAAGAAATCAATAAAATAATTAATTTTAAAAGGATATAGCAATGGCAGTAAAAGAACATCAATTTGACATCTCTGCAAAATTAGATATGCAAGAGATGAAAAATGCGGTTATTCAATCACAAAAAGAGATTGACACTAGATATGATTTTAAAGGTATTTCTAAAGAGTTAGACTTAAATGTAGGAGCTAAAACTTTAACATTAATCTCTTCAAGTGATAATAAAATAGATGCAATGAGAGATATTTTAATTTCAAAAATGAATAAAAGAGGAATATCAATAAATTCACTTGAAGAGTTAAAAAAAGAGGATTCAAGTGGTGGAAATAGAAAATATTCATACAAAATTATTGATAGTATTGAAAAAGATGAAGCAAAAAGAATTCAAACAGAAATAAAAAATTTAAAATTAAAAGTATCTGCTGTTAATCAAGGTGATGAGATTAGAGTAACTGGAAAAAATATTGATGATTTACAAAATATTATGAAACATTTAAAATCACTTGATTTTAAAGCTCCTTTAGTATTTGATAATTTTAGATAAACGTAATTTTAACCTTTAAATTAATAAAATAATTATTTAGAATATAATATGATGTTCAAATAATTATTTTAAAGGTTTACAATGGATACATCAACAATTCTTTGGATTTTACTTCCACTACTTCTGATATACTTAATTTATATCTACAATAATCTTGTTTCTTTAAATGCAAAACAAAAAAACTTCTTTTCTCAAATAGATATACAATTAAAAAGAAGATATGACTTAATTCCTAATTTAGTTGAAACTGCAAAAAAATATATGCAACATGAAGAAGAAACTTTAACAAAAGTAATAGAAGCTAGAAATATTGCTAAAAATTCTTTGGCAGAAGTTCAAAAGAATTTTAACTCACAAAATATAAAAAATTTAATTGAAAAAGAGAATGGGTTTATAAGTGCTTTAAGTGGTTTATCTTTTGTTATGGAAGATTATCCAGAGTTAAAAGCAGATTCTATTATAAAAAATTTACAAGAAGAGTTATCTTCAACTGAAAATAAAATTGCTTTTGCAAGACAAGCTTATAATGATAGTGTTATGAGATATAACATTTTTAGACAATCATTTCCTAATAATATA
The DNA here is from genome assembly GCF_013201665.1 of Arcobacter venerupis. Lineage (NCBI taxonomy): Bacteria > Pseudomonadati > Campylobacterota > Epsilonproteobacteria > Campylobacterales > Arcobacteraceae > Arcobacter > Arcobacter venerupis. The sequence goes on along the minus strand of NZ_CP053840.1, from coordinate 2,083,035 downwards.
TTTTCAAATATTTTTGGACACAGTATAGATGCAAATTTATTACAATTTGAAGATACAAGTGAAATAAGAAAATCTGTAAAAGTTTCATTTTAAAAGATGGATTTTTTCGAACAGCAAGTAATTGCAAGGAAAAAAAGTTATTTATTAATCTTTTTATTTATTTTTTCAATAGTTTTCTTAGTGGCACTTTCAAATATTATTATTTTTTCTTTTTACTCTTATTTTAATAATGACTCAATAATTAATTTTTACAAATATTGGCATTTAAAAACATTTTTATTTATTACTATACCACTTGTTTTTATTATATTAATAAGTACTTTTTTTAAATTAAGAGAATTTAGTGATATTTCTAAACTCTCATTACACTATTTTGATGCAAAGTTAGTCAAATTAAATAATTGTACAAGTAATGAAAAAATTTTATTAAATATTGTCTCTGAAATGTCAATAGCTTCTGGTATCCCTATTTTAAAAGTTTATACCATTGAAGATTTTGGTGTTAACTCATTTGTTATTGGAAATGATATTTCTGATGCTTCTATTTTAATCACAAGTACTTCTTTGGAAGTTTTATCAAGGGATGAACTTCAATCTATGATTGCTTTTGAATTTGCGAAAGTATTCACAGAAAATATGCAATTAAATATGAAGTTGGTTGCTTTAACGTACTCATTTTTACAAATATTTTTAATTGGTAAATCTTTATTTCATGGAATATTTTATTCTATAAGTGATGCAAAACAAAATGATGAAATATCTTTAATTCATATTATTCTTTGGATATTTATGTTTATTATTGGTATTTTCTTTTTGATTTTTGGCTGTATGGGATATATTGTAGGTATGTTTATTAAGTTCTTAATTATAAAAGAGAGAATTTATTTAAATGATTCAATTACAATAGAATATACTAGGAACCCAATATCTTTTATTAGATTATTAAAAAAATCGAATCATTATCAATCATATAATAATTTTTCTGAGTTATTTGAACACTCATATTTTATTCAAACAAATAATGATTTATTTTCAAAAATTTTTAATTTATATCCTGATGTTTTAAATAGAATTGAAAGATTAGCAAATGATGGAATTTATGATCCTTTAATAATAAAAGATGAGAATTTAGAATTTTCTAATGAAGAAAATTACAAAAATAAAGAGAAAAAATCTAAAAAAGATATTTTAATAAATTCTATAACTGGAATTGTTATTCTTGATAATTTTAATGCAATTGAAGATTATGCAAAAAAAATGAGTTTAGGTAGAGAAATTTTACCAAAAGAGTTAAATCTCTTTTTTGAAGATATAAAAAGTACAAAAGCCTTGATTATTGGACTTTTATTAAGTAGTGATATTTTACATAGAAATAAACAACTTGAACTAATAGAAATAGATGAAATAAAAGATATTGTAATTAAAAACTATGAAACTATTAACTCATATAAATATGAATTTAATCTATTGATAATGCAACAATCTTTATTGATTTTACAAGATATGAGTATTAATGAATATAGAAGTTTTAGAACCTTATTAAATAATATAATTTATTTAGATTCAATTGCAGAAGTTTATGAATTAAATATTGAGATAATTATATTAAGACAATTAGATTTTCATTTTAATTTGCGTGAAAATGAAAGTGAAAAGTTTTTTTATTATGAAGATATTAAATACTCTTTCGAAATATTTTTATCTGTATTAGCTTACACGCAAGACAGATCAGATATCAAAGCAATTGATAGTTTTAATTCAGCAATCAAATATGAGAATATAAGCTCTTTAGAATTAATTAAAAAAGATGAAATATCTAATAGATTGTTAAAACAAGCTATTAAAGATTTAAGTTTTTGTTCTTTTGAATTAAGAAAAAAGATATTAAATGCTTCTATTATCTGCTTATCTAATGATAATATTATTGAAAATTGGGAAATAGATCTTATTTATTCTATTTCAATAATTCTAAAAATTCCATTTCCATTTTTAAATCAAAAAAATTCTAATCTTTAAATAATTTACAAATAATTAATATATAATTCATCTTTTAAATAAAGGATGAATTATAGAACTCATTATAATAAAAGCAATCACAGTTGTATTTCTTGTTTTATCACTTAGCTTTATAGCTGAAAAAGTTAGCCCAAAAATTTCTGGCGTTCTTTCTGGTCTTCCTATTGGAAGTTCAATCACTCTTATATTTTTTGCTTTAGAAAATGGTGTAGATTATGTTACAAAGGTAGCTTTGTACAATATTCATGGTCTTTTTGCTGCACTTGCATTTTCTATTGGATATTACATTAGTACTTTTTATAAGGGAAAATTTGAAATATTTTTAAGCCTTTTTATCTCTTTTATCTCTTATTTAATAATCGCATTTATTTTAGCTTATGTTCCTCCCCATGTTGTTTTAACACCTTTAATTGTTATAATCTTAATGATAATAGCATCAATTTATTTTGCAAAAAAAGAGAACTTTACAATTGACAAAAAAATAAAAACTTCACTTTCTGATATATTTTTTAGGTCACTTTTAACAATTACTATTTTTTTAATAATTTCAAGTTTACCCAAATATGTTCCTTCAAATATAGCAGGAATTTTTTCTTCATTTCCAACTATTTTATTACCATTACTTTTAATTATTCATTTCAGACATAGTAATTTACAAGCAAGAACAATAATAAAAAATACTCCATTTGGATTAAGTTCAGTAGTAATTTATTCTTTAGTAGTATATTTGAGTTATGCAAAAATAGGAATACTTTATGGAACAATTGTATCTTTTGTTGCATCATTAATATATGTAGTATTGCAGGGAAAAATTCTAAAATTTTTTAAATTAATAAAATAATTAATGTACACGGGAAGTAAACAAAATTTGAATATAATAAAAATTATACATTAGGATTTTATATGAGAGTTTTGTTGTTAGAAGATGATGTTGCTTTAAGCGATTTATTAAATGAGCATTTAGAAGATAAGGGGTTTGATGTAACCTTATGTACAAATGGTCAAGATGCTTTAGAATCTTTAATTGATCAAAAATTTGACATTGCATTACTTGATATTAATACTCCAGAAATTAGTGGAATTGAAGTTTTAAAAACTATCAGAAAAGAGTATAAAAATAATACTCCAGCAATCATTTTAACTGCATATCAAGATACAAAACATTTAAAAGAATCTTTTGAAAATGGTGTTGATGATTATATTAAAAAACCTTTTGATTTAGAAGAGTTAGATCAAAGAATACTAAGACTTTGTAGACAGTTTTTTATTAACCAAGATGATAAAATTAAGATTGATGAAAATATTTTCTTTGAACCACAAACTTGTCAAGTCTTTAAAAATGATAAGATTATTAATATTGCACAAAAAGAAAGAGACATTTTAAAATATTTTTGTACACATAAAAATAGAGTAATTTCTAGTGATGAACTTTTACAAAATATTTGGGCATATGATGAAATGCCAACTGATGCGACAATTAGAGTTTATATAAAAAATCTCAGAGAAATAGTTGGAAAAGAAAAAATCACCACAATCAGAGCTGTAGGATATAAATTTGAATAATGATGAAAAAAATGCACTTAGAAATTTTTTATTTATTTATGTAACATCTACACTATTTTTGGTTAGTGTAATTTTATATATTTATTATGGTAATGAGCTAAAAATGGCTCAAGAAACTTGTAATATGGAACTTAAAAATGCTTCTATGCAAATAAAAGCTGATATATTAGATAAGTATATGAAAAATAAAGATTTTACTCCTGAAAAATTTCCAAAAGAAAATATAAGATATGCACTTATGGATAAAGATAAAAATCTTATTTTTTCATATTTAGATGATAAATTTAAAATAAATTATTCAAAAGATATTTACGAAAATAGTTCTTATAACTATTTTATAACAACAATCAATGAAGAAAATATTCCAATAAAATATATCGTCATGGAAAGTTGTCAACTTCAAAGAGATAAAAATGATATTAAAATATTACTGCTTATTAAATTAGTTATTAGTTCAATATTTATAGCTTGTATTGGTTATTTATTATCAAAAATATTATTAAATCCAGCAAGAAAAAGAGTTGAATCTATGGATAAATTTATAAAAGATTCAGCTCATGAGTTAAATACTCCAATTGCAGTTTTGATGACTTCTGTTTCCATGTTAAAAGGTGGAAAAAATCCTGAAAAAATGATGAAATATATATTAAGTAGTAGCAAACAAATTTCTCAAATATATAATGATATTCATTTTTCAGCCTTTAATGAAATCAATGAAGATGTTTTTGAAGAGTTTGACTTAAAAGATTTAGTTGCTGAAAGCGTAGATTATTTTAATGATATTTCAATTACAAAAAATATAAAAATTGATTCCATACTCTTTAGTTGTTTTATAAAAATGGATAAAACAAAAACACAAAAATTAGTAAATAATATCATTTCAAATGCAATTAAATATAGTTATAAAGATTCAAATATTGAGGTTGTTTTAGAAAATAATATTTTATCTGTGAAAGATTTTGGGAGAGGAATTACACAAGAGGAGCAAAAAGAAATTTTTAAAAGATATAAAAGAGGAAATAATAATGAAGGTGGCTTTGGTATAGGTTTAGATATTGTAAAAAGAATTTGTATAGAATACAATTTACATCTTAATTTAAAATCTGAACCCAAAAAACAAACCATATTTGAAGTGGACTTTTCTTCAATAGTAAATAAAAAGTAAATTGAATAAATTTTTTGTTAGAATACGAAAAAACTAAAAAGATAATAAATGATAAATGAAATTAAAGATTTAGAGATTAGTGAACTAAAAGATACAAAATTTATTCATCCTTTTAAATTAAGTTACAAGCAAAATGGCAGAAATAAAACATGGGAAGCAATACGAAGTCATAATAGTGTTGCTGTGCTTTTATATCATACTGAAAAAAATGCTTTTTTACTTGTAAAACAATTTCGTGCACCAGTTTTTTTAAATGATAGTTCAAAAACATTTACTTATGAATTATGTGCTGGATTAGTTGATAAAAACAAATCATTAGAAGAGATAGTAAAAGAAGAGATAGATGAAGAGTGTGGTTTTAAAGTTAGTTTAAGTGATATTGTAAAAGTTACATCATTTTATACAAGTGTTGGAATAAGTGGAGCTTGTCAATATCTTTTTTTTGCTAAGATTGATGATTCTATGAAAATACATGATGGTGGTGGAATAAATGATGAAGAGATCGAAGTTATGTATTTGCCAATAGAAAAAAGTGATGAATTTATTTTTGATGAATCAAAGGCAAAAACTCCTGGTTTAATGTTTGGTTTTTATTGGTTTTTAAAAAATAAAGATAAATTAGGAATTAAATGAAATATATAATTATCTTTTTTTTATTTTTTTATTTTTATTCATATGCAAATGAAGCTGAACAATATCAATTAGAAAATAAACAAGAACAAATTACGGAACCTGTAAAAAAGCAAGAAGATTTAATGGATATTAATAATTCATTTATCACAAAATATGAATATGGGAAAATGTTATATAATAATCCTAGAGGAATAGGGTGCAATAGTTGTCATGGAAATGATGCAAGAGGCAAAAAAATGGTTGATTTTAAACATCAAATTTCAGATAAAAAAGTTTTTAATTGCACTTTAATTGTACCTGATATAAAAAGTATTGATTATGAAACTTTTTCAACAAAGGTAAATTCTAAGAAAAATCCAAATTTAAAATTTGAAAAAGAACAAGTTTGTGAAAAATTAATTTATTATGCAAATGTAATGCCAACTTACTTCTTAGTTGAAGAAGAGATTGAAGCTATTTTTTATTATATACAAAATATAAAGACTAAATAATTTAGTCTTTTATCTTGAAAAAGCAATCCCTAATCCTATTTTTTGTACTTCTCTATCATAATCAATTAAACTATTTCCATAACCTGAATATATTTGAAATAATCCATACGCATTATTTGTAGATAAGAATTCAGGTAAAGGAAAAGTCCAGTTTAACTCAGCTGAGCCTTTATTAGCACTATTAAATTCTAAGTTATCTCGTAATGACAATTCAAAAGTATGCTTTTTATAAGCGTAAAGAAAAGTTAATTCACCATTTCCATAATAATCTTCAATATCAGAATTATCATCTTCATTTTCATTTTCAGGAATTCTATACCAAATTTTTGGAATTATAAATAAACTTGATAATTGAAAGTAACTTTCAATATATATTCTATTCCATGATCTTGAAAGTTCATCATTTTTACCATTTGAAACATGATTTAGTGCAATTTTATAACCTTTTAATACATTTCCTCTATCATATGGGAATTGAATAAATATTTCTGGTTCATAATTAGTTTCTCTAAATGGAGAGGAATCAGCTGTTGTTTGCCAAAAAGATCTTTGTGTATATGCAGCACTAACTGTTTCATTTAGTCCAAAAAAGTCATATGAAATTGGTTTTTCAATACTTATTTGAAAAGATGTTTCAATGGATTTTCGATCATCTGATTTATTAAAATCATATGTTGCAGGTAATAGATAATTTTTTTTATAAGGATATAAATCAAAATCACCTGTAATTATTTGTTTTAAATTTTCATCAGTTTCTTTATCATTAACTTTATCAATTTGTTTTTGATAAAATGCTTTTTTCATATTTGTAAAAGATTCACCTTTTTGATTATCATTTTTTGATAAATCAAATAAATATTTATCTTCTTTAGAAACATTAATATTGGCAGCTTTTTTGTATAAAAGCATTGCTTCTTTATAATTTCCTTGATCTTCTAAGTTTTGAGCTTCTTCATAAAGCTTATCAATGTTATCTGAAAAACACAAAGTACATATAAATAAGGGGAGAAATCTTTTCATTATTTGCCAATTTATTTTTTTGATACATTCTACATCAAAAAATATTATATGTTTATTTTTATACTTTATATAAAGAGTTTAAATGATATAATCGGGCAAAATTTAGAAAAAAAAGGTTAGAAAAAGATGCTCGTAGCACCTTCTATATTATCAGCAGATTTTGGAAATTTAGCTAGTGAAATAAAAGCAATTTGTGATGGTGGATGTGATTTAATTCATGTAGATGTTATGGATGGACATTTTGTTCCAAATATGACAATTGGACCTGTTGTTGTAAATCCTGTTTCAAAAGTTGCAACAAAACCTCTTGATATTCATCTTATGGTTGAAGATAATACATTTTTTGTAGAGCTTTTTGCCCCTTGTAAACCTCTTTATATTTCATTTCATATAGAAAGTGAAAATCATCCTCACAGACTTATTCAAAAAATTAGAGATTATGGAATCAAACCTGCAATTGTTTTAAATCCTCATACTCCACCAGAAGCCATAGAATATTTGTTAGAAGATTTAGATATGGTTTTATTAATGTCTGTAAATCCAGGATTTGGTGGACAAAAATTTATTTCAAGTGTTATTGAAAAAGCTAAAAAGCTAAAAGAATTAATTAATAAAAGAAATCCAAATTGTTTAATAGAAGTAGATGGTGGAGTAAATGATAAAAATATTCACTTATTAAAAGAAGCTGGTGTTGATGTTGTTGTTGCTGGATCTTATGTATTTGGTAATAGTGATTATTCTAAAGCCATAAAAAGTTTGCAGGTTTAAAAATGAGAGTAAAAATTTGTGGAATAACTAATCTACAAGATGCCCTTGATGCTATAAATGCAGGAGCAAATGCACTAGGTTTTGTTTTTTATACAAATTCTCCACGATATATAAGTCCCCTAAATGCTAAAGAAATTGTTGAAAAAATACCTCCTTTTATTCAAACAGTAGGGCTTTTTGTAAATGAGAATGAAACTTTTATAAATGAAGTTTGCAAAGAAGCAAAAATGCAATTAGCTCAAATAATTGATGATAATGATATTTTAAATTATGAATTATTAGAAATTAAATTTATTAAAGTAATAAGAATAGAATCAAAAAAAGATTTAAAAAATTTGAGTAAAGATTACTATTTAATTGATGCTTTTGTTGAAAGTTTTGGAGGAGAAGGGAAAAGAGTTGCTCTTGAATGGTTTGAAAATATTGATTGTTCGAAGTTTATTTTAGCTGGTGGATTAAATTCAGATAATTTAAAAGAGTTAAATGGTTTTGATTTTTATGGAGTTGATGTAAGTAGTGGAGTTGAAGAATCAAAAGGCAAAAAGTCAAAACAGAAAATGATAGATTTTGTAAAAGAGGCAAATGAAATCAAATAAAAGGATAATTCCTAAACCTCAATTTAAACAACAAAATATTTTTAATAGATTATTAAAAGAACCAATTTTATATGCAGAGTTTTTAGAACTATTGAAAATTGCAACGGATTCTTTTTATGAAACTCCAGAGCTTGAATTTGAGTTACTTTTATCAAATGGTTTACCATTAGAATTTGACGGAGATTTTGTTTTTTTAAAGACTTCAAAAACACCAATAAAAGAACAAACTTTTTGTATTGTTGATATAGAAACAAATGGTGGAAGTGTAAAAAAAGGTCATCAAATTATTGAACTGGGAGCCGTTAAATATAAAAATGGTGAGATTATTGATAAATTTGAATCTTTAGTTTTTGCAAAAGAGATTCCACCTTATGTTCAAGAAGTTACAAAAATAAATCCTAAAATGTTAGAATCAGCACCAAGACTTGAAAAAGTACTTCAGGAATTTAAGCTTTTTTTAGAAGATGACGTTTTTATTGCACATGATATAAAATTTGATTATACATTTGTTTCTGATTCATTTGAAAAGTTTAATTTAGGAAAACTTTTAAATAGAAAAATTTGTTCTATTGATTTGGCAAAAAGAACTATTGAATCAGAAAAATATGGTTTGAGTTTTTTAAAAGAGTTGCTAAGTATAGAGATTGATAACCATCATAGAGCATATTATGATGCTTTGACTACTACTGTTGTTTTTGAAAAAAGTTTATCAAACCTTGATAAAAAAGTTAAAACGGTAGAAGATTTAATTACTTTTTCTAAAAGTGATAATGTAATAAATAATCAAAACAAAAAAGAGAATAAATAAGATGTTTTCACAAGAAAATTTTGTAGAAGTTCTTAACTTTGCAGCTCTTGCTCATGGTGAACAAAAAACTCCAAAGGGTTTGCCATATCTTGCTCATATTACCTGTGTTGCAATGGAAGTAATTAATGCTTGTGAAAAGTCATCACTAGATGAAGCAAAAGCTAATTTAGCAATCTCTTGTGCTTTACTACATGATGTAATTGAAGATACAAATATTACTTATGATGAATTGTATATGAAATTTGGTGAAGATGTTGCAAATGGTGTTGAAGCACTTAGTAAAGATATAACATTAAATTCTAAACAAGCACAAATGAAAGATAGTATTGAGCGATTGCTTACTCAATCTTATGAAGTTCAAATGGTAAAATTAGCTGATAGAATTACAAATTTACAAGCTCCTCCCGAACATTGGGATAATGAAAAAATAAAGAATTATCAAAAAGAAGCAAGTTTTATTTTATCTTGTTTAGGTAATTCAAATATTTATTTAGCTAATAGATTAAAAGAAAAAATTGAAGATTATAAAAAATATATAAAAGAGTAATAAAGTTTTAAAACAAAAGCCCTAGGGCTTTTTGTTTTATGCAGTTGCTTCTGCAGCTTCTTTAGCGTATTTAAGACCTAAATCAAAAGCTTTGTTATTTATTTCATGTACTTTTTCAGGTACTTTTGAAAGCATTGTTTTTCTTAATACATCATTTGATACAGTTTCGCCTGTAAAGTAGTTAGCCATTGCTAATGCTAAAACTGATTGAGTAATAACATTCCCAACTTCTTCTTTTGCAATAGTAATAATTGGAATCTCATAGATTTTCCATCTTTTTCTATCTTCTTCAGTTGGAGTAACTAAATTTGGCTCAACAACGATAACTCCACCTTCTTTTACACCATTTTTAAATTGGTTATAAGAAATTTGCGCAACTGATAACATGAAATCAATTTCACCATCATTTGCATAAGGATATAAAATTTCGTCGTCTTGTAAAGTAATATCAACAACAGTTGGTCCACCTCTTACTTGAGATGTATAAGTAGCTGTTTTTAAACCATATCCACCATCATTGATTTTTGCAGCAGCGAAAATTGATCCTGCAAGAAGTACACCTTGTCCACCAACACCTGTAAATCTCATTAATGTTTTATTTGTTGCCATGTGTATCTCCTTATAATTGAACCATAGTTTTATTTTTATGAGCTTCTTTTACTTTTTCATAAGCTTCACAATATTCCATTGCTTCAGTATCATGTTTTAAGATACCTGTAGGGAAAATACCTTTTTGTTCTTCAGGCTCTAATTTATCAAATTTAGTTTTAGCCATAGAAATAGAATCAATCCATTCTAAATTTGCCATAGCAGTTGCCATTTTATTTTTTCTTCCTAAGTTAACGTGACAGTTAGAAAATACTTCAATAAATGAGAATCCTTTATGTTCAAAACCTTTAACTAAAACTCTTTCAAGTTTTTTAGGATCAAGCATAGTTTCTCTTGCAACAAATGATGCACCTGCTGCTTCTACTAATTTACAAGCATCAAAAGTAGGGTCAATATTTCCTCTACTCATTGTAACTGTCCACATACCTTGAGGAGTTGTAGGAGATGTTTGAGAGTTTGTTAATCCATAGATGAAGTTATTGATAATAATATAATTTAAGTCAATGTTTCTTCTTGATGCATGAATCGTATGATTTCCACCAATTGCTAGACCATCACCGTCTCCACCAACAACAATAACTTTTTTATCTGGATTAGCTAATTTAATACCAGTTGCATATGCTAAAGTTCTTCCGTGAGTTGTGTGAACAGTATTACAGTTGATATAAGAAGAGAATCTTCCTGAACATCCAATACCTGAAACTACACAAACATCGTCCATATTCCAACCAATTTTTTCGATAGCTCTAATTACAGATTTTAAAATAACTCCATCACCACATCCCCAACACCATAGTGTTGGCATTTTGTCTGTTCTTAAATATTCATCATAATTAAATGCCATGATTACATTCCTTTCACTTTTTCAATAATTTCTAGAGGAGATAATGGTCTACCATTTACTTTGAATAATGTATCAAAATCTGATCTTCCAGATGCTCTTTGTACTTCATCTGCAAATTGTCCCATATTTAACTCAGTTACTAATACTTTGTCAAATTTAGTCATCAATTCTTTAATTCTTTTTGCTGGACTTGGCCAAATTGTTAATGGTCTAAACATACCAACTTTCATTCCTTCTGCTCTCATTCTATTGATAGCTTCTGTTACACCTAATGAAACAGAACCATAAGCGATAATCATGATATCAGCATCTTCTAACATATACTCTTCATTTAATTCTAATTCATCTAAGTGAGCATCAACTTTATTGAATAGTCTTTTCATTAAAGCATCACACATATCAGCATCTTCAGTTGGATGACCTGTTGGTCCATGGTGAAGACCTGTAAAGTGGTATCTATATCCTTCAAACATTGGATTTAATACAGCAGGCTCATCAGCACCAACACCGTAAGGTTTATAATCTTTTTTATCTCCAGTAAATTTCTTTCTAGAGATTTTTTGTGCTTGAACTTCATCTAAGTCAGGAATAGTTGCTCTTCCACTCATGTGACCAATTGTTTCATCTAATAAAACGAATACTGGTTGCATAAATCTATCAGCTAAGTTAAATGCTCTTACAGTTTCTGTATAACATTCTCTTAAGTTACCTGGAACTAAAGTAATTGATTTAACATCACCATGAGTAGGATTTTTTGCTTGTAATAAGTCACCTTGAGCAACTCTTGTAGGAAGACCAGTTGATGGACCACCTCTCATTACATTTACTACAACTAAAGGAACTTCTGAAATATATCCCACACCTAAGTTTTCTGCTTTTAAAGAAATCCCTGGTCCTGAAGTTGCAGTCATTGATCTTTTTCCAGACATTGCAGCACCAATTGCTGTACAAATTCCTGCAATCTCATCTTCCATTTGGATACATGCATGCCCTCTAGCTGGTAATGCAGAAGAAAGTACATGCATTATTTCACTTGAAGGAGTAATAGGGTATCCACCAAAAAACTCAACATCAGCATCAATTGCAGCTTTAGCTGCTAGTTCATTACCTGTTGAAATTATTTCTCTTGCCATTAATTCTCCTTACGCCTCTAGTTCTCTATAATTATTTTTTATAACCGCTTCTCTTCTCTCTTTTGCTTCATCTGTAAGTTTTGCAAATTTGAATTCTTTTTTATCAGCAACATAAATTGCAAAATCAGGACATGATAGTTCGCAATCAGTACAACCAATACATGATTCTGGGTGAACAACTTTAATCATTGAACCTAAAGTAGAATGAACTTCTTGTCTCATAGCAAGTACGCCAGCTGGACAAACTGAAACACACTTATCACATGCTTTACATCTAGCTTCGTTAACCCAAACCGGAGTATTTGCAGGAGCTTCCATATTAGACATAATTTCTCCTTAAATTATTTTAATATCAATACTTGAATAAACTCAATATATTATCGTCAAATAATAGCTTATAATAGTTCTAAAGATTGATTAATACGCGTAATTTCTGAGTTGAATTTTACTCTTGTTACATTTTGCAACAAGAAAATAATATAAATATAAATAGAATTTTAAACAATAAGTAAGCTAGTTATATTTATTTAGTTTAATATGAAAAATTATAATTGATAATTAAATTAAAACACATATTTATTTAACTTAGATATAATAATATTAAATTTAAAAAGGAAGATTTTTGGTTTTATATCAGCCTACAAATGGCTATTGTTATAATAGTGATACACATTTTTTATATAACTTTATTGTTGAAAATTTTAAAAAATACAAAAATATAAAAGGTGAGTTGTTAGATATTGGAAGTGGAAGTGGAATTTTAGGGCTATTAGTAGCAAAAGATTTTGATAAAATAAAATTAAATCAGTGTGAAATACAAAAAATGTTTCAATTCTTCACAACAAAAAATTCAGTTACTAATAAAATAAATTCTAAATTATACGAGGGTTCTTTTGAAAATATAGAGTTTGATAAGAGATTTGATATTTGTATTTCTAATCCTCCTTTTTATCATTGTGATGTGATAAAAAGTGATAACCAGAGTTTGAAAATTGCTAGATATAATGACTCTTTACCTCTTGAAATATTTATAAAAAAAACGGCAACTATTCTAAATAGTGAGGGAAAATTCTTTTTTTGTTACGATGTAAAACAGATAAATGAGATATTATTGTTATTAAATAAATATAAATTTAATTTAGAAGCTTTACAATTTGTTCATCCAAAAGAGTCAAAAGAAGCAACTTTAATTTTAGTTTATGCAAAAAGAAATTCTAAATCATTAACAAAAATATTAAAACCATTGATAGTTTTTGATAAAAATAATGAGTTTACAGTCGAAGTGAAGGAGATATACAAAAAATCTTCAACACACAGTATAAAGGTTGATATTGAGTAATTTAGTTAAAAAAGATGGATTTAATTTTGCTTTTGAGCCAAGTGGCTGTGATAGTTGCAAAGGTAATTGTTGTATCGGTGAGAGTGGTTATATTTGGATAAATTCACAAGAAATTGAAGCCTTGGCTTTGCATAAAAAAATTTCTAGTGAAGATTTAAAAAAAAGATATTTAAATAAAATCGCCTACAAATATAGCATAAAAGAGATACAATTAGCTTCAAACAATTATGCGTGTTGTTTCTTTGATTTGGATAAAAGACAATGTTCTATTTATGAAGTAAGACCAAATCAATGTAGAACTTTCCCATTTTGGGACTATTTTAAAGAAAATGAAGAAGAGGTTTACAAAGAGTGCCCAGCTATAAAAAGTCTTTAGTACTTTGCTTGTTTTTACTACTTTTTAGTGGTTGTAGTAATAAAACATTAGAATTAGAGAATAAAAAACCAGAAAAAATAAAATTTGTAGAAGTAAAAACTAAACAATTTGATTTAGAAGATCAATATATTATGTTGGCTTTAGAATCTGAAAATCAAAGATTATATTATGATGCAAAGGAATTATATTTAAGATTATTTAATAATACAAATAATTATGAATATTTTGTAAAATATATTGCAATATCAACAAATATCAAAGATTATAAATCAGTTAAAGAGCAAGTTGCTAAATATTACTTGGATAATATTCAACAAGAAGAGATGATTTTAAGATTATATACCTTTTCATTATTTAAATTATCAGAATCAAAAGATGCTTTAATAAATGGACAAAAACTTGTTAATTTATATCCAAATGACGTTAACTTCGAACTTTTTGGAACTATATATTTACAACAAAAAGATTATGTAAAAGCATATGAATTTTTTGAAAAAGCGTTTAATATAAATAATTCAGCAAATACCTTTCTTAATTTGACAAATATTCAATATTTTAGTTTATCTCAAAAAGATGAAGCAATAAGTAGAATAGAAGAATATATCAAAGTTAATGGATATGATTTTAACTTATGTATGCAACTTTTATCTTTTTATGAAAAAGAGAAAAAGACTAATGAATTAATTTCACTATTAAAACGAATGTATTTAGATTATAAAAAAAATAATGAAACGTTAATGTTAAGTAAAACAAAGATTTTATTAATTAAATATATTGCAAAAGATAATGTTGGAAAAGCTATAGAGTTTTTAGAACAAAATAATGAAGAAGATGAAATTTTATTAAATCTTTATAGAATCACTAATCAACCACAAAAAGCTTACGATTTATTAGGTAAATTATATGTTAAATCAGAGAATTTTGATTATTTAGCTCAACAAGCAATTATTCAATTTGAGATGGCTGAAGATAAAAAAGTAATATTAAGTGAAGTAACTGCTAAATTTGAAAAAGTTTTACAAAATATGGATAATCATGTATATGAAAATTATTTAGCTTATATATTAATTGATTTTGATATAGATGTAAAAAGAGGATTAGTTTTAGTAAAAAAAGCATTAATACAAGATCCTTCTAATGTAGCATATCTTGATACTTTAGCTTGGGGTGAATATAAAGTTAAAAATTGTAAAGATGCTTACAAACAAATGAAAAAAGTTGTTGATGAAATTGGATTAGATGATAGTGAAATAAAATTACATTGGGAAAAAATTAAGGAGTGTAAAAAGTGATTTTAGATGAGATTATAGAGAAGACAAAACAAGATTTAGAGATTAGAAAAAAAGAGATAACATTGGATTTATTAGGAAGAACTCTCTCTTCAAATCCATATGCTCCAAGGGATGTAAAACCTTTTTTAAGATCTACAAAAGAAGAGCCAATTAGAATTATTGCTGAGGTTAAGAAAGCAAGTCCAAGTAAGGGAATAATAAAAGAGGATTTTGACCCAATTTTGATTGCACAAGCCTATAGTAATAGTGGAGCAAATGCAATTTCTGTATTAACTGAACCTCACTATTTTCAAGGTAATTTAGAGTATTTAACTCAAATTAGAAGATTTGTTCCAACGCCACTTTTAAGAAAAGATTTTATAGTTGATAAATATCAAATTGTTGAAGCTTTAGTTTATGGAGCTGATTTTATTTTACTTATTGCAAAAGCACTTGGAACTAAAGAGTTAAAAGAGCTTTATGAATATGCGATTCATTTAGGACTTGAAGTTTTAGTTGAAATTCACGATAAAGAAGACTTAACAAAAGCTATAAAATGTGGAGCTACGATTATTGGAATAAATCATAGAAATCTTGATACTTTTGAAATGGATATGACTTTATGTGATAAATTAATTCCTTTAATTCCAAATGGCAAAATCATTGTTGCTGAATCAGGTGTTTCTGATATTGAAGTAATAAAAAGATTAAATTCAATTGGAGCGGATGCCTTTTTAATTGGTGAGCATTTTATGAGAGTTCCTAGTATTGAAGATGAATTAAAAAAATTTAAAAATGCTTGTAACTAAGAACTTTATTTAAAAGGTAAATTCTTTTAAATAAGTCTCTATTTTTGGAATGTTATCTTTTCTACAAACTAAACAAGTTGGTATATTTGCCAGCTGTTTTGGTAGATTTATTATTTTTAAATCATTTTCATATTTTAGTTTTTTTACTATGCTTAAGGGTAAAAAGCTTTTTCCCATTCCCGCTTTTACACAACCTAAAATAGTTTCATAATTTCCAAATTCTAAATTTTTAAAATTCTCATCTGAAAACTCTTTTAGATAATTTTGTCCAAATTCATTGTAAGCACAACCATTTTTAAAAGATAAAAAAACATTTGGGCAATTTTCATTTTTTGGTTCTACTAAAACAATCTCTTCATCAATTTTATTTAAAACAACCAAATCTTCATGTTTTGGCTCACCACTCATAAATGCAATATCTACTTTATAATCGAGTAACTCTTTTGTGATTTCTCTAGTGGTATTTGTGATTAATTCTAAACTCATATTTGGAAAATCACTATGAAGTTGAAGTAAAAAAGGAACAATTCTTGTTGATGCATTTGATTCAGTTGATCCAACAATTAGATGCTCTTGATTATCAATATTTTTCATATCATAGGTTGCTTGTTTAACTTTTTTTACAATTTCAATAGCATAAGGATAGAGTTTTTCCCCTTCTTTACTTAATATTACACCTTTTGGAACTCTATGAAATAGGGCAAATCCCAAAGATTTTTCTAGTTGTTTTATTCTTGAAGTTACGTTTGATTGGGCGAATTCTAGATTATTTGCTGCTTTTGTAATACTCTTTTCACGGGCAACTTCAACAAAAACTTTTAGTAAATTTGAATCCATATCTCTTTTCCTTATATCATTAATCATGATTTAGTATTTGACTTAATATCATTAATAGTGATATTATACTGAAATACTAAGGAGAGAGAGTATGCAAAAGATAAATTTATTAGACAAAAATTCAAATGTAGCTATTTTACTTGCGGGAATTATCGCACTAATTATTGGTGTGGGAGTTGCAAGATTTGTTTTTACATCATTATTGCCTCCAATGCTTGAGAATTATTTAACTATTAGTTTCGCAGGAGTTTTAGCTTCTATTAATTATGTTGGATATTTAGCGGGTTCAATTTTCGCTGTTTTTATAAAAGATATAAATGCTAAAGTAAAATTTTTTAGATTAGGTATGTTTTTAGCAGTTTTAACAACCCTAATACTTGGAGTTACAACTTCTGAGACAATGTGGATAATATCAAGAGTTCTTGCAGGATTTGGGGCTGCTATGGCTTTGGTTGTGGGTTCTGCTATTGTAATGAATAAACTTAATATTCAAAATAAAACAAAAGCGATGGGAATACATTTTTCTGGAATTGGATTTTCTATTTTAGTGAGTGACGTAATAGTAAGAATTGTATTTCATTTTAATGGAACATGGCAGTTTGCTTGGGTTGTTTTAGCACTTTTTGCTTTTGTGTTGTCATTTTATTCTATGTACATTTTGTCATATGATAAAGAGGTAAAACAAAATAGTGTAAAACATCATATTGATAAATCTCTATTTTCACCTTTTGTTATAATTTTAATTATGGCGTATTTTTGTGAAGGTGTTGGAATGGTTGTTCAAGGAACTTTTTTACCAGATATTATAAATTCATTAAAAGGACTTGAGGGATTTGGAAGTTTTACATGGACTTTAGTTGGACTTGCTGGAATTCCATCTTGTATAGTTTGGATGATGTTAGCTCATAAATATGGAAGTGTGAATATAATAATTCTTGCAATGTTTTTACAAGTAATTGGTATTATGATTTCAGCTTTAACAAATAATGTATATCTAAATCTATTTTCAGGAGTTTTATATGGTGGTACTTTTGTTGGGCTTGTTGCATTGTTTATGAATTTAGGTGGAAAACTTGCTGGGAATAATCCTGTAATGTTAATGGGAGCATTAACTACAGCTTATGGAATAGGGCAAGTTACTGCACCACTTTATAGTGTAGCCTTGATTGAACACTTTAAAACTTATGATTATGCTTTATATTTAACAGCATTAATAGTTTTTGGTGGAATTGTATTATTACTATTAACAAAAATATTTAAATTAAAAGGAGAATAAATGCCATTAATAAATGTAAAAATGACCCATGAAGATGGAGGAGCTACAAAAGAGCAAAAAGAAGAGTTATCACAAGGTATAACTGAACTTTTTGCTAAAATATTTAATGGTCGAGGTGCTTCTAGTGCTGTTGTGATTATTGAAGAAGTTAGTACTGATAATTATGCAATAGGTGGAAAAACAATAACGCAAATAAGAAGTGAAGCTAAGAAATAAAAAGTATTTGATTTTAAAGAGTAGAAAATCTACTCTTTAAATAAAGAAGAACCAACTCTAATCATATTTGATCCACTTGCAATTGCTAGTTCAAAATCACTACTCATTCCCATAGAACAATATTTTGCTCCAAAAGGAACTAATTCATCATAGATTTTTTTTGTTGTTTTAAAAGAGTCTCTTATAACTTTTTCATCTTCCACATGTGCTCCAATACTCATAACACCTTTTAGGATGATATTTGGGCAAAGTTCTATTATTTGTTTATAAATTTCAACTGCATTTTCAGGAAGAACTCCTGATTTTGTCTCTTCATAGGCTGAATTTATTTGAAGTAGGGCAGATAGTTTTTTATTTTTAGCTTCAAGTTTTTTATTTAATTCAAGTGCTAAATCTAAAGAGTCTAAAGAGTGAACTAAAGTAGGATTTAAATCAATTAGATTATTTATTTTATTTTTTTGTAAAGTTCCAATAAAATGCCACTCTATTGGTAAATCATCTAAAGTTTCAGATTTTTCTTTTAAATCTTGAACCTTATTTTCTCCAAAAGCTCTTTGTCCTGCTTCGTATAAAGTTTTTACATCATCTGCTGTTGAGTATTTTGAAACACCAATTATTTTTACAATATGATGTTCAGAAATTCTAAGTCTTGCACCTTCAACTTTTGTAATTATTTCATCTAAATTTTTTGTTGCTGCTAATTTATTCATTTGATTTACCTAATTATTTAAAAAGATTCTATTAATATCATTATAAATTCCAAGAAGCATTAAACTCCCTAGAATTACCCAACCAAAGATAGTTAAAAACATAAATACACGATCGCTCGGTTTTCTTCTTGTAATCATTTCATATAGATTAAACATGATATGTCCACCATCAAGTGCTGGAATTGGAAGAAGATTTAAAACTCCAAGATTTACAGAAATTAGTGCTGTTATAGCAAATAAAGCAATAATCGAAGATTCACTTGCATCTGAAATTACTTTTCCAATAGAGATAACTCCACCCACTTCACTGCTTGGAATTGCACCTTGAATTAGTTTTTGAACACCTTGAAAAATCATACTAGAAGATAAAAGAGTTTTTTCATAAGCATAAACTACAGATTCACTAAAAGATAAGTCAAGCTTTATGATTTTTCCAGATGGTGAAATTCCTATCATTCTTTTTTTGATTTTTTCTTTAAACATATTTTCACTATCAGAGATATAAGGATTTATTGTTTTTGCAATAATTACACCATCTCTTTTTATGAAAAATTTTAATGCTCCATCAGAATTTACAATTGTTTTTCCAATTTCATCCCAAGATTTTATTTCTGTGTCATTTATTTTTATAATTTCATCGTTTGGAAGAATCCCTGCTTGAAATGCTGGTGAATTTTTTTGAACTTGTCCAACTTGTGCTGCCCAAGTAGTTGCTCCCATCATTGCAATACTAAAGTATAAAATAGCTGCTAAAATAAAGTTTGCAAAAGGACCTGCAAATAAAATTATTATTCTTTGCCAAGGTTTTTTAGTATTATATGAATCATTGCCATTTTCAACTAAAGAGGGTTTAGAGTCATCTTGACCTTTCATTTTTACATATCCACCAAGTGGAACTAAGGCAAATTGCCAAGTTGTTCCCATCCACTCTTTTGCATATAATTGTTTACCAAAACCAATTGAAAATACATAAACTTTTACACCAAAATATCGAGCTGCTAAAAAGTGTCCAAGTTCATGGAAAAAAACTAAAAATGATAAAACAAGTAAAAAAGTAATAGTACCCAAAAAAAGCCTTTAATTTTTGAAATAATCTCTTGTATATTCATATCCTGAATATATTGTTAAAATAACAGCTAACCATAAAATCTCTGTTGCAAAGGGCCAATTCATTGTTAAAAAACCAATAGCTATCATTTGAACAACAGTTTTTATTTTTCCTGCCATGGTAGAAGCTACATCTTTACCTTCACTTACGGCTACAACTCTAAGTCCTGTGATAAAAAATTCCCTTGAAAGTATTAAAAATACAGCCCAAGCAGAAGCTCTATTTATTACAATTAACCCTATGAAGCCAGCAAGTACTAGCATTTTATCTGCAAGCGGATCTAATATTC
The DNA here is from genome assembly GCF_013201665.1 of Arcobacter venerupis. Taxonomy (NCBI): domain Bacteria; kingdom Pseudomonadati; phylum Campylobacterota; class Epsilonproteobacteria; order Campylobacterales; family Arcobacteraceae; genus Arcobacter; species Arcobacter venerupis. The sequence continues at coordinate 2,062,611 of NZ_CP053840.1, read as the reverse complement.
CCCCTAGTTTTGTCATTTGGTTCCAGTTTCTAGCAATAAAACCATCAAAAAAATCAGTAACAGAAGCTATAACAAAAATGAGTCCAGCAAAGAAATCTAGCCATGAAGGATGCCATGAAGCAAAAATAGGATTGTTTCTATCTATAAAGAACCATAGCATTAGCGGAGCTAATGCTATTCTAAAAAGTGCCAAAATATTTGGAAGATTCAGTGCTTTTGATGACATTATCTAAAAGTCGTCCCACCATCAACAATTAAAGTATGACCTGTAATCCATGATGCATCAGATGTACATAAGAAATAACATGATTGTGCTAAATCTTGAGGTTGACCTATTCTGTTTAATGGAGAATATTCAGCAGTTTTTGCTTTTACTTCTTCATAGTTTGTAAATGCTTTAAGTGCATCTGTGTCAATTGGACCTCCAGAAACTGCATTTACTCTAATTCCAAATTCACCTAGTTCATTTGCAGCATATTTAACCATAGCTTCAACAGCTGCTTTGTTTGTTCCATGACCTGCATAGTTTTCAATGTATACTAAATTTCCAGTTGAAGATAAAGAAACAATTGCTCCACCACCAATTTTTTGCATCCTTTTTGCAGCTTGTTGAGCTCCACAAACAAATGCATTTACAGTTGCTGTATAAATATTATTTAAACCTCTTGGTTTTAATTTCATAAATTTACCATACCCCCCAACAACAGCTCGACCATAAATCATTGCATTTGAAATAAAGAAGTCAACTCTATCAAAATCTTTGTCAATCTCTTCAAATAGTTCTTTATATTTTTCTGGTTCTAAAATATTAAATGGATATGCTTTACATTTTACATTATATTTTTCTTCAATATCTTTACAAATATCTTCAGCAAATTGTTGATTTGAATTATATGTAAAAGCTACATTTATGCCATTACTCGCAAATTTATAAACACACTCTTTTCCTATACCTTTAGTTCCACCAGAAATTACTAAAGTTTTATCTTTCATACTATCAGCCATTATTTTATTACCTCATATTTTTCTAAAGTTTTTTCTAATTTTTTCATTGTTTCACTACTTGGAGAAACTAATGGAAGTCTATATTCTAAAGTGTCAAGTAAACCTGCTAAATACATAGCAGCTTTGATTGGTATTGGATTACTCTCACAGAATAATACAGAATTTAAAGCATATAAATCTTCATTTATTTGTTTAGCTTTTTCAAAATCACCCTCAAAAACACTATTTACTAATTGTGATTTTAAATTAGGAAGAAGATTAGCGGTAACAGAGATTATACCTTTTGCTCCACTTACAAGCATTGGAAAATCAATAGCATCATCACCTGAAAATACAAGAAAATCTTTTCTTTGTGAAATTAAACATATAGCTCGCTCTAAAGAACCTGTTGCTTCTTTAATTGCATATATGTTTTTCACATCATCAAAAAGTCTAATAGCTGTATTTGCTTCTAAGTCAACAGATGTTCTTCCTGGAACATTATAAAGTACAAAAGGAATTTCTACTGAATTTGCAATTGCTTTAAAATGTTGATATAAACCCTCTTGTGTTGGTTTATTATAATATGGAGTTATAGATAATATTCCATCTGCGCCTACATCTTGAGCATGTTTTGCTAATTCACAGGCTTCATTAGTTGCATTAGATCCAGCCCCTGCAATTACTTTAGTATTTGAACCTTTACAAGCAGCAACTGCAACTTCTATACACTCTTTATGTTCATTAAATGAAAGTGTAGCACTTTCTCCTGTAGTTCCCACAGGAACAACTGCATTTATACCTTGTGCAATTTGTCTTTTAATTAAAGACTCAAATTTAACTAAATCAACTTTTCCATTTCTAAATGGGGTTACAAGTGCGGTCATTGAACCGGTAATAATTTCCATATTTCTTTCTATCCTTTACTTACTACTAAATCTTCTAATTCTAATCTCTCATTTACATTTACCGTATGCTTTGAAAAAGTTTCTAAAAAGTTCCAAAAACTTTGTTTTGCACCTTCTGAGATATCAACTTTTCTTAAAACTTCTTCCATACAACCAAGCCATTCTCTTCTTGCTTTTTCAGTAATTGAGAACTTCTCATGGGTTTTTAACATGTCAAAATGCCCAACAGCTTTTGTGTAATTTTTCTCTCCACCACAAGCTTCAATAAAAAACTTCACGTTATGAGCTTTTATTTTTTCTAACTCTTCTTCATTTTGTGGAAAAAAATTTCCAATGTCACTATCAACAACTAAATCATAAAAATCACTAAATAGTTTTTTTAATCTATCTTCACCCATTTCTTCTAAAAAAAGTGAAAGAGGGTATTCAAAATCAGGTTTCTCTCCAAATTTTGTTTTGCTAATAGAGTAATCCATTTATTTATCTTCTTGCTTTAAAATAACTGTTGTAGAGTTATTTTTTGTCAAGTATTTTTTTGCAACATTAATTAAATCATCTTTAGTTAGTTTATCTACATTTTCCTCATAATTTAAAAGAGGTTTTATATTGTCTCTTACAAAATAAGAACCATATAAAGAAGCCACTTCAGTTGAACTTTCAAGTGAAAAAATAAAATCAGCTTTTGTATTTATTTTAATTTTATCAATATCTTTTTGAGAAATATCACCTTTTTGGATTTGCGCAATTGTATCTAAAATTTCTTTTTCAATTTCTTTAGCATCAACACCTTCATTTGCAACGGCCATAAACATGAAAATTCCAGGGTCTTTTAATTCCATATTATAGGCATAAATTGTGTTTACTAATCTTTTCTCATCTACAAGTTTCTTTTGTAAAATTGAACTTTTCCCACTACTTAAAAATTCACTAAGAGCTGAAAGAGCAACTTGATCTTCATGTTCAAAGTTTGGAATATGATAAGTTATTGCAATCATTTGAACAGCTGATTCTTTATTTATTACTACTCTTTTTTCTCCATCTTGAACTGGTTCAACTGTATGAAGAAGTGAAGGAATCTCTTTTGTATTTTTAATATTCTTAAAATGTTTCTCAACAGATGAAAAAACATCTTTTTCATCAATATCACCGGCAACTACAACTATTGCATTTTTTGGTTGATAATAAGTACTATGAAAATCTCTAATATCAGTGATTGTCCAGTTTTGAATATCACTCATAAATCCAATTGGTGTCCAGTGATATGGATGGTAAATATAAGCATTGTTAAAAAGTCTGAATTGTAAATATCCCATTGGATTATTATCTGTTCTCCATCTTCTTTCTTCAGCTACAACATCACGTTCAGGTTGGAATTCTTCATCTTTTAGCGTTAAATTTTCCATTAAATCTGCAAATAATCCTACAGATTTATCCATGTTTTTTGAAGCAGATTTTATGTAATAATGAGTGTAGTCAAATGATGTAGAGGCATTATTCATCCCACCAAAACCTTTTACTATTTCATCAAATTCTCCAGCTTTTAAGTTTTTTGTAGATTTAAAATTTAAATGTTCTAACATATGAGCAATTCCACTTTTACCCATTTTTTCATCTCTACTTCCAACTTTATAAAAAACATCAGTTGATATAACACCTGAACTATTTTTCATTGGAATTGCAACTATTTCTAAACCATTTTCTAAAGTTTTTGTATAATATTTTGGTAAACTGCTACTCATTAATTCTCCCGAAATTGTAATTAATAATAAAAATTGAATAATGAATATCTTAATTAAATTACTATTTTTACTTCTATTCATTATCTATTCCTTTTATTTTAAATTAGCTCCAATGGCTTGTGAAATATTTTCATATCCATCTTTTGCCATTAGTTCTAATATCTCTTCATTTATTTTTTTAACCATTGAAGGTCCCTCAAAAATCATTCCTGTATATGATTGTACAAGATTTGCACCATCTTTGATTCTTTCATAAGCTTGTTCACCTGTTGCAATTCCACCAACAGAGATTAAAACTGTTTTTCCAAATAATTCTTTTGCTAACTCTTTAAATAAACTAGCAGATTTTTGCGTCAAACAAGCTCCTGACAATCCACCAAAATTTTGACAATTTGGCACTAAAGTATAATCTATAGTTGTATTTGTGGCAATTATTCCAGCAGCTCCTGCATTTATTGCACTATTACATAAATCAATTGCCATACTAGCTTCCATATCAGGTGCAATTTTTAGTAATATTGGTTTTGATGTTAACTCTTTTGCCATTGTAAAAAGTTCTGTTATGAACTTCTCATTTTGTAAATCTCTTAAATTTGGAGTATTTGGACTTGAAATATTTATTACTAAATAATCACTATTTGCTTCAAATTTTTTTATTAAACTTTTATAATCACTTAGGGCAAACTCTTCAGGTGTAGTTTTATTTTTCCCTATATTCGCACCAACTGGTATATTAAATGGATAAACTTTTTTTAAGTTTTTTAAAACTTCATGTGAACCTTTATTATTAAATCCCATTGCATTTTGAACTGATCTAAGTTCAGGGTATCTAAACATTCTAGGTTTTGGATTTCCATCTTGAGGTTTTAAAGTCATTGTACCAATTTCAGTAAAGCCAAATCCTAAAGATTTCATAGATTTAATCATTGTTGCATTTTTATCAAAACCAGCAGCAAGCCCAACTGGATTTTCAAATCTTACACCAAAAATTTCTTGAGTTAATTTAGGATTTGATATATAGTTTCTATTTTCCATATAATTTTTCATAATAGAAAAGTTTCCTAAAACTCTTAAACCAATTTCTGCAAGATTGTGTGCAGTCTCTGGTTCAAACTTAAATAAGATTTTTTTCAGTGTTTCATAACTAATCAAAGTTTATCCCTTTTTTAAAATTCATGCATTTTATCTAAAATTCATTAAATATTAGTTTTAATGATTTTTTTAACATTTAATTATTATATATTTGCAAGATTATATAATCTTTGGTACTCTTTACAAGAGTTTAAAAGTTCTTTTTCACTTCCTAAACCAATTATTTCACCATCTTTAAAAACAGCGATTTTATTTGCATTTTTAATTGTACTTAATCTATGAGCTATAATAAAAGTTATTTTATTAGTGCTTACTTCTTGTATTACTTCACTAATAATTGATTCGCTTTCATTATCTAAAGCTGATGTTGCTTCATCTAAAATTAGTATTTGTGGATTTTTATATAAAGCTCTTGCAATAGCAATTCTTTGTCTTTGTCCTCCACTTAAGTTTGTTCCAAATTCATCTAAAATTGTATTTATGCCTTTTTTCATTTTCATGACAAAATCATAAGCATGGGCTTGTTTTAAAACTTCTATAACTCTTATCTCATCTATTTCATAACCATAAGCAACATTTGAAGCTATTGTGTCATTGAAAATATAAACCCTTTGGGTTACGATTGAAATGTTTTCCCTAAGAGATTTTATATCAAAATCTTTTATTGAAGTATCATTTAATAAAATATTTCCACTTGTCGTATCATAAAATCTAATTACAAGATTTATTAAAGAAGATTTTCCCCCACCACTATCTCCCACAAGTGCAATTGTTTCACCTTTTTTTACTTCTAAATTTATCCCTTTTAGAGCTATAAAATCGTCATATTTTAAGAAAACATCTTTGAAATTTATAGTTTGAATATTTGAAGGAAAAATTACTTCTCCAGATGTAATTATTGCTTTTTGAGCAAACATATCATTAATTCTTTCATTTGCAGCAAGAGCATCTTGCATATTATTATAAAGTGAAGATAGTTTTTTAATAGGCGTATATAACATAAATAGTGCTGCAATAAATGAACTAAAAGTTCCTGTTGAAAGCTCTCCTGAGATAACCTTTGAACCACCAACAACTATTACTGCTGCAAAAGCCAATGAACCTATAACTTCCATTAATGGTGAAGTTAGGCCATTTGTTTTTAAAGCTTTCATATTGTATTTGAAAAAAATCATATTATGAATTGAAAATTTAGTTGCTTCTATTTTTTCACTTGAATTTGCTTTTATTATTTCTATATTGTTAAATGATTCACTAAGACTTGTAGTAATATTTGAGTTACTCTCTTGTGATTTAAACGATAATTTTTTCATTCTTTTTGCAAGTTTTGATAAAGGCAAAATTGCAAGTGGTAATACAATTAATCCATAAAATGCAAGTTCAGGTGAGTGATAAATTACTAAAGCAACTAATCCAACAATTGTTAAAGATTCTCTAATAAATTCAGCAACACTATTTGAAATAGCTCTTTGAATTCTATTTATATCATTTGTAATTCTACTTACAAGTTCTCCACCATGTTTTTTTTGAAAGAAATCCATATCAAGTGTTAAAATATGAGAAAAAAGTTTATCCCTTACAATTCTTGTAATATCTTGTCCTATATAAGAGATGTAATAAGCTTGAATATATCCACCAAAACCTTTTGCAGCATAAAGTGCAATTATTATAAAAGGCATTATATGAAGCATTTTTTCATCTTTATTAATAAAAATATCATCAAGTAAAGGCTGAATTGCATAGGCAGTTCCAGAAGTTGAGGCTGAAACTAAAATAATTCCTATGAATGAATAAAAAAAGTATAAAATATAGTTTTTGTAGTAGGGTGCATATTGTTTAAAAAAGTCTCTCATTAATAATCCTGAATATTTAAATAAAGCCTAGATTATAGCTAAATCCTACTAAATATTGTTAAATTAGGAATATATAATAAAAATAGTGATTAAGATTTAGAAAACATTAATATAAACTTTTTAAATCCAAATGCTTTTATTGTTAAAATAAATAGTACAAATCCTCCAATAGTTCCTGCAAAGGCAAGACCTGCTGCTCCAAATGGTTTTATTAAAATTAATGAAAATATGATATTACAAGTCAAACTATACATTGATATTTTTGCAGTTAAAAATTGTTGTTCTTTTGCATACAGCCAAAGTGAAAAAATCTTTGCAAGACCAAAAGGCAATAATCCAATTAAATACATTACTAAAATGAAAGCTGTATTTTGAGTATCGCTACTTGTAAATTGACCTCTTTCAAAAAGAAGTTTTATTATGAACTCGTTAAATACAATTCCAATAAAAGTTGAAATTGATAATAGAGCAAATAAAATCAGTGCTGATTTTTTCATTAATCTTAATGCTCTATCTTCATCTTTATTTTTTATAGCCTTTGCAACCATTGGAAAAAGAGCAATTGATGTGGCAATTGCAAAAATAGCTAGAGGAAGTTGAAAAATTCTATTTGCGTAATATAAATATGAAATTGATCCACTTATCAAAAAAGATGCTAACCATGTATCTATAAAAGCTGAAATATGAAGAGTTGATGAACCAAAAGTTGCGGAAAAAAAGTTTTTATAAAATTTACTCTCTTCTTTTTTTTCATGTTTTTTAAAATGAAAAATTTTACATAAATTGTGTTTTCTAATAGAGTATAAGTGGGCTAGTATTTGTAATATTCCCCCTGCAAGAACTCCATAAGATAGATAAAATGTAATCTCATATTTATCTAAATTTTTTGAAATCAAAAGTGAAATTATCATTGCAATATTTAAAAGAGCTGTTGAATAAGCTGTTGTTGCAAAATGATGTTTATATTGTAAAAGTGCTGCCATAAAAGTTACTGCAAATATTATTGGTAAATAATAAAAATTTATTGCAAATAATGGTGCAGCTAAATCAATTGTTTCTTCATTAAAACCAATGGCAATTGCTTTTGCAACCATATGAGAAAAAAAAGTTACAAATAGTGATAAAAGAATTAGAAAACCAAATAGTTGTAAAAATACAACTGAAGAGAATCTAATTTTATGTTTTGATTTTGCGTAAGATGGTATAAATGCTTGAGTAAAAGCTCCATCTGCAAATACACTTCTAAATAAATTTGGTAGTTTAAAAGCTACAAAAAATATATCAGAGTAGATATTAGCACCCAAAATAGAAGCTGTTAACAAGTCTCTTATAAAACCTAAAACCCTTGAAACTAAAATTCCAGAGCTATTTGTGAAAATTGATTTAAGTAACATTATAATCCTATTTTTATATCAGATGGTTGGTAAATAATTACTTGCATATTGCCTTTGTAAGAGGCTAAATGACCAGTTAAAATAGTAATTATTTCACCATTTTTTGGTAATAAATTTCTTTTATTTGAATATATTTTTATATATTTATCATCTGATAAATATAATTTTGAATTTTTTACAATACCTTTTAAATTTGTTACAATTTCATTTTCATATTTAAAATCAAAAATATCAATGTCTTTTGCATCTAAATATAAAGATTTATAATCATCAACTTTGTTCAATTCATCTAAAATAGCAAAATCTTTTATCTCTTTTAATCCATTGTAATTAAAGATTTGATTAATTTGAAGATTATATGAATAACCTAGATTCAACTCTTTTGCTTTTGAATAAATAAAAATTGCTTTATCATCTCTTCTTTTGATAATTACTTTATCATCATCTTTGTAAATAACAATAGCATCTTGCAAAAATATACTTTTTACTAATTTTTCTTTTTGATATAAATCAGAAATTGTTGTTTGATCTTTTTGTTGTTTTTCTATATTTTTTAAAGAATTAGTATCTTTTTTATTAACTGAAAATTCTGCATATATTGGAAGATGATCAGAATATCCTTCTCCTAAATGTCTTTTATTAAATTTACCAGATGTCATTTTCCATCTATTTACAACATTGTCTTCATATAAATATGAAGGTTTAAAAACATTAAATGATTTTGGTATGTAAGAGACTTTTTTTGTATCAAATAGAGCAGGTGGAATAATAATATCATCAGGAGTACTACTTTGCCCCATATATTTACTTGAAAATCTTTCATTTGAAGGTAAGTCTAACCATAAATTATAATGAACTCTTTTTTCGTTTTTTAAAATATCTTCATATGTTATGAATTGATTATCTATTGTTGTATTTAAAATTTGATTAATTCCTGTTATTCCTGAAGTATTATTTAATTTCTGATTTGTTCTAAAAGTTTGCATTTCATTATAATCAGAGTTGAAATCACCTATTAAAATATAATCATAATCTTTTGGAAGAGTAGAGATTCTTTCTTGTAGATTTTTTGCATATTTTATTCTATAACTTTCTCCCACAGCCTTTGAAGGCCAGTGATTATTAAAAACTTTAAACTCAATATTATCATATATAAAAGTAGTTTCTAAAATTGGTCTAAAAAGTTTTGTTCTAAATTTTACATCTAAATTTTGATTATTTTTAATTTTAATTTTTGATAAGAATCCAACACCAATTGCGGAATCAGGATATTTAATAAAAGAGTAATATTGATAATTTGGGAGTTTTTTTACAAGTAGTTGCATTAATTCTCTATTTTCAATCTCTTGTAAAGCTACAATATCTGCATCTAAATCTTTTAATACTTTTACAATATTATCTATTTTTATATTGAAATTCTTTTGGTTCCATTGTGAAGCTGTATTTGGTATAAATTCACTATATTCACTATTGTCATCTTTTAAATCAAAAAAATTTTCAACATTATAAGAGGCAATTTTAAAATTATTAGCATTTAATGTAATTGTAAATATGAATAATAAGAGAAATTTAAACAAAGAGTTATCTCCGATAATTTTTTTGTAATATTATCGAAGATATTATTTTTTCGAGGTTAAACTATTTTTTAGAGTTTAATCTTGATTGGTATTCTTGAGGATGTTTACAAACTGGACAAACTTTTAGAGCTTTTTTACCTCTATGAACATGTCCACATACTTCACAAATCCACTCTTCTTCCTCATCACTTATAAATTCTTTATCAGAATCAAGTCTATCTTTTAGCATTTTATACATATTCTCATGTTCGATTTCGATTTTACCAATCATATCAAGCATTCTTGCAATTTCAGAATGACCTTCTTCTTTTGCAATTTTTGCAAAATCAGGATACATTGTTGTGTTTTCATAAGATTCACCATCAATTGCATATTGAAGATTTTCACTTGTATCTCCAAATTCTTTGTCATAATTTAAAACATTGTATGCTTTTAATTCAAGTTTAGCATGCATTTTTTCATTGTTTGCAGCTCTTTGGAAATGTTCAGCAATATCTCTGTATCCTTCTTTTTGAGCAATTTTTGCAAAATATTCATATTTATTTCTAGCCATTGACTCACCAGCAAATGCTTTCATTAATACAACAGAAGTTAAATCCTTTGTTATACACTCCATCTCTTCACCACAGCAGTGAAGTTTTCCACCACCTACGTGTGATACTTCAACTGTATTCCCACAAACATTACATTTATAACTCTCGTGTTGTTTCATTATTTACTCCTACATAAATTTAGATTGACTAAGATTGTAACATATTTTGATTACTAACCAACTGTTACATCTTTAGACTTTTTCTTGAAATATTCCTTTTCAACTGCACATAAAGGACAAGCTTTTGGTGGTTTTTTCCCTCTATGAACATGACCACACACTTCACAAATCCACTCTTCTTCCTCTTCGGATTGTAAAAAACCTTCATCAATTAATGCTTGTTTTAATTCTAAATACTCTTTCTCATGTTCAACTTCAACTTTTCCAATTGCTTTAAACATTCTTGCAATCTCTTTTAATCCCTCTTCTTTAGCAATTGCTTCAAAATTTGGGTACATCTCTTCATGTTCATATTTTTCGCCATCTGCTGCGTATTGGATATTTTTTTCTGTACTATCTAATTCAATATTGTGAACTAATTTATTATATGCTTTAAACTCTGCAATTGCATGGTATTTTTCATTTTCAGCTGCCTCTTTAAAAAATCTTGCAATTTTATGGTAACCTTCGTCAAATGCAATTTGTGCAAAAAATTCATATTTATTTCTAGCTTGAGATTCTCCTGCAAAGGCTTTCATTAAGTTAATAGCTGTTAAATTTGTTGTAACCATTTCCATTTCATGTCCACAGCAAGATAATTTTGCATTTGCACCTGTTACTTGTACTTCAACTTCACATCCACATGTGTTACATTTATATGATTCATATTGTTTCATTCTATTTTCCTATTGTTTAAAATTTATCTGAGGAGAATTTTTATCCTTTCAGGAATTATAAAATATTTAAACTTAAAAGAAAATTATTATCCTTTGCAAAAATTTATGCTATAATTATTCAAGAGTTTGTAAATATATTTATTTATAAACTATATAATTTATGTGGAAATAAATAATAAAGTAGTATTATTCCGCAAAAGGGAGTTTTTGATGACAAATTATACAAATTTATTAAAAGAATATGATTTAAAAGTTACTCCGCAAAGAGTAGCGATTGTTGAAGAACTTTACAAAAATGGTCACATGAACATTGATGATTTATACAAAAAACTATTATCTAAGTTCCCATCTGTATCATTAGCAACTATTTATAAGAATATTAATGCAATGATCGAAAAAGTTTTTCTTTCAGAGGTAAAAATACCAAACTCAAAATCTGTTTATGAGTTAGTTAAAGCAGAACATGCCCATTTAGTTTGTTCTTCTTGTGGATATATTGAAGATATTATGATAGATGCATCTAGTGTTTTAGCTGAAGCTTCAACTATAAGTTCATTTAAAATTGATTCTACAAATATAATTCTGAGTGGTCTTTGCCCACATTGTAAAAAATAGTCTAGTTTAAACTAGGCTATTTCTTTAAGAATTTCTAACTATTAAGCTATCAGGTAAATTAAACTGTTTTATTAGCTCTTCTTCTTTAGTTCTGTGTTCCCCATTATCAACTTCATGGTCATATCCTAAAAGATGTAAAATTCCATGAATAAATAAAAGTGAAAACTCTTCATTAAAGCTATGTCCATACTCTTTTGATTTTTCTTCCACAAAATCAGTCGAAATCACAATAGAACCCAAAGGCATATTGTCAAAATCAAAATCCATTGGAAAACTTAAAACATCTGTTGCTTTATCTATGTTTCTATGTTCTTTGTTTAACACTTGTATTTCATCATTTTTTACTACCATTAGCTCAATATCTTTTTTTGTAAGAGTATTTGCAATATTTTCTAAACTTGAAATATCAATTTCAAAATCTGTATTATTTTCTAAATCAATCATTTTTTTCCTTAAAATAGTTCTATCATTTTAGATACTTCATCCACAGCAAAGGTTTTAATATCAAGTTTCAAATTTGTTTTTTGAGCAATTACAGCTTTTTTCATTCCTTGAGCTTGAGCTTCTTTTAGCCTTATATCAATAGAATAAACATCTTTTATTTCTCCAGTTAGTGAAACTTCACCAATAAAAGCAGATTCTTTTGAAATTGGTCTATCTCTGTAAGAAGAGATAATTGCTGCAATTACAGCTAAATCAGCTGAACTTTCTTTGATTTTTATTCCACCACTTATATTTATAAATACATCATAATTATTCAATGGTAAATCAATTTTTTTTTCAAGAAGCGCAAGAAGCATTGTAAGTCTATTTGCATCAAAACCTGTAGCACTTCTTTTGGGATTTGGATAAGTACTCTCTGTAACTAGCGCTTGAACTTCCAAAATTATAGCACGGCTTCCCTCCATAACAACTGTAAGAGCTGAACCACTTTGTGCTTTTGATTTATCAAAGAATTTTGAAGCAATATCTTTGGCACTTATAAGTCCTTCTGCTGTCATTTCAAAAATTCCAATTTCAGAAGTTGAACCAAATCTATTTTTGAAACCTCTTAACATTCGCAGTTCCCTACTAGCTTCACCTTCAAAATATAAAACCGTATCAACCATATGTTCAAGTACTCTAGGTCCTGCAATACTTCCATCTTTTGTGATGTGACCAATTATAAACATTGCAATATCTGACTCTTTTGCTTTACGCATTAGCTCAAAAGTGATTTCTCTCACTTGGCTCACACTTCCAGGCGCTGAACTTAGATTTGAAGAGTAGATTGTTTGAATAGAGTCAATGATTACAACTTCATAATTTTCTCTTAAAAGTTCATCTTGAATCTCTTCAAGCTTTATTTCACTTAAAAGATATAAACTATCATGATTCGCATCTAATCTATTTGCTCGCAGTTTTATCTGTCCAGCACTCTCTTCCCCTGAAACATAAAGAACTTTTTTACCAGATTTTGCGATACTTCCTGCAACTTTTAATAAAAGTGTAGATTTCCCAACCCCTGGACTTCCACCAATCAAAGTTAAACTTCCTGGAACTATTCCACCACCAAGAACTAAATCAAACTCATCATTAAAAGATGAAAATCTAGTTACATTATCTTGTTGTATTTGAGTAATTGGTACGGCTTTTGAAGTTGTATTTACAAGTTTTGAAGTATGTTTTAGAACCTCTTGTTGCTCTTGATTTAATTCAATAAATGAATCCCATGAGCCACAGTTAGGACATTTTCCAAGCCATTTTGTAGCTTGTTCTCCACAGTGTTGACACTCAAATAGTGATATTTTCTTTTTTGCCATTTTCTTTCCTTAAAATTCGAAAGGGATTTTATATGATTTTTGTTTAATTTTTTGTACTTTAGCATAAAAAGATGATAGGGCTTAAAAATATTACAATTTGTGATTTTTTAATATATAATTTATTCTAAATCTTTAAAAAAAGAGTAGTTTATGGCAAATAATTGGAATATTTCTTTATTGTTCAACTCAAAATATTGCCAAGAAAAAAATATAAATAAAGATAGTGTTGCTTCAATAATCAAGTTATTTTTAAAAAAAACAATTCTTTGTTTAATCATTAAATAATAAAAACATATAATCATTAATTTATTTAATATTAATATTAATAATAATATTATATTTGTTATTTATAAAACAATAATAAGTATAAACAAGGAGATTATGGTGTTTAGTAGTATCAGAGGAAAGTTATTAGCTTTAGTTATTTTACCAGTATTAGCAATAGTAATAATTACTACAATTGTAAGTGTAAATTTAACTTATGATAATAGTAAAAAAACATTGGCTGAATTTGAAAAAAGTATAGTTAATGAGAAAAAAGAACTTTTAAAAAATGAAGTTTTGACTGTATATACAATTATTGAAGCAATTATTGGGAATTCAAAAAGTACAGAAGAGGCAAAAAGAAAAGTTATTAGTGTTATATCACAATCTAGATTTTTAAATGGAAGTGGTTACTTCTTTGCATATGAGAAAGTAGGGAACGATTATCAATTTGCATTTCATGGAACTACACCTGAATTAAATGGGACAAAAACAGATATCACAGAACCAGATACAAAAGGTTTTCAGTTTAGAAAAGAGTTAATTGAAACTGGAAATGATGACAATAAATTTGTAGAATATTTTTATAAAAAACCTAATACAAATGAAGAAATAAAAAAACTTTCATTTTCTAAATATATTAAAGAGTTAGATTGGACTATTGTAACAGGTATTTATATTGATGATGTTGAAAAAAAGATTATCAAAGAGACAAAAAGAGTTGATAGTGATGTTAATTCTTTGATTTTTACTCTTATATCAATAATTGCTATTTTATTAGTTTTAATTATTGTTGTTGTTTCATATATTTCGAAAATATCTTTAATAAATCCATTAAAACTTTTTGAAGAAGGATTATTGTCATTTTTGTCATTTTTGAATAAAGAGAAAAAAGATGTAAATCTAATAGAAGTTACTTCAAAAGATGAAATTGGTTTGATGACAAAAAGAATAAATGAAAATATCATAAAAATAAAAGAAACAATACAACAAGATGAAAAAGTTATTGAAGATGTTACAAGAGTTGTTAATGATGTTAGTTCAGGAATATTGACTAAAAAAGTAGAAGCTAAAACTACAAATAGTGTAATCAACGAATTAACTGAAGATTTAAATATGATGATAGGGAATTTATATAATACAATTAATCATACTATTGATGTTTTAAAATCATATGAAAATAGAGATTTTACAAAACAAACTACTATCTCATGTAAAGGAGAACTTTGTTCATTAACAAGTGGAGTTAATAAACTTGGAAATGAAATATCTATAATGCTAAGAGCTAATCTTGAAAATTCTGAAATTTTAGATAAAAATGCAAATAATTTAACATCAAATATGAATAGATTGACTATTAGTGCAAATGAGCAAGCGGCATCATTGGAAGAAACGGCAGCAGCTTTAGAAGAGATAACTGAAACTATGAGATTAAATTCTAATAATATAAATGAACTCTCTTCAAACTCTGTATCTTTAAGGGATGAAGTAAATAAAGGTAAAGAATTATCAAAAAAAACAAGCACTTCAATGGAGCAAATAAATGCAAATGTAAATGCAATAACTGAATCTATTTCTATAATTGATCAAATTGCATTTCAAACAAATATTCTATCTCTTAATGCAGCTGTTGAAGCGGCAACTGCTGGAGAAGCAGGAAAAGGATTTGCAGTAGTTGCAGCAGAAGTGCGAAATCTAGCAACAAGAAGTGCAGAAGCAGCTAAGGAGATAAAATCTTTAGTAGAAAGTGCAACAAAAAGTTCTAAAGAAGGAAAAGATATTGTAAATATTATGTATGAAGGTTATGAAAAACTAAATGATAATATTATAAATACAACATCTATTGTTGATACGGTTACCACAAATGCAAAAGAACAGATGATTGGAGTTGAACAAATAAACTCTGCAATTGGACAATTGGATAAAACAACACAAGAAAATGCAACTATTGCTTCTGAAATTAATGAAGTAGTAAAAAGTGTACATAGTATGGCTGATAAAGTTGTAGAAGAAGTACAAAAATCTAAATTCTAAATAGTGTGACTTTTAAGTCATACTGTTTATCTCAATGTTTACAATAAATAAAGTATAATCTATATATTTTTCAATAAGGAATAAAAAATGGATTTACAACATTGCTTACATTATCAACTTCAAATAGAAGTTAAAATTTGATGAATTCAATAAAACTATTTACTGATTCAAGCGTAAATCCTCAAGAAAAGATAGGTTTTGGTGCTTATTTGAAAATTTTTAATGAAAATGTTTCTCTTCTTGATATGAAAAAAGATATAAAAACTAAAAGATTTGAAGATACAAGTTCTACAAAATTAGAGCTTCAAACACTTCTTTGGGCTTTGGATGAAATAGAAAATGATTCTTTTATTGAAGTTTATACCGATTGTCAAAATATAATAGGCTTGGAAGACAGAAGAAAAAAATTAGAATCAAATGCTTACAAATCATCAAAGGGAAAATTGATGAATAATCATGAATTATATAAACTTTTTTTTGAAAAAATTGATAAATTAAATTTAGTTTTTATAAAAGTAAAAGGGCATAAAAAAAACAGTTTAAAAGATAATATTGATGAGATTTTTAATCTTGTTGATAAAGCTTCAAGAAACGCTTTGAGAGAAAATTTAACTTATCTAAAATAGATAAGTTAAATTTATTCCACCCCAGTTTTCATATTCACTTTTATAATCTGCTGATACAAATTTTGAAGTTTTATAGGTAAAAGATAAAACAAAATCATCGAAATATGTATCAATTGAAAAAAGATGAATAAAAGTATCTTTTAATTTATCTAATTCATAAGATTTATCATAGTTAGTTACATAAAAATAATCTGTATAAGAGTAACCTAAACCATAAGAAACTGACCACGCAAAATCTTTACTTCTTTTTTCATCAAGATTTAAAAGTTTATTTTCATTTGCTCCTATAAATCTTCCAACAGTATTAAAATTGTTTGGATAATTATTTCCATATCTAATTGAACCACCTGCCATTAAAGCTCTATTATAATTTCCAACATCAACTCTGATATTGTTTACAATATCCATTTTACCATAAGAAAAATCATGTTTAAATGTTCTATATCCATAAGCATAAGTGAAGTTATATAAAAAATCATCTGATAATTGATTGTTCCAACCATTTGCTTCATTATTTCCAGTTATGTGATGATAAGTTTTTTGGGCATCTTTGGCTAATGTACTAGGGCCTGCCATTCCTAAAGTTAACATATATTGATGAAAAAAATCTTCTTCCCATTTGTATAAAATAAAATCAACTGTTACAACACCTGCATATGGTACATCACCAATTATTTTATTGTAACTTTCAGAATCATTTGGTGTAAAAGTAAGATGAGAAATAGTCATTCCCATAGTCTGATATTTAGTATCATTGTTAAACGTAGGAATTTTTGATACTAAATCAAAAAAACCACTTTTATATTTATTTAAGTCATTTGTATCTTTATTGCTTAAATAAGTAAATGCAGCACCATTTGTATAGTGTTTGTCTTGTCCATCTACAACATCATTTTCAAAAAAAGCAGAAATTACTTGTGCATTTAAATTTAAAGACAAAAGACAAATTGAAAAAATCTTTAGAAATAATTTCATTATTAATCCTTTTATTGTAATATTCCAAAATTATATAATAATAAAATTGGAAAAAAATAAAATGATAATATATATTCATGGATTTGCAAGTTCAGGCTTTGGTTCTAAACCACAAAAATTTAAAGAGTATTTTGAAGATGAACTAATAACAATTTCACTTCCAACAATCCCAAATTTAGCTATTGATACTTTAGAGCAAATAATTGAAGCTTTTTTAAATAAGGAAGAAGATGTTTATTTAGTAGGTTCATCTCTTGGTGGATTTTATGCTTTATTTCTAGCAAATAAATATGATTTAAAAGCAGTTTTAATAAATCCAGCTGTTAATCCTTGGGGTACTTTGGATAGATATGAAGGTGTTGATTTAGTAACAAATTTTTATGATAATTCAAGATTTGAATTTACAAGTGGTCATATAAAATCTCTTAAAAATTATGAAGTTGATTATATAAAAAACCCACAAAATTTCATAACACTTTTACAAGAAGAAGATGAGGTTTTAGATTTTACTGAAGCTGCTTTAAAACTTGAAAATACTGAACTTATTATTGAAGAGGGTGGAACTCACTCTTTTGATGGAATAGAAAGATATTTCAGAAAAATAAATAGCTTCTTTTATAATTAAAATATTAGCTAAAGACCTGATATTTCAGTATTGATTGGATATAATAAAGACAATTATGATGTATTGAAAAACTAAGGAGCGCTCTAAGAATGAATTCATTCAGAGTTGTAGATACGAGATTTCGTATCTTAAAAGGTGGAAAAATAGGATTATCACTGTCTATTGCTTTGATAACTGCAATGTCAACACTCGGTAGTATTAATGCTTACTCAGAAACTTTTTTTGATGGAGTAACAGATGGTACTACTTATACTTCTGGGGATGTTTCAGCTAGAGCAAAATCAGATACAGGTATTTCCTCTGCAAATTATTCAAGTATTTCAACGACAGAAAATATAATCTTTAAACCAGATAGAGTAAAATCTTCTTATATTGGTGTTAATGATTTTGAACCTTCAGGAACTTCATCAGTTTCACAAGGCACTGATGGAACTATATCAACAACTTTTATGAATAAATCTGATGGAACATATTTAGATATTAATGGTGATGTAACTCCAAATTATGACAAATTATATTACCAAACTTTTACTCCTAGTACTGCTTTTACAGTTACATTAGATTCAGGTGCAACAGTAAATAATATAATCAAACAAACTTCACAATATTATTCTGTAAATAATACGGCTACTTATACTATTCAAAATGATAGTTACACTGCAAATTTAGTTTTTGATGGTTCAAATACTGTTTTGGGAACTACAAGTATTGATGATGGAAATATCAAGTTAAACGGAAGTGCCTCTTTTGGAGGAGCCGTAAATGCTGGTTCTATAGATGTTGATACTACAAGTAATATTACCTTTGATTCATCAGTAGATTTATCAGCAGGAACTACAGATGCAATGAATTTTAGTCAAGCAGGAGTTGTACTTTTAAGTGATGATTTTACGGGAAATGTTACTTCAAGTAGTGATAATCTTGGAACACTAACCGTTGTAGGAAATAGTACTGGAAAAGAACAAATTATTACAGGAGATATTGGAACATCTACTTCTTCTGACATAAATATTTTAAATATTGGAAGTAACACTGTTTCATCAAACTATTCTAAAACAGTTGTAAATGGAAATGTATTTGCAAATAGTACAGTATTAAATAATAATGGAACAACAAATAGTTCAACTTTACTTTTGTCAGATGGTTCTAATATAACTTCAACAATAACAACAGCTGATTCAAATATGGGTATTTTAACTTTGGCTGGAAGCTCAACTGTAACAGGAACTGTGGGTTCAACAGGAAAATTAGCTGAGGTAAATTCTGGTGCAACAGGTTCAACTTCAACATTTACAGGAACAGTAAATGCTACAAATCTAACAAATACGGGTACAGGGACTACAACATTCAAAGATGATGTAACAGCAACAACAGTAAATGTAAATGCAGGAACAACAAATTTTGAAAAGAATTTGACAGCTACATCAACAAATATAACAACAGGAACTGGAAATTTTAATACAGTATCTGGAAGTACAAATTCAAATATAGTTTTTAGTGGAGCAGGAACAGCAAATTTATATGGTGATTTAACTGGGAATATAGTAACAACTTCAGATAACCTAGGTACAGTAACATTTATAGGTGATGGTGCAGGAAAAGCACAAACAATAAATGGAAATATTGGAAGCTCAATTACAACTGATGTAAATGTTTTAAACATAGGAGAAAGTGGAGTTTCTTCTAATTATTCTACAGTAACTGTAAATGGAGATATATTTGCAAACAGTACAGTATTAAATAATAATGGAACAACAAATAGTTCAACTTTACTTTTGTCAGATGGTTCTAATATAACTTCAACAATAACAACATCTGATTCAAATATGGGTATATTGACATTAGCAGGAACATCAACAGTAAATGGACAAGTAGGTACAGATAGTAATAAATTAGCAAATGTAAATGCAGGAGCTAATGGTAAGACAGCAACATTTACTTCAGATGTGTATGCAACAAACCTAAATGTAACAGGAACAGGAGCAGTAGATTTAAATGGAAGTTATAAAGGGACAACGCTAAATTATAACGCAGATGGAAGCGTAAATCTAGCAGATACAAAGAATATAACAGCAGCTGTAACAACAACTACAAATGATACAGGGACATTAAATCTATTAGGAACATCAACAGTAAATGGACAAGTAGGTACAGATAGTAATAAATTAGCAAATGTAAATGCAGGAGCTAATGGTAAGACAGCAACATTTACTTCAGATGTGTATGCAACAAACCTAAATGTAACAGGAACAGGAGCAGTAGATTTAAATGGAAGTTATAAAGGGACAACGCTAAATTATAACGCAGATGGAAGCGTAAATCTAGCAGATACAAAGAATATAACAGCAGCTGTAACAACAACTACAAATGATACAGGGACATTAAATCTATTAGGAACATCAACAGTAAATGGACAAGTAGGTACAGATAGTAATAAATTAGCAAATGTAAATGCAGGAGCTAATGGTAAGACAGCAACATTTACTTCAGATGTGTATGCAACAAACCTAAATGTAACAGGAACAGGAGCAGTAGATTTAAATGGAAGTTATAAAGGGACAACGCTAAATTATAACGCAGATGGAAGCGTAAATCTAGCAGATACAAAGAATATAACAGCAGCTGTAACAACAACTACAAATGATACAGGGACATTAAATCTATTAGGAACATCAACAGTAAATGGACAAGTAGGTACAGATAGTAATAAATTAGCAAATGTAAATGCAGGAGCTAATGGTAAGACAGCAACATTTACTTCAGATGTGTATGCAACAAACCTAAATGTAACAGGAACAGGAGCAGTAGATTTAAATGGAAGTTATAAAGGGACAACGCTAAATTATAACGCAGATGGAAGCGTAAATCTAGCAGATACAAAGAATATAACAGCAGCTGTAACAACAACTACAAATGATACAGGGACATTAAATCTATTAGGAACATCAACAGTAAATGGACAA
Organism: Arcobacter venerupis; assembly: GCF_013201665.1. NCBI lineage: Bacteria > Pseudomonadati > Campylobacterota > Epsilonproteobacteria > Campylobacterales > Arcobacteraceae > Arcobacter > Arcobacter venerupis. Next base: position 2,041,732 of record NZ_CP053840.1, on the reverse strand, counting down.
GTAGGTACAGATAGTAATAAATTAGCAAATGTAAATGCAGGAGCTAATGGTAAGACAGCAACATTTACTTCAGATGTGTATGCAACAAACCTAAATGTAACAGGAACAGGAGCAGTAGATTTAAATGGAAGTTATAAAGGGACAACGCTAAATTATAACGCAGATGGAAGCGTAAATCTAGCAGATACAAAGAATATAACAGCAGCTGTAACAACAACTACAAATGATACAGGGACATTAAATCTATTAGGAACATCAACAGTAAATGGACAAGTAGGTACAGATAGTAATAAATTAGCAAATGTAAATGCAGGAGCTAATGGTAAGACAGCAACATTTACTTCAGATGTGTATGCAACATCTACTAATATATCTTCAGGAGAAATAAAATTTGAGTCAGATTTGACAAGTGATGTTATTGCCTTAACTTCTGGTGCTGGTGTCATAACTTTTGTTGGTGATACATCAGGAAAAACTCAAACTGTTACGGGAAATATTGGAAGTTCAGGTAATTCAATAAATACTTTAAATATTGGAGATGGAGGAGTAGGTAATTACTCTAAAACAGTAATAGATGGAAATGTATATGCAGCAAATACAGTTTTAAATAATGATACGACAAATAATTCTACGTTAGAACTAACAGATGGTTCAAATATAACTTCAACTATAAAAACTTCTACTGATGGTCAAGGTATTTTAACTTTTGTTGGTGATTCAACTGCAACTGGAACAATAGGAACTGACACAGAAAAATTAGCACAAATAAATGCTGGAGCTGATGGAAAAACAGTTACTTTTAATTCATCAATAAATTCTAACAACTTAAATATAACAGGCGATGGAACAGTTGTATTAGCTGATAATGCAAATATAAATGCTCCAATTTCAACAACTACAAATAATGAAGGAACACTAACTCTTAATGGTACTTCAACTGTAAGTGGAGATGTAGGAACAAGTACTAAAAAATTAAAAGAGATAAATGCAGGAGTATCTGGTGAAACAGTAACTTTTGAAAATGCTGTAAATTCTACAACTTTAAATGTAGCTGCAGGGACAGTAAATTTAAATACAGTATCAGGAAATACAACATCAAATATAGTTTTTTCTGATACAGGAACTGTAAATTTAAATGGTGATTTAACAGGAGATATTAATTTTTCAGGTAATGATGCAATCGTAAATGTATCAGATGGAAAGGGTATTTTGGGTTCTGTTCAAACTCTTGCTTCAAATAATACAGGAATTTTAAATTATAAAGGTGATGGAGCTATTTCTGGTAATATTGGAAGTAGTATCACTAATGGAATTAAAGAACTTAATATTAATACTAATAATGAACAAAATACTCCTGATGGCGTTATAGCTGGTGTTGTTGGATTAGCAAGAGAGCTTTATGCTGATGTTGTTGCTCTTGAAAATAACGCTACTTTAACACTTTTAGATAATACAAATATGCTAAATTCAGGTTTAGGTTCTGATAAAATTTTTATTACTACTGATGTAACAAATACAGGAACATTAAATTTCAAAGGAACTTCTAATATCACTGGTCAAGTTGGAGAAAGCAATAAGGTGTTAAATACTATTAATGCAGGAGTAACAGGAGAAACAGTTACTTTTAATGATATGGTATACGCAACAACTTTAAAATATTCTGATAATGGCACTGTTGTATTAAATGGTAATACAACAACTGATACTTCAGAAGGTATTATAGGAACTGTTGATTTAAATAACACTACTGGTACTTTAGAAATAGGAGATGATGTAAATCTAACTACTGGAACATCAGGAATTCAATTTGCTAATGCAAATGATGCCATTTTAAAATTTACAGGTAATTCAACAATTACAGGTGTATTAGGTGGAAATACAACAGGAAACTCTACCTTTGAGAGAATTTATGCTGGTGCAGATGGTTCAACAGTTACATTTAAAAATGATGTTTATGTTGAAGAGAGTAATGATACAACACTTCATGTAAGTGGAACAGGTACAGTTAATTTTGAAGGTAATTTAACAGGTGATTTAATCTATGATGCTGATGGTACTGTAAATGTTAGTGATGCTAAATCAATTATTGTTTCAACTGTTCCTACAGCTGTAAGAACTCAAACTGATAATACTGGAACTTTAAACTTCTTAGGAACTACAACACTTTATAGTGATATAGGTACAGAAACTAAAAAACTTAAAGATGTAACTTTTGCTTTAGAAGGTACAAGTTCTGATACTTATACTCAAACAATAAATAAAAATATATATGCTCAAAATACATATATTGGTAATGGTTCAAATTCTGTAACAGTAAATGTTTCAGATGATATTATTTTTGGTGGGAATCTAGATTTAAAAGATAATACAACTTTAAATGTAAGTGATAATGATATTACTGTTAAAGATACTTTAACAATGGCAAGTAATTCAAAAATTAATTTTAAAGTATATACAACAGATTTAAGTGCAGGTCAAGCAGTTGAAAATGCAGATTCTGGAAGTATAACTTCTAATAGCCTTACGATGGCCAGTGATGCAAAAATTAATATTGATTATGTAGGTAGTTGGTATGGAGCTGGAAAATATAATCTGATTACTTCAAGTAGTGTAAGTGGTACTTATTATGGTACAGAAGCAAATGGTTTAGTAAGTGATAATAGTATTATTGATTCTATTGTAAAAATAGATGGAACAAATCTTACTTTATTTGCTGATAGAACAGGAGGTGGATCTTATGATGCAGATGATTTATATATTGTTAAATCTGAAATAGGAGATCATTATTCAAATGGAGCTTCTCAAGCATTAGCAGGTTATGCTAATGAAGCAAATAGAGAAGGTGCATTAGCTGACATAATTAGAGACCTTGAAGAGTTACAAGGTGGTACAACTCTAAGTGCTGATAAAAAAGCTGAAATGATTAAAACTCAAAAATTATTAGCGCCAGTTGCAAATAATTCAGGAATTCAATCTACAATAATTGCATCAAACCTTGTTTTATCTACAATTAAAGACAGAATGTCTGATGTTAGAGGTTCAACTAGTATGGATTTTATTCCTTATTCTGGATATTCATCTGGAGATTATGGACTTGATAATTCATTATGGATTAAAGCTTTAGCTTCAAAAGCAACTCAAAGTAAGGTAAAAGATTATGATGGTTATGATTCAAAAAGTACTGGATTTGTAGCTGGATATGATAGAACTTTAAAAGATGGTACAACGGTAGGGGTTGCATTAGCTCACTCTAATACACAAATTGACCAAGCAGATTTTAGAAAAGGTGATACTTCTGAAACAAAAAGTACACAACTTACAATTTATACAGAACAAGAGTTTGGAGATGCTTATATAGATGGGTTATTATCTTATGCTAAACACTCAACTGATGCAACTAGAACAGCTAATTCAGGGCAATTATCTTCATCTGTAGATGCTGAACAATTATCAGCTAAGATTGAATTAGGATATAGAGTTTATTTTGAAGATATTGCAACTTTAACACCATTTACCTCTATTGAGTATGGAACATTAAATCAAAAAGCATATACTGAAAAAGGTACTAAATATCAAAACGATGCTTTAAAAGTTGATTCTGTTAAAATGAATAAAGGTACAGTTGGAGTTGGTGCAAAACTTACAACAAATCTAAATCTTGGAGATGCTTTAATTATTCCCGAATTAAGACTTGCAGTTTATAATTCTATTGGAGATACGAATGCTGATATTAAAGCTCAGTATGTTGGTGGTGGAAATCAATTTGTAACCCCAACGGAAGATTTAAATAAAACAATTTATAACGCTGGTGCTGGTCTTAATACAACACTTAGTGACTCTTCAAGTTTGATTTTTGGAGTAGATTATGACAGAAGTAAAGACGGTAAATTTGTAGGATATTCTGGAAATGTATCATTTAAACTTAGTTTCTAATTATTATATAACAAAGGGTAAAAATGAAAAAAATTATAACTATAACTTTATGTAGTCTTTTATTTAATGTAAATCTATTTTCATCAGATGAAAAAGAGATTGTCTCTTTCACTGCACAAAAACATAAAGTTGACTTTTATAAACAAAACTCAAAAGTAAAAGATGTTTTAGCTAATGAGTATGAAAAAGTAGAAAAATTAGCAAAAGTTTTAGAAAAAGATAAAATGAAAGATGATGTTAATTTAAAAACAGCAAAAAATATTATTACAGTTGATATTTGGAGTGAAAAGTTTTTAAGAAGTTACAATCCAACAGAATTAGAATTAAATGAACTATTTAAAATAGAAAAACCAAGAATTGTTGCAAAATATGAATTAAGAAATATTTTAGTAACTTATGAAGAGAACGCAGATAAAATTATCAGTGCTTTGATAAAAACTAAAACTAAAAAAGATAGACAGGACTCTTTTATAAAATATGTAAAATCAGTTTCAAATGATTTAGCTTCAAAACAAAAAGATGGATTAAGTGAGTTGGTTGATATAAATAAATTAAATGCAGAAATTAAAAGTGCACTTGATGGTAAAAAAGAGGGTGATATTATAAAAGTAAATCTAAAAGATATTGGTACTCAAATTATTCTTATAGAGAAATTCATCCCTGAAAAAGAAGCATCTTTTGAAGAGTCAAAAGATGCTTTGATTAATCTTGCAAAAAGAAAAGCATTAGCTAAAGAGATAGATTTATTATTAAAATAATATGAAAATAAATCTGTTAATTTTTTTAATAATTACTTTCTTTTCTGGTTGTTTAAGCACTATTCCAACACCACAAGATAGAGAAAAAACTCTAATTTCTTTAAAAAATAAAGAGTTCTCTTTAGTTAACATTCAAACTTCTTATTTCCCTTTATTATCTTTACAAAAAAATATTAAAAATTGTGAAAATAAAGATTTAAAAGTTTATATTGAGGGCGATGGTTTATCTTGGATTACAAGAACTACAATTTCTTCAAATCCAACACCAATAACTCCTACCGCTTTAAAACTTATGAATCAAGATTCTTCTGAATGTAAAGTATATCTTACAAGACCTTGCCAATATTTAGATTCAAGTGAATGTAGTAAAAAATATTGGACTAGTAATAGATTTGATTCAAAAGTTATAAAAACTTTTGATGAAGCACTAAATAGCCTTAAAAATAGTTATAAAAATAAGAGTTTTACTTTAGTTGGATATTCAGGTGGTGCAGCAATTGCAGCATTAGTTTCTTCACAAAGAGATGATATAAATAGATTTATAAGTGTTGCTGGAAATTTAGATACTTTTAAATGGACTTCAATTCATAATATATCTACTTTAGATGGATCATTAAATCCTGCAGATTTTACAAAAGAGCTTGAAAATATTGAACAATATCATTTAATAGGTAATCAAGATGATAATATTCCTAAAGAGGTTTTTTTATCATACCGTTCGAAATTTGATAGAAAAGACAAGATAAATTATAGATATTTTGATGCAACACATAATTGTTGTTGGGAAGAACCATATAAAAAGTTTTTGCAAGAATTAAAATAAAGATATTTTTTCCTCAAATTATACAATTTGAGGAAAAAGAGTTATTGAATTTGTATTTTCATCCTAAAATATCTAGGAAAATTGTTTTTTAAAGAGCTATCCATTTCAACAGGAAAAGCTTGAATAATAGAAGATTTAATAAGATTAAAATAGTTTTTATTTCCATCTATGAAAGTTAATTGTTCATAGTTTCCATCTTTTAAAATAGTTACTCTAATATTTGCATAATCATCATTTTTAATAAGACTTCTATCAATATTTTTTTCTATTATTGAATAAATTTTTTGTTCAATACTTTGATTAAATAATACCATTTTAGCTTTTTCATCACTTACAACTACTTGTTTTTCTTCTGATACAACAGCTTTCTCTTCTTTTACAGTTAGAAGAGGTTCTCTTGTCTCTTTAATTGGCTCAATTGTTTCTTCAATTGCTGGAGTGTCTTTGGTGTTAATAACTTCTTCTATTTGTTCTCTTTGTGTAAGAGTTTCTAGGGGAAGATTTTTTTCAGTAGTATCAATTTGCTCAGAAATTGTTTCATCTTTTTTAATTTCATCTTTATTAACATCATTATTAAATAATTTTTCATGAATTAATGCTTCAACTTTTTTTTCTATAGTAGTTTTATTATCTTCAACTATTTCAGTTTTTTCATCGCTTGAAAAAAAGAAACTATAAGCTAAATATATTAAAACTGCAATTATTAAAAGTAAAAAGGTATCTTCAAAAAAAGATTTAGTTTTTGCTCTCAAAGTATTTTCCTTTTGATTTGATTTTTTTATTTTTCAGCAGTATAAATTTCGTTAAGTAAACTATCAACAAACTCATCAGGTGAAAACTCAATTAAGTCATCTTGTTTTTCTCCAATTCCCACATAAAAAATTGGAAGTTCAAGTTGATTTGAGATTGAAAATAAAGCTCCACCTTTTGCTGTTCCATCAAGTTTTGTAACAATTATTCCATCAATTCCAACCATTTCATTAAATGCTCTGGCTTGTGCAATTGCAGTATTTCCTTGTGTTCCATCTAAAATCATAAGTTTTTGATGTGGAGCATCAGGCATTGCTTTACTGCAAACTTTTACTATTTTTTTAAGCTCGTTGTTTAGATTTGTTTGAGTTTGAAGTCGTCCTGCTGTATCAATAATTACATTATCAATATTTCTAGCAATTGCCGCGCTTATTGTGTCATATGCAACTGCTGAAGCATCGTGCCCTTGTTTTGTTTTGATTATTGGAACATCTAATTTTGCTGCCCAAGTTGAAAGTTGCTCAATTGCAGCTGCTCTAAAAGTATCACCAGCTCCTAAAATAACAGATTTTCCTTGTTTTTTAGAGATGTTTGCAAGTTTTGCAATTGTTGTAGTTTTCCCTGCACCATTAACACCAATAATAAGTCTTACAAATGGTTTTGGTAAATTTGATAAATCAACATTTGGAGCATGTTCAAAAAGCATTACAAGTCTATGTCTTAACTGTTTTCTTGTAATTTCATCAGGAAGTCCATTCATCGCTTTTTCAATGATTTCATATTCCATATCTGCTTCAATTAGAAGTTCTTGAATATCATCAAAAGATATTTTTTCTTGTTTTTGCGGAACTACAGTTTTAATAGTTGCAAAGGTTTTTTCTAAGGCTCTTGAAAAAAATCCTTTTTGCACTTCTTCCTCTTTTTTCTCTAATTCTTCTTTTTGAATAATTTCATCATTTTTTACTTCAACAGGATTTGCATAAACTTGATTTTCTTCAAGTTGTTCTGTTGAAAGTTCATTATGTTCTAAATTACTTTCTTCTTTTTTCTTTTTAAAAAAACTGAACATTAATTAACCTTTATCTTTCTAATACTTTTTTTATATCTACTTCTAGCATTTCAGATGGAACTAAACCAACATATTTTTGAAATACTGCACTATTCTTATCAATTAAATACATTGTAGGAATAGATTTTATTCCTCCTAAATTTCTAGCAAGATCAAATCCATCAGGAGAATTTACTACTTCATAATTAATTTCAAAATCTTTCATAAATGCTTTTAATTCTTCATTTGTTTTCATTTCTTCAAGTAAAACTGAAATAACAACGAAATCATTTTTGTAGTCATTTTGTAATCTAACTAAATTTGGGATTTCAGCTTTACAAGGAGGACACCATGTTGCGAAGAAGTTTAATAAAACTATTTTATTTGGGTAATCTTTTAATATAATTTTATCTTTATCTAATTTTAGATTTATTATACCGTCATTTGTTGTTTTTAGTTGAAATTCAGTGATTTTATTTACTTTTTGAGTAGTTGTCTCTTTTGAATCTTCGTTTTTATCTTTAGAATCACACCCTGTAAATAATAAAATAGATAAAATTGACAAAAATGCTAAAGTTTTAAACTGCATTTTAATTCCTTTGGGTAAAATTATTTGTTGGGTAGAAATTTTACCCAAGTGAGGCTTAAATATGAAAAATGATCACAAAAGTGATTTTAGAAAATCGTCTATCAAGAGATTAGAATTTACAAGCCTTTTTTTAAAGTATTACAAAAATAAAATAATTGTTAAAAAATTAGAAGACTTTATAAAACGAAGTGATTCAAAGAATATTTTGTTGTATATACCTTTGGGTATAGAAGTTGATGTAAAACCGTTGATAAAAAATTTAAGAAAGACAAAAAGTAAAAATGTCTATGTACCGTTTATGCAAGGGGAGAGTTTTAAAATTGTTAAATATAGATTACCCTTACATAAAAAGAGATTTGGAATAAAAGAACCGAATAACTCTTTTTTTAAAGCTAGAAAAATAGACTTAGCGATTGTTCCAATTGTAGGAATTGATAAACTAGGAAAAAGAATAGGTTTTGGAAAAGGAATGTATGATAGATTTTTTGATAAATTAGATTATAAACCAACGATAGTTTTTACACAGTTAGTACTTTGCAAAAGTGAAAAAATTCTATCCGATAATTACGATATTCAAGCTAATTATATAATAACAAATTAAGGTTTTGAATATGGAATACATAATAGTAAGTGCAATTATTGCAGTGCTAAGTTCTGCGGTAAGTATATTTATTGTAAGGAAATTAGACAAAGCAAAGTTTCAGGTTTTTATTGAGCAAGCAAAAGCAAAAGCTAAATTTATTGAACATGAAGCTGAAGTAGCTTTAAAAGATGCACAATTAAAAGCAAAATTTGAATGTGATAAAGAGTTTAAACATGCACGTAGAGAGTATGATATCATGCTTTCAAAAATAGAAAAAAAAGAGCGTGAGCTAAATGATCATCTTGAATCAGAATTAAGAATTATCAAACAAGAAAAAGATGATATTATTGATAAAAATAGAAAAATTACAGCTTTAAAAGATGGAATTGAACAACAAAAAAAGACTTATGAAGAAAAAACTTTAGAAGCTATAAAGATATTAGAAAATGCCTCGGGTCTAACACTTCTTGAAGCAAAAGATTTGATGCTTAAAAAAGTTAAAGAAGATTCAAGAGCTGAAATTTCTTCTATTTTTAGGAAAAAATATAAAGTAGCAGAGCAAAATGCTAAAAATGAAATTAATAATATGCTTTCTCACGCAGTTACAAGATATGCTGGTGAATTTGCAGCTGAAAGACTTATTAATAATGTGCCAATTAATGATGAAGAAACAAAAGGTAAAATAATTGGAAAAGAGGGGCGAAATATTAAAGCTCTTGAAATGTTATTAGGTGTTGATATTATTATTGATGACACGCCAAATACAATTACTATTTCATCTTTTAATCTATATAGACGTGCGGTTGCTACTAAAACTATTCAAGAACTTCTTGAAGATGGAAGAATTCAACCAGCTAGAATTGAAGAGATTTATAAAAAAGTAAAATCTGAATTTGATAAAAACATCCAAAAAGAGGGGGAAGATGTTGTTTTAGAACTTGGAATTAAAACTATGCATCCAGAACTTATTAAACTTGTTGGAAGATTAAGATATAGAGCTTCTTATGGACAAAATGCACTTGCTCATACACTTGAAGTAGCTCACTTAGCTGGTTTATTAGCAGCCCAAATGGGTGGGGATGCAATTCTTGCACGTCGAGCTGGACTTTTACATGATATAGGAAAAGCCTTAACTCATGAAATGCCAGGTTCTCATGTACATTTAGGTGCAGAAATTTGCAAAAGATATGATGAATGTGATACAGTTATAAATGCAATTTATGCCCACCATGGACATGAAGAACCAATAAATGTAGAATCAGCTTCTGTATGTGCTGCTGATGCTTTAAGTGCTGCACGACCGGGTGCTAGAAGAGAAGTATTAGAGAGTTTCCTAAAAAGAGTTGAAGAGGTTGAAAATATTTCAACAAGTAAATTGGGTGTAATTAATGCCTATGCAATTAATGCAGGTAGAGAAGTGAGAGTTATTGTAAAAGCTGAGCTTGTAAATGATGATGAAGCTGTATTATTAGCAACTGAAATTGCAAAAGAGATTGAGCAAAAAGTTCAATATCCAGGTGAGATTAAAGTGAGTGTTATTAGAGAAATACGAGCTGAAAGCTATGCTAGATAAAAAAATCTTAACAAGGTGTTCAAATTATGAAAACTGAAAAACCAACAACAAAAATTATAGCTGGGAAGTATAAAGGAAAAATTTTAGAACTTCCCTCATTGGATGTAACTAGAAGTTCTAAAGCTAGACTAAAAGAGTCTTTGTTTAATGTTTTGCAGTTTGATATAATTGATAAAATTTTTATAGAATCCTTCGCAGGAAGTGGTTCTATTGGATTAGAAGCTATTAGTCGAGGAGCAAAAAGTGCTTACTTTGTTGAACTTGACAGAAATTCATATCAAATATTACTTAGAAATTGTAAAGCTGTTGATATTGAAAAATGTCAGACAGTACAAGGTAATACTTTTGTCCAAACTCCATTATTTGTAGATTTTTTAAGAAACTCAAAAAATGAAATTATTTTATATATTGATCCTCCTTTTGATTATAGAGAAGGAATGGATGACATCTATAAAAAATCATTTACAATGATTGAAAATATAGATGTTGATAATATTTATATGATTATAGTTGAACATGTTTCAACTTTAGAAATGCCAGACGTTTTGGGTAGATTTTCATTAAATAAAACTAAAAAATTTGGTAAAAGTGCACTCTCTTACTATTTTTATACTCAAAAATAAAAGAAAGAAAATATGTATAAAGTGGCTTTATATTTATTAATTACAGTTATTTTAGCAATTTTTTTATTGCCATTTTTATATGCAGTTTCACCTTATGAATTAGACCCATCAAAAATTTTACAAGCGCCATCTTTAGAACATTTATTTGGTACTGATAGACTAGGTCGTGATATGTTGGCTAGGATTTTAGAAGGTGGTCAAACTTCATTAATCATTGGATTTTTAGCAGCTTCAATTTCATCAATAGTAGGACTTTTTATTGGAATAAATGCAGGATATTTCAAAGGTAATATTGATAAAACAATTACGATTATGATTGATTTATTTTTGACATTTCCTACTTTTTTCCTACTTTTAGCTTTGGTTTCATATGTTCAAGCTTCAGCTGTTATTTTAATTATTGTAATTTCAATTACTGGTTGGATGGGAATGGCTAGAATGATTAGAAGTGAAAGTTTTGCCATTGGAAATAAACCCTTTATCAAAATTTTAAAAGTTGCAAATGTTTCAACATTTAAAATCATTTTTAAATATTTTGCTCCACTTTTAGCGCCAATTTTTCTTATCTCTTTTACTTTTGGAGTAGGTGGCTCAATCTTAGCAGAGTCAGGACTTTCATTTTTAGGTCTTGGAGTTAATCCTCCTGCTATGTCTTGGGGAAGTTTATTAAGTGATGGAAAAGCTGTTATTGATATAGCTTGGTGGGTTAGTTTTTATCCTGGACTTATGATATTTATAATTACTTTTTGTTTGATACAAATTAGTGATTATCTACAAGGTTTAGCAAACAAAAAAGAGATTATTCAAAATTAATTTTAGAATTGTTTTTGAATATATAATTAACATATAATTTTAAAGCAATTTATTTGTATAATGAAAACTTTTATTTTCATATATAAAGGTTTTGTTTGAGTAAACTTATTAAAACATCTATATTGGTACTTTTTTTACCAATATTACTATTAGCAGATGCGAAAGAGAATTCTGTTATTTATGGGGCTTTCACCCTTATTCCACCACTTGTTGCTATTGTGTTAGCTTTTATTACTAGAAATGTAATTTTCTCTTTATTTATGGGGATTTTTGCTGGTACTTTTATGGTTAATATTAGTGGTGCAAACATTTTTAATGCATTTTTTAGTGCATTTGTTGATATGTCAGGAAAAATGGTAGGTTCTCTTGCTGATTCTTGGAATGCTGGAATTGTTCTTCAAGTTCTAACAATTGGAGGAATGATAGCAGTTATTACAAAAATGGGAGGTCCAAGAGCTATTGCACAAAAATTAGCAGCTCGTGCTAAAACTCCTGCAAGTGCTCAACTTTATACATGGATTATGGGATTTTTTATATTTTTTGATGATTATGCAAATTCATTAATTATTGGTCCTATTATGAGACCTGTTACTGATAAGTTAAAAGTTTCAAGAGAAAAACTAGCTTTTATTATTGATTCTACTGCCGCTCCTATTGCTGGACTCGCACTAATTTCTACTTGGGTTGGATATGAGTTGTCTTTAATCAAAGATGCTTATGTTGCTATTGGACAACCAGATATTAATGCTTTTGCTATTTTTGTTGAAACTCTTCCTTATAGATTTTATAATATTCTAATGTTAGCCTTTGTATTTTTCTCAGCTTACACTTTACGAGAATTTGGCCCTATGCATAAAGCTGCCGTAAGAGCTTATGAAACAGGACATGTATCAGATCCAAAATCAAAAGGTGTAATGAATCAAGAAAATTCATTTATGCTTCCAAAAGAAGGAACACAATACTCAATTTATAATGCAATAGTTCCTATTTTAGTTTTAATTGTTGTGGCTATCGTTGGATTTTATATAAATGGTAAATCTTCTCTTGAAGGAGAGGTTTTAAAGGCTGTTGAAGCTAATCCTTACTCTTTTGCATCATTTAGAGATTGTTTTGGTGGTGCTGATGCTTCTATTGTAATTTTTGAAGCAGCATTACTTTCTTCTTTAGTTGCTATTGGAATGGGATTAAAACAAAAGATTTTTGATTTGCATGAAGCAATTGAAACTTGGGTATTTGGAGTAAAAGCTTTAGTTATTACAGCTGTTATATTGATTCTTGCTTGGTCATTAAGTGCTGTTATGAAAGAAGTTGGAACTGCTACTTATTTAGTAACTTTATTATCTCATAGTACTCCACAATATATCTTACCTTCAATTATTTTTATTTTAGGTTCGATTATATCATTTGCAACGGGAACTTCTTATGGAACAATGGGGATTTTAATGCCTTTAACTATTCCACTTGCTAGTGCAATTGGTATTAATACTGGACTTGAGGGGACTGATTTACATAGTTACATTGTATTAAATATTGGAGCTGTTTTAACTGGTGCAATTTTTGGAGACCATTGTTCACCTATTTCTGATACATCTATTTTATCATCTATGGCATCATCTTGTGACCATATGGACCATATTTCAACTCAGTTGTATTATGCATTATTTGTAGCAGTTGTGGCAGTTGTATGTGGATATTTACCAGCAGCTTTTGGAGTTCCTGTTTATTTATTACTTCCACTTGGATTGCTTGTAGTATTTTTAGTTATTCGATTCTATGGAAAACCATTTATGAAAGCTTAATAAAAAGGAAGATTTCTTCCTTTTTATATTTTATTTAACAATTTATCCATTAAAGAAGTACTAAGAACTCTTTTAAAAAATCCTAAGATATGAGTAGCTTTTGTTACATAATATCTAGGTTTTGGTTTTTGTGTTTGCATGATTTTTAAAACAGTGTTTGCAACACTTGAAGCTGGAAGATTAAAAAGTGCTTTATCTTCAGTTGTTTCAAGTCTTGCTTTTAACTCTTTTTTGTAAGTTTCTTCAAAAAAACTTCCCTCTATAGTGATATTGTTATTGAATTTTTTTAGGGCATTTTCTCTAAATTTTGATGTAACTGGACCTGTATTAATTGTACTAATATAAATATTACTTCCTATAACTTCTTGTCTTAACGTATCAGCGATTCCCTCGATTGCATATTTACTTGCATTATATGCACCTCGATATTTTAAAGAGATGATTCCTAAAACTGAACTGTGTTGGATGATTTTTCCAAAACCTTGAGTTCTAAATATTTTCATGGCTTGAATGGTTACCTCATGAAGTCCAAAAAAGTTTGAATCAAACTGTTTTTTTAAAACTTCCACACTCAAATCTTCCACAGCTCCTGGCTGTCCAAAACCTGCATTGTTAAAAACTGCATCAAGTTTTAAATCATTTTCTAAAATAGTTTCAAGAGCATATTTTATTTCATCTTTGTTTCTTACATCTATTTGAAAAGTTTCAAAACCTAAATCTTTTAACATCTCAACATCTTTTTGTTTTCTAGCACTTACGTAAACTTTATAATTGTTTTCTTTTAATGTAAGGGCAGTTTGTAGTCCAATTCCAGATGAGCAACCAGTTATTAATATATTTTGCATAATTTTAATCCATATAAATTTTTGAAATGGTATTATAATCAAAAAAAATACATATAAGATTTAGGTAATAAAGCAATGGATGAAAAAATTGTAATATTAAGTGGAGCAGGGCTAAGTGCTAGTAGTGGGATTTCTACTTTTAGGGATGAAAATGGTCTTTGGGAAAGACACAATGTTAAAGAGATTTGTAGTGTTGGATGTTTGGATTGGAATTATGAAGCAACAGTAAACTTTTATAATCTAAGACGAGAAGATATAAAAGATAAACTTCCAAATAATGCCCACAAAATGATAGCAAAACTAAAAGATAAGTATCCACAAAAAGTGGAGGTTATCACCCAAAATATAGATGATTTACTTGAAAAAGCAAATTGTAAAGATGTTTTACATTTACATGGATTTTTAAAAGAGCTTCGATGTATGAAGTGTGAGGAAATTGTTGATATTTCATATTCACTGCAAAATGAAACAAACTCAACTTGTAAAAAGTGTAACTCTAAAATGAGACCAAACATAGTTTTTTTTGGTGAACTTGCTCCCAAATATGAAACAATGCATAAGATTTTAAAAGATTGTGGTTTATTGGTGGTAATAGGAACAAGTGGGCGAGTGATTGATGTGAGTTTTTTAACCCAATATGCTGATTATGCTATTTTGAATAATTTAGAGCCAAGTGATGCTATTTATGATGAGTGTTTTACAAAAGTTTATTATGAAAATGCAGATACAGCCTATGAAAAAATAGAGCAAGATATAGAAAATTTTATTAAAAATAGGAAATTATGACAACAGAAGATAAAAAGATAAAAGAGCTTTTAGATAATGAAGTAAATCAAAGAAATAATAACACAGAACTAAACTACGACAAACCAGACCCATTAATGGTAGCAAGTAGATATGATGATGAGTTTATTATCCTTTTATGTGCTTTATTTGCCTATGGAAATGCAAAATTAATAGTGAAGTTTTTAGATAGTTTGGATTTTTCACTTCTTGAAAAAAGTGATGAAATAATAGATAAAGAGCTAAATAATCACTATTATAGATTTCAAAATGCCCAAGATATAAAAACAGTATTTAAAACCTTTAAACGACTAAAAAACGAAGATAGTTTAAACTCAATATTTGTAGATGCCTACAAAAAAGAGAACTCAATTTTAGAGGGAATTGATGCCCTAATTCAAAAAATCCACAACACTGCAAATCATAAATCACAAGGTTTCACATTTTTAATCTCAAGCCCATTTAAAAGAGACAAACTTGGAATCATAAAAGAGTTAGGAAATGCTCCATACAAAAGATGGAATATGTTTTTGCGATGGATGGTTCGTGATGATAATCTAGATTTAGGGCTTTGGAAAGGCATAAATAAAAAAGATTTGATTTTACCACTTGATACTCACACTTTTAAAGTATCACAGAAATTAGGTTTATTGAATAGACAAAGTTATGATTTAAAATCAGCATTACTAATAACTGAAAAACTAAAAGAGTTTGATAAGTTTGACCCAATAAAGTATGATTTTTCGCTTTATAGGATTGGTCAGGAGAAGATTATTTAACTTTAAAATAAATCCTAATCAGAATTAATTTCTATTTAGCTAAAATAATTATATATTATGATTTTTATTGTAAGAAAAACTTAATGGAGCTTAAAATGAAGAATTTAGTTATTGAAAAAGCATTTAGATATAATGAAAAAACAGACTCATCAATAAATATTGATGCAATATATAATGAAAAATTGGGGTTTTGGATTGCAGAAGAGAGTATTCCATTGATTGAAAGTAATAATATATATAAACCACAATCTAAAAAATGTGATGTAGAGACAGGTGAGGATAGAAAAGGTGAATAAAATTGATATTTTAATAATATCAACTAAATTCGATTTTAGTACAGACTATGTATGTGTTGAACTTAATAAGAGAAATGAAAATTACTTAAGGTTAAATCGAGATGAATTTTCAAAATATAAAATCATATTTGATTTAGATATTGGTGAACTTAAAATCATTATAAATGAAGAAAATTACTATATTGATAGCTCATTGAAGTCTGTTTATTTCAGGGCTCCAACATATTTTAGGGAAACATATTTAAAACAGTTTTCTACAGAAGAACAATTATATAACTCTCAATGGATGGCATTTATTAGAAACCTAAGTTATTTTGAAGATGCTATATGGGTGAATAATCCAAATTATATTTATAAAGCAGAAAATAAATTATTACAGTTGAAATATGCCAAAGAAATTGGATTTCTAATTCCATCAACTGTTATTACAAATGATAATAACTTCACATTTATTGGAAAAAAAGCTGTTAAATCACTAGATACAGCAATATTCACAATTAATAAGCAAGAAGCTTTTTTTTATACAAATATCTTAAACAATGATGAATATAATGATTTTGATAAATCTTTATGTCCTATTGTTATTCAAGAAAATTTAAATCCAAAAATTGATTATAGAGTTACTGTAGTTGGTAATAATATTTATTCAACAAAGATTATAAAAAACAATTGTGGAATATATGGTGATTGGAGAAAAGAAAAAGAGGATATTAATTATATTTCCACACATCTTCCTATTGAAATTGAAAATTTTTGTTTTCAATTATTAAAGAAATTCAATCTTAATTTTGGAGGGATAGATTTGATTCTTTTTAATGATAATTTTTATTTTATTGAGATTAACCCTACAGGTGAATGGGCTTGGTTAGTAGACAAAGCAAATCAAAAAATTTATGAGGGAATATGTGATGTCTTGGTCAATTAAATTATCATATTTTATATTTCCTATTATTGAATTAAAGAAAGCAGAAAAAGAAATATTAAAGGATGAATCAGAAAATGAAATTAATATAGATTATACTAATGCTGATAAAAATTTAATTGAAAAAATATATAATGATCCATTTGAAATTAAAAAACTTATTGATGATAAAGCAAAAACTGGAATAGTTGGTGTGACTATTGCAGTCGGATTAATTTCTTCAATTTCTACTAATTTTGAAAACTTATCACCAGTATCTATATTATTATATATTGTTGCATTAGGTTATTCTTTTATTTCAGGTTATTTATCTTTAACTTTATTAAGTAATAAAAATGTTATTTATAAATTAAAAACTGATGATTCTTTTCTTGAAGAAAATAAATTAAAAGAAGCAATGATTATAAATACAAAATTAAATATAAAACATAACATTAACAGACAAAATTATGTGTATTCTAGTTATAAACATTTGATTTATAGTTTAATAATAATGGTATTTGCTTTTTTGCTAAATATATATTTTTTTCAAAAAAAAGTTGAAAAAAATCAAAATATTAATGTACAAATTGATTTAATCAAACTTGATACTTTAGAACAAAGTTTTAAGAAATTGAGTTCAGAAATTGATAAAATGATATTAAAACATGAAATTACAACTGAACAGAATAAAATACAAATTGAACAAATTAAGTATTTAAATGATGAACTTAAAAATTTAAAATCTAAAAGTGAAGAAGGAAAACAAATCTTAGAACAAGAAGATAATTTAAAATGATGTTCCCTATAAAGAAGATATGTTACGAAAAATTAGAGATAAAATGAAATATTTTATTGATGATTTTGGCTACAAAGAACTTATAACTGGTGTTAAAAATAGTTAAAGTGGTAAATTTTTAAGAGCTTTTTTCACCACATAAAAATCCAACTTTAATTTTATAGTTTCATAAATAAACCAAAAAGGAAATTTATGAAACAAAAATCCCTACAACTTTACAACAATCCTAAAACACGTTATTTAAAATTGATAATTATTTTTATCGTATTGGCATATTTCTATTTTTCATACTTTAGTATGATAAATTACATGGAATTAATAGTTATTCTTAGAATAAATGAGAATGAAATTACAAATTACAAAAAATATCAATTTTAAAGTCATATAATAGTTTGTCCAACCTTATACAGAAAAATATTCTTTGTGTTTTTATATACCAGTTTTCTTAAGATTTTGATGAAGATATTAATGCCTAATTAGCTATAATTGCTGTTAGTAAGTTTAATAAATTGATTGAAATTCTTTTAAAATTAAACTAGAAATTAGGCTTTTACTCATGCAGAAAAAGACTATTCCTTTTCGTAATAAACACTCAAGAAAAAACTTTTATAATAGTATTTTAGGAGATTCTAAAAGATAAATGGTAATCATACAATGACAACAAATATAAATCCAAAAGAATTTATCAAAGCACAAAATGATGCAAAAGATGCGATTATTGAGGCTCATTTTAAAGGTAGTATTGAATATGTAGAAAATATTCCATATTATAATTCTACTAATAATAAAGATTTATCCTTATCTATTGAAAAACTAATTGATTTTAATGTATTTGATTATGATGAATATTCTTATTCTTTGTTATTAAGCGATGATTACAACGCTCATTTGAGAACTTATACAGATGTAAACATAAAAGATATTGAAGATAAACAAAAAACTATTAAGAAATTAATTAGAGATATTAATATAAAAAGAAAAGATAATAATGATTATTCAAGTGAAATAAAAAGAATAAACTCTTCTTTTAGAAATATCAAAAAAATCATATATAGAGCAATAGAATCTTTAAATGAAAAAGAGATGAAATTCAAAGCTGAAGTAAATTTTGAAGTAAAAAAAGCAAATTTATATGATTGTAAAGCGGATTTAACTGCCTTATCAGAAGCAGTTACAAATACTGATAAGTTTTTAATAGAGTACAAATCATATTTTATAGATGAACTTGCAAATGAATCTATATCTTTTCATATTAATCAATTAGCCCATCATATCCATGATGTAAGAGAAAATATAAGTAAAACACTAAATGAACTTTCAAAGTATCTTATTCATATTGAAAAAGAAGCTAAAAAGATTGAAAAATTAAATCACCTATATAAATTGAAAGTTAATGGTGAATTATTTGAAAAGAGTAATATAGAGTCTGTATTTATTAGATTGAAAAATATTGCTGAACCTATTAATATTAAATCTCAATACATGAATGATAATGAGTTAATTGAAGCTATAGTAAATCTTGCAAAAGAAAAAAATATTTCTTTACCACAAGAGATAAAAATAGAAGAGACAAGACCTGAAGCTGTAAAACTTGAGCAAAATAAAGTAGCAAAAGAAAAAATGATATTAGGAACTAAAAAAGTTTATAATAATTTCATCAAACAAGATATGGATTTAGCTTCATTTTTAAAACAAAAAGATTTAGATAAAAAACAATTTTTATCTATTTTTATTAGACTGACATTACAATACAATAAGTTTTTATCTATCTCAAAAGATATAAGTATAGAACATAAAGGTATAAAAGTGCCGTATATTACAAAAAGGGGATAGTTTGAATTTATTACAATTAGACGATTATAAAGAGATCTTTCAAGTGATTGAAGATTGCCGAGTAAATGGTAGATTCATTAATGAAAATAGTACTGATTATAAAATAAAAGAAGCATATAATTTTATCTTACAATATAGACAAGAAGTAAAAACTTATTTTAGTATTATCGGTTATACACTTATTTCTGAAAAAGGTTATTTTTACTTTATAATTGAAGGCTATGAAACTATTCCTAAACCTTATGTTAATTCTTACATTGACTATATAGATATATACAGATTTTTAAAACTATTAAATACTAATATCAGCTCATCAGATGGTGGTCCATATAGTGCTAGTGATATTGAAAGTAGATTAAATGGTGATATAGAGTTAAAAACAATGGTTGATAAAATGAACTTTTTAAAGAAGCGTTCAACTAATCGTGAAGCTATTGATTCAATTATTTTAAGATTAAAAAATGATGGATTTGCCCAAAGTATGGGAAATAAAGAAGAGGAGTTTTTAATACTTCGTTCATTTAAATTCATCGAAGATATGATAGAGGAAATAGAATATGAATTATAATAAGCTTGGATTAAAAGAGATACGATTTATAAATAGTGGACATTTCCCTAATGAAAGTATAATAATTGATGATTTTACCCTTTTACTTGGTAGTTCAGGTGTTGGGAAAACAACTGTTATGAGTGCTATTTGTTACTTTTATACTATGGATAAATCTAAAACTAGACCACTTGAAAAAGAACTTAGTTTTTATGATTGGCATTTAAAAGGTATCTATGCTCATTTGATTTATATTTATGAAAATAGTATTGGAAGAAATGCACTTATTTTAAGTAAAGATGATGGAAAAGTAAAACATACATTTATCAATATTCACAATTATGAAGAAGACCTAAGTACTTTATATCTAGATTCTGATAAAAGATGTTTAAGTTTAAAAGAGATTTTAGCAAATTGTGTAAAAAAATCTTTGACATATTATAAAAGTGAAACGGTAGCAACTTTTAGAAAAATGATGTGTAGAAAAAGTTATAGAATGTTACCAAATAAAGATAAACCTGAATTAGATTTCTCTTTTTATGATAGTGAAGAATCGGCAAATATCTTTGGTAAATATCTTTTTAATATCTATTCAAATTCATCAGTTAGGGATAAAGGTATCAAAGATATGCTTATTTCACTAATTGGAGAAAAAGAGTATTTTTTAGATATTTCAGATTTCAAAAGTAAATTAGCAGATGCTTTAACAAATGTGGCTCATTTTGAACTAATCAAAGATAGAAGAGAAAGGATATTAAGACTTGATGATACTGTTATCTCTTATAAGGCTTTGTGTGATGAAATAGACAATATTACTTTTGAACTTGAGACGATTTCTTACAACAAAGATAGAATAAAAACAGTTATAAGTGATAATCATTTGGATTTATTAACTCATCAAAAAATAAAAAGTGATAAAAAAGATGAGCTTTCAAAAGAATGGAAAATTAAATCTAGCACTTACAGTACACAAATCTCAGATTTAAATATAGAAATAAAAACAAATAAAGAGACATATAATAATTTTCATGAAAAATATAGAATAGAAAATTTAATAACTCAACAAGATAGACAAAGTGAATTTGAAAAAAAGTTAAATGAACTAAATATCAAAGTAAGTGCAATATCAAGTGATATTAAAGAGTTAGAATCAAAAGAAGAGATAGAAAAACAAAAAGCTAATTCTTTAATAAATGAGAAAAAAGATAATGAGAAAAAAGAGTTAGACTCTAAAAAAGATAATTTAACTACTGAAATATTAAAACTATCAAAAGATAAAGAGATTGAAATTGAAGAGGGTTTATCTTCATATGATAAAGAACTTGAAGTTAAAAATAGTGAATATTATCAATTAGATAAAAAAATATCTCAAGATGAAACAGCACTTTCATATTTGCCAAAACAAGTATTAGAAAATAGCAATACAAAAAAGTTCAAAGATGAGATTGAAAGATTATCTAATTTTAAAAACTCTATTGAATCACAAGTTTTAATTTTGGAGAAAGAAAAAGATAATCTTGAAAATGAAAAGAATATAAAATTAAAAGAGACCAATGATAAGATTCAAAGTGAAGTTAGTGAATATATTAAAATCAAAAATGACATTCAATTAAAAATTGATGAACTAAATGTAAAACTAGATTTAGGGAAAAACAATTTATTTGGATTTTTAAATAAAAACAAAGTTCCTAATAAAACAAAAATTTTAGCTCTTTGTAGTGATGAGGTTTTATTTAAAGAGACAAAATTAAAATTTTCAATAGAAACAAGTAATGATACTTTTTATGGTCTAAAAATTGACGGTGATGTTGAATCCCTAGCAACTAAATATGAGATTGAAATACTTGAAAATAATAAAGCATCTTTTCAAAAGCAACGAGATGAATTGGTAGCTAAACATAATATTAAGTATAAAAATTTTCAAGATAATTTAAAAGATATATCAAATAAATACCAAAAGTTAATACAAGAAAAATCAAGAGCTACTTATGAATTAACTCCAAAAGTTAAAGATAATGAGATAAAAATATCTAATGAAAGAAAAAGACTAGAAGAAGAAATAATAAGATTAAAAGATGAACTTGATAAAAATATTATTGATAAAAAAGAGCATCTTAAAAAAGACAAAGAACAATTAACTTCTCTAAAAGAGTATTTAACAAATATAAAAGCTAATAAGTTAAATTTTATTTCAGAAATCAATAAAAAATATAGTAGTGAAGATTTTAGATTAAATACAGAAGTAATCAAGTGCCAACAAAATATAAATAGTATTAATAAAAAATATAAAGAACAAATAGAAGATTCGGATAAAAGAATCCATGAAATATACAATGAAATCAAAAAAAATGAAAATATTAATACAGAAGAACTTGAATCCTTTCAAAGAACTATTAAAGAATTAGAAAAATCTATTAAAGATATTAATAATAATAGAGCCTTAGTTACAAGATATAAGGATGAAGTATTACCAAAATATAATAAAATTCCTTTTTTAAAGGAGCAATATGCCCAAATAATCAAACAAAGAGACAATGACAGAGATTATTTTGAAAAAGAGATTGCAGTTCTTGATGAAAAACTAAATGAAATAGAAAAAAATATTGATATTTGGAAAAGTTATGCTGAATCATTTAAAACTTTTGAACTTGAAATTTCTGAAGCAAATCCAAATAAAACATATGAAGCTTACTGTGATGATGAAATAAAACTATTACTGAATAGTAAAAAAAATATCAAGATACTTGAAAGATTTAAAACTCTTATAAATCAACAAAGTGAAAAAGAAAAAACTATCATACTTGAAACTGGAAAAATAATTGATGGAATTCCATCTGATAATATGATGAAATTAAAAACGAAATTTGACATAAATAGTTTTGAAGATAATATAGACCAGTATATTGTAATAGCCAAATCCTATGCAGATTTTATTAAAACAAAATTTGATATAGAAGGAACGAGCCTACAATTACACCGACTAATTGAGGCTATAAATGATGCTGTAAGTAAAATATCTCATATAAAAGGGACTTTTAATAGTATTGTAAAAGATGTAAACAAAATAAATCTAACAATCAAAAAAGGGATTGAAAATATTACAGTAATTGATTACATAAAATTAAATTTTAAAGATACAGGTAGAGATGAAATAGTAACAAGTATCGAAAATATTGGCGATATGTTAAGTGCTAATATGTTGATTGGATATGAAAATAGCCATAGATCTGAACAAGTAAAAAATGAACTTGTAAAAATAGCCCATGATTTACAAATAGTTCTTGATAAAACATTCAAAAAAAATATTACAGTTGCAGATATTAGTACTTTAACCTTTGATGTTAGTGAAAATGCTCAAGTAACAAAAGGAATTGCAACCCTTGATAGTGTAGGAAGTAATGGAACATCTATTATGATAAAAGCCATTATTTATATTACTTTACTTCGTATGGTTGCAAACAAATTTACAAATAGTGAAGATATGAAATATCATTGTATTATCGATGAAATAGGGCAAATATCGGCAGATTATTTTACAGAATTAATGAAATATGCAAGACATTTAGAGTTTGTATTTATAAATGGAACAGCTGCTAATGATGATGATATTATAGAAGCATATCCAAGAATATACATGGGAACAAGAGAGAGCTCAAATCATGTAGAACTTAATTTAATAGATGCAAGAAACGCAATGGAAAATTGGTAATGCCAATTAATATAACTATTAGTAATTTCAAAGCTATAAAAATACTTTTAAGAGATAAATATGTAGCCAAAAGTATTTTTAGTTCTAAAAAACTCTTAGAAGAGTTTATTGGATGTAATTGCATTTATATTAGTGGAAAACCACAACAAATATATTTAAATGATGAAGAAGCACTTTTTGGAGTGATTAAAA
This sequence comes from Arcobacter venerupis, assembly GCF_013201665.1. Taxonomy (NCBI): domain Bacteria; kingdom Pseudomonadati; phylum Campylobacterota; class Epsilonproteobacteria; order Campylobacterales; family Arcobacteraceae; genus Arcobacter; species Arcobacter venerupis. Next base: position 2,017,756 of record NZ_CP053840.1, on the reverse strand, counting down.
CAAATGGATATAAGGTAACTTCTATAGAAGATTTAGATTATTTTATAAAAGAAAATGAAAATCCTAAAAGTCGTGATGAAATTGCAGATAATTATTCCCATACAAAAAGAGTTGAATCAAAAAGTTTTAATGGTCTAATGATAAATGTACTTGATAAAGTAGAAGTTATATGTAATGACAAAAAACAATATTTATATGCAATGGAAGGAATGGGTTTATTTATACATTATTCTTCAAAACTACAACTAGACGATGAGGTAATAGTAGTTGGCGTAGAAAATCCCCAAGTAGTGTGGTATATAAATAAATATAAACACCTATTTAATAAAGAAAAAAAGTATCTATTTTTATGTATAAGTGAATACAAAACAACTTATCAATATAAATGGCTTGAATCATTTTTGGGAGAATATCTTCATTTTGGAGATTTTGATTTAGCAGGTATTAATATTTATCTTAACACAATTGTTCCAAAATTAAAAAATTGCAAATCACACTCTTATTTGATACCAGATGATATTTATGAAAAAATCAAAAAAAGAAATTACCAAAAAGATTATTCAAAGCAAACGAGATATTTGAACATAGAATCAAAATTTGAACCTAAGTTACAAGAGTTAATATCTTTTATAAAAGATACTAAATCAACTTTTGAGCAAGAAATGTTAAAAAAGGATATTGATTATTAAGTCTAGAAAAAAAGAGAAAGTATATTTTCTCTTTTTTTCTTTAAAGCTTGTTCAAAATTGCAAATTTAAAATAAATGAGCCTAATAATATGTAAAATAGATTAATAAATTACAAGGAAATTATTATAAACTAAAAGATATTATAGTTATAATAGAATTATATCAATTATTGGAAAAAACATTGGAAGAAAAAAATATAGTTTGGCATGATACAAATATAACTAAAAATGACAGAAATAGTTTATTAAATCAAAAACCTTGTGTATTATGGTTTACAGGACTTAGTGGGAGTGGAAAGTCAACAATTGCAAATGCTGTTGAAAGAAAATTATTTAATAAAAGTAGAAAAACATATTTACTTGATGGCGATAATGTTAGGCATGGTTTAAATAAAGATTTAGGTTTCCTTGAATCCGATAGGATTGAAAATATAAGAAGAATAGGTGAAGTAAGTAAACTTTTTGTAGATGCAGGTCTTATTGTATTAACAGCCTTTATTAGCCCTTTTAAAAGTGATAGACAAATAGCAAAGAGTTTAGTTGGATATGATGAATTTATAGAAATATTTATTGATACTCCTCTTGAGATTTGCGAAGAAAGGGATTCAAAAGGATTTTATAAAAAAGCTAGAAGTGGTGCAATTAAAAATTTTACAGGAATAGATTCTCCTTATGAAAAACCAGAAAATCCACAAATTCATATAAAAACAGCTAAAAATACTGTAGAAGAATGTGTAGATATTATAATAAATCATTTAATTAAATTTGGTTATATAGAAGAAAACAATGATTATTCAATTTAGTGAAATTAATACAAAAAATATAACAATTAATTTTACAAGAGGATTTTAACATTGAATTTTATAAGAACTACAATTCCTGATGTAATAATTTGTGAACCCGAAATATTTGCAGATGAACGAGGATATTTTGTTGAGACTTTTAGAGAAGATAAATTAGAAAATTTTTTAGGATTTAAAGTAAACTTTTGCCAAGATAGTGAAAGTAAGTCTTCTTATGGAGTATTAAGAGGACTTCATTATCAAATACCACCTTATGCTCAAACCAAATTAGTAAGAGTTATTAAAGGAAAAGTTCTAGATATAGCCATTGATATAAGGAAAGGTAGTCCTACTTTTGGAAAATATACAGCAGTAGAATTAAGTGAATATAATAAAAAACAACTTTTTATTCCTATTGGATTTGCTCATGGGTTTGTAGTTTTATCAGAAGATGCAATTTTTACATATAAAGTAGATAGTTACTATTGCCCTGAGTATGAGAGAGGAATAGCTTTTGATGACAAGGATATAGATATAAATTGGCAAATCAATCAATCTGAATTACAACTATCTTTAAAAGATACGAAACAACCTAAATTTAAGGATATAGAAGAGTTATTTAAATTTGAGTCAAATTACTATGTCTAATTTAAATATATTAGTTACTGGTTCAACTGGACAATTAGGAAGTGAAATAAAAGAATTGTCATCAAAATATCCTTATGATTTTTTTTTTACAAATAGGATAAGTTTAGATATAACAAATAAAGAAAAAATAAAAAGCTTTTGTCAAACTAATAAAATAAATGTAATAATTAATTGTGCAGCATATACAGCAGTTGATAAAGCAGAAAAAGATGAAAAAAACGCCGATATAGTAAATAGAAAAGCTATAAAGAAACTGGCATTAGTATCTAAAAAACTTAATATAAAATTAATACATATTAGTACAGATTATGTATTTGATGGTAAGAATTTTAAACCATACTGCGAAGAGAACCAAGCTAATCCACAAGGTGTGTATGGCAAAACAAAACTTGAAGGTGAAAAAGAACTAATAAATATTAATCCTAAAAATTCTATAATTATAAGAACTTCTTGGCTATATAGCTATTATGGAAATAATTTTGTAAAAACTATGTTAAGACTTGGTAAAGAAAAAGACTCCTTAGAAATAATTTTTGATCAAATAGGAACTCCTACTCATGCAAAAGATTTAGCCAAAATAATTTTAGATATTTTACCAAAAATACAAAATGAAAAAGTAGAAATTTACAATTATTCAAATGAGGGAGTATTATCTTGGTATGATTTTGCTAAAGAGATAATGAAAATGTCAAAGTTAGATTGTAAAATAAATCCGATACAGACTTACCAATATCCTACACTAGCTAAAAGACCACATATTTCTTTATTAAATAAATCAAAAATAAAACAAAAGTTCAATATAACTATTCCTTATTGGAAAGATAGTTTAGATGATTGTTTAAGAAGATTGGGAGAGCGGAAATAAATCTTTTTTAACAATAATTATGCAAAATACTGAGAATAGGATATTAATTTATAAAGAGTAAATATTACTGAATTTAATATCAAATGGGATTCTTCTTAGAGAATAAAAAGTAATGAAAATGTATAATTTAAAATATTTCCTATATAATAAATATTATATATTTTATAAGAATTAAATGATTTGGAGATGTAATTGACTAACATAATATTATGTGGTGGGAGTGGCACAAGACTTTGGCCGATGAGTAGAACACTGTTTCCAAAGCAATTTATAAGACTTTTTGATAATAAATCTTTATTTCAATTAACTGTCGAACGTAATAAATTCTTTTGTGATAAAGAACTTATAGTATCAAATGCAGAACAATATTTTTTGGCAATAGATCAATTAGAAGAGTTAAAAGAAGAAAATAGTTCTTATATTCTTGAACCCATAGGCCGAAATACAGCTCCAGCTATTGCGTTAGCTTGTATGAGTCTTGAGAAAGATGAAATAGTATTTGTAACCCCAAGTGATCATTTAATAAAAAATAAAAAAGAATATGAAAAAGTAGTGCAAGAAGCAAAGGAATTTGTAAATGATGGATTTTTAGTAACTTTTGGGATAACACCAACTTTTGCAGAGACAGGATATGGATATATAGAAGCACTAGGAAATGATGTAAAAGCATTTCATGAAAAACCAGAATATGAAACAGCTCAAAAATATTTTGAAGGAGGTAATTATTACTGGAATTCTGGAATGTTTATGTTTAAAGCAGGAGTATTTTTAGAAGAACTTAAAAAATATTCTCTAAGCATTTATCAATCATCAAAAATAGCATTTGAAAATGCAAAGAAAGAAAATATTATAAGAATAAAATATGAAGATATGATAAATATTAATGAAGATAGTATTGATTATGCAGTAATGGAAAAATCAGATAAGGTAAAAGTAATACCTTCAAATATAGAGTGGTCAGATGTCGGTAACTTTGATTCACTTTCTAATGAATTACCAAATGATGAAAATAACAACCTCATTATTTCAAACAAACATGTTTCTATAATAGATTTAAAAGATTTGATTATAATAGATACTAATGATGCACTATTAGTTTCAAAAAAAGGTTCAGCTCAAAAAGTTAAAAGTATAGTTGATAATTTAAAACTTTATAATAATAAATTGACATCAGAACATTCAATAATTTATCGACCATGGGGAACATATACTGTTCTTGAAGATTCAAATGGATATAAAATAAAAAAAATATGTGTTAAATCAGGATCTAGATTAAGCTTACAAAAACATTTTCATAGAAATGAACATTGGATAGTATTAAGCGGATGTGCAACTATTACAAAAGGTTCAAAAAAGTTTATTTTGAATCCTAATGAAAGTACATATATAAAAGCAGGTCAACTTCACAGATTGGAAAATGAAGGTAAATTACCCCTTGTAATAATAGAAGCTCAAGTAGGTGAGTACACAGGAGAAGATGATATTATAAGAATTGAAGATGATTTTTGTAGAGAGGATAGTAAATAAATGGTTGAACAAAAAGTTGCTTTAATAACCGGTATAACAGGACAAGATGGTAGTTATCTTGCCGAATTTCTTCTAAAAAAAGGTTATATAGTACATGGTATAAAAAGAAGAAGCTCTCTTTTTAATACAGATAGGATAGATCATTTATATCAAGACCCTCATATTGAAAATAGAAATTTTATACTTCATTATGGAGACATGACAGATAGTATGAATCTAACAAAAATTATACAAGAGATAAAACCAGATGAGATATATAATCTTGCAGCAATGAGTCATGTTGCAGTTTCATTTGAAACGCCAGAATATGTTGCAAATACTGATGGTATTGGAACATTGAGATTACTTGAATCTGTACGATTACTTGGGCTTGAAAAAAAGACAAAACTATATCAGGCTAGTACTAGTGAACTTTATGGAAAAGTTCAAGAGACACCTCAAAGTGAAACTACTCCCTTTTATCCAAGAAGTCCTTATGCTGTAGCAAAAATGTATGCTTACTGGATAACTGTAAATTACAGGGAAGCATATGATATATTTGCTTGTAATGGGATATTATTTAATCATGAGTCACCAATAAGAGGTGAAACATTTGTAACAAGAAAAATTACAAGAGCAACCAGTAAAATAGTACTTAATCTTCAAGATAAACTTTATCTTGGGAATTTAGATGCAAAAAGAGATTGGGGACATGCCAAAGATTATGTAAAAATGATGTGGATGATATTACAAGCTGATGAACCAGAAGATTGGGTAATAGCAACAGGTCAAACCACAGCAGTACGAGATTTTGTAAAATTTGCATTTGAATATGTTGGAATAAATTTGAAATTTGAAAATACTGGCATAGATGAAGTTGGAATTATAGATTCTTTTGATAAAGAAAAATTAGAGAACCTTAAGATAGATTTATCTCATCTTAAAATAGGAGATACTTTAGTATGTGTTGATCCAAAATATTTTAGACCAACTGAAGTTGATATACTTTTAGGAGATCCCTCTAAGGCAGAAAAAAAACTTGGTTGGAATAGGGAATATAATTTACAAGATTTGGTAAATGATATGATGGCAAGTGATTTAAAATTAATGACAAAAGATCAATATCTCAAAGATGGTGGTTACCAAATAATGAATTATTTTGAATAGAGTTTTGAGTGAAAAAAAATAGTAAAATATATATTGCTGGACATAGAGGTTTAGTAGGTAGTGCGATACTTAAAAATATGCAAGATAAAGGTTACACTAATATTATATATAAAACTCATGATGAATTAGATTTAATAAATCAACTTGCTGTAAAAGAGTTTTTTGAATTAGAAAAACCAGAATATGTAATATTAGCTGCGGCTAAAGTAGGTGGAATAATTGCGAATAGTGTGTATAGAGCAGATTTTATATATGAAAATCTTCAAATACAAAATAATGTAATATATCAAAGTTATTTAAATAATGTTAGGAAATTATTGTTTTTAGGAAGCAGTTGCATATATCCCAAAAATTCTCCACAACCAATTAGTGAAGATTGTTTATTAGAAAGTTCTTTAGAATATACAAATGAGCCATATGCTATAGCAAAAATAGCTGGAATTAAAATGTGTGAAAGTTATAATCTTCAATATGGTACAAATTATATTTCAGTAATGCCTACTAATCTTTATGGCCCAAATGATAACTTTGATTTAGAAACCTCTCATGTTCTTCCTGCTTTAATACGAAAAATACATTTGGCAAAACTTCTAAATGAAAAGAAATATGATGATGTAATAAGAGATTTAGGGGTAAATAACTTTACTGAAGCAGAAGAATATCTTATGAAATTTGGTGTAAGTGCAGAACAAGTAGAAATATGGGGTACAGGAAATCCACGACGCGAGTTTTTATATAGTGAAGATATGGCTGATGCTTGTATATTTTTATTAGAAAAAAAAGATTTTAAAGATACTTATAATAAAGATGATAAAGAGATAAAAAATACACACATTAATATAGGTACAGGAAAAGATTTATCCATAAAAGAACTTTCAGAATTAGTCAAAGAAATTATTGGATATAAAGGCAAACTTTTTTTTAATACAGATAAACCAGATGGAACAATGTTAAAATTAATTGATACTCAAAAATTAGATAATCTAGGATGGAAGTATCGTATGGAATTGAATAAAGGAATACAACAAGTTTATCAATGGTATTTAAGTAAATAATGAAAATTATATGATATTTGGTTTACTTTTTATAGGAGAAATTAATTTTGAATGATATGTTGAATTTAATAGGGCGAACGAAAGAACTTTTTACTAATGATATAAAAGATAATGAAGATGAATTAAAATTAATAATATCTTCTTCATCTTTCCTTATTTTAGGAGGAGCAGGTTCAATCGGACAAGCTGTTACAAAAGAGATTTTTAAGAGAAGTCCAAAAAAACTCGATGTTATAGATATAAGTGAAAATAATATGGTTGAGTTAGTTAGAGATATAAGAAGTAGTTTTGGATATATAGATGGAAAATTTGCAACTTATATTATAGATGTTGGTTCTTTAGAGTTTGATATATTTATGGAACAAAATAATTCATATGATTATATACTAAATCTTTCTGCTCTTAAACACGTAAGAAGTGAAAGAGACCCTTTTACTTTAATGAGAATGGTTGATACAAATATTTTTAATACAGATAAAACACTTTGTCAAGCTATTGAAAAGAAATGTAAAAAATATTTTTGTATAAGTACAGATAAAGCAGCAAATCCAGTTAATATGATGGGTGCAAGTAAACGTATAATGGAAATGTTTGTAATGAGAAAATCAAAAGAAATTTCTATATCGATGGCAAGATTTGCAAACGTTGCTTTTAGTGATGGATCATTGTTAGATGGATTTAATAAGAGGATTTTAAAACAACAGCCAATAGTAGCACCAAATGATATAGAAAGGTATTTTGTTACACCTCAAGAAAGTGCAGAATTATGTCTTATGAGTTGCATCTTTGGGAATAATAGAGATATTTTTTTCCCAAAATTTGATAAAAATTTACATCTTATGAAATTTTCAGATATTGCAGTAAAATATTTAAATAAATTGGGTTATGAACCTTATTTATGTAAGGATGAAGAAGAAGCTAGAAATTTATCTAAAATTTTACCATCTGAGAAAAAATGGCCTTGTTTATTTACGCAAAGTGATACTACTGGGGAAAAATACTTTGAAGAATTTTTTACAAATAAAGAGATTTTAGATGTGGATAGATTTGAAAGTATGGGAATAATAAAAAATGAGGCAATTTATGATGATGAAAAATTAAATAATTTTACAGAATCAATAAATAAGTTAAAGAACTCTAGAACATGGGATAAAAAAGATATTCTTAATGAATTTCTTAAATTAATTCCAGATTTTGAACATATAGAAAAGGGAAAATTTCTTGATGAAAAAATGTAACTTAAAAATAGTTGCTATTATTCAAGCAAGGTGTGGTTCTACAAGACTAGAAGGTAAAGTTATGAAGAAACTTTACTCATTAAGTTTGTTGGAGCATATTATAGAAAGAGTTCAAAATGTTGATTTGATTGATGAGATAATTGTTGCAACAACAATAAATGAAGAAGATGATAAAATTGAAAAGCTTTTTAGAAATTCAAAAGTAAAAGTTTTTAGAGGAAGTAAGGATAATGTACTAGAAAGGTTTTATCTTAGTGCGAATAAATATGAAGCTGATGTAATTGTTAGAATAACATCCGATGATCCATTTAAGGATCCTGAGGTAATAAAAAAAGCTTTAGAGTTATTACTAGATAATAATACTCTTGATTATGTAAGTAATACGATAGAGCCAACTTATCCTGAAGGTATTGATATAGAAGTTTTTACTATGAATGCTTTACGTAAAGCTTATACACAAGCACAACTTTTATCTGAGAAAGAACATGTAACTCCATATATTTGGAAAAATACTGATAAATTTAATGTTTTAAATTTTAAATATAAAACTAATATTTCAGAAATGAGATGGACGATAGATTATGAAGAAGATTTTGTTTTTGCAAAAAAAGTATATGAAGAATTGTATCCATTAAAAAAGATTTTTTTAATGGATGATATTTTAAGCCTTATAAAAAATAAAAATATTAAAAATACTTCAATGATTGAAAGAAATGAAGGCTACAAAAAATCTTTAAAAGAAGAGGGAAAAATGGAAAGAATAGGTGAATTAGAAAGAAAATATGTATTAGAAGTTTTAGATACTCAGTTTAGAACATCAAAAGGTGCAGATTTTATGACAAGATTTGAATCTAAATTTGCTGAGGTATTTAATTCAAATTTTGCAATAAGTCATGTTAATGGAACTGCTACAATGCATTCTGCATTAGAAGCAATGAATATAGGTAATGGAGATGAAGTAATTGTTCCTCCTTTAACAATGTCGAGTACAAGCCTTGCTGTTCTTCATGCAAATGCTACTCCTGTATTTGCAGATGTAGATTTAGATACATTTTTAATTGATCCAGATAGTATTGAAAAAAATATAACATCAAAAACAAAAGCAATAATTGTTGTCTCTTTATATGGAAATTCTCCTGATATGACAAAAATAGTTGAGATTGCAAAGAAATATAATTTATATGTAATTGAAGATAACGCTCAATCTTTTTTATCATTTCATAAAAATAAATTAATAGGAACTTTTGGAGATTGTTCAAGTTTTAGTTTTCAAAGTTCTAAGCATTTAGCAGCTGGCGAAGGTGGAATAATAACGACAGATGATGAAAAACTTGCTATTGGAATAAGAAAAGTTTCAGGACTTGGGTATTCAACTATTGGTTCAAAAAAAGCTAAAATTACAAAAGAGGAGATTCAGCATCCCTCTTTTTTAAGACATGATTTTTTAGGATGGAATTATAGATTAAGTGAATTAAACTGTGCAGTGGCTCTTGCTCAAACGGAAAGAATAGTGGAGTTAGTAAACATACGAAAAAGAAATGCAAAAATATATCTTGAAGCAATTAATAATTGTACTTGGTTAAGACCTCAAAAAGTTATGGAGGGAGATGAGTCATCATATTGGGCATTCACTATGAAATTAGATATTGAAAAAGTTTCTTGGGAAGAGTTCAGAAAAAAATACTTAGATTTTGGTGGTAGTAAATATTATGGAGCTTGGCAATTAACATATTTAGAACCACTATTTCAAGAGAAACTTTTTGGTAGAAGGAAAGAATTTATTCAAAGAGAATATAACAAAGGTATTTGTCCAAATGCAGAGTATTTACAACCTCGATTGATACAATTAAAAACAAACTTTATAGATGAAAAAGATACTATTAATGAAGCAGAAATTTTAACTAAAACAATAAAGTATTTTGAGGAAAGATAGAGTGCAGAATATATCAATAAACAACAAAACTATAGGCATTGGTTTTCCTGCTTTAATAATTGCAGAAGTTGGTGTTAATCATAATGGAAGTGTGGATAGAGGAATTGAGCTTATTGAAGCTGCTGCAAAAGCAGGTGCAGATGTTGTAAAATTTCAAACTTATAAAGCTAAGCAAATTGTAACAAAAAGTGCTCCAAGATATTGGGATGATAAGCTTAATGATGATAATGGTGGAACTCAATATGATACTTTTTCTAAATTAGATGGTATGGGAATTGAGGGTTATAAAGCATTTAAAAAGAGATGTCAAGAGTTAAATGTAATATTTACTTCCACACCATTTAATTTGCCAGATGTTGATTTATTAGAAGAAATAGGGGTTGATCTTTATAAAATATCATCATCAGATATTACTTATATTCAACTTATAAAATATGTTGCATCAAAAGGAAAGCCAATTATATTATCAACAGGATGTGCTTCAATTGGAGAGATCGAAAAAGCTGTTGACATAATCCAAAAAGAGGGAAATAACAAAATTATGTTACAACATTGTATTTTGCAATACCCTTGTGATGATGAAAATGCAAATTTAGTGAAAATGCAAAAAATACAAGAAATTTTTCCTAATATTCCAGTAGGATATTCTGATCATACTATAGGAATTACAATACCTGCAATGTCAGTTGCAATGGGAGCTTTTAGTGTAGAAAAACATTTTACTATTGATAATAAATTACCAGATAGTCCAGATCATAAACTCTCAGCAAATCCATCTCAATTAGAAGATATGGTTAATATGATAAGAACAATTGAAAAAGCAAAGGGTTATTTTCATAATGGATATTATCCAGCAGAAGAAGCATCATTTCTTAATGCAAGAAAATCTTTAGTATCTAATTGTAATATAAAAAAAGGAACGGTTATTTCAGAAAATATGTTAACAGCAAAAAGACCTGGTATTGGTATTTATCCAGAGTATTTAGATTTTGTTATTGGGAGTACAGCAAAAGTTGATATAAATGAGGATACTACAATTTTAAAAGAAATGATTTAATGAATATCTTAGTTAAATTGAAAGTTTCAAAACAAATAGGTACAGGACATTTTCGACGAATGTTTAATTTATCACTTTTTTTAAAAGAGTTTAACTTTATTTTTTTAATTTCTACAGATGATAAGAAGAATAAACTATTTCAAAATATAAACGTTATATTTATAGAGGATGAAACACATTTTAGAAATACTTTATTGAAACTAGAATTCAATTTATTAATTTTTGATTTATTACATTATGAAAAAGATTATATTAAGTCTATAAAATTATTAACTAAGATGCCAATTATATGTTTTCATGAGTATAATGATTATTCAGATTATGCTGATTTAATAATAAATTACAATGTGTTAGATAAAACTATTACTGATAAATTATTTGGATATGAATATATTATCTTTTCGGATAATATAGAAAAATACAAGTCAATTAAAAAAGAAGATTATATTTTTGTAAGTTTTGGAGGTTCTGACCCATCTGGACTAACTCAGAAATTTGTTTCGTTGATTGCTTCAAAAATGTCTCATTTAAAATTTAAGATACATATTGGAGATTTTAATGATTTACTTTGTCTCAAAGCTTTTAATAATATTGAATATATTATTAAACCAGAAAATCTATTTGAGTATATGTCAAAAGCAAATTTAGCAATAAGTGCAGCTGGAAATATGATGTATGAATTGATATATATGTCAGTACCATCAATAATAATAGCACATAATGAACATCAAATGTCATTTGCTAAAAATGCTGAATTATTAGGTTATGTTGAGTTCTTGGGCTTATTTAAAGATTTAAATTTTGATTTATTAAAGCAAAAAATTGACAGTTTTTATAATTTAAAAGAAATAAAAATCAAAGATACTATAGATAATAATGGGAAAAAAAGAATTTGTAAAGTTCTTATGGATCTAATCAATAAATGAAAAAAATATTAATAACAGGTTCTTCTGGTTTTATAGGTAAAAATTTTATTGACAAGTACAAAAATAAATATGAAATTATATCAATAAGTAGGGACTCAAACTATGATATTTTAGACATTGATACATTTTTAGATATATCTGATATTGATGTAGTTCTTCACTTTGCTGCTAAAACTTATGTCCCAGAATCTTTTGAAAATCCATACTCTTTTTATAGATTTAATATTAATTCTACTTTAAATATTTGTGAATTCTGTAGAATTAAAAAAGTAAAGAAATTGATCTTTTTAAATAGTTATCCTTATGGAAAACCAAGCTATTTACCAATAGATGAAGACCATCCTATATCATTGCATTCACCTTATAATAAGAGTAAATATTTATCCGAAGAGCTTATTTTTAATTATCTAGATAATTCTGTGGATGTTATTTCTTTGAGGATTTTTAATATTTATGGTAAAAATCAAAATAATAAGTTTCTAATTCCTTTTATTTTTGAACAAATAAAAGATGGGACAATAACAGTTAATGATTTAGAACCTAAACGAGATTATTTATATATTGAAGATTTATTAAGTTTAATGGATAATATTATTAATCAACAAATAAAGGGTATTTTTAATGTGGGTAGTGGAGAAAGTTATAATGTATTAGAAGTAATTAATTGTATATCTGATATTTTGGGAAAAGAATTTAAAATTATTTCAAATAATAATAGAAGAGAAAATGAAATAATGAATTGTGTTGCAAATATAGAAAAAATTAAAAAAATATTAAATTGGAGCCCTCTATTCTCTTTAAAAAAAGGTTTAATTGATTATATAAAAAAGGAAAAAATTGATGTTTGATTACACAAATAAAGTTGGAATTATAACTGGTGGTGTAGGACGTTTAGGAAAAACATTCGCACAAGCATTATCAGAAAAAGGAAATAAAGTTTATCTTTTTGATATAGCAGATTCATGTGATTTTCAAAGTGAAAATATAATTTATAGAAAAATTGATATATCAAATGAAACAGAAGTTTTTAATGAGATAGATATAATTAGTAAAGAAAATAAAATTGATTTTTTAGTTAATAATGCTGCTTTACAAATAACAAATAGTTTTGAAAATATGAAAATAGAAGATTTTAGAAAAAGTATTGATATAAATTTAACTGCAGCATATATTTGTATTAAGGCTGTTTCTAAATATATGATTGAAAATAAAGAGGGTAATATAGTTAATATAGGTTCAATGTATGGTATTGTATCAGCAGATCCAAATATATATGGCAATAGTGGATTAAATAGCCCTGATGCATATGCTGCAAGTAAAGCTGGATTGATACATTTAACAAAATATTTAGCTGTTAATCTTACAAAGTATAATATTCGAGTAAACTCAATTTCTCCAGCTGGAGTTTTTAACAATCAACCAAGTGATTTTATGGAAAAGTATTTACCAAAAGTGCCAATGGGTAGAATGATGGATAAAGAAGAGTTAATTGGACCTTTGCTATTTTTACTCTCTTCTGCTTCATCTTATGTAACAGGACATAATTTAATTGTAGATGGAGGGCTAACTATAATATGACATATAATATTACCAATGATAATATTTCTATTAAAAAAGTTTTAGATTTATTAGAGTTTTATAAAATTATATTCTTTATCAATAATGAAAATTCTTTAGTTGGTGCTCTAACAAATGGTGATGTAAGAAGATCTATTGAAAAAAATATCGATATAAATAATTTAGTTGATAAAATTATAAATAAAGATATAATTTATGCTTATATTGATGAATCCTTAGAAGAAAAAATTAAAAAAATTGATTTACTTCCAGAAGATTATCAATTTTTACCAATTATTAATAGAAACAAAAAATTAGAAAAAATCGTAATAAAAAAAGATTTACTTAAAAAAGTTAATAGTGTCGTTTTAATGGCAGGAGGATTAGGTAATAGACTAGGAGAAATAACTAAAAATATACCTAAACCTATGTTACATATTGGTAATAAACCAATTTTAGAAATAATTATTGATGGTTTTAAAAAATATCACTTTAATGATTTTTATATATCTGTAAATTATAAAGCGGATGTAATAAAAAAACATTTTAGAAATGGGGATGACTTTAATGTTAATATTAAATATATAAATGAATCTAAACGCTTGGGTACAGCTGGTTGCTTGAGTTTAATTAATGAGAATTTAAATGAGCCTTTTTTTGTTATGAATGGAGATATCTTAACAGATGAAAATTTTGAGCAAATTTTAAATTATCATATAAAAAACAAATTTGAGGCAACTATGTGTACATCAAAATATGAAATAAAAATACCATATGGTGTGATACTTTCCGATGCAGATAATAAAATAATATCAATAAAAGAAAAACCAATTCAGAAATTTAATATAAATGCAGGAATATATGTTTTAAATCCTTCTATTTTAAAATATATTCCTAAAGATACATTTTTTGATATGCCTACATTATTTGAAAAATTAAATGAATTAAATTTGAATATAGGAATATACAATTTAGAAACATCTTGGTTAGATATAGGAGAACCAAGTGACTATTATTTGGCTAAAAAAAATAAATGATTTTCTTTATAAATCTATAGATAAGATTTAGTTTGATAGAATGCTTATCCATTTTACAATAAAATTTTTATCAACAATGGTATTGTTTGTAATTTTTTAAGATAATAAAAATAAAATAACTTTTTATGAATAAGGATAATATATGAACAATATTTTAAAGTCAATAGTTCTAGGATATTTTGAATTAATAAAAAAAAGACTTCGAAAAGTAAGAGATGAAAAATCTTATAGACTTTATCCTAATAATCCAAAACATAATGATATCTATTTAGTTGAGTTTCCAAAATCAGGTGTGACATGGTTAGCTACATTAATAGCTAATATAAATTTACTTGAATCAAATGAAAAAGTACAGGCTACTTTTTACAATTTACATCAATATATTCCTGATATTCATAAATCTAGAGATTTGATTGATAAACCTTTATGGAATTTTCCTAAATATAGATTTATAAAAAGTCATGATACTTATAATAAAAATTATAATTTTGTAATATATTTAATAAGAGATCCATATAAGGTTATGAATAGTTATTATATTTTTTGTAAACAATTAGGATGGTATGATAAAACATTTAAAGAATTTGTAGAAGATCCTGTTTTTGGTATTAAATCTTGGGTTCATCATACTAATAGTTGGTTGGATAGAAAAGTTTCTGCACAAAGAATTCATTTTCTAAAATATGAGGATTTAATTGATGATCCTTTTTTAACAATAAATAATTTGTATACTAATCTAGGATTATTAGTTGATGATAAAAATATTAACAAAGCTATCTCTTTAAGTAATATAGAGAATATGAAAAAAACTGAAAAATTTTATAATATAAATAGTTCAGCTAGTACAGAATTTGAATTTGTGGATAAGAGTAAAAACTTTTTTGAAGAAAATATGAATGAAGATATAAAGAGTTATATTTATGATAATGTTAAAAATAGCAAAATATACAATAAATACTATGAAAAATTAATATGATTAACGATAAATTATCGTCTGTAATAATTAGACCTAGTTATAATACTGTTAATAGAAATCTTCATTACATCCAAGAATTATTTATAATAAAAAGTGAGAATGATAAGTTTGGAATAGCATTATCTGTTACAAATGGTACTGTATCTCTTGAAATGGCAGTAAAAGTAAATATATGAATCAATTTGGAAATTATTTGGAATGTTCTGTGGATAATAAAATTTTAAATATAGCCATAGTTATAAATCATGATATATATTCAGGTGGTGGATTTCAATACTCTTATATGGTTTTAAATCTTTTAAAAAAATATCATAATGATAAGACAATCAAATTATCTTTTTATAGTATTAATAAAGATATTTCTAATGATTACCAAGATTTAGATTTAGAGATAAAAAAAATCAGTGAAAATTTATTCCAAAAAATTCATAGAATAGCTCTGAAAAATCTTTATTTTTACAATTTTTTCAAGAAATTAGGATTAAGAAAATCAAAAATAGAATCAAAGATTCTAAAAGATGGAATTGATTTGATATATTTTTTATCTCCAAGTCAAATTACACACTCTTTAAGTGAACTTCCATACATTATAACTTTATGGGATTTAGGTCATCTAAATCTGATAGAATTTCCCGAATTAAGTAATAATAAAATATTTGAAGGTAGAGAAGAGAACTACTCCAAAAGTTTAAAAAAGGCTATAAATGTAATAGTGGATTCTACATATTTAAAAAACTATTGTATATCAAAGTATAATTTGGAAGAAAATAGAATTGAAATTTTACCCTTTCTTCCTAATGTATTAATTGTTGATAATAAAAATTATATAAATATAAAAGAAAAATATAATATTAAAAATGATTATATCTTTTATCCTGCACAGTTTTGGGCACATAAAAATCATATGTATATACTAAAAGCAATTAAAATATTGAGATATGAACATAATATCGATGTCAGTGTTGTTTTTTCTGGTTCAAATAAAGGAAATCTTAATTATATTTTAAAATCTGCAAAGAGTATGGGGATAGAGAATTTAATTCATTATGTAGGATTTGTAAAAAATGAAGAAATACCTTATTTATATAAGCAATCTCTATCTTTAGTAATGCCTACATATCTAGGACCAACAAATATTCCTCCTTTGGAGGCATTTGCATATGAAACACCAGTTTGTTATTCAGATATGCCATTTTTTAGAGAACAGTTTGAAGAATCAGTATTTTTTATGGATTTAAATAATCCAAATAGTTTATCTGAAAATATATTATTTATAAAAAATAATAAAGATATAGTTGATTATAAAATTTTAAATGGTAAAAATATTTTAGATAATTGGAAAGAAGAAGACTTTTATAATAAATTATTAAAAGTATTTAAAAGATATCAATACATTAGAGAATGTTGGGAATAGAAAACTTAACTAATCATATTATTTATATAAAAATCTTTTCCCAAAATTAATAAATCTTTTTTCTACATATTTTTCTAAAAAGAATCCAAAAATAAAGACTAAACAAATAATAAGACAAAATGATAATAGTGGATTATCTGGATTAAGATTGAAATATAATACTATTTGTATAATAGGAAAATGTATAACATAAATACTGTATGAAAAATCAAATTCAATTTTAATATATTTAATGAAAAAAACGAAATAAAAGCATATTATTCCCAAAAGAATAGGCCCAAAAAAATTAATAATATGAATATTAGAATAATTTTTAATATAAATTAAACTTATAAGACTTATTAAACTTATAAAACTTATTAAATGGAAATGTTTATGATTTATTCTTTCATATAGTAAATAAAAAATTATTCCAACAACGAAAAATTTAAGTTGACCAGGAAATTGGTGTGATAAACTTTCAAGATGTAGATAATTCATAAAATATTTCCAAAAGAATGAAATAAAATAAAGAAATATAATAAACATTATTCCAATTTTTTTATAAAGAAAATATATTAATGGAACTGCAAGATAAAACATTATTTCAATTTTTAATGTCCATAAACTACCATTTATAGCATTTACATGTAATTCACTTAATGTTTGACCTACCGAAGGTGACAAAAAATTAAGATAAAAGATATTTACAAAAAAGTATTTTATATACAAAAATATATTAGTTTCTTTTGAATAAAAAATAAAAAATAATGTTTGTAATATTATGATTATCAAATATAATGGGTAAATTCTAAAAAATCTTTTTACAAAAAAATTTTTTTTTGAGTTATCTTTGTCAAAACTCCAAAATATTAAAAAGCCACTCACGATAAAGAACATCGCTACTGAATAACCAGAAATATAAAAAATAAAATTTGTTGATTTATTTTCTGTTAGTGCATTCCAATGTGCGAATACAACTAATAATGCTAATATTAATCTTAATATATCAAAATTATTTTCTTTTATAATTTTAGTACCATCATTCGTCAAATATACTTTCCTTTCCTATTTCTGTAAATTAAAATAATTTATATATTTTTTGACTTATTATACTCACAGTGTAATAAAAATATAATAACAAAGAAATCACAATAATCATCAAAGTTTATTAATTAGATAAATTAAAAGATTTAAGGGGAAAATACATGATTAAAGATAGATTATATTATTCAAATATCATTGTAAATAAAATTGAAGAAAATAGAGAAATAATTATAAAAAATATTGAACTACAAGTTAAAAAAGGTTCCAATTTTATATTCTTTACAATTGATAATCTTCTACCTGTTGAAGATGTAATGGAAATTTATTCTAAATTTCCAAAAAAAGAGGAGATGAGAGAGAAAAAAAATTTAAGGGAATATAAACTAATAGAAGCACAATTAAATAATCATGATAGAATTCTTGAAGAAATAACTTATTCTTTTCAAGAAAAAAAGGTTATAAATAGTATTGCATCTATTATTGGCAAAGATGACATCATTGCTGATGAGTTTTTATATGCAGGTGGATTAAGTAGAATGGAAGAAGGAAACTATTTAAACCCTCATTTGGATAATTCTCATGATAAAGATAGAAGTTTATATAGAGTTTTGAATTTACTGTATTATATAACACCAAATAGAGAGATAGAAGATGGAGGAAATCTTGAATTATGGGATAAAGGACTTAAAAATGATCAAACTGTAATTCATTCAAAATTTAATAGATTGGCAATTATGGTCACAAATAAAGAATCTTGGCATGGTGTAAGTAAAGTCAAAAAAGGGAATAGATGTTGTGTTTCTAACTATTATTTTTCAAAAAAACCAATGAGCACTGATGATTATTTTCATGTAACATCATTTAGAGGTTTTCCTGACCAAAAGATAAAAGATATAATTCTTCAAGGTGATACGATTTTGAGAACATCAATTAGAAAGTTATTTCCAAAAGGCATTGTAAAGAATAATCATATATATAAAAAATAAAATTAGAAATTCGTTTACTTCTAATATATTAATAATTATGATTTATTATTTGAATTCTTAAGTATAAAGTCTTTATACTTAAAGTTTATTCTATAAAAAAGAGTGAATAAAATTATTAAATAAAGATAGGATTTATAAATTAAAAGAGCAATAAAATGAACAAAAACCCAAAAGTCTCTGTAATTACAGTTGTATATAATGGTGAGAGATTTATTGAAGAAACAATTAAAAGTGTATTAAATCAAACTTATAATAATATAGAATATATTATTATAGATGGTGGCTCAACAGATGGAACTATTGACATTATAAAGAGATATGAAAATAGAATAGATTATTGGGTTAGTGAGTCAGATAATGGTATTTATGATGCATGGAATAAAGGAATTAAAATAGCAAAAGGTGAATGGATAAGTTTTCTTGGTGCGGATGATTTTTATTTAAATGATGCTATAACAAATTATATAAATTTAATTATAACTTCTCCTAAAGATAATATAATGTATATATCTTCTAAAAATATATTATGTGATGAAAATAAAAATGAAATAAAAATTATAGGTCAAAAGTGGAATTGGAATAAATTTAAAGTTTATATGAATGTTGCACATGTAGGTTCATTACATAATAGAAAATTATATAAAACATATGGTTTTTATAATACTGAATTTAAAATTTGTGCTGATTATGAATTTCTTTTAAGAGTTGGAAAAAATTTAATTACAGAATTTCTTGATGAAAAAACATGCTTTATGAGAAATGGTGGGATAAGCAATATAGATAATACAGTTTTTTTAGAAACCTTTAATGCCAAGAAAAAATATCATACAAGAAATATTGTATTGTTGTACTATGATTTAATAATTGCATTAATGAAATATAAATTAAGGAATATCTTTTATGGCTATTAAACAAGAGACTTATTTTTATTTCTTATTTTTTTCATTTATTTTATTTACATCTTATTTAAGTAATATTTTTAAGACGAGTTCCTTTCAATTTTTTACAACTTTTTTTATTTTTTTAATGTCTATATTTATAATTCTAATGATAAATAAAAATGAAAAATTAAAACAAAAATATTCTTTGAGATTAGAACCATTTTTAATAAGTTTATTAGTTTATATATTTACTATATCTATAATTAGTTTTATTAATCATTCAAATTTTGATTTTTTAAGATTTATTAGTTCTTATATTCTAATAATTGTTTATATAATATCAGCTTTTTATGTTGCCGTATCAATATATAATATGGATGATACAAAAATATATAATTATGTAAAAGTATTATATTTTATATTATTACTAGATGGATTTATAAGTAGTATAAATTATTATTTTACACCTTCAAAAGTCATGATATTATTTGCAGAACCATCTCATTTTGCATTAATTCTTTTGCCAATAACTTTATTTATTTATATTAAAAAGGATAATAATTTTTTAATTCTTATCCCTCCATTGATTATCTCATTAGCTATACAAAATTTAACATTGTTAGTAGGACTTTTTTTATTTTTTATGTGTCAAAGAAAAAATTATTTTTTATTAAAAATATCAATATTAGGCACTATAGTTATTTTATTAATGAGTTTTTATGATTTTTCTTATTTCAGTAAAAGATTGGATTTTTTTAGTGTAAAAAATAAGTCTACAATAGTTTTTTTAAGTGGATGGGAAAATGCAATATTAAATTTTAAAGATACATATGGATTAGGAATAGGTTTTAATCAATTAGGATTAATTGGTGAACAAGGTTATTATAGAAGTATTTTAGTAAATGATAAGCATGGCACAGTTAACCTTTATGATGGTGGAACAACAGGTTCTAAACTGATTTCAGAAATAGGGATAGCAGGAGTTTTTTTATTGTTAATATATTTATATATTTTATATAAATTTTATAAATTAATAACAAATAAAATAATATTAAATAATAAAGATATATTAATGCTTTCTTTTTTTATTTCAGCTTTTTTTGAATTTTTTTTAAGAGGGATGGGATATTTCACTCCAGGTATGTTTCTATTTTTAGTCTCTTGTATTTACTTAAAGAAATATAATATATTAAAGAAAAATAACACATCCGAAAAAAAATTAATTATTATTTCTGCTATAAATTTGCGTAGTGGAGGAACTCTTTCAATTTTAAATGATTGTTTGAGTTTTTTAGATGAATATTTATATAAAAATTATCGGATTTTAGTACTTATTCATAGTAAAGATGTAATGTTAAATACCAAAAACTTAGATTTTATAGAGTTTCCTAATTCTATAAAATCATACTTTTTTCGCTTTTATTATGAATATATTTATTTTAAATATTTATCAAAAAGAAAAGAACCTTATCTGTGGCTTTCCTTACATGATATGACACCTAATGTGACAGCAGATATAAGGGCTGTTTATTGTCATAATCCAACACCTTTTTATAAAATAAGTTTTAAAGAGTTTCTTCTTGATAAAAAAACATTTTTATTTTGTTTATTATATAAGTACATTTATAAAATTAATATCCAAAAAAATGATTATGTTGTAGTTCAACAAAATTGGTTAAAAGACGAATTTTTAAAAATGTATAAAATTAAGAACTGCATAGTTTCTTATCCCTCTATTCCAATTAGAAATACTAATGAGATTGATACTAATTTGGAAAAAAAAAGCAAATTAATTTTATTTTATCCTTCTTTTCCTAGAGTTTTTAAAAACATAGAACTTATTTGTGAAGTTATGGAAAAACTTATAAAATATAAAGATATTGAATTGATTTTAACAATTAATGGTAGTGAAAATAAGTATTCAAAATATGTATATAAAAAATACTTTAAGAATAAAAATATAAAATTTATTGGTTTACAAACTAGAAAACGTATTTTTGAATTATATGAAATTTCTGACTGTTTAATATTTCCTTCTAAATTAGAAACTTGGGGACTTCCTATATCGGAGTATAAAATTTTTGATAAACCAATCATCGTTTCTAATTTACCTTATGCAAAAGAAACAATAGGAAATTATAAGAAAGTAAAATTTTTTGATCCAAATAATACTGAAGAATTAGAAAAAATTATTATAGATTTATATCTTAAAAAGTTAAAATATGATGAAGTGAAATTTGAAAAATTAAAATCAGATGTATTCTTAGGTTGGAATGAATTATTTGATAAATTATTAGAAAAAGGCAAAAATAAATGAATGTAATTAATGTTTCAATAGTTTTATATCATAATAAAAAAGAGCAGATTAAAAGAATAATTAGAAGTTTATTTTTATGTAAAAATTTGAATATAAAGCTATACCTTATAGATAATTCAAAAAATGATACTTTAAAAGAATTAGTAAATATAGATAATCATAGAATAGAGTATATTTTTAATAATATGAACCTAGGTTATGCTAAAGCTCATAATATTGCAATAAAAAAGAGTATAGAGAATGGAATTTTATATCATTTAGTTTTAAATCCTGATGTGTATTTTAATGACAATATTTTAGATGAATTATATATTTATATGGAAAAGCATAAAGATGTAGGTAATATCATTCCTCTTGTAAAATATCCAAATAAAGATATTCAATATTTATGTAAACTTCTCCCTTCTCCCTTGGATTTAATATTTAGAAGGTTTATTCCCTTTAAAACTTTAAAAAATAAAAAAAACGATAAATATGAATTGAAATTTACTGGATATGATAAAATTATGAATGTCCCTAGTTTAAGTGGTTGTTTTATGTTTTTAAGATCTGATGTATTAAAAGAAATTGGACTATTTGATGAAAGTTTTTTTATGTATTTAGAAGATGTAGATTTAAATAGGAGAATTCATGAAAAATATAAGACAATATTTTATCCCAAAGTTCAAATTTATCATGAATATGCAAAAGATTCATATAAAAATAAAAAATTATTAATTTATCATATTAAATCGGCAATTAATTATTTTAATAAGTGGGGATGGATTTTTGATAAAAAAAGATTTAAAATTAATAATAAAATAATAAAAGAGCACAAAAATTTATTATAATTACATCTATTTTATATTTAAGAAAATGATATTAAAATGAATATGAAGTTATTTACAATCCTCTTTTCCCTATTACTATCATTATAGTTTTAAATATAATTTTTATTTCAAGTAGTATAGTCCAATGTTTAATATAGTATAAATCATACATAAGCTTTTGTATAGTGTCATCAACATTACTGCCATATGGGTAATTTACTTGTCCCCAACCAGTTATTCCTGGTTTAATAAGATGTCTTTCATGATAATAAGGAATTTTCTGTTCATACTCCTTTACTAATATCTCCCATTCAGCTCTTGGTCCTATTAAGTGAATTTCTCCTCTTATTACATTAAGTATTTGGGGGAGCTCATCAATTCTGCTTTTTCTCAAAAATCTACCATAAGGATATATTCTAGCATCTCCTTCTTTTGTATATGGATCATGATAGCTATTTTCATGCATAGTACGAAACTTTCTACATTGAAAAACTTTTTTATCTTTTCCAATTCGATTTTGTTTAAAGTAAAGTTTTCCTGGAGATTCTTTTTTCATTTTACTTTTTATAATATAAATAAAAGGCCATCCAAATAAAAATAATAAACTAACTCCTATAAAATCAATAGTTCTTTTTTGAATATATTGAAAAGTATTAAAAGGTTTTATATCATCTAAAAAATGTAAATCTCCATTATCTTTAGGTATATAGCATTTATAAAGATAATTTTCAAGAAATTTCTCTATTCCAATTAATTTTATTTTTTTCTCAAATTGTAAGTTTGTTAAATACCTAACAAGGTCATCAGATACTTTCCCTTGTGTATTTAATACTATTACTTTATACTCTTTGTTACTAATTAAAGATTCAATTTGATTTTTAGTTTCATTCGGAGTTATATTTTTATAATCTATTTGTTTAAAAATCTTAAATTTTTTAGATAATTGTTTTTTTTCTATTTCTGTAAAAATGTATTTCCGTCCTAGAATCAACATTTATTTATTTTCCCTTTTAGTTAAATTAAAATAGTTTTTACCATAATTTTTTATTTAATAATTTTTCTAGTTTTTTACTATCTTCTTCAAAAATTTTTTGTAGAAAATCTTTTTCTTCATTAAAACTAGGTTTTTCTTCTACTGTATTAAATAACAAAGTCTTTATTTTACATTTTAAATTCTCGGGAATATATTTATATATAAAATTAAAAAGATGTAATTTTCTTAAATAATAAATTATAGGGCTTTTTGCTCTTGAATAAAAATTATATTTAGTAGAAAAATTAATTTTAATTCTTTCTATATCAAGAAAATCAAATACATCATTCATAATTAACTCTGGATTATTTTTTAACTCTTTAAAAGAAATTACTAATAAATTATCTTTAAATAATTCTTTGTAATATTTAACATTTTCATAATATAGACTATTACCAACATACTCTTTATAATAAAGTGTATTTTTATCTTTTAAATAATGAAAAAATGGTTTATTTACATAACCGATTCTTAAATCCATTAAATAATGAGATATTGCTCTTTCAATTGGATCTCTAAGGATAACGATGATTTTTGATTTAGTATTAAATTTTATTATTTTATCGGCAGATTCTTTATAATATAGATAAGAAGGTGATATATCTGCAATAATCTTTTTGTTTTTCGCATCATCATAGTTTCTTAAATAATCATTTTCATTCTTTGCGAAGTAAACATCGTAATATGTATCTTTAACCATAGGTAGAGAAAAAAAATGCTGTTCTTTAATTTCAGGGACAAAAACATCATTATGATTTTTTAGATAATGATACATTGATGTTGTTGCGCATTTAGGTGCACCAATTATAAAAAGATTTGGTTTATTCATATACATTCAACTTTCTTAAAATTATATTATTCGTATTGATTATACTTTTTAAACATTTAATATAACTTAATATTGATTAGTTGGTGGATTTTATTGTTTTTTGATTAATTGGTTGTTACTTTCAAGTTATATACAAGTGTTATAGTTTTCCTAATTAAATAGTAGGGGGAAAATTATTTATGAAAAAGATTATCGCTGCAGTTACATTATCTGCTTTATGTGTTAGCTCTTCATTTGCATTTGATGCAAAAGTTTTAAAAGAACATTCAGATACTGGATATAAATCCGATGCAAAATTAGAGTATAAAATTCCAGATGAAAAAAATATTCCAAATAATGAATTTGGAGAGTTAGTAAAATATGGAAAAGAACTTATTGTTCATACTTCAAAATACATAGGTCCAGAAGTAGAAGACCCAAAAATGAGATATGCTGGGAATAATCTAAATTGCCAAAGTTGTCACTTAGATGCAGGAACAAAACCTTATTCTTCATCATATATTGGAATCTTTGCTGCATTTCCACAGTATGGAGCAAGGGGTAATAGTATAGGTACACTTGCTGATAGAATTAATGGCTGTATGGAAAGAAGTATGAACGGTAAAAAACTACCACTTGATAGTAAAGAAATGAAAGCAATGCAGACTTATATGTATTGGTTAAGTCAAGGTTATCCAGTTGGTGGAGTTGATAAACTTGAAGGTAGAAGTTTAAGTCCAATTGACAGAAAAATGATTAAAACACAAGCTGCTGATCCTGTAAAAGGTAAAGTTGTTTATGAACAACAATGTGCTTCATGTCATGGTGCAAACGGTGAAGGTATAAAAAATGATGGTCGAGCAAATGGATATATGTATCCACCATTATGGGGTAAAGATACATATAATAAAGGTGCTGGAATGTACAGAGTTCTAAAAGCTGCGGACTTTATAAAAAGTAATATGCCTTTAGGTGCAACAAAAGAAACTCCAGTTTTAACAGATGAAGAAGCTTATAATGTAGCTGCATTTATCAATATGGATTCAAATTTTAGACCTGATAAAGCTGATAGAATAAATGATTTCCCATTAGAAGATGTTAAGGCTCCTGATGTTTATAGACCAAATATTGAAACAAAAGAGAACCAAGTAGGTCCTTTTGGAAAATTCATAAAATAAAGTAAAAAAAGAGAATACCTTATGTGTATTCTCTTTTAATTGGTTAAAATTACTCATGAATAAAACATACAAAAAATTTATCTTATCTTTTATTATCATTTTTATAACACTATTATATTTTTTATATAAATACAACAATAAAGTAGAACAAAATCAAGTTGATATTTTGGTTTCAAATAGAGTTGAGATTGTACAAAATGAATTAACAAATCAAAAAAATCATGCTTTATCTTTGGCTATATTATTTTCTAAGAATCAAAATGTCATTAGTTTTTTAGAAAACAATAAACCAAAAGAGTTAAAAAAAGAGCTTTTAACTTCCCTTGAAAATATTAAAAACTACACAAATATAAATAATATTCAAATTCAAGTTCACACAAAAGATTTAAAAGTTTTTGTAAGAAGTTGGGAAGATAAAGATGCGGGATTGAGTTTGGAGAGTTTTAGAAAAGGAATTGTAAAAGTAAAAGAGACCCAAGAACCTTTTGTATCAAATGAACTTGGGAAAAGATTTAATATAAAAGCGATTTCGCCAATTTTTAATCAAAAAGAGGAATATATTGGAAGTATTGAAGTTATAGTTGATTATAGTGACTTGAAAAATAGGCTAAAATATATGGGAATTGATGTTATTGCACTTTTGAAAAAAGAGTATTTACCAATTGCTACATATTATCAAGAGTACAATATGTTGGATGATTTTGTAGTGATTCAAAATGATTATGACAAAAAGTTTTATGATTATCTATCTTTAAATAAAGAGTATTTGTCAAATGAACAGTTTTATTATAAAAATAAGAATAAAATCATTACTCAAATTCCTTTAGGTGATATTGATTCGAAAAGTGTGGGTGTTTTGATGATTTCTTTTGATAAAAGTGAACAGAACTTTAATTATTTACCAAAATATGAATATATGGGTGAAATAAATGCAAAAGATACAAATTTTAAAAACCATCTTTTAAAAGAGAAAAAAGAGATTATTATAAAGTGAAAAAATGAAAATTCTACTACTTGAAGATGATTATTTATATAAGGTATCCATAAAAGAGTTTTTACAAGAACTTGATTTTATTGTAGATGATTTTGAAAATGGTGATGATGCTTTAGATGCAGTTTTTACAAACAGTTATGATTTACTTCTTTTAGATATTAGAGTACCTGGAATGGATGGTTTTACTTTGGTTGAAACTATTAGAAAAGAGGGCTTAAATACACCAATTATAATTCTTACTTCTCTTACAGATATAACAAATCTTAGTCGTGGATATGATTTAGGTTGTAATGATTATATTAGAAAACCATTTGATTTGATTGAACTAAAATTTAGAATAGAGCAATTAATTAAAAATAGTTGTTTTAAAACTTTGGATGATATTATACAAGTAGTTCCAGATTATGAATTTGACGTGAAAAAAAATATTTTATATAAAGAAAAAGAACAAATAGACTTAAGTTTTAAAGAGAGTGAACTTGTCTCTTATTTAGTTCAAAATAGAGGTTTTTTTGTCTCAATTGAGACTTTACATGAAAGAATTTGGGAAAATAAAGATATTTCATACTCTGATATTAGAATGTGCATAAAAAGAATTAGAGAAAAAACCTGTAAAGATTTTATAAAAACTAAACGATTTGTGGGATATAAAATTGATAAGTAATAAATATGAGATTAAATTTATTGTTATTCAAGTTGTATTAACCCTCTTAATTGCCTTTATTCCAATATATTTTTATCTTGATGCTTCCTTTGAAAATCAAAATATAAAAGATAAAATGGATTTAAAAAATTATGCTTTTTCAGTTATTTCAAAAGTAAACTCTTTTGAAAAAGAGAATAGTTCTACTTTTTATTATCCTCGTTCCAACATCTATTTTTCAGGAATTTTTGATAAAAATA
This sequence comes from Arcobacter venerupis, assembly GCF_013201665.1. Classification (NCBI taxonomy): domain Bacteria; kingdom Pseudomonadati; phylum Campylobacterota; class Epsilonproteobacteria; order Campylobacterales; family Arcobacteraceae; genus Arcobacter; species Arcobacter venerupis. Next base: position 1,989,973 of record NZ_CP053840.1, on the reverse strand, counting down.
ATCAGGCAATTTTTTCTTTATTAAAGAAAAACGATTTGGATTTTATTGATGAATTTTTGATAAATAAAAATGAGATTTGTTATAAGAATTATTTAGAACAAAATATTTTTGATGCAAAATTTTTAGTAGTTTGTAAAGATATAGATAATTCACAAGTAATTTATAATGCAATTATTTTGATTTTATTGATTAGTTCTTTTATATTTTTATCCTCTTTTTTTATTATCAAACAAAGTATTGAACCATACAAAAGATTAAATCAATACTTGGATGATTTTCTAAAAGATGCAATGCATGAGCTAAAAACTCCCATTGGAGTTGCCCGAATTAATGTTGATATGCTACAAATGCGACTTAAAAATGATAAATATATCTTGCGAATAAAATCAGCTTTAAAAAATATGACAGTTATTTATGAAGATTTAGAGTATTACATGCAACAAAATATTGTAAAAGATGAAAAAATAGATATTAATTTTTCAATTTTTTTAGAGAGACGAATTGAATTTTTTAATGACTTAGCAATTTCAAAAAACATCAAGTTTTCAAAAAATATTCAAAGTGATGTTCATATTATTTTTAATGAATTAGAGCTTTATAGAATTATTGATAATAATATCTCAAATGCAATAAAATACTCAAAAGATAGCTCAAACATTGAAATATCTTTGCAAAAAGAAGAAAGCAAAATAAAGCTTATGTTTAAAGATGAAGGAATTGGAATAAAAGATAAATCAAAAATTTTCGAGCGATATTATAGGGGTGATAAAATAACAGGTGGTTTTGGAATAGGGCTTAGTATTGTTAAAAATATCTGTGTAAAAAATAGGGTTGATATAGAAGTTGAATCACAAATAAATAAAGGAAGTTCCTTTATTTATTTGTTTGATTCAGTAGATAACTTTCTTAATAAAACTGAATAACCAGAACAAGTACACGTATTATCAATAGCTTCTTCTATATCTTCAACTTTTGAAACAAGTTGCCAATTATTAGAAGTAGCTTCTTTTATTGTTGTATATCCAGTTGTTCTTTTGTTTACATCTGTACATCTTTTAGCACAAACAGCTTCTTTCCCAGAATATCTCCAAGAGTCAAAAAAAGTCATTGTTCTTTGATCTTTTTTATTAAATAAAAGTTTAGTTTTTTGTTCTCTTGCCGCTTCACGTTTTTGAATCTCTTGTCTTTCTTTTACTAACTCTTGACTATTTATGATAGTTGGAGTTTCTGCTTCAAATTGTGGATGTCTTTTAGAATTTGAATAAGCTCTTTTTACTTTTTCATCTATACTTACTGAGTAGAAACTATTAGCATTTTGGCTTGCTTGATGGGTAATAAAATACGGTTCATTATTAATTTCACAAACGCTAGCTTTATTATTAGAATATGAATTAACATAAATTTTGTTTATGTAATAAGTAGTATTAACTAATTTACCTTTGTTATCAGAACAAAATTTATCAAGTTTTGAGTACAAATTCTTTGTATCTTCAGCTTTCAAAGATTTGTTTTTATACAATCTTTGTTTTGCATCATATTCAAAAGATTCATTTAAAACATCATTTATCGTTTTAACTTTTGTTTTTTCAACATTGTTTTTAACTACTGCTTTATTTGCACAAGCAGTGAAAAGTAATGATGTTGCAACAACGAACAATCCAATTTTTAAAAATTTATTTATTTGCATTTTTAGACTAAATCTCCATTCCATTTTCTAGAATAATTTTATTTCTTCCATTTTCTTTTGCTTGATATAAAAGCATATCAGCTTTTTGAAGAGTATTTTCGTAAGTTGGATAAGTACTTCTTATTGCAACTCCTGCTGAAAAAGTAACTTTTATTTTATTTGTTTTATATAAAAAACTATTTTCAGTAACTATTGTTTTTATTCTTTTTAAGAATTGTAATAATTCTCTATTTAGATTAAAGTGAATAATTGCCACGAACTCTTCTCCTCCATATCTTCCAACCACATCATGGTCTCTTATACTTTTATTTAGAATCTTTCCAAAAGTTGATAAAACAACATCTCCACATTCATGTCCATAAGTATCGTTTAATTTTTTAAAGTGATCTAAATCAAAAAATACTACAGCATATTGAGTTTTAATTCTTTCATAAGCACTTTCTATTCTTTTTACTTCTTCACTAAATGCTTTTCTAGTCAGTAAACCAGTTAAATGATCTTTCATATTTTCTGTTTTTGTTCTACTTAATTCATTTTCAAGTGTTTTTACTTTTTCTTCAAGTTCTTGAACTTTTGATTTCCCAGTTTCTAACTTAGTGGTAACAGTATGCATCTCTTTTTCAATAGATGATGCTGCGTTTATAAGCTCATTTTGTAGTTTTGTAAGTGCTTCTAATCCATCTTCTTGAATATTAATAGATTCAATTTTTTCTTTTATATTAATAACATTTTTTGAGCTTGAACCATTACTTGAAATAGCTTCATTTAAATATTCTTCCATTAATAATACAAGTTTAGAAATATCAGAAGTTCGCTCAATTACAACTCTTTTGTCTCTTTCAAATCTTTTGTTTATGAAATCTTCAATTTTATCTTGAATTTTTTCAATGAATAAAAGATTAGGTTCTTTTTCAATTTTTGAAAAAAGTTGATCAATCTCATCATCAGTTTCTGCACAAATAGACGGTAAAACAGATTGTTTTATTAATAAAGCTAAGTGTTGAACATTATTTGGGTTAACTCTTTTTAATAAAAGAGGGATTAGTTTTTCAGGTGAATCAATTTGATTTAAATTAACTTCATTTTTTTCATCTTCAGTTAATAAACTTAAAATATTTTCAAACTCTTTATTCATGCAATTTTTCCTAAATGTGATTTTTTCAAATTATCCTAAAAGTTTTTTTACCATTTCATTGATTCTTTTTCCATCTGCAACACCTGCAAATTTTTTAGTAGCAAGTCCCATAACTTTCCCTATGTCTTTCATAGAAGTAGCTGATACTTGTGAAATAATTTCTTTCATTCCAGTTTCAAGTTCTTCATCACTTGCTTGTGTTGGAAGGTAAAGCATAAATACATCAACTTGTTCTTGTTCTTGTGCAACTAAGTCTTCTCTTGAAGCAGCTTTATATTGAGTAATAGACTCTTCTCTTTGTTTGATACCTTTTTGAATTAATTTAATAACATCTTCGTCATTTAAATCTTTTCTTTCATCAACTTCAATTTGTTTAATCATAGTATTAATAGCTCTAATTGAGTCTCTTTTTACTACATCTTTATCTCTCATTGCAGTTTTTAAATCTTCTTTTAATTGTTCTTTTAAAGTCATACAAACCCCTATATTTACTATTTGTTTACCAAATTATATCTTTTTAAGAATTAAAGCTTTCTATTAATTCTTCTAGTTCCAAAAATCTTTCAACTTTTTGCTCATAAATCTCTTTTGTCTCATCTAGTTCTTTTGACATAGCGACAATTCCTTTTTGTTCATAACATTTTGGATCCATTAAGCAAGCATTTATCTCTTCAAGTTTTAACTCCAAATCTTCTAGCTCTTTTGGCAACATCTCATATTCTCTTTGGTCTTTATATGATAGTTTTGTCTGTTTTTTAACAGTTGGTGCAACTTTTTCAATTGTAGCTTCTTTTGCTATTTCATTTTCAAGATTATCTAACTCTTTTAACTCTTTTTCTATTTCTAAATATTCACTATATGGTTGGAAACTTTCCATTATATGGCTATTGTCTTGGAATACAAAAAGTTTTTTAGCGATTTTGTCTACAAAATATCTATCATGTGATACAAAAATTAATGCACCTTGGAAGTTTTGTAAATACTCTTCTAAAATATTAATTGTTGGAATATCTAAGTCATTTGTTGGTTCATCAAGAATTAAACAATCAACTTTTTTTGTGAAAAGTAGGGCAAGAGCAACTCTGTTTTTTTCACCACCACTTAAAACACCAACTTTTTTATCAAGATATTCTCTTGGAAATAAAAAGTTTTTTAAGTATCCAAAAACGTGCATGTTTCTTCCATCTTGAAGAACAACTCTATCTCCACCATTTGGGCAAAAAGTTTCTAATAAATTTCTTTCATCATCCAAAGATTCCCTTTGTTGGTCAAAATATCCTATTTCAAAATCACCTTTTTTGAAAGTTCCTTTATCTATTTTCATCTTTTCCATGAAGATTTTTAAAAGTGTTGATTTTCCACTTCCGTTGGGACCAACTATTGCAATTGTATCTTTTTGTAAAATTCTAGTTGTAAAATCAGTAATTAGTTTTTTATCACCTAAACTTTTACAAACATCATCAAGTTCATAAAGCATTTTCTTTTTATTTTTTTGGTTATCTTCTGTATTAAAAGATTTTTGTTCCCTTTGAAGTTCCAGTGACATTTTTCTAATAGCTGCTGGATTAGACCTTGCTTTTTGTTTTAAATCAAAATACTCTGATTTTCTTCTTTCATTTCTTTTTCTTCGAGCAGTTACCCCATGTTGCATCCAATGGGCTTCTCTTTTTACAAGTCTTATTAGATTGTCATGCTCTTTTTGCATATTTTCTAAAAGGTGTTCTTTTTGCTCTAAATATGAAGAGTAACCACCATTAAATTTTCGCAGAACCCCACCATCTACTTCGATAACTGTAGTTGCAATATTGTCAATAAAATATCTATCATGTGATATGAAAAGTAGGGTGAAATTGTTTTTTAAAAGTAGTTGTTCTAAAAATTCAACCATATAAACATCAAGGTGATTGGTAGGCTCATCTAAAAGTAAAACATCTGGTTTTTTTAGTAATAATCCAGCAAGACTAACTCTTCTTTGCTCTCCACCACTTAAAAGATTTACATCTTTGAACTCATATTGTTTTAATTGAAATTCAACTAAAACTCGCTCAATCATATTATCTAAATCCCAAGCATTGTGAAAGTCAATAAAAGTTGCTAATTCACTTTGTCTTCTTATTAAATCTTCATTCTCATAATCAGTTGCCAATTGATTTGTAAGCTCTTCATACTCATTTCTTGCTTGTTTTAACTCAGCTAGTTGATCTTCAATTGCATCTCTTACATTTAGATTTGCTTTGAATTTTGGTTGTTGGTCAAGCATTTCAATTTTTAGAGATTTATCAATAGCCATTTCACCACTATCTGGCTCTGTTTGTTTCATAATTATTTTAAAAAGTGTAGATTTACCTTGCCCATTTTGACCAATAACTGCAACTCTTTGCCCATGGTTTAAAGTAAAATTTGCATCTTTTAAAATAACTTTTGTATCGTATTGTTTTGAAATATTCTGTAGGTCTATTAAAGCCATATATGTTTCTTCTTCTTTGTATTATTAAGATTTATTTTTGTTAGTTTAAGTATTAATATACCTAAAAATCGGTTAAGATTTACTTTTGGTATATTTTGAGTGTTTGTTAAGACTTGAAAATATTGTAAATTATTTCTTATCAAATATATATTTTTTGATTTCTTCTTTCCAAATTAAATATGCTTTTGCGTTTAAATGAAGTCCATCATGAGTATAGTCTTTTATTAAAAGTTCATCTTTCGAAAGGGATTTATTTAAATCTATAAAAACTATTTTATTGTCTTCACAATACTTTTTTAACAAAACATTTAACTCTTTTACTTTGTCATTATAACCATTGTCTTTTTTTGCTGTATAAAGGGTTGAATAAATATATGGAGTTATATTTTTTTCTTTTAATATTTGAATTATTTTTTTATGATTTTCAAAAATATCTTTTACTTGAAAACCTTGAAAAATATCATTTATTCCACCCATTACAAAAACTTTTTTTGGATTTAGGTTTGTTACTTGCTCTATTCTTTGTAAAAAACCAGAAGTTGTATCTCCATTTATTCCTCTGTTTATAATCGCAGAATTAAATAACTCATTCCAATTAACAGCATAAGTAATAGAATCTCCTAACATTACAATATTTGTTTGATTTACTGGGTAAATTTTATAAAGTTCATAAATATTATTATCCCCAAAAGCAAGAGAATCATTAGTCTTTTTTTGTGTTGATGAATAGAGTTTATTTGGTAACATTAAGGCAACCATTAAACATAAGATGACTCCTGTTAGATTTAAATTATATTTTTGCATAACTTCTCTTTTTTATTTTTATTCTAATATAAAAATTATTAAATATAAATAATATTAATTTAATTTTAAGAAATGTATAATAAGTAAAAATAAATGAAGGAGTTAAGATGGAAGTTCAAAGTAATTCAAATAGTTCGAATATTGCTTTAAATAAGTATAAGCAAAATACAAATGTTACCAACAATGACAACTCAGAAAAAACAAGTGAAAAATCACTTGAACAGACAATGAATGAATCAGCAGTAAAAGTGTCATTATCAATGAATGCCCAATATATACTTATGGCTATGAATAGTTCATCTGTAAATGAAAGTAATACTCTAACTCAAGCTAGTTTAAGTAGCAAACAGCAAGATGTATTAGATTATTTAAGTGGAAAAGAAACTCAAAGCGGTATGAGCCTTAAAGATATAGGTTATGATGGAAAACCAATAACTGAACTTACACAAGATGAAGCAAGTAGTTTAATAAGTGAAAATGGTTTTTTTGGAGTAACTCAAACTTCAGATAGAGTTTCTAATTTTGTATTTAGTTTTGCAGGAGATGATTTAGATCTTTTACAAAAAGGTAGAGATGGAATCGTTCAAGGTTTTGAAGAAGCTAAAAAACTTTTTGGAGGGGAACTTCCAGAAATTTCATATAAAACTCAAGAAAGAACTTTGTCTTTGATTGATGAAAAAATAAATAGTTTAAAAAAAGAGTCTTAAGACTCTTTTTTTATTGTTTTTTTGCATTAAATTCTGAATTTATTTCAACATTATCTGATGATTTAAAATTAATATTTCCTTGCATGTAATTAGCAGTATCTCCATATAATTTTGCACTACCTGTATCTCCGTGAGTTTCTCCTCTTGGATAAAGAGATAGATTTCCAGAGTTGCCATGTATTTCTCCTTCAAATGTAAGAGTTTTGCCCATTCCATTTCCTACATCACTAATGTTTACTTTTCCATTTGAGATTTGATTGTTTGATTTTGCAAAATCAATATCCATTGATATTCTTGTATCACTAGGAATTGCAACAGTTTCTCTTGAGCTATTAACCATATAATTAGAAGAAGATAATTCAGTTGGAAAACTTCCAATGTAACTAGCTGTTGAATTAGTGCTATTGAAAAAACTAGCTGGTGTTCTAGTTATGAAATTATTGTTATCATCTAAACCACTTAAATTGTCAGTTGAAGAATTGTCAGTTGAAGGAATATTAATTACAGTTTCTTTATTTTCAAGTGATGCTAATGTTTTATTTGTAGGAATAGGGCTATTCTGTTCTTTTGTTATATCTGTTGTTTCAGTTGGAAGCGAGATATTATCTATGGGAAGATTTTCTTTAATAGCTATATTTTTATTTATTTCTTGAATATCATTTTGTTTGATTTCTTGAATATTTAATTTTTCAGTACTATTTTCTTTAAAAGATAGGAATTCACCTTTATTTACAATAACCGTATCTTTTGTTAGATTATTTTTTACCTCAATTTGTCCTTCAGTACAAAATATTTTTTCATTGTTATCTTCTATAACCGTTATAATTTGAGTTCCTCTTATTCCAATTGAAGCAGTTTTGGTTTTTAATTTAAAATTTTCAGGAGCAATTTTTCCTATCTTTCCAGTTATTGTTCTAAAAATTCCTCTTGCCATTGAAAACTCAGCTTTTGTATTTTTTTCTTCAAATAAATATTCATTTATTTTCAAAGTAGAATTTTGCCCAACAGAAATAATAGTATCATCTAAAAAGAGAATTTGTAATTTGGTATTATCTTTTGTATTTAATGTATCTTCTTTTTCAAAAACTGAATCTTTATTAACTTGGATAATTTTACCTTCTCTTAAAATAGTGGCTTCTCCACTTAATGCGACAATTTTTCCAATATTATTTGCAAGTAAGAGATTACTAATAAATAATAAAATTAAAATAATTCTTTTCATTTTAAATCCTTTACCAATTAAATGTTTTTATATAACTAATTTTTCCATCAACTTCTTCATAAATATATCCATCTTGATTTGAATAATTTTTTGTAAATGATGATGATAATACAATTTGATTCTCTTTATCTATTTTAGTTAAATAAGACAATCCTAGATAATAATTATCATCTTTTCTTTTTGAATCAAAAAAAGTATTTTCATATTTATAATAACTTTTTATATACTCTGAATCAAATTTTATAGAATTTTCCTTATTTATTTCGTAGATATACTCAAGCCCTGCTGTAACACTATTTTTATCTAAATCAACTCTTGAAGAATCAACTCTTATACTTTTTGCTAATTTAGAATAGATATTAAGATTTGATAATAATTTATATTTTAATAAAAGTTCATATTTGTCAAAATCTTTTTCTTTGTCGGATTCATGTAAATATGAAAATCTTTGATAATTAACTGAAGCATAATATGATGAGTTCATAATTGAAGGACCAATATTAAATATATTAAAATCTTCATTATCTCTTTTATCTAATCTTGTTAAACCAAAATTTAAAGAATAAAGATTCTTTTTATCTGAGTCTAAATAAGAAAAAGAAGGTTTATAAACATAAGCTGTTAAATCTTCTTTATCATTATTAAAATAATTCTTATTATAAACAAGAATTGAATTTTTTAAACTAAAAGAAGAGTCTTTGAAATTATTTAAGAAATTAATTCCAAACATTTCATTATGATAATTATCAGCAATAGGTTTTTCTCCATTTACTAAAATGTCATTTAATCCAGGTAGTCTATATTCAGGAGAAATTAATCCTGTATTTATATTTGTACTTCTTCCAACTCCCAATAATATTGTTGCATTTACAAAAAAAGTTTTTTCATTTAATAAATCTAGATATTTAGTTATAGACTCTTTTGTCTCATCTTTTATATTTGATTTACTTAAAATTGTAAACTCTTTTTTTGCTTCATTTTTTAAGTTTAATTTATAAAGTAGTTTTGCATATTCATATCTTGCTTGATTAAATTCTGGATTTTGTATCAAAATTCTTTCAAAAGTAGCTGTTGCTTCATCATATTTATCTAGCTTAAGGGCACTTAATGCTAGAAAATAATTTACATTTGTATTATGTGGATTTTTTTGAAATAGTTTAAAAAATTTATCATATGCTTTTTGATAATCTTGTATTTTATACATAATTGAAGCTGTAATATATTCATTTGAATCTTCTATTATTTGAGAATATCCATCTTTTTTTATTTGATTTTTATTGTTTGAAGCTATTTCATTATCAGCTTCCAAAAAAATAACTGACGAAAGTAATATAGCGGTTTTTAAATACATCAATTTCCTATCATTTAAAAGTATGTTTAAATAAAATATTAAAGTTATTATTTTTCATGAATTGTTCACATCTTAGTATGTAAATATCATAAATTTTTCTATTTTTATAATTATTTTTTAATTCTTTGAATATTTCTACGGCACCTTTTAATTGTTCTTTTTCATATAATTTAATTGCAGTTTCATATTTTTCTAATTCGCTTTTATCTTCATTATAATCTTTTTCTAAACTAATAACTTCCCAAAGTTTTATAGGTTCTTCTTTCCCTTTTACTTGTACAAAATCTAAGTATCTAAAAACATATTTTTCTTTTAGTTTATCTTTAGTATTTTGAGAAATAATCAATTTTGATTCATAAAATTTGCATAAAGATTCAAGTCTTGAACATAGATTAATTGTATCACCAATTACAGTATAATCGTTTCTTCCAATACTTCCTATTTCTCCAACTGTTGCAACTCCTGTTGTTATTCCAATTCCTATATCTATAGTTGGTTGATTGTTTTTAGTTATCTTTTCATTTAATATACTTAAATAAGCTAACTGTTCTAAACCACTAATTACAGCTTTATCTGGGTGATTTTCTATTTCAAAAGGAGCATTCCAATAAGCCATTATTGAATCACCAATATATTTATCTATTGTTCCATCATTTTTTATAATAATTTCACTCATTGGAGTCATATATTGATTTAAATATTCAATTAGTAGTTCAGGTTTACTGATTTTTTCTGAGATATTTGTAAATTTCCTGATGTCACTAAAAAATATAGTTATCTCTTTATTTTTAGCTTCTAAATGATTTGAATCAAGATTTTTGATTAGTTCTTCCATAACATTTTTAGAAACTTTTGAAGCAAATTTTTTCTTTATTTCCTCTTTTTTTCTTATTTCAAAAAAATATCCAATAACTAAACTTATTACACCAGACAAAATAATAGTAATAATAGGGAAAAGAGAGTTTATTACGATTCCCACATGAAATAATAAATAGTAATTAATATAAAATGCTGCAATTAATAAACCTGCAATAAAAAAAGGTGTTAATGCAATATGAACTTTTCTAATCATAAAAAAAGTAAGAAATGTTAATAAAAAAATCAATGTTACATTAAAACCATCAATCCAAGAAGATTTATATAAAAAATCTTGTGTAATTATGTTATCAATTACATTTGCATGGACTTCAACTCCTGGAAATATTGATTCAAAAGGTGTAGCTCTTAAATCCATAAGTGCAGCAGCAGAAGTACCAACAAGTGCAATTTTATTTTCAATATCTTCTTGTTTAAAGTTATTATTATAAATATCAACAGCAGATATATATTTAAAAGTCTTTTCTTTTCCTCTAAAATTTATTAACAATCTTCCATATCTATCTGTGGGAATTGTTAAGTTATTTAATTGAATATTATTAACTCCATTTTCATCATAATTAATAAATATTTTATTAACTCCAAGGGCAATTCTTAATGTTTCAAGTGCAAGAGAAGGAAAAATTTGGTCATTATATGAGATGATTAATGGAACACTTCTTATGATTCCTGATTCATCTGGAATATTATTAAAAAATCCACTAGAGTAAGAAATATTTTGAATCACAGGTATATTAAGTATCGTTCCTTTTGCTTCTAAAAGATAACTTTTCCCTATTTGTTTATTCTTTTCTATAAATGTTGTTTGAATAAATGGTGATTTCTTATTTATATAATCACTAGAAGTAAATTCAAATTGATAACCAAGTATTGTTGGAGTACTTGCAACTGTTTGAGCAAAGTTATAATCAAAATCTTCAACATTATCTCTTTTTATATTATATTTCTTAAATATATTATGGGGTGAACTTCTATCTTCTTCTGCAAATACAATATCTAGTCCAATTATTGCAACTTTTTTATCTGCTAAATTTTCTAGAATTTTTGAAAGAATATCTCTAGGCCATGGCCATTGACCTAATTGTTGCAATGATTTTTCATCAATATCAATAATTACAACACTATCGCTTTGAGGTTTAATCTCTCCTCTTAAAGTAAACATTGAATCTCTTAATCTATCATCCAAAGATTGGAGTAGACTTGGAGCATAAATATATAAAGTTATTGTAATTATTGATATGAAAAAAGCTAAAATTAGATTGATATTTTTCATTATTTATTTAAATCTAACTGTTCAGCTTTTAGTGCTTCTTTACCATATTGCTCTAAAATATTATGATTAAAGAAGAATTGAACTAAATCTTTATCTATTTCTCCTTTATTTGTCATGTTTTCAAAAATATTTTTTACTGTAGATAATTTCATAGCTACTTTATATGGTCTTTCTGATGTTGTTAGTGCTTCAAAAATATCTGAAAAAATCATAATTCTATCTTCTAAACTAATATCTTTTTCACTTAAACCTCTTGGATAACCTGTTCCATTTAATTTTTCATGGTGATTACACGCAATATTTAGAACATTTTTGAATTTCTTTGGAAAAGGTAATTCTGAAATCATATCAAGTGAAAGTTGAGCATGGTTTCTAATAATATCTATCTCTTCTTTTGTTAATGTGCCTTTTCTTATTGATAAATTATAATATTCATCTGGATTTATAAGAGGAAAATCAATATTGTCTTTTTTATAGGTTAATTTTGATATTTCATCTAATTTAGAAATATCTTCATCTTTCATAAATTCGCCACCTAAATTAACTCTTTTAATAAAAGAAGAATAATCCTCTAATAGTTTAATATCTTCTTCAAATTTCTCTATTGAAATCTGTTTTTTTAAATACTCAATCTCTTTATCTTTTTTAATAATTTCAAATCTTTGTTCGATTAAATCTATCCTATCATATATCTTTTCTAATTTTGTTGCTTTATCAAGTACATATTCAGGCATTGAAATTTTACCAATATCATGTATCCATGCAGCAAGTGCTATTTGTTTATAATCATTTTCTGTATAAGTTATATTTTTATAAATTGTTTTATCATCATTTATGGCTTTTGCTATAAGTAAAGCAATTTTTTCAACCTTTTCAATATGATCACTTGTATATGGAGATTTAGCATCAATTGCTTTTGCAATAGTTGAAACAAAAGCATTTATAAATTCTTCTAAACTTGAAATCAATTGCATATTTGTTAATGCCATTGCAGCTTGTGAAGCTAAAGATATGATAACTTTTTCATCTAATTTGTCAAAATTAATTATCTCTTTATCTCTTTTTTTATTGATTAATTGTAAAACACCTATTACATCATTTTCATGGTTTATTAATGGAATAACAAGCATTGATTTTGAACGATAATTAGTTGTTTTATCAAAATTCTTCGTCCCTTCAAACTTATATTCTGTTGTTTTGTATACATCATGAATATTTATAATTCTTTTTTCATTTGCACAAACAATAGCAACCATTTTATTATTTACAGTTCCATCCTCTAAATATATAGGTAGATTAGGCCAAGAAGAATCATTTTTTATATTAGCGATTTTAATATTGAGTGTTTCATTTTGAACAACTTTAAATTCAAGATTTTTTTCATCTTTTGATTTTATATATAAACTTCCAGCATCTGCATTTGTCAATTTTCTTGTTAATGTCAGTATATCTTCAAATAATTTCTCTTTATTATGTTGTGATGTAAGTGCTAAATTTATTTTCATTATCTCTTCAAATTTATGCTCACTTAATAAACTATTTTCAATATTTCCTGTATCAATATGAATTATGTCACCTTCATTTAAAACTTTTCCATTGTAGTCTAATAGCTTATTTTTTTTAATATCTTGCAATAACTCTTTTTTATAACTTGGTTTTAAATGATAAAAAAAGATTGAAAGATCTTTCCTTTTAAGATTTTCAAGATCTTTTTTTATTAAAGAGGGAGTTAAATGTTTTGTAATTTTTGCTAAATTTTCTAATTTATCAGGAAATGAACACTCAAGAATCAAAGATTTAATTGATTCATCATTATTAATTTCATCCCAAAGTATCGGATTTAAATATGTATCTCCACTTATGACAAAACTTTTATTTTGATCTTTTTTTATAATATATCCACATGAACCACTAATATGATTTGCTGCGATGGCTTTTATAGAATAGTTATGGATATGAATAATTTCATTTAATAAAATAGGTTTAAAAATAAGTGAAAATTTATCATTATGATTTAATTTTATTTTTGTAAAATCAGGCCAAATTTTATTATTGAATGAATGCTTTTGAAGAATTTCAATGGTTTCTTCTAATGCATAAATTGTAAGAGGTGTAGTTCTTTCTTCAAAAAAAGTTTCAATAATAAAAGGTAAATCAGCAATATGATCAGCATGGGAGTGAGTTAGGAAAATATGGTTAATCTCTTTTGCCTCATTTCCTAAGGCATTTAAAATATTTCCAGCATCAACAACTATATCTTTGAATACTTGAAAAGAGGTTGTATTTTGATTTTTCGCTTTACTTCCACTGGCACCCAAAATTTTTATGTAATTCAAGAAAAACCTTTTAATTTAATTGAAAAATTATATCTAATGAGTTATATCGTTTACTTTAAAATCATCATAAGGATCCATGTGAATATTTATAATCCAATCTCTTGAAGAATCTAATTTTTTTATCTTATTTTCAATATAATCACTTGCTTTATGTGCTTCCATTAAAGTAATAAGACAATTAAAAACTAAGTGTACTTCTACAAATGTTTGATTTGCAGCTTCTCTTGTTTTTAATAAGTGATAAGTATTTACTTTATCATTTTCTTTTATTATATCTTTGATTTTTAATACAAGTTCTTCATCAACTGCTCTATCTAATAAAACCAAAATACCATCATGTATAAGTTCATAAGCTGAATAAATAATATATAAAGCAATGCCTCCACCCACAAATATATCAATAATCTCATAACCTGTAAAAGTTACAAGTAATAAAGAGATTAAAACAGCTGCATTACTAAAAACATCTGTTTTATAGTGAAGAGCATCTGCTTTTATAACCATAGAATTTGTTTTTTTTGCAACATAATTTAAATAAGTTACTAAAGAAATAGTAATTATTAAAGATATAATCATTACATAAATAGATATTTCTAAATATTGAGAAGTTTCAGAATTCAAAGCTTTTTTAACTGCTTGATAAAGTAAAAATAAACCAGAAATAGTAATAATTGTACCTTCAATCACAGAAGCTAAGGCTTCAATTTTTCCTCTCCCATAATTAAAAATTTTATCAGCAGGTTTCTCAGAATTTGAAATAGCGAAATAATTAAAAATTGATACAAACATATCCAAAACAGAATCAATAGCAGAAGCTAAAACAGCAACAGAACCGCTGGCGATTCCAATTGCTAGTTTTATAAGAGTAAGTACCGCTGCAACACTAGATGAAACAACGGTAGCTTTTTTTTGTGGAGTCATTATTTGTTTTCTACAAACTCTTTGATTCTTTTGATTCCCTCTTGAATTGTTGCTAAATCTGTAGCAAATGAGAATCTAATATAACCTTCTGTTCCAAAAGCAAGGCCAGGAACTAAAGCTACACCTTTTTGTTCTAAAAGATCTGAACAAAATTTTACAGAATCATTAGATACTTCTTTTATATTTACAAAAACATAAAATGCACCATCTGGATCTGTAGTTGATAAACCTTTAATATCATTAAATGATTTAACTACAATATTTTTTCTTTTCTCAAATTCAACTCTCATCATTTCAATATCAGCATCTGCATCACCTTCAAGAGCAGGAATAGCTGCATATTGAGTAATTGAGTTGATATTTGAAGTAACTTGACCTTGCAGTTTAGTTAAAGTTTTTGCAAGTTTAACATCAGGAGTTGCAAGATATCCAAATCTCCAACCAGTCATTGCAACTGCTTTACTTAAACCGTTAATAGTTACAGTTCGATTGTACATATCTTCACTAACTTGAGCAGCAGCAGTGAATTTTTTGCCATTATAGATGATTTTTTCATACATTTCATCTGAAAGTACGATAATATCAGTACCTTTTAAAACTTCACCAAGTGATAGTAATTCTTCTTTAGAATACACTGATCCTGTTGGATTTGAAGGAGTATTCAAAAGCAAAATTTTTGTTTTTGGAGTAATTGCAGCTTTTAATTGCTCTGGTGTGATTTTAAAATCTGTTGAATCATCAGTGTCAATAAATACTGGAACACCATCTGAAAATTTTACTTGCTCAGGATATGTAACCCAATAAGGTGCTGGAATAATAACTTCATCACCATTTTCAATTAATACTTGAAAAAGATTAAATAAAGAGTGTTTTGCTCCATTACTTATTACAATACCATCTAATTTATAATCTAAACCATGATCTTTTTTTAGTTTATTTATAATTGCTTGCTTAGTAGCGATAATACCTTCTACAGCTGTATATTTCGTTCGACCTTCATTGATAGCATCTATAGCAGCTTGCTTAACAATTTGTGGTGTATCAAAGTCAGGTTCACCTGCACTAAAACTTAGTATATCTTTACCTTGAGCTTTAAGCTCTCGAGCTAAGGCAGTTATTGCCATAGTAACCGATGGAGACAGATTTTCCATTCTGTTTGCAATTTTCATTAGCATTTCCCTCAATAAAATTAACATTATATTTTTGATATAATAGTGGGGCGATTCTACCAAATAATAACTTAAGGAAATGTTTGAGTTTTCAAATTGAAATAAATCAAAGAATAGTCACTGTTAAACTAGAAAAAAGAAAGAATATAAAGCACGTATATCTAAGGGTTTTAAGCCCAAATATAATAGAAATTAAAACAAATATTTATTACACATTGTATGATGCAAAAATCTTAATTGAAAAAAAAATAGATTGGATTGAAAATTCGATTTTAAGGCTTGAAGAAAAAAATATAAGTGAAGATGAATTTTTATATTTAGGTATTAGAAAAAAATTAGAAGATTATAAAATTAAAAATTTGGATACTTTTTATAAAAAAGAGATTGTAAAATATTTACCAAATTTAGTAGACGAGTATTCAAAAAAGATGAATCTTTTCCCAACTTCAATTTCTTATAGAAAAAATAAAAGAACTTGGGGTTCTTGCAACTATAAAAATGGCTTGAATTTTAATATTTTATTAATGAAATTCCCTATTGAACTTATGGAATATGTAGTTATTCATGAATTGGCTCATATAGAGCATAAAAATCATTCAAAAAATTTTTGGAATTTAGTAGAAAAATATTGTCCAGATTATAAGCAAAGGGAAAAAATATTTAAGAGTTTCTTATAATTTCTCTTATATTTTCAAATTTTTTGAATATATATTCATCTTTTGCTTTATTATCAAAAATTCCATATGAACGCTCTTTATATAGGGGAATAGGCTCTTTCTCTTTCTCTTTTTTTTCAATAACATTTGTAATAAAAAATCCAATGTCTTCAACATTTGCAATCTTGAATTTTTTTAATAATGATTTTATATCTGCTTTGTTATACTCAAATTCCATTTTATAAACAGGATGGGTTAACACAAAAAAGAGTGTTTGGTTCTTTATATAAGCAAACTTTACTCCTTTTTTTAATTTTATAGGAAGAACTTCTATAAACTTTTTAATTAAAAAAGATGTGTTAATCTTACTGAATTCAGGATTATTTTTAAGATGACTAAGTATTTCATTAATTTTTTTCATGGGCTAATTATAGCAGGTTTTATATTATCATTCAGTGGTTGCGGTTACAAAGATGATCCAAAATATATTCAACAAGACTCTTCGTCTGTAAATCAAAATAGTAATGAAAATTCACAACAATGATTTATGATTACATAATAATAGGTACTGGAGTTGCAGGACTTAACGCAGCACGATTAATTCCAAAAGACAAAAAAGTTCTAATTTTATGCAAAATGTCAACTTGGAATTGCAATACTTTTTGGGCTCAAGGAGGAATTGCAAGTGCAGTTGATGAAGCAGATGTTCCAGCACACATACAAGATACATTAACAGCAGGTGTTAATTATAATGACAAAGACGCTGTTGAACTTTTAAGTAAAAAATCAATATCAACAATCAAAAACTTAATAGATGCTGGAATGAAATTTGACCTAAATGAAAATGGTGAATTATCATTTACAAAAGAAGCTGCACATAGTAGAAATAGAATTTTACATGCTGATGGTGATGCAACTGGTAGAATGATGCATATTTTTTTACTTGAGCATTGTGAACACGCTATTATAACTCAAGCAGTAGTTTGTGACTTATTAATAAAAGATGATATTTGTTATGGAGTTCAGTATTTTTCAGATGAAACAACTCAAAAAGTGGTTTATGCTCATAATACTATAATTGCAAGTGGTGGAGTAGGTTCAATTTATAGATACCATACAAACTCAACTGCAAATGCAGGTGAAATTCAAGGAATTATTGCAGAAAAACATCTTCCTTTAAAAGATATGGAGATGATGCAGTTTCATCCAACTGTTGTAAAAGGAACTACTTTCGCTAGAAAGCCTTTATTATCAGAAGCTTTAAGGGGTGAAGGTGCTCATATTGTAGATGAAAATGGATATAGATTTTTATTTGATTATCATGAAGATGGAGAATTAGCTCCACGTGATGTAGTTAGTCGTTCAATCTTTGATTATAATAAAAAAACAGGTTTAGGAGTATATTTATCTTTTGAAACTTTTGAAAAAAAAGCTTTCAAAAAAAGATTCCCAAATATTTACTCAAATTTAAAAGAATTAGGTTATGACTTACCTTTTGAAAGAGTTCCTATTAGTCCAGCATTTCACTATTCAATGGGTGGAATTGAGACAACTTTAGATGCAAAAGTTAAAGGAATGAAAAATCTTTACGCTATTGGTGAAGTTGCTTGTACTGGTGTTCATGGTGCAAATAGATTAGCTTCGAACTCTTTACTTGAAGGTTTGGTTTTTTCTCAAATTGCAGTTGAAGATTCTTTAAAAAACAACTTTAAAATTGAAAAAGAAAACTATGACAAACCAATTATCAACTACGTAAGAAATAAAGATATTGATAAAGATATTAAAGATAATTTAAGAGAGATGATGTGGACTAATGCTTCAATAGTAAGAGATCCAAAAACTCTTAAAGTTACACTAGATACGATAGAGGATTACTTAAAACTAAATGTAGGCAGATTACTTTTTTTAAGGCTACTTACGGCAAAATCCATTCTGAAATCTGCCTTAGAGCGTAAAAAGTCTCTTGGCGCACACTATATTAAGGAGAATTAATGTTTAAAGTTTTAATGACTTTACTCTTAGGAACTTTGTCTTTATTTGCAAGTTCAGAAAGTACAGGGGAACTTCCTAACTTAACTATGACATGGGTAGGGTTTGCAACTCTACTTATTTTTGTTATTGGTTATTATTTCGTTGCTGCAGAGGAAAAATATGCAATAGACAAGGCAAAACCAGCTTTATTTATTGGAACATTTATGTTTATGTTAGTTGCCATTTATTATTCATTAAATGGCTTAGATATGAATCTTGTTAACACTCAAGCTGAGCATTTGATTTTAGAAATTGCAGAAATATTCTTTTTCTTATTTGTCGCAATGACTTATATTGAGTCATTATTACATATGGGAGTTTTTGATAGTTTAAAATATAACTTAGTTTCTAAAGGTTATACATACAGAAAACTGTTTTGGGTAACAGGATTTATTGCATTCTTTATTTCTCCAATTGCAGATAACTTAACTACTGCGCTTATTTTATCAACAGTTTTAATTACAATTGAAAAAACAAGAAAAGATTTCTTAGTACCTGGCGCTATTAACATCGTTGTTGCTGCAAATGCTGGTGGTGCTTGGTCTCCATTTGGTGATATTACAACACTTATGGCATGGACAGCAGGGAAAGGTGTCTTTACAGACTTCTTGTATTTATTCCCAGCTTCAGTTTTAGGATATGTTGTTACGGCATTTTTATTATCAAGATTTGTTCCAAAAGTTGTTCCAGATTTTGATGTAGCAAATGAGAAAAAACCAAAAATGGCTGAAGGTGCAAAAGTTGTAATGGCTCTTGGAGTATTTACAATTTTTTCTGCGGTAATGTCTCATCAAGTATTACATTTACCTGCTATGTGGGGAATGATGTTTGGATTAGCATTACTTAAAGTGTATTCATACAGTTTAGGTAAAAAATATGGGAAAAACCACTTTAATATTTTTGAATCAATGTCAAAAATTGAAAATAATACATTAATGTTTTTCTTTGGTATCTTAGCAGCAGTTGGTGCATTATACTTTGTTGGATGGTTAGGATTAGCAGCTGTTGTTTATGACCCATCAGTTCTTGGACCTACTTGGTCAAATATTGGTGTTGGATTCTTATCTGCAATTGTTGATAATGTTCCTGTTATGAGTGCGATTCTAAAAGCAAATCCTGAAATGGGTGTTGACCAATGGATGCTTGTAACTATGACAGCTGGAATTGGAGGTTCATTAATCTCTTTTGGATCAGCAGCTGGTGTTGGAGTAATGGGTAAATTACATGGTATTTATACATTTGGTTCTCACATGAAATACGCATGGACGATTCTTTTAGGATATATAGTTTCTTGTAGTGTTTGGTATTTCCAATATCATATTTTAGAAATTAGTCACTATTAAAATTACTTTTAGTATATGAAAAAGGCTACTAGATTATCTGGTAGCCTTTTTTTATGTCTAATTTTTTGTTTAACCAATTTTTTACAACTTTTTAGATAAAATATTTAATTAAAATTTGTAATATTCAACACAATAGTGTGAAATATGAAGGAAAACAATATATGAAACATGTCCCAATCGTAGTATTAGATTTTGGTAGTCAATACACTCAAATCATTGCTAGAAAACTAAGAGAAGCTGGTGTTTACTCTGAAATAGTACCTTATAGTGAGAGTATTGAAGATATTATGGCTAGAACACCAAAAGGTATTATTCTTTCAGGTGGTCCTGCTTCTGTTTATGCAGTAGATGCTTATCATCCAGATACTACAATCTTTGAATTAGGTCTTCCAATTTTAGGTATTTGTTATGGAATGCAGTTAATTTCTCAACATTTTGGTGGAAGCGTAATTCCTGCTGCTCATCATGAATATGGAAAAGCTAAATTAAAATTTGAAATTGAAAATCCAATTTTCAAAGACACAACAGATGGTCAAATTGTTTGGATGTCTCACGGTGATAGAGTAGAAAATATTCCAGCTGGATTTGAAAGAATTGCGACAAGTGAAAACTCTCCATTTGCAGCTATTGCAGATATGGAAAGAAATATTTATGCATTCCAATTTCATCCAGAAGTTTACCACTCAGATGAAGGAAGCAAACTATTAAAAAACTTTGCAAAACATATTTGTGAATGTGAATCAACTTGGAATATGGGTTCTTTTGCAAAAGAGCAAATAAAAAGTATTCAAGAAAGAGTTGGAAATAAAAAAGTTCTTTGTGGAGTTTCAGGTGGAGTTGATAGTTCAGTTGTAGCAACTCTTTTAGCTGAAGCAATTGGAGAACAAGTTATTCCTGTATTTGTTGATAATGGATTATTAAGAGCAAATGAGAGAGAACAAGTTGAAGCTATGTTCAAAGCAAGGGGCGTAAAACTTATCACTGTAGATGCAAGTGAACAATTCTTAACAAAACTAGCAGGTGTTACAGACCCTGAAACAAAAAGAAAAATCATTGGTGAAACATTTATCGAAGTATTTGATAAAGAAGCAAAAAAACACGATGGTATTGAGTTTTTAGCACAAGGTACACTTTATACAGACGTTATTGAATCAGTTTCTGTAAAAGGTCCTTCAAAAACAATTAAATCTCACCACAATGTTGGAGGACTTCCTGATTGGATGAAATTTGAGTTAGTTGAGCCTTTAAGAGAAATCTTCAAAGATGAAGTTAGAGCTTTAGGATTAGAATTAGGACTTCCAGCTTCTATGATAGGAAGACATCCATTCCCAGGACCTGGACTTGCTATTAGAATCATGGGAGATGTAAATAAACCTGATTTAGAGTTATTAAGAAAAGCAGATACAGTTATGTTAGATGTATTACACGCAACTGGTTATTATGACAAAACATGGCAAGCATTTACAGTATTATTAAATGTAAAATCTGTTGGAGTTATGGGTGATAACAGAACTTATGACAATACAGTTTGTGTAAGAATCGTTGAAGCAACAGATGGAATGACAGCAACTTTTGCACATATTCCACATGAAATATTAGAAACTATCTCAAGAAGAATCATCAACGAAGTTGATGGAATCAATAGAGTAGTTTATGATATATCATCAAAACCACCAGCAACTATCGAGTGGGAATAAAATAAAGCAGTATCTTTTAACTTGATACTGCGTCAAATAAGAAAATCAACTCAATCACATACTTGTTGTATGCTCAATCGTTGATTTTCTTCTTTTCCTTGTCTGAAGCTAAAATCTACAGCTTTATTTAAAATCATTAAACTTTTTTATTATATGGAAACTCAATGGCAAATAATTGGAATATACCTTCTTCTTTAGAACAAGAAATTAGACAAAGAGATAAAGTTTGTGTTTATTGTGGTGTGGAATTTACTTCAACAAAAGTTTCTAAAAAAACTGCTGCAAGTTGGGAACATATTATTAATGATGCCAAAATCATTACTAGAGAAAATATTGCTTTATGTTGCTGTGGTTGTAATGCAAGTAAAGGACAAAAGCAACTTTCAATTTGGCTTCAATCAAAATATTGTAAAGATAAAAATATAACTTCTGAAAATGTAGCACAAGTTATTAAAGATGCTATAAAAAATGGGCAATGAAAATTAAAATTCTCATTGCTGTTTAAATAATAAATTTATATTTTTTATGACGAACAGCTAACATGCGATATACCAGCTATTCCAAAAAAATCTGAGGGTTTTTTTATATAATATTTTTCTTCTATTTCTTTTGTTTGTTCTTCGTATGGATTTGTCATTATTTCTTGTAACTCATGTACTGGTTTATAGTTTCCATTTTCAGCTTCTTGATAAGCCCAAACAAGATGCCATTCTCTTAAAGTATATTTTGGATTAGTTAGTTTCATTTGATTTGAAAGTTTGTCTTTAGAATTTTCATCATTTACATTTATAAAAGATTTCCAACTTTCAAGCCAACTGTTCCATCTTAATTTGATATTTTCATTTTGTATTTTTCCATAAAAACTTTTTTCAAGGCTACTTATATCATCAGGAATATTTGATAATTCTCTAAAAAATATAGTATAGTCAACTTTTGTATCTATCATAAGATTGATAAGTTCTTCAAACAACTCAACATCAAATTTATCAATTCCTAGTTTTCTAGCCCACATATCTTCCATTTTTTCTTGCATGATTTTTGAAAAGTTATTTTCAATTTTTTCTAATTCTTCTAATTCTTCTAAAGCTTCTTTATTTGAACTAAGTAGTGGTTTTAATGCACTACAAAATGATTTAAAATTTTTAAAAGCTGCAACTGGCTGATTAAAAAATGAAAAGTGCATTCCTCCACCAGTCCATGATTGATATTTTGGGTCAAACATCTCGATAAAGCCAAATGGACCATAATCAAGTGTAAAACCTCCAGCTACACAGTTGTCACTGTTAAAATTGCCTTGACAATATCCAACTCTTATCCAATTAGCTACTAAAGATGTAAGACGATTTTGAAACTCATTTGCTAGTAATATTATCTTTTCTTCTAAAGTTAAATCTTGATTTATTACCTCACTATATTCTCTATCAATTAAATGTAAAACAATCATCTCTAACTCTTTTAAAGCATTTTCATGTTCATTTTTTCTAGCTCGTCTGCCAAAAAGTTCAAGTTGTCCAACTCTTAAAAACGAAGATGCAACCCTTGTAGTGATTGCAACATCTTCTTCAATCATAACTTCGGGGTCTTTTGAGTAAGAATTATCTCTAAACCAAGGTCTAGTTACTTGCTCTTTTGTAGAGGTAAATAGAGTTAAAGACCTTGATGTTGGAATCCCTAAAGAGTGCATATGTTCTTGAGCTAAAAACTCTCTTACACTTGACCGCAAAACTGCTCTTCCATCCGCACCTCTACAATATGGAGTTTTTCCAGCACCTTTTAGTTGAAATTCCCGTCTTTTGCCGTTTATTAGAGCTTCAAGAATTGAGATTGCTCTACCATCTCCATAACCATTTCCAGTTTGAAAAGGGCATTGAGCATAATATTCTGTGCCATAAATAGATAGTGCATATCCAGTCGCCCAACCTGCATTTTGTGTTAGATTAGAAATATTAGACATATCACCTGAAAACATTTTGATAAAATCATCTGATTTTATTAAGTTCTCAGAAAAGCCTAATTCTTTAAAAAAATTAACACTGTGAGAAATATATATTGGCTCTTTAATCGCAGTTGGACTTACTGGTACATAGTGACCACTAAAAACCTCTCTTGATAATTTATTGTCTCCATTAAATTTTGCGTCAGGGTCACTGTTGAGTTTTTCTATAAATGAGTAATCACTTGAATTTACAAGTTCTTGAAATGTTTCTATATTTTTGTTAGTATTTTTTTTCATAATTATATTTTCCATAAATTTTTATTTATTAAGATTCTAACATAACTATTAATATAGAAACTAAAGCTACTATTAACTAGAATACAAAAATATCAAAAAACTATAATTATGCCAATAACAATACTCATATTGAGCCTTTTGAATTAGATATTTTAGATATGACAAATTAAAATAGAGTAAAAAAAATGAATGAAAATATTGAAAAAAAATCTGTAATTCTTCGAAAAACTGAATTACATGAATTAGATAAGTTTAAATCCGATTTACAGGAATCTTTCAGAGTATCTGCAGAAAAAGAATTTGGACATAGTTTAGAAGAACCTATTCCCTCTGATCAAGATATTGATGAATCAATTAAGACTGATAATTCTATTGTTTACAGTATATTTTTTGAAAATGAATTAGTTGGAGGAGCTATTGTTTATATTAATGAGATTACTCAACATAATTCTCTTGCTTTTTTCTTCATTATGACAAATAATCATAGTCGTGGAATTGGACACCTTGCTTGGGAAGCAATTGAAAAAGAACATCCAAAAACAAAAATTTGGGAAACGGTTACTCCGTATTTTGAAAAAAGAAACATCCATTTTTATGTGAATAAATGTGGTTTTAAAATTGTAGAATTTTACAATAAGTATAGACCAGATCCTAATCATACATCTCAAGAATCTTTGGAAGAAGATGAAATGTTCAGATTTGAAAAGATTATGAAATAGCTTTCTGGTTAATTTTCACTAACTATTAACTAAAATACAAAAAATACCAATAAAAGCGATAATTATGGCAATAACAAGACAAATAATATTTTTGGCAAAAAGAGATTGTATAAAAGAACTAAAAGCATTACTTAAATCAACTATTGAAGATACTAAAAAAGAAGAAGGATGTTTGATGTATGAAGTTTTTCAAACAAAAAGTAATCCAGTAGAATTTATCGTGATTGATTCTTGGGAAAGTGAAGAAGCTTTAAACAAACACTATGAAACTCCACACTACTCACATTTTATAAATAATTTCAAACAATATAATGCTCATATTGAGCCTTTTGAATTAGAACTTTTATAAAATCAAAAGACAAAATAATAATGAAAATCTCTTATCATCGCAGACGTAAAATCAAAACAAGAAGAATAGCTTTGTGGGATTTGATTTTGCGAGGTATAAATGAGCCAAAAGACTTAGCAAAAGAACTGAAAGTTACAATTCAAACAATCAAAAGAGATTTGGAAGCACTTAAAACCATGAGTGAAGAAGATTTTACTTTTGAAACTAGACAAACTTCTGCTGAGATACTTGATAAAAAAGATACTATATTAAAAATGTTAGATGATGAAAATTACTACACAGAAAATGGCGATTTAAATATTGTAAAGATTACAAAAGATTTAAATACAAGTCGAGCAACAGTTATGTCTGTTTTAAATGGAGAATAAAAAATGATAGTTGAAATACCAGGAAGAGAATCTTTTGAGATAAAAAATGTTGTTTTTGATTACAATGGCACAGTCGCTATTGATGGGAAATTAATAGAGGGAATTTCTGAGAGTATAAATGAACTCTCAAATAGTTTTAATTTCTATGTAATCACAGCAGATACTTATGGCACTGTAAAAAAAGAGTTACAAAATACAAAGTGTGAGGTAATTGTAATTCCTAATTCACAACAAGATATTAGTAAGTTAGATTTTGTAAAAGAATTAGGTTTGCAATATACTTTAAGTGTGGGAAATGGTCGAAATGATAAATTGATGCTAAAAGAGACAGTTTTAGGCATAGCAATTTTACAAGATGAGGGGCTTTGTACGCAAACATTATTAAACTCAGATATTTTAGTAAAATCTATTTTTGATGTTTTTGCTTTTTTAAAAGATTCAAATAGATTAATAGCAACTCTTCGGAATTAGATTTTTAAATTGTAAGTAGATAACGAATACTTAAATATAGTTCTTATAATAAAAGAGATTATAGTGGTAAAATTATGAAAAATTTTGCACCTTTATAAGTTTTATTATTAAATTCTATATTCTCATTTTTTACAATTATCTGACCTGAAAAATGTTCATGAATAATTTTTGCACTCATATACAATCCAATTCCTGTACCTTGATTATTATATTTAGTAGTGAAATATGGGTCAAATATTTTATGAATAATATCATCTTTTACTCCACCTGCATTATCTTGAATGGTGATAGTTATTTTGCTATCTTCTTTTAAAAATTTTACTTCTATTACTTTTTCTTCTACATTATTTTCATTTAGTATATCTTTTGAATTATTAAGTATATTTATAAAAACTTGAGTTAATTCATTTATCACACCATCTACTAATAATTCGTTTTCACTGTGTTCAATATTTAGAGTAATAAAATTATTTTCTAAAGAAGCAGATACTATATCAAGGGCTTTATTTAAAGAAGTTTCAATATTAAAATACTCTTTTTTACTACTATAATCTTTAACATAATCTCTAAAATCATCAATTGTATTACTTAAATAATTTGCATATTTCATTACACTATCTGAGGTATCTTCTATCTCTTTATCTTCTATTAGATTTAACTCTTTTCTTAGTTTTAATCCACTCATATGAACAGTAATTGCATTTAAAGGTTGTCTCCATTGATGGGCAATATTATTAAGCATTTCTCCAATAATTACCATTCTTGATTGATGTTTAAGAAGAATATCTTGTTCTTGATTTTTTTCTACTTGAGATTTTAGTTTTTTAAATAACTCTTTTTCTTTTTTATTTAAATGCTTTAAATCTATTATATTTTTTTCTATATTTCTAGCCATTAGATTAAAAGATTCTTGAAGTTCAATTGTCTCTTTACTGTTGCCTAGATTTATCCTTTGAGAATAATCTCCTCGGGCAATTGCATTTGCACTATGAGTTAATTTTACTAGATTTTTTATAATCCATTTACTCACAGTAATAAGAAAGATTGCCGATAATATTAATTCTATTATTGCAATAATAATACTTCTTGTAATCATCTCTTTTTTTGCTTGAATATAAAATTTTGTAGAAAGACCTAAATATATCTTTCCCAATGATTCTGAGAATAAAGTTATAGGAATATTTGTATCAAATCTTTCATCTTCAAGTGATTCTTTACTAAAAGGGTCTGCTTCTTTTGTTGGTAATTTTGAACAATCTTTTAATCCAACAGTTGAAATACAATTATTTTGATTATCAACAACTGCTAGATAATCTATTGTCTGAATTCTTTTAGTTTCATTTAAAATTGCATCAATAGTTGCATAATCCATTTGAACAAGAGGTGCAACTAAGGCACTTTTTAATAATATCTTTTGTTCATCTAATCTTACATTAGTTTGTGCAGATAGGTTTGTTTCAAGTTGATTTACATTTTTTATTACCATTAATGTAAGCATTAAACTTTCAATTAATAAACTTGCAATTACCCATTTCCAAGATAAAGATAGTTTCATTTAATTATTTAACCTTTCCAGAGTTTTATCTGCTATTGAACCAAGACTATCTATGTCTTTTTGTTCAACTTTTTTAAAGCC
Source organism: Arcobacter venerupis (assembly GCF_013201665.1). Taxonomy (NCBI): domain Bacteria; kingdom Pseudomonadati; phylum Campylobacterota; class Epsilonproteobacteria; order Campylobacterales; family Arcobacteraceae; genus Arcobacter; species Arcobacter venerupis. Next base: position 1,962,522 of record NZ_CP053840.1, on the reverse strand, counting down.
TTCAAGTTTTGTAATTTCCAAATGTTTTTTACCCTCTGGAGATTTTGAAAAAGCATCAAGTGCCGTTTCCCACTCTTCTAAAGTAATACCATCTGCACTTTTTGCTAGATAAATTCTACTTGGTTTTGGTTCACTTTGATATATTATATGTACTAGGTATTTAATCTCTTCTGTCATAAGCTTTATATAATTTGGTAGAGACATAATTATCATATCGGCATTATTATTTAGAAGTATAGATATTGAACTATCTGTTGCACTTGTGTATGTATATTTAATTTCTTTTCCTTCTTCAAAGCCATTTTTTTCCAACCAATCTTGTGCATCTAAGGTAGGAAATGAAACAGGGTCTAATCCAATAACATGAAGCGGTAGATTTTTACTTTCTAAAATATTTTTGTCAGTTGCTAAAAGAATAGTTGATAGACCTTTGGTATAAGTCATTATAGGTTTATATCCACCTAGTTTTTGGGCAAGAACTGCTAGATTTGGTGATGTTAAAATCAAATCATAATAAGTTCCCTCATTTGAGCGTTTAGTAAATTCACTAAAGTTTTTTGCTGTTAAAATCTGAACAGGTCTTTTAAAATAATTTTCTAAAAAAAGCCTCAAATCTTGATGAGATTCTAAAATTACTCTAGTTGATGAATGTGGTGCAATCCCAATTTTGATTGGAGTTTCTTGCGCAAAACAAAGATTTGATATATAAAAAATTGAGAGAAGAAGTAGTTTTAGTTTCATATTATTTTCACTTATAAAAATGTGACATAATTATAACAGATAATGATAATATTATTTATTAAGTGCTTCATAATATTATTATTTATTGAATTGATTTATATCTGCTAAGTTAATATAATAATAATTTTATAGAATTATCTAATTCTCCAATAATATACACCAATAAATCAATTATTAAGTTACTATGTTTAAGCATACAAGTAGAAATAATTCAAAGGATAATTAGATGAAAACGAAAAACCTGAAAAATTCAAAAGTGTATATCATTGGTAGTGGAATTGCAGGACTTGCTAGTGCTGTGTATTTGATAAAAGATGCCAATATTTGTAGTGAAAATATCCATATTTTAGAAAAAGATTTAATTGCAGGTGGAGCTACTGATGGAGCTGGTAATGCAGAACAAGGATATGTTGTTCGTGGTGGACGAATGCACGAAATGCACTATGAGTGTTATTGGGAGCTGCTTTCACACATTCCTTCACTAGAAAATCCAAATATATCAGTTAGAGATGAATCTTATGAATTTAATGAAAGATTTGTTTCAAATGCACAAGCTCGTCTTTTAAAGGATGGGAAAAAACTAGATGTAACTTCATATGGATTGTCTTTTGAACAACAAATGGATTTTATAAAATTAACATATGTCTCAGAAAAATCATTAGGTAATAAAAAAATAGAAGATTGGTTTGATGAATCTTTTTTTGATAGCAAATTTTGGTATATTTGGTGCACTATGTTTGCTTTTCAAAAATGGAGCAGTTTAGTTGTTATGAGAAGATATATGAAACGTTTTATGCATCTTGTGGATGGTTTGCCAAAATTAGGTGGTGTAATGAGAACAAAATATAACCAATATGACTCAGTTGTAAGACCTATTCAAAAATACCTTGAAGAAAGAGGGGTGAATTTTGATATGGCTACTGAAGTAATTGATATTGATTTTGATTTATCTGATGATAAAAAAACTGCTACAGTTCTTCATATAAAAAATAAAAGTGAAATAATAATCAAAGAAAATGATTTTGTATTTTTTACAAATGGTTCAATTACAGAAAGTACAAATAATGGTACTTGGGATACTTCAGCTAAATTAAAAGGACTTGAAGAATCTGGTTCTTGGAAATTATGGAAAAAAATAGCAAAAAAAGATGCTTCTTTTGGTAATCCAAATCCATTTTGTGACAATATAGATTTACAGAAATGGTACTCATTTACAGCAACCATGAAAGACAGCACATTTTTGGACTACATGGAAAACTTCTCAGGAAACGTAGATGGAACAGGTGGACTTGTTACATTAACTGATTCAAATTGGCTTATGTCAATAGTAATTGCAAGGCAACCGCACTTCCCAAACCAAGCTAAAGATGTGAAGATTTTTTGGGGTTATGGACTTTTCCCTGATAGAATTGGAAATTATATAAATAAAACAATGGCGGAGTGTTCAGGGGCTGAACTCTTAGAAGAGCTTTATTATCATTTAAAAATTCAAGAGTTAATGCAGCCTGTTACGAAAGCTGGAAAAGTGAATTGTATTCCTGTTTCAATGCCATTTATTGATAGTCTTTTTATGCCATATAATATTGGAGATAGACCAGATGTTATACCAACAGGTTCAACAAATTTTGCTTTTTTAGGTCAATTTGCGCAAGCACCAAAAGATTGCGTATTTACGGTTGAATATTCAGTACGAACAGCTCAAATGGCAGTTTATGGTTTATTTGATACAAATAAAGAAGTGCATCCAATGTATGAAGCAACACACAATCCAAAATATTTACTTGCAGCACTTAAAGCAATTAATAGATAAAATCTAATATTAATAAATTATATAAATTTTATCTATCAAGGAAAATAACAAATGAAAATACACAGAATCAACCCCTGCAAAAGATGGTCAGATGTGACTGTTTTTAATGGAATTGCAACTTTTACAGAAGTAGCAGACACAGATACAAATGTAGATATTAAAGGACAAGTTCAACAAATATTTGACCAAGCTGAAGCTAGTTTAGCTTTGATTGATAGTGATAAATCACGAATTTTAGCGGTTACTATTTATATAACAGATTTTGCAAATTTTGATGGTTTAAATGAAATTTGGGATTTATGGTTTCCTGAAAATTGTGCGCCAAGTAGAGCTTGTGTAAAAGCTGAATTAGTTGACCCAACTTTGTTAGTTGAAATGACATTCACAGCAGCTGCTGGTGAGAAGTTTCAATAATATGGAGCCTTTGGATATTGGTAATTCTTACAATCAAATTACACATATATGGGAAAATGAAAAATTTGATAAAATAAATGGAATTATTCAGCATAAAAAAGCAATAGATTTTGCAAAAAATCGAGGTAAAGCACTAGATATCGGTTGTGGTTGTACTGGAAGATTTATAGATTTACTAATAGATGAAGGCTTCACTCCTAGTGGAATAGATATTTCTAGTAAGATGGTAGAATTAGCAAAAGAACGTCATCCTTCTATTGCTTTTTATTATGGAGATATTTGCGAATATGAATTGTCTGATAAGTATGATTTTATTACAGCGTGGGATAGTATTTGGCATATTCCTTTATCAAAACAAAAAAAAGTAATCGCAAAAATAGTTGATAGCTTAAATGTTGGCGGTATTTTTATATTCTCTTTTGGTGGTACAATTGATTCTGGTGAACATGTAAATGATTATATGGGGCCAGAAGTTTATTATTCTTCTCTTGGAATAAATGGTTTTCTAAAATGTTTTTTAGATTTAAGTTGTATCATAAGACATTTAGAATTTGATCAATATCCAGAATTACATACATACTTAATTGTGGAAAAAGCTTGATATTAGTTTTTTTATAAGATTTAGTGAAAATACAATTTTTGGAGTGATAAATAATATATGAAAATCTTAAAATATAAAAAAATAAAAGCTGATTTTAATCCTTGGTCGGTTAAATATTTTGAAGTAGCTCAAAGTGTTATTGACTTTATTTGTATAGAACAATTTGAAGTTATTCATATAGGTTCTACCTCATTTAAAGTTGGTGGTAAAGGAATAATAGATTTATCTATTTTATATGAAAATGATGATTTAGAAAAAGCAGTTAATCATTTGTTACAACTTGGCTTTCAAAATCAAATCAGTGAAAAACCTTTTCCTGCTGAGCGACCACGAAAAGATGGTATGATTATTGTAAATGATAAAGAATACTTTTTACATGTTCATGTTATTCAAAAAGGAAGTGATGAACATAAAAAACAGATTGAATACAAAAATTATATGTTAAACAATCCTCTTGCTAGAGAAGAGTAAGAGTTTTCTAAAAAACAGATTTTAGCCAGTGGTTTTACTGATCAAGAATCTTATGGTAAACAAAAATCACCTTATGTAAAATCTATTTTAAATAGGATAGATAAATAGCATAATAAAATAGCTTTCACTTGAATTCCTCAATTTTTATCATATAATGTGAACGGTTTATCTAAACTATTTACAATAATTATCATCTTTCTTTTAACTACAACTTAAGAAATTGCGGGGATACTTTACAAGTATCCTGTCCCTGAAACTACGGGCTTATCAAACATACTTAAGGAATGTAGCCCATGAATATAATAACAAACGATTCTCAAATACTCTTAGCACTCAATAAACCTAAAGGTTATTTAGTCACAAGATCTGATGACCTTGGGCGAAAAACTGTTTACAATCTTTTACCTGATTGGCTTTTTCAAGATGGCTGGATGCCTATTGGACGCCTTGATTTAGAATCTAAAGGGCTTTTGTTATTCACAAGAGATGGAAAAATAAATGATGCTTTAACAAAACCGGGAAATTGCATTAAAATATATGAAGTTTGGGTTAGAGGTTATGTAACAGATGAACATATTTTGGAAGCTAAAAATGGTGTTGAAAGTATTCATGGAATACTGAAAGCAAAAGTAGAAAAAATAGGAAATGGCGGAGCAAAAACAAAACTTAGAGTTGAACTAGAAGAGGGCAAAAATCGCCATATTCGCAGACTTTTTGGAGCATTAAAAGACCCCAAATTTGGAACACCATTAAAAGTTTTGGATTTGAATCGAGTTAGTATTGGCAGTTTTAAGCCTAATATTGAAATAGGCAAATGGCGTTATCTTTCAATTGATGAAGAGAAAATGCTAATTAAAAATTAGAAGCAATACAAGTCGTCTAAGCTCTTTATGTTACAATACTTTTTTAAAAATGGTTGTAATTAAATAGGAGTTTAAAATTAAAATAATAAATGTGATTTCTAATCAAGATAGATTAAATCTAATTCGAACTTTTTGTGATGATGATTTAGAAAATGAAGTTGAAAATGTTTTGAAAAATATTTTAGAAAATGGCTCTTATGAATTAAAATCAATGATAAAACTTTTTGATTTAATGGATAATTCACTTGATAGTGATTTACAAGCTCCTTATACAATTGGAAATAGAACAATCGAAGTTATTAACACTTGCGAACAACTGCAAGAGGCAATGAACACAATCGAGTTAGCTCCTTTTATTGGCTTTGATAGTGAACAAAAACCAACATTTAAAAAAGGTCAAGCAGATAATGGTGTTTGCCTTATTCAATTAGCTACAAAAGATAAATGTTATCTTATTCAAACTAAACAAATTAAAAATCTAAAACCACTTATAAACTTTTTGGAAGATGACAAAATAATAAAAATAGGCACTGGATTAAAAGGCGATAATGTAGCACTTTTTAGACAATTTAACCTAAGACTAAAATCAACAATCGACCTTGAAGATATATTCAAAAAACTCTCATCAAAAAACCAAATAGGAGCTAGAAAAGCAGCTTCAATAATTTTAAATGAAAAATTACAAAAATCAAAAAATATGTCAAGATCAAATTGGGAAAATGAAGAGCTAACTTCTGGACAAATCAAATACGCTTCAGAGGATGCAACTGTCGTATATGATGTAATGAATAAAATCCTAGAACAATACCCTTTTGCTATGAAAATGATGCCGATGTTTTTTCAAGCACAATATTCTCAAGAATAAAAAATATTAAATTTAGTATCAATAATAGTTAGACTATATAGAGGACATTACCACATAAAATGAATTTAAGTGAAGAAAAAATAAATGAAGTTTTTAATCTTGCCATCTATTTACAATTAATGGGTGTATTAGTTCCAAATTCTGATATTGAAAAAATAAAAGATGTTGTATTTTCAACTCATGAATTTTTAAAGGTATCATCTAAAGAAGAAATTGCATTAAAATTACCACAAATGGAAATGATTTTGCATCAAATGACAGAAAATTTTATAAAAAGATTTCCTCTAAAAAAAACAATTGATGAAATTGCATTTAATTGGAATAAATTATTTAAAGAGGGTAATGACCCATTTACTTATGGAATTACATTTGGTTGGCTTGAAAAACAAATGGATTGTTCAAAACTTTATAACTATAATTATGTTCCTTATCATTTTAATATTGGATTATATTGCCATTCAGGATTTGGATCAGTTGAAGAAACTTTTTTGCTTCAAGATGCATTCAGTACTCTTATAAAAACAAATTATAATTATAATATTCTTGAACGATATAAAAATATTTTAAATGATAAAAATAAAGAAATTGATAAAGTAATATATACAAAAATTTCTGATTTGAAATTTGAAATATGCTCATGTAGTCGATTGACAATTATTTCTTTTTATTCTTTTATAGAATGTTTTGTTAATAGTATTGGTTTTAGTTATTTAGAAAGAAATATAGAAGTATTAGAAGATATAGAAGTTGATATTTTAAAAGGATTAAAGAAAAATAGTTATTTATCTTTAAAATCTAAAATAGAAAAATATCAAAAAGTTATAAGAAAAGATAAAACAATTAAAATTATAACATCTGATAAACATCAAATTAAAGAGCCATTTCTCTCTTTTTTCAATAAATATGAAGAAATTAGAAATGCATCAGTACATTATTCTCCTTCAAAAGAAGCTATATGGATGAAGCCTAAAGACTGGGTAAAAAATGCAAATGAATTTGCAAAGTTATCAATTCAAGTAGGATTAGAATTTTGGAAAATATGTTATGAAGAACTAGATAGTCCAGATTATCTTGGAAGATTCGAGTTTGATAGATTATATAAAGTATCTGAAGATAGATTAAATTCTGTAAATCAAATTGAAATAGAAATATCTGAAGCTATGAATAACAAGTTAGAAAAGTAAATGTTAATAAAGGACAGGTAATAAAAGCGACAGAATAAAGGGGACAGGCACCTTTATTATCGAAAGAAAAAGCTGTGCTTTAAAATAAGTGAATTTAACATCCCCAGAATTTTCAATCAACCTTTTACCTTTTTGTACTCTAAAGAGTCTTGTATTGCCATCCTGAGACTATTAAGAAGTGAATTTGGATAATATACTTCAAAAGAAAATCAAAAAATATATTAGCAAATATAAATACTAAGGAAATATTAAAATGGAAACAATTTATTCAAAAAAAAATCATCAAGAAATTAACACTAGTGTTTTATTTAAATCTTCTGAATTTAAAGAGAGTGTAATGAAGGAATCAGCAGAAAAATTTGCACTTATATCCCTCTCAACAAGATATATGCCCCAGATAGTTCTCAATGGAAATTCTATTAATATAATTTCCTTTTTTGACAAAATGAAAGAATTATATTTTTCTGAGCGTTCTATTAAAAATATAACTGATATGTCATCAAGGTCGTCTTTTTTCAACACAGAAGCTCAAGAATTTAACCTTGAGGTGGCAGAAAAAGAGATTAAAGAATCAGATAAGTTTTCAAGCATAGAAGATATATTTAAAGCGTGGGAAGAGTACCCTGTAAATCTAGTTTCATTTTTAACTCCTCTTTATCATATGGGTTATTTTTTAGTTTTAGCAGAAATTTCAAATAACAAAAATTTAAAAAATAAACTTAAAAACAGAGCTTCAAGTTTTTTAAGATCTTACTTAGAATTAGAAGAATATAAAACTGTTATTGGTTATAAAGTTGATATAAATATAAAATCTTTAACTTTTACAGAGTTAATAGCCCAATGGATGTCGTTTATCAATTCATTTCTAAGTGATTTTTCTGTTTATTTAATTAAATCTAATCAAAAAGCAACTTTCCAAAATAAAGATGAAGTAGTGTTAAATTTTAAAAATTTAATGAAAGATATTAAACCAAAATCACTTAATATTAATGAAGAGATTTTGACTTATTTAAAATAGAATTTATGTCAGGAATCAATTAGTAATTTTTCTTAACTCAGACTTAAAAATAAAGGGGACAGGCAACTTTAAACTACTGCTCTTTTTTATTTTTATTAGTGACAATAAGGACAAGTATAATCTGTATTTTCAGGTTTTTCGGGGTGGATTTTATTATCTATTTTATTTTTATCAAAAGTATGATAATTTTTGCACTCTTTCTCAAAAGCACTTTTTGGGCTTGAAGCATAGAAAAATTTAAATCTTTTATATTTTCCAATCCAATTTTTAATTTCGTGATTTAAATCAGTATCGCAACGACCATAATATTGAACTACAAATAGTCCACTTTTACTTTCATATCCTAAAGCAAAATTACCAGCTGATATTTTTGTGATTTCAGAATCTACACTTCTAGCTATTAAAGCATAAGAACTTTTCATTCCAATAGATCTCTTCATTTATTTTCCTTAGGTTGTTTTTCTTAAATTTAAGGACAGTATACTTAACTAATTATAATTTAAAATAAAAGATAAAATAAGTACTGGCAACTTTTAAATTATGATGTGTAAAAATTATAAAAGTTACCCTTATTAAAGGATATAAGTCAAATTCCATTAGAATACGAAAATATTTAAAGGATTTAAATGAAAAAAGAATTTGACAAGTTTAAACAATGGCTTGCTGACAACTATTGTGATGGTTTATTAGATTTAAATCCACCTGCTACTGATGATGAAATAGAAGAACTTACAACTACTATTGGTGTTGATTTACCAGATGATTTTATAAGTGTATTAAAAATACATAATGGTCAAAAAGGTGAAGCTGCTTGGCTTTTTGATTCTCAGGAGTTTTTATCAACGCACCGTATCATTGAAGAGTTTAATATTTGGAAAAACTTATTGGAAAATGAACTTCAAGGCAAAATATCAACTCCTGATGATGGAGTTAAAAATGAGTGGTGGAATGTAAACTGGATACCATTTACGAGTGATGGTTGTGGAGATCATTATTGTCTTGATTTAAGTCCTACAGAAACTGGTACAAAAGGGCAAATTATTACTTTATGGTATGAATTAGATGAGCGAGAAATCGTATCTCAAAGTTTCTCTTTATGGTTTGAAGAGTATGTAAAACAGTTATATTCAGGTGAACTTGTTTACTCAAAAGAGTATAACTCTATCGTTTATAAAGATGAATTAGAATAAGGAAAAAATTTGAACGAAAACATAATTTATGCGTTTATTATATTAGTGGCTTATATAGCTTATAAAAAATATAGTCAACATAAGGTATTAAAACTTGTACCAACTCTACTTTCTCAAGGTGGTCAAATTGTTGATGTTAGAAGTGAATCAGAGTTCGCCTTTGCCCATAAAGTAGGAAGTATAAATATCCCATTAGATTTACTAAAAAGTAGAATGAGTGAACTAGATAATACTAAACCCGTAATTCTTTGTTGTGCCAGTGGAAGTAGAAGTAGTTTCGCAAAGCGTATTTTAATGGCAAATGGATTTAAAAATGTTCATAATGCTGGAACATGGGATTCTCTTACAAAATAGAATTAAATTAATAAGATAAAAAATTCCTCTCTCAAGTTAAAATCTAAAAATTCTGCTAGAATGGAACTCTTAACCCATAAAGAAATAATATACAAAGATAATTTCTTTAACTTCGCAATCAGCAAATAGCATTATTGTATGGGAAAATAAATCAATATAAAAAAGAGGATAATAAATGGCTAAAATAAATTACAATTTTGAAAAACGAGCTAGAGAGATAGAAAAAGAGAAAAAAAAAGAAGAAAAACGAAAGAAAAAAGAAGCTTTAAATAATAATGAAATAGTAGAAGAAATTTCTATATCTACTGATAAAAAGCATGAAGAATAACTTTTTATTTTTTATAATAATAGAAATTTTTTTTGAATCAAATGTGAAATACTTGAAATTGGTAATTTAGTAAATACAAAAAAATTCTACTTGATGATACAAATTGTATTAAAAAAATTATCATTTTGAATTCATATATGATAAAATTATATGTAAGTAGAATTTTACTAAAAGGCATAGCATGGCAATATTAAAGAAGAATGTTTGGCTTATTTTTTATGTATTGACATTATTTTTTCTTCTTCTATTTACCATTTTATGTTATTCAAGTTGGAAAACTATTCATAATAGGTATCAAACAACACAAGAAAATATGGTTAAGCTTATAATAGATTCAACTAATTCTTTATTTAAAACACAAGAAACTATTCTTAATATTGTTGGTAATCGTTTTTTAGAAGATAGTCATTACAAAGATAATCCCAAAGCTATATCAACTCTTAATGCTACACTTAAAGACAATCCCTCTATGTTTTCAATTGCATTAGTATCTCCTACTGGTGAGATGACATTTGTAAATGGTGGGTATGATGTATCAACATTTCCTAATCTTTTACAACAAGAAGAAAGTAGAAAATCATTTGAAGAGACACTTAAAAGCCATAAAATGGTTTTTGGTCGTACCTATTACTTTGCTGCAATCAAGCAGTGGATAACACCTATTCGAAAAGCAATTCGAGATGAAAATGGTACTATTATAACAATTATTACCGCAGCGCTAAGAGTTAATGATTCATTTGGAAAGCTTAGTATTAATTTTGATAAAGATCATAATCATCAAATTTCTATTATTCGAGATGGAGATTATTATTTTCAATATATATCTAATAATAAAACAGATAATCATACAATATATTCATCTCCTATTTCTAATAAAGTAATAGAGAGTATTCGTCAATCAATTCTTGATACTCATCATCTTACAATGGATGATTTGAGACAAAAAGAGACTTTAGTTTCTTTTGTTCATAAAGATTCAGATTCAAATAAATATTTTACATCTATGCAATATGATGTAATGCATAAACTTTGGATTAGTGCTCGTATACCTTATTCGTTGCTTCAAAATGACTTTTTTATAAGGGTAGGTATCTTTTTTAGTATCTTTATTTTGATTGAAAGTATATTCTTTTTTCTTTTTAGAATTATTGATAAAGCAGAGGTTAAACGTAGTGAAGATTTAATATTTCAAGCAACTCATGATCCGCTTACTTCTCTTCCAAATAGAATGTACCTTCAAAAAAATATTAATCATTGGCTTTTTAAAGAGGCTCCTGCTTTTAGTATTCTTTATATTGATATGGATCGTTTCAAAAATATTAATGACAATTTTGGTCACCAATACGGTGATTTTCTTTTAGTGGAGCTTTCAAAACGACTTAAAATGCTCATCCCTGAAAATGGAGTTATAATCCGATATGGTGGCGATGAGTTTGTTCTTTTTACTCGCTTAACAAATGACAATGCTCTTTTAACTCTTGGAAATAATATTATAGAGGCTATTTCTAAACCTTATAAAATTAATAACTTGATTTTGAGTGTTGGTGCAAGTATCGGTATTGCAAAATATCCAGATCATGGAGAAACTCTAGATATGCTTCTGCGTGCATCAGATATTGCGATGTATGAGTCAAAGAAGATAAAAAGCAATGCTAAACTTTTTGTCAATTCTATGGAAGAGAGTTATTTAATGAATATAATCATTGAACAAGAGCTTAAAAAAGCTGTTGATAATCATGAGTTATTTATGGTATATCAACCTCAAATAGATGCATCAGGATATATTCATGGTATTGAAGCACTTGTACGATGGAATAATGCAATTTTAGGAAGCGTTCCTCCTGATAAGTTTATCCCTGTTGCTGAAACTTCAGGACAAATGCTAAAAATAGGGCATTTTATTATTGATTATACTTTACGAGAGATTAAAGAAGTTCAAAAAATATTGAATATTACTTTTCAAACTTCTATTAACATTTCTGTTCGTCAGTTTATGGAAGTAGGGTTTTTAACACATTTTTTAAATGCAATTGAATCGGCTGAACTGTATCAAGTCTCTATTACAATCGAGATTACAGAAAATCTTTTAATAGAAGATATTCAGTATATTTTACCCCTTTTGGAGGAAATTAGAGGTTATGGAATTCAAATTTCTATGGATGATTTTGGAACAGGTTACTCTTCTTTAAGTATGCTAAGAAGACTTCCTATTGATGAGCTTAAAATTGATAAAAGTTTTGTAGATACTATCGTTGAAGAGATTGCTGCTCAAAAGATGGTTCAAAATATTATTGCTATTGGTAAAAACTTGAATATGCATATTTTAGCTGAAGGTGTTGAAACAAAAGAGCAAAGCGCTTTACTAAAGGCATTTGGATGTGATAGATTTCAAGGGTATTACTTTTCAAAACCATTACTGAAAGATGACCTTATATCTTTTTTCCAAAATCATGAAAAAGGGCAGTTGATATCTTAAAATGTCCAATATTTATATCTTATCTTTTGGAATTTTTTCTAAATTTTAAATACCATAAGCAGACATAAAAACATCAACTGCTCTATCCACCATATCATTCATATCTTGTTTTGAATGTTCTACATCAATTTGAAAAAGAAATTGATACATTAATTCTGATTCCAAAAGTCCATATAAATGTCTTGCTGCAACAACAGTATCTGTTTGCTTTATTTTTTTTGCTTCCATGGCTTTTGCTAAATATTTTGAAACTAAATCTCGACTTTTTAATATTCTATTGTTATAGGTAATTTTACCTAAATCTGTTATTCCAGATTGGCTTATAGTAAGTCTTCTTAGTTTGATAAGTTTTGGAGAATATAAAAAAGATAGAAACCTTTTCCCAAATTCACACAATTGATCATGTACATTTTCTATGTTTTTTGAACTATTTAATACTTCAAATGCAAAGTCAAAATCATCTGAATTTGAAATTGATACAACTTCAAAAAATAGTTCTTCTTTTGAAGAAAAATAGTTATAAAGAGTCGTTTTAGACCCACCAACTTTAGAACAAATTTTTGACATTGAAGCTCGTTCAAATCCAAATTCTTCAAAGATTTCTGCTGCTGATTGAATGATTTCTTGTCTTTTTGCTTCTGTTTTTATTCTCATTAAAGTTTGTCCCATTTAAATATTTAAAGCAATATTAACATTAAAATTGATAATATTCCTTTAAATGTACTGTACAGTACAGTATTGTTTAGAAAAATGAGGAATAAATGAATAAAAATATTAAAATTAATTTATTATCTAAGTATTTAAAAACAACCACAACTTTAGCAACTTTGAGCTTTTTTATGAGCGGCTGTGCAATGTTTCCATCAAATGAAGAATTAGTAAAACCAAAAACATTATCACAATATGAAACAAAAAATTCTTTTGAAAATAAAAACAGTATTTTATGGCCAAAAGAAGATTGGTGGACAATATATGATGATTTACAATTAAATGAATTGATAAAAGAAGCATTAGCTGATGCCCCAAATATTATTTCAGCACAAGCAAGATTAAAACAAGCAGATGCTTTTACACAAGTTAATAAATCATCAAATCTTCCACAAGTAAGTGCAAATGCACAAGTGACAGAAGAAAAACATAGTTATAACTATATAACTCCCCGTTCATCTACACCAGTAGGTTGGAATGATTATGGGCAAGTGACTTTGGATTTTTCTTGGGAATTGGATTTTTGGGGTAAAAATCGTGCTGCAATAGCTTCAAGTATTTCAGATGTTGAAGCTATGAAAGCTGAACTTGCACAAACAAGATTAACACTTTCATCTGCAATTGCAAGTGATTATGCCGAATTGGCACGATTATTTTCTGATAGGGATGAATTAAAAGAGTATTTATTAGTTCAAAATAAATTGTTTGTGTTGTTAAATCTTAGGTTTGAAAATGGACTTGAAAACAAAGCTACGGTGGAAGATTCTAAAAGTGTATTAGCAAAAACTGAGGGTGAAATTTTATCTTTAGATGAACAAATTTCTTTACAAAAAAATAAAATAGCTGCTTTAATGGGAGCTGGACCTGATAGAGGTCTTAAAATAACTCGTCCAAGTATTAACTTTAATCAAAGTGATTTTGGATTGCCAAATGAAATTGCAGTTGATTTATTGGGAAGACGACCAGATATTATTGCTGCTCGTATGCAAGTTGAATCACAAGAATATCTGATAAAAGAGAAAAAAGCTGAGTTTTATCCAAATGTAAATCTTTCTGCATTTATTGGACTTCAATCTTTGGGATTAAATCTACTTAATGAAAAAGATTCATATAGAGGATCAGTTGGGCCTGCTATTTCTTTACCAATTTTTAGTGCAGGAAGATTACAAGGTGAGTTGCGTTCAAATATAAGTAAATACGAAGAAGCTGTTGCTAATTATAATGGAGTAATAACTCAAGCTTTAAAAGAAGTGGCAGATGCAGGAACTAGCCAAAAATCACTAGCAAAACAACTTTTAAAATCTTTTGAAGAACTTAATTCTTCACAAGAGGCATATGATATTAAAACAAAACGGTACGAAGGTGGACTTAGTAATTATTTAGATGTTTTATATTCTCAAGAGACTCTAATAGATGTAAAAAGAAATTTAATAAATCAAAAAAGTAGGGCATTAAGCTTAGATATTGCACTTAAGTATGCACTTGGAGGTGGATATGCCACAAAATTACCTATTATTGAAAAAGGAAATAATGATGGAAAAAAATAATAAAGCAAATGAAACAAACAAAAGTAAACGAAAAAAAGTACTTTTTATTTTCTTTGCATTAATAATTATTGTGGGAGCATCTTTTAGTGCATATTGGTATTTATATGCTTCTCATTTTGTATCAACTGATAATGCATATACAGATGTTGAAATTGCACAAGTAACTCCCTCTATTGGTGGAACAATTAGTGAAGTTTTAGTAAAAGATACGCAAGTTGTAAAAAAAGGCGATATTTTAGTAAAAATCGACCAAACAGATACTTCTTTAGCATTAGAAGAAGCAAAAGCAAATTTAAGTTTAGCAATTCGTAGAGTAAAAGGTTATGTGGCTAATAATAATGGTTTAAATGCACTAATTGTTGCGCGAGAAGCAGATGAAGTTAAAATGAATGCAAAACTAAGTTCTGTAAAAGCTGATTTTGAAAAAGCTAAAATTGATTTAAAAAGACGAGAAGCTTTAATCTCAGCAGGTGCTATTTCAGCAGAAGAATTAACTCAGGCTAAAAATGCCTATGAAAATGCAAAAGCAAGTTTGGAATCAACAATTGCAGAAGTAAACCAATCAAAAGCAAATATCAATTCAGCAATTGGTTCAAGAAATGAAAATGCTACAAAAATTGATGATGTAAGTGTAGAAGAAAATCCAGAAGTTCTTTTGGCTCAAGCTAAACTAGACAAAGCAATGGTAGATTTTAATCGTACAATTATAAAAGCCCCAATAGATGGAATAATTGCTAAAAGACAAGTTGAGTTAGGTCAAAGAGTTCAAGAGGGAACACCATTATTATCAATTGTACCTACACATAATATTTATGTAAATGCAAACTTCAAAGAGGGTCAATTAAAAAATGTAAAAATTGGACAACAAGCTGAGGTTCATGCGGATATTTATGGTGATTCAGTTACTTACCATGGAGTTGTAAAAGGTTTTTCTGGTGGAACAGGTGCTGCATTTTCATTAATTCCTGCGCAAAATGCTACAGGAAATTGGATAAAAGTTGTTCAAAGAGTGCCAGTTCGTATTGAACTACTTCCTGAAGAGTTAAAAACTCATCCTTTAAAAGTAGGTCTTTCAATGGATGTAGAAATAGATACTTTTACACAAAAATAAAATGAGAATTTATTATGAAAAAAGATGAAACTTCATCTGCTAAAGTAGATGGAGCATTTAATTTATCTCCTACAATGTTTTGGGTTGCAGCTCTTATGCTTACAACTGCAAATTTTATTGCAGTTTTAAATATGACCATTGCAAATGTATCAGTTCCACATATTGCAGGAAATCTTGGTGCTACAGCATCTCAAGGTACTTGGGTAATCACAGCTTACGCAATTGGTGAAGCTATAACTGTGCCACTTACAGGTTGGTTTGCAGCTAGGTTTGGAGCAGTTAAAGTATTTGTAGTATCCATGATTATGTTTGGATTGTTTTCAATAGTTTGTGGACTTGCAGATTCTTTGGGTTTATTAGTTGTTGCTCGGGTATTTCAAGGCTTTTCTGGTGGACCTTTAATGCCACTTTCTCAGACTTTACTTTTGCGACTTTTCCCAAAAGAAAAAGCAGGAGTTGCTATTGGAATGTGGTCTATGACTACACTTGTTGCACCAGTTCTTGGACCAATTGTGGGAGGATATGTTTGTGATGAGTATAGTTGGCCTTGGGTATTTTTCTTAAATTCTCCTATTGTTATTATTTGTGGATTTTTTGCTTGGAAAATACTAAAAGATTTTGTTGAGCCTTTAATTAAAAAACCAATTGATGTGACTGGCTTAACATTATTGATTGTTTGGATTGTATGTTTACAATTAGTATTAGATGAGGGAAAAGATCTTGATTGGTTTAGTTCCTCTAAAATCATAATCTTATCAATAATCTCTTTTGTTTGTTTTGTCTCTTTTATAATTTGGGAATTTTATGAAGAACATCCAATTGTTGATTTAAAAGTTTTTCGTCATAGGGGTTTTACCATAAGTGTTTTAACTGTAAGTTTAGCTTTTGGTGCATATTTTGGTGCAAATGTTTTAACACCTCTTTGGCTTCAAACTTTGATGGGATATACAGGAACTCAAGCTGGGCTTGCTGCTTGTTGGACAGGAATTGCAGGTTTAATGGTAGCTCCTTTTGTTGCAAAAGCTGCAACCACTACAGATGCAAGAAAATTGGTTTTTGTGGGTGTTTTATGGCTTGGTCTTATGACTTTTTGGAGAGGTATTGCAAATACCGATATGGCTTTTATAGATGTTATGTTACCTCTATTTTTTATGGGATTTGGATTACCTTTCTTTTTTATTCCTTCAATGGGTTTATCCCTTTCAAGTGTAGATAAAAATGAAGTAGATTCAGCAGCAGGGTTATTGAATTTTGTAAGAACCTTAGCAGGTGCTTTTGCAACATCCTTTGTATCAACTGCATGGAGTAATAAAACCATTGAAAATCATGCAGATTTAGTAGCCATTACAGATAGTGATAATAGTATTAGAATATCAATGGAACACTCAGGAATGAGTACAGATTTGATTAATCAAACCATAAATTCAATGATTGATAAACAAAGTGTTATGTTAGCAACTAATCAAGTGATGATAACACTTTCAGTTGTATTTCTTTTTGCAGCATTTATAATTTGGGCAGCTCCAAAGCCTATAAAAGTTCCTAAAGGAATATCTGGACACTAACAACAAAAAAGAGTAATTATATTTACTCTTTTTTAAATTGAAGCTAATTAGTAGTACAATCCCCTCTAATTAACTCATTTTAATTTAAAAAAAGCTTGATAAATAAGCCTTTGTTTTAACTTCTCGTTTATATTACAAGTCATATTGAATTATTATTAAAAGATTGAAAGAAGATAAATTGGTATTGCAAAAAGAAAAGATTATTAATATAAATTTTGTAAAGAGAGTTCTTGTTTTTATAATAGGACTTTTTATAATGGCTTTAGGTGTTTCCCTATCTGTAAAAGCAGATATTGGTGTATCTCCAATTTCTTGTGTTCCTTACATATATAGTTTGAGATTTTCTCTAACAATAGGTGAATTGACAATTATTTTAAATAGTTTATTTATTTTAATACAAATAATAATATTGCGTAAAAAGTACAATATTTTTCAATTAGTACAACTTCCTGCTGTTATATTATTTGGCTATTGTATTGATATTGCAATGACTTTAAGTAAAAATTTACAACCTAGCAATTATATAGAACAACTTTTTTTATGTTTATTAGCTTGTGTTATTTTAGCTTTTGGAATATTTCTTGTTATTAAAACTAGATTAACATATCTTCCTTTGGAAGGTTTAGTTATTGTTATTTCTCAAACTTTCAAAAAAGAGTTTGGTAAAATAAAAATTTCTATGGATAGTTTGATGGTAGTTATAGGTTTAATTAGTTCTTATGCTTTTATATCTAAGATTGAAGGAATAAGAGAAGGTAGTATTATTGCTGCTTTATTAATTGGAACTCTTATTAAATTTTATAGTATTAAAATGCCTAATATTGAAAAATGGCTTTTACAAGAAACTGTAAAAGATATTTCTACTGAAGATATAGTTGATAAATATAATAATACTTTTGTTATAACTATTTCAAGAGAGTTTGGAAGTGGTGGACATGAAATAGGGAAAATCATAGCTAAGCAGTTAGGTATTTCATTTATTGATAGCGAATTGGTTCGTTTAACTGCAATACAAACAGGTTATACTTTGGATTATATTCAAGAAAATGAACAAAAACTTAGTAATTCACTGATATATGATTTGTATGAACAAAATTATGCTTATGTAAATGATGAATTACCACCAAAAGATGCACTTTTTTTAGTCCAAAGTAAAATAATAAGAGATATTTGTGCACAAAAATCTTGTGTAATTGTAGGGCGTTGTGCTAATTTTATTTTAAAAGATCACCCAAATTGTATTAATATTTTTATTCATGCAAATGATGAGTATAGAATAGAAAAAATTAATAAAGATTATGGTGCAAATCCACCTGTTACTAATTATGACTTAGAAAAATCAGATGAAGAAAGAGCTAATTATTGTGTACATTTTACAAACAAAAATTGGAGAGATGCTAAAAATTATCATTTTACAATTGATAGTTCATTATATGGTTCAAAAGAGAGTGCAAATAAAGTTATTGGATTTATAAAAAGATTATAAATTTTACATCATAATTCTTATTTTATTTCCCTTTCTCCTTTTAACACTAGTCTAAATAGCTATATGTTATGATTCGGCGCAAATTATTTTAGGAGAATTATGAGAACTATTATTGTTTTTTTTATTTTTATTGTTGAACTTTTTGCTTCAAATACACCTTTTGATTTATATAAAAAAGAAGGAGAGATTAAAGGTCATACGCTTTTAATTATTGGTGGAATTCATGGTGATGAACCAGGTGGATATTTTGCACCTGCATTTTTAGAAAAATATTACAAAATTAAATCAGGGAATTTATGGATAATTCCAAATTTAAATACTGATAGTATTATGGCAGATAACAGAGGGATTTATGGTGATATGAACCGAAAATTTAGTTCTGTTGATAAAAATGATAATGATTTTGAAACTGTAACAAAAATAAAAAAAATAATTCTCGATAAAAAAGTAGATTTGATATTAAATCTACATGATGGACATGGTTTTTATAGAAATAAATATGAAAATGCTATTTTTAATCCAAATGCTTGGGGACAAGCAACTATCATTGACCAAGAAAAAATAAATGGACTTGAAAAGTTTGGTAATTTAGATGAACTTGCAAATAAAGTAACTTCTATATTAAATAACGATAGTCTATTTCAAGAATATCACTCTTTTGGGGTAAAAAATACTGAAACAAAATTTAAAGATGAGCAAATGCAACTATCTTTAACATATTTTGCAGTAACAAATAATAAACCAGCAATGGCTATAGAAACTAGCAAAAACATAACGGAATTAACATATAAAGTAATCTATCAGTTAAAATCTATTGAAGAGTTTATGAAAATTATGGATATTAAATTTGAAAGAGATTTTGACATAAATAATTATGAACAAGTAAAAAACAAAATCTATGATTTTGGAAAAGTTACAATAAATAATAATATATCTTTTGATTTAACAGATATTAAAAGTAATATGAGATTTGTTCCTTTGAAAAAAAATGATAATAAATTTGATTTTACACATAGTTTAGCAAGAGTTAAAAATAGTGATAATAAATATGAGATTTATATAGGAAACATAAAAGTTTGTGATTTATATCCTCAAATATTTGATTTATCAACTACAAAAGAAAAAATAAAAATATTAATTGATGGAAAAGAGCTTGAAACTTCATTTGCAAATATAGTAGATATAAAAAATGATTTTAAAATTCTTAAATCAGATTTTAGAGTAAATATTATTGGCTTTAGTAAAAATGGTGTTGATAGTGAAGATGATATTTTAATCAAAAAAAGTGATATTCAAGACAATTATTCAATAGATAATAGTAATAATAAATATAGAGTAGAGTTTTATAAAGATGGTAAATTTTATGGAATGATTATTTTAAATTTTATAGCAGATAAGAAATAAATAAAAAAGGAAAAGTTCCTTTTTTATTTATGATTATTTTACTTTTGGCGTACACTTTTTACTAATAATACACACAGGACAAAAACCTACAATTCCAATTACAAGTGGAATTACTCCTAAATAAAACCAAGCATTTCCTGTTATAAATCCAATTATAATTAATATTAAACCTATAACAACTCTAAATGGTCTACAAAAACTTCTTATTTTATCAAATATGTTCATTCTTAATTCCTATGATTTTTTTATGTAAAATCATTATCATATAAGTAAACTTAATATTATATAAATAAGAAAAACTTATTTTAATAAAATAAGAATAAGTTATTTTATAAATTGTTTTTTATAAATCTCTTCAAGTGGTTCTTTATCTTTATAATCAATTATATCGCCAATTTCAATCTCAATTTTTAAATTTTTTGTTCTTTTTTCTATTGCTTCTTTTAAAACTTGATTTGCATTAGTTTTTATAAAAACTGGCAAAATATCAATTCTATTTTTTAATGCCATTAGTTTTGCACCTTCTTTAAAAGTACTGATAGGATTAGAGGTTTTATTTCTTGTTCCTTCTGGAAAAACAAAGATTGAATAGCCTTTTTTTACTACTTCTTTTGTCTCTTTGAAAAAAGAGCTCATATTAGAAGCTTCTCTATCTAATAAAATTGCATCTGCATTTCTTGTAAAAGTACCAAAGAAAAAAGAGTTAAAAAGTTCTTTTTTTGATACCCAGAAACCATGAATCAAAGACTCTTTTAAAGCAAGTTCAACAATAAGTGGATCAATAATACTTCTATGATTTGATATTAGTAAATAGTTTCCATCTTTTGGAAGTTTTTCTTTATTTAAAACTTCAACGCTGATATTTAATTTTGATAAAAGTACTTGAGAATATTCAATTCTTAAGGCTTTTTTTTCTTCCGAAGATTTGGCTTTTTTTAATTTAAAGCCATATTTGTTTGTTAAGTAAGTTGCATATATTGCAATGCTAATTTGTTTTAAGTTCAAAATCGTCCTATTTTTATTTTTGCAATTGTATCAAAATGATTTGATAGTTGTGGCTTTTTCTATATAAATTTGTTCTAAATTTATGTATGAGTGATAAACTAATACTTCAACTCCAAATTTAATCACTTCTTTAAAGGCTTCACAATATTTTTTATCAATTTCACAAGCTAATCTAAAAGGTAAATTATCACTTCTTTGAATAACATATAACATCACAGCTCGATGACCATCTTTTACCATTTGAGCTAATTCATTTAAGTGTTTTGTTCCCCTTGAAGTTACAGCATCTGGAAAAGCTAAATAATCGTCTATTTTTAAACTTACACTTTTTACTTCTACATAACATTTTTCATTTTCATTTTCTAATAAAATATCAATTCTGCTATTTTGTCCATATTTTTGTTCTGGTTTTAAACTTTCATAATCTTGAAGTTCTTTTATCACGCCATTTTGGATAGCTTCAATTGCTATTTTATTCGCAACTCCTGTATTTGTGCAGATTAGATTTTCACTCATTTTTGTGAGTTCCAAAGTATATTTTAGTTTTCTTTTTGGGTTATCATGAAAAGTAACCCAAACATCACAATTTTCTTCTATACAAGAAGTCATCGCTCCACTATTTGGAACATGAGCTGTAATTTCATCACCATTATCTAAAATAATATCTGCTAAAAATCTTTTATATCTTTTTACTAATTTACCTTTTATTAATTTCTCAAATTGCATTTATTAACCTTTTAAATATATTCATTATTTACTATTATATTAGAAAATTTTAATATAAATATGATTTAGACTTCAAAATTATAAATTTATCAATAATATTGTAATCTTCTTTTTTCGAGTATCAATTAAGGAATTTATATGGAATTTAATGTTTGGTTAACTATGTTTTTAGCAGCAATTGCAATTTCTGTTTCACCTGGAGCTGGTGCAGTTGTTTCTATGAATTATGGATTAAAATATGGTCTTAAAAAATCTTATCCAGCAATTTTAGGATTACAAGTTGGATACCTAACACAAGCTTTTATAGTAGTTATTGGATTAGGAGCGATTATTGCTAAATCAGTTATGATTTTTACTATTATAAAATGGATAGGTGTTGCATATTTAGTCTATTTTGGATTAAGCAAAATTTTTGAAAAAGTTGAAATAGTGGATGAAAAAGAACATCTAAATTCATATAATGCAAAAAAAGCTTTTTTGAATTCAAGTTTAATTAATCTAACAAATATTAAGGCAACGATTTTTCTTGTAGCATTTATTCCTCAATTTATAAATCCAAATGAATCAATATTTTTACAATTTTTAATTATTTCTGCAACTTTATGTGCTGTAGATATATTTGTAATGACAGGCTATTCTTCACTTGCTTCAAAGTTGAGATTTTTACTAAAAGATGTAAAAGCAATAAAAATACAAAATAGAATTACGGGAACTTTACTTATATTAGCTGCAATTTTTATGTCAAATGCAAAAAGAGTTTAAAAAGTAACCATAATCTTATATGATATTAAAAGAGAAATAGTTGATAAACTGGTATTGTTATTTATTTTGTTACTTTATCTACAATTAAATCTCTCTCTTGGTTATATTCTAGGAAAAAATAGTCAATAATTTTTATTAAGGGAATGGCTATTGCATTGTATATTCCAAAATCATAGGAGTTAATTATGAGCAAGCTAAAAGCATTTGACAAAAGTAAACATGTGTTGAACAATAAAGTGATAGATGTCCTACATAAAGAATTCTTAGAAATTTATAATAGTGTAGAAGTTACATCAAACGCAAGTATTAAATCAAAAGCTACAGAACTACTTGCTCATACAAAAAGACACTTCATGGAAGAAGAAAAACTAATGGATAGATATAATTATTCAAGAAGTATGGAACATAAAAATGAGCACAATAAAGTTTTAGCTGAGCTACAATTTTTTATTGATAAATCTCATAGTGCATTTGGTATGAATATTTTAAAATCATATTACATAGAAAAAATCCCTTATTGGTTTGATTACCATTTAGCAAGTATGGATAGTGATTTAGTAGCATATTTAAATAACTATAATCTCAGAACAAAAAAATTAAAACAAGAAGTAAATTAAAAGTATTATTTTTAAATAAATCAAAGAACTATTTTAATGATGTATGTTGTGAGTTGGTAGATTTTTTTTCTTAGGAACTTTCTTTATATTATTTATTCTCAAACAAAAGCGTTTGAGAATAAATTTAATTAAAAATTACGCTTCTTTCAACTTCTTAATCAAAGGAAGTTTATCCAATAAATCTTCACAATATTCCCATTGAGTTAATGTTTCTTTCCACTCTTGTGGAATTGCATCAACTCCAAAATATGCTCCTAAAACCATACCAATGGCAATTGCTCTTGAGGCATTATCACCTCCAACCATTGCATTTGCTTGTAGGGCTTTTTTTAGTCCATCTTCTTTGTTTGCATATTTTAGTATGAAATAAATACTTCCTGGAAGTGTGCCTTCAGTTGGACTTGCTTTTCCTACTTTTATTGGTTCACTTCTTCCAATATCCCAAAGTCTAGCCATTGATGTAAGTGCTAAATCATCAGAAAATTGCTCTTTTGAAAGCTGTGATTGAGGATTTGCTTCTTCTTCATATTTTGCTATTGCTTGTTTTGTTTTATCTTCAAAAAATCCACCCATTAAAACAGCAACTTCTTCAATAGCATCTCTTGGACTTTCACCTCTCAAAACTCTGTGGGTAACCCTTGCAAAAAACTCACCACCACCAAGAGCTGAAAAGTCCTTGTGTGTAAACATAGCTTTTCTTGCAACATCAACTAACTCATCTTCATTTTCATAATAAGCATGAGCTGCAACATGACGTATTGCCATGGCATTTGATATTCCACCTAAGTTTTCGATTTTTGTTCCATGTTTTACTTGTGAGTATGTTTCTTTTGTCATAGTACAAATCCAAGAACCCCAACCATTTTCAAGTCTATTCATCCAATGGGGAATTAAATCTTGTACGCTAAAAGCTCTAGGCGGATTTGAAGTAGCAACTAAGTGTTCAAGAATTACTATATTGTAATCACCATAATCAGTAGTTCCACCAGCACTTTTTCCTGGATGATAGTTTCTCTCACCCCAACCAATACCGTGGGTTTGTCCACCCATTTTTTCACCTGGACTCATAAACTTTTCTATTGGTTTTTGTCCATAAGCTTCATAGATTTTTTTAGCATCATATTCGTAGTGTGTTCCTAAACATAAAGCATCACCTACTATTGCTGCAAAAAAAGCACCTTTTATATTTTTTTCTTTTAAATTTTCATTTGATAGTGTATTCATAATCTATAACCTAATATTTATTTAATAGTTGATTATAACTAAGGATTTTTTATTTTGGATAAAAAGGATAAATTTTTTTATTAAATAGAAATTATTATTTAAATAGTGATAAATTTTTGTTTTGAAGAAAATTTGTAAATAACATCTAAAAATTCAAATTCTAAATAATCGGCTTGAAGCATCAGTCTTGGAGCTTTTGTTATTTTTACTCTTTTTTCTAAAGAAATGTTATTTTTCAAAAAATCATCAGCAAACTTTTCATTTACTCCATAAAGTGGATCTCCAATTATTGTATGACCAATAGAATCCAAATGAACTCTAATTTGATGTTGTCTTCCTGTTAAGGGAATCGCTTCTATTAAAGTTTGATTATTTATTTCGTCATAAAGGATTGGTTTTATGATTGTTGTTGACTCTTTTCCATTAATATCTGTTTTCATTTTTAGTTTTATTAAACCAGTATCATTTGTGATTGCAGTGTTTATTGTCAATTCTTCTTTTATTTCTCCATCTACTAAAGCTTTATATTTTTTAGTATAGAGTTTTTCTTCAAACATAGATTTTAAAACCATATCACTAAAGGCATTTTTAGCTACCAATACTAAACCAGAAGTTTCAGCATCGATTCGGTGAACCAAAGAGGCTTTTTCACCAAAATGATATTTTATTTCATCTAAAAGGGTATAAATATTTAGTTGGTGAGAAGAGGGATGAACCATTATTCCACTTGGTTTATCAAAAATAGCAAAATGAAAAGAGTCGAAAATCGGTTTTAAACCTTTTGTTTGGGGCTCAAATATAACTATATAAATAAAATCTGATTTTATAATTTGATTTTTTTGTAGGCGTTTATTGTTTTCATCTGTGATTTTGCCTTTTTCTAAAAGAGTCAAACAAAGTTTTAAATCAATAGCTAGAGTTTGCAAAAACTCCTCAATTTTTTTCCCTTTTATTGTTTTAAACTCTTTTTTTATATATGGCAAATTAAATTCCTAAATTTTTGCACAAGTATACAATATGAAAGCTATTACTGTAAAGGCATAAAAATTGCATACAAAGTCTAAAAAATAGGTTATAAAATGGTAACTCCTTCAATTGGAACAATAGAACTATACAAACAACTTCAAATATTACTAAAAAGTGATATGCCAGTTTTTATTCATGGAAGTCCAGGAATTGGAAAATCTTATATTGTAAATGATATTGCAAAAAAGAATAATTTAGAGTTAGTAGATGTAAGACTTTCTCAACTTGATGCGGTTGATTTAAGAGGAATTCCTACAATTACAAATAATCAAACAGTTTGGATGCCACCAGTTTTTTTGCCTTTAGACCAAAATTCATCGGGTATTCTTTTTTTAGATGAGTTAAACTCAGCTTCTTTGTCTGTTCAAGCAGCAATATATCAGCTTGTTCTTGATAGAAAAATAGGGGAGTATTCACTTCCTCGAAATTGGAAAATAGTGTGTGCTGGAAATAAGATAAATGATAAAGGAATTGTTTTTAAACTTCCTAGTCCACTTGTAAATAGAATGGTTCATTTGCTTTTAGAAGCAAAATATGATGATTTTAAAAATTGGGCTATTTTAAATGGGATTCATTCATATATTTTAGGATTTTTAGGATTTAGACCAGATTTATTAAGTAGTGAAGTTCCAAATGCAACTGAAACAAATCCAGCTTTTTGCACACCAAGGGCTTGGAGTATGATGTCAAATATTCTAAAAACAGAGAGTAATGTTAATCTTATTTCTCCAATTATTTATGGAACTGTGGGGTATGCAGCTGCTGTTGAATTTATTTCATTTATAAAAGTTTATAAGACTCTGCCAAATATTGATGATATTTTAAATGGTACTTGTGAAATTATTCCTAGTGAACCAAGTGCTTTATACGCTTTATGTTCAGCGGTAATTGAAAAATATGAAAATACAAATCAAGCTATAAATATCTTTGCTTATAGTAAAAGTTTACCAGTAGAGTTTGCTGTTATGCTAATAAAAGATTTAATAGTAAAAGACGAAAACATAGCACTCTTAGATGAGTTTGATAAATGGATGGAGAAGTATGGAGACTACATATTATAAAGATATTTTTGAGAAAATTAGGATAAGTTTTTTATTTAACCATCCTTTTTTATCAGTTTTAGCTTTAAGTATAAATAGTGAGTTTAAAGGGAATATGAATAGTGCTTTTTTAACAGATGGTTTTAAAATCACAATTGATACAGAAAAATTAACAAAATATTCGAGGGATGAGATTACATATTTATATGCTCACACTTTGCTTCATATTGTTTTAAAACATCCATATAGACAAAAAACAAGAGATAGACATACTTGGAATCAAGCTTGTGATGTGGTAATAAACAATATCTTAACTACTTTTGAAAATGTGGGAACAAGACCAGCTGATGAGATACTTGATGTAACTTTAAAAGATAAGTGTGTTGAAGAGGTTTATGAGATTTTATATAAAAAGAAAAAAGAGGAGTTAAGTAAAACAACTCCTGATAAAAATGGAAAGATAGAATCAAATACTTATGATAAATCAAAACTGGATTTAGATGAGGTTTTAACAAAAAGCGAAAAAGTAAACCAAGAGAAACTAGATGGAATAATAATCCAAGCTTTAAGTCTTGCAAAAAAATCATCAAATTTATATGAGGGAATGAGTATAGAAATAGATACATTAATAAAACCAGAGATAGATTTACATGATGTGTTAAAAGAGTATTTAATAAGTTCATTTTTTGAAAAACAAATCTCTTATGAAAGACCCAATAAAAGATTTATAGATAGAGGCATTTATATGCCAGGAACTAAAAAATTAAATGATAACCTTAATATTTTTGTAGCACTTGATAGTTCATCTAGTGTTAGCCTTGATGAGTATAAAAAGTTTTTGGGAATCATAAGTGAAATTGCTGAGAGTTTTTATGAGTATAAAATAGATATTTTACCCTTTGATTTAAAAGTTAGAAATGAATATATCATTAGTTTTGATAGCTTTAATCCATTGAGTAGTAAAGAGTTATTAATTCCCAAATCAAATGGTGGAACAAACTTTGATGAGCTATTAAATTATTTAAAAAAATCTAGTGAAGTAAGAAATGATAGTTTACTTATTGCTCTAACAGATGGAGAGTTTGATATAAGTGAGTCACTACTATGTAATACGCTTTTTATAATAAGCAATAAAAAAAATCTAAGAAAGTTTGAGCAATATGGAAGAGTTATTCAATTTAACATATAAAGAAGAAGTTGAAGAGTTAAAAGAAGAAGATGACTTTGAAGCCTTAGGGGATGAAAAGTATCTAAATCATCCAGATATGGAAGCAAGACTCTATTGGGCTTTTTGTAGACCAAATGGTTCTTGTGAAGCACAAATAGAAGATGTTGAACCTCTTGTATCTATTATGGCTTTTAACCACTCAAAATTAAATGCTTTTAAAAGATTTTCACTTTTACATAGAGATGTTGTAGAAAAAGTTGATTTACGAGTAAAAATAAAAAATAGAACTAGAATGCTTTTTAGGTCTTTAATTGATGATGATTTTAAAGAGTTAAATAAAGTATTACAAATAGTTCCAGTTTTTTTAGATGTAGCAGTGGATCAGTTAAAAAATGGAAGAAAATGGAATGACATTTTTGCTGATGAAATAGAAGCTACAATATTTTTGCAAAGAGCAAAAGAGTATATAGATGAAGACTTTAAAGAGGCTCTGTTTTATAAACTAAAAGATGTAAGTGAATTAAGCCAAGATGAGTTAAAAGAACATTTAGAGTATCTAATA
Source organism: Arcobacter venerupis (assembly GCF_013201665.1). NCBI lineage: Bacteria > Pseudomonadati > Campylobacterota > Epsilonproteobacteria > Campylobacterales > Arcobacteraceae > Arcobacter > Arcobacter venerupis. Next base: position 1,934,256 of record NZ_CP053840.1, on the reverse strand, counting down.
GAAAAAAAAGAGCAAATAGATATTTTAATACTTGAACACTATAAAAAAGAAGTACAGAAATGGAGTGATAAAAGCTCTCTTCATCTCTTACAAAAGATGGCTATAAAAAAGCTTTTAAGTGAGTTGTTTTAAAATTATATTTTAAAGTGAATAGTTATAAATACCTTATTTATAACAATTTAGTTAAAATAATTAATATAAATTTTAAAGGTTAAAAATGGCTTTACAATTAAATGCAGAACAAAAATATATATTAAAAATTTTTGGAGATAGAACTAAATATATTATTCCTCCTTATCAAAGAGCTTATTCTTGGACAGAAAGTGAATGCGATAAATTATTTGAAGATTTAAAAACAGCTTTTTATATAAATAAAACTGAAGGGTGTTTTCTGGGTAATATTATTTTAACTACATCTGTTAGAGATGAGTATGAAGTAATAGATGGACAACAAAGACTTACAACTTTAATCATGTTTTTAAAAGTTTTGTTTGCGTTTGATCAAAATAATAGAAAATTAAAAAATACTATTTGGATACTTGATGATAGAACCGATGCTGTTATAGAACAAAGGGTTAAAACAAATATTTTCATTGAAAAAGATTCTTTATCTTTCAATGAAGTTCTTAATGAAAATTATGAATATGAAAAGCTACTAAATAAAAATGAAAAGAAAGATAAATTTAAAACTAATATTCAGTTTTTTTATAAAAAAATAAAAGAATTTGTTTATCAAGATGGAAATGACATAAAAGATTTTATTGATTTTATTCTTTATGATGTTTCTTTATTACCAATATTTACAGAAGGTGAAGATACAGCAAAAGCAAGAGATAAAGCATTAAAAATATTTGAAACGATGAATAATAGAGGTATTCCTCTTGATGATACTGATATTTTTAAATCAAATCTTTACTATATGGCAAATCGTAAAAATGATACAGATAAATTTATAGAATTATGGAAAACTTTTGATGAAAGATGTGATGCACTTGATGAGTCAAAAGAAAATAAATTGAAATTGAGAGTTTTTAGGATTTATTCACATTTGGCAAGAGGTTTAAAAGGCATTAGAGGTTCTGAAATAGGACTTCGTGATTTTTTTGAAAAAATGGAATATTCACAATTTAAAAATAAATCTTATTATGAAATAATGGAAGATTTAAATAGTATTGTTGATGCAGTTGAATTTTTTGAAAAAAGAAAAAAACAAGCAGGAGATGAACTTGCAAAATGGTTTCAGCTTATAGATTTATATACAAATTCTTATCCTAAAGATACAATAATAATATATCTTGTAGAAAATGATTTAAATGATGAATTAATGACAATAAATTTTTCAAAATTTCTTGTCCGACAATCTTATTCTAAAGGTTCTACTGCACAAATTAAATATGATATGTATGATTTAATAGTAAAAATTGTTCATAAAGAATTGGATAATTCTTTTGAAATAAATTTTAATTTACCAAATTTATTTGGAAAATTAGATAAAGGTTTTGGACTTTTAGGTGTATATCTTAATCCTAAACAGTTATCTGTTTATCCATTTAATTTTATAAAAACAAAAGATATTATTTATTGTTCTGATGAATCAGATTATGATATTGGTAAGATATTACCTATAGATTTAACAAAAAAAGAAATAGATAATAAAAGTTCAAATTTTCTTGATGTGAATTTATTGTTAAATAATAGAAATAATGATGATAAATTAAGTGAAAATTTGAATATTCAAAGAATTCAAGATTTAACAGCACGATATGAACAATTTTTCAAAGGTGAGAAATGAAAATTAAAAAAGTAGAACTTAAGTATTTTAAATTTCATCAAGATTTAACTATCAATTTTAATGGTAAAAATGTTCTTATTTATGGAGAAAATGGAACAGGTAAAAGTTCTATTTATGAAGCTCTATATTCAAATTTTTATCATCAAAAAAGGTTAGATAAGGGTATAGATATACAAGAAACTTATCGTAATAGAAATTTTATTACAAATGATTTAGAAATAAATATAGATTTTGATAATGAAAAATTTTTGAATCGAAATTCTCAAGAATTATCACCTTTTGATATTCTAAATGTTGAAAATTTATCTGGAAAAACACCTTTATCAAAATATATGCTTATTGAGCCAAGTATATATTTCGCAAATGAAAAGATTTTAAATCGTATAGTAAAAGAAAATTTTTATATTGCATTAAATGAGACATTATTTGAACATTTTCCACAAATGAAAAGCAAATACACAAGTGAAAATGAAAATCATCATTTTAAGCGTTATAGCCAATTTAACAATCTCGAAATATTAAAGAAAAAGATAATTGAAAAAAGTGGTGATGATGCCCATAAAATTAGGGATGAATTTGAAAAAATAATCAAGTCAGAGAATGAATTATTACAATTTGTATTTGATACGGAGTTTCCAACCAATGAAATCAATAAAATAATAAATGGGTATTTTAGTGAGAATTTAAAAATTTCATTTGAAATTACTCCTGCCCAATCTGGAAATAGTGAAGTTTTAGAATTTTATCCACCAATTATAAAAATAAAAATTGATGATATAAATTGTAATGGAAAACTTTCTCAACATTATAATGAAGCAAAATTAAAGCTCATTGGTGTAGCTATTTATTTTGCTCTTGCTAAAAAATATGAAGATAAAAGTGATAATTTTAAACTTTTGGTTTTAGATGATTTTTTGACATCTTTGGATATGTCAAATCGAAAGTTGATTATGAAATACATTTTAGAAGAGTTTAAAGATTATCAAAAACTGATTTTGACCCATAATTTACAATTCTTTAATATGACTAGGAAGATGATTAATTTAGATAATGAAGAGAAAGAACAATGGGAAGTAAAAAAACTTTTTGTATATAATAATCAAGCTTTTTTATATGATAAAGATGTTAGTTATCTAAAAGATGCAAATGATAGTTTGAAGAGAGGAGATGAACATTCTGCAGGTAATTTTATAAGAAAAGAATTTGAAAGAATTGTTACTGAATTTGAGCAACTTTTAGAATTAGGAAGAGTAGAAGATTTACAAAATATGATTGATGCTTTAAAATCTACAGATAAACATTATATTTATTCGCACAAATTAATAAATTCATTTTATAAGAAGATAGAAGAAATTTTAGATAATAATCAATCTGATGAAATTAAATTAAATAGAATTAAGTCTGCATTTAAGCCACTTAATCAAACAGAGATTAGTTTTATAGATAAAATTGAAAATGAAGATGGAACAATATCTAAAGATAATATTCAATCTATAATAAAGCGAGGTGAATTTTATAAAAACTTTATTCTTAATTCAACTTCTCATGATGATAGTAATGCAGAAATCTATAAAGCAGAGTGTGAGAATGCAATTAAGATTTTAAAATATATAAATTTAATTATTAATAATTTAAAAGGTACAAAATATGAATAATATAATAAGGTATAGAATTTGCATATAAGTCTGTAAAAAAGAGAGATTATGAGCAATTTCACATTCTATAATTTTACGTTTTACGAAAAAACTGGTTGTAGCGGTAATGCTAAACAAAAAGAGTTATTAAAAAGTCATAACATATCTTTTAGTGTAAAAAGTCTGCTTGATACTTCATGGTCAAAAGAGACTCTAAGTGAGTTTTTCAAAGGTTTAGATGTAATTGATATATTTAATCCATTTGCTCCACAAATAAGAGATAAAGAGATAGATATAAACACTTTGTCAAAAGATGAAGCTATAACTCTTATGATAAAAAATCCAATTTTAATAAAAAGACCATTGTTAGATATAAATGGAGTTAAAGTTTGTGGATTTGATATTGAAAAAATAAACGAGTTATTAAATACAAATATAGATACAAACAAAAAACTAAATACCTGTTCAAGTAGTGACTCATGCACAAATGTTTAATTGAAATTTGCCAAGAGTTTGAAACTGTAAAAGATTTTCTAACAGATACTACTTCACAGAAAGAAGAGATAATAAATGCTCTTTTTTTAGATTTTATGGAGTGCTTTCCCTCAATAAAAGAGGAAAAATTAAAATATCCAAAAGAGTTTATCCATGATGTAAGTTTGTTTAATGAGGGAAATTTTATGCTTGTTCAAAAGTTCCAAGATGTTCAAATGAGATATTTAATGTTAAGTGATTTTTACGATTATGCAAGATTAACAAAGAAATATATAAAAACTTAATATAATTGCGCCATGCAAAAAGATTTAATTACAAAACATGGTTTCGAAAAAATAGTAAAAGAGTTCAAAGGTTTACTCAAAGAGAAAACCTATTGGGTGAAAGAGAAAGAAATCGCCGCTCAACTTGGCGATAGAAGTGAAAATGCTGAATATATATCTGCAAAAGAACAGATACGAAATACCGATAAAAGACTTGGTTTTTTAGATAGGATTATAAATAATAGTGAAGTTATTGATATATCTTTGATTCCACATACAAGAGTGAATTTTGGATCAGTTGTTGTGGTTGAAAATTTGAATACTCAAAAAGAGAAAACTTTTATAATTCTAGGAACACACGAAACAAATCCAAATGAAAATAAAATATCAAATAAATCTCCAGTTGGTAGAGCTTTGTTAAATAAAACTTTAAATGAAGAGTTTGAATTTTCTATAAATGATAACTTCTTCGAATACAAAATAATTTCAATAAAAGAGTATAAGTTTGAATAGTATAAATATAGAAAAATTAAAAGAGATAATTCTTAAAAATCTTGAAAATAAAAGTGTAGATTTTAAGAGAGTTTTTCACGGTCGTGGGAACTTTTATGATGATTTTAATTACTTAGTGGTTGATAGTATAAATGATATTTTAATGGCTACTTTTTTTGAAGAAGTTGATGTTGATACTCAAAAAGAGATAACAAAAATACTTGATGAGGTTTATGCAACAAAAGGTTTTAAAACTTTTATAATTCAAAGAAGATATAAAAAAGATAATCTTTATGAAATTCTAAGGGGAAAAATCCCTGAAAATCCCATTGCCTATGAAAATGGTTTAAAATATGCGCTGAATTTTTCAAATCAAAATATAGGAATTTTTCCAGATATGAAAAATGGAAGAAGTTTTATAAAAGAGATTTCAAAAGATAAAAATGTGTTAAATCTTTTCTCTTATACTTGCGCTTTTTCAGTAAGTGCTATAAGTGGTGGAGCTTTAAAAGTTGTAAATGTTGATATGGCTAAAAATGCACTAACAACGGGAAGAATAAATCATCATCTAAATAATTTAGACACAAAAAAAGTAAAATTTTTACCCTATGATATTTTAAAATCATGGAATAGAATCAAAAAAGAAGGGCCTTATGAGATTATCGTAATTGATCCACCATCTTTTCAAAAGGGAAGTTTTGAAGCTAGCAAAGATTATGAAAAAATAATCAGAAGATTAAACGAATTAGCAGCTCCAGACTGTACAATTTTATCGTGTTTAAATGCTCCTGAACTTGATTCTGATTTTATAAAAAATAAATTCTCAGAGTTTGCACCATCTTTTAAATTTGTAAAAAGACTTGAAAATGTAGAAGAATTTGTAGCAATAGATGAAGAAAAAAGCTTGAAAAATTTAGTGTTTAAAATGAAATTAATAGATAATTAATAAATAATTAACAGATAATCAATATTAAAAAATATCTTAGCTATACTTAGAAACTTTTAGAAATTATTAAGTAGGGGATTTTTTTATGGAACGTAAAAATGGGATTATCGAAAGATATGTAAATGGTAATTTAGTATTACAAATATTGGTTGGTATAGTATTGGGTGTTGTTGTTGCCATGATTTCAAAAGATTTAGCTATGTCTTTTTCAATTTTAGGAACACTTTTTGTAAAAGCATTAAAGGCTATTGCTCCAATTTTGGTTTTTATTTTAGTTGCTTCTGCAATTATTAAAAAAGAAGTTGGTGTAAAAACTGGTATGAAACCAATTTTAACTTTGTATTTTATTGGAACATTTTTATCTGCATTAACTGCTGTTGTTGTAAGTTTCTTATTTCCTATTAATCTTGTATTATTAGAAGGGACTACTGAGTCATTAACTCATCCAACAAATATTATAGAAGTATTAAAAACAGTTTTATTTAATATTGTTGATAATCCAATAAATGCACTTCAAAGTGGAAATTTTATAGGTATATTAGCATGGGCAATTGCAATTGGTTTTGCAATGCATTATAGTTCAAATGAAACAAAAAAAGTATTTGAAGATGTATCAATAGGTATTACAAAAATTGTTGGTTTCATAATAAAACTTGCTCCTTTTGGTATCTTTGGACTTGTTGCTGATACCTTTGCCCAAACAGGTTTTACTTCACTTTTAAGTTATTCTAAATTGTTACTAGTATTAGTTGGAACAATGCTATTTGTAGCTTTTGTTATTAATCCAATTATTGTATATTTAAAAACAAAATCAAACCCATTTCCTTTGATTTTTACTTGTATTAAAGAAAGTGGAATCACAGCTTTTTTCACTAGAAGTAGTGCTGCAAATATCCCTGTAAATTTAAGTTTATGTAAAAAACTCAACTTAAATGAAGATACATATTCTATTTCTATTCCATTGGGTGCAACAATAAATATGGCTGGAGCAGCTGTTACAATTACTGTATTAACTTTGGCTACTGTACATACTTTAGGAATTAGTATTGATATTGGAACGGCACTTTTATTAAGTATTATCGCTTCTATTGCTGCTTGTGGAGTTTCAGGAGTTGCTGGTGGTTCTTTACTTTTAATTCCTCTTGCTTGTTCTTTATTTGGTATCTCAAATGATGTTGCCCTTCAAGTTGTGGCAATAGGATTTGTAATTAGTGTTCTTCAAGATTCTATGGAAACAGCACTTAATTCTTCAACTGATGTAATTTTTACAGCTGCTTGTCATAAAAAAGATTCAGATATTTGAATCTTTTTTAATAAGAATGAATAAAAGGTAAATTAATTTAATACTTTTATCTAGTTATAAAAAAAAATCGTTAAAATCCTAACTATATTATATTTAGGGATTAATTAATGGTAGAAAAAAATCGTTGGCTAATGGCTTTAAGTGCTGTTGGTGTTCATATATGTATTGGTTCTGTTTATGCTTGGAGTGTTTATGTAAAACCTATCCAAGCTCAAATGAACTGGGATTTAACAGATGTTACTATTGCTTTTAGTGTTGCCATTTTCTTTTTGGGACTATCAGCTGCGTTAATGGGAAAATTTGTTGAAAAAAATGGTCCAAGAGTTTCTGCAATAATTGCAGCTTCACTTTTTGGTCTTGGAACTATGGGTTCAGGACTAGCAATAATGATGGAATCAAAACTGTTGTTATACTTTTTCTATGGAGTTTTAGGTGGTTGTGGTTTGGGAATTGGATATATTTCGCCAGTTTCAACACTTGTAAAATGGTTTCCTGATAAAAGAGGAATGGCAACAGGACTTGCAATCATGGGATTTGGTTTTGCTTCTGCTGTTTGGGGACCAACGATTAAGATTTTGATTGAAGCTGTTGGAATTTCTGGAACATTTTTTATTCTGGGAGCAACTTATTTTGTGATAATGTTTGCTTCTGCTTTATATCTTGAAAAACCACATGATGAGTATTTACCAAAAAGATTTGAGCAAAAAATCAAAGAGGGTAAAAAGAAAATTAAAGAAGATTTAGCTTTCATTGGTTTAAATGAAGCTGTTAAAACTCCTAGATTTTATGGTCTTTGGATAATGTTATTTATAAATATCACTTGTGGTATTGCAATTATTGGAGTTGCTTCTCCACTTTTACAAGAGGTTTTAGGAATGACTGCAATCGCTGCAGCTGCAGCCGTTGGTTTAATGGGAATTTTTAATGGAGCAGGGCGACTTATTTGGGCATCATTAAGTGATTATTTAACAAGACCAATTGTATATGTAATATTTTTTGCAACTCAAATTGTGGCATTTTATATGTTGCCATCAATTAAAGAGATAGTTGTATTTCAAGTAGTTTTATACTTTATTATGACTTGTTATGGTGGAGGATTTGCTTCAATTCCTGCCTATATCGGAGATATTTTTGGAACAAAAGAACTTGGTGCAATTCATGGATATATTTTAACAGCATGGGCAGCAGCTGGGCTTGTTGGACCACTAATTATCTCAATGGTAAAAGATGCAACTGGTTCATACTCTCAAACACTTTACGTATTTGCAGGATTCTTTATCCTTGCATTTATAGTTTCAATTGCTATGATTATAAACATCAAATCAATTCAAAAGAAAAAATTAAAACATCATAATCACTAAAAAAAGCAGGGTAACTCCTGCTTTTTACATTCATTTGACTTTTCTGCAAATTTCTATTATTATTCAACTTGTCCAATGATTGGATGAATTATGAATATTAGGCAAAATTATGGAAATTAATAAACCAATAAAAGTATCACTACCAAAACAAATATCAATTGAAATAGAAAAAGCTATTAAAAAAGGCACTTTTAAAATAGGAGAAAAAATTCCCTCAGAGCCTGATTTAGTTAAGGCCTTTGAAGTTAGCAGAAACACAATTCGTGAAGCAGTTCAATCTTTAATTCAAGCAGGAGTTTTAGAATCACGACAAGGTGATGGAACTTACGTTTTAGCAACTAGCAGATTTGAAGCAAATATTTTAAATCGTTTAAGTAATTCAAAAATTTCAGAAGTAGATGAAGTAAGATTTTATTTAGAGAGAGAAATTGTTAAATTAGCAGCTTTAAGAAGAACTCAAAGTGATTTAATAGAGATTAAAAAAACACTAGAAAATAAGAGTTTAACAAATGGTTCTTTCAAAGAAAATAGTGAAGCTGATATTGAGTTTCACTTAAGTATTGCAAAAGCTTCTCATAATTCTATTTTTTATGATTTGTATAAATCTATATCTTCATATATTTGTACTTCAATTGAAGAAAAATTGCAGTTAACTCAAATGGAAGAAGAGTTAATCTTCCAATTACATAAAGACCTTTATGAAGCTATTTCTTCACAAGATAGTAAAAAAGCAGAAGAAGTAATAAATAAAATTTTTGAAATTTAATAAAGGAAACTATATGAAATTTAATTCACATTTATTTATGGTTTTTTTAGGAATACTTCTTGTTTCATTTAATCTAAGAGCGCCTATTACTTCAGTTGGGCCTATTACAGATTTGATACAAAATGAATACTCTTTAAGTAATAGTGTGGCAGGTCTTATTACTACACTTCCTTTATTAGCTTTTGCAATATTTTCTCCTTTTGTTGCAAAAATGAATCATAAATTTGGACATGGTTTAACCATGTTAGGTGGGCTTATTTTAATAATCATAGGAGAGCTAGTTCGTTCTTATACAAATGTTTATGGATTATTTATAGGTACTATGTTTATTGGACTTGGTATTGCCATTGGTAATGTTTTAATTCCTAGTGTAATAAAACATAAATTTAAGAAAAATGTTGGAAATATTATAAGTATTTATATAACAAGTATGTGTATATTTGCAGCCTTAGGAGCAGGAATTAGTATTCCTGCAACAAATGTTTTAGGTTGGAATACTTCATTAGCTATGTGGGGAATTCTAGCTTTTATTGCTTTATTAATATGGTTACCACAACTTAAAAAAAGTGAAGAATATAACAATAATGATGACTTAGCAATAGAAAAAAGAATTCAAAGTAAAACAATATGGAAATCACCACTTGCTTGGTGGGTGACTTTATATATGGGAACTCAATCATTCTTATTTTATACATTAATTGCATGGATTCCTTCTATTATAATTTTTAAAGGGTTAGATAGTCATTTTGCTGGAATGATGGCATTATTATTTCAATTAGTAGCTTTACCTGCAACTCTTTTAGTCCCTATAATTGCAAATAAAATCAAACATCAAAAGTTAATTGCTACGATTATTTCTTTAAATTATTTAGCTGGAATGGTAATATTTTTATTTGTAACATCTTCATTTGGAATAATTATTTCAATGGTATTTATAGGAATTGGAATGGGTGGAGCTATAAGTCTTGCAATAGGATTTATTACACAAAGAACTCCCCATGCAAAAAAAGCAGCAGAACTTTCTGGAATGTCCCAATCAGCTGGATATTTATTAGCAGCTGTTGGACCAATTTTATTGGGTTTTATGTTCGATATAACAAAATCATGGACAAGTTCAATAATAGTTTTAATAGTAGCTATTATATTATTAATCTTATTTGGATTAAAAGCTGGAAGAGCTGAAGTAACCCATCATTGATATTTAGATTTTTCTTACATCCACGTAAGAGCCAGATTCAAATTCATCTATTCTATCTATTAAATTATCTAGTTTAATAACCGTTTCTTCAGGAGTTTGAACAACTCCTTCATTTAATTTTTTTGCAGATGGAAAAATATTTTCATCTAATTCAAATCTTATATAATCAGTCATAGCTGTTTTTATAACCCCAGGAGCTACTGCTAGAAGTTTTGTATTTAACATCTCATATGAGTAAAGATTTATTAGCATATTTACTCCTGCTTTTGACAAAGAGTATGAACCCCAACCTTTATAACCAGTTATTGAAGCTCCCGAAGAGATAGCTAAAATATTTTTTACTTTTGTTTTTTCTAAGATATCAAGAAGTTCTTTGTTTGCATAAACATTTACATTATATACTTCTTGCATTTCACTTGTTGATAACTCATCTAAAACTCTAATCTTTCCCAACATTCCAGCATTTAGGAAAACGGTTTCAATTTGCGAAATATCTTGAATAATTGGGCTTAAAATTTCTTTTATTTTTGAAACTTCTGATAAATCAAAAACAATATGAGTGAAATTTATATTTTCAATGTTTAATTTAGTTCTACTAATACCATAAACTCTAAAACCTTTTTCTAAATAGTAGTTTGTAAGTGCAAGTCCCAGTCCAGAACTACAACCTGTGATTAAAATATTTTTTTTCATTAGTTTTTCCTCATATTAAATATTGATTTTACAAAAGCGTATAGTAGATACAAAAATATTATAGGTAAAAGTATAGTTTGAAAAATAAAAACTATGATTAAATCAATAATATATTGGCTTGAATTATCAACTGCTTCTTTGTAGTCATTAACCTTTTTTTCATAATAACTGCTGTCAAATTTTTCCATAACTTTATTGAAAAATGAACTCTCTTCTTTTTGAGTTATTGTCTCTTGATTTATTTTAATAACATCATCTTTTACATTTAAAATATCTTGATTTAACTCATCAATGTTGTATTGAGGTTTTACAAAATAGTTGTAAGAAACTTCGTTTACATAACCAATCATTGGAATTGCAAATCTTAAAAATAGAAGAATAAAAGTAATTTTAAAAAACAGATCTCTTAATCTTTCATCATTTGTAAATCGCTTAAAAAGCCAAATGTTAAAAACTATAATAAAAGTAAATAAAATGTAGTTATAAATATCATTTGTCACAAAATTTAGCAAGATTTTTTGAATACCAAGTGAAACCATACTTGCTAACATCACAAGGGAAAATTGCTCAACTAAGTCATTTATAGGGTCAAGTATTTCTCCAACTGCAACTATTACAAAAGGCAGATTTAACTCCGTTCCTTGCGCTAGTGAAATCACAGCATTTAAAGCTTTTGCACTTCCAAATACAATAACAGATTGTTTGAATGAATCATCAACAAGTCTTTTTGCATTGTCATCAATAGTAAAAGTCAAAGCAAAACAAAGGGCGAATAGGGTAAGAGTAACTAATAAAAGTTTGTTCCAGTTTTGTATAATAAATGTTTTCATAGTATTGATTATAGCAGATTATCTTTGATAGATTTTTTACTTAAATTTTAAAATTAAGTTATACTGTAAAAAAAGGATTTTCCATGGAAATAGTAACTTTTTTTATCTATCTTGTAATGTTTCTTATAGCATTTGTCCTAAGTTTTGCAAGTGTAAAGTATTTTATAACTATGTGGAAATTTAAAAATAGAAAAAAAGATGGAAGCCAAGATGATGATTTTAAAAGGTTTGATTAATAATAAAGAATATTGTTATATATTTTCTCTGATTTTCTATAGGATAAATATAGTAAAAATTTGTAATAATAAATTACCTTAGAAAAAAGAAATAAATATGACTAATTTGAATATACAAAAATTTGATACTTTTGATATTTTCTTTGAGAAAAGAATTTTTCCAAGATTTCTTATATTTAGCTATTTAGGTCTTTTTTTAGCAGTTTTATATTTACCTTTTGATTATTCTTTTTATAAAAATACTCCTTATTTAGTTGGTGCTTTAGTATTAAGATGTATTGCAATATTTTTTGCAATAATGGTTGTCTTAGCTGTAAAATTAGATTCTTTTGCAAATAAAAGAGTAATCGCTGTTACAACTTTTGGGACTTTAGGATATGCAGTTTTAACAATTAGTTATGTAAGTTATGATGCACCATCTTTTTTTGTTATGTATAATTGGTTTTTTTATTTGGTTGCTACCATGATGTTGGGTGCTTTAATGACAAAAAAGATTTTTATCATAATGGAAAGCTTTCAAATATCAATTGTGATTTTATTGATGTTATATTTTTCAAAAAGTTCTGAAGATATTTTTTTGTATTGTATGGTCTCTTTTTCTTTAGTTTTTTATGTTTATGCTGTGGTTGCATTAAATAGAAAAAATGGTGAAGAATCATATGCAAATGCCCATCGTATGTATATTATTTCTTCTACAGACGGTTTATCAGGTCTTTTAAATCGTAGAACTTGGTATGAAAAATGCGAATTCTTTTTTCAAAAAATGGACAATATTTCATTTATTATGTTGGATATTGATTTTTTCAAAAAAATAAATGATACTTATGGACATGATACAGGAGATGTTGTTATAAAAGAAGTATCAAATATTTTAGTTGAACAAACTAGAGATAAAGATATTTTAGGAAGATTAGGTGGCGAAGAATTTGGTATTTTTTTATTAAATAGCACTTTGGAAGAAATTTTAAAAATCGCACAAAGAATAAAAGATAAGATTCAAGAAACAACAATAATTCATAATGTAAATTCTATAAATATCACCATAAGTATTGGTATTTCATTGAAAAATGAAAACACAAAAACTCTTTTGGAACTTATTAAACAAGCAGATATAAATCTATATGAAGCAAAACAGACAGGAAGAAATAAAATAGTATTTTAATATTTCTAAAATCTCAAAATAATTCATAAGTATTAGCTTAAAAATTTTGAATTAGCCATTAAATTTTTATTTTATTAGATAGTGTAATAAATAATCTCTGAAACATATAGAAAAATAATTTTAAACAAAATATTCTATCTAAATGATATAAAAACAACTTAATGCTATCATTGCACATGAAATTAAAAAGAGTATTTAAAAAAGAGTTTTTCATAACTCTATTTATCAAACAAAATAAGTGGCATAGATTTGGTGTTTTAGTTCACACTTTAGCAGTTGTAGTGCAGGTTTTAAAAGCAAAAGAATACAAGATGATTCCTGCTGCATTTTTACACGATGTTGGAAAACCTTATGTTGCTTTTCAAAATGAAAAGGACAAAATTACCAATGAATATTCTTTTCATAATCACGAAGAGATGAGTTATCACATTATTAAAAATTGGAAACTTTCTGAATATACAAAAAAATTAGTGCGTTATCACTATCTTTTTAGAGGTATGCAAAAAGCACAAGAGAAAAATCATATGGGAAGATATAGTCGTATGAAAAGAAGTTTTGATAGTTTAGATGAAGAGTTTATCTCTGATTTAAAACTTTTTATGAAGTTTGATGATATGGGGAAGATAAGTTTTTTCAAAACTAAAGATAATATCTAAGCTATTTAAAATTTTTTTGGCTATAATCTAAGCTATTATAGAAATAGAAGAGAACACTTGCAATTTACAATAAACGAAAAAATAAAACAATTAAATATAGAAGATATAAAAGAAAATCTTTTCCATTATTCATACGATAGTAAAAGCTTAAAAGCCTTAGTTAAAAACAATACTTCAAAAGAAGATTTATCATATATTTCAGCATACAGCAGCTTCAAAGGCGAAGTTTACGAAAACATAGTTTACGAACTTTTACTTCAATATACACTTACCCAAGATGAAATCACAAGATTTGTACTAAAAGGGCCTTATCAAGATAAAGAAAATCTTTTTATTAAAAGTGGACTTTTAATAGATAGAAGTTCTCAAATAGTTTATAAATCAGCTTATAAAGATATTAGTGAGTTTGATGCTATGTTTTTTACAAAAGATAGTGTTTACTTTGTTGAGATGAGTACTTCAAAAAAAACTTCAAGTTTAAATAAAAGACTTACAAAAAAATATGCTCTTTTAAAAATGATTTTCCCAACTTTAATAATCAAAGCATTAATAGTTGTAACAGTTGGGTCAACTGGACTTAAAAACTTCCCTGAATATGCAACTATTTGGATTACAAATGATTTAGAAGATGAAGAGTTAATCGAAAAAATCATTTTTGCTAAAAAAGTAAAAAATGATGTTCAGACTCTAAAAGCTCCAAGAAATTCTAAATATATTGAAGCTTATAAAGTAAAATATAAGAAGTTCCAATATTTTCCTACATTAGAATGGATTTTAAATAAATCAAGAGAAAATCCAAAATTTCCTGTGGATTTAAAATTCTTTTCTTCGCCAAAACTTGGACTTTATTTTGATATTTTTACCAAACTTTATATTGGTTTTATAAACACAGATGAGTTTTTAGTTTTATATCCAGAATTTGAACTAAAAATTAGATTTGATAGGATAATTGTAACTATAGAAAAAGTAAATCAAACTCAACTTGATATTGTTTATTATGCAAAAGAGACAAATGGAAAACTAAAAAGAGTGAGACTTGAAGAAAACGGTATTTCAATAAAAGATAAAGAATTAGATGGTTTTACTAATGCAGAAGTTAGATTTTTTATGAAAATACTCGAAGATAAACATCACTTAAGTGTAGAAAATATAAACCATGTTTTAAATAATATTTCTTTAATTAAGTGAAAACTTTATCTAAACTTATGCTATAATATCGCTCAAAATTTAAAAAGGACAAAAAAAATGAACTCAAATGACTCCTATTATAGGCGTACTTTAAACTTTTCTCATATGGGGTGTTCAAAATGACCCTTCTTCTTACTTATCTCTCAATAGCGTTATTAATTTCTTTCATGTGTTCTGTTTTAGAAGCTGTTTTATTATCAAGTACTTCTTCTTATATAGAAACATTGTCAAAAAATGGTGATAGTTTAAAAGCTGTTAGATTGTTAAAAGAGTTAAAATCAAATATAGATAAACCAATATCTTCAATTTTAACACTTAATACTTTTGCTCATACAATGGGAGCAGCAGGTGTTGGTGCGCAAGCTCAAATATTATTTGGGGATGAATGGCAAACTGCTATTGCTTTTATTTTAACTTTATTGATTCTTTATGTATCTGAAATAATCCCAAAAACAATTGGTGCTATTTATTGGAAAGGCTTATTAATTCCAGCTGCTTATATAATATCATTTATGATAAAAGTAACTTATCCTTTAGTTTGGTTTTCAAGTCTTATAACAAACTATATTTCAAAAGGCAGAAAAGATGAGATTAACTTTTCAAGAGATGAAATTATGGCAGTTGTTTCATTAAGTGAAAAAGAGGGTTCAATTCACTCAAAAGAGAGTGTTTTAATTGAGAACCTTTTCAAATTAAAAAACATTAAAACAAAAGAGATAATGACTCCTCGAAGTGTAGTGTTTGCACTTAATGAAAATGTTACAGTTGAAGAAGCTATTGAAAATGATAAAATGTATATTCACTCAAGAATACCAATTTATAATGAATCAATAGATGATATTATAGGAATAGTATTTAATCAAACTATTTTAGAAGAGAGTGTTGAAGAACGAGATAATACTTTATTAAAAGACATTACTGTTCCAGTTCATAAGATTTCAGAGAATGTACCAGTTTCTTTGTTAATAGATTTATTTGTAAAACGAAAAACACATCTATTTATTGTTCATGATAATTATGGACAAACAAGTGGTGTTGTAACACTAGAAGATGCAATTGAAACGCTATTAGGTGTTGAAATAGTTGATGAAATGGATGAAGTTGAAGATATGCAAGCATTTGCAAAAGATAAAAATAAACAATTCCAAGATAAATTATTAGTAGAAAAAAAGAGATTACAAAAATTAGATTTGTCTAAACAAATCTAATCTATCCTTTAATCAAAAAGAGTTATAACAAAAACTCTTTTTGAAGCTTATCAAAGTTATAAATATCTTCCCTAAATTGTAAAACTCCATTTTCATCAACCCAAGAAGTTAGATAAACTATATGAATAGGAATCTTTTTATTTAATCCAATAGCTTTTTCACTTGTTACATTTGCTAAAATATCATTTGCTTTATCTATATCTAAATTAGAATCTTCATCTGCAATAGTTGTTAGCAGATCTTGAGGTTTAGAAAGTCTAATACAGCCATGAGAAAAAGCTCTTCTAGCATTTGCAAATAAATACTTTGCTGGTGTATCATGAAGATAAACAGCATGTTTATTTGGAAACATAAATTTCATTTTCCCAAGTGGATTATCTTTATTTGAATTTTGAGAGAATCTAAAACTTTTCAAATACTCTTCATCTTGTAATATTGCACTATCTAAAACATCTTTTGAATCTATTTTTTCAGTGCCTCCATTCCATCCAGCATAAATATCTATTCCTTTATCGGCTAAGTAGTTTGGATCTTTTAAAAGCTTAGGAATAAGTTCATTTTTTGCAATACTATCAGGAATATTCCAGTTTGGATTTAAAACAACATAAGACATTTTATCTGAGAAAATTGGTGTTGGGAATTTTGCATCACCTACAATAACTGCCATATTTAATTTTACTTCATCATTTTCGTATAGTTTTAATCTATACTCAGGAATATTAACAAGTAGATATTTCTCACCTAAATTTCTAGGAAGCCATCTCATTCTTTCAAGATTTAGTCTTATAATTGCAATTTTTTTACTTGCAGAGATATTTATAAATCTTTGAGTTTGAGTTCCAACTATTCCATCTGCAAATAAACCATGTTTTTTCTGAAAAGAGATAACGGCATTTTTTAAATCTTCATCAAAAATATTTTCACAATTTGCTCTTAATTTTACATTTTCACTATTTTCTTGCTCTGTTGATGTATTTATTGTATTTGTATTATCATTAATAATACTTTGTTCATTTTGAGTATTTTCACATTGTGTATTTAAATCTTTACTCTGTGCTAATCTTTTTCGTAAAATTGGAAGAACCTCTGAAACATCACCAATTCTTAAAGATTTAGATTCTGGAACTTTTGTATATCCACCATTTGCAGAGATTTTTTCTAGTTCATCAATTGCAGAAATCAACTCTTTTACTTGAGGATAATTAAAATCAAGTCCGTTTAAAACATCAAGTAAATCATTTTTTTCAACAACTTTTTTTAGTAATTGTTTTGGGTCTTCTTTTAAACTATATTTATCCCAAGTAGCTTTTATTTCTGTTTGTTTTTCACGTTCTGCTAATTTTTCTTCAAATTCATTCCATTTTATAGAGCCTTTTGAAATATATGTAACATATCTATCAAATAATTCAGTTAACATAAAATCAATTTTTACTATTTTTTCAAGATATTTACTATCAGATTTATCCAATGAATTTAAATTTTTTTCAACTTCATCTAATCTGAATATTTTATTTATATGTGGTTTTAATACAGGGTCATTTTTGATTCTATTTATAAGAGAAAGTCCAATGCTTTTTATACCATTTTTATCTATCCAATAAGCAGAATAATCATTTTTAACATAGTAGTCATTAAGATTTTTTTTACTTATTAGTAAATCTTCATAATTATTGTTTAAAAGTGATTTTATATCTTTTTTAACTTCTAGTTCAAAAGGTAGTTTTGAATTATTAGCAGATAAGGAACAGTTAATTATTATTAATAAAATAATAAATTTTAAATTTAGCATATGCACAATCTCCGTAGTAGTAATCTAATTAAAGATTTTAAAATACCCAAATTTCCATTAAAAACTTGAACAAATAATATTCTTGAAAATAAAATTTTTAAAATAGTAGAGTTAATACACTAAATAGGTTTTTTATAGGGAATTTTATATCTAATATCATTTTCATTAAAGGCGCATTTTACTTGATAATCTACCATTTTTTCAAAAGGATTTAAAAAGTTTTCTAAAGATTCTGATGAAATATTTTCTACATTTTGTAAATTTAAGAGTTCAAGTATACATAAAGTTGATTCTATTGTAGAAAGACAATATTGATTTGGTTGAGTTTTTATTTTAAATTGTGATGATTTATCATGTTCAAAACTAACTTTATTCAAACCATGTAAATTTGAACTAAGTCTTAGCATTTTTTTTGAACAAGGCCACGTTGAATCTATTATAAAAATAAGTGCTTTTTTTTCACTTGGAAGTTTTTGAGTATTTAATTTTATACTATCAATTCCAGGATATAAGATATAAGCTTCATAGGTTTTGTCATTTAAGAGCTCATTTACTTTTTTGTGGTTTGTAAAATCAACGCCCACATATAACTCGGAATTTTTTAGGGAATTATTAGTCATATGACCAGTTCCATTTTTTGTTTTTCTATACTCTTTTGGATGCATCAAAATAACAAACTTTGTATTAGTTTGTATTGGATTTATTATGTATTCGCAAACACATGAACTTTTTGGTCTATAACATTTATAACATACTTCTCTATTTTCAAACTCTTGCAATTCTTCTACTTTTTTATTTTTGGCAATTATAGTGAAATACTCATTATATTTATTAATAATTTTGATTATATGATTATAATTGCATAAAATTTATATAAGAGAAATGATGATTATTTTAGAAGCAATAGGGGCAATTTTTTCAATATTAGGTGCATATTTGATGTCTTTGAGTGGCAAAGGAAATACAAAACCACTCTATTTGGGATTTATCTGTTTTTTTGTTTCAAACCTTGCACTTTTGACATTTTTCACATTAACAGGAAAAATTCCAGTAATTATTCAAATGATTCTATTTTTTGTAACAGCAATAATAGGAATTTATAAATTAACACAAAATAGAAAAAGAGATGTTCAAATTATAAGTTTTGTATTGGTAATTTATATCTTAATCTTTATTTTTACAGTTGTTCCAAATATGGCTCAAACTGATTTTAAGATATTGCTAGTTGATTTTATAGCTTCATTAATTGCTATTACTGGAAGTTTTTTACTTTCAAGTCATAATCATGTAATAAGATCATATGCGTTTATTTGTTTTTTTGTGGCGGATGTAATTTTTGTATATATTGGTTATACAAATGCCTTTTATTTCTTTATGGTGCAATCAGCTTTTTATTTATATACAAGTCTAAAAGGTTACTCAAATACAATGAAAAATGAAATTGAATTATTTAAAAAAAGGATTAAAGATGGAAAAAAATAGTAATAAAGAAGCCTTCTCAAATTTAGGAAATACAAATTTTGCAAATGCTTTTTATTTTTTTGCTTTTATGTTTTTATTTATTTTTTCTTTAAATAGTCTAAGTAATATTTTAACTCCAATTGCAATAGCAGTTTTAATCTGGTTTTTAATAAATGCCTTTGCAAATCAGATAAAAAAATTACCTTTTTTAAATGCAAAAGTAGGGGATTATATAGCTATTCCTTTATCTTTGATTTTTATTGTTTATTCAATGGTTGAAATAGGAAGTTTTATAGCTTCAAGTATGATGGAATTGAGTTCCACAATATCACAACTTGATAGTAAAGTATATGAATTAATAGATAAATTATCTTTACTTACTTCTTTTGATTTAGCTACACCTTTACAAAAGTTTTTTGAAGAGTTTAGTCTTTCAAGTGTGATAAACAAAGTTATAAGCGCCTTTAGTGCAATATTTGGAAATCTTGTTCAGATTTTTCTATATGTGCTTTTTTTATTGATTGATCAGCAGTTTTTTTCTGCAAAATTAAATGCACTTTTCCCTAAAAAAGAGAATAAAAATAGGGTTGAACATATTTTAACTTCAATTTCAAAAGGAATTAGAACATATATTTCAATCACTACAATAATTAGTTTATCAACAGGTTTTTTAACTTATTTTATATGTGAAATGTTCTCACTTCAAGGTGCAGTTTTATGGGGATTTATAGCTTTTGTTTTAAATTTTATTCCAACTATTGGAAGTATTATTGCTGTTTTAATTCCAACAATTTTTGCACTTATTCAGTTTCCTTTGATTTCAGATGTTTTAATTTTATTTACACTTTTGATAATCATTCAGTTTGTTTTGGGAAATATTATCCAACCAAGAATGATGGGAAATAAACTTAATATTTCTCAATTTATAGTTATCTTATCATTAGTTGTTTGGGGTGCTATGTGGGGAACAATTGGAATGTTTTTATCAGTTCCTATGATGATGATTTTGTTGATTGTTTTATCTCAGTTTGAAAGTACTAAGAAATTAGCGATTTTAATTTCAGCAGATGGAAATATTTTAGGAACATCTAACTCTTCCAAATAGTTATATTTGAAAGAGTTTAGACTTTTAATCAAAAGTTATTATCTATTATATTTACTAATTCTTTAATTGATGCAATTGATTTTGCAAATTGAGCTTTTTGTTCTTCATTTAGTTCAAGTTCAACAATTTTCTCAAACCCTTCTTTTCCTAAAACTACAGGAACACCAGCTACAATATTTTCATATCCATATTCACCTTGTAACATTACAGCACAAGGATACGTCTCTTTTGAATCAGTTAAAATAGCTTCAACCATTAAAGCAGTAGAGTGTCCAGGTGCATAATATGCAGAACCAGTTTCAAGTAATTTTACGATTTGAGCTCCACCATTTCTAGTTTTTACTATAATTTCTTCAATCTCATCAGCTGTTAAGAATTCACTTAAAGCTTTTCCATCTACGCTAGAGTAGTTTGCTAGTGGAACCATTTCATCACCATGTCCACCCATAACAGCTGCTTTTATTTCATTTGGAGTAAATGTTAATTTTTCTTTTATAAAGTGAGCCATTCTTGAACTATCAAGAACTCCTGCCATTCCAATAATTTTATTTCTTGGTAAAGATGTAGCTTTTAAAGCAGTGTAAACCATTGCATCTAATGGATTTGAAACGATCATATAAATTGCATCTTTATTAAATGGCGCGATTTCATTTATTACTGATGTCATAATTTTTGCATTTGTAAGTAATAAATCATCTCTACTCATACCTGGTTTTCTAGGAATTCCAGCAGTTATTACAATTACATCGCAATTACTAAATTCTTCAGTGTTACTTGCAAAACTAACTTTTGTTGATGATTTTGCAGCTCTTGCAGCTTGTGAAATATCTAAAGCCATAGCTTCAACAACATTCATTCTTAAATCTTTTAATACGATTTCAGTACAAATATTTTTATTTGCTAAACTAAAAGCTAAAGTAGCTCCAACATTTCCTGCACCAATTATTCCAACTTTTTTATTATTACTCAAAAATTATCCTTTTATTAAATTATTATTTTTATTATTACTTAAATACTCATGTGCTAAATATGAACTTCTAGCATAAGGAGTACTGTGTACAAACTCAAACCCTAAATCTAAAGCTAGTGTTTTATATCTTTCAAACTGTTCAGGTTTTACAAATTCAATTACTTTTTCATAGTCACCTGATGGTGCTAGATATTGTCCTATACTTAAAAACTTGCAACCAACAGCAATTAAATCTTTAAATACTTGAACCATTTCTTCTTCTGTTTCACCAAGTCCAACCATTAAAGCACTTTTTGTTTTAACAGCATCGCCACCTAATTCTTTTATTTTTTGAAGAACTTCTAATGATCTTTCATAAGTTGCATTTCTTCTTACTCTGTATAATCTTGGAACTGTTTCAATATTGTGTCCAATAATTACAGCTCCTGAATCTACAACTTTTTGAATAGATTCAATTTTTCCTTTAAAATCAGGAATTAACAACTCAACTTGTGCATCTGTAGTATTTTCTAAAATATTTTTTGTAACTTTGTAGAACTGTAAAGCTCCACCATCGTCCAAATCATCCCTTGCAGGACTTGTAATTACTACAAATTTAAGACCAAGTTTTTGAACAGCTATTGTAACTTGCTCTATTTCATCTTCATTTACACCATCTGGTTTTCCAGTTTTTACATTACAATATGTACATCTTCTTGTGCAAGTGTCCCCTAATATTAAAAATGTTGCATTCTTTTTAGAAAAACATTCACTAATATTTGGACATTTTGCTTCTTGACAAATAGTGTGTAAGCCACCATCTTTTAGAAGTTGCTCCATATCTTTTTGGGCAGTATTAGATAGTTTTTTTCTTAACCAAACAGGTTTATTAAAATCTATTTTTTGTGGTACTGTCATTTTTACTTACCTTCTAATATTTTTTTTAAATTTTCATTTTCAATTTGCGATAATTCTGATAATATTAATTTTGCATCAAAACACTCACTAAAAGCCTCAATAAGTCTATTTTGCGCTTCTTCAAAACTTAGATGAATATCTAAATCTTCAAGAGATATTCCTACTCTTTTATCTTCTTTTGTTTTTACAATGGGAATTGAGCCATGTTGAAATATTAATTTTTTATTTCTTTTTTGGGCATTTCCACCTATTTTATTACCATCAACGATAATATCATAAGCTTCAAATCCAACTTGACAAAATTCATTCTTTTTCAATTTAATATATTCTGAATCTTTTACAAAAGTAGGGGTTAATCCTATTTTTCTATAAAATTCTAATAAAAATTGACATATTTTTTCATATGACTGTTTTACACTTAAAGTTCCAAATTCAGTATTTGATAATACTAAACTATAAGATATATCATGACCATGGAATAAAACTCCACCGCCAGTTATTCTTTTTGAATAATTATCTTTATATAAGTCTTTTAAACTTTCATAGCTTTCAAATTCTTGACCTGCGCCAATAGTAAATGAATTTTCCCAAGTATAAAATCTCAAAATTGGCATGTCATCTTTTTCATAGGAAATAGTTAACGCTTTATCTATAGCCATATTCATTTTTGCATTGTTAATATTTGTTAAAATTAATCTAAATTCTTTTTTATCAAGCATTTAATTTATTCCTAAAGTGTAATTTTATCACTTTAAAGCAATTTTTCTTATATTTATCTTAAAAATTAAAATTAGTATAAGTTTATAATTGTATCATAATAAATATTAGTTTTCTACCTCCATAGAAAATAATAATAATTTTAATAAATACAATAAGGATATCAATGCAAAATGAATATTTAAAAGACATTAATCCAGAAGAAACAAATGAATGGCTTGAAGCCTTAGACAATATTATAGAAGAAGGTGGACCTAAAAGAGCACACTATATTTTAGAAAAATTAATTGATAAGGCAAGAAGAAAGGGTACGTATCTACCGTTTAGAGCAACAACAGCATACTTAAATAGTATTGATGTTGAAGATGAACCTAAGATGCCAGGTGATAGAGATATCGAAAGAAGAATCAGATCTGCAATTAGATGGAATGCAACAATGATGGTATTAAGAGCATCTAAAAAGAATTTAGAGCTTGGTGGACATATTGCATCATTTCAATCTTCTGCAACATTATATGATGTAGGATTTAATCACTTTTTTAGAGCTCCGAATGAAAAAGATGGTGGAGATTTAATTTTCTTCCAAGGGCATATTGCTCCTGGTATTTATGCTAGATCTTTCTTAGAAGGAAGAATTACAAAAGAGCAAATGGATAACTTTAGACAAGAAGTTGATGGACACGGTTTATCATCTTATCCTCACCCAAAATTAATGCCAGATTATTGGCAATTCCCAACAGTATCTATGGGACTTGGACCAATTCAAGCAATTTACCAAGCAAGATTCTTAAAATACTTAACAAATAGAGGTATTAAAGATTGTAGCGAGCAAAAAGTATATTGTTTTATGGGTGATGGTGAGTGTGATGAACCAGAATCTTTAGGAGCAATTTCTTTAGCAGGTAGAGAAGGTTTAGATAACTTAGTATTTGTAATTAACTGTAACTTACAAAGACTTGATGGACCAGTTAGAGGTAATGGAAAAATCATTCAAGAACTAGAAGGAAACTTTAGAGGAAATGGATGGAGAGTAGTTAAAGTAATCTGGGGAAGACACTGGGATGCTTTATTACAAAAAGACAAATCTGGTAAGCTTTTACAATTAATGGAAGAGACAGTTGATGGTGAGTACCAAAACTTTAAACAAAAAGGTGGAGCTTACACAAGAGAACATTTCTTTAATAAATACCCTGAAACTGCAAAATTAGTTGAAAATATGTCTGATGAAGATATTTTTGCTTTAAACAGAGGTGGACATGACCCATTAAAAGTTTATGCAGCATATAAAGCAGCAGAAATAACAAAAGATAGACCAACAGTTATTTTAGCTAAAACTGTAAAAGGTTACGGAATGGGTGAAGCAGCTGAAGGTAAAAATATTGCTCATGGTGTTAAAAAAGTTGATTTAGATTCATTAAGACAATTTAGAGATAGATTTAGAATTCCTTTCTCAGATGTTGAGTTAGAAAAATTACCATACTATACTTTTGATGAAGATTCTGTTGAAATGAAATATATGAAAGCAAGAAGAGCTGAACTTCATGGTTTTGTTCCTCAAAGATTAGAGAAATTTACTAATAAATTAGAAATTCCTTCTTTAGCTGAATTTGAATCTATTACAAAAGGAAGTGGTGATAGAGAAATCTCTACTACTATGGCTTTTGTAAGAATCTTAAATATATTAGTAAAAGATAAAAATATCGGTAAACAAATTGTTCCTATTGTTCCTGATGAAGCTAGAACTTTTGGTATGGAAGGTATGTTTAGACAAATTGGTATTTATTCAAATGAGGGTCAAAAATATGTTCCTCAAGATAGAGATCAAGTTGCATATTATAAAGAAGATAAAGAAGGTCAAGTACTTCAAGAAGGTATTAATGAACTTGGAGCAATGGGTTCATGGGCAGCAGCAGCTACTTCATACTCTGTAAATGATGTTCCTATGATTCCATTTTACATCTATTACTCAATGTTCGGATTCCAAAGAACAGGAGATATGGCATGGGCAGCAGGTGATTTAAGAGCTAGAGGATTCTTAGTTGGTGGAACTGCAGGTAGAACTACATTAAATGGTGAAGGTTTACAACACGAAGATGGACATTCTCATATTTTAGCTAATACAATTCCAAGTTGTATCTCTTATGACCCAACTTATGGTTATGAGTTAGCAGTAATTGTTCAAGATGGTATTAATAGAATGTATGGTGAAAAACAAGAAGATGTATTCTATTATTTAACAACAATGAATGAAAACTACAAACAACCTGCAATGCCTGAAGGTGTTGAAGAAGGAATTTTAAAAGGTATTTATAAATTAGATACTGTTGATGCAGCTAATGATTATAAAGTTAAATTATTAGGTTCAGGTACAATTTTAGAGCAAGTTAGACAAGCTGCTGATATTTTAGCATCAGAATATGGTGTAAAATCAGATGTTTATTCTGTTACTTCATATAATGAAATTGCAAGAGAAGCACAAGATGTAGAAAGATACAACTTATTACATCCAGATGAAGAGGATAAAACTCCTTATGTAACAACTGTATTAGGTGAAGATAAAGATAATATCATTGTTTCAGCAACTGATTATATGAAAATTTATTCTGAACAAATTAGAGCTTATGTAAAAGGTTCATTTAAAACTTTAGGAACAGATGGTTTTGGTAGATCTGATTCAAGAGCAAATTTAAGAGAACACTTTGAAGTTGATGCTAACTTTATTGTTTACACAACTCTATATTTATTAGTAGAAAATGGTAAATTAGATAAAAAAGTATTAAATGAAGCTATTGCTAAATTTAAAATCAATCCAAATAAAATTAATCCATTATATGCATAAGGTGTGTCTATGAGTATTGAACAAATAAAACTGCCAGACGTTGGTGGAGAAGAAGTAGAAATTATTGAAATCAGTGTTAAAGTTGGTGATAGTATTGGTGAAGACGATACTATCATTGTAGTAGAAACAGAAAAAGCTTCTATGGATATTCCTGCACCATTTGCTGGAACTATTGAATCTTTAATTGTTAAAGCAGGAGATAAAATTAAAGAGGGTGATTTAATCGCTACTTTAGTTACAACTTCATCAGCTTCTAATGAAACTGTAAAAGAAGTTGCAATTGCAACACCTGCTAAAATAGTTGAAGAAATTAAAACTGAAGAAAAAACTGTAGAAGTAAGTACAGCTTCACAAGAGACAACTTTAGTAATTGAAGATATTTTTGTTCCAGATGTAGGTGGAGATGAATCAGTTGATGTAATTGAAATTATTGCATCAGTTGGGGATTTTTTAAATGAAGAAGATGGAATAATTACTTTAGAAACTGAAAAAGCTACAATGGATGTTCCAACACCAATTTCTGGTAAATTAGTTGAAATTCTTGTAAATGCTGGAGATAAAGTAAAAACTGGTTCTTTAATTGCAAGAATTGAAAAAACTGTAGTTGCTTCAACACCAAAAGAGGTTGCTAAAGAAGAAGTTATTGTAAAAAATGAGACGCCTGCTAAAGTAGAATCAAAAGTAGAAACTGTAAGTGTTGAATCTCATGTTACAAAAACAACTGGTAAAGCTTACGCATCACCAAGTATTAGAAGATTAGCTAGAGAATATGGTGTAGATTTAACATTAGTAAATGGTACAGGTCCTAAAAATAGAATTTTAAAAGATGATATTAGATTATATATAAAATCTGTATTATCAAATCCAAGTTGTGCAAATTTAACTACTTCAAGTAATACAGCAGGTGGTTTAGGATTTGAGTTAGCACCATTAAAAGAGATTGATTTCTCTAAATTTGGAGAAATTGAAGTTGTAGAATTATCAAAAATTCAAAAAATTTCAGGTCCATCACTTCAAAGAAATGCAATCATTATTCCTCACGTAACGCAATTTGATGAAGCAGATATTACTGATCTTGAAGAGTTTAGAAAAGAACAAAATACTATTTATTCAAAAATGAATTCAGATGTTAAAATATCTCCATTAGTATTTGCTGTTAAAGCTGTTGCAAAAGCATTAAGATTACATCCAAACTTTAATGCGTCATTATCTGCTGATGGTCAATCAATGATTTTCAAAAAATATGTAAACGTAGCAGTTGCTGTTGACACACCAAATGGTTTAGTAGTTCCTGTAATTAAAGATGCTGATAAAAAAGGTTTTGAAGAAATTGCACTTGAATTAAAAGAGCTTTCTATAAAAGCAAAAGCTGGAAAATTAACAGCAAATGATATGCAAGGTGCTTGTTTCACAATTTCATCACTAGGTGGAATTGGTGGTACTGCATTTACTCCAATTGTAAATGCTCCAGAAGTTGCAATTTTAGGATTATCAAAATCAGAATTTAAACCTAAATACAATGGAAAAGAGTTTGTACCAAGATTAATGTTACCATTATCATTATCTTATGACCACAGAGCAATTGATGGTGCTGATGGTGCAAGATTTGTAACGACATTATCGTCATTATTAGGCGATATTAGAAAAATACTTCTATAATAAAGGACTTTAGAATGAGTAAAGAAATTAAAGCCCAAGTTTTAGTAATAGGTTCTGGACCAGCTGGATATTCAGCTGCGTTTAGAAGTGCAGATTTAGGAATGAATGTTGTTTTAGTAGAAAAATTTAACACTTTAGGTGGAGTTTGTTTAAATGTTGGATGTATTCCATCAAAAGCACTTCTTCATGTGGCAAAGGTAAAAGAAGAAGCTGAGCATATTTCTGCTCATGGACTTACATATGCAGAACCAACTATTGATATAGCAAAAATTGCAGCATATAAAAATGGTGTTGTAAAAAAATTAACTGATGGTTTAAGTGCCATGAGTAAAATGAGAAATGTTACAGTTGTTCAAGGAACTGCTCTATTTGTAGATAAAAACACTGTTAAAGTAACTGGAAAAGAAGATGTAACAATCACTTTTGAAAATGCAATTATTGCAGCTGGTTCAAGACCTATTAAATTACCATTTATTCCCCATGAAGACCCAAGAATTTGGGATTCAACAGACGCTCTTGATTTAAAAGAAATACCTAAAAAACTTCTTATTATGGGTGGTGGAATTATTGGTCTTGAAATGGGAACTGTTTATCAAAAACTTGGCTCATCTATTGATGTTGTTGAAATGCAAGACCAATTAGTGCCAGTTGCTGATAAAGATGTTATCAAAATGTACACAAAAGCAAATAGTAAAAGATTTAATATCATGTTAAATACAAAAGTTGCAAAAGTTGAAGCTAAAGAGGATGGTATTCATGTATCAATGGAAGGTGAGGGAATTCAAGCTGAACCTTTTGTTTATGATGCTGTATTAGTTGCTATTGGAAGAGCTGCAAACGGTAAATTACTTAACCTTGAAAATGCTGGTGTAAAAGTAAATGATTGGGGAATTATCGAAGTTGATAAACAAATGAGAACAAATGTAGAACATATCTTTGCAGTTGGAGACATTGTTGGTCAACCAATGCTAGCTCACAAAGGTGTACATGAAGCTCATGTTGCAGCTGAAGTAATTGCTGGTAAAAAACACTATTTTGAACCAAAAGTTATTCCATCAATCGCATATACTTTCCCAGAAATTGCTTGGGTTGGTATGACTGAAAAAGAAGCAATCGCTGCTGGAATTGATTATGAAGTTTCAACATTCCCATGGGCTGCATCAGGAAGAGCATTAGCAAGTGATGTTAGTCAAAATGGTATGACTAAACTTATCTTTGATAAAAAAGACCATACTTTAATTGGTGGAGCTTTGGTTGGAGATAATGCAGGAGAGTTATTAGGTGAAATCACACTAGCTCTTGAAATGGATTGTGATGCAGAAGATATTGCACTTACAATTCATGCTCACCCAACACTACACGAATCAGTTGGAATGGCAGCAGAAATTTATGAAGGAAGTATTACTGACCTTCCAAATGCGAAAGCAAAAAAAAAGTAAATAAAAAATAAGGCTTTTAAGCCTTGTTTTTCTTCTCTTCACAATAACTAATATACATATAAACAATTAATCCCAATCAAATCCTTTTTAGATAAAATAATTAAATATTAAATTTAGGATTTGGAGTAATCATGGAAGAAGAAGTTATTAAAGAAGCGTCAAAATTATTACCTGAAGTCTATAAAGACTTAGCACAGCCTGCAACAAAAGAGATAGGTAATGTTTTAGGTCGAAGTGCTAAAGCTTTATTGGTTCCAATAAGAGGTTTTCTTTGGGGATGGGAAAAGATTGAGCAAGTTGTTACAGAAGGTGTAGAAAAGAGATTTGAAAAAATACCTGAAGAAAAGCGAAAAACTCCAGAGCCAGAAATTGCTGTTCCACTTATGCAAGCATTAACTTATACTGCACAAAATGAAACTTTAAGAGAAATGTATTTAAATTTATTAGCAAATAGTATGAATACAGATAAGGAGAAAGATGTTCATCCATCATTTGTTGAATTAATTAAACAAATGAATTGTTTAGATGCAAAAGTATTTAATAAATTATCCATTGCAATAGGTTATCAAAAAGCAATTAATCCAAATATATCAATATTGGGAAAAAACGAATTTTTTGTCAATGCGACTCCTGAATGGTTTTTAGGATGGACTATTGAAGAGTATAATATTTTGATGTCTCAGCTAGTTTAATAAGACTTAGTAAATTTGGATTAATTGGATTAATGTTTGATAGAACTGCTGGAACAGATGGTTATCAACAACTAAAAGAACATCCAGTTTTAATAAAAATTTTAGATGAATATAAACAGGTAAACTCTCAATTAGAATTGAGAATCAAGGCAACTGAAAGTATTGTTTATGTTAATGAGTATGGAAAACAATTTAAAAATGCTTGTATATAAAAAATTACAATATACATTTTTCTCTAGTTTTTAGTTAGAGAAGTTAGAATAAATTCATGAGTCCAGAAATTAAAAAATATGAAGAGAAGAAATAAAAAAAAGAGTAAATAACTTACTCTTTTTTACTTCCATGACCATGACCTGAAGAGTTAGTTGTTCTTTCAACAAACTCTTCAAAGTTTTCTCCACCAAGATTATAAGCTTTTCCAAATCCAAAAACAGCTTCACCATAAAAAGGTGTAAATTCAAAAAGATAAAAATCGCCCATTTTATGAAGTGTATTTACCATATCACTTTCAAATTTAGTTCTAAATTCATCTAAAATCAGTTTTTCATTTTCTGTATTTTGTTCTAATCTTTTAGTTTTACATTGGATTGATACTCTTTTTTTACCAAAGATATTTTTACAATCTTGTTCATCTTCACAAAAGAAAATTGAAGCCATTTCATTATTTGTTAGATTTGTCGAGTGTTTAGCCATCAATGATAGATAAACATAATATTTATGATTGTATTTTACAAAAGGTGCATAAGATGAAAAAGGATTTTTATTTTCATCTAGTGAACTAATTGTAAGACTCTTAAGAGTTTCTAAAAACTCGTTTAAATTTTTTGCCATTTATTCTTCTTTCCATAATAGTTCTAATTTTACATTAAAAATATCTGTTCTTTTTGGTTTTATAAAAATCTCTTCTATTTGAAAATTTGAGATTTTATTCTCTTCATTTATTTTTTCTATTTCATCTTCAAGGATTTTTTGAAGTTCTTCTTTTTCTATTTGTAGTTGTTGAATCTCATTTTCAACATATTTTACATCATTTCTCTCTTTTAATACTCTAGTTGCTCCCCTTGCGCTAGAAGCCACTTTACCTAAAGTAGAGCTAGTAGTTGATTTTCCAAAGAAAGCTCCTAGAAGTGATGTTCCTATTGCTATAATCGTATCAGTTGTAGTAGAACTAGCTTGTAGTTCCTCTTTTTCTTTTTTATCAAAAAGGTTATCTAGTTTATCTTCAATTGAATCATTTGTTTTTTTGAATTTTATTTGTAAGTTTTCAACTTGTTCATCTATTTTTTCATTTAATCTATCTTGAATTCTGATTTTAAAATCAGTTAAACTCTCATTTTGTTTTGAGATGATTTTTAAAGCCTCATTTTTAAATAGAGTTAATTTCGAATTTCTATAAACATAATCTGTAAAATCTTTTTGAATCTGTTTTAACTCTTTTTCATTTTGAATAAAAATAGGAGTTTCATAATAGTTTGAGTTTAATCTCTCTTTTGTCTCAAATGAAAAATTATTAACTTCTTCAAACTCTTCATAATTAATATTTGAAGTCTCTTTTTGTAAATAAAATCCATAATTTAACTCAGATGTTAAATCAATATTTTTTGCAGTATCACTAAAATGAAGTGAACATTTACAAAGTAAATAAGCTTGTAAATAGTAACTATCACTTTGTGATAAGTATAAATATTTTTGCTCTAAAATATTTGGAATTAGAGGTTTTACACTATTTTGTTTATTTGTTGTTTCAATTTTTTGTTTAGAAGTTGAACTCTCTTCTTTAGTGGTTAGTGTGGTTACCTTTTTATTGCTCATTAAAAACTTGATTTGCTCTTTTGTGATT
The DNA here is from genome assembly GCF_013201665.1 of Arcobacter venerupis. Taxonomy (NCBI): domain Bacteria; kingdom Pseudomonadati; phylum Campylobacterota; class Epsilonproteobacteria; order Campylobacterales; family Arcobacteraceae; genus Arcobacter; species Arcobacter venerupis. The sequence continues at coordinate 1,902,625 of NZ_CP053840.1, read as the reverse complement.
GGCCCTTTTAAATATGATAAAGCCCATCTTGTTTGAAAAACTTTTATTCCATCTTCATTTATATTTTTCATTATAAATGTTCTTTTTTCAAGATTTGATAAAAGATTTTCTATCTCATTTTTATCAATTTTCCCCTCAACGGCTGAGCTTAAACCATCAATTACTTTTTCTTTATCTTGTTTTGTTTGAAGTCGTCCTATAAACCAAGTTCCAATATTTGCTAAACCTTTGTAGTCAATATCAACTGGATTTTGAGTAGAAAGTATAATTCCAACTCCAAAACTTCTAGCTTGTTTTAAAAGTGTAAGCATTGGTTGTTTTGATGGAGGATTTGCATTTGGAGGGAAATATCCAAAGATTTCATCCATGTAAAGTAGGGCTTTTAATGAAGTTGTTCCCTCTTGTCTTCTCATCCATGAAACCATTTGGTTTAATAAAAGTGAAACAAAAAACATTCTTTGAGAATCGTTTAAGTGGGCAATTGAAAATATAGAAACTTTCGCTTTTCCATTTTCATCGTACATAAGATTTGAAATATCTAAAGGCTGACCTTCAATCCAAGATTTAAAAGAGGGATTTGCAATAATTGTATTTAGTTTTAGAGCTAGTTTTAATCTCTCATTTTGAGGGAAAAATGTCTCTAAATCAAAAATTCCCACTTTTGAAAATGGAGGAGTTACGATAAATGAGATTAACTCTTCAATACTTAAATCTTTTTGCAAAGAGTAAGAGTTCATAAAAATAGATGAAATTAAAATAGACTCTTTAGATGAACTATCGTCTTTTTCATCAATCAATGATAATAGTGAGCTAACAGTTGAGCTAATTAATGAAACTAATAACTCACTATCTTCTAAAACTTCAATACTTGGTGCTTTAAAAGATGAAAGAATTGATATTTGAACACCAGCACTACTTCCCGGAGTATAAATAGTAAAATCAGCAGAATCTTTTAATTTTTGGATTCTTTCTTGATTTTGAAAATCTGCTTCAAGTCCATTTTTCCAAGTTTGTGCAGTTTTTAAAGCATATTCAGAAACACTCAAACCATTATTTACAGCATCTTGTTCTTCAATCCAAGGCTCAAAATCACTTCCTTGTAACTGTGGAAAAGTAAGAAGTAAATTTCCCATATCACCTTTTGGGTCAATTATAATTGAGGGAATATTATCAATTGCTGCTTCTTCTAAAAGTGAAATTCCAAGACCTGTTTTTCCACTTCCTGTCATTCCAATGATTGCTGCGTGAGTTGTTAAATCTTTATTTTTATAAACTAAAGGAGCAAAATCTGACTCATCTATTTTTTCTTTTCCAATATAAAAAAGTTTTAATTTCTCATAGTCAAAGCTTGTGCTCATATTATCTCCTTTGTCTCTTTCCTTTTTGCTTTCATTTTATTTAAAGCTAATTTTCTCATATCAGCAGTTGTATCTAATTCATCCATAATTTCAAGACCTAAAAGTGTTTCAATACAATCTTCTAAAGTTACAATTCCTTCTGTTTGATTGTATGAATCATGAACTATAAACATATGCTCTTTTTTTTGAATAAACAATTTTAAAGCTTTTGCAACATTTATATTTTCATGTAATGTAAAAACTGGTTTCATAATATTTTCTAAAGTAATCTCTTTTTCTTTTATAGATTGTTTGAACAGTTTTTTTGTTAAGATTATTCCTACAATATTATCAATATGATCTTCATATACAGGAACTCTTGAAAATTTAAAGGTTCTTTTATCTTCAATTAAATCTTTGATTAAAGAGTTTTTTTCTATTGCAAATACAACTGAACGAGGAGTTAAAATATCTTTTAATTTTTTACTATTTAATTCAAGAGTATTTTCAATAATTTTAGATTCTAAATCACCAATAACACCCTCAGCTTCACTTAATAAAGTAGATTGAAGTAGCTCTTCTCTTGAAATTTTATTTGAACTTTCTTTACCTATTTTTTTTGTTACAAATTGAGTAACTAAAATTATTGGATAAGTAATAAATATAAAAACTTTTATAATTCTTGGAGTGTAAATAGCTAATTGTCTCCAATAAACTGCACCAATAGTTTTAGGAATTATCTCAGAAACAAATAAAATTATAAAAGTAAGAACAATTGAAGTAGCCATTATTAATGTGCCATCTCCTTCAAAAACTTCTTTTGCTTGTATTCCAATAGCTGTTGCACCTAAAGTATTTGCTGTAGTATTCAAAATAAGAATAGAAGCAATTGACTTATCAATGTCTAATTTTAGTTTTTTAAAAAGTCTTCCAGCAGTAGGATGCTCTTTTTCTAATGTTGAAATATAAGTGATGTTTGTGGATAAGAGTATAGATTCTAAAATAGAACATAAAAAAGACGTACCAATAACTGTAATAAATAGTAATATTAAGACTTCCATTTATTCTTTCTTTTATAAAAATTAAGTAACCGGGAATCGTATTCCAATTTTTTCTCCTGTGAGTTGTTAAGAATTTGGGACTAATAATATCAAAATAAACTTAATAAAGAAGTTTTTGATAAAAAAATTGAAAAATAGTTGTATAATTAATTATAAAAAAACTTTTAAAATAAGGAGCTTATTATGGAATATGGGATAATGCCAAAAATTGACCAGTTTAGTGATAATAAGGCTTTAGAAATTCAAAAAGTTCAGCCTTCTTCAAAATCATCTGAAATAACAACTGAAGATGCAATACAAAAAGTGCAACAAGAAGCTATTTCAAAAGAAAAAGATGTTGCTGATACAAAAAAAGTTGCAACAGATAAAACTACTTCTAATAAATATGAAGTAGTTTTATCTAATACAAACTTTGGATTTAATGATTCTTCTAAAGACTTTTATGTAAAAGTAGAAAGAGGTAACATGGAAAATCAATATCCAACGCAAGAGATGATGAGAGTAAAAGCTTATATGTTAAGTTTAAACTCTACTTCTTAATTTCTAAAGTCAAGTTATAATTTTTTACAACTTGACTTCTACTTTTTTACTCAAGACAATCAATAAATCTTTTACTTTATAATATTTTTCTTTTTCTTCAAAGTCTACAACATCTAATAACGGAACATATTTTTCAAAAGCTGGCCAAACTTTTTTATAACTTAAAGGTCTTTTTTTTATATGAAATAGTGCAAGAGCAGTTGCTCCATTTATTAAACCTTTTAAAACAAGAGCTTTGTTTAATTCCCCTTGTTTTTTATAAAAATTCCAATCATCTTCAAGCAGTTCGTGAGCTTCCACATAAAAGCCATTTTCAACAGCAAAAATAAATCTATCTATTGCTGTTTTTTGATTGAAGATGTTGTAATCTATTTTCATTAACCGTTTATCTCTTTATCTAAATAATATCCAGTATATGAACCAGAAACTTTGTGATTTGAAGCTAAAAATTCAGGTGTTCCCTCATCCACAATCATTCCACCTTTATTTCCACCCTCAGGTCCCATGTCTATTACCCAATCAGAGTTTTTTATAACATCAAGATTGTGTTCGATTACTAAAACAGAATTTCCTAAATCTACTAAGTGATGTAATACTTTTGTTAATCTATCAACATCGGCAAAATGTAAACCAGTTGTTGGTTCATCTAAAACATAAAGAGTATTTCCTGTATCTTTTTTACTTAACTCTTTTGATAATTTAATTCTTTGAGCTTCACCACCTGAAAGTGTAACTGCATTTTGTCCAAGTGTAATGTATCCAAGACCAACATCACTAAGAGTTTGAAGTTTTGCATTTAGTTTTGGAACTTTTGCAAAAAACTCTAATGCTTCATCAACACTCATATTTAGAACATCAGAGATATTTTTACCTTTGTATAAAATCTCTAAAGTTTGAGAGTTATATCGCTTCCCGTGACAATCATCACATTTCACCATAATATCTGGTAAGAAGTGCATTTCGATTTTTATTTCACCTTCACCTTGACATTTTTCACATCTTCCACCTTTTACGTTAAAAGAGAATCTTCCAATTTTATAACCTCTAAGCATTGCTTCTTTTGTTTTTGCAAATAGTTCTCTTAACTCATCCATAAGTCCTGTATAAGTTGCAGGATTTGATCGTGGTGTTCTTCCAATTGGTGATTGGTCAAGGTAGATAACTTTATCAAGTCTTTCAAGTCCTTCGATTTCAACACCATCTACTTTTTTTACTTTTCTTGCTCGATTTAAAAGCTCTTTTGCAACTGGAAGTAGAGTTTGTAAAATAAGTGAAGATTTACCACTTCCTGAAACTCCTGTGATTGCACATAGATTTTTAAGTGGGATTTTTACATTTAAATCTTTGATATTATTTATAGTTACATTTTTTATTTCAATAAACTCTTCTTGTGGTCTATTATGAACATAATCTATTTTTTTAGCCCCAGTTATATATTTTGCAGTTAGAGTTTTTGCTTTATTCATCTCTTTTAGAGTTCCTGCAAATACAATCTCTCCACCATATTTTCCTGCATTTGGTCCAATATCAACTATATAATCTGCTGCTTGAATAGTCTCTTTATCATGTTCAACAACGATTACTGTATTTCCTTTTTCTTGTAAAGCACGAAGAGTTTTAATAAGTTTGTTTGTATCTCTTTCATGAAGTCCAATAGATGGCTCATCAAGAACATACATAACTCCTGTAAGACCTGAACCAATTTGTGAGGCAACTCTAATTCTTTGAGCTTCCCCACCACTTATAGTTCGAGCATCACGTCCTAAAGTTATATATCCTAAACCAACATCGTATAAAAAGAAGATTCTCTCTTTAATCTCTTTTAAAATTGGTTTTGAAATCATTTTAAATTGCTCATTTAGATAATCAAAATTTGATTCATCTTGGAAAAATGCGTGTGCATCTTCTATTGGAATATTTAAAATATCACTTATTGTTTTATTTGCCACAAATACACTTTGAGAAGAGGGTTTTAATCTATTTCCATTACAAGAGTCACATTTCTTTTCAGTCATGTATTCACTCATCTCTTTTTCATCTTTTATCATGTCATAGGCAAGTTTTACAACACCTTCCCATTTTCGTGTGAGTTTGTGTCTTTTCCAAAAGAATGTAGCTTCATCAACACTTCCATGTAAAATAGCTTTTCTTTGATGTTCAGGCAGTTCTCTAAAAGGAACATTTACGGCAATATCAGTTCCCTCGCAAAAAGCTAAAAGCATTTTGAAATAAAAACCTTTGTTAAATCCATATATAACTCTAATAGCTCCATCTTCTATAGATAAATCTTCGTTGATAACTTTCTTCATATCAAGGGCATATCTAATTCCTAAACCATCACAAGCAGGACAAGCACCTTTTGGAGAGTTAAAAGAAAATGATAATGGTTCAAGTGGTTCAAAAGAGATTTTACAAGAGAAACAAGCCATATGTTCAGAGTAGTGAATGTGTCTTTCTACACCCATTTCTTCATGGTTTATAACTTCAATTTCAAGTTCTCCATAACTCTCTTTTAGACCTTTTTCTATATCTTGAGCGATTCTGTCTCTATTTTCTTCTTTTATTGTAACCCTATCAATTACAACTTTGATTGTATGCATTTGAGTTTTTGCTAATTCTATCTCTTCATCAAGTCTTACCATAACTCCATCAATCATGGCTCTTACATAACCTTTGCTTCGTAAGCTTTCAAGTAAATCTGCAAAACTTCCTTTTTTTCTATTAATTAGTGGGGCTAGGATTACTACTTTTGAGTCATTTGGTAGAGTTAAAACTTGATTGATTACATCACTTGCACTCATTTGTGAAATTGGCTCTCCACATTGATGGCAGTGTTGTTTTCCAATTCGGGCATATAAAAGTCTAAAGTAATCATAAACTTCTGTAATAGTTCCAACCGTTGAACGAGGATTTTTAGATGTTGTTTTTTGATCAATTGCAATGGCAGGTGTAAGCCCCTCAATTCTTTCAACATTTGGTTTTCCAACTTTATCTAAAAATTGTCTTGCATATGCAGATAAAGACTCAATATATCTTCTTTGTCCTTCAGCATAAAGCGTATCAAATGCTAGTGTTGATTTTCCAGAACCCGAAAGTCCTGTGAATACAATAAGTTTATTTTTTGGTATCTCTAGGTTTATATTTTTTAAGTTATTTTCACAAGCGTTAAATATTTTAATAGAATTTGTCATTTTTTGCCTTTAAAATTTGAAGCTAATATTATATGATAGATTTTATAATAAGAGATTAAATTAGATTTTCATTGGTTTCATATTGTTATTTGAGATGTAAAAGTATATTTAACTAAGTTAAAAATGTTAGAATTACACCTTAAAATTTAAAATATTAAAATAGGGTATAAAAATGAAATACAAAATCTTTGTAGATGGTCAGTTTGGAACAACAGGATTAAAAATCCATGAAATGCTAAAAGATAGAAAAGAACTTGAAATTTTAACAATCAATGAAGAAGATAAAAAAGATTTAGAGATTAAAAAGAAGTTTTTAAATGAAGCTGATTTAGTTTTTTTATGTTTACCTGATGAGGCTTCAAAAGAGTCTGTAAAATTAATAACAAACAATACAACAAAAGTAATAGATGCAAGTACAGCTCACAGAACAAATCCTGATTGGACTTACGGAATAGCAGAATTAAATCCAACTCAAAGAGAAAAAATAAAAAACTCAACAAGAGTTTGTGTTCCTGGTTGTCATGCAAGTGGATTTATTATGGCTATGAAACCATTAATTGAAAATAATATAGTTTCAAAAAAACAAAAAATAGTTTGCCACTCAATCACAGGATATAGTGGTGGTGGAAAAGGTTTAATAGATATTTATGAAGCACCTGAAAATAAAGACAAATATAGAAGTCAAAGACCTTATGCACTAGCTTTAAGCCATAAACATTTACCTGAAATGAAATATATCTTAGGTTTAGAATCAGCTCCATTTTTTACACCAAGCGTTGGAAACTTTGCTCAAGGTATGTTAGTAATGTCATATCTAATAAAAGATGAATTAGAAAAAAACATATCAAAAAAAGAAGTATTGTCTTTATACAAAAATTATTATAAAAATGAAGAGTTTGTAAAAATAATTGAAGATGATATTGATTATTTAGATGAAGGTTTTTTAGATGCAATGAAATGTAATAACACAAATAGAATCGAAATCTCAGTTTATGAATCAGATGATTATATGCTTGTAATCTCAAGACTTGATAATCTTGGAAAAGGAGCTTCAGGAGCTGCTGTTCAAAATATGAATATCATGTTAGGACTTGAAGAAAAAGCAGGTTTGAAGTCTTAATTTAATAAATTTAATTATTTTTCCCATTTAAAAATTATTTTAATTATTTTTTGATGATAATCTTTATTATCTATGCTAATATGCCACCTTTATTTATTTGAAAATAAGGGTTTTGATGGAACAAATTATTTTGATGATGTTATCAACTGGAGTTGTTGCTGTTATCTTGGGTATTATTTTAAAACGTTTTGATGTTCCACCTCTTGTTGGATACATAATATCAGGAATAATTCTTGTAAATATTATAGGTTCTAATGTAGAAGATTCTTATATCTTAGATCAAATCGCAGAGTTTGGTATTGTATTTTTAATGTTTACAATCGGACTTGAAATGAAGCTAGAAAACCTAATACAAATGCGAAAACAAGTCTTTGTTTATGGTGGGCTTCAAATTGGTTTATCAATTCTTTCTTTTACTTTCATAGCTTATTTTTTATTTGCTTTAGATATTAAAACTTCTATAGTTATTGGTGCAGCACTTTCTCTTTCTTCAACGGCAATTGTTTTAAAAATACTAAATGATACAAACAAAATAACAAAATATTATGGTCAAAACTCTTTAGGAATATTAATTTGCCAAGATTTAGCAGTTATTCCTATATTATTAATGTTGACAATTTTTTCCACAAATGGACGAGCTATTGGTGATTTGATTATTAATATTGTTTTTTCAGGAATTGTGTTGTTAATTGTAATGATTATTTTTGGTAAATACTTTTTAAATCATATTTTAAAATTAGTAGATAAGGCTGAAACTCACGAGCTTTTTATTATGATAGTTTTAATTATTGCAATTGGGGCTAGCTTTTTAGCACATTACTTAGGTTTTACATATTCAATGGGAGCTTTTATTGGTGGTATGTTAATTGCAGAAACGCACTACAAACATCAAATAGAAGCTGACCTTATTCCCTTTAGAGATCTATTTTTAGCACTATTTTTTGTAACTGTAGGAATGCAAATAGATGTACATTTTTTTAGCTCTCATGTATTACAAGTTTTTGCTTTGAGTATTGTAATTATTCTTATAAAAGCTTTGATTATTTTTTCAGTAATGTATTTTTTTGTTGGTAAAAGAGTTGCTCTTCAAACTTCACTTACAATTTCTCAAGTTGGAGAGTTTTCCTTTGTTATATTTACGCTAGCAACGCAAAATACTCTTTTAGATGCAAATACAGGACAACTACTTACACTTTCTGTGATAATTTCAATGGTTTTAACACCATTCTTTTTAAAAAATATTGAATTTATTACTAATAAAATTTTACAAAAAAAAGATATTAATAGTGAAATATTAAATACTTCAAAAGAGCTATTAAATGGGCATGTAATTGTTTGTGGTTATGGAAGTTTTGGTAAACAAATACTTTTAAATTTAAAAAATGAAAATATTGAACATATTGCCATTATTGATAATTATGAATTCTTTGAAAATGCTTTAGTTCATGGGGAAAAAGTAATATTTGGAAATCCTGCACAAAAACATATATTAAAAGAAGCAGGTATCTTAAAAGCAAAAGCTGTGATTATTGCTTTACATGATGTACAAAGTATTATTCTTTTATCTCACACGATAAAAGACATAAATTCACAAGTGAAGATTTTGGCCAAAGTAACAAAAAAGAGTTTTCTTCCTGATTCTATAGATAGTGAAGATTTTGTTGATATTTACGATTGTACAGCAGAAATGCTTGTAGAAAGAACAATGAAGTAAATAAATAATTTTTTAGTGTAGTATATAATCTTGAATATATTTTATTAAATGTAAGTAATTATTTCTTTTAATAGCATCTTAGTAAAAATAGAATATAATTAATATAACATAAAAACTTGGAAGTACATATGCAAAATAACTTTATAATGAGTAATGATAAAAAATATAACTTTAGCGAGTTAGTTGATATTGCTGAATTTGAAGAAATATTAATAAGTTTTTATAAGGCAACAGGAATTCCCAATGCTCTTGTAGGAAAAGATGGCAAGATTATCTTCCAAACTGGCTGGATTGATGCTTGTGCATTATTTCATAGAGCCAATATTGAAACAAATTCACGATGTTTAGAAAGTAATTATGCTTTAATGGAAAATGTTTCTAATGGTAAAGTTAGTAGTGCTTATTGTAAAAATGGGCTAATTGATTATGCAACTCCTATTGTAATTGAAGATCAAATATTAGCAACTTTATTTTTGGGACAAGTTTTAAACGAAGCTCCAAATATCAAATTTTTTCAAAATCAAGCTCAAGAATTTAATTATGATGAAACAGAATATCTTAAAGCTATAAAATCAGTTCCTATTATAAGTAAAGAGAAGATGAAATCAAATATGGATTGTGTTGTAAGAATGGCACAAATATTAGCAAAAAATGGTTTAGCAAAATTACGAGAATCTGAATTGTCAAATGATTTACATAAAAGTACAAAAGAGAAAATTCAATTAAAAGATATTTTAGATTTTTCTCCTGTTGGCATTTCTTGGTCTGATATTAATGGTGACATTGAGTATGTTAATCATAAATTTATTGAATTATTTGGATATACACTTGATGATATTCCTACTATTGAAACTTGGTATAAAAAAGCTTATTCTGATTTAAGATATCAAAAGGATGAAATAAAATCTTGGCATAGGGATATTCTATTATCAGGTAAGATAAATAAACCTATACATATTTCAGAAAGAGAAGTTACTATTAATTGTAAAGATGGAAGTGAACGGCGAGTGCTTGTTAATATTTCTTGGTTAGGAGAAAAATGTTTAGCAAATTTTAATGATATAACTGAACATTGGAAAAGTGAATTAAGAAATAGAACCCATGATTCCATGTTAGAAATGGTTGCAAAAGATTCGTCTTTATCAGATATTTTACATACAATTGTAAAAAATATTGAGTTAGAAGATTCAGCTTCTTTATGTAGTATATTATTACTTGATAAAGAAGGAAAAAAACTTTTATTAGGTGCTTCACCTAGTTTGCCAGATTTTTATAATAATGCAATTAATGGTACAACAATAGGTTTAGGCGTTGGTTCTTGCGGGACAGCTGCATTTCTAGCAAGTCGAGTTATTGTAGAAGATATTACTACTCATGAGTATTGGAAACCGTATAAAGGATTAGCATTAAAAGCTGGATTGATTTCTTGTTGGTCTGAACCAATTATTTCTTCAATTGGGAATGTATTGGGAACTTTTGCTATTTATCATAAAGAGAAAAAAAGTCCTACTTCAAATGATATTGAGCGTATAACTTTTGCTGCAAATTTAGCAGCGATTGCAATAGAAAATAGAAATGCTCGTAAAGAGCTTGAGCATAGAGCATACTCAGATTATTTAACAGGTTTATCTAATAGACGATATTTTATAGAACAAGCAGAATTAGAGTTATCAAGATATAATAGATATTCAGGTGAATTATCTTTATTAATGTTCGATATAGACTTTTTTAAAAAAATTAATGATACTTATGGTCATAATATTGGAGATTTAGTTTTACAAAAAATTGCAGATATAAGTCGTATGATTTTACGAGATATTGATATTCTTGGACGAATTGGAGGTGAAGAGTTTGCTGTTTTATTGCCAGAAACAAACTTGGAAGATTCCATAAAAGTTGCTGAGCGTATGCGTATTGAAATTTTAAATGCAAAGTTAGTATTAGATAAAAAAAGAATAGTTTATTTTACAGCTTCTTTTGGAGTAGTTGCAGCAAATAATAACTCAACTATTGATGATTTACTCATAAAAGCAGATAAAGCACTTTATAAAGCGAAAAATGCTGGACGAAATAGGGTATGTACTTATTAAATAAAATTGTAATACCCTTTTTTAGAAATAAATAATTAATAAAGTTAAAGTACTAGAAATTAGTTTTTATTCACTTTTAGTTGTTTTATATTCATTTGTTCTGATTTTTCTTTCTATTTCTCTTTTTACTGCATTAAAGGCATATTTTTTATTACCACCGTGTATACTTGTTACTATTTGTGATTTGCAATTCTCACAAATAAAATCAGTTTTTGCCACATCTGTATATCTTGTATGACAAGAACTTTCATCATATACTAAAACAGAATCACATATTGGACAATAGCATTGTAAATCTACTATTTCATCCTTTTTCCATTTCCATCTCCAGTTTGTACCATAAATAAAATCTTTTACATAAGCTTTATATTCTGGATTAGAATTATTTATAAGTAACAAAAAGAATTTTATTACACTAACAGATGCTAAAATAGAAATAATTGATAAAAGCCATACTGGAATAGTAAATGAAGATAATAAAATTTCATCAAGCCAGATTATTCCAGAATATAATAATGAGAATATTTCAATGATATACTTTTGTGTTTGAGGAAGAATACTTAGTATTGCTCCTGTGATTGTAAATATAATTATTCCATTTATAATCTTTATATTTTTGATTTGAATACCTTTATAATATTAAATTTTTGGAATTATATAGTATGCAGACTAAAAAATAAATTTCTGAAATATTATAAAGCCTTATTTTACAGTAAATAGATATTCTTTTTTAACTGTCCTATATAAAATAGAAAAATCTGTATCTTGTGAAGAGTACAGAATATTGATACTATTCTTTTACAATTTAATTAAAAGGATTATTATGACAAATAGAATTAACTTAGGAAAAACTAACCCAAATATGTTTGACAAAGTAATAGAGTTAAAAAATGAAGTAAAATTACTTATGAATAAAGCAAAAATAGAAGAAGGATTTTCTCATCTTTTATTATTAAGAGCATCACAAATAAATGGTTGTGCTTTTTGTCTTAGAATGCATACAAAAGATGCACTTGCTTGTGGAGAAAGTATAGAAAGAATAAGCGTTATTCCCGCATGGAGAGAAACACAATATTTTAATGAAAAAGAAAGAGTAAGTTTAGCTTTGATTGAAGCAATATGTAATATTTCTCAAGGACAAGTTCCTGATGAAGTTTATGAAGATGCAACAAAAGTTTTAAATGAAGATGAAATTACAGCAGTACAATGGTCAGCTATTATTATAAATACATTAAATAGAATTGCAATAACAAGTAGATATGAAGTAAAAGCAGAATAGAAAATACCATCTACTCGCCAAAATAGTGCAAATATTGTTTTGCATTATGTGGATGAGTAGTTTGTCTCTTTTTATTTTCTAAAAATTAAGCGATTTTATTCAAAATGGCTTTTTCTTCAATAGTAAAACATTGGTGTGGATATTCTTCATTACGATTTTGAAATGCTAAGATGGCTTTATTGATTACTACACCTTTATCAATATTAATAGCTTGTCTTATGGTTTCATTTGTTTGCCAAGCTTCTCTTCCTTCCATTACAGTTGATAAATATACAATCAACGCAGCTGAAATAGAACGAGTTGCACTCTCCCAAAGGTAACTAGGAGTGTGGTCAACTGCATAATAATCAACACGATTGTATTTAAACATAGGTTTTTTAAAGGTGGTTGGTTTTGCAAAAAAGAAGCCCATTCCCTCATCACAACTTATATCAATAATTAAACTATCAGGTTTTAATATTGAAGCCTCTTCTTTGATAATAAAATTAGTAGGATTTGCAGTATCTTGAAAAACTCCATTTACGATAATATCCGATTGACTAATAAGCTCTGATAGTGAACTAACAGTTCCATCATGTTCTATTACAATCATGCGTGCTTCATCGTTGTTACCTTCTTGAATTCTTACATAATGACAATCAAGAACTTCTTCTCTTACTTCATGATCGGGGCGTTGTACGCAAATAGTAATATCTCTAAATCCATGAGCTTTAAGGGCATAAACAGCACCACGACTAACAGCACCAAATCCAAAGATTATAGTTTTACGTTGATTTCCATAGTGCCCATCTATTCCTTTTAGTTGTAAAGCATGTATAACTGCACAATATCCAGCCATTTCATTATTTTTATAAAAAGTATGTCGCCCAACTTGACCCTCTGGTGACCAAACGAACATATCTTCAAAGGCAATTAGAGTTTGTTTTCGCTTAATGGCAATATCAGTTATCTCTTTTTGTTGTACACAATGTACATAACCCCAAAGTGTTCCACCCTCACAAAGTTCTTCTAAGTCTGATAATACCGGTTTATTAATAATTACTGTTCCAATATTTGCTAACAAATTATGTCTTGTATCAATTCCACCAGTTAATGCAGCAATCTCTTCATCTGGTATACCAAATGGTGCTCCATATCCCTCTTCAAAGATAAGTTGTTTTCGTAAGATTTCAGGAATTCGCAAGAGATGATTAGGATGAATGGGAAGCCTTCTTTCATCTATTTTTTTTGAAGTTCCAATAACGCCTATTTTTAATTTTTGCATGTTGTATTTCCTTTTCTAAATTTATTATTTAGTTTTTCTCATATTCCAAAAGCTACTTTTATTTATAAAATCTGGACCATCGTAAACACTTTTTAAATCGGATATTGTATATACAGCTTTTTGGTCAAGCTCATTAATAAGACGTATAAGTTTTGGAATATTACGTCTTCTTTCAACGATAAACAAAACTTCGACTGGCTTGTCTTCCCCCATATCACCATCAACTGAAACTACTTGATGACCTTTTTCTCTTATTTTAAGTGCTAAAATATCACGATTAAAGGAGATACAACGAACTAACTCTTTACCAATAGCAAAACTATTTTCAATCCACATACCAACATAAATGCCAGTCGCAAAACCAGCAGAATATGCAAAAGCTAAATGCCATTGATCAAGATTTTTTAATACCATTCCAGCAGCAACTAGCCAAATGCTGATTTCAACAAAACCAATCATAGATGATAATAGTTTGTATCCACGAAATATAACAATAGTCCGAAATGTTCCTAAAGATACATCTGCAACTCTTGATAAAAAAATAAGAATTGCTAATAAATAGGGATATTCAACTATGAATTCAGCCATTTTTATCTCTTAATTTGTTTTTCATTTGATTTCCTTTTAATTTTTTATAGGCAGAACTTTATTGTGGAAGTATTAGTTCCCAAAATAGATGTGATTATGTAAATTTTTTATTTGTATATATTTTTGTATATATTTAAGAGTTTTAAAATTAAAATTCTAAGGACAAAAGTCAAAGGATAGGATGATTGATTATAGGAGCAACAGTTTTTTTCTCTATTTGAGTTCTTTCATTTAATAATCAATTCCAGATAGTATTTCCATTCTATCATAATAATTTTGCATTCTTGATGCAAAGTAGATATTTTGCTCTTAGATATAGGTTTTCAAGCAATTCAAATCAATAACTTATCACAAATATATGGTTTAGATGAAAAAGCTCACAGTAGAATAAATACAGCACTTTTTGTATAGAGTTTATAAACTTAACGGTTATTTTATTTGATTTTTTTAATTTATTAGGATAATATTATTATAAATACAAATGGAAAATACTATGAAAAAATTGCAATTATTTATAATAGTTCTTAGTATTGTTTTTTTTACATCTTGTGATAATAAAGATGTAAATTCTAATAAAAAAGCAGATGATAAAATAATTACAATATTAGTACCAAATTTTGATAAAGCAATTGCTGGACCCATAAAAGAAGAGTTAAACACATTTGAAAAAAGAACTGGAGCAAAAGTAAGAATAGTCTCTACTAGTTGGGATGACATGATTCCTAAAATAAAAGAGTCATTATCAGATGAGAAAATAAATTATGATGTATTTGTAATTTTCTCTTCTTGGGCAGGGGCTATCTTAGCAAATGGACATGCTTTAGAAATATCTGAAGAAATTCAAAAAAAAATAGATAGTGATGATATTCTACCAATATATAAGAATAATGTTTTGTCTTGGAATAAAAAGTATTATTTTTTTCCTTATGATGGTGATAATATTAATCTATATTATAGAAAAGATATATTTGAAAATGAGGATTATAAAAAAAGATTTAAACAAGAATATGGATACGAACTAGATATTCCAAAAACTTGGTCACACTATAGTGACATAGCTAAATTTTTTAATGCTTGGGATTGGAATAATGATGGAAAAATTGATTATGGAATAGCAGAACCTAGATTAAAAGGTTATGGAACAATGCTTCAATTTTTTGCAAGAGCAGCAGCTTATGCTAAATATCCAAGTGATAAAACATTTTACTTTGATATAAATATGAATCCAAAAATAAATAATCCAGGATTTGTAAAAGCTTTAGAAGAATATATTAAAATAATGCAATTTGCACCTCCATCAATAATTAATTTTTCACCTATTGAAGTAAGACAAAGTTTCATAGCAGGTGATGTTGTTATGGCTATTGATTGGGCAGATTTAGGAGCTATGGCTCAAAATTCTAAAGAGTCTATGGTAAGAAATAAAGTTGGATATGTCAAACTTCCTGGAACAAATAGCGTATATAATTCAAAACAGAATAATTGGGAAGATATTTATAATGAACCTTCCTCTATTAATGGTAATTGGGTAATGGTAGTTAATAATGATTCAAAAAATAAAGACTTAGCTTTAGAGTTTGCCTCATTTATGACATCTAAGGAAATTACGGGAAAATATATAACAAAAGGTTGGAGTGGAATTAATCCTTCTAGATATTCACATTTACAAACTGAGGATTTAACTAAGTGGGAAGAAAATGATTTTTCCAAAGAGTCTGCAAAAGAGTATTTAAAAACTATTTCAGAATCATTAGCAAATGAAAATGTTGTACTTGATATGAGAATTCCTGGTGCAGATTTGTATTATGATAGTTTTGACAAAAATTTGAATAGAGCAATTCAAAAAGAATTAACACCTAAAGAAGCATTAGATTTGACAGCTAAGCAATGGAATGAAATTACTATAAAACTAGGATTAGAAAAACAAATAAAATTCTATAGGGAGTCTATTAATGAGTGAATTAAAAATAAAAGATATAAGTTTATATAGCTTTTTAGTACTAATTCTTGGAGTAGTCTTAATTGGAACAGTTCTATTTATTTCTCTTAATAAAATAAAATCTTTAAATAATCAACTAACAGAATTTTCAAATGCAAAAAATAGTTTTTTAGAAGTAAAAATAAATAGTGAAGATATTCTAATAACAAAAGATTTAGATGAGAGTATAAAACGTTGGTATAATTCTATAGAAAAATTTGATAAAAATATTGATTTTTTTCCTCTTAGCCAAAAGAAAAAATTTGATGATTTGTGGTATATAATCAAAAAAGAAATTAGTGAAATTAAACTTATTTTAGATGATAAAAATTTAAACCCTCAAAATTTACATCAAAAACCTCTTCTTGTGTTAAAAGGTGAATTATTTATATCAAAAGATAAAAGTAATCAGTTTATTTTAGTAGAATCATTAATTAAAAAAATGGAATATGTATTTCAATATGAAAAATTTATTTTAGATGAATTCACTAAACTTGATAAACATGATAAAGCTCATATTGATGAACAAATTACCCTTACAACATTCTTTTCTATAGTATTTATATTATTTATTATTTTTATGACTATTTTTGTGATTTTTATTATGAATAGAAAAATTTTAAAAATTGAAGTTCAACTTATGCAAACACAAAAAAGTTTAAGTGAAAGTTTAATGGAGACAAAAAACTCAAGATTATTATTACAAAATATTATTGATTCTGTTCCAGCTTCTGTATTTTGGAAAGATAGAAATAATAAATATTTAGGTGTTAATAATTATTTCTTAAATGATGCAAAATGTAATAACCAAGCTGAAGTTATTGGAAAAACAGATTATGAAATGCCATGGAAAGATACGGAAGCTGCTAAATATATTGAAGATGATAATTTAGTAATGCAAAGTGGTAAATCACAAATACAAATCGAAGAGACTCAAACGGATGAATTTGGTAATATTATTTATGTAATAACTTCAAAAGTTCCTCTTTTAAATATAAAAAATGAAATAATTGGAATGCTGGGTATCTATATTGATGTAACCGAAAATAGAAAAATCACAAACGAGTTAATTCAAAAAGATAGACTTTTATCACAACAATCAAAAATGGCTGCAATGGGAGAAATGCTTGAAAATATTGCACACCAATGGAGACAGCCATTATCTTTTATTTTAACAAGTGCCACAGGAATTAGATTAAAAAATGATTATGAGTGTTTAGATAGTAATTTTTTAAAAGAAACTCTTATTGGAATTGAAAATACAATAAAACATTTAAACAAAACAATTGATGATTTTAGAGATTATTTTAAAGTAGATAAAGAGTGTAAGTTTTTTGAAGTAGAAGCAGTTATAGAAAAATCTCTTTTTATTGTTCAAGCAAAACTAAAAAATAGATCAATAGATATTATAAAAAATATTTCACCAGTAAAAGGTTTTGGCTTTGAAAATGAATTTATTCAAGTGTTAATGAATATTTTTAATAATTCAATAGATGAATTTGAGAAATCTGAATTGGAGAAAAAACTCATATTCATTGAGGTAAAAGAGATAGAAATTTGTGGAAATATGGTATCTAGTGAAGTTGCACACTGTCCTTGTATTGAGTTGAAAATATATGATAACGCAGGTGGAATCTCTGAAAATATTATTGATAAAGTATTTAATGCATACTTTACAACAAAAGAAGAAGATAAAGGAACTGGAATTGGATTATATATGTCTAGTGAAATGATAAAAAAACATATGAAAGGTTCAATTACAGTAAAAAATAGAAAATATTCATATGAAAATAATGAATATTTAGGTGCTGAATTTACTGTTCTTATTCCATCAGAAGATTATACTATTGTTAGTGAAAAATAGTTTGCATAAGGAAAATATACTTTGACATATGTAGTTCCAAACTATTTTATAGAAAACAATTATACAAATCTTTTAAAAATTGATAATTTATTGTGTTTAAACTATATTACAAAAACAAAAAATAACAGTGTAAATGCAAGAACAACAATGCATACTATGGGTATTTTGCTCGAGGGTTCAAAGATAATTCATCTAAGGGATGAAGATATAAATATACAAAAAAATGACATATTTTTTCTTACTCAAAATAATTATTACATGAGTGAAAGAGCAGTAAAAGAGTCTAAATATAAATCACTTTTAATATATTTTGATGATAAATTTATTTTAGATTTTTTAAATAAATATAATATTCAAATAGATATAAATGAGCAACAAAATATTGTAAAAACAAGTTTTAAAAGTGATAAATTATTTGATAATAGTGTTGAAATATTTCAAGAGTATTTAAAAATAGAATTTGATGAGAATCTTTTAAAGCTAAAAATAGAAGAGATATTTTTACAAACAATTAGACTTAACAAAAATCAAATGGACTCTTTTTTTAATTCTGTTTTATCTACAAGTCAAGATAGAATCAAATTTATTTTAGAGTCAAATATTGATTTAATACAAAATCTTGATGATATGTGTAAAATCACAAGATTATCAGAAAGTAAAATAAGAGCTTATATTAAAAAAGAGTTTAATCAAACTCCAAAAATTTGGCTTGATACTAAAAGATTAGAAAAAGCCATTTTACTTTTAAAAAATACAAATGATAGTATTACGGATATTTCTACAAGTTGCGGATATGCAACTGTATCATGGTTTATCTCACAGTTTAAAAAATACCATAATCAAACACCAAAAGAATTCCGATATAAAAACTAATATTTCTTGTACTTAAAGTTTTTGATATTTAGTAAAATACACATAAATTTACAAAAGGAAAAATATGAAAAAAATATTTTTAGGATTAATTTTTAGTATGGGATTATTTGCCCAAGGATTTACTTTAAGTAGTAATGATATAAGTGGACAACTTTCAAGTGATGAAGTTTTTAATGGTTTTGGTTGTATTGGGAAAAATATCTCTCCTGAGCTTTCTTGGAAAGATGCACCAAAAGGAACAAAATCATTTGCTATTACTGTTTATGATCCAGATGCACCAACTGGAAGTGGATGGTGGCATTGGGTAGTTTTTAATATTTCAAAAGATAAAAATACTTTAGAAAAAGGTTTTGGAAATAAAGAGAGTACAAACATAGTTCAAAGTGTGACTGATTATGGAATTACTGGTTTTGGTGGTGCTTGTCCACCTTTAGGTGACAAAGCTCATAGATATGTTTTTACAGTTTATGCACTAGATGTGGAAAGCCTTGATTTAGACAAAAAAACAAATGCAGCTGTTGTTGGATTTTATGTAAATTCTCATACTTTAGCAAAATCTTCAATTATTGCATATTACGGAAGATAATTATAAAAATATCAGTAAGGAAAATCCTTACTGATAAAAAGAGTTTATTGTTTATTTAAATCATATTGTAAATATACAACTTTTGTTTGTAAATACTCTTCAAGTCCATGTTTTCCATCTGCTCCACCAATTCCAGATTTTCTCCATCCAGCGTGGAAACCTTGCATCGCTTCAAAGTTTTCTCTATTTATATATGTCTCACCAAATTTTATCTCTTTACAAGCTCTCATTGCCACATCGATATTTTGTGTATAAATAGATGAAGTTAAACCAAATTCACTATCATTTGCTAAAGTAATAGCTTCATCCAATGTTTCAAAAGTCATAATAGGTAAAACTGGCCCAAAAATCTCTTCTTGGATAATATTCATATCTTGTGTTACATCCACAATTACTGTAGGTTCATAATAAAAACCATCATTTCTAGAAGCTCTTTTACCGCCTGTTGTAATAGTTGCTCCAGCTTTTACCGCACTATCAACTAAACTTTGCACATGAGCTACCGCAGCTTCATTAATCAGTGGTCCCATGTCAACTTCTTCTGTTAAGGGATTTCCATAAGTTGTAGCTGACATTGCTTTTGTGATTTTTTCAGTAAACTCTTTTGCAATACTTTTGTGAACATAAACCCTTTCAGCACAATTACAAACTTGACCATTATTGATTACTCGAGAGTTTTTAATAGCTTCCACAGCTAAATCAATATTTGCATCAGCCATTACAATAGCAGGGGCTTTTCCACCTAATTCTAATGAAACTTTTGTCACATTTTTAGCAGCAGCTTCCATAATTTTAACGCCAGTTGGAACGCTTCCTGTAAAACTTACAATTCCAACTTTTTCATGACCTGCAAGGGCATTTCCAACTTCTGAACCTGTTCCACTCACAAGGTTAAATACACCTTTTGGAAGACCAACTTCATCTACAAGTTTTGCAAATTCAAAGGCATTATTTGGAGTATCTCCACTTGGTTTTATAACAATTGTATTTCCAGTTAAAAGTGCAGGGGCTAATTTTCTAGCAATTAAGAAAAATGGAAAATTCCAAGGTAAAATACCAGCAGCAACACCAATTGGTAATTTAAATAAAAAGATATTCTCATTTGGTCTATCACTTTGGATAATCTCACCTTCATATCTTCTAGCCCATTCAGCCATATAGTCCATATAATCAGCTGTAAAATGAACTTCAACAGTTGCAAGTCCTAAAACTTTTCCTTGCTCTTGAGTTATTGTTCTTGCTAACATATCAGCATTTTCTCTGATTTTTTGTGCAATTTTTTTAAGGTAACCAGCTCTCTCAATTGCTGGTAATTTTTCCCAAGAAAGCTGAGCTGTATAAGCTGCTTGAACAGCATCATCAACATCTTCAACAGTTCCTTTTGGGATATAAGAGATAATTTGTTTATCTGACGGATTAATAACAGGTAGGACGTCAACATGATTGATGAACTCACCATTTATATACATTTGGTAGACTTTTATTTCTGACATAGTATTCTCCTTAGATTATTTTATAAGCAAGTATAATCTAACGCTTTAATAGTTAAAAGAAAATTAAATAAGTAAATAATTATTTGAGGATTTGATTTAGGAAAATTTATATTCTTAATTATCTAAGAAAAATTAATGCAATATTAAAAAGAGAAATTGAATTTATTTATAATTGTTTTAAAATATTGAGTATATTTTCTGTTTTCCATTCAACACAACAAGAATATTTTTTATCATATTCTACATTTTTTATTAATGTAGAAAAACTCTTTTCTGTAAAAAAATAGTCATAATATGGCAAAGCAGTAGTAATATGTCCTATATCATCAAAGTCATTTACTTTAAAATTTTGGTTTTTATTCCATCTGATGGTTGAAAACATTTTAGCTCGAATATCAAAAGTAGGAAAATATGTATCCATTTTTTTATTATCAAATAAATTGTAAATCATATTAATAATAGGTTGAATATCATCCTCAGGTTCATTACCTATTTGTTCTTTAGAATTAGTTTCATTAGTAGCAAAATAACTAAAAGTAAATTTTATTCTATCTTTATTTTGCTGTTAATAAACCAGCTATTTCACTCATATAAACTTTATGTTGAGTTTTGAGTTCATGTTCAAATTCAACTTTTTCCTTATTTATTATATTTACCATATTCTTTGTTGAATTAATTAATATTAATTCTTTTTCTTCATCTAGCTTATTACTAACAAGTTGGCTAAAACTGTATTTCCAAATGTCTTCAAAATATTTTTTTTGTATAAATTCATTATTTTCATTTGATAAAAAAGGTAAGGGTTCAAAATTAATTGCTCCTAAAATATCACATACTTTAGTCCAAACAAAAATATCTGATTCATAAATAAGATTTTTTCCTTTTAAATTTTCGTATAGGAAATAAAGTAATTCATATTCTATTAGTTCCATTTCAAACATAATTATTATATTTTCTGAAAGAAGTTCCATGATTTTTGTTGTTTCATTAAATCTATTTATATCTTTTTGTTTAAAAAGTTCAGAATATAATCTATAACTCAAAGGACAAATAATTTTCTTTTCTTTAGAAAGTTTGATTAATAAATTATAAATTTCTATTAAGTTTTCATCAGTATTTTTACCTAAAGCCACATCACATAAATATCCCCAATATTTTGTATCAAGATAAATTTTAAATCTATTTTTAATAGATTTTCCAAGTTTTAAGCGATGTTCTTTCATATATTCATCAATTGAAAACAAAAACTATCCTTTAGATTTTTTTTAAATTATTTTATGTTAACACACTATTTATAAAATAATTGACATTAAAAACGTAATTAGCTAAACTTTTACCAAACAATCGTTTGGATAAAATTATGGCAATCAAAAAAACATCAAAAGAAGAGATTTTAAAAGAGTCTATTAAACTTTTTAAAATACGAGGATATTCAAATACTTCTATGGCAAATATAGCCGAAGCTTGTGGGCTTATAAAAGGGAGCATTTATCATCATTTTAAGAGTAAAGATGAGATAGGTTTAGAGTCTTTGAAGTATATTCATGACTATTTTGAAAAAGAGATTTTTTCTATTGCTTATATAAGTGATTTGAGTGATAAACAAAAAATCGAGTTAATTGTAAAAAAAACTGATGCTTATTTTTTGCATAGTGAGGGTGGTTGTTTACTTGGAAATTTAGCTTTGGAAGCTAGTAGTTTGAATTTGGATTTTAAAGAGGAGATAAAAGCATATTTTACAGCTTGGGAAAATGCTTTGATAAAAATCTTTAAAAACAAATACTCAAAAATAGAAGCATCAAATCTTGCAAAAGAGTATGTGGCTTTAACTCAAGGTGCAATAATGATGATGAATTTATATGATTCATCGGAAAATTATCTAAAAGTAGGTGAAAAAATCATTAGTTTAATCTAATGGTTTTTTTTTATCTTATTTAAACAAACAATCGTTTGGTTGTTTAAATTTATTAAAAAGGAAAAATATGAGTTATTTTAAAAAATTCAAAGGGCAGGGCGAAGCACTTCCAGTAAAATCACCAATTAGTGAAATACTTTTTGCATGGTTTGGTGGATTTATTTCAATTTTAATTATTGGCTATCTCACAAAATCTTATGACAATCTTTTGATTATGGGTTCTTTTGGAGCTTCGTGTGTATTGTTATTTGGCTTTCCTAAAAGTCCATTTTCACAACCAAGAAATGTGATTTTAGGTCATTTCTTATCTACATTTATTGGTTTAGCTTTTTTGCATATTTTAGGAAATGAGTATTGGAGTATGGCATTAGCTTTGGCAACTGCAATTGCAGTTATGATTGCCACAAGAACAGTTCATCCGCCAGCTGGATCAAATCCGTTGATAGTGTTTTTATTGGGTGCAAATTGGGATTATTTGATTTTTCCAAGTCTGATGGGTTCTATTATTTTAGTTCTTGTGGCAATTTTCTATAATAATTTGCATAAGAATAGAGCTTATCCACAATATTGGATGTAGTTTTAAAGTATTGACATTTTAAATGTCAATACTCATCTTTGATTTTTGATGTTAATGCAGCATCTGCAATTTTTAAAATCATATGTTCAAAATCTATATTTTCATTTATTTGGAAGGCTTTATAAAAATAACCCTCTTCAAAACTTGGCATAAAATCAGCTTCTATAAAATGTAAAATTCCATTGTAACTCATTTTTATATCAATTACTCCCATAGTTTTTCCACCTAAAGCCATAAAAGAGTTAATTGCTAAAGCTGAAACTTCTTTACGGATTTTTTTATCAACTATTGCAATAACTTCTTCTAAATTACTTTGCTTAGCATCAAAATCTAAGATTTTATGTCCATTTTTATTTTTAGCAGCAATAATCTCAACTGGTAATATTGTTAGAATATTTTTTGATTTATTCTCTAAAATAGAAACACTATACTCTTTTCCAGATAGATAGTTTTCCACTAAAGTACGAGATTTTTGAGTGTTGTAAATATCCAAAACTTTTGCTTGGTATTTTTTGAAATCAAAAACAACAGATTGGGCATTTATTCCCTCTGGATTATTTTTTGATACTGGTTTTAAAAATAGGGGAAATGTTACAGGCAGTGAACTCTCTGTTTCATGCTCATCTGGTTGAGTTGTGAAAAATTTCGCAGTATTTAAATTCGCATCTTTTACAATAGTTTTTGCATTGTTTTTATCATGTTCATTGTCTAAAACTTCTTTATTTGAAGTAATATATTCAATGTTGTGTTTTTTTAAATACTCACTTAACCAAACTTTTTCTTTGTTAAAATTAAAATATTTAACCCCAGAAAATACTAAATCAGGTTTTCTTTTTACTAAAGATTTTAAATCATCTTCTGTGCTAATAAGCGTAATAATAACCTTTTCATAGCTTTTTGATAAGATACTTAAAATTAGTTCTGCATCAAAGTTAATACCAATATTTTTTGTATCTTTACTAAGGGGAACAGTTACTATTTCTATAGAGCTATTGATTTTTGTATTTAGTACATTTGGCGTATTTTGTAAGTTTTCGTGAGTTTTAATTTGTTCTATCATTTTAGATTATTAAAAGATATTATTGACATATATTTTGTCCTTTTTGTTTATTGGTAATTAGTTTATAAACTACCTAAAGTTACTCAGGTTAGCGTAAATAGTATTAATTACATATTTTTGATTTATTTACATAAAAATAGAGTTTATTTTCAAACTTGGTTTTAATAAAGGCAAATAATCTTAAAATACCTTAATCAAACAACCAATTAAAGGATTTTAATGCCATTTTTAAATTTGGGTCTTAGTAATAATATAAATAAAGCACTTGATGAAAATGCTTACACAAATCCAACTCCTATTCAAGAAAAAGTAATTCCTCTTATTCTTCAAAACAAAGACATAATGGCAAAAGCTCAAACAGGTAGTGGGAAAACTGCAAGTTTTGTTTTGCCAATTTTGCAACTATTATTAAATAAAGAAGATAAAGAGCGTAAAAAAAAGGCAAAAATATCAACTTTGGTTTTAACTCCAACAAGAGAATTAGCCCTTCAAGTATCAAAGGCTTTTATTGATTTTTCTATATATTTTGATAATAAACCAAAAGTTGTAAGTGTCATAGGTGGAGAAAGTCTTACACAACAACTTTTGGATATACAAAAAGGTTGTGATATTGTTGTGGCAACTACTGGAAGATTACTTGATATACTTGATAAAAAACAAATAAATTTATCTACTCTTGAGTTTTTTGTTTTAGATGAAGCTGATAAGATGCTTGATTTAGGATTTGAAAAAGAGTTAGAACAACTTTTAGAATCACTTCCAAAAAATAGACAAAATCTACTTTTTTCTGCAACATATCCACAAAAAATGTTAAATATTGCTTCAAAGATTACAAGTAATGCTCAAGAGATTTTTGTAGAAGATGAAACTCAAACAGTTCAAACTATAAATCAAAGGGCAATAGAGGTAAATAAAGAGAACAGAAGCGCACTTCTACGAAATTTAATACAAAAGCATTCATGGGAGCAAATACTTGTTTTTATGGCTAATAAACGCTCTTGTGACAATATCGCTTTAAAGTTTAGAAAATATGGATTAAATGCTGTTTCTTTTCATGCAGATTTAACTCAAGAAGAAAGAAGTGAAACTTTACAAGATTTTAAAAATAAAAAAATCAAGATTTTATTTGCAACAGATATAGCAGCTCGAGGTTTGCACATAGATGATATTTCTTGTGTTGTAAATTTTGATTTACCAAGAGCAACAGCTGATTATGTTCATAGAATTGGAAGAACAGGCCGAGCTGGTAAAAGTGGGGAAGCTATCTCTTTTATTGGGTTAGAAGATTTTGAACATTTCTCTTTAATTGAAAAAAGATGTGAGATAAAATTAGAAAAAGAGCAAATAGAAGGTTTTGAACTAATTGGTACACCAATAAAGAAAGAAAAAGGATCTGAGCCTGTAAAAGGTAAAAGAAAAAGTAAAAAAGATAAATTAAGAGAGAAATCTTTATAAGACTAAATAGTCTTATAAAGCATGATAACCAAAACAATAATATTTAAAAGCAAAACATAATTTTTGTAAGAAGTTGCTTTTACAATGTCTTTAACTTTTATTCCAAAATATACTCCAATAAGTGAACCAATACCTACTGTTGCACCTTCAACAAATAACATTTGTCCCTGATATGAAGTTGATATAAATCCAGCTATTGAAGAAAAGATTACAAAAAATAATCCTAAAGCAGTTGCTGCTTTTAAATCATATTTTAAATAACCAACTAATATTGGAGTTAATAAAATAGATCCTCCAACACCAATACTCATAGCAAGAATACCAATACCAGCTCCAATTAGAAGTAGAATATATGCATTTTTTGTCTCTTTTTTATCAGTATGAATAGCAGGGGAATAAAAAATTTTAATTATTGAAAAAATCAAAATAGCAATGAAAAGATATTGTAAAAATTCATTTGAAAGATTTGGCACAATATATCCACTTATCATTCCTCCAAAAGAGCCACCAATTCCTAAAATTACTCCATCTTTAATAACATCTTTAGCTTTTTTTGCATTTAAAAAAGAGCCATAAATAGAAGAAAAAACCATTTGCATAATTGATATAGCAACGGCTTCTTTCATAACATACCCAAGCATTAAAAGTAAAGGAACTAATATTGTTCCTCCACCAATTCCAAAAAAACCAGAAGAAAATCCTGTAATTATTCCAAATATTGCAAGTTCTAAATTCAAAATTAAGCCTTTTTAATAGAATTCATAGCTTCAATGAAATTATTATAATCACTTTCTAATTTTTCGTCTTTTTGCGTTAAATCAATACCATCTTCTTCTTTTAAAGCAGTCTCAACTAAATGAATTCTATCAAGAAGATATTTGAACATCTCTTTGTTAATGTCTGGTAAATCACCATGTTCCATTTTGCAGATTTTATTATCTCTTTTGATAATTTTTGCAGGAACACCGACAGCAGTTGAATTATCAGGAACATCACATACAACAACTGAGTTTGCTCCAATTTTAGAGTTTACACCAATTGTAATATTTCCTAAAACCTTAGCTCCACTTCCTATAACTGTATTTGATCTAACAGTTGGGTGACGTTTTCCTTTATTTAAACTAACTCCACCAAGAGTCACACCTTGATAAATTAAAACATCATCTTCAACAATAGCAGTTGCACCAATTACAACACCAATTGCATGGTCAATAAAAACTCTTCTGCCTATTGTACAAGCTGGATGAATATCTGTTTTTGTTAGAAAACTTGATATTCCACTAATTACTCTAGATAATTTTTTCCAACCTTTATAATAGAGTTTATTTGCAATTCTATAGTTTATAATTGCCCAAACACCTGGATAGTTAAAAAATAGTTCTAAATTAGTATCTAGTGCTGGGTCATTATTTTTAGGAACATAAAAATCTTCTTTTAATTGCGCCCAAAATGATATTTTTTCTTCAATTTTTTTTTCTTCATTACTCACGATAACTCCAACTTGTTTTTAAATAACTATTCTCATTTAGATATCTTTCCATATCTTTATAATTATGATCATTTAAATTTTTTCTTAAAATATCTTTTATATTGTCAGTATCGTAATCAATATCTTCTAATATATCAATAATTTTTTGAGATTCTAAAATCTTTTCTAAAACAACTTTATTATCTTTAAATACAATATTTACTTCTGTTGGATGTGAAAATAAGTTATGTTTCATTCCTAAAGTATCTTGATAAGCCCCTACATTAAAGAAACCTATGAAATAGTCTTCTTTATTTAAATTCACATCATGTAAATATAAAGGTTTTTTTATATCAAATGGCAACTCTCCATCACTATCACAAGTAATATCCCATAAAGATGCACTTCTTGTTGGTTTTTTATCAAGATGTGTTATTGGCATAATTGGGAATTCTTGGTCAATTCCCCAATAATCAGGAAGTGATTGGAATAAAGAAAAATTTAATAGATATTTTTCTTGAATATTTTCATCAAGTTTTTTTAACTCTTCATAATCATCTATTTCGAGCAACGAGATAGCTTTTTTGATAACTTGATGAGTTAAAACTTCTGCATTTGATCTATCTTGCAAATCAATATAACCTAAATCAAATAGCGTTAATAAAGATTCCATATGATCAATACTATCATGCATATATTCATAAGCAGTTTTTTTTGTCATATCTCTATATAAATCATTTAACTCTTGAATTAAAGGAGGATTTGAGGGTTTAAGTTTTAGATGGTCAAAATCATATTCTGCAGAAAATAATTCAAGCACAGGAGCTATTAAAACTGTTGAGGCAGCCGAAATAAATCTTCCTGATTCTGTAAAGATATTTGGTTCATCAACCCCTTTTTGTTTTGCAATATCTTTTAACGTAAATATAACATCATTTGAAAACTCACTTAAAGAGTAAAATCTTGTTCTTTCATAAGCATTATATTCAACTGCTAATCCACCACCAATATTAATTGAGTTTAAATTAGTTGCACCTAAGTTTTTAAGTTCAGCATAAATATGTCCAGATTCCCTTAAAGCTTTTTTCAAAGGTTTAATAGAATTCATAGCAGAACCAATATGAAAATGAATCATTGTTAAATGCTTAACTAGATTATTATCTTCCATTAATTCATATGCTTCTAATATCTCAGTAGAAGTTAATCCAAATTTAGAATTAATCCCTCCACTTTTCGCCCATAGGCCACTTCCACCACTATGTAGTCTAACTCTTAATCCTATATTAGGACACTCCATTTTGGTTTCATTTAAAACCTCTATAATTATTTCCAATTCATTTAAGCCTTCAATAATTATTGTGATATTATGACCCATACTTTTTGCAATGAAACCTAGGTGAATCATCTCTTTATCTTTGAATCCATTTACCGTTATTGGAGAACCAACATTATTGTAGGTCATTGCAATAACAAGTTCAGCCTTACTTCCAGCTTCTAGCCCATAATTAAAGTTTTTACCCTCAGCAATAAGTGGATGAATAAAGTTAGGAAGTTGATTAACTTTTAAAGGGAAAACAGCATTAAATGTTCCCTTATAATCATATTCTTTAATACTTGCATTAAATGTATTGTATAGTGTATTTATTTGCTTTTCTGTTATATGTGGAAACCTTAAAAGTAATGGACCTTTAAAATCTTGTTTTCTTATATCTTTAACTATAGAAATCAGTGATGGTTTGCAGTCATAGTTTATTTTTGCAAGTCCATCTTCAATTATAAAATTATCATCACTCCAGATGTCAATACCGTAATTACCCACTTTTAAAAATCCTCTAATTTTAAATTTTTTTCTTCTTTTGTTTTTAAATCTTTTATATAGATAGTTCCATTTTTTAGCTCATTTTCACCAATTAATGCCACAATATTAGCTCCAAGTTTTTCAGCTAATCCAAAATGTTTTCCGAAACTTCTTGGTGCGTATTCTACTAAAGTTTTCGTTGTTTTTCTCTTTTGATTTGCCATTTTTACTACCGTATTTAAAGATGCTTCATCTAAAGCTCCAATATATACAATATCTTGATTACATTGTGGCATCTTTATGAGTTCTAATAATCTTTCGATTCCTATTGCAAATCCAATTCCACTTGTAGATTTTCCGCCCAAAAATTCAACTAATCTATCATATCTTCCACCACCTGCTATTGCACTTTGAGCACCAATTTCATTACTTACAAATTCAAATGCGGTTTTATTATAATAATCTAAACCTCTAACTAAATTTGAATCTATTTCATATTTAATATTGTTAAAGTCTAATATCTCTTTTAGTTTTTCAAAATCTGTATTACAAGATTCACATAAACTTGTTGTGATTTTTGGAGCATTGTATAATAGTAATTGACACTTTTCATTTTTACAGTCTAAAACTCTAATTGGATTTGTTAAAATCCTTCTATTACAGTCTTCACATAGTTCTTCTTTAAAAGTTGTTAAATGTTTAACTAGGTTTTCTTTATATGGTGGCATACAAATATTACAACCAAGAGAATTTAATTTTAATGTAAATCCAATACCAAAAAAATCAAGAATTTCTTTTAACATAATGATAATATTTGCATCTTCAAATACAGAATCAATACCAAAAACTTCACAACCAAATTGGTGAAATTCTCTAAGTCTTCCTTTTTGAGGTCTTTCATATCTAAACATAGGACCATAATAATACCACTTATAGTTTCCACCAGCCCGATCAAGTTTCTTTTCAACAAAATGTCTTACAACACCAGCAGTACCTTCTGGTCTTAAACAAACATCATTTTCACCTTTATCAATAAACTGATACATCTCTTTATTTACGATATCTGAACTCTCACCAACTGATCTTTTGAATAAAGCTGTTTCCTCTAATAGGGGTGTTTCAATATACGAAAAACCATAATTTTTAGCAATATTTGAAGCATTCTCAATAAAGTAAGTAAATAAAGTACTTTCTTCATTTACAATATCTTTCATTCCCCTTAAACTTTGTATTGTCTTATTAGTCATTTATAAAATCCTCAATTTCCTTTTCTATTTCTTCTATTTTTAAACTTGCATCGATGATAATATGATTTAAATTTAATCTTTTAATTGTCTCTTTCATTCTATTTTGAATATTTATTAAATACTCAATTCCTCTTAATTCTATTGAATCATTTTCTTTTTGTGATAATCTAAATTTTAGTTCATCAGGAGCTAATTCAAGTAAAATTACATGAGTTGGTAAAGTATTATTTGTAGCAATTAGATTTAAATTAATTAATTCATCAATACTTAATGTTGAAGCATAAGCAATTCCCGATAACATCGATCTATCAGATATTATTGTATTATTCTTATACTTCTTTATTACTTCTTCAATATGTTCAGCTCTATCAGCCATAAAAAGAAACATTTCTGCAATTTTTGATTTTGCTTCACCATCAAGTGCCATAGCTCTTAACTTGATACCAAGTGGAGTTCCTCCTGGTTCTTTTGTAAAAATTGCAGTAGGTAATTTCTTTTTTAGAAGTTCCAATTGTGTAGATTTTCCAGCTGTGTCAATTCCTTCAATTACTACATACATTTTAAAACTTTTTCAGGAACTAAATGTTGAAATTTCCCATTAAATCTTATTATTTCTCTCACTATTGTAGAACTAACAAATGCATTTTCTAAAGTAGGCATAAGATACAAAGTTTCAATCTTTTTATTTATTGATGAGTTTGCATAACCCATTTGTAATTCAAATTCAAAATCGGATACAGCTCTTAGTCCCCTAATAATTGTATTTATTTTTAAATCAATTGCTAAATCAACAAGTAAAGTATCAAATCCTAAAACTGTAACACCTTCAATATCTTCAGTGGCTGCTTTTGCAAATAAAACCCTTTGTTCAGGGCTAAACATAGGTTTTTTTAATTCACTTTTTGCAACAGCAATTATTACTTCATCAAAAATATTTGCAGCACGTTTTATAATATCTAGATGACCATTTGTAATTGGATCAAAAGTTCCACTATAAATGGCTTTTCTATATGAATTAATATTATTATTTGGCATATTTATTCCCATCTTTTATATAAATTATTATCTATTTTTAGTAAATCTAACCATTTACCTATCAAAAAGTTTTCCATATCTTGTAAACTTTGTTGAGCGCTATAGTAACCTAAAATTGGAGGTGCAATTACAACTCCTAATTTTGATAGAGTCAACATGTTTTTTAATACGATGCTGTTTAGTGGCATTTCCCTAGGGGCTACGATAACATCTCTTTTTTCTTTTAACATCACAGTAAAGGCCCTTGTTATAAGTGAATCTGAAATTCCTACAGCACACTTAGCCAAAGTATTCATTGAGCAAGGTAGAATAATCATCTTATCAACTTTAAATGAGCCAGAAGCGATACTTGCACCTATATTTGAGTCTTTGAAAATGGTTACATTTGGATAATCGCTAAATATCTCTTTTGTAGAGAGATTATTTTCAAGTTTTAAAGCAGTTTTTGCGCTTTTAGAAAATATAACAAAAACTTCAATCTCTTTAGGTAATTTTTTTACAAAATTAACACCAAGATTTGAGCCACTGGCTCCCGAAATAGCAACAGTTATTTTCAAGAAAAACCTTTAGTTTTAGTATATGTAAAATGATAATAGCAAAAAAAAACTTTTAATTCAATTACCTTTTGATTCAAGCTTTTTATCCAAATTTATAAGTTTAATTTAATATACGTTATGCTAACATATTGTATAAATAATATATATAAAAATTTAAACATTATGTTTAATTTTATATTATATAATATACTTAATGTAAAAGGATTTTATATGTCAAAAGTTTTTATTTATATCAGAAATAATGAGAATAATCAGAAATACACATTAAAACAAAGAGAATCTATAGATAATTATTTACAGAAAAATAACATAACAAATTTTAAGAATATAGAAATAAATATCAATACTCCAAATGAAGAAAAAAACATATTAGAACTTCTACAAAATTGTGAAATGAATTCAACAATTATTGTTTCAAATCTAAATGTTTTTGGACGAACAATAGAGACTATTTTAGAAATAGTAAAATTCTTATTATCAAATAAAATTAGAATCATTGTTATTGAAGAGAGTTTAGATTTAATAGATGACAAAGATATGTTAACTCAAATGATTTTAGGTGTAATATCAATGACTATTGGTTTAGAAAAAGAGTTAATGAGTTTAAGGACAAAAGAAGCATTAACAGCAAAAAAATTAAATGGTATGTCTTTGGGAAAACCAAAAGGTACAATCCAAAAATCTAAGTTTGATTTACAAAGAGATAAAATTGAAGAACTTTTAGGTGTTGGATTAAGTGTACGAAAAATTTCTAAATTATTAGGTTACAATAATCATATTGGATTGAATAATTATGTTAAGAAAAGAAAGATAAAAATAAATCTTAATCAAGCACAATCTAGTAAATAAAATCTCTTTATAATGGTTTAAAAAAAATATAGTAAAATAAAATAATTAAAATAGAATGGAGTTATTGTGAAAGTATTATTAATCAAAGATGTAAAAACTTTAGGAAAAGCAGGTGAGCTAAAAGAAGTAGCCGATGGATATGGGAAAAACTTTTTAATTGGAAAAGGTTTAGCTTTACATGCAACAACTGAAGTTTTAAATAGATACAAAGCAGAACAAAAGAAATTAGCAGAAAATGAAGCAAAAGAAATTGCAACTGCAAAAGAATTAGCAGAAAAATTAAATGCAACAAAACTTACAATAAAACATAAAGTTGGTGCAAATGGACAATTAATTGGTTCAGTTACAAATAAAGAAGTATCTGAATCATTAGAATCGCAATTTTCTATTATGCTTGATAAAAAAAATATATCATTAGATAAAAAAATTAAATCTGTTGGAATTTACGAGTTAGATTGTAAGTTAGGACACTCAATTCATGCAACTTTAAAAGTTGACATTATCGGAGAATAATTATATGTTTGATGCAACAACTATACTTGCATATAGAGGTGCTAATAAAGCAGTAATTGGAGGTGACGGTCAAGTTACTTTTGGAAATACTGTTTTAAAAGGAAATGCAACAAAAATAAGAACACTTTATAAAGATCAAATTCTTGCAGGTTTTGCAGGAAGTACAGCTGATGCTTTCAACCTTTTTGATATGTTTGAAGAACATTTAAATGCCTGCAAAGGTGATTTACTAAAATCAGTAATTGCCTTTTCTAAAGAGTGGAGAAAAGATAAAGTTTTAAGAAGATTAGAAGCTATGATGATAGTTTTAAATAAAGAAAAAATTTTTATATTAAGTGGAACAGGAGATGTTGTTGAACCTGAAGATGGTGCAATTGCATCTATTGGAAGTGGTGGAAATTTTGCCATTTCAGCTGCTCGTGCCCTTGCTAAACATTCAACTTTAGATGAAGAACAAATTGTTCGAGAATCTTTAATGATTGCAGGTGAACTTTGTATCTACACTAATCAAAATATTAAAATATTAAAAATAGAGGATTAACCCACTATGGATATGACACCAAAACAAATAGTTGCATACTTAGATGATTATATTATCGGGCAAAATAATGCAAAAAAAACTATTGCCTTAGCTCTTAGAAATAGATACAGAAGAATGAAAGTAGATCCAGCTTTCCAAGAAGAAATAATGCCTAAAAATATCTTGATGATTGGAAATACTGGAGTTGGTAAAACAGAAATTGCAAGAAGACTTGCAAAAATGATGGGATTGCCTTTTGTAAAAGTTGAAGCTAGTAAATATACAGAAGTTGGATTTGTAGGTCGAGATGTTGAGTCTATGATTAGAGATTTAGTTTATGAGGGTATAAATTTAGTAACTCGTGAGTTTGAAGAAAAAATCAAAGATAAAATTGATGAAGAAGTAAATAAAAAAATAATTGAAAAATTAGTACCACCACTTCCTGAAACTGCTAGTGAAAGTGCAAAAGAGTCTTTTATTAAAACTTTTAATACTATGGAGAAAAAACTTCTTGATGGTACTTTAGATGATAAAAAAATTGAAATTGAAGTTCCCAAAAAAGCTCATATTGAAATTTTAGATTCTTCAATGCCTTTTGATATGAGTTCAATGCAAGAAAGCCTAAATAAAATGTTAGGTGGATTAAATAAAGAAACTATTAAAAAAGAAGTAACAATTTACGATGCAAAAATCTTGTTAAGAGGTATTTGTAGTGAAGGATTATTAGATCAAGAAGCAATAAAAATTGAAGCACTTAAAAGATGCGAAAATGGTGGAATTATATTTTTAGATGAAATTGATAAAATTGCTTCAGGAAAAAAAGCTCAAGGACAAGATCCATCAAAAGAAGGTGTTCAAAGAGATTTACTTCCCATAGTAGAAGGAAGTAGTGTTCAAACAAAATTTGGACAGTTAAAAACTGACCACATCTTATTTATTGCAGCTGGTGCATTCCATGTTTCAAAACCAAGTGATTTAATACCTGAACTTCAAGGAAGATTTCCTTTAAGAGTTGAATTAGAATCTCTTGATGAAGAAGCTTTATATAAAATATTAACAAATACTAAAAACTCACTTTTACAACAGTATAAAGCACTTTTAGCTGTAGAAGAAGTAGAATTAGAGTTTGATGATGAAGCAATAAGAGCATTTGCAAAATATTCAGTTACTGCAAATGAAAAAACGGAAGATATTGGTGCAAGAAGACTTCATACTGTTATTGAAAAGGTTATTGAAGATATATCTTTTGATGCAGATGAGAGAAAAGGTGAAAAAGTTATAGTAACAAAAGAATTAGTTGCTAGTAAATTAGATGATATTGTTGACAACATCGACACAGCAAGATATATTTTATAAGTTATATAAATTAATAATCTTTTAGCTAGAATAATTTTTATTAAAAAACATGGAGTATTATTATGAATATTGTAACATTTTGTCAAATAGATGAGTCTTTATTTAATCCTGAATTTAACGTTGAATATTTTCATACAACAGGAGAAGCTAATGATGCTGACATTGTAATTATTGATATTGATTCAATTTTTGAATTTGAAGAGAATAAAGGGAAAGTTTGTAAAGATAAGTTTGTTTCTATTGCTATTATTGATGATGATAGTGATTATGAAGCTTTTAAAAATTTTGGGATTGATGCTTGGATAAAACATGCTGATATTTCTCAAATAAACAATATTATAAATTTAGTAAATAAAAGGTTATTATCATAATTATTGATACTCATTGTCACTTAGACAACAAACAATATTACGAAGATATTGATAACGTAATTCAAAATGCTTTAAATCATAATGTAAAGGGATTTTTAATCCCTGGAGCTGATTTTGATGATTTGCCACAAGCTATTGCTTTGGCAGAAAAATATGATGAAGTATATTTTGCAGTTGGAATTCATCCTTATGATATAGATAAATTTGATGAAGCAACTATGGAAAAATATGTTAGTCATCCAAAATGTATTGCCATTGGTGAATGTGGTTTAGATTATTTTAGACTTCCTGAAGATGAAATTGAAAAAGAAGAGAATATAAAAAAACAAAAAGAGGTTTTTATAGCTCAAATAAACTTTGCAAAAAAAGTAAAAAAACCTTTGATTGTGCATATTCGAGAAGCTTCAAATGATTCAAGACAAATTTTGATTGATTATAATGCTAAAGAAGTAGGTGGAGTTTTACACTGTTTTAATGCAAGTGAACATTTACTTCCATTATCTGAACACAATTTCTATTTTGGAATAGGTGGAGTTTTAACTTTTAAAAATGCAAAAAAATTAGTTGATATACTTCCAAAAATACCAAAAGAAAGATTATTAATAGAAACTGATGCTCCTTATCTTACTCCTCATCCTCATAGAGGTGAAAGAAATGAGCCTTATTATACGGTTTTTGTTTCTAGTAAAATGTCAGAATTACTTAACTTAAGTGATGATGAAATTCAAAAATTAACTACTAATAATGCAAAAAAATTATTTAAAGAGTTTTCTAGTCTTTCTTAGATATAATATAAGCTATATCAAAAGAAGAGGACTTTTTGAATAAATTTTTTTTAACAATACTTATTTTAACAAATACACTTTTTGCAAATATTTCAAATGAAATAGATTTAAAAATTTTAAAAGATTTAAATATTGAATCTTCATTTTTATCTAATAAATCTTTACAAGATACATATGACGAATATTCATCAAGTCAAAATATAACTTATTACAATAATATTCTAAGAAAATTCACTTTAAATGCGCAAATAGTAAAAAGTGAAATCGAAAGTGAAAATCTTCCAGATACAGTATTTTTTATTCCAATGTTAGAATCAAGTTTTACTAATCAAGAAAGAGGAAAAAATAGTCCTGCTGGATTATGGCAAATTATGCCTTTAACTGCAAAAAACTTAAAATTAAGAAATGATGAATTTATTGATGAAAGACTTGATTTAATTAAATCTACTGATGCTGCGAGTTCTTATTTAAAGAAGTATTATAAAAAATTGAATAAATGGTATTTAGCAATTTTAGCTTACAATTGTGGCGAAGGAAATGTAATAGAAGGAGTTGCACGAGCTTCTCTTGATAGATATTTAGAACTAAATCCTAACTTTAGAAATAATCAAGAGATTAAAAATAATCAAAAAATATTTGATGATTATAAAATAAATAAAAAAGGTTTTAATAATTTATATGATATTTATAATAATTATAAATCATTTTATAGTTTTGACTATTTGGTAGATAATAATCAAAAGAATAAATACTTACCTGAATCTAGTCTTCTTTACATGAAAAAGTTGATAGTATTTTCAATGATTGCCAATAGGGATTTATTTAAAAGTATAGATAATAAAAGTAAATATAAATTAGCAAAGGTAAAAGTTCACAAAGGTTTACAATTAAAATCTGTTGCAGCTGCAATTAATATGAATTACAATGAATTTAAAAATATAAATAAGCATGTTAAAAAAGAAGTACTTCCTATTGATTCAAAACTTTATAATATATATATTCCTGAAAGTAAATTAGATATTTATAATCAAAAAATAGTTACTATAAGACCTACTAAAGAAAATATTCAAGAAATAAAAAAAGGTACAAAAAAAGATACTAAAGTTATAGACCCTAAAAAAAATAATAATGTAAAAGCAATTATTTATAACGTAAAAAAAGGTGATTCTTTAGAATCTATTGCCAAAAAATATAAAGTTAGTTTAAAAAAATTAAAAGATGATAATAAGAAAAAAACTAATTTAATAAAAGTAGGAGAGAAGATTGAAATTAATAGGTAATAGTTTGAAGAGTATTTTATTTTTAGGTTTATTATTAAGTGTATTCCTTTTTACTGGTTGTTCACAAAAATCTTCTAGTGTTGATTATAATAAATTTTATAAAGATACTAAAAATTCAAAAATAAACAACTCACTAGAAATGCATAAGTATACAATGCGACCATATAGTGTTTTTGGTATAAAATATTATCCATTTATTGCAAATATTGGAGATGATTTTGAGGGAACTGCTTCTTGGTATGGTCCAGATTTCCATTCAAAAAAGACTTCAAATGGTGAAATTTATGATATGTATGATATGACAGCTGCACATAAAACTTTGCCAATGAATACTGTTGTAAGAGTTGACAATTTAGAAAATGGAAAATCAATTATTGTAAGAATTAATGATAGAGGTCCTTTTGTTAGAGGTAGAATTATCGACTTATCAAATAAAGCAGCAAACGAAATTGATATGGTAAGAAAAGGAACAGCAAAAGTAAAAATTACTGTTTTAGGATATAATGGCGAAATTGAGAATAAAGATGCACCATATGCACAATTACCAAAAAATGATCCAACTCTTATAGGTAAAAAACAAGAGGTAGCTGCACTTGAACCTTTAGCAATTAAAGAAGACTCAATAGTATCAACAAAAGCCCCTGTTGTACCTGTTTCTACAGTTGTAAATAATAAAGTTGGTAAATCTATTACAAATACAAATGTTAATAAAAATGTTGTAAAACCTACTTCAAATGTAAATAGTAATAACAAAGTTTTATCAGCTGGTAAATATAGTATTCAAATTGGTGCTTTTGGTTTAGAAAATGGTGCTGAAAAAACAAAAAATGAATATCAAAGAAAATTTGTTAATAATAAAGTTGATGTAAAAAAAGTTTTTTCAAATGGGAAAGTTTTATATAAAGTTCTAATTGGTGGCTTTAATAATGCTGATGCTGCAAAAAGATTTAAAGATTCAAATGGTTTAGGTAATGTTCTAATAATTAATAATTAGGAAAAGAAGATGGTAGAAATAAATAGAAAAACAAAAGAAACAGATATTAACTGTAAAATTGATATAAATGGTTCTGGAAAATCAAACATAAAAACAGGTGTTGGATTTTTTGACCATATGTTAGAAGCTTTGTCAAAGCATAGTGGAATTGATATAGATTTAACTTGTGATGGAGATTTACATATTGATGCTCATCACACTGTTGAAGATTGTGGAATAGTTCTAGGACAAGCTTTAAAAAAAGCAATTTTCCCAATCCAAGCAGTTGAGCGATATGGAAATGCAACAGTTGTTATGGATGAAGCCGCAACAACATGTGCTTTAGATTTGTCAAATCGACCGTATTTGGTTTATGAAGTAAATCTAAGTGGAAAAGTTGGAGATTTTGATGTTGAGTTAGTTGAAGAGTTTTTTCATGCAGTTACTGGAAATGCTGGATTGACTGTACATATTATACAAGATAGAGGAAGAAATAAACATCATATTTTAGAAGCTTCTTTCAAAGCATTTGCTGTGGCACTAAGACGAGCATTAGTGAAAAATGATAGATTAGGAATTCCAAGTACAAAAGGTGTTTTATGATTGAACTAATTGTTTTAGATGTAGATGGTACTTTAACAGATGGAAAAATTACTTATTCAAATAGTGGTGAAGAGACAAAATCTTTTGATGTTGCTGATGGTTTAGCAATTGCTGTTTGGACAAAAAAATTTGGTAAAAAAGCAGCAATAATAACTGGACGAAGTTCTTTTATTGTTGAAAAAAGAGCAAAAGAGTTAAACATTACACATCTTCATCAGGGAATTAAAAATAAACAAGAAGTTTTGGAGCAAATATTAAAAGAAGAAAATCTTTCATGGAGTCAAGTAGCAGCCATTGGTGATGATTTAAATGATTATAATATGTTAAAAAAAGTTGGTCTTTCTTTTACTCCTGCAAATGGAACACATTATTTAAAAGATTTTGTAAATGTAGTTTGTCAAAATAGAGGTGGAGATGGAGCTGTTAGAGAAATGTTAGAATATATCTTTAAAGAAGATGGACTTGAAGAGGAGTTCTTAAACGCATGGGTATAAAGCTTTTTATTTTAATACTTTTAGTTATATCTTTAGGTAGTTACTTTATTCCTGTTGAAAATGCAAAAAAAAGTATATTTGATAAAGATATTCCACAAGTTATTTTTGAATCACCTAAAATGTATACATTAAATGAAAATAGCTTAAATAGAATTGTAATTGCAACACATGCAATAAAATACGAAAATAGAGATGAAATGTATAATGCTGATATTACTTTGAAAAATCAAGATGAAACAAAAGATTTTAAAAATGAGAAATTAAAAGCAAATTTGATAGTAAAAAAAGGTAATAGTTATATTTTAACAGATAATGTGAAATACACAAGAGATAATTTTATCAAATTAAATACAAATGAACTTTTTTATGATGATACAAAAAAAATAGCTAATAATACAAAACCATTTGATGCTATTTATAATAATCATTTTGTAAAAGGCGATACAGTCTATTTAGATATAAATAATAGTTTTATAAAAGCAAAAAATACGCATTTCGAAATTGATGTTACTAAAAATTAAAAAAGGAAAAAAATGAAATATTTAATAGGTTCTTTACTTTGTTCTACACTTTTATTAGCTCAAAGTGAAACTTTGATGATAGATGCACAAGATTTTCAAGCCGATGACAAAAACGGAATCTCTATTTTTACTGGAAATGTGAAAATAAGAATGGGTGCAGATAAATTAAATGCTAATAAAGTAGATGTCTATTTCGCTACAACTAAAGATAATACAAAAATTCCTTTAAAATATGTTGCAACAGGTAATGCGGATTTTGAAATAATAACAGCGGATAAACACTATATAGGAAATGGAGATAAAATAATATATTCTCCTCAAAAAGAGGAATATACAATTTTAGGTAATGGTTTTTTACAAGAAAAAAATGATGATAGAAAAGTTTATGGTGATACCATTTATGTAAATCAATTAACCGGTGAAGCAAGAGTTAAAGGTAGTGAAAATAAACCAGTTAAATTTATGATAAATGTTGAACGTGGACAAGATAAAGGAAAACAATAATGAGAATAACTGAAGCTAAATTTTTACAATCTGCACAAGGAATTATGGATTCTCCAAGTCCAGATAGAGCTGAAGTTGCATTTTTAGGAAGATCGAATGTTGGAAAGTCATCATTGCTTAATACTTTGACAAATAGAAAAGGTTTAGCAAAATCTTCTTCAACACCAGGTAAAACACAACTTATAAACTATTTTGAAATTAATTTCAAAACAGATAATGAAGAGTTACCATATTTATATGCAAGATTTGTGGATTTACCAGGATTTGGTTATGCAAAAGTTTCTAAAAGTATTAAAGCTGAATGGAATAGAAATCTAACGGCTTATTTAGAACAAAGACAATGTTTACAAATATTTGTACATTTGATTGATTCAAGACATCCTTTACTTGATATTGATAAAAATGTGGATGAATTTTTAAGAACTATAAAAAGGGGTGATCAAATTATCATTCAAGCCTTTACAAAAATAGATAAATTAAAAATGAATGATTTAGCAAAATTAAAAAGAGAGTACCCTGAAGGAATTTTTATATCAAATTTGAAAAAAAAGGGTATGATAGATTTACAAAATAAAATTACAGGATACTTATTTGGACATTAGATTCTATAAGCCAACCGTGGCTGATATTACAAAAATGCAGGATATTGTTAGAGAAGAAGTAGCAAGTGGAAA
Organism: Arcobacter venerupis; assembly: GCF_013201665.1. NCBI lineage: Bacteria > Pseudomonadati > Campylobacterota > Epsilonproteobacteria > Campylobacterales > Arcobacteraceae > Arcobacter > Arcobacter venerupis. The sequence continues at coordinate 1,861,092 of NZ_CP053840.1, read as the reverse complement.
AATTCTTTTAAGAACAGAAGATGAAATGGCAACTACGATTCGTTCATATACTGTTGTTGAAGTAGATGGAAAAATGGCTGGATTTACAGCTACTCATATTCACTCTCCAAGACTAGCAGAAGTACGAAGTTTAGTTGTGGCAAAAGAGTTTAGAGGTCTGAAATTAGGTCGACAACTTGTAGATGCCTGTATAAAAGAAGCAAAAGAGTATGGAATACAACAACTTTTATCTTTAACTTATGAACAAGGATTTTTTGAAAGTTGTGGCTTTAGAGTAATTTCAAAAGAAGAAATTCCTGAACACAAAATCTGGGCAGATTGTATTAGATGCAAACATTTTCCTATTTGTGATGAAATCGCAATGGTTATTGATTTATAATTACTTACTTTTTATAAGGTTCTTTTTACTTAAATGTTTTTAATTAGTGTACAATGTATGAATATTATCTTAAAGGATTAATTCATGTGGTTGTACACAAGTTGCATTTTCAAATTCGACATTTCTGAATTTACTCCATTTTTATTTATGTTAAGACCGCAAAATAACTTAAATCAGTTTATATCACTAGAAGAGTTTCAAATAAAACCAAATGTTGAAGTTAATCAATTTCAAGATATTTATGGTAATTTCTATCAAAGATTAGTAGCACCTCCTGGAAAATTCAAAATAGAATGTAGCACAAAAGTTATAATAAAAGATAATTCAATTAATTCTTTTGGAAAAGAATTTGTTGACATTCATAATTTACCCCACGATGTTCTTTTATATTTACTTCCTAGTCGTTATTGTGAATCTGATTGCTTTAATCAAATGGCAACACAAATTACGCAAGGTTTACCTTTGGGATATGAACAAGTATTGGCAATAACCAATTGGATACGAAATAATATTAGTTTTGAAAATAACAGCAGTGACACTCAAGTAACAGCAATTGAAGTAAATAATAGAAAATATGGAGTATGTAGAGATTTAGCTCATTTAGCAATTGCTTTATGTAGAAGTATAAGTATTCCCTCTCGTATAGTTGTTGGTTATTTATATGAATTAGAACCTATGGATTTACATGCTTGGTTTGAAGTTTATATTGGTGATGGTTGGTATAGATTTGATGCAACACAAGATATAAATAAAGAGGGTTATGTTGTTATTGCACATGGTAGAGATGCAGCTGATGTAGCTGTTTATACTCAGTTTGGTTCAACTCTTTTTCCTAGTTCTCAAAAAATAAAAGTTAAAAAAATTAATTAAGGATAAATTATGGAACGTTTTAAAATAATTCATAGAACTTACTATAATTATTCGGACAATGTAAATTTAGGAACTCATAATTTGCTTTTAAGACCAAGAGAAAATCATGAGTTACGTATTGAGTTATTTACATTAAATATTACTCCTAAGGCTAAAATTTTATGGCATTTAGATGTTGAAGATAATTCTGTGGCAATTGCAACTTTTGAGACACCGACTCAACAACTTTTTATTGAAAGTGAAGTTATCATTCAACAGTACAATGAATCACCACTTGATTTCATAGTTGCTGATTATGCAATAAATTATCCTTTTAAATATTTACCAAATGATAATTTTATTCTTTCATCTTATATGGTTTTACCAAATGAAGAAAGTAGAATACTTTTAAATAATTGGATAGGTAATGTTTATAAATATGGCGAAAAGATTCAAACTTATACCCTTTTACAAAAATTAACAACTTATATATTTAAAAACTTTACCTATAAAGTAAGAGAAGAAGCAGGGGTTCAAACTGCAAAACAAACATTAACTTATGGCTCTGGTTCATGTAGAGATTTCGCTTTTTTATTCATGGAAGCTGTTAAATGTTTAGGTTTAGCAACAAGATTTGTAAGTGGTTATCTTTATGCACCTTTGATGTCTGATCAAGCTGGTTCAACTCATGCTTGGGCAGAAGTTTATCTCCCTGGTGGTGGCTGGAAAGGTTTTGATCCAACTACTGGAAATATCGTAGGCACTGACCACATTTCAGTTGCAGTTTCAAGACTACCGGATAATGTTCCTCCAATTGCTGGTTCATTTTCAGGAATTTCTGATTCAACACTTAGTGTTGGGGTTTGGGTTACAAAAGTTTAATTTTTATTTAAAACTTTTGGCCTCTTGCCAAATTTCTCTAAAGGTTTTGATTGCATTTTCTATTTCGTCCTCTTCAAAAGCACCAAAACCTAAAGCTAAGACTTTTTTTATTTCAAAATATTCTTTAAAATAGATTTTTACATCTCTTTTTTGAGCTAATTTTTCTAATTTATTTAAATCTATATTTATAAGGGGTTTTATTAAAAGATTTAAGCCACTTCCTTCTCTTAATATTTTTATTTCATCTTTTAAATAATGAAGTAAACTATTTTTCATTATCTCATGTTTTTTTCTATTTAAATTTCGTATTTTTCTTAAATGTCTATCCCAATAACCATCTTTTAAAAAAAGTTCTAATGTTTTTTGAAGATCAATAGGTACACCTGAAAATGAGAAATCAAAAGTTGAATAATAAATAGGAAGTAATTTTATGGGTAAAACAATATAAGCAACTCTCAGCGCTGGTGAGAGAGCTTTTGAAAAAGTTCCAACATAAACTACTCTATCACTATTTTCTAAGCCTTGCATAGCTGGAATTGGTCTATTATAATAACTTAGTTCACTATCGTAATCATCTTCAATAATATATGCGTCATTTTTTTTTGCCCAATGTATTAATTTTATTCTATTAGCAATTGGTATTGTAACACCTGTTGGAAATTGGTGAGATGGAGTTAGATATATAGATTTACAAGCTGTTTTTTCCAATTGATTTATATCTATGCCATTTGAATTTATTGAAATATCTTTTATATCATAAGCTAATAATTCAAGAACTTTTCTAGCAACTGCATATCCTGGATATTCAATAGCTAAACTATTTGAGATAGTTTTTAAAATAGTTCCTACAATAAACATTGAATCTGAAAAACCACTTGTAATGATTATTTGATCTTTAGTGCAATTTACTGCTCTTGATGAAAATAGATATTTTTGTATCTCTTGTCTTAATCCTTCATCACCTTGTTTGTTTTGGTATATTCCATAATGAATATCACTTTTTAAAACTTTACTATAAAGTTTTAGCCATGTTTTTTTTGGAAAGGAACTCTTGCTCAAACTTGCTGGATAAAAATTGATTTTATAATTTTTGTTTTTGCTCTTTTTATCAAAACTTTCATTTAAATCTTTTTCAAATTTTTGATAAATATCTTCAGAAACGAAATATCCACTTTTGGCTTTACTTTCAATGTAACCCTCCGCATATAACTGATTATAGGCTGACTGAATTGTATTTTTACTTAAATTATATTCATCAACCATTTTTCTAATTGAGGGAAGTTTACTTCCTGCTAATAAATTATTTTTTATATCTTCTTTTATCTGTTCATATAATTGAATATAAAGTGGAATTGTATTTTTTTCAAATTTATACATCAAACTGTCCTCATAAAAAAATAAAAAAATGTATCTTGGCATAGATTCAGATTATTGATATTATACAAATCAAAAACTTAAAAAAAAGGATAAAAAATGAGAAGAGATGAATTTAATATAAAAGATGAAAATAGTATCAATGAAATTTTAAAAGAGTGTGAATATGGTACTTTAAGTCTTATTAGTGAAAATAAACCTTATTGTGTGGCTTTAAATTATGTTGTTTATGATGGTTCTATATTTTTTCATGGAGCAAAAGAAGGAAGAAAAATCGAAGCTATGAAAAATAATCCATTAGCCTCTTTTTTAGTAGTTAAACCTTATTCTTTTATTCCATCATATTTTAGTGATACATTTGCTGCTTGTCCTGCAACACAATTTTTTGCTTCTGTATTATTTGAGGGAGTTGTAAGTTTCATCGAAGATGGCGATAAAAAAGCAGAAGTTCTAAATGCTTTAATGCAAAAGTTTCAAGAAGATGGATCTTATGAGCCAATAGCATTTGACAAAGCAATGTATACAAAAATGATAAACAAAACTGCAATTATTGAGTTGAAACCCCAAAATGTAAGTTGTAAAATAAAAGTAGGTCAAAATCTAAATGAAGAGAAAAAAAAGAAAATGATTGAAAAATTAAAAAATAGAGATAGCAAAATAGATAATGAAACTATAAATAAAATGAATTTATATTAAATAAATAATAATTAATTAATATTGAAGAAGATATTACTTTTAATAAACATAAATATGAATTTTTATATAAAATTAACATAATTATTATATAATATTAACTAAATATAATTTTGGAGTTGAAATGAGTAGAGTACAAAAGTCATATAATTATTTTACATCTAGCCGAATTAGTAGTTACTATGATTGGGAAAAATCTATGGAGCCTAAAACATTAGAAAGACACAAATGGTTGGGTAAAACTTGGACTGATTTGTATTTTCAGAATCAAGGAGATGATTTTCTAAGAAATCTATCTACGGATGAAATTATGAAAACAAAATGGTTTGAAAAATATGGTATTAAAGAACCTAAATTTTAATATATATAAAATTTATGTATTTATTACATTATTTTAATAAATATAATTATTTTAATTTAGAATTATTAAAATGATATAAGGACTGTGATGTCAAAAAGTCAAGCAGATATTTTTGAAAATAAATTATTAAAAATAATAAATAATCAAAGTGATATTTATGATTTTATAGTTGAATATATTAATGATAAATCTTATGGGACATTTAGGATCTTTTCTAAAAGGTTAAAAGAGTTAAATCAAAAACTGTTTAGTGAAAATTCGATAACAGAAGAAGAATACAAAAAAATAAATAACGCAATAAGTAACAAGTCAAAAACAAGAAATCCAGAAGTGATATTTGATATGGAAGGATTTTTAAAAAAATATTTATTATATTTTGAAGTTAATAAAAATGATAATAAAAATCTCTTAAATATTCTTTTTCTAATGTTGCCTTTTTTATATGTTAAAACGTTTAAAGACTTGCAAAATATTAGAATTGAAGATATTGAAATATTAGAGTTTAATAAATGTATTGTTATTAAACACACAAATTTTTTAACAGGGGATAATCAGACTATTAAAATGGGAAAATTTTATAAAGAGTGGTTATATCTTTTTAATTTAGCGAAAGCAAAAGAAAAATTCTTATTTGTTAATGCAAGTTCAAATTACACATTATTTAATCAAAAATTAGACCCTTATCTTTGCAATTTCACTAATAAAGAAACAAGTAATACCAAATATATTACCATAATTAAAAATGCTTTGAAATACTCTAAAAAAACAATTTTCGAAATTTTATAAAAGAGTTAAAAAAGATTATAAAATCTTTTTTAACTGGTTTTTGATAATAACTGGCACAAAAAACATAGAAACAATATAAGAGATTAACGTTCCACCAATTAGTGCAACTCCTAGACCTCCAAATACTGCATCATTTGCTATTAAAGCACTTGCGAATACCATGGTTAGAACTGTAAGAATTATTGGCTTAGAACGAGTTGCTGTGGCTTTTGCAATGGCTTCATTAATACTTAGATTTTTTTCATGAACCAGTTGTTTTGAAAAATCTATAATTAATGTAGAATTTCTTGAGTTTATTCCAATAAGTCCAATAAATCCTATAAGCGAAGTTGCCGTTAAATAAAAAGTATCAGTTGTAATTAAATCCATAATTACATGGGCAAAAATAACTCCAATAATTGAGATAAAACTTGATAATACGATTCCACCAGAAATTGCAAAACTTTTGTAATACATAACCATTAAAAAGAAGATTAAAACTAAAGCTATTATAAATGCTCCACCTAAATCAATAAAAGTATCAATAGTTACTTTTAATTCTCCATCAAATACTAAATCAAATTTCTCTTTTGTTTTTTTATCTACAAATGATAGATTTAATAGGTTTGTTTTTGTCACTTCATAATCTTTTGATAAAGAGTTTAACATCTCATCTCTTGCATTTAATAAAGGATAAATTTGACTATCTTTGTTTGTCTCTGCAATTACATTTATCATTAAGTTTAAATTTTTAGAAGTAATTGTTGGTTCTTTTATAATTTCTTTTATTTTTACAAATTCAGAAATACTAACTGTATTTCCTTGTTTATTTATGATTTTTAGAGTTTGAAGTTTTGCTTTTAAATCATCTGCAGTTGAGTTTTGTAATAATCTTGAATCATCAAGTCTTAAAAAAATTGGGATTTGATTCTGAGCATTACTTTGATTTATTACTGATACTTTCATTCCTTCAAAAGCTAAAAAAAGTATATTTTTTATTTGTTCTAAATCTACATTACTCATAATGGCTTTTGAGTTATCAAGTTCAAGCTCATACATCACAAAATCTTTATCAGCTAAAATATCAATATCAACTAAACTTGTTTGATTTTTAAGTATTTGAGCTATTTTTAAAGCAAAATCTCTTCTACTTTGAAAACTCTCTCCACCATAAATTTCAGTCACGATTGAAGCTAAAACTGGAGGACCAGCAGGAAGTTCAATAAACTTAATATTTGCATCATATAAAGAAGAACAGTTTTTTTGAACCTCGTCTCTTAATTTACTTACTAGGTTGTAACTTGTAATGTCTCTATCTTCTTGTTTTAAAATATTTACTATCATTTCAGCTTGTGACTCTTTATCTTTTAGTGCGCTTTGTTTAACAAGTGCAGCAAAATCAAGGGGTTGACCTTCACCTAAAAAAGCAGAAATATTTGTAATATTTTTATTTTTTTGAAGATGTTGGGATATACATTGAGTAACTTCTTTTGTTTGATTTATACTTGAACCATCTTTTAAATCAACATAAATTGAAAAAGTATTTGAATCCTTACTTGGAAGCATTTTTGCTTTTATAATTTGTGTTGGAAAAGTAGCAAGGCTTAAAATAAACAGAACTAAGGTAATAAAATAAACCATATAAGATTTAAATGGAGTTTCTAAAATACTATAAATAAATTTTTCTAATCTCATCTAATATCCTATAAAAATTTTTTAACTAAATAAGGTGTAAAGGCATAAGCCACAAAAAGTGACATAGCTAAAGAAATAGGCACAAAAACAGGAAGAGGGTGCATAAATTGCCCCATCATTCCACCTACAAAAAACATAGGAATAAAAGTCATTATAATTGCAATTGTTGCAATATTTGTGGCATTTCCTATTTCATTTGTAGCATTTATTGAAACAATTGAAATGTCTAAATGAGGTGATTCAAGTTTATGTCGATGAATATTTTCAATTACAATGATTGCAGCATCAACTAACATTCCCAAAGATACAATTAAAGCAAAAAGTGTGATTCTATTTATTGATTCATTGATAACTAATCCAGTAAATAGTGTCAAAGATAAAATCATTGGAACCATTAAAGATACAATCATTGCCTCTTTTAATCCAAGTGTAAAAATAAGTAAAATAGCAATAATCACAATAGAAATCAGCAGATTTGAAACAAGCTCATTTACTGCATTATTCGCAGTATATCCGTCATCTCTTGTGATAGTATATTTTATTTTTTTTGCTAATAAATCATCTTTTATTGAATCCATATATTCAAAAATCTCTTTATTTATGGTAACTGAGTTTCCACCTTTTAATTTTGAAGCACTAAGTGTAATTTGATTTGTTTCTTCAAAATCTTCTATTACATCTCTTAAATAAATCAAAGCCTCTTTTTTATTTTGAATATCATAAGACTTCTCAATTTTTGCAATATCTTTTAAATAAATAGGCGTTTGAAAGTTGTAAGAAATGATTAGATTTTCTAAATCTTTTACATTTTCAACGGCTTGTTTTATTCCAAAAACAACTATTGAAGAGTTTTGAGTATTTGTTGTAATATTTGGAGTTTTATATGAAAGCCCTTGGATTTGTTTCATAACTTGCCCCAATGAAAGGTTATAAGATGATAATTTATTTGCATCAACCATTACATTAAATTGCTCTTTTTTTTCACCTTTTAAATCCACTAATGCAACATCTTTAATCTTATTTAGCTCTTTAGTGATTTTATTTATTTCATTGTAAAGCTGGGTTTGTGAAATCAAATCTTTGTCATTTTCTTTATCACTATAAAATGCAATTGTAGCAATTGGAATATCTGTGTCTATATCCATAGTTTTAATTATTGGTTGCATTGCATTTTGAGGCATTAAATCCATATTCCTCATAACTTGATCATAAAGTTTTAGATTTGAAGCCTCTTTATCTTGACCTATAAAGTATTGAACTTGCACGATTCCCACTGAATCTTTGGCATAAGAGTAAATATTTTCAACACCTTTTATCTCTTTTATTTTTTTTTCAAGTGGTTCAATTATTACCTTTTGAATTTCGCTTGGGCTTCCTTCTGGAAGTGCTACGATTACCACACCACCACTTACTTTTATTTGTGGATTCTCTTCCCTTGGCATTATTAAAAGTGAGATATATCCTAAGGCTAAAATAAAAACACCAAAGATGAATGTTAGTGGATGATTTATAAAAACAAGTGACAATCTTCCAGCTATATTTAAATCTTTATTCAAATTATTATTCATTTGTTGTCCTATTTTATATCCATTGAGATTTTTGAATACATTCCTGGATAGATATTGTAATTTCCTTTATCAAAAGAAATTTTAAGCACAAAAGAGTGAGTCATTCCAGCCATATTTGGAATAATTGCTTCTATTTTTCCTTTTGTTTTAAAATTTTGTGAAGGAATTTCAATATTTACTTCTTGATTTATTTTTACGTCATTTAAATTTGTTTCAGAAATATCAGCTTTTATTAAAAGAGATGATAAATCAGTAAGTACAAAAGCTGGGAAACTTGGCATTGCCATTTCACCTGCTTTTATTGATTTTTTGATAATTAAACCATCATTTGGAGCTTTGATTTTTAAATAATCATACTGAGCATTTATCTCTTTTTGTTTTGTTTTTGTAATAGCTATCATATTTTTTGTATTCATTACATTTAACTCAATTTGTTCTAAATCATATTTTGAAACTAAATCTTGCTCTTGTAATCTTTTATATCTGCTATGATTTAATTCTAAATTTTGTAATTGATTTTGTAAAATTTGAAGATTTAATTCTAACTCTTTTTTATTTGAATCAATAGAAGAAGAGTCGATTTCATATAAAATATCGCCTTTTTTTACAGTTGAACCCTCTGATACATAAACTTCTTTTATAAAACCCATGTTTCTGCTTGAGATAATTTTTTCATTATCAGAAACCACAGTTCCAGAAAGTTCAAGCTGTGAAGCGAATAAATTTATACAAAAAATAGTTGTTAGAAATATTTTTATCATTGTTTATTTTCCTTATTTATATTTTTTCCTAAAGCAAGATTTATTTTAGCTAGTGCTAAAGATTTTTCATATCTAGCTTCAATCAATAAAGCTTCTTGTTTTCTATAATTTGCCTCTTGAGAAAGTAGGGTTGTCATAGAAATTAGATGATTTTGATATAGAAGTTTTGATTGTTCTAATACTTCATTTGCAAGATTTTTAGCTTCCATTTTTTCTTTTAGAATTTTCTCTTTTGTTTCAAGATTTAAAGTGGTCTTTTTTAATTCTAATTTTATGGCATCTTTTAATTTTTCTTTATTTAATGAAGCTTTAGCATACTCAATTTTGCTTTTTTGTTTTTCAATATTTCTTGTATTATCAAATAAAGTAAGATTTACTCCAACAAGTGCCATATAGTAGTCTTTATCATCATCTAAGGTTAATGTATCATCATTAAATCCATATTCTAAATGGGAATAAACACTTGGGTAATAAGCAGAATTTGCAATATCAATATTTTTTTTACTTGCATTGATTTGAATATCTTGTATTTTAATTTCATCTCTACTTTCTAAAGCTTGGGTATAAAGCAGATTTTCTTGTGGTATTTCAAAACTTATATTTTCAAGAGCTTCAACATCACTGATTGAGTCATCTGATGATAAAAATCTCAAATATGCCAAAGCTAATTGGAAATTATTGCTAGCTTCAATTAATTGAGAGTTTATATTTAATTCATAAACTTTAGCTTCGTTTACATCTATTTTGGTAGTTAATCCCTCTTTATGAAAAGCAAGTGCTGATTTTGAAATTTGCATTATTGCAATTTTGGCTTTTTCTAAAGCTTTTGTAAAATCTTTTGCAACAACTGCACTATTATAAGCTTTTAGAACTTCTAAACTTAACTCTTTTTTATCAAGATTGTATTTTATTTCATTTGCTTTTTCTTGTAGTTTTAAAATATCTTTTTGATTTGAGAGTTTAAAACCTGTAAATAAAGGAATCTCATAAATTAATTTTGTATTAAAGTTGTTTCTAGCATCTGGATAGTTTAAATTATCTGGTTGAACATTTAAAGAGTTTGAACCTTGAAATTGACCTGCACCAAAATCGTTAAATGTAGCTTCCCTTGAAGATAATTTCGAATTAAAAACATATCCTGCATGATTTGTTCTGCTTATCTCTTCAGTGATTGAAAGTTTTCCATAATTTATTGAGTCAATCATTTTTGAATCTAGTTTAGAAGAGTCAAAATTTAGCTCTTGTTGTTTTAAATCTTTACTGTTTTTTAAAGTTTGCTCTAAAACTTTATCAAAGTTTACACTTTGAGCATAAGTTAAAGTTGAAAACAATAAAAATAAATAAATCTTATGCATAAAAGAATCCTATAGTGATTTGAATTTTATAATATTATACAGAAAAAACGTAACTTTAGTAATTAAATTATAAAGTTTAATTATATATAATGTATTCTTAAAAATTATAATATATCTTATTTTAAATTTAATCTCTAGCTTGCTATTGATAATTTAATAAAAATTTTTATAATTTAGTTGAACCATTAAACTTATGTTTAACTATTTTGCTCTAAAATTTACTGTTTTTGTAAAAAGGTTTAGTATGAAAAAAATATTCAAAATACCACTTATGATTCTTCTTTTAGTATCATATTTATTTTGTAATCCCCAAGAAAAATTAGTTCCTTCTATTACTCCAATTGAGTGGTTAAAAGAAAATATAAATAATCCCAATGTTATAGTTGTTGATTTACGTCCTTATGCGGATTATCAAAAAGGTCATCTTAAAAATGCTGTGAATATTCCTGGTTTAAAATCTTTATTTGATGATAAATTTTTTATGCCTAAACTTAATATTTTAAAAGAAGTATTTAGTGATGCTGGAATTGATTCAAATAAATTAGTAGTAGCATATGATAATGGTGATTTTATTTGGGCAGCTAGACTTTATTGGATATTACAAACTTTAGGACATGAAAATGTTGGAATTCTAAAAGTTGCTTATGGACAAGAATTAATAGATAATTTTGAAATATCAACAAATAATTATATTGCTTTAAAAAGTGAATTTGTTCCAAGAATTGATAATTCAAAAATAGAAACAAAATTAAGCACTTTACTCTCTATTGGAAATAAAACAATAATTGATGGAAGAGCAGAATCTCACTATATTGGTGAAAAATCAATTGCAAAAAGATATGGACACATACCAACTGCAGAAAATTATGCGTGTACTCAAAATTTTCAAGTAAATACAGCTGGAAATAAAATGCGAGAACTTTCAGAATTAAAAGAAATTTATAAAAATATTCCAAAAGATAAAAAAGTTCTTTTATACTGTGATGGAGGAGCTGATGCTGCATTGAATTATATTGTTTTACAAGAATTAGGTTATAAAGCTGCTGTCTATGATGGTTCTTGGGCTGAATGGGGAAATGATGAATCAGTGCCTATTGAGAATCCATCTAAAAAGTAGTAAAAATAGATGAAAGGTTCTATCAAAAGAAAATTAATTCTTATTATTTTAAGTGTGACTTCAATTACAAGTGCCTTAGGTTATATAGGTTTTATTTCTTGGTATATGAATGAGCAATATAAAAAAACCTTAGAATTATCAAATACTATAGGAATAGTTATTTCTCAAGATGTGGGGAAACTTATCCTTTTAGATGATGTATCAGCTGCTGCTGATATATCAACTCAATTAAAATCTTTTACAAATCTTCAGAAATTAGTTTTATATAAAAAAAATGCAAAGGCAATACTTCAATACAATATTGATGATAAAAGTTTTGAAGTTGAAAAAATAAATTATAATAGTATAAATAAACCTTCTAAACATAATAATATTATTAAAATTTATCATAAAGCAATTTATCAAGATATACCTTTGGGTGTAGTCTATTTTGAATTTAAAATAGAATCACTAAGTGATATTATTAAAAAAGATATTTTTATAATACTTTTTATATTTTTATATGCTTTAGGAATATCTTTTTTATTAGCAAATTTTTTCGCTAATAAATTTACTGAGCCTATTTTAAAATTAGTATCTTTTTTAGAGCGAATTGATAAAACAGAGGCTTTAAGTAAAAGAGTTATTACAAATGAAACAAATGAGTTTGGGAAGCTTTATAAAGAAGTAAATACTATGCTTGAGAGAATTGAAAATTCTTATTATATATTAAAAGTTGCTTCAGCAGCTTTTGAAACACAAAGTGGAATGATAATAACCGATGCCAAACAAAAAATAGTTCAAGTTAATAAATCTTTTACAAGAATCACCGGATATACTTTGGATGAAGTTAAAGGAAAAACACCTGCTATTTTAAAATCAGGAATGCATAATAAAGAGTTTTATGAAAATATGTATAATTCTTTGAATAAGAATAATTTTTGGATGGGAGAGATAAATAATCTAAAAAAAGATGGGAAAATTATAAATGAGCATTTAATAATTCAATCAGTTTTAAATGATAAAGGTGAAATCCTCTATTATATAGCTTCTTTTTTAGATAGAACTAAACAAAAGAAAATAGAAAATCAACTAGAAATAAATCAACAACTTTTATTAGAACAGTCAAAACTTGCCGCAATGGGAGAGATGTTAGAAAATATTGCTCACCAATGGAAACAACCTTTATCCATAATTACGACATTAACCTCTGGAATTCTTTTAAATAAAGAGTTAAATATATTAGATGATGATTTTTTGAAAGATGGATTAAATAATATTACAAAATCTGCTAGATATATGTCTAAAACTATTGATGATTTTAGAGATTTTTATAATAATAAAATAGAAAAAAAAGAGTTTAATGTAAAAAATTCTATTGAAAAATCTTTAGTATTATTATCTTCAAAACTTAGAAAAATTGATGTGATTATTATTAAAGAGATTGAAAATATAGTTATTTTAGGTTATGAAAATGAAATTATTCAAGTTTATATGAATCTTTTAAGTAACGCCATTGATTCTTTGGAAAATTCAAATAATGATATAAAACTTGTAAAAATTAACACAAAAATTCAGGATAATAATTTAGTTTTAGAATTCCTAGATAATGCAGGTGGAATAAAAGAAAGTATAATTAACAAAATTTTTGATAGTCATTTTACAACAAAAGATAGTAAATCAGGTACTGGAATTGGTTTGTACATGTCAAAAATAATTATAGATAAAGCAAAAGGTGAGTTAAAAGTTTCAAATAAAACTTTTGAGTATGAAAATAAAAGTTACACTGGTGCAAGCTTCATTCTCATGTTGCCTATTAAATAAATTTAATAGGCAACTATTTAAAGGATTGAGACAGATTTCCTATAATTAACTGCCATCCATCAATTATGATAAAAAAGATGATTTTAATAGGTAAGGAGATCATTGCAGGTGGTAACATCATCATACCCAAACTCATTAATATGGATGCTACAATAATATCAATTACTAAAAAAGGTAAGAAGATTAAGAATCCAATTTCAAAAGCAGTTCTTAGTTCACTTACAATAAATGATGGCATTAAAAGTGTTAATGGAACATCATCTATATTTTTAGGATTTGGTTCTTTTTTAATTCTATAAAATAAAGCTAAATCTGATTCTCTTGTATTTTTTATCATAAATTCTTTAAAAGGTTGAATTCCTTTTTGAAGGGCAACTTCATAACCTATTTTTTCATCCATGTAAGGTTTTATACCTTCCTCCCAAGATTTCTTACCATAAGGTTCCATTATAAAAATTGTTAATATTAATGATAATGATATTACGATTTGAGTTGGTGGAGTTTGTTGTAAACCCATTGCTTGTCGTAAAAGTGAAAATACAATAATAAGTCTAGTAAAAGATGTAACCATTAATATTAGTGTTGGAGCTAATACCATTAGTGTTAAAATAAGAGCGATATTAATCGTTTTTACAAACTGTGCAGGTTCATTTATACCTGAAACTGAAAGATTAACTATAGGCGCTGTATCTGCTGCAAAGGCAAAAATAGAAAAGAGTAAAAGTGTGATTATAAATTTCAAAAAAAATCCTATTTTAAAAATGAAAAATATAATATCTAAAAATTTATTAAAATGATATAATCATAAATCTTACTCTTTAGGTTTAATATAACCTAATTCATCTAATTTGTCGTAAATCTTACTTGCAATTTCACCTGCTGCTTCTCCACCATGTCCACCATGCTCTTCAATTATTGTTACTACATATTGAGGATTTTCAAATGGTCCATATGTTGTAAGCCATGCATGAGATCTCTCGTAATATTGTAATTCACTCTCTTTCATTCTTACTTTTTCAGCTTGAGGAATAGAAACAACTTGTGCAGTTCCTGTTTTTGAAGCAATTGTTATTTTAGAGCTAATATGTCTGCTAGCTGTTCCTTTTGGTGCGTAAGAAACATCATACATACCTTTTCTGATAATATCTAGATATTCAGATGGAATATCAACTGCTTTTGGCTCTTCATAATTTGCTTTATAAAAGTGAGGTTTTGGTAATTTCCCTGTTGCAATATAACTTGTATATCTAGCTATTTGTAAAGGAGTTACAAGCATATTTCCTTGACCTATTGATGTAATTACTGTTTCTCCCACATACCAAGGTTGTTTATATTTGTTTTCTTTCCACTCTTTATTTGGGTTAACTCCAACAAATTCATTAATTTGATCAACTCCAGTTTGCTGACCAAAACCTAATTTATCTAAGGTATGAGAAATTTTATTAATTCCAATTTTTAAACTACCTTTATAGAAAAAATCATCACAACTCTCAGCAATTGCTCTTCTAAATGTTACAACACCATGTCCTGTTGATTTCCAACATCTAAAATTTCTATTTCCAATAGTTAAAGACCCCGAACAATTAACAGTAAAGTTTTCTTTTACTCCATTATCCAAAAATGCTAATGCAACTCCCATTTTTATAACAGAACCAGGAGGATAAAGACCATTTATAATCTTATTTGTAAATGGATGATTAAAGTCATTTCTCATTTCATTCCATTCTTTTACTGAAATTCCACGAGCAAAAATATTATTATCAAATTCTGGGAAAGAAGCTGATGCTAATAATTCTCCATTATTTGCATTCATTACAACAACAGCACCACTTTTTCCTGTAAATACCTCTTGAATATATTTTTGTAATCTTATATCTAATGATATTTGAATATTATTATCAATAGAAGCTGGTTTTTCATTTAGTATTTCTATTTCTTGATTTAAAGCATTTACTTTTACATCTTTATAACCCATCTCACCTTGTAATTTTGAGTTATAGAATTTTTCTAAACCATTTTTCCCAATTATTCCATTATAAGTTGATAATTCATTATTTAGAATATCAAGTTTTGAAGCTTTCCCAACGTATCCAATGATATGCGAAGCTAACTCTTTTTGTGGATAATATCTTTTTGTTGAAGATTCAATCTTAATATCTTCTTTTGAAGACAAAATAGTATATTTTGGGAAAAATTCTTTATAAGGTATGTAGTCTACAACACTTATAAAATCATGATTATAAGATGAATCTTCTCTTTTATAATCTTTTATTAACTTGTCTTTTTCAAATTGAGGAAATTCTTTAATAATTGAGTCCATAATTTGTTCTAATTTTTCTTTATGTTTATACGAGCTTAAATGGGGTTTAACAAGAATGGAAAAACCCATTTCATTAATAGCAAGTTTTTCACCATTTCTATCTTCAATCATTCCCCTAATTGGAACTTTATTGATTTTTTTTATGTAATTATTTTTTGATAGTTCTTCATAATATGTGTTTGATTTAATACTTAAAAAATAAACTCTTGATAATAAAGTTATCATGATTCCAAGTATTATTAAAAAAATTAGCGTTAGTCTTATATTCAAAGAAATACTCCAAAAAATATTAAATCTATGATTACATTAATAGCTAATGTAATCAAAATATGTGTGTTTAATCCAAAAATAATTGACCAAAGAATTATCAAACCAATATAAAAAAATATTATGTAGATATAACTACTTGATAAATTGTAAGAGGTGTGATTTTCATCTTTTGGTAAAATAAATATATAAATAAAAAGTGACAAAAGTGTTAAAGTAAAAGGTTTTAATCCTGTATTTATTTCAATAAATAAAAATGTGATTACAACAAAAGTTAAAGAATATAAATATCTTTTTCTAAGACATCTATAAAAAGCTGTAAATAAAATACCTGCAAACATAATCAATAAAAAATGTATAGAAGCAATAGCATTAATTATAATTGCTATAAGTAGTACAATAAATAAGAAAATTGGATTATCTAGATTGTTTCTTGTCATATAAATTTGATGCTTTATTTTTGATTATCTAAGATTATAGTATAAAAAATCTTATAAGAATATCAAATATTATTAGTTCTTCTTTCTTTTATTTTTTCATCAATATTATTTTTATTTTTTGATAAGTCATAGATAAAAGAAAATATTTCAGCAACGGCTTTATACATAGAGTCAGGAATCTCTTTATCTATATCAATTTGTGATAAAAGTTCTATCAAATCCTCATCTTTTCTAATAGGAATATTATTTTCTTTTGCAATTTTGATAATATTTGAAGCAGTTTCACCTTTTCCTTTTGCAATAATTTTTGGCGCATTGTCTTTTTCTATATCGTATTTAAGTGCAACTGATTTTTGAATGAAATCTTTATTATCTTGCATTTTATACCCTTATATCCACGCCAGAATTTGGATTTAAATTCTGATTGTAACCATTATTTATATAAGCTTGTGTTGGTTTATCTTTTGATTCATTCTCTTCTTTTAAATCAAGTAGTTTTATATTTACAGGAATTAAACGAACACTATTTAGTGCAACTTTTAGTTTTTGTATATTCTCTTGCAAAGCTGTTTTAAAATGCTCTCTTTGTGCATAAATAGTTAAATCAAGTTTATTTTTGTCATACAAAGCTAACATTAAATCAACTTTTCCAAAATCCTTTAAAGTTAGATTTATTTGGCAATAAAACTTTTCTTCATCAGTTTTTTTCATAGAAATATTTCCATCTTCTAACATATCCCAAAGAAAAGGAAGATAAACACTATTTGAATTTGAACTCAGTGATAGAAGTTGTTGATAATCAATTTGAGTTAAAAGTTTATCAATTTGTTTATTTAATTCTTGTGATTTTGGATCAGTTTTTGAAGATAATTCATCTTGCATTTTTAATAGAACTGTTTTCATATCTTCATTTATATTAGAATTATCATTTTTTTGTAAAGCAGGATTTGAAATATCTTTTATTATATTTTCAATTTTTTCTACTAACTTTGTTACTTGATTTTGCATATTATGTTCAGTTGGATTAAGATTTTCTAAACTTTGTTTTAAATCATTTAATAAAGGATTTAAATTTGATGCAAAGTTACTTGTAAAACTGCTTAAATTATTTTGACTAAGTAAAGTAGATAAATTTTCATTTTTTGCAAATAGATTATCCATTTTTAAAAGATTATCAATTAATGGCATAATATTTTTATTTTGTAAAATTGGATTTTGAACTAGCTCATTTTTAAGTTGACTTAGTAACTCTTTTGTTTGAGTATTTATAATTTCTTTTGTTTGCAAGTTTGTCTGAATATTTGATTGAGTTAGAGTGTTTTCTTTAATTATAGGATTAAGTTCTTGTTTTGTTTGCATCAATGTTGATGTTTGTGTTTCTTTATTTTGAACTGTAACATTCTCTTTTGTTTGTAAATTTTGATAGTTTGGTGTATTTTCAATTTTTGATTCTACAAGGGTTCCCTCATTTAAAATGTTTTGCAATTGATTTGTAAGGTTTGATAAACTTTGTGTTTGGGGTTTAGAAAGTGAATTTGTCAAATTTTGTAAAGCACTTGAAAGTGTTTTTAGATTTGCCAAATTAGCATTTACATCACTATTATTTGGTGTTTGAAGAATTTTTGTTATAAGTTCATTTACTTGTTTTGATTGGGGAGTATTTAAATCTTTTATCAAATTTTGAATTTGATTTAATATATTTTCAACTTTTGCATTTGGATTTTGAGCCATTTTTGACTCCAAAAAAACACCTGAATTTTTTAGTTGTTCTTTTAGGGTATTTGCATCCATATCTTTTATATTTTTTAGGAAATTTTCTAAAATTGGTTTAAATTTTTCTAAAGTTGGATTTCCATCTTGCGATGTAATTGATTCTAGCATTGAAGAAAGAGAGTTTGAGAAAGTTCCCATTTCTTTAAATACAGTAGAATTTTTTAGCATATTTTCAATGCTAGAGTTTGATTTTGTACCATTTTTTAAATTATCAAATAAATCTTTTAAAACATCATTAACCGAACCACTACTATTTTTAACTAATTGTTCTAATGTTTTTGAGTCAGCTTCTTTTAAAGCCTCTTTTAAAACTTTGTTATCATTTGGTAATAGTATATTTAATAAAGGATTATTTGTTACTAACATGCCAAAGTATAACATAATCTACATGATTGCTACACAAATATTTAGATACAATTTTTCCATGAAAAGAAGAAACTTTATAAAATTTACAACAATAAGTGCAATTTTATTTTCAAGTAATATTGCATTTGCCAAAAATATTCCATCTAAAACTTTGATGCTCTTAGATGAAATTTTAAATATCATATTTCCAAAAACTTCTTTGATGCCAAGCGCAAAAGAGTTTAAAGCAGTAGAATATTTAGTACAAAACATTTCTAATAAAACTTTTGATGATGAAGATAAAACTTTGGTTTTACAAGGTTCAAAAGATTTTCTTAGTGCTTTTCCAGATTTTTTAAATTTGTCACAAGAGAAAAAAAGAACTCTTATCTTTAATGTTGCTAAAAATAATGAATATGCAAAATCTTGGATTTCAAAACTCTCATATTATGGAATTGAAGCCATGTTTAGTGACCCGATTTATGGTGGAAACTTTAATCAAATAGCTTGGAATAGCGTAAACCATTCAATAGGAATTCCAAGACCTTTAAAAACTTATGGACAAAAAATATGATGTATGATGTTTGTGTTATTGGAAGCGGAGCAGGTGCTGGTCCAATTATTTATGAATTAAGTAAACAAGGTCTGAAAATTTGTGTTTTAGAAAAAGGTGACATTTATAATGAAAAAGATTTTTCAAAGGATGAGTTAGTCGTAAGGCGTCCTATTTATACACCAAATCTAAAAGATGAATATCACACAATTGAAGAAAAAAGAGAAAATGAGTGGGTGAAATTTCCAACTTATGAGAGTGGTTGGAGTTTTTGGAATGGTAACCTTTTAGGTGGTTCCTCAAATTTTATGAGTGGATATTTTCATAGACTTAAACCAAATGACTTTAAATTAGCTTCAACTTATGGAATTCCTAAAAATTCAAACATTGTTGATTGGCCAATTTCCTATGATGAAATGGAAGCTTATTATACAAAAGTTGAAGAACTGGTGGGGGTTTCAGGAGAAGTTCAAAAATATGAATTTTCTGAGCCAAGAAGTACAAAAGATTTTCCTTATGAAGCATTACAAGAGAATAAAATCGTAAATTTAATAGATAAAGCTTGCGATGAGTTAAATTATAAAAGTATTAAAACACCAAGAGCAATAATTTCAAGTGCAAAAGGGCATAGAAATCCTTGTTATTACTCAAATTATTGTGGTTCATACCCTTGTTCAAGTGGTGCAAAGGGAAGTTCACGAGCTAGTTTGATAAAAGATGCACTTTTAACAAATAATGTAGAAATTATTGCAAATGCCTTTGTAGTTAAACTAAATACTTCAAAAGACAAAAAAATAAATAGTGCCACCTATTTAACAAAAGAGGGAAGAAAAAAAGAGGTAAAAGCAAAACTTTTTGTAGTTGCTGCTCAATCTGTGGAGACTTCAAGACTTTTATTAAATTCAAAAGATGAAAATTTCCCCAAAGGGCTTGCAAATAATAGTGGAAATGTGGGAAAAAACTTTCTTTCAAGTAGTGGTGGAATTGTAAGTGCCACTTTTGATGAAACAAATATGAATTTAAAAGATTTACAAGAAGCAGGATTATTTGTAAATAGAAGTTTACTTGATTGGTATTATACAAAAGAGTTTAAAACAGGAACAATAGATATTCTTTTTGAACATGCAAATCCAATAAGAAGAGCTTCATTTTTACGATGGAACGAGAGTGAATTATTAATCGGTGAAGAGCTACAAAATAAAATCTTTGAAACTTTTACAAAAACTAGAACTCTAAATATGGAAATTTTTGTCGATTGGACACCAAATGATGACTCTTTTGTAAGTGTTGATGAAAAATATAAAGATAAATATGGGATTCCAGTTGCAAATATTAGAATTGGTAGTCATGAACAAGATTTAAGAGCTTCTAAATTTTTAGAAGAAAAAGCAATAAAGTTATTTGAAAAAATGGGTGGAAAAAAGATAATATCAGATATTTCACCACTTCCATCATCAAACTTATTAGCTGGTGGTTGCAGATTTGGAAATGATTCTAAAACTTCAGTTTTAAACAAATATTGTCAAGCCCATGAAGTATCTAATCTTTTTGTAACTGATGCTAGTTTTATGCCAACAGGTGGAAGTGTACCGTTTACATGGACAATTTATGCAAATTCTTTTAGAGTTGCTGATTATATTAAAAATAATTGGAAAAATTTAATAACTTGATAATAATTTAATATATTTTTATCAAAACTTAGATAACATAAACTCCTAAAAAATTGGAGTCTTAATGAAAAAAACAGTTATTTTTTGCCTTTTATTATCAAGTTTATATGCATCTGATGATTATACACCTGTGAGTAAAATTTCAAATGATAAAAAAGTTGAATACAACTTTATGAATAGTTCTAATGAAACAACTAATCAAAAGATTAATAAAGAAGAAAAATTCGAATCTGTAAAATCTGTGGCAAATAGTGCTAAAAAAGAAAAATTTCGAGCTGTTAAATCACAAGAACCTATTGAAATAAAAAAAGAGATACTTCAAGAAGTTAAAACAGATGAAATAAAAGAAACTACTCCAACAGTTGATAAAAGTTTTATAAAAGATTATAAAAAAGAAAATATTTTACAAGATACAAAACAGTATTCACAAAACTCTTTAAATAGAGATTTTTCAATTACTCCAAAGATTACTTATTCATATCTTACAAGTGATATTTTTCGAACAGGAAAAGTGCGTCCATCAAATAAAAAGAGTGTCTTAATACCAGAACTTTCACTTAAATATAAAGAACATACTTTAAAAACGGAACTTCTAGATTCAAAATCATCTTATACAGATGTTTTAATAGTTGATTCTGATTTAGAAACAAAAGTAAAATGGCTTAAATTATATTATTTATATAACTATCAGAATATTAATTTAGGTCTTGCTTATAATAATTATAAAGCAGACTTTAATATTGTTGATTATAATGTAAATTTTAAAACTAGAGAAGAGTTTCCTTCTTTAGAAGTTCATGTCAAAAATGAAGAAGATAAGCTTGAAGTTAATTATGGATTATCTTATGGCCAAAGTAGTGATATTGACTATGTTTATGAATATTATGTTAACTTAGGATATAAAGTTTTTCAATATGATGCTTTAAATATTAATGCAGGATATAGAAATAGAACTATTGATTATGATAATCTTAAATATCAGTATAAAGGACCAACTCTAAGTCTTAGCAGTACCTTCTAAAAGATAAAACATTACACTTTGTAATGTTTTATCTTCTATAAAAAAGTTTTGGATATAATAAGTCTAGAATATATTATTTAAGGTTATTAATGCAAAACATTCAAATCTGGCATAATCCTAAATGTTCAAAATCAAGAGCAGCTATGGAGTTATTAGAAAACAAAAATATAAATGCAAATGTTGTTAAATATTTAGAACAAACTCCATCAAAAGAGCAAATAAAAGATGTTTTAAAAAAACTTAACATCCAAGCAAAAGAACTTCTCAGATCTGGTGAAGATATATACAAAGAGCTAAAATTAAAAGAGATAGATGATGAAGATAAATTAATTGATTTTATGGTTGAACATCCAATTTTGATTGAGCGACCAATTATCATCAAAGGAGATATTGCTGTGATTGCAAGACCTATTGAAAATCTAGAAGAACTACTTAAATGATTTATGAAGTAAATGAAAAACAACAAAGAATCAAATATATAAGAGTTTTAGAAAAATTCTTTACAAGAACTATTTCTTTATTAAAACTTGATAATTTTGATAAAGATTTATTCAAACAAAGAACTAAAAAAAACTATGAAGAGATGATAAAAACAACAGAAATAGAGTTATATTCTGAATATTATGAGGGAATAAAAGTTTTTATAAATAAAACAATGTTTTATTTAAAAGAGCATTCAAAATCTTTTGAAGAAGAAAGAGCAATTTTATTAAAAGATGCAAATCTTATTCAAAAAGAAAAAAATAGTACTACTTACAAAAAAGATAAACATAAAAATCAAAAATTTAATGATGGATATTAATGAGCCAAGAAGAGTATAAAAGTTTCAAATTATCAGGAGTTATAAAAAAAGTTTTATACAAAAACGATGAAACAAAATACATAATCGCAGTTCTAGAAAATAATCAAAAAATTTGTGGTGCATATTTCGATACAGATATTGAAAAAATCGTTGGTGAAGAGGTTATTTTAAAAGGAAATTGGATAACTCATAAAAAATATGGTGTTCAATTTGAATTTGATACTTTACAACTAAAAGAAGCGGAAATATTCTTTTTTCTTACAAAAATAGTAAAAGGTGTTGGTAAAAAATTTGCCCATGAATTACTTGAAAAATATGATGAAGAAGAGTTAATAGATATATTAAGCAATAGACCACAAGAACTTCTTGATTTTAAAGGAATTAAAGAGAAAAAACTTCAAATGATAGTTAGCTCTTGGCAAAAATTCCAACACTTAAGAGAACTAGGTTCTTTTTTAGCAAAATTTGGAGTTACTTCAAATCTTATTACAAAAATATATTCAAGTTTAGGTGAAGTTGAAAACCTAATAGAGAAAATCAAAGAAAATCCATATATTTTAATAAACATAAAAGGAATTGGTTTTAAAAGAGCCGATGAAATAGCTAAATCACTTGGAATTGACCCAAAATCTGAGTTTAGAATAATGGCATGTCTAAACTACACTTTAAGGGAATATTGTGATAATAATGGAAACTCTTCAATAGAAAAATTTCATTTATACAAACTTTTAGATGATAGTTTACGTTTTTTTAATGAAGAGGCTTTATACGAATCAGCTATTTCAAAAATGTTAGTTGAAGAAGATCTTTTTGTAACAAGCGAAAATAGATATGCCTTATCAATGCTTTATTATGCAGAAAAGCGGATTTTAGAGTTTTTTACAAGAAGAAAAGATGAAAAAAACAGAAAAATTATTGCAACTTTCGATGAGTATTTACTAAAAAAACAAGAGACTTTAGGATTTGAGTTAAGTACTGAGCAAAAAAAAGCAGTTGAGCTTATAAATAATGGAGATAAAACACTATTTTTAATTGGTTACGCAGGAACTGGAAAATCAACTTCAAGTAGGGCGATTTTAGAGCTTCTTGAAGAGACAATGTCTTATGATGATATTATGACTATTGCTTTAAGTGGAATTGCTTCACAGCGTATTTCAGACACCACAGGTTACAACTCTTCAACAATTCAATCACTTCTTATGAAACATAAAGAGAAAGATTTTTTCCCCTACAAAGCTATACTTTTAGATGAAGCTTCAATGGTAAACTCTGTTACTTTTAATCAAATAGTTTCAAAAATTGATGATGATACAATTTTTATAATTGTAGGAGACGATGGCCAATTACCAGCAATTGGTGCTGGTAATGTACTTGCAGATGCTATAAAATATGAGCTTGCCCCAATTTGTAAACTAACAAAAATCTATAGACAAAATGAAAATCAGGCAATTGCCGTAATTGCAAATGATATAAGAAAAGGTGAAGTTCCAGCTTATAAAGAAGATTATGAAGATTTTAAATTTATTGATGTATCTATTTCAAACTATTATTCGCAGAAAAACTCTATCTCTTCAAATGACTTTGCAGATTTAAGAGGTGAAAATTCTGAATATATTTTGAATAATATTTTAAATATTTCAGCTGGTTATATTGAGCAATATTATGATTTTATAAAGAAAAAGAAAATTTCTCAAGCTTTAATACTTTTTCAAGTAATTACTCCTATGAAAGCTGGAACTTTAGGCGTTGATAACTTAAATATTCAATTACAAAAACTTTTTAATCATACAAAAGGAAAAGCTTTTGTCTCAAAAGTTTATGAATACAAACTAACAGACAAAGTAATTCATATAAAAAATGAGAATATGAAAGCTCAAACTATGAGTATGTATAAAAGTGGCTCAACTGATTTTCTTGAGAGAAGGGTTTATAATGGTCAATTAGGACTTATTATAAAACTTGATTTTGAAGAAGAGAAATGTATAGTTTTATATCCAAATGATGATATGGTTGTATTTTATGATTTTGAAAATGTTCACTCTTTATT
This sequence comes from Arcobacter venerupis, assembly GCF_013201665.1. Lineage (NCBI taxonomy): Bacteria > Pseudomonadati > Campylobacterota > Epsilonproteobacteria > Campylobacterales > Arcobacteraceae > Arcobacter > Arcobacter venerupis. The sequence goes on along the minus strand of NZ_CP053840.1, from coordinate 1,836,252 downwards.
ATCACTTGCATATTGTTTAACTATCCACAAAACCCAAGGAATGGAGTATGAAAATGCCTTAATTCCAATGAGTTTTTCCCATTATATTATGCATAATACTAAATTACTTTACACAGCAATTACAAGAGCCAAAAGAATGTGTTTTATTGTTGGAGAAGAAGAAGCTTTTAAAAGTGCTTGTAAAAAATTAGAAATAACAATTAGAGAATCTGTAATAAATGATTTACTTAGTAAAAGAATTGTTCAAAATAGAGAAATAATAGCCGTTTAACGAACTTAAAAGCAACTCTTTTGTATCATATAGAAAATTTTTAAGAGGATAATATTTTATGATAACATGGATGCAAAGACATAAAAAATGGCTTGTGATTACTATTTGGATTAGTACAATTGCATTTGTCGGAGCTGGCTTTGTTGGTTGGGGTTCTTATGAATATGGAAAACAAGGTGGAGTTGTAGCAGTAGTTGGTGATAGAGAAGTGTCAGTTGAAGAATATCAACAAGAGTATTCAAATCTTTATGAACAATATTCTAAAATGTTTGGTTCTATGTTTAACAAAGAATTAGCAGAACAATTAAAATTAAAAGATACAGCTTACAGACAAGTTTTACAAAAAAACTTAATCCTATCATATGCAGATTCTTTAGGACTAGATGTTACAAATGAAGATATTGCAAAAGAATTAGTAAAATATAATGCTTTCTCAAAAGATGGGAAATTTGACAAAGATACATATGTAAAAGTATTAGCTCAAAATAAAATGACACCAAAAATTTTCGAAGATTCTTTAAAAAGAAATATTCTATTACAAAAAGTTCAAATACTTTTTGATTTAAAACCAAGTAGTGTTGAAATTGAAAATATAAGTAAATTAGTTTTTATAGAAGATGATATTTCAATTAAAATCTTAAAAGCTAGTGATATATCAGTTGATATAAATCAAGATGAATTAAAAAAATATTGGGAAGAGAATAAAAACTCTTATATGTCAGAAGTTTCATATGATTTAGAACTTAAAGAACTTCCAATAGTTTCATCAAATCCAAGTGATGAAGATATTCAAGCTCATTATGAAAAATTTAAAATAGATTATAAATTTGAAGATGGGAAAATTAAATCTTTAGATGAAGCACGTGAGCAAATAATTAAAGATTTAGATGAAAAATTTGCAAGAACTGAAGCTTTAAAAATCTATTTAAAAATCAAAAAAGATGAAGAAAAGCTTGACGCAAAAGTAAATTATAAAGAGTCTTTATTACCTTTCTTAGAAGATAATTCAAAAATTCTTGAGTTAACAGAGGGAGAAATTGCAAAACCATTTTTAGAAAATAATAAATATGTGATTGCAAAACTTAATAAGAAAAATCCATCACAAGCTTTATTTTTTGAAGAAGCTTTACCTTTAGTTACTAAAGATTATGAAAAAATCATGAAAGCAAAAAAACTTGATGAGTTATCTGCTTCTCAACTCAAAGATTTTCAAGGTACTGAAATAACAGGTATTACTAGAGAATCAATAGATAAAATCCCAGGATTAGAACAAAAAGATGCGGCTAAATTTTTAAATGAATTATTTTCAGCAACTTCAAAAGAAGGAGTTGTAAAACTAGATGGAAAAGAAGTACTATATAAAATAAATAATTCTAAATTTGCTGATTATAATAAAGCAAAAGATGATGTTGTAAAAGGAACAATTATACAACTTCAAGAGGAAGAATTAATGACAAATTTAATGAAAAAATTAGAAAATACTTTTGAAATACAATCTTCAAATAAAGAGAAGGAGTAATCATTGAATAATACTTTTCTAGCAATTGATATTGGTTCATCTAATATTACAGCAGTTATTGCAAAACATGATTTAGAATATAATATAAATATATTAGGTACTGGTATTCAAAGAAGTGGCGGAATTAATAAAGGTCTTATAATAAATATTGAAGAAGCTTCAAAAGCTATAAAAGATGCAGTTTCAATAGCAAAAAGAACAACTACAGAATTAATAGATACAACTGTTGTCTCTATTTCTGGAAGTTATTCAAAAAGTATAAGAAGTAGTGGTTCAGTTAATGTTCCAAATGGTCTTATTACTGAAACAGAAATAAATCAAGTTATGCAAATGGCTTTGTATAATGCAACGATAGTTCCTGAATATGAAGTTGTACATGTTGTTCCAATATTTTTTAAAGTTGATGATTCTGTTGAAGTTGATAATCCTTTAAATATGAATGGGAGCCGACTTGAAGTTTCTGTTTATATTGTAACTGCAAAAAGAACAGCTTTAACAAATATAAAATCAGCACTTAAAACATCTGGAATTGAAATCGTTAAATTTGTTTTAGATTCTTATTCATCAGCTTTAGCTGTTCTTGATGATCAACAAAAAAAGTTTGGAGCTATTGTTATTAATTTAGGTGCTACAACTACAGAATTTGTATATTTTAAAGGTAATTCAATTATCTTTAATGGTTTTATTCCTGTTGGTTCAAACCATATTACAAATGACTTATCTGTTATGTTACATACTCCTCCCTCAGCAGCAGAAAAAATAAAACTTGAATATGGTTCACTATTAAGAAACTACTCTCCAAACAACGAATTAGGTGTTACAAAAGTTAAAATTCCAAGAATTGGTGATGAAGAGAGTATTTCTGAAGTTGCACTTGATTATATTCAAACAATTATTCATGCACGTGTTGAAGAAGTTTTAGTTTTAGTAAAAAATAAACTTAAAAAAAGTGGACATTTAGATAATACAGGTTCAGGTATTGTAATAACTGGTGGAATGAGTTATCTTGATGGTATCAAAAAACTTGCTGAAAAAATTTATGAAGGTATTCCAATTAGTGTATCAAATCCTAAAAACATTAAAAATGGTTTTATGAGTTTCGATGAAGCTAATATGGCTACAATAGTTGGATTATTATTCTACTCTTTAGGAACTAATAGAAGTTATCAATTAGACTCAAGTAAAAAACTTGTTAAGCCACTAAAAAAAGATAGAATGATGGAGCCAAAGATTTCAGTTGTTGAAAATACTTCTGAAAAACCAATGACACAACATGTTAGAGAAGAAATTCAAATAAAAGATAATTCTACAATTTTAACACCTTTAGTAAGAGATAAGAAAAAGGGCGTTTCAAAATTCTGGAATAAAGTATCGGAGTGGTTTTAATGGAAAATTTATTTAGAGTTGACGATATAAAAGTGGATATGCCAAGCAAAGTTCTATCTGATAATGTAGCAAAAATTGCTGTTATTGGAGTAGGTGGTGGTGGTTGTAATATGATTAACCACATGATAAATGAGGGTTCTCATAAAATTGATTTAATTGCTGCCAACACAGATTTACAAGTTTTACATATCTCAAAAGCTCCAAAAAAAATACAATTAGGACTTAAACTTACAAAAGGTTTAGGTGCTGGTATGAAACCGGAAGTTGGACGAGATTCAGCTGTTGAAAGTTATGAAGAGATAAAAGCTACTTTAAAAGGTGCTGATATTATTTTTATTGCTGCTGGTCTTGGTGGTGGAACTGGAACTGGAGCTGCTGCAATAATTGCAAAAGCTGCAAAAGAAATCGGAGCATTAACTGTTTCTGTTGTTACAAAACCATTTACGTGGGAAGGTAAAAAAAGAGCAGGTTTAGCAAATCTTGGACTTGAAGAACTTAAAAAAGTAAGTGATTCAATCATTATTGTACCAAATGACAGATTATTAGAAATTATTGATGAAAATGTTGGGATGAAAGACGCTTTCAAAATCATTGATAATATTTTATACCAAGCTGTAAATGGAATGTCTGAAGTTATTTTAAATCCAGGTAATTCTGATATTAATACAGACTTTGCAGACGTTAAAACAATCATGCAACATAAAGGTATGGCATTAATGGGAATAGGGAGAGCAAAGGGTGAAAACGCTGCTCAAAGAGCTTTAGAAGATGCTATTGATTCTCCTTTACTCGATAAAGTTTCATTAAATGGAGCAAAAGGTATTTTAATTCACTTTAATATTCATCCACAAGTTTCATTATTTGCAATTAATGATGTAATGGGAACTATTAACGATAGAATGGATTCTAATGCTGAGATTATTTTTGGTACAACTTCTGATAGTACACTAGAAAAAGATGAAGTAAAAATAACTATTGTTGCAACTGGATTTGAATCAAAAAATGATGAACATGAAGAAGCAACAGAAGGAACAGAAGATGCGAATAATCAAAATAATGCTCTTTTAGCTGATAGCAATGAAAATTATTATGATACACCACCTTTAATGAGAGATTACATAGTTCAATATCAATTGAACTAATCTCTTAAAAAAAAGGCTTTAAACGAAAGTTTAAAGCCTTTTTTTATGCCTATTAGATTTGGAAATCTATAGGTTTATTTTTCTTATCATCATCCCATTCAAATATAAAACACATTGGCAATTTATCATATTTATTTAAAATTTTAGCAGTAATCAAACCTGATACAAAAATAGATATAATTGCAAGTGCTGAAGAAAATGCCAAAGTTGAAAGTCCAGATAAACCTTGTCCAACTGTACAACCAATGGCTAAAATTCCACCAGTTCCCATTAAAGCTCCACCAATCATATTATATTTTACTTTATTAAAAGTTTGAGTTGACGTACATCCAAAACTATATTTTCTGTTTATAAAAGACATAAGAAAAGTTCCAACTAATACACCACAAATAATTGTAATTCCAAATGATAATTCATTTACTTGATAATATGTAAATAACTCTAATGTTTTAGCAGTTGGATAAACAAAAGTAATACTAGAAAGTTCAATTTCTCTTTCCATACTATCTGCTCCAATATAACCACTTACAAACCAAGCAATACTCACTAATAATCCAATTAAAGCTCCATCAACTAAAGAAAAAATTCTTTTTACTTTTTTTACTAAAACTAATAAAATCACTATTAAAATAGCTAAAACTACAAATATATTCATTTGAACATTTTTGATATATGATGACAGTTCTATTAAAAAAGGATTATTTGTAAATGGACTTAAAACTCCATATAACAAGCCTTTTGTAGTTGCATAAGCAAAAATAGCAATAAATATTAAAGTAATCAAAGCATTTGAATCGCCTTGCCCATATTTAACTAAACTTCTACTACTACAACCATCTGCAACCATCATTCCTGTTCCAAAAAGTAATCCACCGAAAATTATTGCAAAATAATTTATATTACTTTTAAAATAATTTGATTGAGTTAAATCAATATCAAAATGATTTGCCATCAAAGTTGTAGACACTATGGCAATAATCATAGCCATAATAACAGAAGCACCTCTTTTTGTAGATTTTGTAAGAATATAATCTTTTATTGAACCACTAAAACAAAACTGGTTTTTTTGAGCAATCACACCAAAAGCAATTCCTATAAATAAACCTAAAATATTAACTATTTCATAAATTTCCAAATCAAACATTTTTATATATCATCCTCATCATCTCTCATATCTTCTAAATCTTGAAGAATTTTAACAGCGTCTTCTTCACTTAGAATCTTTTTATCAATATGCAATAAAACTTGCTCATAATATTTTTTTACATCTAACATGTAATCTAATTCAACTTTTAAGTCTTCACTATCTTTTTGTTTTAAAAGAAATTTTTCTATTACTTTTATCTCTTCATTTACTTGAATCAAAACCTCAGTTTTTAATAACTTTTCTAACTGTTCTATTACATTCATAATTATTTCCTTTTATTTAATGTGATTATTTACTGTATTTGGAATTATCATTCCGCTTGCTTGATATTTTAGTGCATCTGGGTAATTTTTATAATGAATTCTCACAACTTGCGCTAACTTCTCTTTTATTTGAGTATTTATTACTCCATCATTTTCAATATTATCAATAATATTTTTTAACAATTCATTTTGTGGGATTTGTATTTTTACAATCCAAGTTTGTAATAAAGCCTTATTTACAAATTTAGGAAGTGATCCCATAATCCCTACATCATTTTGATCATGTACCAAAAGTCCTGAAGTTGTACCTCTATCAAGTGTTAAAACTTGAAAAAGATATAAAGTGTGGTAATCAAGCTGTTTTTTAATATCTAAAACACTAAATGTTTGTCTCGTCTCAAAAGCATTTGCAATTATATTTATATATGTATCAATAACAGCTTTACCAAAATCCATGGCAAAATCAAAATCTTTTTGATTATCCAAAGTTTTATAGTTTTCTAAATAAAAATGAGAAACACCTCTATGTCTATTTAAAGCTGGAATAAAAAAATATTTTTCCCCTTGTTTTGTTCCTTCTTCATAGTTTTCTTTTGTAATTTCTTTTAAACAAGCATCAAATATTTTTTTATCTTCATTATTTTCAAGACTTGGATTTAAATCAGCCATAATTCGCCAATAAGAGTTTCCATCCCTTAAACATGTTAAACTAATGTGCATATGAATTGATGGAACATTGGGATTTTTAGGATGAATAATAGTTGAAATTGCTGTTGCACTTTGCAAACTTTTATTCGGAAGTTTGTCATAGTGAACTTGAGAAACATTTACACTTGCTGTGTTAAATAAAACTTCGTCCCTCGCTTCAAATCTATCTCCACCACCACAAAGTCCATTTTCTCTTAGCCAAATTACATCTTCAAATCTTTTATTTTCTCCAAATTTAGCACTTAAAATATCAAGTTTATCAACAAATCTTTTTTGTAAAGTTTTTACTAAATTATATGCATTTATTGCATTTGTTGATTTTGCCATTATCATATTCATTTTCAAATCCTACTAAATATCTTTTTTATGGACAATTATATATAAATTTACTTATGAATAAGAAAGAAAATCATACAATGATAAAAAATGCAAAGGAGCTAGTATGGAAACAATTTTAAATTACATCAAAATAAATGAGCTTATTTCGACATCAGGTCAACCAAAAGCAGAACAATTTGAGTTAATTCAAGATCAAGGTTTTGAAGTGGTTATAAATCTGGCTTTATACAATGCTTCAAATGCAATTGAAAATGAAAACAAAGTTGTAACAGATTTAGGTATGAGTTATTTTCATATTCCTGTGAATTTTGAGAATCCAAAGCTAAGTGATTTAAAACTATTTTTAAATACATTACAAGCACTTGGAGGAAATAAAGTTTGGGTTCACTGTGCAAAAAATTATAGAGTAAGTGCTTTTATGTATGTCTATCATAAATATATTTTAAGAACGCCATTTGAGCAAATTGATTTATCAATATTTGATATTTGGTCACCAAGTTTACCTTGGCAAGAACTTATGAAAGTAAATCTTGAGGATTTGTATAAGGTGTAATTAAATAATAAATCATAGTCTTATGATAGTTTTGATACCATACGAACCTTAATTTAACAAAAATAGATTGGAAAAAGTTTGAAGATAGAGACAAATATTGCAAAATTTAATGAACCTTTATATTTAGAGAGTGGACGACTTTTAGAGTCTTTCCAAATCATTTATGAAACTTACGGTGAATTAAATGAAGATAAATCAAATGTAATTGTTATTTGTCATGCTTTGTCAGGAAGTCATCATGCAGCTGGACGATATGCAGATGAAGCGAAACCTGGATGGTGGGATAAATTTATAGGTGATGGAAAAGCAATAGATACAAGAAAATATTTTGTAATTTGTTCAAATAATATTGGAAGTTCTTTTGGTTCTACAAATCCTATGAGTATAGACCCTTCAACAAAAAAAGAGTATAGATTAAAATTCCCAGTTCTTGCAATTTCAGATATTGTAAAAGCTCAAATGAAACTATACAAAAGATTAGGTATTTCAAATGCCGTGGCTGTAATTGGTGGAAGTATGGGTGGAATGCAAGCTCTTTGTTATGCAATCGAACAGCCAACTTTTGCAAAAGATGTTATTGCATTAGCTACAACTGCATACACTAGACCTTGGGCAATAGCTTTTAATAAAATTGGAATGGAAGCTATAAGACATGACCCATTATTTAAAAATGGAAACTATAAAAAAGATGATCCACAAGCTTTAGGTCTTCCAGGACTTGCAGTTGGGCGAATGGCTGGATTAATTTGTTATTTAAGTCCTAACTTTTTTAATAATAGATTTGGAAGAGATTATTCATCAACTGATGGTTTATATGAATTATTTGGAAGATTTGAAGTTGAGAAATATTTAGAATATAACTCTTATGCCTTTCCAAATATTTTTGATCCTCTTTCATATTTGTATGTTTGCAAAACAATGAATATTTTTGATGCAGGAAGAAATAAAGATAAATTAGCAGATTCTTTTGATAAAGTTCAAGCAAATCTTCATTTAATCGCCTTTAGCGATGATATGTTGTTTTTCCCGCAAGAGATGGAAGAGATACGAGATATAATGATAAAACTAGGTCGAGAAGACAAAGTAACATATAAATTAGTGCAAAGCCAATCGGGACATGATTCGTTTTTGGTAGAAGTTGAGAAGTTTGAAGACCACGTAAGAGAAATACTAAAGGATAAATAAATGCAAGATACAAAAGAGTTAGAACAAATAAATTTTGAAGAAAAAATCATAAAAGCAAAAGAGCTTTTAGAAAAACTATCAAATCCACAAATTACTTTAAGTGATTCAATTCAAGTATATAAAACAGGTGTAAAAGAGTTAGAAGACGCTCAAAAACTTCTTGATGAAGCAAAACTAATCTTCTCAACTGCAAACAAAGAATAAAATATAACAAATTGAGATATTTTTTTAAGCACTAAAAAATATTTGATAAACTTCTTCAACAAATAAGGAGAAGTTTATGAAATCTATCAAACAACTAGAAAACATAGATAAACCAAGAGAAAAACTTATCAAAAAAGGTGCAACTGCACTAAAAGATTATGAACTTTTAGCCGTTCTTTTAGGAAGCGGAGTTCAAGGCAAAGATGTAATAAAACTATCCCATGAAATCATAAAACTTTTTGAAGAGGATTTTGAAAATCTAAGCTTAGAAAAATTATCTTCAATTCATGGTTTAGGAATGGCAAAAGCCTCACAAATATTAAGTTCAATCGAATTATCAAAAAGATATTTAATCAAACAAAACAAAAAAATAACCTGTTCAAATGATGTATATTTGGAGTTAAAAGAGTATCAAAATAAACAACAAGAGTATTTTTTGGCTTTATATCTTGATGGTGCAAATCATCTAATCCAAACAAAAATAATAACAATAGGAATCCTAAATCAAAGCCTAGTTCACCCAAGAGAAGTATTTTCTTACGCAATTGAAAAAAGATGCGCAAGTATAATTGTAGCTCATAATCATCCAAGTGGAATTTTAGAAGCCAGCAATGAAGATATAAATGTAACAAAAAGATTAAAAGAGAGTGGAAAGATATTAGGAATCGAACTACTTGACCATTTGATAATCACAAATGATGGATATTTGAGTTTGAAAGAAGAGGGTGTTTTGTCAAATTAAAATCTTTTCTTAGCCCTTTGACTACTTAGTTTTAGTAAAATAATATTACTAATAATCAAGGAAATATATACAAATATGGGTGAAGAGAATAAAAGAAGATTAGAACAACAGCTATGGAATATAGCAAATACCCTAAGAGGGAAAATGGATGCCGATGAGTTTCGGGATTATATTCTTGGATTTATTTTTTACAAGTATCTATCTGAAAAAATGGAAAGCTATGCAAATGACCTTTTAGAAGAAGATAAACTTATCTATACTTCACTTGATGAAAAAAAAGATGCACAATACCTTGATGCTATTAAAGAAGATTCTATCGAACAACTTGGATATTTTTTAAAACCAAATGAACTTTTTTCTGCCGTGGCACAAAGGGGAAATGGCGATACAAATAACTTTATACTTGAAGATTTGACTACAATTTTACGAAATATTGAGTCTTCAACTATGGGGCATGAGAGTGAAGATGATTTTGAAGATTTATTTTCTGATATTGATTTAACTTCTAAAAAACTTGGTCGTAGTGAAGAGCAAAAAAACACTCTTATAGCAAAAGTTTTAGCTCACCTTGATAATATAAACTTTGAACTTAAAAACCACGATAGAGATGTTTTAGGTGATGCTTATGAGTATTTAATTGCTCAGTTTGCTTCAAATGCAGGTAAAAAAGCAGGGGAGTTTTATACACCTCAAGCAGTTTCAAAAATCCTTGCTAAAATCGTAACTTCTGGAAAAACAAAACTAAAATCAGTTTATGACCCAACTTGTGGTTCAGGTTCACTTCTTCTTCGTGTAGCAAAAGAGGTTAAAGATGTATCAAACTTTTATGGACAAGAGTTAAATAGAACCACATTCAACCTTGCTCGTATGAATATGATAATGCACGATGTTCACTATCGAAAGTTTGACTTAAAACAAGAAGATACACTAGAACATCCACAACACTTAGATAAAAAATTTGAAGCCATCGTTGCAAATCCACCATTTTCAGCCCAATGGTCAGCAAATCCACTTCACCTGAGTGATGATAGATTTTCTCAATACGGACGCCTTGCGCCATCTTCAAAGGCTGATTTTGCTTTTGTACAACATATGATTTATCATCTTGATGATAATGGAACTATGGCAGTAGTTCTTCCCCATGGTGTACTTTTTCGTGGAGGTGCAGAAGGACATATAAGAGAATATTTGATTGAAGATAGAAACTATCTTGATGCTGTTATTGGATTACCTGCAAATATTTTTTATGGAACTTCTATTCCTACTTGTATTTTGGTCTTTAAAAAGTGTCGTGAAGATAGTGCTGATGTTTTATTTATAGATGCTTCAAAACACTTTGAAAAGGTAAAAAATCAAAATGTTTTAAGAGATGAAGATATTGAAAAAATCATTGATACTTATACAAACAGAAAAGAAGAAGATAAATACTCTTATAAAGCCAGTTTACAAGAGATAAAAGAAAATGACTACAATCTAAATATCCCAAGATATGTTGATACTTTTGAAGAAGATGATGTTATTGATTTGAATAGAGTTTCAAATGATTTAAAAGCTTTAGAAGATGATATGAAAGCAACAAATGAAACTATTGCATCGTTTTGTAGAGAATTAAATATCTCTACACCTTTTTAGGATGTTGTTATGAGTAAAATACCTAAATTGAGATTCAGTGAGTTTAGTGGAGATTGGGAAGAAAAAGAATTAAAAGAAACTTCTATAATTAATCCAAAAACAAAAGAATTACCAAATAAGTTTATTTATATAGATTTAGAGAGTGTTGAAAAGGGTTTACTTGTAAAATCAAATGAAATAATAAAAGATGAAGCACCAAGTAGAGCACAAAGATTATTGTCAATTAATGATATTTTATTTCAAACAGTTCGACCCTATCAAAAGAATAATTACTTTTTTAAATTAGATGGTGAGTATGTTGCTTCGACAGGTTATGCTCAAATAAGAGCAAATGAATCATCTGAATTTTTATATCAGAAACTTCATACTGATAATTTTGTGAATAAAGTTTTATTAAGATGTACAGGTACAAGTTATCCAGCTATAAATTCGACAGATTTATCAAAAATAAGAATTTATATCTCAGGAAAACAAGAGCAAGAAAAAATAGCTTCTTTTCTAACCTCAATTGATACAAAAATAGAACAATTAACAAAAAAAGAAACATTACTTCAAGAATATAAAAAAGGTGTAATGAATAAAATATTTAATCAAGAGATTAGATTTAAAGCTGATGATGGAAGTGAATTCCCTGAGTGGGAAGAAAAAAGACTGGGAGATATTGGTAAATTTTCTGCTGGTGGAGATTTGAATAAATTAGAATATTCAAAAGAAAAATGTGAAAAATATTTTTATCCAATATATGCTAATGGAGCAGGAGAAGGATTATATGGATTTGCAACAACTTTCCAATATAAAACAAATTGTGTGACGGTTAGTGGAAGAGGTAATTTAGGTTATGCAAATTTAAGAAAAGAGAATTTTAATGCAATTGTTAGGTTAATTGTAATTGAACCTAAAAGTAATATTTGTAGTAGTTTTTTGAAAGAAATAATTAATAATATAAATTTTGCTATTGAAAGTACTGGTGTTCCACAATTAACTGTTCCTCAAATTTCTTTATATAAAGCTTTTTTCCCTTGTATTCAAGAACAAACAAAAATAGCAAACTTCTTATCATCAATAGATAAAAAGATAGAATTAACAACAAAAGAGTTAAATTCTACAAAAGAGTTTAAAAAAGCACTTTTACAACAGATGTTTGTGTAAAGGATAATAATGAGCAGACAAAATGAAGCGATACTTGAAAATAACCTTATTAAACAACTTATTAGTTTAAAGTATGAAAAAGTAGATATAAAAGATGATAAAGATTTAGAAACAAATCTTAAATCACAACTTGAAAAGCATAATAAAACAAGCATAAGTGAAAGTGAATTTAAAAGAATATTAAATCATCTAAATGGTGGAAGTGTATTTGAAAAAGCTAAAAAGTTACGAGATAAGTATGTATTAACTCGTGATGATGGAACTGTATTCTATATTGAATTTTTAGATAGTGAACATTGGTGTCAAAACCTTTTTCAAGTTACAAATCAAATCAGTATAAATGGAACTTACAAAAACAGATACGATGTAACTCTTTTGATAAATGGTTTCCCACTTGTTCAAATTGAACTAAAAAGAAGAGGATTAGAACTCAAAGAAGCTTTTAATCAAATCAATAGATACCAAAGACACTCTTATGGCTCAAATAGTGCATTGTTTCATTATGTTCAAATCTTTATTATTAGCAATGGAGTAAATACAAAATATTATGCCAACAATAAAAAACAAAGTTTTAAACAAACATTTTTTTGGGCAAGTAAAGAGAATAAAAATATCACAAACCTTGAAGAGTTTACCTCTTTCTTTTTAGAGAGATGTCATATCTCTAAGATGATATGTAAATATATTGTTTTAGCTGAAGTTGATAAGATACTTATGGTTTTACGACCTTATCAATTTTACGCGGTTGAAGCTATTATAGAACAAGTAAATACTTCAAAAAGAAATGGCTATATTTGGCATACAACAGGAAGTGGTAAAACTCTAACTTCATTTAAAACAGCACAAATACTTATGAAGTTGCCAAAAGTAGATAAAGTAGTTTTTGTGGTAGATAGAAAAGATTTGGACTTTCAAACAACAAAAGAGTTTAACTCATTTAGTGATGGAAGTGTAGATGGTACTGATAATACAAAAGCTTTAGTAAAACAGTTTAGTGATGATACAAAGTTAATAGTAACAACAATACAAAAATTAAATACTGCAATAAATAAAAAACAATACCTAGAAAAGATGGAAAAACAAAAAGATAAACATATAGTATTTATCTTTGATGAATGCCATAGAAGTCAGTTTGGTGAAACACATCTAAATATCAATAAATTTTTTACAAACAATCAAATGATAGGATTTACAGGAACACCAATATTCCCTGAAAATGCTATGGGAAATAAATTGGGCAAAAGAACCACAGCAGACCTTTTTGATGATAGACTTCATAGATATGTAATAACAGATGCAATCAATGATGACAATGTCTTGAAATTCTCAGTTGAGTATATAGGAAGATATAAAGAAAAAGAGGGAAGTGCTACAAATATTGATATTGAAGTAGAAGATATAGATAGGGAAGAATTACTACAAAGTGAAGATAGAATTGAAAAAATAGTAGATTATATTATCGCTAATCATGGAAGAAAAACTCATAGTAAAGATTTTACTGCAATGATGACGGTAAGCAGTGTTGAAATGCTTACAAAATATTATGAAACATTTAGAAGTAAAGAACACAATTTAAAAATAGCAACAATATTCTCATATAGTGCAAATGAAGATGATAAAGATGCAAATGGTTTGTATGAGTCAGATGGAGCACATATTGATGAAGAGCATATCAATAAACATAGTCGTGAAAAACTTGATGAGTATATAGCTGATTATAATAAGATATTTGGGACAAAATACAGTACAAAAGATAGTAAGACTTTTTATAACTATTACAATGAATTATCAAAAAGAGTAAAAAAAGGTGAAGTGGATTTACTTCTTGTGGTAAATATGTTTTTAACTGGATTTGATAGTAAAAGACTAAATACTTTGTATGTGGATAAAAGCTTAAAATATCATGGACTTATTCAAGCTTTTTCGCGAACAAATAGAATACTTGATGAAAGAAAATCTCAAGGGAATATTGTTTGTTTTAGAAATATCAAAAAAGCTACAGATGATGCAATTGCACTTTTTTCAAAAGAGGAAGCAAAAGATATTATACTAATGCAACCTTATGAAGAGTATGTTATTAAATTTAATGAAGCTTTTATAAATCTTATAAAAATAGCTCCAAGTGTTAGTAGTGTAGATAGATTAATAAGCGAAGATGATAAATTGGAATTTATCAAAGCATTCAGAGAATTGATGAGGTTAAAAAATATCTTAGAGGGATTTAGTGATTTTAAATGGTCTGATTTGTCTATGAGTGAGCAGATGTTTGAAGACTATAAGTCAAAATATCTTGATATGTATGAGAAAATAAAAAGTGAAAGAACTCAAGGAAGTGAAAAAGTATCAATACTTGAAGATGTAGACTTTGAACTTGAACTTATCCATAAAGATGAGATAAATGTAGCATATATTTTAAAACTATTGGCAAAATACAAAGACTCAACAGAAGATGAAAAACAAAGACAACGAGATAATATCTCAAATATTTTGACAAATAATCCACAACTAAGAAGTAAAAAAGAACTTATAGAAAAATTTATCAATGAAAATCTTTATTCAATCAATGAAGATGATATTGAAGATGAATTTGATAAGTTTTGGGAAGAACAAAAAGACCAAGCATATAAAGAGTTGTGTAATGAAGAAAATCTTGATTGCAAAGAAGTGCGAAAAGTTGTAGATAAATATATCTATGAACAAAGAGTTCCTCTAAAAGATGAAATAGTACATACCCTAAAAGTAAAACCAAAACTTTTAGAAAGACAAAAAATCATACCAAGAGTTTTGAATAAAATTATAACTTTTGTAGAAAAATTTTATGATGATATGGGGACACAAAGTAATATCTCATCAAATAGTGAGTATAACGCTATTGAAAATGAACTTTTAGTTGCAGATGTAAAACCCGAATATACCTAAAAAACTATCTGATTATTTCAAAGAATAATCAGATAGTTTTACAAATTTGTAGCCTTCTTCTTTTAGTTTTTTAATAACTCTTATAATTCCTTCTCTTGTGTGAGATTCTGGATGATTAAATTGAATTACTGCAATTTCGCCACCTTTTACATTTGCGAATGCTTCTTCGATTTTTTTAGCGCTATATGTTGCACCCGCATCACCTAATACAGAAAAACCAACAACTTCATGTCTTAAACTATTTGCAACTTTTACAGCAACTTCATCATAATGAGCTGTTCCTGAACGGTAATATCTTGTTTTTTTATGAGTTATTTCTTCGATTTTTTTTGCGTTTAATTCAATCTCATCAACAAGTTCTGAAATATTTGCAGTTCCTTCCATGCCATAAACTGATTTTCCATTTACAGATGCTGGTTTATATTCATATCCATGATTTTCTATTTGAAAAAGTGGATTAGAAGCTAGATTTTTTACAATTTCCATATTTTTATCAATCCATTTTCCACCAAGGAATAGTGTCGCAGGTATTTGTTCTTTTTCTAAATAAGCAATTAGATGACTATCATAACCTGTTCCACCTTTTCTTCCTGAAGCATCAAGAGTAAGAGCAATAACTTTGTTTTTTGTTTTAAGTTTTGTTTTTACTCCTGTTACATTTTCTCCCCATTCTTTAGGTTCATTATTTTGGTATTTTTTCTCTACGGTTTGTTTTAATTTCTCATAATTATCGCTAGAATTAGTAGAAGCCGAATTAGCATTTAAAGCTAAAATACATAGAGTTAAAAAAATATAATATTTTTTCATTTGTTACCTTTTATTTATTTTTTTTGCATTATACAATATATGGGTTATTATACTTGATTTTGCTTATAGTAATTTAAACTAAATTTGATATGATTACAAATAAAATAATAAAATAAACTATATTTTTTTACTAAGGATTAAATATGAATGAAGAATTTAACGAATATTTCAATAGACAAATAAAACTTTGGGGTCAAGAAACACAAGACTCTCTTCAAAATAAAAAAGTTGCAATAATAGGGAGTGGTGGACTAGGATGTACACTTGGAATTGCTTTGGGAGCTTCTGGAATAGGGGAGTTTACTTTTGTAGATTTTGATACGGTTGGAGTTCATAATATCCATAGACAAATAGGTTTCAAAGTTGGTGATGATGGAAAATACAAAGCAGAAGTTTTAAAAGAACTTATGGAATCAAGATGTCCTTATGTAAAAGTAAATGCTTGTACTGAAAGTTTTGAAGAGTTTGCAAAAAAAGATTTAACTTTTGATTTAATCATAGATGCAACTGATAATCTTCCAACCCGAGCAGCAATAAATGAATATTGTATGAAACACAATCAACCTTGGATTTATGGAAGTGTTGAGGAGTTTCATGGGCAAGTTTGTTTTTTTGAAAAAGCCTCTTATGAAGCAGTTTTTCAAATAAATGATAGAAAACCAAATGGAATTGCTTGTCCTATTGTTATGCATATTGGCTCACTTCAAGCAAATCTAGCACTTAGATATTTAGCTGGTCTTAGTGTAAAAAAAGATGTTTTATATTATCTATCATTTGATAATGAGGGTGTGATTAATACAAAAAAATTTAATCTTCCAACAGCTTAAAAATAGGGATAATAAATGCTTTCACTAGAAACGATAATAACTTTCTTCTCGGCTTCACTTTTATTAGCACTTGTGCCTGGCCCTGATAATATTTTTGTTTTAACACAATCAATATTTCAAGGAAAAAAATCAGGATTAATGATAGTTTTTGGTTTATGTACCGGACTTATTTTTCACACTATGGCTGTTAGTTTAGGTGTTGCTGTTATTTTTCAAACTTCTGTGATTGCATTTACTATTTTAAAAATAATTGGCGCTGGTTATCTTCTTTATCTTGCATGGCAAATTTTCCATGCTTCAAGTGAAAAAATTGATACAAAAAATAATAAATTCATTGATTATAAAAAACTTTATTATCGTGGAATTATAATGAATATTACAAATCCAAAAGTATCTATTTTTTTCTTGGCTTTTTTACCACAATTTACAAATGCAAATTTAGGTTTTGTACCTTTTCAGATGATACTTTTAGGAATGCTTTTTATAATTGCAACAGTTTTAGTATTTGGCTCAATTGCACTTCTTTCAGGTACTTTGGCAAATGTTTTTAACAAATCTGAAAATTCTCAAATGATCTTAAATAAGCTGGCTTCATTTGTCTTTGTGGCACTTGCAGTAAAATTAGCAATGACTAAACAATAGGCACATAACCCAATTTTAAGACCTTTTTAGATACACTATCCGAATTTTATAAAATATATATACGGGGAATTTTTATGCCAAAAAGAGAAGATATAAAGTCTATTTTACTTATCGGTTCTGGGCCAATTGTTATTGGTCAAGCATGCGAGTTTGATTACTCTGGTACACAAGCTACAAAAACGCTGAAAGAATTAGGATATAGAGTTGTTTTAATTAATTCTAATCCAGCAACAATCATGACTGATCCTGAATTTGCTGATAAAACTTACATTGAACCAATTACAGAAGCTGTAGTTGCGAAGATAATTGAAAAAGAAAAAATTGATGCTATATTACCTACTATGGGTGGACAAACTGCACTTAATGTCGCAACTTCAATGTATGACAAGGGTATGCTAGAAGGTGTAGCTTTCCTTGGAGCTCATCCTGATGCTATTAAAAAAGGTGAAGATAGACATCTTTTTAACGAAGCTATGATAAAAATTGGTATGGATTTACCAAGAAGTGCAAACGCATATAGCGTTGAAGAAGCTATGAGAGTAGCAAAAGAGATAGGTTTTCCAGTAATTTCTAGAGCTTCATTTACCCTTGCAGGTGGTGGTTCTGGTGTTGCTTATAACATGGAAGAGTTCAAAAAACTTGCTGAAATCGGTATAGAAGCATCTCCAATTAATGAAATTGAAATCATGGAATCTATGCTTGGATGGAAAGAATACGAGATGGAAGTTATCAGAGATAAAAATGATAACTGTATTATCGTATGTTCTATTGAAAACTTAGACCCAATGGGTGTTCATACAGGAGATTCTGTAACTATCGCACCTGCTTTAACTCTTACAGATAAAGAATACCAAGATATGAGAAATGCATCTTTTGCAATTCTTAGAGAAATTGGTGTTGATACTGGTGGTTCAAATGTTCAATTCTCAATTTGTCCAAATACTGGAAGAATGATTGTAATTGAAATGAATCCAAGAGTTTCAAGATCATCTGCACTTGCATCAAAAGCAACTGGTTATCCAATCGCAAAAGTAGCAACTTTACTTGCTGTTGGATTTACACTTGATGAAATTCAAAACGATATTACAGGAACAACTGCATCATTTGAGCCAGTTATTGATTATGTTGTTACAAAAATCCCAAGATTTACTTTTGAAAAATTCCCTAAAGCAGACTCAACACTTACAACTTCAATGAAATCAGTTGGTGAAGTAATGGCAATTGGAAGAACTTTCAACGAATCTATCCAAAAAGCTCTTTGTTCATTAGAAACTGGACTTGTTGGATTTGATAGAATCGCTGGTGATTTTGATTTCATAAAAAAAGAGATTAGAAGACCAAATGATAAAAGACTTTTATACCTAATGGAAGGTATGAGACAAGGTTTATCAAATGATGATATTTTTGAATTATCAAAAATTGACCCATGGTTCTTATCTAAATTCAGAGAAATATTTAATTTAGAAACATCAATAAATGAATCAATTTTAAGTGATGCTGAGTTTATGAGAAAAATCAAAACAAATGGATTTAGTGATAAAATGATCGCAAATCTAATTGGTAAAACTGAAGAAGATGTATATCAAGCTAGAAAAGCTTTAGATGTTGATTTTGAGTACAACGAAGTTGATACTTGTGCAGCAGAGTTCAAAGCTTTAACTCCATATTTATACTCTACAACTAATATCACAAAATTGCCAAAAGTTGAAAAAGTTGAATCAACAGAGAAAAAAGTAATGATTATTGGTGGTGGACCAAATAGAATTGGTCAAGGAATCGAGTTCGATTATTGTTGTGTACACGCATCATTTGCTTTAAATGAAATGGGTGTAAAAACAATTATGTATAACTGCAACCCTGAAACTGTATCAACAGATTATGATACTTCAGATGTTTTATATTTTGAACCAATTGATTTCGAACACGTAAGAAGTGTAGTAGAAAAAGAGAATCCAGATGGTGTTATTGTACATTTTGGTGGACAAACTCCTTTAAAACTTGCAAATGCTTTAACAAAAGCTGGAGCAAAAATCATAGGAACAACTGCTGAAGTTATTGATTTAGCAGAAGATAGAAAAAAATTCTCAGCATTTGTTGAAAATATCGGATTATTACAACCTGAAAATGGAACAGCTGTTGAAGTAACAGAAGCTATCACAATAGCTGAAAAAATCGGTTATCCAGTACTTGTAAGACCTTCATTTGTTCTTGGAGGACGTGGAATGAAAATTGTTTATTCAACAGATGAATTAAAACAATACATGGATGAAGCAGTTTCAGTTTCAAATGATGCACCAGTTTTAATTGACAAATTCTTAGATAGAGCAATTGAGCTTGATGTTGATTGTATTTGTGATGGAAAAGAAGTTTATATTGGTGGAATTATGCAACATATAGAAGAAGCTGGTATTCACTCTGGTGATTCAGCTTGTTCTTTACCTCCGATCTCAATTAGTGAGGATTTAATTAGACAATTGGAAACAAAAACTAAAGAGATGGCTTTAGGTCTTGGTGTTGTTGGACTTATGAATACTCAATATGCAATTCACAAAGGTGAGATTTATTTAATTGAAGTAAATCCAAGAGCTAGTAGAACTGTTCCATTTGTATCAAAAGCTACTGGTATGCCACTTGCAAAAGTTGCAACAAGAGTTATGTGGGGTGAAACTTTAAGAGACGCACTTGCAGTATATGATAAAGATATTGTAACTGAGGGTAATGGAGTATTAAAACCAAAATTAAAAGGTCACGTGGCTGTTAAAGAAGCTGTATTCCCATTTAATAAACTTTCAGGTGCTGATTTATTATTAAGTCCTGAAATGAAATCAACTGGTGAAGTTATGGGTATTTCTGATAGCTTTGGAATGGCTTTTGCTAAATCACAAACTGCTGCAAAAAATGACCTTCCAAAAGGTGGAAAAGTATTTATTTCATTATGTGATTTAGATAAAGAGTTTGCTCCAAGTATTGCAAAAGGTTTAGCTGAAAATGGCTTTACAATCGTAGCAACTGGTGGAACTTATACTACTATAAATGAAGCTGGTGTTGAGTGTGAAAAAGTATTAAAAGTTAGTGAAGGAAGACCAAATATCATAGATTTACTTACAAATGGTGATATTGCAATGGCTATTAATACAAGTGAAGCAAAAGAGGCATCAAAAGATGATGGTAAAAATATTAGAAGATCAGTTCTTAGAATGAATGTTCCTTATTTTACAACAGTTGCAGCTGCAAACGCAGCAGTTGAAGCAATCAAAGTTTTAAAAACTAATGATGTTTCAACTCCTAAATCAATCCAAGAATTCTTAAACGATTAAGAATTCATGGATTCTTCTTTAGTTTATCTAGTACAAACTGATACAACAGTAGGTTTCTCATCTTATAATGATGAGAAACTCTCTTTAATAAAACAAAGACCAACATCAAAAAAAATACTTCATACAGTAGATTCTTTTAAGACTTTAACTCAACATACACGAGTTCCAAAAAGTTTTAGAAAAAAAGTAAGAAATAGTAAAAGAACAACTTTTATTTATCCAAATACAAAGTCATTCAGAGTTGTGCCTAAAGATTCTGATTTTTATGATTTTATCCATAAATTCAATATTTTGTATTCAACATCAGCAAATAAAACAGCTGAAAGTTTTGATAAAGATTTTGCAACAATTGGAGCTGATATTTTAGTTGAAGATAAAAAAGGTTTTTATGAGACAAAAGCCTCAACAATAATAAAACTCTCGAAAAAAGCCCTAAAGAAACTAAGATAATAATCACTTTTAAGCAAAAACAAACTCAAACTAAAATATAATCCTACTCCTAAAAAAATTGACCCTGTCGTCTAGTGGCCAAGGACGTCTGGATTTCCTCCAGAACACGCATGTTCGAATCATGCTGGGGTCGCCATTTATTAAGTGTCTATTTATAGGGATTTGATTTTTTAATAGGTGTCTTCGTAGGTATCCTTTTTAATAAGATTTTTATATAGTATAAAAATCTTGTACTACCTTATCTTTTTATCTTCGATAGAATCGCTTTCCATAAAATTATGTTTTCTACAAATATATAGTATCAATACTTTTGTACAATAAAATAGTAATACTAAAGTTGTGGTAATTTCTTTTAAATATTTTTTTATCTTAGAAAATTAAAAGAAGAAGTTTTGAAACGGATGTAGCTTGTCAAATGCAAGGAGATTGGTTGAATTTCCAAAAGATAATTTTCAGCATTTGTAGCAACTATTGAATTTAGTAGAGTATCTTATGTTACTCTGTATGGATATCAAAAATGCTCAATATCTATTTGAGAATTGGAGTTTAATACTTTCTAATCGCTTATATTTTTTGAGGAAGTATAGAAGCTACAAATAAATAATTTAAAAGCTCACCTTTTATTTTTAAATGATTTAAAACTGTATATTTTTGTTAATGTTAAAAAATCAGAAAATTTGGTATAATGCAAAAAAAATATAAATAATTTAGTGAACTAATATAAAAAAGGATAATAATTTGAAAAACTCATTACAAAATCAATTCATATATTTAATGTGTTTTATTTTTTTAATTTTTGCTTTTTTACCTGTGCTAAAAAGTGAAAAAATAAATATAATATTCATTATTGTACCTTTTGTCATATTTTTGATGAATATGTTTTTCTCAAAGTTATTTACACCTATTTTTTTAGCGTGGATGTTTATAGGTAAAATTTTAGAAAAAATAATTCCACCAATAATAATGAGTATAATTTTTTTTACTTTATTTTTTCCAATTGGTTTTTTTTTAAAGCTAATTGGAAAAGATTTACTTAATAAAAAATTTGAAAAAGAAAAAGAATCTTACTGGATTATTAGAAATGACGAAATTCAATCAATGAGGTATCAATTTTAATTATGATTAGTTTTATTAAAGAAATATGGCTTTTTTTAAAAATAAGAAAAAAATTTTGGTTATTACCAATTATTATAATAATGCTTTTAATGTCTTCTATTATTGTTTTTTCTCAAGGAACTGTAATATCACCTTTTGTATATACATTATTTTAATATGAGTTATATATTAGGTATTTCTGCATATTATCATGATAGTGCAGCAGCATTAATTAAAAATGGTGAAATTATTTCAGCGGTACAAGAAGAACGATTCACAAGAAAAAAGAATGACTCTTCTTTCCCTATAAACTCAATTAAATATATATTAAGAGATTCAAATATAACTATTTCTGAAATTGATTATATTGTATTTTATGATAAGCCATTTCTTAAATTTGAAAGACTTTTAGAAACTTATTTATCTTTTGTACCAAGAGGACTTTTGTCGTTTATAGTATCTATGCCTTTATGGCTAAAAGAAAAATTATTCCTAAAAAGAAATATAGTTTCTGAACTTAAGTTATTAGACAGTAATTTTAATGAAAAAAAACTTTTATTTAGTGAACATCATTTTAGTCATGCAGCAAGTGCTTTTTATCCATCAAATTTTAAAGAAGCAATAGTTTTGGTTGTTGATGGAGTAGGAGAATGGGTAACTAGTACTATTGCTATTGGCAAAGAATCGAACATAAATGTAGTCAAAGAGATTCATTTTCCACATTCTTTGGGATTATTATACTCCGCATTTACATATTATTGTGGATTTAAAGTTAACAGTGGAGAATATAAACTAATGGGTCTTGCACCTTATGGTAAACCTGCATATGAAGATATAATATTAAATAATTTAATTGATTTGAAAGATGATGGCTCATTTAAATTAAATCAAAAATATTTTAGTTATGCTACAGATTTAAAAATGATAAACAATAATTTTTGTAAATTATTTTCTATGCCTACTCGAAAACCAGATGAAGAATTGACTCAATTTTATATGGATATTGCAGCTTCTATTCAATCTGTTACTGAAACTATTATGTTAAAGATAACTCGTCATTTAGCAGATACATACAAGATTGAAAATCTTTGTTTAGCTGGTGGAGTTGCATTAAATTGTGTGGCAAATGGTAAAATTTTTAAAGATAAAAGATTTAAGAATATATGGATACAACCTGCTGCTGGTGACTCTGGTGGAGCAATAGGTGCGGCATTAGCAGCTTGGCATATTGAATTAAAGAATCCTCGCGTATATACAAAAGGTGACTCAATGAAAGGTTCCTATTTGGGACCTTCTTTTTCAGATAAGCAGATAGAAACTGAAATCTCTCCTTTAAATGCAATTTATGAAATATTTGAAGAAAAAGATTTAATACAAAAAGTGGCAAAAGATTTATTAAATGGAAAAGCAGTGGGATGGTTTCAAGGTAAAATGGAATTTGGACCTAGAGCATTGGGCAATAGATCAATATTAGCAAATCCATTAATGCCTGAAATACAATCAAGATTAAATTTACAAATAAAAAATAGAGAAAGTTTTCGTCCTTTTGCTCCATCAATTTTAAGTGAAAATGTACAAGAATGGTTTGATTTTGATGATTCTAGCCCTTATATGCTTTTTGTAGCAAATGTTAATGAAAATAAATTAAAAAAAATCTCTCAAGATGAAAAAAAAATAGAAGGTTTAAACAAACTAAAAATTGTTAGATCTGAGATTCCTGCAGTAACACACATTGATAACAGTGCAAGACTCCAAACTGTACACAAAGAAACAAATCATAAATATCACTCTTTAATTAGTGCATTTAACGATTTAACTGGTTGCCCAATATTGGTGAATACTTCTTTTAATGTAAGAGGAGAACCTATAGTTTGTACACCTAGGGACGCTTTTGAATGTTTTATTAGTACAGACATGGATATTTTAGTTATTAATAATTTTTATTTACAAAAAAATAAGCAACAGGTGAAAACAATATTAAATCAAAAAAACTTTGCACTAGAAGATTAATTTATGAAAGAATCTTTAAAAATACTTTTTATAAATCTAGTTATTTTTTTTACTATCATTGGTTGTATATTTTTTATTCCTATATTAACTTTTCAAACATATCAACTTATAAAAATCATTTTACCTCAATCGAAAGAGAATAAAAATATTTCACAAGAATTTTTAAAAGAATATAGGAATGTTCAATATAGATATCGAGATTTTGTAGTTAAAGAGCCTATCCCTTTTAATGGCAAAATTATTACCATACAAGAAGATGGAAATAGATTTACAAGTTTACCTACAAATGATGATAAAAATGCTCCAAAATATCTTTTTTTTGGCTCATCAACAATATGGGGGTATGGTGTAACCAATGAAAAAACTATTCCATCTATATTCACAACAAAATATAATATGTACTCTCTAAATTATGCTGATATCGGATACTCAGTAAGACAATCGTTAGAAAAACTTATAAATTTATATGTTGACTACGATGATTCTAGAAAAAATATTATTTTATTTAATGATGGACCAATGGATGCATTCTTAATGAATACTCAAAAAGAATTAAAATTACGTACAAGCTATGCAAAAAATATAGACGAAAGTATAAAATTAAATTCCCCTTTAACATTTAGTTATTTGATAAATCCTTTAAATGAATTTATATCAAAGATTAACCCAAAATTCTCAAAAAAAGAAAATGAAGATATAAATTTTGAAATGGATAAAGAAAAAATTGCCTTCATAGTTAATCAAATAATAAAAACTTGGAATATTGCAAATAGTTTGGCTGTTTCTAGGAATGATCAATTTATTGCAATTTTGCCACCTATTGCGTCTGTTGGAACACCTATCTTAAAAAATTTAACTACAAAAGATTTAAAGAAATCAGAAGAAATTGTATATATGAAAGAGCTGTATTCTTTAATTATTAAAAATATGAAGGAATATCCTAATATTAAATTTATAGATTTATCAGATATTTTCAATGATAAATCAGAATGTTATAGTGATTTTTCTCATTATACATATCAAGGAAATCTGATCTATGCTACAGAACTTAAAAAAAGACTCGATAATATACTTTCTAAAGGAAACAAATAATGAAATATGTTTTAGTTAATTCAATTATTTTTATTTTTACTTTAATACTTATGCTTCTTGGAATTGAAGGAATTTTAAGAATTAAAAATTCTGATATGAAAAATTATAACATCGAGATGTGGAAATATGCAAAAGAACTAAAAGTTAATAGTAATAATCTAGAATTAGGGCATGAGCATAAAAATTCTGCTCAGGCAACTTTGCAATCTGTAGTAATAAGAACTAATAATTTCGGTCTTAGAGGTCCAGATATAAATGAAAAAAGTGAAAATAAAAGAAGAATACTTTTTCTAGGGAGCTCTGCAACATTAGGATGGGGAGTGAAAGAAGAAGAAACCATGACTTCTCTTCTAGATGAAAAACTTGGCGAAAATGTAGAAGTTTTGAACGCAGGTATAGGTAACTATAACACTAGTCGGTATACTGAACTATTTTTTACTAAATTAGAAATATTACATCCTACTGATATAGTTATTCATTATTTTTTAAATGATGTTGAAATATTAAAAGCTAACTCAGGGAATTGGTTTTTACGAAATAGTGAATTAGCTGTTACACTTTGGGATTTGATAAATCGAATAAATTATAAAAGTTTTTCAATTGAAGATTATTACAATAATCTATATGAAAAAGATAGTAAAGGTTTTAATTTAATGTTAAATTCTTTAGATAAACTTAGTAATTACGCAAAAAAGAATAATATTAATATTTATTTTGTAATGACACCTGATATTCATGATATTACTAATTATAAATTTAAAAACATTCACAATATAATGAAAGAAATTGCAATAGAAAGAAACTTTACATATATAGATTTATTAGATTCTTTTGAGAATAAATATAAGTCTTCAGAGCTGTGGGTGATGAAAACAGACCCTCATCCTAATAAGAAAGCGCATGAAATTATGGCTGATGCTATTTATCCCTATTTAATAAACAATAATCTTAATAATTGAGTATATAGGTGTTATTTAGTTCTTTAGATTTTTTTTATTTTTTTATAGTTTATCTATTAGCTTGGTTTTTAGCACCAAAAAAATTCAAGCTTACTATCATAGTTTTATTTAGTCTTTTTTTTTATGGATATTGGAATTATTATTATAGTCTTTTCCCTGTAGTACTTACGTTATTGGCTTACATTTGCGCTTTTTATATTAATGCTTCAAGTCCATATATCAATAGAATAACACTCTTCCTATCTATATTTCTTGTTTCAGTTCCTTTAATATATTTTAAATATTTTAATTTTATTTTTAATACGAATACCGTAAATTTATCTTTACCTTTAGGTATTTCTTTTATAACTTTTACATTGATATCTTATATAATAGATGTTTCAAAGAAAAGATATCCTATAGAAAAAAATTTTAATATATTACTAGGATATATTCTATTTTTCCCACAATTAATAGCTGGACCTATTTTAAGACCAAGTGAACTCATCCCTCAACTAAAAAATCTTCCAATAGTTACAAATAAAATGCGTATATTAGCTATAACAATTTTCACTATTGGGTTAGCTAAGAAATTAATATTTGCAGACCAACTTGCTCCTTATGTTGATTCTGTGTATGCTAGTCCCACAACTGCTTTATATCATGAATGGTTGATAGCTATATATGGATTTAGCGTTCAAATATATTGTGATTTTAGTGGATATAGTGATATGGCTATTGGTCTTGCGCTTTTTTTTGGAATTAAATTACCTATTAATTTTGATCGCCCTTATTTAGCTACAACTGTACCTGATATATGGAGAAAGTGGCATATCACTCTTTCAACTTGGTTTAGAGATTATATATATTTCCCAATTGCAGGTAGAAAAACAAACATACAGTTACACTTTTTTGCGGCGCTCTTTACTATGACTGTTTGTGGTTTTTGGCATGGTGCAAGTTGGAATTTTATACTTTGGGGATTTTTGAATGGTCTTCTTGTCGCAATTACAAATTTATTACGAATAAAAAGAATTAAAATTCCTTTTCCTACAGCATTAAAAATTTTTCTAACTTTTCATTGGTGGGTTTTTTCAACTATTCTATTTAGATCAACTGACTTATCGAATGCTATGGATGTGTGTGCTCAAGCAATAAATTGGAGTACTTTTAATATATTTGCCTTAAAAGAGTATATTTTTCCTATTATTTTAATAACTATATTTTTTATGAGTCATTATTTTGATCAATTTAGTCGTGTGGAAAAAATAACAAACCAAATTAACAAAAAATATCTCTTCTTATTTTTACTTATGATTTGGATAATTGCTATTGTACTTGGTAGTTCAAGTGAAGAATCTGAGAAGTTTATATATTTCGATTTTTAATAATTATTACAATAGAATATATATAATTTCAAATCTCCTTATTAAAAATCAGGTGAATGACTTAATTAAATACTTAAATCATACTTTGTCATCTAATTTCTATTTTGTAATTTTTGAGTTAAAAAAGCCAAAGCAATTACAACTATTGCAACAATAACAAATCCTATAAGTTCATTTTGTAAATCTGACACAATTAAATCCTAAAATAATTTTTTTTCAACATTAAATTTTCTTAATAAATTAGAAAATCTCTTCCACATAATATCTATTATTTTTCATATTGATATGTACATTTGTATCAAATATTTCTGATAGATTTTCACTTGTTAAAATATCCTCTTTTTTCCCGCTTTTATAGATTGTATTATCATAAATCAAAGCCACATTTTGTATCTCTTCAAAAATCTCTTCTAAGTGATGCGTTACAAGGATTATTGAGCAATTTTTTGATAGCTTTTGAATCATTTTAATAAAATTTATTTGCGCTTTTATATCAAGTCCAACAGTCGGTTCATCAAGGATGAAAGCTTTTGGGTCGTGGATTAATGCCCTTGCAACTATACATTTTCTCAGCTCCCCCGTTGACATTTCTTGAACATATTTATCTGCTAGATGTTCAATCTCCAAATACTTCATAGTCTCTCTTGCTTTTTCGTGTTGAGCTTCTGTAAAATCTTGATGTTTAAAAACTCCAAGAGAGCTATAGTGACCACTTAAAACAACGATATATCCACTTAGAAAATAACCTTGAGTTGCAATATAGTTGTGTAAATCATTTGTGATGATTCCTAATTGTTTTTTTAAATCAGAAATAGAGTAAGTTGCTTTTCCTAAAATCTCTTTTTTAAATTCATTTGTTCTTCTTGGATGGATTTCTGATTGGATTAGTTTCATCAAAGTTGATTTCCCACTTCCATTTGCTCCAAGTATTGCCCAGTGTTCTTTTTCTTTTATTTTTAGAGTTATATCTTTTAATATAATTTTTTCGTCATATCCTACATTTATATTTTCAAAATCAATAATATTCATATTTTTTCCTAACATTTACGTTTTTTAAGATACTACTAGCAAATGTTTAATATAATCTTAAAATTAATAAAATCTACAAAATAAAGAGTAAAAATGAAAGTTACAAGAGTAAAAAAACTAATGATTTCAGGTATCAGTGTAGTTACAAACAATGAATTTGAAATGAGTGAAGAAAATGGCAAAATAGCACAACTTTGGGAAGAATATTTTGCAAATGATGTTTATAAAAAAACTTTCGATAAAGCAAACAGTGATTTTATGTATGGAGTTTATAGCAACTACGAGTCAGATGCAAGCGGAAACTACAAAGTAACTGTTGGAGTTGAAGTTACAAAACCAAAAAATGCCATAGTAATTGAAGATAAAAAATATTTAGTTTTCACAAAACAAGGGGAACTTCCAATGGTTGTAGTTGAATTATGGGAAGAAATTTGGGATTATTTTGAAAAAAATAGCGAATATGAAAGAGCTTTTGAAATAGATTTTGAAAAATATGCAAAAGAAGATGAGATAGAGATTTACGTTTCTATAAAATAGAGGAAAATAGAAAATGATTGAATGTAATTCAATAGATGAAGTTAGAAATAATATAAATAACATTGATGAACAAATAGTAAAACTAATAGCCCAAAGAGGTGAATTTGTAAAACAAGCAGCAAAGTTCAAAAAAGATAGCGATGCTGTAAAAGCACCAAAAAGAGTGGAAGAAGTTATCAATAAAGTAAAAGATTTAGCAAAATCAACTGGTGCAAATGAAGAAGTTGTGGAAAATGTTTATAGAAGTATGATTGATAGTTTTATAAATGCAGAGATGAAAGAGTTTGAAAAGTTAAAATGAAAAACTATTTAGAAGAAACAGAAATTATAGATTTTAAAAATGAAGAAGTTTTTAATCTTGCTTTTGAGTTATCAAAAGATTGTAAAACAGATGAAGAAATAGCAAAAAATTGTTTTACTTATGTAAGAGATAATATCAATCATAGTGGTGATTTCAAAGATGAAATTACAACTTGTAAAGCTAGCGATGTATTAAAATATAAAACTGGTTGGTGTTATGCAAAATCTCATCTTTTAGCTGCACTTTTAAGAGCAAATGGTATTCCTGCTGGGTTTTGTTATCAAAGATTATCTTGTAGTGAATATAAAAAAGATATTTATTGTTTACATGGTTTAAATGCAATTTATTTGAAAAATTATGGTTGGTATAAAATAGATGCAAGAGGAAATAAAGAGGGCGTAAATGCCCAGTTTAATCCACCTTTTGAAGAACTTGCTTTCAAACTAGAAAAAGATGAGTTTGATTTGCCAAATATTTATTCTAAACCTTTAGATGTTGTAATTGAAGCTTTGAAAAAAAATAAAACTTATGATGAAATGATAAATATTTTTCCAAATGTTAGCCATTTTATAGGAAAAGCAAAAACTTTTGATGCTCTAAGATTAAGCCAAATAACAAATGAATTAACAAGTTATATCTTTGAAAAAGAAGTACCAAAATGGTTTGAAGATGAACTTTTAGAAGAGAGCTTTAAAGAAAGAATTTTAAGTGATGAATACGAGTATTTTATTTATGTAATCGAAAATAAAATTGTGGGATTTATAACAATCAAAAATAAAAATCATCTTTTTCATCTTTTTGTTGATGAAAAATATCATAAAAAAGGCATTGCAAAAAAACTTTGGCAATACATAAACGAGCATTTTGATGTTTCAAATATGAGCGTAAATGCTTCGCTTTTTTCAATAAAAACATATGAATCTTTTGGATTTAAAATAAGTGGTGAACAAAGTGAATATTTAGGTTTAAACTATCAGCCTATGAGTTATAAATGTTAAATATGATTTGGAAATTTGTGAAAAAATATTTGAAGAAATAATATAAAAACATTACAATTTGTAATAATTATTTTGTTTTTTATTTTTCTATGATAACATTTTTAAAAAAAAGGATACAGTTATGTTTACTCATAAAAATAATACTTATTTACAAATTGATACAGCAAAAATTTACTATGAAGAGTTAGGTGATAAAAGTAAAGATATTCTTCTATTTTTACATGGTGGATTAGGAACTATTGAAGATTTAGGTGAAATAGCAAAAGATTTTATAAACGATTATAGAATTATTGGCATTGACAGTAGAGGACATGGAGCTTCTACATTAGGAAAAAATAAATTATCGTATGAACTTATAGAAAATGATATATATGCTATTTTAGATTATTTAAATATAAAAAAAGTTTCGATTATAGGTTTTAGTGATGGCGGTATTGTTGGTTTAAGAATGGCTTCTTCAAATAAAATAAAAGTTGAAAAACTCGTTTCAATAGCTTCTTCTTGGAATCTTGATGAACAACAAAAAGATATATATAAATCATTAACAGTTGAAGAAATGAAAAATATTTTTTCTAAAGAGTATGATTTATATCAAAAACTAAACTCAGAAGCAAATTTTGAATTATTATCAAAAGAATTGATTAAAATGTGGATAGATGAGTCAAGTAGTGGCTATCCAAATGAAAATGTAAAAAATATTAGTGCAAAAACACTTTTAATAAGAGGAGATAATGATTTTTTAACTTCATTAAATAGTTTTGAAGTTCTTCAAAGTAAATTAAGTGAGTGCTCAATTTTAAATATCCCTTTTGCTGAACATGAAGTATATAAAGAAGAAAAAGAGATAGTTGTTTCATATATAAAAAGATTTTTCTAAATCTCTATGAAAAAATATTATAGTACTATACGTTCCAAAATTAACTAATAAAGTGAAAAGATGAAAGTAAAATATTTAGAAAAATTTTATGTTGCGGGAATCACAACAAGAACTAACAACAAAATAGAATTAGATGAAACAACAGAACAGATACCGCAACTTTGGCAAAGATATGTAGATGAAAATATTGAAAGTAAAACATTCAACAAGTCAAGAAATTTGGCTATGTTTGGAGTTTACAACAAATATGAAAAAGATGTAAATTCTGATTATGATTATACAATTGGCGTTGAAGTTACAAAATTTAAGAATGCAATTACTATAGAAAAAGATAGATATTTAGTATTTTCAAAAAAAGGTGAATTTCCAAAAGTTGTAATAGAAACTTGGCATGAAGTTTGGAACTATTTTGCTTCAAAAGAGTGTGAATATGAAAGAGTATACAATTTTGATTTTGAAAAATATTCAAAAGATGATGAAATAGAAATATATATTTCTATAAAGTAAAATAGATTGTTACAAAGTTTTATCTAAAATACGGATGAAACTTTGTATTTATAATTATAATAAAAAATCAAAATCAAAAAAGGAAAAAAACAATGAACACTTCACTCTAATTCAAGGATAAAATCTAAAAAATACAATTATCCTTGATACTCATTTACTAATAAATCAAGGAAATCCATGCAATATTTACAAATAAATAATCTTACATTTAAGTATTCACACACAAATATTTTCTCAAATCTAAATCTTACTTTTGAACCACTTTCTTGGAGTTGTATTGTTGGAAATAATGGTTCAGGTAAAACAACACTTTTAAAACTTATTGCTAAAAAAATGAAGCTTGAATTTGGAAGTATAGTTGGCAATGATTTGGTTTATTATTGCCAACAAAGTTTGACTGAAACTCCAGAAGGTTTTGAAGAGTTTATTTATACTTTTAATAGTAAAACTTTCAGATTAAAAGAGTTACTTCATATCCAAGATGAGTGGTTTTATAGATGGCAGAGTTTAAGTTATGGAGAGAAAAAAAGAATTCAAATTGCTATAGCTTTATACCAAGAAGTGGATGTTTTATTATTGGATGAGCCAACAAATTATTTGGATTATACTTCAAAAAATATTGTACTAGAAGCTTTGAAAAGTTTTAGAGGTATTGGTATTTTAGTAAGCCACGACAGGGAAATATTAAATACTTTATGCACAAATACAGTGATAATGAGAAATCAAAATATTCACATATATAAAAGCAATTATGACAATGCTATAAAAGAGTTTAATCAACATAGAGATTTTTTGATAAAAGAGAATGAAAATATTAACAAAGAATTAAAAAAACTTCAAAAAAATATTCAAAATCAAAAAGAAAAAGTATCAATATCAAAAAGTAGATTGTCCAAAAAAAATATAGATAAAAATGACAAAGATTCAAAAGAAAAAATAAATCTTGCCAAACTTACAGGAAAAGATAAAAATGATTCAAAACTTGTCACAACTTTTTCTAAAAAATACGAGGAACAAAAACTAAAAAGAAATGAACTAGATAAAGAGTTTAAAAAAGGAATAAAAATAGAAAATAATATTTCAAAAAAGGATTTATTCTCTTTTTATTTAGAAGAGGGAAGTTTGAAATTATCACAAGAAAAAACTTTGTATTATCCAAATTTATCTATAAATTCAAATGATAAAATAGCAATTGTTGGGGATAATGGCGTTGGAAAAAGTAGTTTTGTAAAATATCTTATTTTAAAAATTGGTTTAAATAATAACTACTTATATCTTCCCCAAGAGATTGAAGAAATTCAAATCAAAAAATTATATGAAGAAATAGATTCTTTAGATAACGAAAAAAAAGGTTTGCTTTTTACTCTTATAAGAAGAATGTCTTCAAATCCAAAGAATCTTTTAGAACATATCTTTGCAAGTCCTGGGGAACTAAGAAAACTTTTTATTGCAAAAGCATTATTGGAAAATATTAGTTTGATTATACTTGATGAACCTACAAATCACATGGATATAGATTCTATTGAAGCTATTGAAAAAGCTTTGCTTGAGTATGACAAAGCTTTGATTGTTGTAAGTCATGATAAAACTTTTATTGAAAATCTTAAGTTAAAAGTTTGGACACTAAGTAATAAAAATAATCAAATAATCTTAAACTAATAATCTTTAAGATATATTTAATAATAAATTTTAATGTAAGGGAGAATGGTTATGAAAGGTTTTGCAATGTTGAAAATTGGGCAAGTAGCTTGGATTGAAAAAGAAAAACCAACTTGCGGGGTAATGGATGCAATAGTTAAACCTATAGCTGTTTCCCCTTGTTCATCTGATATTCATACTGTTTGGGCTGGTGCTTTAGGCGATAGGCATGATATGATTTTAGGACATGAGGCTGTTGGGGAAGTTGTAGAAATTGGCTCACTTGTAAAAGATTTCAAAGTAGGTGATAAGGTTATTGTTCCTGCAATTACTCCTGATTGGAATAGTTTAGAAGCTCAACGAGGATATTCTATGCATTCAGGCGGAATGTTGGCTGGTTGGAAATTTTCAAACTTTAAAGATGGAGTATTTGCTGAATATTTCCATGTAAATGATGCTGATGGAAATCTAGCTCTTATTCCTGAGGGAGTTGATCCTATTGAAGCTGTTATGTTGTGTGATATGGTACCTACTGGTTTTCATGGTGCGGAGCTTGCTGATGTTCAATTTGGTGATACGGTTTGTGTAATAGGTATTGGGCCAGTTGGACTAATGGCAGTAGCAGGTGCAGTTAGTAGAGGTGCATCAAGATTATTTGCTATTGGTTCACGTCCAAAATGTATAGAAGTAGCCAAAGAGTTTGGAGCGACTGATATTATCAATTATCATGAAGGCGATATTGTTGAACAAATCATGGAAAAAACACAAGGAAAAGGTGTTGATAAAGTGATAATTGCTGGTGGAAATTCTGATACTTTTATCCAAGCTGTTAAAATTGTAAAACCAGGTGGAAGAATAGGAAATGTAAACTATTTAGGAGAGGGTGAATTTATTAAAATTCCAAGAGTTGAATGGGGAAATGGAATGGCTCATAAAACAATTGTTGGTGGGTTAATGCCAGGGGGAAGACTTAGAATGGAAAAATTAGCTTCTTTGATACAAACAAATAGAATAAATCCAGAAAAACTTATTACTCATAGATTTAATGGAAAAGAACATATAGAAGAGGCTTTACTTTTAATGAAAGATAAACCAAAAGATTTGATAAAACCAGTTGTGATTTTTTGATTATAGGGATTATCATGGGATTTTCAAAAGAGCAAAAAGAAGAACTTTTAAAAGTAAAATATGTAGGTGAAACGGTTGTTAAACGATTTGAACAGATTGGTATTAACTCTTTAGAAGATTTGGCAAAAAGTAGTGTGGAAGAGATAACAGATATTGTTTCAGATATTTTGGGAAGTTCTTGTTGGAAAAATAGTCCACAAGCTAAAAAAGCAGTTCAAAATGCAATAGATTTTGCAAAAAATCACCCTAAATTATAAGAAAGTATACTTATTGTATAATGCCAAAATCTAAAGTTTAAAAGGAAAATAATGAGTCAATTACCAAACTGCCCAAAATGTGGAAGCGAATATACTTACGAAGATGGAAATTTATACATCTGTCCTGAGTGTGCCCATGAATGGTCACAGGATGTATCATCTTCTGAAAGTAGCGATACATTAGTAGTAAAAGATGCAAATGGTACTATTTTACAAGATGGAGATGATGTAACTGTTATAAAAGATTTAAAAGTAAAAGGAAGTTCATCTGGAATTAAAGTTGGTACTAAAATCAAAGGTATTAGACTTGTTGAAGGAAATGATGGTCACAATATCGACTGTAAAGTTACAGGTGTTGGAGCTATTAAATTAAAACAAGAGTTTGTTAAAAAATCTTAATTTAATTAAATAAGAAGTTTTGAATTTCAAAACTTCTTAAAATTTTTAAGCCTTATAATCTTCTATTTTAAAAGTGTTAAATATTATATCAGTTGCTAACATTCTAGCTCCGTGATTTAGAGCATCTATTATATCTTTGTCTTGCCAATCTAACTTTCTTAATTCATCCATATCATTTTCATTTACTTTGTGGGGATTTTTCATAGAGTTGATTACAAATTTTAAAAGGGCATTCTCTTTTTGAGTTAGTTTTGAACTATCTAAATCTTTTTTCATAGATTGTACTTCTTCAATACTCCATTTTGCATGGTTTACCAACATTGCTGTATTAAAATCGATACAAAAATTACACTCTTCTTTACTTGATACACAAATTCTAATACTAGCAAGTAGTGCCATTGATAAAGTAGGGTGCGTTGAGTAATATTTTATAAAATCTAATTGCTGTTTTAAAAGCTCAGGACTTGAACTAAATAGTTTGGCATTGTTTCCAACTTCACCTCTTAGTTTGATGATTTCATTATAAATTTCAAGTAATTCACCACTTGCTTCATTTGTTTCGTATGTTTTTATAATTGGCATTTTATTTCCTTTTTTATTGTTGACAAATTGGTCAAGTCTAATTTTAATAAAACTTGACCGATTTGTCAAGTTTAAAATGTTATAATTCAAAATGGAAAATAATACAAGAAAAAATTTAATAGATTCAGCCTTTAGTGAAATTTACGCAAATGGCTATCAAGGCGCATCCTTAACAACAATATTAAAAAATGCAAAAGTACACAAAGGCTCAATGTACCATTTTTTTGAAAACAAAAAAGATATGGCATTAGTTTGTATAAAAGAGAAAATTTACGAACGATTTGTGCAAAGATACTCTTTAATATTAGCCTTAGAATCAGGCTATTTAGAAGCTTTTATAAATGGCTTAAAAGATACAAGCCAAAGGGATTTTAACAAAGGTTGTCCTATTGCAAATATTGTGCAAGAGATGTCAAATATTGATGAAGATTTCAAAGTTTTAATGGAAGAGATTTATCAATCATTTAGAAAAAATATAAAAGATATTTTAGATATTTCAATACAAAAAAATGAGATGCAACAGTGTGATACAAGAAAACTTGCACTTTATATTGCTTCAACTATTGAAGGTGCAATTTTGTCTGCAAAAGCTACTCAAAATATCCAAGATTACGTAGATGTGATAGATATTTTATCTTCTTATATAATGTCATTTAAAAAGAGTTAATATGAATTTAGAAAAACTAAAAGATATGGAAGTGGAGTTTTTAACTTTTTATCCAACAGGTTTTGAAGATGCAAAATTTTTCCCAACTATGAAAAAATTTAACCCCTCAAAACTTGAAGAATTCACAAAAAAAAATTTAAAAAAAGAGAATTTTTCTAATCCAAACTTAGTTGTGGATGCTTTTTTCAAAATCATTCAAAAATCTGTTTTGGTTTCATTGTTTGATAAATTAAAGTTTCGTGATATGTTAGCAGGTTTGACTTCTTATGAAAAAGATATGTTGAGCATCGAATTATATGAACTTCTACATGGAAATCAAAAAGATGGTTTTGAGGGCTTAGTTGAATATTTAAGTCAATATAATCTTGCAAAATGGACGATAATATCTGTAGTTTTATATTATAACGATAGACAAAAAGAGTATTTTATAAAACCCACAACCACAAAAAATGTAATCAAATATTTTGAAATAAAAGATTTAATTTATAAACCAACTCCTAGTTTTGAGTTTTATGATTCTTACAAAAAAATCTTAAATGAGATGAAAAAAAATGTAGATAAAACTTTGAGTTTTGATAATGCAGCATTTACTGGATTTCTAAGAATTGGTATGGAAGATTGATTTTATGAAAGAGTTGTATTATGAACAGTTTAGAAATGTATGTAAACAATATTATGATTTTGATGATGAAAATTTTGAAAAGTTAAAAAATATAACTTTTTTAAAAGAGGTAAAAAAAGGTGAGATTTTACTTGATAATTATTCAAAAGCAAAATATATCTATTTTATTTGTAAAGGGATTTTACGAACTTATTATTTAGGTGAGAATGGTGAGATTTATACTAAAAATCTTTTTAGTGAGAATTATTTTTCAGCTTCAAAGGTTTCCCTTCTTACAAAAGAAGATTCATATCTAAATATCGAAGCTTTGGAGGATTGTACGCTTATTTATATAGATTTTGAAAAGTATAAAGAGTTGATAGATAAATATAATGAATTTAAAACTTTTTATATAAATTATCTAGAAAAAAACTGGGTAATAATAAAAGAAAAAAATGAAATTTCCCTAATCCTTGATGATGCAACAATAAGATATGAGAATTTTATAAAAAATAATCCAAATATCGAAAATAGAATAGCCAAGCATCATATTGCAAATCATTTAGGCATAACTCCAACTCAATTAAGCCGAATTAGAAAAAAGTTAAATAAATAAAGTTATTCTATTATCGCATCCATATCTTTAGCATATTGTTCTCCCCATTTAGCCATTATTGTAAATATTTCAAGAAGTCTTTCCCCATGAATTGTTAGTGAATATTCAACTTTTGGTGGAACTTCTGGAAAAACAACTCTTTGTACCAAAGATACTTCTTCTAAAGCTTTTAGTTTTCTGCTTAAAGTTCTTTGTGAAGTGTCGGGAATTTTTTCTGATAATTCACTAATTCGTAATGGTTTTGTAGATAAATTCCAAAGTATTAAAAATTTCCATTTATCATCAACTAAATCCATAGGTATTTTACTTGGACATTCGTATTGTTTTCCATTTAGTTTTATCATTATTTATCCTTTGAAGTATTTTATCTAATAATGACTAAAATATCAATTATGACATTTTTATCACTACTTGACAAAAATGTCATAAATGGATAAGATTTTGAAAATATATAAAAGGATAAAAAATGAAGAAAGTATTAATCAACCTAGTTCATCCAAATATAGATGAGTCAAGAGTAAATAAATTTTTAAGTCAAACAGCTGAAAAAGAAGAGAATATAACAATAAACAATTTATATGCAAAATATCCAGATTTTAAAATAGATGTACAAAAAGAACAAGAATTACTTTTACAAAATGATGTAATTATTTTCCAATTTCCAATGTATTGGTTAAGTTCTCCAGCACTTTTAAAAGAGTGGTTAGATGTAGTTTTTACTTATAATTTTGCTTATGGAGAAAACTACAAACTTGAAGGTAAAAAGTTTGTTATTGCTGTAAGTACAGGAAGTGGAACAGCACAATATAGCTCAACAGGAAGTAATAAACACTCAGTTGAAGAGTTTTTAACTCCTTTTGTTGGAACTGCAAATTATATAAAAATGGATTATCAAAATCCTTTTGTAACTTATGAAACATTTGTTATTAGTGATGAAAAACTTGAAGAATCTGCAAAGAATTATGTTGAGTATATAAAAAACATTTCAAAATAAAATTTGAAATGTTTAAATTATATTTTTTACAAGTTGCATCCAAAAATATTGTAATGGAAATAAAAAAATTATAGTAATAATTGCAAGTATCAATAAAAATTTAATAGCTGTAATTTGTTTGATATTTGCCAATGCTAAACCAATTAATATTGGTGTAGATTGGAATGGTATAAATACAGTAGAAAATGCTGTTACTTCCATCATTATTACCTCATTTAAACTAAAATTACTTATTAAACTTATATGTTCAGCCATTGGTGTAAAAATTGCGGGAATTGATGGTTGAGTAATAAAAATACCAGTAAATGACATAAATAAACTAATAATTATTTGATTTAATATTTCATAACTTGTAGGTTCAAAAAGATCAATAGTTTTAGTTAGAATATCTTTTATATAATCATTTGTTGCAACAATATTTCCAAGACTAATAATTGAGGCAATTAAGAGTAAAGAAGAAAAATCTATACTGTTTATATCTTTATTTTTTATGATATTTATAACTGGATTTGCTAAAAATAAAACACCAACAATAGCTATAACACTAGAAGAAATACCATGAATAAAATCTGTAGTCCAAAAAAGTAACATCATTAATGTAGTGAATATAACTATTTTTTCATCCTTTGATAAAAGATTCTTTTCACTTTTTAATACTGAGGGTTTTATAGTATCATTGTACATAAAATAAATCATGGCAATAATAATTATATTTTTTATAAAACCTAAAACAAAAAAGTTAACAACTAAATAGTGTGAATATAAAAGCTCAAAACCATAAATTTCAAAAGTTAATCCACTTAATATCATGTTTGGAACATTTGCAGGTAAAATTGTAAATGCTGGAATTACCGTTGAAAAAATAAATGCTAACATTATTCCAATATAACCATTATCATTTTGTTTAAAACCAAAATTTTTGGCAATGATAGCTGCAATTGGAAGTAAAAGTATTATTCTTCCTAAACTTGAGGGCATAATAAAACTAAATAACAAAGAAAAAATATTTATAGAAATCAAAATATTTAAATAACTAGGATTTTTTATATTTGTAAATAAACTGGAAAATCTTTCACTTAAATTCACATTTTTTATCGCACTTGCTATTAACATTCCTGCAAATACAAGCCAAAAAGCAGAAGATGAAAATCCTGAAAAAATTATATCTTTGCTACTCAATGAAAATATCAAACATGTAAATAAAAAAATTAGTGATGTTTGATAAGCAGGTATTATTGAAGTTGCCCAAAAAATAATAACTGTTATAAGTAAGGTTATTAAAATTACATTTTTTTCATCTATTATAAAATTTGCTAAAGTAATATAAATGATTAAAGGAATAAGAAAGAATAGAATATTTTTAATCAAGAGAAGCCTTTTTGTATTTAAGAAGTAGAGATTTTTAATCCAATAATACCAAGAATACTTATAATTCTAAGTAAATTAATAGACCCATTAAAATAATTATTTTAGCGATTACACTATAACTGTTTCAATTCTAATCTAAACAGTATAGGTAATTCTATATTGTATAAATTTTATACAAAAGTTCTTAAAAAAATGATAAACAAAAGTTTAATCAACATATGTAAATGACTTTAGAATTTAATTTTTGTATTATTCTTTAATTTTTTTAAAGGATTAATTTTGAGTGAAACAATAAAAGCCCATTTATATATTTTATTAGCAACCGCATTGATTGCAAGTTCCTTTCTTGTTTCAGGGAAACTTTCAGGAATTATTGATCCTATCTCCATTACTATGTACAGATTTTTTATAGCGGCTCTTGTTTTAATGCCAATATTTATAAAACAAGAATACAGAAAAAGAATCTCTTCAACTTTTGGAAGAGGAATGATAATAAGTCTTTTTTACTCTTTGTATTTTATAGGAATGTTTAAGGCTTTAGAAAGTACAACTGTTTTAAATACAAGTACTTTATATACTTTAGTGCCATTAATGACGGCCATTTTATGTATTTTTTTCTTTAAAGAGAAGATTAGTTTAACTCAGCTTTTTATTTATTTTATTGCAATGTTGGGTACTACGATTGTTATTTTTAAAGCAAATATTGAATTATTTTTAAATTTTTCATTAAATCAAGGAGATATTATCTTTTTATTAGGCTCGATTTCCATGGCTTTATATTCTATATTCTTGAAATTTTTATATAAAAAAGATGACATTTTATTAGTATTGGTTTTTTGTACACTTGTTGGTGGATGTATTTGGATGTTTTTAACTATGCAAGTTTTAGATATTCCTTTAGAATGGGAAAAAATTGACGGAAATTTATTTTATTTGATGTTATATATCTCTATTGTTACAACTGTTTTTACTTTGTTTTTATATCAAAAAGGTTCGATAGTTTTGGGTTCTAAAAAACTTATGGCTTATGTTTATCTAAGTCCTGCAATGGTTGCTATATTGTCTTTTATTTTTGATAAACAAAGTATATCTTTTGGTATTTTTGTAGGAATTATAATTTCAACATTTGCTACAATAGTTTTGTTAAAACAAAAATAAGAGTATTAACTTTAGTCTTTAAATTATATAAATATCCGTTCCTTTAATAGAGCGATATTTATATAATAGTTAATTTAAGCATTTTGATATTTAGTAAATAAAAGTAATCCACCCATTATAAGGGCAATACCTAGAATTGAATAAAGATTTAAAGAAGCATTTCCCAAAAATATCATTCCACCAATAAGTGAAAAACCAACTTCACTTGCTTGTGTTGAATCAACTGCTGCTATTTCATTTGAATCTTTTGCTAAGTTTCTTGCATATAAGAATATTGGAGTTGCTAGAATTCCTGAAAAAAATGCTATTAATGCAGTTGTGATTATTTGGGAATCACTAGGTGCGGGTGGATTGATAATGATTAATAAAATAATCCAAAATGGCACAGAACCAATTGACATTAAAAACACTTTATTAAAGGCATTTGATAATAGTTTTGAAGTTATTTTTGGTACATTTTTATGATCTCCATTTTTTGCTTCCCAAACCAATTGATTTCCCATTGGATAAAAAAATGAGGCAATTAAAACAGGAAGTCCACCAAGTAATAAAGCTTTTAAATCAAAGTTTTCCATATGTGAAAGGTTTACTAAACAAACACCAACAAAGATTATAAATGAAAAAATCCAAATTTTTTTAGGAAATTTTTTTCCAAACATCATAAAAACAAAAAGCCCTGAAAACATTGTAAATTGCCAAGTTGCAGCAATTACCCATCCTGGTGAATAATCAGCACTAAAACAAAGTAAAGCATAGAAAAATCCATATCCTATTGTTCCACTTATAGTCCAAAACCAGTAGTTTTCCATAAATAGTTTGCATACATCTTTTAGTCGTTTTATTCCACCTTGTAAGATTAAAATAATTATTAGAAAAATAATTACGAAAAAGTATCTAAGGAATGCAGACCATAACCAATGTCCACCTGAAACACTCATAACATCGTTAAAAACAAAAGTTGTACTAAAAAAAGCACCAGAAAGAATTCCTAATAAAATCAATTTAATCATAAAAGTCCAATAATAAGTAATTTATATATAATTTTTTTGCGTACGTTAACATAAATAAACTTATAAATGTGTTGTTTTTAATAAAGATTTTAGTGTTAATATTTGATACAATAAAACTATATAAAAATTAGGAAAAAAATATGAATACTTTTTTATCAAATGAAAATATAAAAAGACCAAATATGATTTATGGTACAGCTTGGAAAAAAGAAAATACTACAGATTTAGTTTTTCAAGCTTTAAAAGAAGGTTTTAAAGGTATCGACACGGCTTGTCAACCAAAACATTATAGGGAAGATTTAGTTGGACTTGGACTTCTTAAAGCTTATGAGATTGGAATAAAAAGAGAAGATATTTTTCTTCAAACAAAATTCACACCAATTGATGGGCAAGACAAAAGTAATATGCCTTATTTAGAAAGCGATGAAATAGAAGTTCAAGTGGAAAAATCTTTTGAAACTTCAAAAAAGAATCTAAAAGCAAATTTTATAGATGCGTATATCTTACATTCACCTGTATATCCTGGAAGTAAACTTCAAAGAGTTTGGCAAAAAATGGAAGAGTTTTATGATAAAAAAGAAGTAGGGGTTTTGGGAATTAGTAATTGTTATGATTTAGATGTGTTAGTTTATTTGTACAACAATGCAAAAGTAAAACCAAGTATCGTTCAAAATAGATTTTATGCCCAAAGTGGTTATGACAAAGAAATAAGAGCTTTTTGTAATGAAAATAGTATTACTTATGAGAGTTTTTGGTCATTAACTGCAAATCCACATATTTTGAATAGTGAGATTTTAAAAGAATTAGCGATAAAGTATGATAGGGAAGTTACTCAAATATTTTATAGATTTTTAAATCATATAAATATAATTCCATTAAATGGAACAACATCAACAAAACATATGATTGATGATTTAAAAATAATGGAATTTGAACTTTTAGATGATGAAATAAAACAAATTACTATTTTAATAAACTAATTTGTAATTTAATTGTACATATTTTTAAGTATAATAATTTTTATAAGTATAGTTTGATTTTAAACTGAAGGTTTAAATTATGAGAGTTGCCGGAATTTTGCTTAAATCCAAAATCATATTAATAATATTTTTTATTACATTTTCATATTCAAAAGAGAAAGTAACTCTGCAACTAAAATGGTTTCATCAATTTCAATTTGCGGGATATTATGTTGCAAAAGAAAAAGGTTACTATGATGATGTTGATTTAGATGTTGAAATAAAACAAAGAGATTTGAAATATAACAACATTCAACAAGTAATAAACAATGAAGCTCAATATGGAGTAGCTGATTCAGCTTTATTATTAAATAAGATAAAAGATGAACCTGTTGTTATTGTTGCTGCAATTTTTCAACATTCACCAAATGTATTGATAACTTTAAAAAGTAGTGATATTAACTCTCCATATGATTTAGATAATAAAGATATTTTAACATACGCTAATAATACAGATAGTTTTGCAATATATGCAATGTTTAAAAAATTAGGAATTAAACCAAATTTTATTGAAAAAAAAGATCCTTATGATTATATGAAATTAATTAATCATGAAGTAAGTGTTACTCCTGCATATTTGAGTAATGAGCCATTTTATTTAAAAGAAAAAAATATACCTATTAATATTATTAATCCAAGAAATTATGGCTT
Organism: Arcobacter venerupis; assembly: GCF_013201665.1. NCBI lineage: Bacteria > Pseudomonadati > Campylobacterota > Epsilonproteobacteria > Campylobacterales > Arcobacteraceae > Arcobacter > Arcobacter venerupis. The sequence goes on along the minus strand of NZ_CP053840.1, from coordinate 1,792,190 downwards.
TGACTTATATGGTGATATGCTTTTTACAAATGAAAATGAGGCTATAAATCATCCTAGACGAGTTGAAAAATTTAAAGAAGCCACATTAAAAGGCTGGGAATATGCATTAAAGCATAAAGAAGAAGTTGTTCAATTAATTTATAATAAATATAATAACAACAAATCAATTGAACATTTAAGATTTGAAGCAAATAGTATTGAAGATATGATAGACGAAAAGAGCATACCTTTAGGAACTATAGATAAAGGACGATTGAAATATATTTCTGATTTATATAAAGATTATGGATTATTTAATAATGGTTTTGACATAAAAGATTTTATTTTTGAAGAGTTTAAAAATAATTTGAATTTGACAAAAGAAGAACTTGTTTATATAAAAAATAAAAAAGAAATTACCTATTGTATTGACCCAAATTGGATGCCATTTGAGGAAATTCTTGATTCTAAACATACTGGTATTACTTTAGATTATTTTAAAATTTTTGAGAAAAAAATTGGAATTCCTTTAAAACTTGTTCCAACTTCAAGTTGGCCAGAATCCTTATTTTATGTTGAAAATAGAAAATGTGATATTATCTCTCTTTTAGCTGAAACTCCTAAGAGAAAAGAATTTTTAGATTTTACAAATAGCTATATTCAATCTCCTTTAGTAATTGTTACAAGAAATGATGAGTTATTTATCTCAGAAATACCAGATATTTCCAATCTTAAAAATAAACAAATAGGTATTGTAAAAGATTATGCTTATATTGATATTTTGAAAAAAAAATATCCAAATATTAATATTTATGAAGTGAAAAATGTTGAAGATGGTTTAAATAAAGTTAAAAATAAAGAGTTATATGGATTTATTGATACTTTAACAACAGTCTCATATGTAATACAAAATAAATTTATTTCTCAATTAAAAATCAGTGGTAAAATTGACGAAAATTGGAATTTGGGAATAGGAACAAGAAATGATGAACCTTTATTACATAATATTTTTAACAAAGCTATAAATACATTAACATTTGAAGATAAGCAGTTGATTTTTAACAAATGGATTCCTATTAATATTGGGAATTTTACAGATTATAAAGTCATAGCACTTTGGGTTTTGGGAACAATATTTATATTTGGAATAATTCTTTATGTGTTTATTAGTGCAAATATGAAATTAAATAAAGAGATAAAAAAAAGAGAAGAAATAGAAAAAAGATTACTAAGTTTTAATAAATTAATTGATGATCATATAATTTCATCTTCAACTGATTTAAAAGGTTATATAACTGATGTCTCAAATGCCTTTTGTAAAATTAGTAAATATTCAAGGGAAGAGTTAATTGGAAAAAATCAAAATATTGTAAGACATCCTGATATGAAAAGTGAAGTATATAAAGATTTATGGAAAACAATAGGTGAAAATAAAATATGGGATGGAGAGTTAAAAGATAAAGCTAAAGATGGAAGTGCATATTGGATATATACTACAATTAGCCCAAAATATGATGAGTTTAACAATAAAATAGGATATATTTCTATTAAACAAGATATTACAGATAAAAAAATTATTGAAGAAATATCTATTAAAGATGGTTTAACAAATATTTATAATCAACGATATTTTAGTGATTTTTCGTTGAAATTTTTAAATAGCTCAAAAAGAAATAAACAACATATATCTTTTGTAATATTAGATATAGATTATTTTAAACAATATAATGACACTTATGGGCATCAAGAAGGTGATAATGCATTACGAAAAGTAGCTAATACACTAAAAGAGTTTAGTTTAAGATCAGATGATTATTGTTTTAGATTGGGTGGTGAAGAGTTTGGAATACTTTTTAAATCAGAAAATAAAGATAGAGCTTTACATTTTGTTTTTATGATTCTAAAAAGTATTGAAAAGTTAGAAATAGAACATAAAAATAGTAAAGTAAGCCAATATATTACAGTTTCTATGGGATTATATAGTGATTATGCAAATAATATTATTGATGTAGATGATATGTATAGAAAAGCAGATAAATTACTTTATAGTGCAAAAGAATCAGGAAGAAATAGGGTTGTTAGTAATTAAACTTAGATTTAAATACTCAATAAAACAAGAGAAACAAAAAGTAGTATACATTAGTAAGCTAGAGAGACTGTGAATGAAGAAAAGGATAATCTCATAGTTTATTAACAATGAGAAACTTTTTGATTAGAGAATAAACAAAAAAGTAAAACTGTGACACCATATGTGACACGTTTTTTCTATAATTTTTTCCAACGTCCACGTTGGGAATGCATATAAAAACTAAATAAAGCAAGAGAAATAAAAATAAGATATAAAGGTTCAATTGATATTGAAAGATTATTTTAGTTTGGATTTGAATATGCATTCCCAAGCTGGAGCTTGGGAACGAAGAAAGATATTTAGAAGCAGGAATGAGTGTAACAGCAGAAATAAAAGTTGGAAAAAGAAGAGTAATAGAGTTTTTTATCTATCCAATTATTCAGTATTTGGATGAGGGGTTGAGTGTGAGATGATGAGAAAAGATAAAATAAAAATTAAATTAAAAAAGGAAATTGAATGTTAACGTGGGGCTTACTTTTCCTCGTTCCCAAGCTCCAGCTTGGGAATGCATATAAAAACTAAATAAAGCAAGAGAAATAAAAATGGGCAGAAGTAGATATAAAATATATGAACCAACATATCCGCATTTTATAACTTGTACTATTTTACATTGGATACCAATATTTACAAGAACTGAAACAACCAATATTATATTTGATAGTTTAAAATTTCTGCAAAAAGAAGATAATCTAAAAATATACGCTTATGTAATCCTTGAAAATCATCTTCATATGATTGTGTCAAGTGATGATGTTTCAAAAACAATTAAAAAATTCAAATCCTTTACTTCAAAAGAGATACTAAAATATCTTCAAATTAAAAATGTAAAAACTATACTAGAACAATTGGCTTTTTATAAAAAAGCACACAAAACACAAACTACTTATCAACTTTGGCAAGAAGGATTTCAACCAAAACTTATAAAAGATGAAAGAATGATGATAGAAACTATAAACTATATTCATCAAAATCCAGTAGAAAGAGGATATGTTGATGTTGCAAAACATTGGAGATATTCAAGTGCAAGGGATTATGAAGATATAAAAGGTTTGATAGAGATTGAGAGATTGTTTTAGTTTGGGTTTTAGTATGGATTCCCAATCTGGAGCTTGGAAACAAAGAAAAGATAAATTATATAAATCTGCTTTTTAGAAATTCTATTAAGGTTTCAAAAAGTAGATTTTTTGATTTTTCTTTATGATAAACTAAATAAAACTCTCTTTTTAATTCTAGATTTTTTAGTTTGATTTGAAATAGTTTTTTCTCTTCTAGCTCTTTTTGAACAATAACTTTTGAGATTGCTGTTACTGTATTTGGATTATTTAAAACTATAGTTTTAATCTCTTCAAAATCTTGTAATTGCATAAAAATATCTAAATCTTTTGCTATTTCTCCAAGATGATTTATAAATATTTCTCTTGTTCCTGAGCCAGTTTCCCTTAAAATCCATCTTTTTTTAATAGCATCAATAAAGGCAACTTTTGGGTGATTTCTGTCACTTGAAACAACAATTAATTCATCATCACAGAGTTTTTCTTTTATCAAACTTGAATTTTGTGTATCAACTTCAATAAGTCCAATATCAAGTTGGGATTTTAAAATCTTATCTATAATTTTGCTTGAATTTATAGTTAAAATATCCATTTTTACATCACTATATTTGCTTAAAAAATCATAATAGATATTTGGCATTATATAGTTTGAAATAGTTTTACTAGCAGCTATTTTGATATTTCCAGCTAATTTATTTTCTTGAAAAATATTTTGAGCATCAATAAGTGCTAAATAGTGAGGAAGAGTTTTTTCTTTGAAATATTTTCCTTTTTCATTTAATATAAGTTTTTTGCCAATTCGGTCAAAAAGTTGTTCATTTAGAGAATTTTCAAGTGATTTAATTGCAAGTGAGATTGCTGATTGACTTATATTTAACTCTTGTGATACTTGGGTAACTTGAGGGTTTTCACAAAGTTTGTAAAAAAAGTTTAGTTCTTTTAATGTCATATATTCCCTTATTAAAAATATTAATCATTATATTAAAAATAATATATTTTACAAATTAATTTAATAGGGTTATACTTTCAAAATCAAAGGATTAATATTATGAAAACAAATAATTTAAATATTAGAAATACTTTTTATGGAGTTTTATTTGTAGGTATTTTTGCATTAATTGCAACAATCATAGCAGATGCAAATTTTTTTAAGAACTTAGCAATTAGCCCACTTATTATTGGAATAGTTTTAGGAATTTTTTATGCAAATACTTTAAGACATAAACTTCCAGCTACTTGGCAAAGTGGAATTATCTTTTCTACAAAATATATTTTAAGATTTGGTATTATCTTATATGGATTTAGACTTACTTTTCAAAATCTTCAAGAAGTAGGCTTTAGTGGAGTTTTTATAGCTTTTTGTGTAGTTTTTTTTACTTTTATCTTTGGATATGTAGTTGGAACAAGATTTTTAAAACTAGATAGAGAAATTACAATTTTATGTAGTGCTGGAAGTTCTATTTGTGGAGCTGCTGCTGTATTAGCAACTCAAAGTGTATTAAAAAATGAAGCTTATAAAAGTGCAATTGCTGTATCTTTTGTGGTGATTTTTGGAACTGTTGCTATGTTTTTATATCCATTTTTATATAAATTAGGATTTTTTGATTTAAATGCTTCACAAATGGGAGTTTATATTGGAGCAACTTTACATGAAGTGGCTCATGTTGTTGGAGCATCTACTGCTTTAGGTGAAGATGTATCTAAAGATGCGATTATTGTAAAAATGATAAGAGTTATATTTTTAGTACCTTTTTTGATTTTATTATCTTTGTGGTTGATTAAAACAGGATTTCACAGCAAAAATGAGAAAACAAAAGTAGTAATTCCTTGGTTTGCTGTGATGTTTATAGTAGTTGTAGGGTTTAACTCTTTTGGATTTTTAGGCAAAAGTACAATCACCGCTATAAATTTTGTAGATACTTTTTCTCTAACAATGGCAATGACAGCTTTAGGAATGGAAACAAGTTTTGATAAGTTCAAAAATGTAGGAATGAAACCTTTTTATCTATCTTTGATTTTATTTGTTTGGTTGATGGTAATAGGGTATTTTTTAGTTAAATATATATTTTAATAAATGAGAAAATAAGTATCTTTAAAAGATACTTATTTAACTTCTATTCCAAATTTTTCAAGAAGATTAACCCAAATAACATTTTTCCCATCTTTATCAAAAATAGTTGGTGTCCCTTGAACATTTAAACTCATTCCTAGTTGAATTTGTTCTTCTAATTGTTTTTCAAGTTTTTCAAGTTCTGCTTGAGAATATTTTGTAGCTTTTACTTTTTCTAAATTATCACTTGCATCAAACATTGCAGCAATTTTTTTCTCTGTAGTTTTTTGACTCATGATATATAAAGATAAATCTTTTGCATTTACATGAGAATCAATTGGGAAATAAAATATTTTAATTTTTACTTTATTTGCAATTTGTGGCAGATATGATTCTAATTTTTTACAGTATGGGCATTCTGGGTCTGTAAATAAGTAATACTCTTCTGTTCCTTGTCCATAAGTGAAAGCTTCTTTTCCTTTTAGTATTGATAAATCAACAGGAGCAGTTATCTTTGCTCCATTTGATACATCAATTGCATCACCTGCAAGTACAAGTTTTTTGTCTTTTGTTAAATAAATCTCATCAGGATTTCCTTGAACATTAACATTTAAAATATAGATACTTCCTGCATCATAAGCTTTTGTAATTTTTATTTGAGCTCTTTTGAACAATTCTAATTGTTCCATTTGAGCTACTTCATTTTTTGTTACTTCTTTATAATTAGCACTTAAACTAACTGTTAAAAGTAAAGAACTGATTATCACTTTTTTAGTAAAATCAAACATTATAAATCCTAATATAAATTTTTTTGCGTATTGTATCTAGTTTATGGCTATTTTGCGTTAATTCTTAAAGAAAATTTAATCTATTTTTCAACTCTTTTGATGCAAGTGCATAACCACCATTTGAACTATCTACAAAGTGGATATGTTTGCCATGTCTTTCAAAAATTAGACAGGTCATTAAAGCTGAATTTGATTTATGTATTCCATAAACTAAATTTTTGTTTTGGAACTGTTTTTCTAAGTATCTTTCAAGTTCTTTTGTTTGAATTTTATTTGTCGAAATTACCATTCTAAGCATATCATCAAATTTCTCAGTATCAGTTGTTTTCATAATCCTATTTTTATAATCACCCCATAAACCAATAGAAAATTTCATTAAAATTAAACCTAAAAAGTTTTCAAATATAAGTTTTAAAATTGTAAAAAATTTAGATATTTTACCTGTACTAAAAGTTGAAGCTTCAGTATTTAAAACTCTTAGATTAAAAGATAATTTTAACTGATTTGTTTGTTTTAAAGGATTTCTTTCTTCATATGAACCTACAATTTGTTCAATTTCTTTTAAGCAATTTTGATAAATTTCATTTGAATTATTTTCATCTAGGCTTTTTATTAAAATAGAAATTGTCTCTTCTTTTGGTGTTTTAATATCTTCCCATCTGCACTCTAATCCATCAAAATTAGGTACATAATCATTAATTAAATTTTCTTTTATTTTGAATGTTTCATATTCATCTTTTAGTAATTTTTCTGCAAGTTCTAAACCATTTCCTCTTACAAGTGCTTGGGTGTGGTCTTTTGTAGTTTGAAATTTTGCTACTTCTATAAAAGAGCCTCTTTTTTCTATCTCTTTTACACTGATTATTCCAGCTCTTAAGTCTAAATTAAAAACTTCTTTTGCTTTTATTGACGCTTCTGATAGTACTTTTTTAGATTTTTCTAATAATATTGGAGGGACTATTAAACTAGCTCCATCTCCTCCAAAAATATATGGAAAATCAAGTTTTCTATCTATATTTAAAATTCCAATTATTGTAAGAGCAGAGATAAAATTTACTTGTTTATAATTTCCTTTTTCTATGGCTGTTGTGGAATCTTTAATATCTGAAACCAAAATCAACCAATCATTTGGAACTTTTGAATAATTTTTATTTTCCATAATCTTTGAAAAATCACTTATTACTGTTAAGTTTTTATAAAATTTAGTATTCATTATTAACTAATAATCTTAAATAAGAAACCCGTTGTTATAAATGAAATAATTATCCCATAACCTACAATTGCAGTGCTAAGTCTTGGGGCTAATCCTGCCATTGAAGCAATTGCACCAGCTGTAATCATTGGAGCCATTCCAGCTTCCATGATTGATACAATCGAAGCTTGATTATCCCAAGCAAATATTTTACAAATAATAAATGCAATAAGTGGTGCAATTATAAGTTTTACTATTAAAGCTACACTAAAAGGTTTTATCTCTTCTCTTGGAAGTCTTAATTGTAATTGAAGACCAACAGCAACAAGAGCAACAGGAACAATCGTACTTGCAAATGAACTTAATACTTTTGTAATTACTGGATTAAACTCAACACCAATTAAAAATAAAGCTACAATTAAAGATAAAAAAGGTGGAAAAGTAAGAACTTTTAGTGTCATGATTTTAAAGGTAATTTTGTTTTTATTTGAATAGTATGAAGCGATAAATGTCCCATAAGTTGCAAGTGCTATAAAAGTTCCTAATTGGTCATAAACCAAAACATAAGGCATTGCACTTTCACCCATGTATGCATTTATTATAGGAATACCTAAAAATGAGCTATTTGTTAAAATTGATACAAGCATTAGTGAACCTGTAATCTCTTTTGAAAAAGAGAAAAACTTTGATAAAACAAGTATCAAAATTGCACTAATAAACATAACAATCCAAGCTACAATAATTGGAATAATCATATCTATTGAAAAACTAAGTTTTGGAATTTGCAATAATATCATCGCAGGAAGCGAGATATAAATTGCAAATTGATTTAAAATTGTTGGAGCATCTTTTGAAAAAATATTTAATCTATTGATAATATAACCAATTACAATGGCTAATAAAATTAATACAAAATTTTCCATATATTATTCACAAAAATTGTTTTCACATAGATTCTCAGACGTTACTTTTCCATACTCTTTTGAATAATTAATTCCCCATTTATGCATCGCTTCTAAAACTGGTTTTAGATTTTTTCCAGCTTGAGTTAAGCTATAAACAACTTTTGGTGGAACTTCTGCATAAACTTCTCTGTGAATAATATTTTTTTCTTCTAACTCTTTTAATTTTACAGTTAAAGTTTTTTGTGTTATTTCACATACTGTTTCATGTAAATCTTTAAATCTCATATCACCATCTAATAGATGCCAAATTATTCCTAATTTCCATCGGTCATTAAATATATCTAAAGTTACAGATACTGAACATTTATATTCTTTATCATTTATATAATACATAATAGTTTCCTTTTAATTCAAATGCAATTATAACATAAAGAAAATTAATTTCCATTACTTACCTAAAGTAAAGTAAGAGTAAATTAAGTTTGTTGGGTATATAATTTTCAAAGTTAAAAAGGAGTAAATATGAAAAAAGTTTTAATTTTAAATGGTCATCAATATTATGATGTAGTAGCACGTGGTGAGTTAACAAATAATTTTATAAATAGAGCAGATGAATTTTTCCTAAAAAATGGTTTTGAAGTAAAACATACAAATATTGAAAAAGGTTATGACATTGAAGAAGAATGCCAAAAGTTTGAATGGGCAGATTATGTGTTATTTCAATATCCAGTTTATTGGATGAGTGTTCCTTGGATTGCAAAAAAATATTTTGATGAGACATTTACACAAGGACGACATTATGCAAGTGATGGAAGAAGTAGAACTGATGCTTCAAAACTTTATGGAAGTGGAGGATTATTAACAGGTAAAAAATATATGTTATCTTTGACTTATAATTGTCCAGCATCTGCATTTGATAATAAAGATAGTCTATTTGATGGAATGTCTTTAGATGAAGCTCATGTTGCTGTTCATAAAACATTTCAATTTTGTGGATTAAAACCATTAGAAACTTATGCTGTTCATGATATTTTCAAAGGTGATTTAGATTTAGATTTTGAATTAGAAAAGTTTGAGAAAGTTTTAAGTAAAAATTTTTTATAAAATATTGGAGTGCGTATGAATGAAATTATTAAACAATTAAGTAATCGAAAATCAATAAGACAATTTACAGGTGAAAATGTAAGTGATGAAGATCTTGAACTTATTATAAAAACAGCACAAAGATGTCCAACTTCTGTAAACGGACAACAAATATCTTTGGTTTATACAAGAGATAAAGATAAGATACGTGAAATTGCAAGATTAGGCAACCAAGAAAAAATTGCAGAAGCAGATGTTTTTATTGTTATTTGTGTAGATTTTAATAGAACTATTTTTGCAGTTGAGCAAACCGGTGAAAAACATCAAATAGATAAATCAGCTGAGGGTGTACTTGTAGGTGCTGTTGATGCTGGAATCATGTTAAATGCTATACAAATTTCAGCTGAGTCATTAGGTTACGGTACAACTGCAATTGGTGCAGCTAGAAATGAACCAGATGCTATGATTAAACTTCTAGGGCTTCCTCCTAAAACATTTCCAATTGTTGGTACTACTATTGGAGTACCTACAATTCAAGCAAAAAATGCTCCACTTAAACCTAGAGTTCCAATTGAGAGTTTTGCTTTTGAAGATAAATATGATGATAAAAAAGTAAAAGATGGTGTTTTATTATATGAAAAACAGATGAAAAAGTTTAGAGTTGATAATAATATGAACTATTTACAATCATATTGCGAACAAACTGCAAGTTATTATAAAAATATATATTTTAGAAAAATTGAAGAAAATTATACAAAACAAGGTTTTGTCTTTAAAGACTAAAAAAAGGAAATATCATGAAAAATATAGTAATCGTAGCAACAGTTAAAGTAAAAGATGGATTTAAAGATGAAGTTTATAGTGAACTTTTGAAATTACATGAAGCAACTCACAAACATGATGAGGGTTGTATTCAATATGATTTACATAAAAACTTAGATGATGAAAATAGTTTTACTTTTGTTGAAACTTGGGAAAATCCAGAGTTTTTATCAGCACATGAGAAAAAAGAGCATTTTATAACTTTTGTATCAAAAATAGAAAATAAAATAGATGGTTTGACAATCAATAAATTAGAAAAAGTAGATAACTAAAAGGAATTCTTATGAGTTTATTATTTAAAGAGGGACAAATAGGAAATTTGAAACTTAAAAATAGAATTGTTATGCCTCCTATGTGCATGTATGCTAGTGATAATAGTGGTGAACTAAAAATTTTTCATAAGGGACATTACTTAGCAAGAGCCATTGGTGGTGTTGGTTTTATAATTGTTGAAGCAACAGCTATTGAACCAAGAGGAAGAATATCTGCTAATGATTTAGGTCTGTGGGATGATTCATTAATTGATGCTCATAAAAAACTAAATGAACAAATGCACTCTTTTGGAGCAAAAACAGCTATTCAAATTGCCCATGCAGGTAGAAAATGTACAGTTGAAGATGAAACTCCAATTGCCCCAAGTGCAATTGCTTTTAGTGATAATAAACCATTTAAAATGCCAAAAGCTGCAACAATAGAAGATATAAAAAATATAAAAGAATTATTTGTAAAAACTGCACTTCGAGCAAAAACTGCTGATTATGATGCAATTGAACTTCATGCAGCTCATGGCTATTTATTATGTGAATTTTTATCTGCATTAAGTAATAAAAGAGATGATATTTATGGTGGAAGTTTAGAAAATAGATGTAGATTAACTTTAGAAATAGCAAAAGAGCTTAAAGAAAAAGTTGATTTACCTTTGATTGTAAGAATTAGTGCTGATGAATGGATGAATGAAGGTTGGAATATAAACGATTCAATTTATTTATCAAAAGAGCTTGAAAAAATTGGAGTTGATTCTATCCATGTTTCATCTGGTGGTAATCAAGAAAAACCAAATAAACCTTTAGAATTAAAACCTATGTATCAATCTGATTTGGCAAAAGAGATAAAAAAAGAGGTAAATATTCCTGTTATTGCTGTGGGATTAATTACAACGGCAGAGCAGGGTGAAAAACTTTTAGAAGAAAAATATTGTGATTTTGTAGCATATGGAAGAGAACTATTACGTTCACCTAATTTTGTTTTTATAGCAGCAAATGAATTTAATCAAAAAGAGTTGATAATTCCTTCATATTCAAGAGCCTTTTAATGCACAAAGAAGAGAATAAAACTAAATACTTTATTGGTATGTTAATAGCTATGTTACTTTGGGGTATTGCTTGGACTTCAGGAAAAGCAGCTGTTGAACACTCTAATATACAAGTAGCTTCATTTTGGAGATATACAATTTCTTTTATTGGAATGATACCAGTTATAATTTATATGAAAAGATCTTTGAAAACAGATTTTATTGGATATATTTATATGATAGCTGGAGGTGTTTTAAGTGCCTTATTTAGTTATTTGTTTTTTGCTGGACTTTCTCACGGGGAAGCAGGGTATGGAGGAACGATGGTTACTTCTTTAGTCCCTTTGATTACATATTTTTTATCTATGTTGATTTTTAGTACAAAAGTATCTACAAAACAGATGATTGCTTTGGGTATTGGTGTATTTGGTGCTATTATTTTACTAAAAATACCAATGGAAGGAATGGGATTTTTAAATCTTAATAGTATATATTTTTTAGTATGTGCAGTTGTTTGGTCATTTGTCACTATAATAACTCAAAAAGTTTCACACAGAGTTGACCCAATGTTTTATACTTTAGTTATTTTTGGTGTAACAGCATTTACAAATATGATATTTGCATTGCCTCATCATCCTTTTGATATAGCTTTGTATGATTCAGTATTTTGGTGGAATATTACATTTGTAGGACTTTTATCTGGGACATTTGCAATGGCAATATTTTTTGCAAGTGCTAGCAGAATTGGCGCTCATAATACGGGTGTATTTATGTTTATTGTTCCAATTGGAGCAATAGTATCAAGTTATTTTGCCTATGGCGAAAAAATTGCCTTATCTACAATAATAGGTTGTTTACTCTCTTTTATAGCAGTTATTTTGTTTAATAAAAAAAGTAAATTAGAAAAAATAAGATTAAGCGAAACAGCTGAATAATTTACTTGTTAAGAAATTAAGGTTGTTTTTTAACAATTGTTAAAAAATTTGAAGTTAGAATATCATTTTTTATGATGTATTAAATTAATTTAAAAGGAAAAAATATGGAAAAAACATTCGCAGAAGCTATGGATTTTAGACACGCGTGCAAAATTTTTGATGAAACAAAAAAAGTTAGTGATGAGGATATGAAGTTTATACTTGAAGCTGGAAGAAAATCGCCATCTTCTTTTGGTATGGAAGCTTGGAAGTTTTTAGTTATTACAAATGAAGAGCTAAAAGCAAAACTTAGACCTGCTTGTTGGGATCAAGTTCAAATCACATCTTGTTCTCATTTAGTTATTGTTTTAGCTGGAATTGAAGGTGTTAAACCTGAAAGCGGAATTCCTGAAAAAAGATTTTCAAGACGTGAAATGCCTAAAGAAAAATTAGATTTTTATTTAGGATTATATGCAGGACATTTAAAAAATACATTAAGTAGTGATGAAAATATTTTTGCATGGACAGCAAAACAAACAGCATTTGCAGCAGGAAATATGATGATAGCAGCAGCAATTAAAGGAATAGATTCTTGTCCAGTTGAAGGATTTGATAAAGAGAAAGTTGAAGAAATTTTAGGACTTGACACTAAAAAATACCAATTATCTTTAGTTTTACCTTTTGGATATAGAATTAATGAGCAATCAAAACAACAAAGAGAAAAATTCGAAGATATTGTTGAATTTATTAAATAAATATAAAATATAAGAGTATCTAAAAGATACTCTTATATTACTACTTTTAAAAAATCAAAAAAATATTTTATTATTGTGAATACTATTAATTAAATTAAATCAATTTATTAAAATAACTATTAAAACTCTATAAAAGAAAAAACATCATTATCTAACTATCCTAAAACTCATGCTTAAAAAAATATTAGAGTTAATTTACATTTTAAAACTATGATTTTATAACTTTTTTTAACAATTTTAAAAATGATACTATTTACATACCATTTAATTATAAAATTACATAGAAAACATTTTTTAGGAGATTTTATATGAATAGTATTTCAGAAGATATAATAAATAATAGTAATAATTCTATTTTAGTAGTTAGTAAAGATTTAGAGTGTATGGATATATTAAAAAAAGGTTTAAATAATAAATATGATATATCTTATTTTAATAATGACAAATTTCATTTATTAAACGAAGAAATTAATAATTATAATTTGATTATTTTTGATAATAGTACAAGTGAATTAAAAAAGTTTGTTGAAGATTTAAAACTTGCAAAGTCTTATAACTTTAATATACCTATGATTTTATTGGAAGATGGAAATTTTGAAGATATTTCAGTTTATAAATACTGTAATGTTTATACAATTTTTGACAAAAAAATTGATGAAAAATTTTTATTTTTAAATATTGATATTGCTTTAGGATTTTTATATTCAAATAAAAAAGTTCAATTCGAAAATGGATTTTACTTTGACACAATAAGTGAAACTTTATATCAAGGTAAGAAAATAATTAAATTAACAAAAATTGAAAAAAAATTAGTTAATTTACTTGCTTCAAATCCAAATACACTAGTAACTTATGAAGATATATCAGCAACAGTATGGAAAGGAAAAGAATTTTCTATATATTCTTTAAGAAATGTTATTAAACATATTAGAGAAAAAACAGAAGAAGCATTTATTAAAAACTCATCAAATAGAGGTTATATTATTAGTACACTTTGATGATTTTTTAAATCATCAAAGCATAAAATCTAAAAAAACTACAAAACTTACACTCTATCAAAAACATCAATCCCAAATATTAAAATTTACATAAATAACTAATAATAAGTTAAAATATTATTTTGAAATTTTATTAAAATAACACTATAATAAAATTTATTATTATTTTATGAATTAATAAAGAGAGCACAATGAGCAAAGAGCTAATAGAAGAGAAAGTAAATAGTGTAGTAAATAAATTAAAAGATTTGCGAATAGAAATAAGACAAGATATTGTATGTCGATTAAAACTTCTTAACTATAAAACAAATGATACTTTAGGTGTAAGTGATGGTAACTATAGTGTTTATGAACTAAATGGAGAAAGTAGGGTAAATTCTCCTTATTTCTTTGAACTTACTTTTGTTAGTGATGAATTTATAAAAATCGAAGATATTGTAGATACTGATGTTCAAATAAGATTGAGTGATTCTGTAAATCCTTTAGTTAGAAAAGATATTTATGGAAAAATATATGAAGCAGCTGAAGATTCTGTAGTTGCAAAAAAATACCTTTATAAAATAAAAGTAGTTTCTCCTATGTATTATTTAGGATTAACAAATAAATATGAGATATTTCAAGATAAAACGGTTGTAGATATAATAAGTGAAATAATAAATAGATATAACCAATTGTTAAATATAAAAATAGATGTAAAAATAGATGAAACTCTAGCTCCTAAAAGAGAATATGTAACCCAATATGATCAAAGTGATTTGGAATTTATTCAAATGCTTTGTGAAGAAGAGGGTTATAGTTTAATAATAGATTATAGTTCAAATGATCCTTACTCTGTAATTGTTTGTGAATTAAATGAACATGCAATAGTAAAAACATACTCCTCGACTTGTAGCTTTAATCATAGTAAGAAATTTAAAACAAGTAATTATGTAGAAGATTATTATGATAAGAATAATCCAAGCTTGGATTATAAACTCTCTTACGGAGCAAATATAAACTCTAGTGTAAAAGATAATGATAGTACCAAACAATTAAGAACAGATATAAAAAAAGAGAAATTAAGAGATAAGTTAAACCTCTTAGATGAAAGTTACTATAAAGACCTTAATAGATACACAAAAATAGATTCCCAAAGAGAATACTCAAAAAGTAATATAATAAAAGGTGTAAGCCAAGAACTAAATATAAATGATAGCTTGTGTATAACCCTAGAAGATGAAAAAGCAAATAAGAAAATAGATGTAATAATCCTAAATGTAATATATAAAGGTAAATTTGAAAATGCTTTGGATGAATATAGACAAAATGTAAAAGATAATGAGAAACATGAACTGCAATATGAAGTAGAATTTGAATCAATCCCAAAAGATATAAACTATAAACCCTCAATAAGTATAAAAAAGCCAAGAATAAACTCAATAGTAACAGCAATTGTCTCAAATGGAGAATCAAATACAAAAGATTATGAAAATACAATAGATGTAGATGATGAAGGTAAAATAAAAGTACTTTTCCACTTTGAAAGAAATAGAATAAGCTCTTGTTACCTAAGAGTATCAAACTTTTATGCAGGAACAAACTTTGGAAGTCAGTTTTTGCCAAGAGTAAATAGTGAAGTAATAGTAAGCTTTGTAAATGGTGACCCAGATCTTCCAATAATAATAGGAAGCTTGCATAATGGTGAGAATAAAAATCCTTATAATCTTCCAGAAAATAAAACAAAGAGTTATATAAAGAGTTACTCAATGCCACAATATGAAGATAAAGAGGGTTATAATGAAATGGCTTTCGAAGATAAAAGAGGACAAGAAGAACTCTCTTTTAGAGCCCAAAGAGATATGAATACCCTAGTGTTAAATAATCAATTAACTCATGTGCAAAATAATTCAAAAATAATAATAGATAATGAGAAAGAAGAAACAGTAGAATCAAACTCAATATTAATAGTAAATAAAGATTATACGCAAAATGTAAAAGAGAATCATATAAATGTAGTAGAGAAAGAGAAGCTAACAACAGTGCAAGAGGATTATGAGATACATGTGCTTAAGGATTTCAATACTATTGTTAAGAATGATTTAAAATCTATTGTGGAAGAGAATGTAGTAACTTCAATAAAAAATACTCTTGTAAAATATGTGGAAAAAGATGTAAGTGATAAATACCTAGAAAATTTGTTTGTACAAGTAGCAAATGAAATGGGAATAGATATAAAAGATAGTTTCCACCTAAATACAACAAATGTACTGCTTGAAGGAAATAATGAAATAGTAATAGAATCAAGTAGTGGAATAAGTATAAGAAGTGGAAGTAATGTACTAACAATAGATAACTCAGGGATACATTTTAATACACCAAATTATAATGAGAATTCAGGAAATGGTGGGGTTAATGGAATGGAAGTTTCTAAAATACTTTTCAAAGAATCTCAAAAAATTAAACAAAAACCAATTTTTTCAAAATAAGGAATATAAGATGACAGCTAATAATACAACTCAAACTACATATATTCCAAAATTTTCTTACCCATTTGCGCAGAAAAATAAAACTATATATAAAGATAAACTAGGTTCTTTATCACATGGAAATTATCTATTTACTAAAATGGGATTTTGGCATGGTGGAATACATTTTGAGGGAAGTATGTTAAGAGACTTAAAAGCTCAAGAAGGAATAAAATGTATTGCAGATGGAGAAATAGTTGCATATAGAATAAATAATGAATATTTAAATGATGGAAGAGGATTATATTCTACAGGTTTCTTTCTAATCAAACATAAGATAGAATACCCAACAAATAATAAACAAAGTTTTTTCTCTTTATATATGCATACAGCAAAAAAAGATGATTATTTAAATAAAGAAGATTACTTAGTAAAAACAAAAGGTGAAAATATACTTCTCAGAAGTGGATATGAAAGAAGAGCCTACTCTCCAGCAATAGGAGATGCAATAGCAGCTAATACAAAAATTATTATAGATGGGAAATGGATACAAAATAGAGCAAGAGTTTTATATGTAGAGGGAAGAGATATAGACTTATCTTTAAACCTAACAATCCATAACTCAAATGTAAGTGATATAAATAAAAAAGATATTCCAAAATTAGAAGAGATATTTGTAAATAAAGACTTTAATAAAGTAATAGTTCTTTCAAATCCAATAAAAATAAAAGCAGGAGAAACTATAGGATTAATGGGTGAATATAATATAGAAGGTGAAAGAAATGTTAACTGCCTACATCTAGAAGTATTTGCAAGTGAACAATTTAAAACATTTGTACAAACTACAAAGAGGGGATAAAAGACTACTACAAAGCTTTGATTGGGCAACAATATTAAATGCACAAAGCTCAAGAGATCATGTGTCAATATTTGAGAACCTAGAAGCAGTGTTTAAAAAAGAAAATTTAAGAATGAATGAAGTGTTTAGAAAGTTGTTTGATTTAATAGATAAAGGTACTCAAGATAACGGAGATGGAATACTAGAAGTACATGAACTAGAAAAAGCAACAAAAAATCCAAAGATAAAAGAGATAACAAATAAATATGTAGTAAAACACTCTAGTGAATGGGATAAAACACAAAATATGGTAGATGTATTACAAAATATAGTGGATAATATAGATAACTCAGAGTTTGAGAATAAAGATAAATATATAGAAATGCTAAAAAAAGAGAAAATAAGGATAGAAAATTTAAGTTTTTTTAGTGAATGTAAATCTATTTCTGATTTTCCTCAAAGTGATATGGTTTATGTTATTAATCCTATTGGCTTGGTTAATGAGTTTAAATCAAGTATAGACGTCGATGGATATGTATATTCTTATGACGGTGTATATTTAGGTGTAAATGAAAAAAGAGAAGATACTGTATATATTGCTGAAAGATTTGAAAATGGGAACTTTATAAATGTAAAAAAAATAGAGAATATAACTCATAGAGAATTTCAAATTTGTTCGCAAATTGTTAAGCATGAAGGTACGCATATAACAGATGAAAATGAATATATTTGGATTGCTCATACTGCAAATAATTATGCGAAAAGGAAAGCTAAAACTTTATATCAAGTACTAATGACAGGTTATTCTTCTGTATCATCTACTGAAAAGATACCATTACCTGATATAAACGATGATAGTAGGTCTAACTTTGCTCGAAAAGGTATATTAGATATTTATATTACAAATAATGACCCTACGAATGGAGCGACAAAATGGGATGGAACAGATTTCTTAGCTTGGGGATTAAATTCACCTTATGGAGGGAAACCACAAGCAAAATTTAGAGAATTTTCTAAAATAACTATAGAGTCTTCTATATATGAGGATTATAAATCTGCTCAACTTGTAAAATATGCTCAAGGAAGAGTTCGATACAGTAGGGTATATTATACTATACCAGACAATGTTTTTACCAATCCTAATAACTGGGAAACAGGCAATTTTGAATATATAACTTATGCAAAAGATAGAAATGGCAATTTAATTACAATAAAATTAGTTGCAACAGGTACTAAAGGAAATACAATATTTTGGAAGGAATTAGAATGAAATTTTTTTTTATGGCATTAATTTTATTAGCGGTAAGTTTATTTGCAGATACAAAGTCTATTTGCTATAACTTGACAAAGGATAATCATGATTTTTTTAGTAAATTACAAACTATTGAAAATAAAAATACACAATCTATAAGCTTATATACTACAACTAATGATGTTGAAGTAGATACATTAAAAGTCGATAATAATCAATTAGATATTTGTGAGTATAAATATCCTGAACATATAATGAGTTATTTAATCTACTCAAATAATGATAAAGTGATATTTATAAATAATCAAGCAATAAAACTAACTAATGTTGAACAAGGTTTGGCATTTGATTCTCTATCGTATAAGGACAATAGACTTACTATATTTTATTTAGCATCGGGGGGAACTAATACAAATCATGTATCTTACAAATATACATTTATAAAAATCCAAAATGATTTTAAATTAATTACAGCAATTAAAGAATACAGTGTTGAAGTTTCAGATGGATTTGATTTAAAAACACAAGAATTGACATTGAAAGATATTTACTTGAGTAACTTTGATAGTATGAAGTATATTGAAGCATTTGATAATACCAATAAATATACTATTAAACAAATTAGATTAGATAAACAATTTCTTTATGAAACTCCTGCTATTAAAACAAAAATGTACTTAGTAAAAGGTGATGAAGTAGAAATATTAGAAGAAAAAGATGATTGGTTGTATATTTTGTATAAAGGTAAAAAAGATATAAAAGCTTGGATTCCTAAAAATGCAGTTGAGTAGAAATAGAAAAAAACTTCTCAAACTCCAATTTAGAAGATAAAGCAAAAGTATACCTGTATGAAGAGTGTAAAGAGATACACCCAATAACATTAGAATGGGCAAAAATAATAGATATGAAATCAAATGATAAAGTATCAATGTTTGAGAATATAGAAGATTTAATAATTACAGATGTGTCAAATGAAGTAAAATTAAATAGTTCATATAATGAATTGTTTAAATTAATAGATAAAGATAATAATAATATGTTAGATTTTCAAGAATTAAAAGAAGCAGTAAGAAATAAAGATATAAAAGAGATAATAAGTAAATATCGTAAAACACTCAAGTGAATGGGATAATGAAATTAACTTAGCACAAGTAATAATAGATAGAGTAGGAAATAATAAAGATAAAATAGATAATATAGAAGAATTTGATTTGTATTATGAGAAAGTAGAAGAAAGAATAAAAAACTTGAGTTTTTTTGCTGAATGTAAAACAATTGCTGATTTTCCTCAAAGTGATGAAGTTTATCATTTTAATCCTATTGGGTTGGTTGGGGTGTTTGGGAATAGATCAAAATGTTATTGTAATAGAGATTTTACTGTTGATGAAGTAAAAGAAATTGTAAAGGATTTAAGGGATAAAGAAAAAGACACAAAAGGGAACTATGATTTGTTTACAATAAAAACAAGTATTCCTGAAGCAGATAAAACGTATGCGCGATTTACCGAAGAATTAAATAAAACATTTACTAAATATAAAGTAAACATTTGTTTACGGAAAATACATTTTTTAGCACAAGTTTATCATGAAACAAATAGATTTAGGAGTAGTGAAGAAGAAGGTAAAACTAGCTACTTACAAAATAAAAGTTATTATCCATTTTATGGTAGAGGTTTAATGCAACTGACATGGAAAGGTAGTAGTGGGTCAGGTCGTACGGGATATAAACAATATTTTGATTATTTGAAACGTACTGACTATGAAAGTAATTACAGTGAAGTTGGTAGTGAAATTAACTTAGTTTTTGATTCTGCAGGTTGGTTTTGGGAACAAGGAAAAACTTTAAGTAATAGTAATATAGGAACTTGGAATGCTCCTTCTTTTGCAGGGACAGTAGGTCTTGCTGTTGGAAAAGAGAATGCTTCCTCAGAGAAACAAATAATATCTTATGGAAATAATTCAAAAAAATATGGAACTATTAATCTAAACTTATTAGCTGATAATAATTGGATAGATACAATTAGTTGGCTTGTAAATGGTGGAGCTAATGGTTTTGAAGAAAGAAGAAATTATTTAAAAGAAATAAAGGAAATAATGAATTATGAAAACTGTATTAATAAAAACTAGTCTTATTTTATTTATTTTCTCATTTTTATATGCAAAAGATATGTCTTATAAAAATATAGAAGAAGATACATCTTATCATATTTATAGCGTAGATATAAATAAAGATGGAATTAAAGATAAAGTTGCTTACAATAAAGAGGGTAATGAATTATTATTTTATATAAAAAAAGATAATAATTATAAAAAAGTTTATCAAGGAGAAAATTATAGTTTTGATTGGGTATATAGAGTTGAGGATATAAAAGAATATAATGAAAATGATAATGTTCTTTATATTAAAACTATGTTTAACGGTTCGGGAGATCAGACTATAGAATATTTTATCTATTACATAAATAAAAAATGGGAATTAAATAAATCTATAACTACAAACTCAACATATTTAGAAACAAAAATATGTATTCTAAATAATAAAGAGGAAAATTGTTATCATGTTAAAAATTTAGAAGAGAATAATATTCTTATTAATATTATTGAAAATTTAAAGAATAAAAAAAATATTCCTTTGTTCTCTAAAGAATATATTTTTTCATTATTTAATACTTATGAATTAAATTTAAAAACCCTAACTCAGTACAATGATATAGCTTACTACCTACAACAAGCAAATGCAAATAATGAAGCAATATTTCTTTTAGAAAAGATATTAGAAAAATTCCCAAATAGAACAGTTGCATACCTAAACCTAGCAGATGCTTATGATGGATTAGGGAATAAAGAAAAAGCAAAAGAAAACTATGAAAAATATATGAACCTTATGAAACAAGATAATAAAGAAGCAAAAATCCCAAAAAGAGTTTTAGAGTATAAATGACTCTAAAACTCTTTCCTAAATTACTATATTTAAAATAAATTCAAGTTAATAATTTCAAAAGAATCAAATACAAAAAAATATCAGGAAAAACAAAATACATCTAATCCGAGGCGATAAAAAAACTTTCCAATTAGCTTAAAATATAAAATATAGTAGAATTCCAACTTATTAAAAAAACTAATAATATTAAAATTTTATAACGGATTTAAAAAATGGATTATTTTAGAGAATTATTTTTTGCTTTATTTGTATTTTTTATTGGATATTTAATTTTTAAATACGACATATTTAAAAAAATGAAAAATTCGAGAACTTTAGAAAAAGATTATAAAGGTTGTTATATTTTAAAATATCCAAATAGGGTAGAGTTCCATAATAAAGGTGAAATGTTTTTAATAGATTTTGATGAGTTTTTTGAACTTAACCCAAAATTAAAGGGTAAAATCAAAATTATTGAGCGACCTTTGTTAGATCTTACAAATAAAGATGCAATTAGAAATGAAGTTGAGATAAGAAGAGAGATTAGAATGGAAAATGATGATTATTAATAGTAATATAAAATCTTATCTAGTACAATTTATAGAATTAAAAGAAAGGTTTTAAATGATAGATTATATTTCTTTAGAAAAATATGCAAAGGAAATGTCTATTTTATTAGTTGAAGATGAAAGAGAAATTTCTGAAAAGATGAAAAATCTTTTAAGTGAAGTTTTTTCAAGAATTGATGTTGCCTTTGATGGAAAAGAAGCTTTAGAAGAGTATTGTAATTATTTTAAATTAAATAATGAATATCCTGATTTAGTATTTACAGATATTCAAATGCCTAATATGAATGGAATTGAACTTATAAAAAATATTTATAAAATAAATCCAAAACAAAATATTATTGTATTATCTGCTTATAATGAATCAGAATATCTTATGGAATTGGTAAATCTAGGAATATATAGATTTATTTTAAAACCAGTTGATTATGATAATTTTTTTGAAGTTGTATTTAAAATATCAAAAGAGATTTATTTAGAAAAAAATAAAACTATAGAAGAAAAAGAGATTTTTATAAAATTAAATAATGATTTACTTTGGAATAAAGAGCTAAAACAGTTATATTTTAATGATGAATTATTTAAACTTACAAAAAAAGAGTTTAGATTATTAGATTTACTTCTTAAAATACCTGAAAAGATATTTGTTAATGAAGAGATTATAACTTATGTATGGCATGAAGAGTTTGATAAAAGCCCAGATATCTCAAATTTGAAAAATCTAATATCTAGGCTAAGAAGTAAAATAAGTAGTTTAAAAATTGAAAACATTTACGGATTTGGTTACAAAATAACTATTCTTTAATTTTAAAGATTGTACAAATAAAGTACAAATGGAATATAAAACAATGAAACAAGTGTTGAAATTAAAACAGCAACAGACATTTTTTCAGGTTTTACATTCAATAAAGTTGCCACTGTTACTGTGTTCCCAGCTAATGGAACAATTGCAAATATAAACATAACTAGATATAAATCAGGGTCTAAAAAATGTATAAAATTTTTATCTAAAAAAATAAAAATAAGTATAATCAGTGGCCAAATGATAAATTTAACAAAAAGTGCTAATGAGATAAACATTTTATCAAATCCACCACTTGTTTTTATATGTTCCATTCCCATACCTAAAAGCATCATTCCTAATATTGCATACGCGCCTTTTAAATAACCAGTATAAGACATAAACATTTCTGGCATTTGAAAACCTGATAAATTTAAAATAAGTCCTAAAATAAAAGCGTGTAATACTGGAAGTCTCATAACTTTTCTGATACTTTCTTTTGCAGTAAAACTACTTTTTGCAGTAATATAATATCCCACAGAATTTTGATATAAAATTGAAGCTAAGATACTAAAAATAAAAATATCTACAAGTTTTGGTTCTAAAAATAAAATGGCTACAGGAATACCAAGATTTCCTGTGTTTCCAGTTGCAACGGTAAAAGAAAGAACATTTGCACTATTATCTTTGAATATTTTTTGAAAAATTGGAAGTGTTCCAAAAGCAATAATTAGACTTATTGTAAAAAAGAAAAGTGGTAAAAATATTATTGAACTATTTATATGTACGCTCAAAGTTGCATTAAAAACAATTAATGGAGCTAAAATATAAAGTAGTATTTTAGCAATAGTGTCTTTACTACAATCAAAATATTTTGTACTGAAAAAACCTAATAATATACTAAAATACAAGGGAATTATTTTCCCAAGAAGAGTCAAAAAAACTGTCATATAAATCCTTAGATAAATTTATATATATTATAATTAGTTTTAATAAAAATAATATATTTATTTAGTCTAAATTATCTATAAATTAATCTTGCAATTGCAAAAATAAACAAACCTAAAGCAATCTCTTTTAACTCTTTGTCATATAAAAGTATAAATATTGAACTAGCGAATAAAGCCATTGAAAAAATAATTGGTTTAAAATAATCTTTTATCTCTTTTGAAATCCAAGTTACTTGGTCATTTGAAATCTGAATTTTTAACTCTCCTGAGCTGGCTTGTTTTAGAACGGATTTAAAATCTTTTATAGTAAAAGGAATAGATTTTATTTCATCAACTAATGTTTCTAAAATCGACTCATTTGCTCCCAAAGCTTTTGGGATATTTTTTTGTAAAATTGGTAAAATATCTTTTATTCCATTGAAATTTTCTATATAAGTCGTTCCTAAACCTTCGATTATTGCACTAACTCTTAATATATAAATAGCATCACTTGGAAGTTTAAAAGGAAAATCTCTTGTATTCTCAAGTACATCAAAAGCTAACTTTTGCATTGATTCACTACTTAAGTTATCGTTTGAAAATATATCAAACATTTTATTTGTAAACTCAGCTAATTCGTTTGTAGGTGCTTCATAAGCTATCGTTCCTAATCGTTTACTTGCATTTATATAAAGTTCATAATCCCTTTCATGTGCAGCTTTTATAAGCTCTATTATTGCAACTCTTGTAGTATTTGGAACTGATTTAACCATTCCAAAATCAAGTAAGATTAATTCACCTTCTTTATTTACAAGTAAATTTCCAGGATGAGGATCCGCATGAAAATAACCATTTATTAACATTTGAGTTGTATAAAAATCTATAAGTTTTGAAATAATAATATTAAAATCAATGTTCTGTTCTTTTAAACTTTTTTTATCATCAAATCTAAATCCCTCTTCAAAACTCATAACTAAGGCATCATCACTTGAAATTTCTGCATAAGCTTTTGGAAAATTTACACCACTATCTTTGTACATATGTGAGAATTTTTGCAGATTTGAAAGTTCATTTGTAAGGCTAACTTCTTGTAAAATCATTGAAGAAAATTCAGAGATTACAGCTTCTATAGAATTTTTTGTATGATGCGAGAATAGGGGTTTAAATATTGTGTTAAAAAATTTGATGATTTTTATATCAGCAACTACCCGATTTTTTATTCCTTTTCTTCTCAGTTTAACAGCAACTTTTTCATTTGTTTTTAAAAAAGCTACATGAACTTGACCAATAGATGCCGATGCAAGTGGAGTTTCTTCAAACTTTATAAAAGGATCTATTTCGAAGGCTTTTTTGAAAATTTCTTTATATTCATCATTTTTCATAGCTGGAAGCTGATCATGAAGTTCTCTTAATTCATCCAAATAATCAGCTGAAAAAAAGTCTGCTCTAGTTGCTAATACTTGCGCTAATTTTACAAAACTAGCTCCAAGGTTTATAATTATTTCTTTTAATTTTTTAGGTTTTAAAGGTTTAAAAAATAAAAAACTATCTCTTTTTTTTATCACTAAATAAATAGTTAATAAAAATTGAAATACACTATAAACTCTACTTGGAGAGTAAAGAGTCAGGGTTTTAAAAAAAGTTTTTATTTTAAATCCTCTTTTAATTTTTCTAAATCTTCTTTAGTTGCAAGCCCTAGTTCATCAATAATCTCTTTCATTGTTGATTTTAATTCAGCTTTGAACTTCTCATCACTCTCTTTACCTTTTTGCTCTAGTGATTCTAAAAAACTTTTTACATCTTTAGTATCTAGTTTTCCTTTTTCTTCTAGTTTTTTTAGTTCATCTTCAATTTTTTCTTTTAAAACTAAAGCTCCACCAAGTCCTGTAAAAATAAGTTCTTTTAACATTTTGAATCCTTTTTTATTTAGTATATCTCTTTTTTTTATTACTTTGTATGATATTTTTGTCTTTTAATTACCAAGGACCTTGAAATCTGCTAATTTTATGCAAAACCTTTTTTTTATGTTTTGTAACTCGCCCTTGAACTCTTTCTCTCCACATTTTAAAACTACTTTTTTTTAGTAAATTTCTCATCTTTTTTTTCACTTGATTTTCAGTTAAACCATAAAGTTCAAATATTGTATCAAAAGTAGTTCTATCTTGCCATGCCATCTCTATTAGACGATTTAAATCCTCTTCTTTCAGCTCTTCTAAACTTTTATTTTCTCTTTTAGGTTTTTTTGTAAAATCTAGTTTTACACTATCTTTTTTTTCAAAATACATAGTTATTCCTGAATAGTCCAAATTAGTTTTGAAGTATCAAATCCTAAAGTTGGAAGTTTTTGTAAAATTTCATTTTTTACAGAAGCAGGAATTTTATTTTCTCTTGATAAAATCCACAAATACTCCCTTGATGGAGTTCCTACAACTGCATAATTATAATCTTTATCTAAAATTAAAACCCAATAATCCCCATAAAATGGTCTAAAAAAACTAACTTTTAGTTTGCTATTTGTTTCATCTATTGCATGGGCTCGACCTTGTGCTTCACCTTTTTCATTTGTAGTTATTTTTGTACATCTATTTATTACTTTTATTGTTTCATCATCCAAAATTGAATAATTCGCAGTAACATTTTTACAATCTCTTTCGAAAAAGTGTTCAAATCTTGCTATTTCATACCAAGTTCCAAGATATTTGTTTAAATCAACTTTTTCTACAGTTTGTAGAGGTGGATTTTTTGAAGAACACGCTGTGAAGAGTAAAACAATTGATAAAATTAGAGTATATTTAAATAGAGTTTGCATAAGAACGCCTTTCGATTTTTTACTAGTATAGATAAATATAAAGGATTTTAGTATATATTTTTTGTTAGTTCAACTTTGTTTTATAAAATCATTAGCTATTGTGAGATGATTTTCTAATTTCTTTTCGGACATTTTATTTAAAAGTGCTATTTGCATTTTCATTCGTGGGTTTGAAGAAAATCTATTTGAATATTTATATAAAAATCTCCAATAAAGTGCATCAACTATTTCGCACCAAGATTCACTTTTTTTATAATCACTCATTTTTAAAATATAGTTAGAACTTGCAATATATGGTTTTGTTGTAATACTTCCTCCATCACTAAAACCACTCATTCCATAAACATTTCCAACCATCACCCAATCGTAAGCATCGATATAGTTTTTCATAAAAAACTCATAAACATCATTTGGTTTGATTTCAAGTAATAAAAAAATATTTCCTAAAATCATAAGCCTTTCAATGTGATGATTATAAGCTGTAAAATTTAGTTTTTTGATAGCATCATCAAGAGGTTTTATACCACTTTTAGCTTCTAAAATCTTTTTTGGCATAGGATTTTTAAACTCAAAGAAGTTTGAATTTCTAAGAACCACACCATTGTCTTCATAAACACGAAGCATAAACTCACGCCAACCGATAATTTGTCTTATAAAGCCTTCTTTTGCATTGTATGGAGTATTTGAATTAATGATTTTTTCTATTAATTCATTTAAGTCAATAAGTCCAATATTTAAACTACTTGAAATATTTGAATGAAATAAAAAGTTTTGTCTAATATCTTTTGTAATTGCATCTTGAAAAGAGCCAAAATTCTCAAATTTTTCTTTTAAAAAATAGTTTAATTGAAAAGAGGCTTCATCAAAAGTAGTTGGATAATAAAAGTTTTCACAAACTCCAACACTTTTAAACTTTTTACAATAACTCAAAGCCTCTTTTACAAACTCATTTTCAAAGGCTAAAGTAGGGGGAATTTTTATATCTTTTGGAAGTTTTTTTCTATTATCCTCATCAAAGCTATATTTATCAAAAAGAGGTTTTCCATTTTGCATAAAAATATCCAACTCTTTTCTTCTATTTATATAAAACTTATGTAAAAACTTGTTTTTATCTTTTGGGTTTATAAAGTTTGGATTTTTGATTGTTGTGATGTTTGAAAAGTTTTTATAAACCTTTTTTTCCAAATAATTATCAAAAAGTTCATACACAAAAATCTCTTCATTTTTATAAAGTTCAAGATAACTTTCATCTTCAAAATACTCAACTAAAATATTGTTTTGTTTTAAGTAATTCTCATAAAATTTCATACTAGCCCTATGAAGAACTAACTTTTGGATATGAAACTCATATTGGGTAAAAAATAATGGCTCTTCTATTAAAAGCACTTTTTTACCTATAAAATTTGATAGATTTTTAAATAGTTGGTTTGGGTAAAGAATAAATGTTTTCATATTTTGAGTTTATAAAAGTTTTTGATTGTTTTGTAGTGTGTTTTTGTGAATTGGTCATTTGTTAGTTATAATTAAAAATATTAGGAAGAAGATAGAAAATATTTTACGTGTTTTGAATAAAGAGAATAGGATGATTTTATATCTAAAAAATCTGATAGAAAATGCTCCTATCCCCTTTTCATAACGTTGAGAAGCTCTCTTTTAAATGAAGAAATATCTATTTAGATAGTTCTTTGATATATCTTGTATAATCTTCTGCAAATTTATTTAGTGTTTCTTCACTTAAAGTATGTTCTGTTCCATAAGTGATAAAAGGTTTTTTATAATCCATTTTTACGTAGTTTGCCGTACCAAAAAGTGGAAAAAGAAATTCTTCAACTGTTTTTTTATCTTTTCCAGTTTCTGAAAATACTTTTTCGTCTCCTCCACAACTAACAGCCACTGCAAAAGGTTTATTTTCTAATTTATAATTAGCTCCATAAGCGAAATCATATGCTAATACAATATCAAACCACTCTTTTAAAAGAGCAGGAGAACTAAACCAATACATTGGAAACTGAAAAACAATAATATCATGGTTTAACAACAGCTCTTGTTCTGCTTGAGCATTTATTTTAAAATCTGGGTATTTTGAGTATAAATTATTTATTGTTACATTTTCTAATGTATTGACTGCATTGAAGAGTTTTTTATTCACAATTGATTCTTCAAAATTTGGGTGAACTAAATTTATTAATATTTTTTTCATATTAAATCCTTTTTTTGTAAATTTTGATAGGATTATATATGAATACAAAATAAAATGTAAGTATGTACTTTTATGTAATATACTATCAAAAAGGGAAGTGACTATGGAAATAAATGTACCAAAAAACATAACTGAGACGTCATTTGGTTATACTTTATCTTTGATTTCAGGTAAATGGAAAATGATAATTTTATATTTATTATCTGAATATGAAGTTGTAAGATATAACGAATTACAAAGAAAAATAGGAAGTATTACTTATAAAATGCTCAGTTCTCAACTAAAAGAGTTAGAAGCAGATAAATTAATTAATAGAAAAGAGTATGCAATGATACCACCAAAAGTGGAATATAGTTTAACAAATAGAGGAAAGTCACTTATCCCTATTTTAGATGCAATGTGTGATTGGGGTTCAAATGAACGACCTGATTTATATGTTTGTATTGTATAAATAAAAATTCACTTTTAAAATTGCTTTATCTGGTATTCAAAATGTCACAAAAAAATGGAATATACCAATGTGAAATTGGAATTTAACACTTTCACAATTGGCAATATTTTTGAAGGTAGATTAGATAGTGAGCTTAAAATTTAAGTTCAGGTGAGATAGGATTTTTTTTATCAGAATTACTTTGATACGGAATATTTAACGCTCTCGCATTAAGCTTGAAATGTCTTGCCCCAAGGATTTTTATTTTTTGTATTGTATTTTTAATAAAGAAGGTATTACGCAGGTTTTTTAAGGGAGAAAAATTAAAAGCCAAATTAGGCTTTTAATTCTCCATCTAATTCATATTTATTCAAATAACCTCTTGGCGTTAAAACTTTTCCATTTGAAGTAAGTTTTGCATTTGAGTTACAAATGATTATAAGAGTTGACATTGTAACTTGTGGGTGATTTAAACCTTGATTTATTATATCTTGAGCACTTGTTATTGTAATCTCTTCTTTTTCTGCTCTTCCAACATTTGAAGCAATAATCGCAATTCTATCTTCATATCCTTCTAAAGCTGCCATAAAATTTAGATATGGTTGAACTCTTTTTGCTGATTTTGGATTATAAATTCCTATTACAAAGTCGCAATCTAGGGCTGATTTAACTCTTTTATCAATTAAATTTATATCTGTTAATCTATCTGAAAGAGAAATAATTGCAAAATCTTGAGACACAGGAGCTCCTACTTTTGAAGCAGCAGCTAAAAATGAAGTAACACCTGGAAGTGAAATAACTTCTATTTCATCCCATAATTTTTTTTCTTCCATTAATTCAACAATTAAAGTTGCCATTCCGTAAACATTTACATCACCATTTGATAAAATTGCTGTTGTTTTACCTTGTCTTGCATATTCGATTGCTTGAGCACATCTTGCTATTTCATGAGTCATTCCTGATGTAAATAACTCTTTACCTTTTATAAGGCTTCCTAATTCTCTTGCATATTTACTATAAGATACTATTACTTCTGATTCATTTATTGCGTTTATTGCTTCTGGTGAAATATATCCTAAACCACCAGCTCCTGTTGATACTATGTATAATCTTTTCATTTTTATATTGCTCCTGCTATTGTAATTTTATTTTCATATACCTCTTTAGGTATTATTAACTCTTTATATTTTGAAACCAAAATTGATGATGGTTCACTAACCCCTTTTACTCCAAAAAACTTTGTTGCTTGAGAAGTAGAAAAATTTCCTTGAAGTGCATTTATTTCAGTTTCACAAAAAAATTTAATATCAAAGTTGTACTCTTTTGCAAACTCTAAAAGTCCTACTTCATCTGCTTTTGCTTCATATGAAGCAATATTTTGTATTTGTTCAATTTTTAATTTATGTTTTTGTAAAAATGAAAAAACTGCATTTTTTATCTCTTCAAAAGTTGTATTTCTATTACAACCAATACCTAAAAAAACTTTTGGTTTAAAAGTCAAAAGAGGGCTATCAAAGGGAGTTATATTCACACATAAATTTGAAGATTGTTCTTTTACTAATTTTAAATTTTCTTTATTTGGAATAGTTTGGAAAATCGAGTCATAAGTTAGAACTTCAACCTCTTTTTTATTTAAAAGTGAATTGGAAATAAGAGCTAATTGTTTCAAATTGTGAATTTCTAAATCATTTTTTTTTGCAAACATTTCAAAAGCCAAAGTATTTGTTTGATCAGTTGCTGTTGAAACAAAGTTTTGGCAAGAAGGTATTCTTGAAGCTATAATGTCACTTAATTCATTTGCTCCACCTAAGTGACCACTTAAAAGTGGAACGATTTTATCAAGCTTTAGATTTACAACGATAACTGCTGGGTCGGTTGATTTGTCTTTTAAAAATGGCGCTATTTTTCTCACCACCGCTCCAATTGCTAAAATACAAATAATTGCATCATAACCTTCCCAAGCAGGTGCCATAATATCATCTATTTTGTCATATAAATTTAGATTTTCTAAGTTGTGTGCTAAATCTTTTTTACCAAAAACATCAACCTGATAATCGTATAAATAAGGAACCAAGTTACAAGCAGCTGTTAAACTTGGTTGATTTATTGTAACAATTGCTATTTTTAATTTATTCATTGTTTTTTCTACTCTCTTTTAATTCTTTGATTAGGGGTTTTACATATAAATGTGATTCTTGCGTCTCTTTTTGGTTTAAATAATCTCCAAATAAAATCAAAGCAACACCACTTATATGAGATACTTGTTTTTCTATATCATCAATTGTTCCTTTATAAATTTTTTCATCTTCCCAAGTTGCTTTTTCAACAACCCAACAAGGAGTCTCTTTTGAATAACCCATTTTGTAAGCTGTATTTTTTAATTTTTTTAATAACAATATTGATAAATAAAAAGCCAAAGAAGAATTTTTACAAGCAAGAATATTTTCAAGTTTTTCAGGATTTGGAGTTTTACCCTCAATTCTTGATAAAATCAAAGTTTGAGAAACCCCTGGAATTGTGTATTCAATTCCCAAACTTGAAGCTGCTCCAAAAGCTGCTGTAATTCCTGGAATTACTTTATATTCAATATTTTGTTCTTTTAAAAACTCTATTTGTTTTGCAATTGTTGAATAAATAGAAGGATCACCTGTATGTACACGAGCTACGATTTTATCTTTGTGTTTTAATAAAAAATCAAAAATTTCAGGATATTTCATTCCTTGTGAATCTTCAATAATTGCATCTTTTTTACACCAAGATAAAACTTCTTTTGGCACAAGTGAACCTGTAAATAAAACAGCATCTGCGATTTGTAATATTTTTTGAGCTTTAACAGTAACTAAATCAGGATCACCAGGACCTGCACCTATAAAATAAATCATTTTTTATATACCTTTAATTGAAATAATTGCCGTTCAGGCTCTACTAAATTTAGTTTGTCTTTATATGTTGTAAGAGAAATTGAATGGGTTTCAAACTCTATATTTGCTTCATTTAAAACATTTATCATTTGGCTTAAGTTGGTTAAAGTAATGGCATTTATTAGCATAATTCCATTTTCATCCAACTTCTCATATAAATATGGAAGTTTTTCTATAACTTTTTCTCCACCACCACCTAAGAAAATTCTTTGTGGTTTTTCCTCTAAATTCTCAAAATAATCCTCAGCATCACCAATAAAAAGTTTGCAATCACACACAAAATGATTTGTTAAATTTTGTTTGATAAATTCAACTCTTGTTTCATTTTTTTCAAAATAAAAAGTCCTTACTTTGTATCTTTTAAAAGCCTCAATTCCACAACTTCCACTTCCAGCACCAATATCCCAAAGAAGTTGGTTTGGTTCTAAGTCAAGGTTTTGTAAGCTTAAATGTCTTTTGTATTTTTTTGTAATCATTCCCCTTTGTGTTTCAAATTCAATATCTTCACAAATGGCACTTTTATGTTCAAAATTTCTTTTTATCAATAAAACAAAAGCTTGGTTTAAATCAAATCTTTTTTCATCAAAATCAAAAATATTTATTTCTTCAATTATTTCATCTTTGTATCCAAGCTTATAACCAATGAAAGTTGTAATTGAGTTTTTATCAAAAAAACTCAAAGCTTCATTTAATCTTGTAATTGAGTTTTTATCACAAAGGACAAAAGTATATTTTTTCTTTAAAAACTCTTCTAAATCAATGGCACTTCTTCCATGAATTGAAACGACACTTACATCATTTTCACTAATAAATAATTTTTCTAAAAGATAAGTTTTTGATGAAATATTGTTTATTAATTTAACTTCATTTTTTGGCAATTTATTAGCGATTATTGTTCCTGCTGAATAAAATAGTGGAGAACCTGTAACCACATATAAAAGGTTTTCTTTGTCATAGTTTTTTAATATATAATCTTGGGCATCTTTGAATTTTAGTTTTAAAATAGTTCTGCCATTTTCAATAAAATTTGGGTCACAAATGATTTTGTCATAATTACAAAAGTTTAATTCTAAGTTTGAAAAATCATAATCTCCCATACCATTTCCAGCTATTGTTACCATCCTGTTACCTCCTTTTCTTCTAATATTAAAGCTTCCACATTTGAAGTTGGAAACCAAGTTTTTATCTGTTCATTTGCTTTTCTTTCAATCATTGAATATAAAGCATTTATGAGTCCGACTTTTTCTAGTTCTTCTGAAATACCTTTTACAGTTTTTGTAGATTCAATATCTACTTCATAAGCTAATTCATTTTTTATATCTTCTTTTAATCTTTCAAAATCAATAACACCAAATCTATTATGAGTATTTTTAAACCCTTGATAAACTTTGGTCATTTTTCCTATTCCACATACAAAAATAATCTTTTTTACTTCCAAATTATTGGCTATTTCAATAGAATCATAAACAAAATTTGCAACTTCAACAATTTGCCCTTCATCATATTTTTCTTTAAAAACTCTAAATGCTGAGTTTCCTAAAGTAAAAATCAAAGGTTCTAATTCATTTTGTGTTGCAAATTCTATTTCAGTTTTTACTGAATCAATATATGCCGTACTTGAAACTGGTTTTACAATTCCTGTTGTTCCTAATATTGAAATTCCACCAATTACACCAACTTTTGCATTTGCTGTTTGTTTGGCTATTTCTTCGCCATTTGTTACAGAAACCGTACAAAAGATATTTATGTTTTCAAGGTTTTTTACTTTTTTCTCAAATATTTTTTGCATATTTTCTAGTGGAACTGGATTTATTGCTGGAAAATTTGGTTTTATTTTTAAACCTTTTTTTGTTACAACTCCTACGCCAATTCCCGCATAAATTTCCAAAGAATTTGTTCCAATTTGAGTTCTTTGGGGAATTAAAGATAATTCATTAAATTCTAAATCTTCTTTTTTAGCACTAATACTCACAACAATTTCACAGCCTTTTGTAACATCTAAGTCATCATTATCAATTTTATTTATTTTTCCAAAAACAAATTCTTTTGTAACAATAAATGCTTCAAGAACACTTGAAAATGCGCAACATGTGTGAACTCCTGTTGTGAGTCCTTTTCTTAATACTTTTTTTTCTTGATTCATTATTTATAAGTTGAAGGTTCACTCATTGGAACTTGTTTAAAATCTAAATCATCAATACTTTTATTTTGAGCTAATGCTTTGAATAACTCAATCCATTTTTCTTTTGTATATTTATGTATATTTCTTAGCCAAATATTGTTATTTGCTTCAAAGCCATTTGTTTTTGTATTTTCATAAATATTTGCAACACTTCTAAATCTACAAGCTCCAAAACATCCAGTTCTTGATATTTTAATTCTAGTTTCACCATTTGCTAGATTAATTTCTTTTAGAATATCTCTTAAATCAGCAGCTATATTTTCATTTTTATGAGCGCCACCACATCTTTCATCACCACAAATAAATATATGAGTTTTAAAGTGCATTATTGGTTTATCTGGAACTAGTTTTACAGGTTTGCAAGAAAATCCTGATACAACTTCCGAACCCATCATATTAAATAATCTATTTTCCATTATATTTTTCGCTTCCATCATAATCTTTGATTAGTTTAAAAATCGCATGAAGTGTGGCAACTGTCATTGTTGAGCTTCCAAATCTTCCTTGCATAATAATTCCAGCAACATCAAAAAAATCACAAAATCTTCTTCCATAATCTTTTGATTCAACTACATTTACAAAACCAACTGGAAATAAAAGTAGGGCGACTTTTGATAAATCAACTTTTTCTTCAAGTAAAGTATTAATTGCTGCATAAATAAAAGTAGGAGCATTCCCACAAGCTAAAATCATTGGTTCATTTTTGTGTTTTTTTATAGCTTCAACAACAGCGGCATAAGATCTAGTTGTTTTGTTTTTTTCGGCCATTTCATAAGTAAATGGTTCATTTATATAACATACAACTTCTGTTTCATATTTTTTCAAATAAAAGTCGCTAAGACCAACTTTTATCATATTTACATCAACAATTATTTTTGCTTTATTTTGAAGTAAGTTTTGTATTTTTTCTATGGCATTTGGTGAAAAATAGATGTTTTCTAAAACCTCATTAAAACAAGTTGTTGTATGAATTAATCTTGATATAACTTCTTTTTGTTCAAATGAAAATTCATCTGCTTTTGGGTAGTCTTTTAATTCTTCTTCAATCATTTCAAATGACCGTATTGATATGTCTGCACCAATATTTATTGGTGGTTCTTCTGTTTTAAATTCCAAAGTAATCCTTTAATGTATTAATATTATTTCTAATCATAGTGTATGCGTGAATTTCATTATAAATTTATTTTATTTTATAAAGAAATAATTTTATGTAATTCTAAATATATAATCTAAGTTAGTTTTATAAGCTTTTGAATTCTTTTTGGAATGATGCAATACAGCCATTGTTTGAAGTGTTTTTCTTTGTTTAGAAAAAATTGTAGATGCGTAAATTGTTTTCATATTACCTCTTTATAAATAATTGTGTTATAATTTTGGCATGAAGAATCTACGCGGGTATAATAAACGTTATTTTAAATTGTCAACAATTGCGATGTTCTCGACAATAAATAAATTAACTAAGATTGAAATTAATATGTTATACCATAGAATTGCTTATGAAAATGCAATTCAATCTCTTGATCCACCCTCAAATTAATAAATAATTACTTTTTTTAACAAATAAAATATATATTATAAATTATATATATACCATCACTTATACATTAATAAACAAGGATTACTTATGCATATAGAAGCAGGAATTGTGCATGGCGCAAAAATGGTTTTAGGTTATGGAACAGCTATTGTTTCATTTGGAATTGCTACAAAATTAGCAGTTGAAAGTATCAAAAACAGTGGAATATTACCAATATTGGTAAAAACTATTATTACTACTTTATTTGTGTTTATATTTTTTGAGATATTTCCTCATCAAGCAGTTGGCGTTTCTGAAGTTCATTTGATTTTAGGTTCAACACTATTTCTAATTTTTGGCATTGCACCAGCTGCATTTGGTTTGGCTTTTGGATTATTAATTCAAGGTCTGTTTTTTGCACCACTTGATTTAGCTCAATATGGAATGAATGTAACAACACTTTTAATGCCTTTATTTGCCATGGGATATTTAGCAAAAAAAATTATTCCAACAAATATTGCATACAAAGATATTAAATATTTAGATGCTTTAAAATTATCAGTAATTTATCAAGGTGGAATCGTTTCTTGGGTTGCTTTTTGGGCATTTTATGGACAAGGATTTAGTGTTGAAAGTTTATCTGCCGTTTTCACATTTGGCTTAGCATATATGAGTGTTATTCTTTTAGAACCATTAGTTGATTTAGCTGTTTTAGCAGCTGCTAAAACTTTAAATTCTTTACAAAATAGTGCTTTTGTTGAAAATAGACTTTATAATATAGCAAAATAATGAAAAGATTTAGACATTACAACAAGAAAAGGGCTATTGTCCTTGCTTGTTTTGGTTCAGTAATAGAGCAACAAAAATACTTAGATTTAGAAGATATGATTAATGAAAAGTTTCCTGATTGTGATATTTTTGTCTCTTTTTCTTCAAGAATGGTAATAAAACTTTTAAAAAAGAAAAAAAATGAAGAGTATAAAAATCTTCCTCAAACTTTAGCTGATATTGATATGTTGGGATATAAACATGTTGTTGTTTCATCTATAAATATATTTCCAACAGATGAACATGAAGTTTTAAAAAAAATAGTTGATGGATTCAAGAACTTTTCTTTAGCAAATATCGGTTTTACAAATGCTCTTTTAACAAAAGCTAAAGACACAACAGCTTTTTTAAAAAATTTAAATGAGCAAATTTCAAAAGATGATATGGCAAATCTTTTTGTAATACATGGAACTCCAAAGCTTGATACTGTTGGAATTGATTCAATAACTTATAGTACATCCTTTTTAGAGTTAATTAGTGAGAAAAATTTTTGTTGTTCCCTTGAGGGAGCATTTCCTTATTTTGAAATAAATGATGTAATAAAAACGAAAATCCAAAATACAGGCTTAAAAAAAGTTCAAATTGTACCTTTACTTTTAGTTAGCGGGAATCACTATACAAAAGATATGTTTGAAATAAAAGATGATTTATCTGAAATTTTTGAGTCTTCAATAGTTTCAAGTTTAACTGCAAGTGAGCAATTTAATTTAATTGAGTTACCAATGATTCAAAAAATTATTGAAAAAGGTATTCAAGATTCATTTAGAATGCTTGGTACAAGTCATAAAGAAATTACTTATTAAGGAAACAAAATGAAATTATATATGGTTTCTTTAGGGCCGGGTGATTTTGAACTTATTACTGTAAAAGCATTAAGAGCTTTGAAAAATTCAGATGCTATTTGTGTTCCTACAAAAAGCCCAGATAATAGCTTTACTCGTTCTATGACTTACAAAATAATTCAAAAATTAATGGAAGAATTTGATTTTGTAAAACCAATTATTCCAATGTATACTCCAATGCATTTTAAAACAGAAGATTGGCAGAATCAAGTAAATATTATTCATAAATCGTTTGAGGAATATAATACTTTATCTTTTGTAACTTTAGGCGATAGTGCGGTTTATAGTACAGTATATTATTTATTAGATTTAATAAAAGAACAAAATAGCATTGTTTATGAAAAATCTGAAGTAATACCTGGAATAACATCTTTTTCAAATGCTTCTGCAAAAGTTAAAAAACCTTTATGTATTGGAGATGGCTCTTTTAGTATTATGCCTTTACATAAAAAAGATGTTCCAAATACAACTGTTTATATGAGACCAAAAATTGGAATGAAAACAGCTGAGATACCTCAAATAGGCCAAATGTTTACTTTTGAGAATCTAAATTTTAAGGGAGAAAATATTTTTGAACAAAGAAAAGATATAGTTGATAAATATATGACTTTGTTTATTGATTTTGTTCAATAAATTTATATAAGTTTTACTTATGTAAAATAAGAATATTTTTATTATATTAAGTTATAATTTTAGCTATTTAGTTGGATTTAATTTAGCTTTTAGCTTTTTAGGCAAGTGAGCAAATACCATTGTGCTATTTTTGATAAATTTTTCATTTTCATAAATAGCAATATCAAGGCTCATGGTTTGAATTTTGAAGTTTAATAGTTTTATAGTTTGATTTCTCTCTTCAAAAAAGAGATTTTCTTTACTTAAATCAATTGTTGTATTTTTATTTTTTGCCAAAAACTTGCCTTTATAAATTTTTTCTAATTATAATAAATTATTCTTAATAGGATTTAATAATGCAAGAACAAGAATCAATTAAATCAATTCCTTCAAATAGGCTACAATTTTTTCCAATAATGATGTTTGCAACTATTATGGGACTTGCTGGGTTAACTTTGGTTTATAGAAGAGGTAGTGAAGTTTTACATTTACCTGCTTTTATTTCAATAATTATGATAGTACTTACAACTATAGTATTTCTTACAGTTTCATATTTTTATATTTTAAAAATAATAAAATATAAAGATGAAGTAAAAAAAGAGTTTTCTCATCCTGTACGTATTAACTTTTTTGCTGCTTCTTCTATTTCAACACTACTTTTATCAATGGTTTATAGACATAATATTGATGAAATATCTCAAGTATTATTTGTTATTGGTGCATTTTTACATATATTTTTCACTTTTTATACGATTAGATTTTGGATAAATAATAATCTTGAAATGCAACACTCAAATCCTGCTTGGTTTATTCCAATTGTTGGAAATTTACTTGTTCCAATAGCTGGAAAGGGTTTTGTTGATGATGCAGTATTGTACTTTTATTTTTCAATTGGTATTTTCTTTTGGATTATTTTATTTGCAATAATTTTAAATAGAATCATTTTTCATGCGCAGTTTATGCCAAAATTTATGCCAACACTTTTTATACTTATTGCACCTCCTGCAATTGGATTTATTTCATATATAAAATTAACTGGACATTTAGATTTCTTTGCACAGATTCTATTTAATTTGGGATTATTTTTTACAATTTTAGTTTTTGTAATGTATAAAAACTTTATTAAAATAAAATTCTTTATATCTTGGTGGGCATTTACTTTTCCTATGGCTGCTATTACTCTTGCAACAATTTTAATGTATGAATTATCATCAAAATTCTTTTATGCAGTATTATCATATTTTTTAATGGCTATAACAACTATAATAATTATTTTAGTTGCAAGACAAACAATAATACATATGAATAAAAAAGAAATTTGTATAATGGAGTAATATTTAATTTGTATTTTTCTTAAAATAGTTATAATATTTTTCTATTAAAAATATGAAGGATATATTATGGATTTTAGATATATAGGAAGAAGTGGACTTCGAGTTAGTTCAATTTGTATGGGAACTATGACTTTTGGTTCAAGTGCATCAAAACAAGAAGCTTTTAAAATTTTAGATAAAGCATATGATAGTGGAATAAATTTTTATGATACAGCTGAGATTTATCCAGTTCCACCAAAAAAATCTTATGAGGGAACAACTGAATTAATCGTTGGTGAGTGGTTAAAAACAAAGCCAAGAGATTCTATAATTCTTGCTACAAAAGTAAGTGGAGCAGCATCAGGATGGTTTGTTCCACCAACTCGTCATGGCTTAACTGCAATTGATTCTTTTCACATTAAAAGAGCAGTTGAGGGAAGTTTAAAAAGACTTGATACAGATTATATTGATCTTTATCAAATGCATTGGCCTGATACTATTGTGCCAATTGAAGAGTCTTTAAAAGCTTTTGATGAGTTAGTTCGTGAAGGAAAAGTAAGATATATTGGAAGTTCAAATGACACAGCTTATGGTCTTACAAAAGCAAATGAAACTTCAAAAAATAAAAATTTAGCTAGATTTGAATCTATTCAAAATAATTTTTCACTTTTAAATCCTAGATTTTTAGATGAATTATCAACAGTTTGTAAAAAAGAGAATATCTCTTTACTTCCATATTCTCCAATTGGTGGAGGAGTTTTAAGTGGAAAATATAATAATGCTTTTTATCCTGAAGATGCTAGATTTACAGCATATATGAGACATGAAAATCCAAGAGTTCAAGCCCAAGCTACAAGATTTGTAAATGATAAAACAATTGCAGCAACTGCAAAATATATTGAACTAGCTCGTGAATATGGTATTTCACCTGTAACATTAGCTGTTGCTTATTCTAAGCATTTTGATTTTGTTGCTTCTACGATTATTGGAGCTAGAACTCTTAATCAATTAGATGAATCATTAGCTGCATTTAAATTTAAAATTGATGATGAATTATTATCAAAAATTGAAAATATTCAGAAAGAAATTTTATATCCAATGGGATAAATTTATAATGTTTTATACAAATTTTAATCTTTATTTTTATAATAAAATACTAAAATAACGCTATTTTGGAATAAGGATTAAAATGAAAGACCTTACAATAGGAAAAAAATTTACATTAATAAATGTAATAGTTACTATATTAGTTTTAGTAATCGGGTACTTTGTATTAACAAAGTATAAAAATGATTTGACTAAAGAGGTTTATAATGATGTAACTATAGAGTTAAACTCATTATCAAATCTTAAAATAGAAGCAAAATTGGAAGCTGGAATTTCTAATGCAATTTCTATAGCTAATGATTCTTCAATAAGGGAATCATTGGCTACAAATAATAGAGATTTAGCAATAAATACTTTAGCAAATCTATCACAAAGTATGAAAGATTTCACTCCTTTTAAAAATATTCAAGTTCATTTACATACAAAAGATAATCACTCATTTTTACGTTCATGGACACCAACAAAATTTGGTGATGATTTAAGTTCATTTAGAGCAAGTGTTGTAAAAGTAAATGCTGAAAAGATTGCAGTAAATAGTTTCGAAATAGGAAATGCAGGACTAAGTATTCGTTCAGTTGTACCTATTTTTGATGTGAATAAAAATCATGTTGGTTCTTTAGAGTTTATGCAAGGAATTAATTCTGTTGCAACTTCATTTGATAAAGAGAATAAAGCATTTTTATTATTAATGGATAGCTCATTAGCAACAGTAAAAATAAAAGAAGAGGATAAATTAAATAATTATCTAATTTCTCAAAAATTTATAAATAAAGATTTTTTAGAAGATGCTAAAAAAATTAATTTTAAAGAACTTCTAAGCAGTAAATATTTGATTACGGATAAATATTTCTACTCTTATACTGATGTTACAGATTTTGCAGGTAAAAAATTAGGAATTACATTAATCGCAAAACCAATTGAAATTGTTCAAAATGCTATTAATCATGCTTCATATATTATTTGGGTTGCTTTAATTATTTTATTTATTGCTTTAACTATTACAATGATTATTTCATTGGTAAATATGAAAAATTATATTTTAGCTCCAATATTAAATCTTAAAAATTCAATCAATTCAATTAGTTCTCATAGTTTATCTCAAAGCACAAGAATAGAAGTAAAATCAAATGATGAAATAGGTGATGTTGTAAATAGTTTCAATAATTATTTAGATTCTATTGAAGAAGGATTAATTGTTGATCAGCTAGTAATAGATGAATCAAGACAAATAATTGCAAAAGTAAATGCTGGATTATTAAATGATAGAATCAAAGGGAAAGCTCATTCTTTGGGTGTTGATTCTTTAGTAAATGAAATTAATAATATGATTGAACGAATGCAAAAAAATCTTACAATTTTAAGTGGAGCATTAGTCGCTTTATCAACTGCAAAATATGATTATGAAATCCCACATATTGAAAATGTAACAGGAATAATTGCTTCATTAATAAGTGGAACAAAAGTTACTCAATCTTCAATAAATGAGATTATGTGTTTAATTGAAAAATCAAATAATGAATTATCTTCAAGTTCAAGCGAACTTACAAATGCATCAAAAAAACTTAGTGATTCATCGAATACACAAGCAGCATCATTAGAAGAAACAGCAGCTGCAATTGAAGAAATTTCAGCAACTGTAACAAGAAGTAGTGAAAATGCAGTTCAAATGGCACTGTATGCAAAAAATGTTACAAAATCAAGTAATACAGGAAAAGAATTAGCTTATAAAACTGCTACTTCAATGGATGAAATTAATAACCAAGTATTAGCAATAAATGATGCAATAAGTGTGATAGATCAAATTGCCTTCCAAACAAATATTCTTTCTTTAAATGCAGCCGTTGAAGCAGCAACTGCTGGTGAAGCAGGGAAAGGATTTGCTGTAGTTGCAGCAGAAGTGCGAAACTTAGCAAGTAGAAGTGCTGAAGCTGCTAAAGAGATTAAAACAATAGTTTCAAATGCAACAATAAAAGCAAAAGAAGGGAAAAATATAACTTCTGAAATGATTGAAGGATATACTGAATTAAATGAAAATATTGTAGTAACTATAAAACTTATTGATGATGTAACAACTGCTTCAAAAGAGCAACAAATGGCAATGGCTCAAATAAATGATACAGTTAATTCACTTGATCAAGTAACTCAAGAAAATGCAGCACTAGCCTCAAATATAAATGATATGGCTGTAAAAACATCAAATTTAGTACAGCAATTACAAAGTACAATAAATCAAACAAGTTTTGATAGAAATGCCCATAAACGGGTTTGTGATACAAATTTAATTATTAATATTAATAGATTAAAATCTGATCATATTAGTTTTAAAAATGTGAATTTTGCTTTATGTAAAGAAGGTTCTAATTTTGCAGTTAAAAATGCCCATGAATGTAATTTGGGAAAATGGTTAGATGCAAATGAAAATAAAGCATTTGCAAAAACAAAAGAGTGGAATGACTTAAAAATAGCACATAAAAATGTACATGAACTTGTACAAAAAACAGTGACTCTCTATGCAAATAAATCAAAAAATGAAGAAATATTCTCTACAACAAAAATAATGGAAGACAATATAGATATAGTTTTTGATTTATTAAATAAAATTAGAGAAATTAATTGTGCTGATTAAAGTCAGTTATAAATTTTAATCTTCTTAAGTTACAATTCTTTTTACAAAAAAAGGATTGTACTTTTGAATACTTACAAAGAAATACTAAATCAAGCATACAAACTAAGATTTGAATATTATAATTTTTATGAAAATAAAGAATCTCAATGGCATGACAAATATAAAAATCACAAATTATATGATATTGTCCTAGAAAGTTTTAACTATAAATATAGTCAAATAGGTGAAGTTATGCCAAAACTTTTGGAAAAATTAGATTTGAAAGTATAAGTGGGAATAATTACTCTCCAAAATTAGCGAAAGCACCTTCAATACTTGGAATATTTTTATAGTGAGTCATTGTTAGTCTAACATTACTTGTTTTAAGATCACATATTGCAATTCTAAAACTAGCACCCATAACTGGTTCTACAACACAAATAATTTTATCTTGAATCTGTCGTGTGGCATAAATAGTACCTTGTAAATTAGTAAAAAAATATTTTGGATAACTTAATGGTGTTATTTCAACAACATCTATA
Organism: Arcobacter venerupis; assembly: GCF_013201665.1. Classification (NCBI taxonomy): domain Bacteria; kingdom Pseudomonadati; phylum Campylobacterota; class Epsilonproteobacteria; order Campylobacterales; family Arcobacteraceae; genus Arcobacter; species Arcobacter venerupis. The sequence continues at coordinate 1,748,597 of NZ_CP053840.1, read as the reverse complement.
GATTCTTGGTTTTCAAGAGTTTGTACTATATCCATAGCATCGTCATAACTTTCAAATTGAATACACCAATCATCAAATCTTTTATTAAAATGTTCTAAATCTTCATCTAGAAATCCACCTGCTAATGATTGTAAAGCAAAAATTGACACAAATACACCTTGAAATATACGAAATTTTGAAAGTTAATTTTAACATAATTAACTTTTAAATCTAAGAATGATTGGAAAATCAATATTTTTGTTAGAGTAAAATTAACATCATCTTTACACTTAAGAGTGTAAAATAAACTTAATTGTTAAATATATGGAGTTTTTAGTGAAAATAAGAGTCTATTATGAAGATACAGATTGCGGTGGTGTTGTTTATTATGCTAATTATTTAAATTTTTGTGAAAGAGCTAGGTCTGAGCTTTTTTTTCAAAAGGGTTTATCTCCTCATAAAAATGATGATTTTTTTGTGGTAAAAAGTGTGCAAGCTGATTATATTAAATCAGCTATTTTTGGTGATATTTTAGAAGTTAAAACAAAATTAGTTGAAAGAAAAGCAGCTTCAATTGTAATGTATCAAGAAGTTCTTAGAGATGAGGAACTTTTATTTAAAGCTACAATTAAATTAGCATTTCTAAAGAACTTTAAACCCTCAAAAATTCCTTTAGAATTTTTTGATATATTTGAATAAGGAAATAAAGTGTTAAAAATATTTGTTATTTCAATTTTTTTAGTAATTAATCTATTTGCAAATGAGATTTATATTCTTCCAAAACAAGGTGAAGAGGTTAAAGACAAAATTAGCGAATCACTTACAAGTGCAAAATCTGAAATATTAATCGCTATGTATAATTTTTCTTATAAAAAGTTTGCTAAAGATTTAGTAGAAGCTTCAAAAAATGGAGTTAAAGTTAGTGTTTTTCTTGATGCAAAAAAAGTAAAAGAAGATTCAGAAATCTTCGATTTTCTAAAAAAGAATGACATAAAAGTAATTCTGGTAAGAGATAAAATGCACTTAAAATTAGCATTAATTGACTCGAAAACTGCAATTTTTGGCAGTATTAATTGGACAAAAGAGTCATTTGAAGAGAATTATGAGCTAGTTTATATAAGTGAAGATAAAAAAACAATAGCTGAACTCACTTCTTTTATAAATACACTTTGATTTAGGGAAGATTTTACATATTTCCAAGAATTAAAGTAGTATTATAATAATAAAAAATATCATAAAAAAAGGATTATTGCCTTGTTAGAAATATTTGTTATAGCTTTTTGTTTATATTTTGTATTTAACACTTATACATCATTTATGCAAATTGGTTACATAAAAAACGCAAAAAATTTAAAGCCTATTATTTTAGATTCTTCTAAATATCTTGAAGCTGCAAATTACTCAATTGAAAAAGAAAAACTAGCTATTTGTTCATCATTTTATGATTTTATACTTTTTATTTTATGGATTGGCTTTGGTTTGTCATTTTTAGATTCATTGGTACAATTAGACTCTTTTTGGTTAAAAGCAGTTGTTTTTGTGGATTTGTTTATTATTATAAATTGGGTTTTGACTCTTCCTTTTGAACTTTATTCAACATTTAAATTAAATAAAAAATATGGTTTTTCAAATATGACACCAGCTTTGTTTATAAAAGATACTTTAAAAACTGGAGTTCTATTTTTAGTTTTTGGATCAATTGTAATTGCTGGAATTTCATTTATTATAAATAGTTTTTCAGCTTGGTGGATTTGGGGATTTATATTTATTTTTGCAGTTATTATTTTAATAAACATGCTTTATCCAGTAATTAGAGATAAAATGTTTGATAAATTTGAGAAATTAAAAGATAAAGAGTTAGAATCAAAAATTGAAAATCTTTTAGATGAAGTTGGCTTTAAAAGTAGTGGAGTTTTCAGCGTTGATGCTAGTAAAAGAGACAATAGATTAAATGCTTATTTTGGTGGACTTGGAGCTACAAAAAGAGTAGTTCTATTTGACACTTTAGTTGAAAAATTAACTCATAATGAACTTTTAGCCGTTTTAGGGCATGAATTAGGTCACTTTAAAAATGGAGATATTATAAAAAATATCGGAATTATGGGTGTTGTTATGTTTGTATTTTTTGCAATTTTTGGAAATTTACCAGATAAACTATTTTTAGGTTTATCATTAAACAATGAACCTTATGCGATTATTGCCGTGTTTATGATTTTTTCACCAATTTTATCATTTTTCTTAATGCCTTTGATTTCTATGATTTCAAGACATAATGAGTATGCTGCTGATGAATTTGGTTCAAATTTATCAACAAAAGAGGATTTGGTAAGTGCCTTGTTAAAATTAGCAAATGAAAATAAATCATTTCCACTTTCACATCCTATGTATATTTTCTTTTATTATTCTCATCCACCATTGATTGAGAGATTTAAAGAGTTAGGTTATGATGTTCATGCTATGGATTTAGAAAGTGCTTTAAAAGGGGAATTTAATGTTGAATAGTGGAATTATTGAAGTTAATTATTTAACAATAATTATTGCATCAATTGCAATTTTATCGGGTTTATTGATTATATTACAATTTTCAAGACAAAAATATGAAAATCAATTGAAAAATTTACAAGATGAAGCTTTGCTAAAACTAAAAGCATTAAATGAAAAAATAGAGTTAAATCATAGCTCTTATGAAGGTCAAATCAATACTCTTAATACTTCAAATAGAAAATTAGAAGAAGAAAAAAAGCTAATAAAAGAGAGTTTAGAAGATAAATTAAAAGTTATTGAAAAACACTCTCATCAAATAATAGATAATGTAACAGCAACTTATGAATTAAAATTATCAAATCTATCAAAACTCTCTGAAAATAAAGAGAAACAATTAGTACGAGAGTTTGAAATTAGAGAGTCAAATTTTAATGAAAAAATCACTCTTTTAGAAGAATCAAAACAACAAATGAAAATAGAGTTTGAAAATCTTGCAAATAAACTTTTTGATGAAAATCAAAAAAAATCAAATGTAAATTTGACACAAGTTTTAACTTCATTTAAAGATCAACTTGATTTATTTGGAAAACGAGTTAATGAAATTTACAATGAAGAGACAATTCAAAGAACAACATTATTAACAGAGATTAAAAATTTAAAAGATTTAAATAACCAAATATCAACTGATGCTGTAAATTTAACAAAAGCACTTAAAGGTCAAAATAAAACTCAAGGTGATTGGGGAGAAATGATTTTATCTTCTATCTTAGAGCAAACAGGTTTGAGAGAAGGCAAAGAGTATACAGTTCAAGGTTCATTTAATGATGAAGATGGAAGACGACTTAAACCTGATGTGATTGTGCATTTGCCATCTAAAAAAGATATTATTATTGATTCAAAAGTGTCTTTAAATGCTTATTTAGCTTATTGTAAAACAGAAGATAAAACACATAAAGAAAATGCTTGTAAAGATTTGATTAAATCTATTAATGGACATATAAAAGGATTAAGTTCTAAAAAATATGAAGCTTTAGAAGGTGTTAGTACTTTAGATTTTGTTTTATTATTTATTCCAATTGAGGGAGCTTTTATCCTAGCTACTTCAAATGATGATAGTTTATTCAAAATGGCTTTTGAACACAATATCATGTTAGTTTCTCCATCAACTTTATACGTAACTTTACGAACAATTGAAAATATTTGGAGAAATGAACACCAAAATGAAAATGCTCAATTAATTTCTAAAAAAGCAGCTGATTTATATGATAAATTTGCAGGTTTTGTGGCAGATATTGAAGATATTGGTTTAAATCTAAATAGAACTCAAAAATCTTATGATAGTGCTATGAATAAATTAAGTACTGGAAATGCAAATTTAATAAAAAGAGCTGAAGAGTTTATAGATCTTGGTGTTAAGCCAAAAAAATCAATTACAACAAAAACTTTGATTGAAGAATAAATGGAAAAATTTGAACTCTTAGCAAATAATTTTTTATTACTTTTAGATGCAATGTCAATTTATTTATTAGTTGGATTGTTGTTAGCTGGTATTTTAAAACAATTAGTTCCTGATGATTTTATCTCAAAACATTTAGGAAAAAGCTCTATAGGTTCAGTTATTAAAGCTACACTTTTTGGAATACCACTTCCTGTTTGTTCATGTTCCGTTATTCCTCTAGCTCAAAGTTTGAGAAAAGAGGGTGCAAGTAAAGGTGCCGTTCAGAGTTTTTTAATCTCTACTCCAATTACTGGTGTAGATTCTATTTTAGCAACATTCTCATTTTTTGGATTAATTTTTACTATTTTTAGAGTTGTTTCTTCTATTATAATTGCAATTATGGTGGGGTTAATTCAGAACTTTGTAGAAAAAGATAGTAAAAAAACAGATGAAATTAAAGAAGAATCATCTTGTTCTTGTCATTGTTCTTGCAGTTCTTCAAAAGAAGAAAAAAAATTTTTTTCAATAAAAGAAGTTTTTGAATATGCTTATATAACTTTAGCAAAAGATATGGTAAAACCTTTATTTATTGGACTTATTTTAGGTTCTATTTTTACTACTTTTGTTCCAAAAGAGTATAGTTCTCTACTATTTGAAAATCAATTTTTAACATATATTGTAATTATTTTATTTTCTATGCCTTTATATGTTTGTGCGACAGCTTCTTTGCCACTTGCTGCTGCTTTAATGTTAAGTGGGATGAGTGGTGGAGCAGCATTTATTTTTTTAACAGCAGGACCTGCAACAAGTGCTGTTACTATGAGTGTTGTATATAAACTTCTTGGAAAAACTTCTTTAATAATATATATTGCAACTATTGCAATATTGTCATTATTATTTGGTTTTTTATTTGATATGTATTTTTCAGATTTAAATATTTTGAATTTTAATACAATTAGTGAAGAGAGTTCAGTTTTAACTCAAATTGCAACTTTGATTTTACTTCTTTTAACTACTTATCATTTAATTAAATCAAAACAAACAGTAAATATAAAATAAAAGAGAATTCTTTTTATTTTATATTATTTAAAAGTAAAATATCTACTAAATCTCCAGCTTTTATATTTTGACTATCATCTTTTTGTATTAAAAGAGCAGGGCTTTCTAACATATTTGTTAAAATTGCACTTGTACCTTCTTTTTTACCATCAAAATTTATATGATATTGACCCTCTTTATATTCCACATTACAAGCTGTAAAAATTGTTTTATCCATTTTCTTTGGAAAGTCTTGATTTATAACTGCTTTTACAATTGGAAGAGACTCATTTGAATTTCTAAATTTAAAAATTAATGGTAACACATATAAAATTGCACATACTGTTGAAGAGTAAGCAAATCCTGGAAGTGCAATAATAATTTTCCCATCTTTAATTGCTGCTAATAAGTGCATTCCTGGTTTTATATTAACCCCATGAAATAAAACTTCAGCTTTTAGTTTATCTTTTATAACATCTTGAACAAAATCATAATCACCAACAGAAACACCACCAGTTGTGATAATAATATCAGCTTTTAACAAAGCTGTTTCAAGTAAGTTTGTAATAGAATTTATATCATCTTTAACTATTCCCATTTGAATAATATTTGCACCATTACTTTTAAACAAAGCTTCTAATGTTAGATGATTTGAACTTCTAATTTGTGAATCATTTGTTTGCACTTCACCTAAATCTAAAATTTCACTTCCAGTACTTGCAATTGCAATTGTAGGATTGCAAACTACTTCAATTTGAGAGATATTTAATGATGCTAAAACTCCTATTTCAGCAAAACCAATAACAGTTCCTTTTTTTATTAGAATTTCATTTTTTTTATAATTTTCACCAATATTTCTAACTGCAAATCCAAAAGGAACAGCTTTGATAATTTTTATTTTATCATTAACAATCTCAACATTTTCAATAGGAATTAAAGTATCACTTCCTTTTGGCATTAAAGAACCAGTAAAGGTTTTGATACAAGTGTTAGTTATAACTTCGGATTCTACAATACTTCCCGCAGGATTTTTTGCTATTAATTTAATATCTTCATTTTTAATATCTTCAAATTTTATTGCATAACCATCCATTGCAGATGTTGGAAATTCTGGACTATTGTGATTTGCTATTATATCTTTTGCAATAACTTTACCAATAGCATTTGTTATAAAAAGTTTTTCAGTTGTTATTTTTGAAATATTTATATTATTTAATATATTAATAGATTCATCATAACTTATAAAATTTCGCATAAGTATCCTTTGTATATTTATTGTTGAGTCTTTTGGTATTTTTGATAGGATAGTTTAAAAGAAATTTCTTCTTATTCTATTATTTTTCTGAACCATAATTTGTTCAAAAAGCATTGCTCCAAAACCTTTTTGAATATTATCATTATCTTTTTCAACTGACATAATAATATTTCTAATTTGATCTTCAGTCATATTCATAGCTAAGGGCAAAATTATGTCAGTGATTTTTTGTCTAAGTTCTTTCTCTTCTTCTATAGTCATTTCGAATCTTTATGTAGTATTTATGAAATTATATAGTATTTATCTAAAAATAGAGTAAAAACAACATTATATACAATTGTTAATCCATTTATTAAAAAAGCTTAGATATTATTGTAAAATAATTTTAAGGATTTTTATGGAAATAAAAATTGCTTCAGAAGAAGAAATAAAATATTGTTATACATTAATGCATCAAATAAGGGAAGACTTATCTGAAAATGATTTTTTTTCAATGATTGCAGAACAGATAAAAAATGGTTATCAAGTTATTTATGTTACAGAAAATAACCAAATAATTTGTGTTGTAGGTTTTAATATTTTACAAAAATTATCTTGGGGAAAATATCTTTATATTGAAGATTTTGTAACAGAGAAAAGTGCTCAATATTCTAGTGCAGCAAAAGTACTTTTTGATTTTATAAAAATATATGCAAAACAGCAAAATTGTAAATCTATACATCTTGACTCTTCTGTTATAAGAAAAGAGGCTCATAAATTTTATTTGAGTCAAAATATGCAAATTGATTCTCATCATTTTAGTATAAAAATATAAATACAGAAAATATCAAAAAGCTTTTGAGAACTTTTTTGATATAATCACAAAAAAATTATAGGAATAATATATTGGTTGAATTAAGTAAAAAAATTTCTACAATAGTTGGAAAAACTAATGCAGAATATGGATTAATAAAAGAAGGTGATAGAATTTTAGTGGGTTTTTCAGGTGGAAAAGATTCATTAACATTAATTCACGCCTTAAATAGAATAAAAAAAGTTGCCCCATATAATTTTGAATTTAAAGCAGTTACAGTAACTTATGGAATGGGTGAGCAAGTTGAATTTTTAAGTAATCACTGCAAAGAGCATGGAATTGACCATGAAATTATAGATACACAAATTTTTGAACTAGCAGGTGAAAAAATTAGAAAAAATTCATCTTTTTGTTCATTTTTTTCAAGAATGAGAAGAGGGTATTTATACTCAACAGCACAAGAACAAGGTTTTAATAAAGTAGCTTTGGGGCATCATTTAGATGATGCAATGGAATCATTTTTTATGAACTTCTTTTACAATGGAACTATGCGTTCTATGCCTCCAAAATACAAAGCAGAAAATGGTTTAGAAGTTATAAGACCATTGATTTTTTGTAGAGAGAGACAATTACGAGCATTTGCAGATACAAATGAAATAAATGTAATTGGAGATGAAGCTTGTCCTGGTTTGAGATTTGATGTAAAAATGCCACATGCAAGGGCAACTACAAAAGAGTTACTTGCAAAATTAGAAGCAGAAAATCCTCAAATATTTGTATCTATGAAAGCAGCTTTTAGCAATATCCAATTATCAACTTTTTTTTATAATAATGATGTAGAACATTTAGAAAGTTCTGAAGAAGAAAATATTATATGAAAATATTAATATCTTCTTGTTTATTGGGAGAAGATGTTAGATATGATGGAGCTAATTCATCAATAGCATTTAATCCGAAATTTCCATTTTCTTCGAAAGAATTATTTATGGATATTCTTTGCGAAAATGAAATTTATTCTTTTTGTCCAGAAGTTGCAGGTGGGTTAGGGATTCCTAGAAATCCAGCTGAAATTGTTAATAATAATAAACCTTTTATTGTAAAAGATGAAAATGGAACAGATGTAACAATCAACTTTTTATTAGGTGCAAAAAAAGCTCTTGATATTTGCAAAGAAGAAAATATAAAAGTAGCTCTATTAAAAGCAAATTCTCCCTCTTGTGGAAATATAAAAATTTATGATGGGACTTTTTCACATAATTTAGTAGATGGTCAAGGTTTAACAGCAAGACTTTTAAAAGATAATGAAATTGAAGTTTTTAATGAAGAGCAATTAAGAGAGTTGTCTAAATTTATAAAAACTAATAAATAGTTTTTATAAATTACTTAAGCTTTTATATTTAAAAGCATATCTGATACAGCATTTTGTGTTTGTATACTTTGAGCATTTGCTTGATATGATATAACTTCTGGAATCTGGCCTACAATAGAATCTATTAAATCAGCACTTACTTCTTGAAACTCTGGATCTCCAATTGTATCTGCAACTTGTGCAATATTTGATACCATTTGATTTAATTGAAGTTCAGATGAATTCATTGAATTTAAATTATTACTAATTGTCATAATTAACTCCTTAGATTAAATTTTGTAAGAAAAGCTTATTTAAGTTCCCATTTTTTGATAATTCTTCTTTTGCATTGTCTAAATTTGGATTTGAAGAAGTCATATTTTCTATTTTTTTCGATTCTTCATCTCTTTGTGTATTTTTACTATTTGAACTTTCAACCATATCATTTTTTTCAAATGTAGATTTATTATTTTTATCAATAGAAGTTTGTTGAGACTTCTCATTTGATAATTGTTGATAAATTGTACTTGAACTTTGGTTGCTAGTATTTAATTGCATGTTTTTCCTAATATTTATATGTTAAAATTGTAACAAAAAACAGTAGAAAAGTAAATTAACTATTTTACTTGATTTAAATATATTTTTAGATAGCATAATAATATGATAAGTAATTTTTTAAAATCAACTACAGTTAGATTAATAATTTTAGTGTGTACTGTTTTATCAACACTAATTTTCTCTTCAATTTTATTTAACACTCAAATAGATAACCTAAAAAAACAGGTTGATAACATATATTTTGGAAATTTAATACCTATTGTTAAACTTCAAATCATCTCAGATAATTATAAAGAAATCATCTCTTGTAGAACATTGAAGTATGTATGTGATATAAAAAAAGAACAACTAATAATTGAAGAAGAGTGGAAGTACTACTATGATGCTTATAAAAATAGTGATGAGAAAATTGTAACAGATACAATTAACACTGAAGTATTAAATGCTTTTAAAGAAAATAAACTTCATTTTTTCAAAGAGGTATTAAATAAAATTAATTTTTTAATACAGTATGAAACTCAAGTAGCTTTTAAAGAGAGAAAAAAGTTCGTAGAAGATTACGATAATATGAAAAAATATTTATTTTATAGCATTGTGATAATTCTTTTTATATCATTTATTGTTATAGTATATATTATATATCAAGTAATAAAAAAAGATAAACAACTAACCGTCTTAAATAAAAAATATAAAATCGATTCCATAACTGATTCAATGACAAAACTATATAATAGAAAATATTTTGATACTATTTTTGATAATATGCCATTCATTGCCAATGCAAATAATTGGAAATGTGCATTTATTATGTTTGATATTGATTATTTCAAGCAATACAATGATACATATGGGCATGATATGGGTGATGTTACATTAAAAAAAGTTGCTTTTACACTAAAAGAATATTTCAATAAAAAATATGAATTTGTTTTTAGGTTAGGTGGTGAAGAGTTTGGTGTGGTTTTATTTGATATTGATGAAAATAGCTTGGAAAATTGCTTAAAAGATATAAATTACAAGATTTTAGAACTAGAAATTGAGCATAAAAATAGTAAAATACTCAACATCGTTTCAATTTCAATGGGTGCTATTGTATATGAGCCACATACTTATATATCGGCTAACAAACTTTATAAACAAGCTGATGAGAGTTTATATAAAGCAAAAGAAAATGGACGAAATCAATATCATATATACAAAGGGAAAGAATGACTTTTTTGTTTAATAAAAACAATCATTTTAATTTAGCTAATATCGTAACTTTTTTTAATATTGCATCTGGAATTTTTGCAATTTATTTTTTAACTCACCATGATTTTTTTGCAGCTGCACTTTTTGCTTGGCTTGCAGGTGGTTTTGATATAGTGGATGGTAAAATTGCTAGAAAATATAATTTATCTACACAATTTGGAATTCAACTTGATTCTTTTGCAGATTTTTTATCATTCGTAATAGTTCCAACAATGTTTATCTTTTTTGCAGTTATTGATACAAAAGAGGCGTTTATGAATATGCCTTTAGTTATATTTGCTTTTGTTTATTATGTAATTTCAGGACTTAGAAGATTAATTCAATTTAATATAAATGCAGATGAAGGAAAAGTAGAAAATTTTTTTACAGGTATTCCAACTCCTTTAGGTGCAATTTTATTATGGCTTGTGTATTTGATTTTTTTAACAGGTTTTATTTCAGAAACTTTTGTCTTATTTATGATGATAATTATTGGATATTTATTAAATTCAAAAATCAAAATTCCTCATTTATAAGTATTTTAATGAATCAAGAAATAGTAACTATTGATTTAGGTTCAAACTCTTTTCGTGTTTTGAAATATGATTGTACAGATCATAAAATTATTTCAGAATATAATGAAGTAGTAGGAATGGCTGATGGTTTAATTGATACAGGATTGATTTCATCAGAAGCTCTTCAAAGAGTGATAGAGGCAATTTCACACTCTATCCAAGTTATAAATTATAATCCAGAAGATGCAATTTGTGTCACAACGGCTGCTATGAGAAAAGCTTTAAATAACAAAGATGTTTTGGAATATTTTAAACAAAAAGTTGGAACTACTTTTACTATAATAGATGGAAAAGAAGAAGCTAGATTAACTTTATTAGCTGTTAAATATGCTTTAAAAAGAGAAAAAATTTATTCTGAAAAATTTATTTTATTAGACATTGGTGGTGGTTCTACTGAAATAATTATAAATACAAATGATACTTATGAATCTCATAGTTTTGATTTTGGAATAGTTACAATGACTCAAAAATCTTTAAATTATGATGATTTACATAATGATTTAGAATTTAGAAAAAAAGAGATAAAAATCTTTTTGGATAATTTAGATATTGATTTAAAAGATTATAGTTTTGTGGCAACTGCTGGAACACCAACAACAATTGCTGCTATAAAATTAGGTCAAGATTTTTTTTCATATGATAGAAATATCGTAAATGGAACAATAGTAAATCTTGAAGATATTTCTAATAGTTTAGATATTTTTAAAAATTCATCAAAAGAAGATATTACAAAATTAGTAGGCCGTGGACGAGTCGAATTTATTGAAGTTGGGATTTTTATTTATAAAATGATTTTCGAAGTTTTAAATAAAAAAGAGTCGATAGTTCTAGATGATGGCTTAAGAGAAGGTGTTGCTATAAACTATTGTCAAACAAAGTTTAAGAATTAAGATAAAAGTCTTACACTTTGTTCTTGAACGATATTAGCTTGAGAAGCTGCTAGATAACCCATATTTGAACTAACATTTGTTTTTGTAAAATCACTTGAGTCTTGCCCGAAATTTCTATCTTTATTCATTTTATTTTCGTTATATAAATTTACTTGTTCTTCTATAGTATCTTTTGCACTATTTTTAAGATTGTTTCCAAATTCACTAAAATCATTATATGAATTTTGTAATTGATCTGATGAGTTTTGAACTTTTGATGAAAGACCTTGTAAAGCTTCTTGATTATTTAAATCACTATTATTTGAAAGTTCAAAAATATCATTAGCATAACTTGGAGTATTTGGTTTTTCAATTGAAAAGTTTGAATTTTTAGTATTTATATCAATTGTTGTTTTTTCATCATAATAATCAGTTGCCAAAAGATTTTCTGATTTGAATTTTGTACTATAAGCTATTTGATTAAAACTTTTTAAATCTTCATTTATACTTTGTTTTAAATCATTTTTATTTTCATATGAATCATTATTTTCAAGTTTTGTTTGAATATTTGTAAGATATGTTTGTTGTTTAGAAATAGAGTCTTGAGCAATTTTACTAATTGCAATTCCCTCATTTAAAGATTGAACATTTAAAGATAGTTCATCTCTTTTTTTATTATAATCACTTATATAAAGATTTGTACCATCTTTGTCTATTTTATTTACTGATTTACTTGAACTAATTCTTTCAAGACCTAAAGAAGACGAGGAATTAAGAGTAGATATATTACTATTTATACTATTAACATCCATATTTTGCTCCTTTTTTTTATTGTGTTTATTATACTTAAATTTTTATTAAATTTACTCTTAAATAAAGTTATTTTTTTAAATCATTTTATTCATTTCATCTTCGGTTAGTACTTGAACATTTAATTCAATTGCTTTATCATATTTACTTCCTGCATCTTCTCCATAAATGACAAAATCAGTCTTTTTAGATACTGATGAGCTGATTTTAGCTCCAAGAAGTTCTAGTTTCTTTTTTATATCTCCACGACTTACACTCATTGTTCCTGTTAGAACTATTGTTTTGCCTTTAAAGTTATTTTCTTCAACTTCAACTTTTTCTTCAACTGTTGGATTGATAATTTCAAAAAGTTTTAAAACTAACTCTTTATTTACTCTCATAAATTCACAAAATGAGTTTGCCATTTGTTCACCAATTCCATCTAAAGCAATTAGACTATCATAATCAATATCTACAACTTTTAATCCAAACTCTAAACAAATCTGTTTTGAAGCAACTTCTCCAATATGTTCAATTCCTAAAGCATTTATAATTCTGTGAAGAGCCGTTGCTTTTGTATTATTAAGTGCATTTAAAAGATTATTAATCTTTTTCTCTTTGAATCCCTCAAGATTTTCTAAATCTTCATATTTTAAAGAGTATAAATCTAAAATATCAAAAATCTTTTTTTCATTTACTAAAGTTTCAACAATTTTATTTCCCAATCCATCAATATTCATACAGTTTTTACTTGCAAAATATATTATTGAATTAACCACACGACTTGGACAATCAAGGTTCTGACATTTAATTAAAGCTCCTTCATCAAGTAGTTCACTAGCACAATCTGGGCATGAAGTAGGGCGAAGAATATTAAGTTGTGTTCCATCTCTTCTGTCTGTAAAAACCTTTGTGATTTTTGGAATTACATCACCACTTCTTATGATAATTACTTCATCATTGATTCTTATATCTTTTCTTGCTATTTCATCAAAATTGTGTAAACTTGCACGTTCAACGATAACTCCCTCTATATCAGTTGGTTCTACAATTGCAACTGGCGTTATAACTCCTGTTCTTCCAACTTGTAAAATAATATCTTTGATTTTAGTCGTTTTTTCTAAAGCAGGAAATTTATAAGCACAAGACCATCTAGGAAATTTTACTGTGTAACCTAATTCATCTTGTGTTTCAATATCATCAATTTTTACAACCATTCCATCAAGCATCATTTCTATATCATCTCGAACTTTTATTATTTCATGATATAGATTTTCTATTCCCTCAACACTTGAAGTTATTGTTTGCATTGGAGGTTTTACAAAACCTAAAGAGTAGATATAATCCATCATTTGTGAGTATTTTGTAAATCTTAATGAGTTAAGTCCAACTCCCCAAACATTAAAAAATAGTTTTCTTTTTGCTGTGATTGTTGGGTCTAATTGTCTTAAACTTCCTGCTGCTGCATTTCTTGGATTTGCAAAAACTTGGTCATTGCTTTTAACTCTTTCTATATTTATCTTTTCAAAATCAGCTTTTTTAATAACAATCTCACCTCTAATTTCAACTAAAGATTTTTCAGCTATTTGAAGAGGAATAGAGTGGATAGTTTTAACATTATTTGTAACATCTTCTCCAATACTTCCATCACCTCTTGTGATAGCTTGTCTTAATAAACCATTTTCATAAATAAGATTTAAAGATGCTCCATCAAATTTTGGTTGGCAAAAAAACTCTAAATTTGTATTAACTTTGTGAGCTCTTTTAATCCAATCTTCCAACTCTTGAGTATTAAATACATCTTCTTGTGACCACATACGGCTTAGGTGTGAAGCTTTTTCAAAACCTTCAAGAATAAAACCTCCAACCCTTTTATTTGGCGAATTTGGATGGCTTAAAGTTGGGTTTTCGCTTTCATAAGCTAAACAACTTCTCGCTAATTTATCATACTCTTCATCAGTTGCTAGTGGATTATCATTTACATAATATTCATGTGCCCAAGAGATTAATTTTTTAATATTTAATTCGTATTCAATTTTTGTCATTTTTTCTCATTAGTAAAATTTTTAATTACAATTATACTTAATAGATTTAGTATAAAAGATAAATAGGTTATAATCCAAACTTTAATATTAAAATAAAGAGAATAGATGAGTTATTTAGATATTTGTATTATTGGTTGGAATTTAAATTCTTTTATGTTTGTTGTAAATTTTTTTATCGCAATTAGAACAATTTCGGCACAAGATAGGATGACACTGCAAGAAGAGAGTGTAGTTTTAAAAGAGTTAAAAGATGAGTTAGAAAAGTATTATCCCTATAGAACTTATTCGACTTTATTTAGTTATTTAGTTCCTTTTACTGCATTTTTCAGAATGGGTTATAGGCTTATAGAAATGTTTTTTTTCTTTCAAAAAAACCAAGAAGCTAAGATGTTTGATTATATGGTATATAAATATAATAATGATATTCAAAGAGCTATAAATAATCAAAAATAAGAAAATATCATTTGTATAAATATATATAAACTCCTAAAATAAAGCGTTTGTTTAAAAAATTAAATGTATAATTCTGCAATAAATTGAGTAGTAAGTATTAATAAAAATAAGGATTGATTTTGAATAAAGTTGTTATAAAACCTAAGAATATGAGTAAATTTAGTTTGTATTGTCCTTTTACAAATGAGAAATTAGATAATGAAAATAATTCATTTGAGATTTATGAGGGTGCTGGTAAATATTTATTTTCAATGTGTGAAGATTGTCTGTTCTGTGATGTTGGAAACAATGATGAGATTGAAAAATACTGGGATGATTCTGCTCTTGAAGCTATTGAAAAATTTGTTAAAAATTATGATGGTAAAAATATTTTAATTATTGAAGTTCTTACTGAAGTTGATAGTTATTTTTATGGTTTTTTAAATGAAGATAGTGTTGAATTAAGTGATGAAGAGATAGAAAGAAGATTTATTAAATAAATCTTCTTTTTTACAAGTCTTTTATTTTATAACATGACCTACAAATTTAGACATATTATTTAATATTTTTCCACCTCTTCTAAATCCTAATGCACAAGCTTCATAAGCGAAAAATACTCCCGCTTGGTAATAGTTTCCATTTGAATCTTTAGGAAATTCTACAAACTCTTGGTAAATAGCTTTATGACCTTCATAATCACCTAATGTTTCTTGATCAATTGAACCATCACTATTTATTATTTTTGTATTTGCACCTTCTCTTCCAAAACATCTTTTTTCAACTTGTTTTTTATCAACTAAAGGTTCAAATGAAGTTTCAAGTAATAAAGGATGATTTGGATATAAATCCCATAAAATTTTCATAAATCCTTTTGATTGAAACATCAATGTGTAAGCTGGATTAAAAATAATTGCTTTTTTCTCTTTTATAATTTCTGTTAAAATCAAAGCTAATTCACTCTCTTCAATAGCGATATTTTCCCAAGGAATTAGTTTAAACCAGAATTCAAAAAGTTCATCATCCTTAAAAATACCATCATCACTAAATTGAACATTTTCTATAAATTCAAAATCTGTGTTAAACCCAGCTTCACTTGCAATATGTTGTAAAAGTTTTGTTGTGTTTATATCTTCACTTGAGTTTGAAATTGAAGAAAACAGTATTTTCCAGCCAAGAGTTGAATAATATTCATCAAATTTTTCTAAATCTCCATTTAAAGTAATAATTCTTTTGAAATTATCTTTTAAAGCTTCATAAAGATTGTTAAATTGACTAGCTTCATTTAAACCATTTGCTTTTAACATTGCCCATTGAATAATCGCTGTTTCAAAAAGTGAAGTTGGAGTATCCGCATTAAACTCAATTAATTTTATAGGTTTCCCATCAATCCCACCTGCTAAATCAAATCTTGAATATAAATGCCAATGAACTTCATTTTCCCAAGACTCTTTTATAACTTCAATTAGATTAAAAGGTATGTTTATTTCATGAAATAGCTCATTATCAATTATATATTGACCCGTCTCAGCAAACATATCATAAAGTTCATTTGTTGCTTCATAAAAAGCATTTGCTTGATCTTCACTAATCACTACAATTTCATCACTAACATAGGATGAATTATCACTATCTGTATGCCAGACAAAACCTATTGATTCTAAGTATTCATCACTTAAAGGTTTTAATTTTTCTAATTGCATTTATTAGCTCCCAAAACTAGACGATGAAGTTGATTTTGATGTCGTAGAACTATTGTTTCCACCAAAAAATCCACTTTTTTTACTTGATGAATTACTACCTGTTGTTGCTGAAGATTTTGTAAATGAACTTTGAGATTTACTATATGTTTGTGGTGATTTATATTGAGTTTGTCTTTGGTTTTGGAAGTTTTGATTATTAAATAGTTTATTCCCAAGCCAAGAACCAATCATTGCACCTGCAATTGAAGATAATAAAACTCCACCAAGTCCCATTCCACCATCTGATACTTGGGCATTTGGATTTGTAAGAGGAGATGTACCTGCATCAATTTTTACTTCTTCTTCTTTTACTAATTTATCTATTTCTTCTTGTGATAAAATTTTTTCAGTTCCATCTGGTTTTCTAAGTACAATTGTAGTTTTTGAAGCTGGAAATTCATCAGCTATTTTGTATTTACCATCTGCTGATTCTTCTATAATTACAAAAGCATTTTGTTTTTGGCTAGCATTTGAAAAAGCATCACTTTGACCTTGGTTTTGTTGATTGTTTTTTGATTTATCGTCACATCCAACTAATCCAACTACAAGTAAAGCACCTAACCCACCAACCATTGCATAATCTGAGATTTTTTTAATATGAAAATTTTTTTTCAATTTTGATTACCTTTCTTTCAATTTAAATTTAATAACATCTATTTTAGAAATCATACCATTATATCAAATAGATTAGAAATAATCAAAAATTATTATATTGTATGTTTTGTGACATTATTTGTGACAGAAAATTGATAGAATGTCTGATTAAAAAATTGTTGTTATTTATACAATAAACAAGGAAAAAAGTAATGAATGAAAATAGATCTAATCATATTGGTTTTTTTAGAGCATATAAGGAAATTATAAATGATACTTTTATTTTATTGGTTAAAAAGAAAAATATTTTAATAAAGGCTTTAATAATTCCTTTTATTTTATTAATGATAATTGATTATTATAATAAATCTTTTACTACTCCAAATATTACGAATATTTTTTCAGATTTTACTTTGGTATTTTTTCTTATTTTGTCTTTAATTATTAGTATTATAGTAGCTATTACAACTCACAGAGTTCTCTTACTTGAAGAAAATGCTGTTCCTACATGGGGTTTCTTCAAATTTGGTTTGAGAGAATTTAAATATTTAAGTTCTTCATTTATTATAGGTTTTTTATGTGTTCCTTCTTTTCTTTTTTTATTTATACCAATAGTTGGTATTCCTATAACCTTAATTGTTGTTTTGATGATATTTTCTAGAATGTCTTTGGTTTTTCCTGCAATTGCTTTAGATGAAGAGATGAGCATTTGGGAATCTTGGAATAAAACAAAAACTTATAAACTTATAACTTTTTTTTCTATAGTTATTTTTCCTATGATTATTACAATTCTTGTAGGATTAATTTATTCTTTAGTTATTAATTTTTTAGTAAATGTTGTTTCTTCATATTTTGATGTTTTATATGTTTTCTTAGATCTATTTATAACAGTATTAGTGGTTTCAACTCTATCTTCTACTTATAAATTTATCAAAAAATACACTTATGAAGAAAATATAAAAAAAGAGGTTGAAGAGTTATCAATCTATGAAAAAGATGGAAATTTTAAAATTACTATTCCCTTTATATTCAATAAAACTTTTGAAGAGCTAAAATTAGAGTTGCTATCTCAATATGAAATATTAGGTTTCTCAAATATTGTAATAGACAAAGATGATTTATGGATGATAAAAAATCCTCATAAAGAAAATGCGTATATTAGTTTATCAGTCGGAAGTAATAAGTTTTTAATAGAAACTTATAATGTTGATAAACCTCAATTTACTTTTATTTAAAATTATTGAAATATTAAAAATTTGTGACACTATCTGTGACACTTGTTAGTTATTATGTATCTTCGTATTTATTTATAAAAAATAGTTAGGATGAGATATGAATAAGACAATTGTTTTTTGGGAATTATATTTTTGGGTTATGTTAACTTGTTTTATATGTATATTAGGATTTACAGTTTTAAATGAAGATGCTGTTCTAGTTGGAAATATATATTCAAAAATGTACGATATTTTATTTTTGATGATTATTATCATATCACTATTTGGAATTAGGGGATATATTAATAAGAAAAAATATTTTTTCAAAGAATTATGGATATTTTTCTTTTTTCTTATTTTAGTAGATGCAACAAATTATCTTTTCTTTGAATACAATTATATTTTTCTTAAGAATGTAAATTATTTAGCATTTAGTGTAATACTTTTTCCTTGGTATTTTGCACTTTACAAATATACTTTTAAGATGAACGAATTATGGGGATCATTCCATAATTATTGAATTAAATCTTTTTCATTTTTAAGTTCAGGGTAACATAAAAAGATTTTTTCTTTTGAAATTCTTTTACATTTGTTACAGACGTAAATTTGATTTAGGGTTAGTTTTTCATCTTGAGGTAGGATAATATAATTTTTTTTAGTTCCACAAAGTTTTGTTACTTTTTTCATTTTGAACTTCTAGTATTTTTGTAGTTTATATTGGAATTATAGTTTAATTTTTAATAAAAGAAGAATTTTATTCCTCTTTTAATCCTTTTCTCATAGCTTCAATCACTGAATTATTGGCTTTTGTATTAGTGAAATACTCAAATGCTAAAACACCTTGAAATAAAAGCATATCTTCACCGTCTTTTATTTTAAGTCCATTTTCACTTGCAAGTGCTAAAAATGGTGTGATTTTTCCATAAACACAATCAAAAGCAAAAGAAGCATCTTTGAAAACTGTTTCTAGGATTTTTTTATCACAAGGTAAATATTCATCTTTTAGTCCAGCACTTGTTGAGTTTACGATTAAATCATATTTTGTAGGTTCAAAATTTCCCCATGAAAAACATGGAATTTGATGCTCTTTAAAGAAGTCTAGTTTCCCCTCACTTCTATTTAACACAGTTACATTTATATCTTTTGATTTTAAGGATAGGGCGATTGCTTTTGCAGTTCCTCCTGCTCCTAAAAGTAAAACATTTTTAATAGTTCCAAAACTCTCTATTGCTTTTAAAAATCCTGGTGCATCTGTGTTGTAAGCTACTACTTTTCCATCTTCAAGGATGTACGTATTTACAGCTTTTATCTCTTTTGCTAGACCTCTGATTTCATCAGCATTTTCATAGGCAAACTCTTTGTGTGGAACTGTTATATTTGCACCTTTGTAGTTTGAGTCTAAAAAAGTTTTTTTGATTTCATTTCCATTTTCTAGATGATGTTTTTCATAATTCCCATCAAAATTTATATGTTTTAATCCTGCATTTTGCATTTGTGGTGATTTTGAGTGAGCAACTGGATTTCCAAATATTGCAAATTTTTCTGACATTCTTTTCCTTTTATTTTTTTGCTATTAGATTAAAAAGTGGATACTCTTTTTCATTTCTTTCATGAATATAAACCGTATCACAAGAGATGATTTTAAAACCTACATTAGTAAAGATTTTTTTCACATTTTCTTTTTCATATCCGAAGTGTTCAACACCATCATTTTTATGTTTTTCGTGAAAAGTTCCATCCTCTTTTTCTAGGTCATTAATACAAATATATCCACCATTTACTAAAGAGTCATAAGCTTTTTGTGCAAACATATTTGTATCTTTGATATGGTGCATAGTCATAGATGAGATAAATAAATCATAAGTATTTTTTGATATTTCATCTTCATTCATATTGTGTTTTACAGCTTTGATATTGTCAAAGTTTAGTTCATTTGCTTTTTCATTAAATCTATTTACCATTCCATCTGAATAATCCATTCCTAAAACACTGTTTTTATCTGTGCTTAAAACAAAAGCTATAAATCCAGTTCCACAACCATAATCTAAAATGTTAGCATTTTCTTTTATAACTACGTGTTTTTGTAGATTTTCTACACAAGCATTTGAGCTATCAATACTTGCTTGTTTATTATCCCAAGTTTTAGCTGCTTCATCAAATCTGTTCATATCTATCCTTAAACAATAAATCATTAATATTTCGCTAAATTATATCAAAAGCAAATAAAAGAGCAATTATGAATCAAATTAAATACTATTTTACAACAACTGAAGATGGAAATTTAGCTTATCATGTAAATGACATAAAAGAGAATGTGGATACAAACAGAGAAGCAGTTGCTTTAAAGATGAATTATAAAAATGAAGATTTAGTTTATATGAACCAAGTTCATGGAAACAATGTTCAAATAGTGGACGAGAACTCACCAAAACTTATAGAAAATTGTGATGGATTAATCACAAAAACAAAAGGCTTGCCACTTATGGTTATGGTTGCTGACTGTATTCCAATTCTGTTTTTTGATGAGATACAAGGTGTAATTGCAGCTGTTCATGCTGGAAGAAACTCTACTTTTTTAAAAATTGCACAAATCACTGCAAATAAAATGATGAGTGAATTAGGTTGCAATGCAAATAATATAAAAGTAATTATGGGACCAAGCATTCATACTTGTTGTTATGAAGTAAGTGAGGAGTTAGCTAAAATCGTTAAAACATCATTTGGAGAGAAATTTTGTAAAGGCAGAAACATAGATCTACATGGAATCAATGTAAAACTTTTAGAAGAAGTGGGAATTAGAAATATTCGAATATCAGAAGTTTGTACGAAATGTTCAACTGAACCTTTTTTCTCTTATAGAAAAGATACTAAAACAGGAAGATTTGCAGGAATTATCGTAAGATAATATAAAGAGGTTTTTCCTCTTTATATTTAAGCTTTTACAGTTTGCATTTCTACAAACTCTTCTTCATGCTCTTTATTCCCATTATAAATCTCTTCATCAAGCTCATTTTCACTTCTTGCGATTAATACTGAAGTCATAGCGTCACCTGTAACATTAACAGTTGTTCTTGCCATATCTAAGATTCTATCGATTCCCGCAATAATTGCAACACCTTCAATTGGTAATCCAACAGATGTTAAAACTAATGTAAGCATAATAAGTCCAGCTCCTGGAACTCCTGCTGTTCCAATTGATGCTAATGTTGCTGTTAAAATAATCATCATATACTCTTGCATTCCTAATTGAATTCCAAATGCTTGAGCGACAAACATTGCACAAACACCTTGATAAAGTGCCGTTCCATCCATATTTATAGTCGCACCAAGAGGTAAAACAAAACTAGCTACTGGTTTTGAAACACCTAGGTTTTTAACACAGTTTTGTGTAGTAATTGGTAATGTTCCTGAACTACTTGTTGTTGTAAATGCAACAGTTTGAGCAGCTACAATACCTTTAAAGAATCTAATAGGATTTAGTTTTGCAAAAATAGATATTGCTCCACCAATTGTAAATAATAGATGAATAACAGAAGCTAAATACACAGCAAATATAACTTTCCCTAAACTTAATAATACATCCATCCCATAAGAAGCAGAAACCCAAGCCATTAAAGCAAAAACTCCAAATGGTGCAAATCCCATTACAATTTCAGTCATTTTATACATAGCTTCTGCAATAGAATTAAAGAATTTTTTTGCAGGTTCACCTTTATCACCTGATAGATTGATAGAAACACCCAGAATAATTGCAAAAAAGATAATTTGTAATATATCACCATTTGCAAAACTTGAAAAAGGATTTTTTGTAATAATATTTAATAAGGTATCTATTAAAGCTGGCGCTTGAGTTACTGTCATATTTTTTGCAGCATCTAATGTCACACCTGCACCTGGTTCTAAAACAATACCTACTATTAATCCAATAGTAATGGCAATAGCAGTAGTTACAATATAGATTAGAAATGTTTTAATTCCAACTCTTCTCATCTTTTTTAAATCTTCCATTGCAATAATACCAGTTACTAAGGTAACAAAAACTAATGGCACAATTAGCATCTTAATAAGATTAATAAATAGTGTTCCAAGTGGTTTTAATACTTGCGCACTTTCAGCAAAAACGATTCCTGTAATAAGTCCAAGAACTAATGCTCCTAGAATTTTTTGCCATAATGGGATATTTTTCCATACTCTTGACATTTTCTCTCCTTAATTTATATTAAAAATATTTTAATAAGTTAACATGTCCTAAAAGTGCTTTTTATGGTTTTTTTTAAAGAAATTTTTATTATTTTAAAGATTTAATTTATATCCTATGCCTTTAACAATATTTATTGTATTTTCAGGAATTTTTTTTCGAAGACGTTTTACTAAACCTCTTATGTTTATTAAAGCTGTTTCCTCTCCTTCCCATACATAGTTTTCAATCTCTTCAAAAGAGAATATTCTAGTTGGGTTTTTGCAAAGTAGTTCTAAAAAAAGTATCTCTTTTTTTGCAAGTTTTATTTCGCCATCTGGACCTTTTAAATTTCTATTATCATAGTCATATATAAAATTATTTGTAAAATCAAATATTTGTTGTTTTATTTGACAAAGCTTTTTTACTTTTTGAATTAATTCATACATCAAAAATGGTTTTTTTAAATAATCATCACAACCCAATTCATAAGAAGCTTGTATCTTTTCTAGTTCATGATTTGAACTCATAATGATTACAGGAATATTTTTACTATACATACGAATAGTTTTTAATATAGATATTCCATCAATAGAAGCCACATTTATATCTAGTATAAAACAACTATAACCGTTGTTCAAAACTTCTAAAGCATCTTCACCATCATAAAATGTATCAATCACATAACCTTCTTTTTCTAAAGATGTTTTTATAAAATTGCATAAATTTTCATTATCTTCAAGAACTAAAATTTTCATTTTCTAACCTCAGTCTTATTATAAAAGTTGCACCATTATTTTTATTTACAGCATAAATTAAACCATCCATTTTATCCTCAATAATTACTTTAGTCATATAAAGTCCAATTCCATGTCCTTTTTCTTTTGTTGTGTAGTATGGATCAAAAATCTTTTTCATATCTTTTTTATCTATTCCTCCACCATTATCACTTATTTCTATTTGAACATATTGTGTTCTTTTGAAAATATCTATATTTATTAGACCTTTAAATTTTTTGTTTGATACTCTTTGTTTGATTATTGAATCTTTTGCATTATTTACAATATTTAAAAGACTTTGCATTAATTCATTGTTATAACCCAAGACAATAAGTTTTGTTTCTTCTTGAAAATTGATATTTATATCAATATAGCTATATTTTATGTTGTGTTCTACAATATGCATCATTTTGATAATGGCATCTTTTATATCAAAGTGTGTCTTTTTAGTTGATGGTTTTATAAAATCTTGAAAATCATTTATAGTATCTGTCATATAATAAATCTGAAACATTATATCTTTTAGGTATTTTTCCTCTTCTTCTTTTGTTTTTTTACTTGAAGCTACATGTTCTTGAACTAAAGTAGATATTTCAATTAATGGTTCTTTCCATTGGTGAGCAATTGATGAGATTATTTCTCCAATTTCTGCTAGTTTTGATTGTTGGATTATAAATTCTTGATGTTTTGTATTTTTTATTTGTAGTTGTAGATTATAAAACAAAAGAAGAATAAAAAAGAGTAAAACAGGAGAAATAATAAATACAGCATTTACTAAACTTCTATTTTTATCCAAAAAAGATAAAGGTACATTTACAAAGGTAACTTTTTTCTTTAAAAAATCTGTATTTAAATCAAATTTTTTTAATTTTTCATAATCAAAAATATATGAATAACTATCATATGTTTTTATAATAGGTTTTGCATTTTTATCATTTAAGAGTTCTAAAAGTAAATTTCCAGTACTTTTCCCTAAGTTTTCAATTAATACAAGTTTTCCACCAACTGAACCTTTTTCAATAAATAATGAATCAGTAGAAAATGTAGGTAATTCAAAAGAGTTAATCATTGATGCAATCTCTTGATTTGTATGTAATTCTTGATTTGTATTATTATAAAAACGTACAAAAAATATAGCTTCATCTTTTTTATATGTTGAGAACTTCTTTTTAAGTTCATCTATAGTTGAATATCTAATGTATTCAATTTCTAAGTTATTATTTAGATTAATAGCATTTCGTATAGCAATATCTGAATCGTCTCCATTTTTACTAAAATCATTTATAATATATAGTTTTTTTAATTTTGGCATCATTTTATTTATAATATTTACAATATCAAAAATAGCTCTTTTTTCTATTATTCCAGATATTTTCCCAGTTAAGCCAGACTTTTCAACTAATAAAGGCTCATATTGTTCAATACCTGTAAATACTAATTTTTCATTGTTTTTAAAAAGTTCATTATAATTTTTAAGTGCAAATTCATAAGCAAATTTGTCTACAAGCAAGACTAAGTCATATTTTCTATTATTTAATTGAAGTTTATAAAGGTCTTTTAATTCCTCATAGTATTCACTCGAAGATATTCTTTTTGAATCCATGTAAAGAATAGTTGTTTCAACAGTTTTATCATTATTAATAACTTTTTCAAGTCCAAAAATAAGTTCATCACTCCATTGAAAACCTTTATGATAGGAATTAATAATTAATATATGGGATTTATTATCTGAAGTAGTTGCAAATGAATAGTTAAAAAAGAACAATACTATTAATAAAAAAGCTTTTATTGGCATTATAATTGTCCTAAGTTTAAAAATAAAACAAGAAGATTAACTTCTTGTTTAACTTAATTTAATAAGCGATTGGTCTTATCATATTTTGTGGTTGTATAATTCTATCTAATTCTTCTTTTGATAATAAGTTTTTCTCTAAAACTACATCATAAACAGATTTGTTACTATTTAAAGCTATTTTTGCAACCATTGTTGAATTTTCATATCCAATATATGGGTTAAGTGCAGTAACAAGTCCAATACTATTTAATACTAACTCTTCACATCTTAACTCATTTGCTGTAATTCCATCAATACATTTATAAGCTAGACTTTCAAAACCTTTTTTCAGCATATTTATTGAATTAAATAAGTTATAGGCAATAATTGGTTCAAAAACATTTAATTGTAATTGTCCACCTTCACTAGCCATTGTAATAGTAACATCAGTTCCAATAACTTGATAAGCTATTTGATTTACCATTTCAGGAATTACTGGGTTTACTTTTCCTGGCATTATTGAACTTCCAGGTTGCATTGCTGGAAGATTAATCTCATTAAATCCAGTTCGTGGACCTGAACTTAAAAGTCTTAAGTCATTACATATTTTTGATAATTTTGCTGATACTCTTTTTAAAACACCAGAAATTTGAACAAATGCTCCTGTATCTTGTGTTGATTCAACTAAATCTTTTGCAGTAACAAAAGGTCTATTTGTAACTTCTTGTAGTTTTCTCTCTACAATTTTTACATATTGTGGATGAGAATTAATTCCCGTTCCAATTGCAGTTGCTCCAAGATTCATCTGTCTTATTAATTGTTGGCATTCTATTAATCTTTGAATATCATCATCAATTGTAATTGCATAAGTATTAAACTCTTGTCCTAAAGTCATAGGCACAGCATCTTGAAGTTGTGTTCTTCCCATTTTTATTACATTTTGGAATTCAATTGCTTTTTTAGCCATTGAGTTTTCTAAAATTTTCATAGAATCTACAAGTTCAAATATTTTTTCATATAATGTGATTTTTATTGCAGTTGGATAAACATCATTTGTAGATTGAGATAAATTTACATCATTATTTGGATGAAGGTGTTTATATTCACCTTTTTTATGTCCTAATATTTCTAAAGCTCTATTTGCAATAACTTCATTTGCATTCATATTAGTAGAAGTTCCAGCTCCACCTTGAATCATATCAACTATAAATTCTTCATGGAGTTTACCATCAATAATCTCATCACAAGCTTGACAGATTGCATTTTTTTTCTTTTCATCCAATTGATTTAATTCAAAATTTGCTAACGCAGTAGCTTTTTTTACTTTTGCAAGTGAAGTAATAAATGTAGTAAAACTTGATAATGTAACACCTGAGGCATCAAAGTTTTCCTTCGCTCTTGCTGTTTGAATTCCATAATATGCATCTATTGGAATTTCTTTATCTCCAATTAAATCATGTTCTATTCTTGTTAGCATCTTTTTATTTTTCCTTTATATTTTATATCTATGCGAAATATTAATATACATAAATGTCATAAAAGTGTTTTTTTATCTTTTGTACTAAATAATTTAATAATTTAAGAATGAATGATGAGGATAATAATTTAAAGAATTAATTAAACTATGTTTTTATTAATATAAAAATATAAAATTAATATAATAAATTTATAAAAAATTAAGACTTACATAATTTTTACATAATATGCTTAAAAATATCTTAGAAATAAAAAACAGTCTGAATTTATTTTATTTAAGTTTCTTTTTGTTACTATTTCTAGATTTCATAATTATATAATAAATCAAACTATAGAAAAGGGAAACAATGAGTACAAAAGTTACTAAAGAAGAAGCATTAAACTATCACAGAATTCCAACTCCTGGCAAAGTTGCAATTGCAACTACAACAAGATTGGAAACTCAAAAAGATTTATCTTTAGCATATTCTCCAGGAGTTGCATTTCCTTGCGAAGAAATAGCAAAAGATCCTGCTCTTGCTTTTGAATACACGTCAAAAAGAAACTTAGTAGCTGTTATTTCAAATGGAACAGCAGTTTTAGGACTTGGAAATATTGGAGCACTTGCTTCAAAACCTGTAATGGAAGGTAAAGCTGTATTATTCAAAAAATTTGCTGCTGTTGATTCATTTGATATAGAAGTAGATGAAACAGATATTAATAAATTTTGTGACATTGTAAAAGCTATTTCTCCTACATTTGGTGGAATAAATCTTGAAGATATAAAAGCACCTGAATGTTTTGAAATTGAAAGAAGATTAGTAGAAGAGCTTGAAATTCCAGTTATGCATGATGATCAACATGGAACGGCAATTATTACGAGTGCAGCTTTATTAAATGCTGTTGAAATGATGGATAAAAAAATCGAAGATTTAAAAGTAGTAGTTGTTGGAGCTGGTGCTGCTGCAATTGCTTGTTCAATTATGTACAAAGAATTAGGTATTAAAAATCTAATTATGTGCGATTCAAAAGGTGTAGTTCATAGTGGAAGAACTGATTTAAATAAATATAAATTAAATTTTGTTACAGGTTCTTGTACAACTATGGAAGAAGCATTTACAGATGCTGATATGGTTTTAGGTTTATCAAAACCAGGAACTTTTACAGTTGAACATATAAAACTTATGAGTGAAGAGCCAATTGTATTTGCTTTAGCAAATCCAACACCAGAACTTTTCCCAGAAGAAGTAAAAGCAGTACGACCAAAGGCTATAGTTGGAACAGGAAGATCAGATTATGCTAATCAAGTAAATAATGTATTAGGTTTCCCTTATATCTTTAGAGGTGCTCTTGATGTTCAAGCAAGAACAATAAATATGCATATGAAAAAAGCAGCAGCACAAGCTATTGCAAACTTAGCAAAACAACCAATAAGTGACGAATTAAGAGCTTCTTTTGGTGAGTTAAATTATGGAAGAGAATATATTATTCCAATTCCATTTGATAAAAGATTAATGGTTGAAGTATCAGCAGCAGTTGCAAATGGTGCAGTTGAATCAGGAGTTGCAAGAGTTAAAGAATTTGACTTAGAAAAATATAGAGAAAAATTAGCTTCTATGATATAAGCTAAAATTATCTATTAATCTATAAAATGATATTATTCGGGCTTTAAAAAATTTAAGCTTGAATAATAAATAGGATAAAAATGGAAGAGTATATACTTTTAATTGACACAGAAGATTCAAAAGGACTTGTTTATAATATCTCAAAAGTTCTTTTTGCAAATAACTTAAACATCGAGCAAAATGCTGAATATGTTGACCCTGATACAAAAAAGTTTTTTATGAGAAGTATTATTTCTGGAAATGTCTCTAAAAATATCTTGCTAAAAGAGTTAACAGAAGTTCTACCTAATGGCGCTTCAATTAAACTAAATAAAAAAGAGAAAAAAGATGTTGTTATTTTAGCAACTAAAGAGTTTCATGTTTTAGGTGATTTATTAATTAGATATATTGCAGAGGAATTAAATGCAAATATCAAAGCTGTTATTGCAAATCATGACCACTTAAAAGATTTAGTTGAGAAGTTCAATATTCCTTTTACTTGTATTAGTGCAGATGGAATGAGCAGAGAAGATCATGAAGATAAAATGATTGCTAAAATCAATGAATATGAGCCTGAATTAATCGTTCTTGCAAAATATATGAGAATTTTAACTCCAAAATTTGTAGATGCTTTCCCTAAAAAAGTTTTAAATATTCACCACTCATTTTTACCAGCATTCATTGGAGCAAATCCATATAAACAAGCACACGAAAGAGGTGTTAAAATTATTGGAGCAACTGCTCATTATGTTACAAGTGATTTGGATGAAGGTCCAATTATATTCCAAGATGTGGTAAGAGTAGATCACAGTTATTCTTGGGAAGATATGAGAAATGCAGGAAGAAATGTAGAAAAAATCGTACTTTCAAATGCTTTTGAAATGTTATTACATGATAGAGTTTTTGTTCATGGAAATAAAACGGTAATTTTATAATGTTTAATATCGTTTTATTAGAACCTCGAATCCCTGGAAATGTAGGAACTATAGGAAGACTTGCCTTTGCACTTAACTGCACACTTCATCTAATCAAACCTTATGGTTTTGGTGAGATTACTGAAAAAGAAGTTCGTCGTGCTGGGCTTGATTATTGGTTTGAATTAGATGTTAGAGAGTATGAAAATATCGAAGATTTTTGGGCAAAAAATCCATTTAATGATAGACATTTTTTAGCAACTACTAAAACAAAGCAAGTTTATTTTGAAGCAAGTTATGAAGTAGGGGATTATTTTTATTTTGGAAGAGAAGATGCTGGACTTCCTATGTCTTTACTTGAAAAAAGTCCAAAAACATGTATTACAATTCCTATGACAAATGAAGCAAGAAGTTTAAATATTGCAAACTCAGTTTCAATCGTAGCTTACGAAGCTTTAAGACAAAACTTTAAAGATTTTAAATAAGAGTATTGCTTTTTTCAATAAGTTTTATTACAGCTTCAAGCTCTTTTTGAAGTTTTTGTTTTTCGTTATCTTTTTGAGCCTCTTTTATCTCTTTTTTCAATTTTGCTTTTTTAAGAGATAATTTTTCAATTATCTCTTTTACTTTTTCTTGTTTAGATTCATCTAAACTCTCTTTTTTTATATATTTTTTGATTTTAGAAACAATTTTATCTAGATCCATTTTGACTATCTCCTATCTCTTTTAGTAGAGTATTATTTAAAAATAACATACTTGCCATTTCAACTAACTTTTTTTGAATAGAATAAACAGTTGCACTATCATTTATGAGTGAAGTTGCCATTGTAGCTTTGATTTTATCTTCTCTAATTAAAGCATCTATTTTTCCAGAATTTGATAAATCATTTGCTAAAAGAGTCGATTTGATAACTTCTAATTGAGTCATTTTTTCTAACTCATTTTCATTATTGTATAACAAATTTAAATCAACTAATATTGTAGCTAACTCTTCTCTTAATAAATTATACTCTTCTTTTATATAATCATTTTTACTTTTTAAATAAAAATTAACATTTTTTTGAATATCTCTTGTATCTTTTAATACTTCAACTATAATTTTTGCACTTCTTTTTATATCTGCAACTTCTCTTTGTTGGAAACTTGTCATATTTTCTTGGGCAAATGAAGAGTATTTTATGATTTCGCTATATATGATTTTTAAATTTGAATGATAAATTTCATCAATATTTGTATCTATTTTTGTAACTTCTTTAGAAATTTGAACTTTTAAATCGTCTAGCGTTTTTAGATTACTTGTATGTAGATTTAAAGCATGAAGCATTGCTTTTTGACAATTTTCATAAAGATTAATTGTCTCTTTTCTAATTGATACAATAGCCGTATCTGGAAGACTTAAATTTGAATCCAAAAGATATTTTGGTTTTGATAAAGCTGATACTTTTTTCTTGATTAGTTTTTCTGAAAGTTTTACTATTTGATTTATAAATGGTGAAAGTAAAAGAATACCAAGTAAACTAAATATTGTATGAAATAACGACAATTTCATTCCATAATTATCTTCACTAATTCCTAAATAAGGAGCTAGAAAATCAACTAAATCTTTAAATGAATAGATAAATATAGTTATTATAGTTGCAGTTATTATATTAAAAGTAAAATGTGCAAATGCTACTCTTTTCCCATTTTCATTTGAAGCTAGTGAAGCGATGATTGCTGTAAATGTTGTTCCTATATTTGCACCAATTGCAAGAGCAATTGCATTTATATATATAATACTTCCAGCACTTAAAGCTGTAATTATAATAGCTAAAGTTGCTGCACTTGATTGAATAACAACCGTTGCTATTGCTCCAATTAAGATGTAAATTATGATTCCTAAAACACCTTCCATTGAATATGAAGCTAAATCTATAGAATCTTTTAAAGTATCAAAACCATCTTTCATATAAGAAATACCAAGGAAAATAAATCCTAATCCTAAAAGTACATTTCCCACACCTTTGTAACTATTACTTTTGAAAAATCTAAAAAGTACACCAAAAAGAATCATTGGCATCGCATAAATAGAGATTTTTACATCCACTCCTAAACTTGAAACAATCCAAGCTGTTGTTGTACTTCCAAGGTTTGAACCAAATATTATTCCAATTCCTTGAACTAAAGTTAATAATTCAACAGATAAAAAAGAGATAACAACTAAGGAGATAATTGATGAACTTTGAACAATCGAAGTTGAAAAAAATCCAGTTAAAATTGCATAGAAAGTATTACTTGTAAATTTTTGAAGTAGTTTTTCTAAAATCCCACCAGATAGTAGTTTGAAACCATCTTGCATAAAAAACATACCGATTAAGAAAATTGCAATTCCACTTAAGATTACCGTGAAGTTCTCTTGTGAAATTACAAAATATGCGAGAATAAGAAAGCCAAAAGGTAAAAGTATTTTTTTTGCCACAACACGTCCTAAAAATCATTTTATAATTTTTTATTGTAGCAAATTAATATTAATATGCATAGTTTAACTATACTTTATAGATATTATTTATTTAACTTTCCTATCTTATGAATGAATAGCTTTAATACTATGTTTACCTTCAAACTCTTTTTCATCACTATTTTCTACAATTTGTATTGCAATATTATTTGTTTGTTCTGCAATTTCTTGTGTAGTAGCTGAAATCATGGCGATTTGTTGAGTTTGTTGATCCAGTTGAGTTATTGAATCATTTATTTGTTCAATACCAATTCGTTGCTCTTTTGAAGCACTTGAAACGCTATTTATTAAAGTAACTGTACTTTGAATATTTTTATTTAAAGATGTATAACCATTTATCATATTTGTAGCAATTTCTTTACCATCATTTGCTTTACTTGTGGCATTTCCAACAAGAGTTTTAATCTCTCTTGCAACTTCAGCACTTCTTGAAGCTAGATTTCTCACTTCTGCTGCAACTACTGCAAATCCTTTACCTACTTCTCCAGCCGTTGCTGCTTCAACAGCTGCATTTAATGAAAGAATATTTGTTTGGAATGCAATTTGGTCAATTAAGGTAATTGATTCATTTATTGAAATAACCTGCGCATTTATTTCATCCATTGCTATTGTAGTTTTAGTTGCTAAATCTTCACCAGTTTTTGCAGCAACTATTACATTTTGAGCATACTGAGTCATTTCATTAATATTTTGACTATTTTTTGTAATAGTTGCTGTTATTTCTTCAACAGCTGCTGCTGTTTCTTCAAGTGAGGCAGCTGTAGTATTTGCATTTTGTGTTAAATTCTTTACATTATCAACTAAAATAAGGGCATTGTCTTGTAAATGTAAACCAATACCTTTACTATCAATTAACATTTTAGTAATAGTATTACCAACAATATTTATATTTTCACAAAGAGAAAGTATATCTCCTTGAACTGATTTTGTATTAACTCTTTTTGTATAGTCATGTAATGCAAAATTTTTAAGAACATTTAAAATATTACTGATATTAACATTTAAATTTTCTAACATTTGATTAATTACATTTTTTAATTCATTTAGTTCATTTGAGTTAGAATCTTTGTTTATTCTACTACTTAAATGACCATCTTTTATATCATTTGCCACTTTTGTAGCATCATCAATTAAGGCTTTATCTTTTTTGATGTTTTCTTGAGTTTTGATAATATTTGCATTTATGATTTTAGACATATTTCCAAACTCATCATTATTTTTATCATCTAAAAGAGTTATATTTGTCGTTTCATTGTTTAAAAAGGCAAAAAATTGACTTAATTCTTTTTGAAAAGAATATAAAGATTTATTTATTATTCTACTTATATATAAAAGAGCAATGATTATAAAAATACCAATTGTAATAATGAGAATATACGAAAAAATCTCGATTTTTTGGTGTAATTTTTCAGTTTTATCATTTATTACAGTTGTTAAATTTTCTAAAGATTTATTTGATTTATGAACTACGTCTCTCATACTTTTCATTAATCCAGAATCTTCATTTAATCCTTTTTCTTTTTCAGCTAAAACAAGATTTAAAAAATTTGTTCTATAGTCAACAATTATTTTATTTAAATCTTTATATTTTTCATCATTTTCTAGTTTTGTAACAATTTTATTAAACTTTTCAACATATTGTTCATCAAACCTTAACATAAAATCTTTTTCTTGTTTTCTCAAATCATAAACGGTAGCAAGTAAATAGTTATCATTTGATTTTTTTGCAAATTCCTGAACTAAATGAACACTATCTCTTAATGCACCATATAAACCATTTTCTGGATTTAAACCAATTTTTTCTTGAAGTTTTACAACTTCTGAAAAAATATTTGAGTATTCATCAATAACTTTTTTATAATTATTTAACTCTGTTTGATCAATTTCTGATTTAATAAATTCATTGTCTAATGTATTTTTCATTTTTTCAATATTTTGTACATTTTTTTTGAAATTATCTAAGTATTTTAAATCTTTTCTTGCAAGAAAATCTTTTTCGTTTTTTCTCAATTCTAATAGTTGTATTTCCATATTTTTAATATTATTACTTATTATTGAAATATTATCTATCTTATTTATAGAGACAAGTTCAATTATTAAAATTAATAAAAATGATAATGAGACAATTACAGATAAACCGATTAATTTTATTTTTATTGAAATATTATTTAGCATAGTAACTCTTTCTTATAAATTCTTAAGTTATTTTATCGTAATAGAAATATCTTTGGTAGGTAATTTGCTCCAAATTACCAATTATTTAACAAAAAGTAAATATAATGAATATAGTTGTTGTGTAAGGATTAGTTTTGTACAAAATTTTAGTTTTAGAAGATGATGAACTTTTTGCCTCTACTGTTGAGGATTTTTTGAGTGATGAGGGTTTTGAAGTTGATATTGCAAGTGATGGTGAAGAGTGTTTAGAATTAAATTTTAAAAAAAATTATGACTTGTATCTTTTAGATATTAATGTGCCAAAAATAAATGGTTTGGATTTACTCGTTCAGTTGCGAAATTCAGGAGATAATACTCCTTCTATTTTTTTAACTTCTTATAAAGATAAAGATACTTTACAGCAAGCTTTTTTAAATGGTTGTGATGATTATTTGAAAAAACCAGCTGATTTAGATGAGTTACTTTTACGAATTAAGGCACTTCTTAAAAGAAATAAAAAACAATTTGATGTAATAAGACTTTCTGATTCTCTTATTTTTAATCCAACAAGTAAAAGGGTTTATGAAAATGAGGTTGATTTGAATCTTCCCGTAAAAGTTCTTGAATTACTTGAACTTTTTATTGAAAATAGAGGTGAAATTGTAACAAAAGAGATGATTATTGCGAAACTTTGGGCAACAAGCCAAGAGTATAGTGAAGGCTCGATTAGAGTTTATATAAATCAAATAAAAAAACTTTTTGATAAAGATACTATTTTAAATATTAAAGGTGTAGGATATAAAATTGAATTCTAAAAAAAGAGATTTTTTAATCTCAATCTCAATAGTTTTTGTATTTTCATTGATAATTATTTTATATTTAAACTATTTTTTTATTTCAAGATTTGGATTGAATCCTGACAATTTTGTATTTATTATTATTCCTTTGATAATTTTAGGTTTAGGAATATTTTTGAGTTTTTCAATCTCTATTTTAAAACCTTTGTTTAAAAGTGATGAGAAGTTAGAACTTAGTATTAAAGAGACAATCCACGAGCTTAATATTCCAGTTTCTACGATTAAAATGAATACTCAACTTTTGGAAAAAACAATCACCGATGAAAAGAGTTTAAAAAGATTAGATAGAATCAAACAAGCTTCTAATAATCTTTTAAAACTATATGAAAACATGGAATACAACATCAAAAAAGAGATAGACAAAATAGAAAAACAAGAGGTTTATCTAGATGAGTTAGTAAAAAATTGTGTTGAAAAATTTGATGATATAAAAAAAGATGTAAAAATTTTAGTAAATATCCCAAATATTAGGCTTTTTACAGATTTAAATGGTTTTGAAAAAACTATTGATAACCTAATTTCAAATGCAATAAAATACAATATAAAAGAAAATCCAATAGTAGAAATATCTTTTAAAGAAAATGTTTTTTCTATTTATAATAGTGGTGAGCAAATAGATACAAAAAATCTTTTTATAGTTTTTGACAAATATTTTCAAGAAGACTCAAAAAAAGATGGCTTTGGTTTAGGTCTAGCCATGGTAAAAGAGTTTTGTGATAAAAACAAAATAGCAATAAATATTGATACCACAGAAACTGGAAATCAATTTAACTTAAATCTAAAGAATATAATTAAATGATAAATGATACAAAAACATTACATCCACGAAATCTTCACAATAATAGATATGACTTTCCAACTCTTATAAAAACAAAACCGCAATTACAAGAGTTTGTAAAAGCAAATAAATATGGGGATTTATCAATAGATTTTGCAAATCCTCAAGCTGTTATTGCTTTAAATCAGGCTTTATTAGCTCACTTTTATGCAATAGAAAATTACACTATTCCAAATGGATATTTATGTCCACCAATTCCAGGCCGTGCTGATTATATTCATCATATAGCTGATTTACTTGCAAGTTGTAATAATGGAATTATTCCAAAAGGAAAAGCCATAAAAGGTTTGGATGTTGGAATTGGAGCAAATGGTATTTATGCAATTATTGGCGCTAGTGTTTATGATTGGTATTTTGTGGGAAGTGATATTGAAGTCGAGGCTATAAAATCTGTAGAAAATATCGTAAATTCAAATGACTTTTTAAAAGAAAAAATAGAGTGTAAACTACAATCAAAACCTGAAAATATTTTTGCTAATATCATAAACAAAGAAGATATTTACGATTTTACCTTATGCAATCCACCTTTTCATAAATCTTTAAAAGATGCAACAGAAGGAAATAAAAGAAAAGTTCAAAATCTAACAAAACAAAAAACTGCAAAAAGTGCTCTAAATTTTGGTGGAAAAAACAATGAACTTTGGTGTAAAGGTGGAGAAGTAACTTTCATAAAAAACATGATAAAAGAGAGTTTAGAGTTCAAAAATAATTCTCTTTGGTTTACAACTTTAGTTTCAAAAAAAGAGAATTTACCTTTTATTTATAAAACCTTAGAAGATATAAAAGCAGTTGAAATAAAAACAATAGATATGTCACAAGGACAAAAAATCACAAGAATTGTGGCTTGGACTTTTTTTAATAAACAAGAACAAAATAGTTGGTTTAAAAACTAATATCTTTTAAGTATAAGAATTGTGACATAATTTGTGACATGTTTTTGATAGAATAAGATAATTTTAATTCAATAAAAAGGAATTCCATGGAAACAAGTATTATATTTGCTGTCGCAATAATATTTTTTGTTTTAGTAATTATTGTAAAAGGTGTAAAGATTGTTCCTCAATCTGATGTGTATGTTATTGAGCGATTAGGAAAGTTTAATAAAGAACTTCATGGTGGTTTTCACCTTATTATTCCTATTATTGATGTGGTTCGAGCAATTTTAACTTCAAGAGAGCAGTTGGTTGATATTACAAAACAATCTGTAATTACTAGAGATAATGTAAATATTTCTATTGATGGAATCGTTTTTTGTAAAGTTGATGATGCTATGGAAGCTACTTATAATGTGGTTGATTTTAAAAATGCAATTGCAAATCTTGCAATGACAACTTTAAGAGCTGAAATTGGTGGTATGGATTTAGATGATACTTTATCAAATAGAGAGACTTTAAATGCAAAACTTCAAAATGAGTTAGGAAGTGCAGCTGCTAACTGGGGAATCAAAGTAACAAGAGTTGAAATCTCTGATATCTCAGTTCCTGCTGAAATTGAGAGAGCTATGAATATGCAAATGGAAGCAGAAAGAGAAAAAAGAGCAATTGAAACAAAAGCACGAGCTGATAAAGAAGCAGTTATTAGAAAAGCTGAAGGGTTTAAACAAGAAGAGATTTTAAAAGCAGAAGCAATCGAAAGAATGGCAGATGCAAAAAGATATGAACAAGAACAAATGGCAGCTGGTCAACAAGAAGCTATGAGACTTATAAATATTTCAATGATGGAAAACGAAAAAGCAGCAGAATTCTTACTTGCAAAAGATAGAATTGCTGCATTTAGAGCTTTAGCTGAAAGTGGTTCAACAGATAAGATGATTTTACCTTATGATGTAGCTCAAATGGTTGGAGCAACTTCTGTTTTAGGTGATGCATTTTTTAAAGGTGTAAGCAATGCCAACTCAAATAATTCTTAGTGTAATTGACCCTTATATCCTTTTAGCAATTGGAGTTGCATTAATAGCTTTTGAAGCTGTTATTGCATCTTTTGTTCTTATTTGGTTTGGATTAGGGTTTGTTTTAATTGCTTTGATTAGTTATATGTATATTTTTTCAGATGGTATTTGGCAAATTGCAGTGGCATCTATTTTTTCATTGATTTTATTATTACTTTTCAGAAAAAAAGCGTTGGAATCTTTTTTGAAATCAAAAAGAGATATTTCAGATAATTTTTTAGATGAAAAGGGAATAGGGGAAATTAAAAATTCAAAAGTTTTTTATAAAGCTACTTATTGGGATATTGACTCAACTATTGATGAAAAAGAGTTTGTTGAGGGTGAAAAAGTGATAGTTTTAAAAACACATAAAAATCATGCCACAATAGAAAAAAAATAGAAACTTTTCTAAGTTTCTATTTTTGAATTAAACTTCTAGATATGAATATTTTTTATAACATTTTTATTCATAGGTTTTTGAAGTTTATTTTCCATTTTATGTATTTTTCTATTTCCTTTTGAACAGCTTTTTGAATGGTGTTCATCTTCTTTTAGAAAGGTATGAAAATTTTCATTATCTAAAATAGGTAATTCTCCATCTGCGTATTTTAGTAATACCTCTTTTGTTTCTATTCTTTCGTTACCTGCAAAATATACTTTGATATTACTTTTTATTAAAGATGAAAAAGGTTTTTCTCCCATATGTGAAGTAATAAGTGTATCTACATTTTTACTTTTTAGCCAATTTGCAACTGCACGTCCACCTATTTGTTCATTTTTTAATATTTCTATTGAATTATTTTCTATTAAAGCAAAATATTTAGCTTTTCCAAAAAGTGTAGAAATAGCACTATTTAATTTATTTGTTTTTACGGGTATTGCAATCATTTTATCTCCTTTGTTGCATTTAATATTGAGATTTTATATCCAAGATATATATAACCACAGGCCAAAGACTTAACCATAATAATTCATTAATATATTCCATAATTTATACCTACTTTTAATAATTGTGAGAATCTTTTGATTCAATCTCTTCTTTTGTAATTTTTACTTTATCCATGCTATACCAAGCATAACTTATATAAGCTAATACAAATGGAACCATAAGTGAAACATAACTCATTGTCATTAACGTATAGAGGCTTCCTGAACTATTCATAATAGTTAAGCTACTTTGTAAATCACTTGTTGATGGATAATAAGAGGTATTATTTAATCCCACATTTAATAAAACAGCCATTACAGTAAGTACAATTCCAACTCCTCCTGTTTTTATACAACAAGTTTTTTTAAATGTAATAGTTACAAATACAGCAACTATAACCATTAAAACTCCAATTAAAAACATTCCTAAAACAATAGGCATATCAATAAAATTTTGAAGATATTTAAATCTTTCAATAATGATTAAACCACTTTTTTCAACAGCATATCCATCTTTAATAAGAATCCAGCCCATAAATCCTAAGAAAAATATTAAAAAGAAAATCATATTTATTTTGATTGAATTAACTGCTTTAATTCTTATTTTTTCATAATCAATATTATTTATAAAATATAAAGCACCACTAATTTTTGCCAAAAATACAAGAGCAAAACCTAAAAGATAATTATATGGATTAAGAAGTGCTTCTAATCCTCTCAGAGGATTTTGCCAATCTACAAAGTTGTTAGAATCAACTATAAATTCACTTCCACTAAAAAAGGTACTAATAGCAACTCCTAATAAAAATGTTCCAATATTTCCATTTATTTTTAAAAACATTTCAAATGTTTTTTGACCTAAAAAATTATTTGGTTTTGTTCTAAATTCATAACTTACAGCTTGGATAATAAAACAAAAAAGAATTGCTAACCAAACCCAATAAGCTCCCCCAAAACTTGTTGCATAGAATAAAGGAAAAGCAGCAAATAATCCACCACCAAATAGAACTAAAGTTGTAAACCCAAGTTCCCATTTTCTTCCAATACTATTTATTAACATTGTTTTTTCTGTTTCATTTTCACTTAATTTATCTATTAAAGTTTGTCCACCTTGAACAAACATAATAAATACAAAAAGACCACCAAGTAAAGATATTATAATCCACCAATATTGTTGAAGGCTTAAAAGTTCAAGTGATCCAAATCCCATTTAGTGCTCCTTACTTTCAGGCCCAAGACCTATTTGTTTTGTCATAATTTTTATTTCAGCAATTAGTAATACGGTAAAAAGTATTGCAAATACAAAAAAGCTAATCATTACATTGGTAGAAGCTATTTTTGTTGCTGCAATGCCTACTGGCATTAAATCTTGAATAGCCCAAGGCTGTCTTCCAACTTCTGCTACAATCCAACCAGCTTCACTTGCAATATATCCAAGAGGAATACTCCATAAGGCAGATTTTAGAATAATTGGATATTTCATAATATCTCTTTTTGTTAAAAAGAATAAGACAATTATAAAAAGTAAAGTAAACCACATTCCAAGAGCAACCATAATATGAAATGAATAAAAACTAATTGCAATTGGTGGAATTACATCTTCTTTGTTTTTAATGTGTCCGTAACCAAAATATTTCATATTTTCTTCAAGTAATACCTTTGATTCATTTTGTAATAGTTGATTATTGGAATCTTTTGCTTCTTTGTAATTTTCTAAAGAATTTATAGCAATTTTTCCTTTTTGCATTTTTTCTTCTGTACTAATTATTCCTTGTTCTTCATTCCCATAAACTAAATCTTTTATTCCCGGCACATAAGCATTAATATTGTGATAACTTAATAAAGATAAAGCATAAGGGATTGTGAACTCAAAAAGAAAAGCTTCTTCATTATTTGAAATTGTTTTTTTAGGATTTAATATTCCAAAGGCAACAATTCCTGCATCTTCTTTTCCCTCATATAAACCCTCAATCGCAGCTAGTTTCATAGGTTGTTTAAGTGCAACTTGATGTGCTGATTCATCTCCACTTAGGATTAGAAAAAATGAAGTTACAAGTCCAAAACTAGCTCCAATAATCATTGATTTTTTGGCAAATAGTATATCTCTGTCTTTCAATAAATACCAAGCACTAATACCAATTACAAATAATGAAGCTAAAACATAACCACTTCCAATAGTATGTAAAAACTTACTAATAGCAACTGGTGAGAATAAAACATCCCAAAAATTATTCATCTCATTTCTTACAGTATTTGGATTAAAAGTCATTCCTGTTGGGTATTGCATCCAACCATTTGCCACAAGTATCCATAAAGCTGATAGATTTGAACCAACTGCAACCAACCAAGTTGATAATAAATGAAAACCTTTACTTACTTTATTCCAGCCAAAAAACATAACAGCAAAAAAAGTACTTTCTAAAAAGAATGCAAAAATACCCTCAATTGCAAGTGGAGCTCCAAAAATATCCCCAACAAACCAAGAATAATTTGCCCAGTTTGTACCAAATTCAAACTCCATAATAAGACCAGTTGCTACTCCAATGGCAAAATTTATAGCAAATAAGCCCATCCAAAATTTTGTAGTTTTTTTCCAAAATTCATCATTTGTTTTTACATAAATAGTTTCCATAATAGCAACAATAAACCCAAGCCCAAGTGTTAATGGAACAAAAATCCAATGATACATGGCTGT
This sequence comes from Arcobacter venerupis, assembly GCF_013201665.1. NCBI lineage: Bacteria > Pseudomonadati > Campylobacterota > Epsilonproteobacteria > Campylobacterales > Arcobacteraceae > Arcobacter > Arcobacter venerupis. Next base: position 1,707,619 of record NZ_CP053840.1, on the reverse strand, counting down.
TAGTGCAAATTGGGCACGGGACCAATCTACTAAATGCTCTTCCATTTTAAATTCCTTTTAATTTTCTTTTAATTTTCTTTTGTTAGATTTTTATATACAAAATCAACTTTCTCTTCATATGTCTTATATTCAGATTTGATAGATTTATCATGGATAAAATAGTTAAGAAAAACTAATATAACTAATAATTTTATTAATATGATTTTCCATAATGTTTTTCCAATTGTCATATTTTTAAAACCATTTAAATAAAAAGAGTAAATATTTTTAATATTCAACATAAAATCTCCTTTTGTTGACATATGTTCAAAATAATAACACTTTAATGAACATATGTCAATAAAAAATCAAGAAAATTTTGATATTATTTCAAACAAGGATAAAAATGGGTAGAGATAAAAATAAAAGAAACTTAATATATAAACCAGCATTTAAAGATTTTATACCAGAAAATAAACCATTTGCTGGTGTTACTGTGTTGTTAGATGAAGAGATGGAAGCTATTTATTTGATGGATATTTTAAATTTATATCAAGAAGAAGCAGCTATTAGTATGGAAGTTTCAAGACCAACTTTTACAAGAATTCTAAAAAATGCAAGACAAAAATTAACAAGAGCATTGGTTTATGGAAATAAAATTACAATTCAAGATGATAATTCTGGTTATATAGTGGCTATTTGTAGTGCGTCCTTAGATAATTTTGAATCGATTTTAGCAACTGATAAATATTTATTGATTTATAAAGTTCAAAATAATGAACTTACATTATTACATAGTTTTGAAAATCAAGTTGCTTCAAAAAATTTAAAACCAGCTATTGTTTTACCTCAAATATTGATGCAACATAAAGTTAATATTTTTTTATCTACAAGAGTAGGGGAAGGTTTGAAAAATTCGCTTTTTGCAAAAGGTATACAAGCTATTGAAAAACAAATAAGTAAAAAAGAGGATTTGACAAATTTATTGGATTCATAAATTAAAAAAGTAAGAGATAACTCTTACTTTTTTTAGTAACTTAGATTTTGATAATCTTTGTTTAATAAACTACTTGCAACTTCATCAGGTTTTGCAACAGTGATACCTTCTAGTAATACTGATTCATCTTTTGAAACATTTGGTAAATATAAAGGACAAACCTTAACTTTTGCACCTTGTTTCATCAGAGCTTGAAGCATCATTTTTGGAGATTTGTCTTGTGGTTTTAAAATAGGACTTTCAATTCCTTTTACTGCTAAATCACCTGCTTTTGAACAAAGAGTCATATTTACTTCTTTGTTTTGTTTTAATGTCATCATTGATAATACCATTCCCATCATTTGAGTTTGTGCATCTTCTGATGTAATAATCACATTTAATCCTTTTGCAGAATTTTCATTTGCAATTGATGCTGTTGTTAACAATAGTGATGATAATAAAACTAATAAACCTTTTTTCATATTATATTTCCTTATATTTAATTGTTTTAATATTATAAATAAAACTTATGAAGTATAGATAAAATAAACTTATATAATAATAAAAAGCAGAAGTATTAACTTCTACTTTTTTAGAAAGAAAACTTTTTATAAAGTTTAAAGAAATAGATTATTGTTTTTATTTGAACATAGATAAATGGAATCATAATAATAAAATATGCAATAGAATATTTTGTAATAATTTCATTATGTACTAATCCAAAATTTATAAAAAACATACCAAAAACGAAAAATGCAACACCTGGACAAATAAGAGCAAATGAAACTGATGATTTATCATTTGAGTGAATATATTTTTCAAAATAACCCATCCTTTTCATAACCATATATCCTAAAATTCCAAATATAATTTGTAATGATAAAATAGTTGATGTAAATACAAAAAGTGAAGATTTATTTAAAGGCGTTGCATAATTGTGTTCTAGGCCAAAAGATACTCTAATAAATGTAATTCCAAGCAGTGTTAATATTGGAATAACAATCCAAATAGAAGGAGCTGCTTCCAATCCTAAACCTTTTTCAAACATGTTTTTAAAACCCATTGTAAGTTTTATGAATATTAAAAATATTGCAAGTGATGCAAAAAATAAAGCTGCGAAAATTCCAATAGAGTTTATAATTAAATTATGACTCATCGCTCCTGGTGCTGCAAATCCAACAGCTATCATAGAAAGTGCAAAAATAGAAATCATTTGAGATAGATTATTGTTTTTTGAAAAATCAAAATCACCTTTTATTAAAAGTCTAGAAAAATATTCAAAGAATATTTTTAATGCAAAAAAACCAACAATCACAAAACCAAATAAAGCGAATGGAAATAAATATTCAACAATTCCCCAAAGGCCAGGAATAAATACAGCACCTAAAACAAAACATACATTTATAGTCATAGCATAAGTTAATGGAATAGTCATTAGTGTAATTTGAGAGTTTGAATTTATTAACTCTTTATAAGCAGCAGTTTTTTCATATAAATTAAATTGTTTAGTATTCCAAATTAATAGTTTAAAGTGTAAAAATGCAAAAGCAATAATAAAAACTAAAGAAAAAGAAACAATAAATGATAGCCAATCTCCTTTTAATAAAGCTGGCATAATAAAATCATAAGTTGCCATTGGTGTATTTGGATGTGGAACTAAAAACATTAGATACATAAAAAATGAAACACTTAAACCTCCTGCTCCTAATGAGGCTAAAAAACACATTGGAGAAAAATTTTCTTTTAAATTCATATATAAATCCTTAGTAATAATTTTTTATGATATTAGTAAATATTATATTAAATACTTATGAAAGTATTATAAAGTTTTATTATAATATAAACAAATTGTAAATAAGTGTGTTTTATAAAAAAATTAAAGATAATAAATTAAAAAATTTTTATCTTATCTCTTCTAATTATGTAATCTTCTAGACACTATTATAATATATTATTATAATAAAATCATAAATATATTTTATAATTAAGTTTAATTTTAGTTTTGTTTTTGTAGAATTCTTTTATCAAAGGAAAAATATTATCCTTTGTAAAATAAAGGAGTTTTTATGGCTTGTGATACAGGTGCAAAACCAATTGAAGAAAAAGAAATAGTTTTAGATAATGAAAATAATAATGAAATAAAAAAGGAAAAAAATATGAGTTCAAGTTTAGTTTTAAGAAAAGTTCCAGAGTTCAAAATGGATGCGTATGATTCAAAAACAGGTCATTATGTAACTGTAAGTAGTGAAGATTATAAAGGTAAATGGCATGTAGTTTGTTTCTATCCAGCAGATTTTACATTTGTTTGTCCAACAGAAATCGCAGCTATGAATGCAAAATATGATGAGTTCCAAGAACTTGGTGTTGAGATTTTAGCTGTATCAACAGATACTAAATTTTCTCATAAAAGATTTGTTGAAACTGAACCTTTATTAAAAGGATTAAAATTAACTATTGGTGCAGATACAACAGGTGCTGTAAGTAGAGCATTTGGTGTTATGATTGAAGAAGAAGGATTAGCACTTAGAGGAAGATTTTTAATCAATCCAGAAGGAACTGTTGTAGCTCAAGAAGTTCAAGCACCAATGGTTGGAAGAAATGTACATGAGTTTTTAAGACAAGTAAGAGCTTGGCAACATGCAAGTAAAACTGGTGAAGTTTGCCCAGCTGGTTGGGTTCCTGGTAAAAAAACACTTCCAGTTAATACTGATGTTGAACAAATGACAGGAAGAGTTGGAGATTATATTACTATTGAAGAGATTATGTCTTAATATTTATAAGAATAGAAATTTTAGAATTTCTATTCTTCAATTTTTTAGTAGTGGGCTTTATGAGCGATTTTAGAATTTGAGTTTCTTTTGAAAGAATACTTTTTAAAATATAAATTGAAACTTTCTTTATCTAAAATAGGTAATTCACCATCTGCATATTGTAATAAAATTTTATTGATTTCTACTTCTTTGTCTTTTGCTAAATATACTTGAATATTGTCATTTAAAAGGCTTGAAAAAGGTTTTTCTCTCATGTGAGAAGTGATAAGTATATTTACATTTTTGCTTTTTAACCAAGCAGCTACAGCTTTTCCACTTGTTTGTTCATTTTTAACAATTTCAATGATGTTGTTGTTTATTAACGCAAAATATTTAGCTTTTCCAAATAGTGTGGATACAGAACAAGTTTCTTTTTTTATTTTTATTGGTATTGCAATCATTTTATTCCTTTTGTTGCATTTTTTGTATAAAGTTTATATCTATTGATATAACAATGGGCTAAAGACTTAACCATATTAATTCACTAACATATTCCATAAAACTTCCTTGTCTAATAATTAAAATAATCAGAAAATTCAATCTCTTTTTGTAATTTTATTTTATCTATACAACTTATGTATAGGTAATTACAATATGAACCAATTAGTGATAACTTCATGGTTTAAGAGCACAATGACTTCCAGAAATATTATAATGGTCAAACTACTTTTTCAAGTAATAAGAAGAGTTGTTATTGAATTCAATATAAAAAAATTGACATTACGATAAAAACGATAAAAATTTGAAGATAGTTATACTCTCGTAATAAAATTGTAGCATTATTTACTTCTATAATTCAAGCTTTTAAAAGGGTTTTTACTATGAATTTTATAAATAATTGCAGTATAAGTTGATTTAATAGATCTACAATATCAAATAAAGATGGCAAAAGCCATCTTTAAAATTTCCCATTTGAGTTTTGCCATTGAGAAAGAGGTGGAATTTTCTCTTCTATATCCCATTTTTTAACTATTTTTGAATCTTTTACATCAAAAAGTTCATATAATGAAATCTTTTGATTATCTTTTTCTATTTCATTTAGTGCTAAAACAAAATTACCTTGAGCTAAAATCAAATGATTTTTTAAATAAGTTCCATCTAATACTTTTTTATTTATTAGTTCTTTAACCAAGTTTTTATTTGCTTGGGTTTTATCTAAATCCACAGTTTTTACAACATTTAGGTTTTCATCTTTTTTTAGAGGTTCAGCATTGTCCCAATGCTCAACTATTAATCCTTTTTCAAATCTGAAAATATCAATAACTTTATTTATTTCATTTCCTTGTTTAGCAAAAGAAAAAGTTACAACATAGTTATTATCTTCAAATGCAATTAAAACTTTATTTTCAAGTTCTTTTCCATTTAAATAATCTAAATATCCTTTTAATCCAGCAATTCCATCTTGGGCATAAAGATTATGCTGAATATATTTTTTCTCATTTATATAAGCTAAACCACTTCTATCTTGATTTGTTGAAAATGCTTTCTCTAAAAGTGAGATGCTTTTCTCTTTTTGACTTAACTCTTGAGCATTTAATGATGAGTATGCTAGAGAGATTAGAGTAATTGTTGTTAATAAAATATTTCTTTTTTTCATTTTTTATCCTTTAATGTATATGAAGAAGTTTACACTTTAGAAAAAATCTTTTAAAGGTTAAAATAGTATTAAAAATGGTAAATATGAAACTAAAAGCCTAATTGCTCTTTAAATTTTGAGGGTGAGATATTTGTCTGTTTTTTGAAATACTTAACAAAGTTTGTTGTTTCAATAAAACCTAATTTATAGGCTATCTCTTTGATAGGTAAGTTAGAGATTAGTTCTCTTTTTGCTTCTAAAATGATGTAATTATCAATGGTATTTTTGGCACTTAGATTTAAAAACTTTTTACATAAAGTGTTTAAATGTTTTGGTGAGATATTTAATTTTTGTGCATAAAAGTTTACATTTCTCGATATTTGATAGTTTTTATGTAGCAGTTTTGTGAACTCTTCAAATATTGTAAGATATTTTTTATTTTGATTATTATCAAAATTGAGTGATAAAAGTTTTTCAGATTTTAAAATCAGATAATTAAAAAGTAGGGTAAATATCTTTTCTTTAAAAAGATTGTTTTTATCTTCATATTCACTTAGTAGTTGTTTAAAAATTGTTTCAAACTCTTCAAAACAATTATCTAAAATATATGGTTTTGATAAGATATTATAAAAAACTTTTTGAATATTTATGAGGTTTCTACTTAAAAACTTATCAGTAAAAAGGATGATATATCCTTGATAATTTGCAGTTTTACTAAAGTTATGTATTTGATTTTTATTCAAAAAAATCAACGAGCCTTTTTTTACTGGATATTCTTTAAAATCAACATAGTGATAATCATCTGCATTTGTAAAATATAAAATATTGTAAAACTTGATTCGATGGGGTTTAGTCATATAGTGATTTGTTAAATCATATTTTCCTAATAGTTTATCTAAAGTGAGAATTTCAAAGCCATCATTTTCTAGGCTTGATAAAAATTTGATTTCAAGTAAATCTTCCATGGTTGGAATTATAAGATTTTATATGCAATAAAACAAGTAAAAGATGAAAATTGAGTCATTTGTGAGTCATTAGTCTGTTATAATATTTATTAACAAAATAAAATAAAAAGATTAAACTTTGAAAATTCTACACTTTAGCGATACACATCTAGGTTTTAATGACCTAGATATAATAAACTATGAAAACATAAACCAAAGAGAAGCAGATTTTTATGATGCTTTTTCCCAAATTGTTGAACAAATCAAAACAATCAAACCAGATTACATAATCCATACTGGCGATTTATTTCATCGTTCAAGTCCAAGTAATAGAGCAATTACCTTTGCCCTTGAAAAGTTTAAAGAAATAGAGTCTTTGGATATTCCATTTATCTTAATAGCTGGAAATCACTCAACTCCTCGAACTAACCTCAGCTCACCAATTCTAAAGATTTTTGAGAACTTTAAAAATATCTATGTTTCATATAACCAAGAGTATAAAAAAATAGAGTTTGATGATGTAATCTTTCATACTCTACCTCATCTAAATGATGACTCAAAAGCTTTGACTCAAATAGAACTTTGTGAAGCAAATATAAGTGAATCTAAAAAAAATATTATGATGATGCATTGTAGTGTTGGTGCTTGGTATTTGATGCAAGAGTTTGGAGAGTGGGTATATCCAACAAACAAAGAGTATATCTTTTCTAAAATGGATTATGTAGCACTTGGGCATTGGCATGGATTTGGCGCTGTTGGTAAATATGAAAATGTGTATTATAGTGGAAGTAGTGAGAGAACAAGTCTAAATGATAAACGAAACTCAAAGGGTTTTATATTCGCAACTTTAGAAGAGAATTTAACTATAGAGTATAAAGAGATAAACATAAGAGCTATAAGACAAAAAGAGATAGATTGTGAGGATTTTGAAACTTCTATACAAAATCTTGATGTTGGTGATTGCCTAGATGCTATAGTAGAAGTAAAACTAAAAAATCTTACGCCACTAAGTTCCATAGATATACAAAACAAACAAATCAAAGATATATTTCCAAGTGCCATGAGTGTGAGTATAAAAAGAGAGTTTAAAAAAAGTGATTCAAACTCAGATATACAAAACCTAGAAGCCATATCACTAGAAGAGTATTTCCTAGAGCATATAAAAGAAGAGAGTGAAGACAAAGAGTATGAAAGACTAAAATCAAAGGTACAAGAACTATTTTCTAAATATGAGGAGTTAAGTTATGATACTAACTAATCTAAAACTAGAAAACTTCAAAAAGTATAAACATTTTGAAATAGTCTTTGAATCAGGACTTATAGGAATCATAGGAAAAAATGGCGCTGGAAAATCTACTATTTTTGAAGCTATATTATTTGCCCTATATGGAGAACTAAAAAGCAAAGGTGATAAAGAAGTAGTAAGAAACTCAAATGCCTCTTCTAAAGATGCAGTTATAGTAGAGCTAGATTTTGAGTTTGACACTATAGAGTATAAAGTAATAAGAGAGTTTAGAGGAAAAACACTAAGTGCAAATGCCAAACTATATAAAAACGCAGAGCTTATAACTACAGGAGCAAAAGAAGTAACTACAAGCATAATAAATCTAACAAAGATGAGTAAAGATGCTTTTGTACATACACTTTTTGCTTCTCAAAAGGAACTGACAAGTTTAAGTAATAGTAAACCAGAAGAGCGAAAGAAGATGATAAGAAAACTTCTAGGTCTTGAAAAGATAGATTTTGTAGAAAAAGAGCTAATAGAAAAAAGCCGAGAATTAAAGCGAGAAATAGGGGCATTTGCAGAAGTATTATTAAGTGCTGAAGATATAGGTATTAAAAAAGAGTATATAGTAGAGTATACAAAACAAAGCCAAGAGATACAAAAAGATATAAGCACAAGAACAACACTTTTAGATAATACAAAAATAGAAGAACAAACTATAAAACAAGAGTTAGAACTATATACAAAAACAAAAGAGCAAAAACAAAACCTACACGCAAGATGTGAACTTCTAAAAAATAGTATTAAATCTCACCAAGTAAATCAAGATAAGCTTTCACATGAGCTAAATAATCTAAATAGTAAACAAACTGAACTTAGAGGATTACAAAGTGTTAAAGAAGAGTATATAAGCTTACATGAGAGTATAAAAGAACAAGAGAAACTAAAAGAGTTTCACATAAGAAAAGAGGGGTTAATTCTAGAGCAAAATGAACTGCGAGATCAGTACAAAAAAGCAAAAGAGACAATAATCCTTTTAGAGTTTGAAACAAAAGAGCATAAAGAGTTAGTAGAAAAAGAAAAAGCCCTTGAGCTAAAACTAGAGAGTATAAAACAAACCCTTATACAAATACAAACAAAAGAAAAAACCTTACTTCAAGAAATAGCAGGTGAACAAAAACTAATATCTGATATTTCAAAAAAGATAGAAAATATCACAAACCTAGGAAGAGAATCAAACTGTCCAACTTGTACAAGACCACTTCTTGATGAATATGATAATGTAATACTCTCATTAGAGCATATAGTAAAAACAACACAAAAAGAAAAAATTGATAAAGCCACTATAAACCTAGAAGAGATACAAAAAAACAAAGAGCAAATAGAAGAGTCTCAAAAAGCATATATAAAAGAACACTTTGAACTATCAAAAGCTATAAATCTAATAGAGAGTAAAAACAAAGACTTACAACTCCAAAAAGAGCATTTTGAAAAAGTTACACAAAAAGGTGTAAAAAATAAAACAGAACTAGCAAAACTAGAAATCTACTCTTACGATAATTCTATACACGAACAAATGCTTGAAAAACAAAAAGAGCTAAAATCAAAATACGAATATGTACTAAGTCTTGAAACAATGCTAAAAAGAGTAGATAGTATAAAAGAAGAACTACAAACTTCAATACAAAACCAAGACAAATACAACCTAGAACTTCTACAAAAAGACCTAGAATACCAAGCCATAAACTACGATGAGGTAAAACATCAAGAAAAAATAAAACAATACGATGAGGTACAAGCAAAAAAAGATAGTCTAACAGCTGGTATAAATGAACTAAAAGTAAAAATAGCCACAATCCAAGGTCAAATCAAAACAATCCAAGAAAGCCTAAATAACAACGAAATACAGCTATCAAAAGTACAAACAAAAAAAGATGATTTAACAGACTACGAAAAAATCAAAATAAGCCTAGCCGAGTTCAAAACAAAACTAAACTCAAAAGTAGCCCCAAGAATTTCAGACATAGCCTCAACTATGTATGCCCAAATCACAAAAGGCAAATACCAACACATAGAAGTATCGAACGACTTTGATTTTTACATCTACGATGAAGGCAAAAAATACCCAATCGAAAGATTCAGTGGTGGTGAAATCGATCTAGCAAACTTAGTTTTAAGAATCGCCATATCAAAAACACTCAGCGAACTAAGTGGCGCAAGTAGTGTAGAGTTCCTAGCCTTTGACGAAGTGTTTGGAAGCCAAGATGAAGCAAGAAGAATGGAAATCTTAGAAGCCTTCCATACTATCAAAGAACAGTATAGACAAATATTTCTGATAAGCCATGAAATGGAGATTAAAGAGATGTTTGAGCGGGTTGTGGAAGTGTAAATTATAAAAAAGGGGAAAGAGTATGAATCAATTAAAAATAGAGTTCGAAAATTGTTTTGGAATAGAAAAATTAGATAAAGAGTTTAATTTTACACCTGAATATAATGTAAATTTAATTTATGCAAAAAATGGATTAATGAAAACATCTTTTACAAAAGTATTTAAAAAATTTCAAGAAGGAAAAGAGGATAAAATAGGAGATTTGATTTTTAAAAATACACCTGTTAAAAAAAATATACTTATTGATGGAAATAATATACAAAAAGAAGAAATTTTTGTAATTAATTCATTTGAAAAAGCTTATGAATCAGGCAGTATTTCTTCATTGTTAATTAATGATAGTTTAAAAATTCAATTAGAAGAAGTTTTAAATATAAGAAATGAAATTTTAAAAAATTTAGAAAAAAAATCAGGATTAAAGATTTCAAAAACATCTTTAGGCAAGATAATTTTTGAACTAGAACCTCAGATGATGAAAGATTTTCCCTTTTTTGATAAAAGCTTCTTACAAAATTTAAATTCATTTATATTGCCAAAAGATAATACTTATTTTGAAAACATTAAATATTGTGACATATTTGATGAATCTGTATTAAATAAGAAAATTAAATCTACTGAATTTCAAACTAAAATAACAGAATATATAGAAAAAAGTGATGAAATATATAAAAATTATGCATTTTTTGAAAAAGGTAGTTTTACATTACCAAAATTAAAAGGCATAGAAAAAGAACTAAAAGGAAATAACTTTTTTGTTAAAGATAATAAAATCTTGTTAAATGGAGATTTGAATATTTCAACAATTGGAGAATTAAATTCTAAAATTAAAGAAATCGAAAAAAAACTTAAAGATACTAAAGAATTTGTAGCTATTGAAAAATTATTAAGTGATGCAAAAGGTATTGCTTTAAAAGATATTATCGAAACATATCCTGAAATTTTAGAAGAATTAAAAGAATCTAATTTAGAACAATTTAGAAAAAAACTTTGGCTTTCATATTTAAAATTAGATGAAGATAATTTTGAAAATTTAAAAGGAAAATATTCGATACTTAAAACACAAATTAGTTCACTGAACATTGATGATACAACTTGGAAAGAGGCTATTGATATTTTTAATAATAGATTTACTTTACCATTTAAAATGGAAATAGATAATTTAACAAGTTCAATAATAGGTGAAACTCTTCCTAAAATTATATTTACTTTTATTGATAAAAATGGTAGAACTATAAAATTAAATAGAAATGAATTAGAGGATAAAGATTCATTAAGTCAGGGCGAAAAAAGGGCTTTATATTTATTAAATATTATTTTTGATATTGAAAAAAGAAAAAAAGATAATCAAAAAACATTATTCATTATTGATGATATTGCTGATTCATTTGATTACAAAAATAAGTATGCGATTATCGAATATTTAAAAGATATTTCAGAAGAGAAAGATATTTTTGGGAAACCTTACTTTTATATGATTATTTTATCTCATAATTTTGATTTTTATAGAAGTATTTCAAGTCGTTTGGATATAAGTTGGGATAAAAAACTACATGTTTTAAAAATTAATAATGAAATTAAAATAGTAAAAGAACATTACCAAAACAATCCTTTTGAAATTTGGAAAGATGTGATGAGTGCAGGAAAACATTACAAAATTGATTTTAATTCGATTGATGTAAAGAAACACATATTAGCACTTATTCCATTTGTTAGAAATTTAATCGAATATGGAATTGACAGAGGTGTTAATACTTTTACAAATATAGATGAAGATTATTTATTATTAACTCATTTATTACATTTAAAAAATGATACAAAACATATAAAATTTGAGCAATTAAAAATGATATATAAAGAATATATTGGTAAAGATAATTTTGATTCCTCAATAAATATTATAAATGATAATGTATATGATTTAATTATTGAAATAGCTGATTATCATATTTCAAATGATGATAATAAATTAGAGAATAAAATAATTTTAGCAATAGCGATTAGATTAAAAGCAGAAGAGTTTATGATTAAAGAAATTAAGTTATCTTCTCATATTTTTTGTTGGAAAAATAATAGTGGAAATCAAATGTTTTTTTTGGAATATATAAGCACAAAAGGTAATCAAACAAGGGAATTATTTAGTGGTTTTTGTCAAATTGGAACAAAAGAAGTTATAAAAGTTTTAGATAGTGTAAATATTATGACTCCTGAGAATATTCATATAAATTCATTTATGTATGAACCTCTTTTAGATATGGATATTTCGGAACTGAAAAAACTTTTTAATGATGTTAAAAGTTTATAATTAGATAAGGACTTTTATGACAGCAGAAATAATTCAAATTAGTGGGATAACTATTACATCCTTAGTCGCAATTAGTATTCATTTCCATAATAAAAAATTAGAAAAAGTAAAAGCACAGTTAGAAAATTTATATTTAAAATTAAATAGTATTATAGAAACAGATTATAAATTTTTACAGATGAATACTCCAGATGATTAAGAAATTGTTATTTAGAAAATATGCTTTATTCTTCAATCGAATTAAAAGCAGTTTTTCATTCATTAAATCATACATATAATTTAGAATTACATGTTATATTAAAACATAAAAATATTGATATTCTTGATGATGCGAAAAAAGAAGTTGCAATGTATTTATTTATAACAGATAAGAGGTTTATTGAAAAATTAGATGAAGTGATGGAGGTTATATCTAATGATATTTGTTTGTTACAAACGAATAATTTATTGAAAACTTATATTAAATAGAATAGATTAAATATTATTACAAATTGACATATTTTTAAATAAAAATAAATTTTAATGTTATTATATGAAATATAAATCGTTTTGCTGACATTGGGAAAACGATTTGATTGAAAGTAAATTTATAAAAAATTAGGCATAAAAAAACCCAAGCTTAAACTCAAAGGTTTAAGGCTTACTGGGTGTCATGTGAGAATTATATAAAAATAGTTTAGGAAAGTCAAGTGAGAAGTGAAGTTAAAACTAAATTTATAAGTGATATTCGACTTAGTCATTTTAAAGATTTTGATGAATATAAACGAAATATTTATCAATCTGAAAAATATTATATTTTACTATCAATTTTTGAAGTAAGTTTGAGAAATTCTATTGATAATTATTTTAAAGAAAAAATATCATCAAATTGGCTTGAATCTGAAATTTTACATTTTGATACAAAACAAAGAATTATAGAATCAAAAAATAAAATAGAACAAAGAAAAGAGATTTTGACTCATGACAAAATCATTTCAGAATTATCTTTTGGTTTTTGGACTTCATTTTTTCGTAAGTCTTATTCAAATTTGATTAGAATAAAAGATATAAAACATATATTTCCAAATATTCCAAAAAGAAGTCAAAAATTTATTACAAGACAAATATTGGATAAAGAATTAAATAAAATAAGAAAATTTAGAAATAGGATTTTTCATTATGAAAAAATCATAAATAAAATTGAATATACTAATATGAAAGATGATATATCTATTTTATTAGTATATTTTGATGATGAAATTCATAAGTTTGCAAAAGAACTTATTAGCTAATTTATAAAGGAAAAATAAAATGGATGATTTACAAAAATACATAGAAAAAAGAAAATTACAAAATAAAGATTTTGCAGAAAATTTTGACAAAGGTTATGAAAAATTCAAAATAAATGAGTTAAAAAATTTTGATATTTCCGAATACTTAGACAATAAAGAAATAAGAGATGAATATTTAGCTCAAGTTTTAAAAGATGGCGATAAAGATGAATTATCGGAAGCCCTTGCAAATATAGAGAAATCAAAAACTTGAAACAAAATATAACCCTCTACTACGACAAACAATGTCCATTTTGCTCAAAATACGCAAACTTTTTAAAACTAAAAGAGAACTTTGAAATAACTCTAAAAGACGCAAGGGAAAATCTTGATGAAATATCTCTTATTTCTGGAAACCTAAACATAAATGATGGTTTTATCGTGGTTTATAAAAACGATTGTTTTCAAGGTGCAAAGGCTTTAGAGTTTTTAAATAGTGCTGTTGATAAAACTACTCTTTTGGGAAAACTTCATTTTTTCTTTCGCTATGACAATCTTTTTTCAAATTCTCTTTATAAACTTTTTTTCATTTTGCGAAAAATTATGCTTTTTATTTTAGGAAAAAATAGCAAGATTTGATATTATCTAAAAATCAAGAAGTAGGGATTAACTCCTACTTTCTTAAAACTTCTTATTACTTAAATCAGAAACCATCTCTTTTGCAATAGAGTCATTTTTAACTGCAATATCTCTTGTTTGTGATGCTATATTTGCATTTTTTTGCGTTTGTTTATCCAATAAATTTATTGCATCATTAATTTGATAAATACCTATTTCTTGCTCTTTTGAAGCTTTTGCAATATCTTGAATAATATCAGTTGTTTTGTCTATATTTATTATTAGCTCTTCATAACCTTTACTCATTTTATCACTTATTGTTTTTCCATATGTTGCTTTTGAAGTTGCCTGTTCTACTATGTTTTTTATCTCTCTAGCTGCTTCTGCACTTCTATTTGCTAAGTTTCTTACTTCTGCTGCAACTACAGCAAATCCTTTTCCAGCTTCTCCTGCTGTTGCTGCTTCTACAGCAGCATTTAGACTTAAAATATTTGTTTGGAATGCAATTTGATCAATTATACTTATGGCGTCATTTATTGTATTTACTTGTTGTGAAATTTCAGTCATTGCCGCACTTGTACTTTTTGCTAATTCTTGACCTTCTTTTGCAGAACTATTAACTTCATTTGCAAAACCAGACATTTTAGCTACATTATTAGAGTTACTTTTTACTGTTCCTGTTATTTGTTCAAGTGCAGCAGCTGTTTCTTCTAGTGATGCTGCTGCTTCATTTGCACTAAGATTTAATTCATTTACATTTTCTATTAAAGATGCAGATGAACTTTCTAGGGTTTTTCCTACACTTAATGATTGATTCAATAATGTAGAAATTACATTTCCTAATTGGTTTATTGCAACTGCAACCTTTGAGTGTGCATCTGGAAATTTTGCTGTAAAATCATGTTTTTTGAAACTCTCTAAAACACTTAAAAGTGTAGGAATATTTTTAGCAATAGATTGTTCTAACTCATTTTGCATATTTGTTAAAATCTCTTTTAATTCAAGTAAAGATTTTGTTTGAGTATCTTTACTTATTTTTGCAACAAGATTACCTGAACCTATCTGCTTTGCAAATCTTGCAATATCATTTACAAACTCTTCATCTTGTTTTATTCCAATTTCAATAGAGTGTATATTTGAATTAATTGTTTGTGCCATATCACCAAATTCATCTTTACTATTTAAATCAATCATTGCTGAGTTTTTAGTTTTTTTATTTAAAAAATCAAAAAAGTTTTGTAATCCAATTTGAACTTTTGTTACTGATGATATAATTTGATTTGATATTAAAAAAGCTATTAAAACTCCAATAATTAAAGATACAATTAAAACTGAAATCATAATATATGAAAAACTACTTGCAACTTCTCTGGCTTTTGGTGTTGCGATTTGATTTTTATTTTCTTCATAATCTATAAATTCATTTATATCATTTAGCCAAGTTCTTAGACTCTCTTTTGCTTGTGTAAGTAATAAATCTTTTGCTTCTTCATCTTGATTATTACTTTTTAATTCAATGATTTTAGTTATCATTGGAAGCGTTTTTGCTTCTGTGTTATTGATTCTTGCTAAAATTTCTTTCTCTTTATCATCTACATTTAAACTTTCTTTGAATATTGCTTTTAAAGGTTCTGCTGATTTGGCATAATAATCTTCTAATTTTTTTATATTTTCGTATGATTTTTTAAATAAATCATCATCTTTATTCGATGATAATACTAAATCTCTAATTGCTATGGCTCTGTCGTGAACACTTCCTCTGAAATTTATCGCATATCTTTGTTTTACTGAGTTAACTTCTACAATATCTTGTAAAGTTGTATCTATATAATTTACTTTCATAATTCCAATTGATGTTATAATGATAATTATTGCTATCATGATAAAAAAACCTGAATATAATTTTTTAGAAATAGTCATATTATGGAACATTTTTTCTCCTGAACTGATGTTTTTTCACTAGAATAATATCTTTAGTAATCTTAAAGATAGTAAAAAATATTTGTATTGCTAATATTAATAATAAGTAATACAATATTATAATATACCTATTTTTCAATATTTTTAGACTATTATTATAATGATGACTTATTAAAATAAGAAAAATGTGAAATATCTTAAAAATAAAATAATTTTATATTAAATATGCAAATCTTTTAAAATATCCAAGGCAAAAATAGCAAGATTTAATATGAATCAAAAGATAGGAAAATAAATAATTAATAGATAATTAACACAATTGTTTTACTATTCTAAAAATTATTTTAGGAAATTAAAAACAATGAGCAAAAAACTTATCTTATCATTAAGTGTTTGCACTTATCTTTTAGCAAATGATTCAATAATAGAATTAAATCAAATAAGTGTAACCCAAACTAAACAAGAAGAACAAAATCTTGTCATCGCAAATAGTATTTCAAAAAAAGATAAGAATGAAATTGATTTAGACCAAGCTACTACTCAAAAAGAGTTGTTAAACTCACTTTCAGGTGTTCGAATTGAACAAACAAGTTCAGGAATTGGACACACAACTGCTATTCGTATGCCAAATGGTACAAATGGATATTATTTATTTATGCAAGATGGAATTGCTGTTCAATCTTCAGGTTTTTTTAATCACAATGGTTTAGCATATACAAGTTTTGAAAATGCAGATAATGTTGAAGTTTTAAAAGGTGCAGGAAGTGCCTTATATGGTTCTGATGCAGTTGCGGCAACTATTAATGTAAACTCATTGGAAAAGCCTTCTAAACAGCTTGAGAGAGAAGTAAAAACAACAGCAGGAAGTTTTGGTTTTTATTCTGCAAAAGCAGAAATGAGTGATACTATAGATGAAAAATCAGCATATAGAGCAAATGTTAGTTATTCAACAGAAGATGGATATAGAGAACACACTTCTTATGATAGAGTTGAAGCAAATCTAAGATATGACTATAAATATAATGATGAAAATATCTTAAAAACTATATTTAACTATACAAAAACAGATGCCGAACAAGCCGATAGTTTTAGTGATTATTCTTATATTACAGATGCTTCAAAAAAAGCTAGTGATAAAGCTTCTTTTTATACAGCTTTAAACAATACAGATATAAGAAGAGAGTTCGATTTTGCAAGACTTAGTGTTGATTGGGCAAATTATACTAATGACAATCTAGAAATAGTTTTAACTCCATATATTAGATTTAATGAAAATAAATATGTAGCTACATGGGAAAAAAATCTTCCATCAAACGATACTAAAATATATACTCTTGGTTTACTTCAAAGAAATACTTTAGATACAAATTATGGAGAAGTTATTTTTGGTTTTGATACAGAATATACAGATTCATCTTTAGTTTATAATCAAGATTTTGCAACAACAGCTAGTGGAAAAACATATCCAAAAGGTTCAATTTATGATTATGATGTAACATATACAGCAATTGCTCCTTATGTAAATAATAAATGGGAAATGACAGACAAACTAGATTTTGATTTAGGTGCAAGGTTTGATTATAATAAATTTGATTATAAAAATAATCTCTCAACTGGAACTGATGCTTCTGGAGTTTATTACAGACCAAATGATAAAGAAGATAGCTTTACTCACTTTAGTCCAAAAGCTTCATTTACTTATAAATTAGATGAAACAACAACTTTATATACAAGATATGCAAATGGTTTTACAATTCCATCTGCAACAAAATTATATTCTATGAAAGCTGGATATTCAGAAGCAAAATTAGATCCAGAAACAACAAATACTTATGAAGTAGGATTTAAAAAAGAGTTTGAAAAAGCTTATGTTGAATCAAGTCTATATTTTATGAATATAGAAGATACGATTACAACAAATAAAGATGCTGATGGAAATACTTATTATTTAAATGGTGGGAAATCAGAACATAAAGGTATGGAATTAACTTTATTCTCAAATCTAACAGAAGATATTTCTTCAAAAATTGCATATAGTTATAGTAAACATAACTTTGTTGATGATGATAATTATAAAGATAATGAAATGGCTGAAGCCCCAAATCATACGGGAAATTTTAGACTATTTTACAATCCATATTTTATGAAAAAACTAACATTAATGGGTGAAATCCAATATGTTGGTGATTATTATATGAATAATGAAAATACAAAAAAATATTCAGGTTACGAAGTTGGAAATGTAAAAGGGACTTATAATCTTTCAAAAAGTCTTTCTATTTTTGGAAAAGTTACAAATATTACAGATAAAAAATACGCTACAAGTGCATCAAGTAGTTGGTCAGATAGTTATACTCCTGGTAATCCAAGAGCTTATTATGCTGGTCTAAATTATAAGTTTTAGTAAAAATCATGACAAATAGAAAAATACATAAAATCTCTGGCTTAATAGCTGGAGTGGTTATTTTAATACTTTCAATTACCGGATTTTTTTTAGATCATTATAATTGGAAGTTCTTACATACTACTACTTTAAAAGATGTTCCCTCAAGTGTATATAAACTAAATAATGGAAGTTTTTATGCCTATTTGATAAATCCGAATGATGAAAAACATATAATTGCAGGTGGAGCTAGGGGAATTTATGAGAGTTTTGATGCAGGAGAGAATTTTATTCAAACCCTTGATGAAGTTGTTTATTCTATAAAAAATAGCGATGATTTTTTATATGTAGCAACAGCAAATGGTATTTATAAAAAAGGATTTAAAAGTTTAAATTGGAATAAATATCTATTAAATGGAAAGATTATAAAATCTTTAAATATATACAAAGATAGATTATTAGTAGTAGAAGATAAAACAAATGTAATTTTTGTGGATTTAAATACTAATCTAATATTATTTGATAAAGAAGTTGCAATTCCTGAAAAGTTACTAACTAATGATATAACTCTTTCAAGATTAGTACGAGATATACACTATGGAAGAGGTCTTTTTGATGGGCATATTTCATTATTAATAAATGATTATGCTGCAATTGTTTTAATAATTTTGGGTTTTAGTGGTTTTATTTTATGGTGGCTTATTAAAAATATAAAAAGTAGTAAAACCTACAAAAATAGTATAAAGTATTTTGTAAAACTTCATTCAAACATTTTTTCAATAATTGCAATAATTCCTATAATACTTTTAGTAATAAGTGGTATTTTTCTTGATCATGGCAAAGATTTAAATAAATTTATGAATGAAATTACAATTCCAAACAAGATTTTACCACCAGTTTATAAAACTCTAAAAAGTGATATTTTTGGAGCGGATTTTGATGGAAAAGATTTTTATATTGGAAATAGATTTGGAATTTTCAAAAGTAGTGATTTAATTAATTTTGAATTTGTTTCAGAAGGGTTTGCCTATAAACTTATTAGAAAAGGCGATGTTTTATATGTTAGTGGAATGGGTTCATCAAATAGAGTTTTAGACAATAACAGTTTTAAAGTTTTAGAAGATACTCCACATATGTTCAAAGATATATTTTTTAAAGATGGAAAAATCCAATATTTCTCATCTCATAGTCATGATATAAAATTGCCAGTTTTTGACAATGTAACTTTACATAATCTTTTATACTCTTTGCATGATGGAAGTTTTTTTGCTTCTTGGTGGATTTGGATAAATGATATAGCTTCAATACTTTTACTTGTACTTTTAATTACAGGTGTTGTTAGATGGTATTTAAGAAGTAATTTAAGAAAAAGGATTTTACAATGAATATAGAAGTTTTAAAAAATCTAGTTGATTATGGTGTTATTGCCTTGCTTATATTTATGAGTTTTATCTCTTTTTGGTTTTTTATTGAAAGGGTAATTTTTTATAAAAACATGGATGTATCAAGTTATAAAAATAAAAAAGCTCTAGATATTGCTTTGACAAAACATCTTACAATTATTGGAACAATTGCTTCAAATTCTCCATATATTGGATTGCTTGGAACTGTGTTGGCAATTATGCTTACTTTTATGACTATGGGAAATGGTGATATAGAAGCTGCAAAAATTATGAGTTCATTGGCACTTGCTTTAAAAGCAACTGCTGCTGGACTTGTGGTTGCTATTGCTTCTCAGATTTTTTATAATATTTTAGGTCGTTATGCAGAAGTGTTAGAGAGTAAATATGAAACTGAAGAAGTATGATTCTATAAATGTAATACCTTTTATTGACGTATTACTTGTACTTTTAACTATTGTTTTAATGACTTCAACTTTTATATCAAAAGGGATAATTCCAATATCCCTGCCAACTGCAACAAATGCAAATAATTTAAAAGTAGATAAAGAGATAATTATAGTAATTAAAGAGGATGGAACTTTTTATTGTAATAACTTTATAGAGGGTTTAGACAATATAAAAGAACATATTTTACAATTCCCAAAAGATACACCAATTCATATAAATAGTGATAAAAATGCAAAATTTGAGACTTTTGTATCTATCTTAGATATGTTAAAAAGCTACGAATACTCAAATATCTCAATTGTGACAAAAAAATGAAAAGATATTTTAACTCTTTTTTTATAGCTTTATGTTTTTATGTTTTTTTTGCAATAGGAATTTTTTATACGTTTTCAAACGATAAAATCATCATAGAAAAAGTAGATGAAATAAAAACAATATCTTTAAATCATGTAGAAGTAAAACAGGAGATAAAGAGTGAACAAAAAGAAGAAATAAAAGAAGAACCAGAACTCAAAGAACAAAAAGAAGTGGTAAAAGAATTAGTAGAAAAAGTTGTTGAAACACCAACTCCTATTGTCAAAAAAAAGATTGAAAAAAAAGTTGTTGAGAAAAAAAATATAAAAAAAGAGATTGTTGAAAAAAAGATTGAAGTTAATGAAAAATTAGAAAAAGAAATTTCAGATAAAACTGTAGAAAAATCTATCTCTACAGAAAAAGAAATTTTACCAAAATCTGTTGATGAAAAAAAAGAGTATTTAGATAAACATCTAGCTCTTATTAGAAAACTAATTAATGAAAATGTTAAATATCCTTTGAAAGCAAAAAAACTTTCTATTGAAGGTGTTGTAATTGCTAGGTTTAAAATTTTAGAAAATGGTACTGTTGAAAGTATTGAAATTATTGAAGGTCATAAATTCTTACAGAATGCAACAATTGAAGCAATTCAAGAAGCTTCAAAAAACTTCCCAAAAACAAATAAAAATATAGAGATTCAAATTCCTATTGAATATAAACTGATTTAGACTAAGATAATCATTATTGTAATTATAAATTAACCAAAATTTAATTACAATACGCAAAAAACTTAAAACTAGGGCATTATGAAAATTTATTTTTTATTATTTTTTATATTTCATAGCTTACTATTTTCTAATGACATAGATAATTTATTACAACAATATAACACTACTAGCGAAAAATCATTACAAACAATAGATGAAAAACTTGGGCATGTTTTTATCTATTCTCAAAAAGATATACAACTTATGCAATATAATAAGTTAAATGATGTTTTAAAAGAATTACCACTTATAAATTTTAACAAAAATAGATTTGGAGTTTTAACTGTGTCTCCTTCTGCTACAAAAGCAGCAGTTAGTGGATTTTTAAGAATTTTTATTAACGACCATGAAGTTAGTTCAATTTATACTCAAAGTGCCTCTACCTCTTGGGGAGATTTGCCTTTAGATTTTATTGATCATATAGAGATATATTATGGTGAAAGCTCATTTTCTAATGGAACTGAGACCGGAATCTATTTTATAAGACTTTATACAAAAAAAGGTATGAAAGAAAATGGAACAGAGCTAAATTTAAAAGGAACATCAAAAGGTAGTTCTGCTCAAAGTCTAACAAATTCAAAAGCATATGAAAATGGATGGTCACATTTAGTATTTTTTAGTAGTGAAAAAAACAATGAAAGTACTAAATACAAAGAAAATAAATTAAATAATGACGCAACAAGAAAATATCTATTTCTAAATTTAAATAATGAAACAACAGATATAAATATGGCATATAATGATTTGACAAAAGACAATTATACTGGATTGGCTTATGATTCAGTTCCCGATGATGGAGAGATTATCAGAAAAGATTTTTATGTAGATGTTCGAAAATATTTTCTTAATGACAATTCGCTCAAATTAAATCTTTCTTTAGATGTAAATAACATGAAAAATGAAGAAGTAAATCAAGAAGGAATGGATTTATTATATTTTAGTAATTCTAAAGAACTAGATTCGGATTTAAAATTAACAAAATTAAAAGCTGATATTACAAAGTCTTATGAATATGGAAAGAACAATTTTATAACAGGACTTAGTGCGTCAAAGAAAAGATTTGATAAACAAAATGTAAAAATAGTCAAATTTTCTAATCAAGTGGATAATTTAAATCAATATGCCGATTTTGATGAAGAACAAATAATTTCTTTCATGCTTGAGGATGATTACAAACTTTTTGATAATTTAATTTTAATTGGTAATGCAAAAGTTGATAAATATAAAAGAACTGGATTTTTAGATGATATTACAGAATCTCTTTATCGAGTAGGTGCTATTTATACTCCTTATGAAAATTTTGGCTTAAAAACTTTTTACACAAAAACCTATCTTCCACCAGCTTTTTATAATATTGATTATGCTTTTACAAATAGAAATTTAGATGTACAAGAATATAAATACTTCACAATTGAGGGCGTTTATACAACTGAAAAACAAAAATTTAGAATAACTCATCATAATGTACAAATAGATGATTTCCTTTATTATCATCCTAAATATGGATTTATGAATATTAGTGACCGTACTATTAAAACAGAAGGTTTTATTTACAGTTATGACTATCAGCTTTCAGATATTGACAAATTATCGTTAAATTATTTTGCAACAAAGATAAGTGAGAATGTAAGTAATTCAGATAAGGGTGCAAATATTAAGTATATGGGAGAGTATGATAAATTTGAATATTTCACTTCTTTAATATATCGAAATGCTTATACTTATGCAGATTTAAATGTGGATGCATCTTATAATATTTCATTGGGAACTTCATATAATATAAATAAAAATTTAAAAATTAGTTTAAAAGGTGAGAATCTTTTGGATAGTTCAACACAATCTATATTTACAGATTCAGGAAATAATTTTGTACTTGATGATTATGAAAGAGTATTTTCACTTTCAATGAAGTGGATGTTTTAATGAAATTTATAATATTTTTAATAACACTTATTTCATTTTTAAATGCTGAACAATACACTTTTTTACTTAATAAATATGATAAAGAGCTAGAACTTGAATCTCAAATCATATTAAATATTGCCAATGCTTCAATCAAAAATGATATTAAACTTTTTATTCCAGAAATTTCAGATATGGAAAAAGGTGTATATTCTAAGAATTTTACTTTAACAAATAACTGTGTTGATGCAAATTTTATTTTTGTAAAAAGAGAAGTTAATTTAAATTTTTATTGTAAAAATTATGAAAACAAGATATTTTTTACAAATAACTATGAAAAATTATTAAACGATAATAGATATATTGGCGCATTTTTTTGGAACAAAAGTAGACCTAATATCACTTTTATAAAAGCTAGATTAGAAAAAGAAAAAATAAAATTATCAAAAGATTATGATAAATTTGTGGAGGATTTTTAATGAAGAAAATTTTATTTATCAAAAATCCAATATATTTAATATTTTTGGCTTCTTTTGTATCTTGTATTTTTTTATTATTACTTTATGGAACAATTAAATTAGAAAAAAACATAACTCATAAAATGATTGATATATCTACTTTTGATGTTATGTCTATAGCAAATAACAATGCTTTATTTATAGATAAAGCCTTAGAAACAATTTCTAGCAGTTATGTAAAAGAGATAGAGACAAATGTAAATTTACGAGCACAAATTGAAAAGAATTTAAGTCTATTATTAACTTCAAATATAAAATATGCCTATTTAATTTATAAAGATTACAGAGGAGTATTTAGATTTTTAGCAGATGGAGCAAAAGATAGTGAAAAAGCTTTTCTAAATCAAAAGTTTGACATAGATAATCCAAAATGGCTTGAAATTTTTGAAACAAAAAAACCTCTTACAATCGACCATGGATATTCTCATCAAATATTAATTACCTATTTAGTTCCTATTGTAAAAAACAATAAGGTTGAACTTATTTTAGCTGTTGATTTTTCAATTAAAAAAATTGAAGACATAAATCAAATTCTTAAGTTAATGAAATATGCAATTATTATAATTATTTTAATTATAGTTATTTTTCTTATTCTTTTAATTGTTCAAACATTTAAATATACAGCAGTTAAAAAAACAGCTTATACTGATAAATTAACGGGAGTTTATAATAGAAATTATCTACAAGAATCAGAAAGTTTTATAAATTTAGATGAATATATTTTGGCAACTTTAGATATTGATTATTTCAAAGTAGTAAATGATACTTATGGACATGATACAGGAGATAAAATATTAACTCAAATCGCTCAATCTATAACTTCAACCATTCGTTTAAAAGAGGATATTGTTATTAGATACGGAGGAGAAGAGTTTGTAATCTTGGCAAAAATCAATCGAAATGATAATTTAAGTGCATTAAATGTAATTGAGAGAATTTTTAAAAATATTCAAGAAAAGAAATTCCAAATTAACAATCAAGAATTTATGAATATAACTGTATCAATTGGAGTAAATTTAGTACCAAATAAATCAAGAAATTTTACAGATGCCTTTAAACTAGCCGATTTAGCTTTGTACAATGCTAAAAGTAAAGGTAGAAATAATATTGAAATTTATGATGAAAGAGAAAATAAAAATAATGATTTAAGCATTTCAATAAATGAGATTAAAGATGCAATAGATAAAAATCAAGTTATTTGTTATTATCAAAAAATTGTAGATACAAAAACTCAAGAAGTTTCACATTATGAAGCACTACTAAGAATTATAGATAAAAATGGGAATGTAATTCTTCCAGAAAAAATTTTACCTGTAATCAAAGGTACATTTATTTTAAGAAATATTACAAAATCTGTTTTAAAAATCTGTTATAAAAAGTTACAAGAAAATAAAGATATTAAAATAAATTTAAATATAAACTCAAAAGATCTTACTGATAATTCAGTTCTTCAAATCTTAAAGAATTTTGCTTTGGAAGATAATATTTCAAATAGATTAGGTCTAGAAATCGTTGAAAGCAAAGATTTATTAACTTCTGAAAATGCAAAAGAGAATTTAATTATGCTGAAAAAACTAGGCTATAAACTATTTATTGATAATTTTGGAAGTGGATATTCAAATTTTGTATATTTATCACAAATAAAAATTGATTACATAAAAGTTGATGGTTCTTTAATAAGTAAAATTTTAGAAGATAAAATATCATTTTTATTAGTAAAAAATATTGTTGAATTTGCAAAAGAAGCAGGAATTAAAGTGATTGCTGAGCATGTAAGTAGTAAAGAAATTTATGAAATGATAAAATTACTTGAGGTTGATTACTCTCAAGGATATTACTTTAATATTCCACAAGAGATGGATAAATAGATAATATAGAATTATATTGTAAAATTAATTCAACCATCAAACCGTATTTTAATTATAGTTTTTGTAAAATAAATACTTATTTTTAGAAAAACGGAGAATTATCATGAGAATGACTGGCGCAAAAATGGTTGTAGAATCATTACATCAAGAAGGGGTTGAAGTAGTATTTGGATACCCTGGAGGCGCTATTATGAACGTCTATGATGAAATATATAAACAAAATTATTTTCAACACATTCTAAATAGACACGAACAAGCTTCAATAATTGCAGCAGAAGGTTATGCAAGAGCAACAGGAAGAGTTGGAGTTTCAATAGTAACTTCAGGTCCTGGATTTACAAATGCAGTAACAGGATTAGCAGATGCTTATATGGATTCTATTCCATTGGTTGTGATTTCAGGACAAGTTCCAACTACAATTATTGGTTCAGATGGTTTTCAAGAAATTGATGCCGTTGGAATTTCAAGACCTTGTACAAAACATAATTATTTAGTTAATAGACTTGAAGATTTACCAAGAATTATTAAAGAGGCGTTTCATATAGCAAGTACTGGAAGACCAGGACCCGTGCATGTTGATATCCCAAAAGATATTACAGCAGAAATGGGTGAATTTATTTATCCAAGTGAGATAAATTTACCAACATACAAACCAACTGTTAATTACAATAAAAAACAGTTAAAAAGAGCGATGGAAGCTATTTCAAATGCAAAAAAACCACTATTATATGTTGGTGGTGGAGCAGTTTTATCAAATTGTGCATTTGAAATTAGAGAATTAGCAAAAAAATTAAATATTCCAGCTGTTGAAACATTAATGGCAAGAGGTGTAATGGGTGATGAAAATCCATTATTCTTTGGAATGTTAGGAATGCATGGAGAGTTTGCAGCAAATATGGCAGCCCATGAAACAGATTTATTAATCTCTTTAGGTGCTAGATTTGATGATAGGGTAACTGGAAGACTTGATGAATTTGCATCAAAAGCAAAAGTTATTCATGTTGATATTGACCCAACATCAATTGCAAAATTAGTTGTTCCTGATTTTCCAATTGTTGGAGATTTAAAAATCACAGTTAAAGCTATGATTGAAGCAATTGATGAAAATGAATTTAATGATTATACAAATTGGGTTGAATTATTAAGAGATTATAGAGAAAAAGAACCTCTAAGATTTATTGATTCAAATGAAGTTATTAAACCTCAATGGCCAATTCAAAGAGTAGGGCATCTTTTAGGAGCAAGAGCTGTTGTTTCTACTGATGTTGGACAACATCAAATGTGGACAGCACAATTTTATCCATTTTCATATCCAAGACAATGGATTACATCTGGTGGATTAGGAACTATGGGATTTGGATTACCAGCTGCTATGGGAGTTGCACGAGCTTTAAAAGGAACTGATAAAGTTGCAATTAACTTCACAGGTGATGGATCAATCTTGATGAATATTCAAGAGCTTATGACTTGTGTTGAGTATGAATTACCAGTTATTAATATTATTTTAAATAATAATTATTTAGGAATGGTAAGACAATGGCAAACAATGTTTTATGGAAATAGACTTTCTGAAACTGATTTATCAGCTCAACCAAACTTTAAAATGCTTATTGAAGCTTTTGGAGGAGTAGGTTATAGAGTTACAACAAAAGAAGAGTTTGATATAGCTTTAAAAGATGCTCTTGAGAAAAAAAGACCTGCAATGATAGAAGTTGTAGTTGCTAGAAATGAAGAGGTATTACCAATGGTTCCAAACGGCCATGCATTAAATGAAATGACATTAATTGAAGGAGGAAAATAATGAACAATTTTAACCATTATTACGATTCAGAAACAACAAGACAAGTAATTTCAGTTATTGTCTTAAATGAACATAATGTTTTATCAAGAATTGTTGGATTATTTTCAGCACGAGGTTATAATATTGATTCTTTAACAGTAGCACCAATTACAGATAGTCAATACTCAAGAATGACAATTGTAACAACTGGTGATAAAAGAGTGATAGATCAAATTGTTAAACAATTAAATAAATTAATTCCAGTATTAAGAGTAAATGAACATAAAAATGTTATTGAAAAAGATACAGTTTTAATGAAATTCTCAATTGACAATAATCTTTCAGATATTGATGTAATTGCACGAGCATATCATGGAAGTATTCAAAATGTAACTGATGATTCAATCATTGTTTCAGCAACTGATTCAAGTGCTAGAATTATGAATTTTATAAAAGTTATGCAAAAATTTAATCCACTTGAAGTTGTAAGAAGTGGAATAGTAGCGATGGAAAGATAAGAGTTTAAACTCTTATCTTATTCTTAAATATAAGGATAAAAAATGACTCTTCAAGAGATTGCAGAATTTATTGGCATAGATTGCCAAGATGAAAAAGAGATTACAGGTTTAAACACTTTACTAGATTCAAATGAAAATCAACTTACCTTTTTAGAAAATAAAAAATATATCAGCGATTTAAAAAATACAAAAGCTGCAGCTGTTTTAGTTACACGGGAGAATGCAAGTGAAGTTCCCTCTGGTGCTATTGCTTTAGTTTGTGATGAACCGTATTTGAATTTAGCAAAAATAAGTAAACTTTTTGCTCCAAATGTTGTAGAAATAGATGGTGAAAAACCATTAGTTGGTGGCGGAACAAAAGTTATGCCAAATGTTTATATTGGAAAAGATTCGGTTATCGGAAGTGATTGCACTATTATGGCTGGAGCATATATCGGGGATAATGTAAAAATAGGTAATAACACTATTATTTATCCTAATGTTACAGTTTATAGAGATTGTACAATTGGAAATGATTGTATTATTCATGCAGGAACAGTAATTGGAAGTGATGGTTTTGGATTTGCTAATACTAAAGATGGAAAATATATCAAAATATATCAAAATGGTAATGTAACAATAGGAAATGATGTTGAAATTGGTGCAAACACAACAATAGATAGAGCTGTATTTAATTCTACAATTATTGAAAATGGTGTTAGAATTGATAATTTAGTTCATATTGGACACAATTGTAAAATTGGAAGAGGTTCAATTCTAGTTGCACAAGTTGGATTATCTGGTTCAACTGTTTTAAATGCTTATGTTGTAATGGGGGGACAAAGTGCAGCAGCTGGACATTTAGAAATTGCAGCATTTACAACAATTGCAGCTCGTGGTGGAGTTACGAAAAGTATTACAGAACCTAAAAAATCATGGGCAGGTTTTCCTTTATTTGAGCATAGACAATGGCTTAAATTACAAGGAAAAATATCAAATTTATTAAAATAAAGGCTTTATTATAGCAAAGAAAATCATATCACTAATTTTTTTATTTATCATTATTTATTTCCAATTTTCCACTTTTGTAAGTGGTCAAGATGTTGTTGGAAATGTTGGATATGTTTTTTCAGATTATTCACATAGATATTTTGGGTATTTATCTTATGTAAGTTTATTTTTATTTATCTACATTTTATATATAGTAAATTTTAAAAATATAGAGCAAAAGGATTTAGTTTTAAATATTTTAGTTATATTTTTATTACTTTTTGTATCTTTGATTTTTCAAGCATTAATTGTAGAAAATCCTTATCATAGAGGAGAAATAGGAAATATTTTAGTTGATAGTTTAAGCCCAATTATTGGACTTGCTGGACTATATTTCTTCGTTTTAGTTGGTTTTATAATTTCTGTTATAGTTTTATTTGAAAATTCTGAATTTGAAATGAAAGATTTACATAGGCTTAGAAATAAAATAAAACTAAAAAATAGTTTAGATATTAAAAAAATAGAAAATAAAAAAAGAGAAAAAAGAGCTGAAGATATTAATCAAGCAGTTTATAATAATATTGAAAAGAAATTAGATAGAAATATCTCAGAAATGAAGATTGTTGAAAATAATTCAAAGAAAAATATCCCAATTATTTTAGAAAAAATGGAAGAGATAAAAGAAGAAGAATTCTTTCAAAATTCATTATTTAAAGAAGAAATTGTTGAAAAAACGATTGAAAAAGTTGAAGAAGCAAGTTTTGAAACACATAATATAATTGTTGAAGAACTTGAAGAAAATAAAAAATTATTAGATCAAATTGAATTAGGTAAAACTGAAAAACCAAAAAATTTCAAATTGCCACCAACTTCGTTTTTTCAAGATTCACCAAAAGATAATAAATCAAAAGTATCAGAAGCTTTTATTGATCAGAAAATTGCAGATTTACTTGATAAATTAGCAATGTTCAAAATTGATGGTGATGTTGTACGAACTTATACAGGTCCTGTTGTTACAACTTTTGAGTTTAAGCCAGCTCCAAATGTAAAAGTATCAAAGATTTTAGGTCTTCAAGATGATTTAGCAATGGCTTTAAAAGCTCAAACTATTAGGATTCAAGCTCCAATTCCTGGAAAAGATGTTGTGGGAATTGAAGTACCAAATGAAGATACACAAACTATTTATTTAAAAGAGATGCTTGATAGTGAAATTTTCCAAAACTCAAAATCTCCTTTAACAATGATTTTAGGAAAAGATATAGTTGGTAAACCATTTATTACAGATTTAAAAAAACTTCCTCACTTATTAATAGCAGGAACTACAGGAAGTGGAAAATCTGTGGGAATTAATTCAATGATTTTGTCATTGCTTTATAAAAACTCTCCAGATAATTTAAGACTTGTGATGATTGACCCAAAAATGCTTGAGTTTTCAATGTACAATGATATTCCACATCTTTTAACTCCAGTTATTACAAAAGCAGCGGATGCTATAAATGCTTTAGCAAACATGGTTTCAGAAATGGAGCGACGTTATACATTAATGTCAAAAACAAAAACTAAAAACATTGAAAACTACAATGAAAAAGCCCAAAAAGAGGGTTATGATACTATGCCTTATATAGTTGTAGTTATTGATGAGTTAGCTGACTTAATGATGACAAGTGGAAAAGATGTTGAGTATTCAATAGCACGACTTGCACAAATGGCAAGAGCTTCTGGTATTCACTTAATTGTAGCAACTCAAAGACCATCCGTTGACGTTGTAACGGGACTTATTAAAGCTAATTTACCAAGTAGGTTATCTTATAAAGTAGGGCAAAAAATAGATTCTAAAATTATCTTAGATTCAATGGGCGCTGAGTCACTTTTAGGTCGAGGAGATATGTTATTTACACCTCCTGGAATGTCTGGACTTGTAAGAATTCATGCCCCTTGGTCAACAGAAACTGAAATTGAAAAAGTAGTAGAATTCTTAAAAGACCAAAGGGAAGTTTCTTATGATATGAATTTCATTAAAGATAGAGCCTCTAGTTCAAGCAGTGGAAGTAGTAGCTCAAACAACTCTGATAATATTGAACTTGATGAATTATATGAAGATGCAAAAGAGGTTGTAATAACTGAGAAAAAAACTTCTATTTCATATATTCAAAGAAGATTAAGAATTGGTTATAACAGAGCTGCAACTATTGTAGAGCAGCTAGAACAAACTGGTGTTTTATCTGAAGTTAATGCCAAAGGCAATAGAGAAATCCTTCTTTAAATGAATGTTACTTTTTATTTACATTAACATAATATAATTTGAAATGTAAATAAGGAGTAACTTTGATTGATATTTTAATGATAGAAGATGATAGTGAGTTAGCATCGATTCTAACAAACTATTTGAACCAATATAATATAAAAATAACTAATTTTGAGACACCAGAACTTGGAATCTCTGCTTTAAATATAAAAAGATACGATTTGATAATCTTAGATTTATCATTACCAAATATTGATGGTATTGAGGTTTGTAAAATGATTAGACAAAGACATGATACTCCCATTATTATCTCATCTGCAAGATCTTACTTAGGTGATAAAATAGCCTGTTTTTCTTTTGGTGCTGATGATTTTATGGCAAAACCATACGATACTCAAGAATTAATCTTAAGAATTAAATCAATTTTAAAAAGATGTAATCATCAAATAATTGAAAATAATGTCGAATTAAATAAAAAAGATATTTTTAGATTTGATGAATCTAGAATGGAAATATATAAAGATGATGAATTATTAGAATTAACCAATGCAGAATATTATATTCTACAATATTTAATACAAAAAAATGGTTTAGTTGTTTCAAGACAAGAGTTACTTACAAATGTTGAGTCTATAAAATATGAAAGCTCATATAAAAGTATAGATGTTTTAATAGGTCGAGTTCGAAGTAAAATTGAAGAAAATACAAAAAAACCAAAACATATTTTATCTATTCGAGGAGTTGGTTATAAATTGGTTAATCAATAAAAAACATTCTATTTTTTTTCAGATAAATTTATTTTTTTTAATTATATTAACTATTATAAATTTAATAATAGGTATTCAGTTTGTTCTTGAATATAATTCAAATAATGTATTACAAATGAAAAAATATTTTTCTTCGATAAAAATCATTGAAGAGTCAAGAATAGAAGAGTTATCTAATGAAAAAATTAATGATAAGTTATCTTCACTTAACCTTCAAATATCTGATGTTAAATTAGGTACATTAATCGAATTAAGTAGTGAAAGAGTTAATAAAGAAGATGAACCAATAGAAATTTTTTATTATAAAAATAAAAAATATATACATTTTAAGCCTATGCATGAGTGGCCTTTTTTTACAAAAAAACCTCCTATTGATATATTTAGATTTGAAAATAGACCTCCTCCTCGTCCTTTCCCAGATTTTAGACCAGAAAACATTATTATAATTGATAATTTTGATGAAAATAAATTCAAAAGTTTTTGGTTAGTTATCTTAGTTATTATTGATGTTCTATTGATTTGGTTTTTAATATTTTTGCAGAAAAAGTTAAAACCACTTCTTATTTTAAAAGAAAATATGATTAAGTTATCAACTGGTAATTTCTCAATATCAATGAAAACAGATGGAAAAGACGAAATTTCACAAGTTTCAAATGAATTTGCAAATGCTGTAAAACAATTAAGGCAATTAAGAGAATCAAGAAATTTATTTTTACGAAATATTATGCATGAATTAAAAACTCCTATTACTAAAGGTAAATTAATTACTGATATGTATGATGATTGTGAGAGAAAACATATATTAATTAGAGTTTTTCAAAGATTAGAGTATTTATTAAGTGAATTTGCAAAAATAGAAGAATTAACTTCTGGAAAAATTTCTTTAGATAAAAACAAATATCATGTAATAGATTTATTAGAACAAGCTTTTGATATTTTATTGCTTGATAATAATAAAATAGATATTGAAGATAATTATGATTTAGTTTTAAATGTTGATTTTGAATTGTTCTCAATTGCATTAAAAAATTTAATTGATAATGCAATTACTTATAATACAAATGGACATCCACAAATTTTTATTGAAAAAGATTATATAAAAATAGTTAATAAAGGGGAAAAATTAGAAAAAGATATAGAAGAATACTATAAACCTTTTAATCATGAATATGAAGACTCAACTTCTGGTTTAGGTCTTGGATTATACATCTCAAATAATATTATTAAAATTCATAACTATAAATTAGAATACCAATATATAAATAACTATCATAATTTTGTAATTAAGTTAAATTAACATTTACAATTTATTTACCTTCTAATACCCTATATTTACCCCAAACTGTTAGAATTTATTATTCTATACAATTAGGAGTATCTTATGTCAACAACAAGTTCAGTAACAACTAGCACTTCAACAGATGCTTATGGGAATTCATATACTACAGCTGTTAGTAATGATTCATTAGGAAGTGACGATTTTATAACTTTAATGTTAACAGAATTAAAGTATCAAGATCCAACAAATACTGTTGATTCTGATTCTATGCTTAATACTCAATTACAATTATCGACACTTGAGGCAAATACTGCTACAGTTGATGCTATGGCATCTTTACAATCAAGTTATGAGCAATCAGCATTATCTAATTCTGCAGCAATTATTGGAAATATCGTTGAAAATGGTGATACAGATGATGAGGGAAATGCTAAGCAATATAAGGTTTCATCGGTTGCTATGAAGGATGGGAATATATCTTTAACTGCTTATGAAATAAGTAATTATTATGATGTATATTCATTTAATGAAGTTTCAAGTGATTCTGCTATTGTTGATTCTACAAATGAAGATAGTTCTCTTACTCTTACAAATAGTGATGGAAAAACTTATAACTTTTCAACTTATGATAAAACCTATGCTGATTTAGCAACAGAAATTTCTAAAACTACAGGAATGGCAGCTTCTATGGCACAAAATAGTAATGGAAATTATCAAATGGTTGTTTCAGTTAGTGGTGGGGGTTCATCTGTTAGTCAAAATAAATTAGCCTTATCTTATTCACAAGATTCAGCAACTGCATATTCAAGTGAAGCAAAAACAATTGCATATGGCAATATTACCAAAATTTACTAACTGTTACTAATGGTTTGTTAAATATTAGAAGTATTTATTTGGGTGATACCACATATTTACATTAAAACTTTATGATTAATATAGTGAAAAACACTATTTAATCATAAAGGATTTAAAATGATTAGTGCATTATGGACAGGTATAGCTGGGCTTGCTGCTCAACAAACTGCATTGGACAATGAATCAAATAATATCGCGAATGTTAATACAGTTGGATATAAAGCTTCAAGGGTTTCATTTGCAGATTTAATGTATCAAGATAGTATTGGAAAAGGTGCCTCTGTAACAAGTGCAGAGAAACAGTATACACAAGGGAGTTTAAATCTTACAGGTTCTTCTTATGATGTTGCATTAGATGGTGATGGTTTTTTTGTTGTTGCAAATAAAAATTTTTCAGGAACATCGGAAAATTACTATACAAGAGCTGGAAATTTTAGAATGGGTACAAATGGTACCTTACAAGATTCTTCAGGAAATGAAGTTCAAGGATGGGCTGTTAGTAGCGCATTAAATGTTACTTCTACAAATTCAAATCTTAATTCATTTACAGATGCTTTTAGTGAAATAGCTGGAAATCAAGTGATTCAATTTTCAAATAAGATTGAAACTTATGCTGCAAAAATGTCTGATTATACAGCTAGTGTAAAAAATGATTCCACAGAACTAAGCGGTTCAGGAATAAAAAATCAATCGGCAAAGCTTTCTGATATTGAAGAATTAATTAGAAATTATACGAGTGCACTAGAGAGTTATGCTGCAAATCCTAATCAAACCAGTAGTGTATCAAGTTCTCAAAGTAATATAATTGATTATCCAAATACTGGCGTAAGTTCACTATCTAATGAAAATGATCAAATTTATGCATATATAAATGGAAGTAAAGTTACTCAAAATTATGTAAGTACAACTGCAACTACTGCATTTAAAGCAGAAATGGATGCTGCTGGTATTACAACTTCTGGTACTACAACTGATGAAGAATATAATGCATTATCTAGTAGGGTTGCAACTTATAAATCTTTAGCAGATGAAATCTCTAAAATTACTGGACTTAAAGCTTATACGGTTGATTCTTCAAATAATGCAAGTACCTCAAATGTTGATGTTTTAAATGGATCTATTAAAATTGACTCAATAATTCCAGGAACTTCATTTACAATTGGTGATATTGCTGAAGTTTCTTCATCAATAGAACAAGCAGGAACAAAAACAACTTTAAGTAATGCAATAAAAGGAAGTGGTGAAGCGGGGGTAAAAAGTGCGATGGAAGCCTTAAAAAATGCCGTTGCTGGAAATCAACAAGATGTATATGAAGCAGCTGATATTATAAGTGATGATAATGGTAATGTTTTAAGTTTTGATGCTGGAGATACTGTATCTTTTACATTAAACGGTGTTACTCTAACAACTGATAATACAATAAGTGATTATAGTACAGCAATAGAAGATTTAATCTCAAAAATAAATGCAGATCCAACACTGCAAACACAAGTTGAAGCAAAAACAATAAATGGAAAATTAGTAATTGAATCAAAAAATGCTGGTGAAGAGTTTTCTGGGGTTATTTCATTTAATGATGGTGGAACTACTTATAAAAAAGAAAAAAATACTGACTTAAGTGGAAATACTGGGGCTAATGCTGAATTCATGCAAATTATTTCAACAGTTGATCAAACATCATCTTTATCATCTTTACAATTAAAATTAAACTCTTTAGGTCTAACTGATTCATCTTTAGGTGAGTTTTCAGTTGATGATAGTGGAGTAATTACTATGAAACAAGATGGTATTGATTTTGTTGTAGGACAACTTGCAGTCGCACAATTTACAAATAATATTGGATTAGAAGCAGTTGGAGATAATTTATTATCTGCAACAAAAGATAGTGGAAACCCAATGTATTCAGTAAATAATAATAATGGAGTAGCTGTTGAAAGCCAAACATTAGAGTTAAGTACTGCTGATTTAAGTGAGAGTCTAGTTAATTTAATGGTATTTCAAAGAGCATTTGAAGCTAACTCTAAATCAATTACTACAGCAGATGAACTTTTACAAACTTTAATCGGTTTAAAAAGATAATTAGGAGCTTATTATGGTTAGTTCAATTAACACAATTATGTACAATTTAAGTTTACTAAATAGTAGAAATGAAAAAGTAACTTATGGTTTAAGTAGTGAAAAAGCATTACAAAATGGGAGTGATGATTCTATACAATATAATCAAATATTGTCAGTAAACAATAGTGTAACTTCTTATAGTTCAATACTTGATAGAATTAAATTATCTAGTTCTTATAATACCACAAGTGATACAGCAGCTGCTAGCATAAAAGATTCTATAGAATCAGCAAAATCTTTAGTACTAAAAGCTACAACTGCTACAACAAATAGTGATGGGAAAGAATCAATTGCAAATGAATTAGAATCATTAAAAGATACTATTTACTCTTTGTCAAATAGTACTGTTAATAATCAGTATCTTTTTTCAGGAAAAAGTACAACAACTCAACCTTTTGTAAAAGATGAAACAACTGGAAAAGTCTCTTATGTATCTTCAAATGATAATAAAACAGTTAATGTTGAAACAAACACTTATAATACTCAAGGTGTTAATGGTATAGAACTTTTATATCATACAAATGAAACGGCACAAGCAGGTGAAGATTTAACTTTTAATGAAAATGAAATTGTTTTAGATAAAAATGGCAATCAATATAAATTATTAGATACAGATAATGATGGTTCTTTTGATGGATTATATTTAAATGGAGATAGTTCAAATACTCCATTATCTATTACAGATAATGGTGATGGAACTTTTACAACTACAAATACTGGAACTAGCACGCTAGAGTCAAAACGCTCAATATTTGATGATTTAGATGAAATAATAAATGCTCTAAAGCAACAAGATTCAAATGGTAATGCAATAAGTGAAGACGAAGCAAATACTATATTATCAACTTCAGCAGAGAAAATAGATAATGCTTATGACAATGTGAATTTAGCCCATTCTCAATTAGGAATAAGAACTGCTTCAATAGAAAATTATCAATCTATTGTTCAATCAAAAGTAACAAATTTTAAACTTATACAAGAATCAGTTTCTAAAGCAGACCTAACAGCACTTGCTGTTGAATCACAATCATTAGAAAATACATATACGGCTTTATATTCAACAATAAATAAAGTTAATAACTTATCTTTAGTTAAATACTTAGATTAATAAAGGATTATCTTGAAAACAAATATAGAAATGAAAAATTTAGAATCTCAAGTAATTGAGTGTTATAGCTATTTTATGAATAATCATCAAAATACAAATTTTGATGCCCTTGAATCAATGGTTTTAAAACTACAAAAATCAATGAATTTATTAACAATGACAAATATTGTAAATATCATAGATAGAGTAGTTGAGGATGGTAGATTAAGAGATGGAAGACAATTTAGACAATTTAGTGTTAACTCTATTCAAACAACAAATGATAACAAAATATATTTAGTATGTTATGAAATTCTAGGAATAGATCCAATAGAAAATAGATTTATATTAGATGATAATATGTCTTATATTGATTTTGTTGATGTCAAAAAAATTTACTAGGAGTAAATTATGATTGATGCACTATATATAGCTAAAAGTGGACTGGATACTTCAAGATATTCTGTTGATGTTACTTCAAATAACATAGCAAATGAAAATACAGCTGGTTATGTAAAAAGAGTAGTTAATACATCTGAATTACCAGGTCTTGAAAATAATATAGGAAATGGTGTATCTTTAGATGGTGTTACAAGAACTACAAATGCATATTTATATGATAAATTAGTTTCTCAAAGTAGTACTGCATCATATTATTCACAAGAAGATTCTATATTAAGCAATATTGAAACGATGTTTAGTGAAACAAGTAGCAGTGGATTTTCTAAAACTATTAGTAATTTTTTTGATTCAATAGAATCACTAAGGGAAGAGCCTACAAATTTAATATATCAAAATGACTTCTCTACACAATCAGAATTGATGGTAAATAGTTTGCAATCTTTGAATGATGAGTTAAATGACACACTTGATAGTACAAATAAATTATTAGAAGATCAAGTTGATAGTGTAAATAATATTTTAGAACAAATAGTTTCTTTAAATAAACAAATGCAAAATAGTGGTGATTCAAATGATTTATTAGATAAAAGAGATGCTTTAGAAAAAGAGTTATCAAATTATGTGGATATAGAAGTAAATAGAGATAGTGATACTTATAACTTGAAAATTGCAGGAGTTAATGTGATTTCTAATGATACAAACTTGAGTAAAGTAAGTATTAAAGAAGAAAATATTGCTCAAAAAGATATTTATAATTCAAGTGATTTAAATGATAGTAATTTTAGTGATGGAGATGAAATTTCAATAACACTAAATAACTCAACTACACTTACTTTAACTGCAAATGTTAGTGGAACAAATGAAAATGAGTTAAAACAACAAATAGTTGATACTATAAATTCTGATTCTAATTTTTCAAATTATACAGCATATTTAGATTCAAATAAAAATTTGGTTGTAAAATCGAATACTGAGGGGGAAGAGGGACAATTTGATATTTCTATTTCATCAAATGGAACAGAGATATCAAAAAGTGATAAATCTATTAAAGCTGAGAATAATGTTTCATTGGCAGTTTATAATAATGATTTATCACTAACAGGTGGTTCATTAAAAGCGATAACACAAGAACTGACCTCTTCAACTTCTAATATATACTCATATAAAAATAGTTTAGATGAGTTTGCAAAAGCATTAGTTGAAACAGTAAATTCAAATAGTGAAACTCCTTTATTTAAAGGTTCGAGTGTAGATTCTTTAGATTTTATTTCAGATAATGTAAGTTCATTGACAAATAATGATTTAGAAAACTTATCAAAAATACAATGGGATACAAATTTAACTATAGGAACGACTTCAAAAACTTCTTTTAGTGAATTTTATCAAAATTTATTGGTGAGCGTATCTTCTAATGTTGAAAATAATAGCTTTAAACTTGATGCACAAAATTCAATAGTAAATTCACTAGAAACAACATATAACAATCTTACAAAAGTTGATTCAGATGAGGAAATGATAAATCTTCTTCAATACCAGTCAGCATATGAAGCAAATGCGAAAGTTATAACAGCCGTAGACGAAATGCTACAAACTTTATTAGCAATGTAAAAGGAGACAAAATGGCAGATGGAGTATTAGGACTAGGAAGTTCAGGAAGTTCAGATTTAAATTCAGAATTAATAGCAAAACTTAAAGCAGCTGATAGTACTTCTATACTAGATCCAATAAAAACAGAAGAAGAAGACACACAAACAGAAATTGACGCCGTAAATAAAATACAAAGTATGGTTACTGAGTTCTTAGATTTAGCTAAAGACTTTGATTTATTTACAAGTGGAACAAATATTTTTGATAAAATTAGTGCATCAACTTCAGGTTCATCAGTAAATTTTGATGCAACTGATACAAGTAATTTGGAACCTGGAACAATAAGTGTTAATGTTACCCAATTAGCACAAAAGGATGTCTATCAATCAAATACTATTACTGATAAAACTTCTACAATGGATAGTGGAACAATTAGTGTTTCAATTGGAGATAATACATATGATTTTTCAACAGATGGAAAAACTTACGAAGCATTAGTATCTGAAATGAATAATTATCCTGAGTTAAGTGCTGCATTAGAACAAGTAGGAGATAGTAGTTATCGAATGGTTGTGAAAAGTGCTGAAAGTGGACTTTCTAATGCCTTAACTATTACTCAAACAGGAGTTGATATAGGATTAGAAGATACAAATAATCATGTACTCAAAGCCCAAAATATGAATGCCTCAATAGATGGGATAGATTATGATTTGTCTTCAAATAAAGTTACGATGCAAAATGGTTTAATCATTAAAGCTGTATCGGAGGGAACTTCAACTATTACTATGGAGAGAGATGATTCTTCAATTACTACTTCAATAAACAATCTTGCAGATAAATATAATGATTTAGTTGATTTAGTAAATTCATATATTTTAGGTGATGCAGATAATCCAGCTGTAATATCAGATTCAAGTACACTTAAAACTATGATGAGTGATATAAAAAATATATTATTTGATAGCTATGGATTAGATAATGAAGAGAATATGTTTAAATATGGTATATCATTTGATAGTAGTGGATATATGCAAATAGATGATTCAGAATTATCTAAAGCATTAACTAATAATTATGAAAATTTAAAAGAGTTATTTGTTGGACGTGCTGAAAAAGAGGGGATAGGAACAAGACTAAAAACTTATTTAGATTCTCTTGATAGTTTAGATGGAGGTTTGTTATCAACTTATTCAGATAAATTAACTAATAGACTTGATACATTAAATTCAGATTATCAAACTGCATCAGATAAATTAGATGAAAAATATAACCAAATGACTGAACAATTTGCAAGTTATACAGTACTTATTACACAAATGGAAAATGATTTTTCTTCTTTAAAATCAGTAATTGATGGATCAAGTAGCAGTGATTCTTAAAATGTTACCCTATGTTTACTTTAAAAGTATAGTATTTTAAAAAATAAGTAAAGGAGTTATTGTGACAATTTCTTCGTATAGTTCTATGGGTATGATGTCACCTGTAAGTAATATTTCAAAAGACATCATTAGTAAAAGTGATACAAATTCTGATTCTTCTTTAAGTATTGATGAATTAGGAGTTAGTGAAGATCAGTTCTCCACTTTAGATTCAAATGGAGATAGCTTAGTTACTCAAGATGAAATTGCAAGTGCAATAGATAGTAAATTAGCTTCATATAATGGTGAAATGCCATCGAAAGAAGATTTTGCAAGTATGTTTTCAGATTTAGGACTTGAAATGCCTGAGTCTCCTCAATCAAAACAAAGTAGTGCTTCTGGAGAGGATTTTGGTTCATTAATAATGTCTCAATATGATTCAGATGGTGATTCATTACTTAGTTCAAGTGAAGTTTCAGTATTAAGTGATGAAGAATTTTCAGCTTTAGATGCAGATTCTGATGGTTCAATTTCAAGTGATGAATTAAGTAGTGCCTTTGAACAAGTTACAAGTGCTAATAGTACAACTCAATCTGCTACGTCTAGTGGTGGTGAAAGTAGTGGTGCAGGTGGTGGTACGTCATCTGAAGAATATGATGACCGAGATACAAATGAAGATGGTGTAGTTTCTGAAGAAGAAAAACTGGCAGCACTTGGAATTTCAACAGATGAAACAACTTCATCAACCTCAGTATCTTCAAATCAAGATACAAAAGATAGTATAAAATTATTATTGAATACTATAAAATTAAATAGTCAAAATAGTTCAGAAGATTTAGATTTAAGTAATTTTAAAAATATTATGAAAATGGTAAATAATCAAAGTAATAATAGTGATTTAAATACTTATGTTTCTAACTTATCAACATCTACTTCTTCTAAATTCAGTTATGCATAATGCATAACTGAATTCTAAAAATAAAATATATTAATAAAATCTAAAATTTTTCAAACAAAAATCAAATAATAATCTTATTTATTCCAATAATACTATACTTTACAAGTATTGTTTTTTTTACTATATGTATTATTCAACAATATTATGATAGAATAAATAAATTATATATAAGGAGTATGTTATGAATACAGGAATTGTAGGAAGACACATAGATTTAACAGATTCAATAAAAGATTACATTAATAGCTCAGTAGAAGTATTTAAAAAATATAACTTAGACATTATTTCTGTGAATGCAATTATCTCTCAAGAAGAAAAACATGGTAAAAAAGCTTTCTCTTTTGAGTTTACTTTAAATATTGCACATTTAGATACAATTGTTGTAAAACAAAAAGATAAAGATTTATATGCCGCAATTGATATTGCTGTTGATAGAGTATCTAAAGTATTAAGAAGACATCATGATAAAATTGCAGCTCACAAAGCTACAAAATTAACTGAAGTTGAATCGTCTGAAATTCAAGATGGAATTGCTCTTGAATTAGAAAAATTTGAAGATGAAATAACTCCTGTAAGATTAACATCTTATAAACCAATTGATATTGAAGAAGCATTAGAAGAGTTAAAAGCATCTGATGCACAATTTAAAGTATTCTATGACAAAGATGATGTTATGAGAGTTCTTTACAAAAGTTCAATCCAAGGTAAATTTGGATTATATTAAGAAAAGCTTTTGTTAGTGAAAAGGTATTAGCATAAATGGCTAATACCTTTTTTAGTTTATGATAAAAAATAGGATTAAAAAAAATTTATGGATAAAACGTTAAAAAAAATTGCTCTAATTGGGCAACCAAATGTAGGAAAATCTTCATTATTTAATAGAATTGCAAACAAAAGAATTGCAATTGTATCTGATATGGCAGGAACTACAAGAGATATTAGAAAACATGAAATTGAAATATTAGATAGAAAAGCATTAATGTTAGATACAGGTGGTATCGATGAAACAAATGATGCTATATTTTCAAATGTAAAAAGAAAAGCTATTGAGACGGCAAAAGAGGCTGATATAATACTTTTTATGGTTGATGGTAAAAATATACCTGATGATAAGGATAAAGAATTATTTTATGAGCTTCAAAGATTAGGAAAAGAATTAGCTTTAGTTGTAAATAAAATTGATAATGATAAAGAATTAGAAAGATTATGGGAATTTTTTGAGTTTGGAATAGGGGAAGAGAATCTTTTTGGAGTTTCAGTTTCACACAATAGAGGGACTAAAAACTTATTTGATTGGATTTATCAACACCTTCCAGTTAATCTTGAAACTGTAGCTTTAGAAGAAGC
Source organism: Arcobacter venerupis (assembly GCF_013201665.1). Lineage (NCBI taxonomy): Bacteria > Pseudomonadati > Campylobacterota > Epsilonproteobacteria > Campylobacterales > Arcobacteraceae > Arcobacter > Arcobacter venerupis. The sequence goes on along the minus strand of NZ_CP053840.1, from coordinate 1,664,778 downwards.
TGAAGCTTTAAAAAAACAAAGAGAAGAAGATTTTGATTATGATGATGATCAAGATTTTTCAAGTGAAGAAGATGATAATTTTGAACCAGTTTTAGAAGATACTCTTGAAGACGAAGTTATAGATAATAATATTAAAGTGGCAATCATTGGAAAAGTAAATGTTGGTAAATCTTCTATTCTTAATGCAATTGTTGGTGCTGAAAGATCAGTAGTTTCTCCAATTGCAGGAACAACAATTGACCCCGTTGATGAGTCTTTTGAATACCAAGATAAAAATGTAACATTTGTTGATACAGCAGGTTTAAGAAGAAGAGGAAGTATTGAGGGAATTGAAAAATTTGCCTTAATGAGAACAAAAGAGATGTTAGAAAAAGCTAACATGGCTTTAGTTATCTTAGATGCTTCAAAAGAACTTTCTGATTTAGATGAAAAGATTGCTGGACTTGTTGATGAATATGGACTTGCAACAATTATTGTTCTAAATAAATGGGACGAGAATATGGAAACTTTTGAAAAAATGCAAGAGGAAATTAGAAGAAGATTTAGATTTTTATCTTATGCTCCAATTATGGCAGTTTCAGCAAAAACAGGAAGAAGTATTGAAAGATTAAAAGATAAAATTATAGAAATCTTTAATAACTATACACAAAGAATTCCAACTTCTAAATTACATAGAGTTATTGAAGAAGCAGTTATGAGACATTCACTTCCAAGTCCAAATGGTGCATATCTGAGAATTTATTATACAACTCAATTTGATACAAAACCACCAAGAATTGCATTAGTTATGAATAAACCAAATCTTTTACACTTTACATATAAAAGATATTTAATAAATTATTTAAGAGATAATTTTAATTTTGAGGGAACGCCAATTCACGTAATTGCTCGTGGAAAACATGATAAAATGGGTGATGAAGAATATTTAGAAAGAGATACTAAATAACTTAAATTTAGGAGTTTTCCTTGACTAGAGTAAAAAACGATATATTTGCAGGTGTAACAGCTGCTGTTGTTGCTCTTCCTTTGGCTTTAGCTTTTGGAGTTGCTAGTGGAGCAGGTGCAATTGCTGGTTTATATGGTGCAATAATATTAGGTTTTTTTGCTGCTGCTTTTGGAGGAACTCCAACTCAAATCTCAGGGCCAACTGGTCCTATGACAGTTATTGTAGCAACTACAATAGCCACTTTCCCAAACGATTTTTCTACAGTTATGACAGTTGTTTTTTTAGCAGGAATAATGCAAATATCTTTTGGAATAGTTGGTATTGGAAAATGGATAAAATATATTCCATATCCTGTAATTTCAGGTTTTATGTGTGGAATTGGTGTAATTATAATAATTCTGCAAATAAACCCTTTTTTAGGTGTTGAGGGTTATAGCTCTATTGTTTATACTTTAACTCATATCTTAGATACTATTAAAAAATTAAATTATGAAGCAATTATTATTGCTTCAATTACCTTAGCAATAATGTTTTTGACTCCAAAAAAAATATCAAAAATTGTACCTCCTGCCCTAATTGCTTTAGTTTTTGTAACTTATCTTTCTATTTTTATGGATTTTAATATTACAACAATTGGTGAAATTCCTATGGGATTACCTGAATTTATTCTACCAATTTCATTTGATTTTTTAAAATTAAGTACTATTTTAACTCTTGCTATTACATTAGCACTTTTAGGGACTATTGATTCATTGTTAACTTCTGTTGTTGCAGATTCTAAAACAAAAACAAAACATGATTCTAAAAAAGAGTTAATTGGTCAAGGTCTTGGAAATATGGTTTGTTCATTTTTTGGAGCAATTCCTGGTGCTGGTGCAACTATGCGAACGGTTATAAATATAAATAGTGGAGCAACGACCAAATTATCAGGTATGGTTCACTCCATTACCCTTCTAGTGATTGTACTTTTTTTAGCGCCACTTGCTTCAAAAATTCCACTAGCAGTATTATCTGGAATTTTAATAAAAGTTGGGTTTGATATTTTAGATTATAAATTTTTAAAAGTTTTAAATAAAGTATCAAGACAAGATCTAATTATTATGGTAACTGTATTTTTACTTACAATATTTGTTGATCTAATTATGGCGGTTGGTGTTGGTATTACAATCTCTTCAATAATTGCTGTTTATCAAGTTTCTAAAAATACTCAAATAAAAACAAAACGATCAAAAGTCTCTTTTGATATAGATATTGAAAATCATGATATCGAAATTATAAAAGTAAATGGTTCTTTATTTTTTGGAACAGCATCTGCTTTGGATATTAGATTAGAAAAAGTAAAAAGAAGTAAGAAGATAATTATTGATTGTATAGATGTCTCTTTTTTAGATATATCTGCAATTTTTACATTAGAAGAAATAATTGAAAAGTTCAAAAGTAAAGATTTAGAAATAATTTTAGTTTTAAAATATAGACATAAGAAAAAAGTTTTAGCAGTAGATACGGCTAACTTATTTAAAAATATAAAAATTTATCACAATCTAGATGATGCAATAAACTACACACAAAAATATGAGTTAATAAATAATGGCTAAAATTTACCTTTTAAGTAATCAAAAATATTCAAATGTGGAAAATTTGGAAGTTTTTCAAATTGAATATATCAAATCAAATATCGATGTATTAAGTTATGATGCATTAGTTTTTACTTCAAAAAATGCAGTTTATTCTTTGGATTCTTTTAATAAAGATTGGAAAAAAATTGATTCTTATGTAATAGCTCCTAAAACTTCTCAAGTGATAGGAAAATTAGGAGGAAAAGTAGTTTTTACAGGGATTACTTCCCATGGAAACGAATTCGCTCAAGAATTAATTGAGTTATTAAAAGATAAAAAAGTTCTCTATGCAAAAGCTTTAAAAACAGTATCAAATCTAGTTGAAATTTTAAAAGAAAATAAGATTTTAGTTAAAGAAATAGTAGTTTATAAAACTTCATGTAAAAAATCTAATGTATCTTTAGAAGAAAATTCTGTATTTATTTTTACTTCACCATCAAGTGTAGAGTGTTTCTTTAAACAATATTTATGGAAAGATTCATATAAAGCAATAGTTATTGGGAAAACCACTGCAAAATATTTGCCAAAAGATGTAAATTATATAATAAGTTCAGAGACATCAATTGATGAGTGCATAAAACTTGCAAGGCAAACTTTATTTTAAACTCAATTTTAAACATCTTTAGATAAAATAAGACAATCTAAGTAGTTCGGGATTTCCATTGTTGTGGGTCCGATAAATTATTTTTGTATATGGTAGCAGTTGTATGGTGTGCAGCAATTCAATGCGTTTTTGCTCCTAAAATATACGCTCATGTGCATTTCGTGGCTTTTAGGGCCATTTTGATGGTTAACGGCTACTCGGATTTTTAATTTATAATACAAGGAATTATCGTGAATATATTGATACTTGGTAATGGTGGTAGAGAATTCTCTATTGGATTAGCAATATACAAAGAAAATGCTCATAATCTATTTTTTATGCCAGGAAATGGTGCAACTGACAGATTGGGAACAAATATAAATATTAAAGATTATAATCAATTAGCTCTTTGGGCAAAAGATAATTCTATAGATTTAACAATTGTGGGACCAGAAGCTCCATTAGTAGATGGTGTTGTTGATATATTTAAAGAACATAATTTAACAATTTTTGGACCAAGTGCAGCAGCAGCTCAACTTGAAGGTTCAAAAGTTTATATGAAAAATATATTAAAAAAATATAAGATACCAACAGCAGCGTTTATAGAGACTTCAAATGAAAAAGAAGCTTTTGATTTTATTGATACAATGAATTTACCAATAGTTGTAAAAGCAGATGGGTTATGTGCAGGTAAAGGTGTAATTATTGCTCAATCAAAAGAAGAAGCAAAAACAGCAGCTTCAGATATGCTTTCAGGTGCTTCATTTGGTGATGCTGGAACTTCTATCGTTGTAGAAGAGTATTTAGATGGATATGAATTATCTGTTTTTGCTATTTGTGATGGTGAGAATTATAAAGTTTTACCAGCTGCACAAGATCATAAAAGAATAGGGGACGGTGATACTGGACCAAATACAGGTGGAATGGGCGCATATGCTCCAACTCCTTTAGTAAATGATGATATTTATAAAAAAATTGAAGAGAGAGTAATAATTCCAACACTTGCAGGAATGAAACAAGAAGGTGCACCATTTGAGGGTGTTCTTTTTATTGGTGTAATGGTTGTTAAGGGTGAACCAATTATTTTAGAATATAATGTAAGATTTGGTGATCCTGAGTGTGAAATTTTAATGCCTTTATTAGAGACTCCTGTTTCTGAACTATTTTATAAGGGTGCTACAAAACAATTAGATAAACTAGATATTAAAATCAAAAAAGAGTTTGGTGTTGGTGTTGTAATGGCAAGTGGAAATTATCCTTATGGTTCAAGCACACCTGCTGAAATAATTGTTGATAAAATTGTAGATGAAGATTTATTAAATAACTCTCACATCTCTTATGCTGGTGTTGAAAAAATTGATGATAAATTAATGGCAACAGGTGGAAGAGTATTAGTTTGTGTTGGATTTGGTAAGAGTATAAAAGAGGCAAGAGATAGAGCCTATGCATTATGTGGACAAGTACATTTTGCAGGTAAAAAATGTAGATCTGATATTGCTTATCAAGCTTTAAAGTAAAAATTAATGCAAAATAATAGTACAGATCTTCAATTAGCCTCTTTGCGTTCACGGGCATTAGCTTTTGTGATTGATGATTTATTAGTTACAGTAATTGTTATGGCAATATTTTGGGAAAATATTTTTGCTGCTAGTCAAGATATGGATGCAATGATGGTTTTAATGGAAACACAATTAGCTATGCCGTTAATTGTATTAAAAATCATATATCAAACTTTTTTCGTTTGGTATTATGGTGCAACTATTGGTAAAATTATTATTAAAATTAGAGTAATCGATGTAAATCATTGGGGAAGAGTTTCTTTCTTCTCCTCACTTTTAAGAGCTACTGGAAGAATATTTTCAGAAATGTTCTTTTATGTGGGATTCTTAATTGGATTTTTTAATGATGGTAGAAAAACTTTTCATGATATTGTAGGTAGAACGTTGGTAGTAAATGCATAAAAAAATAATAATATCATTGTTGGTTGCTTCTTGTTTAATTCAAGCAGAAGAGTTAAAAAATGAGAAGTTTCAATTAGTTGCTAAAAATGTTAATTCTGTTGAAAATATAGTTACTGCAAGTGGAAATGTTGTAATTTATTCACCAACTTATTATTTAAGTGCAGATAAAGTAATTTATAACAAAGAAGAAGAAACTTTTGAACTTTTTGATAATGTTTTAGTAATAAAAGATAATAATATTCAAACACAAAGTAACTATGCTTTTGTTGACTTAAAAAAAGATTCTTTTAATCAAAGTCCAATGTTTTTACAAGAACAAAGTAATAAAATTTGGATAAATTCAAAAACTTCAAATAGAGAAAAAAATGATGTAGAACTTGATAGTACTATTATCTCTTCTTGTGATTGTTTAGATCCTATCTGGAGTATTCGAGCATCTTCAGCTGATTATGATATTGATAAAAAATGGATAAATGCTTATAATTCAAGATTATATGTTAAAGATGTTCCTGTTTTTTATAGTCCCTATATAGGTTTTCCAACTGATACAACAAGAAGAACTGGTCTACTACTTCCAACAATTGGATATTCTAAAACTGAAGGGCTTTCTTATTCTCAACCTATATATTTTGCACCTGCGTATAATTATGATATTGAATTAATTCCTCAAACCAGAACTAAAAGAGGTTCTGGCGGATATGCTTATTACAGATATGCAGACTCTCCTGATTCATTACTAGAGATAAAAACTGGTGTTTTTAAAGAAAAAGATGATTATTATTTAGAAAATGATTTACAAAATCAGACCCACTATGGTTTTGATTTGGACTATAAACGAAGGGATATATTCTCTTCAAGTGATTCTCAAGATGGTTTGTTTACATCACTTACTTATTTTAACGATATAGAATATATTACATTAGAAGATGATAGCAACTTAAGTTCGACAGATAAAAAAGTTGAGTCAAAAGTTAATTATTTTTATGATACTTCTGCATATTATGGAGGTATTTATGGTAGATATTACATTGATGGTTCTACAGATTCAAATAAAACAACTTTACAAGAATTACCTCAAGTACAATTTCACTCATACAATAAAGAACTTCTTTTCGATAATTTAATTTATTCTATAGATACAAAAGCTATGAATTATACAAGAGAAGAGGGGATAACTGCAAATATCTATCAAATGAGTGTACCTTTAAGTTATAGTAAACATTTTTTAGATGACTTTATGTATACATTTGTTGAAAATAAGACTACAGTTAGTAAATATGATTATGATAATTATGGAAATACAAAATATAGAGATGGAACATTAGTTCAAAATAAAACTTCTGTTGGGATAGGAAGTGATCTTATTAAACCTTATGAAGATTATTTACATACTCTTAATTTAAAAGCAGAATATATAGTTCCAAAGAATCTAAAAGAAGATGGTGATTTATACAAAATTACGACAGAATCAGATTCAACAAAAGAAAAAGAATTAAAAGCTTTTCCTATTACACAAGAAGAAAAAAATATTAAATTATCAGCTAATCAATCTTTATATGATAAATATACTTTAAAACAATTAATTAATCATAAAATTTCTCAATCAATTTTATATGATTCGTTAAATGATCCAAAATTAGAAGATTTAGAAAATTATGTAAAAATATACCATGAGTATGGGAGTATTAGTGGAAAAGCTGTTTATAATGTAGAAGATCAGCAATTTGTTGAAAATAGTGCAGATACTATATTTACTTATAAAGATTTATCTTTAGGACTTGGTTATTATGAATCAAAACAAACAAATAATGTTTTTAATGATAGAGAAGATTTAGAATCATATAGAGCTACAACTTCTTACAAAATAGCTAAAGATTATAAAGTTTCATATTATGAAAATTATGATTTACTTGAAAATAAGAGAAGTAAACAAGGTATTAGTTTCAATATAGACGATAGTTGTTGGAATCTTGATTTAAAATATGAAAATAAAATTATTCCTTCATCTGGAACAACATATTCTTCTAAAGATCAGCAAATAGTTTATATGACTATTTTATTAAAACCCTTAGGTGGAATTAAACAAAAATATCAAATTGAAGATAATAATCAATGAATCCAGACAGAATATATTTCAAAAATAGAGAAGTCGCTGCTTATAGATTGTTAGATGTTTTACCAATTGATAGTATGAGATTAGAAGATTGGACAGTTATCTCTAGCTCGTATGGGGGATTTGAAATTGCAAGGATTGTTGCAAATGCTCTTAATAGTAAATATGATATTATGTTTTCAGAAAAGATTTATGCTCCTAACAATGAAGATTGTGAAATAGCTGTTGTAACAGAGCATGAAGAGGTACTTATACATGAAGAACTAGTAAAATCATTTGATATTAGTTTAGATTATGTATATTCGAAATCAAAACAAGTATATGAAGAATCTATTATTAAAACTGTGAGTAAGTTTAGACATGGGGAAAAGATTCAAAAATTTGAGAATAAAAATGTATTAATTGTTGATGAAGGAATTAATACAGGTTTAACAATGATGGCTTGTATAAAAACAGCTATCAATTTAAAAGCTAAGTCTATTTCAGTAGCAACTCCAATTTTGCCAACAGCTAGTATTTCTACAATAGAATCTATTGCAGATGATTTATATTTTATTAAAAAATTAGATCATTTTGTAGAAATTGATTTTTATTATGATAGTTTAGATGATGTTAGTTTTGAAGATATAGAGAAAATAAATAAAGGATAAAAAGTATGTCAACAGTTTGTGAATTTGAATTAAATGGAAAACAAGAGGTTTTTGAATTTGGAAAAGTAGCTAAACAAGCTAATGGTTCAGTATTAGCTAAAATAGGAAATGCAGTTGTATTAGCTACAGTTGTTAGTGAATTTGATAACCCAGTAAGTGAAGATTTCACTCCATTAACAGTTCAATATATAGAAAAAACTTATGCAGCAGCAAAATTACCTGGTGGATTTATCAAAAGAGAAGGAAAACCAAGTGATTTTGAAACATTAACATCAAGGGTAATTGATAGAAGTTTAAGACCACTTTTCCCAAAAGGTTATGTTTATCCTACAACAATTACTGTAATGGTTTTAAGTGCTGATAAAAATGTTGATTTACAAGCATTAGCTCTAAATGCTGCAAATGCTGCTTTATATACTTCAAATATTCCTATTAAAAAATCAGTTTGTGGTGTAAGAGTTGGAAGAATTGAAAGTAATTATATTATTAATCCTACTCCTGAAGAGATGTCAAATTCTACTTTAGATTTATATGTAGCTGGTTCAAAAGACGAATTATTAATGATTGAAATGAAAACTATTTCTTCAAGTGAAATGGTTGAAGTTGATATTGAAGCATTTACAAAAATTCATAATGCAAATGAAATGAACGAAGATACTTTAGTGGAAGCAATTGCTTTTGCTCAAGATGCATTAAAAGAGGCTAACTTAACTTATGAAAAAGGCTTTGAAACTTCTTGTAAAGAAAAAGTAGAAGTTGAATTAGTTCAATTTACAATTGAAGAATCAGTTATAAATTATGTAAGAGATAATTTTTCAAATGAAATTAGAGAAGCTATAAAAAAATTAGCAAAAAGTGAAAGAGCAACTCAATTAAAAGATGTTGCAAAAATGATTTCTAAAAATGAATATTGTGCTACAAATGAGTTAGAATTTTCAACAATTTATGAAGCAGTTTCTGTTGTAAAAAGAGAAATTGTAAGAAATATGATTGTAAATGATAAAATTAGAGCTGATGGAAGAGGTCTTAAAGATGTAAGACCAATTGATATTGAAATAAATATTTTACCATCAACTCACTCTTCTTGTTTATTTACAAGAGGAGAAACTCAAGCTTTAGTTATTGGTACAATAGCTGGGCCTAAAGATGGACAAATGTATGAAGTTTTAACAGATAAATCAACTTCAGTTGATAGATTTATGGTTCATTATAATTTTCCAGGTTTCTCTGTTGGTGAAGCAAAACCAATGTTTGGTGTGGGAAGACGTGAATTAGGTCATGGAAATTTAGGTAAAAAAGCCTTAGAGCCTACGATTGATGGTGATTATAATGAAACAGTAAGATTAGTTTCTGAAATACTTGAATCAAATGGGTCTTCATCAATGGCAACTGTTTGTGGTGGTTCATTAGCATTAAAAGCTGCAGGTGTTCCAATTTCTGATTTAGTTGCAGGTGTTGCTATGGGAATGGTTGTAGAGGGTAATAATTATTCAGTTCTTACTGATATTATGGGATTAGAAGACCATGATGGTGATATGGATTTTAAAGTTGCTGGAACAACAAAAGGAATTACAGCTTTGCAAATGGATATTAAATTAGGTGGAATTGAATTATCTGTATTAAAAGAAGCATTACTTCAAGCAAAAGAAGGAAGAATTCATATTTTATCTTTAATGGAAGAAGCTGCAAGTGACATAATTCCAAGCGAAGCACTACCTTTAGTGGAACAATTTGCTATAGATCCAAGTAAAATTATGGTAATTATTGGAAAAGCAGGGGCAACTATAAAAGAAATTATTGAGAAATTTACAGTATCAATTGATTTAGATAGAGATAGCGGAACTGTAAAAGTAAGTGGCGGAAATAAACAGAATGTTTTAGATGCTTGCGAACATATTAAAACTATTTCAAACAATGCACCAGCTAGAAAAGATTCTCCAAAAAATGTAGACTTTGAAAAATTATATGCAATTGATGAAGTTGTACTTGGAAAAGTAGAAAGAGTTGTTGATTTTGGCGCATTTATTTTATTACCAAAAGGTGGAGAAGGTCTTTTACATATTTCAAAAATCTCAAAAGAGAGAGTAAATAATGTTTCTGATATTTTATCTGTTGGACAAGAAATTGAAGTTAAAGTACTAAAGGTAAAAAAAGATAGAATAGAACTATCTTCTAATTAAAAAATAATTTTCTCATTAAGTAAGGATTTTTTTCCTTACTTACTTCTCAAATGTATATAATTTCACTCATAATTCTTAAAATAGTTCATAAAGTTACCTTTTTTTATTTAATCTAACCCTAAATTAATATTTCTTTAGTTAGTATAGTAAAAATAATTTTTTTAAGTAAACTTAAGGGGTTTTAATATGGCTAAGCTTTTGATAGTAGATGATTCTACAATGCTAAGAGATATGCTGAACTATGCACTAAACGAGGGTGGTTATACAGATGTAACTGAAGCAGTTGATGGTGTTGATGGTTTAGCAAAAGCTAAGGCTGCTGATTTTGATTTAATAATTACTGATGTTAATATGCCAAATATGGATGGATTAACGCTTATAGGTGAATTAAGAAAAATACCACAATATTCTAAAAAACCAATTTTAGTACTTACTACTGAAAGAAGTGATGAAATGAAAGCAAGGGGAAAAGCTGCAGGAGCAACAGGTTGGATTGTTAAACCATTTGTACCAGACCAATTGTTAAAAGCAGTTAATATAGTTTTAAGTAGATAAAGGAGTTCTCATGTCGTTTGATATTTCCAAATATAGAGAAATGTTTCTTGAAGAAGCTGAAGAGCTTTTTGAATCAGCTGATAATGTTTTATTAGCAGCTGAAAACAATGGCTCATTGACAGATGAAGAAATGGGGCAACTTTTTAGGGATGTTCATACTCTAAAAGGAAGTGGCGCTTCAGTTGAATTAGCTTTTTTCGCTGAATTTACACATGATGTTGAAAATTTGATGGATAAGTTAAGAAATCATAAAATTGAATATATTCCTGAAATGGCAGAAACGCTTATAGATGGACTTGATGTTATGAAAGAAATTTTGGACCTTGAAGTATCAGATACTTTAACTAGAGAAACTTTTACAAATATGACTACTTCTTTATTAGAAGAAATAAGAGCATATTCAAATGGTACTGTTGCTAAAAAAGCTGAACCTGAAGTTGTTAAGGCTGTTACACCAAAAGTTGTTGAGATTAAAAAAGAAACTTCAGAAGTTTTAGATAGTGATAATTTTGGTTTTTTTGATGATGATTTAAACGATCAAAGAGATAGTAAAAATAAAGCTTATGGAATATTCGCTGATGATGAAATAGATGAAGTTCATAAAAATTTTGGTTTTTATGATCAAGATTTAGAGACTATTTCTGAGAATACTAAAGACAGTGAATTTAAAATTTCAACTGAAGATAAAGATAATTTTGGTTTCTTTGATGAAATGCCTGAAATTAGTTCTAATTCTGTTATGGAAACTAATGATATTCAAGAAGAAATCGTAAAACCGGTTGAAGCACTAAAAGTTCAAGAAGAAAAAGAAGTAGTAGTAAGAAAACCTAGACAAAAAGAAGAAGATGAAGAAGCTGGTGGGGCTAAAAAATCAGTTTCAAATAACAATAATAGTATTAGAGTAAATCTTGATAAAATTGATTTACTAATGAATAATGTTGGTGATTTAGTTATTACAAATGCAATGCTAACTCAATTTTCATCTACTATTGAAGAGACAAAAACAAGAAACTCTGTTCTTGAAAGATTAGAATTACTTGAAAGACATATTAGAGATATGCAAGATTCTATTATGAGTATCAGAATGGTTCCAATGGAATCAATATATTCTAAATTCCCAAAAGTTGTAAGAGATATTTCTAAAAAACTTGGTAAAAAAGTTGAGTTTAAACATTATGGAGATAATGTTGAAATTGATAAAGCAATGATTGAAGGATTAACTGATCCTTTAATGCACATTATTAGAAACTCTCTTGATCATGGTATTGAAACAGCAGCAGAAAGAGAACTTACAAATAAACCTGAAGTTGGTTCAATTAGTATAACTGCTGAACAAGCGAATGGACAAATGATTATTACTATCGAAGATGATGGAAAAGGTATTAATTTTGAAAAAGTTGCGCAAAAAGCATTAGAACAAGGTCAAATTGATGAAAATCAATTTAATACCATGAATGATAATGAAAAAGCAATGTTAATATTTGGTGCAGGAGTTTCAACAGCTGATCAAATTACTGATATTTCTGGTCGTGGGGTTGGAATGGATGTTGTTAAAACAAATATCCATAAACTTGGTGGTGCAATTAAATTAGATACTCATTTAAATGTTGGAACAACAATTACAATTATGTTGCCATTAACTCTTGCAATTTTAGATGGATTAGATATAAAAGTTGGTAGTCAAAAATATATTTTACCTTTAAGTTCAATTGTTGAGTCATTACAGCCAACTGCGGATATGATTAAAAAAATTGGTGATGGAACTCAAGATTTATTAATGTTAAGAGAAGAATTCATTCCAGTAGTTAAATTACATCAATTATTTGGACTTGAAAAAAGTTTTGGAAAACTTGAAGAAGGTATGTTAATTGTTGTAAAATCAGGTAATACAAAAGTTGCTTTATCAATTGATGAGTTTTTAAATCAGCATCAAGTTGTTGTAAAACCTTTAGATAAAAACTTTAGAAGTGTTCAAGGAATTGGAGCAGCAACTGTAAGAGGGGATGGAAGCATAGGTCTAATTTTAGATGTAGTTGGAATTATAAATGCTCAAATTAAATCTGAGCGAGATATGAGTGTGGCTAAAAAAGCATCTTAACATATGAAATATACGACTCAAGATGTACATAACAAAGTAAAAAAACTTCTTTATTCTTTGACAGGAATAACCCTTTCAGAGAACAAAGATATTATGATTTCAAATAGAATTGATAAATTAAAAAGAAATTGTGGTTTCTCTGGTGATATTATGGAACTTTTAGATTCTATTGAACAAGGGAATAGTGTAACCGAATTTATTAATTCATTTACAACAAATAAAACACATTTTTTTAGAGAAGATTTTCATTTTGTTGATTTAAAAGATAGAGTTCTACCAATGTTTGCGAAGAGTGGAGAAAAAATAAATATGTATTGTTCTGCTTCTTCAACAGGAGAAGAACCTTATTCTATGGCAATGACTGTATTAAAAGCTAAAGAAGAATTAAATAAAAATTTAACAGCTTCAATAATTGCAACAGATATTGATACAAATGTTTTACAATATGCAGCAAATGGTATTTACAGATATTCAAAATCTTCAAAAGAATTCCCAAGTTGGATAAAACCGCAAAATTTCTTTAAAAGAAGAGTTCAAAAAAACCTTGCTGGTGAAGAGATTTTAATAAAAGTTAATGATGATTTGAAAAAAATGATTACTTTTCAAGTTATGAATTTAAATGATAAATCATATCCATTCTCTAAAAATCAATTTGATGTTATTTTTTGTAGAAATGTTTTAATATATTTTTCAGTTGAAGATCAGAATGAAATTCTAAAAAAATTATTTAGACATCTTAAAATAGGTGGAACTTTATACATAGGTCATTCTGAAAATCCTCAAGATTTAGTACATTATGTTAAGAGAGTAGGACAAAACATTTTTGTAAAAGAAAAGGAAATCATATGATTGTAATAGGTCATAAAGATGGAAGTATTGAAAAAACTTCAGCTGTTAGATTTACACAAAAAACAAAGGGTTATCCCACTCATACTGTGATTGGTGGAGAATTCGCTGTTGGAAATGATGTAGAAGAGATAGCTTTTAAAACTTTGTTAGGTTCTTGTGTTGCAATTATGTTTTATGACAAAGTTGCAAAAATAAAAGGTATGAACCATTTTTTATTACCTAAAACAAATAATACAAATGATGATATGAAATATGGTCTTTATTCTGTTGAGGCAATGCTTAACGAGATGTATAAACTAGGTTGTAGTAAAGGGAATATGGTTGCGAAAATATCAGGAGGTGCTGATATTATGCAGATAAATTTATCTGCACAATCTATTGGTTTCAGAAATGTGGAGTTTGCAAAAGATTTTTGTAAATCAGAAGGATTTAAATTAATTAGTGAACATACTCGAGGTGAGCATGGAAGATTAATCTTGTTAGCTAATGATTTTGAAACATTTATTAAAGTTACCCAAAAATCTGAAACAGATAGTAAAATCTTATCTGAAGAGAAATTCTTACAACAAGAAATTACAAAAGCACCGGTTATCAAAGAATACTCTGGAGCTGTTGAATTATTTGGTATTGATAATAAAGAGGCAGAACCTCAAATGGAAATAGAACTTTTCTAAAAATAAAGTAGGGTGGTAAAATAAGTGTATACTGTTTTAGTAATTGATGATTCACCCTCTATGAGAAGAATCATCAAAGATATGATAAATTCTATTGATGAGTTTGAAGTTGTATGTGTAGCAACTGATGCATATGATGCAAGAGAAAAGATCAAAGAGTATGAACCAGATTTAGTAACTATTGATATAAATATGCCTAAAATGGATGGAGTAACTTTTTTAAGAAATTTAATGAGACTTCATCCTATGCCAGCCGTTGTAGTATCAGGTGAAGGTGTTAGAGGAAATGATATTTTTGATGATGGTGCAGTTGGATTTATTCCAAAACCAGAAAATGGTGAAACAATGCAATCATTTCAGGAAAGAATTAAAGATACGTTATTAAATTTAACATTTTTATTAAAAAGATATACTTTAAAAAAACCAGAGGCATTAAGAAAAACTTCTAAGCCTACAACGCATATTGAATACAAAGTACATCCTGATGAAGTAATTCCTTTAAGAGCTGCAACTTTTCCTGGAATGAAATTAATAGCAATTGGTTCTTCAACAGGTGGTGTTGAATCATTACTAAGAGTTTTTAAAAGATTACCAGGAGATTTACCTCCAATTTTAATTACACAACATATTCCTTATGGATTTTCAAACTCTTTTGCTCAAAGATTAAATGATCATTCTGAAGTTATAGTTTGTGAAGCAACAGATGGAATGATTTTAAAGAAAGGACATGGTTATTTGGCTCCTGGAAATATGCACTTAACAATTGAAAAATTTGGGAATCAATATAAAACTAAATTGTTAGATACAAAAAAAGTAAGTCAACATAAACCAAGTGTAGATGTATTATTTAGATCTGTAAATAATACAGTTGGAAGTGCTGCTATGGCTGTTATGATGACGGGAATGGGAGACGATGGAACAATTGCAATGAAAGAACTTTTTGATAATGGTGCATATACAATTGCACAAAATGAAGAAAGTTGCGTAGTTTTTGGAATGCCTATGAAAGCTATTCAAGCAGGAGCAGTTAAAGATATAGTTCATTTAGATGAGATTGCAGATTATATAATTGAATTTTCAAGAGGAAGAAAGAAATAATTTCTCTTTCTTATATGTATTTTAGTTTGAAAATTATAGCTTTCAATTAGCTTAAATTATTAAATTTTCTTTTAAATGCCTTAAAATAGGGGTTTTTAAAAAAGAATTTATGATATTTCTAAAAAAAAATGATTAAAAAAGGTTTGAAAATGAAATTAATTTTAATAGTTTTTATGATTTTTATTAATTTATACGCTAAAAATCCATATCAAGTAGTTTATGATAAAAATAATCCTGAACATGTAAAAGAAGGAAATACAGTAGACGAAACAATAATAAAAAATTTAGGAAATAGATTAGATAAATTTAAAAATCAATATCTTAGAGCTACAATAGAATTAAATGTTATAGAAAATGGAAAATACTACTTTAAAATAATTAAATACTCAAATAATAAAGAATATGACTCAACAATACAAAATTTCTTAAATGAAGAAAATGGAAAAATTTATTATAAAAATCCTAAATTCTTAAGAATGAGAATAGATTTAGTTTCAAACTAAAATAAATAAAGAAAACCGAAACTTTTTAATAATTAGTCAAGAGCCCTTTTTATCGTCGTTCGTACCTCACTCCTCAAAAAAGGGCTTTTGCTATTGGGCTACGCCCTAAAAAATAAATAAATATAAAAATTAATTATATTTAAACACGTTGTTTTTATTATTAAAAATAGGGGAGTTACCCCACAAGGGGGTCGGGCTTAAACCCTACGGGCAAATAACGTACCTTATATTTGGTCTAACGACTTCTAATCCCTAACTTAAAGGGGATAATCCCCTTAAACCCCTTATGCCTAAGGATTTTTTTATTTTTTAACTTTTTTTTAACCACACTTTTTAAAAATCGAAGTTTTTCTTATTTTTTCTTAAAACATTTCTTAAAGGTATTTAAGAAAGTTTTAAGAAAAAATAAAACTTAGCGATTTAGTTAAAAAGCTTAGGCTAAAAAAACATTCTTTTCCTGATAGATTGTTGTTTCTTGCCATAGCTTCAAAATATACTTAAGGAGCTAAAATGAAAGCTTATAGACAAACAACAATTTGGGAATTTATGAATAAAAAAACTTTAAGAAATATTGATAAATTTAAAGTTATGTTTAAATTAAGTCTAATAAATTTAAACGCAAACTACAATGAAAACTGGATTTTAAGACATGATAGAATTCATAAATTATTTATGAATTTTTTTTGGAAATTATCAAAAGTACAATATAAATATTATAAATTATGTCAAAGTAGATATTTGAATGATCAAATTTCATTATGCACATTTGAAAATAATATGAAATTGTTTTTTAATTATTATAAAGCTTAAAAGCCAAATTCATCAAACATATCATTAGGATTCAATTTATTTTCATTTAAAAATTGCCTTTTTATCATTTCATTTTTTACTATTGCAAAATGAGAGTAATTATCTAATTTATCAAATTTATTAGCCAGATGATAATAATATGAAATTAATTTATTATCAATCAAATCATTAACACACATGAGTCGTTCTTGGAGAACTACTTGATTATCTTTTATAAAATACTTTTTATTATTTATATAAATAGGTATTGAAGAAAAATTTGATTGCTGTTTTGTTAAAACATGTTTTTTTGTTTTAATATCATAAATTCTCTCAAACTCAGATATAACATTTTTATAAGATAATTGTGGTTTATCTTTTTGTCTATCTTTTAATGTTCCGTTTTGTTTTAAATCAAATCTTCTATCAATTAAATCATTAGCGATAGAATCATCTTTTAATAGCAATGTTGTAGGTTTCTTTACATATAAATCGCCATACTTATCAACTATCTGTAGAACTGCATTAGTATCACAATCTACAAAGTAGTTGATTTCTTTATTTTTAAACATTGTAGTAAGCTCTAAGAGGTTATATCGTCCATTTAATTTCCTATAGACTTCTAAAGTCATTAAAGTTCGCGAGGTATAAAAACGAGTAATTTTATGGGCAATGTACCAAAGACTTAAATCTGATATATTATCAGGGTTTTGTCTTAAATCGTCAAAAGTCTTTAAGATATACTTCATCAAATAAGCAACTGGATTATCAATATTAATTTGGAAATCAACTTGCAATTTTGGATGATTTTTTGAAAAGTATCGTTGCATTTTAAAATATGAATCTTGTAATAAATGTTCTGGAACAAAAAAACTAAAATGTATATGAGGTGTACCATCTTGTTGGGGCTCATAAACTCTAAAATAACATTTATCTTGTTTAGGGATGTTTTTTAAAAATGGTAAATCTATAAGTGCTTTAAACATTTTTGAAAGCTTTTTAGCACCCTCATGTGGAGAAAAATAAGATAATTGTAAATTTGTTAAAACATGTTTTTTTGTTTTAATATCATAAACTCTCTCAATATCAGGAATTTTATTTTTATTACAATATCTAGGATTAGATATTATCTTTCCATTTTTTAAAGTTTTAGATTTATGATATTCTGAGGGCAGGGTAATAGTACCAAAAATTGGTTTTAAATTATGCATTAAAGCATAAGTATTTAAAGAATAAGCCCTATGATTAACTTCAGCTATATATCTATCAGGATTGATATATGCATTCTTGAAAAGTTTAATCATAGGGATTATATCTGCACCAACTTGAAAAGAATTATTTGATAAAAATTCTTTTTGTCTATCAATTTTTTTAAGAGCATACTCTCTTAAGTGTTTTGTAATTCCGTACATATTACCCCTAATATATTAAAAAAGTGTTGGTTGAGTTATAACGATTTTATTTTCAAATTTTAAATCTAATTTTTTTTGTGTTGTAATTACTTTTACGATGTCATGTAAAAAGAAAACCTCTTCTTTTTCATTTACATCAACACTATTAAATGTAGTTTGATTTACTTGTGTAACAAGTACAATTTTAAACACATCTGGACTGATTTTTACTCTTACTGTATCTTCTGTATTTAGTTTAATCTTTTTCATTTTTAGCCTTTTATAATGTTTTGTTTTAATCTTCAAAATCAAATTCAGTAAGTTCAACATCAAAATTAATCTTAAAATCTTGAAATTTAAAAAGAAAATAAATATAAAGAACAAAACCAACAATTAACCATGAAATTGGAAATATAAGTAATTTTAAAAAAACATTTAAAACATAGAATATAATTTTCATTTTTTAGCCTTTTTAGAAATACATTTAATTTGATTAGCAATCAAAAATAATTGAGATTTTAATTTGTTAGAATAATCTTCATTAAAATCAACCTTATAAAGATTACGTTCAAATGCATGTAAAAATTTACTTAAATCTTTACAATTATCTGAACAATATTCTTTTGGACGAAATTTTGATTTATTTGGAAAAGTATGTCCACATATCAAGCATTTTGTTTTGGTACCAATAGACATAATAAGACCTAATGAATAGCATTAGGAACTAAAACATTAAAGTTTTTAGTGTCAAAATCTTTTTCATTTATTAACTCAAAAACAACAGTTAAATTATTATTTGTTTCTTGTTTAGAGTCATATTTAAACAACCACCCCATAAACGGAATATCTGCTAAAACTGGAATTTCATTGTAAGAAGTAAGTAACTCTTTTTTATTAATTCCTGTAAGAACAAATAATTTACCAACTGGTAATTGAAAAGATTGTTTAACATATTTTTTTGAAGTAATAGGCAAATTATCAGTATTAGAAAGAATGTTTGAAACACTTAATTCTAAATCTAAATAAACTTGATTATCTTCATAAATATGTGATGTAATTGTAATTTGTAAACCTACATCACGAAATTCAGTAGTATTTGAAGTTCTTAAATTAGCATCATTAATAGTTGTTGTTCCCATATTGTATGGCACATTCCTAACATCATTGAATTTAATTTCTTTTTCATCTGAAAGTGTAAGAACTGGATTAGATACAATGTCACTTGTTCCAGTTGAATTTAAATATTTAAGGAATGTATAGAAGTTATCTTTTTTTGATGAATCAACATTGTTATTAACTGAAAAAGGATAAGAAACAAGATTAAAAAAGAAGTTACCGTCATTTTGTAAATTAATAGAACTTGAATCACTACCTAGCTCTTTTAATTTATCTAAATTTGTTTCAAGGATTGTAACTTTTAATTTTAATTGTTTTGGAAGTGTATCAATAGAACCAATCATTTGTTTTATAGAATTAAACTCTTTTTCTTTTGAATAAATAAGGAGAGTTTTTGAAGTAGATATAAATTCAAATTTAATTCTATCTTCATAAACTTTTAGAAAGTTTTGTATATCTTCATATTTAACGAAATTCAATTTAATTGAACGATATTTTAAATCCTCAACATATAAATCTTTTTTAGTTACAAAATAAAACTTTTCAGTTTGTACAAGTTCTAAGCCTTTAAGATTAACAGCTCTCCTAAAAGCTTCTAACATATAAGATTCTTTATCATTTATAATAAAAATGATATTTTCATTTTTTAAAGCATCATCAATTAGTATATTTACATTGTTTACTTCACTTGCATACGTTGCAAATGTAGCTAAGTTCATTTCTAAAGTTTCAGCTTTTAAATTATTTAGAAATAGGAAGATTAAAAGCACCAGTTTCATTTTTGTTTTCATTTTTTACCCCTTGTTTTATAAAATTAAATTTTGTTTCAGGAACTAAAACATAAATAGATAATCTATTATTTTTTAGCTCTATGAATTTTTTGTCAAAGTCAACATCCATTAAATAAACTTTTAGAATGTTTTGAGGAATCTCAAAAGTTGATTTATCTTCAAATTGAAAATAACACAATGTATCAAAGCAGTTAAATTTAAATAGTTTTAAATTTGTTGTATCTTCAGGAACTGGAATAAGTGGAGTTTCTAAGTTTTGAATTTGCCCAGGTGTTGAAGTTTCATTTTTTGTATTATTAATAGTTTGAGTAGTTTGATTATTTTGAATTTCTGGAATTTGTTCAGGTTCAATTTTAGAATTTATATCTTTATAAAAGCTAGTAATAAAATAAGAAGAAATTAACATTAATACAAAAATAAAAAATACATATTTATAAAATATAGGCATTGTTGTAACTTTTGCACCTGATACATACAAATCAAATATTTTTTTATCAGCTTTAACAGAAATAGTAGAGATGTAATCTTTTTGATACATATTATAAGAGCTATATTGTCTATATTTAAAAGTATTCTTTGAAAGTCTTAATCTTTGAGGAACAGCCTTATAAAAATATTCTGCAACTCTTTTATATTCATCATTGATTAATTTTAAATCTTGTGTAATCAAGATAATATCTTGGTATAAATGCCCGTGGTAAGTAAACCACCAAACGATAACAGGATTTTCTTTTGATTTTAGATAATTATGAGCTTCATCAATTACAAAAAGAGAATTAAATACTCTTAATTCTTTTGCTTTTTCGATTAGAAAAGCATCATCTTTTTTATCATTATAGTAAGCAAATAGTTCACTTATTTTTTCAAAAATAGAATCATAATCAAATTTAAAAATTTTATCTGATATATCAAAATTAAATTGATTTATATTTGTATAACAGTTTAAATAAGCTGGTTTTTTTTGAAATTTATAAATTTTAAAAAATAAAAAATTATAAATTTCCAAAAGAATATCATCATTATTATTTATTTTTGAAAAAGTAAATTTAAAATAAATAATTACAGAAACAAAAGTTTTATAAATTAATGCTACAGCTTTATAACTTTTTCCACTTCTAGGAACACCCGTATAAATATAAACAGCCATTATTTAAGACCTAATTGAAGTAAAACACCAATTTTAAAATATTCATCAGCTATCGACTGAAGTGACATAATTGCAAGTTTAGAAATAAATAAAATCATAAGTGATACAAAAACATAAGAGAATAGGGCAAAGGTTTCATTTAGAGCTTGAAATATTCCAAGAGATTGAAGAATCTTAAAAGGTATATCAAAAGAAACATTATTATTCATAGAACTAATTAAACCAAAGATAACAACAACACGATTATAAATCCAAACAATAAGAGTAATAATAGTTGTAATAAATGCAAATTTTGCAGTATATAATGCAATTAAAAGAGTAATTTGTATAGGAACAATAATTGCTGTTAATGTTAATTTTTTCGCCATATTAGCGAAGAATGTAACAATAGTAGGAATAAGATTAGTTAGTAAAGAAATTAAAACTGACATTGTAAAAATGCTCCAATCAATCTAAAAAATATAAGAACAAGACATAAAGTGATAGAAATTAAAAGCATAATTTGAATTGGAACAATAATTGCTGTTAATGTTAATTTTTTCGCCATATTAGCGAAGAATGTAACAATAGTAGGAATAAGATTAGTTAGTAAAGAAATTAAAACTGACATTATAAAAGTACTCCAATCAATCTAAAAGATGTAAAAACAAGACCTAAAGTCATAGAAATTAAGAACAAAGGATATAAAAAAGGTTTTAACATAGATGTATATTTACATAAATCAATTTTAACAGCAAAAGAACCTTGACCAATTGATGATAAATCAAGATTATAATCCATAGGACAAGTAGTGATGTCAGATTGAGAAAGTGTAAAAGAAAAGCCTTGATTAATAGTTTCTTTTGAAGAATCAACAAGAGAAACAATAGTATTACCTTGATTAATCATATTGTCTTTAAAAGTTGTATATTCATTAGCAAGAGTATCAATAATATTTCCTGCACCCTCAAGAGCATTTCCAGTATCAGGAGTATTAGGGTCAGCTTCCAACTGATTAGATATTTTATTAAGTGTTTCATTCATAACTTTATTATAAAGCTCAGTTGCATTTGCACTATCATTTATTTTTTCTAAAGTTGAATTTGATTGAGTTTGTTTATTTAATTGATTTTCATTTAATGCTTTAATATCTTTTAAATTAGTATTCAAAGCCGTATTATCAGTTTGATTACTTGTTTTTAAATCTTTTAAAAGTTGATTTAATGAATTTTCAGGAGCATTTTCTGAGTTTTGCTTTTTCATACCTGCATTAAGTTCACACAACATTTTTTCTTGTAAAGTTAAGCCTGAATCATTACAAGAGTTAGACACAGGAGTATTATCTATAGGCGTATCAGTTGGGGGAGTTGTATTATTTTCATTTGTTGTATTTCCTGCACCACCACCCGTAGAAGTTCCAGAACCACCACCAGAAGAACCTGCACCATAATCCGAACCAACTTGTTTAACTGATGATGAACCATCAGGATATGTTGTTGTTAATGTTCCATTAGTAGTTAAATTGTAATTTGTTCCATTTGGTAAAGTCCAAGATTTAGAACCGTCAGCATTAGTTGTAATAGTAGGAGATGAACCCCCATCACCAGTTCCTGAACCTGAACCAGTACCCCCGTCACCAGTTCCAGAACTTGCAGAACAACCCCAATCATTATATTTATCACCACCACCTAAATGTGGAGTAGAAGTATATTCATAACCCTCATTACACTTTGGAATATCGCCTTTTTCTGGGTCAGTTTCAACACCATCACTATTAGGAATAGGGGTTGCTTCATTTGTATTCGGATTACAAGTATAAGCTTGGCCATTTTTTTGAAATAAATCACGACATTGTCCACCACCTAAAGGGTCAGGGTTATTAGTACAAATAACATTTTCACCATCTGAAGAATTACAAACTCCATTATCAGTAGGGTTAGGATAAATAGGAACATTTGGACATGTCAAACCATCGTATTGATACTCTAAAAGAGAAGTCTTATTTTGTACAAAATAATGATAATTAACATTAGATGTTCTACAATTAGCTGGAATTTCAATACCTGCACGAAATGCAAAATCGTTACAACTATAAGGAGCTAACGGACCATTTTTAATTACTTTTTTTGTACATGTAATTGTGGCAAAAGAATCAGTAATAAAAATTAACAAAAATAAAAATAATATTTTTTTCATTTTAAACCTTTTTAATTAATTGTAAAATTGCAATAAATGGCAATGAGATAAACATCGTATAAATTGGAAAACTAAAGAAATAATTAAGAGCTTGATTATCTGTTAATTGAATAATTGCGAAAGTCATTATTAAACCTTTAAAAATATTACAAATACTAAAAGTATTGAAGTTAAAAGACCAGTAAGAGCAGAAAGAAAATTAAATTGATTTTCTGTTAGGCCTAAATTATTGTAATTAGCTGTTTTAGGTGTACAAGAATTATTTTTATATTCATAGTCAGGTAAAATAGTAAAGTTAGAAACATTAGACATATTAGCAGTTGCAGTTGTAGTTGTACCTGACAAAGTACGCGTAAAATAAGAGCCACTTAAAGAATAACTTTCTACGCAAAGAGAATTAAATTGAACTACATTATTACTAGATTGATACCAATAAACAAGATAATCAGCTTTTAAAGATAAAGAGATAATAAATATTAATAAGATTGTTTTCATTATAAATCTTTCATTTTTTTAATTAAATCAATTGTTTTATAAATTCCAATAGAAGTAATTTGAAAAGAAATAACAATAGCAAAAAGAGAACTAATTACAAAAACAGTTGAAGAAGTAAACATTTATAAGCCTTAATTAAAAAATTTGATAATTTCTTGATTAAAAATTAATAAGAGGGGATTAACCCTCTTATGAAAAAAAATTAACCCACATTTCTTCTAATGAATTTAATTGCAATTCCAACTACACCAATCGCAACAACAGCACCTATAACCATAGGTACAGCAGACTCATAAGTAGTCAAATCGAAATCACCAGTTAATTTTTTTGTTGCATCATCATATGTAACAGCAGCTTGAGAAGCAACAGCACAAACAGTAGCAGTAGTAGCTACAGCAAAAGTTTTTGCATTGTTTGCAATTTCAGCACCTTTTTTACTTACATTTCTGCAAGAGTCTAAAAATTCAGCAGTTTTATGTTTTGCTAAATCAAACATACTTTGAGAGGGTTTCATACACATTTTTACGACCTTATATTAAATTTGTAGAATGTAACGCAGGTACACTCTATTAATTCAACTAATTATTAGCTAATAGGAAAGAATCCTATTAAGCTGTTTTTGTTTCTGTCTTTTTATCTGTTGAATTGTTCACATTTGGAACTAATGGATTTGTACTATAAAAATGATGTGTCATCATTTCATCTGGAAACAAGTATGTACCTTTTGGTAAATTTAAATATAAATAAGGTATAGCTATAAATTTGCCAACATTTTGTTTAAATTCATCAAGAAATTTAATGTCATAACTTACAACATCGACATCCATAACTAATTCGCCATTTTTATCATAATCAATATATTGCACTGTAACTTCTGTATTAGATTGATTAATACCAGTAGTTTTATCTTTTCTAGTTACTGGTTTTGCCCCCATAACTTGACCTATTAAAAAATAATTTCTCATGTAAACCCCTTTGGTTAATTTAAATGTTTTACCCCATTAAACTTAACGATAAGAGCGGGGTAATAGTGCTCTTACCGAGTGAGTAAACTCACTAATAAATCAAATATTATTTTGACTTATTGGAAAGCTCATTTAATTCTTTAAACAAAGCCTTAAAATGTTTACGCAATAGAATAGGGCGTGTAATAATGCTTCTATTATGAGAAATAGAAACATAATCAATAACATCTTTAATTGTTTGAATTGAATAATCATCTTTATAAATTAATAATTCAATTTGTTTTCTATTAACAGAAATATCAATTTTTTTAGTTGTAGGAATTTTTTCGAAGAAGTAAGAAAAAATCTCATCAATAGATTTAAAGTATGTATTAGAAAAGAATGAATTAATATTATTAGGTAATATTGGTTTTTCAATATTTATCTCATAAGTATAAAAAGCAACACCTTTTTTAATTAATCTTTTATTTTTAACTCTTTTGATATACTGATTTTTAATAAGTACCTTAATACAGTCAGCTATAGAATTATTAGTTCTAATATTTAGTTTAGTTTTCATCTCTTCAATATAAACATTTTCAATGTTTGTACAGATATAAAACAATACACGAAACTGGTTCGCAGTTAGTTTATTATCTACAGAAGCATGAATTAAAACATGTTGGTAATTAGTGCTTATTAATATTTCTTCTTTTTCCATAAGAGAATTATACAGTTAAGTTTGAAAATTACGGTTTTCAATACTAAATATAAAATTACAGATATTTTAAATATCATTTTTATCTATTTTACAATTCTTTCTATCTAATCCATTTTGTAAAATAAACATAAACTTATCAGAATATAATTTGCCTTTTATTTCAACTGTGTATGGTATTTTATATTTAGTTTGAAAGTTATCATCTTCACATGTATATTGTGTATCTTTTTTAATTATTGGTTTCATTTCTTGAAAACTTTCTTCGGCTATTTCTTGATTATTAAAAAGAACTATATTTTCATCAACCTCTTTTTCATTAGTAATTGGCTTTATTTCAATTGGCTCAGCTTTTATAATCTCCTTCTCAGTAATTGTTTGATTATTATTTTCATTTGAAATAGATACAGTATTTTTGTTTAAATATGAAAAAAGTAAAAAGACTGTTAGAATTAAATTCATAACTATTAAAAATATAATACTATATTGTATTTTATTAAATATACTATTTGAATTTATATCATTTTGTTTGTTTTGTATTTGAAATTCTAATTCTGATAATTTATTTATAATATGCTCATTTTTTTCATTTTATAGAAATATCATATAAAAATAAATCTATTTGGGGTAAAAGTTTTAAATCAGAGATTTTATTAGAGACTATTTCACAGAGAAAAGAACTAAAAGCTTTAAATGATGAAGGCTTTTCAAGTATAAAAGAGATAAAAAACTTTATAGGAGATAACTATAATAAACATAAAGAGGTATTTGAGGCTTCATAAATCAAATGAATATAGCCCTACTAGGATATAAAATAGAACACTTATATAGAAACATCAAAAAACCTCTATATACTTTAAAAAATGGGTATAAACCAAAAGGTAATTTTAATACAGTTGTTAAGATAGATAAAGGACTGATAGAAGGAACAAATTATATACTTTTAGTTTCTAAAAATGGAAATTATGAAGAAGTAAATGTTACTCCTTATGAAGGAGAGACAATTTATGACTTCACAAAACCTAAATATGAGGACTATAATTGGCAAAATAAAGGTGCAAGTGAAATAGAAAAATTAGCTTCAAGTGATTGTCATATAATACTTTCAAATGACCATGCACAGATTAAATATAAAGTAAATTTTAAAAAAGAGTACTCTTCAGAAGGTTTTTCTCCAATAATAAATCTAGAAATAGATGAACTAGAAGAAAAACTTTTAAATGATGAAGATTATAACAAAATAGAAGAGATAAAAAATGCAAATAAGAAGTAATATATTAAAAATAGTATTAGTTAGTTTACTAGCCTTAGGCTTTAGTGCTTGTGATGATAATGAAAGTTCAAGTAAGATAAATAGTGAAAAGAAAGTTAGACTTCCTAAGCCTGAGTGGGAAAATAGACTTACTAATTATAAAAATACAATTGAATGGTATTCTTTAGCTGATGATGAGATTGCGGCTTATAATATAGGAGTTATATATAATAAAAAAATTAAAGATTATAAAAAAGCTATTGAATGGTATTTATATTCTAACTCAATAAAAGAAAATGCAGATAATTTATTAGGATTAGCCTCTTCATATGAAAGTATAAAAGATTATGATAATGCAATTTATTATAACAAAAAATCATTTTTATTAGGTAATAATAATGCAGCACATAACTTAGGAGTATTATACGAAGATTTAGAAGATTATGAAAAAGCAAAAGTTTGGTATAAAAAGGCTATAGAGAGAGAATTTAGATTCAACAAAAAATATTGGAATTATGTATCATAATATATTGAAAGATGATTTAAAAGCAAGTGCATATTATATATCTTTAATTGATATAAGATATTCAAAAGAACTAGTCCTAAAGTTATTACAAGAAGAATGGAAAATCCCAAATGATATTATAAAAAAAGGCTATGAATTACAACTAACAATGCCGGGCCTTCCAAGAAGATATAAAGGAGATTTAGAATTGAAATGAGATATTCAAGTGAAATAATGAAAATACAAAAAAATTTAAAATCATTAATTATAATTATTTCTATGCTATTTATAATAACTGAACTAAGTAATGCAGCAACTTACATTCAATATCGTAGTTCAACTCCATATAATAACTCAATTACTTCAGCAGATGAAGAAATGTTTTTTACCTGGATAGTAATTATTGGGGGAATTTATGGTTGGTGGTATTTTAGTAGAGATAAGTCTAGAAATAGATAACTTAGAAGAAAAACTTTTAAATGATGAAGATTATAACAAAATAGAAGAGATAAAAAATGCAAATAAGAAATAATATATTAAAAATAGTATTAGTTAGTTTACTAGCCTTAGGCTTTAGTGCTTGTGATGATAATGAAAGTTCAAGTAAGACAAATAGTGAAAAGAAAATTAAACTTCTTATTTATCTTGGAAATAAGTAAATTTGAACAAGTATACTCAAAATAATCCTTTATTTTAAAACTGTTATAATAAGATAATACAAAGTATTAGGAATATATATGCGTTATGAGTTAGATTTTATAAATAGTTTTGAAAAGACTCTTTTATTTTGGATTGAAAGATTTATTAGAAATAAATTAACAACTCTTTCAAATAGACAAGTTAATGATAAAAATAAATTAGCAAATATAATTCAATCATTGGTCAAAGGTACAAAATCTATTGATGAATTGAGTGTTATTGTAAAAGAAGCTAGAAATATAGGTTTAAGTGGTGTTAATACATATTTTAATCCTCTATTTAAACTATACAATTTTACCATGAATTTAGGTTTAGCATCAATGAAAGAGATTGATGAAGAGATGTTGAGTGATTTTTTAGCAAGCCAAACAAGTGCGCTATCTGATGCTTCAAAAAAGAATCATAGAATCGCCCTGCTTTCTTTCTTTTCATACATAGATAAACAAAATCAAAATGATGATGGAACTTCTTTTTTATATAAAATAGAGTTAAAAAATTGGGGTGGATTAAGTGGAAAAAGTGGCACAAAACTTCCCTCTTATATGAATAAAATTGAGATTGATAAATTTTTAGAAGCTATTGATACTTTTGAATTTACTGATAATACAGCTTATAGAAATAGACTTATTTTAAAAATCATCATTTACACAGGTATAAGGGTTAGTGAGATATTAAATTTAAGATTAAAAGATATGTTCAAAGAAGATAATGTTTATTTATTACAAATAAAAGGTAAAGGGAATAAACCAAGAGTTGTAATGATTAAAAGTTCAATTATAGAAAATGATTTAATTAATTGGCTTGATATGAGAGTTTGTAATAGTGATTTATTAGTTTGTAATCAAAAAGCTGATAGATTAACACAGGCTTATGTTAGTAGAATAGTTGAAAATATCTTAATAAGTGCTGGAATTAGAAAAGAAAAAAATGGTGCTCATATGTTAAGACACAGTTTTGCTACTTTACTTTATTCCAAACACCATGATTTAATTCTTGTTCAAGAAGCACTTGGACATGCAGATATTAACACTTCTAGAATTTATACACACTTTGATAAAGACAGATTGTATAAAACTACTGATATTTTTTAGAATTTAAATAAATATAATAAAGGATTAAAATGGAAGCTTTGATTATCGTTGCACATGGAAGTAAACTTAAAAGTTCAAATGATGAAATAGTAGATATTGTTTTAAAAATAGAGAATAGTGTAAAAGATGAAAATTTAATAGTTTTTCATGCTTTTTTAGAGCTTGCTGAACCTTCAATTTTTATGGCTATAAATAAAGCTATATCAAATGAATGTACTAAAATAAAAATATTCCCCTATTTTTTAGCAGCGGGGAAACATGTACAAGAAGATATTCCGTGTGAAATAAAAAAGTTCAAAAAGCTATATCCTCAAATAGAATTCACACTTTTACCACATATTGGGAAATGTACAGGTATTGAAGATATGATAATATCAAATTCGTAAAACTATTTTATTACCAAAATGATTGTGTAGTATCTTCAAAAGTGGAAGTTAACTCTAAATAGATGTTTTTACTATAATCTATGTATAAGTTATAATCCCCTATTGAAATAGATTCTTCAATATCTCTTTTATTAAAATACGTATCATCATCATCTGTAAGACTAGACAAATAATATTCAACCAAAGAAGGCGCCATACTATCTATGGCACTTTCTAATAGGTTGAAATCTTTAACTCCAAACATATTAAATAAAGAATTTTTATTTACTTGAGTAATCATTTTAATTAACTCTTTTTAGTGATTAAATCCGTTTAACAATGAAGCCATTCTATTTAAATCAATTTTATTACTATTACTTTCTTCTTCTTTTTTTACATTATCTAACAAAGTATTTGAAGCTGGATTTGATGGATTGCTGAAAATATCATCTTTTTTCTCTTCAACTTTTTCTTTTGCTGTTTCAGCTGGTGTATTTGATGAAGTACTAGAAGTATTTGAAGATTTTTTATTTAAAATGCTTTCTATTTTACCTAACATTGAGCTAATATTTGATTTGTCTTTTTCAGTATGATTTTTAAATTCATCAACATTTTTTTCTAAATCTTCTTTTGCTGATTCAAGATCAAGTACTTCATCTTCTAATTCATTGATTCTAGCTTTTAAACCAGTATTTTCTTCTTGAAGTTCTTCATATGCCTTAATTAGAGTACTTAAAGCTTCATTTAGTTTTAAAATTGTTTCTGCATTTGTCATGGTTATTAAATCCTTGTTGGTATTGTTATTAAGAGTGGTATTATTGCAAAATTTAGCTAATAATTCCATCAATTTTTAATAAAGAATCTACACTTGGTTCTCTTTGCGTAAAATTGAAAAACAATTTGTCCATATCATAAGAACCACCTTGGCTTAAAATCGTATCTCTATACTTTATTCCAAGTTCTTTATTAAAAATATTTCCAGAATCTATAAACATATAAAATGCATCTGCACTTAGTACTTCTGCCCATTTATATGAGTAATATCCTGCTGCATATCCGCCTGAGAAAATATGAGAAAAACCATTTTGGAATTTATTGTATCTTGGAGGAATCATTGCTGCAAATTCATCTCTTATTGTATCTAGTAAATCTTGTATTTCATCTTCAGTTTTGTATAATTTTTGATATACTTTAAAATCAAACAATGCAAATTCAACTTGTCTGATAGTTGCAAGTGATGATTGGAAATTCTTAGCTTTTATAATTTTATCAATAGCCTCATCATCTAACACTTCTTGAGTTTTATAATGTTTTGCAAAAAGCTTTAAAACATCTTTATCATAAGAGAAATACTCTAAAAATTGAGATGGAAATTCTACAGTATCCCAAGCAACTCCAGAAATCCCACTAACAAATGGTTCTTCAATTTTACTTAATAAATGATGTAGGGCATGACCCATTTCATGAAATAGTGTAACAACATCAGAGTGTCTTAATAATGATGGAGTTTCTTTTGTAGATTGAGGGAAGTTTCCTACAATATATGCTGTTGGAAGTTTTATTTCACCTTCTGAAGTTCTATAATGTGAATGCCAATTATTCATCCAAGCACCACCACGTTTATCTTTTCTTGATTCTAAATCTATATAAATTCTAGCTATTGTTTTTCCATCTTCACTTAAATCATAAACTTTTACTTTTTCATCCCAAGCAGGAGTATTTGCTTTTGTGAATTTAATATTAAACATTTGGTGTAAAAAGTCAAAAAAACCATTTAATACTGATTGTTGTTCAAAGTAAGGTCTGTAGTACTCTTCATCCAAATCATATTGAGCTTTTTTTAGCTTTTCAGAATAATATGACATATCACTTGATCTAAAATCAGTGATTCCATCTTTTAAAGCAATTGCTTTTATCTCTTCTAGTTCTTCTTTTGCTCTTTTTTTAGCTTTATGACCTAACTCTTCTAAAAATGAGATAACTTCTTCTTCTTTTGAAGCCATTTTTGTTGCAAGTGAATATTGAGCATAAGAGTCAAATCCAAGAATTTTTACCTTTTCATTTTTTAAAGCTAATAACTCTTCAATAATTTTTCCATTTTCAGGAGCTCTTGTACAATAACCTTTATAAAGTTCTTCTCTTTTTTCTCTATTTGTACCATACGTAATATAAGCTAAATATGATGGCATTTGAAGTGTAAATTTATATTTAGTAATTCCATCTTCTTCAAATTTTGCTAACTCTAAATCTGAACTTGGGATTTCTTTTACATCTTCAAAATTATCAATAACCATTTCAAACGCATTTGTAGCATTTAAAATGTTTTGAGAAAACTTATGAGATAGCTCACTAAGTCTTAAACTTATCTCTTCTAATCTTTTCTTTTTATTGGTTTCAAGATGACAACCAGATAGTTTAAAATCTCTAATTTCATTTTCTAGAACTTTATTTTGTATATCATTTAAAGTACATTTTTCTTTATACTGTATATCTTTTAAAGCTATATAAATATTTTCATTTTGTGAAACATCAGTTTCATATTTTGAGATTACAGGGATACACTCTTCGTAAACTTTTGTAGTTATTTCTGAATTTTTAACAGAGTCAATATGAAAGATTGGAGTTAAAAAATCATTAATACTCTCCCCTATTTCTTGAAATGGTAAAACAAAGTTTTTGTAAGTTTTATTTTCTATTTTTAATAAATCAGCAATTTTTTTTCTATTTTCATCTAATATGTTTTCTAACAACTCTTTTGAGTTTTCTAAATTTTCTAAATTAAATTCTTTAAACATTTTTATTTCCTTTTTCTATATTTTAAATTTAAGAGTAAATCCTCTATCAAAACTTTCGTAATCTTTATAAAAACTAAATGAATCTACCTTAAACTCTTTGAAATAGTTTTCCAAAGGAGCTTTTTGATCAAATCCCATTTCACAAAGTAAATATGGTATCTTTTTCTCACTTGTTTGTTTTATAATATCTTTTAAAAGTTCATCCCCAATATCTCCACCAAACAGAGCATTTGATGGTTCATATTTTACATTTGTTGGTAGTTTATAATTATTCGCAATATATGGAGGATTTGAAATTGTCATGAAAATATCATTTTCATTTATATTTTCATATAAATTACTCAATCTAAACTCTATTTTATTTTCAACTCCAAGTTTTATAGCATTTTGTTTTGCTAGCTCTATTGCTTTTTCATTTATATCTATAGCTATAATTTTTATATTTTCAATCAACATTGCAAGCATTACAGATATTATTCCACTGCCAGTTCCTATTTCTAAAACTTTTATAGTCTCTTTTTTATCTTTTAGAATTTCAACAGCATTTTCAACTAAAATTTCTGTTTCAGGTCTTGGAATTAACACACCTTCTTTTACTATAAACATTTCCCCATAAAAGGAAGCCTTATTTATAATATATTCTAGTGGATAATTTGTAGCTCTTTTTTTTACCAAAATTGCAAGTTCTTTCTCTTTTTCAAACTCAACATTGTAGTTTAAATGTAGCCAGATAGTGTTTTTCTCTAAAAGATGTAACATCAATATTTCAACTTCTTTTGCTGGAATATGAGTTACAAGTTTTAGTTCATTTGTATATTTTCTTATTGTGTCTTTTATCGTCATTTAGTTTTTACCTTTTAAAAGCTTGGATTATAATATAAGTTTGATTAATAGATTAATCCAAAATATATAAGGCTAATTCATCTGAAAGTAAAAAATTTTTATTAAAAACCTTATCATTTTCTATATAAACTTTGTCGTAGTTCACTAAATCATTAATTTTTTTCAATTCTTGCTCATTAAATAAAGAGATTTCTATACCATTTAGACATCTAAATCCAAGTAAAATTTTCTCTGTTTTTATATCATTTTCATCTATTTTTTCTAACTCACAAGCTAATGGATTTTTGATATATTCTTCTAAACTTTTAGATGGATAATATCTGTGTTGATTCACATATCCAACAGCTCCTGCTCCAACTCCTAAATACTCTTTATGTTGCCAATAACCATAGTTGTGTTTTGACTCAGATTCTTTATTTTTTGCAAAATTTGAAATCTCATATTGATGAAAACCTTTTGTATTTATGTAATCAAAAATTTTATATGACAACTCTTCATCATCAATTTTTACACTTGATCTATCAAAGAATTTTGTTCCTTCTTCTATAGTTAAAGAGTAAGCACTAAGATGCGTAATTGGTAAAGAAAAAGCCGTGTCAAAATCCTTTTTCATACTCTCTAACGTATCATTCTGTACTCCGTATATTATATCGCAGTTAATACCTTTAAAACCTATACTATTGGCATTTTGTATAGCTTTTATAGCACTATTACTATTATGCGCTCGACCTAGGAATTTTAGCTTGTCATTATCAAAACTTTGTACGCCAAAGCTTACACGATTAACACCTAAATTCTTCATACTTTGAAGCCATTCAAAGGAAGCAGAATTAGGATTTGCTTCTGTTGTGATTTCTGCAAATTCTTCTAAATGTGGTTTAATCATTTCAAAAATTTCTTCATATTCAACTGGCTTAATTGTTGAAGGAGTTCCTCCTCCTATGAAAACAGTTTCTATTTTTTTATTATGTTTAATTACATAATTATCTAAATTATTTCTTAGTTGTAATTTTAATGCATTCATATATTCATGTTTTAAATGAAATCTATCTGTGTATGAATTAAAAGCGCAGTAAAAACATTTACTGTCGCAAAAGGGAATATGTATATATAAAAGCAATTTTTAATCCTAGTTTTTGTAAAATATCTGGCTAATTATAAGGGAAAATATATTTATGACTGATAAAAATGAAAATACAATTAACAATGAGAAGAAAAAATTTCGACCTAATGTAGCAGCAATTGTACTATCAGCAAAATATCCTCATAAATGTGAAATATTTATAGCTTCAAGAACTGATGTGGAAAATGCTTGGCAATTTCCACAAGGTGGTATTGATGATGGTGAAACATCAAAAGAAGCATTATTTAGAGAATTGGAAGAGGAAATAGGAACAAGAGATATTGAAATAATAGCTGAATATCCAACTTGGGTTTCTTACGAATTCCCTCCTGCAATTGCAAAAAGAATGTACCCTTATGATGGCCAAAGACAAAAATATTATTTAGTTAAACTCAAAAAAGGCGCTAAAATAAATATTAACACAGAAATTCCTGAATTTAGCGAATATAAATTTGTACCTACTAAAAATATTTATGATTATATAACTTTTTTTAAAAGAACTGTTTACAAACAAGTTCTAAAATATTTTAAAACCGAAGGTTATATTTAAAAAGGATAAGAAATTAGATGTTAAAAGTACTTAAGTTTGGTGGAACAAGTGTTGGCACACTTGATAGAATACAAAATGTTGCAAATATCATTAAAAAAATAAAAGATCAAGGTCACGATGTTATTGCTGTAGTTTCTGCTATGAGTGGAGAAACAAATAAATTAATAGAATATGCTGAATATTATTCAAAAACTCCAAAAGTTGATGAAATTGATATGCTTTTAAGTTCAGGTGAAAGAGTTACTTCTGCACTATTATCAATAGCATTAAATGAAATGGGATATAAAGCTATGTCAATGAGTGGAAGACAAGCTGGAATTATTACTGATAATGCTCACACGAAAGCTAGAATTGAGTCTATTGATACAACACAAATGAAAGAAGCTATAAAAGATGGAAATATTATTATCGTAGCTGGTTTTCAAGGTGTTGTACAAGATACTTTAAGAGTTTCAACTCTTGGTCGAGGTGGTTCAGATTTAACAGCTGTTGCAATTGCTGGTGCAATTAAAGCAGATGTTTGTGAAATATATACAGATGTTGATGGTATTTACACAACAGATCCTAGAATAGAACCAAAAGCAAAGAAATTAGAAAAAATTTCATACGATGAAATGTTAGAATTAGCATCATTAGGTGCAAAAGTTTTACAAAATAGATCAGTTGAAATGGCGAAAAAATTAGATGTAAATTTAGTATCAAGAAGCAGCTTTACGCCAGAAGTTGAAGGTACATTAATAACAAAGGAAGAAAATATAATGGAAAAACCAATTGTAAGTGGAATTGCTTTAGATAAAAATCAAATTAGAGTAGGAATGTATGGAGTTACTGATAAACCAGGAATTGCAGCTTCGATTTTTACTTCACTTGCAGATGCAGATATAAATGTTGATATGATAGTTCAAACAAGAGGACTAGATGGAACAACTGATTTAGATTTTACAATTCCAACTACAGATTTTGAACTTTGCAAAAAAGTTATGGAAAAATTTAAAGAACAAGCTAAAAATATTGATTACAATGAAGCTATTTGTAAAGTTTCAGTTGTTGGTGTTGGTATGAAATCTCATACTGGTGTTGCATCAAAAGCATTTACAGCAATGGCAAATGAAAATATTAATATCAGAATTATTTCAACAAGTGAAATTAAAATTTCTATGATTGTTGATTTAAAATACGCAGAATTAGCAGTTCGAGCTTTACACGATGTTTATAACTTGGATAAATAGTAGTGCAAGAATTTTTAAATTGGACTGTTGATACAATCAGGGAAGATAGGTTAATATCTCCTTGGTTGGAAGAGAAAAAATATGAATGGACTCCATTAGTTTCAAAAAATATCTATAATTTGTTAGAGAGAGGTTTCTCTATAATTATTGTTACGGATAAAGAACGAGAGTGGTTTATGGAATATATTTTAGGAAATATCAATTCAGTAAAACTAAACAGACCTTTTTTACCTTATTATGATTTTAAATCTTTCTATAGATATATTGATAATGTAAAATCTGATGAAGATATTTCTCATATAAAAGATATGTTGACTATCTCTTTTCCTAATGGATACTGTTTTTGGTATATAGGAAGAAGTCAAGATGTAAGAGCTGTGATTCCAAAAGTATCTAAACACTCTTTTTTATGGTTATTTGATGAAGAAAAACAAGATGCATTTAATTTAAAATCAAATGATGAAGCTTTAGATATGAAACTTTTACAAATGTTTAGACTATATAATAAATCAGTAAGTGCTACGCTATTTGCTGAAATAAATATTGAAAACTAATAGATGAATTTTATTGATAATTCATCTATATTAATAGTTAATGATATTGATGCAACGTTAAGTGAAATATTGCCATGTTATCCCCTTCATTCTGTTAGAGTTATTAAAAATGAAGAGAAAGAAGAATTTTTGTTACTTCAAGCAACTTTAGCAATAAAAGAAGCATATATTGCATCAAGTGAAAAAAAATATATTTTTTTATGTGGAACAACTTTTAGAAAAGAAGCTCAAAACTCTTTATTAAAGATTTTAGAAGAACCACCTAAAAATGTTGTTTTTATAATCATTACAAATTCAAAATCATCATTATTACCAACTATTTATTCAAGATTACCATATAAATATCTAAAAAAATCTATTTTAAAAGCTGAATCTTTATTAGATTTAAACAAATTAGATTTAAAAGATATATACAATTTTTTAAAAGATAATCAAAAGATTTCAAAAAATGAAGCAAAAGATATTGTTGAAACAATTTTAATAAAAGTTAATAACCAAAAAATTAAGCTTTCTAGAAATCAATTAGAGTTTTTTTCAAAGGCTATAAAACTATTAGAGTTAAATTCACGACCAATAAATGTGCTAACTACCCTACTTTTATCTTTGGCTAATCAAAAAAATAAACATTAAAAAGGTTTTATATGCAAACATATAAAATATCAATCAATGACACTAAAAATTTTTATAAAAATTTAGGTTGTGATAGCGGTGGAATTTCAATTTTATCTAAAAAATCAAAACTTCATACTTTATATATAAAAGATTTACATGTTGGTGCTGCAAATATTTTAAAACAAGATGCCTTATCTATTGGTGCTGATTTAGCCGTTCCATGTGGAGTGATAATTGCCAAAGACAAATATGTGGATGCTGTTTTAATAGGAACTACAAAACATTTTGAAACTCTATCTAAAAAAGAGCTAGCCCAGCCTTTTGGTTTAAAAGAGTTAGCAAAAACATTAAAAGATTATGTTAGAGAAAATGATTTTAAAACTAAAATAATGGGTGTTTTAAATGCAAATGAAGACTCATTTTTTAAAAATAGTAGATTTGATAATTCACAAGCCTCTTTTCTAATCGAGAAAATGATTAAAGATGGCGCAAATATTATTGATATTGGCGCAGTTTCAAGTAGACCTGGAAGTATTGCAGTTGAAGAAGATGTCGAATTGCTGAGAATTAAAGACATAGTTGATACGATTTATAAAAATAAATATTATGAAAAAGTTGATTTCTCAATTGATTCTTATTCTCCAAAAGTAATTGATTATGTTTTAAATCATGGTTTTAAAATTGTAAATGATATTACAGGTCTAGAAAATGATGAAGTTTGCAAAATTGCTTCAAGTTACAATGCTCAAGTTGTTATCATGCATATGCAAAATGACCCTACTTTAATGCAAAAAGAACCTTTTTATGAAAATGTGATTTTAGAAATAGATTCTTATTTAAAAAATCAAATTGAAAAAGCCCAAAGTTTTGGAATAAAAAATATTGTTTTAGATGTGGGAATTGGATTTGGAAAAACATTAGAACATAATTTATTATTACTAAAAAATCTAGAACATTTTTCTCATTTTGGATATGAACTTTTAATTGGTGCGAGTAGAAAATCTATGATTAATATGATAACTCCAGCTTCTATTGAAGATAGACTTGCAGGAACATTAGCTATTCATTTAGAATCAATTAGAAATGGAGCTTCAATTATTAGATGCCATGATGTAAAAGAGCATTTCCAAGCAATTAAAGTTTATGAAGCAATAAATAATATAAATTAAAAAGAGATACTATATTTATAGTATCTCATGTAGAGTATTTGCTTTTTTCATCCATTTCTCTAAATCTTCATAATTATCTTCCTCAACCATTTTTCTTGCATTTTGTAGTTGACTTTCAAACAAATCAATAGAAGCTAAAAGATTCTTTTTATTTTGTTTAAAAATATCTCCCCACATTCTAGGACTTGACTTTGCTATTCTACTCATATCTTTAAATCCACCAGCAGCAAGAGCAATAATTGATTTTGGATCTTCATGACTCATAACTGTATTTGCTAAAGAAAAAGATAAAATATGAGGTAAATGGGACATAAAACAGGCATGAATATCATGTTGATTACTGTCCATTACAACTATTCTCATACCTATTGCTTGAAAAATTTTAAAAGCTTTATTAACATGTAAATTACCATTATCTTCTAAATCACAAAAAACAACTGTTTTACCTTCATATAAATCATCAATTGCAGCTTTTGGACCAGATTTTTCTGTTCCAGTCATTGGATGAGCTGCAATAAAATTTTTTCTTATTTTTGCTGGAATATTTTTTACAATATACCCTTTTGTAGAACCCATATCAATTATAGTTGTATTTTCATCAATATCTAAAAAGTTTGGAAACATTCCAATTATTGCATCAACTGGAATTGCCAAAATAATTACATCTGAAACTTTTTTTAATGTTTCTAAATCAACCAATTCATCAACTAAATTTAAATCTAAAATATCTTTTTTATTTTTTTCACTGTTTGTAAAACCATAGACTTTCTTTGCAATACCATATCTTTTTACAGCTTTTGCCAAAGAACCACCCATCAGTCCTAAACCAATAATACCTATATTCAAAATATAACCCTTCTAATAATTTGAAATAAGATTATATCTTAATATTTATATAAACTATATTTAGGTATATTATTGACCTATAATGAAATTAAGGATAGTTGTGAAAAATAAAGTCGTACTATTTTCTTTAGCTTGTGCAGCGGCACTAAGCGCAGATACAATAAAATCTATAGAATACAAAGATGTAAATAAGTTATCTCCAGAAATTTTAAATGAAACATTATCAATGAAAGTTGGTGATGAACTTAATAATGAAAAACTTAATAGTGCACTACTTAAGTTTTATAAATTTGGTTATTTTGATGATATAACTGTTTCAAATGAAAATGGAATTTTAAAATTTGTCTTCAAAGAAAAACCATCAATTTCAAATGTTGATATAAAAGGTTATAAATCAAGAGCTGAAGATCTTGATGCAGTTAGAACTGCCATAAATCTAAAAAAAGGTGCTATGTATACAGAAAAAAGAGTTAAAGAAGCGAAAGAAAAACTCTTAAGTATGTTAGAAAGCGAAGGATTTATAAATTCAGTTGTAGAAACTGAAATTGAAAATATAAATGATAAAGCTATAAAGATAACTTTTAATGTAAATAAAGGTGATGAAATCATCATTAAAAAAGCAAATTATCATGGAGCTAGTGCTTTAGAGCAAGATGATTTTGATCACGTTACAGCAAATAAAGAAAAAGAGTTTGCTTCTTGGTGGTTTGGACAAAATGATGGTGAAGTAAAAATTGATCAATTAAAATATGATTCAAAAAGAATTAATGAATTGTATTTTGAAAAAGGTTATTTAGATGCGCAAGTAAAAGAGCCATTTTTAGATATCGATTTTGCTTCAGATCAAGCTAAATTAGATTTTTTTGTTACTGAAGGTACAAAATATACAACTAATAATATTAAAATATATTTAGATTCTTCAATTGTTGATCCTGAAACAATTTACCCTGAACTTAAATTGATTGTTGGTAATACTTTTAATATTAAAAAATTAAGAGCTGACCAAGAATATATAAGAACTCAAGTAGCTGATAAAGGTTATGCTTTTGTTGATGTTAAATTTGATTTAATAAAAGATGAAAAAAATCAAAAAGTTGATGTTGTTTATAATGTAGTACCAGGTAAAAAAGTTTATATTAATGATGTGAAAATATCAGGAAATACAAAAACACTTGACAGAGTTGTAAGAAGGGATGTTTATTTAGCACCTGGAGATTTGTATAATTTAACAGATTTTAAAGATTCAACTAATAAATTAAAAAGATCAAGATTTTTTGAAAATGTTGTTATTGAAGAAAAAAGAATTAGTGATGAAAAACTTGATATTGTTGTAAAAGTTACTGAAGCTGCTACTGGGTCACTGATGCTTGGTGGTGGATATGGTTCTTATGATAAATTAATGGTAAATGGTTCAATAAATGAAGCAAATATGTTTGGTTCAGGATTAGGGCTAGGTTTAAGTGCAGATTTATCAGCAAGAACAAGTAGATTTGAAATTAGTTTAAAAAATCCTGCAATTAATGATAGTGATTATAATGGTGAAGTTGAAATACATAATAGTGAATCTGAAATTAATAGAGATAAATATGATTCAACAATTAAAACACAAGGATTTTCAGTTGCTGTTGGAAAACAAATAGTTAGAGATTTATATGCGGGAGCTAGATATAAACTTGATTTCGTAAGCGAAGATTATGATTACGACTCAGATTTTCTAACAAAATATGAACTAAAAGATGATGCATTTAAAGAAAAAAATAAATTATATGATTCTCAAGATTATATTTCAAGTTCAATCACTCCTTATTTAAATTTTGATAATACAGATGATTTTTATATGCCAAGAGAAGGAATAAAAGCTGGAACTTCACTTGAATATGCTGGAGTTGGTGGAGATTCTAAATATCTTAAATCAAGTACTTATGCAAAATATTTTTACTCTTTAGAAGATTTAACTGAACTTGATTGGGTTTTAAGACTTAAAACTCAAATGAAAATTCTAGTAGATAATGGACAAATAAATCAAGGGGATTCTTTATATCTTGGTGGAGCTAAAACTTTAAGAGGATATAAATCTTATGCATTCCCATCTAATGAAACAGGATATCAAACAGATCCATATAAAAATCTTTGGGCAAACTCTGTTGAAATGAGTTTCCCATTAATTCCAAGTGCAAAAATGAGATGGGGATTATTCTATGATTATGGAATGATTGGTCAAGATACATTTAATGATGTAAAAAGATCTGGAACAGGTGCATTATTAGAATGGATTTCTCCAATGGGGCCACTACAGTTAATATTTGCTCATGCTCTTGATGCAGAAGCAGGTGATGATACTTCATCATTTGAATTCTCATTAGGTTCAAGTTTTTAATGGTTAAAAAGATGCAAATTGATATAAACAAAAGATTAACAAATAAAGATGCATTAGAATTAATTAAAAATGCATCTTTATTAGAATTAGGAGAATTAGCAACAAATAGAAAAAATCAACTTCATCCTAGTAAAACTACATCTTTTATAGTAGATAGAAATATTAATTATACTAATGTTTGTTGGGTTGATTGTAAGTTTTGTGCTTTTTATAGACATGGACGAGACGAAGACTCTTATGTCTTAAAATTTGATGAAATTGATCAAAAAATTGATGAATTATTAGAAATTGGTGGAACGCAGATTCTTTTTCAAGGTGGAGTTCATCCAAAATTAAAAATTGATTATTATGAAGAATTGGTTGATCATATTCATACAAAATATCCTCAAATTACTATTCATGGATTTTCTGCAATTGAAATTAAATATATTGCAAAAGTATCTAAAATTTCTATTTTAGAGGTTTTAAAAAGACTTCAAGTAAAAGGTTTAAGCTCAATTCCAGGAGCTGGAGCTGAAATTTTAAGTGATAGAGTAAGGGATATAATAGCTCCAAATAAAATGGATAGTCTTGAATGGATTGAAGTTCATGAACTTGCTCACTCAATTGGCATGAAAACAACAGCTACTATGATGTTTGGAACAGTTGAAACTGATGAAGAAATTATTGAACATTGGGAATTACTTAGAAATTTACAGGATAAAACAGGTGGATTTAGAGCCTTTATTATGTGGTCTTTTCAAGGAGCTAATACTCAGTTAAAAGCTGAAATCCCAGATATAAAACCTCAATCATCAAATAGATATTTAAGATTATTAGCAGTTGCAAGATTATATTTAGATAATTTCAAAAATATGCAAAGTTCTTGGGTAACTCAAGGTTCATATATTGGACAATTAGCTCTTAAATTTGGTGCAAATGATCTTGGAAGTACAATGATGGAAGAAAATGTTGTAAAAGCAGCAGGTGCAGCAAATAGAATGAATCAAGAAGAGATGATTAGACTTATAAAAGATATAGGTGAAAATCCAGCAAAAAGAAATACAGCTTATGAGATTTTAGAAAGGTTCTAGCTTTGAGAAAAATAGGATTTTATTTTTTATTCATAATAGCAATATTACAAGGAAAT
Source organism: Arcobacter venerupis (assembly GCF_013201665.1). Taxonomy (NCBI): domain Bacteria; kingdom Pseudomonadati; phylum Campylobacterota; class Epsilonproteobacteria; order Campylobacterales; family Arcobacteraceae; genus Arcobacter; species Arcobacter venerupis. Next base: position 1,622,247 of record NZ_CP053840.1, on the reverse strand, counting down.
TTAATGGGTGCAATGATAAAGCATATTGATATAAAAGGTGTACAAATACCTGTAGTTTTTGAAGAACAAAAAAGTTTACCAATATTAAATTTACAATTAGTTTTTCAAAATTCAGGATATATTCAAGACAAAAATAAAAGTGGATTAGCATCATTATCTTCAAAATTGTTAAATGAAGGTACTAAAGAGTTAGGTGCTACCAAATTTGCTGAAAAATTAGATGAAAATGCAATTTCTTTATCAGCTTCTACTGGTTTTGAAACATTTGTTATTGAATTATCAAGTTTAAAAGAAGAATCTCAAAAAGGTATAGAACTTTTGAATTCACTTTTAAAATCACCAAATTTTACACAAAATACTTTAGATAAATTAAAAACAATGCAAACAGGTTCTTTAAAAAGAAAAGAGAATGATTTTGATTATGTTTCACAAAATCAATTAAAATCTCTATTATTTAGAGGAACAGCACTTGAAAATGCCGCATCTGGAACAATTGAAAGTATTTCAAAAATAGAGTTAAAAGATATAGAAAACTTCATATCTCAAATAGTATGTTTAGAAAATTTGATTATTGTTGCAGGTGGAGATTTTGATTTAAAAGAGTTTGAAAATTTAGTAAAACCTCTTTTAGAAACGTTGAATGTTGGGAAAAAGATTGAATTAGAAAAAATTAATTTTACTTCTAAAAAAGAAGAGAAAACTTTAATAAAACAAACAGAACAAGCTTATATATATTTTGGAAGTTCTTTTAATGTGGATTCAAAAGATGAAGAAAACTATAAAGCAAAAGTAGCTTCATTTATTTTAGGTGGTTCAGGTTTTGGTTCAAGATTAATGGAAGAGATAAGAGTAAAAAGAGGTTTAGCATATAGTGCTTATGGTTCTATCTCAATAAATAAATCTCATTCATATTTTAATGGTTATTTACAAACTAAAAATGAAACTGCAAGTGAAGCAGAAAAATTAGTTTCACAAATTGTTGCTGAATTTGTTAATAAAGGTGTTACTAAAGAGGAATTAGACGCTGCTAAAAATTTCTTAACAGGTAGTGAACCACTTAGAAATGAAACATTAAGTCAACGATTAAATAGAGCATTTACTCTATATTATAGAGGATTATCACCGGATTATTCAGAAAAAGAGTTAGAAAAAATTCAGAATTTGAAATTAGATGATTTAAATAAATATATTAAATCACATAATGAAATAAATAATCTAACTTTTTCAATAGTAAGGAAATAAGTTTTGCTAAGATTTGCTCCAAGTTCAACGAGAGATATGAATATTGCCGACTTACGAGTTGCCATTTTTAATTACATTGTGTCAAAACAATTAAAAGAAGACTTAATTATCAGAATTGAAGATTTCGAAACACAAAAAAATATTGAGGGAAAAGATAAAGAAATTTTAGAAATCTTGAATCTTTTTTCTATTGAGTATAAATCTTTATTTTATCAAAGTGCAAATTTAAAATATCATCAAAAAATGGCTTTACAACTAATCACTCAAAAAAAAGCATTTTCTTGTTTTTGTAGTGATGAAAAACTTGATGAATTAAAAGAAATAGCAAAAAAAGATGGAAAAGAATTTTCATATGATGGTTTTTGTGAAAACTTGTCAGATGAAACAGTTTTGAATATAAATGCACCATTTACAGTAAGAATTAAAAAACCTGAGAATAATATAAAATTTACAGATTTATTAAAAGGTGATTTTGATTATACACCATTTGATGTTGACTCTTTTATTATTTTAAAACAAGATAAAACACCTAGATATAATTATGCATGTGCAATTGATGATATGTTAATGGATATTTCTGTTGTTATTTGTGAAGAAAGTCATATCTTTGATACTCTTAAACAAATCCATGTAAGAGAACTATTAGGTTACAATAAAGAGATAAAATATGTGCATTTACCAATTATTTTAAATGCTCAAACAGGTAAAGAAATATCAGATGTAGATGATCTAAGTTCAGTAAAATACTTAATTGAAGAAGGTTTTTTACCAAGCGCAATTGCAAATTATTTAGTTTTAATTGGAAATGAAGCACCAAATGAGATTTTTAGTTTGGAAGAAGCAATTGAGTGGTTTAATATCGAAAATATTTCAAAAATTCCAGCAAAATTTGATATAGATGAATTAAAATTGATAAATAAAAAACACGTAGAAGCTCTTGATGATATGAGACTTTCTAAAATTCTTGGATTTGCAGATATAGATATTGGAAAACTCGGGAAAGTTTTTTTACAAGAAACAAGTACAATCAAAGAGATAAAAGAAAAAATTTCTTCTATTTTTACTATTAAAACTAAATGTAAAAGTTTTGAAGAAGAGTTTATTAAACTAAAAGAATGTATGCAAAAAGCACCTTTTTTTAATGATTTTGAAGAATTAAAAAAGTATATTGCAGAACAAACAAACTTAAATGGAAAAAATCTTTCTGAACCGTTAAGATATCTTTTAACAGGTGTTGATAATGGACCAGATATCTCAGATATTTATCCTTTAATTAAAAATTATTTGGGAGAAATTATAAAATGACAGATGCACTTTTAACTTCAATTTTTACAATAGTTTTAACTATTATTTCTTTATATAAATGGGTTATTATTATTTCTGCCCTTTTAAGTTGGGTAAGACCAGATCCATATAATCCAATTGTTCAAATGCTTTATAGATTAACTGAACCAGCTTATGCATTTATAAGAAGATATATTCCAACTGTAATTGGTGGAATGGATTTAGCTCCTTTAATTTTAATTTTTGCTTTAATCTTCTTAGAGACTTTTTTGAAAAATCTATTTTTCTAAGATATGAGAAAACTTTTATTATCATTTAGTACTGCTTTTTTATTGAATGTATCTGTTAGTGCTTCTACTACAGATATGTTTCAAAAAGATTTCAAAGTTACTTTAGACTGGCTTGAACAAAAACCAAAATCCTATGCAAGAGATTTTTTTATTCTTCAATATTTAAATGAAGATAATATTTCAGCAGAAGATGCAAAAACTGCTTTTGATATGGCAAATCCAATAAATTCAAGTGTTAAAAAAATTTATAACAAAAAATACAAAACTTTACCTCCTGAAGATTTAAAATGTTATAGAGCCAGTATTACACAATTAAAAAATGAAGATTCAAAATGTATTGCTTTGGGATTATCATTAGATGAGGCAACTGAAATCTCAAAAAGTGATTTGATTTTTTTTATTAGTAAACTTGATGCTTACCCTACTTTAAAAAATGATTTACAAATAATTGCTTCATCTGATCCTTTTACATCTTTAGTTAATTCTGATTTAGATAGATTTTTTAGACTTTTTTTCAATTTGTCTAAAACCTACAGAATAAAATTCCTTAACAAACCACTAAGTCAAGAACTTGTTGATAAAATTTCAACTGATAAAAACTTTGAGAGATTTCTTCGGTATGTTATTTATGAGAATGGCTTAAATAATTTACAGAAATCTTTACTAATGGCAAAAAATCATAAAGACATGACTTCAGATAATTTATTTTCTTTGGGAATAAATGCTGTAAATAACAATAATATCACCATTGCATTAAATTTTTTCAAAGACGCAAATAATAAAGCATATTTAAGATTTCACAAAGACAAGTCTTTATTTTGGATCTATTTATTAACTAAAAATCAATCCTATCTTGAAGAATTAGCACAAAGTTGGGATAATAATATATATTCTTTATATGCAAAAGAGTTACTTGATTTTAAAATTGATAATATTGAATATAAAATTCCCTTAGGAAATATAAAATCTTCATTTAATGTATTTGATCCATTTGAATGGATGAAAATATTAGAAGATACAAAAAAGAATTTTGATGAACAAAAGCTACTTAAATATGAGAAATTATTCTCAGATGAAAATACTTTATCTCATCATGCATTTATTCTAGAAAGATATTATAAATATAAAAAACAGTATTTTATTACTCCATATAGAAATATAATACAAAATCTAGATATTAATAAACAAGTATTAATTTACTCAATAGCAAGACAAGAGAGCCATTTTATTCCCTCATCTATTTCATCTTCATCTGCTCAAGGAGTTATGCAAATAATGCCTTTTTTATCAGCTGATATATCAAAAAAGTTAAATGAAGATTATAATATTTATGAACAATTTATTCCAAATAAAAATATAAAATATGGGAGTTTTCATTTAGATTCATTAATGAAGCAATTTAATAATAACCCATTATTTATTGCTTATGCTTACAATGGAGGCGCTGGATATGCAAAAAGTCAACTTAACAAAGGCTTATTTAAAAATAAAGGTAAATATGAACCTTTTTTAAGTATGGAATTAATCTCATTTGTAGAAACAAGAGATTATGGTAAAAAAGTTTTAGCTAATTATTACATTTATAATAATTATTTAGATAGTAAAAATAAAATAACTCTTTCTACTATTTTTCAAAGCTTAGTTGCGCCGAACTAGCACTTTTATTTTTTAATTTTAAAATTAAATTGTAGCTATTTTGTGCATCAAATTTAACCAAATAATAATTCCCCCAACTATTTTTTAACATTATACTTTTGAAATTCTCATTATCTTTTTCAACTTTTTGTGTTGAAGTTGAATCTATTCCATTTAATGAGAATGAATAATTATTTTCAAAAAGGTCTTGAGACTCTTTATTTGTAAAATATACAGATACTAAAAATAACTCTTCATTTAAATTAGAAATATTTTTATCAATTTTATTTAAGTAAGTAGCCCAGAATATAACTTCTACTTCATTGTTTTTTAATATATCAGTTTTTTTTGTATATTGAACACCTTTTGTTTCTATTTCATCTTTTTCAAAATATTTAAATGCATTATTTTTATTACTACAAGATGTAAAAAAAAGTGAAACAATTAAAAGAAATAATATTTTGTACATAAATTCTCCATGATTTTAATAAAATATATTGTACATTAATTCAACTTTAAGACAACATAACGGATTTCTTTAGTATTTTATTACTGTTATCAAATAAAAATGCTATTATAAGAATTTAGTCATTTATAAAATATCATAGATTAGGCAAATAATGAAACAAAATAAAAATATACGAATTAAAATACATGGAAATTTAAAAAGTAGTTTAAGACGAAATTCACCAGAAGTTACAGTCAATAATATTATGAAATCTCCATATTTAGAATTTAAACCAAAATATAAGCCAACTATTTTAATAATACAATTATTTTTAAATTTTATTTTGCTTGCTATTGGATTATATTTTGGATTATTCTTATTTATTATAATTTTTTTAATAAACTACATCATTATTTGGCTTTATTCTTTTATATCTATAATTAAAAGTAGTTTTAAAGAAAAAAGTAATAAATTATTATGGTTAATATTGATTTTATTTGTGCCATTTAGTGCATTTATCTATCCAGATTTTAGAAAAACTCAAGTTACTAATGACTAATCCTAATTTATTTTAATTACAATTCAAAGAACTAAAACAATTTTAACAATCATTTAGATAAAATCCAATCCATGAATAAAAAAAGATTAGTAGTAGCCTTTTCAGGTCCGTCAAATAGTGGTAAAACAACTGCTATTATAAAAGTAGCAAGTATTCTCAACGACAGTGGATTTAAAGTTTGTATTATTAAACATGATCCAAAAGATAAAGCAGTTTTTGATAGAGAAGGAAAAGATTCTTTTAAATTCTCTCAAACGGGTGCTGATGTTGCTGTTGTAAGTCCAAATAAAACAACTTTATTTAAAAAAAGTACATCAAATGTAGATGAAATGATTGAACTATTTCAAGACTTTGATTATTTATTAGTTGAGGGTCTAAAAACTCTTGATTTACCTAGAATTTCTATTTTTAGAAATAGATTAGATGAGAGTTATTTTAGTGTTTCAAATGCAATCGCTTGTGATGAAACTATAAATAATAATGAAATTCCTAATGATTTAGACATATTAGATTTAAATAATCCAGAAGAGATAATCTTATGGATTAATAAAAATGCAAAGAGAGTATAAAATGCAAGAAATTATTAAAGCCATTGAAGAATCAGCAATTAAAATAAGAGATTTAATTCAAACAGGTGATACAGGAAAAAGTGAACATGAGAATTCAACTGGTGATACTCAACTAAAACTTGACATTGCAAGTGATGAAATTATTGAAAATATTTTTAAAAAAATTCCATCAATTAAAGCAATTGTTAGTGAAGAACAAGAAGCTATTGTAAATTTAAATGAAAATGGAAAATATTTAATTGCTTATGATCCACTTGATGGTTCTTCTTTAGTTGATGTAAATTTATCTGTTGGTTCTATTTTTGGTATTTATGAAAATGAATTTAATGCTGCTAATATAGTTGCTTCTGTTTATGTTGTATTTGGTCCAAGAGTTGAAATGGTTGTTACAACTGATGATGTAAAAATGTATAGACTTTTAAATAATGAATTTAAATTTATCCAAAATATTAAACTAAATGAAAAAGGTAAATTAAATGCACCAGGTTCAACACAAAACTGTTGGGCACCTTTTCACAAACAATTAATTGACGATATTTTTAATGATGGTTATAGATTAAGATATTCAGGTGGTATGGTTCCTGATTTACACCAAATTTTACTTAAAGGTGGTGGATTATTCTCATATCCTGGAACTACAGATAGACCAAAAGGGAAGTTAAGACAACTGTTTGAAGTATTCCCTTTTGCTTTAGCTTATGAAAAAGCTGGTGGTGGTGCAGTTGATGGATTTAAAAGAGTTTTAGAAGTAGAAACTACTCATATTCACGATACAACACCATGTTTTTTTGGTTCAAATAGTGAAATAAAAAGAGTTTTAGAAGTTTATAGTAAAAATGTCTAATCACGAAGATATAGTTATTGATGAATGGGATATAAAACTAGACAATATGCTAGTTGAATTAAAAACTTGTCAAAAATCAAACAGTTTAAAAACTTGTTCTGATTGTGATAAATTTTTTGAATGTGAATTAAGAAAAAGATATGTAATAGCCGTTTATGAATCTATGAATAAAGGTGCTGGCGGTGGATTTGAATTTTAATATAATTATAAAAAAGAAAAAGAGGTAACAATGGAAGAATCTTGCAAAAATGTTTATATAACAACACCAATTTATTATGTAAATGATGTAGCTCATATTGGTCATGCATATACTACAATTATAGCTGATATGCTAGCTAGATATTCAAGATTAACTGGTTTAAATACTTTCCTTCTAACAGGAACTGATGAACATGGACAGAAAATCTCTCAAAGTGCTGAACTAAGAGGAAAAACACCTAAAGAGTATGCAGATGAAATTTCTGGTAAATTTAGAACTTTATGGGATGATTTTGATATTACTTATGATAAATTTATTAGAACAACAGATGAAGAACACAAACTTGGAGTTCAAAAAGCTTTTCAAACTATGTTTGACAAAGGTGATATTTACAAAGGTGAATACGAAGGTTTTTATTGTGTATCTTGTGAGACATTTTTTACTGAAAAACAGTTAGTTGATGAACAATTTTGCCCTGATTGTGGAAGACCAACTTCTATTGTAAAAGAAGAGAGTTATTTCTTTAAATTATCAAAATATGAAGATAAACTAATTAAATGGTATGAAGAGAATGAAGATTGTATTTTACCTCGAGCTAAAAAAAATGAAATTTCTAACTTTGTAAAAGGTGGATTAAGAGATTTATCAATTTCAAGAACTTCATTTGATTGGGGTGTGAAATTACCAGAATCAATGAACGAACCAAAACATGTTATGTATGTTTGGTTAGATGCTTTACTAAATTATATTACTGCACTTGGATATGGAACTGATGAGGCTAACATGAAATTCTGGCCTGCAAATGTACAACTTGTTGGAAAAGATATTTTAAGGTTCCATGCTATTTATTGGCCAGCATTTTTAATGTCTTTAGATTTACCTCTTCCAAAACACATCGCAGCTCACGGATGGTGGACAAGAGATGGCGAAAAAATGTCTAAATCAAAAGGGAATGTTGTAGATCCAAAACAAGTTGCTGATGCTTATGGCTTAGATGCATTCAGATATTTTATGTTAAGAGAAGTTCCATTTGGTCAAGATGGAGATTTTTCTCAAAAAGCTTTAATCGATAGAATTAATTCTGATTTAGGAAATGATTTAGGAAATTTATTAAATAGAATTTCTGGTATGAGTGGAAAATATTTTGATTTTAAAGTAAGTTCGAAAGATGTTGAAAAATTCCATGCAAAAGAATTAGCAGAAATTGATGCAATTTTAGGAAATGTTGAAGCTTATATTTTTAATATGCAAATAAATAGATATTTAGAAGATTTATGGAAAGTATTAACAATTGCGAATAAAGCAATAAATGACTACGAACCATGGAATTTAATGAAAGATGGAAAAGCTGATGAAGCTATGGCATTAGTTGCATTAATTACAAATATCATGGCTAAAGTTGCCCTACTTTTAGATGCTGTTATGCCTGAAAAAATTGCAAAAATAGCAGAGTCATTAGGAATGAAAATTGATACAGCAACTTATAACTCTTTAATTAAAAATAAAAATTTATTAGAAGATACAATTATTACAAAAGTTGACCAATTATTTCCAAGAATTGAAGAGGTTTTATTAGAACAACCAGCATCTTCTGACATTTCAAAAACTGAATGTGAAACAAAAAAAGAAGAAGTTGCAATTGTAGAAGATGATAATTTAATTACAATTGATCAATTTTTCCAAACAACATTAAAAATTGGAACAATTGTTGAAGCTGTTGAAGTTCCAAAATCTTCAAAATTATTAAAACTCCAAGTTGATTTAGGGGAAGGAAGAAATAGACAAATTCTTGCTGGAATTAAAGAGTATTATTCTGCTGAAGAACTTGTAGGAACTCAGGCATGTGTTGTTGCAAACTTAAAACCAGCAAAATTGATGGGAATGTTAAGTGAGGGAATGTTAATGGCTGCTAAAGATGAAAATGGTTTATCATTACTAAAACCTGAAACTCCTAAAAAATCTGGAACAAAAATAAGCTAGTGCAAATCTCATCAATTTTAGATATTGTTGATGGAAGTTTATTAAACTCTCCATCAATCTCTTTTATATACTCTATTAAAACCAATGCAAACAAAGTAAAAGAAGGTGATTTATTTATTGCTAGAGATTTGAATGATATAAATATAGCTATAACGAATGGTGCTTTTGCAATTATTTTAGATACGAATTCAGCAATTCTTGATAATGAGATAGCTTGGATAAAAGTTAAAGATATTGACACTTGCATTATAAAATTAATAAGATATAAACTTTCAATTTTAAATTTAGAAGCTTACTTTTGTGATAAAATTACTTACCAATTATTAAAAATTTATTCTTCGCATTTTTCAAAATCTATTAAATTAATACCAACAAAACTAGAAAATTTATTTAAAAATATAGATGAGATTGAACAAAACGATATTATTATTTCTTTAAACGAAGAGATATTAGGTAAAATCTACCCTCACAATAAAGATTTTAGCAAAATTACTAAAAAACTAGAAATAGAAAACTTAATAGAACATTCATTATTTGAAACCTCTTTTTCATTTAATAATCAATATTTTTCAAAAATAAAAATTCCTAGTTTATATTTAGCTCAATTTTTAAGAATTCATATTTTTTTAGGTGGAAATATTGATTTTTCAAAATTAAAAATGTTTAATAATCTAAAACCACTTTTTATAGATAGAAATTTAAATTTAATTGAATTTGGAAGAAGTGATAGATTTATTATTTCCCAAGATACACAAAGTTTATTTGCAAATGAAATTTTATATATGAAAATAAAATATAAATATGCAAAAACTATTTTTATAACGACTAATTACTCTGAATATTTAAAAGAAGATGAACAAATTCTTATAAAAGAACTTGATGAATTAAAACCTATTTTAAATAAAATAAAATTTAATGCCATATATTTGATGGGTTTTAACTACAATCAAGTTCAAGAATACCTATTAAAAAGTGAAAAAAGTTTAACTCTTTTTTAAATTAGTAAACCATTCCAAAAGAGCTTATGACTTTTCCTAATATCTCTAATTCCATTTTATTTAAAATTTGGGATGGATAATCCTTATTATCAGAAATAATGTCCAACTTCCCATCAACTCTTCTTTGAATTCTTTTTACAAATAAGCCATGTGTTGTAGTAAATGCATAAATTCCATCTCTACTTAAATCTTTTTTTGTTTTGTCAATAAATATAATATTATCACTATTTAATGTAGGTTCCATTGAATCCCCTACAACATTTATAGCATCAATATTTTTTAAATTCTCTTTTCCCCCCAACATACTTACAAAATAAGGTGGTAATTGTAGTGATTCATAATTATCTTCTGCCTCATAAGCACCACCACCTGCACTAACTGAAACTGATGGATAATATTTTATCCAATATTTATCAGTAGTATCAACTAATGATCCTGGATTTTGATCATATAAAAGCCAATTAATAGATATTTTCTTTTTTGCACAGAAGTTTAAGATATTTGAAAAAGGAATTTTACCCCTATTTTTCATGGTTGCAAAATTTGCTTGACTTAAATCTAATGAATTTGCAACATCTTTATCAAATATCTTACCGTTTCTTCCATCAGCACTTAAAATATCTTTTAACTTTTCAATAATTTCATCAACTATTAACATAAGTCTTCCTTTTTTTAGTATTAATCTAATTATATTACAAAATGTAATATTTTTCAAGTTTTTTAGACAATTATTATAATATTTGAAATATTTTATTACTAAGGATTCAAAATGTCATTAAAATTACTAAAAACTAAAGTAAATATAATAAAAATATTAATCAAATTAGATAATTTAATTTATGAATTTGGAGAAAAAATATTATAATAACTAAAACTCATTAAAATTTATAAATTTAATAAAAATCAAATCAAAATATAAATATTACTAAAGCAACTTTTATATATTATTACATTGACAATTACAGATGGTAACCATGGAGAGTATTATGGAAATAAACTTAGTAGCAGAGTCAATAAAATTCATGTTTTTAGGGATGGGTGTAGTATTTGCATTCCTAACAATAATGATATTTGTATTAAAAGCACAAGGAGCAATACTAACAAGATTTTTTCCACAAAAAGAAAAAATTGTAAGTGTAGTAACAACACCAGTAAAAGCGAATAATACAAATGTAGAAACTGCAAAGATAGCCGCAATAGTTGCAGCAGTGCAACATCATAAAAATCTAAAGGGTTAAAATATATGTCTAAAAAATATATAGATATCATGGACACAACTTTTAGAGATGGATTTCAATCTGTCTTTGGTGGAAGAGTTCTAATGAATGATTTCTTTCCAGCAGTAGCTGCTGCAAAAGAAGCCGGAATAACTCACTTTGAGTTTGGTGGAGGAGCTAGATTCCAATCTTTATTCTTCTATCTTCAAGAAAATGCATTTGATATGATGGATAAATTTAGGCAAATCGTTGGCCCAGATGCAAACTTACAAACTTTGGCTCGTGGTATAAATACAGTTATGCTAGATACGGGTTCAAGAGAACTAATCGACTTACATGCAAAAATGTTCGCAAAACATGGAACAACAACAATCAGAAATTTTGATGCTTTAAATGATGTTCAAAATCTTGAATATTCTGCTGAATGTATTAAAAAATATGGTTTGAACCATGAAGTAGTAATCACTTTAATGGATTTACCTCCAGGTTGCTTTGGTGCTCATGATGTTGCTTTCTATGAAAAAACATTAAGACAAATTCTTGATAGTGGACTTCCTTATGATTCAATCTGTTTTAAAGATGCATCGGGAACTTCTTCTCCTCAAAAAATCTATGAAACAATTCAAATGGCTAGAAATCTAGTTGGAACTGATACTCATATTAGACTTCATACCCATGAAACTGCTGGTGTTTCAGTTGCTTGTTATTTAGCTGCTTTAGATGCTGGTGCTGATGGGATTGATTTAGCTGCTTCGCCAGTTTCTGGTGGAACTAGCCAACCTGATATTCTTACAATGCTTCATGCTGTTAAAGGTAAAAACTATGATTTAGGTGGTTTAGAAATTGAAAAGATTCTAAAATACCAAGAAACATTAAATCATTGTTTAAAAGACTACTTTATTCCCCCTGAAGCTACTCAAGTTTCTCCTTTAATTCCTTTTTCTCCTATGCCAGGTGGTGCATTAACTGCTAATACTCAAATGATGAGAGATAATGGAACTTTAGATAAATTCCCTGAAGTTATTAAAGCTATGAGAGAAGTTGTAGAACGTGGTGGATATGGTACGTCTGTAACTCCTGTTTCTCAATTTTATTGGCAACAAGCATATGCTAATGTAATGTTTGGACCTTGGAAACAAATAGCTCCTGGTTATGGGAAAATGGTATTAGGATACTTTGGTAAAACTCCAGTTCCTGCAGATCCTGAAATTATTGCACTTGCAGCTCTTAAATTAAAACTTCAACCAACTAGTGAAAATCCTTTAGATATTGCAGATAGAGATGAAAAGAAAAAAATCTCTGTTTGGAAACAAAGATTAGAAATGGAAGGTATTCCTACAACTGAAGAAAATATTTTTATCGCAGCTGCTTGTGATGAAAAAGGAATTGCTTTCTTAAAAGGTGAATCACCTTTAAATGTAAGAAAAACTGATGCTGTTTGTGAAGAGAATAAAGATTGTAAACTAGGAGAGAAAAAGATGAATAACGCAAGTGGAAACTATACAGTTGTAGTAGATGGTCAAAAGTTTAATGTAACAATTGCTGAGGGTAATGCTGATATTCAAGTAACACCTGTTACTAATACTAATGTAATAAATAATACAGTATCAACTCCAGCTACTACAAGTGGAGGAACTCCTGTTCTGGCTGCTGTTAATGGTGCAGTTTGGAAGATTCTTGTAAAAGAAGGTGATTATGTTGAAGCTGATCAACAAATTATGATTTTAGAAGCTATGAAAATGGAAATAGAGATTAATGCACCAGTTGCTGGAACTATTACTAAAATTTTAGTTAATAATACACAAGCTGTTGATGAGGGAGAAACATTAGCCATTATTGGTTAATGTTGTAAAGTAGTTAATGAAAAAAAATATATTAGTAGGTTTATTTCTTTTATTCGCATTTTTTACAACAACTAGTTTTGCAAATGCAGGAACAGATGTAGTAAGTACTCAAGAGAAACAACCATACCATTCAAAAACAATGGGTGAATTAGTAGAATCATTTTACGCAACAACTGGGATTAAAGCATTGCTTCAACCCCAAGTTGGTGTAAAAGATTCTCATGGAAAAGATATGACTCTATTTGCACAAGGTGCAGGAAGAGTTATTATGATTTTAATCTGTTTTTTACTATTTTATTTAGCAATTAAAAAAGGGTTTGAACCATTATTATTACTTCCAATTGGATTTGGTGGATTATTAGCAAATATTCCAATTGCTAATATGGCAGGACATGACGGAATGTTGGGAATTATTTATAGTATGGGTATTACTAATCAATTTTTTCCATTACTAATATTTATGGGTGTTGGAGCTATGACAGATTTTGGTCCATTATTAGCTAATCCAAAAACTGCACTTTTAGGTGGTGCTGCACAATTTGGTATATTTGGTTCACTTGTTGGTGCTGTATTGTTATCACAATATGTTCCAGGAATTAATTTTACCCTAGAACAAGCAGCAGCTATTTCAATTATTGGAGGAGCTGATGGACCAACGTCTATATTTGTTGCTTCTAAATTAGCACCTGAATTACTTGGAGCCATTGCTGTTGCTGCATATTCATATATGGCATTAGTACCATTAATTCAACCTCCAATTATGAGAGTATTAACAACAATGAAAGAAAGAAAAATAAAGATGCCAGCAACAAGAAAGGTATCTAAATTAGAGAAAATAGTATTTCCTTTAGTTGTTTTAACATTAACAATTTTAATACTTCCAGATGCTGCACCACTTATTGGAGCGTTATGTCTTGGAAATTTTGCAAGAGAATCAGGAGTTGTTGATAGACTTTCAGATACAATGCAAAATGCATTAATCAATATAGTAACTATATTTTTAGGATTAGGTGTTGGTTCAAAACTAGCATCAGAGCAATTTTTAGTTGCAGAGACAATGGGGATTATGGCAATAGGTCTTTTAGCATTTAGTGCAGGTACTGCAATGGGTGTAATAATGGCTAAATTAATGAATTTAGTTAGTTCAAAAGATAATCAGATCAATCCTTTGATTGGAGCAGCAGGAGTATCAGCTGTGCCAATGGCAGCAAGGGTTGTAAGTAAAGAAGGTCAACTTTATGACAAATCGAACATTTTATTAATGCATGCGATGGGTCCTAATGTGGCTGGAGTAATTGGTTCAGCGGTTGCTGCTGGTGTCCTTTTATCGATATTTAAATAATTAAAATTAACAAGTAGGAAAGTTAAATTATGTCTGAAATTAAAGACTCATTAGGTTTAGAAAACGTTGGAATTATTAGAAGAAATTTGGATGTTGACACATTAATAAGAGATGCTGTTGAAAATGAAGGAGCAAAAATATCTTCTTCAGGTGCATTAATGATTGATACAGGTATTTTTACAGGAAGAAGTCCTAAAGATAAATTTTTTGTAAATCAAGATCCTTCTAATAAGTATATTGCATGGGGAGATATTAATAAAAAAGTATCTAAAGATGTTTATGAAGATTTATTTAAAACTTCTAAAAAACAATTAAGTAACAAAGATCTTTATGTAACAGATGTATATTGTGGAGCATCACTTGATTCAAGAAAATCTGTTAGATTTATTACTGAGGTTGCATGGCAAGCACATTTTATTCAAAATATGTTTATACTACCTCAAACACAAGAAGAATTAGATAATTTCAAACCTGATTTTACTATATATAACTCTTGTAAAACAGTTGATATGGCATATGCTAGTCATGGTTTACATTCAGAAGTTTATGTTATTTTTAATGTAGAAGATAATATTGCTATTATTGGTGGGACTTGGTATGCAGGCGAAATGAAAAAAGGTGTATTCTCTATGATGAATTACTGGCTTCCATTAGAAGGTAAACTAGCAATGCACTGTTCTGCAAATATTGGTAAAGACGGTGATACTGCACTATTTTTTGGCCTTTCAGGAACAGGAAAAACGACACTTTCAACAGATCCAAATAGAGCTTTAATTGGTGATGATGAACATGGTTGGGATGATGAAGGAATTTTTAATTTTGAAGGTGGGTGTTATGCAAAAGTTATTAATCTTGATAAAAACTCAGAACCTGAAATTTTTAATGCAATAAGAAAAGGTGCAATTTTAGAAAATGTAATTGCAGATGAAAATGGTGTTGTTGATTATAGTGATGGTTCAAAAACTGAAAATACTAGAGTTTCTTATCCTTTATCTCATATTTCAAACCATACTCCAGATATGAGAGGTGGTCATCCAACTAATATTATATTCCTATGTGCAGATGCATTTGGTGTATTACCTCCTGTTGCAAAGCTTGATAAACAACAAGCAATGTACTATTTCTTAAGTGGATATACTGCGAAAGTTGCAGGAACAGAAAGAGGAATAACAGAACCAGTTGCTACTTTCTCTTCATGTTTTGGAGAAGCATTTTTACCTTTAAATCCTACAGTTTATGCAGAATTATTAGGTAGAAAAATCGATCAACATAAAGTAAATGTTTTTCTTGTAAACACAGGTTGGACAGGTGGAGCTTATGGATTTGGTTCGAGAATGAGTATTAAAAATACAAGAGCTTGTATAAATAGTATTTTAGATGGTTCAATAAATGAATCAGAATTTGAACTTTTATCAGTATTTAATTTAAATATTCCAAAAACACTAAAAGGTGTTGATACTGAAATCTTAAATCCAAGAAATACATGGAAAGATAAAGAATCTTATGATGAAACAAAAAGAAAATTAGCTTCAATGTATATTAAAAACTTTAAAAAATACTTAACTTTAGAAAGTGAATTTGATTTCACAGCTGCAGGACCAGTTTTATAAGATATAATTTTCTACAAAATTAATTGCAATAAAAGTATTATATGTACTTTTATTGCAAAATCTATGGAGATTATATATGAAATTATCGGATTTTCTAGCAAATATAAAAAACAATCAAAACGAAGTTGTCTACTATTGTTGTAATCATTTATTATCAAAAAAATATGATGTCAATAATGACTCAGTTGATGAAGATATTTTAAAAGAATTATTTATAAATTATAATAATTTTACAAAAGCCTTAAATGATAGTGCAGGAATTATTTATAAAAAGTATGAAACAGAATTAGATAATGTTTATAAAACTATGTGTAATCTATTTGATGAAGAATATGATAATGTTTATTTATTCAATTATAGATTAGCAAGAATTGTAAACCAAGAACCTAGACAATTTTTAGATATTGAAGACAAAGATACTCAAGAGACAGTAATACAAAAATTTGAAGATAAGATTAGTACTGTATTAGAATCAAAATACTATAAAGAAAATCAAGATAAATTATCACAAGATTTAATAATTCCTCAAAAAACATTGGAAGTAATAAAATCAGCAGCTGGAATTTATTAAATTAAATAGAGTGTATTAACACTCTATTTGAATTTCTTCAACAATTTCAAGACCAAAACCCTGTAATCCAACAAAAGAGTGTTTTCCTCCGCTAGTCATTAGCTTTATTTTTTTTATGTTTAAAGAATTTAGAATTTGAGCCCCTATTCCATAATCTTTTTGTGAATCTTTTTTTCTCATTTCATCACTTAAAAATATTAATATTCCACTTTTTGCTTGTAAAAAATTAATTGTTTTAAGCATAGAATGTAATTTTTCATCATTTAGAAAAAGGTTAATATCTGGAGTTATTGTATGAAATTTCACATGAGTTATTTCATTAATATCACCACAAATAATAGCAGTATGAATATTTCCTAAATGATCTTTAAACTCTTTTTGAATTACATTCGAAGAGAAAAATTTTTTATTTATACTTGAAATTTCTTCAACTAATTTTTCATGAGATAATCTATATTCAACTAAATCAGATATATACACTTGTTTCAAATCATGTTTAGCAGCAAATATATCTAAATCATCTCTTCTAGCCATGGTTCCATCTTCTTTCATGATTTCACAAATTACAGCTTCACCATTAAGGCCTGCTAATTTGCATAAATCAACACTTCCCTCTGTATGTCCTGTTCTAACTAATACACCGCCATCTTTTGCAATTAAAGGGAAGATATGTCCTGGCCGAACAAGTTCAAGTGCATTTGAAATAGGATTAGAAAGTATTTTAATAGTATCATCTCTCTCTTTTGCACTAATTCCTGTACTTGCATTAGCTGCATCTACAGAAACAGTAAATGCAGTTTCATAAGATGAAGTATTTGAGCTAACCATAGGATTTAGTTGTAATCTATTTGCAGTCTCTTTTGTTACAGATACACAAATTAAACCTTTTGCATGAGTAGCCATGAAATTTACTTTATCAGCGCTACTTAAAGGCGCTGCATAAACTAAATCACCCTCATTCTCTCTGTCTTCATCATCCAACATTATTACCATATTACCTTTTTGAATCTCTTTTATCGCTTCTTGTACTCTTTGTATTGCATTCATAGTTCTTCTTTATAATTAATTGTTTGTTATGTAATTATTATATCAAAAAATCAAAAAATATCCTATAAAAAGTCTTGACATTAGGTATTTATTTGACTATAATTCCGGCACTTAATCACCAAATAGAAAAGAATTATAATTCTACAGTTTTTTGATATAAAATCGCGGGATAGAGCAGCTAGGTAGCTCGTCGGGCTCATAACCCGAAGGTCATAGGTTCAAATCCTATTCCCGCAACCAAATTATAAACATTTGTTTTAAAATGATGTCTTAGGTTCAGGTCAAGGTAGCTCAGCTGGTTAGAGCGCTGGTCTCATAAGCCGGAGGTCGAGGGTTCGAGTCCCTCTCTTGACACCATTTTAAAGCAAATGTAAATGCTTTTTTTAAGCGCTGGTGTAGCTCAGTTGGCTAGAGCAGCTGATTTGTAATCAGCAGGTCGGGGGTTCGACTCCCTTCACCAGCTCCACTAAAATTCAATCTTTTTTCTCAACACAAAAAAATACTAATTTTACAATAAAATTAATGCGTGCGAACATTGGCTTTGTTTTTTATTTTTCGGAATTTTTCCGAAAAATAAAATCAATTAGATTGTAATTTCTTTAATATCAGCAATTTTTCTAAAACCTTGATAAACTAATCCAATTAAATTTTTTCTATTTATTTTTATTTTCTCATTTTCATGATTTACAAATACATTATCAAAGAATTTATCCAATTGTGGTTTTAGTGCAAATAATGCCTCTAACTCTTCATCATAAGTCACATAAGATTTAAATCTAACTTCATTATATTTAGTATACAACTCTTTTTCTTCATCATTTTCAAACAAGTCTTCATCAATCCCAAGTTTTGTATTTACATCAACATCTTTTATAATATTTGCAACTCTTTTAAAAGTAGCAGCATACTCTTTAAAATTATCACTTTGAACTATTGGATTTAATGCACAAATTTTTTGAGAAATTTTATAAATATCTGTTTCTCCACTTGCAAGAACAGCTTTTAATACAGTTGGGTTTACTTCAAAAATTTTAAATAATCTTTCATTAAAAAATTCTATTAATATCTTTTTATCTAAATTTTTATAGTTCATAGATAAAGTATCAATAATTTTAGATAAATCGATTGCTAATTTATGTTCCATTGCGATTTTAACAATTCCAGCAGCAGCTCGTCTTAATCCAAATGGATCTTTTGAACCAGTTGGAATTTTTCCAGCACTAAATAATCCCATTAGATTATCTAATTTATTTGATAAAGCAACTATAGATGAGAATACATTTGATGGAAGTTCTGAATCTTCTCCATCTGGTAAATATTGTTCTTTTAAAGCTGTATAAACTAATTCATCTTCTCCAGCAATTTTTGCATAGTAGTATCCCATCAAACCTTGAAGTTCAGTAAATTCATAAACCATTTCTGACATTAAATCTGCTTTTGATAACATTACAGCTTTTTGTAAAAGTTCTTTTTCTTTAACATCAAAAATATCTGCTAAATAAGAAGCTATTTTTGCTTCTCTTTCGCATTTTTCATACATTGATCCTAAACCCTCAACAAATACAAGTTTTTTAAGTCCCTCATTTGATAAACCATTTTTAATGTCATTTTTATAGAAGAACATTGCATCGGCAAGTCTTGGTCTTAATACTTTTTCATTTCCAGCGATTATATAACCAAAATCTTCAGTTTTAGAATTTGAAACAACAATAAAATTATTTGTTAATTTTCCATCTTTATAAACTGCAAAATATCTTTGATTCTCTTTCATAGAAGTTACAATTACTTCTTCTGGTAATTCAAGGAAATCAACATCGAATTTACCAATTAAAGCTGTTGGATACTCTGTGATTGCAACCACTTCTTCTAAAAGCTCAGTATCAATTTCTATTTTGATATTATGTCTTTGTTCTATATCTTTCATTTGAAAAAGAATTCTTTCTCTTCTTTCATCTGGATATAAAATAACTCCACTTTTATCAAGTTTGCAGAAATAATCCCCTGCAAAAGAGTAAGTAAATGGTTCATAAGAAACCATTCTATGAGCAAATGAAAAATTAGATGATTTAACTCCAAAAAGTTCAGCATCAACTATTTCTTCACCTAAAAGAATAGATAAACTTCTAATTGGTCTAATAAAACTATCAGTTCGGCTTGCCCATCTCATTGATTTTCCAAAGTTTAATGAATGAACGAATTCATTAACCATATCATTTAATAAAGTTTTAGACTCACTTCCTTTTACCTCTTGTTTGAAATAAAGAACTTCACCTTTTCCTAAATCAATTTTATCTAAAGCAGCTACATCAACACCACATTTAGCAGCAAAACTAATAGCTGCACCTGTTGGAACGCCATCTTTATAAGCTATTTTAACAGGAGCACCAAACTGTTCAACAGTTGAATCTTCTTGAGCCACTTGAAACTCTCTGTGCCATAATACTAATCTTCTTGGTGTATAAAAGAAATCAAATTCACAAAGTAATCTATTTTTTTCTAATAGACACTGCCATTTTTTTTCAATATTTGGTAATTCATTTAAAAATGGAATCGCTGGTAATTCTTCTACACCAATCTCAATTAATAATGGTTTATTCATCTATTTTATCCTTGTTAGAGTTCTTATTTTCATTTTCTGCAATTTTATCTGTATGTTTTTTTATTTGTTGTCTATTAAAGTTGATTATAAACATTGCAACCATAATAACGAACATAATAAGTATTATTGTGTCTAATATATCTTTCACATTTATCCTAAGTTTTATCTATTAAAAGGCCAGAATTTTAGCCAAAAATCACTTATTCTTTAGTAAATCCATTAAAGTTGAACCACCATTTAATGAAGAGTTTTTAAATAAATCCTCTTTATTTATATGACATTCTTTGCAAGATGCAAGATTCTGATGTTCAATTCTATTTGATTCTATTAATTTGTTTTGAGAGTGACAAGCAAAACAATCTCCTCCACACTCAACCATAGTTGCAGGAGTTTTAGTATGACATGCAATACACGTAGTTAATACTTGATGATGTTTTTCTTTTATTGACTCTTTAAGAACTGGATGACAAGCCATACAATCCCCACTACAAGCAAAAGAGTAAATACAAATAGAAAGAATGAATATAATCTTTTTTATCATATTTCTTTAGTCAACTTTCTATAAATAACACCATCAATTTCATTATTTGCCATTTTTTCAAACTCTTCATTTGAATCTATAATTGCTAAATTTTTTGAATCATACATATAATTATCAGCAATTTTTTGTATTTGAGTAGCCAGATCTTTTTCTGAAATTATATATTTAACATTTAAACTATTACAATAAATAGCCTCTTTTATTGAAGTTACAATAACAGCTGAAGAGATTTCATTTTCATAACAATATTTTAA
Organism: Arcobacter venerupis; assembly: GCF_013201665.1. Classification (NCBI taxonomy): domain Bacteria; kingdom Pseudomonadati; phylum Campylobacterota; class Epsilonproteobacteria; order Campylobacterales; family Arcobacteraceae; genus Arcobacter; species Arcobacter venerupis. The sequence continues at coordinate 1,601,174 of NZ_CP053840.1, read as the reverse complement.
AACTTCTTCATTGTAATTAAACATTACAGTTGAATTTGCTTTAGTATTCTGAATATTTTCAATATTTTGAATATATTTTAAATCTTCAAAAGGAATTAAATTATCACCGATAATTATCATTTTCTTATCCTTCTTTATTTTCTAAACACTCTTTCGAGCAATAAAATTTTCCATTGCTAATAATTGCTTCTTTTTGAGAAACATAGGTTTTACATGTTGGGCATTCAACCATTTCATCTGTTATTTTTTCGTTTTTTTTAGAAGAAATCTCTTTTTCTCTACTTTTTTTAAATAGTAAAATATAAGCTAAAAAAGCCAGTATTGCAACTATTATAATTTTTAAAACCATTATTTACCTTCTATATAAAGATAGTTTCTATCTTTTCTATTTACTATTTTGTAAGTATTTAAGTTTGCTATTTCAATTTCATTTTCAAGTACAGAGCCTTTATAAAAAAGGTATGAGCTATCCTCTTTTTTGATATTTTTTGTAATATCTAAAAGTAATGAAGTATTTGTAACAGCTCTTGAAGTTATTAATTCAACTTGTAAATCTTTAACCTGCTCTACTCTACTACAAATTACTGTCAAATTATCTAATTTTAAAGTTGCTTTTACAAAATTTAAAAATGAAACTCTTTTAATTCTAGGCTCAATTAGGTAAGATTTTACATCTTTTAAAGCCATTGCTAAAATTAAACCAGGATAACCAGCACCTGTTCCAATATCTGCAAAACTTGTATAACTCTTAATAAATTTCAAAGGATATACAGAATCCAAAATATTCTCTTCTATATCACTTCTTGTGAGTCTTCCACTAAGGTTATGAACCATTCCCCATTGTTGTAATAGTTTTATAAAAACTTCACAATCTTTATAAAATTTATCATCAAAATGAAGATTGTTTTCTTCTAATAATTGTTCTAAAATCATTAAAGCATATGTCCCATTTGCTCTTTTTTCGTTTGCAAATAGCCTTCGTTATATTTATTTGATTGTGTAATTGCTGGAATTCTTTCAACAATCTCTATTCCTAAAGATTCAACATAGTCTATTTTTTTAGGATTATTAGTTATTAATTTTAACTTTTTCACTCCTAAATCTTTAAAGATATGTCCAACAATAGAGTAATCTCTTTCATCTTCCTTAAAACCTAATTCTAAATTTGCTTGAATTGTATTTCGACCTTGGTCTTGCAGTGCGTAAGCATTTACTTTATTTACTAAACCGATATTTCTACCCTCTTGTCTATGGTAAATTACTAAACCACCCTCACGAGCAATAAATTTTAATGATAAATCTAATTGATTTTGACAATCACACTTTAAACTGCCAAGTGTGTCGCCTGTTAGGCACTCTGAGTGAATTCTAACATATGGAGCATCAATATTTTCAAAATTTTGACTCATTATTGCTAAATGTTCTTGAGTTCCGTCTTTGTAAGCTTTTATTTTAAATTTTCCATATTTTGTTGGTAAATTGGCTATATTTGATTGTATTATATTCATTTGTATTTAAACCTTAAACTGTTAAAATCCGAAGATTATAACCAAAAGAGGTAAATAGAATGTTTAAACGATTTAGAAGACTAAGAATAAATGAGACTTTAAGAAATTTGGTTCAAGAAACTACAGTAAGTGCTGATGATTTCATCTATCCATTATTTGTAAGAGAAGGTAAAGGTATAAAAACGGAAGTTGCTTCAATGCCAGGTGTTTATCAAATGAGTATTGATGAAATTTTAAAAGAGTGTGAATATCTCGTAAGTATTAATTTAAAATCAATTATATTATTTGCAATTCCAGATGTAAAAGATTCTGTTGGAAGTGAGTGTTTATGTGATGAAAGCATAATTGCACGAACAATAAAAGCAATTAAAGAGAAATTTCCTCAAATGTTCATCGTAACTGATTTATGCTTTTGTGAATACACAGACCATGGACATTGTGGTATTTTAGACCCAAAAACTGGAAGTGTTGATAATGATAAAACATTAGAAATTTCAGCACAACAAGCATTAGTTCACGCAAGAGCAGGAGCTGATATGATTGCACCATCTGGAATGATGGATGGAATTATTACAACGCTTAGAAATGCTTTAGATGAAAATGGATTTAGAAATCTTCCTATCATGGCTTATTCTACAAAATTTGCAAGTGGCTATTATGGACCATTTAGAGATGTTGCAGAATCAACTCCATCTTTTGGAGATAGAAGAACTTATCAAATGAATCCAGCAAATAGACTAGAAGCTATTGAAGAATCACTTGAAGATGAAAAAGAAGGTGCAGATATTTTAATGGTAAAACCGGCTCTTGCATTTTTAGACATTGTAAGAGATATTAGAAATGCTTCTAATCTTCCTTTATGTGTGTATAATGTAAGTGGTGAATATGCAATGCTTAAACACGCAGGAATTGCTGGATTAATTGATTATGAAAGAGTTATGATGGAAACTATGATTGCTTTTAAAAGAGCTGGTGCAAATATTATCATCTCTTATCATGCAAAAGAAGTTTGTGAACTTTTAAGAAAACAATATTAAAAATGAGCAATACTTATCAAGAAGCAATTGAAAATTCAAATATCGTATCAAAAACTGATATAAATGGAATTATTACTTTTGTAAATGATGAGTTTTGTAAAATCTCTGGATACTCTTATGATGAATTGATTGGTCAAAATCACAACATCGTAAGACATCCAGAAGTACCAACTTCTAACTTTGAAACCCTTTGGGAAACAATTCTCGAAAAAAAATCTTATAAAGCAACTGTAAAAAATCTAACAAAAAATAAAGAAACTGTCTATTTAAATACAACAATAACCCCTATTTTAGATCTAAATGGAAATATTATTGAGTTTATAGCAATTAGATATGATGTAACTTCTGAAGTTGAACTCAAAAAAAGACTTGAATTAAAAGAGAAAGAGCTTGAGCAGTTAAATTTAAATCTTGAAATAAAAGTAAAAGAACAGACAAAACAATTAAAAGAGTTAAATAAAACCCTAGAAAAAAGAGTAATTGAAGAGATTAAAAAAAATGAAGAGAAACAAAAACTTCTATTTTGGCAATCAAGAATGGCAAGTCTTGGGCAAATGTTAGCAAATATTGCACATCAATGGAGACAGCCATTAACTGAACTTAATCTCACACTTTTTAATATGAAAAAAGCTTTTCTAAATAATAATGAAAAAAAAGTAGATGAATTATATAAAGAGAGTAAAACTTTAATCCTAAGTATGTCTTCAACAATAGATGATTTTACGAATTTTTTTAAACCACAAAAAGAGAAAAAGAGTTTTGAAATAAAAGATGCCATAAATGAAGCTTTAGTAATTTTAAGAAAAGTAATAGAATCAGAAAATATTCATATTCAAATAGATGTTCCAATTAATTATAAAGTAATTGGCGTATTAAACGAGCTTTCTCAAGTGATTATAAACCTAATTCAAAACTCAAAAGATGCCTTTGTTCAAAATGGTATAACAAATAGAACTATTATAATTACACTAAAACAAAAGCAAATTTTAGATAAAAAATATGCCTTACTTGAAATAAAAGATAATGCAGGTGGAATAAGTAAAGAGAATATTGATAAAATATTTGATCCTTACTTTACAACAAAATATAAAAGTCAAGGTACAGGTCTTGGACTTTTTATGTCTAAAATGATTATAGAAAAAAGTTTAGAAGGTGAATTAAGTCATGAAAATTGTGATGATGGTTCTATTTTCAGCATAAAATTACTATTAGGTTAACAGATGAATAAAGATTTATTAAAAACATTAAAAATTTTAATTGTAGAAGATGAAAAAAGATTAGCACAACTACTAAAAGATGCAATATCTGACTCATTTTTTTCTGTTGTAATTGCAAAAGATGGTAATGAGGGATTAAAAAAATTTCAAATTTTTAAACCTGATATTATAATTACAGATATTATGATGCCCATTTGTGATGGTTTGCAAATGACGCAAAAAATAAAAGAATTGGATGAGTTTATACCAATAATAGTATTAAGTGCCCACTCAGAAAAGGAAAAACTTTTAAAAGCTATTGATTTGGGTATAAGTAAATATTTTATAAAGCCTTTTGATCCTGAAGAAGTACTAGAACACATAAATAAAATTGCTCCTAAATTAAATAAACAAAAAAAAGTTAATTTAAAAGATGAGTATATTTTTGATAACAACTCTATGTCTTTATATAAAAAAACGATTTTAATAACTCTTACGAAAAGAGAAAAAGAGTTTTTCCATCTTCTAATAAAAAATAAAAACAATATAGTTTCAAGCTCTGCAATCAAAAAATCTTTATGGAATGAAGAAGTAAATGATGAAAGATTAAGAACTTTTATTAAAAGATTAAGATTAAAAACCTCGAAAGATTTAATAGAAAATATATCTTCTCAAGGATATTTAATTTCTGTATTGAATGATTAAATCTAAAGAATTTATTTTACTTTTATCTATATCTTGGGCTTTGGAAATATTCCCTATATTAGAAGGTGTTTCGAGAAAATTTTGTAGATAGTAAATATTTTTATAGTTTAACTCTTTTATAATTTTTATCATCTCATTTATATCATTTTCATCTAAAAGTGCTGAGTTTATAGTGGATCTGAGTTCAAAATTAAAACCTATATTTATTAAATATTGTATAGTCTTAATACTATTATCATAGATACTTACACATGTAAGTTCTTTAAATTTGTATTTTGGTGCTTTAAAATCAATAGCTATGTAATCTAATAAATTTAAATTAATCAGCTCTTTAATTTGTTTTAGATTAGTAGCATTGGTATCAAGTTTTATTTTAAACCCAAGTTTTTTTATCTCTTTGCAAATTGGTATAACATTATGAACTGTCGCTTCTCCACCTGATAAAACTACAGAATCTAATAATCCAACTCTTGTTTTTAAAAAATCCAAAATATCATTTTGAGAGTATTTTCCCTCTTTTGTATAAACTATATTATCATTATAGCAATACAAACATCTAAAATTACAAGAAACAAACCAAATTATGCAAGAGAGTTGTCCTACATAATCTGTTGTTGTAAATTTAGTTAAATCATATACAATCTTTTGATTCAATGAATTTAATTCTTTGATTGTGTTCACCTTTTTTTCCTATATTAAAACTCTCAACTGGTCTATGGTAACCCATAACCCTAGTATAAACCATACACTTTTTTCTTTTTTCACTGTTTTTTTCAAGCAATTCTTGTTTTTTTATCATTTTCTAACTCCTTTTTTAAGATTTCTTCATCACATTTTGGGCAATACTCATGCTCACCAGTTAAATAACCATGAATTTCACAAACTGAAAAAAGCGGTGTTATAGTAATATATGGCAATCTAAAGTTTGTGATAGTATTTTTTACAAATTTTCTACAAGCATCTATTGATGATATTCTCTCATTCATATATAAATGCAAGACTGTTCCTCCTGTATATTTACATTGTAATTCATCTTGCAGTGTTAATGCCTCAAAAGGATCGTCTGTGTAATCAACAGGAAGTTGTGAAGAGTTGGTGTAATAGACGTTTTTACCAACTCCACCTTGGATAATATCTTTGTATCTTTTTTTATCTTCTTTAGCAAATCTATAAGTTGTACCCTCTGCTGGTGTTGCTTCAAGATTATATAAATTTCCCGTTTCTTCTTGAAACTTAATCATTTTATCTCTCATAAAATCTAAAATTTCTAAACAAAATTCATTACCAATACTTGAAGAAATATCAATATTTTCTCCAAAGTAGTTTTTAATCATTTCATTCATTCCATTTACACCAATAGTAGAAAAATGGTTATTAAAATTAGGTAAATACCTTTTTGTATAAGGATAAAGCCCTCTATCATACATATCTTTTACAAATACTCTTTTCTTTTCAAGAGTTGATTTTGCTAATTCCATTAACTCTTCAATCCTAAGAAGTAAGGCATTTATGTTACTTTTATATAAATATCCAAGTCTTGCCATATTAATAGTTACAACTCCAATACTTCCTGTCATTTCAGCTGAACCAAAAAGACCACCACCTCGTTTTAGAAGTTCTCTTAAATCAAGTTGTAATCTACAACACATAGAACGCACATGGCCTGGTTTATAAGCTTTTTCATTTTCTATTAGATTGCCATTTTCATCTTTTACATATTGACTTCCAATAAAATTTTGAAAATATGAACTTCCTATTTTTGCTGTATTTTCAAATAAAACATCTGTATTTTCACCATACCAATCAAAATCTTCAGTGATATTAACAGTTGGAATTGGAAAAGTAAAAGGTTGCCCTGTTTTATCACCTTGGGTCATTATTTCATAATAAGCTTTGTTGATTTGATTCATCTGTTTTTGGAAATCTTTGTATGTAAGTTCTTCAAATGATTTATAACCTTTTTCTTTGATTTTTTCTAATAATTCATCATTGTGGAAATCTTTAAAAAGATGTTTTTGGTTTCGTGTTGGAATTTGATCTTTTAAATCAGCAGGAACTGTCCAATCAATAGTAATATTCGTAAAAGGACTTTGTCCCCAACGTGCAGGAACATTTAAATTGTAAATAAAAGACCTAACAGCTTTTTTGATTTCTTTATAAGATAAATTATCTTTGAAAACATAAGGAGCTAAATAAGTATCAAAACTACTAAAAGCTTGAGCACCTGCCCATTCACTTTGCAAAATTCCCAAAAAATTTGCCATTTGCCCTAAAGCTTCTCTAAAATGATTAGGTGCAGAACTTTCCACCCTTCCTCGCACCTTATTAAATCCCTCATCAAGTAAAACCCTCAAAGACCAACCAGCACAATATCCACTTAAACAATCTAAATCATGTATATGATAATCAGCATTTCTATGGGCATATCCCTCTTCTTTTGAATAAACCTTGTCAAGCCAATAATTAGCAATTACTTTTCCAGCACTATTATTAATAAGCCCTGCGTGAGAATATCCTGTATTTGAATTTGCTTTTATTCTCCAATCACTACCATTTATATACTCTTGAATGGTTTGTGTTGAGTTTATATAAGTAGTATCATTTTCAATTTGTAAAATTTGTTCCCTTTGAATTTTATGTAAATGTCTATATAAAATAAACGATTTCATTACATCAAAATATCTAGCTTTAAATAACTCTTTTTCGATAATATCTTGTATATCTTCAACTGCAACTAATCTTTTTTGTTTTATTTCAAATAAAACATTAAAAAATATAGAAATATCATATTGAATATTTACACTTTTAAATGCTTTTTTTATTGCATCTTCTATTTTATAAGATTCAAATTCTTGTTTTGTACCATTTCTTTTTAATATATTTTCTATCATTTATATTTCCTTTTTAAACATTTTGTAATTGTATGAGAGATTTTCTTAATAAGTAATGAGTATTTTTGTCACAAAAGTGTCATAAAAAGGCACTTCTTATAAATATACTGCTTAGATTTATTAGAAAAATTAGAAGTTTTTTTATTATAAAACTGTAACTTTTAAGTAGTTATAAAGTTAAATTAAATAGAATGTTCGTTTTTATTAATTACAGAGGAAATAAAATGAGACATTTCTTAACATTAGCTGATTATTCTAAAGATGAAATTTTAGAAATATTAACACTTGCTAAACAAATCAAAGATGAAACTAAAGCTAGAGTCTTTAAAGATTACATGCCTAAAAAAACATTAGGAATGATTTTTGAGAAAAGCTCTACACGAACAAGAGTATCTTTTGAAACAGGGATTTATCAGTTAGGTGGTATTGGTTTATTTCTTTCATCAAATGACATTCAACTAGGTCGAGGTGAGCCAATGAGTGATACTTCAAGAGTTATTTCTAGAATGGTAGATATGGTGATGATTAGAACTTTTGAACATAGTAAAATTGAAGAGTTTGCAAAATATTCAAAAGTTCCTGTAATAAATGGTTTAACAACTGAATATCATCCTGTGCAACTTATGGCTGATTATATGACTATTCAAGAAGCAGGATTAACGGAAGATTTAGTTGCTGCTTATGTTGGTGATGGAAATAACATGGCTCATTCATGGCTTAATTTAGCTGCAAAATTAGGTTTTGAACTTAGAATTGCAACTCCAAAAGGTTACGAAGTTGATGCTTCTATTTTAGCAAAATCTCTTGAAATGGCAAAATTAAGTGGTGCAAAAATCACAATAACAAATGACCCTAAAGAGGCTGTAAAAGGTGCAACTGTAGTAACAACTGATACTTGGGTTTCTATGGGACAAGAATCTGAAAAAGAGAAAAGAGTAAAAGATTTTGCAGGATATATGGTTGATGCTGAAATGATGAAATTAGCCCAAGATAAAGCAATTTTCTTACACTGTTTACCTGCATATAGAGGTTATGAAGTAAGTGAAGAAGTAATGGAAAGCAAACAAAGTTTAATTTTTGAAGAAGCTGAAAATAGACTTCATGCTCAAAAAGGTGTTATGGTTTGGCTTGATAGAAAAAGAGACGAAGCATAAATGATAGATTTTAAAAAATTCGAGAAGTATTCACGACCAGGTCCGCGATATACTTCTTATCCTACTGCTCCTGAATTTAGTGAAACATTTACCCAAGAAGATTTAAAAGAGTATTACAAAAATCAAAGTGATGATAGAGCAATATCTCTTTATATTCACATGCCATTTTGTAGAAGTGCTTGTTATTTTTGTGGATGTAACACAATTTTTACTTCAAAAGAAGATAAAAAAACAAGATATATTGAGTATCTAAAAAAAGAGTTAAATATTTTAAAAAATCATTTGAATACTTCAAGAGTTGTAACTCAAATGCATTTTGGTGGAGGAACTCCAACATATTTTACTCCTGAACAATTGCAAGAAGTTATAAGTGCAGTAAAAGAAATTTTTCCAAATTTTGCATCTGATGCTGAAGTTTCATGTGAAGTTGATCCTAGATATTTTACAGTTGAACATATGAATGTTTTAAAAGCTGGTGGTTGTAATCGATTAAGTTTTGGAGTTCAAGATTTAGATGAAGAGGTTCAAAAAACAATTCATAGAATTCAGCCATTTGAATTAACACAAAATGTGATAAATATTGCGAGAGATGCTGGAATTCACTCTGTAAATACGGATTTAATTTATGGTCTTCCTCATCAAACAAGGGAAAGTTTCAAAAAAACTTTAGAAAAAATGCTTACATTAAATACTGATAGATTTGCAGTTTTTAATTATGCCCATGTTCCTTGGCTTATGAAAACTATGAGAAAGTTTGATGAATCAACATTTCCAGCACCCCAAGAAAAACTTGAGATGTTAAAAGATACTATTGATTTTTTCACATCAAATGGCTATAAAATGGTAGGAATGGATCACTTTGCAAAACCTGAAGATGAATTATTTAAAGCAATTGAAAAAGGTGAATTACATAGAAATTTCCAAGGTTATACAACAAAAGGTGGAGCTGATTTAATTGGAATTGGACTTACATCAATTGGAAATGGTGTTGATTATTATGCACAAAATTTTAAAGAATTAGAACCTTGGGAAAATGCTTTAGATAATGGAAATTTACCAGTGTTTAAAGGTTATAGACTTAGTGATGATGACCAATTAAGACAGTTTGTAATTATGGAATTAATGAGTAATTTCTCTTTAAATATTACAAGAGTTGAGCAAGAGTTTAAAATAAACTTCAAAGAGTACTTTGCAGATGCCTTAGCGGCTCTTAAAGAGTTCCAAGATGCAGAACTAATAGAAGTTAGTGATGAAAAAATAAAAGTCTCACAAACAGGAACTATGCTTATTAGAAATATTTGTATGCCTTTTGATGCATATTTAAATAAAATCCCTGAAGATAAAAGAAGATTTTCTAAAACTATCTAAATAAAGTAGCTATAAATGCTACTTTATTCTTTGAGACCTTCCAAAAACTAGATATAAAAGTGCTCCTAAAACTGGGAAAAATATAAGAACAAGAATCCAAATAATTTTGTTGTAACCAGTAAATTCGTGTTTTAAAATATCTATTAAAATATAGATATATAAAATAAATGTAAAAATCACAAATACCATTACAAAAGATGACATTATAATACCCATCATTTTTGAGCTCCTTTTTTAAAACTTTCTATATATTCATCCATTAAAGAAAAATTTACTTTCTCATCAATTTGTATCTCTAAATCCATTAAATACAAATTCTTTAGATTGAACTTTTCTAATTTTACAAAATCTTTCCCAGTTGTTATAAAAGAATAATCTTTATACTCTTCTTCAATTTTACTAATATCATCTTTTGTAAAATCATAATGATCAGGGAAACTAATCATTTTAATATTTTTTGGTAAAAATTCTAATAATCTTTTTGGTTTTGAAATTGCTGTAATTAATAGAGTTTTAGCAGGAAGTTCGCTAATTACTCCATCTTTTTTGATAGAAATAACTCTTTTAAAATCACTTCCTTCAAGTAGTTCAATGTCAGCTTGGGCATAAAAACCTTTTGGTTCTCTATATCCACCACTTGGCAGACAAAAAATATTTGTAGGTTCATCTTTTGGTCGTAAAAGAATATTAAATTTTGATATTTGATATTTTGAAAAACCATCATCTAAAAATATAATTTTACATCCAAGCTCTTTTGCTTTTAAAATAGCTTTTACTCTATTTTCACTTACAATTATTGTGGCTTTTGGTAAAGAGTTTGCCAAAAGCATAGCTTCATCTCCACTTGTTTTCACATCTTCTAGAATTTTTCCATTTAATGAAACTACATATAAACCTTTTGAAGCTCTTCCATAACCTCTTAAAATTATGCAAGCATTTTCATATTTTGAAGCTAATTTAATTGTAATTGGAGTCTTTCCACTTCCACCAACTATTATATTTCCAACTGAAATAACAGGAATTCCAAAATTAATTGGTTTTGCCATTGCTCTTTTTGTTAAGATAATTAACATATAAATAAAAGTTAAAGGAAGAAGTAAAAAAGAGATTATTTTTTGAAGCGCATTTGGAAAGAAGAGGTAATCTTCAATCCATAAGTGTAATTTTTGTTTCAAGTTAAATCAAACCCATTGTGATGCGACATCAATAACTTGGTCACAAACATAATTTACATCCTCATCAGTAAGTCCCGCATATATAGGAAGTGATAAAATTTGTTGATAGTTATTTAATGCATTTGGAAAGGCAGTAATTTTTATAGAATATTTTGTTTTATAATAAGATAAAAGATGTAAAGGAATATAGTTAAGTCCAGTAGATACTCCTCTTTCTTTTAAAGCTCTGGCAAAGGCATCTCTATTTCTTGAGATTTTTATGATAAATTGCGTGAAAATATGCTCATCTTTGTGTTGTAAGATTGTTATATGTTTTACATTTGATAATTTAGTTTCATAATATTTTGCTATTTCTTTTCTTCTTTTTATGAATTTATCTATTTTATTTAATTGCGCTAGTGAATAAGCTGCATCAAGTTCAGATAAATCGTATTTATGCCCGATGTCAACAACATCATATACATAATCTAAGTTTCCATAACTATCATACGCAGTAGTAAGTGCATGTGTTCTTAAAAGTTTTGCACGATTTGCTATCTCTTCATTATTTGTAACAATTACTCCTGAACGACTAATTGCATATTTTGAAGGAGAATGATTAGTTGAAAATACAGTCATATCTGCTCTTAAATTTCCAATCTTTTTGCCTTTATAAGTTGCACCTAAAGAGGCTCTACAATCTTCAATTAAAATAATTCCATATTTTTCTACAATATCATAAATTCTATCTAAATCAGGAGCTTGGCCACCAATAAAGGTGATTATTGCTCCTCTTAATTTTTTAGAATCATTAGCGGCTAAAGCTTCTTCAAATTTATCAATATCAATATTCATATCTTCCATATTAATATCAATAAAAATTGGCTCTGCATCAAAATGTCTTACAACTTCAGGTAAATTTACAAAAGAGTTAACAGACATTAAAATCTTATCACCTCTTTTGAGTTTAATCGCACTTAATGCTAAATGAATAGCAGCAGTTGAAGTTGCTGTTGCTATTGCATATTTTGCACCAATAAATTTTTTCATACTCTCTTCAAACTCTATCACTTTTGACAAATCATTTTTTGATTCTAAAACTGATCTAATTTGATTTAATTCTTCATTATCTATAGATGCTTTATATATTGCAATATTTTTAGCCATAAGCTAGTTCCACCTTATTTTTGCTATTGTTGGTAATTTACCTTTAAAAGCATTTGCTTTTATTCTGTAATCTAATCTATTAATTAAATCTTCTTCAAAACCTAATTTTATTAACTCTTCTTTTGATTTATTTTGATCAACCATTACTTTTAAAACTTCATCCATATGTTTATAAGAGTATCCAAGTTCTTCTTCATCACTTTGCCCTTCCCATAAATCTGCACTTGGTGCTTTATTTAAAATAGATTCTGGAACACCTAAGATTCTTGCAAATTCAAACTCATCACTTTTATAAATTTCACCTATTGGATTAATTGCACATGCAATATCACCAAAAATTGTTCCATAACCTAAAAGTAGTTCACTTTTATTTGAAGTTCCTACCACTAATGATTTTTCTCTTGAAGATACATCATATAAAACTGACATTCTCATTCTGGCACTAAAGTTTCCAATTCTAAGCTTATCATCATCCATATTTTTTATGAAACCACTAACCATAGGTTCAATTGAAATAATTTCATATTTAATATTAAATTTCTTACAAACTTCTATAGCATGCTCTGTTGAACTTTTTGAAGAAAATTGTGATGGCATTAACACACAATTTAAATTATCTCCAAAAGCTTCTTTACATAAAATTGCAACAACCGCTGAATCAAGGCCACCTGAAAGCCCAACAGTAACTTTATTTAGACCAGTTTTTTCAACTTCAGTTTTTAAAAACGAAATTAAATCTTCCTTAATTTTTCCCCATTCTGTCACTTTTAATCCTTTATTAAGTAATTATATCTCATCTTTTTTTGTTTTTTCATAAATCTCATCCAAATAATTATTAGTAATTTTTGCAATATTTTGTTTTTTGAATTCTAATTGTTTTTGTATCTCAAGTAATTCTTCTTCATCAAAATATTCTAAATAATTTGGGTTTATTTCTATTGTCTCTTCGGGATTTATTTTTATAAGCTTTTTAATGTTTTCTATTATTTCTTGTTTCATTATTGTTCTTTATTAAATTTTTTTAGTATCTCTTCTAAGTATAATTCCATTTTTTCTACACCAATATCACTTTCTTTATTTTTACAAGATTTACAGCACGTTCCAGCATCTGTTAAATCTCCTAAACTTTCAAGTGTTTTAGCACCTTTTTCTTTTATAGCATAAATTATTTCACCCAATGTTACATGTTTACAAGTGCAAACTTCAAAAGAGTGTGGAAAATTTCTAGCCATTCTCTAATCCTTTTTTTACTTCATTTAAAATATCTTTGCAATAATTTTTTTTTTTCATTTTTCCAAAATCACCCTCAGAAAGAATACAATGTCTACATTCAGTTCCCGCGCTTGTAAAATCTTGAATTTCCCTAAGTGTTGAGGCTTTTTGATTTATTATTGCATTTGTAATATCTCGTATTGTAACTTTTTTACAATTACATACTTCATAATTTTCCTCGAAATTTAGCAATTTTATAAGCCTTTTTCTTTCTTTATTAACTCATATGCTTCATTTATCTCTTGAAGTTTTCTAGTTGCTTCATCAATAATATTTTGAGTAGCACCCTGCCCTGAGATAATATCTGGATGATGTTTTTTTACTAAAGTTCTATAATTTTTCTTTAAAGTAGCTGCATCATCTGATGGATTTGATTCTAAAATTTCATAAGCTTTTTCTACACTTATTGCTTTGTTCGAAGCTTGTTGCGCATAAAAAGATTCAAAAGTTTTAATTAAATTATTAAAATCTTCTATTTTAATTTTTAAAGCATTTGAAATATCTTCTGTAATCATTTTTTCAGAATTTGAAAACTCTTTATCAATAAAAGCTAAATTTAGTAAATATTCCATAATTTTAATACGTTTAGAATAATCATTACTTGTTAAATTGTATAATTTATTTGAAATATCAATTAAATTAGTAAAATTCTCTTTTTCATTTTCATAAATAGTTTTAAGTTTTTCTCTGATTTCCTCATTATTTTCAAAATGACTTGAAATATCTGTAAAAGTATGTTTTAAAACTTCAGCTTCAAGTTCACTAACTTTTCCATCTGCTTTTGAAACTTTTGCCATAAGTGCAACTAAAAGCCCAGCTTCATGGTGTAATAAATCACCATCAAATCTATCTTTTCTTTTTAAATTTATATTTACAAACTCTTCTGTTTTATAGTTTTTCCCAATTATGAACAAAATCACTACTACAACTACTAAAACTATTAATTCCATTTTTACACCCTTTTAATACAAGTTTCAATTTTATGGGATTCTATCAAATTTAAAATTAAGAGTTTCATTTTTAATTAAAATATTTGAAATTCTAAAGAAGATTCCTTTTAAGTAGTATTTCTAATCTAATTAGCTAAAATTTCCGTCTTTAATTATATACTGGAGTCATAAATGTTTGGAATGGGTTTTACGGAAATTTTATTGATTGCAATTGTAGCAGTTATCGCTTTGGGGCCTGAAAAACTACCCGGTACAATGGTACAAATCGCTAAATTTATTAACAAATTTAAAAATGGTCTTGCAGATGCAAAATCAACTTTAGACAATGAACTTAATATTTCTGAAATGAAAGCAGAAGCTAGTAAATTTAAATCTCAAATTGAAGAGACAAAAACTTCTTTATCAATGGATACAAAAATAGATTTGGGATTAAAAGATATTATAAATGATGATTTAAATACAACTTCTTCTAAAGAAAAGAAAATTGAAAAAGTTGAAGAAGAAACACCAAAAGAGAAAGTTTCTTTTAAAAAAGAGGATAAGTTTAAAGTTAAATTAGATGAAAAAAAAGAGGATAATATTTAATGTTTGAAGATTTAAAACCCCATATAGCTGACTTACGAAAAAGATTAGTAATTTCAACACTTACTGTCGTTGCTATGTTTTTTGTTTGTTTTACTTTTTATGAACCTATTTTAAATTGGATGATGGTTCCCATTGAGGCTGTTTTACCTAAAAACTCTCAAATGGTTGCAGTTGAAATTCAAGAGACATTTTTTACAGCATTAAAAGTTGCATTTTTTGCAGGTTTTGTTGTATCCTTACCTGTGATATTTTGGCAATTATGGCTATTTTTAGCTCCTGGACTTTATGACCATGAAAAAAAACTTGTAGTTCCTTTTGTATTTTTTGCTACATTAATGTTTTTAATTGGAGCTTCTTTTGCTTATTATGTTGTTGTTCCATTTGGTTTTGAATTTCTTGTAAATTTCGGTTCAGCGGTTGTTACAGTATTACCAAGTATTGGTAAGTATGTAGGCTTTTTTACAAAATTATTAGTTGGTTTTGGAATTGCATTTGAGTTACCTGTTATTACTTTTTTCCTTGCGAAAATCGGTCTTGTTGACGATAAAATGCTAAAAGACTTCTTTAGATATGCTGTTGTAATTATTTTTATTGTGGCTGCACTACTAACTCCACCTGATGTTTTAACACAATTTTTAATGGCAGGACCATTAATTTTACTTTATGGGGTTTCTATTTATGTGGCAAAAGTGTTTAATCCAGCTGCAAAAGAAGAAGATGAGGAAGAGTAAAATTGCTTGACCCACTAAAAACTTCAAGTTATGATTATGATTTACCAAAAGAGTTAATAGCAACTCATCCCGTAAGCCCAGCAGACTCTGCTAGGCTTTTAGTTTACAATAGAGCCACAAATTCAATAATTCACACAACTTTTAAAAATCTAATGAATTTTTTACCAAATGAATTATCAATTTTTCTAAATGATACAAAAGTTATAAAAGCTAGAATTTTTGGAACAAAAGACACTGGTGGAAAAATAGAACTACTCCTTAATAAACCACTGTTTATGGATAGATACTTAGTAATGATAGGTGGAAAAGTAAGAGTTGGAACAAAATTATTTTTTGATGAAAACCTAAATGCTGAAGTTTTAGAAGTAAATGAAGATGGAAGTCGTGTTGTACAATTTTTCCAAAATGACAAAAAACTTGATTTTTTAGAACTGGTTGATATTTTAAATAAAATTGGTCATCTACCACTTCCTCCATATATGAATAGAAGTGATGATAAAAAAGATGAACAAGATTATCAAACATTATTTGCTAAAAATTATGGTGCAGTAGCAGCTCCAACTGCATCATTACACTTTACACCTGAACTTTTAGAAAAAATAAATACTAAATATGAAGTAAATTATCTAACACTTCATGTTGGAGCTGGAACTTTTAAACCAGTTGATGTTGATGATATTTTAAACCATCCAATGCACAGTGAATATTTTGAAATTGGCATCGAAGCTAAAAAAGCTTTGGATAATGCACCAAAAGTTCTAGCAGTTGGAACTACGGTTACAAGAACTGTTGAATACTATTCAAGAACAAATAAAATCCAAGGTGAATGTGATCTATTTTTAAATCCAGTAAATAAACCAATAAAAGTTGATTATTTACTAACAAACTTTCATTTACCAAAATCTACGCTTATTATGCTTGTTGCATCATTTGTAGGATTAGAAAAAACACTTGAAATTTACCATGAAGCTATAAAAGAGAACTACAGATTCTACTCTTATGGTGATGGTATGTTGATTATATAAAAAAGGAATAAATTAATATGGCATATTATGTACTATTTGATACAGAAACAACTGGAAACCAAGAAGATGACAAAGTTATCCAATTTGGAGCAATGATTGTTGATCAAAAAGGTAAAGTTGAAGCTTTTGATGAATTATGTTCAAGTGATGTTCAAATAAAACTTGAAGCTATGGAAGTTCACAATATTACACCAGATTTATTAGTAGGAAAACCAAAAGCAGTTGAAACAAACTTTTATAAAAAACTTGAAGAGTTAAATTCAACTGAAAATTATCTAATAGCTCACAATATTTCTTTTGATATGGGAATGATAAAAAAAGAAGGATTTGTAAATCAATATCAATTAATTGATACTTTAAGATGCGCAAAACATCTATTTCCAGAACTTCCATACCACAGACTTCAATATATAAGATACGCCCTTGAACTTTATAAAATTGAAGAGGCTGAGGCTGCTAAACATAATATCACTATAAAAGCTCATGATGCTATTGGTGATGTGCTTGTAATGAAACTATTTTTAACTAAACTTGTAGGAAAGTGTAGAGAAATCTATCCTGATTATAATCCAATAGAAAAACTTGTAGATTTAACAAAAACTCCTGTGTTTATTCAAACTTTTAAATTTGGTAAATATAAAGGAAAAGATGTTGAAGTCGTTGCAAGGGAAGATGCAGGATACTTAAATTGGATGAGAAGTAATATGGAACTTGATGAAGATTTAAGATATACTCTTGATAAAGTTTTAAAATAACTCAAAAAATACTACAAAATTCTAAAATATACCTTTTAACAAACTGTATAAATTACAAGATTTGTAAAAGGAATCAATATGCAAAAACTAACAACAGAGGGTCAAAATATAGTAAATGACCTCTCGAATAGATACAATTTAAGTCAAAATGCTATTATTTATATGATTGGAGCAGTGAATAACGGTGGTGGTTCAATGGCTCAATTTAATTGTCCAGAACTTGGCGGTGGAGGACAATGGATGAGAGGTGGAATGACTATGGTTGGAGACATGTTTAATTATGGTTTAAAAAACACTGTTGACAATCTTTGTAATGACATTTCAAATGCCTTAGCAACTACAATTATCTTTCCACTGGCGCCAAAAGGAACACGAGAGAGTAATCAATGGTGGCCAGGAGAACTTGGAAATCCATTTAGTAGTGGAGCTCAAAATAGTACAAGATATGCAATATTTCAAAATAGATTAGCAGTTGATATAAATGGGCAAGTAACTGTTTATGATACTTTAGACAATAATATATCTGGTATTTCACAACAACAAGGAGGAAATGATTCTTTAACTTTTTCTAGTCAATATGGAACAATTTTAGTTTCAACTCTTCCTGTTGTTTCAGGTGCAAATCAAACGAACAATACTACTCAAAACAATTTTATTGAACCAGTTAAAAATAACTTTATAGAACCTATAAATGAACCAATTACACAACCTATAATAAATAATTCTTCAATTTCTGTATCAAATGAATCATCAAAAGCAATTATTGAACTAATTGAACAAGTTGCCTCTTTACATAAAGCTGGAATTTTAACAGATAATGAGTTTAATACTAAAAAATCTGAACTATTATCAAGACTTTAAAAAACAATTAGAGATTAAATTACCTATTAATTTAATCTCAATTACTTATTAATTTTATTTTTTGTATACTTTGCACTTATTTCTTATACAAAGGGTAACGTTGAATAGATTCTCAAGAATTGGTTTTATTTTAGCTGCTGCTGGTTCTGCAGTTGGCTTAGGAAATATATGGAAATTTCCATATATTACAGGAGAGTATGGTGGTGGTGCATTTGTAATAATCTATTTACTAGCTATATTATTTATTGGATTAACTGTATTTATTGCGGAGTCTTTAATTGGACAAAATTCTCAAGCAAATGTTGCAACATCTTTTGTAACTACTTCAAAATCAAAAAATCCTAACTGGAAATATGCAAGTTTTATGGTTTTTGCTGGATTAATCATCTTATCATTCTATTCTGTTGTATTGGGCTGGATTTTAAAGTATGTATTTATCTCAATTTCAGATCTTCCTGCAAGTTCAGAAATTGCTGCTAATACTTTTAACAATCTTATTTCAAAAGATATTATTTCTCAAATATTTTTTCATACAATTGTTTCATTAACAGTTATTTGGATTGTATTAAAAGGTATAAAAGATGGAATTGAAAAACTAAATCTTATTTTAATGCCCTTATTAGCCATTATATTATTTGGTTTATTTATTTATGCCTTAACATTAAATAGTTTTTCTAAATCACTTGAATTTATGTTTTATGCTGATTGGAGCAAGATAAATTCCGATGCTCTTTTAGCAGCACTTGGTCAAGCATTTTTTACACTTTCTTTAGGTATTGGAACAATTATTACTTATTCTGCATCATTATCAAAAGATGTTAATATCATAAAATCATCTATTTTAGTGGCACTTGTTGATACTATAGTTGCATTAATTGCTGGTGTTATAATTTTTGCATTTTTATTTGAAGCAGGCGCAAAAAGTGCAGCTGGACCAGGACTTGTATTTATATCTTTACCAGTAATTTTTGAACATTGGGGAACATTAGGAAATGTAATTGCAGTTTCATTTTTTGTGGCACTAATTTTTGCGGGTATTACATCTGCTGTTTCTATGATAGAACCTGTATTAATGTTTTTTATAGAAAGATTTCATATGTCAAGAAAAAAAGCCACAATTATGTGTGGATCTATTTTTTATATTTTAGGGATAGTTGCACTACTTTCAATGTCTAGTTCATATGGTGCGCAGTTAACATTCTTCAATAAAAACGCCTTTGATTGGATGGATTATGTAACATCTTCAATTATGATGCCATTAGCTGCATTTATAATATCTATTTTCTTGGGATATTTTGTTGATAAAAAATTATTAGAAAAAATATTTACTAAACACACAAACTTATTAGTATTTAATATTTGGTATTCATTAATTAAATATTTTGTTCCTTTAGCAATAATAGTACTATTTTTAAATCAAATAGGTGTTATATAACATACAAATAAATATTAAATATAATCATCAAAATATTTAATAAATAAAATGCCTTTTTATAAAATATTGAACCTAGGGAAGACCCTAGGTAAACAATAAAAAAATAAAAAGGTGTAAAAACTTCATAAACATACATTTCATGATATAAAAAATATTTTATAAATCCATCAAAATAACTAGCAAAATCAAAAATATGAGCAAAAATTTCAATGGGATAAAATAAAGTAAAAAATATTGTAATTATTATTGATAAAAACTGTTCATAAGAGGTTTGTGGAAAATAAAAATGTACAATTGGATTAAAAATCAAAAACATCCAAATATTAAAAAATATAATTTGTAAATATTTATTTAAATCTACAAAATATTTTACAAATAAAAATATATAAAAAACTGCCATAATTGAAAACCAAAACCCTAAAGAAAATAAAAATTTTGGAAATAATGCAATAACTATCAAAAAAGTAAATAACAAAGTCATAAAAGAAACTATCTTTATATTTGAGCGAAGTAAAAATATCATTAATACAAACATTACAAAAGCTCGTAAAAGTGAGGGAACTATATTTGTCAAAAGCAAATAACAAAAGAGAAAAAATATCGAAATTAAAAGTAAATCATATTTCTTGTTTCGAAAAGGGAAATATTTTTGATGAAAAGAATTATAAGGAAAATAAAACATCCAATATATTACAAAGGATAAAACAACTAAATGAAAGCCAGAAAGTGCTATTAAATGGCTAATACTGTAATTTGTACAAATATCTCTTAACTCTTTTGAAATTGGAATTGCTAAAAATAAAGCTTGAAATAACTCTTTTATTATCTTATCTTCATGATTTGAATCTATTTTTTTTATGATTTTATCGCTAAATTTTGCAGGTTTTTCTAGATAATCAAAATAAATAGTTTTTGTATAAAAACCTTTTAAATAGTCTAAAAAAGTGATGTTAAAAGAAATTATTGCTATGTTTAAAAAATCAGATTTAACAATATCTTCATCTTTTTTTATATCTGTAAAGAAATCAAAATTAGCACTTTTTAATCTTAAAACCTTTTTTGTTGGTTTTTCATAAATATTTAAAACTTCTACTTTTGTTTCATAAATCTCTTCATCAATCAAATCTAAATATTTATTATATTCAATGGATAGATTTATCAGAAAAATGAAAAGTAAAAAAAGTATTGCGAGAACTTGTTTGTTATAATATTTTATCTTAATAATCATACTAATTATTATACATAAATATGATACAATTTTCTTTTTTATAAAAGGAAGATTTATGCAAATATTAGAAACAACATCACCGTCATTATTAAGTAGTACAAATGAAAATTTTTCATCAAAAAACACTAAAAACACAGAAGAAGATTCTTTTGACTCTTTAATAAAAAAAGAAGGAAATACAATAGAAGTTGAAAAACAATCAACGGAAAGCTTAGTTAAAGATTTAATGTCACTTCTAAAAACTGGATATACAGAGGAAGAGTTAAAAAATATTGAAGAAATCTTAAAAAAATTAGCAGCCTTAAGAAAGAATAATTCTTCTGGAAATAATTCTCTTTCAGATATTGAAAACCAAATTAACCAACTTAAACAAGATTTAAAATTAGCTCAACAAGAAGCTACAGGAAGAACTGTTCAAGATATAAGTTTTGATGATGTAAATAATTCTTTAACTTCAAATCAGGAATCAAAGCTAAAAAATAGTAATTCTACAGGGAATTTAAACAGTATAAAAGATGGTTCAATTCTAAAAGAAAATCAATTATTACTTGCAAGTACTAGCGAACAATTAAAACTATTATTTACTTTAAATCAATCTAAAAAATAGAGAATAAATTCTCTATTTTTTTTTCCAAATACTCATTTGTGAAATTGTATGTTGATGTTTTCTAGCTGTCTCTTTTATCACAAAAGGAACATCAATAGTATCAAGTAGTTCAAATCTATCTTTTAAATTCTCTTTTAAAGTATCTAAAGTTTTTACTTCTTTATTATCTCTTACAAATCCACCTAACCAGTTCTTTTTAGGAGTATATGCTTCAAGCCAAGTATATGGACTTAATATTACTAAAAGACCATCTTTGTTTACTCTATTTGGGATATCATCTAAGAACTTTTGAGGATAATACAATCTATCAATTAAATTTGAGCAGAAAATTAAATCGTAAGCTGTATACATCTCTTTTAAATTACAAGCATCACCTTGCATAAAAGTTACTCTTTCTTTGATTTCTTCAAGGTCAAAATCTTTTAATGCAACAGTTTTTTCTTCATATAAATCACCCTCAGTTGCTACTTTATATGTTAAACTATCATATTTTTTAAGTTTTATTCCAACACTAATAAAATTAGCACTAAAATCAATTCCTAATACTTCATTGAATATTTTTCCTAATTCAAATGAACTTCTTCCAACACTACAACCCAAATCTAAGGCTTTTTCTTTTTTAATATCTTTTAAATACGGCGATAAAACTTCAACAGAATTTTTTGGAAAATTTTTAACTCCATAAATCTCTTCACCATAATGAAATTCACAATATTGAGAAATTTGTTCATCTGTTTCATATACATTATCATTTAGTTTAGTTCTATATTCATTATCACTTTTAACATATCTAAATCCTGCATGTTGAAAAAAGTGTTTTCTAAAGGCATATCTTGCACTTCTTAGAGTCTCGTTTCCTAAACTTATAAACGATCCACCTTTTATAAGTGCATGTCTATCATCAAAAGTAGGAGTTGTAAAATCATCATATATAGGATGGGTTTCAAAGCCATCAAGTGGATACATTGGCGTTATACTCCATTGCCAAACATTTCCAATAACATCATAAAAATCACCCATAGAATATTTGTCAACTGGTGTTTGATTAAAGTACTTTAATCCAATATTTGATTCATAATTTTGGGCTTTTACATAATCATTTAGTCTATAAAATTCATCTTCACTTGGAAGTCTAACTTCAAAGCCCAATTTCTCACTTTTATATTTACAGAAAGCTTCAGCTTCATAAACATTTATATCAACAGGATAATTTAGTGGTAATTCTACTACTCTATTTATTTCTCTTAAATAGTATTTATCACCCTCTTTTATCCAAAATGTTGGTATTTTTGTTTGTGTAAAGTCTAACCACTTTAATCCATCTTTACTAAAATAATGTAATTTATTGTAACCAGCATCTTTTACAAATTCTAAAAACTCTCCATTTGATACAAGATATTTACTAGCTTTAAAATCTTTTATAAATGCCTTATGAAAAGCAAACTCATTATCCCAACCATAAAATTCTGGCTTTTTGTGGTCTTTTTCAAGAACAACTTCGCCACCCTCCACAAAAACTAATTCATTTTGAGGATAAGTTTGGCTTCTTTCATTGTTGTAATCAAATAGTTCTTTATCATTTAAATATTTAATATCAAGTTCTCTTAATAATACAGATGATGTTTCAATATGAATATTTTCATGCTCAATTCCCATAAGTATAATCCACATAGGAGAATTCCAATTAATAGGAATAGAAAACTCAATAGTATCAATAAGCTCTAATACTAAAGCCTTTACTTCATCTCTATAAGCTTTAGTCTCTTCGAAACTAGGCCATTGATAATTTGCATCATTTAAATCATCCCAACTCATTTCATCTACACCAATTGCAAATAAAGCTTCAAAAGTATTATTTACTCTTTTAGTTGTAATATTTGATATATTTAGTTTATTCATAAAAAATGTTGCTGTATGTCCAAAATAAAATATCAAAGGATGTCTTAATCTATTTGGTTGTTCTAGTATGTGTTTTTTATCTTTTAATAAATCAAAAAGTTTTTCATCTAGTTCATAAGTTTGTAAAAAGTATTGTTTTATCTCTTCTCTTTTTTCTTCTACTGTTCCGTTATTTAAATCTATAGTTTTCCAATTATAATTCATATTTACCTCAAATTCTTTCTCTTGTTATTTTATTTATATTTAATATATACTTGTACATATTTAAAGTCATTTCATATTTTTATAAAATTACACATCTATAATATCTGAAAGTTTTTTAGTCAAATCTAAAATTTAATCTTTTTAATTCAATCCTTTATCAATAAATCTCAATAAAGGCTTTTAAACCTCACATATACGATAACTCTAAATTAATTTATCTAAAAATTCTATTTTTTTAATTTTATTTATTTTTTCAAACTCTTGATAAATATTTAATAATTGAGTCAACTCACTTTGACCTAAAAGTGGTATATGTTTTTCAAGTTTTTCAACAGTATCATTAGTTTTTAATTTAAATAAAGATTTTGCAATATAATTTTCTATTAAAACCATCCCTAATCTTTTTATTGATTTTGTTTTATCTAATATTTCTAAAGCCTCTTTGGTAAGTTCTAAAACTTCATTACATAAACTTGTATCCATTGAAGTGTATAGAATTTTATATAGAATATTTAAAGCTAAATTGTGTAAAACGATTGGCATTTCATCTCTATCTCCAACAGATTGTTTTAAAACAAGCCCTAATCTTCCTAATTTTATAGATTTGTCAATAGTTTTTGTATTTTTCTCAACTTCTTGAATATATTTAAATCTGTAAGAAATAGACATATTTATAAAAGTCCCACCATATTCAAAAGCACCGAGTGTTGGGATTGAAAGGGATTTTTTATAATATTTTATTGCTTCATCATAGTTTTCATTCCACTCTTCCAAATTAGCTTTTATATTATAAAAGTGCCATAACCATAAAGGATTATTATCTTCACTATGAGAGAAAAGTAACTCTTCTAATTTATTTAAAGATTTAATTCCCTCATGTTTTAACTCTTCATTTCTTTGGCTAATAATAATCCAAGCTGCTTTTCTTTGAAAATATCTAACTTCAATATCAGTAGGTTTTGAATTTTTTCCTATTTCTAATGTTTTTGGCAAACTGTTATATGCCAGTTCAAATTGCCCCATTCTTTCATATAATGAACAGATATTTAAAGCATATTTATTTGGATTTATTTCGTATAAATAGTTTGTTAATAAAATTGCTTGTTCAAAATGACCATTTCTTTCAAATAAAAAGATTAAATCATTCAAAGATTCAATAGATAATTTTCTATAATAAGAGTTATTTGAACTTTCAAAAGTATTTACATCATTAAAATCAAACATAAAACCTGCAATTTCAAACCAATAAAAATTTACTAATTCATATTGTTCTTTGTGTTTCATAGAACTTATAAATTTCTCTAAAATTTTTATAGTTCTTCTTTGATTTAAAACTATATCTTTTACATAATAATATAAAATCAAAAATGATATTGGATTTTCAAAAGTAGAAACACACTCTTCAATATGATTTCTAAGATAATATGCCAACCTTTTTTCTTCTTCACTTAAATCTTTAAAAGTTACATTTGAAGTGAAATATAATTGTAAAGATTTTTCTTGAGCTAAAAAATTAAAGTCATCAAAACTTCTATTTATAAAATTTTGGAAACCAAAAATAAGTTGATTTTTAGAATCTTGTTCCTCTTTTATGAAATTCTTCCCACAATATTCAAAAAGTTCTAATGATATAAAATTCTTTTTATCCCTTTGTTTTAATATAGTAGTTGAACAAAGTTGTAATAACGAATATAATTTTTGCTCTTTTGAAGAAAGTAGAATTTCTACATCACACTTTTTAGAAATAATTTCATCTTTAATTATTTCTATATCTAATATGTTTAGCTTTTTTAATCTTTTAGCTACGTTTTGGACTTTATCATTTCTAACATAAAAATGAACATCATTAAATCTATTTAAAACTGCATTTACATATATTTTCCAAAGCCAATGATTTGAATCTTCTAAATCAAAGTTATAAAGATGAACAATTGTTTTTTTATCAAAATTAGATAAACTTAATTTCAATTTCTTTACTTTTCTAACATCTTTATTAAACCAACTTGATATAAGATTCTTAAATTCACTTCCCTCACCATCTAAAAGTGAGGGCATAACTAACAATCCAAGAAAAAATATAAACACGAAACTAAAAGCTATATAATCATTAAAAACCCAAGAAAAAGGCGATTCAAAAATCATTTTCTTCAAGAAGTCTTCATAAATAGATACTGATAAAAATGCTATTAAAATAACAAAAACAGAAATTATAGAGATAAAAATAGTTGAAAATTTCTTCTTAAAAAAATAAAATAAAGAAGAACTTCCTGCCAAAGAATTCAAATCATTTTCAAACTTTTCAAAAGTATCATTTTCGCAATATGTTATATGTAACTCATTATTTTTCTTAACAACACAACTCTCATCAACAGTTTTTCTTTTTGTATTACATAATTTTGAAATATGTATAAAGCAATTATTTTGATTCATCTTGTTTTTTTATTCCTTCTCTTGCAACATTATTTTGTATAGGATCTGTGAATATATATGAGCCTTCTTTTAAAGTAAAAGGATAATTTTTTAAAGATTTTTCAAATCCTTTTACAAAATCATCGTCATAATTTTTTAAAGCCTCTTTTATAATTTGAATATATTTAGCGGGAATAAAAGTATTTAAATCCCCTACTTTTGCTAATTTCTTCTCATTTGTAGTCATAAAAGCAATTAAATCACTTTTAAAATCTTTGTTTAGAGTATCTTTTGATTGTATAGTTATACAAGAATAATTTTTTTCTCTTAATTTTAAAATATCTAACTCTTCTTGGGAAATTTCAATTACAACTCCATCTAAAATAGAATTTTCATTTTTTTGAATATTTAAAAAAACTCCATTTACTTTCTTCTCTTCAAATTGTATGGATTCTATTGCATTCCAAACTCTCTCATAACCTTTTATTTTTACAGGTATTAAATCATCTTGAGTTAAAACTCTTTTAAAAGATTTTTGTGCACTTGTTAGGTTTATTAAAGAACCAAATCCAAAAAGATACATATTAAACCAATTTCTCTTTACTAATAACTATTCCATCAGGATCAACGTAAACATAATCTCCTGGGTTTATTTCAACACCATCTATGATTACTGGAACATTAATTTGAGCATCTTGCATAGGAATATATTTTCTAGGACAAGTACCTTTTGCAAGTAATCCTATATCAAACTCTTTTGTAGTTACAGTATCTCTTACATAACCATTTACAATAATTCCTTCATATTTATTTTCATATGCGAATTTCATTAAATTATCACCAACAACAGCATAATATTGCATATCAACATCAACAATAACAACTTTTCCAAGACCATTATTCTCTTTTAAAAGTGTTGCTAAATCTCTATTATTTTTATCAAGTTTTACTGTTATTGCCTCTCCTTTAAACTTCTTACTTCCCCCATAAGAGTTAAAATCAGGACCTAGAACTTCTGTTTTTTTACTAAATATATCACATAAATCTGCTGTGAAAAATCCCATTATCAAATTCCTTTTATAAAATACATTATTATCTCATTTTAGTATTAATTTATTCTTATTTGAAAAAACTCTATCTGGCTTATTTATACAAATAAGATATAATACTCTTTTAAAGGATTGATATGAGAATTGTTTTTAATATATTTTTAGCTGTCGTTTTAACTCTATTTTTTAGTGCTTGTAGTACAAAAAGATTAACCATAAAGTCTTTATATCCTTCAAAAATTGAAAAAGATAAGATATATACAATAAGAGTTGATAGATTTTATAGGGATGATGTTAATCAAACGGCTAGTTTAGTAGATAAAATCGCAAATAAAACTATTGATAATAAAAGAGTTTTTGAATTAAAAAACAATGATTTTGGAACAGATGCTATTCTCACAGGTGAAGTTTTAAATTCATCTTTAGATATTCAAGTTTATTATAGAACCGAGGTTGATTATGCAAGATGTAGATATTATAGATATGATGAAAGAAGTAAGTCAAAACAGTGCATTGAGTATAGAACAAGACTTATTCCTTGCGAGAAACGAGAATATAATGTCACAACAAATATAAAATTAATTAAACCAATAACAAATAACTTAATTTATGCAAAAACTTATGACAAATCAAGTTTTGACAGTATGTGTTATGATTATCATCCTTATCCTTTTTATTCAAATACTAGTGATAAGTTTAGAGTAAATAGTCAAATAGCAAATGATATTGCAAGTGATATTTTAGACGATATTTCACCTCATTATGTCTATTATGATATTGAAATAATTGATGAATTAAATAAAGAAACTTTAATTTTTTCAAAAGAACAAGAAAAAAAATTTGAAAAAGTTGTTGAATTAATTTTAACAAAAAATCTCGATTTAGCAAAAATTGAACTTGAAAAACTTGATAATGAATTCAATGGAAAAAGTTTTGAAGTTATTTACAATTTAGCATTAATAAATGAAGCATATAATCAACTTCAAGTTGCAAATCAGCTCTATAATAAAGCAAAGTTATTAACTTTAGATCCAGAATATTTAGAATTAATAAATTTTGGAATAAGCAGAACAAGTAAAAATCTAGAAGAAAAAATCAAAGCAAAATCACAATTGCCATAGCTTATAAAATAGCTATTTAACAACTTTTAACTATTATTTTTGTATATTAAATTTTTATTATAAATATTAAAATTTTTAAAGTTAAAAGGTTAGATAAGGTGTCAATGAATAAATTTAATTACACAGCTATTTCAGATGACTGTGTAAAATGTGGAAAATGTAAACCCGTTTGTACTATTTTTAATATAAATCAAGATGAAGCAACCAGTCCTAGAGGATTTATTGATTTATTAGGAGCTTATGAAAGAGATGAGCTAGAACTTGACAAAACAGCAAAAGATATATTTGAGTCATGTTTTTTATGCACAAACTGTGTTGAAGTATGCCCTAATGATTTGCCAACAGATATGATAATTGAGCAAGTAAGAAGCGATATTGCAAAGAAATTTGGTATTACATGGTATAAAAGACTGTTTTTCTTTTTATTAAGACATAGAAGAACTATGGATTTTTTATCAAAATTAGGATGGGTATTTCAAACATGTGCTTTAAAACTTGATGATAAAAAACAATCGGCGCTTCCAAGATTCTCTCTTCCAATAGTAAAAAAAGGAAGAGTTTTACCATTTGCAGATTCAAGAAGTTTTTTAAATAAATATCCTGCAAATATTCCTGCAACTAATAAAAAAATAGAAGAAACTAAAAAGAATAAAGTTGCAATTTTCATAGGATGTATGAGTAATTATACTTACACTAACACGGGAGATTCATTAGTTAAAATTCTAAAAAAACTCGACCTTGATATTATGATTCCAAAAAAACAACTTTGTTGTGGTGCACCTGCATATTTTACAGGAGACTTTGATACAGTTGATTATCTTGCTAAAAAAAATATCGAATATTTTGAAACATGGATTGATCAAGTTGATGCTGTAATTATTCCAGAAGCAACATGTAGTGCGATGATAAAACAAGATTGGGAACATTACTTCCATAACCAACCAGAATGGAAAAAAAGAGCTGCTAAATTGTCTGAAAAAATATTTATGGCTACAAAATGGTTAGAAAATAGTACAAATTTAAAAAATTTACTTGCTAACAGTGGTAAAAAATTCGATCAATTAGTAACTTATCATGATCCATGTCATGCAAAAAAAATGCAAGGTGTTTGGAAAGAACCTAGAAGTTTATTATCTCAAAATTATGTATTAACTGAAATGAGTGATCCAAATAGATGTTGTGGATTTGGTGGAGTTACTATGCAAACAGAAAAATATAGTTTTGCAAAAGCAGCAGGTGCGCCAAAAGCTGCAATGATAAAAGAGACAAAAGCTCAAATTGTAAGTGCTGAATGTAGTGCCTGTAGAATGCAAATTACAAACTCATTATTCTTGGCAGATGTTGATGTTCAATTTAAAAATCCAATTGAGCTAATAGCTGAAGCATTGGAGAACTAATGGAATATTGGCAAAATATATATTCACATTTTAATCCTATTGCTTTTAATTTAGGTCCAGTTGCAGTTCATTGGTATGGGATAATGTATGCGCTTGCTTTAATTAGTGCAATATTTGTAGCAAAATGGTTTATAAAACATGACAAATTACCAATATCTAATGAATTATTTGATTCATATATTTGGTGGGCAGAAATTGGAGTAATTTTAGGTGCAAGATTAGGTTATATTTTATTTTATGATACTCAGACGAGCTACTATTTAACTCACCCTTGGCAAATATTCAATCCATATATTGATGGAGTTTATGCAGGAATTTCAGGAATGAGTTATCATGGAGCATTTTTTGGTTTTATTATAGCTTCGTATCTATTTTGCAGAAAGAACAAAATCTCTTTTTGGTTTATAACAGATATTGCAGTACTTGGTATTTCAGCAGCCTATGTTTTTGGAAGATTTGGGAACTTCTTTAATCAAGAATTAGTTGGACGAGCAACAGATATTCCTTGGGGAATTTATGTAGGACAAGTATTAAGACATCCTTCTCAAATATATGAAGCAATTCTTGAGGGATTAATAGTTTTTGTAATCTTAGTTTATTTAAGAAAAAGAAAAACTTTTGATGGACAATTAGCTTTAATGTATGGAATGTTATATTCAACAGCTAGAATAATAGCAGAATTTTTCAGACAACCAGATATTCAATTAGGATTTATTTATAGTAATTGGCTTACAATGGGAATTTTACAATCATTGATAGTTTTTGGGATTTGTATAGTAGTTTATTTAAAAATAAAAAAATAAGTAGTTAAGCTTAACTACTTATTTTTATTTCTTTTGTATATCCAGCATCAACTGCAAGTTCAGCAATTTTGTTTCTCAATAAATCTAATCTCCAGCCATGCCTACTTGCAAAGTTCTCTATTTCAGCATCTCTTTGTTCTGGTGTACAAAATACAAAAATTCTCTTTAAAAAAGGTTTTGGTACTTGTATTGCTATTAATTGAAAATAATTCTCTTTACAGCTTCTAGAGCAAAAAGCCTTACTCATAGCAATCTTTTTTTTGCAGAAAGGGCAATGCGACATTATTTATTACCTTTGATTATTAGTTTATAGAACTTAGCATTAGTAACATCCTGAAGAAATCTTGGTTCAATATCATGTAAAGCTATTATTTCAATAACTTTACCATCCATTAACCAAGCTCGTCCCGTATCTTCTATAACTTGACTCTCAAATAATTGGATTAATTCTTCTTTGGAAACAATCAGTTCTTCCATATTATAACTTTTTTATTTAGATTTTGCAAATCAACACAATTAATTTGACTTAAGAATATCTATTGTATAGCCCTTGTTAGAGTGGTTTTTGATAATTTCATAATATGTTTTTTGTCTAATTTTATTAACTATATTTCGCATAGTATAAATAGACATATCTTTACCTTTCCATACAACATCTTTTATTATATCATAATCTGTAATATCATTTCGTTTAGTTATTAATAATTTTAAAAAAGATTTTTCTAATCTTGTAAAATCAATTAAAATTCCACCTGATTTAAAAAATTGATCTCTATACTCATCAAAATAGATTCCATTTTCGAATTCTATTTTATCACCTCTTTTTGTTTGATTTAGACACATAATAACAGCTAGTTTTAAATCTTTTGCTCTTAAAGGTTTTGACAAAAATGTATAAGCACCTGAATTAATCGCTGTAACTATGTTTTCATTATTATCAGCATCTGAAACAACTATTTTTGGTAATGAAGGAGCTAATGCTGATAGTTCTGAACAAAGTTCTGAAAAAGAGATACCTACTGTATCTGCATCTATAATAGCCATATCATAATTATTTGAACACGCAAGTGTTAAGGCATCTTTTAAATTTGAAGTAACTTTTAATTCTTTAAAATAATCATCAAATTCATTTCCAATTGATTCATTTATTTTTTCATCACTACTTATAAAAAGTAGTTTTGCATTGTAAAGTTTTCTAATATTTTTTACTGTTTTTAACATAATAATTCTCTTTAATAATATTTTGGTTTAAAATATAATAATAACTAAAATTTTAAAATTTGTCAAAACATATCTTGAAAATATTAAGTATTTTTATAAATTTAAACTTACTTTAATTCTTGCCATGAATTTCCAATAGATACAGATACTTTTAAAGGTATATTTAATTTATACACATTTTCCATTATTTCTTTTAAATCTTTAGTTATTTCTTCCACAAATTCGTCCTTAACTTCAAATATAAGTTCATCATGAATTTGTAATAGCATTCTCATATTATTATTATTTTTATATTTTTCATATATTTTAACCATAGATAATTTAATTAAATCAGCTGCACTTCCTTGAAACAGTGTATTTACTGCTTCTCTTAAATATGCAGCTTTAATCATTGCATTTGCTGAATCGAAATCAAACAATCGTTTTCTATTTAATAATGTTTTTATGAAGCCATTTACATGAGCAAAATCTTCTATTGATTTCAAATAATCTTTTACACTTTTAAATGCTTCAAAATATGAATCAATATAAAGTTTTGCTTCTTTTGAAGGAATTCCTAAAGTATCTCCAAGTTTTTTACTTCCCATTCCATATAATAATCCAAAATTTATAGATTTCGCAATTCCTCTTTTTTCTTTTGCTTGCTCTTGTCCAAAAATTTTAACCGCAGTTTGGTAGTGAATATCTAAATCATTTCTAAAAGCATCAACTAAGGCTTCATCACCACTAAAGTGAGCTAGCAATCTTAGTTCTATTTGAGAGTAATCAATTCCCACAAGTTTATATCCATCTTTTGGGATAAATGCTTCTCTAATTTTTGAACCACTTCCTGCTCGAACTGGAATATTTTGTAAATTTGGATTTTTTGAACTTAATCTTCCAGTTGCTGTTCCTGTATGTAAAAATGAAGTATGAATTCTATTATCTGCATTTTTTAATCCAAGTTCCAACAATGGCTCAATATAAGTTGATTGAAGCTTATAAGCTTCCCTATAGTTTAATAAAAGAGGAATTACGTCATGTTCGTTTACCAAACCACTTAAAACAGCTTCATCTGTGCTATAACCAGTTTTTGTTTTTTTAGATGTTGCAAGACCTAATGTTTCAAATAAAACAACTCCTAATTGTTTTGGAGAGTTAATATTAAACTCAACACCTGCAACTTTATAGATATTTGCTGTAAGTTCTTGAATATATTTATTGTTTGTACCTTTTAACTCTTGTAGTAAATTAACATCAACTTTTATTCCATTATTTTCCATATCAGCTAAAACATAAATAAACTCAAATTCTAAATCAAAGGCAAGTTTTAGTAAATCTGCATCTTCTTTTTCTTTGAAAATTTCTAATTGTTTATTAAATAGTTTTAGTGTCATCAAGGCATCTTCAGCTGCGTATTCACAAGCTTTATAAACATCAACATTTGAGAAGTTTTCACCTTTTTTTACAACATCTTTAAAAGAAATCATTTTATGATTAAAATATTTATCAACTTGATAATCAAGTCCAACTTTTTCATTTGTATTTAAAAGCCAAGATAAAATCATAGTATCTGCGTATAGTTTCAACTCAATATCAAAATTGTGTCTAATAACTGCATAATCATATTTAAAATTTTGTAATACTAATTTGTGTCTATTTAATTGAGTAATTGCTTGACGTGCTGCATCTTTTGAAATTTGCTCAGGTGCTCCTAAATAAAAATGGGCAATTGGAACATAATAAGCTTTATTCTTTTCATAGGCAAATGAAAAACCAACAATTTGAGCTTTTTGTGTATCAATATCTGTGGTTTCAGTGTCAAAGGCAACTATTGCATCTCGTGGAATTGTATTTATTGCTAGGGATAATTTATTTTCATCATCTAATAAAACATACTCAATATTATCGTTTTTTTCAATCTCTTTTGGAATTTCTGTTTTAAAAGACATACCATTTTTGTTTATTCTATCAAGAACTTTTGCCATATCATATTGATGTAAAATATCGCTTATTTTCAATATTGGATTTTCGGCAGGTAATAAAAAATTACTCAAATCATCAATTATATGGCAATCTCTTGATAAAGTAACAAGCTGTTTTGATAAAAATGCCATTTCACGACTATCTTCAAGTAAAGTTTTCCATCTTTTTTTCTCAATATTTTCTAAATTTGCATAGATATTTTCTAAAGTCCCAAATTGTTGAATTAAAGCTTCTGCTGTTTTTGCTCCAATTCCTTTTACTCCTGGAATATTATCAGCACTATCCCCTAAAAGTGATTGATAATCTGTAAATTGTGATGGATGAACTCCATATTTTTCTAAACATTTTGCTTCATTTATAACAACTCTTTTTGTTGGGTCAAATAAATAAATTGTATCATCTTCAATTAATTGATATAAATCTTTATCGTGAGATACGATTCTCACTTCCAAACCTTTTAGTTTTGCATCATGTGCAATTGATGCTACAATATCATCTGCTTCAAAACCTGTTCTAATTGCCGTTTTAAATCCCATTAATTCAATCCATGAAATAGCTATTGGAAGTTGTTTTAATAAATCTTCTGGAACATCAGGTCTTTGAGCTTTATAATTGTCATAAAGGTCATTTCTAAAAGTATTTCCCTTTGCATCTAATGCAAAAACTATATAATCTGTTTGGAAATCTTTTCCAATATTTGCTATAAAATTTATAAAACCTGTTAATAAACCTGTGGGGAAACCCTCTTTTGATCTAAGTGGTGGAAGGGCAAAATAACTTCTAAATAAAAATCCAAATGTATCAATTACTGTAATTGTTTTTTTCATAAATTTCTCTTTCATATACTGTTTAAAGATTTTATATTATAATAATGTCACTAAAAATAAGGTTTTACTTTAAAAGGAAGATAAATGATAATTATACCTGCAAGATTAAATTCTAGTAGATTTGCAAATAAAATTTTAGTTGATATTTTAGGATTACCAATGGTAATTAGAACTGCCAAACAAGTAAGTAGATTGGATAAAGTAGTAATTGCTACAGATTCACAAGAAGTTATTGATTTAGCTTCACAATATGGTTTTGATGCAGTTATGACTTCAAGTTCACACAATAGTGGAACTGATAGAATAAATGAAGCTGTAAATATATTAAATTTAAGTGAAGATGAGATAATTGTAAATGTTCAAGGTGATGAACCATTTATAGAAGTTGAAGTTGTAGAAGCTGTAATAAATAGAGTAAAACAAATAAAAGAAAACAATGAAGATATTATGATTACTTCATGTTATAAAGAGATAAGCTCAGAATTAGCTGATGATCCAAATCATGTAAAAGTTGTTTTAGATGAACACTCGAATGCTATTTACTTTTCACGTGCAAAAGTACCATATCACAGAGATCATCATGAATTAGCAAATTATAGCGGTCATTTAGGAATTTATGGATTTACTAAAAAATCATTAAATGCTTTTTGTAAATTAAATCCATCAAAATTAGAAAATATAGAAAAACTTGAACAATTAAGAGCAATAGATAATGGACATAAAATTGCTATGGTAAAAGTTGTTTCTAAATCTTTTGGTATTGATACTCAAGCAGATTTAAATAACGCAATTAAAATCTTTGGAAAATAATTTTTTTATGTTTAATATTGAATAAAGTGATTTAAAAGTAATTTTATGTAAAACTAAGAGATAAAATATACTAAATTAAGGTCGTTAATGCGTTATGATGTACTAATAATAAGTGATGAACAAGAGCACTTTAAAAACTTCAAACAATATGCTTCAAAAATAATAAAAAATATAAATATCACACTCTCTTTTGAGTGTGAAGATGTTAATGATGCTCTTGAATACACTGATTTACTTATAATTGATATAAATGTTCATAATTATTTTAATCCCTTAGAATTCTACTTAGAAAGAAATATTCATACTATTTTTTTAGTTGATTATGATTTACATCTCGAAAAATACTCAATAATTAAAGAAGAAAATATTTTATATAAACCTTTAGATTTAGATAAATTAATATTAAAAATAAAGTATTATACAAATTTAGTCGATACAAACAGTGTATTAAAAAAAGAAGAAGAGTTTTCTAACTCTATAATAAATAATATTGATTACCCTATTTTTTCATTGGCAAATGAAAAAGTAATTTTTTCAAATGATCACTTTTTTAAACTTTTGAATTGTTTTTCTTTAGAAGAAATTAACAATAAATACAAAAATATTACAGATATTTTTGAAAAGGAAGATGGTTGTATTACTAATTTTGATAATAAGATATTTGAAGAGTGTGAAAATAAAAATATTAAAGTTTGTATAAAAAGCAATGATACAAAAAAATATTTCTCTTTACAGAAAATCCTTCTTACACATAATAATACTTCTATTATGATTTTACATGATATTAGCCATGAAATCGAACATAAACATGAATTATATAAACTTTTATACACTGATAACTTAACAAAATTCCCAAATAGAGCCAAATTAATTGAAGAATTACAAACAAATAATTTAGTTTTAGAAGCTGTTTGTCTTTTAAATATTAATTCATTTAAAGAGGTAAATGATTTTTTTGGCCATAAAGTTGGTGATTCAATACTAATTGATGTTGCAAAATTAATTAATGATAAGATTAAAAAATCAGGAGATCATATAAAATTATATAAATTTCCATCTGATAACTATTGTATTACTAATACAAAAGATTCACAAGAAGATTTTATAGAATTAATAAAAAATATAGTTGAGTCAGTTTATAAAAAAGTATTTATTTTTGAGTTATATGAAATTGATATTAGAATAACAGCTGGAATCTCTTTTTCAAATAAAAATAATAAACTAATAACAGCGGATATTGCCCTACAATCAGCAAAAAAAGATCACAAAGATTATCTTGTTTTTTATGATGAACTTGACAAATTCCAAGAATATGAAAATAATATGCTTTGGACAAAAAAATTAAAATCTGCTTTTATAAATGATAATATTGAAGTATATTTTCAGCCACTTGTAAATAATAGAACACTAAAAGTTGATAAATATGAGTGTTTAGTAAGATTAATAGATGAAGATGGAAAAGTTGTAGCACCCTATTTCTTTTTAGATATTTCAAAAAAATCTAATCAATATACAAAACTTACAAAAATTGTTTTAGAAAAATCTTTTCAGAAATTTGAACATTTGCCTTTTGAATTTTCTGTAAATATCTCTTATGAAGATATTGAAAATCCTGATTTTTTAGATTTTATAAAAGAATTATTAAATAAATATAATGTAGAAAACAGAGCTGTTTTTGAGATTTTAGAAGATGAAAGTATTAAAAACTACAATTTACTAATCTCTTTTGTGGATGAAGTTAAATCTTTAGGCTGTAAAGTTGCAATTGATGACTTTGGGAGTGGATATTCTAATTTTGAGCATCTTTTAAAAATGAATATTGATTATCTAAAAATTGATGCTTCTTTAATAAAAAATATTGCAATTAATGAAAATTCTTATAAAATTACAAAAACCATAATAGAATTTGCAAAGAATTTAAATTTAAAAACAATTGCAGAATTTGTTGAAAATGAAGAGATTTTTAACATTGTTAGAAAATTAGGAGCTGATTATTCCCAAGGGTATTTTTTCTCTGCTCCAATGTCAATACCTAATGTTATGGAATATAATGAAAATGGAGATAAAAATCATGAATAAAGAAATTTTAAAAACAATCTCTGTTTTATATGTAGAAGATGAAAATGATGTTAGAGAATTTACTTCTAAATTATTAAGTTCATTATTAAGAAAAGTTTATGTTGCTTCTGATGGTCTTGAAGGTTTTGAAATATTTAATGAAAATAAAGACGATATTGATTTAATTGTTTCAGATATAAATATGCCCAAAATGGATGGTTTATCTATGTGTGAAGCTATAAAAAAGATAAACACAGAAATACCTCTTGTTATTACAAGTGCCCACAATGATACTAATTTTTTTAAAAAATCAATTGAAATTGGTGTTAGTACATATGCTATGAAACCTATTGATTTATATCAATTAATAGAAAGTATTATAAAAGCGATGGAACCTATTATTTTAAAAAAGAAATTAATAGAATTAAATTTATCACTAGAAAGTAAAATCGAGCAAGAAATATCAAAAGTAAGATCTATATTAGATGCGCAAGATAATATTATAATTGTTACAAACAAAGAAAGAATTACAAATGTAAACAAAAAATTTCTTGATTTTTTCGGAATATTAGACTTTGATAAATTTGTAAATGGTGAAAAAAATATTTTTGATTTCTTTGAAGAAGAGTTTGGATTTATTACAAAAGAGAAAATTATTGAACAAGATTCTTGGATTGACTATATAAGAAATTTGCATGAAATAGATAGAATCGTAAAAATAAAAAGTTCTTTGAATGAAGAAAAAATCTTTGCTATTAATGTTGATTATTATGAAAATAAAGAAGATTATTATGTGTTTTCATTAACTGATATAACAAAATTAAAAGAGAAAGCTAATCTACTAGAATATCAAGCAAGCCATGATAAATTAACAGGTTTATTTAATAGAAATAGATTTGATGAAATTTATTCAAAAGAGATAAAACGAGCACTAAGATATAATAATGATTTATCAATAATTATGTTTGATATTGATGATTTTAAATTGGTAAATGATACCTATGGACATCAAACTGGAGATGAAGTGTTAAAAGAGCTTTCAAAAGTTGCATTAGCTAATGTTAGAGAACAAGATATAAATGTTAGATGGGGAGGAGAAGAGTTTTTAATACTTTTACCTCAAACTAATCTTGAAGGTGCTATTGCAGTTGCTTCAAAAATTAGAATAGCAATAAGTGAATATATCTTTACAAGTCACAATTTAAATATAACATCTAGTTTTGGAGTTTCTCAATTTTTAGAAGATGATGATGAAACTAAATTCATTTCAAAATGTGACAAGCTTTTATATGAAGCAAAAAAAACAGGAAAAAATAAAATAGTTTCGTAAAAACTACTTTATTTTATAATTAAAAGTTAAAATCTTCACCTAAATAGTGCTCTCGTACTTTAACATCATTTCTAATCTCTTCACTTGTTCCACTAGCCAATAAAGTTCCCGATTTCATAACATATGCTCTATCACAGATTTGTAAAGTTTCTCTAACATTATGGTCTGTTATTAAAACTCCAATATTTATTTTCGTTAATTGATGGATTATCTCTTGAATATCTTTTACAGCTATTGGATCAACTCCAGCAAATGGTTCATCAAGAAGTAAAAATTTTGGTTGAGATACTAATGCTCGAGCAATTTCAGTTCTTCTTCTCTCTCCACCAGAAAGTGAAACTCCTTGTCTTTGACGAATTGGCTCAATATTAAAAAGTTCAAGTAACTCTTCTACTCTTCTAATTTGTTCTTCTTTATCATCTGTAATAATCTGAGCCGCTAACATTAGATTATCTTCAACAGATAAATCTTTAAAAATAGATGATTCTTGTGGTAAATAACCAATTCCCCTTAAAGCTCTTTTATGTAAAGGTAATGCTGTAATATCTTCATCATCGAAAAAAACATTTCCAGCTGTTGGTTTTACTAAACCACAAACAGTATAAAATGTAGTTGTTTTTCCTGCACCATTTGGACCTAATAATCCTACTATTTCCCCTGATTTCACTTCAAGTGAAATACCATGAAGTATTTGAGTTTTTTTGATAGTTTTTGTTATATCTTTTATATGTAGTTTATGCATTTATTTTATATAGCCTTTTATTATCTTTTTTTTCTATTTCAAGTAAAATCACTTTATATCCATAATCATTAAGAATTTCTTCAAGTTTTTCATCACCCCACTCTACAAAGTGAACACCTTTTTTTTCAAACTCTTCAAGCATACCAAGTGAGATAAATTCACTTAATGTTTTGTTATAAACATCATAATGAAAAATATCATTTGAATAAATAGCTTGTAATGAAAAAGTAGGAGATGTAACTAAGTCATTTAAACCCAAAGCTTTTACATAATTTTTAACAAGGGTAGTTTTTCCACTTGCTAAATCACCTCTTAAAATAATTATACTATCTTCATTATTTATACAATTAATCAACTCTTTTACTAAAATATCAA
Source organism: Arcobacter venerupis (assembly GCF_013201665.1). NCBI lineage: Bacteria > Pseudomonadati > Campylobacterota > Epsilonproteobacteria > Campylobacterales > Arcobacteraceae > Arcobacter > Arcobacter venerupis. The sequence continues at coordinate 1,561,335 of NZ_CP053840.1, read as the reverse complement.
GTTGATTTAATCCTAATTCAAACTCTTTTTGCAAAAAAATTCCTAGCTTAATTGATTAGAAACTTTTATAATTTGTTCTAATTTTTCTTTTGCAGCACCACTGATTATTGCCTCTTTTGCCATATCAATACCATCTTTAAAATCCCTTGCTTTTTCATCAATAATTAAAGCAGCTGCTGTATTTAATAGAACAATATCGAGTTTTGCACCAACTATTTTTTTTGATAAAATATCTCTTGTTAGTTTTGCATTATACTCAGGACCTTCACCAATAATATCATTTTTAGAAGCGATTGGAATACCATAGTTTTCAGGGTTTATTTCAATATCTGTAATTTTTCCATTTATTAAAAGTGTTGCATAAGTTATATCTGAAACTGAGATTTCATCCATTCCATCATTTGATGACAGAATCATCGCTCTTTTTGTATCAAGCATATCAAGAGCAGCTGCAATTCTATTTATATAATCTTTATCAAATACTCCAATTACTTGTTTTGTAACACCTGCTGGATTACATAAAGGGCCTAAAATATTCATAATAGTTCTATGTGGAATTGTTTTTCTAACTGGTGTTATATATTTCATTGCTGGATGATGATTGTTTGCAAACATAAAAGCAAAACCTGTGTCTTCTAGCATTTTAGCAGTACTTTGTAAATCTAAATTAAGATTTATTCCTAAAGATTCAAGCATATCAGCACTTCCTGATTTACTTGTAACACTTCTGTTCCCATGCTTTGCAACATAAGAACCACAAGCTGCAAGCAAAATAGAAACTGTACTTGAAATATTAAAACTATAACTTTTATCTCCACCAGTTCCTACAACATCAATAGCTTTTTCTCTTAAATCTTCATGAATGGGAAGAGGGATATAATGATCTCTCATAGCACTAGCAGCTCCTGCAATTTCAGCTGCTGTTTCGCCTCTTTCGTAAAGTTCTAATAAATATTCTCTTATTTCTTCTTGAGATAATCTATTTTCAAATATATCATCAAATTTTAATTTGGATGCATTAAACATTTAGTCGATCCTTTGCACATATTCATCAATTTTTGATTTTGGAGTTGACTTATTAGTTGGTATTTGTAATACTTTGAATTTTTCAGTTTTTTCTAAATACCTAATCTCGATTGTGTCTCCAACCTTAACTTCTTTTGCTTTTTTCACAGCTTGGTCATTTATAAAAACAACTTTGTGCTCAAGCATATCCTCAGCTACTGCTCTTCGTTTTGTAATATTAACGGCATTTAAAAATTTATCTATTCTCATAACATAGATTATATCTAAGATTAAATAAATAGCTGTTTTAAATCTATATGTATTGGATTTTATACTTCAATAAATAATTTAAAAATCTTAATTAATAAGGTAAAGTTGATACTTTAATTTCAACATTCTCATAACAATTATTTTTAAGTAAATCTTTAATTTTACAAATAATTTTATCTTTATCTTGAATATTTGTCCCTAAAGTGATACTTTTAATCGGTAATTTTAAATTGATTTTTTCTTCTGAAGGAGAAAGTTTTCTTGCTATATCAGTTGAAGTATAATATGTTTTTTTTGTTCTTTCATCACTTCTTTTATTTAAACATTCTCCGTAGTACTCATTTATAAATTCATCATCTTTTCGATACAGCCATCTTACTTCTCTCTCATCTTTATAACTATAATGTTTAAAAAAAGATAATAACTCTTCCATTTTATTTTTAAAGAATATCTTTATTACTTCTTTTCTTTTATATTTTGTTATTAACTCATTTTTATTATTAAAAGTATCTTTACTCATATCAATCCATTTTTCTGAAACGTTGAAAAGATAAATACAATAATCGACAATTTTCCTTTGTATTTGATCATCATAAATTACTGGCATTAATTGTAGTAGTTGATCATCACTATACCAAAAATTATTATCAATGTTAAAATTAGAATCAAATTCAATTGAGACTCCTTGAGAATAGTCTGAGTATAGATTGAATAAAGTTCTACATTCGGATTCATAAGAAAAACATGTAAGAAAAAAACTTAAATTTTTAGAAAAAAGTTTTTTTGAGATATTAATATCATTTTTATCATATTTACTAAATAAATCAAATCCAAGAACAATTTCTATAGAATCAGTCTGTGCAGTATATTCAGTAAGCCATAACTCATTTGAATTTAATATTGAATATAAATTATCAAGTTTAGTATAATGATAAATTGATTCAATAATATTCCATTTATTAATAACATGTACTTCATTAACTATTATATTTGATATAGAAGGAAATAAATCATCTTCTTTTAACCAAATGTATTTGTAATCATTTTCAATACCTTTAAATTTCTTACGAGTATATAAATGTTTAATTTCTTTCGTAACTTTTTTATCTTGTATTTTATATTCAAAATCAATAAACTTATCTTCTTTTATTCCATTTTCACAATTAGGATATGGACAAGGTAAATTTTTACGTATATAAATATCATTATGTTTATTACATTTATTATAATGCGTAGTAGCATATATTTCAACTAAATTATTATCCATTTTTACTCTCTAAATTATATTTATTTAATATTACTCAACTAAGCTCTTTTATATCTAAATACATCCAAGTAGAATTTTTTTGAGGAATAAAACTAAAACCAAATTTTGTATAAAAATCAACTAAATCTTTTTCTTGATTTAATGGCTCTAATATAATATATCTTATGCCAATAGTATTAGATAAATCATTGATAATTGCTAATATTTCTCTAAATAGTTCTATTCCTAAAGTATATTGATTTGGTTCACAAAGATATTTTCTAAATTTATTATTTAAAATTAAGTAGTCTAAAATAGCGGATGGAATTTTACTACCATTTACATCTATATTTCCTACACTAATTGCAAAAAATCCTAAATTATCTGTTACTTCTTTTGATTTATCTTTTACTCTATAAAGTTTTGTATTTCTATTTAATGCTTGTTTGAAAGTCGATTGGAGAAGTAATTTTTCTTTTTTTGCCCTTTTTAAATCTTTATCATAAAACTCTATAGGATTAGCAGAAAGAAATTTTTTATTTGTTTTTAATGTATCTAAGGAATAAGGTGATAATTCTAGTTCCAATTATATAGCTTTAATTGAAAGTTTTTTATCTTTTATTCCTACAAGTAATGGATTATAATTTATTATTTTCTTTTCCATTTTTTTTAAAGTCTTTTTATCTATAGTAGGAAGTGGTGATTCTGTAACTTTACCTTTACCAGTAATTCTAAATGACACTTGATACTCCTTTTTTAATATTGTGAAAATTATAACACAATATGATTTTTTTAACAAAAAATATCAAAAATTACATATTAGTAACCAACTCTATTTACTATTTAATAGATTAAATTTATTTATAGTAAAGATTAGTTAGAATAGCACCCTTAAAAATAATGTAACCATAGGATAGATTTATGAGTAAAAAAGATATTAAAAAAGTAGTTTTAGCGTATAGTGGAGGTCTTGATACTTCAATTATTTTAAAATGGCTTCAAGATGAATATAACGCTGAAGTTATCACTTTCACAGCTGATTTAGGTCAAGGTGAAGAGGTAGAACCAGCTAGAACTAAAGCAATAGCTTGTGGTATTAAACCTGAAAATGTTTTCATTTTAGATATTAAAGAAGAGTTTGTAAAAGATTATGTTTTCCCTATGTTTAGAGCAAATGCAATTTATGAGGGTGAGTATTTACTTGGAACTTCAATTGCACGTCCTTTAATTGCAAAAAAATTAATTGATATTGCAAACCAAACAGGAGCAGAAGCTGTTTCTCACGGAGCAACTGGAAAAGGAAATGACCAAGTTAGATTTGAATTAGGTGCATTAGCATTAAGACCTGATATTAAAGTTATTGCTCCTTGGAGAGAATGGGAATTAAATTCTAGAGAAAGCTTACTTGAGTATGCTAAAAAAAATGGAATTGAAATTGCTCAAAAACACGTTGATGAAAATGGTAATCCAAAAATCAGCCCATATTCAATGGATGCTAACCTTTTACATATCTCTTATGAAGGTTTACATTTAGAAAATCCAAATAATGAGCCAGAAGAGTCTATGTGGTTATGGACAACAGCACCTGAAAAAGCTCCTGATGTTCCTGAATATTTAACTATAACATACAAAAATGGTGACCCAGTTGCTATTGATGGTGTTGAAATGACACCAGCTACATTACTTACAAAATTAAATGAGTATGGAAATAGAAATGGTATTGGTAGAGCTGATATTGTTGAAAATAGATATGTTGGTATGAAGGCTCGTGGTTGTTATGAAACTCCAGGTGGAACTATCATGTTAAAAGCTCACAGAGCAATTGAATCAATTACACTAGATAGAGAAGCTGCTCACTTAAAAGATGAGTTAATGCCAAGATATGCTAAGTTAATCTACCAAGGTTATTGGTTCTCTCCTGAGCGAGAAATGTTACAAGCTGCTATTGATGCAACTCAAAAACATGTTGAAGGAAATGTAAAAATTAAACTTTATAAAGGAAATGTAACTGTTATTGGAAGAGAATCTAAAAAATCTTTATACAATGATGCTTATTCAACTTTTGAAAAAGATGAAGTTTATAACCAAAAAGATGCAGAAGGATTTATTAGATTAAATGCTTTAAGATTTATCATCGCTGGTAAAAACCAAAACAGAAACTAATATTAAGGTGGATTTTCCACCTTATATTAAAAAACCTCTTTACTTCCCTTATTTTCACTCTTATTTAATTGTAACTCAACTGTAATTGTCTCTTAAATGTAATCTTTAATAAATAGAATTGTTCACCTTACTAATGGATGAATCATGGATTATTTAAACGATTTAGAAAAAATCATTAACATCAACTCATATACAAAAAACAAACAAGGTGTAGATGAAGTTGGTTCTATAATGTCTAAATGGCTAGAAGAATTAGGCTTTAAATTAACAACGTACGAAAAAGAGCAAATAGGTAATCATCTGCTATTCTCCTCCTCTAAAAAATCTGGAAAAAAAATCTTACTCTTAGGTCACAATGATACTGTTTTCCCACCAAACAGTTTTGAGGGATTTTTTCAAGATGAAAAATGGGTTTATGGACCTGGTGCTTGTGATATGAAAGGTGGAAATATTGTTGCACTTCAATCTCTTCGAAATATTTTTAAAGAAAATAATAAAATATATAATATAGATTTTTTATTGGTTTCTGATGAAGAAACAGGAAGTGATGACTCAAAAGAGATAACAGCTTTACTTGCATCAAATTATGACTACTGTTTTGTTTTTGAAGCAGCTGGAGCTAATATGGAAGTTGTAACCCAAAGAAAAGGTGTTGGAACTTTTACAATTACTATTGATGGCTTAGCAGCTCATGCTGGAAATCATTATGATAAAGGAATTGATGCTAATTTAGAAGCTAGTTATAAACTTCAAGAGTTAGTAAAACTTACAAATTTAGAACTTCAAACAACTGTTAATGTTGGAAAAATAAATGGTGGAATTGGTGCAAATACAATCTCTCCAAAATGTGAACTACTTTTAGAAATCAGATACACCACCAATGACGAAAAAATAAGAGTTCTAAACGCCTTAAATAAAATCACAAATACTTCTTATGTTAGTGGAACTATTTCAACTCTTACTGGCTCAATCCAAAGAGATGTAATGCAAGAAAATACAAATCAATTAGAATTCATAACTCAACTTGAAACTATTACAAACTCTAAAATCTTAACTGAAAAAAGAGGTGGTGTTAGTGATGCAAATATAGTTGCAAGTTGTGGAGTTACAACACTTGATGGTTTTGGGCCTTTTGGTGATGGAGATCACACTATAAAAGAGAGAGCTTTAAAAAGTAGTTTTGAGTCAAGAATAGAGCTGATGACAAAAATCTTAAATCATTTTCAAAAAAATTCATAAAAAGGGGACAAAGTGGCAAAAAGAAATATTGGTATGTGGTTATATCAAAATAGTGGTGGAGAGCAAATCCAAAAAAAAATGATTAAATTGTTAAAAGAAAGAGATATTGATGTTCTTGCAAATGTAAATTTAAAAAATGCTATTGCAAAAAATGGTCATATTATTTATGAGATGAAAGATAAAAATGTAAAACTTGATAAATTAGATCTGTTTTTTTCTTACAATGCAGGAGAACAAACTCCGTATCAAGTCTACTTGTACAAAGCCCTAAATAGAATCATTCCAATGATAAACTCTTATGAAGCCTTTGAGTTAAGTGAAGACAAATTTCAAACTTCATTTTATTTGCGAAAACATGGAATAAGAACAGCTGATTATAAACTTTGCCACAGCAATGATACTCATAGATTAAATACTATCATGAAAAAATGGGAGAAAATGGTATATAAACCTGTTGATGGTTGGGGAGGAATTGGAGTTACAAAGATTGAGAATGAAGAAGCATTAAATATGTTAATTCCTTTTTTAAGCCAAATAAATCTTAAGCATTTTTACGTGGAAAAATATGTTGATTATGATAACACAGATTATAGAGTAGATATTGTTGATGGACAATATGTTGGCTGTTATGGAAGAAAAGCAGCAACTGGACATTGGAAAACAAATGTAACAAGTGGTGGAAGTGTATTTTTAAGAGAAGCAAATGATGAGATAGTTAATCTAGCAATTAAAGCTACTAAAACTTTAGGATTAGATATTGCTGGTGTTGATATTATTTTTGATAGAAAAAAAGAGGAATATATAGTTTTAGAAGTAAATGGAATTCCTGCTTTTGCAACTCCAGACCAAGAAAAAATGGGCTTAAATTTTAACGATAAAAAAATAGATTTAATCGTTGATTTAATAGATAGGAAAACTATTAAAAAGGAAAATGAAAAATGAAAAAATTACCAAAAATAGGATTTTTATATTTAGATTTTGTATTACAATTCTTTAACAAATCTAATTTCAAAGGTTGGCCTGACAAAATAGAATCTGTTACATATCATTGGAAAAATGATAAAAAAAGATTTATTGAAGAGGTAAAAAGAAAAAAAATTGAAATTCTAGTTGGGAATATTCCAGCAACTGCCTATGAAACCTTTGTAGAAATATCAAAAGAGTTGCCAAATGTAAGATTTGTTCCATCTATTGAAACGCAATTTTCAAATAAATCTAAAGAAAATGTTACCCTATTTTGTAAAAAATTTGATTTAGCAATTCCAAAAACAAAAATATTTTACAACCAAGAAAAAGGTTATAAATATTTAAAAGAGAAAGCCTCTTATCCACAAATCATCAAAAGATCTTATGGACCATCAAATTATGGTGGATATTTTGTGCATAAAGCAAACAATTTCAAAGAAGCAAAAAAACTTCTTGATGAGAAAAAATATAATCCAATATATACTCAAAATGCTATTGATTTAAAAGATTCTGGTGATATTAGAGTAATGCTTATTGGTCATAAACCAATTTGTGCCTTTTGGAGATATTCAGGTAAAAATCAATGGATTACAAACACTTCACAAGGCGGTTCAATGTCTTATGAAAATGTTCCAATGAATGCTCTAGAATTAGCTGTAAAAGCCTCAAAAGCTGCAAAAGCTGAATATTGGGCTTGTGATATTGCTATTTGTGCAAAAACTGGAAAAGCTTATATTTTAGAGTGCGCAACTGCCTTTGCAGCATTTCCATATATTAGAGATTGGATTTGTCAATATTTAATGTGGGATTTTTCAAAAGGAAGATTTAGCAAACCTCATATTCCCCTATTCTCTTGGGAAGAGTTAGGAAAAATTGATTCAAATTTATTAAGAACTCTAAGACATATTGGCTTTAGTAAATATACAGCTAGTTATGATGGAGAATATTTTATCAATGATAAAAAAGATACCTATGAAATGGAACTGGCACTTTTATCAGATGAATCAGATATTCCCCAAAAACCAGAAGATTGCATGCAATTAGAAGATAACAAGATTTATACAAAAGAGAAAATATTTGAAATAAATAAAATAAATTTCAATAATGCAACACTAACTGATTTAATGACTCTTTATGGAATGGAAGAGGATTTAGCTTTACAAATTCAAGAGTATCTACAAGACAATATAATCACTGATAGTTCTGATTTATTAGAACTTGAAGCCATTGATGAGCAAATGCTTAAATCTTGGGATAGAAATATTGATGATATGAGAGTAGACATAAATAGAATTGATAAAGATAATTTAAAAAAAATAAAAGGTATTGGTAAAAAATTAGCAAAAATAATCTCTGATTATAGAGAAGAACATGGATATTTTAAAGATATAGAGGATTTAAAAAATATAGAAGGAATTGGAAAAAACAAATTTGCCCAATTAAAATCCCGATTAAAAATAGGAGAATAAGTTCTTGAAAAGATTATATAGGTCATATAGTGAATCAACGAACATTTTTAAAGAATTGGAAGCTAAATATCCTAATTATTTCAAAATTGAATCAATAGGTAATACTTGGGAAAAGAGAGAGATAAATCTAATTACCATTTCAAAAAATATTAAAACAGCTGACTCAAAACCTGCTTTGTTTTATACAGGAACTATTCATGCAAGAGAGTGGATTGGTCATGAATTAGCTATTGAGTTTGCAATATATGTATTAAAAAATCTTGAAACTGACCCTACTTTACAAACCTATTTAAATGAAAGTACTGTTTATATGGTTCCTTGTGCCAATCCTGATGGTTATGAGTATTCAAGAAAACACTTCTCTTTTTGGAGAAAAAATAGAAGACAAAATGCTGATGGAACTTACGGAGTTGATTTAAATAGAAACTTTCCTATAGGTTTTGTAAAATCAACTGCTACAACTTCAAATGTTTATGGAGGACCTGAACCATTTTCTGAACCTGAAACACAAGCTCTTAGGGATTTTGTTTTAGCTCACTCAAATATTACAATAGCTTTAGATTATCATAGCCAAGGAAATGTATTTTTCCCAGCCCACGATTTTAGACATGAAGATACCATTGATACAACAGATATGAACACTCTATGTGCGAATATGGCTGAAGAGATTAGAAAAATATCAGGTCGAGAGTATGGAATACATCAAGGTAAACCACCAGCAAAATTAATCTCAGGAAGTGGTAGAGAGTTTTATTATTCAAATGGCATTATTTCATCTGTTGTTGAGGTTGGAACTAGAAACATAAGTGATTATATGGAAGATATGAATGAAAATATTAGAGAACATATTCCAGCACTTATTTATGCCCTAAAAGAAGTTGATAATTACGATAAAAACAATGTTATGAGAAGGGTTAACTCTTTTAATGCAACAGAAATTGGCTCAAATCATGTAAATCTAAAATGGGATTATGAATTAAACGAAGATATATATTTTGAAATTTTTAGAAGTACAAAAGATAAACAATTTTGCAATAGTTCAAATTTAATCACAAAAACTCAAAGCTTAGAATTTAATGATATAAATCTAAGTTCAAATAAAGATTATTATTACAATATCAGAGTTGTAAATAAAAAAACAAACCAAAAATCACCCTTTTATCCACAAATAAAAATCCGTACTTTAATAGAATATGATGAATATAGTAGAACTTACTTTGCAAATGCAAAAGGAACTGGATATGTGGCAGAAAATCTAAACAATAATCCTAGTCACTTTGGAGTAAACTCACTATTTGTAGGAGTTGATGATAATAAGGGAATTTCGTACGCAGTCATTTCAATAAATGTAAAATCACTTCCAGCAAATGCAATAATAAAACTAGCTTCAATTAATTTATATCCAATAAATAGAGTCTCAACAACTATTGAAAAATATGGAGAATGGAACATAGGACTTGTAAACCAAGAAACCATGGGAGATATTACAAATTTTGATGATGTAGATAATATGCAAATAATAAGATATGTAGGACGTCCAACTGAGTCTCATCAACTAACCCAAGGAATTTGGAGAAATTGGATTCTTTCAGGTTTAGAGTGTAATGATTTAAAAAAATCAATCAAAAATGACACTATAGTTTTAAGGGTTGAAGGTCCAAAAGAGCTAAGAATTGGAAGAACAAAACAGATGATGCAATGGGATATTGGTTATGGTTCATTTGGTTTTGGATTAGCGTATAGACCAAGATTAGAATTAACTTATACAATAGAGCCAACAACTACAACTCTTTATGCAAAATCAATTAAAACGGTTAGTAAAGCTGAGGTTATAGATGATGTTATAACAGCTGGTTTTGATGAAGAGGGAAATAAAATATATTCAACTTTTCAGTTTAATTTATCGTCTCTTCCACCATACAATGACACCATGATTACAAAAGCCTATTTTGAGTTAAACTCTACAAAAATCTATATAAAAGATGATATTAGATTTCACTTGGAGTTTGTAGATGAAAATATCAATAAAAATTTTGAAGATATTACAAATAGAGAAGTAATTCAAAATATCGGTTATGATGTGAGTGCCACAGAGTTAAAAAACAATCAAACTCAATATTTTATGTTTGATACATTTTCTGAGATAATTTTAAATGAAAAACTAAAAAGTAAGTCTGATATTTCATTTGTTTTAAAACCAACATCAGCTGTAAAAATCATAAAAAATAAAACAGTTTCGTGGGAAGTATCAAATAACTCTTTGTGTCCAAAACTTATCCTTGAACATATTCCAAAAAGAAGATTTTCCGTTGAAAAAGTTACAAATGCAAAATTATCTCTAGAAAATGGAAAAATAAAAATCTCTTGGACAAATCCTAAAAATCCCGATTTTAAAGGTGCAAAAGTAATAAAAAATCCATTTAGAAAACCTCTATCTGCTCAAGATGGACAAAAACTTTATGCGGGAGTTGATGAGTATACACTTGATGATTTTGGAGCAACTGATATAGATAAATATTATGCAATATTCACCTATGATGATGTGCCAAATTATTCCCAAGCTGTGATTTTAGAATATGTTCCAAAATAGAAAATCCTTTGCTATAATAAATAAAATAAGCTAAGGAGAAAAGCTATGATTTTGAAATTTAAGAACTTTTACCCTGATATTCATGCAAGTGCTTGGGTTGCACCAAGTGCTGATTTGATAGGTAATATTGAAATTGGTGAAGATTCTTCAGTTTGGTTTGGTTGTGTAATTAGATCAGATGTAAATGAAGTTAGAATTGGTAAGAATACAAATATTCAAGATTTATCATGTATTCACACAGATACAAACACAAAAACAATAATTGGTGATAATGTAACTATTGGACATAAAGTTATGCTTCATGGTTGTAAAATAGAAGATAATTGTCTAATTGGAATGAGTGCTACAATTTTAGATGATGCTGTAATTGGTGAGGGAAGTATCGTTGGGGCAAATTCACTTGTAACATCTGGCAAGGTTTTTCCACCAAGAAGTATGATTATGGGAAGTCCTGCAAAAGTTGTTAAACAATTAACTCAAGAAGATGTTGATAAACTAATAGCTCATGCTGCTCATTATGTAGAATATAAAAATAATTATAGATAAAATTCATTTTTTAATAATAGGTTTTAAACCCTATTATTTTTTATATTTTTTTATAAAAATCTTTGATATGTTTTGATTCTCCTAAAAAAACCAATATATCATCTTTTTTTACTTGATGTGAAGGGTTAATTTCCATTCTCCAAATATCATCAGTTTTATAAGATATAATTTTTAAATTTTTAAATTCTGATTCAATTTCAGAGATTTTTTTATATATAAAATTTTCGTTAGCAACTAATTTTATCATTTTTATAGTATTACTAACATCTATTTCTTCAACTGACATATTATCAATAAGTTTTTTGACTAACATTCTTCCTGCAATTTTTTCAGGATAAATAACTTTAAAAGCCCCTATTTTTGTCAGGATTTCTCCATGAGTAGAGTTTATAGCTTTTGCAATAATTCTTTTATTATTTAAATCTTTTAAAGCCATAACAGTTAAAATACTAGCTTCTATATTTTCCCCAATACTTACAATTACTGTATCTAAATTATAAACACCTATCTCTTCTAAAGCTTGTTTATTTATACTATCAACAATATAAGCATCATCAACATATTCACTTATTTCTTGAATTCTTTTTTCATCATTATCAACTGCAATTACATTTACATCTAATCTTGATAAACTTTTTGCAATATAAAATCCAAATCTTCCTAAACCAATAACTGCAATCGTTTTCATATAACAATCCTTCCAACGGGGTATTTAAAATGTTTTGTTTTTGCTTTTCCAAGTAATATTAATCCAAAAGCAAAAACACCTAATCTTCCTACAAGCATTAAAATAATCATAATACTTTTTCCAAAACTGTCAAATTGTTGTGAAAAACTTAAAATATCACCATTACCTGTTGAAACTCCAACTGTTCCAAATGCTGAAACTACTTCAAATAAAATTTTTAGAAAAGGCAAATTTTGTGTTTCAACTAATACCAAAGTAGTAAAAAGCACAAGAAAAGATGAAAAAATAATAATTGCCAATGCTTTATTTATAACTTTTTGTTCAATCGTTCTTTTAAAAATATTTGGTTCTTGATTACTTCCTTTTAAAATATAAATAACTGTAATTATCAAAATAGCAACAGTAGTAATCTTCATACCTCCTGCTGTACCTCCTTGTCCAGCACCTATCATCATAAATAACGTAGAAAAAAACAATGATGATTCTTTTAATGAAGCTAAATCAATACTATTAAACCCACTTGTTCTAAAGTTTACTGATAAAAAGAAAGCATTTAAAATTTTGTCATAAAAACTTAATTCTCCAAAAGTTTTTGGATTATTCCACTCTATTGATAAAAATAACAACATACCAGAAACTATTAAAATAATAGTTCCATAAATCATAATTCTTGTATGAATAGTGAATCTTTTTGAAAATTTTCTATTTTCATAAATCTCAATTAATACAAAATATCCTAAACCTCCCAAAATTACTAAAAAACAGATTGTCAATAAAGAAAAAGAATCACTTTGATATGAGATTAAACTATCAGTAAAAAGAGAAAAACCAGCATTATTAAAAGCACTTATACTATGAAATATCCCAAACCAAAGGGCATCCATAAATTCATATTTATCAAGAAATTGAACAGTTAAAATAATTGCACCAATAAATTCTATAAATAATATGAATAATACAATTCTTTTTACAAAACTAATAACATGTAGACTTGGTAAATCTAAAGATAACTTCATTGCTCTTTTTTCATCTATATTTAATTTTTGTTTAATAAATAAAAAAAAGATTATTACCAAAGTCATATACCCAATTCCACCCATTTGAATAAGAGCTAAAATAATAAACTCTCCCCAAAAAGTGAAATTTTCTGAAGTACTTGTTACTATTAATCCAGTAACTGTAGTTGCACTGGCTGATGTAAAAAGAGCGTCAATAAATTTTAATTCACCAATATGGCAAATAGGTGATGATAAAATTATTGCTCCAATAAAAATAATTAAAACATAACCCAAAAATATTGATTTTATATATTTATGTTGCATAAAATTTCCTACAATTCTTGATTGCAACTAAATCTATAACCAATACCAGATTCAGTTTTTATATATTTTGGTCTTGTAGAATTTTCTTCAATCTTTTTTCTTAAAGTATTTACATAAGTTCTTAAATATTGCATTTCATTTTGATAACCTGTTCCCCAAACTTCTTGAAGTATTTGTTTATGTGTCAAAGTTTTATTTGTATGTAACATAAAATATTTTAGTAATTCGTACTCTATTGGAGTTAATTTTAGATTTTCACCTTTTAATAATATATTTCTTGAAGTAATATCAAGTTCTAATTCATTACAAACAAATTTACTATTAAGTTCCGTTTCATCACTGATTTTTCTTCTTAAATTTGCTCTAATTCTTGCTAATAACTCATTTACAGAAAAAGGTTTAGTAATATAATCATCAGCCCCTGCATCTAAAGCAGCAACTATCTCTTTTTCATCATGTCTTGCTGTTAAAACGATAATTGGAAGTTTTGAGATTTCTCTAATTTGTTTTATTAAATCCTTTCCATCTCCATCACTTAAACCTAAATCTACTATTAATAAATCAGGATTGTGACTCAAAAACATCATTAATGCATTTTTTTTACTTTCACTTGAAATATAATTAAACTCATACTCTTTAAAAGTAATTTCTAATAATTTTTTAACTGATAAATCATCTTCTATTATATGTATTAAATGTTGTTTCATAATAATTTTGCTCTCTTTACAATTGGTAACTCTATTTCTATCAAAATGCCATTATGTTCAGGGATTGCTTTAATATCACCATTGTGAAGTTTAACAATACTTTTACAAATAGCTAAACCTATTCCACTTCCTGAAATGTCATTTGTATCTTCAAATCTATAAAACTTATCAAAAATATTTTTTATTTTCTTTTTATCAATATATTCTGTTTCATTAAAAACTTTTATTTTTATAAAATTGTTAAAATTTATTATTTCGAAATATATTTTTGTATCAGGTTTAGAGTATTTAAAAGCATTATCAAGTAAATTAATAATTAACTGGGTAAGTAAGGTATTATCTCCCCAAAATAGACTAAGTTCGTCAATTTTTATTTGAAGTACTTCATCATTTTGTTTTTGTGAAAACTCATTTAATGCAACACCTACTATATCTTCAAAATCACACCACTCTAGTTTTAAATCAATATTTCCACTTGATAATCTTGTACTATCTAAAATATTAGTAATAAGTCTTTTCATTCTTAAAGAAGCATAATTTATATCTTCATAAAGATTATATTTGCTTTTTTCATCAAGATTATCATTTGATAATATTAAATTTATACTTCCGTGAATCGAAGAAAGTGGAGTTCTCAAATCGTGAGAAATAATATGTAATAAACTCTCTCTGAGTTCGTTTTGTTTTGTTTGTGTATTTAAATTTTTTGCTTGAATAGTAATAATCCAACCAACAATTCCAAATATAAAAAAACTCCAAACATAAAGTTCATTATGAACTGAAAAACTGTAAAGAGGAGGAATATATAAAAAATTTAGAAAAATAACACTTAATAAAGTCATAACTAAAGTGGCCTTAATATTTCCATGAATTGCCACAACGATAACTGGAATTATGTGTATCAAAGTAATATTTATAATATCTAAAGAACTTCTAAAAACATGACTAATAAATGTAATTATTAATAGTATTCCCAAAGCTTTTAATATATAGCTATACTGCTTGTATTTAATTAAAAAATTTTTCATATCAAGCTTTTGGTAATTTAATCAATAAAATTAGAGTTAATATGCCTAAAATAGTTAGCATAATAATATTAGAAATGGACATGTGATATTCCCTTTATGAGATATTTTGTCCATTATATTAGAAACTTTGTAAAGACAGAATCAAAA
Source organism: Arcobacter venerupis (assembly GCF_013201665.1). Taxonomy (NCBI): domain Bacteria; kingdom Pseudomonadati; phylum Campylobacterota; class Epsilonproteobacteria; order Campylobacterales; family Arcobacteraceae; genus Arcobacter; species Arcobacter venerupis. The sequence goes on along the minus strand of NZ_CP053840.1, from coordinate 1,545,949 downwards.
TTATATAAAAAAAATCAAGATTTTATAAAGATTACTATCTTAGAAAAATAAATAATCATTTTAAATCAATAAAAAAAATGCTATATATTCCACTATTTTTGAAATAAAGCTTACCATTGAAACCTTTTTCAATTATTATCTTTGACATGTAAAGACCTATACCACTACCATTGGATTTAGTTGAAAAATAAGGTTCAAAAATTTTTTCTTGTATTTTTTTATCAATACCACCTGCATTATCTGATATTAAAATTAAATCTTTTTCAAGAATTATTTGAATTTCAGGGTTTTTAATATTTCTTTCAATAAAAACATCTTTTGCGTTAACTAAAAGATTTAATACAACTTGAGAGAACTCATTTTCATGACCGTAGATATAAAAATCATCGCCACTTATTTTTGTATCTATATTATTTACTTGTAATGAACTAGAAAAAATATTTATAGCTTTTTGAATATAGGTTAAAGCACTAAAATTATTTTTTTCTTTTTTAGGAAAATAGAAATTCTTAAAATCTTCTAATGTTTCAGACATATACTGAAGTTGATTATTTGCTTCAGTTATTTTATCTTCTAAATAGATTTTATCTAATTTATTATGTTTAAAAGCCCCATTAATATTTATAAATATATACCCTAAATGTGTTAATGATTGTCTCCATTGATGAGTAATATTACTTATCATTTCTCCCAAAGAAGAGAGTCTACTTTGATGAATAAGTAATTTTTGTTTCTCTTCTTTTTCATCTTCATTAATTTTCATTTTATAGGAAAGAGCAAATGCAAAAATTAATGATTCTAAAGGAGCGAATAGATGTATTAAATCAATAATAAATATAGGATCAATATCTTGATTAATAAAATCAGTTAAAAATTCTACAAAAATATAGGTCAAAATAATAATTGTCCACCCAATAATATAAAAAATTATAGGTTTAGCTTTTGTTTTTATATATATAGAAACAGCACAAATAATATAAATTAGTAAAAATAAAGAATCAGGAAATGAAATTATTAATCTTAAAAATGCAACAAAAAATAAAACTGTTAAAACCTTATCTAAAAATGGTGTATATTTTTTTGTATTTAAAAATTCTTTAGTAAAAAGATTTGATGAAATTAAAAATCCAAATACAATAAAATCATAAAAACCATAGGATAAACAATACTGTTTATCGGAAAAATAAATCATAAATAAAATAAAAAATTGAGTTAAAGAATAGTAAATAAAACTTTTTTCTTTATTAAAAATAAAAAAAGCAAAATAATAAAGGAATGCAGTAAATATAATCCCATAACTAATGTTATATAATTCTTTTTTTTTCATCAAATCAATTAAATAATTATTTTTTTCTTTTGTAGATATTTTTAAATTTATTTCTTCAATTGGAGTAAAAATTTTTGCGAATATAATATCTCTATTTTTAATTTCTATTGCATTATTTTCTATAAAAAATTCATTTTTATCAAATAAAATAGGATTTATAGATAGTTTTGAATCTATTATAAGAATATAATCTTTATTTTCATTCCCTTTGTTGTTAAAAGTAATTTTTAACCAATAATCTTTTGATGAATTAAATTTAATAAAATCCGTAGTTTTTTGAAAACCTTCAGCTGATTTTATTGTATTAAAATTGAAATTATTATTTTCAATAATTTCAATAGATGAGATATCTTTTGCATAAAGTAAATTAATAATTAAAAGGACGTATATAATTATTTTCATTTTAAATTTAATTTATAACCTATTTTTGATATATTTATCAAAGTATCATCAGGAAGTTTTTTTCTAAGACTTTTTACAACTGAATGTAAAGCATCTTCTGTCATATTTCCCTCCCATATAAAATTCTCAAATTCTTTATATGTTATTGCACGATTTGTATTTTTTAAACATATTTCTAAAAATAAAAGTTCTTTATTTGTAAGTTTTACAAGTTCATTCCTTTTTAATAAAGTTTTATTTAATACATCAAATTTTATTTCATTATTAAAGTTGATAATATTAGAACTATTCGTTTCTAAAAGCTTTATAGCCTCTTGTAAAGAAAATAAAAGAGTATCTTCAGAAATTGGTTTGGTAAGATATTTTACAAGTTTTAGTTCTACAGCTTTTATCAAAAATTCAGTATCTATTCTTGCTGTTGCTACAATTATTTGCGTTTTTATATCGTTAAGTCTTATTTTTTCAATCAATTCTAAACCGTTCATTTTAGGCATAATTATGTCACAAATTATAATATCAGGTTCTATTTGTAAATACTGTTCATAACCCTCAAGGCCATCTTTTGCTTCATAAACGAAATCACTTAAATAATTTAAATACTCTATTGCATTTTTTCGTATAAAATCTTCATCTTCTATATATAATATTTTCAAATTTTTCATACTTGATTATATACTAAAATCCTATAAAAAATATAATCCCCATTTTATGACATCTTTTTTTATTATAATTTCTCATCAAAAAAAAAGGAATCATATGAAAAAACTACTACTCCCCGTAATTTTAACTTGTACTCTTTTTGCAAGTGAAGAAAATTTTTTTGAATTAGGGGCAGGATATATAAACTCAAAAGATAATTTTTCTACAAATAGTAATAAAAAAATTACATCATTTTCTAGCTCTGAATCTGAGAATAAAGCAATACCAAATATAAATACATATTATGGAAAGAACCTTTCAGAAAATATTAAAGCTTATTTCCAATTAGAACAAACTGATTTAAAAATTGGTACAAAACTAAACACGACTATTGGAGACTTCTATTTTGGAGTAAAATCAAAATTACTTGAAGAAGAATGGGAAAACCCTTTTTTATTAAATCAAGATAGAAAAGAGACAGATATAAATGAAAATGGTTTATTTTTAGCTTATGAATTTAATACTTCAGATTATTCATCAGCAATAATAAAATACGAATATAGTAAACGAGAATATGATATAGATAATACAATAGAAGATTTAAAGCGAAATGGAAATAGAAATTTATTTTCATTAAATCATGCTTTATCTTTAAATATTTTAGATGAAGAGACACTATTACTTACAAATATGATTTTTGAAAATTATAGTGCTGATGGAAAAGCAAGTAGCTATGATAGTTTAGCTTTAGAATTAGGATTTTCTAAAGATTTAAATAGTAAAACTAATTTGACAGTTTTAACAAATATTTCAAAAAAACAATATGATAAAACAAATCCAATTTTTAATGAGAAAATAGAATCTAATAATTTTAAAATACTTACAAAAATAGAATATAAAGAACCTTTTAACTTTACAGATACTTATATTAACTTTACAATAGGGCAAGAAAGCCTTAATGCTAATAATGAATTCTATGATGCAAAAAGTAATTTTGCTCTTTTTGGAATAGGATATAAATTTTAATTCAAATATATTTATCCTAGTAAAAATCTAGGATAAATTTTCTATAAAAATAAATTAAAACTATTTACATTTATTGTATGCTTCTTTTAATTTTCCATATAAGTCATCAAAACCTACATCTTCCATTTTTTCAAGTAAATCAACCATCACAACATTATCTTCATGTCCATTCCATACTTTGATGTAATGACCTTCTTTATAACCATTATCTTGTCTAAATTGATTTAAACAGTTTTTACCAATATAAAGTTTTTGTAACCACATAAAAGATAAACCAGAGATTTTACAACATCTAAAAAATTGGTCAATAAATCTTTCAATTCCACTAAATGATGGCATATTTCCTGTATCAATTGCTAATGAAATATAAGATAATTTTTCAGCTTCTTTTACCATAAGCTTTACATCAACATCTTGAGATGCTTCATAAATACAATGAGTATTTACCAATGAAACTGCTTTTGGAACATTTGTTTCTTGTAAAATATAAGACATTAAAAAATGCCAAATATCAACAAGTTCAACATGAATATTATTCATATCTGGATCTGCATTGATATTTTTCCAATGTTTCCAAGGAGTTGATTCAATAAGTTCAGCAACTTCCATATGAATACATCTTAACCAATTTATCTCTTTTCCAAATTTGTTAACACCTAATTCCCAATTATTACCATTTGTAGAATCATTTAATTTCTTTTGTAATAAAAACATCTCTTCTAATTTATGTGGAAAAGATGAAACTTCTTCAAGAAGTGAAGCAAGAGGTAAACACTCTTCAATTACATTATCTAAAGCTGAATTTGTAACTAATAACTCTTTTTCACCCTTTAAAAGATGAATAATAAGTGAAATTAAATAAGGAACTTCATTTTTCTCTTCCCAATTCAAAATATCATCTGATGTAACACCTGCATATTGTATAAAATCTTCAATAGTTCCAAAACCTAATGACTTAATACTCTCTTTAAAATCTTTATATAACAACGCTAACTCCTATTTTAATGGTAATTTTATTATGAATTTTGTTCCAAAATCTGTATTATACACATTTATCTTTCCACCACTATGTTCTTCAATAATAGTTTTACTCATGTATAATCCTAATCCTGTTCCATTTTTATTATTTTTTGTTGAGAAATATGGATCAAATATTTTATCCAAAAGATTACTCTTTATTCCACCTGCATTATCTTCAAATTCAATAATTAAACTATTTTTATCTTCATAAGTGTGAATATCTATTTTTCCATGCTCAATACTTTTTTCAAGTATTGCATCACATGAGTTTTTTGCCAGATTTATAAAAACTTGAACTATTTCATTTAAATATATTTTCAAACATGAATTTGAACTATTTTGGTATTTTACTTCAATAGAATTTATTTTAAATAAATATGCTAAAAAATCCATAGATTTTTCAATAACATCTTTTATAAAAACTTCTTCTTTACTCTTATTTGGTTTAAAATAATCTCTAAAATCATCTACTGTTTTTGACATATAATCAAGTTGTGAACTAACTTGATTTACAACATCATCAAGCATTTCATCTGAAATATCACCATTCACCATTTTTAATAAAGGTAATTTTTGAATCAAAATAGAAACTGCTTGTAAAGGTTGTCTCCATTGGTGAGCTATCATACTTATCATCTCACCCATTGCAGCTGATTTTGATTGTTCAACTAATAAATTTTGTTGATTTTTTAGTTCTATTTGAGAACTTATATCCACATTTACAGCATCATAACTAATAACATTCCCTCTATTATCAAAATTTGGATGAATTGTTGTTTTTATCCAATAAGAATCGCCATTTTTTTTACGATTTATAATCTCACCTTGCCACATATTCCCAGATTTTATAGTATTCCATAAATCTGCAAAAACTTTTTTTGACATATCTGGATGTCTTAAAATATTATGAGATTTTCCTATTAGTTCAAATGACTCATAACCAGAAATTTTACAAAAAGCAGCAGATACACTAATTATAATGCCATTTATATCTGTTCTTGACATAATTACATATTTATCAACAATATCAATAGATTTATTTAAAGCACTCTCAACTTGAGCAATTGATTTTGAATAAATATCTAAAATACTAGAAAAAATCTCTTCGTAATAATAAACTATTTTCTCCATTAACTCTTTTGATTGAATATTTAATTCAAAAGCAAAATTCATTAAAGCATTTTTAAAAGATGACCATAATAAAAAAAGTTCACTAGCTTTGATATTTTGTTTTTTTAAATATTTAATAAAATCAATAATTACTGGACAATGTTCTATTTTTTGATTATTTTTTACAGCTTGAATATAATGATCAATAACGCCAAAGGCGTATCTTTTAATAAGTAAATCTTTATCGATAGAATAGTCATTTATCAATTTAATAACCGAATCTGAACTTATCCATGTTCTAATAATTGATATTTTGTCTTTTTCTATTTTCTCAATAAAATGATTTATTTGCATTTATCCTACTGTTTTATTTTTTTCTACAAAAAAATTACAAGCTTGACCACTTGAATTTTTTACTACAATTGAAGGAAGATATCTTGATTTAAATCCATAAGATTTACACCCATGAGGTTGCCCTGCTTCCCACGTTACAAAATAATAAACACACTTTTGACAAACTATTCTTTTTTCCATGTTCTTGTTCTAATTTTAAATTTAAATTTCAACTTTACTTTGTATAGCTTTAGAAAGAGATAAAATATCAACATTTTCTAAGCTAACACCCGTTGGTACACCTTGGGCAATTTTTGTAAATTTTATATTGTGATTTTTTAATTTATCTTCAATAAATAAGATAAATGCATCATTGGCAATTGATGGAGTTATTGCAAATAAAATATTTTCTACTTCATTATCATTTATAAATTTGTGCAAAGAATCCAATACTTCTTGGTCTAACTCTTCAATTACAAAATATTTTCCATCAAATTGACGTGAGTCTTCAATAACAAAAATATCTTTAGCACTTTGAACAATACAAAGTTTTGAACTATCCCTTGATTCATCCAAACAAACTTCGCAAATTTCATGCTCACTCATAGAACCACAACGAACACACTTAGTAATATTTTTAAGTGCACTTTCAATGCTGTGAGCTATTTTAATCCCACAATAATTGTCGTTCATAACAATGTGATAAGCAAGTCTAAGAGCTGATTTTTTTCCAATAGTAGGTAAAGATTCAAATGCTTCAACAAGTTCGTAAAATTTTTCTAATCCTTTATTCATGGCAGGATTATATCTAAGATTTTTAATAAATTATATAAAACTATACACTTATTAATTCAATCAATATTTATCAAGTTTTAGATAAAATCGCGACTTATTAATTTAAATATTTTTTAAGGGGATAGAATTGACTGAAATAGATTATTATGAACTACTAGAAGTTAGTAAAGGTTCAGATAAAAGTACAATTAAAAAAGCTTATAGACAAATGGCTATGAAATATCATCCTGATAAAAATCCAGGTGATAATGAAGCTGAAGAGAGATTCAAAGCTATAAATGAAGCTTATCAAGTATTAAGTGATGAAGAAAAAAGAGCTGTTTATGACAGATATGGAAAAGCTGGACTTGAGGGTCATGGACAAAGAGGTGGTGGATTCTCTGGTGGTTTTGATGACTTAAGTTCTGTTTTTGAAGAGATGTTTGGAAGTGCTTTTGGTGGCAGTTCACGTGGAAGAAAACAGAAAAAAACATATAACTACAATCTTGATGTTACTATTGAAGTAAAACTAGAATTCAACGAAGCTGTATTTGGATGCAAAAAAGATATAAGTTATAAATATAAAACAGCTTGTAAATCTTGTTCTGGAACTGGTGCAAAAGATGGGAAACTAGCAACTTGTACAACTTGTAATGGACAAGGTCAAGTTCATGCAAGACAAGGATTTATGACATTTGCTCAAACTTGTCCAAAATGTGGTGGAACAGGTCAAGCAGCAGCAGCTTCTTGTAAATCATGTGGTGGAAGTGGTTATGATGAAGTTAAAGATTCTTTTAAAGTTGATATTCCAGAGGGTGTAAATGATGGAATGAGAATCCGAGTTTCTCATAAAGGAAATATCGCACCAGATGGCTCAAGAGGAGATTTATATTTACAAGTAAAAGTAAAAGAAGATTCTCATTTTGTAAGACATGATGATGATATCTATTACGAAGCACCCATTTTCTTTACACAAATTGCATTAGGTGGAAAAATAAAAGTTCCTACATTAAGAGGTGAAGTTGAACTTGAAATTCCAAAAAATGCAAAAGATAAACAACAATTTACTTTCAAAGGTGAAGGTGTTAAATCTGTTCAAGGTTATGGAAAAGGAAATTTAGTTGTACAAATTAAAATTGAATATCCAAAAGCATTAAATGATGAACAAAAAGAACTTCTAGAAAAACTTCAAGAAAGTTTTGGAATAGAGAGTAAACCTCACGAAAAAAACTTTGAAAATATGTTTGACAAAGTTAAAAAGTGGTTTAGCTAAATACTTTATAATACTTATCTCAGTATAATCAAGAAGAAAATACTGAGATAGGAATCAACAGTGTATAAATTTCTTCTATTACTTTTTTTCTTACATAATTTACTTTTATCTAACACTACTAATACTTTAACAAATCAAAATTTTATTAATACAAATACCGATTTTACACAAGAAGAACAAGCATTTATCAATACTCATAAAACAATTACTGTTGCAAATGAATACGATTGGATACCTTTTGATTATAATGAAGATAATCAAGCAAAAGGATATACAATTGATTACATAAAACTTATTTTTTCTAAAATTGATATTACACCTATTTTTATTAGTGATAGTTGGGATAATCTAATAACAAAACTTTCTACAGGTGAAATAGATATATTGCCAGCCTTAGAATATAACGAAGAAAGAGAAAATTTTTTAAATTATACAAAACCCTACTACACTCAAGAATTTTCTATTATCACAAAAATAAATAAATTTAATTTTATAAATATAGATGATTTATCAGGTAAAAAAGTTGCAATGGTAAAAAATTGGGACTTAACTAAATTTTTAAAAGAGAATTATAAAAAAATAAATATTATTGAATTTGATAATCTTGATAAAGTTTTTGAAAGTATTAAAAACAATGAAACTGAATTAACTATTCAAAACTCTTTGGTTGCAAACTATTTTATAAATACAACATATGCCGATTCATTAAAAATATTAACAAAAATAAATATTAATAACTTTGATGATAGATTATATATAGGAGTTAAAAAAGAGTTTTCATTACTTGTAAAAATTATAAATAAGGCAATTAATAAAATTTCAGCTGCTGAACTTGAAGTGCTAAATAATAAATGGTCTAATGACAAAAAAAGTATATCTTTTTCACAAAAAGAGTTAGATTTTATAGAAAACAAAGTTATAAATGTAGCTTTTACTGACAATTGGGCACCAATAAATTTTGTAGAAAACCATAAAGCATATGGTTTAGGTTATGATTTTTGGCAATATATAGTAGATAAAGCAAATCTAAAAACAAATCTAAAAACTAAAAAATCTTTTTCGATTGCACTTGAAAGTATAAAAAACAAAAGTTGCGATGTCATAATCGCAACTTCAAGAACATTAGATAGAGAAAAATATGCAATATTTTCAGATATATATTACAAAGCTCCAATTGGAATTGCAACACTACAAGATAAAAACTATATTCCAGATCCCTCTTATCTTCTTGGGAAAAAAGTCGGTGTTGGCAAAAATTACACAGCATATCAAATACTACAAAAAGAGTATCCTAACATGGATTTTGTTTTTGTAAATAATATTGAAGAAGGTTTATCCTTATTATCTAATAATGAAATATATGCACTAATTGATAATTTACCTGTGTTAACCCATAATATTCAAAAATACGCATATAGTAATGTCAAAATTTCAGGAAGTACAGGAATTGATTTTAATTTACAAATGATGCTTAGAGATGATTATGAAGTTTTACAGTCAATTATAAATAAAGTTTTAGAAAGAATGAGTCCAAATGATAAAAGTCAAATCTATAATAAATGGTTAAAACTTGAATATACTCAAGCTTTTGATTATTCAGTATTATGGAAATATTTTTTACCTTTAATTCTAATTATACTTTTGGTTCTTTATAAAAATAGACAATTAATTACTTATCAAAGGAAATTAAAAAATACTAAAAATGAATTAGAAAATACTCTTAAAACTTTTAGAAGTTTAGTAAATTTAACTATTGAAGGAATTATAATAGTTAGTGACAATGAAATTATTTATTATAATACTGAAATTTTAAAAATATTTAACCTTAATAATAAAGAGCTTTTAAATAGACCTTTTTCTAATTTATTTAAAACAGATAAAACTATTAATTTTGAAGATATTATAAAAAATTCCGATTCACAAACTTATGAAATTTTTGGTTTAAGAAATTTTGAAATAAAATTTCCAATTCTTATTAAATCAAAAAAGGTAATTTTTGAGAATCAACAATCAATTATTTTATCAATTATTGATATGAGTGAAATAAAAAATAGAGAAAATCTTTTAATTCAACAATCAAAAATGGCAAGTTTAGGTGAAATGATGGGAAATATTGCCCACCAATGGAGACAACCTCTAAGTTTAATATCAACTGCTGCTTCAGGAATGAAACTACAAAAAGAGTTTGACCAACTTGATGATAAAACCTTTAATGAAACAATAGACAATATAACCAATACAACTATGTTTTTATCACAAACTATTGATGATTTCCAAAATTATCTAAAAGAAGACAAGATAAAAAAAGAGTTTAATGTTAATTCAAGTATAGACAAAATCCTTAGTATGTTAAAAGGCTCTTATAAAAACCATGATATAAATCTAATTTTAGACTTGAGTGAGGGATTATTTATAAATAGTTATGAAAATGAGTTAAATCAAGCTATATTAAATATTTTAAATAATGCCAAAGATGCCCTATTAGATATAGAAAAAACCAATAGATATATTCATATTAAATCATATAAAGAAGCTGAAAAAATTATTATTGAAATAATTGATAATGCAGGTGGAATAAAAGAATCTATCTTAAATAAAATATTTGAACCATATTTTACTACAAAACATAAAAGTCAAGGTACAGGATTAGGATTATATATGACTCATAAAATTATCACTTCAAGTATGAATGGGGAAATTAAAATCACTAATACTTCTCACAAATTTAATGATATTTTTTTTAATAATTGCACAAATGTTAAAATAACTATCCCTCTTTCATAATGAATTAAAAAGCAATTGATTATAATGTTTTTTATTTTTAAATTATAGTTATTTTTTATGGAAGGAATTAATATATGAGTGAATCTTATTTAGAATCTCATCCGGATGCTAATGGTTTTTTTGGTAAATTTGGAGGTTCATTTATTCCTCCTGTTTTAGAAAAACCTTTTGCTGAAATTACACAAGCTTATTTGGAATTAAAAAACTCTCCTAAATTTATTGAAGAGTTAAAATATGTTAGAAAACACTATCAAGGAAGACCTACTCCAATCTCATTTGCAAAAAACCTTACACAATTTTGTGGTGGAGCAAAAATCTATCTAAAAAGAGAAGACTTAAATCATACTGGTGCTCATAAATTAAATCATTGTATGGCTGAAGTAATTCTTGCTAAATATTTAGGTAAGAAAAAAGTAATTGCTGAAACTGGAGCTGGTCAACATGGTGTTGCTTTAGCAACTGCGGCTGCTTATTTTGGTTTAGAGTGTGAAATTCACATGGGTGAAGTTGATATAAAAAAAGAACATCCAAATGTTGTTAGAATGAAAATCTTGGGAGCAAAAGTTGTACCAGCAACTCATGGTCTTAAAACTTTAAAAGAGGCTGTTGATTCAGCTTTTGAAGCATATTTAGCTGATACTGAAAACTCTATTTATTGTATTGGTTCTGTTGTTGGTCCACATCCATTTCCTATGATGGTAAGAGACTTCCAAAGTGTAATTGGATTTGAGTCAAAGGAACAATTTTTTGAGCATGAAGATAAACTTCCTGATAATGTTGTAGCTTGTGTTGGTGGTGGAAGTAATGCTATGGGATTATTTTCTGGATTCATTGATGATAAAGAGGTAAATCTTTATGGTGTTGAGCCAATGGGTAAAGGTGATAAAATTGGTGAACACAGTGCCACTTTAACTTATGGAGAAGAGGGAATCATGCATGGATTTAACTCTATAATGTTAAAAGATAAAAATGGAAATCCAGCTCCTGTTTATTCAATTGGAAGCGGAATTGATTATCCATCAGTTGGACCAGAACACGCTTATTTAAAAGAGATTGGAAGAAGTAAAGTTGGACTTTGTGATGATAATGAAGCAGTAGATGCTTTTTATAAATTATCACAACTTGAGGGAATAATTCCCGCACTTGAGTCAGCTCATGCTATTGGATTTACTATGAAACTAGCACGAACACTTCCAAAAGATAAAACTATTTTAGTAAGTCTTAGTGGTCGTGGTGATAAAGATATTGATTTTGTAATAGAGAACTACCCTATTCCAAATGCTAAATTTTAAATACAAATAAGGAATAGAAAGAAATGAAATTAGAGTATGCAGGATTAAAACCAGTTATTAGTGAACATGGTGTTTCATTTAAAGATGGTAAAGAAGATAAATTTATTTATTTATCTTTTGCAATTGATATATTAAATGCTATTGACCATACATATGAACAAAAAAAGAAATATTCTCATCAGATAAATGAAAAAGCTCTAACACCTGATGAAATTTTAAATGTACTTTTGAATTTCCATCCTGATTTGGAAGATGTAATGAATAAAGAGATAGACTCTTATTCAAAACATTTAGATGATGAAGAAGCAGAAGTAAGAAATAGAGCAGTTTTATCAAATATTGAAAAAGATACTTTTATTGCGAATCTAAAATTGATGAGAAAATATAAAACTCAAAGAGCAAAAAATAAAATCTTTTATTTTCATTGCATTGAAACTATTGTTGAAATAATCCTAAAATACAAAATAAAAGAGCTTGATACTCCATTTAATGAGAGATTTTGGCATATACTTCAAACTATTGAAGGAAAACTATCAACTCATAAAATAAATTCTAATCTTAAAATGATAGAAGAAGATGCTATTTTAAAAGCAATGCTTACTATTAATATTTACTAAAATTGTTTAATTAGAGTTTTGTTTATATTTTCCAATTCTTGGTATTTATAAACTAACTCTTGATATTTTAAATTGTAGTCATTATATAAAAATGAGTAATCATTTTTTTCATCTTTATATTTATCATAACCTTTTTTTGAGGTATTTGTTAAAGCACTTATAAAGTTAAAAGAGTTAACAGCAGTTAATATTTCATCTAATTTATCCTGAGATATTACATCTGTTGATTTGGCATTTGGATCAGCTATTTTTTGAGTTATTGATTCATATAATAAATCAGCTAAACTACTATTGTTTGATGAAGATAAAAACATACTTTTATCATTATAACTATTAGTTAAATATGAGTATCCTATATTAAATGGTTGCCCTAAAACCGTATTAAATAAAGCTTTTGATAAATAATCATCACTTGAAAAAAGTGTTGCAAGTCTTAGATTTTTCGCCATACTTTTATCATCTTCATTTACAAATAAACTATCTATCTCTTCTAAAGAAATACCTTTTATATTTTCATAAGTTAAAGCATTTGTTCGTGTTGTAGCAGTTGCATCTGAATTGCTAACTAAATTATTTAAAAATACATTTGAAGTTGCACCCGTACTTGTATTATTTGTACTTGAAATTTTTGCCATAATAGAGTCAATATTTGAAGTTATCATTAGTTACAATCCTCTTTTTTAGATAAGAATTTTAACTCATTACACGAAAATCCTGCTTCTTTTCTTGCATTAAAGTTTAAATCCATTTTTCTTTTTGTACTTCCAGGAAACACTTCTTCAATTATTTGTAAATATGTAGATTCTGGCTCTAAGTTTAATCTATCACACTCATACTTAAACCAAGTATCACCTTTTTTTACATGGTCAACTTCTTCATCTAAAATAATCTGCAATGCTTTTAAAAACTTATTATTAAACTCATCTCTATTTGAATTTAATTTCTGCATTATTTTTGGATTTTGATCAAGTCCATTTGCTTCAAGATACCTTGGAACTGCTGCCATTCTTCTTAAAAATTCAGGTGTTTGCTCCATTGCTTCAAAAAGATTTTTATGAACAGGAAATTCTCCATAAACTCCACCAACTTCACTTAATAATTCTTCAAGTATTAAGAAATGTCTTATTTCATCACTAGCAACTTCTAGCCAATCTTCATAATATTTTTTTGGCATATCTTTATACCTAAGAGCTGCATCTAAAGCTAAATCAATCGCTGAATATTCAATATGTAAAATAGTGTGAACTAAATATTTTTTTCCCTCTATTGATTTAAAATTTTTTATTACAGGTAAAGCTGTTGGTTTAACTATTTCTAAAAATGAATGATATGAAGGATTTGTAAATTCATAGGGTATATAAGAATCACTCATAAAATAGTTCCCATTCAAAAAATTATTATAAAAGACTTCAAACTTTTCTATTTTTTCTTTTGGCTTACTTGTTTGTAAAATATCCTCTAAAAATAAAAAATAATCCATAAATAACCTCTTTTTTGATATAATCTATAGAATTTTAGCAAAGTAAGGTTAAAAATGGATATAAAAGTTCAACCAATGGGTGATTATCAAACGAATTGTTATATTATAACTGTTGACAATAAAGATATAATTATAGATCCAGGTGTAAATGCCTATGCTTGGGTTAAAAGAAATGTGAAAAATCCAATTGCAGTTTTAAATACCCACGGACATTTTGATCACGTTTGGTCTAATCAAGAAGTAAAAGATAGTTATAACATAAAATTGTACACTCCAAAAGATGATGAATTTATGTTAACACTTGATCCCTATGGATTAGGAATGCCTCCGTCATATGCAGATATTTTAGTAAATCCTGATGAAGAGATTGAAATTGAAGGAATAAAAATAAAATTCCATCATTTTCCAGGTCACACACCAGGATGTAGCGCTTTGCAAATTGACAAATATCTTTTTACTGGTGATTTCATTTTTAAAGGAACTATTGGAAGATTTGATTTTCCAAACTCAAATGCTACACTAATGAAACGAAGTTTAAATAAAATATTACAATGGAATGAAGATTTCCATATTTATCCAGGTCATGGTGACAAAACAACATTGAAAAGTGAGATAGAGACACTAAAACAATGGGAAAAACATATTTAATAAAGGCCTTAGTTCATGAATTTTTCTTGTGAAACAATAATTAATGAAAATGAAAAATTAAAATTGACAGATTTAGATAAGAGTTGTTTAAATATATTTGAATATTTAAAATTACATCATAATATAAATTTTTTACAAATTGACATAAAAAAAAATGACAATATTCAAAATCTATTTTTATATGCCCAAAAAGATGAAAATTATTTAGTAAATACTTTAGAATTCAAACAAAATTGTAACACTACAATTATATTTCATTTTCTATCTCAAAATCAAATTAATTTTGAATTAGTAAAGACACATCTTGATAATATTCAAATGTCTTTATTAATATTTTCTCAATCATTATTTAATAAATTCATGGAAAGAGCATTAAATGAAATGTCTTTAATTGATCACCTAACAGGTTCATATAATCGATGTTATTTAGATAATTATGCTGGGAATTTATTAAGTATTTCAAATAGAGAACAAAAGAAAATTGCTTTTATAAAAATTGGAATTGATCAATTTAAAGCTGTTATTGATGAATTCGATTATGAAGTTGGAGACAAAGTTTTAAAAGCACTAGCTGCTACATTAAAAGATAGTATTAGAGAGTCAGATTTAGTTATTAAAATTTCTGATGATGAGTTTTTAGTTATATTACAAAATATAATTAATGAAAACAATGCTATACTCATATCAGAAAAATTGATTAATAATTTTAGCAAAACAGAAGTTTTAATAAATGAACAAACAAGACAGATACTTATGAAAACTATCTGTGGAGGTATTTCAATATATCCTGATAATGCAACTACGATAGATGAAATCATAAAAAAATCTGACATTGCTCTATATGAAGCAAGAAACAGAGGAAGAAGTCAAGTTTTTATGTTTAGTGAAGAAGATACAAATAAAATAGATTTCTTTTAGGTGTGATATATGAAAAATAAGATTTTAGAGTTAATCAAATCATCAGCGACAAATCAAGACGATTATAATTCTTTAGTTAGTATATTTAATCTTCATGAACAGTTACAGTATGCTACAAATATTAAGCAAATGGCAGAAGATATATTTAATTGGCTATATAAAGAATTTAAAATTGATAATCTTACTTTTTCTTTATTTGATGTAAATAAAAATTATAAAGAAATAATTTTAAAAAAAGGCGAAGAGTTTTATTTAGACGATGATTTATCTTATTTTTTTATTATAAATACTCATACAAGTTTAAATGCTACTGTTTCATTTCGAGCTACTTCTAAAGTTCATTTTAAAATTTTAGAAGTAAAATATGAAACAATTGAAGCTGCTTTTTTTCAAGTTTCTCCGATTGTTCAAAGTGGAATTTTAAAGAAAAACTTTATAGAATCATCATCGTTAGATTCTGTAACAAATGTATACAATAGAAATTATTTAATAGAAAATTTAAATACTCATTTGAGACTTTCAAATAATACAAGAGATGAAATCTACTTTTTAATGGTTGGAATTGATCATTTTAAAGCTGTAATTGATGAATTTGATTATGATATTGCAGATAAAGTATTAATTGAACTTGCAAAAGTAATTCACTCAAATATAAACGAGTTTGATATGGTTGGAAGATTAAATGGAGATGAATTTTTAGTTTCTGTTTTAAATAATGCAAGTGAATATCAAACAGAAGAGATTGCTAAAAAAATTATTTCTGATTTCGCAGATGTTAATATTTTAATAAATGAAGAAAAAAACCATTTTTTGAAAAAAACTATTTGTATTGGATTTGAAGTTTATAGATTAAACTCAGATACTACAATAACAGACTGTATTAAAAATGCTGATATTGCACTTTACGAAGCAAAAAATAAAGGAAGAAGTCAACTATTTAAATTCAGTGACTTAAGTGCAGAAGATACTATAGATTTATTTTAATCTTTAGTATCTCTTAGTATTCTTATAAAGTTTTTCTAGCTTTTACATAAACTCTTTTGGGAGCTGGATAACCTTCAACTGTTTTTGTTTTATCATTTTCATCTAAAAAATCTTCTAAACTTTGATCAAATGACCAAGGTGTTTTTCTTTGTTCTTCTGATGTAGTTATAGTTGTTGCTATTACTTCAATATTTTCAAACCCTGCTCTTTCAAGCCAATTTTTGAGTGCAGGAATTGTAGGAATAAAATAGATATTTGGGATTTTTGAATATCTTTTATTTGGAGTTAAGCATAACTCTTCATCTCCATCTATCATAAAAGTATCTATTAAAATCTCACCTTTGCTATTTAAGCCTCGAGCTAGTGATTTTAAAGTTCCAACTGGATCTGGTCTATGATATAAAACTCCAAGCATAAAAATAAAATCAAATTTATGATTATAATATTCTAAATGTTCAACACCCAACATTTCATAAACAATATCTGATTTTACAAAATGATTTATAAATTCAAATTGATGTAAAGTCAAAGGTGACGGATCAAATCCCACTAATCTTTTTGGTTTATCTTCAAGCATTCTAAACATATAATAACCGTTGTTACAGCCAATATCTGCAACTATTTTATCTTTTAAATTAAAATATGGTCTAATTAGATTATATTTGATATTACTTTGCCATTCACTATCAATTTCTAAATCAAAGATTTTAAAAGGACCTTTTCTCCAAGGAATTAATGATTTTGCAGTTTGTAATATAATCTCTTCTTCTTCTTTTGTTAAATTTTCTTTAATCCCTACACTAAACCAATCACCATAATCAATAGACAAATTCTCTTTTTCTATTTTACAAGCGGTTTGAAGTTGTAGATACCAAGGTTCAACATTTTTCCATGTTCTACATTCATTTTTTTTATTTTGTAATATTTCTAAATTCATTTTGCAATTATAGATATTTAAGTCAAAAATTCATCTTAAATTAACAGAAATTAACAAAGAAACAACCATTCATTAACTCAGGATTAACTTCTTATGAATATAATTCATTGAATAAAAAAAATAAAAGGATATTTATTGAACTTTTCAAATGTCTTATTCTCTTTTAAGACAACATTAATTTTACTTGCTATATTAGCAATAGGTGCTGGTTATGCTACCTTTATAGAGAATGATTTTGGTACATCAACAGCGAGGGTTTTAGTTTATAACAATCTTTGGTATGAAACGATACTTGTGTTAACTACAATAAATTTAACAGGTATTATTTTCAAATTTAAAATGTGGAAAAACAAACCAAGATTTATTTTTCATACGTCGTTTGTTATTATATTAATAGGTGCAGGAATAACAAGATATGCTGGTTATGAAGGTATTATGCAAATACCTGAGGGTAAAATAGTAAATCAAATGTTATCTTTGGAGCCATACTTACAAGTTACTATTAAAGATGGTGATAAAGTTTATTATCAAGAATATCAAAAAGAATTTACCTCATTATTTAAAAGCATGAATAACTTTTCACATGACATTGTTTTTGATAATAAAAAAATCAATATTCATTATAAAGATTTTATGTTTGCAAAAAAAGGGTCTGCAAAAATGGGGCTTTTAACTGTTGAAGCAACTATGGATGGTAAATCTGAACAAATTAAACTTCCAGGACTAAGAGGTCAACAAGGAATTTCAAGAGAACTTGCATTTGACAATGTTACAGTTATGTTAGAGTATGGTTCTAAAATCGTAGATCTACCTTTTTCAATTAAATTAAATGACTTCCAATTAGATAGATACCCAGGAAGTATGTCTCCTTCATCTTATGCATCAGAAGTTACTGTTATTAAAGAAGATAAAGAAAGTTATAATTACAGAATTTTTATGAATAGAACTATGCATGAAGGTAATTTCTTATTTTTCCAAAGTTCATATTTCCCTGACGAAACAGGAACTGTATTATCTGTAAATAATGACCCAGGTAAATGGCCTACTTATTTAGGATACTTTTTATTAACACTTGGTTTATTATTAAACTTCTTTGATAAAAAATCAAGATTTTGGAAACTAACAAAATTTGTAAGTTCAAGAAATATAGCTTCACTTGCAATTGCCTGTACATTCTTATTTTCAGCAAATTTACTTCAAGCAAATGAAGAAGCTGCTAATTCATCTAATATTAATGAAACAGCTCAAAAATCTACTCAAATATTAGATTATTTAAATAAATTTAAAGACGAATCTAAAGCAACATCTGAAGATTTCGCAAAATTAGTAACACAAAGTACTGGTGGAAGAATGAAACCATTATCTTCTTTAGATTTGGAAATCGTTCAAAAATTAAGTGGAAAAGCAACTCTATTTGGTATGAATCCAGATCAAGTAGTTTTAGGAATGCTTACACGTCCTGATATTTGGAGTGATTTAAAAGTAATAAAAATTAAAACTCCAAAATTAAAAAAATTCTTAGGTGTTGATGAAAATGAAAAATATATTGCATTTTCAGAAGTATTTAAAGATGGTAAATATTTACTTGCAGGTGAAGCAGAAGTTGCTCTACAAGTAAAACCTATGGATAGAGGAACTTATGAAAAAGACATTATTCAATTAGATGAAAGATTAAATATAATTTATTCTGTATTTAATGGAAGTTTATTTAATATCTATCCTAGAGTAAAAGAAAATGCTGCAGACAATAAAGATAACAACAAATGGTATAACCCACTTGATGCTATGCAAATTTTCAAAGGTCAAAATCAAGCA
The DNA here is from genome assembly GCF_013201665.1 of Arcobacter venerupis. Taxonomy (NCBI): domain Bacteria; kingdom Pseudomonadati; phylum Campylobacterota; class Epsilonproteobacteria; order Campylobacterales; family Arcobacteraceae; genus Arcobacter; species Arcobacter venerupis. Next base: position 1,526,570 of record NZ_CP053840.1, on the reverse strand, counting down.
GCAGTTGAAAGTATGACAAGAGGATTTATAAATTCAATTGTTGATTATAACTGGACTGAAGCAAATAAATATTTATCTATGATGACTATTTATCAAGAAAAAGCAGGAAGTGAAATTATTCCTTCTGAAACAAAAATTCATAATGAAATTCTATTTAATAAATTAGATATTTTCTTTAAAGTTACATTAGCTTATTTATTACTTGGTTTAGTGATGTTAATTGTTGCATTTATTGTAGTATTTAACCCAAAAATTAAACCTAAAAAAACTACAACAATATTTTTTACAATATTAGCTTTATTATTTGCAGTTCATACTTTTGGTATGGGATTCAGATGGTTTATTTCAGGACATGCACCATGGTCTGATACTTATGAATCATTATTATACATCTCTTGGTCAGCTGTATTTGCAGGTGTTATTTTCTTTAGAAAATCACTTCTTGCTTTAAGTGCTGCGGTTATTGTTGCTGCTATCTTTATGTTTACAGCTCATTTAACAGGAATTGACCCTCAAATTACGAACCTTGTTCCTGTTTTAAAATCATATTGGTTAACTATACATGTTTCGATTTTGACAGCATCTTATGGATTTTTTGGACTTGCAGCAATTTTAGGATTTATGACTTTAATTATGTTTATTTTTAGAAAAGATAGACCACATATTGATGAAACAATAAAAACAGTGGTAGCTATTACTGAAATTTCATTAATTATTGGATTATCTGCTGTTACTATTGGAAACTTTCTTGGTGGTGTTTGGGCAAATGAATCATGGGGAAGATATTGGGGCTGGGATCCAAAAGAGACTTGGGCTTATGTATCAATTGTAGTTTATGCGATAGTTTTACACTTAAGATTTGTAAAAGCCTTATCTACACCTTTTGTATTAGCAACAGCTTCTGTATTGGCTTTCTCTTCAATATTAATGACTTATTTTGGAGTAAACTTTTACTTATCAGGAATGCACTCTTATGCAACAGGTGATCCTGTTCCTATTCCTATGTGGGTTTATTATGTAGTAACATTAGTTGTTATTACCATAGTTCTTGCATTCAGAAATAGAAATATGAAAGATGCTATCTAAAATTCAAGGGAACTAAATATTTAGTTCCCTTAAAATCACTTCTTTTAATCAAATTTAAATTCCTCTAAACTTTTATTAATGTATAATTAACGAATAGTTAATAAATAATCTAGGAAATTGATGCAAGTTGATAAATTGCGAGACCTCATAAAACATACTAAAAATTTAAATGTTTTGTATGTAGAAGACAATATAGAAGTTCAAACTCAAACAGTAAAAATGCTGAAATCTTTTTTTAAAGATATTTGTATTGCAAATAATGGAAAAATTGGTTTAGAACTTTTTTCAAAAAATGATTCTTATCATTTAATTATTACTGATATTAAAATGCCAATGCTTGATGGATTATCTCTAATCGAATATATAAGAAAAACCAATAAAAAAATTCCTATAATAGTTCTTTCTGCACATGATGATACAGACTATTTGATAAAAACAATAAATGCAGGAATTGATGGATATATTTTAAAGCCTTATACTTTAAAACAAATAAGTGAAACGTTGATTAAAATTATGGAAAAGTATGATTTTGAGAATTTACTAAAAGAAAATGTAGAACTAGAATATGATTTTATTTGGAATAAAAACACAAATCAACTATTCAAAAACAATGAACAAATCAAACTTTCCAAAAATGAATCACGACTTTTTAAATTATTTATAAATAGCAATAGTTTAATTAAAGATTATAAAGAGATAGAGACATTTATATTTGATTGTTATGATAATGATATGAAAAAAATAAGAAACTTAATGTCAAGACTTAGAGTTAAATTAGATTGTGATTTATTTGAAACTATTTATTCCCATGGTTACTCTTTAAAATATAAGCAAGAAATATGAAACTTATACTTTTTTGTTTTATTTTTTTATATTTGAGCTTTTTAAATGCTGATGAATTTACAAATAATTTAACAAAAGAAGAAATTACTTTTTTACAAAACAATCAACCTCTTAGATTACATAATGAACAATACTGGCCACCCTATAACTTTAATGAAAATGGAACTCCAAAAGGTTTTATTATTGATTATATGAATTTAATAGCTAAAAAACTAAATATCCAAGTTAAATACATTTCTGGTCCATCATGGAATGAATTTTTAGATATGCTAAAAAATGATCAATTAGATGCAATTATTAATATTGCTAAAAATGATGAAAGAGAAAAGTTTTTTAATTTTACAAAAGTATTTCACTCAGCTGCAAATGCGATTTATGTAAAAAAAGGCAATGAAGATTTAGACTCTTTAAAAAAACTAGAAGGTAAAACTATTGTAATGCCAAAAGGCTTTTTTGCTCAACAATTCATAGAAAAGAACTATCCAAAAATAAACCAAATTCTTGTAAAAGATTCTGTTGAGGCTTTGAAATTATTATCATTGGGAAAAGCAGATGCGACTATTGATAAAAAGAATGTACTTGATTATATTATTTCTACAAAAAACATTTCATTAGTTGTTCCAGCTAATTATGTAGATGATGAAAGATTAGTAAGTCATATTAGTGTGGCAACTTCTAAAGACAAACCTTTATTAAATTCTATCTTAAATAAAGCCCAAGCCTCAATTTCAGATGAAGAGCTACTTAATTTAAAAAGAAAATGGTTTAATATTGATGATATTATAGACAAAAAAAAGTTTTTAACAAGTTTAGAAAAAGATTATCTCAAAACCAAACCAACTATTAAAATATGTAACTTTTTAAATTTAGTACCTATTCAATTTAAAGAAGATAATAAACTCCAAGGTATAAACATTGATTTATTTACCTTAATATCAAAAAAATTAGATATTGAAATAAAATATATAGATGTAAAAAATAAAGAAGAACTTACATCTTATCTTAAAAATGGTACTTGTGACATTTCTCCTATTATTTCAAAAGAAACAGATTTAAGAGAATTTATAGAATTTACTAAACCTCTTCTTAGTTATAAATTAGCAATTATTACCCAAAACAGTAAACCAGTAATTCAAGATATTGAAGAAATAATTGATAAAAAAATGGCTACAAAAAAAGATTCTATCTACACTGATATAATTAAAAAAAACTACCCAAATTTAAATATCTATGAAACAAATAATAACTATGAAACCTTAGAAGCCGTTAATAGTAATAAAGTCTATTTTGCAATAGAACCACTTCCTATAATCGCTTATTATATGTCAAGATATGCTTTAAATAATATTTTTATTTCAAGATATACAGATATGTTATTTGAGATAAACATTGCTGTAGAAAAAAATAATCAAATTTTATTAGAAATATTAAATAAAACCATCCATGAAATTGATTCAAATGAACATAGTATAATATTTAATAAATGGACTAATTTATCCATAAAAGAGCCTTTTGATTATACTACTGTTTGGAAAATACTATCTTTTGTTTTTATTATTTTATGTATAGTAGCATATAGACAAATAATTTTAAATAAACACAATAAAAAATTAAAAAATGCAAATAATGAAATTGAAAATAAAAATAAATTAATTGCTAAACAAAAAGAACTTTTTGAGAAACTCTTTAGTAAATCAGCTGATGGTGTTTTATTAATAAAAGAGAAAAAGATTGTTGATTGCAATGAAGCTAGTATAAAAATATTACAATATCCAAGAAATGAATTAATTGGAAAATTCTTTTGTGATATTTCTCCAGAATTTCAACCTAACAATGAAAGTTCAACTATAAAATCTATAAACAAAGTCGATGAAGCATTAAGTAAAGGAATTAGTAGCTTTGAATGGGTTCATTGTAACAAACAAAATGAGCATTTATGGATTGAAGTTGTATTAACATCTATAGAAATTGATAATAATTCAGTAATTCATGCTGTAATTCGTGATATAAATAAAAGAAAAGATCTAGAACAAAAACTTGAAATCTTAACTCATAACTTGGAAGAAAAAATCAATGAAGAGATTAAGAAAAATCAAGAAAAAACAAAACAGTTAATCCAACAATCAAGACTTGCACAAATGGGTGAAATGCTTTCAATGATTGCACATCAATGGAGACAGCCACTAACAGCAATAAGCGCAACAACAAATAATTTATTATTAAAAAATTTAATGGATGAAAAAATTGAACCAGCTCATTTAGAAGAAGAGTTGGAATTAATTATAAATTATTCGCAGCATCTTTCTCATACAATTGACGATTTCAGAGATTTTTTTAGACCAGATAAAATAAAAACAAATGCTAATCTTGAAGACATAATTAATAAATCAATTGCAATTATAAAAACATCAATTGAGTCAAAAAATATAAAACTAATTAAAAACTATTGTTTTAATAATACAATTCTTTCATATACAAATGAAATTCAACAAGTTTTATTAATAATTTTAAAAAATGCAGAAGATATTCTTGTTGAAAATGAAATTGAAAAGAAAGTGATTAGAATCAATACTTTCAAGAAAGAAAGTTATGCAATTATACAAATAAAAGATAATGGTGGAGGAATATCATCTGACATAATAAATAAAATCTTTGATCCTTACTTCTCTACTAAGAAATCAAAAGAAGGAATAGGTATAGGTCTTTATATGAGTAAGACTATCATCAATGAGCATTGTAAAGGTACTTTAACTATAAAAAACAATAAAAAAGGTGCAACTTTTGAAATTTGTCTACCTCTTAATAGCTAAAAATTATTTTAGATATAATACAAAAAATTAAAGGAATTTTATGAGTACTAATATAATAGAAATTTTCAAAACAATAACAGCAATACCAAGATGTTCAGGAACTCACCAACCATTTATAAATCACATGAAAGAAGTATCAAAACAGTTTGGTTATTTATGTTTAGTTGATGAAACAAATAATATTTTATGTAAAAAAGAGAATTCAACTGCCCTACTAGCTTTTCAATCTCACTATGATATTGTTTGTTTAAGTGATAATTGTGTTCCTCAAATTGTTCAAAATGGCGACATTTTAAGTGCCGAAGATTCAACTTTAGGAAGTGATAATGGAATTGGTTGTTCATATATGATTGCTTTAATGTCTGAGGGTTATGATGGTGAATTTTTATTTACAAGCGATGAAGAGATTGGATTAATTGGAGCAAATAATTTAGCCTTACCTTTAAATGCTTCATATATGTTAAATCTTGATAGTGAAGAAGAAGGTGAGATTTGTATAGGTTGCGCTGGTGGAGTTGATATTTTTGGAACAAATTCAAATAAAAAAATAGTTCCAAATACAGATAATCTAGATTTATACGAAATAACAATAGGAAAACTTCAAGGTGGACACAGTGGTGTTGATATTGATAAAAATATTCCAAATGGTATAAAACTACTAGCAAAAACCATAAAAGAATGTAATGGTAAACTTCTTGATATAAATGGAGGTGAAAGAATCAACTCAATTCCTGTAAATGTAAAAGCAATAATTGCGAGTTCAACAAACCCTATTTCTAGTCATGAAAATATGAAGATAGAAAAAATAGCAGCAAAATCTGAACACTTAAATATCTATGATGATAAAATCATCGATTTCATCTATGATTTTCAAAATGGTGTAAGAGCTATGAATAAAGAGTTAAATGTAGTTCAAACATCAATAAATCTAGCAATTATTAAAACAGGGATAGATGAGATAAAAATAGAATTAAGTGGTCGTTCTATGGACAATGATGATCTAAAAAATCTAAAAGATGAAACAATTCAAATGCTAAAAGATTATAATTTTGAAGTCTCAACAAATGGAAAATATCCAGCATGGAAACCAGATATTAATGAATTCACTTCAAAAGTTCTAGAAATCTATAAAGAGTTTAACAAAAAAGCTTCACTCGAAGCAATCCACGCAGGACTAGAATGTGCAATATTTAAAGACAAATATCCTTTGATAAAAGTAGCTTCAATTGGACCTACAATTAATTTCCCTCACTCACGAAAAGAACAAGTTTCTATAAAATCAGTGGAAAATGTTTATAAAATTGTTAAAAAAATAACTCAAGAGATAAAATAAAAAGAGATTAAATCTCTTTTTATTTTAAATAATTTTAAGACTATTAATAGTCTTAAATAAATTTTATAGGTAACTAAATTTGAATAATACTGTTTCTAATACTTTAAAGAACTCCAATCTCCCTCTTATAGCTAAAGATGGTAATATTAATTTACTGCTTTTTGATTATGAATTTTTATTTGTACTTCAATCTTTTTAATTTTATAGTGAACTTTTTGGAAATATTTAATTAGTCTTTTAAAGCCATCTATAAATTATAGGGAATTATTTTTTATTTGTTGAGTTTTGTAAGGATTTGAGTAGTTAATAGGTAAACCAATAAGCTGTATTTGAAAATCTTAATAAGCCCTATTTTTTAGTATTAATTAAAGTTTATAATTTTAAATCACACGGTTTTAAACACGCTATTAATGAATTAATTTCAAAATTTTCCTTATTTTTTTCATTAATAATTAGAATGAGTCATTTATGAGACATTTTTATTATATACTTTTCATTAGAGAAATTAAAGGAATATTTTTATATATGTCACCAATTAATAATATAAGTAGATCTTCAATTGAAGCTGCAATTAAAGAATATGATAAGTTAGGTAAAAAAGAATTTTTAAAGCACTATGGTTATAAAGAATCTAAAAAATATTATATTAATTATAATGGTAAAGAATATGATTCAAAAGCTATAGTTGGGGTTTCATTTAAATATGAATTCCCACAAGAGCAACATCTTCTATATGACGACTTTTCAGGTGGTAAAAATACTGTTGTTAAGCTTTGTAATAAATTAGGATTTACTATTGTTGAAAAAAGTATAAAAGATTCAATAATTGAGGCTTTCATTTTATTAAAAAAAGATTCAACTATTGATGAAATCAAACACACTATTATTGAAAATAATTTATATGATTTTGGGGCACAAGAAAAAAATATAAATGATGTAATAAGAAATCAAATTGAACGATATTGTGAAAATGTTGAAAGATCTACGCATCTTAATTCTGATAAATTTTTCAGAAAAATTGAAACTAATTTATATAAACTATCTCAATATACTATTATTGTTGAAAATGATGAATCTAAATGGGAAGATCAGACAGGAATTTTATATCATTTTCCAAATTCTTATGTTAAATATCTTTTACCTGGTACCAAAGTTATATATTATAAAGGTTTATTAAAAAATATAAAATATAAAGATAAAAGATTAACAGATAAAGCACATTATTTTGCTACAGCAGAAATTGGAGAAATATATAATGATACAAATAGCTCTAAAAATGATAAATTTGCAATAATTGAAAACTATAAATCATTTTCTAAACCTATTTTGGCCAAACAAAATGAACAATATTTAGAGTTCATTCCAGAAGAAAAGAAAAATAATTATTGGAGGAATGGCGTTCGTTCAATAGATTTAAATACATATTTATCAATTGTTTCTAAAATAGATAAAACATTCGAAATTAAAAATATCAATGACAATATAACTAAAAAATATACTGATATAAATGATATTGAGAATACATTTGAATCTTCAATAGAAGGTCAGAAAAAATCAAAATATGTAACTTACTATGAGAGAGATCCAGGATTAAGAGAAAAAGCAATTAAGATTCATGGATTTATTTGTAGAGCCTGTGGTTTTGATTTTCAAAAAATGTATGGAGAATATGGGAAAGGTTATATACATATACATCATATTAAGCCTTTATCTGAAAATGCTGAAGAGATTAAAGTAGATCCATCAAATGATTTAATTCCATTATGTGCAAATTGTCATTCTATTATTCATAGAAGAAAAGATAAAACATTGTCTTTAGATGCTTTGATTGAAATGATAAAAAGTGCTAATAAATAAGATTTGTTTCTATTAATTTACTACAACATATTTACAATTATAAAAGTTATTCATTAAAACTTTTAAAACTGAAATATCTAACACAACTTTTTTTGTATTACATATTTCAGTTCTATATTTTTATTTCTTAATACTTCAAAATCTCATACTGTAAAGTCTTACTCTCTTGTAAAAACTTTTTACCTGATTCATCAAGAATGTAATTTGATGTTATAAACTTCAATTTGATATTTTTATCAAATAGTTTATTCTCATTTACATACTCTGTGCAACAACCAACAAAAGCTTTTAATTTTTCGTGATTGATTTTATATTTACTATCTTCTTTCCAGTTCTTACATTGGATTAAAATCAATTCTTCATCTTTACTGCAAATAATATCTATACCCTTATCTTTTTTGCCCTTTTTTATTCCATGTAGATAAATTTCATATCCATTTAGTTTATAATATCCTGCAACAAATTCTTCATACTCTTTGCCTTTTTCTTTTTTTTCTTTCATCTTTAGAGCATATGCTTTTTTTTCTTCTTCTGTATATTCTCTAAATTCTTTTTTAGGTTTTGTTATTGGTTCTTCATTTTTAACTGTATCTAATTTTTGATTGAATTCATTTTCTTTTTCTTCTAAAGTTTGTTTAAATACTTTTTCATTTTCATTTAATTTTTCTTTATAATAATTATCACTTCTTTTTTCTGCATAATTAAGAAATAATTCTTTTTCTTTTAAAGCTATTTCTTTTACTTTGAGTTCTAATTCTCTTTCTTTTAATTCAAGTTCTTTATTTTTACTATTAAATATATTTTTTATTTTTGAGAACATCTTTTACCTTGACATTTTTTGATGCAATATTATATCGACGAAATGACTCACAAATGACTCATTTTTATTTTTTTTATAAATTTAATTATTATAATATAACTAAATTTTTGTTCTGACTTTTATTTAATTATTTTTCTGATATTATTTTTATTATTTTAAAAGGATTTTAATTTGGCCATTATTAATTTTTATCGAATAGATGTTTATGATATTGAAAAAAATATCATTATAGATAAAGATATTTCAATTATATTGAAAAATTATATTGAAAATCTAGAAGATAGCGAAAGATTTTGTAAAGGTTCAAAATGTTCTGCCTTATTATCACATTATCTTATCAATGAAGAAAATTTTGAAGAGTGTGTTCCATCAAATATAAGTTTTGATTTTTCAAAATTTACAGATAAAAAAATTAATAGTGCAATAATTTCCAATCCTTTAGAAGATATTGATACTTTTGATGAGTTAAATAAAAGAAATATCGAATTAGAAACATATACAAATAATGAAAAAATAATAGTAAAAAAAATATTTGATAGTAATTTAAAAGATTATGATAAATTAAATACAAAATTAAAATCCACAAAAATTAGTTTATATAAAATATATAAAATATTAATAAATGAGGAGATAGATATTGAGTCTGATGAATTAGGTAAATTTAGTTTATATTTTTATGAAAATAATTTAAATAGATTAAAAAAAGATAAAACTTATTTTAATTTTATGAAACTTGAAAATACTAATATTTTATCTATTTTACAGAATACTGATGGATTTGATTGTAAAAAAATTTTAGAATATTTAAATTCTCATATTTTAATAAAAGAAAAAATAAAATTAAAAGATTATCCTGTATATGAAGACGATTTTTCAGATATATTAAATCATTCAGATATGAAAGAATTTAATTTCACATATAAATGTACAGAAAAAAGTTTACTAAATAAAAATGGTTTTAATGGAAATCTTGAAACAATTTTTGAATTATTTGGTAAAGAAAGTAGTAATCATGAAGTTAAAATATCTGTTAATTCAGAGAAAGGTCATAACTTAAATAATGAGAAAATTTCACAATTGTTTGTTTTATTAAAAGAAACTGGTTTTATTAGTGAATGTAAAGTAAAAAAAGCTAATTCTAGATCTTTTGTTGATTCAAATAGTATGGGTGAATTACTTAAATTTTCTGCTTCTTTTAAATTTGATTCTTTAGAATCAGCTAATTATATTTTTTTAAATGCTTATAATAGTAATTTGAATACAATTCTTGATAGAATTTCATTAAGGAGTTAACATGGATTTAAATTTCTTTATTTTTAATACTTTTTGTTTAATGAAGTCATTTATTTTTACTCCTCTTCTGCTAATTGGATTATTAATTACTTCATTGTCTTTGATATTAACTTTAAAAAATAATAATATTTACATAAAAGAGTTTAAAAATCATAAAAATGCAGAATTGTTTATAAAAACAATATTTGATTTATCAAGATATTTGGTTATCTCTTTTTTCTATTCTTTAACAATGTCTTTTTTTCACATAGATGAATTGTTATCTAACTTTGAATTAGTTATATATTTTATTTTTTCTGTGATTTATATTTTATTATTATTAGTAATAGGTTTTAACTTGTTTAAAATAGTTTCAAATATTAAAGATATTGTTTTAGTTTCTCTAAAAGATTAATAATAATGTAATCTTTTACTTTTTATTTGGAAATATTTTAATATATTATGAAACTATTTTATAACCAATTTTACTTTTATTAACAATAATTTCATAATATGATTTAGTTCTAATCTTTTTTACTATATTTCTTAATGTAAATATAGAAACTTCTTCACCCCATATATGATTATAAATTTCATTTAGACTTACAAATTGATTTAAATTAGCTATTAATAAATCAAAAAATTCTTCTTCATAATTTGTAAGTTTAATTATTTGTTTATCTGAGTTAAAAAGTCTTTTTGAGCTTTTGTCGTAATAAAAACCATTTTCAAGATGAACAATACTATTTAATTTGTCACCAATAAATTTTGAAATACTTTCTTCAATAGTTGTATTATTTAATTTTGAAAGTTCATCAAAGAATTTTAATTTATTATCATCTAGTTCTATATTCATATTTCTACTTCTATAATTTAGATTTTATTTTTTTTAAATTTTATTTTTTAAATCTATTATCTTCAATTTCAATAAAAATTTTATCTTCATTTACACATGAATAAATATTTTTTATATATCCATCTATATTTTCTATATGGTTTGAATGTTCAATAATTTTATAACCTTCACTTTGTTTATTGTTACAATTAACTGGTCTATTAAATGGAAGATTATGCTTAGCAGTTTCAAAAGTTATTTCATATGATTTATCATTTTTATTACATATTGTAAATGAATCATTATTTTTTGTAGTAAATAAATTTTTTTCAGGACAATCTTTGATTTCATTTTTAGATAGTATAAATTCATTTTTTACTGTTTGAACTTCTGCATTTAATGATGTTGCAAGTGCTGTTAATACTAATAATTTTGTTAAATTTCTTTTCATATTTTTCCTTTAATTTTTTCTGCTTCTGTAATATGGTAAACATATTTTATTTGATTTTCATTTAGTAGCTCTAAATTGTTGATGATTTCTTCTTTAAAATTTATCTCATTTTTTAGAACTTTATTATCTGTATAAATTTCATTTAAATTCAGATTTTCTGTAATACATAAATCTAATATTTCATTATGAGGTATAGAATTAGTTCTTTTTCTCTCGCTAAAGGTATTAGTTTTCATATTTAATCTTATTGACAATTCTTTATCAGAGCTTATATTTAGTGCTTCTTTAAGTTTAAGTATGATTTTTTCAAAGTTATTCATTATTTCTGTATTTCCTATTGACTTTTATTCAGATATTCTGTATAATTAGAGTACATTTATTATTTGGGGTAACAAAATGCAATCAAACAAACAGTCTAACTCATCATTTTATCAAAATCAAACACAAATAAACTTTATCAAAGTTCTTATTGAAAAATATGAAAATAAATTTACTTATGAAAATAATTTAATGATTGCAAGTAATCAAAGGTTAATTTCTTTAATTATTAAACATATTCAATCTTTAAAAGCAAAATTAAATGAATTAGAAAACATAAAAGTTACTCCACAAATTGAAAATGAAATACAAACAATAGATAATCAAATTCAAGCTACTCAAACACAAATTAATAGATTAACAAAATTAAACTCTTTCTCAACACTTTTACAAAAAAAATCAAATAAAAAATCTTTCTATAAATATAGACAAATATTACTTTCAATCATAAATAAAATTGACTTAAAACAAAGAGTTTTAAATCTTCTAGTATGGGAAAAAGAAAGACTAATTAAAGTTGCCTAATAGCTCTCTATTAAGCATATAAACTAAATATGTTTAATAGTGGGTTAGCTCACTCGGTAACAGCACTTTTACCCCGCTGTTATCGTTAGTTTAAAGGGGTATGTAAAAAAATTAAACTTAAAAAGGGGTTATTATGGAAATTATAGAAAAAGGTTTTGTTGTTAAATATGAGGTTTTTCAAGTTGGATTTATTAAGCCAGGTGGTGCGGGTGAGTTTTCAGGTCGTCCATATACTGCCTCTTTAAAATTTAGAGCTAGTAATCTATTTAGTGATGAAAATGAAGAGTTTGGACAAGTGGATAAAGAAGAACTTGTTGAATTTAGAATTCCTTGTGATTCTAATGCTCAAGTTGCAGAATTAAATAAACTATTTAGAAATTTAAAAGATAACGGTGTAGTTATCAATCTTGATGGTAACTTACCAAATAAAAATGATAATTCAGAATTTTTAAAAGTAACTGTTTTAAATACACCTGAACAATTAATGCAAAAATATCACGATTTAATGAAAACAGAAAATATTAATAAAGAAAAAGAGATTAAAACTCCAGTTAAATAAGGCTTCTAGTACTAAGAACACGATTTTAAAAAATACAGAAGATATATAAGCTCGATTGATATGTTTGACTGTACTTTTTTAAAATGTGTGAACAAACGAAGTGCGTTAGGCTGTAAATGATACCTAAGAACAAAAGAAAACTTTGCACATTAGACAGATAAAAAAACGAATCGAAGCAAAAAACATAGATAAATTGATATAGCACACTCTTCCGTGTTCTATACAAATTTATTATGAAAGGAGTTCAAAATGGCAGAATTAGCAGCAACAGACTTTGCAACAACAACAGTTATTGCAAATATCGCTTTAGCAGGTGCAGCAGTTTTAGGAGTTAGTTTAGTTTCTTTTGGTTGGAGAAAAATCATCGGTTTCTTTGGAAGATAATCCAAAAGTTTAATACAAATCCCTTTCATTAATTTGATAGGGATTTTTTTTAATAAAGGTTTTTATCATGGCTTCTTTTTTTATTAAAGGAAAAATATTACATAGTAATTTTAAACAATCACAAACAAAATCTTTCTATGTTTATCAATTTCAAGTTTTAAGTATAGATGGATTTTATTCGATTGTTAATGTTTATTCAAAAGATAAAACTAATTTAAAACATGATGAAGAAATTGAGTTACCTATTTTTATTTCTGTTATTGATGGAAGAATAATTTATGAAACTAAAGGAGTGAAAAATGGCTAGACCAAATGATGGTTGGGGTTCACCTCTACTAAGTCAAGATATTATTGATAATTATCCTAATACTCATCATGAAGTAGATGGAGTAATGATTTTAAATGATGAAGATTATTTAAACTCATTATATGATGAAGATAATTCTGTATCTGATGAAATTGTTAGAATGGCTAATCATTATTTAGCTTATGACGATAATTATATTTCTCCTGATTATGAAGACTTTTCTGATGAAGATGATTTTGATACTAATACAATAGAATCAAGAGAATTTTTTGACGGTGAATCTTTTAATTTTAATTTTGATTTTTATGATGAAGATGATGAAGAGATATTTTAATTATTATGAAAACAGTTTTTTTCTTATTATTTTTCTTTTCTTTTTCTAACTCTGAATACTTAATGACTTTAGAACAAAATAATAATAATGGAACTTTGATTTCTTGCATAAAAGATTATTCTTACTCTCAAAATCAAATTAATTATATTGACTTAGAAAATGTTTCACACTCTTTAAATACCTTTGATTATCAAACAATTAATTTAGAACAAGGTTATACATATTCAAATGGTGTTTGTTATATGGATAGAGTTAATTTATTAGGTTTAACTTATGATGAATTTAACTACTTAATGGCTGTTTATGGAATCTTCTTATCTTCTTTAATCTCTTATGGTTTAATTAAGGCTTTCTAATGTATTTCTTTAATTTTGTAATGGAAACATCTTTAATTATTACAGTTGCTTTAATAGGTGTAATGGCTGTTATTAGGATGTTTAGATGAAAAAAATTCTATTTCTATTTTTGTTAATTTTTATTACTCATTCTTTTGCCACAATTACATGTGAAAGAAAAGTTATTCGTAATAGTCCTGTTGATTCTTTTAGTTGTGCACAATTAGAACAGCGTTCAGGTGTTCCAGAACCTACTACATGCAGAACAACTAACGTAAATTATCATTATTATGTTTCAAATAAAACTTCTATTCTTCAATATGAATATGATGGATTAACATGCCCTAATTCTCCTATTTATCCTAATGTTGCAAATGATAGTTTTTGTTATTCAAATGATGGCGATAATGTTACTTGTATTAATTCTTTAGAAAATGGTTCTTTTGATGATGATGGAATTAGATGTAATTCTGGACATTCTCTTACGGGTATGGGTGCTGGTATTCCTGCATGTATGCCAAACCCTGAAAATGGAACTTGGGATGACAATGATGATTTACAATGTAATGAGGGTTACGCTAAGAATAATGATAATAATACTTGTGAGCCTTCTAGTGGTAATAATACTGGTGGTGTTGATACAAATCCAAACAACACTTGGCAAAAAGCTTTAGACGAATCTAAAGCTAATGGTACTTATTCAGTATCAAATAATGGCACTCAAAACTTTACAGTTGGGGGCAATAATTATAGTTTAACTTCAGACGGTATATTAACAACAACTTATCCTGATGGTACAAGTTCAGTTCAACAAGTTGATTTTTCTAACGGTGGTTCTTCAACTGGTGGAACTGGTTCTACTGGTGGTGGTTCTGGAACTTCAGGTGGTAACTCTGGAAATACAACAAACGAAAATAATACAACTCCCCCAATAGATACACCAATTGACAATACTCCCGTAGCAAATAGCTGTAATGATTCAAATTTAACTTTACAAGAAAAAATGCTTTGCGAACTTAACGCAGGGATGAAAAAACAAAACTCAGAAAATGCCCCTGAAAATTCTCTTAATCAACTTTTAAAAGATTTAAAAACAAGTAATCAAACTGATAATACAGCTTTAAATACAAATATTAAAGCTACAAATACATCACTTGATAGTATTAAGACTCTTTCACAAAATCAACTTAATAAGCAAACTGAAGCTAATACAACTTTAAACAAAATTAATGATAGTGCAAATGCTACAGAGCTTTACAATAAAGTTATGACTGAGGATTTAAATAAACTTGTAAATAATACCCAAGATGAAGAGGGAAAAAGTTATTTAGGTACTATTACAGATTTTGTAAAAAGTTTAACTACTCCCACAACGGATGAAGATAAAAACTCTTATTCTAATCAAATTAATTCAAAAGTTACAAATACTCTTAGTTCTACTTTTTCAAAATATTCTAATGTTTTAGGGTTTGGTTCTTCTTATGCTAGTGCTCCTGATAACATAACTTTAACTTTGTTTGAACATGAATATATTTTGATTGATTTTTCTATATTAAACCCTTATGTTGATGTTATAAGAAGCCTTTTCCTTACTCTTTCATATCTTTATGGATTTATGAATCTATTAAGGAGTTCGCGATAATGACGGCTTTAAATCTTATAGTTAAAATTGCACTTTTTGCAGTTTTCTTAGCTTTATTATATTTAGTTTTAGATTACTTTGTAGGAATTATACAAACTAATTTGAATATTCCATTTATTGACTTATTCTCTTATCTTGGGGTACTTCAAGCTATACAAGTTTTAATCTCAATTTCTGTTGCTTCTTATGTAGCTAATCAAGTTATAGCTTATTTTAGGTCTGCATAATGCTTTGTTTATTAGTAGGTCCTCCAGGTGGAGGTAAAACACTTTATGCAGTTGATAAAATTATAAAAATTGCAAATAATGAAGCTGATGAATTTAAAAAAATACAGTATGTTTATACTAATATCTCAGGTTTCAATTTTAATAAATTTCAAGATAATAAAGTTGTATTTGATAGATTTATATTTGATAATTTTTATACTCATCTTAAATCTTTATTTGCTCTTTTTTTACAAAATGAAGATGAAGACAATTTAGATGATATTTTACAAGCTTACTGTAAACAACACAACCTTTTAAATGCTTATTTCATTATTGATGAAGCTAACAACTTCTTTGATAATCAAGATAAAGTTAAAATGTGGTGGCTAACTTATCATAGACATTTAAATCATGAAATACTTTTAATTACTGTTAATAAATCTTTGATTAATACTCAATATAGAAACATTCCAGAAATATTTATAAAAGCTCAACCAAGAAGTAAAGCAATTTCTAAAAATGTATTAAGATATTTTAATTATACAGAATATAGAATGACTCAAAAATTTTCAACTACTGAAATTACTATTAATAAATCTTATTTTGATTTATATAAAAGTGGAAATACTTCTAATCAAAAAAGAGTTGGTATTAAATACATTATTTTATTTTTCTTTTTTGTATTGTTTTTTATTTGTGTATTTTCTTATTTTGTTTATAAATTATATTTTTCAAATAGTGTGACGCAACAGGACAATAAAAATAATTCCGTTCCACTTAATCAAACTCAAAATAATACAAAAAACGCGACTTTTTTAGAAAATCAAACTCAACAAACTCCGATTAATTTACATAGTCAAGTTAATAATTCAATATCAGTTGATCCATTAGAAGATAATTTGAAATTATTTAAATTTAATTGCTTTGAAAAGTTTTGTTATTACAAACTAGATAAAAAAAATACTGTTGAAATTCCATCAAATATATTAAAAACTTATTTGTTAAACATTGATATAGATAAAAAATTTACTGAAATAAAACACAATAGATTAGTTATCTATGTTCTTGTAAATGAGAATAAATTTAATTTTTTAGATAAAGGGGTAAAAAATGAAAATGATAAACAAAATAATGTTTTTTCTTTTCCTAATGTTGGGCTTTCAAAATAGTATAAATGCAGAAAACCTTGAAATAAATATGGCTGAATTTGCAACTTTTGTAAGTCAAATTAATGATGTTGAAATAATTGTTGATGATGCTTTAAAAGATGAAAACATAATCTTAATCGGTAATGATAATTCTTTTACTCTTGAAGCTTTTACAAATACTGTCAAAATGAAAAACTATGAATTAGTTAAAACTGATAAATTTTATTTAGTTAGAAAGAAAGTAGAAGAAAAAAAGGATTTAGTTGTAAATACAATTCAATTACATCATATTGATTTTGAATATGTAAAAGGCCTTTTTAGTATTTATAAAGATATTGAATTTAATTATATTGCATCATCTAAATTAATACTTATTAAATCAACTATAGAAGAATTTAATAAAATAAAAACTGTTATATCAAATATTGATAAAGTTCCAAATCAATTAAAAATAAAAATCACTATTCTTGATACAAATTTAAATAAAATCAAAGATTATGGTACTGAATTAACAGGCAATATAAATCAATCATCAAATTTCTTTTTTAATCTTTTAGCTTATCCTTTTCAAGTTGCAAGTGATATAAATCCTAAACAAAAAGATAGCTTTACATCTTTTATAAAATTACTTAATCAAAATAAAGTTACTGAGCTTGTTGCTAGTCCAACTTTAACATTATTTGATAATGAACCAGTTACTTTTAATTTAGTAAAAAATATTCCTTATCTTGCGGGAAATACAACAGTAGAAGATAATAATACTAAAACAACTAATTCTTATACTTATAAAGACATAGGTTTAAAAATTTTAATTACTCCTATTATCTTTGCAGATTATGTTGATATAAATTTGGATTTAACTAATGAATCTATTTTAGATAATTCAAATACTCCAAGAACTTCTAAATCATTTATTAAACAAAAATTTTCTTTGAGTAAAAATAAATTATTTGTTCTTACAGGTATCAATCAAACACAAAAATATAATGATTTACAGACTACACCTTTTTTAAGTGATATTCCTGTTCTAGGGTGGCTATTTAAAACTGATTCTAATGATTCAACAACATCAAATTTAACAATTTTATTAGAGCTAGTAAGTGAAGATGATTATTCAAATAATGATTTTAATGTTGTTGTTCCAGTTGATAATATAAAACAAAATCAATCACTAGAGCATAAAAAAAGAGTTAATGCATTACTAGGAGTTAAATAATGAATATTGATTATAAAAGAGCTGCTATTTTAACAAAAGAAATTGTTGATTTAAAGAAACAAATAATCGATTTTTCTAATAAACATAAGTTATTTTCTTGTGGTGTTGTTTTGCCTAATCAAAAATTATTTGTTCATTGGATGGTTAAAGAAATGATGTTATGTAGTTTAAGACTTAAAGAAAATGAATTATCATGTTTATTACATATTCTAAATTTAAAAGGTAAATAAGGAATTTAAAAAAAACTTTTTGACTGAATTGCGTAGCGTCAGCGGAGCAATTGTCAAAAAGTTCTTGTCAAATTAACAAAAGTTGTTCGAGCTATACACAAGGGGTAAAAATGTACGGTTTAAAAGAAAAAGATTTAAAAGAAATTCAAAAGAAACATGAGATTCAAAGAGATTATTTAGATAATCATAATTTTACAACTGCAACAGGTCAAGTTAAAAGTTTATTGGATGTTTCATTTAGTGCTAATCATTCTAAAAGATACTATTCTGAAATAATTAATAAAATAAATACTATTAATGACATTATTGCAACAGAAGAAACTCAATATCAATCTATTTTTATAACTATAACTTTAGATGGTTTTTTTAGAGATTTTTTAAAAGGTAAATTTTTAAGATACGATGAAAGTAAACACAAAGCAGATATTCCAAACAATGAAAGATTTGGTTTTTTAAGAGATAAAATCACTAATAAAGAAAAATTTACTATTAAAGATTTATACAATGTTTTAAATTTTCAATTAAACCGATTCCAAAAATCAAACATTTTTAAAAAAATTAAAAAAGATGGATATAAAGCACATTATATAAGAGTTTGTGAACCACATAAGAAAGATGGTGTTCCGCATTTACATTTAATGCTTTATGTTCCTACTAGATACCTAGAAACACTAAAAGAATTTTATAAAATATACTTTCCTGCTCCTCAAAATGTTAAACCACTTGATAAAAATTTAGATGATGGACAATTAAAAGGTTTTCAATGGGAAATTAAATCAGCTCCTGCATATATACTTAAATATATTTTTAAATCATTCCTAAATGTTCAAAATGAAAATGAATTAGATTATCTTCAAGCTTGGTATATCAAACATAGAATTTTAAGAGTTGTAACAAGTCATTCTTTAGTTCCTGCATGGGTTTATAGAAAAATCGCACCATTAGAAAAAGATTGGCATTATTTAACAGATATTAAAATTAATTTTATTTCTGAATGGTCAAAGGAAGATGATTATATAAGATTAGAGGATGAATATAACAGAACTTTAGAATATCAAAAAGGGATATACAAATTATATTATAAAGATAGAATTATTAAAGAGTTTGGAACTCTAAAAGAAGATAAACCCGTGGATGTTAATGCAACTATAAATCTTAAATACAAAAAGAAAATCAAAGATCCTAAAATCATAATAGATGGTAAACCATTTAAACTGATTTATAATGAATTAATACCTATTAATAAATTTGCTCTTCTTGAACCAGCTTATCAGAAAAAACCTATTATTTATACTTCAAATATTGAATTATATAGAGATTATATCTCTATGGAAAATAAAGATGTAGATAGTATTAACTTATTACATTATGGATTGGTAAAAAATGAACTTATAAAAAGAAAACAGATTAAAGGCGAAATATTACCTATTTCAGATTATCAAATATCAACTCCAAAAATCATTTATTATGATGATAATGTTCATTCAAAAGATTTAATTAAAAATGAAAATGATTCAAACTTTATTTTAAGAAAAATTAATTATTAGAAAGGATAAATGTGGTTACAAATATTTTAACAGTTGAAGATTTAAAAAAATTTGAAGCAAAACTATTTAATTATATAAAACAATCTATTGAACCTAAAAAAGAATATTTATCAAAAGAGGAAACATTAGTTTTTTTAGATTGCAGTTCTAGAACTTTAGATGAATTAAGAGCAAATAGAAAAATTACTTACACTAAAGTCGGTAAATCTTTTAAATATAAATATAGCAGCTTACTTAAATATTTAGAAGATAATTCAATTGAGGCAATACCTAATCTTTAGGCTTAAAAGCCTCAAATAAACTATCTATTACATTTTTTACACTCTCTCTTTGAACTTTTGCATATCTTTGTGTAATGTTAGCTGTGGTATGCCCTAGAGTTTTTCCAACTACTTCTAAAGAGAATCCATTATTTATACCAAATCCCCCTACTACGTGCCTTAAATCGTGCATATTTAAATTTTTCAATCCCGTTTCAATTCTGATATTTTTCCAATGATAATCCATTCCAGTTTTACCAATAGTTTGATTTTCATTTATATTACTTTCAAAAACTAAACCCTCATTTTTAATTCCATATTCTGTTAATGCTTTTATCAATGTATCAGTTAATGCAAAAACTAAAGATTTACTAATTTTTGAATTTTCACTTTTAATAGTATAGATATTATTTGAAAAGTCTATATCTTCCCATTTAATAGTCAATACTTCTCCTTTTCTTCTTCCGTGCAATAACCAAATAAATATCGTTCTAATTTTTATATCAGGATAATTAAATATTGCATTAAATAGTTTATTCATTTCATCATCTGTTAATTCAATTTTTCTACTATTATCAAATTTAGGTATTTTTATTAATTTTCCAATATTATCAATATTGTGTATTCCTAGTTCAGGTAAAAATTTATATAGAGCTGTAACTATTTCTTTTATTTGTTTTGCAGTTTGTGGAGCTTTTCCACTATCTAAAATATTGTTTATAATTTTTTGAACTCTTGAAGTAGTAATATCATTAGGATGAAAATTTCCTATAACTTCTTTTAAATATTTATTATAGTTTTTTTCACAAGCATATAAATAAGTCTTTGATAGGCTATTTCTTCTTAAATCTAAATATTCAACAAATAGATCATCTATTTTTTTATTTATACTTTTAAGAGAGTACCCTCTTCCCAAATTATCTAATAAATCTAATCTCATTTTATTTGCAATTTTAAGAGTTATATCAGGTTCTCTACCTAAGGTCTTAGTAGTGTCTTTGCCATCTTTGTAAATTCTAGCAACATATACTTTTCTATTATACTTATCAACTCTATAGTATAATCCCTCATATCGTGTTTTATTTAATGCCATTTTTACCACCGTGTTAAAAATCACGTATTAATTAAAAATAACACAGTTTTAATACTGTTTAATATGTGATTGTATGTGTTTTAATGCGTAATTATACAATGTTTTTTGTTAACAAATGCTTTGTTTGCGGGGGTTTGTAAGTGTTTGCGTAGTTAGTAGGTAAACCAATAAGCCGCGTTTTGTTTTTAAGACAATAATTTATCTAGCTACTAAATTACTTTAGTAGTCTTGCGAAGACCAAAATGTGAAGTAAATACCTAGTCTTCTTGCTGCAGGTTGGGTTTACAAAGCACTTAAGATTACTCAAAAGCCTGGTAGGCTCTTACCCTACCGTTTCACCATCACCGAAAAATCGGCTGTCTATTCTCTGTTGCACTATCCCTTAGGTTACCCTAGCCATTATTTAAATGGAACCACACTTCACAGCAGCCCGGACTTTCCTCTTGATTTTACTCAAGCTATTGTCTGGTTTACCTAGTGCGTATTATATCTTTATATTCTTAAAATCTATTTTCTTATAACATCATAATTACTAGGTACTGTAAATTTAAAGATAGTATCTGAAATTTCACCATTTTGAACTACATTTGAAAATTTAATTTCAACATCATTTTCAAGTTTGTCTTTATATTTTATATAATTAATTTTATCATCATCTTTTGAAGTTTTAATTAAATAATCAACATCTTCAATTTTTGTAACATAACTATTATCATTGATCTTTTTTGAACTATTTAAAAGTTTAATAATATTTATTTCACTTTCTAGTTGAGTGAAAATTGCTTGTTCCAATTCTGGTTCATCAACAATAGCAAAGTCATCATTTATATACACATTTTTTTCTACTGGTGTTTTATATTTCCATAGAATTTTGCCACTTTTTTTAATAAATACTTCACCTTTATACTCAATTTTATTTTCAGAATTTGAAGTAATAACTTGAGTAAAACTTGCCTTAAAACTATCTAAATCTCTAATGTCATTTGATGCAATACATGAAATACAAAATAGTGTTGAAGCAATTATTAATTTATAAAACATATTTTAACCTTTTTTTTTATATAATCTTAGCGATTATAACGAAAAGGAACTAATTTTATGTTAAATGTTTTTTCAAAAATTTTTGGTACGAGAAACGATAGAGAAGTAAAACAATATAGAAAAAAAGTTCAAGAGATAACGGCTCTTGAAAGTAAATATGAAAATTTGAGTGATGAAGAGTTACAAAATGAATTTAACAAGTTAAAAGAACTTGTACAAAAAGAAGAAAAATCATTAAATGATGTATTAATGGAGTCTTTTGCAATTACTAGAGAGGCTAGTAAAAGAGTTTTAAATATGAGACCTTATGATGTACAGCTTATTGGAGCAATGGTTCTACATGAAGGAAGAATCGCAGAAATGAAAACTGGTGAAGGTAAAACATTAGTTGGATCATTAGCAGTTGCTTTAAATGCTTTAAGTGGAAAAGGTGTACATGTTGTAACAGTAAATGACTACCTTGCAAGTAGAGATGCTAATGAATTAAAACCTTTATATAACTTTTTAGGTTTTAGTGTGGGAGCTGTTGTTGGTGGATTAAGAAATGATGAAGAGAGACGAGCTCATTATGCTTGCGATATTACTTATGGAACAAATAATGAATTTGGATTTGACTTCCTAAGAGATAATATGAATTATGATATTAATGAAAAAGTTCAAAGAGAACACAATTTCGTAATTGTAGATGAAGTTGACTCTATTTTAATTGATGAAGCAAGAACTCCTTTAATTATTTCAGGACCTACAAATCATAAAAATTCTAATTATGTAAGAGCAAATGAAATTGCTTTAAAATTAGAAAGAGGTCAATTAATTGAACCAAAAAACTCTAGTGAAAAACCTACAACTACAGGTGATTTTATTGTTGATGAAAAAAATAAAGCTGTAGTTTTAACAGAACAAGGTCATGTAAATGCTGAAAATTTATTTGGTGTAGATAATCTTTATTCTATTGAAAATGCAATGCTTTCACATAGTTTAGACCAAGCTTTAAAAGCAAACTTCATTTTTGAAAAAGACGTAGATTATGTTGTAAAAGATAACACGGTTGTTATTGTTGATGAATTTACAGGAAGACTTAGTGAGGGAAGAAGATTTAGTGAGGGGTTACACCAAGCTTTAGAAGCTAAAGAAGGTGTTTCTATTCAAGATGAATCACAAACATTAGCAGATATTACTTTCCAAAATTATTTTAGAATGTACAAAAAATTAGCTGGAATGACAGGAACTGCTCAAACAGAAGCAACAGAATTTGCTGAAATTTATAACTTAGATGTTGTATCTATTCCTACAAATGTGCCAGTTCAAAGAATTGATAAAAATGACTTAATTTACAAAAGTGAAAAAGAGAAATTTGAAGCTGTTTGTAATAAAATCAAACAATTCCATGAAAAAGGTCAACCTGTTCTTGTTGGAACTGCTTCTATTGAAAAATCTGAAAAATTACATGAAATTTTAGTTCAAAAGAAAATCCCTCATACAGTTTTAAATGCAAAACAACATGAAAAAGAGGGAAAAATCATCGCAGATGCTGGTCAAAAAGGTGCAGTTACAATTGCTACAAATATGGCTGGGCGTGGAGTTGATATTAAGCTTACTCAAGAAATTCTTGACCTTGGTGGATTAGCAATCATAGGAACTGAAAGACATGAATCAAGAAGAATTGACAACCAATTAAGAGGAAGAGCTGGTCGTCAAGGTGATGTTGGTGTTTCTCAATTTTATTTATCTCTTGAAGATAATCTTTTAAGAATTTTTGGAAGTGATAAAATCAAAGGAATCATGGAAAGACTTGGTATTGAAGAAGGTGAACATATCGAATCTAGGATGGTAACACGTGCTGTTGAAAATGCTCAGAAAAAAGTAGAATCAATGCACTTTGAATCAAGAAAACATCTATTAGAGTATGATGATGTTGCAAATCAACAAAGAAAAGTAATTTATTCATTTAGAAATGATTTACTAAAACCTGATTTTGACATTGATTCAAAACTTGATGAAAATAGACTTGAATATGTACAAAATTTATTATCAAATGCAAATATCATAAATGGAATGCCAAGTGAAGATTTTGATTATGAATTTGTGAAAATTAAACTTGAAGAAGAGTTAAGATTACTTGTTGATATTGAAGATATGAAATGTGATTCTTATGAAGAGTTTGAAACAAATTTAAATACATTTTTAAAAAATGTTTATACTAGAAAAATGGAAATGGCTGCAACTGAACAAAAAAATGAGATTGAAAGAATCCTATACTTACAAATTTTAGATAATGCATGGAGAGAACATTTATACTCAATGGATACATTAAAAGCTGGAATTGGTCTTAGAGGGTATAACCAAAAAGATCCTTTAGTTGAGTATAAAAAAGAGTCTTATAATATGTTTATTGAACTAATTGCAAATATCAAAAATGAAATCATTAAAATCTTATTTACAATTCAATTACAAAGCAATGAAGATAAACAAAAAGAGCAAGAAGTAATTGCTAGAATGAAAGAACAAATGGAAGAAGCGACAGAACATATCACAACAAATGTTGCCCAAGAAGCTGTAAGAAATAGTGATAGAAAAATTGCTAGAAACGAAGATTGTCCTTGTGGAAGCGGATTAAAATACAAGCATTGTTGTGGGAAAAGTGGTCCAAAAATTGGTCTAGCTGCAGGAAACTAATTTGAATAAAAAATTAGTAAATTTTATTGTAAAAAAATATTTAAGATTTGATAAAAAAAATCCTTTTATATCTATAAGTGCTATTTTGGCATTTATAGGTGTTTCTATTGGGGTTATGGTATTAATACTATCTATGTCTATTATGAATGGAACAGCAAAAGAGTTTGAAAAAAAACTTTTTACTATGAATTACCCATTAACAATTTTGCCAAAATTCAGTAGTGTTCCTTTAGATGAAAATACCTTAGAAGAACTTCAAAAGAAATTTACTCATCTAAAATTCTCTCCGTTTATTTCATCACAAGCAATTATTCAAAATGGTGAAACAATGAGTGGAGGTATGATTTTCGGAATTATTCCTGAAAAAGAAGCACAAATTAATCCTATTTATAAAGAGGCATTAGGAAATCTAAAACTAGATAAGTATGATGTTATTACTGGTTCTGGAATATCTGATAAATTATTCTTAAATCCAGGGACTAAAGCTACTTTATATTTTACGGAACTTAATCCAACTGGTTTTTCTATGATGCCAAAAATGAAAAGATTTACTTATGCAAGTTCTTTTACTTCAGGACTTAATGCTTATGATAAAGCTTATATGTATACTTCATTAGAAGCCTTACAAACTTTATTAAAAAAAGAAGATACAGCATACGATGGTATTCATGTTTATTCTGAAGATGCCTTTGTAGATATAGAAAAATTGAAATCTTATATTGGGAATAAATTTTCTATAATTGGATGGTGGCAACAAAATGGTAACTTTTTTGCTGCTATGAAAATGGAAAAAACTGCTTTATTTATAGTATTAATGCTAATTATTTTAGTTGCTTCATTAAACATTATTTCATCATTATTAATGACTGTAATGAGTAGAAGAAAAGAAATCGCCCTACTTTTATCAATGGGTGCTACAAGTAAAGAAATAAAATCAATATTCCTAAGAGTTGGAACAATTATTGGTTTTTCAGGAATTCTAACAGGAATTATTTTAGGGTTTTTCGGATTTTGGTTATTAAATAATTTTGATATTGTAACACTTCCAGCTGATGTTTATGGAAGCTCAAAATTACCACTTGATTTAGCAATGAGTGATTTTGTTTCTATTGTAATTGGTGCTATTATAATAGTACTTGTTTCATCATATTATCCAGCTTCTAAAGCTACGCACATTGATGTGATAGATGTTTTAAGAAATGAATAAGCTTTTATTTTAAAGGCTTATTTGTTTCATTTCCTTTTGTTTTTTCTTCTTCTTTTGAATCACCAGTTATAAAATCCAAAAGTTTAGCAGGTGAAGTTAATATTCTTTTTCCTATATTCATAGGTACGCTAATTGTATCTTTTGTAAGATTTGTTGATATTTCTGGGTTATCCAATGTTCCTTTTAAATTAACTTCTGTTTCAACTCTGTTGTTGTCACCTAATAAAACATAATTTAAAACAGGAATCATTCCAACAATTTTTGAATAATCTTTTAAAAATATAAGTTTAATATTTGAATTTATTTCTAAAGTATTTAAATCAATTTGTCCACTTCCATCAAAATCAATACCATTTCCAACTGTAACAAATTTTTCGATATTTAATAAAGCCTTTTCTTTACTATAATTAAATTCGATATTTCCATTTACAATTTTATAAGCTAATAGATTAAATCCTGAATTTGTAGCCATTCCTACAACTGAAGGAATAGCTAGAAATGGATTTATAAGTGCAGGAGATGTTTGAATAAACAATAAAAGGTTATTTAAAATAGCTAAATCACTAATATTTGCATCTGTAATTATAATTTTACCCTTTAGATTATTTATATCACCACTTGCATGTAGAAGAACATTACCACCTTTGAACACTTGTTTATCAAAAATACTATTTATAAATTCATCATTCATATTATTTGAAAAAATATCTATTTTTTTATCTTTTGATTCTTTAAAAGTAAAATTTGTTTGTTTGTGGTTTAAACTTATGAATTTACTATCTGGTCTAACTTTTATTTCAAAATTATCAGCTAAAAATTTATATTTTTCATTCAAAATAATATTTGAATTTTTACCTTTAAGGTCTATATCTTTATATTGGCTTTGACTATTGTTATTATCAGTTTTAGAATAAAATATATTATATCCATCAACATCCAAGGAGATAGAGTCTTTTTTTAACTCTAAGATTAAATCTTTTTCTTTTGTTTGGATTGATGTGATATTATTTTTTATATTTCCAATTAGACTTAAGTTCTCAACCTTATCATTGTTTTTTCTAATTGGTAAATCTAGATTTCTTACATCTGCTTCAAAAGTTATAACTTTATTATCAATTTGCACTTTTGCACTTTTTAAATGATAAATATCACTATCAATTTTTAATCTACTATTAGTAAGATTAATATTCATATCTCTATTTAGTCCCGCCTCTTTTATTTTTTGATCTAAAATAACATCAATATTTTTTAAAAATATACTTAATTTATTATCTATTTGAATTTTCAAATCTTCATCTTTTGAAGATATAGTTACTTTTTCATTTTCAATTTTTCCCGTAATATCAAGAGAATCTATATTTTTATTATTTTTCTGAATTGGAAAATTAAAGCCTTTTATAAAAGCATCAAAACTTAAATTATTATCATCTTTAATTTGTAAATTAATATTTCCTTCATTAATTGAAATATCTTTTAAAAGTTTTGAATAAGGATATATTTTTGATAAATCATCAATATTTACGTGTACTAAATCAGAAACTTTTATATTTGTCGCTAAATCTTTTAATGAAATATTCACCTCTTTATTAAAATCTAAAGTAATAGCAGTTTTTTTATTTTTTATATCTAAAATATCAGTATCTTTTCCCTCTTTAATTAAAAAAGATTTAATATTTGCTTCACCTTGAGATTTTAAAGTTTTTGTATCAAGATCCAAATTTACAACTGAATCTATCATCTCTTTGTACTTAAAATTACTATCTTTTATTTTAATAAGTGAATCATCTAAAATGACTTCAGCTTTTTTACTATAAAAAGAAAAGTTATTAATAGAAATTTGAGCATCATCTACAAAAAAATCACCATGAATTGACATATCTTTTGAATCTTCATATGGAAATTTCATTAATAAAGAGGCTTGAGTAGTTCCTGTTTTTTGAACTAAAGGAAGATTTATTTTATATGCTTTCAAAATATCTAAAATATCTTTATCCAATTTACTATTTGCATTTATAAATACATCAACTTGTCCATTAGCAGCACTTGTTAAATTATTAATACTTACATAACTACCATCAAGTTTTTTATTTTTATATATAGGTTGAATTAAATTTAAATCTAATTTATTATTTTTAAAAGAGACATCTAAACTTTTTGTATTAATTACATCAAGATCTTTATGAAATCGAATTTTTGCACCTTTAATTTGTGCTTTACCTTTAATTGAATCTTCAATAACTTCATTATTTTTCAAATCATATTCAGCATATAATTCTTGAATTTTGAAGTCACCCTCAACATTATCATACATCCAAGATTCAGCAATAGGAGGTAAATCAATAATATTTTTTAGAAATTTTATATTTTTAAAAGGCTCACTTACTAAATAAATTTTTGCTAAATCTTTTGTCATTTCAACATTAATATTACTTTGCAGATCTTGGTAATATACTTTTCCATAATAATTTAATTTTTCATTAAAATAATCGACTTTTATTTTTCCATCAAACATCACATCAGCATCTTTTAAATACAAAGAATATAGTTCAAACACCACTTGATTCGAGATTGTGTCAATTTTTGAGGCAAGATTAATATACTTATTATCTAAATAAAAAATTTCATCATTTAAAACTATTTCAAATTCATTATCTCCTATTTTTAATTTATCAATTTTTATTTTTTCAAAAAATTTCAAGACCTGAGGAAGAAGTTCAATATTCTTTTTTAACTCTGAAAAAGAATTACTTTTTTCTACTTTATTTGATTTATATTCGATATTTTCAACATTCAAAATAAGTTTTTTATCCATTTTAATATAGAATTGCGAAACTAAAATATTTGAAAAAGAAAAAGAGTCTATTTTTATGCCAGAATACAGAAACGAAAATAATGATATTATTAATAAAAGAAAGAAGAGGAAAGCGAATTTAATCGTTTTTAACATTATAAATTTTGTCCTTGTTTGTGTGATTGTTGTATTGTTTTATGTAACTATGCCAATAAATTCTACAAAAGTATTATATATTCCAAAGGGCAGTACTAGTTATATTATATCATACTTAAATAAAAATGGTTTTGATATGAATGTTGTTGATGAATTTGTTATTAAAACATTTGGTTATGTACAAAGTGGTTGGATTGACATAAATCAAAATAGATTAACAAGAATGGATTTTATTTATAAATTAATAACATCAAAAGCTGCTCTTAAAAATATAACTTTGATTCCTGGAGAAACTTCATATGTCTTTTTGAAAAAATTAGCTACTGAGTTTAATCTTTCAGAAGAGAAGTTAACTCAACTATATAATCAATATTCATATAAATTAGATGGAAATATTTTAGCAGATACTTATTCATTACCACTTGGAATGAAAGAAGACTATATGATTTTTTATCTTTTTTCACAAACAAATAAAAAATATGAAGAGTTCTCAAAAAAGATATTTGGTTATTATGACAAAAGAAAGTGGTTTCATTATTTAAGTTTAGCCTCTGTTATACAAAAAGAAGCAGCAACAACAAATGAGATGCCAATTGTTGCAAGTGTAGTTCATAATAGACTAAAAAAGGGTATGAAACTTCAAATGGATGGAACTTTAAATTATGGTATATATTCAAATACTGTAATTACAGCTGATAGAATTAGAGATGACAATACTACATATAACACTTATAAAGTAGTAGGACTTCCTAGTGATCCTATTTGTGCTGTAAGTTTAGATGCAATTAAAGCAGCAATTTTCCCTGTAAAAAGCGATTATATTTATTTTGTAAGAGACAATAGAACTGGTCTTCATAAATTTGCAAGCACATTTGAAGAGCATCAAGTAAATATTAGCGCAAATGTTGGCGTTGCTAAAACTTACACAAAAGTTAAAACTGATGAAACTTTAATTGACGCTGAAGCCGAAACAATTATGAAAACAGATGTAACAAAACAAAAACCAACATCAATCAAAGATTTATTTAACAATGTAAATTAGTAAACTTGTGAAAATTTGAAACAGTCAAATTTTCACATTCCAAATATATCGAACTTTCAATTCCCTTAAATTCAAATCTGGCTATCATGTTGCTAACATTAAATTCAAATTTAGGAAACAATATGTCAAAAATCATTTACACGAAAGTTGATGAAGCACCAGCTTTAGCAACATACTCTTTTTTACCAATTATCAAAGCTTTCACAAAAAGTTCTGGTATAGAAATGGTTACAAAAGATATTTCATTAGCTGGAAGAATTTTAGCTAACTTCCCTGAAAACTTAAAAGAAGACCAAAAAATCAGTGATGATTTAGCAGAACTTGGAGCTTTAACTCAAGATCCAGAAGCTAACATTGTTAAATTACCTAATGTATCTGCTTCTGTTCCTCAATTAAAAGCAGCAATTGCAGAATTACAATCAAAAGGTTATAACATACCAAATTATGATGCTAGCGAAGAAATTACTGCTAGATATTCAAAAATTACTGGTTCAGCAGTTAATCCTGTATTAAGAGAAGGAAATTCAGACAGACGTGCTCCTAGTGCTGTTAAAAACTACGCAAGAGCTAATCCTCACAGAATGGGTAAATGGGCAAAAGATTCTAAAACTGACGTAGCTTGTATGACTTCAGGAGATTTCTATGGTTCTGAAGTATCAAAAACTTTTGATGAAGCAAATGATTTAAAAATCTCTTTCTTTGATACAAAAGGTGCTGAAACTGTATTAAAAGCATCTACAAAAGTACTTGCTGGTGAAATTATTGACGCAACGGTTATGAATGCAAAAGCATTACAAGAATTTTATGCACAAGTTATTGAAAGAGCTAAAAAAGAAGATGTATTATTATCTTTACACTTAAAAGCAACAATGATGAAAGTTTCTGATCCTATTATGTTTGGATTTGCAGTAAAAGTGTATTTCAAAGATTTAATTGCAAAACATGCTGCTTTATTTGATGAATTAGGTGTTAACTTTAACAATGGTTTAGGTGATTTATACTCTAAATTAGACAAAGTTAATGCAAGCGTAAAAGCTGAAATTGAAGCTGATATTGCTGCAGTTTATGCAAAACAACCAAGACTTGCAATGGTAAATTCTGCTAAAGGAATTACAAACTTACATGTTCCTTCAGATGTTATTATTGATGCTTCTATGCCTGCTATGATTAAAGGTGGTGGGAAAATGTGGAATGCTGAAGATAAAGAAGAAGATACAATTGCAATGATTCCAGATAGAGCATATGCAGCTAGTTTCAAAGCTGTAATTGATGATTGCAAAGAAAATGGAGCATTAGATGTTAAAACAATGGGAACAGTTCCTAATGTTGGTTTAATGGCTCAAAAAGCTGAAGAGTATGGTTCACATGACAAAACTTTCCAAGCTAAAGCTGATGGTCAAATCAAAGTTATTGATAAAGATGGAAATGCTGTATTTACTTTTGATGTTGAAAATGGTGATATTTTCAGAATGTGTCAAACTAAAGATGCTCCAATCCAAGACTGGATTAAATTAGCAGTATCAAGATCAAAATTATCTAATACTCCTGCTATTTTCTGGTTAGATAAAAATAGAGCTCACGATGCTCAAATGATTGCAAAAGTGAATAAATACTTACCAACTCATGATACATCTGGTTTAGATATTACAATTATGTCTCCTGTTGACGCAACTTTAAAATCTTTAGAAAGAATGAGAAAAGGTGAAGATACTATTTCAGTAACTGGAAATATCTTAAGAGATTATAACACTGACTTATTCCCAATTTTAGAATTAGGAACTTCAGCAAAAATGTTATCAATTGTTCCATTAATGCAAGGTGGAGGATTATTTGAAACTGGTGCTGGTGGATCTGCTCCAAAACACGTTCAACAATTCCAAGAAGAAGATTATTTAAGATGGGATTCTTTAGGTGAATTTATGGCACTTGCTGCTTCATTTGAACACTTAGGAAATACTCAAAATAATGCAAAAGCAAAAGTTTTAGCTGATACTTTAGATAAAGCAACTGGAACTTTCTTAATCAATGACAAATCACCATCAAGAAAATTAGGTGGAGTTGATAATAGAGGTTCTCACTTTTATTTAGCTATGTATTGGGCACAAAAATTAGCTGCACAAACAACTGATGCTGATTTAGCTGCTGAATTTGCTCCAATTGCAAAAGCAATGACTGAAAATGAAGATAAAATTATGTCAGAATTGGTTGCTGGTCATGGAAAAGCTGTAGATATGGGTGGATATTATTTACCAGATGAAGCTAAAACTTCAGCTGCGATGAGACCAAGTGCTACATTAAATGCTATTATTGGATAATAATTACAAACTGTAAAAGAGAAGATTCTTCTTCTCTTTTACTCCTTTTTCTTCTAAATTCAAAAATCTATTTTAAATACAACATAAATAAAAAATCACACTCATTTACCTAAACAATTTATAACACTTCTTTAGATAGAATATTGCCCTTTATGAAAGCAAATAAAAACTAGTAATTAGGTTGAAAATATGAAAGTAGTTACAGGCGTAGTTGGGAATGATATACATGTAGTTGCAAATAGACTTATTGATATATCACTACAAGCAAGAGGCTTTGAAGTATTTAATCTTGGTGTTAATACATACCTTGAAGAGTTTATTGATGCAGTAATTGAAACAAATGCTGATGTATTACTTATATCTTCACTAAATGGTGAAGCAGAGGGTTGGTGTAGAGAGCTTGCTATTTTAAAATCAAAATATAAGAATTTAAAAGATGTTGTATTTATGATTGGTGGAAACTTAGCTGTTGGAGAGGGAGATGCAAGTGTACTTGTTCCAAAATTCAAAAACTACGGTTTTGATTTAGTATTCCACCAAGTTGACTTAAATACTGGTCTTGATGAATTAGAAAAATATTTAAGAGAGAGAAAATGAGTTTACTTCAAGAAGAAAGAAACATAATCGTTCAAAATAAATACGCAGATAATTTTGATTTTGCAGAGATTGAAGAGTTTATAAAAGGCGCTTCAAAAAATCTATTTATTTCACACCATTTTAAAAACAAAAAGAAGATGTTAGTTCAGCCACGTGGTGGATTTCCAACTTATAAAAAAATGTTTTCACTTTATGAGTTTTTCGTAGATGCAAATGTTGATGTACTACCATGTACAATTGATTCAAATACAAGATTAAATGACTATGCAACAAGTGCAAAAATGTTAAAACTTTCAGAAGAAAATGAAGTTGATATGTTAAATGGTTACCCACTTGTAAATCATGGTTATAGAACATCTAGAAAAATGATGACTCATTTTGATAAACCAATTTCATTAAGACATGGAACTCCAGATGCTAGACTTTTAATTGAAACGGCATTGGCTTCTGGTATTTTTGAAATCGAAGGTGGGCCAATTACTTACCTTTTACCCTACTCTAAAAACTTTCCATTAGATAAAGCATTTATGTATTGGAAGTATGTAGAAAGAATTTGTGCTAACTACTCAAAACTAAATGAACCAATCAATAGAGAATCATTTGGCCCATTAACAGCAACATTAGTGCCACCTTGTATTACTATTGTTATTCAAATTTGCGAAATGCTTTTATCACTTGAAGAAGGCGTAAAATCTTTCTCTGTTTCATTTTCTCAAACAGGTTCTATGATTCAAGATATTGTAACTGCAAATGTTTTAAGAAAAATGGCAAAACATTATGCTGAACAAATTGGATGTGGTGATGCTATGATAAATCTTGTTTATCATCAATGGATGGGCGCATTTCCATCAAATAAAGATTTCTCAGAATCACTAATCAATACTTCAACTGTTATTGCTTCAATGGTGCGAGCTGATAAAATCATTACAAAAACAAGAGATGAAGCATTTGGTATTCCTACTCGTGAATCAAATGCAAAAACTGTTGCAAATACACAATATACACTAAGAATGTTACAAGGTATTCCAAATATCTCAGATGAACAAGAAGAAGAGATAGTAACAAGTGAAGTAATGTCTATTATGGAAGCTGTATTTAATGACAAAGCTGACACTTTATGGAGAAAAGTATTTAACTCTATAAAATCAGGAATTATCGATGTTCCATACTCTCCACATATTATTAACCACAATGAAGTAGTAACTGTAAGAGATAAAAACAAAAATATTAGAATCATTAAAAAAGGAAATCTTCCAATTTCTGATAGATGTTTTGAATATGAAAAAGCTCAATGTGACTTAAACAAAGATGCTTCATCAATAGTAAATGATATTATCCATGATATAGGAATTATGCAATGAGCCAAAATAAATTATTAATAGATGTTGGAAGTACATATTTCAAAGTTTGTGCAAACAACCAAGTTGAACAACATTTTAGGGATTTTAATAAAGATATTTATGATGATTTATTATCAAAATGTTCTGATACGATTTCTAAATTTAAAAAAGATGAAGTATTTATCTGTTCATCTGCAAATGGTGGATTAACAACTTTAATTATTGGAATCACAAACTCTTTTTCACTAAAATTTGCTACAAATATTGCTTATAACTCTGGGATTAATATTATTAATACAGTTTTATACCAAGATATTGAAACCACTTCAATTCCTAGTGATTTAATTGATGTGGTAATTGTTGTTGGTGGAATTAATAGTGTTGATAATGTTTTTGATGATAAATTATTTAACTATTTAGGAAATTTAAGATTTTCAAATATTGTATTTGCAGGAACAACTAAAGATGCTGAGTATTTAAGTGGTAATATCCAAAATTTAGTAGTTGTAGAAAATATCATAAACAATAAACTTCATGTTGTTGAAGAACCTTTAAAACAATATTTAACAAACCTTTACCAAGCTGATATTGAAGGAAAAGAAGATATAAAACATTTATATGATTTAACTTCAAATCAAATATTTTCAACTCCATATATTGTAAATAAAACTCTATCTTTTATAGATAGTAAATTTGCGGTTGTAAATCCATTTATTCTAATAGATATTGGAGGAGCAACAACTGATATTCACTACTCTAAAGATTTATCTTATGATAATATGGTTACTGAAAATGAATATGATAGATTAGTTTTCAAAAAACTTGGAGTTTTTAAATCTAAAGAGTCTTTAATATTTGCAGCTAAAAACAATGAATTTGTTTATGAATTATTAGCTCATTTAAAAGTAACAGAAAATATTTTCAATGAAGATTCACCAAAAAGTTTACGAATTTTAATGCAATTAGCAATTTTCTTAGTTTTATATAAAGTTAGTGAAGCTCATCCTTTATATATAAAATTAAAGTTAAATCTACTAAAATCAATTGTATTAACAGGTGGAATTACAAAAGTATTAAGTTTTGAAGAAGCTGAGGATATTATTTCATTTTTTTATAAAAAGATTTTAACTTCAGATATTCATCCATCTATTATCTTGGATTCAAATTATGATATTTGGACACTTGGTATTACACAACAATAAGGGGAAAACAATGTCAATAAATTGTATTAGAACATTAATAGAAGATGCAAATATCTCAAACCCAAATAAAAATGCATTAGTTTTTGGAAATGAAAAATTAACTTACAGTGAACTTTTTACTAAAGTAAATCAAATTGCTTATTATTTAAGTGAATTAGATTTACCAAAAGGTAGTAGAATTGGAGTTTATTCAAATAAAGGAATAGACCAAGTTGTAGCTATTTTAGCAATTTTGTCAACACAGTATGTATTGGTTCCATTAACAAAATTACTTAAACCAGAACAAGTTGAATATATAATTGGTGATTGCGATATAAAATGTATAATTACTGATAAAATCAAAATTGAATCAATTGAAGAGATTAAATTTGATGGACATATTATCTCTTATGAAACTACTCATAAAGAGTTACCATCATTTGAAGAGATTTATAAATATTATAATAAACCATATTCTTGTGATGTAAATGGACATGATAATGCAGTTATTACTTACTCTTTTGGACTTTCTGGAAAACCAAATGGTATTGTTATTTCACATAGAAACTTAATTGATTCAGCACGTGTTGTATCTCAATATTTAAAATTAGAAGAGAGTGATGTTCTTTCTGGACTTTTAGTATTTAATCTTGATTATGGATTAAATCAAATTTTCTGTTCACTTTATAAAAGAGCAACAATAGCACTTCACAGATTTGTTTTACCAAATGATTTTTTTAATCATATTATTAATGACAAAGTTACGGTTCTTCCTTTAATGCCTATAAATATTACAGAGATGTTTGATGAAGAGAGACTTCCAAGTGCAGAGTTATTAAAAAATGTAAGAATTATCACTTCATCTGGTGGAAATGTAACGGCTAAAATGATAGCTGATGTTGAAAAATATTTTGCAAATGCTAAATTTTTCTCAATGCATGGATTAACAGAAGCATTTAGATCAACTTATTTAGATCCAAGTCAATTAAAAATAAGACCTGAATCTATTGGAAAAGCAATTCCTGATGTTGAATTATATGTTATTGATGCAAATGGAAATGAGTGTGCACCAAGAGTTGTGGGAGAGTTAATTCATAGAGGTGGATATATTTACAAAGGTTTTTGGAATGCTCCACTTGTAACTGAGCAAAGATTTAAATCTATTGATATTTTAAAAAATGTAATTAATCTTGAAGGTCAATTAAACGATGAAATTGTCGTAAAAACTGGAGATTATGTTTATAAAGATGAAGAAGGATATTTTTATTTTGTATCAAGACATGATGATATGATTAAAACTAGAGGTTTTAGAGTAAATCCTTTTGAAATAGAATCTGTAGTTGAGCGAGAAATTAAAGAAATAGAAAAATGTGCAGTTTTTTCAATAGAAAATGATGAAATTGAAGAAGAGATAGTTTTAGTTTATTCTGGAAAGAATGAGTTAAATTCAAGTGAAATTTTATTTGAATTAAAAAATCATTTAGCTTCATATATGATACCTGCTAAAATTATTTATAAAAAATCTTTACCTTTAATTCCTTCAGATAAAAATAGAATTAATAAAGAAGAGCTAAAAAAAGAGCTTATCTTAAAATAAGGGGAAATAGAGAAAAGATTATTTTCTCTTATTTTTTTTAAATTTATTGATACAAGTCAATAGAATCTAATCTAATTTAGATTATAATTAAAACAACAAAATAAAAAGGATTGTCTATGAAAAAAATTGTTATTGCTGCTTCGTTATTAACTGCATGTGTTGCTTTTGCTGGATCTTATGATAAATGTGTTGTTTGTCATGGTGCAAATGGAGAAAAAGCTGCTATGGGAAAATCAAAAGTTATCAAAGATATGACAAAGGCTGACTTTGTTGCTGCATTAAAAGGTTATCAAGCTGGAACTTACGGTGGAGCTACAAAAGGTTTAATGGCTGCTCAAGTAAAAGGAATGGATGAAGCTACAATGAATGAGATTGCTGATTTAATCATTAAATAATCCAAATAATAACTAGAGACACCTCTAGTTATTAAAAATATTGCTATTTTTTATCTCTATTAATATATTTTCTAACTCTTCTTTCTCTTTTAATAACTGTTCAATCATTTTATCTTTTTGATTTTCATTAATATCTATATTTTTTTGTTCAAGTATTTTTCCTATATAAAACTCAAAAACATTTTTTTCAATAGAATAATCAACTTTTAGACACTCAACTATTATTTGAGGTTTATCACTTCCTAAGCCATTTGCAATAAGAAGTTTTTTTATCTGTTTGATTGTATATGTCAATTTATCATCTATTATTTTTGGTTCAAGAAGCTCTTTTTTCCAATAATTATTATTCTCTTTTTCTAAAATATTAATTTTTTTTAATAAAATATTTTCAAATAAATCTTTATTAATTGAGAGTTTATACATAATTTTCCTCTAAATAATTTATTTACTATAACTATAAATTACTAAAAAAAAGGTTCTATAATCTTTAGAATAAAATCTTTACCCATAAAATGGTACAATCACAAAAAAATTTATTTATAGGATTAAAATGATTATTAAATATAAACAATTACTACTTCTTTTGGCTTCAATTATATTATTTACTGCTTGTTCAATAAAAGAGCCAATTATTCAAGCAAATAATAATGATATTAATAATTTAGCAAAACAAGCTAAAGATGATTTTATGGATCAAAATAAAGCTGCTAATGATTATTTCAGTAAATATTTCAAACCATGGAATGCGTCAAAAGTTTCATACTCTAAACTTGAAGCTATCTGGGGACAATCATATAAAAACAAAACTGTATATTTAGAAAATCACAGAATTGCAACACCTGAATGGTTTGATAAACAAATTGCTAATTCAAATTTTGATCAATATAATATTGCACCTAAAAAAGCAATCATGTTAAAAAATGCAAATATAAGAGTTCTTCCTACAAACTCTCCAATGTTTTATGACCCAACAAAACCAGGGGAAGGTTTTCCCTTTGATTACAATCAAAACTCTTTAATTAAAATCAATACACCAATAATAGTTTCGCACCTTTCAAAAGATAGAGCTTGGGCTTATATGGAATCAAGTGCAGTTGGAGGTTGGGTTGAAATAAATAGTATTGCTTTTGTTGATGATAAATTTATAAAAGAGTTTAAAAATTCAAATTATTTTGTATCTGTAAAAGAGAAATTCCCAATTTATGACCCAATTTTTAGAGAATATGTAAAAGTTGCTACTATTTTCCCAAAAGAAAATAATAAATATATAATTGCAAAAAAAGATGATAATCAAAATGCTCTTATTTCATATATAGATTTAAATGCAGATGAAGTTGAAGCAATGCCACTTACTTTTAATACTCAAAATAGAATTAAAATTGCAGAACAATTAATAAATGAGCCTTATGGATGGGGTGGATTATTAAATAATAGAGATTGTTCAAGTTTCACACAAGATTATTTTGCAACATTTGGGAAATTTTTACATAGAAACTCAAAATCACAAATATCAAATGGAAAATATCTTGATATGTCAAAATTAACAAATGATGAGAAGAAAGAGTTTATTAGAAAAAATGGTGTTCCTTTCTCAACTTTAGTATATTTAAAAGGTCATATTATGCTTTATATTGGACTTAAAGAAAATGAACCTTTAGTTTTACATGATATGTGGAGTGTGAGATTAAAAGATAGTGATGGACGAAAATATAGACATATTATTGGAAAAACATCTGTTACAACTTTAGAACCAGGAATTGGTATGAAAGATTACACAGAAGAAAGTAATATTTTAAATAAAATTTTAGGAATAGTTGTTTTATAAACTTTAGAGTTTTAAATACTCTAAAGCTTATAACTAATCTATAGCTTTTCTTAAATATATAATTCTATAAACCATTGGAACAAAATATAGATTTAAAACTGTAGCCCATAAAATTCCAAATCCTAAAGAAACTGCCATTGGCTGAAGGATTAAAGCCTGACCTGAAGCAAAAAATATCAAAGTAAAAAGTCCTAAAATTGTTGTGATTGAAGTTAATACAATTGGTCTTAATCTCATTTTTGCATATTCTAGTAACTCTTTTATGTTTTTTGCTTTTTTAATGAAATCCATCATAATAATTCCATCATTTACAATAACCCCTGCAAGCCCAACCATTCCAATTAAACTTGGCATTGAAATATTAATTCCCATTACTATATGACCTATTAAAACGCCCAGAATCGACAAAGGAATAGTACTTAGAATAATTAAAGGTTTAACAATAGAATCAAACATCCAAATAAGAGCCATAAATATTAACACTATTGCAATTAATGCTGCTTGTCCCATCTCTCTTTGAACTTTTTCATTCTCTTTTTGTTCACCTTTTATATCTAAAGTTACTTTTTTTCTTAATTGCATAATCTCATCATTTATTTTTTCAAATAGTTCTGTTGAAGTTATTTTATTTAAAGAGGCTGTTACACTTACAATTTGTTCATTATTTTCTTTAAAAATCTGAGAATAAGATGGAGTTTGTATAAATTCTACAACATCTTTTAGCAATACCTTTTGATTAGATGGTGTTGTTATAGAAAAAGTATCTAAACTATTTATCACATCTTTGTGAGCACTTTCAAAAATAACATCAACTATTCCTTTATCATCAAACATTTTTGAATAAGTTCCTTTTAAATAAAAAGGCCTTAATTGGTTTAAAATTGTCTCTTCAGAAACTCCTAAATTATTTCCATATGAGTTAACTTTAAATTTTAATTCATAATTTCCAATTATTAAATCATCAGCTATATTTGAAACACCTTCAATTTTTGAAAGACTAATTTTTAACTCTTTAACTGCATTTAAAATTTCTTCTTTTTTACCAGAAATTGCTATTTCAACATCATTTTTTACAATTCCAGCTTGAGGAACAAACACTTTTAACTCTTCAAATTTATTTGATTTTATATCAGAATCTAAAAGTTTTTTTAACTCCTCTTCTATTTGCTGGGCACTTGCAGTTCTAATCATATTAGAATCATCATATTTTGGAGATAAATATGGGTTTATGTATTTATCAAAAAAATTATCAGCCGCTCTTTCATTTAAATTTACAAAAACATGAAAATAAAACTCCTCATAATGAGGTTGATTTTGTCCATCTAATTTCA
The DNA here is from genome assembly GCF_013201665.1 of Arcobacter venerupis. Taxonomy (NCBI): domain Bacteria; kingdom Pseudomonadati; phylum Campylobacterota; class Epsilonproteobacteria; order Campylobacterales; family Arcobacteraceae; genus Arcobacter; species Arcobacter venerupis. The sequence continues at coordinate 1,485,665 of NZ_CP053840.1, read as the reverse complement.
TACCAATCACAGAACTAATTGAGCTTATACTATTTTTAAAATCCAAAGAGTTTAACATCTTTTTTTCAAGTTCTAAAACTAAAGATTCTGTTTGTTCTATTTTTTTACCAACACCAACAGAACCTGTTATATATACTTGAGTTGAATCAAAAGCTGGCATAAATTTAAATTTTTGTGTTTTAAAAACTATTACAGAAAAAACTATAATTAAACCTATCATTAAAAAAACTGCAATATATTTCCCTTTTAATAAAAAAGCCAAAATATTTCCATAAAGATTATAATTAAACTCCCAAACTTTATGGGATTTTCGCTCAACTTTATTTACTCTTAAAATTTCTTTTGCATGTAAAGGTAAAAAGAAAAAAGCTTCAAATAGAGAACTTAAAAGTAAAATACTTATCATTATTGGAAGTATTTGCATAAATTTTCCAACTTCTCCTGTCATTAAAAGTATTGGTAAAAATGCAAATATTGTTGTAGCAGTTGCTGTTAATACAGCTGGATACATCTCAATAGCACCATCCCTTGCTGCTGTGAATCTATCTTTTCCCATTTCTAAATGTCTATAAATATTCTCTCCCACAACAATAGCTTCATCAACTAACATTCCTAAAGCAATTAAAGCTCCTAAAAGTGAGAGCATATTTAAACTATATCCTAAATATTCAGCACTTATAAGTCCAATCATAAAAGAAGTTGGAATTCCAACTGCAACAACTATTGCAATTCTTAAATTTATGAAAAAATATAAAGCAATAAAAAGTAAAATAAGCCCAAATAATATATTTGAAACAACAGTATTTAGCCTATTTTTAATCCAAATAGAAGTATCAATATATGTATCAAATTCAAGATTTGTATATTTAGCTTCAAAATCTTTTGTGATTTGTTTTATTTGTTTTACAAGCTCAATTGCATCGCCTTGTAAACCTTTATTTATTCCAACAGCAATATTTGTATTCCCATTAAAGTGAGAAATATTTGATACATCTCCTAAAGTATATTTTATATTTGCAACATCTTTTAAATATATGGTTTTACCATCTATTTTTATCATTGTATTTTTAATTTTTTCTATATCTTTTTCACCATTAAAAGTTGAAAGATAATAGTGTTTTGAAGTATCTTTTATCATTCCAATTGGAAAAATAGAACTTAAATTTGAAATAGCATTAATAACAGAGATTTTAGTTAAGCCATAAGCATTTATTTTTTCATCATCAAAACTCATTAACAACTCTTTATCACTTTCTCCTAAAACTGAAACTTGTGATAAATCTTTTAATTGCATTACCTTTGATTTTACCTCTTTTGCAATATCAATTAAATACTCTTTTGAATCATTATTTTTAGAATAAACAGCAACTGTAATTAAAGGAAAAGCATGTTCAACAGCTTTTACAGTTGGTTCATCCATATCTGAGGGAAGATTTGTTTTAATTTTTGTAATAATATCTTTTACATCGTCTAAAATATCTTTTGCTTTATAAGTATCTTTTAAATCCACATTTATTGAAAAACTACCATTTTTTATGGTTGAAGATATTTTATCTGCACTACTTAAACCAAGTAATTCATCCTCAATATCTGAAACAGCAATTTTATCAAGTAACTCCGAACTAGCTCCACTATAATGACCATTTATAACAACCGCATCTAAAGCTGAGGGAGGAAAAATTTCTTTTGGGATTTTAAAATAAGAGAAAAAAGCAAGTAAACAGATAAAAAACAGAATAAAATGATTTAAAAGAGGTTTTCTTAATGAAAATTCAATAAGAGTTTTTATCATTTCTTCTGATCCAATGGATTAAATAACAAAGAGTCAATAATCTGATTTTTGAACTTCATATCTTCAAGTTGTTGAGATAAAAATGTATTTTCTTCTTGTAACGATATATAATGAGCATATAATTTATTTATATCTTTACTTGTGTAATAAATATTATTTCTTAAATATATCTTTGGGAAATATAAAAATAATGCAATAAATAACAGAGAAAAAACCATTATTAATGAATTACGAGAATTTAACTTAGTCAAATTTAAAAATCCTTAATTTAGAACTTCTACTTCTTGGATTTTGTTTAATCTCAAGGGCAGTTGGAATTATAGGTTTTTTTGTAATAATTTTCCCTAAAGCGTGATTATTTCCACATTCACATCTAAAAACACCCTCTGGACAAATACATGATTTTGTCCATTTTTTAAAGTAATTTTTCACAATTCTATCTTCTAAAGAGTGAAAAGAGATGATAGCCACTATACAGTTTTTAAATTTTGCATTTTCTAATGAATCAAAGAGTCGCTCTAAAACTCCTAGCTCATCATTTACTTCGATTCTAATTCCTTGAAAAGGAAGAGTTGCTGGATGAATTTTTCCTTTTGACATCTTTTTTAATAAAAGTTCTGAAATCTCTTTTGCACTAGAAAAAGGTCTATTATTTACAATTAATGAGGCAACTTTTTTATATTCTCTCACTTCTCCACACTCTTTGAAAACTCTTTCAAGTTCACTTGTAGAATATGTATTTACTACAGTTGCCGCATCTAAAGCTTGATTTTGATTCATTCTCATATCTAAAGTAAGACTATCAAACCCAAAACCTCGCTCAAGTTTATCAAGTTGCAAAGAAGAAACTCCAATATCAGCTAAAACACCTCTTATTTCATAATCTTTAAAAGTATCAATAACATGTTCAAAATTTCCTTTATTAAAAATCACCCTATTTTCAAAAGGAGCTAATCTATTTTTACTAAATTCTAAAGCTTCATCATCTTGATCATTACAAATTAATTTTACATTTTGGTTTGAACTTAATAATCCACTACTATGACCTGCAAATCCAGTTGTGCAATCTATTATATAACCAGTATCTATATTTATGAAAGCTTCTAATGTTTCATTATATAAAACAGGTATGTGTGGAATATTCATTAAAACGGTCCTTATTTAAATTGCAGTATAATATCTAAAAATATATTCAAGGCTTTTAAAATGATTGATAAAGATGTCGTAAAGTTACTTTCAGATTTATCCCTAACAATGTTTAGTAAAAACTTTTTTGGTATTTATCATGGTGCAATCTCTGCAAAGTTAGATCAATACAATTTTACAATAAATACAGGTGATGCAATTTTTGATAAAATGGATGAAAAATCACTTTGTACTTTAAATATAAATAAGCAAGATTACAGATGGAATATTGCAAGTATAGAGTCTCATATTCACGCCACAATATATGCAAATATCCATGAAGCCAAATATATAGCTTTTGGGATGCCAATTTACACTACAGCATATACTTTTGAACACGATAAAATAGTTTTTGAAGATTTTTTTGGAAAAACAACTTTTGGAGAAATATTAATATACGATCCAGGTGATTTTTCAACTTGGTATAAAAGAAATGCTTTAGAAATCACAAAATACTTAAAAGAGTCTAAAAATAATCTAATGATAATAAAAGGAATTGGCACTTATGTCTATGATAGAGATGTAAGTTCCCTTGTAAAAAAAATGGCTATTCTAGAAAATTCTTGTCGACTTTTGAGCATAAAAACCTCTTTTGAATGAAAAAATATCAATTATGATTATTTTTCAACTGAAATATTAAAGAAATCCCCTTGTTTTAGCTATTTCAAAGCTTAAATACTATAAAGTTTTCCCAATTTAATTTTATACAAGGAGTTCATCCATGAACAAAGCAGAATTTATTGACGCAGTAGCTGCAAAAGCTGGTTTATCTAAAAAAGATGCAAAAGGTGCAGTTGATGCTGTATTAGATACGATTACAGAATCATTAGTAAAAAATGAATCTGTAAGCTTTATTGGATTTGGAACATTTACAACTGCAGCAAGAGCTGCAAGAACAGCAAAAGTTCCAGGAACTGACAAAACTGTTAATGTTGCCGCTACAACTGTTGCGAAATTTAAAGTTGGTAAAGCTTTAAAAGAAGCTGTAGCAGCTAAATAATCTCGTCTTATTTAAAGGAATTCATTAATAATGAATTCCTTTTTTTATTTTTATAATGCCGCTATGGTGAAATGGTAGACACAAGGGATTCAAAATCCCTCGCCCTTTGGGTATGTCGGTTCGAGTCCGACTAGCGGTACCACCTATTTAAACTAAACATGTTTTACTATCTTCCTGAGTGGCTTATATCTCTATTATACATATATAGTTAGCAGTAATTTAATGAGATTAATATCAAATGCAAAATCAATATTATTTTTACAAAAGTTAATATCTATATTTTTTATACCTGTGGTTTATAAATTCTTTGAAGAAATTACTTTTTTTGAAAGTCTATTATATATTACTGTATTTATTATAATATTTTTAGTAGGTTATTATAAAAAATAATTAACTTCAAAGTCAACTCTTTTTTTTGTAAAAAATGTTCTATTACTTTTAAACACCTCTATAAATATTAATCAATTGAGTTTTATCAATTTTATGATTTGTATTATATGGGAATTTATCTAGAACTACTATGTCTGAGGGAATCATGTAATATGGTAATACTTCTGAAATCTCTTTTTTTAGCTCATCTATTTCGATTTGAGTATTTGTGATAATAAAAGTAATTAGTTTTACTACTTCTGTTCCTCTTTTTAAAGGAATTGTGATTGATTCATTTATCTTTTTATTATTTGTGAACTCTTTATCAATCTCCCCTATTTCTATTCTAAAACCATGAAGTTTAATTAGTTCATCTTTTCTATTTGCAAAGAAAAGCATATTATCTTCAAAATATCCAAAATCTCCAGTTCTAAAACTTCTTTTTTCATATTTTGCTTCAAATTTTTGAGTATTTAACTCTTCATTTTTAAAATACCCAATAGAAACATTATCACCAACTATTTCTATTTCTCCAACATTTTCACTATCAATATCTAATAAATTTATTACTGTATTTTCTTTTACATACCCAACTGGTAAACTTTTTGAATACTTCTCAATTATTGCAGGTGTAATATCTACTAAAGTAGTAGCTACAGTAGCTTCTGTTGGCCCATAAGTGTTAAGAACTTTTGAGTTTGGAAAACTATTCAAAATTCTTTTTGCAGTCATAGCAGGCAATACTTCTCCACAAAACAGGAAAGTTTGTAAACTTTTTATTTCATTAGCTACAAATTCAGATGAAAGTAAATATTTACTAATAAACGAAGGCGTTGATACCCAAGTATTACAACTATATTTTTTTAATCGCTCAAAATACTCAATATGATTTTCAAGTAGTTCTCTACTATTTAAAATAATAGTTCCACCAAATGATAAAAATCCAACAAGTTCATATACTGATAAATCAAAACTAAAAGGTGCTTGATTCATAAATACACTATCTTTTGAAAATTTAAAATCAGACTCTAACCACTCATTAAAATCTAATATTGAATTTTGTGTTATTTGAACACCTTTTGGCTCACCAGTGCTTCCTGATGTAAATATAATATATATAATTGGGTCATTTAGATTATATGAAGTATTTAAATTATCTTTATTAAAATCTAAAGTATCATCAATAGTATTTATTATAAGTGCAGAACTTACAATATTTACAATTTTTAGAAGTCTCTCTTTTGGATAAATAGTATCAACTGGAATATATGGTAAACCTAAACTCATACAAGCAGTCATTGTTACTATAAACTTAGCTTCTTTATGTCCATAAATAACAACTGGATGACCTTTTGGTAGATTATAGTTTAAAATTTCAATTTTTAGTTTTTCAACTTCACTTTTAAATTCAAGCCAAGTTAAATCTTTATCACTAGCACATATTGCTAATTTTTCAAAATTTTTGTCACAATCAACAAAATCTAATAATTGTAAATCAAATCTCATATAGGAACTCTCCCACTAAAAAAGTAAAGTGCGAAAACTGCACCATTTATCATTAAAAATCGTTTTAAATTTAAAGCTATAATATCTGGGAAAACCGTAAAATAATCAAATCCACCTTTTTTTACATAAACTACATATATGTTATGAATTGCAGAGTAAAGCCCAAATAAAAAACCACTAAAAATAAAATACCAAGTAAAACCATTCCACATTCCCATAAGTAAAAATGTGGCTATAATTGCAAGATTTTGAATTAATAATCTTCTTCCTTTTAAAACATTAAAATTATGTAAATATTTATATAAAGGTTTAAAGAAATAATCTGTTAACCAAGAACCTAAAGTAATATGAAATCTTCTCCAAAAATCTTGTGGATTCGGAGCTAAATATGGATGATTAAAGTTCATAGGAATATTAATTCCAATCATAATACTTAAACCAACAGCCATGGCACTATAACCAGCAAAATCAAAAAATAAATATACAGTATAAGAGTATGCACAATTTATCATATCAAGCAAATTAGTACTTTTTTCATCAATATTTGAAAGCCAAAAGTTATCAACTAAACCAGCAAAAATAAACTTAAATAAAATCCCAACTATTAAAATATCCCAACCTTTTCCAATATTACTTAAAGTTAAGTTTTCATAACCTTTTTGTAAATCTTCTTGAAATCTATATGATCTATCAATTGGACCTGCTAAGAGTGTTGTTGGAAATAATAAAAATGAAGTAAACTCAACAAAAGATAATTTTCCATAATTGTGACTATCTACTATTGCTTGAATAGTTCTAAATGTTATGTATGAAATACCCAGAATTTTAAACAAAGGATCTACATCAATCTTATGTATTATCATTGGTATTGCAACAAGAATCATTGGAAATATTGTTTCTTGATACTTATTTGATACAAATATCCAATAAATAACATAAACATATAAAAGAAAAAATAAGATTTTATCTGCATGAGGTATACAAAAAATTATATACAATATAACTGCAATAAATAAAACCATACTATAAGAAATAAATTTATTTAGAATATTTTTAAATAAATATAAAAATATCACAAAAACAAAAAACATAATAAAAAAGACAATTCCCGAAAAAGGTAAAATATTCTCCATTAAAAGGCCTCATAAACAAATTCAACAGTTGATTCAGGATCTTGTCCACTTAAATCTTCAATATTTTTATCAATAATAAAAAAAGAAAATCCAATAATTAATAACAAATATATAAAGAAATTTCTAAAAAAATATTTCATTTAATTTCCTTTTTTTGTCATAAAATAATCAATAATTTTTTTATCAACTGTAATCCAACCTAACTCACCCATATGAACAATATCTGTCATACTACCTATTTGATAGTCTTCTTTTTTATATGACCACATATCTAAATATTCAAATCCATGTTCTAAAACTTTTGATTTTATATTCAACATAAGTTCATTTGCTTCATCTCTATTTTTTTCAAAAACATAAGGATTTAAGTTTTGCATTATAAAAAGAGGTTTAATCTTATAACTTTTAAAAAAATCAAGTAATGTCAAAAGATCTTGATATTCTTGGTTTTTATCTAATTCTGGTGGAACAACAATTGAGAAAGGGAAGTTTCTTTTTCGTATTTGAGGTTCAATATATTTTGTATAATATTCATTATTAATTCCATAAATATTATTTGAAGTTGAAAGAGCAACACTATTAGCCTCAATCTTTAAACTATCATAATCAAGTTTTGGATTAATATAAGTTACAATTTGTGGATTAATATCTTTACTATCAAAAGCTTCAATTAAATTTTTTTTAATTACATTATCTAAATAATCATTTTCTAAAATATCTAATGGAAATTTATATATAAAATTTGGATCTTTTATAAGAGATATATTTTTTTGAATATAATCACTAACTAAATTTCTATATTTATCATCTGTTTCACTTTGAAAATAAAGCTTATTCATCATTCCTGAATACATGTATTCCAAAAATTTTGGCATTATAAGTCCATTATCATTACTACCTGTGAACCAACTAGGAGATAAAAGAACTACAACTCTAGCATTTTGTCTTACTATATCATTATCACAAGCAGCAAGTTGTGCCATTATTACAAAATCTTGTTGCCCTTCATTTCCTTGAACTCTTAAAGGCAAATTTAAATCATTATTAAAAAAATTTTGAGGTAAAAATTTTTGATTTGGATAAAGTACCAATTCAGAGGAACCAAATACAACGATTTTTCCAGTTTCTAAATCGCTTTGTAAACTAACTGTTTTTTGTAATGAATCTTGTAAAGGTTTCGCATAATAATTTAAAATAATATCTTTACCGAAATAAATCACTAATATAACTACTATAGATGCAGATATAAAAGATAAAATATTTGTAAAAAGTTTATTCACTAAATTCTACTTTTAATATAATTCACTAATTTATCAACACTATCAAAATTACTTTCAATAATATCTCTTGTATCAATTTTTATATTGAATTCTTCCTCTAACATCATTGCTAAGTCAACTGTTCCCATACTATCAATCAGATTTGAAGTATATAATGCTTCTTCATTAGTTACTGGTTTAAATGCGATTTCTTCTACTAAAGGTTTTATTCTTTCTATTAAATCCATTTTTTCTCCTAAAAAATTTTCAATATTTTACTATATTTTAAAAACTTATTTCACTATTATTCATATGTTATAAGTAAAAAAATATCTGTTTAGTTATCTTAAAATACATTTTACTTTGTAGATAAAATCAACTCTATACTTAAGAGAAAAATTAAGCAAAATAAAGTTGTGAATATTGACATAGCAAAGACCATAGTGTCAATATTTAATCCATTTGTAACTTTTTATTTTTAATAATTGTTTCAAATTGTATCAAAATCTATTTTTATATTTTTTTTATATTTTTTTAAGTGTTTTTTAAGTAAAAATATAAATATATTATTAATATGAATTATAAGAAAAGAAATAATGTATTTTTTAAGTGTGGAAAGTTTCCACACTTAAATTTTAAAGAAGATTTATTATTTTGCTAAACGATTATCTATCCATGCACCAAGTGGTGTAGTAATTTTTTGTAATAACCAACTAACAACTATAAAAGTAATAATCCAAGCAGTAACTGCTGCCCAAGCAGGTAAAATATCAAAATAAATATCATATCGAGATATTAATGGCCAGTGAATTAAATATACCTCAAATGAATAAATTCCATAAATTGCTAAAAATTTATTATCAAACTTTTTAAGAATAAATATAACAATAAATGCAAACATTATAACTATAGAAGTAAGCTGATCAACAAAATACCCTTGTCCTAAAATTGAAGTTAATAAAGGCCAATGATTAGCTGTTGTATGTAAAGACATATAAACAACAAGTACAAGCATTAAAAGTATTACAACATAAGACATAAATGTAGATTCATCTCTAAATTTTTTAAATGCTGTAACAAATTTATTCTCTTTATCTTTTGTTTCAAATAAAATCCAAGCAAAAACCATACCTAAAGAAAATGCAACCGTATGTAGTCTATGAAGCCAATTATCTCCCAATTCTAAAGGATTATATACACCAATCAAAGTTGCGATTACAGCCAAAATTAAAGCACTTAACCAAGGTTTTTTAACACTAAATACAATTGGGAAAAGAATATAAAACATCATCATCCAAGTTATATACCAAAAAGGTGAGTTAACATCATCAAAACCTCTAGCAGTTGGGAACCAACCTATTAAAGACTGTAACATATAAGGTACAGGATAATGAATATTTAAAAATATTGCATTTGCAGCAAAAATAAGAATTGTTACAACCCAAAATGGAATAAAGATTTTAATAGCTCTTCTTTTATAAAAATCCATTAATGGAAGTGGTTTTTTTAACATTCCAACAGTTAAACCATATCCTGACATAAATAAAAATAAATCTACACCAACTCCTGCAATTATAGAAAGAGGGAAAAGAAAATCAGCATTTGTCACTAACATGTAAGCAAAGTGTGCAAAAACAACCGTTAAGATTCCTAAACCTTTTAACTCTTGAGTAACAGGAATAGGAAATAAATCAATTCGTTTTGTCCTAGAAAAAGTAAAAAGAACTACTGCTATTAAAATAGCAATTACAATAAGATTTGTCCTGAAGATATCATCAGTAAGTGTAATAGGCATATATGCTCCCAGATTTTGATTAGTTTTTTTTAAAAAATATAATTATTTTTCAAAAAAATATTGCGCATATTATAACTCTTTTTAAATAAAAGGAATAATTATTTCAAATAAACCTTTATATTATCAATATTTTTTGAATCTCTAAATTTATTTAATAATGATGCTAATTCAATTACTTCATTATTTTTCATTCGAATACAACCACTTGATTCATTTGAACCAATTGTACTTTCACTTAAAGTTCCATGTATTCTAAAAGTATTTTTCCCATCTACAATATGACTAAGACTTATCTTTGCAGCACCCATATAATTGTATTTATTTCCAGGAAAGACAACAGCAGGTAAATCAATTCCTCTTTTCTTAAAACTTTCTATTGTATCTTGAGTTGGATACCAAATTGGATTTAGTGTTATTGCAGTTACACTTCCCTCTCCTGTTGGTTTTCTTATATCTTTTTTAGCAGTTGAAACGACATACGTTTGTAGATTCCTGATTTTATTATTTAGCTTACCTTTCAAAATCATTGTATTAGTTGAAGAATTAACATCGATGATTAATTGATCATATAAAGTAATATTACGGCTTGGTTCATTTTTTAGAATATTATCAGTAACTCTTTTATTCTTATTTTCACTAATTTTAGGAAGACTGATACTTTTTAACTCATCCAAGTATTTCATTGCAAAGGTAGTTTCATTTGTGTTTTTTGATTTTTCATTAAGTGAATTTAAATCAATAAATAAAGGATTTTTATTATTCATATTTTTTAAATCGTAAGAAAGTTCTTTTACTAAAGATTTTTGATTTTTAATAAAAGAAGATGCTTTTGTTAATGTATTCTCGGCTTTATCATAACTTTTAAAAGAACCATAATATGTTTTGAATTTCTTATCTTTATCTTTTACAATAAAAACTTCCAAATTATTATCTCTTAGTATTTTTCTTTTACACTCCATTGCACCTTCAAAATCAGAAGTTGTGCAAACAGCTATTGTGTAGTTTTTTAAATCTGCACCAACAAGTAACAATTGGGAAAAAAGTATATAAAAAAGAGTTCTAATCATTTAAAAATTAAAAAGTCTTAACTAATTGTTCTAAACTATTTTTAGACTCTTCTTGAGAAATACCATCTTGTAAAATATTTAATTTAACTAAACCTTCATTTACTTTAATAATAGATCCATCACTATTTAATTTATAAACAAAATACTTATTTTGAGTATTATCTTTTAGAGCCAAACTATTGACAAAAGAGCCTTTAGAATCATTTATTAAAGGAATTGTTGAATCTTTATACATCTCTTGAAGTTTTTCATTAACTGCTAGTTCTTTTATAATCCAAGGAGTATTTGAAATATTTGCAATTAACACTATATTTTTATTTGTATATTTATATAAATCTTTAAATAAAGCCAAACTATCATGATTTAAAACTATTATATATTTCTCAACACCTTTTTGAAAAAGTGTTTCAAATTTCGCATAAGGACTATTGCCCACAAGTTCAAAATATCTTGGAATATAATCTATATTTAAAATATTTTTGTTTTCATTTACAACTATATTATTTGGATTTTTAGGTGCTGTTAAATAAACTAAAAGTGCAAATCCTATAATTCCTAATATCACAATTTTAAAACTATTCTTTATCATTTCTTTCCTAAAATTCTATTATTTTTGTTTCTTAGCCCATCTTTTAAATAGTCTAAAATTTGTAATTTCTTCTTCTAATTCTTTATTATTAAAAATACTTTCAACTAAATTGTAAGCTAAATAAGGTGATAAAACAAAACCTCTTCCACCTACTCCATTTAAAATGTAAAGATTATCTATTAACTCTAAGTTTTCATTTTTTATTTGAAAACCATTTTTCAAATGAGGATATTTTTCAAAACTCTTTGCTGAATTTACCAGCTTTCCAATCATTGGAAAATAATCAACACTAGAAGCTCTTGCTCCTATTTTTACATCCAAAACTTTTACATTATTTAAAGTTTTTATATCATTTGCTTTTTCTAAAAGCTCTTTTATATCATTTTGAATAATATTATTAGTATATTCATTATGTTTCATTTCATTGATATTCTTTAACTTTAAATTATAACTACTATCAATCTCATCATTATCAAATCTATTATGAGTTGCTCCAATTGATACAATATTTTCTTTTGAAGATTTAGATAATGAACACTCTTTATGATAATTTATATCTATTTTTGTTGTTGTATAAACATCTATTTTTTGACCCCAAACTGCTCTAATATCCAAATATTTTTCTTCTATTAAAGAAACATCAGCTCCTGTTGTTAAAAAAAGATTTTTAACTTTTAAATCATCATTTATAATCCAATAATCTTCTTCTTTTTCTATTATTTTCACTTCATAATCAAAAAGTTTTTCAGTTTCATTTGATAATTTTCTACAAAGTTCATATGGTTTTACAGTAGTTCCTATTGGAAAAAAATATCCATGTTCATATTTTTCATACTCAAAATCCATATATGGAATATATGTTTGAAATTTATCTTCATCTTCTTGATTTTTTGGAATTCTACATGTTCCGCAATTTATTATTTCTTTTTGAAAATTATCTTTATAAAAAGCCATTGAAAAGTTTAAAGATTTAGTTATTAAATCTTTAAATTTATTTGCTTTCCCCAAAAGTGGAGATAAAAAAGCACCTGCTGCTCCACTTGCGCCAAAAGCTACATCTTTATTTTTATCAATTAATAAAACTGATTGTGAATATTTTGATAAAAAATGTGCCAATGAACAGCCAGCAATTCCAGCTCCAACAATTACATAATCAAACTCTTTTTTATTCATTATTATCCGATTTCTCAAAAAATTGAAGATTTGGTCTGAAATAACCACGTCCCCCTTTTAAACTAATACATTTATGTTTAGGAAATTTCTTTTTATAATATTCTAATCTTTCTTTTGTAGTTTTTCCAGTATCACAATAAAATACAAAAACTGTATTTTCTGGAAGTTCCTGCATTAAAGGTGGATTATATAGCATAGTTTCAACATTTTCAATAGGTTTTAAAATTGTGTCTATCAAAATAACTTTGATGCCTTTTTTTTCTAACTCATTTTTATTTTTTAATAACTCTTGTTGTGTCCATTCATCTTTAGAAAACATAAATAATAATTTCCTTTCACTAAAAGATTATATTAGTATATTCCCTATTAAAAAAAAGTTATTTTTATTAGATTTTAGATAAAATCTTTGTTCAATTGAATAATAGGGAAGATTTATGAAGATTTTAGTTACAGATGATTCAAAAATGGCAAGAAAAATGGTTATTAAAACATTAAGAGATGTTATAGGTGATAATGTAGAAATACTTGAAGCCCAAGATGGTCAAGAAGCTTTAAATACATACAAAGAACATCTACCTAAATTAGTTTTTATGGATTTAACTATGCCTATTATGGATGGGTTTGAAGCACTAGAAAAAATAAAAAAATTTGATAAAAATGCAAAAGTAATAATTGTTTCGGCAGATATTCAAAAATTATCTATGGAAAAAGCTTCTCAATTAGGAGCATTTAACTTTATAAAAAAACCTATTGATTTAGAAAAGATGCAACAAATACTCAAAAGAATCAACGAATTGGATAATTAATGAAACCAGATATAACATTAAATGAAGATGAAAAAGATTGTTTACAAGAATTAATGAATGTGGCTTATGGAAGTGCAACAGCAGCAATTAGTGAAATTCTTCACGCTTTTGCAAAATTATCTATTCCAAAAATACAAATAATAAATGCGGATGAACTTAAATCTTATTTATCAAAAGAATTAAATTTAGACGTTCCTCATTTAGTATCTTTACAACAAATAAATGGAATTCTTTGTGGTGAAAATATGTTTGTAATAGACAAACAATCTGCAAAAAATATTGCTTATAAATTTGGTTTAGAAGAAGATGAAGTAAATGAAGAAGAAATTGCTGATGTTGTCTTAGAAATAACAAATATTTTATCATCATCAACAATTAGTCAATTAGCAGAAGATATTGATACAAATGTCTCTTTTTCAGCTCCAACCATAAAAACTCTTACTTCAATAGATCAACTTAAAAATCTATTTATTTCAGAATATGAAAAAGTTATTATAATCTCTACTCACCTAAAATTTGAAGATTTAGATATAAATGCAGAACTTTTTATTTTCACAACTGATAACTCAATTTTATATATAAAAGAAAAACTTAATAAAATATTGGATGAATTTTGATTGCAAATGTAGATAAATTTGACGTAATTTGCAATACAGTTGATAATGGAATAATCCTTATCAACAAAAACTTAGAAGTAAAATTTTGGAATAGATGGCTTGAGATTAGAACAGGCATTAGTGCAAAAAATATAATTAATAAAAATTTAAAAGATTTTTATCCTCAAATTGATGATAAAAAGTTAATAAGAAAAGTTACAACTGCTTTAAAATTAAACTCTTCAACTTTTTATACTCCACAAAGTAGTAAATTTTTAATAAATATTGAACTATCAAAAGTTGCAGATAAAGTTTTTAATGAAATGCAGCAAAGTGTCACAATTACACCTTATGACCTTGAAAAAGAGTTAGCTATTATTTATATTTATGATACAACTATTTTATCTGAAATAAATTATAAATTAAAAGAAGTAAAAGAAGAAGTTGAAGAAAAAAATGAAGAATTAAAACTTTTATTTGATACTACAATGGAAGCAATTATTGTTTTTAAAGACAATAAAATTGTTAACTGTAATCAAATAGCTATTGAACTGTGTAATCATAAATCAAAAGAATCTCTTATAAACAAAGATATTAAAGATTTAAATTTAAACCAAAATATTCTTGAAAAAGTTCATACAAAACCTGTAGAAGTTACTATTACAAGAGAAGATAAAACAACATTTAAAGCCCTTGTAAATATAAAAAATACAACGATTAAAACTCAAAACTTTAAAGTATTAACAATAATTGATATAAGTGAAATTAAAAGAAAAGAAAATCTCTTAGCAGAACAAACAAAAATGGCAGCAATGGGTGAAATGATAGGAAATATTGCCCACCAATGGAGACAACCTTTAAATATAATATCTATTACATCATCAAGTACAAAACTAAAAAAAGAGATAGGTTTATTAACAGATAAAATGTTAGTTGATGCTTTAAAATTAATTTCGGAAACAACAGAGCATTTATCAAATACAATTGATGTATTTAAAGACTTTTTAAAAGAGGATAAAGAGAAATCACTATTTAATTTAACTCAAAATATTAATAATAATATTTCATTAATAGAGACAATATTAAATGAAAATCGTATTAGAATTGAGCTAGATTTAGATGAAGATATTTATATTTATAATTTTACAAATGAATTTAGTCAAGCATTAATTAATATCTTACATAATGCAAGTGATGCAATTGCATCAAAAAGAGAACAAGATGAATTACGACTTATAAAAATCACTACAAAACAACTAGAAGATAGTGTACTAATTGAAATACTTGATAATGCAGGTGGAATAGATAAAGAAATTATAAATAAAATATATGAACCTTATTTCACTACAAAACATAAATACCAAGGTACAGGTTTAGGACTATATATGACTCATAAAATAATTCAAGATAGTATGAAAGGTAAAATATCTGTTAGTAATCAAAAATTTGTTTTCGAAAATCAAGAGTGTGAGGGTGCGCTTTTCCAAATATCATTAAAAAACAATACTTGATTGACATTGACTCAACCTTTGTGATATAATAAATTTTTAAATATTAAAATATTTTATTCAAATAATAGGATTGAAAAATGGCAAAAAGTTTATATGAAACACTTGAAATAAGTGAAAATGCATCAGCAGATGAAATAAAAAAAGCCTACAGAAAATTAGCTAGAAAATATCATCCAGATGTAAATAAAGATCCAAAAGCTGAAGATAAATTCAAAGAAATTAACGCAGCATACGAGGTTTTAAGTAACCCAGAAAAAAAACAACAATATGACCAACATGGTGACTCAATGTTTGGTGGACAAAATTTTCATGACTTTGCTCGTGGTCAAGGCTCAAATGTTGATTTAGATGAAATTTTAAGACAAATGTTTGGTGGTGGAGGTGGATTTGGAAGATCTGGTTTCTCACAAGGTGGATTTGGAGGGTTTAGTGAACCTGACTTAGATACAAATGCTCAAATAACTATTCCTTTTGATATTGCAGTTATTGGTGGAAAACAATTTATTAACATAAATAATGACTCCTTTGATGTAAAAATTCCAGAAGGAATTGAAGATGGACAAAAAATAAGAGCTAAAGGAAAAGGAAAAACATATCAAGGACAAAGAGGCGATTTAATTTTAAAAATTAATGTTGCAACAAGTCCTGATTATGAAAGAACTGGTGATACTTTAGTTAAATCTTTTGATTTACCTTTAAAAACTGCCCTATTTGGTGGAAAAATTGAAATTAAAACAATTCATAAAGACATCACATTAAAAGTTCCACAAAATACAAAACAAAATCAAAGATTTAGAGTAAAAGAACTTGGAGTTTTAAATAGAAAATTAGGAATTAGAGGAGATTTATATTTAAAAGCAAATATTGTCTTACCAAAACTTGAAGATTTAGACGAAGATTTAGTAAAAATCTTAGAAGAAAAACTTCCTTCTAATTAAAGGTTCAGTTATGGAAACAAATAGCTATATTGAACCTGTATATCTTATTTCTGCTGTTGCAGAGATTTTGAATATTCATCCACAAACACTCAGACAATATGAAAGAGAGGGCTTAATCAAGCCCTCTAGAACGAATGGGAAAATAAGACTCTATTCTCAAAAAGATATAGACCATATAAAATATGTGTTAACACTTACTAGAGAACTGGGTGTAAATTTAGCTGGTGTTGATATTATTTTACAACTAAATCAAAAAATAAAAATTTTGGAAAATGATATTCATATTTATAAAACAAAAATAAAAAGTATAAATAATCTCTCAGTTGTTCCAGATACAAAGGCTTTAGTAGTTCAGCATAGTTCTTTTGATATGGTTATTATAGAAAAAAATAAAAAATAATAATTTTATGAAAAAATAATAATTACAAAACTCTTACATTTTTTTTCCAAAAATTAGATACAATTTCAAAATATTTTTATAAGGATATCCAACATGTTTTCTGTACCAAGTGGAATGGAATTAGGCATTATCGTTTTAGTTATTTTATTGATGTTTGGTGGTAAAAAAATACCTGAATTAGCAAAAGGCTTAGGAAATGGAATAAAGAATTTCAAACAAGCATTAAAAGAGGATGAAGAAACTTTATCTCCTGTTGCAAAAGAGACAACTACAGATAATAAAAATAGTAATGTTTAGAAGTTTTTTATGAAAAATAAATTACTAAAAATCATACCTGTATTATCAGTTATAATTTTTTATTCTTTGTCAACATTGGGAAAGAATGATTTAAAAGCAAGTGATATTACAATTGAGCAATTAGAAGCAAAACATATAGCATCTCAAGAAGTTTTGAAAAAAGTTGCACAACATGAAATAGAAACAAGTTGGATTAATGCTTCAATAGTTTCAGTTAAAAAAGATAATTTAGATTCAAAATGGCTTATTATTTTTAAAAATGAAGAAAATACTCAAAAAGATAAGAAACTTAATATTTCTATTAATTCAAATGGTGATGTTATCGAAAGTAAACTTATCTAAAACCTTTAAAAGAGTCTAGTTTTTATAGACTAGATTACCTTTTAAAGCCTATTCACTACAAATTTCCATACCCATTCTTAAAAATCCTGTAAATGCAGCATTATCAAATCCTAGTGATTTATTAACTTTTAACTTTATAAAATTTAATTCTTTTGAATACTCTTTATAGAACTCATAAGATGGTTTTGATTTATATATCAAGTTTGGTATTTCCAAATATTTAATGATATTTTTTGTTGTTGTTGGTTTAATAAAAAACTCTTTTTGTCTATTTATACAATAAGGTACTAAAGTAACCAAAGTCCACTTTGCCATGCCAAACTGAGCCAAAAATTCAACAAGCCCTTCAAAGCCATTTTTCTTATTTCCATATAATAACTCATAAAGCTCAATACTTAACATATCTTTTTCATAAGAACTCAAAGCTTTGATAATATCACGAAGCTTTGCCTTGTCAAACAAAGATACCATAACTGATTTTTGAATAGTTTTAAAATATGCTTCTGTTATGAAATGTGGATTTGAAAAGTTCTGTTTTAAAAAAGCATCTTTTGCATAAAATTCCAGCTTTTCAGGGTTAAACTTTTTTATCATTGGAAGTAACTTTTCGTCTTCAAAACCTTTGGGATATACTTCAAAAAATTCAGTTTCAATGTCTTTTAGTTTTTCTATGTTCATTATGTTATTTACCTTTATTAATTATAATATTTAACGTAATTATCTAAACCCTTGAATATAATATCCAAAGTTTTAACAAAAATACTTCCAAACTTTCCACATTCTAGTTTTCTAAGTGTGACTCTACTAATTCTACATTTAAAAATTTTCTATATGTTAATGATGCGCTATAATACTTTAATTTATTCTAAAGGCAAGATTATGGCATTACAAAAGTGGGAAATATTTCAAGATGAAGCAACAGATTTTTTAAACAATTATTTTAATGCTGACTTTACAATGGAAGGTGGATTTGACGCAACCACATCTCACATAACAGTAAGAAAAGGAATTCAACTTACAACAACTGTTGAAGCTAAATTTGGTCCAACACAAGCTGGACAAATAGTATTAGAACCAGTTGATGGCAAGTTTAGATTTTGCGATAAAAGTAAAAATGAATCAAATAAATACACAGATGAGATAATAAAATATTTAAATTCAAATTATTCATCATTTAAAGGTACAAATACAGCATCTATTCATGTTGATATTTCTGATGTTACATTATTTAATTGGGTAAAAACAATTTATAGCGAAAAAAATGTTGAATGGATTATATCTTCAAATAAGTTTAATAAATTAACTTTAAAAGATTTACTTTTCATTCCAATAAAAGAGATAGAAAATTACTTTGATATTAGCCTAGTATTTAGAAGAAAAAAAACTGGCGATACACAAATTCCTGGTAAAGACATAATAGATTTTAAAACGCAATTGGACGAGATAACTAAAGACTACCAAATAAAAAAAACCGATAACAAATATTTATTAACTACTAATTCAAGATTATCAGATTTTAATATCGGAACTAAATATTTAGTAAGTATGACAAATGTTGATTGTCAATATTATATAAAGAAAAAAGATATAAACACTAATCCTAATGTTATGTTTCAACTAAACTTAAAAGAAAATGTAGAATTTAAAGGTGGACTTTTTAAAGAAAATTATAAGTTATAGCTTTAAAAATCACCCATTAATTTATCCTTATCACTAAAATAATCAGTCATATATTCATTTTTTATTTCTAATAAAATTTTAGGATTATGAATAGCATTTTCATTTGATGTAATAATTGTCTGAATTCCAATTTTGTTTAACTGATGAATTGCCGAATAAATACCATCTTCATAACTATTTTTATCTCCATCAAAAGGGCTATCAAAAGCAACAAATTTGATAAGTCTTTTTTGTGCATATGTTTCAGCTAATGCAGATGCAAAGATTAAACATAAAAGTTTTTTTATAGTAGCCTCATCATTTAGATTGTCATTAGAGTTTTCATCATTTTTCACATTTATACTAAACTCTATATCATTTGAACTGTTTAAATCAATTAAAAAAGTCACCTCTTTACCTAATATTATTCTTCCATATTTTGCAACACTATATTTCAATCTATCTATAAAACGGCTACTAATTAATGTTTTATTTTCTTCAATAACTTTTTCTAAATCACTTTGTGCATTTTTTAAAGTTGTTGTATCAATACCTTCTTTTTTAATTATTTCATCAAGTTCATATTTTCTTCTTATTTTTCGCCCATCAATACCTACAAGATTTGATACAACAGTTTTGTATTCTATTTCATGAAGAGTTGTGTGTTTATTTAATATAAATACATCATTTTGATTGGATTCATCTCTTAAAAAATATGTTATATATGTTCTAAATTTATTTATAGAATAATTAACTTTATTTTCAAAAAAAGATTTAGCAATACCTAAACTACCTTTTATATTAAAATCTTTTTCATCTAAAAGCAGGGATTTTTCTTTTGTGATTTTTAATTCGATATTTTTACCGTTAGTTACAGGTCTTTTAATCGTTATATATCTATTAGCAGCAATTTGAAGTTCTATATAAAAAATATAATCTTTAAAATGCTCGTTCCCAAGAAAATGTTTATCACCTAACAAACAAAAATCTATTAGTTTAAATAGACTACTTTTCCCTACACCATTTGTATCTGATAGAATAAAGTTTATACCGTTATCAAATTCTATGGTTTTAAAATTATCATTGTTTGAATACAATTTTGATATTTTCATTTAAAATTCCTTGTTTATTTTCTTGTTTAGATTTGTAAGTAAAAGTTACTTGTCCACTTTTCTTTTATGTTGTCTAAAATGATAAAGTTACTTATCATTTATGAAATATTTTGGGAAAATGTAAAGTAACTTTATCATTTTTGTAAAATATAATTTATATTTATTTTAGAAATTACTATTCAGTTATTTTCTTATTTCTTCCAACTTTTTGAATACATTTATCTAATGTATTACAAAAAATATCAAAATAATAACCACTTAATTTTCCGACTCTCTCATTTTTAATAATTTCTAATTTTTCTTTTAATTTTATTAAAAAAATTTCTTCAGGAATTAGCTCACTAATTGCATAATCATATCTTTTTTCTAATAAATATGAAAATCTTCTTATTGTTTCATTATTAGAATTTTTTAAACAGGCAACTAAAACATCTATATCAATATATTTTAATATTGGCTTGTCATAATATGGAACAAAGTTATTGTTAGATTGAACTAATATTGGATATAGTTTATTTATATTATTTTCAGAAATTGCATTAATAATTAATTTTGAATCCTCTTTTAATTTTTTTTCTAATTTAATTTTTAATTTTTCATCAATATATTTATTAATTTCATTCATTTTACATGATTTCATAAATTCATAATTTTCATAGTAATCAGCATTTTGATAATATAAAGACATATCAGTTGGTAAAATTATTTCATCATCTATTAAATCATTATCAAATAAAAAATCAATTTGTTTTTCAATTTCATATTCTAAACAAAAATCTATTTTATCTATCAATTTTTTTTCTTTTAATGCTAATAATATTGATGAAATCATTTTTACTTCTTTAAATATTTTATATTCTAAGTTATAAATTTTGAAATAAACTTCATCTATTAATTTTTTAAAAATCTCATCATCTAAATCATAATAACTATATAGTAATTTCCAAGAATTAATGTTTTTAGTTGCATAATATTTACTATTTTCTAATGCAGAATTTATTTCTTCTTTTTTAATATATGAATTTAGTAATATCTCTTTCCAAATATCAAAAGAAATAACTACATCCCAGTAATTATTTATAAACTTGTATTTATTATAAAAATATTTATATCGCATCTTTTCAGATTTATCTTTATTTTCATTAATTATAAAATAATAATCTTCTAGAAGTTTAGGTAAGTCTAAAATGTCATTATTTCCTTGTCTAATTTCAAAAGAAAATAGAAAAAACCAATGTAAAATATCTTTTATTAACTGTTCTTTTTCTAAATGTGTTATTAAAAATTCATCATAAAATCGTTCAAAATCGAGTAAAGTTTGTCTTAATACTCTTAGATTTTTAGACTCTGATTTTTCAAAAAGTTCTAATATATTTAATTTTTCTCTTTCTAAAATATTCTCTTTAACTTTATTTATATTTTTTAATTCTTTTAAAAAATTATCATAAGCTATCACAGGATTTGTTCTAAACTCAAAAGTTTTTCCTATAATCTTTTCTTTTATTTTAGTATATTTTTTATTTTTCTTAAATTCTTCTTCATTTGCAATTAATATTACTTTATAAGATTGATGCTCAACAAAAAAATTAATATATCCCAATAAATTAATAATATTTATAGAACATCTTTCTAAATCATCAAAAATTAAAATATACCCTTTTGTATTTAACAAATCTTGAGGCCTAAAATCTGGAATTTTGACTTCCATCTCACCATTTTCTTGTTTATCACCATCCAAATCTATTTTTAATGTACCTTTTAAAAGTTGTTTAACTATTTTTCCAATAAAAATTGTGTTCTTATGATAAAGTGTTGGATGAATAGCTTCTAAAAATTTTGTTTCAATTTCATCATAAGAGGTAACACCATACAAACTTACATAAATACATTTTTGATTATTTATCTTTAATTGTTCTTTATATTCATTTATAAAATGAGTTTTTCCACTTCCCCATTTACCCTTTAGTAAAACTGCATATTGTGGATTTAGCAGTTTTTCACCACAATAATAATCTAAAAATTGTGATATATGTTGATTTGACATAAGATAACCTATAATTTTTTTATTTATTATAGCTAGAAAAAAGTGTGTTAATAAAAAAGATTATAATTTGAAAAAAAGCTTTCGAAAATCCAAAGCTTTTTCTTTCATATTGTTTTGAATTTTCAAATCTCTTCTTTTAAATTTTCAAATTCTTTTGCTATCATTGTAGGAAAGAATTCTATGATTTCATAATTTGCTAAATTTTCTATATAAAATGGGTCTTTTTCTAATACTTTTTGTAACTTATCTTTTGAATCTAATTTAGATAATATTACACCACCATCTCTAGGATTTTTTCTTCCTGAAGCGATAAAGTTTTTCTTGTCGTATTGAACTTTTAAATACTCTACATGTTGTTGTAAATATTTATCAACTTCATCTAAAGATACTTTGTATGTTAAATTTATTATAAACATTTAATTCCTTTTCTTTTATATATAACTTTTAATTAGAATTTTTTAATCAAATCCTCAAATACAGCACATAATCCCTCAACCTCTTTAACTGTAGTTCTTTCTCCAATACTATGAATAGTATCATTTATAACACCAAACTCAATAGCCTCTATTCCAAATGCTCCAAAATATCTAGCGTCACTTGTTCCCCCAGCAGTTGAGTGTTTTGTAGTAACTCCTAGAACTTCTTTGATTGAAGTTTCCATTGCACGTACTACTTTTGATTCTTTATTAGTTACAAATGGATATGAGCCTTGTGTTGTTCTTAAACTATAGTTTAGGTGTCCGAAGATTTTTTCTATGTAGGCTTCTACATCTTCTTTTTTTGTGTTTGTTGAATTTCGCACGTTGAACATCAAATCTAGTTTATTTGGTGTTACATTTGTTACTTGCATTCCTGCTCTTATATCTGTAATTACCAGTTTACTTGGGGCGAAATATTCATCTCCATTGTCTAGGTCAAAGCCAGCAATTTTTTCTAAGATTGGAGCTATTTGGTGAACTGGATTTATTCCTTTTTCTGGATATGCTGCGTGTCCTTGTTTTCCTTGGATTGTTAAATATCCATTTATACTTCCACGTCGTCCTACTTTTATGGCATCTCCAAATACCTCTTCACAAGTTGGTTCTGCTACAACTGCGTAGTTTGGAATCATATCTATCTCTTTTAGGTGTTCAAGCATTTTGATTGTTCCGTAAGTTCCCTCACCTTCTTCATCACTTGTCATTAGAATTGACAATGTTCCATCGAAGTTTTGTGCGTGTTTACAAGCATATAAAAATGCTGCATCGCCACTTTTCATATCTTGGGCACCACGTGCTGTTATTACTCCATCAACAACATCTGCTGCAAATGGGTCAATAGTCCAACCTTCACCAACTGGAACTACATCGATGTGTCCTGCAAAACATAGATGTTGAGAATTTTCATTGAATTTTTTATAATAAAATCTATTTTTTACGCCTTCCATATCTACTTTTATACAAGTCCAAGTATCGCCTAAATACTCTTCTATAAAATCGAATGCTCCATCATCATTTGGAGTTAGTGATTTGAATCTTAATAATTTTTGAAATAATTCTATAATAGTCATTTATATATCCTTTTAGTTGGGGCAGATTTTAGCTAACTTAACTTTATTTTGTTATAATAAAACAGATTTAAAAAGAATTTATTTTTATTATTTAATCACAAAAGGTCTCATATGGGAAAACTAGAAAAATCATTTTATTGGCTTTGTTTCGCTCTTGCTATTTATATTACAATAGGATTTAAACTTGTTCCAGTTATTTTAAAAGACCAATTAATCAAAAACTTAGATGAAAATTTAACTCAAAAAACAGATATAGGAAGAGTAGAATTCAATCCTTTTACTTTCAAAGTAGTAGTTCATGATTTTAAACTATCAGATTCAAATGAAATAACAACTTTATCTTTTAAAGAATTTTCTATAAATTTTGCATTTTTAAAATCAATAGATAATTTAAATATTAGTTTCAAAGATATTCTTTTAAAAGATGCTTTTGTAAATATTATTGAAGAAAAAGACGGAAGTATAAATTTAGCAAAACTTGTAAAACCTTCACCAGTTGAAGATAAAAAAGAAGAATCAAGTAGTACTTCAAATATTGAATTTTTAGTTTCAAAACTTGTACTCGAAAATGCAAATATTAAATATACAAATCAAGATGAAGTTCCTTACTCTTTAAATTTAGAAAATATAAATTACACTTTATATGACTTGGGAACTTATAAAAATATTCTTTCATCAAATGATTTAGAACTTAAATTAAACGAACATACAAATATTTCAATAGTTGGTGCTTTTAATCTAGTGCCATTTAAAGCTTATGGAAAAATCACTATTGATGATTTGAGATTAAAAGAGTTGCTAACTTATAAAAAAGATTTTTTTAATTTTGATTTAAATGAAGAAGCAAATTTAAATTTAATACTAAATTATAATATAGATTCTACAGAAAATTTAGAATTACAACTAAGAAGTGAAAAACTTGAACTTAATAAAATAAATTTAAACCAAAGCAAAACTTCAATAGCAAATCTTGAAAAACTTGATATTAAAAAGTTTACTTTTGACTTACAAAAACAAGATATAAACCTTGATGATATTGATTTTAATTCACTAAAAGCAACTATGATTTCAGATAAAAATGGAATAAATTTCGCAAATCTTATCAAAGAGACAAAAAATACAGATGAAGTAAAAAAACAAGAAGAACCAACAACTAAAACTCAAGAGGTATCAAAACCTTGGAATGTTAATTTTTCGAATATAAAGGTAAATAATAGTGATTTTAGCTTTTTAGATAAAGTAAATAATAACACGGTAAAAAGTAAAGATTTTAATATAAGCTTAGATACTCTAAAAATAGTTGATTCAGATGTAAACTTGAATAATCTACTTTTAAAAACTCCAACTTTTTCATATGGTGACAATAAAAACAATATGTTTATTTCAACTAAAAATACAAATATAAATTTGGATAACTTAGCTTTTAAAGATTCTATTTTAGATATAAATAAAATTGAAATAACAAAAGAAAAACTTAACTTGAATGATAAAAAATCAAATTTTGATTTGGACTCAAATAAACTAAATCTTTTAGTAAATAAACTAAAAATTGTAAATAACAAAACTTCTATTGATAATATGAGTTTAAAAAGTTCAACTTTAGTTTTTGATGATAATACATCAAAAATGCAAATTGATGGTTCAAATATAAATGTTAATGTAAACGCTTTTTTACTTGATAATGAAACTATTTCTATAAAAGCAATTAAACTTGATAAACCATCAATAAAAATGAGTGATAAAACAAATAATATAGAATTAAATGCAAAAGATATTCAACTTCAAGTTAATAATCTACTTAATAACAAGGATGATTTATCAATAAATTCGATTAGACTAATACAGGCTAATCTTAATTTTTTAAATACAAGTGATAAAACAAAAATAGAAGCAAAAAACTTAGACTTAGAGATAAAAAAACTATCAAATTCTAAAAAAGGTTTTAAAATTGAAAATACAAATCTTGATAAACCAAATATCTCAGTAATTTTGGCCAAAAAAGATTCACAAAAAGAAACAACAAAAAGTGTAGAAAAACCACAAAATACGACAAAAACTGAAGTTACTAATAAAAAAGAAGATACAAATAAATCTTCAAAAACAAAAATTGAAATTGGCCCTATGAATATTACAAATGCCATATTTACTTTTGAAGATAAAAATTTACCACTTCCTTTTAAAACAACTGTAACAAAACTAAATGGGAAAATTTCTGAGTTTAAAAATAGAAGATCAAGCACTTCAAATCTTGAAGTAAAAGGTGTAGTTGATGAGTATGGAGTTGCTAAAATCACAGGATTAGTTCATCCAAATAATATAAAAATATTAACAGATATAAATCTGATTTTTAATAACATTGCTATAAAAAACTTCACTCCTTATTCTGGTAAGTTTGTAGGAAGAGAAATAAAAGATGGAAAACTAGATTTAGATTTAAAATACAATATTGAAAAATCAAATCTTGAAGCAAAAAATAATATAGTTATCACAAAATTAGAACTTGGAAACAAAGTAGAAAGTCCAGATGCTATCTCTTTGCCTTTAGATATTGCTATTACGTTACTAAAAGATTCAAATGGTGTAATTGATATAAATCTTCCAGTTTCTGGAAATGTAGATGACCCACAATTTGCAATTGGTTCTATTCTTTGGAGAGCCTTTGTAAATCTAATGACAAAGGCTGTAACTGCACCATTTTCACTTCTTGGGGCATTATTTAACTTTAGTCCTGATGAGATAAAAACTGTACGATTTGCTCCATTAGAAAAAGAAATTGGACCTATTCAAAAAGAGACTTTAGATAAAATTGCTCAGATTCTAAAATCAAAAAGTGAAATAGCTATAAAACTAATACCTTCATACAACAATAATGATGAAATATATGCTTTGAAAAAAGAGAAATATCTTGCTAAAAAACAAGATGATAGAAATTTAAAAGAAGAGGAAATTGAAGCGTTAATTTCAAAAGAAAATGTAAAAATATCTGAATTAGAAAAAATTGCAAAAACAAGAGTATCAAATATAAATAAATATTTAGTGAAAGGAAAAGGTATAAATTCTAAGCAAATCATCATAGAAAATAATATTGAAAATAATAATTCTTCAATAAATTTGGATATTTCAAAAATTAAATAAATATTATTTTTACTTATAATTAAAAGATAATATTGACTTATAATTTTTTATGTGTTAATATCCTAAAAATGAAATTTTAGGATATTAATGAATAAAATATTTCCTGTTATATTAATAGTTTTATTAAGTGTAATTTCTTATTCAATATTTAAAGAAATTACAAAAAGTTCAAAAATAAAAAGATTAGAATGCCAGTCGCATACAACTACCTATGAAAAAATATTTATTAAAAATAATATAAAAGATGCTATAAAATCTTTAGAATCTAATAACTATGAAATCATTTCAGAAATAAAATTTTCAAAATTTATGAAAAGTCATTTAGTAGAAATTCTAAGCAAAGAACAAAGTGATGAAATTCTAAAAAAAGTTATTCAAAAATATATAGATAAAGACTTATCAACAAATAAAAAAGTTTTGATTGACTACTATATTTATGAAAATGACAAAGAAGATAGTGGTAAAAAAAATGATAAAGCAAAACTATATGCTGGTTATTTAGTATTTGAATTTAAGTATGAAGATAAACTTGTGTATAAAATACAAACTGATTATATGAATATTGATGCTAATGATGTAGAAGAAAGAATGAATTGTGTTATTAATTCATTTATATCACTCAAAAATTAAATAAAGGAACAAAAATGGAACAAAAAATTTTTAAAGATAAGTATCATATATTTGAGATAACATATAAGAAAAATGAATTAAAGTACAAAAGTGTAGATGAAATAATAGCAGCTCTACAAGTTAAAATTGATGCCCATCCAGTTATTGCATTTATTGCAATTTTTGATCAATATAAACATACATCTAGTTTAGAAGATGGAATAATTAATCCAAATATTAAAGCTGCAAAAAATATAGTATTTTGTTTTGGGAAAGAGTTACCAACTCCTGAAGTAATGGCAGTTCGTCCAAGAAGTATTGGCGTTTGTGAAACAGAAGATTCATTTGTTGTAAATTTTTTAGAAGCACCAAATGAAACTGCTAATAAAACAATGGAAGAGTTTGTTAAATCATTAAAGACTTATATTTATTAAGCTAAGAGCTAAAGTTTTATAACTTTAGCTCCAAAACCACCACTACTTGGATGAGCATCTTCAAAACCTCTAACTTTTGGATGTTTTTTTAAGTACTCTTTAACTGCAAATGCTAATTTTCCAGTTCCAATTCCATGATAAACTAAAACCTCTTCAAAACCTGCAAGTAAAGCATCAGATAAAAACTTATCAAGATTTTCTAGGGCTTCTTCAGCTCTTTGTCCGTGTAAATCTAATTTTATACTTCCAGTTTCTGGTTTTTCTATAGTTATAGTTGCTTTTTTAGTAGGAATTTTTGGAGGTGGATTTCCACTTCTACTTAAATCTGCAAGAAGAACTTGAACTTTCATTCCCATATCGTTTTCTATAAAAGCTTTTGCACCTTTTATTGAAACAATTGTTCCTTTTGTATTTCTATATTTAACTCTATCTCCTGCTTTGAACTCAACTACTTCTTGAACTTTTTCAGTTTTGATTTCAGTTGCAATTTTATGAGCGATGTTTAGATGTTGATGTGATTCCCCAACAAGTTTAGCTTTTATTGCTTTTTTTGCTTCATCTCTTGCATTACTATACTCTTTATGTAGTTTTGATTTTTCAGAATAGATATGCTCATCTAATTTCTCTTTTTGGTCTTTTAAATTTCCTGAAATTCTTTGCATATTAGTTATTTCTTCATCTAGTTTTGCAATTTTTTGTCTATATTCTCTCTCTAGGGAACTACTTCTTTCAATCAACTCATTTAACTTATCTTTATCATCTCCATAAACCTCTTTTGCTCTTTTAACAACACTATGGGGAATTCCATATCTAGAAGCTGTTTCAAAGGCATAAGAACGACCAATTGTTCCTTGTAAGAACTCATAAGTTGGTCTTTGATTCTCTTCATCATAAATTGCAGCTATTAGCTCAACATCATCATTTGAGGCCATAAGTGCTGCTAATCTTTTATGGTGAGTTGTAATAATTACTTTTATATCTCTTTGGATTAAATCTTCGATTATTACTTTAAATAAACTTGCAGCTTCATCTGAATCAGTTCCAAGTTCAATTTCATCAACTCCAACTATTGCATTTTTAGAAGCAAAAAGTTTTGAGAACTCAACCATACGTCCAGCAAATGTAGAAATATCATTTTTTACACTTTGGGGGTCATCTAAAACAGCATTTATTGATTTGAAATTACTAACAACCGTATCATGGTGGGCTTTATATGGAAGTAAATATTTTGAAAGAAAAACAGCTGATAAAATTGATTTTAACATCATTGTTTTTCCTCCTGCATTTACTCCTGTTATCATTACAACTGATTTTGTAAAGTCAATAGATATTGGTTTTGGATTATGTAAAGCTGGATGGCAAAAATCAATAAGTTTATTAACACCACTTTTTGAAGGAAGAATAAAATTTTTATCCCCTGCTTTTGCAAAAAATAATCTTGCTTGATAATGGTCAAACTTATCAAACTCTTTATTTATAAACTTCAAGAATAGAAGATTCTTTTCAAATAATGATGAAATCTCTTTACAAATTTTATATAAAATCTCTTCTTGTCTATTTTTTAAATCACTCTGTTTTTGCTTAAGTTCAGAAATACTATGAGGAATCACATAAAAAAATCCAGAGTTAGAACGGTCAATTACAGAACCATTTAATACATGGTTAAATCCACCTCGTACAAGTAAAGACTCTTCACCATTTATGTAATGAACTTGTGAATCAACTAAATATGTTCTTATTTTTGAAGAGTTTATAGTTTTATAAAGACTTTGTTTTATTGCTTCTTTGTTTTTTGAAATGGCATGTTTTATGTTGTCAAAGTCTTCGTTTATTCCATCTTTTAGATTTGCTCTATCATCAAAATAATCTGAAATTTTTATAATATCATTTGGAATAACAATCTTATCAATCCATTCAGCAAGCTTTCCATCAAAGTTAAATCTTTTTAAATATCTAAAATAATTAATTATCTTAATAAATTCAAAAATATCATCAATTTTTAAAATACCCTGCTTTTGAATATGCATCAATGGTGTATCCAAATTTTCAATTTTATTTGGTGCTTTAATATCAAATTTTGATAATTCATTTATTAGTTTAAAATGAAGGTTTATATCACCTTCTAAGATAATAGATTTTTCTCTAGCCATAAGTTTTGAGAATGCATCTATGTAGTCGATTAAGTCTAGTTTTTTTAATATATTTTGCATGGCGGAAGTATATCTAAAAGGGTATAAAAATTTGTAATTTCATTATAAAAGTTTCAAATTGTTATAACATATTGAGATAATTTTAAGCTTATTTTTGTATAATTCCAACCCAAAAAAATAAACAGGAAACATATGAGAATAACAATATCAAACGAAGAATTTAATGAAATACAAAAAATTTTAGTTCAAAATGACATGTCGTTATATAATAGATTTAATGAAGAATTTAAGAAGTCGATTTTATCGTGTACACCAAAGAAAATTAAAGCAACAAATAAAGCAAATATAGCAAAAAGAAGAAAAAGTAGAAATGCAATAACAAATGCTGTTAATATGTTAAGATTTGAAGATAGAGATATTACAGTTTATAGTGTTGCTAAAACAGCTGCAATTAGTTATAACACTGCTAAACAATATAAAGATTTTATACTTGCTCAATAAACTTCAAAAATAAGATGAAGTTTATTTGTATTTTCAAAATGATATTAGAGATCGTTAAATATTCCGTGTCAAAGAAATTTTGATATAGAAGCAGAGATAGAATCTTAAAAGATGTACTTAAATAAAATTATAGTTATTAGAGCTATTGAACCTTTATTTTATTATGCTTATAAAGGAAGTTTCTTAAATGCTTTAATGATTACTTTAGAAAATGAAATATATCTATTCAAAAATTTCAAAAATACAAATAGAAAGATTTTTATTTCTATAAAAATAATAATAAAATTTCTTTCTCAACTTATCTATATTTTTCTGTAATACCTTCTTTATTGAAAATACAATACAATACGAAATCAAAACAAATAAGGTAAATAATGGGAAGAGCAAATAACTCAAGTGTTGACACAACAAAAGGCGATAGATTAGCTAAGAAAATGAATGAAAAAAGAAATGTTCTAAAAGCAGGTTTTGCTCCAGATGCAGCTGATAAAAAAGAACAAGTAATAAATGCAAGAAAAGCTGCAAATTTAGAAGCTCAAAAAGAAAAAAGAAAAAAAAATGCAAAACTAGCTAAAGCTGCAAAGAAAAAAAATAAAAAATAATAAGAAATTGCAAAATAAGATAGGACAATAAATGAACTGGTTAGCGCATGTGTTCTTATCTGAGCAAAAAATAGATTTCCAAATAGGAAATTTTCTAGCAGACCCTTTAAAGGGTCGATTATGGGAAGATGCAACTATTGATATGAAAAAAGGTATGTTTACCCATAAAATCATAGATTCATATACAGATTCCCACGAAATTGTAAGTTGTAGCAAAAGAAGGTTAAGAGAAAAAGGTTTACTAAAACCTGTTATTATTGACTTAACTTATGACTACTTTTTAACAAAAAATTGGGATGATTTTTGCCATATGCCAATAAAAGAGTTTTCAAAAGTTTTTTATCACGAAGCAAATCAGCGAACTCAAGTTTTACCAAATCATGCAAATATTCCAATTTATAATATGATTGAGCGAGATTTGTTAAATAAATATCACAATTTAGAACAACTAAAAACTTCCTTTGAAAGAATGGATAGAAGATTATCTCCAAGACTTAAACAAAGGGAAACAGCTCTTAGTTATTTTGATAGTGTTGTGAAAAATATAGATGAACTTGAAAAAGATTTTTTAGAATTTTTTCCACAACTAACTACAAAAATAAAAAGTGATTTAGATGAAAATAAAATAAAACATTGGAAATTATAATAGATACTTTTTTATTTTATTAAAATTATTTCTTAACATTGTGTGCAAATATGTTCCAAAAATATTTTCATTTTTAAAAGCAGCATAAGTTCCATCACTGCTGTTTTTTTTATAA
This sequence comes from Arcobacter venerupis, assembly GCF_013201665.1. Taxonomy (NCBI): domain Bacteria; kingdom Pseudomonadati; phylum Campylobacterota; class Epsilonproteobacteria; order Campylobacterales; family Arcobacteraceae; genus Arcobacter; species Arcobacter venerupis. The sequence continues at coordinate 1,453,351 of NZ_CP053840.1, read as the reverse complement.
AGTTTATACTCCCCTACTTTTTCTTCATCTATTAATCTTGTATAATGAAAAGCATGTCCAGTTATTCCTAAATCATTTTCATAATATCCCATTCGATAAAATCTTTTTCCTAAAGTAAAATCTAAAGGTAATAATCCCATCATTTTTTTATCATCAACTCTATTTGATAAAAATAATAATCCAGCACACTCGCCATAAATTGCTTTTTTTTCTTCTGCATGGGTTAATAAAGAGTTCTTAAAATCATTAGAGTTCTCTATTTTTTCATAAGCCTCTTTTGTTTCTATATATCCACCAACAATAAAAACAATATCAGCATCCAATGGAATAATTTCATTATTAATAGCATTTACAACGGTTACTTTTGAAAAACTCTCTTTTAAAAACTCTAAATTATCATGGTATAAAAAAGAGAAATTATCATCATTAACTAAAGCGATATGTTTATCATAACTTTCTACTTTTTCAAAGGGATAATCTTCTACTTCTTGGGCTTTAAAGTTTGCAATTGATTCTAATTTTTCTAAATCTATATGTTTAAGAACTTCTTTTGACATTAGTTCTAGTTTTTCTATTTTATTATCTTTTAAATCAAGTCCAAGATAAGTTGAATCTAAAGTATCCAGTCTATTTTGAATCCAACCTAAAACCACAACATCATCAAAATCTTTTTCAACTTGATTTTTGATTAATTCAAAATGGCTAGGAGATGAAATATGATTAAAAACTACCGCTTTTATAGTATTTCCCTCTTGATAAGTTTTAAGACCTTTTATCACAGCACTCAAAGTAATATATGAACCTTTTCCATCTAAAATGATAATTGTGGGAATATTTAAAAGTTTAGTAACATCATAAGCAGAAGCATTTTTATCCATACCATCATAAAAACCCATAACTCCTTCAAGAATAGAGATATTTTTATCACTATATTTATTAAAAAGCCATTTAACTTGGCTTTCATTCATAATACAAGTATCAAGATTTATACTAGGAGTTTGGCAGATTTTTTGATGAAAAAGTGGATCTATAAAATCAGGTCCTATTTTAAATGGTCGAACAGATTTTTTATAATGATACAAAAGCGCTGTAGTTAAAGTTGTTTTTCCTTGATTTGATGCAATTGCACTTATACATATAGCTTTTATCTTGAATCCTTTTATGATGTTTTATTTTTGTGATTTTATCCTAGTTTTACTTCTGTAAATATTTTAATTAAGAAGTTCTGTAGTAAAATATTTACCATACAAGGAATAAATAAAATGAAAAAACTATTTTTAATAAGACATGCCAAATCTGATTGGAGTAATCCTTTACTTGATGATTTTGATAGAGGTTTAAATAATAGAGGTTTAAAAGATGCACCTTTTATGTCTAAACTTTTAAAAGATAAACATATTATTCCTGATTTAATAATAAGTTCACCAGCTCTTCGAACAAAACTTACTCTGGAACTTTTACTTGAAAAAATAGACTATAAAAATGAAATTATTTATGATAAAAGTATCTATGAAGCACCCTATTTGAATTTAAAGAAAGTTATAAATAATGTAAATGAACAATTTGATATTTTGTTTTTAGTTGGTCACAATCCTGGACTTTGTGATTTAGCGAACTTTTTATGCGAAGAATCATTTGAAAATATCCCAACTTGTGGAATTGTGGAAATAGATTTTAACACTAACTCTTGGAGTAATATTTCAAAAGAAAACTCAAAATTAATCTCTTTTAAATATCCAAAAAAGTATAAATAAATTATACTTTTTTATTTCTTCTAATCAATAAATAAACAAAAAATGGTGCTCCAATAAACGCAGTTACAACACCTATTGGCAAACTTGAATCTGTGTTTAGATTTCTTGAAATTAAATCTGAAAATACCAAAAATATTCCCCCAAAAAAAAACACAGGGAAAAACAGTTTATCAGCACTTTGTTTGTAGATTAGTTTGATAATATGAGGGATAACAAGGCCTATAAACCCTATTGGTCCTACAAAACTAATACTAATTCCAACACTTAAAGATACTACAATCAAAAGAAGTAAACTTATCTTATTTACATTTAGTCCTTTTAGAAATGCTGTATCATTACAAATAAGTAAGAGTTTGATTTTATCTTTATTTAAACTCACCACAAAATAAAAAATAACACTCACGAGCATAACAATAAAACCATTTGAAAATCCAACTGTATCTAAACTTCCAAGGGTAAATCTAACTATTGAATAGTTTTCTTGTAAATTACTCATATAAAATACCAACATCAAAGCTGAACTATAAAAATAGGATAAGGCAATTCCAATAAGTAAAATTGAGTTTGTTGAGACTGATATTGCGCTTTTATTTATCTGTTTTGAAATAAAATATAAAATCAAAATAGTAATAATTGAGCCAAAAACAGAAGAAATACTCATATTAAGTGCAGGAAAAAATACAATTGAAATAGCCGTAAAAAGTGTAGTTCCACTTGCTATTCCTAAAGTATATGGAGTTATTAGTTGATTTTTGAAAATAATTTGAAAAATCAAACCTCCTAAGGCTAAAATTCCACCAACAAAAAAAGCTAATACAGCCCTTGAAACTCTTAAATCCCAAAATATAGTATATGTTGTTGAAGCTGGTTCAAAAATATCTTTTAAAGAGATAGAAATTTCTCCTAAAAATGGCGAAATTATTAATATTATAAAACTAATTATGTACAATAATATTTTCATAAATTTACCACCAAATGGTTATCTAATTTCATAATTGTATTATTGTAAAATTTTTTAAGATTTTGATTTGAAAAAAACTCATCATGTTCCCCAAAAAATTGAATAATTCCATCACTTAAAAATAAAACTTTGTATTTTAAAGCATAGGCTAAATCAAGATTGTGTGTAATTACAATCTTTTGATTTAATAAATTTGAGTTAAAAATATCATAAACCTCTTTTAATCTGCTAATATCCAAATTTGCAGTTAATTCATCAAAAATAGTAATTTTTGCATTGTGCATAATTGCACTTGCAAGAAGTAAAAGTTGCTTTTCACCCGAACTAAATGATTTACAATATTTATCTTCTAATTTTCTAAGATTTAAAAGTTTTATAACTTCATCTATTTTTTGATTATTTACATTTTCAATAAAAGAGAGTTCCAAAAACTCCCTTAATGTAACATATTCATCAAAAATAGAGAGTTTTGGAGGTATATAATTTATCAGCTGAGTTCTTTTTAAATCACTTATTTTTGATATATTTTCACCCAAAAGTTTAACTTTATCATTTGAAATAAGATTTGATAAAACTTTTGCAAGAGTTGATTTCCCCGCTCCATTTTCACCCAATATTATTAAGTTTTCTTTCTCTTTTAATGAAAATGAGATTTCATGTAAAATAGAACTATTGTAATTTTTTATTTCTAACATTTTCTAATATCTTTTTAAAATCTTTTATAAAAAACTCTACTCTTTGGCTTGGAATTCCAGCATAAAGTTTATCAACTGTATAAATATTATCATCTTTTGCTGCATTTATTGGTAATTGTTTCCAAGCATTTATAATCTCTTGTTGTTCTTGTTTTTTTCCATCTAAAAATGGAGTTAAAAGAACAATAATATCAGGATTCATACCAATAATTTTTTCAGTATTTACAACTGGTTGGGCTTGGTTTGAAGAGTTATAAGCATTTTTATTTCCACTTGCTTTTATAATATCTTCAAAATATAAAAAATTACCAGTTATATAAATCTGATTTGAAAGGGATTTTTTAGGACTTATAACTATTAAAATCTTTTTATTTTCAACTATTGAATTTACAGATGATAAAGCATTATCTATATTTGATATTAATTCTTTCGCTTTTTCTTTTTTATCGAAAAAGTCTCCTAATTCACTAATTGTATTTTCTATTGATGAGATTGTATTTGTTTTATAACTCAAAGTTTTTATACCCAAAGCTTTTAGATTTGAATTTAGTTTTTCATCATAATCTTGCCCAATAACAACAGTTGGTTTTGTTTCAAGTATTTTTTCCAAAGAGATGTTATTGTAACCACCAATTTTTAGAATAGCCTTTGATTCTTCTGGAAAATCACAATAACTTGTATTCGCAACTACATTTTTTCCAACACCTAAAGCAAATACAATCTCATTTATTGAAGGAGAGAGAGTTACAATTCTCTCTTGCCCCAACAAATTTATACATAAAATTAGTATAAATAAAAGTTTTTTCATTTTAGAACTTTACTTTCATACCAGCATAATATGTTCTTTCAAAATTAACTGGATAAATCGCATTGTCTCTTATCCATAAACCATTTTTTTCATCAAAAATATTTTGAATTTTTGCAAATAATTCAAGATTTTGATAAGTATAAGAAGTTCCTAAATCTGTAGAATGATAAGCTTCTTGTTTTTGATTAAAATCATTTCCAAAATCATTAGCTGCGTAGGCGCTACTTCTATAAATATGTGATAAAACTGTATTTATATTATTTATGTTATATCCTAAATTAACTGTGATATTATGTTTTGAAACTCCTGGTAAATCTTTACCATTGTAAGAGCCATTTCCTTCATTTTCTTCATCAATTTTTGCAATAATATATGAATAATTTGCTGAAGTATATAAATTATCATTTATAATATATTTATCAAAAACTTCTAAACCATATTTATATGATTTATCTATGTTTGTATTTCTACTTACAAATCCAACATTATAATAATAAATTTCATTTTTTAAATCAGCTTTGAATATTGATAATTTAAATTTATTATTTTTTTGAATATTGTTATATCCAACGGTATAATTATTTACTTTTGCAGGTTCAATAAAACCATTAAATGTAGTTGTTGAAGTCCAAATACCTCCATTATTTACCCAACTTGAAGCAAAAAATCTATCTATATCAGGAGCTTGAAAAGATTTATTATAATTTGCAAATAAAGAAGAATTCTCATCTAATTGATAATTTAATCCTAAATCATAAGCATTTAGATAATCATCATTTTTTAAAGTATCAGAACCATTTGGTTCATATTTATATTCAACATTTTCTCTTCTAATTCCAGATGATACTTTTAAATCATCACTTATATTGTATTCCCCTGAAACAAAAACTGCTTTATTACTTTTATTCGTAATATTTGAAGTTGCTATTCTATCACCATCAAAACCATCAATCCCCAATAACAACTTATAGTTATCTTGTTGGTAATTTAATTTAGAAGAAAAAGATTTATATTCATAATCTGATTTTGATGAATAAGTAATATAATTACTTGTTTTATCTTCATCACTATAAGTAGATTCCCATGATAAATTAGGGTTAAAATTATATTTAAATCCACCTGTTGTTACATAAGAGCTAAAATATTGTTCAGTAAAACTATTTGCTTTATTTGGATTATTTTTATATTCATCTAATGTTAATGAACCAGCATAATTGATATTCATATTAGAATAATTTCTTGTTAAATTTAATTCCAAATCATCTGTTGGAAAATAAATAAGATTAAAGTTTTTATTTTTATTATAATTTTCATCTTTATCATCATTTAAATCAACTCTAGTTCCATCTGTTGAAGTATAATCAATTAAAGCATTTGCAATTATTTTTTCATGAACAAAACCTAAACTTGCAGTTCCATTTTTAGTTCCATTATTTCCAACATAAGCTTTTACATAATTATCATTTTTTCCATTTGTAATGATATTTATAACTCCAGCATTTGCTCCGTCACCATAAACAACAGAACCTGTGCCTTTTAAAATTTCAATTTTTGAAACACTTTCTAAAGGAATAGAACTTAATAGTTGTGAACTCATATCAATATTATTTAATTTTCTTCCATTAAGCAAAACTACAATATTTTGATATCCATCACCAATTCCATAACCTCTTAAATCTATTTTTTGAGAAAAAGTATTTCCATAACTAGGACTTACATTTATTGAAGTTTGAGAAGATAAAAAATCATATACATCTTTTGATTTAGAGTTTTGAATATCTTCCTTTGTGTAGATTTCAGTGGCAAATGTTGCACTTTTTTCATCTGATTTAATAAGTGATGAAGTAACTGTAATTGGTTCTAAACTCTGGGCTGAAAAAAGGTTTGTTGTTGCTAGAAGAAAGCTTGCAACTAAGCTTGTAGATATTTTTTTTTGCATTATTAATTTTCCTAATTTTTATGTTAAATGTTGTTTGTTGAATATAAATTGATTGGTTTTAATTGTTTTAATAGTAATAATTTATTGATTTTTGGCATTGTATTTACTAAAATTGCATGAATTGCACAGTTAATAGATTGCAGTTTTCTATTCACAGTTGCGGCTAAAATTCCAAAAAAACTAAAGTATCTTCTAGTTTTATTTTTCATCGTTTCTCCTTTCTTAAAAATTTTATTTCTGATTTATTTAAATGTGACAACTTAAAATTGATTTTGTTGGGTCTACTAAATATTCATATCCCAAATATCCCATGTAAAATCCAAATGCTATTACTAATATTGAAGCTAATTTTATAAATAAATCTCTAAGATTTGATTGTTTGAAAAGTCCCACAAAAAATCCCAAAGAAAAAAGAGCAGGAACTGTACTTAAACCAAATATTAGCATTACAAAAGCTCCCCAAAAGGCACTTCCAGTACTAGCAGCTGTTATTGCAAAAACATATACAAAACCACAAGGGAGTAAACCATTTAGCATTCCTAAAAAATAAAAACTAAATAGTGATTGAGAACCTAAAAGGGCTTTAAATGTACTTTGATAAAGTGGCGATTTTGAGCAAGTGTGTTCTAATATAGTTAAAAACTTTATTTTTCCAAGAAGCGAAAGTCCAACTAAAATCATCATAAAACCAGTAAATAACAGAAATATTCCACTTGTTGTATTATCAAAAGATACAACACCACCAACAAGGCCAAACAAAGCCCCAAGTATCATATAAGTTGAAATTCTTCCAAAAGAATAAAGTAAGTGAGCAAGAGCTTGAACTTGTTTTGTCCAATGACTTTTAATTTTTGTACTTGAATATGCTATTACAATTCCACCACACATCCCAACACAGTGTCCAAAAGATCCCAAAAATGCTATTGATATTATTGTTATTATACTAATTGCTTCCATTATTTCCTAACAACTCTTTTTTAATATAAGGATTTTTAAGACTCTCATTTCTTAACATTTTTAAAGTCATTTCTTCAAAAGTAATAAATCCATCTTGTTTATTTTCATAAGCACCAAATCCATAACCCATAGGAGTAGCATCAGTTCTTGAATACCAAGCGATTCTTCCATCTATATATTTTTTTGTATCGATTGTCATAACCCAAATTTTTGCACTATCTTTAAAAGTTTTATCCTTCAACCAATTTGCCATTCCACCATGATCATGAAAGAACCAAGTTTTTCCATCAGGTGCAACTACTTGTGAAACATAATCCATTTTATCAATAGTCATTCCACAATCACTATCTTGGTATTTACCAAGAATTATTTCAAGAGGTGTTTGACTTATATTGCCCTCTTTTAAAACAACCATCTGTTTTGCATTTGACATAGATAAGAATATTATAATTATTATTGCTATTATTACAATTATTGTAAGAAAAGGTAAGATTTTTTTCATTGAAACTCCAAAATAGAATCGTTATTATAATCATTTGTATATAAATATCAGTTTATTGAACATAAAAAAAGGCTTCGCATGGGAAGTACGAAGCCCGATTCAAATCTATTTCAATGTATAGGATACCAAATAAATGTATTTAGTAGTAGGAGGATTTAATATAAATATCCTATGGAAGTAATTCTATCAATTCAATTATTAAAATAAGATAAATTCTATCCTCTTTAATTACTTTTTTGAATTTTTTAATCTTAGTTTAGAATTTAAAGAATATAATACAAATTAATATATAAAATTAAGGATTCAAATTTATGCGTTTAATAATGTTTGATATGGATGGAACACTTATAGATAGCGGTTTTGCTATAACAAATACAATAAATTATGTGAGAGTTAATCTAGGTTTTGAGAAATTAGAAAAAAGCTATATTTTAGAAAAAGTAAATGACCCATCTATAAATTCAGCAGAATTTTTTTATGGAACAAAAGAGTTTACACCACAACAAACAAAACTTTTTGAAGAGTATTATAATAAACATTGTTTAAGTGATTTGGTACTTTATGATGGAATTTCAAAACTAATTAATGATTTAAAAAATGATTTTGTTTTAGCAGTTGCTACAAATGCAAATTCACAATATGCCCACAAAATGCTAAATCATGTGGGAATTGGACATCATTTTAAAACTATTTTAGGTTATGACAGCGTAAAAAATCCAAAACCACATCCAGAGATGGTACATAAAATTTTAGATATTCATAATATTTCAAATTTTAATGCCCAATTAATCGGAGATTCTCACAAAGATATAATGGCTGCTACAAAAGCAGGTGTTGATTCGGTTCTTGTAAATTGGGGATTTTCAAATCATGAAAAAGGTGCTATTGAAACAATTGAAGAGTTAGAAAAAAGAATATTTGATAAATTCAAATAAGATTTTGCTGGATTTTATGAATGTTTGAAAAAATTAAAAAACTATTTAAAAAAGAGACTTTTTCTTGTATTGTTTGGGATGGGAAAATCATGAAGTATTTAGATTTAACCCAAAAACAAATAGATGAAATGACTAATAAAGGTCTAAGTGTTACAAAAAAAGATGAGTGTTAAAGTTCTATAAACTTGTACTCTCCCTCTTTTAAGTCTTCAATTGTATATTCACCAAAACTAACCCTATGAAGTGTTAATACCCTATTACCAACTGCTGCAAACATTCTTTTTACTTGATGATATTTTCCCTCACAAATTTCTAGTCTTACATGTGTTTCACCTAAAACTTCTAAAGTTGCTGGAAGCAGTGGTTTTTTCTCACCATTTAACATTAACTCTCCACTTGCAAAAATCTCTTTTTCATCACCTTTTAAAGGAACGGCTAAAGTTGCTTCATAAACTTTTGAAACATCACTTTTTGGACTTGATAATTTATGATTTAAAGCTCCATCATCAGTTAAAATAATAGCTCCCGTTGTATCAACATCAAGTCTTCCAATAGTTGAAATTTTAGGATTTCTTCTATTCCATCTTTGAGGAATTAAAGCATAAATCAAACTTCCTGCATCATTATGAGAACAGATAAAACCTGAGGGTTTATTTAATAAGATTGTAATTGTTTCAGGATCAATGGGCTCATTATTTACTTTTATATCATTATGATATGCTTTTATTGAAGTGTCAAAAACTCTTTTATCATTTACAGTAAGCTCATAAATTCTTAAAAATTTTTTCGCTTCACTTCTTGTGCAATATCCCAAACTAGATAGATGTGCATCAACTCTTTTATAACTATTTTGCATATATTAAAATCTCTTTTTTTTTAAATTAGTTTGGATATTAACATCTTTTCATATAAAATACAAATATGAAACTAATTGATAAAAAATATGCCGTCTATTTATTGGACGATGATAACTTTGATTTCCCAAAACTTAATATGATGAAAGATGATTTAGTAGCAGTTGGTGGAGATTTTCATCCCCAAAGAGTTATAAATGCCTATGAAAATGGAATTTTTCCTTGGTATATAGATGACTACAATTATATTCATTGGTTTAGCCCACAAAAAAGAATGGTTTTAAAACCAAATGAAATGAAAGTATCAAAGAGTCTTAAAAAATCAATTCAAAACAAAGGTTTTATTATAAAATCAAATGAAAATTTTGAAGCAGTAATTCGTGCATGTTCTGAAATAAAAAGAAAACATGAAAACAGCACTTGGATAAGTGATGAATTTATACAAGCTTACATAAATTTACATAATTTAGATATCGCTTTTAGCATCGAATGTTATTTAAATGATGAATTAGTTGGTGGACTCTATGGACTTTTAATAGGTAATGTTTTTTGTGGAGAGAGTATGTTTGCAAAAGTAACTGATGCTTCAAAAGTTGCTTTTTACCATCTTTGCCAACAAGCACAAAATAATGGTATAGAACTAATAGATTGTCAAGTTTATAATGACCATCTAGCAAGTTTAGGAGCTTATGAAATAAGTAGAGTTGAATACTTCAAAATACTAAATGAAAATTTAGATAGTTAAAAAATGTTACTTTTTTCTATTATTTCATAAACTATTGCCCTATTTTGATAAATTGCTACACGCTTACTACTATTTTGTTTTATAATACGACATATTTCAATAAGTATAAGGTAAAAAAATGAGTGAAGAAATAAAAAGAGAAAAATCTCTTACAATGACTATGTTAATGACACCAGATAAAGCAAACTTTTCTGGAAAAAATGTTCACGGTGGTGAAATTTTAAAAATGTTAGATCATGTTGCATATGCTTGTGCAGCTAGATATACAGGTATGTATGCAGTAACATTATCAGTTGACATGGTTTTATTTAAAGATCCAATTAAAATTGGTTCACTTGTTACATTTCATGCCTCTGTAAATTATACAGGAAGAACATCTATGGAAATTGGTATTAAAGTAATTTCTGAAGATATTAAAGATCACACAATTAAAAATACTAATGTTTGTTATTTTACAATGATTGCTGTTGATGAAGCAGGTAAACCAGCACCTGTTCCAAAATTAGATTTAATTACAGAAGATGATAAAAGAAGATATAACGATGCTATTCAAAGAAGAGAAATCAGAATGTCTTCAAGACATTCAAAATAATCATTTTTAGCCATAAAAAAAGGGGAAGATTTCAAAATCTTCCCCTTTTTTATTTTAAAATTTCAATGAAATATATTAAGCCTCTAAAGACTCAATATACTCTTCATAAGTTCCTTTGAAATCAACTATAGTTCCACCAGGTTGGATTTCTATAATTCTATTTGCATAAGCATCTAATAGTTCCCTATCGTGAGATACACAAATTACAGAACCAGGATAATCATTTAGACCCTCACCAAGTGCAATAATTGCTTCTAAGTCTAAGTGGTTTGTAGGTTCATCTAAAACTAAGAAATTCCCTTGCTCTAACATAATTTTAGAAAGCATCATTCTATGTTTTTCCCCACCAGAACAAGAGTTAACTTTTTTCTCTTGCTCTTGACCATTGAATAACATTCGTCCTAGACAATTTCTAATTTCTGAAATATCAGCATCTCTATCGCAGTTTCTCAACCAGTCGTATAAAGTTACATCACCTTCAATTATATCAGTAGCATTTTGTGGGAAATAAGAGTTTTGAATAGTTGCACCCCATAAAATTTCGCCACTGTCAGCTATTATATTACCCTCTAAAATTTCACAAAGAGTTGTTTTACCAATACCATTTGTTCCAATAAGAGCTATTTTATCACCTTTTTCAATTGTAAATGAAATATCATTTAAAACTACATTATCATCATAAGATTTAGAGATATTTTTAACTGTTAATAACTCTTTTCCAACTTCTCTTTTTTGTTTAAATATAATTGAAGGATCACGTCTGCTTGATACTTGAATCGAACCAATATCAAGTTTATCAAGTTGTTTTTGTCTTGAAGTTGCTTGTTTAGCTTTTGATGCATTTGCACTAAATCTAGTAATGAATTTTTCAAGCTCATCTTTTTCTTTTAGTTTTTTATTAACATCTTTTTCATTTTGTTTTGCAATTAATGTTGAAGCGATATACCAGTCATCATAAGTTCCTGTGAACTCTCTAATTTGTTTAAAATCAACATCTAAAATATGCGTACAAACAGCATTTAAAAAGTGTCTATCATGAGAAATAACTACCATTGTTCCATCATGATGTTGTAATTGATTTTCTAACCAACCAATAGTTGCAATATCTAAGTTATTTGTAGGCTCATCTAAAAATAGAACATCTGGTTTTGGATATAAAACTTGTGCTAATAAAACTTTAAATTTATTCCCACCAGTTAAAGTACTCATTAAATCTTGATGTTCAGCAGCTGGAAATCCTAAATCTTCTAAAATTCTTGTGATTTTTACATCATATTCATAAGTAGGATCTTCTTCACAACAGATAATTTCAAGCTCAGCTAATCTTTCATTTATTTCATCTGTAAATTCAGGGCTCATGTAAAGCTCTTCTTTTTCTTTTACAGCATCATGTAATCTTTTATTTCCTAAAAGAACAGCATCAAATATTGTGTTGTTTTCATAGGCAAATTGATTTTGTGATAATGTTCCAACTTTTTTACCATTTTGAACTTGTACTTCACCCTCAGTTGCATCTTCTTGCCCTGATAAAATTTTTAAGAAAGTTGTTTTACCTGCACCATTTGCACCGATAAGTCCATATCTTTTACCAGTATCTAATTTTAAATTTATGTCTTGAAATAAAACTCTAGCACCGAAAGCTTTTTTTAGATTGACAGTTTGAACCATATTATAATTCTCTCCATTTATTTTATTTACTTAATTGTATTGAATTCGCGATTATATCCTAAAAAATCTATTTAAGACTTAATTTTACCCCTTATATCTCTTTTTCGAATGCAAGTCTCATGATCTCATCTTCTGTTAAATGTCTCATTCTTGTATCATCTTCAGGAGGATATTTTATAATTAAAACTCTTTCTTTTAAATCATCTAATCTATATTTAGTTAAATTCTTAATTAGATTATCATTTATCATCTCTTTTGATAAAGTTGATTGTTCGATCATTTTTGATATTACATTTTCAAGATTTTTTTTCGTTTCTTCAAAAGCTTTCTCTTCATCAGTAAACGAGATATATTGTTTTTCTAAATATTTCATAACTAAATCAGCTGGATATTTATAAGTTGTAATTCCCTTATAAATATATTTTTGGCATTTTATATTAGGAATTGGAACACCTGTAAAAATATATCCAAGTACTGTATTTATTCCATCTAACTCTTTTAATGGATTATGAGAACAAATGAAATCTTCTTTTACTAAAGATGGTGCAAATTCTAAAGATGTAATATTATTATGTAAAATTATATAACTTCCACCAACCTCTTTTGGTCCACCTTTTAATGAAAATATTTCATTTTTGTGAGCCATAAAACTTCCAGTAACTTTCTTAGGACTTCCCTCAAGTGAAGTTAATTCATTATCACCTATATCAAAATCACCTTCAACAATATTAAAGTTTAGTGGTAATTTTAATAAGTTTGCTAATTTATCAGCTAACTTTACATCTCCATGAACATTTACAGAGTTATCTTTTAAAATAGTAAAATTTCTTATTTCATGTTTTCTAAGCCATCTACTTATATCATCAACATTAGTTAGAGCAACAATAGGTTTATAAATATGAGAAACAACTTCACTACCTTTGTATCTCCATGATTTTTCTTCTTCATTAAAAGTACTTGCCACATGATTTAATCTAATATCTGTAATTAAATCATGTCCTATTTCATCTGCTACTCCATCTAAATCTGTTAGATTATTTCTAACACAAATATAGTTAGTTCCTACAGAAACGGGTCCACCAATTAATCTATCAACTAAATTATCTGAACAATCAAACTCAGCATCAATATATTTAGGTCCACCTTTTAATGTTACTATTTTGTTATTAGCACATTTAAAATGTCCTTTAATAGTTCTTGGCATTCCTTTTATTGAATTAATTTCATTATTAGAACAATCAAAATTCCCTTTAACCTCTTTTGGAGCATAAGACAAATTTTTCAATTTATTAAATGAGCAATCAAAATCCCCAACTTCTGCTGGTCCTTCAAATAGTGAAACTAAATTATTTTTAGAACAGAAGAAACCACCTGTTACAGTTTTTGGGCAACCATCAAGGGCAATTAAACCATTATTACTAATATCAAAGAAACCATCTACTGTTTTAAACTTAACTGGTAATTTGTTTACTGATAATTTTTGATTTAAATTTACATTTCCTTGAACTGTTATGGAAAAATCTTCTGAAATCAGGTAATTATTTATAGAATGATCTTTAAGCCATTTCTCGATTTCTGCGAGACTATTCATCCTCAACCTTTATTATAATTATTTTAATTTATGTTATATAGATTTTATCATTTTATTGCTTATGTAGATATATATTTATCTACATCTTTTAAAATTATTTTTTATCAAACTACAAATATTAGATACAAAAAATCTTTTTATTCCCATATAATAATTTTAAGTTAGTAGATACTAGCTTAAACAACAAAGGTTTTATCATGGAGACAAAAATTTGGATTATTGGTTCTAGCAGTGGAATTGGTTTAGAGTTAGTTAAACTTTGTTTACAAAGTAATTATAAAGTAATAGCAAGTTCAAGAAATGCTAAAAACTCTAAAGAGCTATTACAATTAAAATTAATTTATTCTCAACAACTAGAATTATTAAATATTGATGTTTCAAGTAATGAAAATGTTTCTAAAAGTGTGGATGAAGTTTTTCATATTTTTGATAATTTAGATATTTGCTTTTTTAACGCAGGTGTCTATGAATCAATGAGCATAGAACAATGGAATATTTCAAATTTTGAATCAATGATAAATACAAATTATTTAGGTGCCGTTAGAGTTTTAAAACCACTTGTTAATTATTTAGAAAAACAAAAAAAAGAAGCAAGAATTATATTAAATGCAAGTTTATCAAGCTATTTTGGATTGCCTTATGGGGGAGCTTATAGTGCATCAAAAGCAGCTTTAGTAAATCTTTCACAGTCAATACAACCTGAGTTATTAAGAAAAAACATTTATGTTCAAATAGTAAATCATGGTTTCGTAAAAACAAGATTGACTGCAAAAAATGATTTTGACATGCCTCAACTAATGTTGCCAAATATTGCAGCTAAAAAAATATTTGAGCAATTAAATAAACCTTATAAATTTGAAATTTCTTTTCCTTTTATATTGTCAAAATTTTTACGATTAATATCCCTTGTGCCTTATAAATTGAGTTTTTTTATAACTAAAAAGTTTTTAAAATGATTATGGTTAAAAAATATGTGAAATATATGATAACTAGATTAATATGAATAATAATATCCTAAAAAGCAAAGAGATTCTCCTATATGGTATATTAGGGATTCCTATTGCTTTTTTGGGTTTTCCTTTATATATTTATTTACCAACTTTTTATGTAGAATATGTAAACTTGAGTGTTGGAACTGTTGGGATTATTTTATTAGTTGCACGACTATTAGATATGATTCTAGATCCATTTATTGGCAATTTTACAGATAAATATAATAAATTTAATATCATTATAATCTCAGTCTTTTTTGTTTTAATTGGTCTGTTTTTTCTTATTAAACCTCTATATTTTAGTTCTTTATGGTTATTTTGTTTTTCAATAATTACTTATATTTCTTATAGTTTTATAATGATTCCTTATCTTACTTTAAACTCACAAATAAGTAATAACTCTATTAACAATACAAAACTAGCCTTTTCAAGAGAATTATTTATTGTTTTTGGAGTTTTAATCTCTTTACTTTTCCCTTATGTTTTTATGGTTGCTAATGATTCTAAAAAAAGTCTAGAACTTTTACTTTATACTTGTTTGATAATTTTTCCTATTTTCTCAATAATTTTTTATTTAAAATTAAAACATTTTGAAAATAAAAAAACGAGAATTAAAGAAAAAGAATTTTTAAAATCTATAGACATATTTTTTAAAAAATTTCCTCACAATAAAAAATTATTTTTTTCATTTTTAATTAATAATCTTGCAAATGCACTTCCTGCCACTCTTTTCTTATTTTATGTAAAATATGTTTTAAATTTAGAAGAAAAAACAGGTCTTTTTTTAATTGTTTATTTTTTAAGTGCAATTGTTACTTTTCCTTTTTGGATTAAACTTTCAATAAAAATATCAAAAAAAACTACATGGATTTTATCTATGATTACAGCTTGTTGTGCATTTATTTTTGTACCATTTTTACAAGAAAAAGATTTTTTATATTTTTTGATTATTTGCATTGTAACTGGCATGAGTTTAGGTGCAGATATGGCTCTTCCTTCTTCAATTCAAGCTGATGTTGCACAACAAAGTAAAAAAACACACAATGATATTTCTGGTATTTTATTTGGTTTTTGGGCAATGATTACAAAATTTTCACTTGCACTTGCTGTTGCTATTTCATTTATTACTTTAGAATTTACAGGTTTTGACATACAAAATATAAATGAGACTTCTTTAATTGCGCTTATAGTTTTATATTCAATTGTTCCAATTTTATTAAAATTAATATCTATTATTTTGTTATCAAAATATGAACTAACATAATTTAACTACAAACATCTATCTTTTTATAATAAATTACCATAAATGATAAAGGATTGATTTATGAAGTATTTATATTTGATATTTTTCTTGCTTTCAACTATTTATGCCAATAATTCTTTTAAAAATGATTTTGACATGAAAAAATTTTCAGGTCTTTGGTATGAAATAGCAAGAATTGAAAACTCTTTTCAAACTTCATGTGTTGCATCAAGTGTTGAATATGATTTACAAGAAGATAGTTCTTACAAAGTATTCAATAGATGTTTTGATTCATCCTTAGATGGAAAACTGATTGAATATACGGGATTTGCAAAAAAAATTGAAGAAAATCAAAATATAAAACTTCAAATGAGATATTTTTATATTTTTACAAGCCAATATGAAGTTACTTATATAAATGATTATAAAACAGCTGTTGTGACAAATGATGATTATTCAAATCTTTGGATTATGAGCAGAACTCCAAATATACAAAAAGAAGAATTAGAAAAAATATTAAATAATTTAAAAAACAAGATGAATACTTCAAAATTAGTATTTACAAAACTTGACCCAAAAGGAAGATATAAATGAAAATAGCAGTTTTAGGAGCAGGAATTAGTGGCCTTGGAAGTGCCTATATTTTAAGTTCAAAATACGAAGTTGATGTTTATGAAAAAGATTCTCGATTAGGCGGTCATGCACGAACTACACAAATTCAAGATGAAGATAAACTCTTTGGTGTTGATACTGGTTTTTTAGTTTTTAATGAACCAACCTATCCTCTTTTGACAAAACTATTTAAACAACTTGATGTAAAAATTGAAAACTCAGATATGAGTTTTGCTTTTTGGGATAAAAACAAAAATATTGCTTACAATGGCTCATCTATCAAAGGAATGTTTGCTCAAAAAAGAAATCTATTTTCAATATCACACTATAAAATGATAAAAGATATTTTATCTTTTAATGAAAAAGCAACTAATGATTTATATTACAATAGTACAGATTTGGATAAATCTTTGGGAGAATATATAAAAAAATATTCAACTGCATTTAAACAAAGATATATTCTTCCTATGGGCGCTGCTATTTGGTCAACTCCTAGTGATGAAATGGGTGAGTTTCCAGCAAGAACATTTTTAACTTTTTTTAAAAATCATGGACTTTTAGGAGTTGACTCACACCATCAGTGGCTTACTGTCTCAAATGGAAGTATAAACTATGTAAATAAAATAAAAGAAAAAATATCTGGAAAAATCTTTTTAAATTCAGATGTAATCAAAATAAGAAGAGAAAAAGAAGGTGTTTATTTAATCCACGAAAACGGTGAAAAAACTTTTTATGACAAAGTAGTTCTAGCAATGCACGCACCTGAAGCTTTAAAAATATTAGAAGATGCAACACAAAAAGAAATAGAGATATTAAGTGCTTTTAAATATAAAGAGAATAGCGCTGTTTTACACAATGACAATAATATTTTATATCCAAGTAAGAAAATGTATGCAGCATGGAATTATACAAACACAAATACAAAAAGTAATTCTGTAACACTTACATATTGGATAAATACTCTACAAAATCTAAAAACAAAAAAAGACTATTTTGTATCACTAAATGAAACTCAAAATCTTAATAATGTAATTGAAAAAATCTCTTATGAACATCCACAATTTAACCAAAGAGCTATAGAAATGCAAAAAAGAAAAAAAGAGATAAGTGGACAAAACAATACTTATTATGCAGGAGCATATTGGAGATATGGCTTCCATGAAGATGGACTTTTAAGTGCAAATGAAGTTGGAAAACTTTTAGGATGTCGTTTATGAAAAATTTAATAAATCATAGATTTTATGAGGGAACAATCTATCATAAAAGATTTCTTCCAAAAATTCATGATTTTAAATATGATTTTTATTTATTAGATATTGATTTAAATGATTTTGAAAATCTAAAAAATAGTTTTTTTTCAATAAATAGTTTAAATTTTTTAAGTTTTAAAACAAAAGACCATTTTGGAAAATCTAAAGATTTTTTACAAAATATTGATGAATTGTTAAAAAAATTAAATATTAAAAAAACAGCAAATATGAGATTTATCACCCTACCTAGAGTTTTAAATTTTGTGTTTAATCCTATAAGTGCATTGGTACTTTTTGATGAAAATAATCAACCTACTCATCTTTTAGCTGAAGTTCACAACTATAATAATGGAAGAGTTATTTATCCAGTAGTTTTAGAAAAAAAAGCCAATTCATACACAGGAATTGTAAAAAAAGACATGTATGTTTCTCCTTTTTTTAAACCAGAGGGAATATATGAATTTGAACTAAAATATGATGAAAATAAACTTTTTTTAAAAATAGATTTATTTGAAGACAATGAATATAAATTAACAGCGATTTTTAACTCAAAAGCAAAAGATTTTAATTCGAAAAGTAGTTTAAATATATTTTTCAAATATATGTTTAGCACTTTTTTAGTAGTAATAAGAACTTATTTTCAAGCTATCAAACTATTTTTAAAAGGCTTAAAAATCTATACCCCAAGAGTTGAAGACAAAGAAAGGAGATATTAAAATGCAAAAACTATGGAACAAATTTGGAGATAACTTTTTTTCAAAGATAAAAGTTGGAACACTAGAAGTTATCTATGCAAATGGAAATAAAAAACTTTATGGAGAAAAAAAAGAGAATAAAAAAATAACGCTTATTATAAAAAATAGTAAATTCTTTTATAAAGTTGCACTTTATGGAGATATAGGTTTTTGTGAGAGTTACATAGATAAAGATTTTGAAACTTCAAATCTTACAAAACTATTAGAACTAGCTCTTGTAAATTCAAAATATTTAGGCACTACAAGTGAAAATGAAAAAAACAATAAATTTATAAATATCATGCCTATTTTTAATAAAATAAAACACACTATGAGAAAAAATTCAAAAACTAATTCAAGAAAAAACATCTCTGCTCATTATGACTTATCAAATGAGTTTTACAAACTAATGCTTGATGAAACGATGATGTACTCAAGTGCTGTATTTTCCAATAAAGACGAAGATTTATACACAGCGCAAAAAAATAAATTAGAAAAATTATCTAGTAAATTAAATCTAAAAGAAGGCTCAAAAGTTTTAGAAATTGGCTCAGGATGGGGAGCTATGGCACTTCATTTGGCAAATGACAAAAAGTGTGAAGTTACTACTGTAACTTTAAGTGTTGAGCAAAAGAAACTTTGTGAAGATAGATTTAAAGAACATAATGTAGAAGATAAAATCGATATTTTACTAAAAGATTACAGGGATTTAAACGGAAAATTTGATGCAATTATTGCTGTTGAGATGTTTGAAGCTGTGGGGAAAGAGTATTTTCATATTTTCTTTAAAAAGTGCCAAGAATTACTAAAACCAAATGGTGTTTTAGTTCTTCAAGTAATAACAATGCCTGATCAAAGATATAAAGATTATTCAAAAGGAACTGATTTTATACAAAAATATATTTTCCCAGGTGGACATCTTCCAAGTATCTCTAAAATCCTTGAAGTGACAAGCAAACACACAAGATTAAATCTAAATCATCTTGAAGAGTTCACAGAAGATTATGCAAAAACTTTGAATATTTGGCATGAGAATTTTGAAAAAAAATTAGAAGAAGTTAAGAACTTAGGTTTTGATGAATATTTTATACGAATGTGGAAAATGTATCTAAACTATTGTGAAGCAGCATTTTTAACAAGAAACATAAATCTTCATCAATTGGTTTTTACAAGAGACCAAAATATAGATTTAAACAAAGGATTAATCGCATGAAAAATTTAATATTAGTTTTTTTAACAACAATACTACTAACAGGATGTACGGGCATGAAAATAGAAGATTTTAACAACACAAAACCAGAGTTTATTCCACAAGATTATTTTAATGGAAAACTAAGAGCCTATGGAATCGTAAAAGATAGAAGTGGAAAAATAACAAGAACATTCAAAGGAACAATGATAGGTTCTTGGGATAAAAATGGCATTGGAACACTTGATGAATATTTTGTTTACAACGATGGGGAAGAGATGAAAAGAGTTTGGACTCTAAAACCAACAGGAGATAAAAAGTTTATAGCAACTGCAAATGATATTATTGGTGAAAGCCCGATGATAGCAAATGGAAATACAGTTATGCTTGATTATGTTATGAGAACTGCTTATAAAGATTCTACTATTGATTTGAGTGTTCAAGATTGGTTGCATTTACAAGATGATGGGGTTATTATAAATCACTCTAAACTGAAAAAATTTGGTTTTATTGTGGGCGAAATTGTAATTACGATAATCAAGGATTAAAAAATGGCTTGTAAATGCAAAGATATATTTTATATAAGTGAGAAAAAAAGTAAGATTCATTTTATAACTCAAATAACAGAGTTAATAATAAAATCTTCAAATTTAATGAAAACTTTGGGATTTGAAACTTCAAAAATAGAAGGAATTGTGACTATTGAAAATGAAAACCCAAAGCTTTTTTTTGAAGAGAATTTTGACTTTTTTAATACAAATTTTAATGATTTGGAAAAAGATGAAATCAAGATATTCATAGAAAATGAAGACAATCAACTCTCACTTGGAACAATATTTTTTGCAAAACCAATGAACAGATATTTACATTTTATTGAAGATAGAAACTTCTTTGATATTATTGAAAATAGCAGTTTAACAGCCCACTTTCAACCAATAGTTGATATGAAAACAAATAAAATATTTGCCTATGAAGCTTTGACACGTGGAGTTTTGCCAAATGGTGAACTTATGTATCCTGATGTTTTATTTGCAAAATCAACACGAAATGATATGAATTTTACACTTGATAGAATGTGTAGAGAAACAGCACTTAAGACAACAGCTGTTAAAAAAATAGATGCAAAAGTTTTTATAAACTTTATTCCAACTTCTATTTATGACCCAGAATTTTGTCTAGCTTCAACTGTAAAATGGGCAAAACAACTAGATTTTGACCCAAAAAATATAGTTTTTGAAGTAGTTGAAACACAAAATGTAAAAGATAAAGAGCACTTAAAAACTATTCTAAATTTTTATAGAGATAAAGGTTTTTTAATCGCACTTGATGATGTGGGAGAAGGATATTCTTCTCTTAATATGATTATAGATATAAAACCAGACATCATAAAAGTTGATAGAAATATAATAGAAAATATAGATACAGATACAATGAAACAATCTATTTATAAGGCTTTACGAACAATTTGTATAGATAATAATATTAAAATTCTAGCAGAAGGTGTAGAAACTCCCTATGAACTTGAAAAGGTAAAAGAAATCGGTGTTGATTACGCACAAGGGTACTATTTTGCAAGACCAAGTGCTGAGATTGTTAGGGTTATTGGAAATTAGTAAATTATTTTGTTCTATTTATGTTTATTTTCAAGTTAAAGTATGAAAAAGGACAAAAAAGTTTTTAATATTTCAAAATGATATATCAATATATTTATAATTTTTTCTTCAAAGATTTGTGATAAGATGGTATTTTATATGATTTTTTTATACTTTATTAAAAAATGATATGTCAAAATGAAATAGTTTTATTTTATATAAATTAGAATAAAAAAGTAACTTTTAGAAGATATACAAAATGTAATATTTCAAAATGATATGACTTTTATTATATTTCTTTTAAAGAACTACTAAATATGTCCAGCATCAAGTAGTTTTTCAATAATATCTTTTTCATTTATAATATCAAATTTGGAAATATCATTTCTTTCTATATTCCAATGAAGATATTTATTTCTAAAATTATTTTTCTGATAAGGAAAGTTTGCACTTATAGTTTCAACAAGTATTTTATTATCATGTCTATCAATTAATTGATATTTTATTTCATTATATAAACCAAATAATTTCTCATTAGTTTGTATATTTATTGTATATCTTGCACTTGGATTTTTTATGATTTCACTTTGAATTGTTTTTCTAAGAAATTTGATTTTTAGATATTTATTTTCACTTTCAGTTTGTGGCATTTTTATCTCTAAAAAATTTTTAATTCTTTTATTAAAAGTATTCTCTTTTTCATCAACAAATTGTGTAAAATAATTTATAGGACTTTGAGTTAAATCTAAACTTTCAATTTTTCCATCATCATCTTTTTTAGGAAAGTCATAAATTATTGGTTTCATTTTAAAAGTTTCATAATAACTTTTAATTACCTTTTGAATTAAAATATCATTAAAAGGTAAGATTAGAATAACTAGAAATGCTAATAGTTGTACTAATCTATTTTTTATTATATTATAGATAATTTTTGAATATATAAATGCAAATAAAATATAAAATAAATTTGCAAAAAGAGGTATTATCATAATTATTTTTCCATATAAGATTAATTAAATATATATTATCAAAATAATGTCACAGATAGTGTCACAGTTTTACTTTTTATTATTTTTTTTGATTAACAAAAAATGAGTAGTAAAATCCCAACCTAAAAGTTGAGATTTTATATTTTAAATGAAGTATTGCCAATAAACTAAAGCAGTTATTGTTACAATTAAAATTGCAAATATATTTATAATAAATCCAAATTTTGCCATCTCTCTTACTTTAACTGCTCCACTACTCATAGCTATTGCATTTGGCGGAGTGGCAATTGGTAACATAAAAGCGTATGAAGCACAAATTGTGGCAACCATTAAAATCAAAGTCATATCTATTTTTGCAACTTGTCCCAAAGAGTAAATAATTGGAAGTGCAATTGAGATAAGAGCTGTATTAGAAGTAACTTCAGTTGTAAAGGTAATAAGTGCTGCTATCATTAAAATCAGCGCAATAGTAGGAAAATCTGTTAAAGCTAACATATAATTTGCAACAACTGCTGCTAAACCTGTTTTTGAAAAAGCTGCTGCTATTGTAAAACCTGCACCAAATAAGAAAATGATTTCATAAGGGATATTTCTTGAGTCTTCCCAATCAAGAAATCCAACTTTTGGAACAAACATTAAAAGACCAAAACTTAACAATATTGCTGTTTCATTTAATCCTAAACCTGAATAATAAGGTTCGATTTTAGAGTTTACTAAAAGTGTAATAATTAATCCTAATAAAATAAAAAGTAATCTTTTTTGATTAGGTAGTAATTTTTCAGTCAATTTTACTTTGTTATCAAGTTTAACATCTGACAAGCCAATAGATAAAAGAAAAGGAATAATTATTAACATCACTAAGGCTAATGGTCCAGTTAAAAATATCCATTGAATAAAAGCTATTGGTTCAAGGGAGTGTTGTTGCATAAATCCTAATAAAATAAGATTTGGTGGTGTTCCAATAGGAGTGATAATTCCTCCAATACTACATCCATAAGCAATAGATAAAGCCAATCTTGCTTTGAATTTCATATTTTCAGTTAAAAATATAGCGATTGGAATTAAAAGTAATGCTGTTGTTGAGTTTGATAAAACAGAACTTAAAAGTGCTGATGTAAATGCTAATGAAAAGATCATTCCCCTTGGAGTACTTGGGAAAATAGTCAATAACTTATTTGATATATATTTATGTAAGTTTGTTTTTTGAGTTGCTATTGCTATCATAAATCCACCCATAAATAAAAATATAGTTGTATTTGAATAATTTACAGTTGTATCTTTTATATCTAAAACACCAAAAGCTGGAAATAAAACTATAGGTAATAAAGAAACTACTCCAATAGGTAAAGCTTCATTTGTCCATAAAATTACAAGCAATGCTATTAAAGCTATTAAAATTGAATGTTGCGTATTAAAAAAGTTTGTAGCAACAAAAAAGAAAAGTGCTGAAGCAATAATTGAAATAAATATATTCTTCATGATTTTCTACTCCTTATTTTATTTTTTGGGACGAAAAGCTTTTATAACTTCTTCATCACACTCAAGATATGGACCTTTCATTAAATCAATACAATATGGAATTGCTGGAAAAACTGCATCTAAACACTCTTTTATTGATTTTGGTTTTCCAGGAAGATTTACTATTAAAGAACTTCCTCTTAGACCTGCTGTTTGACGTGATAGAATTGCTGTTGGCACAAATTTTAAAGACTCAGCTCGCATAAGTTCTCCAAATCCTGGCATCATTCTATCACAAACAGCCTCTGTTGCTTCTGGTGTAACATCTCTTAAAGCAGGCCCTGTTCCTCCTGTTGTTACAACTAAACAACATTTTTCATTATCAACTAAATCTTTTAATGTATCTTCAATTGTTTTTTGATTATCTTCAATACATCTATAAACAGCTTCCCATGGAGTTGTCAAATAACTATTAATTGTATCAATTATTGCTTTCCCTGATAAATCTTCATATATTCCAGCACTTGCTCTATCACTTGCAGTTATTATTCCTATTTTTGCTATTTGTTCACTCATAATAAATGTCCTTTCTGTTTTATATAATATACTGTTGCAAATTTTTTAAATAATTTATTTGCTTTTGAAGTATCTATTATTTTATCAGATTCACCTAGATATACTTCAATTTTAGTACCTTTTTCTAGCAATTTCTGAAGTTTTTCTTCACTCCATTCATAATAAAGCAGCTCTTGTAACTCTTCTATTGTTCCTAATTTATAATACTTTGAAATATCTATATTTGTAGGGCTTTTTACATTTGATAAAAAATTTTGTACATAAGTATTTGCATCTTTTTTAAAATACATAAGTTGAGTTCTTTTAAATTTATCATCATAATTTTGAAAAAAAGCAGGAGAGAAGAGTTGAAGTCTATCAACTCTTTGATTTGTAGTTAAAGCCTCTTCAAAGGCTTTTATAGCACCATAAGAAAAACCAGAAATTGTAAAATCATTTTTGATTAAATATTCATCAAAAAGTTCTGATTCACCTAAAAAGCAAAAACCAGAAAAAAAATTCTTAGATATCTTCAAAAGTGATTACCTCATTTTTAAGCATAATTTGTTTTAATCTATTTATCTCATTTACATTTTGTGATAATTCACTTCTTAACTCATTTTTGATATTTGTAAGTAGTTCATCAACAGAATTTACCATTTTATATCTATTTACAATATCATTTGCTAATTTTGAAGCTCTTTCTAAATCTTCTGAATTTATTGCATATTTCTCTTTTTCTATAACTTCAAGACCAATAAATCCTGCTAAATCTCTTTTTATATTTTCACATAATTCATAATATGATGGATACGTAGAATTAAGTTTTTGTACACTTTCATCAAATAAAGCAACTTTTGTTTTAGAAATAAAAGCTTTACTAGCTTGATAAATTGCTAAAATCTCTTTTTGTCTATCATCAAGAATTTTAATCTGTTTTTTACCAAATTCTAGTTTATTTTTTGCAATTAAAATATCACTGTCATCTAATATTTTTTTGTTATTTTTTATCATATTTAATAAAGCTTCATTAATTAAAGTTGCAAGTGCCGCTGAACTAAATCCAGCTGTTTCATTTACTAATTTATCAATATTTATTTCATAGTTTTTATTATTTAAATATAGTTCTAAAATTTTCTTTCTATCATTTATATTTGGAAGTCCCACATGAACACGTCTGTCAAATCTTCCAGCTCGTAAAAGTGCATCATCTAAAACTTCTATTTTATTTGTTGCTGCTATTACAATTACTCCACTTTCTCCATCAAATCCATCCATTTGTGTTAAAAGTTCATTTAAAGTTGATTCTCTCTCATCATTTGATTTTCCACTTCTAGCTTTTCCAACAGCATCAATTTCATCGATAAAAATAATTGCAGGAGCACTTTGTTTTGCTTTTGCAAAAAGTTCACGCACTTTTTTTGCACCCATTCCCACATAAATCTGAACAAAACTAGCACCACTTTGATAAAAGAATGGAACATCAGCTTCACCTGCTACGGCTCTTGCAATTAAAGTTTTTCCTACACCTGGAGGGCCTACTAATAAAACACCTTTAGGAAGTTTAATTCCATATTCAAGATATTTTTGAGGATGATTTAAAAAATCTACAACCTCTTCTAACTCTTCTTTAATTTCATTTATTCCTGCAACATCTTTAAAAGTTATATTTGAAGTAACCGCTTGAATATTTGAATTTAAATCTTCATTTAAAACTTTTGTAGCTGCTTTTGTTTTATTAAGTTCTTCATCAAAAGCTGATGAATCTTTTTTATATTTACTAAAAAAAGTCCTTACTTGGTCTTGTTTTAATTTTAAAAACAAAGCTAAAAAAAGTAAAATAAATAAAAAGATAATTCCTATGTAATAAGAACTTCCTGTTATATGTGAACTACTTTTATAAATAGTATAAATAAATAAAACCAGCAAAACAACTGCTGATAAAGCCATTAATTTAAAATTTTTGTCAATATTTTTGTTATTTGAATCTTGCAACATTTTTATTAGCCTTTACTTCATAATCATCAATAAAAACCCAATCTCCAACTAAATCAACTGGTGAATCTATTTCTATTTGATTGAAAAATTGATCTAAACCTAGATATTTTCCATTTTTTACTGATTCTACTAAAACTTCTAATTTTTGAGTGTTATTTTTTCTAAAATCATAATTTTTTTCATCAATTATTTGTACTAACTCATTATATCTATGTTTTGCTATGTCCCCTTTAATTTGAGGTTTCATAGTAGCACTTGGTGTTCCATCTCTTTTTGAGTATGTAAAAGCATGAACGTGAGTTAAAGGAAATCTATGAAGATTTTGCATAGCTTCACGCCATAATTCATCAGTTTCACCAGGATGTCCAACAATAAAATCAGTTCCTAAAGCATATCCATTTGAACTTAAAAACTCAAAAAGTTCTAAATCAGATAAAACCTTGTTTCTTCTATTCATTATTTGTAACATCTCTTTTGAAGTATGTTGAAGTGCAATATGAAGATGTTTTGCCATAAATGGCTCGTTTATTAGCTCTTTGAATTCATCATCAATTTGAATAGGTTCAATACTTCCCATTCTTATTCTTCTTACACCTTTGATTAAAGACATTTTTTTTAGAAGTTTTGCCAGACTTGTATGCTGTTTTTTCCCATAAGAGCCAACATTTGTTCCAGTTAAAATAAACTCTCCAAAACCATTTGAGGCCAAAGTTGTAACTTGCTCTAGAATTTTATCTTCAGAATAACTTCTAGCATCACCTCTTACATAAGGAATTATGCAATATGAACATCTAAAATCGCAACCCTCTTGAATTTTAATAAATGCCCTACTTTTTCCAACAAACTCTTCAACAATTGTTTCATCAATATGTGTTAAATCGCCAGCATGAAAAAATCTACTTTCATTTAATAAAAGCTCATTTATTTTCTCTTTTTCTGAGTGACCAAAAAGTGAATCAACTTTATCTTCTTTAAAAAGTGCTTCACCTTTTGTCCAAACTCCACAGCCTGTAAATACAACTCTTGGGTCTTTTGGAAGTTTTTTTAAACCACTTATATAACCTCTGGCTGTACTATCTGCACTATTTGTAACTGTACATGAGTTTATTACAACTACATCAGCATCTTTTTCGTTTTGTGTTACTTCAAAATCTTTTAGATTACTCATCATAACTTGAGTATCAAATACATTTGTTCTACAACCAAAAGTTTTAAAATAAACTTTTGGTTTGTTTTGTGAAAAATTCATAAATATCTATTTCCTAATTTATCTTTGTATAATTTCATCTTCCAAATCTTTTGGAACTATTTTACTTTTTGAAGCAGGTCCGTAAGGATTATCTGTTCTATTAATATTAATTTGAGAAGTAGGATAAGCAATATGAATATCATCTTCTTTCATAAAAGCATCAAGTATTTCTGGACTTATTGTACTTCTTAATACAAGAGCTGCATAAGAATTTGTCAAATACCAAGAAGAAATAACAATGCCATGAGGTTCAACAAAAGTATAAACTCTTGGTTCTACTCCAGTTGCTCTTAACTGATATTTATTTCTCATTTTTGACAACTGTTTTCTTGTCATATCTGTATAACCTTTTGAATAATGTTTCAAAATCTCTCTAGATATTTTTTGAGCTTTTTTATAATTTGAATCGTAGGTAATTGTAATATCAATTCCATCCCAAACGGTTCTTAAACCTGAGTGCGTATAGTTTGCAATTAACTCAGAAAAAATGTAGTTATTTGGAATAAAAAATATTCTTCCTGTTCTTCTATTTGTTGTATATGAAGTAAGTGTAATATCTTCCCTGATAGTAATTTTAAATAATGAAATATCTAAAACATCTCCAACAGTTTCCACATTTCCTTTACTAACTTTGATTCTATCTCCCACTTGAATAGAACCAGATGTTACAATAACCATCCAACCAAAAATCGACATAAACCAATCTTTTAGGGCAATGGCAATCCCAGCTGATGCAAATCCTAGGATAGTAACAAGGTATGAAACGTTATCAATATATGAAAATAAAATAACCATTAAAATTAAAAATACTAATGTAAAATTGATTATTTTATTTACCATATAGTAGTTTTCATTTTGAGAAAAATATCTTTTTAAAGCAAGTTTTACTAAAAAAGCGATTAATGATAAAACAACAATTATTATAAAAATAACTATCATTTTTTGGATTTGTTGTGATATTTGGTTTTTAATCTCTAATATTACTTGCTCAATTTTTCTTGTATATACCTCTTCTGTTGTAGATACAATTTCAAGAACCATTACAAAATCTTTTTTTTGTTTATCCAAAAAAGTAATTTTTTCTTTATATTCAGGTTTTTGGTCTAAATTAAATAATTCTAAATATAAAAGTAACTCTTCATCAAGCTTAATAGTTAAATAATCAATATCCATATCTAGTGTTTTAAATATTTTTTTATTATTCTCTAATTTTTTTATATGAGATAAAGCATTTATTATTCCAAAAGGATTTGTAATATTTTCATATTTATCAATTTCAGGAGGATTAATAAGTCCACCAATAGGTGAACCTTTGTACTCATCAATTAATTCTAATTCATTTTCTTTTACTCTTATTTTATTGTGTAATTGGTAAGTTAACTCATCAGAAGCATTAGTTTTTCTTTTTAAACTATCTTTTAAAATAGCTAACTCTGTAGAAATTTTACTATATGAACTATAATTTGAATATCTTTTTAATAGAATATTATCTTTTAACTCGGTATCAATTTTTGCAATACTTTCAAGTAAAGTGTTAATTTGAGCCATATTTTGCATATTTTGCTCTTTGGTTTTTAAATCATCAAGCTCTTGCTTTTTTTTGAGCTCTAACTCTTTTTGAGCCTCTTCATACTTTTCAGTAATAAGATTTTGTTCAATTTGTTTAACTTCTGCTTTATCTTTTTTATCTACAGTAGGAACACTATTATCATTTGGTTTTACTGTATTTTCAGCCCATAAAAAACAAGTAAGACATAATATAAATGCTAATTTTTTAATCAATTTAAAAACCTTTTAATATTTCAATAACATCATTTTTTGTAACTTCATTTGTGATTTTACAATCACCCAAACCAACTGGAAGAATAAATTTAATTTTATTATCCAAAGACTTTTTATCTAAGAAAAAGTGCTCATAAAAATCTTCAACATCTTTGATTTTATAAGTTGTTGGAATCTCATATTTTTCTAATAGATTTTTTACTCTTAACTCTTCATCTTTACTCATAAGTCCAATTTTTACAGCTAGAGCATTTGCCATACACATACCAATTCCCACAGCTTCACCATGCAAATACGTATCATAATTTGTCTCATTTTCAATTACATGCCCAAAAGTATGACCATAATTAAGTGCTGCTCTTATTCCTAACTCTTTTTCATCTTGTGACACAACATCTGCTTTTGTTTGAACAGATTTAGCAATTGCTATTCTAATATTTTTATCATCATTTAAATCATTTTGTTCTAACCACTCAAAAAAGTCTTTGTTAAAAGTTACTGCCATTTTTACAATCTCAGCAACTCCTGCACCAAACTCTCTTTTTGGTAAAGTTTTTAAGAAATTCGGGTCGATATAAACTGCAATTGGTTGATGAAATGCACCAACAAGATTTTTTCCAAATTTATTGTTAATCCCAGTTTTTCCACCAACGCTTGCATCAACTTGAGAAAGTAAAGTTGTAGGAATTTGAACAAAATCAATCCCTCTTTGATAAATTGAAGCTGCAAATCCTGTCATATCTCCAATAACACCACCACCAAATGCTATAAGTAGTGATTTTCTATCAAGTCTATGAGTAAAACAGTGAGCTAACATATCTTCAATTGTTTGCATATGTTTGTACTCTTCACCATCTGGAATTGTACAAACACTAAGCTCACGTGCTTTTATTTTTGTTTTTAAATAATCCAAATGAAATCCACTAACAGTTGGATTTGTAATAATCACAACTTTTCTATCAAAATATAGTTCGTTTAATTCATCTATAAAAATTTCATAAGAGTTATCATGGGGTAAAGTAATTTTAACAGTCATTTTTTATCTATCCAAATATTTATTTAATAAGGTCTTTATATTAGCTAAAAAAAGCTAAAAATAGATTGAAAAGTCCCTATTTATGAGTCAAAAAGTAATTAATACAACATTCTAATCTACTTTTAGGTATAATTAATAAAAATTAAGATTAGAAGGAAACATTATTAAAACTTTTACATCAATGAACTTAGATGAAAAAATCATAAATGCTTTAAAAGATTTAGATTACAAAGAAGCAACGGAAATACAAAAAAAAGCTATTCCTATCGCTTTAAAAAAAAGAGATATTCTAGCAGCTGCACAAAGTGGAACAGGTAAAACTGCTGCATTTTTATTACCAATTTTAACAGAAATTTTGGCAAATAAACAAGCAAACAAACCAATTCTTAGAGCTTTAATTTTAGTTCCAACAAGAGAATTAGCAACTCAAATATCAAAAGCAGTTGATGATTTTTCAAAGTATATGGAAGTAGAATCAATAGCTATGGTTGGTGGAGTTTCAACAAAAGACCAAGAGAAAAAAATTACAAAAGGTCTTGACATTTTAGTAGCAACTTCTGGAAGATTAATGGAACATCTAAAAAATGGAACTGTTGATTTATCAAGTGTTACAACAGTTGTAATTGACGAAGTTGATACTATGCTTGATATGGGATTTTTAGAAGATATTGAAAAAATTCTTCCAAGTGTTGGACCAAAAAGACAAATCATGATGTTCTCAGCAACTATGAATCAAAATGTAAAAAAACTTGCAAAAGAGTTTTTAACAGATCCAGTTGTAATTGAAGTTGCACAACAAAGATCAGCTGTAAAAATCATTGACCAACAAATTGTTTTAGTTGATGAAGCAAATAAAGCAGCGGCATTATCATATATCATTGGTTCAAAAAACTATTCTCAAGTTTTAGTTTTTGTAAATATGAAAATTGAAGCTGATACTTTAGTTGAACATTTAGAACTTGATGGTCTTCCAGCTGGTTGTATTCATGGAGATGTTAGACAAACTGCTCGTGCAAAAGTTATGAGAAAATTCAAATCAGGAGAAATTAGAGTTTTAGTAGCAACTGATATTGCTGCTCGTGGAATTGATATAGAACTTTTACCAATAGTTGTAAATTATGCCTTACCTGAAACTGTAACTGATTATACACATAGAATCGGAAGAACTGGACGAGCTGGGAATCCAGGAATTGCTTTGACGCTTTTAAGTGTTAAGGATTATAAAATGATGATTGATATTGAAAAAGAGTTAATCATAAATATTCCAAGAACTGAAGTTGAAGGTTTTGAAGCAACAGAAAAAAAACCAAGACTATTTAAAGCAAGACCTAAAAAACTAAGTGTAAAAAAAGCTGAAGCTGGAAAAGTAGCTAAAAAAACAGGTTTTGCAAAAACAAATGCCCCTGAAAAAAAACCAGCTAAGAAGAAAAAAATTACTAAAAGAGATGATAATAGAAGTTTTGGGAAAAAATAAGAGAAGTTAACAACTTCTCTTAATCTATTTCATCCCCTCATAAATCTCTTTGATTGTTTCTATAAAATATCTATGATGATTTGGAGCCTTAGCAACTCTATAATCCGTTAACCCAATTTTATGAGCAACTTCTGCATATTCCATATCAAGTTCATATTCAGTTTCAGAATTATCAACTGTAAATGATATAGGATAGATTATTACCTTTGATTTTATCTCTTTTAATTTATCTTCCATATAAGGTCGCAACCACTCCATTGGTCCTAGTCTTGATTGATATGCCACATGAATTTTTTTGAAAGATATATTTTGATTTTCTAGCTCTTTTTTTGCACATTCAACATTTGCTAAAATATGTTTTTGGTATAAATCACCTTTATCTATGATTTTTTGTGTTAATCCGTGAGCTGAAAATATAAGTTCAAAATCTTCTGAATTTTCGCCTTTTAAAACCTCTTTTATTCGCTCAACTATCGCTTTATTGTAATGAATATTGTCATAATAACTATCTATTGTTTTGATTTTTTTATCAAGATTATATTTTTTTGCAACTTTTACAAACTCTTCAATTGATGATTTTGTAGTTGTACTTGAATAGTGTGGATACATTGGAATTGCGTATATTTCATCGTAGTTTTTTAGTTTTGGCATAATATCTTTTGCAAATGGTGGAGTGTATCTCATCTCATAAAAAACATCCGCATCAAGCTCTTTATTTAATCTTCGCACTAATCTTTTTGTATGGCCAACAATTGGTGACATTCCCCCTAACTTTGCATAATTTGCCTTTGATTCTTTTAGTCTTTTTGAAATAATTATTTGCCCAATCATTGCTCTTATTGGCTGTGGTGCACCAATAATATATTTATCATTGAACATATTTCTTAAAAATACTTTTACTTCATCTAAATTATTTGGGCCACCCATATTCATTAAAACAACTGCTCTTTTCAAAACTTTTCCTTTTCTAACATCTTTTTTGTAATTTTATGTCTAAAATCAAACATTTTTTGTAAATCTTTTATTACTAATCTTTCAAATAACTTTCCTATAAATCCAAATGGCATTTTAAAAGTAACAATATCTTTTAACTCACTTATATTTCCATGTTTTATAAAGATATGTTTATGTTCCCAAAAAGAAAATGGAGATTTCATTGCAATATCTACCAATAAATTTGGTTCATCAATTTTTTCTATTTTAACTTCCCAATTCATTGGTATAAAATATTTGGTGCTTTTTATTTTCAATATTTGTGATACAACGGGTTTAAAATCTTTTGTTAATAATTCCACTTTAGTATCAGGAGGAGTAATATATGTTAGATTATTAGTATCTAAGTGAAAATCAAAAAGAGATTTTGTATCACAGTTGATATATGAACTTTTTATAAATGTTTGCATTTTTTTATCCTTGCACAAATATTTTATACAAGGATAATTTACAAAAAATAAGATGTTTTTAGTAGGTAGTTTTTGTAGGTTTATAAACTTCTTCGCTCAATGTACTCTCTAAAATCTTTAGCACCCTCTTTTGAACTTGTCACAATTTCTGCAATTCCATCAAAAGATATTTCAAGTTTTGATTGTTCCACACTTCGCATAGATTTGATTTTATCAACATTTACAATATAAGATCTGTGAACTCTAAAGAAGTTTTTATCACTTAAAAGTGTTTCTAAATCCCCTATTTTTCGTCTTACATAAGCATCTGCTTCTTTTATTTTGATGATAACTTCATCTAAATCAGCTTTTATATAATAAATATCATTTATATCAATCAAATAAAGTTTATCTCCTCTTTTTCCTAAGATTTTTTTTGATTCATCTTTAGATGAAACTGCAAAACTTTTAATTTTATCTAGGATATTTTTTATGTCATTTGACTCTATTGGTTTTACTAAATATCCCATTCCACCACTTTTATAAGCTTCAAGTGCAAACTCTGAATAAGCTGTTTGAAATATAATAAATGTTTTTGGCTCAATTTGCATGATAGAATCAGCAAGCTCAAGTCCCGAAATATTTGGCATTGAAATATCCAAAAAAACTGCATCAAATTTTGTTTTTGTTATCTCTTTTAGAGCATCTATTGGATTATCAAAAGCTGTTATATCTTCAATTCCATTTTCATTTAATAACCTTTTTAATCTGCTTAAAGCTAAACTCTCATCATCAACAATCATTATTTTCAATTTTTATCCTTTAATTCTATTACAAATAACATCTTATCATCTAACTTTTCAAACGATAAATTGCCAACTTTTTGAAGTTCCAATCTTTTTTGAAGATTTGATAAACCCGTTCCAAATTTCACAATATTAGCTATTTTACCATCATTTTGTACTCTTATTTTGTCTTTTGAAAAGTTTATATCAATATTCAGAGTTTTTCCTAAATATCCATGTTTTATGGCATTTTCAACCAAAAGTTGAATTGAGAATTTTGGTATTTTTATATTTTTATATTCATTAAAATCTTCAATATTTAAAACAATTTTTCCATCAAATCTTACATTTTCAATATTTACATAAGTTTTCACCATAGAAAGTTCAGTTTCAAGAGAGATTAAACTCTCTTTATTTATGGCATTTCGCAAAAATTTTGATATTTCAATCACTGCATTTTCAGCTTTTTTCTGGTCTTGATAAATCAACTCAGAAACTGAATTTAAAGCATTAAATAAAAAGTGAGGATTTAGCTCATTTTCTAAAGCTTTTAGTTTTGTCTCTAAAATTTGCGTTTTTATCTCTTCATTTTTGTATTTCATAGAGATAAATTGATGCAAAATCAAACCAACTAAAAAGGTCAGAAAACCAATTGTAACAGCTATATAGTGCCAAAATGGTGAGATAATATATAAAATTTTAAAATCACTAAAAGAAAAAAGTATAAAAGAAAAACTAAATCCTAGAAAACCAGCTAAAAAAGAGAAAATAAAACTAATCAAATACCAGAATTTCTTATTTACCTTTGGAAGTATAAATTTATTGGAAATAGTGATTAAAAAAAATGCAAACAATGAAATAGAAATGGCACTGCTTGTACTAAAAATAATAGTTGAAATATTTTGTAAATCATCACTTAAAAAATAGAAACACAAAGAGATAAAAAAACCAAAAAATGCCCCAATAATTATGATATAAAGCCAATCTTTTGGTGCGATTTTTAGTTCAACTGTTTGCATTTATTTCCTTCTTGTATTTTGTCTGATTGAAATAATAAACTGATAAATCAAATATGCAATTACTATTTTATAAATCAATGTAATTATATTTAGAGAATCTTTACCTGTCATAATTGAAAAAGGATTAAAACTATTTGAAACTATTGATAAACAATAATCTTTAGTGTAAATAATATATAAAATAGTAATAAAAATTAAGAAAATTGAACAAAGTCCCACTTCTTTAAATTTAGTAATTAAAGAAAATATTACACATATTATAAATATTGTTCCAATAACAATTAAGAAACCAAATAAATCCTGATTTAAAGAAATCTTCTCAAATATTATTTCAAAATATGAAAATTGAAATTTATCACTGTATTCTTGCTTTTTACTATTAAATTCAAAAAAAGAATAAAACATAGAAAATAGGTATATCCAAAAAAATGCCAATAATGGATTTTGAGAATAATTAGAGCTTAACCCATGAAATTTAAAAATTAAGTATTCAAAAATATTTTTACCTTTATCAAAACTTTTTTCTAATTCGTCTTCTCTTTCTTTCATTTCCAATTTATAAAATCTATTTGCTTCAATAATATTATTTGAACTATCAAAAAAGTTTTTGATAACTCTTGCTGTTTCTCTATTTGAAACTTTTATATCTTCTAACTCGCCAATATAAAAATAATCTCTTTTTTCTTCATCATAAACTTTTCTTGATTTTGAAGTAATATCTAAAAAATTAGCATCTTCTTTAAAAATAGTATCTCGTAGATTTAGTTTTCCAGTTATAACCATATCTCTAAAAATTGATGTTCCTAAGAATTTTGTATATTTAAAATCTACATCACAATGGAATTCTGCTTCACTAAATACAGCTATGTTTTTAAAATCTGTTCTTTCAAAATTTACTTTTTTAAATTTAGTCCTATAAAAGTCTGCTAAATCTTCAAATTTAGTATTATAAAAATTTGCATCTTTTATGCAATTATAAAATTGTATTTTTGCTTTTCCTTTAAAAGTTGATTCTTTTAAATCAATCAAATCTAAATTAGATCTACTATTATTCACTTCATCCTTTAATAAAAAATCTTTATTTATTAGAGAATTAGAAATTGTTAAGCTTTTGAGATTATTTGGTTTGATTACAAATCTATCTATCTCTTTTTTATTTGAATCTAAATCTATAATAGATACTTCTGCTGCCAAAAGTAAATCTTTGATTTTACAATTCTTAATATTTAAAGATTTTATACTTGATTCTTTATAAAATCTTAAACCTTTTTCAAAAGTTGTATTTGAAATATTTAACTCTTTAAACTTAGTATTTTTAAAATCTAAATCTAATTTCTTATGTTGATTATTAAAAATAATGTTATCAAAAGTTAATTCTTTATAAAATTCACAATTTTCAAAATCTTTTTGGTAAGAAAAAAAATTTATTGTTGAATTTTCAAATAATGTAGCTTTTTGGAAAATAGTTTCTTTAAAAGAAACATTTATTATTTTAGAATTTGAAATTTTACACTCTTCTATAAATACTGTATTATTGAATACAAGTCCTTCAAATTCATAATTAGTAAAATCTACAACATCTAAAAATATTGAATTACTAAAATTAAATCCTGAAATTTTTTTTAAATCATTACTTGGGAATTCACTATTTGTTATAATTTCATCACAAAAATTATGATACCAATCATCACAACGCCAATATCCAAGTCCTTCTTCATAAGTATCCTCATAGAGTTCTTCAAATTTTGGGAAAATTACATTTGTTAAACTTATATAATATTGTTCCACTTTATATTCTTCATCTTTAAGTGTATTTAAAATATATTTTCTAATTTCCGACCAAAAATATTTTATATTTTCTTCAGATTTAGTCCAATCTTTTTTTCCATCTATTAAATCAAACCAAATATCTTTTTCACAATGTAAAATACACTTATTTTCATATTTTGAATAAAGATACTCTTTTTTAGGATACTTTTTATTACAAATTTCACATTCATATAATTTTTCTTCTTCCAAATATAATCCTTTCAAACTTTTATCTTTACTATTTTAAAATTTTGCAAAATATTCCCAAAAACTTATAACCTCTATATCATCAATTTTATCCCTTTGATTATAGGTAATTATATATTTTTCATCCACATTAAAAGGGAGTTTTAAAAATGCATTTATTTCTCTTTTTTTATTCTCTTCAGTTAAACTATAACAAACTTGAATAGCTATAATCTTATTAGCTTTTTTTGCTATAAAATCACATTCGAAATCACTATTAAAATAAAAAATCTCAAAATCTGCTTTTTGAAGTTCAGTAAAAACAAGATTTTCCAATAACTTTCCATAATTTGAAGAAAAAGCATATCCTAAACTAATAAAACCATTATCACTCAAATATAATTTCTTTTTATTATTAATTTGCTCTTTTAATGAATATGAAAAAAGTTTCAACTCACTAAAAAGATACGAATTTTCTAAAAAAGAAATATAATCTTTTATAGATTTATCATTGATTTTTAATACTTTTGACAAAGAAATATACGAATATAAAGAAGTTAAATTTGTCAAAGCATAAAAACCAAGTTCTTTAAAACTCTTTATATCTCGAATTTGATTATTTGCAACACAATCTTTTAATAAAATGGTTTCATAATAAGTGCTTAAAACTTCTCTTTTAAATTCATCATCCAACTCATAAACTTCCACAAATGAACCATAATTCATCATATCATCTACAAGTTTTAAAACTTTTGGAAGTTCTTTATTAAGTTTTAAAAAATTATCAATGCCATTTATTTCAAGTATTTCAGAAAAACTAAGTGGATAAATTTTTGTTGAAATATATCGTCCACTTAAAAGTGTTGCAAACTGCGTATTTAAAAGTGAAGAGTTG
Organism: Arcobacter venerupis; assembly: GCF_013201665.1. NCBI lineage: Bacteria > Pseudomonadati > Campylobacterota > Epsilonproteobacteria > Campylobacterales > Arcobacteraceae > Arcobacter > Arcobacter venerupis. The sequence goes on along the minus strand of NZ_CP053840.1, from coordinate 1,415,121 downwards.
GAACCTGTAATAAATATCTTAATAAATTCTTCACTATCATAAACACTTTTTACAAATCTTTCCCAACCATTTATAGCTTGAACTTCATCTAAAAAAAGATATTTTATATTTTTTTGGGTAAGTTTTTTTGCTGTTTGGATTATTTCATAAAATCCTGTTGGTTCATTTGAATATTTCATAAAAAAAGGGTCATCAAGATTTATATATAAAATTTCCATAGGGTCTGTATTTAAACAAAGTTCATTTATAAGAAGTTTAAATAAAGAAGATTTTCCACTTCTTCTAATACCTTGTAAAACTTGTATATGTTTTAGAGAAAGATTTTTTACTAATTTTTGAAAAACTTCTCTTTTGTAAAGATTTTCATATCTTTTTTCCCAATGTTTATTCTGCGAAATTAAAACATTATTCAAGATATACTCCTTATAATTTATAAATATTAAGTATTATAATACTTAATATTTATTTTGTCAATTATATTTTATTTAATTCCTTATTTAAAACATCAACTCCAACAGCAATCCCAGGCCAGCCTTGCCCTGCAAAAACTGTATCTCCAACATTGTATAAACCCTCAAATGGTGTGTTACAACTCGGCAAACTAAAGGCTGATTTTATATTTATTGGTTTTCCACCACAATTTGTTCTATTTATAAAAGAGTAAAAAGTTTTTGAAGTTGCTGCAAAATTTGATGTGATATTTTCTTTTTTTATAGTGTCAAAATATTTCAAAAACTCTTGAATAATAAACTCTTTTGTTTGCTCTTTTTTTTCTTCATACTCCTCTTTTGTTAAAGCTTCCCAGAAAATTGCTTTTGAGTGGGTTGATATTGTGAGACTTAGTCCATTTTTTGACATTTTTTCATCATTTACATCACTAAAAGAGACAAAAAAAGAGTTTGATATGCAGTTTGGAATATTTTCTTTTAAAACTATTTGATAGTGGTGTAAAAATTCTTTTTTTATATCTAATTTCACATAAACAACAAAAGCACTTTGGTCACCAAATTTAAAACCTTGAAAATATGATTTTATATTTTCATCTATAAAGAGTTTTGAGCTATCAAAAATAGTTGAGTTTAAAACTACTTTATTACATAAATATTCATCTTTTGTGGTTTTTAAAAGATATTGTTTCTCTTTTTTTATAACAGAAATTACTTGTTCATTTTTATTTACTTTTACATCTTTTAATAAATCTTCAATTAGTTTTCCCATTCCACCATTTACATAAAAAACCTTATGAAATGGATATGCTAATCCTAAACTCATTGATAATAGTGTGGCATTTTTCGATGTTGTTTGAAGTGTGATTAAAAGCTGTGAATCAATAAAAGCTCTATATTCATCACTAATATTTGGCAAAGTATCATTTATAAATTTTTGAGCACTAATTAATAAATCTGTTTTAAACTCTTTTAAAAGTTCAGCTACAAAAATTGAAGATTTAAAAAAAGCTTTTAAAGAATATTTTGCAAAATAGATATGTTTTAATTTCCAAAACTTTTCATCAATCTCTTTTATTTTTGTCCAAAAAGCTCTATTATTTTTGTGATAATAAACACTATTTAATTGGCTTAAAAACTCTTCAAAATTTTGAATTCTATCTACTTTTTTATTTCCTTGGATATTTCTAATGGCAATTTTACTTTGTAAAATATCAGGCTTTAAACCAACTTTATCAAAAATATTTTTAATAATATGACCATCCTCATATCCTACAAAAGTTGTAGCACCTGTGTTAAAAAAGTGTCCAAATCTTTTAAAAGTTGAAGCACAACCTCCAAGATTATGGTCTTTTTCAAAAACAACAATATCTTTGTTTTTATTTAGTGCAGCAATCAAACTTCCACCAATTCCAGAACCTACAATTGCAATATCAATATTTTTCATTATTTGCTCTTTTAAACTCTTCAATTGCTCTTTTTCTAGAGAATTCAATACTTACAATCTGAGTTGGATAATCTAAAAATATATTTGATTGAACACCATTTTCACTATGAATTTGTTTTGCTGGCACATCTTTTAGTTCAGGAATCACTGATTTAATAAAAATAGCTTCTTTGTCAAATTTTGCCGATTGTAGATATGGATTAAAAATCCTAAAATATGGAACACTATCAGCTCCCGTACTTGCTGCCCATTGCCAAGAACCTACATTTGAACTTGCTTCATAATCAAGCAATTTTGAAGCGAAATATCGTTCCCCTTTTTTCCAATCAACCAGTAAATTTTTTGTTAGATATGAAGAAACAATCATTCTTAAACGATTATGCATAGTTCCTGTTTGATTAAAATATCTCATACTCGCATCAATTATTGGAACACCTGTATTTCCTTCACACCATTTTTGAAAAACGCTTTCATCTTCATTCCAATTTACTTTTATTTTATTTAGATTTTGAAACTCACTTTTTGGAAAATGAAATAAAATATAGTTATAAAATTCTCTCCAAAAAAGCTCTCTAATAAAAAACTCTTTGTTTTCATTTCTAGCTTTTAACTCTTTTATTTTATTAAAAGCTTGCCTTGGAGAAATTAGTCCAAATCGTAAATAAACAGCTAGATTTGAAGTTGCATTTTTATCAAAAAAATCCCTATCAATTTTGTAATTATCTATTTTTTGACCAAACTCTTCAAGTAATTTATCTGCACTTTTTTGTAAAAAATCTGGCAATTTTTGAAGTTCAAAGCCCATTTCATTTAAAGTTGGAATAAACTCATAATCAAAAGAGATTAATTTCAAATTTTCATTTGTTTTAAACTCTTCAAGTCTATATGAATTCCAAATAAACTCTAAGTTATTATAATATGGAGTAAAGACTTTGTAAGGTGTTTTATCAGCTTTTAGGCAATCATTTGGATGAGTTATAAAAGAGTCTGTGAAAGTTTGCATTGGCATGATTCCAGAGATTTCTTCATCTCTTTTTTTTGCATACTCATCAAAATCAACTGAACATAAAATATTTTCAAAACCTTCAATTTTTAGCTTTGAAAATACCTCTTTGGGAGTTGAATAAAATATGGCTAAATCTAGCCCTATTTCTTTCAACTCATGTTTTAGTTTTAAAACGCTTTTATAAATAAATGTTACTCTTTTGTCATCATTTGAAAGTAAATTTAAGATATTTTTATCAAAGATAAAAATAGGCAATACTTCATCTTTTGCAAAATGTAAAATTGCACTATCTGTGATTCTTAAATCTCTTCTAAACCATAAAATTTGTTTCATTATTTATAAGCCTTAATATCACTTCTTAAAGCCAATTCTTTTGGATATGGATTTAAAAATTTCTGTACTTTTAAGTACTGAACATCAAATCTTTTTACATAAAGATTTATTATCTTCATAACTGCAATTAAAGGAATAATTTTTTCTTTATATTCATTTAGAGATTGTAAAATATCCTCTTTTTCCTCTTTTGTTATTAGTTTTTTGAAATATCCAAACATATGAAGTAAAACATTGTAAGTTTTATTTACATTTCCTTTTAGACTTATTGCTTTTAAAAACTCTTCTTTATATTCAAGTAAAATTTCATCTAACTGTTTTTTTTCTTTGTTTGCAACGATTCTTCCAAGTGTTGTATATGATTTTTGAGCTTTTGAATAAATAAGATATTTGTAAGATGTATGAAAAATCACCAAGTCATTAAAACTTGGATTTGATTTTAAGAACTCATGCAAGTGTTGATATGCAAAAATTTGCATTAAAAAATTTTCCCTAAGCCAAGGGTCAATTAATCTGCCCTCTTCTTCAACTGGCAAATATGGATATTTCTCTTTGATTTGTTGTGCAAAAACTCCAACACCATTTTTCACGCTAGGTGCATTAAAAGGTTTATAAACTTTTACTCGCTCCATTCCACATGTAGGTGATGATGATTTTAAAATAAATCCGCATAAATCATCATTTTCAATTCTATTTGCACAATCTATTGAGACATTTTGAAGCTCAGCTGTTACATCTTTTGGATTTTTTGTAGAAGTTACAATTCGCAAGTTTCCATCTTCATTTAATGTTTGTCTAATTGCTTCTCGTGGACTTCCCCAAATTATAGTTTCAGGACAATATGCAGATGTTTCAAAATATTTGGCTAAAACATCAACTATAAACTTATCACTTGCACCAACACCATCATAACGGCATTGTGTACCGATTAAACAAGCTGAAACTCCTAATTTCATAAGAAATCCTTTTTTTCTTTTATTTTATACTAAAAAAAGGTCTTCTTGTAGGTAAATATCTGCTGTTTATAGTTTTATATTCATTCTTTTGAGTATTTCATAGGTTTTTGTTACATCATAAGTTGCACTATGGTATTTATCTCCATCAAACTCAATTCCATAATATAGGCAAGTTTCATCTAATTTTGGATTTTTTAATCTTCCACTTTTTCCATAAACTTTTACAATATCTTTATTTTCTTTCATTGTGCAAATATGCTTTTGAAATTTCACTTTATTATCAATATGTCTTAATTCAAAAGTAATATTATGGGCAATTAGAGTTTTAGAATTTGAGCAAAACTCTAAAAAATCTTCATCTTCTGTGAAATAGGAACAATATGATTTGTCTTTTCTATAATCAAGTATTAATTCAGGTGTTAATCTATGAACTGCAAATGAGAAGTAATTAACTGGATAACGTGATAAATAATATCTATGAAACTTATCTAAAACATTAAAATCTTTATCAATTCGCACAGCTGCTACTTCAATTACATCACCAATATTACTACTATTTGTTTCAAAATCTATTATTATCATTTATGTATATTTCTCTTTTTTCGTAAATTATATCTTTTATTTTTTTATAATTCTTTGTATTTATACAATTAATCTCATCTATTAAATACTCATATTTTTTGTAAGTATTCCAAACATTAAAAGAGTGTTCAAATCTTTGCATTTTATGAAGTTCAATACTTACACTTGCATTTAATAACGCTTTTAAAATAAAAGATTCTGGTCTTGTTTGTTGATTATCTTTGTATTTTCGCCAATCTTCTTCTAAAATATCATGAGCTCTTACGAATTCGTCATTTTCAAGAAGAAAAATAATTTTTTCATGTTCTAAATTTATATTCATAACTAACCTATTTAAATTTATACACTAATATTACATTTATACTTAATATTACTTTAATCTTTAAAAGAATAGAATTTATTAAATGATAAAAATGAAAGGAGTAAATTATGCAAGTAAATACAAATTATGCCTTAAATCAAGATGTTTATCTAAATATTAATCAAAGTCTAAATAAAATTGCAACTGGTGTTGAATTAAATCAGTCAAGTGATAATGCTTCTAGCTTATCTATTGCAAATAGTTTAATAAGTGACTCTAATGGTTACTCTCAAGCTATTGAAAATACAAATTCAGCAATTGCTTCAAGTCAAATAGCATCAAGTGCCACAAATGAGCAATCAACAATATTAAATGATGTTAAGAAAAAACTTCTTCAAGCTTCAACAGATACAACAAGCCAAGAAGGAAGAGATTCAATATTAAAAGATATTCAATCTCAACTTAAACAATTTGATAAAATAGCAAGTGAAACAAATTATAATGGTCAAACACTACTTCAAAAAAGTGAAAGTGATACAGCAGCTTCAGATGTTCAACAATACCAATCTGGAATAATAGGTGATAATATAATTGAAACTTCAAGCGTTCAATCTAATACTCAAGGCTTAGGATTAACTGATCTTGTTAATCAAAATTCTGCAACATTTACAGCAAGTGATGCTAGAAGTTATTTGGAGAATATTGATAAAGCAATAAATGGCTTAAATGATATAAAAACTGAAATTGGAGCTACACAAAATCAACTTGAAAGTTCAAATAGAAATCTTCTTGCACAAGAAACGAGTACTTTAAGTGCAGCTTCATTATTTGAAACAGATTATGCAAAAGAGACATCAAATTTTTCTAAACAAAATATTTTATCTCAAATTGGAGCTTATGGACAAGTTCAAGCTAATAATATTAACCAACAAAGTGTATTAAGATTACTTAGCTGAAAATCTTTAAAATAGACTCAAAACTTGAGTCTATTTTCTATCTTCCATATCTATACATATCTCTGTGATGAGGATGTCTATCATAGTAATATCTCGGTGGAGGTGGAAATCTGTCATAATTTTGGTAAATCACTGTAACTTGTGCAGGTTGTCTTCTATAATAATAATCGTCATCATAATATCTATCAGTTCTTACATAAGTAGTTGTTCTTTCATAGTTATTATCATAATAACTATCTCTATAAGAGTTATCTCTGTATGAATAATTTGGAGTAGAATAAGATGGTGTTCTAGAATTATTTGCAATGGTTGCACCTAATAATCCACCAGCAACTTTTGCTACGTCTCTTCCATTACCTTTTCCAATTTGATTACCAATTGCAACTCCAAGTGTTGCGCCTACAATTGTATCAAGACCAATTGAATTATTATCTGCAAAAACTAAAGAGCTTGTAATAAGAAACATTGATAATATTTTTTTCATTTTATAACTCCAATTGTATTTATTTTAAAAGTATAAAGCTTGATTGTGAAAGTATTGTGAATATAAAACTATTTTAATTTACCAAAAATTTTATATTTGTCCCAATATCCATCTATTGCATTTCTTAATTTAGAATCATTTAAATTTGTTTTCTTTTTTACCCCAAATCTTGTAATAAATGACTCAGTCATTACCGTTTTTTCTGAAGTTGGGTTTTTTAGATAATCAAACATTGCTTTTTTAACATCTCTTTCACTGCTATATTTCAATAAATATTTATAAAAGTATTTATCAATACTAACTGGTAGTTGAGAATGACATTGAACACAATTTAAATTGTATATTGAATAATCAGTATTATCAGCATTTAAAGACAAAACCATCAAGATAATTAAAAAAACGTTTTTTACCATTTTATTTCCACTTTAGTCCCTACATCTATTTCAGATTTAACATCTATCTTTAAATCATACTCTTTTGCTATTAAAGAGACAATATTTAAACCTATACCAAAGCCACCAACACTTTTATCAAATCTTGAATATCTTTTGAAAAGATTTTTAAGATTCTCTTTTTTTATACCTTTTCCACTATCTTCAATACTTAAAATATTATCATCTAAATTTACTTTTATATAACCTGCAATTTTATTATATTTAATTGCATTTGATAAAATATTATCTATTAATTTTGTTATCTTTTTCATATCACAAAAAATAAAAATATCATCTTCTATGTTTAAATCAAAGCTTATTTTTTTCATTGTTGCAATACTGTTAAAATATTCAATTCTTTGTCTTAAAACATTTGAAAGATTTATCTCTTCATTTTTTGAAATTAGTTGATTATTTAAAGTAACAAAAGTTAAATCTTCATAAATATTTGAAATAGTTTTTGCACCTATTTCGATTCGATTTATTTTTTTAAGTAATTTTTCATCTAAACTATTTTTATCAATCATTTCTATATTTGTAATAATGGCTGTAACTGGCGTATTTAATTCGTGGGTTGTATCTTTTATAAATCTATCAAGTAGATGTAAGGCATCACGCATTGGCTTTAAAAATAGCCTCAGAATGAAATAGCCTAAAAACATCATAAACAAAAATGCCAATAAAAAATATATTATGATGTTATATCTAATTTGATCAAACCAAACACCATCATCTGGAACTTCAACAATAATATATTTACTACCTAAATAGTATGATTCTGGCTCTTTAATAAAATGTATTTCACCATCATTTAAATAAATAATATCATCTAAACTTACATCTTGAGATTTTAATGTAGAAAAAATCTCTTTTTTATCACTATCAAAAATAGCAGATTCAAATCTCTCATCTCTTGGATAAATATTATTTTTATCAATATTTACATGTAAATCTCTTAATCTTCCAATTAAGTCATTTGAATAATTTTGCAAGATTTGTCTTTTTTCTTGAAGCATCAAGTCTTTTTGGAATTTATAGTATAAATAAGAAACAACACTTAAAATTACTAAAACCAAAAAAGAGTATAAAAGACTAAAACCTAAAAGTGTTCTAGTTTCACTTTTGGTTAAATCTATACCCGAGTTTTTTAAGACTAACAATTTTATCTTTTCCTAAAATCTTTCTAAGATTTTTTATATAAGTTCTTAAAGAGTTATCGCTGTACTCTTCATCATAATCCCAAACATAATCATAAATTCTATCATGAACTAAAAGTTCATTTGGATGTTGTAAAAATAGTTTTAAAAGTTTTAACTCTTTTAAATTAAGTTTAATCTCTTCATCTGCATCTTTTAATTCACTAGATATTGAATTAAAAGTTATTGTTTCTGTTATATAAACAATGTCGCTTTTATGAGCAAATTCTCTTTTTAATATGGTTTGAACTCGAATTAAAAGTTCTTTTAATTCAAATGGTTTTCTAATATAATCATCACAACCACTTGAATATCCTTGTTCTAATGAATCCATAGAATTTAATGAAGTAATAAAAATAGCTGGTGTAAGATTATTTTCACGTCTTACTTCTTTTAATACTTCAAAACCATTTTTATTTGGCACATTTACATCAAGTAATAACAAATCAAAAGAGTTTTCATATATTGAAGATAGAGCTTCTTCTCCATCATAAACACATATTACTTCAAAACCTTTTTCTTCAAAATAATCACAAACCGTATCACTTAAATTTAAGTCATCTTCTAATAATAATATTTTAGTTTTCATTTTTTTGCATCTCTTGCATACTTTGTTCAAATTGAGTTTTTTCATCTTGTGTCATATTTGGAATCCTTAAATATAACTCTTTGATAAATTTAGCTTTGTTTTCTTCTTTTACATAACCAATAATTGATATTAACTCTTGAGTGCTCATATCTGAATAATTTTCTTGTTTTGCGAAAAGAATAGTAAACAATAAAAGAAATATAATGGTGATTTTTTTCATTTTTATAACTCTATTTTTTGTTTTGATTGTAGCATATTAAATGTATAATAATTGTATATAAATCTCTTTTAAGCTTTTATAAATAATTTTTGACTAGAATTCATATAAAAAAGAGATTTGATGTTTAAAAATATTTTACTAATTGCTAGTTTCGCATTTATTATTAATGGTTGCTTTGGTGCAACAGAAGAAGAGAAATGGTCTGCTTTTATCTATCCAAATAAGGAAGATACGACTCAAAATATAAAAAGTCCTATGACTTTTTCATCATTAGAAGAGTGTAAAAAGGTTTCTATTCTAGAAATCAAAAAACAAAGTTTAGAAAATATTGCCATGTTCAAATGCGGTTTAAACTGTAGATATAATGAAGGCATGAAAAAAGAAATTTGTCAAAATATGTTATCTTCTACTGATAAATAATAATTTAATTTCTAGGATTTTTATGAAAAAGTTAAAATTTTTAAATGTTTGCTATGATACTAAACATATTGATAATAAATTTAGCGAATATTTTTCTTCTTATATAAATAATTTTTTCACATATGAACATAAAGATGAATTAATTGAACTTATAAATACTAAAGATATTCATTTTGTCGTTACAAGATATGATTTTGAGTTATTAAAAACTATTAGAAGGTTAAATAAACAAATACAAATTATTGCCATATTAGACGAATATAATCATACTCATTTATTAGAAAGTTTAGAACTTAAATATGTAAAATTTATACAAAATTTAGAGTGCATAAATATATTTATTGATGCTCTTAAAGATTGTGTAAAAAATCTAGATTCAAATAAATCTAATATTATGGATTTAGGAAATGATTTTATTTATGATAACTACAACAAATGTTTATTTAAAAATAACATTGTTATTTCATTAACAAATAAAGAACTTTTATTTTTAGATTTTTTATTAAAAAATCATAACTGTTCTTTATCATATGAAGATATAAATACAAATGTTTGGAGTGGAGCAATGACTCATGATTCTTTACGATCTTTAGTTAAAGAGTTAAGAAAAAAAACATATAAAGAACTTATAAAAAATGTCTCTGGCATAGGATATAGAATAGATATTCAAATATGAACAATAAAATATCATTAAAATACATATTAAAACTACTTCTTGATGACAAAAAATCATTAATAATTGGACAAGTACTCACAATTATTGCAATATTGGTGAGTGTTCCAATTCCTTTACTTTTACCTTTATTAGTCGATGAAGTGTTACTTAAAAAGCCTGATTTTTTTGTAAATAATATTGATAAATTTTTAGGAAGTGGAAGTGCCTTTTATTACATTGCACTTGTTACTTTTATTGTTTTATTTCTTCGAATAATATATTTTTTGTTTAGTGTACTAATCACTAAAATATTTACAAAAATATCAAAATATGTAACTTTTAAAATAAGAGAAAAACTTTTAAATCATCTTGAACTTGTAAATATGAATGAATATGAGAGTTTAGGTTCTGGCTCAATTGGTGCAAACTTAGTAACAGATGTAAATACCTTAGATAATTTTATAGTTACCATTGCTAGTAAATTCATAGCTTCAATTTTAACTTTAATTGCAGTTGCTATTGTAATAATTACAATAGACCCAATTTTAGGACTTATGATTTTATTTATTCAACCAATTATTATGGTTCTTTCTAAAAAAATCTCTAAAAAAACAGGTGTATTAAAAAAAGAAGAAAATAAAGCAATTGAAGAATTTCAAAATAATATAAATGAAACCTTAGATTTATTTGGTCAAATAAAAGCTAGTAATAAAGAAAATTTCTTTTTTGAAGACTCAATAAATAAAGCTAAAAATATCCAAAAAACTTCAAATGAATTCAACTATAAAAGTGTTGCTTATGAAAGATTTTCTTTTACTATTTTTTTAATAGCTTTTGAGATTTTTAGAGCGGTAGGACTTTTACTTGTGGCATATAGCGATTTATCTATTGGTTTAATGTTTGCTATGTTTGGATATATTTGGTTTATTATGACTCCTGTTCAAGATATTTTAACTATTCAATATGCATATTCAAGTGCTAGTGCTGCAATAACTAGAATAAATAAAATCTTGGATTTAAAACAAGAAAAAAATGGAATTTTAAAACTTGATTCAAACTCTAAAAAAGTTGATATTTCTTTGAAAAATCTAAGTTTTTATTATAATGAAGATAAAGAAGTATTAAAAAATATCTCTTTTAATATTAAATCAGGTGAAAAAGTAGCAATCATTGGTGCAAGTGGAAGTGGAAAAACTACAATTGCAAATATAATTTCTGGTTTTTATGCAAAAAATTCTGGAGATATTTTTTATAATAATATTAATATTGAAGATTTAAATAAACAAAGTCTAAGAGAAAATATCTTTTTAGTTTTACAAATGCCAATTTTGTTTAATAACAGTTTGAGATTTAACATCACAATGGGAAATGAAAATATAAGCGATGTTGAGATTTACAAAGCTTTAAAAATTGCGCAACTTTTTCAAACTGTTGAAAATATGACGGATAAACTTGATACTATTGTGGGAAAACATGGGATTAGATTAAGTGGTGGGCAAAGACAAAGATTATCAATAGCAAGAATGATTATAGCAAATCCAGCTATTGTTATCTTTGATGAATCTACATCAGCTTTGGACGTTCATACAGAAGTTAAACTATTTACTGAATTGGAAGAGTTCTTAAAAGATAAAACTGTTATTACAATAGCTCATAGATTAAGTACAGTAAAAAATGCTGATATGATTTATGTGATAGATGATGGTAAAGTTGTACAACAAGGAAAACACAAAGAACTAGAAGAACAAGAGGGTCACTATTTAGAGTTTGTAAAGAAACAGTTAATTTAACTTTTTTTAACTATAATTAAAATAAAAATTTTAAAGGATTATTTTGATAGATTCATTCAATTTAAAAAATTATTTCTTCTATTTTGCAAGTTTTATTGTAATAATAGCTGGAATAAAAATGGCAAGTGAAGTAGTAGTAATACTTTTTTTAGCAATTTTTATATCTTCGATATTCTCAACACTTCTTAATGTTTTAGAAAAAAAGAATATTCCAAGAATTATTTCTTATTTTCTAATATTATTAATTGTGGTTTTTATAAGTTTCATGTTTGCCTATGTGATAAATATATCTTTAAATGATTTTGTAGAAAATTTACCTGCATATGAAGAAAAATTTAAAAATCTTATTATAAATTCAATACATTTTGCCCAAGTATCAGGTTTTGAAATTGATAAACAAAAAATATTAAATACACTAAGTTTTAGCTCATTTTTTGGTTATACAACAAATATTATAGGAAGTATCGGTACCTTTTTATCTAAGTTTTTACTTGTAATTATTGGAGTAGCTTTTATCCTTGCTGAATCAAAATCTTTTCAAACAAAATTAAAAGTAATTTTTAGAAATAATGCTAGAAAACTAGAACACTTCAATCTATTTTCATACAATATCCAAAGATATTTTGTAGTTAAATCTTTTACAAGTTTTTTAACAGGATTCATAATAGCTATTGTTTTATCATTTTTTGGAGTTGATTATCCAATATTATGGGGAGTAATTGCAATGTTATTTAACTTTGTTCCTGTTGTTGGATCTATTATTGCGTCTATTCCTGCAATTTTATTAGCTTTAATGAATTTGCCTTTAAGTGCAACTATTTGGGTTATAGTTTTATATGTTGTAATAAATATCTCAATAAGTAATATTTTAGAACCAAAACTTATGGGAAAAGAGTTAGGACTTTCTCCATTAGTTATTTTCTTTTCACTAATTTTTTGGGGTTATATTCTAGGAATTGTTGGAATGTTTTTAGCAGTTCCAATTACTATGACTTTAAAAATTGCCTTCGATTCAAATACAAGTAGTCATTGGATTGGGATTTTGATGTCAGATTTATCAAGAAAAAGAGATAAAAGTAAAGAGGTTTTAAATTAAAACCTCTTTTTTAATTTAGAATTGATTAATATTTACTCATCATTTTATCAATTCTCTCGTTTGCTTTTACGATTTGTTCTAAAGAAATTTCTTCACTTAAAACCAATGAATAAGCTGTATCAACTATTTGTTTTAATGTAATAGGTTTTGCTAATTGATTTGCGTATAAAAGCATACTTACACCTGAATTTATAGCCAAAGTTAAAGTCTGTTTTAAATCATAATGTTTTGAAATAGCATACATTTGTAAATCATCACTTACTAAAACTCCATTAAAACCTAACTTATCTCTTAATAATTTTGTATTAATTTCATAAGATAGAGTTGCTGGATACTCTTCATCTAAATTTTTATTGTAAACATGAGCTGTCATTATCATATCAACTTTATTATTTTTAATAAAATATTTATATGGCTCTAACTCTTTTTCATTCCAAGTATTTGTAATATCCACAAAACCTAAGTGTGAATCAGCCAAAGATGATCCATGTCCTGGGAAATGTTTTAAAACAGAAATAACATGTTGTTTTTTTAGTTCATCTACAAATATAGAAGAGTATTTTATAACCTCTTTTGATGATTCACCAAATGATCTTCCTCGTGTTACAATTACTTTATTTTGTTTATTTATTGCTAAATCTACAACTGGTGCAAAATCTGCATTTATACCTGATTCGCTTAAATCTTTTGCTAATAATTTATATGTTTGTTTAGCAAAATCTTCACCTTTTGAAGCCACATCAATAGCTTTTGGCGTATTTACAAAACCATCTTCACTTTTTAATCTTTGAACTATTCCACCCTCTTGGTCAATTGAAATTAAAAGTTTTTGTTTTGAAATAGTTTGTAATGAAGAAGTTAATTTTTTTAACTGCTCTTTACTTCTTACATTTTTTACTTTTTTCTTATCATTTGGATCTTTATCAAATAAGATAACTCCACCTAAACCTGCTTTTATGTTTTTATAAATTTCATCATTTTGATTTACACTTTCACCATTAAAACCTAAAATCACCATTTTTGAAATCATTCTTTCAATCTCTTGTTTTGTATAACCTTCATTTGCTAATAAATTATTAACTAGTGAAAATAGTAAAAAGGCTACAACTAAAATTTTCTGCATATACACTCTTTCTTTTGATTTAATCTTCTTCTATGTTTTTTAGTACATTTTTTTGAGATGTAATAATTGATAAATATCTCACAAGTAATAAAAATATTATAACCCCTGATAAAATTAAAAGGTTAAAATTTATAGGGCTTGAAAATATTGCTTCGAGACTACCTAAATCTTCTTTATTTACTTTTACAACATTTACAATAAACTCTCTTAAAGCTAAAATAATAAAAGCATCAACAAGTAATGTCATAGTAACACGCTGCTCTCTGACATAATTTACAACAGCTCGTACAATTTCTAGAAAAATCACAAAATAAAGCATATAAATAATAAAATCCATAAGTTTATCCATAGCAAGTGCAATCAGAAATAGTACTGAGGTAATTGATAACTCTATATATAACTTATCTGAAAAAAAATTTACTAAAGTTTTTTTCATAAATACTCCTTCTAAATTTTTGCGTTTATATTCATCCACTCTTTTGGTAATTGCCCTATTTCATTGTTTGCCATAAATATTATAGTTGCAATCATTGCTCGTGCACTCGTGTCTCCACCAGCTTTTGAGTTTGCAATTAACATCTGTTTTAGATTATCATATTTTACTAAAAGATGAATAACTCCACTAAAACCATCATTTATACCACAAGCTGGTCCAAAATCTCTAATAGCTTTAAAACTATCTTCATCTTTTGAATTTAGAGCTTTTTCTAGCATATCTTGAAAATGTTCATTACACTCATCTTTTAATTTTAAAATTGATTCTTTTATATCATTTTTTTCTAAAACTAAAATCAATAATTTTGCAAAAAAATCAGCACACTCTTTTGCTAATTGGCTATTATGAGTGATATTTACAAACTTTTCTACATTTTTATAAAACTTTTCTTTTGTTTTTGAAACTTTTAAAAGTGGAGCAATTCTTCCAACAATTGATAAATCTGTAGAAGTTGAACCTGATGGTTCTATTTTATTTTTGATATTTTCAATTGTATTTCTTGAAGCTCCATCCACATAACCTGTATAAGTTTGCATTTTTTCAAACCAAAAATCTTTAAAAGCTTCTTCATCAAAATTATCTTTATCTTTTAAAAATTCATATAACCATAAAGTTTGGTCACCATAGTGAGTAAAATCACCTGCTGTTTTTCCCTTATGCCACATAGCTAATGGTGCATTTAAACCATTCCAATCAATTGAATTATTAATTAATTGTTGCTCATCATAAACCCAATGAGTTCCCAAACAATATGAATCAACAACTAAGGCACTTGTAACTAAATCTTTTATTTTTTCTTCGAACATTTTAATCTCCTATTTATTCCAGTTTTTATAATTTGTAAATGAAGGAAACTGATGTTTAAACTCATCTTTATCAAATGAAAAGTAGTATGAATCCATGTATGCACATAATAAATCATAATTTTTTTTCAATTCCAAAAACTTTTCTTCACTTCCAGTTTCCATATCTGGATGGTATATTTTTGATAGTTTTAAATACTTCTTTTTTAAATCTTTTCTTGAAACCCTTGTTAATATTCCAAACATATCAACAGCTTTTTCAAACTCTTCATATTCCATAAAAATCCTTTTAATATCTTCTATATTGTACACAAAAATATTTAATTTCAATTTAGAAGTATTTTATTGCAATAATGTTAGTCTAAATAAAAATATTAATCTACTTTAAAAGGAAATTTATGATTTACAGTTTATATCATGTTCATGACCCAATGTGTTCATGGTGTTATGCTTTTAAACCAACTTTAGATGAACTTAGAAAATATTTAGCTGATAATATAAAATTAGTTCATGTGGTTGGAGGTTTAGCAAAACATAGCGATGAAATTATGCCAAAAGAGATGCAAGAAAAAATTGAAGCTATTTGGTATGAAATTGAAGATGTTGTTGGAACAAAATTTAACCATGATTTTTGGAAAGAGTGTAAACCTAGACGTTCAACTTATCTAGCTTGTCAAGCTACCATTTTAGCAAGAGATGAAGATAAAGAGGATGAGATGATAGAAGCTATTCAAGAAGCTTATTATCAAAAAGCCTTAAATCCAAGTGATGCTTCAACGCTTATTGAATTGGCAAAAAATATTGGAATGGATGAAAAAAAGTTTGAAGAAGATTTAAAATCACAAAAAATAGAAGAAGATTTACAAAATGAGTTAAATTTTAGACGTTCACTAAATGTAAGAAGTTTTCCATCATTGATTTTAAAATCTGAAAAAGAGTTATACCCTATAAATATAAAATATAATGATTATGAATCTATGTTAAATCAGATAAATAATATAGTTAAAAATAGCCATTCTTAATAAAAAAAGGAAGATTATAAAATCTTCCTTTTTTATTTATTTCATTAATGGATCTGCAAGTCCTAAAACATACATACCAATAAGACCAATGATTCCTGCAACAACACAATAATAAATAGTTGGAATTACAGTTTTTCTTAAAGTTTCACCTTCTTGATCAAGTAATCCAACAGTGGCACTAGCTGCAACAACATTATGAATTGCAATCATATTACCAGCAGCAGCACCAACGGCTTGAAGAGCTACCATAAATGCTGTTGAAATACCAAGAGCATCTGCAACACCAAATTGGAATTGTGATAACATCATATTTGAAACAGTATTACTTCCAGCAATAAATGCACCTAAAGCTCCAACCATTGGGGCAAAAAATGGATAAATATCTCCAACTGAGTGAGCAACAAAGTTTGCCATTGCAATTGGCATAGAATCAAATCCAGAAGCATTTACACCTGAATTAATTAAAATCCTAACAAGTGGAACTGTAAACATTAATACAAATCCAGCACCAATCATAACTTTTGAAGATTCACCAATAGCCTCTTTTATCTCTTTAAATTCCATTTTATGTAAGAAATAAGTAATAAGTACTACAAATACTAAAATCCCACCTGGTAAATATAAAGGTGCCATAGTAAAGTTAAGCCCTTCTCCTAAAATATTTTTGTAAGAGAATGAAAATGAAGATATGAATTTTTTCACATCTGGACTAACTCTTGTGATTACTAAAACAATTGCAACTAAAATATATGGAATCCAAGCTTTTGTTAAAGACATTGGAATTTTTGAAGTCATTGCATCAAATTTCATCTCAAATTTTGACATCCAAGAAGATGGCCATTTTTCCACTGGAGCAAAATCCCAAGTTTTTTTAGGAACTAAAAATCCTTTTTTAGCAGCAGTTATAACAACAGCAAGACCAACTAAAGATCCAATTAAAGATGGGAATTCAGCACCTAAGAATATACCAGTTAGTGCATAAGGAATAGTAAACGCAATTCCTCCAAAAATAGCAAAAGGAATAATTGCTAAACCTTCACTCCAAGATTTGTTTTCACCAAAAAATCTAGTAAGCATAACACACATAAATAAAGGAATCAATGTTCCAGTAATTGCATGAGTAATAGCAACTTCAGAAGTAATTATTTGTAAATAAGTATCCCAAGATGAACCTAAATTTTGTAAAGTTGCACCAATACCTGCTGAATCTAAACCTTTATTTACTCCAATTAAAATTGGAGTTCCAACCGCTCCAAAAGAAACAGGTGTACTTTGTACCATCATTCCTAACATAACAGCAGCCATTGCAGGGAAACCAATTGCAACAAGTAAAGGAGCAGCTATTGCAGCTGGCGTTCCAAATCCTGAAGCACCTTCAATAAAACATCCAAATAACCAAGCTACAATAATTGCTTGAATTCTTCTATCTGGACTAATATTATTAAATCCTTCTCTAATTACAACAATTGCACCTGAATGTTTAAGTGTATTTAGAAGCAAGATAGCTCCAAAAATAATCCATAAAACTGAAACTGTAATTAATACACCCTCAATCGTAGAAGCTAAAACTCTACTAAATGAAACTTCCCAAACTACGTATGCAATAGCAACCGCTGATATGTAAACTAATGGCATTGCTTTTTTTGCTGAAACTCTAAGACCTACTAGTAAAATACCAGCAAGAAGTATTGGCAATACAGCAAAAAATGCTTGAAGACCTAAACCCATTTAATTTCCTCCTATAAAAAATTACAAGAAGAATAGTTATCCCATATGATATTTTTATGATAAAAAAATCATTACAATAAAATAGCAATAAAATATATACGAAATGATAATATTTGTAACACAATTCCTATATTTTTTTAATGATAATTTTAAATTCTGCCCCTTTACACTTTTCATATTTATATGTAAATTCCTTATTTGAAACGATAATTTCACCTTTTAATTGTTTTGTAATAATCTCTTCACTCATATATAAACCAATTCCTGTACCTAAAGATTTATGTTTAGTTGTAAAATATGGCTCAAATATATGTTCAATAACCTTTTCATCAATTCCACCTGCATTGTCATATATTTCTATGATATTATTCTGGCTATCTTGATAAAAATCAATAAATATTGCTTTATTTATAATATCTTTATCTAAAAAGGCATCTTTTGCATTTATTAAAATATTTATCATAACTTGTAAAAATTGATTTCGAATACCACATATATTAAAACTTTCTTCATTTATGAAAATTACTTTTATATTTTGTTTTACCAGTTCAGTTTTTATCAAATTTAAACTGTTATTAATAGCTAATTCAACATCAAAATCAATTTTTTCAGAATCTTCTTTATAAAAATTTCTAAAATCATCAATAGTATTTGATAAGTATTTTGTTGAATTTAAAATCACATCAATAAACTCAATAATTTCTTCTTTTGAATATATTCCTTCTTGCTCATATAGTTTTATAGCACTAGTTGAAGAACTAATTACACTTAAAGGTTGTCTCCATTGATGAGCAATATTTCCTATCATTTCTCCCATTGCAGAGAGTTTTGATTGTTGAAAAAGAAGTTTTTCTTTTTCGTGTAGAAGTTTCTCTTGCTCTTTTTGTAAAGTAATATCAGAAAAAACTGCAATATAATTTGTTAATTTTTGTTCTTCATTATAAACAGCATTTATTTTTATTCTTTCTATGTAAAACTCTTCATTTTTATTTTTATTTGTAATTTCACCTTCCCAATAACCTGTTTCATTTAGTTGAGTCCACATATTTTTATAAAAATCATTATCTTGAATTCCTGATTTTAGAATTCTTGGATTTTTACCTAAAACTTCTTTTAAAGAGTAACCTGTATTTTCTTCAAAGGCTTTATTTACATTTACAATATTTATGTTTTCATCTGTTACAACAATTCCATCATGAGCATTTGCAAAAACAATATGAGCATTTTTTAGCTCTTTTTCTCTTTGTTTTTTTAAAGTTATATCTAAAGCAATCATTACATATTCTATATGTTCATCTATTTCAAAAGATGAAATAACTATTTCTAATACTCTTTGTTTTCCATCTAATCCTAAAATATTTAATTCCCGTTGTATTTTTTTATTTTTAGAATAATTTTTTATTATATTCTCTAGCCATAATTTTTCTTTTTCTTGCCAACAAGAATATTCCCAAATATTTTTATTATGAAGATTTTTATCAAAAAAAGCTAATTCAAAACTATTATTTATTTCTAATATTTTTCCATTAGAGTTTATTATCAATGCAAAAAAGCTACTTTGTTCAAATAAAATTTTAAATTTCTTATTTAATGAAAATTCTTTATTTACTTTTTTATTATAAGTATATAACCAAAAAAGAACTAATACAATTGATAAAAACAATAAAGCAAAAATTGTTAATAAAAGAGGTTGACTTTTCTTTTCCCAAGTTTGTAATGTTTTGTCAAAGTTTAATCTAACTATTACAACAAAAGGATAATTTGTAGTTGAATTAAAAGATAGAATTGTTTTTTCTTCTTTAAAATCAAAAATACCAGAATAAGAGATTTTTTCTTTTATAAGATTTAACAAATCTTTACTCATACTTTTATCTTGTTGTTCTCTAAAATCGTTTGATGATAATAATGTTCCATCAATTTTTAAAATATCAATATAACAATGTTCGATATTTAAAAAATTGTTATATCTATTTAATAAAAAATCACCATTTACCGCAATTAATACTTTTATTTTTTTATTAGATACTTTTAACTCTTTTAAAATTGGGAAAAAATTTATATCTAAATCATTTTTTGAATATTCAATATCTCTTTCATCATAAAAATCTCTTCCTTCTTTTGTATTTCCAACTCTTAAAACATTGTTATTGTAACTTGGCAAGGGATAAAAAGAATCTAAATTTATTGAAAGATTATTGTTCAATTCATTAGAACTATATACAACTTTATCATTTCCATCTAAGATATTTATTGATCTAATTTCCAAATTATTTCTTAATAATTCGGATAATTTTGAATTAATAATCTCATTATTTTGTTCATTTTCTAAAAATACAACTAAATTATCTGTTAGATAATTCATAGTATCTATACTCTTTGTTAAATTATCAACAAAAATACTAGAATATAATTGAACTAATTTAAGATGAGTTTTAATAGTTTCATCTTTTAAAACTGAAATTGATAAAAAAACTCCCGTAAGCACAAGAGAAGTAATAAATAAACTTGCGAATAATATTTTTAAAACAACAAACTTCATAAAAACTTTTTTCCTACTTTAACTTAATAATTGGTTCTAAAGCATTTTTTTTAGCAATAGCAAGAAGTCTTCCATCTTCTTTAATATTTTTTATAAATTCTTCAACTTTATTATAAAATTCATCATCACCATATTTCATTGCCCATGCGTAATCTGTTTTAAAATAAGTTTCTTTTGGTTCTATTAACTTTGCCCAATCAGTTTTTGTTAACATTCTTTTTGCAAAAGGATAATCTGTCATAAAAGCATCAGCACGACCTGCTTGAACTTCATCTTCTCTTTTGTGCATTTTATCAAGTACAATAAGTTGAGCATTTTCTAATTTATCTTTCATTATTGTTTCATGATAAGTACCTTTTGCAACGGCAATAATATTCCCTTTTTTATCTAAATCATCCCAATTTTGAATTCTTCTATTATTTTTTGTAGTAATTGCATAAACATCACTTGATAAATGTGCTGTTGTAAATCTAATTTTTTCTTTTCTTTGGGCTGTATCTGCTATTGCAAACATTGCAATATTACATGCGTTATTGTTTATATCATCAATTAAAGTTGAAAATGAACTAGGGACAAACTCTAAATTTACTTTTAAATCTTTTGCTAATTCTTGCGCTAAATCACTATCAATTCCTGAAAATTGTTGTGTTCTTTGGTCTAAAAATGAAATTCCATAATATTCAGGCCAAATGCAAACTTTGATTTTATTATTTGATTTTATTTCATCAAGAATATTTTCATTTGAATAAGCATTTAAAACGAAAAATATTATAAAAAATATTTTTTTAGTAACCTGCATTTTGACTCCATTAACTATGACCTTAGATAAAATTTGGCTGATTATACAAGATATAGATATAAATTATAGTAAAGAATAATATTTATCAATAAAATAATTTTTATTTAATATTGATTAATTTGTTTATAGTATAAAGCATTATATAATACACACTTTATTTAAAAGGATTATTTTTTATGCCCAATAACACTATTGTTTATATTTTTAATAGACTAATTAGATTATCAATTCTATTTTTTATTTTATATCTTATATTTACCAACTTTGGAACTTTTTTGATGATTATAGGAATCATCTTTGTGATTATA
The DNA here is from genome assembly GCF_013201665.1 of Arcobacter venerupis. NCBI lineage: Bacteria > Pseudomonadati > Campylobacterota > Epsilonproteobacteria > Campylobacterales > Arcobacteraceae > Arcobacter > Arcobacter venerupis. The sequence goes on along the minus strand of NZ_CP053840.1, from coordinate 1,393,392 downwards.
AGTTTTGTGATTTATAATTTTAGAAAAAAAATGAAAAGCCATACTTACAGCTTCAAATTTGATAGTTCACACTTCCAAAATGGTCAAAATTTTAATTTTAAAGATTTTAATAATTTTAATCAATCGGATTTTCAAGGTTTTGCAAATGCTCCAAGAGTTGATGAAATTGCAAAAGCAAAAGATTTTTTTGGATTTACGCACTCACCAACAAAAGAAGAGATAAAAAAAAGATACAAAGAATTAGCACATAAATATCATCCAGATATTAACAATGGTGAAGATGCAAAAATGAAAGAATTAAATCATTATAGAGATGTTTTGATGAAAACTGTAAAGTAAGATTTAAGATAATTTATCAATTAAAAGTTTAAATTTTTCTTCACTTAAATCTTTATTGGTTTTTATATCAACTACTTCATTAGAAATAATATTCATTTTTAATATTTTATCAATTGGAAAAAAGTTGTATAAAAACTCACTATTTTGAACTACAATAATCAAAGCTTCAACATTCGAATTTAATAATAAAGCTTGAACTCTATTAGAAATACTTTTGTGTAAAAACTTTATTTCATTTAATTTATTATCTAAGCTTATATTATGACTTGTTAAATATGATTTAAAACCTAAACTTAAATATTCTTGAGATTTCTTTTTTGCATTATCAAAAGTTTCTTTAGTATTTCCAATAAAAATTTCAATAGGAATTCTTCCATCTTTTTCTATAAATTTATTAATGAAAGTTGGTATATATCTTTTTGATATTTCTGCTCCACCTAAAAGTGGCGCATAATTTATCTCATTTATTATTGCATTTGTTTCAAGCCAAGATTTTGATATATCTGTTGTTATAATATCTACTCCTGCAACATTTAAACCAAATACTTTTGTAGCCCTTATTGCTATATCTAAATTATCAGGATGGACTAAGTCTGTCATATTTTCATCTCTACCACCCCATTTTGTTGATTCAATATCTCTTAATTCAATCCAAATATTTTTTTTAGGAATTGAGTTTAAACTATATCCAGCTTTTTTCAAAACTTCTAAAGTAAAAGAGTCTTTTGGGAAAAATTCTTTTTCAGTCCAAAAAATCTTTTTTGATTCTTTATCATTTGCATTATCAATTAACTCTTCTATTGTATTTTTCCCATTTGCTTTTATACAAATTGGCAATCTTTTTACACAATACAATAGTTCATTATTAGATATGAATAATCTATGACAAACTCCTGGTACTTGTTTCTCAACAATTACTAATTTATTTTTTGATAAAAACATAGCTTCATTAAAAGCTGAAAAAAGTTTATTGTAATCATAAATATTAACAGTTACACCCTCCCCTCTGTCTAAATCAATAGGTTTTAAAACAACTGGAAAATTGAATTTTTTAATAATATTTATTAATTCTTCTTTTGTTTTTACTGCAGATTGAATAGGATATGGAAAACCTGCCATTTTTAGCAAATTAACTGTTGTAATTTTATTCTGAGATAAATGCAATCCCATAGAACTATCAGAATCAATTGTACTTCTATCTATTTTTCTACTATTACTTCCCCAACCTATTTGGTATATTCCATAACCTAGATGAATAAATGGAATATTTTTATTAAAAACTTCCTGCAACACAGGTATTCTTGATTTTCCAGGTGCTAAGTTACTTGCAATTGGATTTATTATTTCATTTATACAAGCAGTTGAAAATACTTGTATATTTTCAAAAATTGGTTCATTTTCCATCATCCAAAATATATATCTAAAAGAGAACTCAACAATCTTATAATAAAATTCTTGAGGAATTAAATCCACATAAGATAAAGATAAAACAAAAATAATCTTTTTATCATCAATCCGAATATCTGTTATTTTTCCTTTATAAAAAATAGGAATCAAAGAAGTTTGTGATAATTTTCTATTTAAAATTAATGCAAAATCACAAATATTTTTAATTTTATCATCATAGATTTCTTCTTTTTCAAGATTTAAAACTTCATAAAACCATTTAAATAATAAATTAATATCGAAATTATCTTTATTTATTATTTCAATTTTATACTCTTTTGTTGGTTGTTTTAAATCATTATTCATTTTATTCCAATATTTAATTTAGAATTCACTTTCTCGAATCATGACAGAAACTGCTTTTTTAAAGATTCTTGAAATAAAACTTGAATATTCACCATTTGTAACTAAAACTCCTACTTTTCTACTTTTTAAATCTAAATTATTTTTTTCTAAAGCAACAGAAATTTTATAATAAGCTTGTTCTGTTTTTATTTTTTTATTATCTTCTCTAGTTGCTATACTTCCACCATATTCAGAAGATAATTCTGGAAACTCTAAATACGGGATAGAAACTTTAGATATAGTTGATAATTTTGAGTGAATGTCTTTTATATCACCTGAACTAAAAATAAATTTACTATTACTATTATCTTTTAATAATTTAAAATCATTTTCATTACAAAAAGCAATAATTCTATAATCTAAATTGTCATATAAAACAAAAATTGGCTCTTTTTTACTAATCCATTGATTCTCTTTGAATACATCAGAAAAGTATATTTTTCCATCAAATTTAGCTCTTATTTCAAATTTTTTAATAACTTTTTCATAACCATCTAATTCATTTTGTTTTTTTTGTAAATTCTCTTCTAAAATAAATCTTTTATTTAGATTTTCTTTAAAACCTGCTTGTTTATTTATTTCAAGATTAATTTGTTCTATCTCTTTTTTTATTTGAGATATTTTAAACTCTATTTCAGGAGATTTCATCGTTAAAAGTAATTGATCTTTTTTTACACTTTCTCCACTTGTAAAATATACCTTTTCAATATATCCATCTTCATTTGGATAATATTCAAAATAGTTCTTTGATTCTATTATTGCTGGCATTTTAATACTACTATTCCAAGGAATAAATATTAGAAGTAACAGAAACAAAAAAACTGATAATGAAATTTTATTTTTATGATTTAATTTTACTTGAGCTTTTTTGTTCCACCAAACCATTAATTCTCGATAAATTGGCAAAAGTACAAACCATAAAATTTCAACTAAAAATAGAATAATTCCTAAAATCTTAAAAGCAAAATGATAAACTAAAACAGCAATTCCTAAAAATAAAAAGAATCTATAAATCCAAGTTCCGATTGCATAGATAACGAAAAATCTCTCCTTTTGTTTTGTCAATATTTCAGGTTTTATCTCTTCTAAACCTAAAATATTTTTTCGAATAAACCATCTAGCCATTGCAAATGCTCTTGGTTGTAAGTTTTTACTATCTGTTAAATCTGAAAGTGCATAATATCCATCAAATCGCAAGAATGGGCTAATATTTATAAGTAATGAACTAATCCAACTTGTAGTTGCAATAATAAATAAAATACTTTTAAAAATCCCATCAGGAGCAAAAGACCATAAAAAAGTTGCGATTAAACCAAGATAAAGTTCAACTTTCATTCCTGCAACTACAATTTTCAATCTTTGATATTTTGATTTTAACTTCCATGCATCTGTAGTATCTGTATATAAAACAGGAAATAAAACTAAAAAGGCAACACCCATAGTTGGAATTTTACAACCCAATCTTTTTGCAGTGAAGGCATGACCTAATTCATGAAAACTTTTTACAAAAACTAAAGATAAAAAGTAATAAAAAAATCCCTCTTTTGAAAATAAATACATAAAAGTAGAAATAAAATTTTCCCAATCTCTTAATACAAAAACAACTCCTATAAAACCTAAAAGTAGAACTATATTTTGCCAAAGTTTTGAATACAAAAGATCAATTCTATTTTTATTTTTGTCTAACCATTTATCAGGTTTTAATAAAGGAATTCTAATAAATAAATAATTATGAATTAACCATTTAAAGATATTTTGTTTTGATTGTTTTTGAATATTAATCATTCTTGCTGTATATTTTGAATCTTCACATAAAATCAAATTATTATTTATTAAGAAATCTACAAAAGTTTGCAAAGACTCTTTATCAATATCATAATCTTTTGCTTCTAATACTTTTAAGAATTCTTCAATTTCTATGTCACTTTGCCAATTTGAAATTAATTCAAAAGCATCAAGTCCAATATTAAAATATTTATTTTGTATTGAATCAAATAAAAGCCATCTTTTTGATCCATCTTCATCAACTGAAGTTTCTATTAATTTTAAATCATTTCTAATTTTTGGTAAAAGTATTTCTTGTTGATCCTTAAGCATTACCAACCTATCCATTGTCTAACAGAAGTTATTGGTTTTCTAAATATATAAAAAAATAAAGTTACTTTTTTTGAATATATTTTCGCAGTTCCTCTCAAACCAATAGAAGGAAGATAGCCATTTTCTCGCATATCATCAAAATTTGCAGTTATTTTATAACTTAAAATATTTTGCTCTGTAAGTTCTGGTTTATATGAAATATATTTTATTTTCGCATTCCATGAGTTTGTTGGATCATTATCAAAAAAGGCTTTTACTATTGCATTTTCTTCTAAAAATATTGCATCACTAACTGGAAGCATAATTTTTAATTCTATATTTTCTGGTTTTGCTATTAAAAAAATTCTCTCTCCTGTTGATACGGGTTTCCCTTTCCAATCATTTGGATTATTAATAATTGCAACACCCTCTTCTTTTGCATAAATTTTTGTTTTATCAAGTTGTTCTTTCGCATATGAGAGTTCAGCCTCTTTTAGTTTTACTTGATTCTCAAGTTGTGAGATTTGACTTTTTTGTTTTGGATCAAAAAAACTACTTTGTTTTGTACTAAAAAGTTCTGCATTTGCAACATCTAAAGTTCTCTTAGCAACTAAGTAATTATTATTAAAATCAACATCATCAAACTTTACTAGAAGTTGCTCTTTTGTGATTTTATCATTTGGAAAAACTTTTACCTCTTCAATAACAGCATTTAGAGGTGAAGAAACAACATAAGGATTTTTTGCTTCAACTTCAAGTGGAGCTAGAACTGACAATCTAACAGGTAAAAACATCAAAGCAAATAAAATAATAACTACAATTTTAAAGTATTTATTTTTTAATGAGATTTTTTTTAAAGATTGAAGAATCCCACAACTTCTCATAGCAAATAAAAAATATGATAAGGAAAAAGATAGATGTTTTAATATTAAAATATCATTTTCTATCCAGTTTTCTTCTTTAAATAGAACAAAAATATAATTAGTTTCTATATTTTCTTTTAAATTTTTCAAAGGAATATAAACTATATTTGATGGTGCAAAGTCAGAAAGAGATTTAAAATTCACCTCATTTAAATCTTTTTTTATATCGACTATGAAAATATCTTTTGATTTCTCATTTTTATTTAAATCATCTACAACATCTTCAAGCCATTGAATATAAGGTGAAGTTGAATCAACAACTGAAATATCTGAAATTGCCACAACTTTATATTTTTCTCTTAAATCTGTAGTTAATAAAATCCCTTGTGAATAATTCACAAGGCCTCTTGTTTCATTCACTATTTGAAAATAGAGCTCTTTTAGACTTTCACAATTTCTACAGTTATGTTCTAACTGTAGAAGTTTTGATATATTTGATTCCAAATTTTATATTTCCCTTTATGCAAATAGTTTTGTAAGATAAGAACCATAGCCATCATTTTTTTGATTTTCTAAAGCTATTTGTTCTTTCAATCCTATAAAACTTTCTGCTTCAGCTTGAGTTTTTTGTTTTAATTGTTTTAAATCTAATTTTAAATTTAGAATTTTTGTTGTTCCATCCGTATTTACAGATTTAATACTTATTTCTAGTTTCTCTAAATTTTCAGGAATTGTACCTGAAATACTTCCTGTTTTTGGATCAAAAGATAATCCAGTTGGTAGTGATGTTCCATCAGATTGAGTAACAATAAAATTTTGAGAAAGATTTGTATCTACTACTTTAATTTCCAAATTACCATTTTCAACTTTAATATCTTCTATAGTTATTCCAACAATAGAAAAAGAGTCTTGATTACCTTGATTAAATGATATTTGTCCATTTGTAGATACATTTAAATCCACATTTGATTGTATTATTCCTTTTCCATTATCAGTTTGGATATTAGTCTGAGTTGGAATTTCTGTTGTATTTTGAGATGGATTATCTTGAGGATTACTACTACTTATGAAACCTTCTCCTGGATTATCAATATTACCTTCATTTTTACTATTATTTAATACTCCCAAATTTGTAGTATCTGTAAAAATATTTAAAGATAAATTTGTATTACTTTCAGTTGGAATTGTATTATTTTCTGTAGCTGTATTTGTTGTAGGTGCATCTACTATAATTTGAGCAGGAGCTAAAACTAACATATTATATGTTCTACTAACACTTAAAGCCGGAGTTCCTGAGTCTGTTCCTTTTATTATAATAATAAAATTACCTGATAGTGTTGGTTTACCTGAAATTATCCCTGTAATAGGATCTATTGATAATCCTGATGGTAAATTTATAGCTTCAAAAGTGAAAGTATCTGAATTATCTATATCATTAAATAATGTAGATATATTTTTTATATAATCATTTCCAAAAGGAACTGTTACATCTATATTTTCTGAGGATACTGTTGGTGCATCATTTACATTTACTATTGAAGTTGTTGCACTACTTGTTACTATTTCATTTGTACTTTGTGCATCTGTATAGTTAGCTTTTACAGTTATTACTTTATCTACTTCATTTTGAGTTAATACATATGTTGAATTAGTAGCACCATTAATTAGAAGACCATCTGCATACCATTGGTAGCTTATTGTTCCTAATCCATCCACATCAGCTATTGTATTTGAAGCTGTTAATGTTTCACCTTGTTTTAGTGTTCCACTTATTATCACATTTCCCGTTGGAGCATCATTTACATTAACTACAGTTAAAGAAAAAGTATTACTTACAATTTCATTTGAACCATCTATTGCAGTAACTTTTACATTTAGAATTCCTATATCATCATTAGTTGGTATTCCACTAAAAGTTCTCGTTCCCGATGTAAAAGTTAACCACGCAGGTAATGTTCCTCCATTAATTAAATTCCCATTACTATCAACTAATTGAGCTGTATAAGTTTGTATATCTCCTGAGTCAGCATCTGAAAATATATTTGATGAAAATTGAAAATTATATATACTATTTTGTGTTACAGTTTGATTTTCAATCATATTTACTACAGTAGGCGTATCATTTACCCCATTTATTGTGATTGTTAAACTATTATCAGTTGTACCTGAACCATCAGTAGCTTGGATTGTAAATACATCTGTTACAGTTGTAGATGTTGCATTTATTACACTATCACTTGTTGGTACATATACATAATCACCTGTAGAACTTTTTACATACAATATTCCATAAGTCCCTACTTTTGATACATCATAAGTTACAGAACCTATAGTATCACTTCCACCAGTTGTTCCTGTACTTATTCCATATCCTGTGATTGTTCCACTTGATGCTGTTGCACCTATAGTTCCAGTTTTATTTGTAAATGTATCATTTACACTTGTATCTGTGTATGTATCTGTTACTGCACTTACTGTTGGGCCACTATTTGTTGTTATTGTAAATATATCTGAAACATTTAAATTTCCTGTTCCATTATCTGTTGCTGTAACTTTTACATAAATAGTTCCCACATCTCCTATTGCTGGTGTTCCACTAAATGTTCTTGTTCCTGCTGTAAATGTTAACCATGATGGAAGAGTTCCACCACTTACTAAATTTCCATTACTATCTACAAGTTGTGCTGAATATGTTAATGTATCATTTATATCAACATCTACAAAACTATTTGATGGAACTGTGAAACTAAAGGCATTTGATACACTTGCATTTTGGTCAGCTATTATATTATCAAGTGTTGGTGCGTCATTTACAGATGTAATATCATAAATTATAGTATATGCACTATCTGAATAAAATGTCCCATCACTAACTTTAAACTGAAATGATGCACTATCTTCTCCATTTGCATTTTCTGTTGGATTAAATCTTAGTCTTCCTGTATCTATATCTGATTTAGTTATTTCCTGATTTTCTATTACAGATATCCAATCTTCTCCATTTTTATATTCTAATACTCCATCTGCATTATTTACTAAATTTGTAATTTGAACTTTTGATAATAAACTTCCTGTATCTACATCTGCGAATCCAAAATCACTTGCACTCAACACTGTTGATGTATCTTCATTTATAACTATTCTAGTTCCATTAGCTGTTGGTTTATCATTTGTCCCTGTAATATTCACTGTAAATGTTTGTGTATCACTTGCGTTTCCATCACTCGTGCTTACTGTAAATGTATCAGTTGCGTTTGAAGTTAAAGCATTTATAGCATTTGCACTTGGAACATATACATAACTTCCATCACTTGATTTTACATATAATATTCCATAATTTCCTACTTTTGAAATATCATAAATAGTTCCTCCAACATTTGTAGAACCTCCTGTTATTCCTGTACTTATTCCATAAGTTAATGTTGTATTACTATCTCTATCACTTGCACTTAAAGTTCCTGTTGTATTAGTAAAAGTATTATATGCACTTGTATCAGTATAACTTGCACTTGTCGGTGTTGTTAATTCTGGCGTATCATTTACCCCATTTATTGTAATTGTTAAACTATTATCAGTTGTACCTGAACCATCAGTAGCTTGAATTGTAAATACATCTGTTACAGTTGTAGATGTTGCATTTATTACACTATCACTTGTTGGTTCATATACATAAGCTCCTGTTGTACTATTTACATACAATGTTCCATAAGTCCCTACTTTTGATACATCATAAGTTACAGAACCTATAGTATCACTTCCACCAGTTGTTCCTGTACTTATTCCATATCCTGTGATTGTTCCACTTGATGCTGTTGCACCTATAGTTCCAGTTTTATTTGTAAATGTATCATTTACACTTGTATCTGTGTATGTATCTGTTACTGCACTTACAGTTGGTCCACTATTTGTTGTTATTGTAAATATATCTGAAACATTTAAATTTCCTGTTCCATTATCTGTTGCTGTAACTTTTACATAAATAGTCCCCACATCACCTATTGCTGGTGTTCCACTAAATGTTCTTGTTCCTGCTGTAAATGTTAACCATGATGGAAGAGTTCCACCACTTACTAAATTTCCATTACTATCTACAAGTTGTGCTGTATATGCCAAAGTATCACTTGTATCAACATCTACAAAACTATTTGATGGAACTGTGAAACTAAAGGCATTTGATATACTTGCATTTTGATTAACTATTTCATTTACTACTGTTGGAGTATCATTCACAGCAGTAACGTCATATATTATTGTATAAGCACTATCTGAATAAACTGTTCCGTCACTTACTTTAAAATTAAATGATGCACTATCTTCACCATTTGCATTTAAAAAAGGAGTAAATCTTAATTTATTTGCATCTATATCTGTCTTTGTTATCTCTTGATTTAATGTTACATCAATCCATGATGCTCCATCATAATACTCTAACATACCTGCCGTTTCTAATGAAGTTATTTTAATGGTTGATAATTCACTACCTGTATCTATATCACTAAAGTTAAAATCATTTGCACTTAATAATGTTGTTGTATCTTCATTTATTGTAATTCTATTCCCATTAGCAGTTGGTGTATCATTTAAACCTGTAATATTCACTGTAAATGTTTGTGTATCACTTGCGTTTCCATCACTCGTGCTTACTGTAAATGTATCAGTTGCGTTTGAAGTTAAAGCATTTATAGCATTTGCACTTGGAACATATACATAACTTCCATCACTTGATTTTACATATAATATTCCATAATTTCCTACTTTTAAAATATCATAAATAGTTCCTCCAACATTTGTAGAACCTCCTGTTATTCCTGTACTTATTCCATAAGTTAATGTTGTATTACTATCTCTATCACTTGCACTTAAAGTTCCTATTGTATTTGTAAAAGTATTATATGCACTTGTATCTGTATAACTTGCACTTGTCGGTGTTGTTAATTCTGGCGTATCATTTACCCCATTTATTGTGATTGTTAAAGTTCCATTTCCTGTACCATTTGAATCTGTTGCTTGAATTGTAAACGTATCAGTTACAGTTGTAGATGTAGCATTTATCACACTATCACTTGTAGGTTCATATACATAAACTCCTGTTGTACTATTTACATACAGTGTTCCATAAGTTCCAGCTTTTGATACATCGTAAGTTGTTCCTTCAACATCACTATTTCCACCTGTTATTCCACCACTTATTCCATAACCTGTAATTAAACCACTTGATGGTATTGCGCTTATAGTTCCTGTTGTATTTGCAAATGTATCATTTGCACTTGTATCTGTATATGTTCCTATTGCTGGGTTTACTGTTGGGCCAACTACCATTATATTTTGTAATACAATATCATCAATTTCCATGTATGCACCACCTGATGGTGCTGTAATTGTAAATGAAGTAATTCCTTGAAATAAAGCTGTTGATGGCAAAGTAATTTTATCACTATCCAAACTAATATTTGCCCCAGAAATTCCCGTTGTAGAACCACCTTTATTTGTTGTGATAGTAAAAGTTTCATCACCATCACCATTTTGATTACTTAAATAAAATGATATTAAATCAAAGGTTTTACCATTTTCTACACTAAATGTAATTGAATTAGCTTTCCCTTCATTTATGGCATATATAGATTCACTACCTATGTGTCCAGAAGGATCTCCCACTAAAGAACCATATTTAAGATGTCCTTGTTGATCACTAGTATCTTTTGCAGTTATTGTAAAAGTAGTTGATGTTCCAGTATGTGAATAAGTCATACTAATACTATTATCCGATGATAATACACCATTTCCCGACTCAAAAGTAATAAGTGCATGAGGTGTTGTAACATCAACTTTAGTAGCTGTTGTCATAACATTTGGAGTTCCCTCATCATCTTGTCCAATTACATAAATATCATAAGCTGTATTTGCACTAAGCCCTGTAATATTATATGTTCCTGTAAATGGCATTGTTGCTACATCACTATTTCCTGATTTTAAAGCAGCTGAACCAGATGAATCTTGACCTGCAAGTATTTGAGCTAGACTTGGAGCAGTTGAACCATCAGGTACTACAACATAATAAATTTTTCCTGCTTCATCTAAACTTGCACTTAAATCTACTGTTGTTGCTGTTACATTTGATGTTGCTGGTGTTACATCGAATGTTGGGGCAATTGTATCTGGAGGAGAAAATGTCAATAAATCATATTGATAAACATCAGATAATACATAAGTTGCATCCCAATCTCCCCCTGGGTCATTGATTGTTACGGTATTTGTACTTTGTACATCATATAATAAAGAAAAGCCACTAGAGGTAGTTAAATAATGTGGATTTGTAATATTTTTACCTGAGGGAACTGGAATATCACTTAATGTAGTAATTGAACCTATTAAATTACCTGTTGTTGTGGAAATATTAGCGATACTAAGACCACCAGTATCATTAGGCAAAATAGCAACTAAATTCGTACCATCAAATTCTAAATCAACTTGAAAATCATTTGCATAAGTATTTTGATTACCATATAAATTACTTAAATTTGATGTAATTGCCCCTAAATTTACAGCATAATAATATTTATTATAATAATTTCCTCCATAATATACCGTATCAGTAAGTTTATTTGTTGTAGTTAAAGAACCATCATTATTATAAACTGTTATTTGCCATTCTCCATTATTACCTTTATTTAAAGATGCAAAACCTCCATCAAATGAAGTTAAAGCTGTAATATTATTAGTCTGTCCAGGATTCCAATTAACTCTCTCCCAATATTGACCACTTCCTCCACTAAATGAGGATTTAGTTCCATCAGCATTAAATTTATATATAAAATCCCCTAAAGGTGTATAAGAAGAATTTACCCAATCGTATGTAGAACAAGCAACGACGAAAGAACCATCTGATAAATTTGTAATTGAAAGAGAACCCAGAGCAAATAATCTTCTAACATCTGATGCATCAGGACCATATGTTGTTGGAGTAGTAGAATCTCCAGCATTAGCTCCTAAAACATCATTTACATTTTCAATAAAAATTGATTCACTATTGGCAGTAAAACTTCCAGAATTATATTCATAAGTTTTTACAATACCTGTTTGTCCATTTAAAAAAGCAACAGCAAAACCTCCATTAGTCAATGATGTAACCTTAATATTTCCACCATCTGTTGCAGTTAATAAATTAAAAGGATTACTTCCAACTTGATTACCGTTATTATCAAAGATTTCATAATACTTATTTAGAGTAAAATCAGAGGCATTTCCTTCTGTCCATACAACTACAAAACCTCCATTTTTCAAGGATGTTATAGACATATCACTAATAAAATTGGAATTATCTGATAAGTGTTCAGTCATATCTATAGATTTAATTACAGTAGTACTACTATCTGTAACTTGAATAATCCCGCTATATCCTGAATACCCATCAACATTCATATCTCCACTTGTTTGAACCAAATAAGCAACAGCATTCCCTCCACTTGTTAAATGGGCTACTCCTGAACTAATATTATCATATGTTTCAACTGTATTTCCATGTTCTACAACAACAGATAAACTAAGAATATCATTATAATCTGTTACACTAATGGTATTTGTATCAATAAAACCATTACTCTTTTCTAAATCCCAATCTCCACCAAGAGCACTTGAACCAGTTGAATCATCTGATGCTGCTACATCTGCTTGTGTTAAAGTTGAAATTGTGTCTATAAACTCTTGCCCGCTTCCATCATTTGCTATATTACATCCATATAATAATATATCTCCTTCTTGTGTTAATGAATTCTTCATACTTTGAAGTACTTCATTAAAATTATTCAAGCTTTCTTTATTTAATACATCATTCCCTACTGTTATCTCTCCTGTACTTCCATGTGATAAAATATGTATTGCATCAATATCTTTTTGGTTTTGAAGTATTGAGTTTATTTCATCAAAGGAACTAACAAGATATGTTTCAACACCAGCTCCTATACCATCAACTAAAGTTTGATAATCTTTTACAGTAATATCTACAAAAGCCACTTCTTTTCTATCTTTTTCAAACCCTTGAACTGCTTGTACTTCATGCACACTATTTTCTGCATTATTATTTGTTACATCATTTTTACTAGTTGAATCAGAAGAAGATGTTGTTGAAAAGCTACTATTATCAAGAACATCCACAGCTGTAGCAACAGCTGCCCCATCAAAAAGAATTCTTTGTTCTAAGGCACTAATCATTGGTTTTTTTAAATTTTTTCTTTTCATTTTATGTCCTTGATATTAGTTGTTTTGTTGGTAAAAGTCAGCCGTTGCACTCATACCTGGAATAATATTTTCAAATGGTTTTAATAATTTTGCTCTAATTGTAATAGATTGACTTGTTGGATCTACAATTGAATCTATTTGTACAATTTGAGCTTTTACTACTGTTTTTGTTTCATCAATACTCAAATTAAATTCTATACCTTTTTTTAGCCAAACAAGCCAAGAAGAAGGCACTACAACTTTTGCTTCAAGATTATCTATGCTAATAATTTCTAAAAGTTCATCTTGAGGTTTAATACTTTGAAATTTTGATACTTTTTTTGATGCAATCCTTCCATCAAATGGAGCTTTTATATCACATCTTGATACATTAATGGCAGCAATCTCATTTTCTGCTTGTTGTTTGTAATAGTTTTCTTGAGAAATTTGTATTTCAAAAGTTCCAATTGAACCATAACTATCTAATTTTTTATTTTTTTCAAGTTCTAAGTTTGCAATATTCTTTTCAACTTCAATTTTTCTTTTTTGAGCTTTATATATTGAACAATCAATTTTTATCAAAGATTCGCCTTTTTTAAATGAATCCCCTTCTTGTTTAGATAGTTCAATTATTTCTCCTGCAATTTCACTTGAAAGAGTTGTTCTATCAAGTGAAACAATTACCGCTCGGGCAGTTGGATTTTCATTTGCATATAAAGTTGATACGAATAATACAAAACTTAGAAATTTTCTCATTTTATAACCCTTATTTTTTCACTTCAGTTTTTTCAATATTTTTTTCATCAATACCTAAAGAAGCAAAAATTCTTCCATAACTATTCTGTACATTTGCATATGACGAAGAATATCTTAATGTTGCAAGAATATCATTCAGTTTTTCTTTTATTAATACTAATCTATTGTTTACATTTAGATTTGTTTCAATTTCCGTAAGTTTATAAATATCATCAGCTACATTTAAATAATCTTTTGAAAGTAAGTACTCTTTTTTAGCTTGATTAAATTTTACAATTGATAAATGTACTTGAGATAATACAGCCATTGAAAGAGCTAATTTTTGTTCTTTCGCAATTTCAACTTGAGTTTTCGCCAATTTATTAAGTTCATTACCTTTAAAGACATTTAGTAAATTCCAAGAAACATTCGCTCCATAAGAGTACCAATCATTATTTAACATATAATCACTATTTTCATAAGATAACGACGTACTTAAATTAATACCCGGTAACATTTTAAGTTTTGCAGCTGTTATTTCTTTTTCAGAGATTCGTTCTTGATATCTACTTTGTGTTACTTCTGGTCTATTTTCTAAAGCAATTTTTTCCATTTCATCAAGATTCATTTTAAATTCTGGAATCACATAATCTTTTTCAACTTTATCAGCCAACTCAAATGCTATTCCTGGCTTCAATCCCATTAATTCAGCTAATTCAATTTTTGCAGAAATTAAACTACTTTCTAAAGAATGTAATGATCTTAATATATCTAATAACTCTCTTTGGTATGATAATGCTTCCATAGGAGTTTTTGACACTCTTTCATTTTGTATTTGTTTTGAATCATCTAATGCTTGCTTAACTTCAAGCATCATTGGTTGTATTCTTTTTAATAAATCTTGTGAAGAAACGGCTTGATAGTATGATTTTCTTATCTCTTGAGTTAAGTTATGTTCTACTTTCTTTTCTTCTTCTTTTGCAATTAAAAATTTATCAGATTGTTGTTGAGCTCTTACGTAAGACAATCCAAAATCTAAAATATTCCAACTAAATGTTATGTCACTAGTAACTCTATCTTTATCTTGAGAAATTGAATAAGAATTACCTAAAGGTTGAGGCTCACCATTTGTAAATGAAGCACTTTGAGTTGCTGCATAATTGTTTCTTTCTGAGTATCCAGCTGCTGCTGTTAAACTTGGTAACATATCATAATACACTAAATCTAATTGTTGTTGAGATAATGCACTTTGTAATATTTTTACTTTTTTCTGTAAATTATGATTAAGCCCTCTTTGTATTGCTTCATCTAAAGAAATAGGTTTAGTTACTGGTTGAACTACTTCACTTAAAATAGATAAATCATTCTTTACTTGCTCTTTTACATCCTCATTTAACATAGGTTGTGGAGACACAGAACAACCTGTAATTAAAAAAGATGTTACAACAGACAAAACTACAATTTTTGATACTTTTTTTATCATATTCTACGCCCTTGTTTTTGTTTAATTTTCATATTATATCATGCTATTAGAAAATCATTTAATAATTTATAAAAAAAATAGAAAATACATAAAGAACAAAATATCAAATTAAAATAGATATTTATTTTATATATACTATACTTCGAAATAAGATTAAAAAAGGAAAATAGTTGAATATTGACATGACAAAAGTAGCAAATGTAATTTTATATATGTTACATAAACAAGTAAAAAATTTAAATGATAAGAAAGTAGCAATTATGCTTTTTTTAATGGATTTTAATCATCAAAAATATTGTGGAAAAAAGATTTTCAACGATTCATATATAAAAGGTGCAAGACATCCTGAACCTGTGATTATTAGTGAACTTTTTGATATTGTTGCAAATGAAGAGGATTTAGAAGAAGATGATGAACGAATCTTTTTAATGCAAGAGTTATTGGATTATTTAGATATTGAAGTTGTTGAAAAAGAGAAATTTATTGAACTAAATTTTATAAAAATGGAAGAAGAGTTTGATGAATCAATATTTGATAAAGATGAAATAAAAACTATTCATAAAATAGTAAGTCAATATCAAGAAACATCTCCTAGAAATATTGCAAATGAATGTTTTAAAATAGATGAAGTAAGAAAAACTCCAAAAGGTGAAGTTATTTTATAATAACTCCCCTTTTAGGCTTGATTTTTTAATCTTAATAAACCTATTCCTAAAAATATAAATAACCCACCTGTAAACTTATTAAACCAATACATTCTTTTTTCATCTTTTAACAAAGCTTTTGATTTTTTAGATAAAAAAGCATAAGTGCAAAGTCCAAAAAATGAGAAAAATATAAACTCACCAGTCATAATAAAAAATTGAGGTGCGATAGCTTTATGTAAATCTAAAAATTGTGGAAATATAGCAGTAAAAAATATAATTGGTTTTGGATTTGTTACTGCTACAAAAAATGATTCAAAGAAGTATGCTCTTTTACTTTTTTGTTTTACATTCTTTTCAATATCTTCAATATTTAAAATTCCTTTATTTCTTAAGAATTTTATCCCTAAATATATAAGATAAAAAGCACCTGCAACTTTTACTATAAGAAAAAGTGTAGCCGAAGTTAAAATCAATACTCCAAGACCTAAAATTGAAGCAGTTGATAAAATAGCTAAACCCAGAACATTAGCGAAAGAAGATATTGCAACTGTTTTCATATCAGTTCTCATACCATTTACAATAGCTAATAAAACTGCTGGTCCAGGACTTAAAACATAAAAAAATGCAATTACTGAATATATTAAAAAAGTGTCAATATTCATACTTTAACCTTATTCTTAAATTATCATTACTTAAAAATTTATTACTATTTTCTAACCCAAGAAGCAATTTGTTCTATATCATTTGGTGTTGTTTGACAACATCCTCCAATAACACTAGCACCTTTTTCATACCACATAAAAGCCATTTTCCCATAATCTTTTGTATTAGCTTGTGTACTCCAAGTTTTTGTAGCTCCATCGTAAGCTGCTCCACCATTTGGATAAACAATAATTGGTTTTGTTGAAACTTCTTTAATTTGCTCAATTAAAGACTCAATATATTGAGGTGCAGTACAATTTATACCAATAGCAACGATTTGCTCTTTGTCATCTAAAAATTTTGCACACTCTTTTATACTCTCACCGCTATTGATATGATTTCCATCTTTCGCACTAAAACTAATCCACGCTTGAGTTGAAGGAAACTCTTCAAGTAATTTTACATAAGCTTTTGCTTCAATTAAACAAGGAACTGTTTCACAAGCTAATAAATCAGGTTTTGCTTCAATTAAAGCCTGCATTCTTTTTCTATGAAAATTCACAAGTTCATCTTCACTTAAACCATAATTTCCTCTAAACTCTGAACCATCCGCTAAATATGCGCCATAAGGACCAACAGAAGCAGCTACAAGAGGTTTTATTCTATTTATTGACTCATTATTTGCCCAAAACTCATCTCTTGCTTGAATTGCCAATTTTACAGAAGATTGTAAAAGCTCTTTTGCTTGTGATTGCGTCAATCCTTTTTTTTCAAAACCCTCAAAAGTTGCTTGATAACTCAAAGTTGTAATACAATCACTTCCAGCTTCTAAATAATCTTTATGAACTTCATAAATAGCCTTTGGATTTTCAATCAAAAATTTTGCTGACCAAAGGGAGTCATTTATATCATAACCTTTTCTTTCTAACTCAGTTCCTGTTGCTCCATCTATTATTAGAACTTTTTGATTTTTTAATATCTCTTTGATTTTACTCATTAATTTTGTCCTATATTATTTAATTTATTTATGTACTCATTTTTAAATTCTTGTGAAATAAAAGAAGAGTTGAAAGAATTTCTTATAAGTTTTATAATATCTTCTTTTGTTAAGTCTATATTTTCACATAAATTTATAAAATTATCATTTAAATAACCTTTGAAATATGCAGGATCATCTGAATTTACTGTTACATTTAATCCATAATCTAAAAGTTTTTTAATATTGTGTTGTTTGTAATTATCAAAAACCTTTAACTCAATATTTGAGTTTGGACAAACTGTTAAAGGAATTTGCTCATCTTTTAGTCTTTGCATTAAATCAGCTGAATTAATAGCTTGCACTCCATGATCAATTCTTTGAATATCTAATAAATCCAAAGCTTCATAAATATAAGAGTAATCAGCCTCTTCACCTGCATGAGCAACAAGTTTAAAACCCTCTTCTTTAGCTTTTTGAAATACCTCTTTAAATTTTGAGGGTGGATGACCAAGTTCTGAAGAATCAAGTCCAATTCCTATAATTTTATCTTTGTGAGACAAACACTCTTCAAAAGTTTTAAAAGCCTCTTCTTGACTTAAATGTCTTAAAAAACACATGATAATATTTGAAGTAATTGAATACTTCTCTTTTGCATCTTTTAAAGCCTCACTAATACCCAAAATAACTGTATCAAAAGAAATTCCCCTTGAAGTATGAGTTTGTGGATCAAAAAATATTTCAGTGTGAATGATATTGTTTTCCACACATTTTAAAATATATGCCCAAGTCATATCATAAAAATCATTTTTAGTGATAAGTACATTTGCACCTGCATAATAGATGTCTAAAAAAGATTGAAGATTTGTGAAGTTATATGCGGCTTTTACCTCTTCAATAGTTTGATAGGGTATTTTTATATTGTTTTTTGTAGCAAGTCTAAACATTAAATCAGGTTCAAGTGCACCCTCGATATGAATATGAAGTTCTGCCTTTGGTAATTTTTTTATAAATTCTTTCATATTTTTTATAGTCCTTTAATCATTTTAAAAAATGATTATACAATTTAATCACAAAGGCTTTTATTAGTATCATTTTAGTTTTATATAATTTTCTTTTGATATAGTAAAGCTAACAAAAGAAGGATTAAAATGGCAATAAAAAATAATCAAATAGTAGAAATGTTTTATGAATTAAAAGTTCAAAATGAAATAATTGATAGTAATTTAAATAAAGAAGCAATCAGTTTTAGTTATGGTTCAGGACAAATAATCTCAGGTTTAGAAAGCAGAATTATAGATATGAACGAAGGTGAAACTTTAGACATAAATGTTCCAGCAATTGAAGCCTATGGAGAATATGATGAAACATTAACGCAAATTGTTCCAATCGAAGATTTTGAGGGAATGGATTTAGAAATTGGAATGACAATAGAAGCAGAAGATGAGAATAATGAAACAGTAAGAGCCACAGTAATTGATGTAACAAAAGAAGATGTAACAATTGATTATAATCATCCCTTAGCTGGATGTGATTTGGATTTTAAAGTTATTATTAAAAGTATAAAATAGATAAAAGAAAAATCTTTTATCTATTAATTATCCTATTTGTTCTTTTTTGGTGGTGGCAATAATTTATTAAAATCATAAGGAACTATATTTCTCTCAATTTTTTCAGTAAAATCATATAACTTAATACAAACACCAAATAAAATTGGCCATACAAATATTTGATTTATTATTAGTACATCAAAAAATAAACCAATAATAACACCAAGTATTCCTATTTGTATTAATAATGTATCAATTCTTTTTACTTTTAATAATTTATAATATTCTATTATTTTATCTTTAATCATATAATTTTCCTTTCACTCAATATCACTATTATAATAATATCAAATTAGTCATTTGATGTTTATATGTATCATTAAGTTGGTATTTTTTTAACTCTAATTCTCAACCCATCAAACTGAATTGTCTAGCAATAAATAAAACAAGTTTCAACTTTATGTTCTGTTTTTGGGATATTACTTCAATTAGAAGTTTGAAATGGTATGTTTTTATTGTTCATTTTGTTTCTTTTTATATATCAAAGATTATCTATTAATTCAAGTTTCTTTAATCTTGTAAGTTTTTTAATTTCATATTCACGCTTTGAGGCACTACTTCTGTCAGATGATGGCTCATCATATAATAGTTTTACAGGTCGTCTAGATTTTGTATATTTTGCACCACAAGTTTTTGTATTATGCTCATCTAAACGTTTTGTTATATCAGTAGTAATACCAGTATATAAACTTCCATCATTACATTCTAGGATGTATACAAAATATGACATGGCTGTTCCTTGTGTTTTTGAGTGCTATATTGATATTGAGGATTTATTAATATATTGGAGACTCATTTATCTTCGACTGATAAACATTTTTATTTAACTTATATCTTTTTATTATAGAAACTATTAAATCATAAATCCATTTTGGAGAATTTGGACTAACATATATACTTTCAATTAATATATTTAAATCTACTTCAATATTAATTCCATATAATACATCTATATTTTCAATTAATTTATTATTATGTGCAGATTTCAACCATATTAGAGCTCTTAATTCTTGTTCGTGTTCAAAACTTTTTCGTTTATGTACAAATGGATAAAATCCATTATCTAAAGGGAAAATATCATTTTCATAATCAATATATTTTATTTTACCAATATTTATATCAAATTCTGAACTACTTAATGCTGAATAAAGTCTAGAATATGTAGATTTAATTGCTATACCTTCATTTGATTTTAAATATAATTTCCACATTGCTGCAGATTCATAATCATTCATATGCCAGCAATTTATTACTTTTTCAATTTTGGCATTTTTTGTGCTATCAGATAGAATATTAAAATCTAAATATTCTTGACTTAATTTTCCTTGTTCAACCATATTCTTAACCCAAATATTTCGTCCATAAACAAGGGGTTTAGGCAAAGAACCTTCAAATTGATCTTCAAATTTATCTGCTCTTGTAAAAAATAACTCTGAACTTTCTAATAAACTAACAAGTTTTGTAAAATCTAAATATCTCCAAATTACTTGTTCTTTATTTTCAGGTGAAATAAAAACTGGATGTTCTGAAATCATAAACTTTCCTATGTAGTAAGTATGTCAATTATATAAAATTTATACCACAATTTTAATAAATCTTGAACATTTAGAAGTGATGTTAGAAATATTAGATTTTTGTTTTAATCAAGGCGAAGCTTGGATTTTAAGCGGAGCGTACAATTAGTACGTGAGCATTAAAATTCAAGATTCAACGCGGAGTAAGGCGAAAAGATGATGTTTATAACATCACTTTTTAGATGTGGTAGTTTGGTGCTTCGTTTGTAATTGTAACATCATGTACATGAGATTCTCTTAATCCTGCACTTGTAATTTCTACAAACTCTGCTCTTTCTTGGAATGTTGGAATATCTTTGCTTCCTAAATAACCCATTGAAGATCTTAATCCTCCAACCATTTGGTGAATAATATCTGCAATACTTCCTCTAAATGCTACTCTTCCCTCAATTCCTTCTGGTACAAGTTTATCAGCAGCTGTTCCCTCTTGGAAATATCTATCTGTACTTCCTTTAGTCATAGCTCCAATTGAACCCATTCCTCTATATGTTTTAAATTTTCTTCCTTGGAATAATACAACTTCACCAGGAGACTCTTCAGTTCCAGCTAATGCACTTCCCATCATTACAGAACTTGCTCCAACAGCTAATGCTTTTGCAACATCACCTGAATATTTAATTCCACCATCAGCGATGATTGGAGTTCCAGTTTTTGCACCCTCAGCTGCACATTCATCAATAGCAGAAATTTGAGGAACACCAACACCTGCAACAATTCTTGTTGTACAAATACTTCCAGGCCCAATCCCAACTTTAACAGCATCAGCTCCACAAGCAATTAAATCAGCAGTAGCTTCAGCAGTTGCAACATTTCCAGCAATAATTTGAACATCCATTTCAGCTTTGATTGCTTTTACAGTATCTAAGATACCTTTTGAGTGACCATGTGCTGAATCTAAAACTAAAACGTCAACACCAACAGCAACTAATGCTCTTGCTCTGTCTAATTGACCAACACCAATTGCAGCTCCAACTCTTAATCTTCCAAATTCATCTTTATTTGCATTTGGGTATTCTCTTTTTTTGTTAATATCTTTAATTGTAATTAAACCAATTAATTTATTATTAGAATCAACAATTGGTAATTTTTCAATTTTATTTGCATGCATAACATCAGCAGCTTCATCTAATGTAGTTCCTTCTTTAGCAGTTACTAAAGGCATAACTGTCATTTTATCAACAGCTTTTTGAGTAAAATCTTTTGTAAATCTCATATCTCTATTTGTTAAAATTCCAACTAAAATACCATTATCATCAACAACTGGAACACCAGAAATTTTATAAGAAGCCATGATATCTTCAGCATCTTGAAGTGTTTGAGATGGTTTAATTGTAATTGGATCAATAATCATTCCTGATTCTGATTTTTTAACTTTTTTACATTGTAATGCTTGAGTTTCAATATCCATATTTTTATGAATAATTCCAATTCCTCCAAGTCTTGCCATTGCAATTGCTGCTTCATATTCAGTTACTGTATCCATAGCTGCTGAAACAAAAGGAATATTTAATTCAATTTTTTTTGTAAGTTTTGTTTTAATACAAACATCTCTTGGTAAAACTTCTGATTTAGCTGGTACTAGTAAAACATCATCGAATGTTAAAGCTCTTTTTTTAATTCTCATTTTTTAATCCTAATTAATATTTATTATTTATTATAATTTATTGCTTTTTCTAAAGATAAAGCCCCGTCAAATAGTGTTTGTTCATCATAAGCCTTTGCAATGAATTGAAGACCAACTGGCATTCCATCTTCATCTTTATCAACTGGTAATGAAATAGCAGGAAGTCCTGCAAGATTTATTGAAATTGTGTAAATATCACTTAAATACATCTCTAAAGAAGTTTTAAATGAACCAAATTTTGGAGCAGTTGTTGGAGCAACTGGAGATAAAATCAAATCAGCTTCAGCAAAAATAGCAGAATATTCATCTTTAATTAAATGCCTAACTTTTTGAGCTTTTATATAATATGCATCATAATATCCTGAACTTAATACAAAAGAACCTAACATAATTCTTTTTTGTACTTCTTCTCCAAAACCTTGTGATTTTGTTTGAACATACATATCTTTAAGTCCAGCATCACCTTTTCTATTTCCAAATCTAACACCATCAAATCTAGCAAGATTTGCAGATGCTTCAGCGGTTGCAACAATATAGTAAGTTGATACAATTTTATCGGTGTCTAACATATTTTTATGAATTATTTTATGTCCAGCTTTTTCTAAAGCAATCACTGCTTTTTCAAAACCTTTTTGAATTGCTGGACTAGCTTGTGATACAAAGTTATCAATTACTGCTATTGTTAATTTTTTATTTGCATTAAGTTTTGGAGTTACTGCTTCATATTCAACATTTGCAGAAGTTGAATCCATTGGATCATATCCTGAAATAATGTCATATAAAATAGCCGCATCTTCAACATTTTGTGTAATTGGTCCACATTGATCTAGTGATGAAGAATAAGCAGTAATTCCATATCTAGAAACTCTTCCATAAGTTGGTTTCATTCCAACAACACCACAATAAGCAGCAGGTTGCCTAATACTTCCACCTGTATCTGTTCCAAGAGCAGCAATTGCAATTCCAGCAGCAACAGCAGCTGCTGAACCACCTGAACTTCCCCCTGGAACTTTTTCATTATCAATTGGATTTAGTGTTTTTCCATAACAAGAAGATTCAGTTGAACTTCCCATTGCAAATTCATCCATATTTGTTCTACCAAATGCGCATAAACCAGCTTTTTCTAAATTATTAATTACAGTTGCATTATATGGTGAGATATAACCTTTTAAAATATTACTAGAACAAGTAATTTCCCAATTCTTAACATTTATATTATCTTTTATTGCAATTGGGATACCCATTCCAGATTGTGAAATATCTGTTGAAGTTAGTTGCTCAACATAAGCACCTATATTGTTTTGTTTTATTTTTGAAGTTAAATCATCTCTTAGTTTTTTTATATCATCACTAGCTAAAGTTAGTGCTTCTTTTAGTGTTATCAATCGGTTCTCCTATGATTCTACAGTTGTAGTATTACGCTGGATTGTATCTAATAAATGATTAAAATTAGGTTATAAAAGAGGTTTTGAAAAAGTTATTTTTTATTATTTTACTAATAAAAAAAGGGATAGAAGAAAATCTTCTATCCCTTAGAAATATAGTAAAATTTCTACTATACGAATGAAATGAATGCCATTGGTGTAGCATCACCTCTTCTAATTCTTGTTTTAATTATTGAAGTATATCCACCATTTCTACCTTCGTATTTTGGTGCAATTTCGTTAATTAATTTTTTTGTAGCTTCTTTACTTTGTAAAGCAGCAAATACATATCTATGTGTATTTAAATCAGCAACTCTTGCAACAGTTACTAATTTTTCAATATATCTTTTTAATTCTTTTGCTTTAGGTACAGTTGTTTCGATTTTTTCTCTTTCGATGATAGCAATTGCCATATTTTTTAACAATGCTTTTCTATGAGAAGAAGTTCTACTTAACTTTCTATATCCATGCTTATGTCTCATATTAAACCCTTAATTATGCTTTTAGTTGCTCTAATTTTCTTCTTAATGCAGAAGCAACATTTTCTGGAAGTGTATTTTCAACTGGGTAACCTAGAGATTCTAATTTCTCTGCGATTTCATCATAAGATTTTTTCCCAAGATTTTTAATATTTTTAACTTCAACTTCACTCATAAGTACTAATTCACCTAAGAATTTAAGTCCAGCTCTATCTAAAGAGTTAAAACTTCTAGCACTTAAATTTAAATCATCAATTTTGATAACTAATTCTTTAAGTTCTAATGGCTCTTCACCACTTTCACTTACAGTTACTTCAGATAAATCAAAAACTTTGTTAAAAACTGACATTTGTGCATACATAACTGATACAGCTTCTTTAAAAGCAGTAATTGGAGAAATTTGTCCATTAGTTTGTATTGTAAATACAGCTTTTTCAAAGTTAGGATTATCTTCAACTAACATTTTTTCAATATCATAAACCACTTTTTTAACTGGTGTAAAAAAAGCATCAATAGGAATATAATCAGCTCCAACAATATCTCTAATATCTTCTGAAGGCATATATCCTATACCTCTTTGAATAATTACAGAGAAAGTTAAATTACAATCACTATTAATTGTTGCTAAGTGAGCATCTTTTGACACAATTTCAACATCAGAGTTAATAAGGTCTTCACCTTTAATTTCTCTTGGTCCATTGAAAGAATACTCAACTACAACTTGTTCTTTATCACCATTTATTTTAAACTTAATATTCTTTAAATTTATAACAAAAATAGCTATATCTTCTAACATACCTCTTAATGAGTCAAACTCATGTGAAGCACCTTCTATTTTTACTGCAATTGGTGCATAACCAACTGAAGAACTTAATAAAAGTCTTCTTAAAGGGTGTGCTAAAGTAATTGCAAAACCATCTTCAAATGGATATGCTGATATTTTAGCTTCATTATCACTGATAGCCTCTATTTCAACTTCAGTTGGTAAAAACGGTGTTTCTGCAAATTTTTTCATTAACTACCTTTTACTTATTATTTAGAATATAACTCTACGATTAATCTCTCTTCAACAGGGATAACAACTTCTTCTCTAGCTGGGATTCTTGTGAAAATTCCAAATACTTTGTCTTTATCAACATTAACCCAATCAACCATTCCAGTTTGATTAGTTAATTCTAATGCTCTTACAACTTGAGGATTAGCTTTTGATTTTTCTTTAATTTCAATTTTTTGTCCAGGTTTTACTAAAAATGAAGGGATATCAACTTTTTTCCCGTCAACTAAAACATGTCCATGAGTTGTAAATTGTCTAGCATTTGCTCTAGTTGTAGCAAATCCCATTCTAAATACAACATTGTCTAATCTTTGTTCAATTAATGTAATAAGGTTAGCCCCTGTATTACCTTCTCTTCTAGCAGCTTCAGTAAAGTATTTTCTAAATTGTTTTTCAGAAACACCATACATAAATTTAGCTTTTTGCTTTTCTCTTAATTGTAAACCATACTCAGAAATTTTAGCTCTTCTTTGTCCATGTTGTCCTGGAGCAAATGGTCTTTTTTCTAAAGCACTTTTACCTGATAATCTTCTCTCACCTTTAAGTCCAAGATCCGCATCAAGTCTTCTTTCGATTTTTTCTACTGGTCCTCTATATCTTGCCATTATTTACTCCTTACACTCTTCTTCTTTTAGGAGGTCTACAACCATTGTGTGGTAATGGTGTAACATCTTTTAACCAAGTAACTCTAACTCCATCCATAGCTCCAACTGCTTTAACAGCTGTATCTCTACCTGAACCTGGTCCTTGAATTTTAATTCCAACATTTTTGATTCCATGTTCCATTGCTTTTGCCATTGCATCTTCAACAGCTGCTTGAGCAGCAAATGGAGTTGATTTTTTAGAACCTTTGAATCCTAAGTTTCCAGCACTTGACCATGCGATTGCGTTTCCTGCATTATCTGTAACTGTAACCATTGTATTATTAAAACTTGCAGCAATATGTACGATACCGTCAGCAATATTTTTTCTTACAATTTTTTTTCTAGTAACTTTTCTTTTTGCCATCTACAATCCCTTATTTAGTTGCTGCACCAACAGTTTTCTTTTTACCTTTTCTTGTTCTAGCATTAGTTTTAGTCTTTTGCCCTCTACAAGGTAAACCTTTTCTATGTCTTAACCCTCTATATGAACCTAAATCCATTAAAGCTTTAATATCCATAGCAACTTTTTTTCTTAAATCACCCTCAACTAAATAGTTGTCTTGGATTTCTTTTCTGATAATTGCTGCTTCGTCTTCTGTTAATTCGAAAGCTCTTTTATTGTAATCAATTCCAACAGCATCTAAAATTAATCTAGAGTTATGTAATCCGATTCCGAAGATATACGTTAACGCATATTCCATTCTCTTTTTATTTGGTAAATCAACACCTGCGATTCTTGCCATGTGCCTTATCCTTGTCTCTGTTTATGTTTTTTGTTTTCGCAGATTACTCTTACGACACCTCTTCTTTTGATAACCTTACATTTATCACACATTTTCTTTACTGAAGCTCTTACTTTCATAAGTCTGTCTCCTCTTTTTTTGTGTTGTTTCCACTTTCAACAGGAAAAAGCCTTAAAAAATAAATATATTTTATTTTTCAGCTTTTACCAACCCTTTATAAAATAGTAAATATTTTACAAAAACTTCCTCGATGGTTGAAAAAATGGAGTTGGATTATAATTAATTTTTACTTAAAGCTAGTTGAATATACTATAGATATCTAATTTAATTATAATTATTGTAATATTCCAAAAAAATGATTATTAAAAGGATTAATTTTGTCTATAATTTATAAAAATGATTTAATAAAAATTGAAGTGGAAAGTTCTGAAATTCCATGGCTTAAAATATTTACTATAGAAGATATAAAAGAATTTTCGCAATGTAATAGCCAAACTAAACAAGAAATATTTAAGTATCTTGATATTATTGAAAAAGAGATGTTAGATTATTTCAATCCTAAAAAAATAAATATTGCCTCTTTTGGAAATTATGTTCCTCATGTACATTTTCACATAATGGCAAGATTTGAAGAAGATTCATATTTCCCAGAACCAATGTGGGGTAAAAAACAAAGAGAAGCAAATTTAGATTTACCCTCTTTTGAAGAATTTTATCAAAATCTAAAAAAGAAGCTCTAAAAGCTTCTTTTATCCATCTTGATTAATTTGTTTAATTAACTCTTCTAAAACTATTAAAGAATCTTTTTCATCTATTTGACAACCACCTGCTGCTTCATGTCCCCCACCACCATATCTAAGCATAAGTTCTCCAACATTTGTTTTTGAAGATTTATTTATTATTGATTTTCCAACACTAAAAGCTACTTTTTCCCTATCTTTTGCCCACATTATATGTATTGAAATATTTTGTTCTGGATGCATTGCGTAAATCATGAATCTATTTCCAGGATAAATAATTTCTTCATATCTATAATCAATTACCAGTAAATTATCTTTTATTGTTGTTACTTTTTTTAGTTGTTCTTTAAATTCATTTTCATATTTAAAATATAAATCTGTTCTTTCTTTTACATCTGGTAATTCAAGAATCTGGTCAATATTATGTTTTGCACAATATTTTATTAAATCCATCATAAGCTGATAATTTGAAATTCTAAAATCTTTAAATCTTCCTAAACCTGTTCTTGAATCCATAATAAAACTAAGTAATGCCCATGCGCGTGGATTTAAAATGTCATCTTCAACAAAATCAGCACTATCAGCTTTATTAGCTCCATTCATCATTCCTGTAAAATATCCAGGGAAAGCATTATCCCCATCATAATAATCATAAACAACTTGTGCAGCACTTGGAGCATTTGCATTTATAATGTGGTTATCTTTTTTTTCATTTCTTAATGTTTCTGAATAATGATGATCAAATGCTAAATATACTCCATCAACATAAGGAAGATTTGTTGTAATATCATTTGGTGTAACTTCAATTTTCCCATCTTGCATATCTTTTGGATGAACAAAAATAATTTCATCAATAATATCTAAGTATATAAGTAGTGTCCCACATACTAAACCATCCATATCACTTCTTGTAATTAATCTATATTTTTTATTCATATTTATCACCAAATTTTTGATTTTATCTTATCATAGTAAATGTTAATTATATTTAAAGTAGTTATTATTTAATTTAAAGGAAATAAAAAGAGCAAAGCTCTCTTTATTATTTGTTTATATATTTAACGATTAAATCGCCCATAGCAGTAGTATTTAAAACTTCCTTAGCATCAAATGAAGCTAAATCTTTTGTTCTATAACCATCTTTTAATGCTGCTTTTATTGCATCTTCTATCATATCTGCTGCTTTAATTTCATTTAAAGAGTATCTTAACATCATTGAAGCACTTAGAATTGTTGCTATTGGATTTGCTATTCCCATTCCTGCAATATCTGGAGCTGATCCATGAATTGGCTCATAAATTGCAGTTTTATCTCCTGTTGAAGCTGATGGCAATAATCCAATTGAACCAACAACCATTGAAGCTGTATCAGAAAGAATATCTCCAAAAATATTTCCTGTTACAATAACATCAAATTGTTTTGGGTTTCTTACAAGTTGCATAGCTGCATTATCTACATACATATGAGAAAGTGTAACTTCTGGATAATCTTTTGATAATTCATTCATAGTATCTCTCCAAAGTTGAGAAACTTCTAAAACATTTGCTTTATCAACAGAACAAACTCTTTTATCTCTTTTCATTGCCAATTCAAATGCTTGTTTACCAATTCTTACAATTTCTGGTTTTGTATAAACCATTGTGTTATAAGCTTTAAATCCATCATTCGCTCTTGGTTGACCAAAGTAAATCCCACCAATTAACTCACGAACTACCATAATATCACAACCCTTAATTACTTCAGGTTTTAGTGTTGAAGCATTAACTAATTCATCATAAACAATAGCAGGTCTAAGATTTGCATAAACACCCATCTCTTCTCTAAACTTTAAAAGTCCAGTTTCAGGTCTTAATTCTCTTGGTAAAGTATCCCATTTTTCTCCACCAATTGAACCAAATAGACAAGCATCAGAATCTAAAACACCGTCAACTGTTTCTTGTGGAAGAGGAACACCCGTAGTATCAATAGCAATACCACCCATTAAATACTCTTTATAAGATAATTCAAAACTACATTTTTTAGAAACAGCGTTTAATACTTTTATTGCTTCATCAACGATTTCTGGACCTATTCCATCACCTTTAATTACTGATATTTTATAATTACTCATTATTTATCTCCTCTTCCCATTTCAGCTTTTGCGTAATTAATTAATCCACCTGCAGCAATTAATTCTTGCATAAAAGGAGGGATAGCAGTAAAGTCATAAGTTTTATTTGTTGTATTATTTATAATTTTACCATTATCTAAATCTATTGAAATTTCGTCACCCTCTTTAATTTCTAAAGATTCTGGTAATTCAAATATTGGTAAACCCATATTAAAAGCATTTCTATAAAAAATTCTTGCAAATGATGGCGCAACAACAGCAGCAACTCCAGCAGCTTTAAGTGCTATTGGAGCATGTTCTCTACTTGAACCACATCCAAAATTTTCACCTGCAACTATAATATCACCTCTTTGTAACTTTTTTGGAAAATCAGGATCAGCATCTTCCATAACATATTTTGCTAAATGTTCAGGATCTGAACTATTTAAATATCTAGCTGCAATAATAACATCTGTGTCAATATTCGCCCCAAAATTCCATACTTTTCCAGTTATTTTATTCATATTATATATCCTTGAATTTAACAAATTTAAAAATTCATTAAATATTATTTTCAAAAAAAAGGCATTTTAGCCAATTTTTCAGTAATATTTGTTTAAATACCTTTTTTTTAATTAAATGTTTAACTATTTTGGGTATAATATCCGACCATCTTAGAAAAGAGGATTCCCTAATACAATGAGCGTAAAAGATATAAATAAAACTATCGAGCAATTAGTAAAAGAGTACAAAGATTCAGTACTTACTTACGAAAAAATTATTAAAATCTTTCCAAAAGCACCTTCTGGTCCAAACATCAAAAAACTTCTAGCTTTAATACAGTTATGTAATGTTACTGTAATTAGTTCTCAAGAACAAGCAAAAAGAATGAATGCCGAAGAAGCTAAAAAAAGAAAAGAATTAAGAGAAAAGTTAATAGAAAATGAAGATGATGTTTACGATTTATTAAAAAATAAAGAGTTACTTGAGTGGTCAAGATCAGATTCACCTGTTAGAATGTATTTAAGAGAAATGGGTCAAATTCCATTACTCACTAAAGAAGAAGAGATTGAAATCTCTAAAAGAATTGAAATGGGTGAAGATATTATTCTTGATGCTATTTGTTATGTACCTTACTTAATAGATTTCATTTTAGAATATAAAGAACCTTTAGTAAATAGAGAAAGAAAAGTAAAAGAGTTATTTAGAAATTTTGATGATGATGATTCTGAAAATGAAGAAGAAGATGATATCGAAGATGAAGTTGTAGATGATGATGACGATTCCGACTCTTCAGATGAAGAGGATAGTGAAAAAAATAGTGCTAAAAAATTAAAAAAACTTGATAAAAGAGCGCAAACTATTATTGAAGCATTTAAAATACTTGAAAAAGCTAAAAAAGATTGGCTTAAATTTGCTGCAAAAGAGACTGCAAAATCAGATGACGAAACAGATCAAATGACTTTTAATCTTGCGGTTGCATTTAAAAAGAAAATTTTAAAAGAAGCTTTACTTGATTTAGGACCAACTTCTAAATTAATTACAGAAATAGTAAAAGCTATGGAAACAGCTTTAAAATCTGATACAGGTTTTGATGGTGAATTAAAAAGATTAGAGTATAAATTACCTTTATTTAATGAAACACTATTAAAAAATCACAAGAAGATTTTAGATAACATTGTAAATTTAACAAAAGCTCAAATTACATCAATGGTTCCAGAAGCAACTATGGTTTCTTCTTATATGGAAATAAAAAAACTTTTCCAAACAAAAGAAGCTTCAAAAGGTGGTTTTGATTTAGCACCAGAAGAGTTAAAAGATGTTCTTGAACAAATCAAAAGAGGTAAACAAATAACTGATACTTCAAAAACAAGAATGGCAAAATCAAATCTAAGACTTGTTGTATCTATTGCAAAAAGATATACAAATAGAGGTTTACCATTCCTTGACTTAATTCAAGAAGGTAATATTGGATTAATGAAAGCTGTTGATAAATTTGAGTATAAAAAGGGTTATAAATTCTCTACTTATGCAACTTGGTGGATTAGACAAGCAATTTCAAGAGCAATTGCAGATCAAGCAAGAACAATTAGAATTCCTATTCACATGATTGAAACTATTAATAGAATCAATAAAATCATCAGAAAAGGTATTCAAGAAAATGGGAAAGAGCCAGATGTAGATGAAATTGCAAAAGAAGTTGGGCTTCCTGTTGATAAAGTTAAACAAGTAATCAAAATTACAAAAGAACCAGTTTCACTTGAAGCTCCAATTGGAAGCGATGATGATGGTAAATTTGGAGATTTCGTTCCTGATGAAAAAGCTCCAACACCAGTTGATAATATCATGAAAGAAGATTTACAAGGTCAAATTGATCAAATCCTAGGTCAATTAAATGAAAGAGAACAAGCAGTAATTAGAATGAGATTTGGTCTTATGGAAGATGCAAGTGATAGAACATTAGAAGAGATTGGAAAAGAACTTTCAGTAACAAGAGAGAGAGTTAGACAAATTGAATCAAGTGCTATTAAGAAATTAAAGCATCCAAAAGTAGGTAAAAATCTTAAAAACTACGTAGAAAGTTAGAATTATGAGTTTTTTTGAAGAGTGGGTTGAATTAGATTTAAATCCTATTTTATCTTTTTCATCAACTGCAAAAATTATCTATTCTAATTCAGAAGCTCAATTCTTATTAAATAGAATAAAACAAAAAGAGCTTTTTGATTTAGCTTTAACATACGCCCCAAAAACATTTGGGGCGCAAACATCTTATATTGACTTAAATATTAAAAATTATACTTTTTATGCAGTAACTGTAATGTATGAAAATGAAGATGAAATCCATATGAAACTTTATAAAAGTGCTATGGTTAAAAAAGAGTCAAACCTTAATATAAAAAATATAAATACTACAAACATTTTTACTTTAGTTGATTTAGCAATTTCTACAAGTAAAATAAAAAATGATATTAATTTTACAAAAAATTATGATCCTTCTATTCCTGAATTTAAATTAGATGCTAGTTCATTTATAAAAACATTAAATGGTGTTTTTGAAGTTTTTAAAGATAAAAACAATGTTACATGTTCTATTTTATTAAAAATTGGTGAATATATTAAAATTGATAATAAAAAATACTCTTTGATAAGTGTTGAAATATTTTCGAATGAGAAAAATGATTTTTCATCGTTAAATATAAAAGATAATAACTCTTTTATTTTAACTTCTGATGAGAATAAGGTAACTATTGATTTACCTTTAATTCTCTAAATTTTCAAAGCTTTTTTTCAATAAGCTTTGAAAATAAAACTCCAAGAGGAACAATTCCTAATCCAATTAAAAAAGCAATTGGTAGAAAAATCTTATTATTATTTAAAGCAAAAAAACCAAATATTAAAATCCCATAACCTAAAACTCTATAAATTGATAAAAATCCACTTGCTGAAAAAAGAGTATTTTTAAAAGAGTTTCTTTTTACTTTTGATTTCTCATTATTTAAAATTTCTTTTATTTTTTCACTTGTTAATTCATCTTCTGGTATCTCTTTATATTGCGTATATAAATCATAAGGATCATCTATCTCATCAATTTTATCCCTATCAACACCTTCATTTATTTTAGTTAAGTCAATATTTGATAATCTATTTTCGATATTTGTTTTATAAGATAAAAAAGTAGCTATAGTAATTAATATTGAAGAAAAAAATGCAACTTGAGTATTTAAAAACCATAAATTACTTTGAAATATTAAAGAATAAATTATCATACAAAGGTCTAAAAGAATAAAGACCTTTGCAAATTTTAATATTTCTGGATTAATCTTCATCATCATCTTTATCAAAAGATTTATCTCCATGTTTTGCTCTATAAGCATATCTCGGGTCATTTTCCATACCCTCAAACTCTTTTTGAGCTCTTTTATATGCTCTATATACATTCATAATAGCAGCTGCAATCCCCCAAGCAATACCAAGCCATAAGGTCCATGTATATCCAGTTAATTGTTTTAAACCATATCCAATACCAAAACCTATTATAATTGCAGCAACAATTGAAATTCCTAAAGATAAGTTATCTAAAGCGATAACTTTATCTTGGTGTTTTGGTTTATTGTTATTTTGATTATCCATTTAATTAGCCAAAATTATGCAATATATGTACAACAATAATCTGTTATTTCTAAAACTTTTATTTCAAAACTACAATTTGCAGGTACTTCAAAATATTCTCCACCATTTATTGTTTCCCAGTTACTATCACCACAAGCAATTAAAATCTCAACTTTTCCTGAAATAATCTCCATATGCTCTGCTTCATTTGTACCAAAAGTATATTCACCTGGCATCATAATACCTAAAGATTTTTTAACTCCATTTTCATCAACAAAACCTCTACTTGTAACTTTTCCATCAAAATAGATATTTGCTTTTTTTGTTAATTCTACATTCTTAATAGTTGGCATTTAATTTCCTTTTTATAAATTTTTCATAATTTCGTTAGCTGCATTAATGCAAGCGTCAATGTCTTCATTTGTAATAACTGTAGAGATAAATCCTAACTCATATTGACTACAAGCAAAATAAAAACCTCTTTTTATCATTTCTCTATGAAATGTTGCGAATCTTTTAAAATCACAGTTATTAACATCTTTAAAGTTTTTAGGTTCTTTTTCACAAAAGAAAAACCCAAACATACTTCCTCTTACTGTTGTTTGAAAAGGAATATTATATTTTGTTGCAACTTCTTTTAAACCATTCATTAATCTTGTTGATTTTGCAGTTAATTCATCGTAAATAGCAGGATTAGCTTTTAGTTTTCTCAAACTTGTAAGTCCAGCAGCCATTGCAACAGGATTTCCACTTAATGTTCCAGCTTGGTAGATTTTTCCCTCTGGACTTAATTGTGACATAATTTTACTATTTGAGGCAAAAGCACCAACTGGCATACCAGCACCAATTACTTTTCCAAAAGTAATAATATCAGCTTGTGGTCTAACTATTCCGCTAGCCCCTGTTAAACTTGCTCTAAACCCTGACATAACTTCATCATAAATTAATAAAGTACCATTCTCATCACATAATTTTCTACAAGCTTCTAAAAATTCAATATCAGCAGGAATTAATCCCATATTCCCAGCTATTGGTTCTATAATAATACAAGCAATATCAGAACTTTCTGCAAAACATTTTTTTAGATTTTCAATATTGTTATATTCACATAAAAGTGTATGTTTTGTTAAGTCAGCTGGCACACCTGGACTACTTGGAGCTCCACAAGTTGCCATTCCAGAACCTGCTTGTACAAGTAAAGAATCAGAGTGTCCATGGTAACAACCTTCAAACTTTATAATATCACTTTTTCCTGTTACTCCACGTGCAAGTCTAATAGCACTCATTGTAGCTTCTGTTCCAGAACTTACAAATCTAACTTTATCAATATTATCGTACATTTCAACAATTTCACTTGCTAGTTCAGTCTCTAAAACTGTTGGTGCACCAAAAGATAAACCATTTTTTGCTGTTTTAATTACTGCTTCTTCAATATCTTTATCACAATGTCCAAAAATAAGAGGGCCCCAACTTTGTACAAAATCTAAATATTTATTTCCATCAATATCAATTAAATAAGCACCCTCTCCTTTTGCAATAAAAGGAGGAGTTCCTCCTACACTATTAAAAGCACGAACAGGTGAATCAACCCCACCTGGTATTACTTTTTTTGCTTCTTCATAAGCATTTATAGATTTTTCAAACATTCATATTCCTATTAATCATTTATTAGTGTAATTGTACTATAATCGCGCTATGAAAATTATTATCTTAGCCTTTATTATTTCAATAACTTTACATTTCTTCCTATTTAAGAAGTACAAGAATGATGAATTCGTAAAAAATAATCAAAAAGAAGAAAAAGTATTAAAAAAATCTGATGTTAAATTTGTAAAACTAAAAAAAATAGATCCAATACCAAATGAAAGTATTCAAGAAAAAATTGAACCAAAAGTTGAAAATAAAATAGAAAAAAAGGTTGAGTTACCACAACCTCAAAAAGAGCTAGTTAAAAAGCAAAATCTTCAAAAACCAATTGAGAAAAAAACTGATAATATTAGGAAAATTGATATAGAAAAATCTAAACAATTACAAAAAAAAGTTTTAAATGAGCAAATTGTAAATGAAAAATCCCTTCAAGATAAAACTTTAGAAGATTTTTTATCTCAAAAACAACCAATTAATAAAGAGATTTTAAATGAACTTCAAAAATTATATGGGGAAGAATATGATAAATTCACAAATGTTCAAAAAGCTTATTTAGAAAAAAATCTAAATAACTTTCAAACTATTACTCAAAGAGTTTTAAATAGATTAGGTTATCCACCACTTGCAGCAAAACTTAAAATTGGTGGCGTAAATATTATAGAATTTATGTTTCATCCCGATGGAAGTATTACAGGTTTGAGAGTTATTGACTCTTCTGGATATGCAGTTTTAGATGAGTATTCACTAGAATTAATTGAAATTGCATATAAAGATTATCCAAAACCTCAAACATCAACGAAACTAAGATTCAATGTACAATATAGAACATACTAAGGAAAAGAATGACAACAACTGACACTAAAAACTATTTTTATAAATTATTAAATGGAAAGACTTCCCTTTGGGTTGTATTTTGGTTTTGGTTTATATTTATTACATTTTTAATTGAAGTTTTTTTTGAAACAATATTTATGGATAGTGTTTATGCACAAAATAAAGATAGTTATGTTGAGTTATTTATTTATGTTGTAATTACAATTTATGCTATTGGAATATTTTTAACTATATTTAGAACTGCAAACAAATATAAAGGTTTTAAATTATGGTCATTCTTATCAAAAGTTCTCGTAACAATAAACCTATTTTTTTCAATTAATTTTTTTATAGAAGTTAGTAAATTTTATTTTTATGATGATTATAATTTAGTAAAAGAAATAGAAAGTTTTAAAGAACAATTACCTATTCAAGTAGATATGAATACAGCGTTGGTTGATATTTATAAAGATGAACATATTATTCATTACAAATACCAACTTAATGAAGTTCATTTAGAAGATGAAAATTTAAAAAACAAATTTAAAAAACAAATCCAGGACTCTTTATGCGAAGATCCAAGTAGTTTAGATTTATTAAAGAGAGATTATACTTTAGATTATATTTATATGGATGAAAAAGACAATGAAATTTTAAATATCAAAACTGACAAAAAAATATGTGGAAATTCAATTTATGATTTAGATATTTTAAATGATGTACTGAAAAAACAAGGGAGAATTTAACTTTTTCCCTGTTACTTTATAGTTTTCTTTCATAATTATATAAATTCATATATCTAAATGCTAATAGATTTTCTAAAATTGCAAATGTCACAATGAAATTAATAAAAGAACTTCCACCATAAGAGAATAAAGGTAAAGGAAGCCCAACAACTGGTGCAAAACCAATAACCATTAAAATATTTACACTCATATTAAAAAATATTAGAAGTCCTAATCCGGATGAAAAAACTCTTAAGACGTAATCATCTTTAAAATAGTAATTCATACTAAGTAAATGCATAATGATTAATGCATATAAAAATATCAATCCAATTGCACCTAAAAATCCATATCTTTCAACAAAATATGCAAAAATAAAATCACTTGTTGAAATTGGCAAAAATTTCAATTGAGTTTGAGTTGCCTCTTCACTTTGTTTTCCAGTAAGTCCACCTGAACCAATTGCAATAATTGATTGTTGAACGTGGTAACTTGGTTCTTCTGAAACAAAATCAGTAATTCTTTTTTTCTGATAATCTTTTATTAAATACGTATAAATAAAGGGAGAAGCAATACCAATTACTATAAAAATAGTAGCCCAAATTTTCCAATTTACTCCAATAATAAATAAAATACCATATCCTACTAAAAGTAAAACCATCGCTGTTCCTAAATCTGGTTCTTTTGCAATTAATAAAAATGGCAATAATATATAAAATGAGAAATAAGAAAAGTCTAAAAAACTATAACCATTTTTAGGTGGTGGTTTATGATGAATTAAATATCCTAGCATCAAAATAAATGTTGGTTTTATTAATTCAGATGGTTGTATAGTTGCATGAAGAAAAGGAATGGGCAACCATCTTGTTGCTCCTAATTTTGTAACACCAACAAATTCAACTGCAAGTAATAATATAATACTAAGCCAATATAAAAATGGAATAATTCTAATTTTTTTTCTTATAGGTAAAATGAAAACACCAATAAACACAAAAATTGAAATTACATAATATACTAATTGTTTGTTAGCTAATCTTTCGTTTGTTTCACCAATTAAATGGTATGATATGAATATCAAAGGTAAAACATATATTATTAACAAATAATCAAAATGGGAAATAATTCTTTTATCAAATAAACGCATAGTGAAAGAGTATCTAAATATGGATAAAAATTTTATTGTTTTTGAAACAAATAGACTGGATAAATTTCTTGCATTAAATATTGATGCTTCAAGAAATCAAATTGAACAACTTATAAAAAAAGAGTATGTTAAAGTTGATGGCAAAATAGTAAGTAAAACTGGCCTTAAATTAAAAGAGAATCAAAGTGTTGACGTTCACTTCCCTGAAGCTGAATTAAATCCTAAAAAAGATGAAACTTTTGTAAAAGAGTCTTTAAAAGACAAAAATGTTGAAATTATTTATGAAGATAATGATATCTTAGTAATTAATAAACCTTACAATTTAACAGTTCATGATGCTCCAAGTGTTAAAGATGCAACTTTAGTTGACTGGTTAAAACTAAATAATATTTCATTATCAACAATTAGTGGAGAAGAACGATATGGAATAGTTCATAGATTAGATAAAGGAACAAGTGGTGTTATGGTTGTTGCAAAAACAAACGAAGCACATTTAGGATTATCTAAACAACTTGAAGATAAATCTATGGGAAGATATTATCTCGCAATTATTGATACACCATTAAAAGATAATGTTGTTATTGATAAAGCAATTGCACGAAATCAAAATAATAGACTAAAAATGTCTATTGAAGAGAATGGTAGAAATGCAAAATCAGCTTTTTTTAAAATGGCTTTAAGTAATAAAGAAAATTTTGAATTAATAGCTGCAAAATTATTCACAGGGAGAACTCATCAAATTAGAGTTCACTTAAGTTCGATAAATAGGCATATATTAGGGGATAATTTATATGGTTTTAAGGGCGAATTAAATAAAATTAATAGGTTTTATTTGCATGCTTATTATCTTTATTTAACCCACCCAATTTCAAATAAGCAAATGAGTTTCAAAGCAGATTTACCAAATGATATGAATGAATTCTTAGATAAAAATTTTCAACTGGAGAATATAAATGTTAAACTTAATGAAAATAACATCATTAGCAACTTTAATACTTTTGCTTAATGGATGTACAAACGTAATTGATACTTTAAATCCTGCAACAAATCCAAAAGTTGATGCGAGTATAGAAGTTGTAAACTATAATTCTATTAAATCTATTCCGGATATGGCAAATATTGGATTCGAATGGGAAAAAGTAAATGATTCAAGAGTTATTGGTTATAATTTTTATAGAACAGAAATTGATAAAGGTTCAAAAGAATTAAAACTTATTAAATCAATTGACAATAAATATGCAACACACTATGTTGATAAAGGCTTAGAACCAAAAACAAGATATGCTTATCAAATTTCTTCAAGAATAGATGGAGGAATTGAATCAAAAACAACTGATGCATATATTGTTCAAACACTTCCACGAATTGTGCCTATTGATTTTGTTCAAGCAATATCAAATTTACCTCATAGTGTAAAATTATTATGGAAGCCACATCCTGATAAAAGAGTAGGATATTATAGAATTGAAAAATATAATACTTTTTTAAATGAATGGATACTTTTAAAAACTATTAGTCAAAGATTACAAGCTGAATATCTTGATACTGGATTAGATAATAATACAAGTTACAAATATAGAATAAAAGCTTTTAGTTTTGATGATGTTGAATCAGCACCAAGTAAAATTGTTATTGCAAAAACTAAACCACTTCCACAAGTACCTTTAAATATAAAAGCATCAAATAATCAAAATAAAGAGATTATCTTAACTTGGGATGCTTCACCTACTGCAGATGTTGTTAAATATGCAATATATAGAAGCGATTTTAGTTTACTTGGTTATTCAAAAATAAAAGAAGTTGATACAAATACTCATCAATTCACTGATAAAACTGAAAATAGTGGGAAAAGTTATTATTATAAAGTTATAGCTGTTGATAAAGACGGTTTAGAAAGTGATACAACTTCGGTTCAAGGTATAAGTTTCAATAACCTTTCAAATCCAAGTACAAACGTAGCTTTAATTGAACAAAATAATACAGATTCAAAATCACAAAAAATCAAATTATAATAATAAGAAGATAAATGCCACATATAGTATTTGAAAAAAAAGAATTAATCCCTACTCCATCACAAAAAGATGGAGTAAATTTTAAGTTTATTGCAAAATCATATAATTTCACAGAAAAAGTAAGAAGAACTGAATATAAAATTGCATTAGAAAATGAAAATAAAGAGTTTTTATTATCACTAAAACCCAAAGATGATAATTTCATGGTTAAAGCGGATAAAGTAACTAGAATTTCTCCTGTAACTTTAGTTAAAAATGCTTTAAATGCCTATGTAAATTTAAATGAAGTAAAAGTATTATTTTCAAATACAAATAATCTAAAATTTAAAGAAGAGACAAAAAATAGATATTTAAAAGATATTAATTATTTTGTTGATGAATTTAATAGTGATAAAGAGATTCAAATAGAGATTGGTTTTGGAAGTGGGAGACATCTTTTACATCAAGCAAAAACAAATCCTAATGTACAATTTATTGGTCTCGAAATTCATTATCCTTCAATTGAACAACTTCTAAAACAACTTGAGCTTCAAGATATTACAAATGTATTAGTTGTAAATTATGATGCAAGACTTTTTATGGAATTTATTGAATCAAATAAAGTTGGAAAAATATTTGTGCATTTCCCTGTTCCTTGGGATAAAAAACCACATAGAAGAATCTATTCAAATGAGTTTGTAAATGAAGCACTAAGAGTTCTTAAAATTACAGGAACATTGGAACTAAGAACTGATAGTAGAAAATATTTTGATTTTTGTACAGAAGTTTTAACAAATCTACCAAAAGGAAGAATTACTATTGATATTAACAAAGATTTAGCAGTATCAAGTAAATATGAAGATAGATGGAAAAAACAAGGTAAAAATATTTATGATGTAGTTTTAGAAGCACAAAATAATGATGAAAATATAAATCTAAATTTTGATTTTTCTTTTGATTTTAAAATTGATTTTAACAAAATGCTAATAACGATTCCTACAAAATCAATAATTGAAAGTAATTATTTTATTCATGTTGAAGAACTTTATACGATTGAAGGCTCTGATAATTCTGGACTTGTAAAAGTAACAATGGGAAATTTTGATAGACCTGTAACTAAATATTTATATGTAAAAGAAGGAGAAATTTCATATTATCAAGGAAATCCTCTTCCAACAAGTTCAAATATTAATGCCCATGAAAAATTAAAAGAGATTTTAAGTAAATGATAGAAGCAAAAAATATTTATCTTTCATATGATGACAATAAATATATTATAAAAAAAGGAAACTTTTCTATAAAACCTAAAGAGTTTATATTTATAGGTGGAAACTCGGGAAGTGGAAAATCAACACTTTTAAAATCATTTTATGGAGATATTCCTTTAAAACATGGTAGTTTAAAAATAGAAAATCAAGAAGTTTTTGGAATTAGAGGGAAAAAACTAAGGGTTTTAAGAAAAGACATTGGTATTATTTTTCAAGATTATAAATTAATAAATGAATATACTATTGAAGAAAATATTATGATTCCTCTTAAAATCAATGGTTATTCGGATGAAATATCAAAAGATCAAGCAAATAAGCTTTTAGCTCATGTTAGACTTTCGCACCGTTCTGGTTATTATCCAAATGAACTAAGTGGTGGAGAGCAACAAAGAGTGGCAGTTGCACGTGCACTTGCACATAATCCAAAAATAATTATTGCAGATGAACCAACAGGAAATCTTGATGATTATTCAGCTGAAGTTGTATGGAACTTATTAAAAGGCGCAAATGAGCAATTGGGAATTACTATTGTTGTCGTAACACACAGAGTTCCTAAAAATTTAGGTATTAAGTTTAGACAATTATCTATCGAGGATGGAATTATTTATGAAGTTTCTTAAAAATGTATTTGCTTTTTTAATTCCATTATTATCTATGCTAATTGCTTTTTCTATATTTTTATTAATAAATAACGTAGTCGATAATTATAAATCAAAAATATCAAGAGATTACTCTATAGTTATAGTTACAACATTACCTTTACAAAAAGATGCAATTAAAGAACTAGCAGGTATCAAAGTTGAAAGAATACAAAATTTACCAAATGATAAAATTATTTCTAGTATAAAATCTACTTTATCTGATACTTCAGTTGAGTTATTAAAACAAAAATTACCAAATTTTTATCAAATATATTTAGAAATATTTCCAACAAGTAGTGAACTTGATGATATAAAAGAGACATTATTACAAAATAAAAATGTAAAAAAAGTTGAAGTTTTCTATAAAAACCATAATCAAATTTATTTACTTTTACTTTTATTAAATACAGTCTCTTTTATTTTATTTTTCATAATTACACTTTTTGCAATAATTATTATTGCAAAACAAATAAAATTATGGTTTCATGAACAAAATGTAAAAATATCTATTTTAAGGCTTCATGGTGCATCGATTTTATATAGTGCTTCTTCAATATTAAATTATGCCTTACTAAGTTCTTTATTATCTTTTTTAATTTCTGCAGGATTTTTATATTATGTTTCTAACAATATGACTGTTTTATTTCCTATAGAATTACATGAAATAGTTGATATTAATATAAACATATTTGTTGAATTAATGAAAATATTTTCACTATCATTCTCTATTTCAATATTTACAATATTTGGTGTATTATTAAAATATAAGATAAATAATGATTAAACAGTTTTTCTTATTAAGTATATGTTTAAGTACTATTTTTGGTGCATCAAGTTCTAATATCGACAAAAAAATACAAAAAAATAAAGAAATATTAGATTCAACAGATGATAAAAAACAAAATACATCACTTAAAATAAAAGAGTTAGCAGATAAGATCGAATCTCAAAATGAGAATATTACGAATCTTGAAAAAGATATAAAACAAATAAATGCAGATATTGATGAACACCAAAAATTATTAGAAGAATCAAAAAGTAAATTAGATGAACTTCAATCTAAATCTTCTGAATTAATAAAAGAAAAAACTACAAGCGAAGAACAAATTGTTAATACAATAATTGAAGAATTTTCTGTTTCAATTGCATTAAAATT
This sequence comes from Arcobacter venerupis, assembly GCF_013201665.1. Taxonomy (NCBI): domain Bacteria; kingdom Pseudomonadati; phylum Campylobacterota; class Epsilonproteobacteria; order Campylobacterales; family Arcobacteraceae; genus Arcobacter; species Arcobacter venerupis. The sequence goes on along the minus strand of NZ_CP053840.1, from coordinate 1,350,150 downwards.
AGTTTCAGAAGATAGTTTACAAGAGTTAATTGATAATGAAATCTATACTTTATTATCTCAACATTCAAAAGATAAAGTCTCAAAATTAGACACTAATTATAGTACTTTATCAGCAAATACAAAAAATAATCAAAAAGATATAGAAAAAATATCTTCTTACATACAAGATAGACAAAAAACTAAAAATAAACTTACTAGTTTAAGAGAAAAACATTCAAGTTCACTTGCAAATCTTGAGGAGCAACATAAATCTTATCAAGAAGAGTTAAATAAAGTTGCAAAAGAGCAAGAATCATTAAAAGATTTACTTTCTGAATTAAATATCTTAAAAGAAGCAGAAATAAAAAAAGCAGAAAATGAAGCGGAAGATAAAAGAAAAAAATTACAAGAGCTTTTAGCACAAAAAAAATCAGCATCATCAGAAAAAACTATTGAAGAAGATACATCTGATGATGAAGTTCAATCATCAGATGTTAGAAATCAAAAATATGCAAAAACTTTAAATTTAGATGTTAGAAAGATTGGTTCTTCAACAGATGGAATTACAATTATAAAGTATAAGGGGTCAAAAACTATCGCTCCTTTAAAATCATTTAAAGTTGTAAAAAATTTTGGAATATATTATGACCCAGTTTATAAAATTAAATTATTTAATGAGTCAATAGTTTTAAAAAGTGATGAACCAAAAGCAAAAGTGGTTTCTGTTTTAAATGGAAAAGTTGTTTATGCTAAAAAAAATGCTGGAATGCTTGATAATGTTGTAATTATTCAACATGAAGGTGGACTTCATACTATTTATTCACATTTAGATGAAATTTCTCCAACTTTAGTTGTTGGGAAATGGATACAACAAGGATATGTTGTAGGTCGTGTTAATGATACTTTAATGTTTCAAGCAACAAAAGATTCTTCACATATAGACCCAAAAGATTTGTTTAAAATATGATAGTTTTTATAGATGGTGATGCTTTCCCTAATTTGTTAAAACCTATAGTTTTAAGAGCTATTGAAAAACAAAAATTAGATACAATTGTAATTGCAAATAAAAAAATCAATATAGGTGATTCTAATTATATTAAATATATAATAGTAAACCAAGGTGCAGATGAAGCTGATAATAAAATTGTTGAAATGTTAAATTCAAACGATTTGGTAATAACAGCAGATATTCCACTAGCTGATAGAACAATAGATAAAGATGCACACGCAATTGATCATAGAGGTTCTATGTACACAAAAGACAATATAAAACAGTATCTTGCAATGAGAAATCTAATGCAAGAGATACGTGATAGCGGAGAGATTACAAAAGGCCCTGCTCCTTTTTCTCAAAAAGATGCTCAACAATTTGCAAACTCTTTTAATAATTTTTTGCAAAAATATAATAAAAACTAAGGATTTACCATTATTTTAATAGATCAATCAACAAAAAATCAATTCAGAATTTTTTGTACTGAAAACAAAATCACAGATATGGAAACAGCTGTTCAATACTTTATAGTATTTGGTGGATTAAATATAAAAATTGATACAACAAAACCTCTACTTGAGCTAATTGAAAAACATATTTTAAATGAATATACAAATCTTCGATATGAAATAAATACAATAAGTGGTGGATATAAAGTTGACCACGCAATTTTAACAGGAATTGCCCAAGGTGATAGAAGAACAAACTCATCTTTTAAAAGAGCCTTTGTTAGCTTTGAAGAGGGAATGAAATGTGTTGAGAAGCTTGTTGATAGAGGATTAATAGAAATTGAATCTTCACAACATCACCTAGCAAAAAAAAGAGGTGATGATAAAATTTCTAAAAAACTTCTTTTTACAACTCCTTTTTTGAGATTTTGGTTTGCTTTTGTTTCTCCAATTTATAAAGGAATCAAAGAAAAAGAGTACAAAGAGTTTTATGAACTTTATGAAAATAAACAAGCTGAATTTGGAAACTTTATTTTTGAAGAGTTAGCAATGGAGTGTCTTAGAGACTCTTTTACAGAAGATCCAGTTAAACAATTTGGTAAATATTGGGATGAAAAAGTTGAAATTGATTTAGTTGCAAAAACAACATCTGGAAAAATTATCGCTGGAAATTGTAAATATATAAATTCTAAACTAAAGAAAAATGAGTTAAATAAACTAAAAGAAGATTGCAAAACAGCAGATTTAAATGTAGATATTTTTGTAATATTTAGTAAAAATGGTTTCTCAAATGAGTTAAAATCACAAAAAAGTGAGACTCTTAGACTATTTACGCCGAAGAGCTTTAAGCTATTATTAGCTTAAACCTCACTCATTCTTATTTCAAACTCTTTATTCATTACATCAAGTTTAATTTGTAAAGCTTCCAATTGAGCAAATTTATCTTCTATATTTTTCTCAATTTTTGGAATATCTCTTGAAAGTTTTACTCTAGCATCTTCAAGAGAATCTTCTAATTTTTCAATCTCTTCTTCTATTTCTTGCATTTGCTTTTTAATTGGAGTTGTAGCTTTTGATTTTTCAGAAACAATTGCTGCTCTAAGTTTTTTGCTCTCTTTTTTGTTTACTTTTACATTTTTCTCTTTTTTAACTTCAACAACATCATCATCCCAACCAATTTTTTCTAAAAACTCATCATAAGTTCCATTAAAACATACAGCTTCATCATTTGCAAATACGATTAATCTATCACAAACTTCTCTTAATAACTCTTCACTGTGAGTTACAATGATACTTGAACCCTCAAAAGCTTTAATTGCTTTTGTTAAAGCTGCAATTGAATCCATATCAAGGTGATTTGTAGGCTCATCTAGGAAAAGTAAATTTACATCTTTTGCAATAATTTTTCCAAGCATTACCCTACTTTTTTCTCCCCCTGATAATAAAGAAATTTTCTTTTTAGCATTATCTCCACTAAACATCATTAAACCACAAATACTTCTTACAACTGATTCTGGTAATTTTGTATTTGTAGAATGAATTTCATCCATAATTGTACTATTTAAATTTAAATGAGAAATATTTGTTTGTCCAAAGTGTCCAAAAACTGTACTTCCATGATAATCAATAGTTCCACTTAAAGCTTTTAGTTCATTTGCAATTACATTTAGTAAAGTTGATTTTCCTTTACCATTTTTTCCAATAATCCCTAAAGTTTGACCTTTTTCAAGGGCAAATGAAATATCTTTAAATAAAATATTATCTTTCGTATATCCAAAACTTACATCTTTAACTTCAAGTAAAAATTTAGCAGGAGTATCTTTATAATTAAAATCAAATTTTAAAGTTGAGTCATAACCAATATCTTCTAAAACATCCATTTTTTCAAGGATTTTTACCTTTGATTGTGCAAGTGCAGCTGTTGAAGCTCTTGCTTTATTTTTTGCGATGAACTCTTCTAGCTCTTTGATTTTTTTATCTTGAGCTATTTTTTGTTTTTCATGGTGCTCTTCATTACTTGCTAATTGCTCATAGAACTTTTCTGTTCCACCTGCAATCATATATGCATTTCTTCTGATAATTCCCATAGTGTGTGTACAAACACTATCCATAAAGTCTCTATCATGTGTGATTAAAATAACTTCACCATCAAAATTTTTAAGAAATGCTTTTAACCATCTAATAGATAAAATATCCAAGTAGTTTGTTGGCTCATCTAGAAGTAACATATTTGGTTCAGTTAATAAAAGTTTCGCAAGATTAATTCTAATTTGGAAACCACCTGAAAATGATTTTGGTTCTTTTTCTAAATCTTCTTGAGAAAATCCAAGACCAAATAAAATCTTTTCAACTTTGTAAATACTAAATTTATCATCTTCTGCAAGTGCCAGTGCTGTTTCATCAACTAAAGTTTTTTCAGTAAAATCAAAATATTGTTTTAAAGCTCCGATTTTATAATTTCGTGGAATCATTACTTCTCCACCATCAGCTTGTTCTTCCTGAAGAATTAACTTGAAAAGCGTAGATTTTCCACTACCATTTCGCCCTACTAATCCGATTTTATTACCAGAATTTAATCTTAAATTTAGTTCACTAAAAAGCTCATTTGGTCCGTAGCTTTTTGATACGTTTGAAAGTTCTATCATGTTTCTCTTTTATTATTGTGTTTTGTATTTGTTTAAGGTTGGGATTATACGATATATGTGGTTATATGTTGATTAGAGTTTAAATAAAAAAAGGTAAGAAGAAAACTTCTTACCTTTTAATTCATATAAAATATAAAGATTAGTGTAAATCAGCGTTTAATTTAACTTCTCTTGTACTTCTCATAGCGATTGTTTGACCATTTGAAGAGTTAACTCTAAAGTGAACTCCATTCACTCCTAAGAAATCACTTCCTTTCATAACAGTAGAAATCTCTTTATTTGGATTAATCTCTTTTAATGCAGCAACAGCTTTTTCTGATAATGCGATTTTAGTTCCTGGCAAGATTGTAACACCAGCATCTAAAATACAACCATCACCAATTGCAGTTCCAGTACAAGAATTTGCACCTAAAAGTGTGTTTTCTCCAATAGAAACAGGAACTCCGTCAGTTCCAGAAAGAACTCCAAGAATTGAAGCTCCACCACCAACATCAGATCCAGCTCCAACAACAGCTGAAGATGAAATTCTTCCCTCAACCATAACGCTCCCTAAAGTTCCAGCATTAAAGTTAACATAAGCAGCTCCTGGCATAACTGTTGTTCCAGCTGCTAATTGAGCTCCCATTCTAACTTTTGAAGTCTCTAAGATTCTTGTGTTATCAGCAGGGATAATGTGTTGTAAGAATCTTGGGAATTTATCAACCATATCAATAGTTGGGTATTTTCCTGAAAGTTTTAATACGATTTCATTTGCTCTTAACCAGTCAAGTTCAATTGGTTGATTTCCAACCCAAGCGCAGTTGTGTAATTTACCAAATGCACCAGTTAAGTTTAAACTTCTAAGTGCAGCTTTTCCAGTTGAAAGTGCATATAATTTTAAATATACAGCTTCTGTTGATTCAGGTGCAACATCTTCAAAAATAAATACAACTCTATAATCTTCACCTGTTAATCCAGAATCTATTGGAAGTGAAGCAAGTGTTGAAATTACTTGAACATTTTTATGTGCATCACCTTTTGCTTCAGGGATAAATGGTCTAAAAGCTTCAATACAAGAAGTTAAAAACTCATCTGAGATTTTAGCTACTAACTCAGATTTTGAAGTATCAACATCAACTCCAGCTACTTTTAAAGCGTTTAATAATACTGCTGCACTTCCAAAATTTTCATTCCAATTTATTAAAGGGAAAGTTGCTTGTAATATTTTATCTTTATTGATTTGTCCTCTATCAACTTTTGCAATACCAAACCCGATTGGATTTTTGTACCAAGATTGTGATTGTATATCATCTACTAATTGTTTGAATTCTTCTTTTGTATAAGCCATTATATCTCCTATTATTTTTTGATTTATTTTACTACAAAGAAGACTAATTTTAGGTTAATTTAGTAAATTGTGTCCATATCTATTGAAGCATTTGGACTTTGAATACTATGAAGTGCATTTAAAAGTGCTTTTATATTGTTTGAACGAACAAGGATTTCATATCGATATTTATTTGCCATTTTAAAAATTGGGCTTTGTCCAAATCCTACAACTTCAATATCTTTATTTACTTTTAAAACATGAACATAAGAATCCATTTCATCTTTTATTTTAATTCCATTGGCATGGGAAAAAGTGATTTTTGCCATCTTTAAAAATGGCGGATAAAGCTCTTTTCTAAACTCTAATTCGCTTTCTAAAAACTCTTTATAATTTGACTCATTTAAATAATGATTAAAAAAATCTTCATTTTTTGTTTGAATTATTACTTCGCCCTCACCTTTTCGCCCACTTCGTCCTGATATTTGAATAAGTAAAGATAGAGCTTTTTCTCTGGCTTTATATGAATTCATATTTAAAATAGAATCTATTCCTAAAACAACAGCTAATCGAACATTGTGATAATCATGCCCTTTTGAAAGCATTTGAGTTCCAACTAAAATATCAATTTCACCTTTATTAAACTCATTTAATATGGTTTTTAATTGATTATTTGTTTTTATTTGGTCACGGTCAAATCTTTTTATAACTTTTTGAGGGAATAACTCTTTTAATTCCTCTTCAATTTGTGCAGTTCCAACTCGAAGATTGTGAATAATTCCATTATGACAAGATGGACATGATTCTGGAATTTGTTGTGTATATCCACAATAATGGCATTTTAAGGCTAAATCATTTTTATGTAAACTCATAGAAACAGAACAATAAGGACACTCAACTGATTTTCCACAAGTTGTGCAAATTTGGTATTTAAAGTTTGCCCTTGTTGGTAAAAATACTATTACTTGGTTTCCACCAGCTATAGTTTTTGTGATTTTATCTATAACTTTTAGGGATAAATTTGCTTCACTATCTTCAAAACTATAATATTTCTTAGTTTGGTGATAAGTTTCATCAAGTCTAAAAAAAGGTATTTTATGAAAAGAACTAGAAGAAACTGTTGCACTTCCTAAAACTAACTGCAAGTCAAATTTTTTAGCCATATAAATAGATAAATCTTTTGTATGAAATCTAGGTTTTGAATCACTTTTATAAGAGTCATCATGCTCTTCGTCAACTACAATCACACCCAAATTTGAATATGGCAAGAAAAGTGCTGATCTAGCCCCTGCAATTAATCTAATACTACCTTCTTGTAGTCCTTTTAAAATCTCTTCTTTTTTCTTTTTAGTAATCTTTGAGTGCCAAATAGCGATACTTTTCCCAAATACTTTTTCTAATCTTTTTTGCATTTGTGGAGTTAGGGAAATTTCAGGCATTAATAAAATTGCTTGTTTATTTGCATTTAAATGCTCTTCAATTATTTTGATATAAACTTCCGTTTTACCAGCTCCCGTATCTGCAAATAAAAGTGCTTGTTTTTTGTCTTTTAGAAACTCTTTTGCTTTTTCTTGTTGTTTCGATAAAACTATTTTACTATCAAACTGTTCTTGATTAAAAATTGGATTTATATTTTCATCAAAGGGACTGTAAACACTCAAAGCTTCACCAAGGGAACAAACATAATATTGTGATACAAAACTAGCAATTTGTTGCATTTTTTCATCGAAATATTCATTTGTAATTTCAACTATATCACTGCATTTAAAAGTTGGTTTTTCAACTTCTTTTATAACTACTGCTTCATCTAAATTTTTTCTTTGTTTTAGTTTTATTAAAACTTTTTTTCCAAGTGTGATTTTTTTTTCACTTTGAAAAGTTAGATTATTTAGTGGTGATTTTAAAAGTGCTAATTCATAATAATACATTATTCAATCTCACTACAAAGTTCAAGGCTACTTGTGCATAAGAATTTATTATCTTCAAAAGAGAATAGGATATTTTTATCACTTGAAAGATAAAAAGTATAAGATTTATTTGATAGTTTTGCCCACATTCCAGACTCTTTTTTTGTTGTATTTGTTGAAACTATTGAAAAATCTATTACTTTTGTAAAAAGTTTTTCATTACTTGAATTTTGTTTTGCTTCATCTAAATTATCTAACTCTTGTGTATTTGAAAGTAAAACATTTTTATTTATTTGTTTTGTTATTCCATTTTGAATTAAAGCAACTTGTGATTGAAGTTTAGTAATATTTGTTTTATAGTTAAGATTTGTAAATTTAGGAATTGCAAAAGATGTAATGATAGCTATTAAAACTATCACAATTATAATCTCTAATAATGAAAAACCTTTGATTGCTAAAACCTTGAAAGTTTATTTGTAATATCTTCAATATCTTTTTTGAAAACATTGTACTCTTGAGATAATCTTATATAAGCGGCCAATAAATCTCTTGTATCATTATTTTTTTCTAAATTTAAATATTTTGTAAGTTCTTTATAAATACTTTCATCAACATTTATAGTATATGCCATATTATTAATATGAAAAGTTACTTCTTTATTCACTATTTCGTGCCTTTATCAATGTTAATGTACTATCGATTCTCAGAAACATGTCTTGATTATTTCTTATTAGTTCATCATTCTCATTTTTCATAGAATCTAATTCTTGTTGAAGTGCTAGATTTTCTAATCTTAATTTATCATAATCGTGAATTAATTTATCAATTTTATTGTTTAATGTTTCTATTATTTCCATGGTAAGTATTTTACCTAAAAAATTCTACTATTAGAATTGAAATTATTTTTATTGTTGTATTTTTTTCTCATTTATAAATATTTTAGCAACTTCGTACAACATTGATACAGATTTACCCCATTGAGAATAATCATTTACATCAGATATGTCAATACCGAAGCTATCTGAAATTTTTTGAATCAATATTTTTTCATTTATATTAAAACTATGATCAATATGAATTAAAATCATTAACTCTAAAATTACTATTCGTTTACTTGATTCTGATTTAAAATCATTTAATATTTTTTCTAAACTAAAGTTATCGAAATCAAAAGAATCTAAATTCTCAATCCCCATCTCTGTACAATATTCTAGAATAATTTCTTCTTCTTTTTCTCCGTATTTATTGTCTATTCTTGCAAGATAGTGTGCTAATTGTAAAAAAGAAAATTTCTCTTTTGCTTGTAATTTCATTAATAACATTTTATATTTCCTATTTGTATATATTGTTATTTTAGTAAAAATTTGTTAACAATAAATGAACAAGTATTGTTTTTATACAATACAACTTTTACCTATTTTTTTTGCTTCATATAAAGCTTCATCAGCTCTAGTAATTAAATTATCAATAGATGTATCACCTACTTGATAATGAGATATTCCTACGCTAATTGAAAATTTATACTTTTTAATTCTATTATATTCTTTAATTTTATCTAAAATTTTATTAGCAACTAATCTTGCATTTATGATATTTGTATTGGGTAATAAAATTATAAATTCATCTCCTCCAAATCTTACAATCAAATCACTTTCTCTGATACTTAATTTTGATATTTTAACTAATTCTTTTATTACAATATCACCTATTTCATGGCCATAAGTGTCATTTATTATTTTAAAATCATCTAAATCAACTAATAATAAAGATAAATCTTTATTTTCTCTTTTTACAATTTTTAAATATTCATATGAAAATTCATTTAAATATCTTCGATTATATGCACCTGTTAGGGGGTCTGTATTAGCTAGTTTTTCTTGATAAGTTCTTTTTGTTTCTTCTAAAATTAGTTTATTTGTACGATTATCTAATTCAATAATCATATTATTAAAATTAGTTCCTAATCTATCAACTTCAAAAATACCACAAGGTTCAAGATTTTTTATATCTTTTTTTATTCCTAGATTTTTTGTTAGTTCAATTATTTCTAATAAAGGTATATTTATTTTATTTACAACTTCTTTTGCTTTATAAGATAAGTAAAAAAAGAATAATATATAAAAAAATAAAACTGAAGATATTATTATATATCCCAATGTTTCATAATATTCTTGTAAATTCTGGATTTCATTTAATATATTATGTTCTGAAATAAGAACCACAATATAGATGGAACTATCAGGTACTTTTTTTGAAAATAAAAGATAGTTTTTATTGCTTATTACAATTCTATTAAGATTCTTTTCTTTTATTATTTCTTTGAAATAATTTACTATTTTAGTACTTTTATTATCTAATATATTTATTTTATTAGATTCAATATTTAGTGAATCTTTAATATTTTCATCAATAAATAGTATTTTTCCTAAATTGTCAATAACTAAAATTTTACCATCATAGGGAAGTTTCATTTGAATAAAGTGATTAAGAGAATGATTAATAAAATCTATGTTTAGAGCTTCTTCTTTAATTGTTTCGGTTTGGTTTTTTATGATTAAAGAGATTGAGTTTTCTACATCATTTAGTAAAAAATTTGCACTTTTATCTATCATACTTTTATTAATTATAAAATAAAAAAATACTAAAAATAGTTCTATAAAAAATATTGATACTAAAGAAGTTCTCAAATAATTTTTATAAAGTAACTTCTCCAATGTTATTTTTTTCATTATAAAGCCTTTAAGTCTAGCTTATAGAAGAAAATCATATCACATTTTATGATAAAAAGAAATATCTTAGTATTTTATTAAGATTAAATAATATTAAGCACCTAAATATTTAGCTCTAATATCATCAGAATGAACTAAGTCACTGCCTTTACCTTCTAATGCAACTTCACCATTTTCTAATACATATGCCCAATCAGATATTTCTAAAGCTGCAAAGGCATTTTGTTCTACTAATAAAATAGTAATTCCTTCTTCTCTTAATCTTAAAATTGTTTCAAATAGCTCACCAATGATTTTAGGAGCAAGACCAAGTGATGGCTCATCAAGCATTAATAACTTTGGAGAACTCATTAATGCTCTAGCAATTGCTAACATTTGTTGTTCTCCTCCACTCATTGTTCCTGCTAATTGATGTCTTTTTTGTACAAGTCTTGGGAAAAGTTTTAACATATCTTCTTGAAGTTGTTCATATTTAGCATCATTGTTAAATGCACCCATTCTAAGGTTTTCTTCAATAGTAAGGTTTTGAAAACATCTTCTTCCTTCTGGAACTAAGGCTATTCCACTTTGGATAATTTTATGGGTTTTCATAGTTGAAATATCTTTATTCATAAAAGTAATTTGACCAGTTTTTTTAACATCATTTACAATTGATTGTAAAGTTGATGTTTTACCCGCACCATTTGAGCCAATCAAAGATACAATTTGTCCCTCTTTAACCTCAAAATCAACTCCTCTTACAGCTTTAATAAGTCCATAATATACTTCTAAATTTTTTACGTTAAGCATGTTTGAAATCTCCAAGGTAGGCTTTTATAACCTCTTCATCTTTAATTGCATCTTTGATATCACCCTCAAAGATTGTTTTTCCATAATCTAAAACCATAACTCTGTCACATAATTTATTTACAAATTTCATATCATGTTCAATCAATAAAATCGTAATATCAAACTCATCTCTAATTTTGAAAAATAGTTCTGCCAACTCATGTGTTTCATTTGGATTCATTCCAGCTGCTGGTTCATCTAATAATAAAAGTTGAGGATTAGCAGCAAGTGCACGTGCAATTTCAACCTTTCTTTGTTGTCCATAAGAAAGAGAAGTTGCAAGTTCATCTGCATATTTTGCAATTCCTAATACTTCCATAATTTCAAAAGCTCTTTGTTTTACTCTTTTTTCTTCTTTGAAAAATCTTGGTAATCTAAATATTGCTTCAAAATATGAATATGTTGCTTGATAATCAAAACCTATTAAAACATTTTCTAAAACTGTCATAGATTTAAATAATCTAATATTTTGAAATGTTCTAGCTATTCCTCTATGAACTATTTTATGAGGTTTTATACCATCAATTTTTTGACCATGAAATTTAATTGAACCCTCTGTTGGTTCATAATTTCCAGTAATGATATTAAACATAGTTGTTTTCCCAGCACCATTTGGACCAATTAATCCATAAATTTCTTTTGCTTTTACATGAAATGAAGTATCTTTAATAGCAGTTACTCCACCAAATTTTTTTGTTACATTGCAAACTTCTAAAATCATTTGTTTGCCTTTTTCTTTTTAAATAAATCTTTTAACTCTTTTTTACCCATTAGACCTTCTCTTGCAAAAAGCATTACAATAATTAAGATTAAAGAGAAAACAACCATTCTCATACCTGGCATTGCTTCTGTATGAATACCCATAAAATTCATAGGTTCATCTAAGAATCTCATCCACTCAAGACCAGCCATTACAAATACAGTTCCTAAAATAGCTCCTGTTGTACTTCCAAGACCACCAAGAACAATTATTATTAATAATTGAAATGTTAAGAAGAAAGTAAATAAATCAGGACTAATTGATGTAAGAAGTGCTGCTAATAAACCACCTCCAACACCTTCAAAAAATGCTGAAGTTGTAAATGCTAAAGTCTTTGTTTTAAATGTATTAATACCCATAGCAGTTGCTGCATCTTCATCATCTCGAACAGCTTTCATAGCACGTCCGAATTTTGAATATATAATATTTAAAATAACAACTACAGCAAATATTGCTATTCCACCTGTCCAATAAAGATTTGAATATTCAGGAATGTCATTAATACCTAATGAACCATTTGTAATCTCAGGAGAGTTTATTGCTAAAACTCTAATAATAAATCCAAAACCTAAAGTTACAATTGCTAAATAATCCCCCCTTACTCTAAATACAGGAAAAGATAATGATAAAGCTAATAAAGCTGAGATTATCCCAGAGAAAAGTAAAGCCCAAAAGAAATTTGATTGTAAAGCTAAAACCCAAGGAGAAGGATCTGCAATATAATATTGATATTGCATTCCCTCAGCATCAACTAATAAAATAGCTGTAACATAAGCACCAATCGCAACAAATCCATTTGGTTCAAGGGAAAACTGACCAGTTATACCATTTATCAAGTTATATGAAACTGCTAAAATAATAAAAATTGCAACATTGTTAATAATTCTAACTGTATATTCATCAAAAAAGTTTTGTGCAAACCAAGTAAACCAAATAGCTGTTATTATTATTGCTAGGTTTATCATTCTTTGTTTTGTAAAAATTGTATCTTGAACCATAATTAAAACCTACTCTTTTCTAAATCTTGCCCCATAATTCCAGTTGGTTTAAATAACAATACTAAAATCAAGAAAACAAAAGCAAAAGCATCTTTATATCCACCAAGTTCTGGAAAAAATGCAATAACAACAACTTCAGTAAATCCAATAATAAATCCACCTACAACAGCTCCTGAAACTGAACCAATACCACCAACAACAGCTGCTGCAAAAGCTTTAAGACCAACTAAAACACCCATCATAGGCTCAACAGAAGGATAATTAATAGCCCAAAAAATTCCACCAACAGCAGCTAGTGCTGAACCTAATCCAAATACTAAAGAGATGATACTATTTGCATCTATTCCCATTAAATTTACTGTTTTAATATCAAAAGATAAAGCTCTAATTGCCATTCCATATTTTGTTTTATATAAAACATATAAAATTCCAATTAATAAAAATAGAGTAACTATTGGAACCATTATTGAAGCAACTGAGAAAGTAACGCCTGCAACATTAAAAATATTTTCCATATATTCAGGAACAGGGAAAGCTCTTGGAACTCCACCTGCGAATACTGTAAATGTATTTTCTAAAAAAAATGAAATACCAATTGCTGTAATTAACAAAGAGATTCTTGGAGCTTCTCTTAGGGGTTTATAAGCAATTTTGTCCATAAACATACCAAAACCAGCTGATAAAGTAACTGCTAATAATACAGTAATAGAAAATGGCAAATCAAAAACTGCCATAAAAGTATAAGCTAAAAAAGCACCTACCATCATTATATCGCCATGGGCAAAATTAATTAATCTTAACACACCATAAACCATCGTATAACCAATTGCAATAAGAGCATACATACTACCCAAACTAAAACCGTTTATCATTTGTTGCATAAAGGTTAATATATCCATTAAATCTCCTGAATTTAAATATTTATAAAATTGCAATTATAAAAATAATAATAGTTAGTTTTATAATTGCAAAAAAGCCTAACAATAAATTGTTAGGCTTTTAGAATTTTTTGATAAAAATTATGGGTTAACTGTCGCTTTAAATACAGCTTTTCCATCTTTAATCTCTTTAATAACAGCAGATCTAGTTGCGTTACCTTCATTATTAATAGAAATTTTTCCTGAAACACCATCAAAATCTTTTGTTTTTTTAATTTCTTTATTAATACAAACAGAATCAGTTGGGTCTTCACATCTATTCATTGCATCAATTAGTACATTATAAGTATCAGCACCTAATGCTGTAAATGAGTTAACTTCTTTATTTCCTGTTTCTTTTTCATGGTAAGCTACGAAATCAGCAGATTTTTGAGAAGGAGGATTTGTATAGTCGAAGAAATCTGTAAACATATATCCGTTTACTGCATCTCCACCTAAATCAATAAATGTTTGGTTTGCAACGCCATCTCCACTAAACATTGGTTTTTCTAAACCCAATTGTTTAGATTGTCTTGCAATCATAGAAGCTTCTGGATGATATAAAGGTAAGAACATAAAGTCAGGATTAATTTCTTTGATTTGAGAAACTACAGCTTTGAAATCTTTATCACCTGATGTTACTTTGATAACTTTAACAATATCTCCACCATTCTTTTTAAATGCACTTTCAAAAGCTTTTGCTAATCCTAAAGAATAAACTTGTGCTTGGTCAACTACAACAACAGCAGTTTTATAACCTTCTTTACTTGCAAAATTTGCAACAACTTCACCTTGGAATGAGTCAGTAAAACAAACTCTGTTTGCATAAGTTCTTTTTGCAGTTAATTGGTCATTTGTAGCAACTGAAGCAATAACAGGAATTCCCTTTTTATCAGCAATTGCAATAACTTGTGCTGTATTTGTAGAAGTTAATGCTCCTAAAATAGCAACAACATTATCAGAAGAGATAAGTCTAGTTGTAGCATTTGCAGTTTCTACTTTATCACCTTTATTATCTAATAATACAATTTTAATCGTATCACCATTTTTTAATGTAGGTTGTTGTTTATGTGCTAATTCCACACCTAAGTTTGTAACTTGTCCATAAGCTGCTACAGCCCCAGACATTGGCATAACTGCACCAACAGTAATCTCTTTTGCTGCAAGTGCACTGCACGCTAATGCAGAAGATAAAGCTATACTTAAAAATTTATTCATTTGTACTCCTTAATTAATTCTATATGATTCTATCATAACTATAAAAGAAATTATGAAATAAAAAGACAATAAATTATACAAAAATTATACATTTTATATATTTTGATATTAAATATACAGCTTTTAATTATATTATTACTAATTATTAAATAAATACAAATTCAATAAATATCTGTTATTCTAATTCTAAACTCATTAAATACATCTCTTCACCATCTGTAACTTTGATATTTACACTTTGGCATTTTGGACAGCAAAATTCATTTTTTTCTAATGTTGAAATAGTGCCACAATCAAAACAATCAATGACCACTTTTTGATGATTTATCAAAAAAACTGCATCATGACAGACTGTTTGTTCTTTAAAAGTATCAAAAGCAGTTTGAAGTAAATCGGGTTCAACTCCACTTAAAACTCCAATTTTTACTACTACTTTTGTAACTTTTTTTGCATCATTTGTTCGAGCGTGTTCTTCACAACTTTCTAATAAAGATTGAACTATTGAATATTCGTGCATAAAATTTCTCCTTTAAAAATGTTCCATTTATTAAAAGTAACCAATTAACAAATCCTTGGAAGAAGTTCACCAGTTGGTGTATCTAAAAATCTTTTTGTTCCCCATGAACTATTTAGTATTACTTTTTTATCATATTGATTTGTAACTTTCCCAATAATACAAGCCTTTGAAGCCTCTGGAAATGTTTGTAAAACTTCAATAGCTTTAGCTGCAAATTCTTGTGGAATTGCAAGAACAAAAGTTCCCTCATTTGCAAGATTTGTTGCTTCAAAACCTAACATCTCACAAATTCCTTTTACCTCATCACATACTGGAATTTTTTCTTCTTCTACTTCTATACAAATATTTGATTGTTTTGCCCACTCATTTAACACAGCACTCACTCCACCTCTCGTGGCATCTCTTAAAGCTGTTATTTTAATACCTGCATCAATCAAAGCTTTCACTTGTGGATATAAAGAGTTACAATCGCTTTTAAGCTCTGAATTCATATCCATTCCCTCTCGTGCAGCAAAAATAGTAGCACCATGAGCTCCAATGTCTCTATTTACTAAAATTAGGTCATTTTGAGTGATATTATTTGAGCTAATGCCTTTGTATAAGATTTCTCCAATTCCTGTAGTGTTTATGAAGATTTTATCAACTGCACCTTTAGGAACTACCTTTGTATCTCCACTTACAATAATAGCTCCATTTATTTCAAGCTCTTTTTTCATGGAAGCCACAATTCTTTCAAGTTGTTCTACCTCAAAACCCTCTTCAATGATAACTGAGCAAGTAAGATATTTTGGTTTCGCTCCCATCATAGCTAAGTCATTACAAGTTCCACAAATGGCTAATTTTCCAATATTTGCTCCATTAAAAAAAAGTGGTGAAACTGTAAATGAATCCGTACTAAAAGCTAATGTTCCATTTTGAATAACTGCTGCATCTTCACTTTTCTCTAAAATTTCATTTTTAAAAGCTACATAAAAAACCTCTTTTATTAATTCATTATTCTCAGCTCCACCATTTCCATGTGCTAGTGTTATTGTTTTTGTCATTTATTTATCTTCCCTACTCTTACTATACTTTTTACTTCCACCTTGAGATGTTTCAACTGGATATTTTTTTTCATTTTTTGTCATCTTATTTAAAATAGCCTCTTCAAGATTTATATCTAGTTTCATGCAAATTCTAAGAAGATAAATAGCCACGTCAGCTACTTCTTCTTTTGTATGCTCTAACACATCATCAGGTAGATTCAAAGACTCTTCAAAATTTAGCCATTGGAATATCTCATTTAGTTCTCCTACTTCACCTGTTAATGCCATAACTAGATTTTTTGGATTGTGAAAACTTTCCCAGTTTCTATCATCTGAGAATTTTTGGATTCGTTGTTCTATTTGTTCTATATTCATTGGTTATCTTCTTTTATATTTAAAATTGATATTGCTTTTTTATAGTTTTCTTCATCGCCATAAAAATACTCTTCAAGTAATGATTGGATTTTGTATTTTTTCACAAACTCTAAATCATTTTCATTCTCTATCTTCATAAAGTAACTGTGCCCTAGTTTATAATCTTCATTTATTGTTTTTGAAATATGTTCATTTATCTTTTCAAATAATTCTTTTGCAATTTCTGGAACTAAATTTAAATTTGGCTTCATCTTTAAAAATGTAAATCTTCTTCTTAAAGCTATATCAATAGTTGCAATAGATTTATCAGTTGAGTTCATAGTAGCAATGATATATAAGTTTGATGGTATTTGAAACTTCTCTTTTGAATATGGAAGTGTTACTTCATATGTATCTCTTTTATCTTCTTCTATAAGAGTAATAAGTTCTCCAAAGATTTTAGAGATATTTCCTCTGTTTATTTCGTCTATTACTATATAGAAATTTTTTTCTTTTTCTTCTATGCCTTTTTTGTTTTCATTAATTATTTCAACAATCTTTTTACCGATTGGATAATATAACCCACCTAAAGAGATAGTATCTTTTTTAACATCTAAGTTTTTTATATCACTTGGTTTTTGAACTTCATTATTCAATATTGCTTGAACAACTGTTTCTAAATCTGATTTCTTAACATATTGTGTATCTTTTGCATTTGATGATTGAACTTTTATAGTTTTATCTTTAAATTCATGAATAAGTATTTCAACATTAGAAACACTAAATATTTTATCTAATTCGTTTTCTATATATTGGGTTCTTAATATATCAAAAGCTTCATCAAAAGAAATATGTTGATATATTGTTTCTTTGATTTGATTTTTTGCTTTATTACATAATAGTTTAAATATACCATCTTCTAATTCTATATGACTATTCTCACTAGGTCTAAACCCTTCTATAAAATCTTCATAAGAGTAACTTTGATGAAATGTTACAAACTCTATTCTTTTTTCTTTTTTTATATCTTCAAAAATAGAATTATCAAAATCATTTGTAGTTTCATTTTTAGAAATAGTATCAAAAATAGTTTTTTCATTATTACCATCTTCTATCATAGTAATTAATCTTTTGTAATTATGAGTTTTACCAACACCTGGAGCACCATAGAGCATTATATTTTTTGTTTTCATATTGTATTTTTCGTCTTTACTAATTTTATATGATGATTTAATATATTCTATATATTTTTTTAATGAAGCTGATGGAAAACTACTTTTTTCTAAATTAATTTCTTTTAAATCTATCTGTATTTTATTTAAAATATCTTCTAATTTTTTCAAATCTGTTATTTCAAATAAACTATTAACCTCTAAATTTATGCCTTTTAAAATAGCTGGAATATATTCATCAATATATAAAGGATAATTACTTTGAACACTTGCTGACATTCCATTATTTTTTAACCATTCTCTAAATAATTCTTTTCTATCCATTTAAAATCTCCACCCTCTTCCTAATTTCATTAATATAGTCTTTATAATTATTCCCATTAAAATCCAAATCAATACAAACTATTCTCAAATTTATTTTTTTATATTCTTCTTTTCCTAAAATCAAAGTTTTATTCAAACTATCTAAATGTCTAGGATACAAAAGCATCACATTATCAACTCCATAATTTACTCCATAAGCAAATACTTGGAGTTTATCACTTTGTTTTATATCTTCTATTGATTTGATTTTTTTATATTTTGTATCTATTATTTGTTTTTTTAGTATTATATCTGGCTTTAATGTCAAATCATTGAAATTATCTTGATTTTGTATTTTTGCATTATCATCTAACTCTTTTACAAGTCTAGCTATAAACTTCTCAAACAATATATTCATATCAAACAAAAAAGCAAATGATTTTTTATCTTGACTAAATAGTGGAATTGATTGTTTCAAAAGTAAAATAGCTATTTCAAAGCTGGTTCTGAATCTTTGATTTAATCTATTGAAATGAATCCTATCTAATTTATTTATATCTACTGACTTATATTCAACCTCATCAAATATTAGTTCACACTGTTTTAAAAGCTTTTTATCTTTTACAAATTTTTGAAGATATTTTATTGCATATAGAAAAAATTGATTTAGACTATTATTTGGACTAAATTCATCATATTCACAATAGATTTTATTTTTTGTGAAGTTGTATTTTAGGTTTTCATTTATTAGATATTTTCCTTTTAGAACTGGAAGATTATCTTGTTGAGTGATATACTCTTTGTATATACCTTTTTTTAATTCATTTAAAAGATTTGATGCAAACATTTGAACAAATACTTCTAATATAGAGTGCTCTTGATTTTGGCAAGAGGCTATTTGTTCATTTGATAGATTTATATTATAAGCATACATCAACATATAGATAAATATATTTAGATTTTGTTCATCCTCTTGTTCATCATTACGATTTGCTATTTTTGGCAAAATATAAAAATCTTGTTTATCAAAATTTAAAATTCCACAATATTGTCTAGCGTTTAGTGTTTTCCAATCAAGCTTAAAATATTTATGAAGAGATAAATTTTCTATAATGTGTGTTTTTAAATCTTTATAGTTTTCTTCTTTTATCTCTTCATATTCATATATTATATTTGGCATTATTAATTATATACTTACTCTTTCTTTTATTTTTTACTCATAATATTTGCAAATAGCTTGTGTTCCTAAATCGCCATCGCCATTTTTTTCTAATGTCTCATACATTTCTAATACATCTTTTAATACTTTTAGAGTTGGAACTTCTTCATTTGCTATTTTTAAATCTTTTACCATATGTTTTATATAAAAACCTGCTTTAAAATCTCTTTGATTCATTTTTGGAGCTGTATTTGTCATATGAAAACTTGAAGCAGAACCATTACTGATACTTCTTAACATAGTTTCAATATCTAATCCAACTTTTTTTCCATAAGTTATAGCTTCACTAATTCCTGCCATGATTCCTGCGATTGCTATTTGGTTTGCCATTTTTGTGTGTTGTCCACTTCCAGCTTTTCCCTCATAGATAATAGTTGTACCTAAAGCTTCAAAAATATCTTTACAAGCATTAAAATCTTCTTCATCTCCACCAACCATAATAGATAAAGTTGCATTTTTAGCACCATTTTCTCCACCAGAGACAGGGGCATCTAAAAACTTTAATCCTTTCTCTTTTGCAATATTATAAATATCAATTATTAGATTTGGACTTGTTGTTGTCATATCTATTAAATAAGTATCTTTTTTTGCACTATTTAAAATACCTTTTTGTGATAAGTATATCTCTTCAACATCTTTTGGGTAACCAACTATTGTTATTACTACATCTTTATCTTCTACACAAGATTGAATATTTTCACGAAAAACTGCACCAGCTTCTAGTATATCTTCAATCTTTTGTTTATCTCTTGCATAAACATCTACTTCAAATCCTTTTTTCATTAGATTTAAAATCATTGATTTACCCATTACACCTGCGCCTATAAAACCTATTTTTTTACCTAGACTTTGATTCATCATTTTATAACCTTATGTGTGTTTTATAAAAGTAATCAGTTTACTCTTTTCTATAAAAGATTACCATATTTATAATAAGCACTACATGCACCCTCGCTACTAACCATGCAAGAACCAATTGGATTTGTTGGTGTACAAAGTGTTCCAAAGATTTTACAGTCGTGTGGTTTTGCTATTCCTTTTAGAATATCTGGACATCTACAGGCTTTGTTGTCTTTAACTTCACGTGTGGGAAGTATCTCTTTATATACTATTTTTGCATTGAATTTGTCATATTGTTCTTTTAGTTCATATCCACTATTTTCAACTGTTCCTATTCCTCTGAATTTAAAAGGAACTTTTTTGAAGTATTTATTCATTAAATCTTGGGCTTTTAGGTTTCCCTCATAAGATACAAGTCTTTTATACTCTACTTCTAAATCACTTCTTTTTTCTTTGAATTGTTTTACTATCATAGAGATTGATTGCATCACATCAACTGGTTCAAAACCTGCCACAACTACTGGTTTATTATAATCTCTTGGAAACTCTTCATATATCTTACTTCCACTAATAACACTCACATGTGATGGGCCTAAAAAAGCATCTATTTTACAATCACTACTTTGCACTAATACTTGCATAACTTCTGGAACTGTAATGTGATTTATATGAAAAAGTATATTTGTAATATTGTGTTTTATTACTTGCTCCAATAAAGCACAAGTCATTGGTGTTGTTGTTTCAAATCCTATTGCAAAAAAGACTACTGTTTTATTTGGATTCTCATTTGCTATTTTTATACACTCCATTGGAGAATAGACAAATCTCACATCTGCACCTTGGCTTCTTGCATTTTGTAAACTTCCCTTACTTCCTGGAACTTTTATCATATCACCTAAAGTTACAAGTATTACATCTTCTTGTAAACTTAACTCATAAGCACTATCAATTCTCTCTTTTGGCATTACACAAACAGGACAACCAGGTCCATGTATGAAGTTTATTTTTTTATTTATTAATTGAGGAATTCCGTACTTCATAATAGTGTGAGTGTGTCCACCACACACTTCCATGATATTTATAATTCCATCATAATCTTTTAAGTCTTCATCAATTAGCTGTTTATATGCTTTTATGGTTTTAGCATCTCTAAAACCATCATATAAATCTTTTAGTTGTAGCTCTTTTTCCATAATATTATCTATTTGGGCAATTATCAGATTGAGCAATTGCTTCTAATCTATCTTGCTCTTCCATCTTTTCTATTATCTCTTGGTAAACTTTGAGAGATTCCATGGCATCCTCTTCATTTATTTTATTCATTGCAAATCCAATATGAATTAAAACATAATCTCCAACTACTACATCTTGATCTATTAAATCTAAACTAGCACCTCTTTCAACTCCCATTGTATCAACGATACAAGTGTTCATTTCAGTGTCTATACTTTTTATTTTTGATGGTATTGATAAGCACATACAATTTTTCCTTTTTAATCTATTATTTGTAAAACAATTTTATGAATGATTCTGCAACGGAAGGGTAAAAATCTTTGATTTTTGGGTACCCACCGTGAAGCCTAAATGAATGAAATTGATTTTACAAATATCATCTCATCTTTCTTTTGAAATTAATCCAATCAATTACATTTTGAAGTGATTGTTTATCTTTTACATTTACTTCTAAAATATCTACATTTGGTTTTAGTTTTCTAGCTTCCATCTTCTCTTTTTCAATATCATATTCAAAGTATGGAAGTAAATCTGTTTTTGTAATAAGTATTAAATCAGCACATCTAAACATAACTGGATATTTAGCAATCTTATCAACGCCTTCAGGAACTGAAACAAGAACAATATTTAAGTGAGTTCCAACATCATAAGAAGCTGGACAAACTAAATTTCCTACATTTTCCACAAAACAAACATCAATATTGTCTAGGTTAATATCATGCAAACCTTTGTGAACCATAAAGGCATCTAAATGACAAGCACTTCCTGTTTGGATTTGAACAGCTTCAATTCCTTTTGCTTTTAATCTATCAGCATCCCTTGAAGTTTCTAAGTCACCCTCAACAACTGCAAATTTAAAATCTACCATATCTGCAATATTTTCTAAAAGTGATGTTTTTCCACTTCCAGGGCTTGACATAAGATTTATTCCTAAAACTTTGTGTGAATCAAAATGAGCTCTATTGTGTGAGGCTTCATGGTCATTTTTATCAAGTATCTTTTTGATTACAGAGATAGTTTTTGCGTCATTTAATTGGGGATTATGATTTAAAGTTTCGTGTGCTGCTTGGTGTGTTGCACTCCAAGTTGTATTATCATGTTGATGTTCATGGTCATGAACAATTCCATGTTCATGGTCATCGTGATGATGGTGATGTTCTTGTCCTGCTATTGTACAACCGCAATCTTTACACATATTATTTCCTTTTGTTTTAATCTATTTTTGTGAATGTTTATTCATTTTAAATAGTTTAACTCAAAAAGTCTAAATCTCCTATAATATTAATTTGCAGTTAGGTGTTTTTGGAACAAATAAATTTATATAACACTAAATTAACAATTGTTAGTAATAATAGTAAATTAATTTTTAGGAGAAAAAATGAAAAAAATCGTATTATCTACAATATTTGTAGCAGTATCTGCTACTTATTTATCTGCTGCTTCTTTTGCAGCATGTGCCACTTGTCATGGAGCAAATGCTGAAAAAGCTGCATTAGGAAAATCTGCAATAATAAAAGGTTGGGATGAAGCTAAAACTATTGCTTCTTTAAATGGTTACAAAGCTGGAACTTTAAATGTATATGGAATGGGAGCAGTTATGAAAGGTCAAACTGCAAAATTGAGTGATGCTGATATAGCTGATTTAGCAAAACAAATAGCAGCAATGAAATAATCTTTTAACTAGTCAATTTTTATTGACTAGTTTTAAAGTAAATTAAAAATAATATAGTTATTTAAACGAAACTGATGTCTCTTTTAATATTGTATTTACATCTAATGCTTCACCATTATATTTAACAAGTTTTATACCTTGTGAAGTAAATGAGTTCGCTGTGTTTTTACAAGCTTTTTTAACTACTATATAACTACATTCACTTAAAGCTTCACCCATTTTATTATGTTGGGCAATATGTTCTTCATCATCGTGTCCGTGGTCACATTGATGATCTTCTTCTGCGTGGTCATGGTCAATGTCTGTTCTTGGATTTTTTATTATTGAGTCTAATTTAAATGATCTAAACATTCCTGAACCTGTTAAATCATAAATTGCGAAATTTGGAGTATGTCCTGCATTACTAAAGAATGTTAAATTCTCATCTTTTACTGGAATTGCTATTTTCATAATAGGCCTTTTATTAGTTTATTGTAGAGTATACTCTCTTAATTAGTTTTATATGCAATTATTACTCCGCAACTAAATTTTATACATTAAAATATCTATATAATTCCCTTGACATATTTTCAAGTAAATATGATTTTAGAGAGTTATCTGTAATAATTTTATTAAACATCTCTTCATTTGTACTTCTTTTATCCACAATCATTTTTAAGAAATACCCTTTTTTGAACTGTTCTTCAAACTCATCATAACTATTTACAATTGCTATATCTTTTAAGTCTTCATTCTTTTTATGAGCTTCGAGCGGTTGGTCAAAAAAAGCCAATCTATCTTCATCACTTAAATCAAGTCCAAATAAATCATTTATTCTTTGAATCAAACTATTTAAATCAACTTCTTCTTTATCTTTTGTTCTACTACTTCCCTCACTATAACCTTGTAAAGGTTGTGCTACTGTTGAAGATAGTGATAAATCTTCTCCATTTATTTCATCACCATTCATTCTTTTTAGTTTATAAAAATCAAGACTAAGCAAATTATTAAGTTCAACTTTACTTATTTTATCTTTTGGAAACTTTTTAATCAGTCCACCAAGGTAAATATACATTTCATAAAGTGATGTTTTTTTAATAGGATAAATTTGTATCAAAAAGTTATAAGCTCTAAAGAACTTAATCACATAGGTTTTAAACTCATCCTCTTTTGCATTATCTTTTATTTTATTAAATCGTTCAATTGCTACATTTACTAGATTATCCATATTCGCTATATCATTTGAGTTTCTATTCTCTTTTAGATAAAGTTTACAATACTCTTTTACTTCTTCCTCATAACATATATGAAACTCATCTATTTTGTGATAAAACTCAAACACAATATTTGGGTCTGTCATTTTTTCTATATTTGAGCAAGTGTAATATCTTGAAAAAGATTTCAGAATTGTTTCTTGTTCATTTACAAAATCTAATACAAAAGTATTATCTTTACCTCTTGCTACTCGATTAAGTCTTGAAAGTGTTTGAACTGCTGTTACACCATCTAGCATTTTATCAACATACATAACACAAAGTTTTGGTTGGTCAAATCCTGTTTGATATTTATCTGCAACAATTAGAAATTTAATACTATCAACACTATCAAAAACATCAGGCAATTCACTCTCTTTAATAGCATTAAGACTCTCTTCTGTATATTTAACCTCATCAATTTCAAGCTCTCCTGAAAAAGCAATAAGTGATTTAATACTAGGATAATGTGTAGCTAAATATCCATCAAGTGCTAGTTTATATTTTAGGGCATGAAGTCTTGAACTTGTTACTATCATAGCTTTTGCTTTATTTGCCAACCAAAAAACTCTATTTGTCATAAAATCTTCTACTATGGTTTCTACTTTTTGATTGATATTATGTTCATGTAGATTTATAAAACTTCCTATTGCTTTATTTGCTCCTCTTTTTTCAAAGATTGGATTATCTTTTATTTTTTTTCCTATTTTAAAATACGTATCACTAATCATATAATTTTTTAAAGGGTCAAGGATAAATCCCTCTTCAATAGCTTGTCGCATAGAATACAAATGAAATTCATGGGCTAAACCATCATCTTCAACTCTTCCAAATATTTGCATTGTTTTATCTTTTGGTGTTGCTGTAAATGCAAAAAAACTCAAGTGCTTTGTATCTGTGATAGCCTCTAACATTTTATTTACATCATCTTCACTGTCACTTTCAAACTTAGAATCAAACTCTTTTGCCTCATCTAAACTTTTTCCACTAAGGGTAAGTTTTAAATAGTTTATATTTTCGCCACTTGTACTTGAGTGTGCTTCATCTATTATGATGGCATAGTTATGTTTATCTATGGCATCTATTTTTTTATAGGCATAGGCAAACTTTTGAATAGTTGTTATTATGATTTTTGCTTTTTTCTGTAAGGCTTGGGCTAAATCATTTGAGTTTTTATTTTTATCAATTTTTACAACTATTCCCTTTGTTTTATCCAACTGATAAATAGCATCTTGCAACTGTTTATCTAAGACTTTTCTATCTGTAATTACAATCACACTATCAAAAATTGGATTTTCATTTTCATCATGTAGTTTTGAAAGTCTATGAGCCAACCAAGAAATAGAGTTTGTTTTCCCACTTCCTGCACTGTGTTGGATTAGATATTTATGTCCTTGTTTTTCCTCTTTTACTTTTTGTTCTACTTTTTTTACCACATCTAGTTGATGGTATCTGGGGAATATTGCTATTTTCTTTTTTGGGTCTTTTTCATCTACTTGTATAAAATAGAAGTTTCTAAATATATCTAATAATGAATCTTGACTTAAAATCTCTTCCCATAAATAGTGAGTTTTTAATTTACCATCAACTGTTGGATTTCCAGAACCATTTTCAAAACCTTTATTAAATGGCAAAAAGAAAGTATCTTTTCCCTTTAGTTCTGTTGTCATACTTACTTCATCATTATCAACGGCAAAATAGATAAGAGTTCTTGTGTTAAATTCACTTAATTTACTTCTATAACTTCTATCAAGTTTAAATTGTTCTTTTCCATTTTCAATACTTTGTCCTGTGTATTTGTTTTTTAATTCAATTACAACTATTGGAAAACCATTTAAAAAAACAACCAAATCAATAGAAGTTTTAGCTCCATCTTCAAAGTATAATTGTCTTGTGAGTGAAAAGATATTTGAGTTATATAGTTTTACTGTTTCTTGGTTTTTATTATTGTTTGGTTTGAAATAAACAAGTCTTAAATTTGAAGTAAGTGTATAATCCTCAACACCATCTCTTAAAACTTCAATCAAACCTCTATTTTTTATCTTATTATCAATCAAATCTATTAATTTTTCTTGCCAGTTTGTTGGTCGAGATTTTTTAAATTCATCTAAAAGCTCACTTTGGGTTGACTCCAAGAACTTAAAAAGTTCTTTTTTATTTATGCAAGAAATTCTATCAAAATCACTACTAACACTTTGAGCAAATCCACTTTTAAAAGTAGCATTTTGAATTGCTTCTTCAATATCTTTTTCTTTTATATGTGCCATGATTTAACCTTTGATTTGATATTTTTGTTTTGCATTTTCTATTGCCTTGTGAAGTCGTTTTTCAAACTCTTCTTTTGGTGGTAAAATGGTGAGATATTTTGCCACATGAATATCGCTTTTTTCAAGTTCTAGTAATTCTATTTGTTCTTGATTCTTATCACTACAAAGTATGATTCCCAAAGGTGTATTTTCATCTTCTTCTTTTTCATACTTTTCTAAGTATTTTAAATAAAGCTCCATTTGCCCTTTATACTCTGCTTTGAATTTTCCCAGTTTCAAGTCAAAAGCAACCAATCTTTTTAATTTTCGATTATAAAAAAGTAAATCAATATAAAAATCATCTTCGCCTATTTGAATTCTTTTTTGTCGTGATATAAAAGAAAATCCATTTCCTAGCTCCAAAATAAAGTTTTCAATATCTCGTAAAATCGCATCTTCTAAATCTTTTTCTAAATATCTATCATTTAACTCTAAAAAGTCTAAAACATACGGGTCTTTTAAAATCATATTAGGAGTTACAATGCCCTCTTTTAGTTTTTCTATTTCATAAGTGATTAATTCATCAGGCTTTTTCGATAGTGCTGTTCTCTCAAACAGCATAGAGTCAATTCGATTTCTCAAAGTTCTTACACTCCACTTATCCAAATCACTCATTTGAGCATAAAACTCTATTTTTAAACTATCGTCCATATACATAATTTCTTTAAAATGAGACCAACTCAATTGTCTCGACAGTGTAGAGACAATTTCAAAATCATCAAAAACTTGTGAAAATTTAATCATATCAGCTAAATTTCTTTTTGAAAAACCTTGACCAAACTCTTCTGTCAATTTTGCAGACACTGTCTGCAAAATCTCTTTTCCATACTCTGCACGACTATTTTTCAAAATATCTTCATTGATTTTATAACCAATTTGCCAATACATCAAAGTCAAAGATGAGTTTACACTAATAGCTACTTGCTCTTTAGTAGATGCTATTAAAGATTTTAATTGATTTACTAAGTTTTTATTTTCTATTAGTTCACTCATGTTTTGACTCCTTGATTATTTTATAATACTTCTATTTTACCCGTAACTGCTTGGGAAATTAGTGCTTCTTTTGCAAGTTTTAGTTTTTTGATACTTTGTTTTGTTTTTTCTATTGTATTATCAAAATGGATAAGTTTTTCATCTAGGTATTTTGATATTTTTTGTTGTTCGGTTATTGTAGGTACAAATAAATATACATTTTTTAAATTTGTTTGTGCAATATTTTTTCTAATACTTCCACTTCCATAAGAAATGATTTGTTTTCTTATTTCAGTTGATTGAAAACAGTATTTTTTAAAGTCTAAATCTAATTTTTTTGTAATTTGTCTTCCTCTTATAACAAATCCACCAAATAAAGCTATCTTATCATCATAGTAAACTGTACTTAATGCTAATTCTTCAATAGTTTCAGATGTTCTATTGAATAAAACATCTCCTTTTCTAACTGAATTTTCTTTAATGATTGAATCAGAAACTAATACAGACCCTTCAATATCTTTTTCCATTATAAAATTAGTATTAATAGTTTCTTTTACATTTATAAATTTAATACCTTTTCCATAATTAGAAGAATCCGTATTAACACCATTTTTAAAAGAAAACATATAACCTAATTTTTTCATTTCCCATTCTTTAGGAATATTACCCAACCACTCAACACCACTTGGTTTTAGTTCATTTTGTTCTCTTTTGATAGTTTGTAATTTTGAGTTATTTTCTATGATTTTTAGTTTTCCAGTTACTACTTCACTTATCAAAGATTGTTTTGCTAACTCTAATTTAGAGATAAGTTGCTCTTTTTTTGAAATAGATTCATCAAAGATTTTGCTTTTTTCATCTAAAAAATTTGCTATTTTTTGTTGCTCAATTTTTGATGGAACTAAAAGTCTCGCATTTTTTATCAAATCTTGATTCAATAATTTAGCGCCATAAATATTATCATTCGCATATTCAATTAAATATTCACCTAAAGCATAATACCAAAAATCTAAATTTACATTTTCATTATTTAAAAATGATGCTATTGCTTCATTTGTATACAAATCAACTGTATTAAAACTCATTTGTCCAACTGATAATTTAAAACTATAAAGTAAAGAACCTTTTGGAACTACTTTTATATTACAATCAATAATTGCATCATCTGATAATCTCTGTTTAGCATCACTAATGTATTTATCTTTAATATCTGAAATAGAAACCCAAATATTATCTCCAAAAAAATATTTATCTTTTGATGTAGATGGAGTTGAACCAATTACATAATTTAAAATATATTTTAAACTAGCTTTTTTCCAATCTTTTGGTAAATAATCAATCCAATGTAAACCACTTGCTTTTAGTTCATCTTGTTTTCTAATTCTATATTTCATTAGGCTAATAACTCTTTTAAATCATCATTTATGCTTGATTCAAGTTCTCTAATTTCCATCATAATATCTTCAAAACTATCAAGTTTTTTGTACTCATAAAAGTGTCTTGTAAATGGCAGTTCATAACCTATGTTTTCAAAAGTTGTTTCATCCATCCACGATGAGGGTAAGTGTGGTTTTACCTCTTCTTTAAAATACTCTTTTATCTCTTTTTTTAGAGGTATTGATTCTGTATCTTTTGCTATTAGCAGGTTTAATTCTGTTGGTTTTAGTTTGATTTTTAGATATTTTACAAATGCAGTACGTGAGCTAAACTCTTTTTTCTCATCTTCTATTTTTTGTAAGATTTTTGCTATTTCATCTTTGTTCTCTAGGTTTCCAAACTTCTCATCATCTTTTAGTTCTTCAAGATTTTTTGGTCGCTCGATTGTGATTTTTGTAAATCCAAAATCTCTATTATCAAAGATTTTTGAATATTTTGACTCTTCAAAAGTTTTGTATATATTTCCAATCTCTTCTATTTGAGTTTTATCTATAAACTTTCTTTTATTTCCTAAAGATTTTCTCATAGGCTTTGAAAAATCACTTGCATTTACTAGCTGAATTTTTCCCTTTCTTTTTTTCTCTTTTTTATTTGTAAGTACCCAAATATAAGTAGAGATTCCAGTATTATAAAAAAGGTCAGTTGGAAGTGAGATGATTCCCTCTAACATATCAGATTCGATTATCCATTTTCGGATATTACTTTCACCGCCTCCTGCATCACCTGTAAAAAGTGGTGAACCATTGAAGATGATAGCTATTCGGCTACCGCTTTCATCATCTACCATTTTACTTATCATATTTTGTAAAAATAGCAACGAACCATCACTAACCCTTGGAACTCCTGCGCCAAATCTTCCTGAAAAACCATAAGTTACATTTTCACTTGTCACATAAGATTGCTCTTTTTTCCATTGAACTCCAAAGGGTGGATTTGAAATTAAGTATCTATAATGTTTACCTTTGTGTCCATCATCAGTAAGAGTATTTCCAAAAACTATGTTGTTTGTGTCTTGACCTTTTATAAGCATATCAGCTTTACAAATAGCATAAGATTCGTCATTTATCTCTTGTCCATAAAGTTCTACTTTTGCATCTTTGTTCTGCTCTAAAATATACTTTTGTCCAACAGAAAGCATACCACCAGTTCCACAACAAAAGTCAGCTATTGAGATAACTTTTCCTTTTGTTTTTATCTCATCACTTTTACCCATAAAAAGCATTTTCATACAAAGTTCAATTACTTCCCTTGGTGTGTAGTGGTCTCCTGCTTCTGCATTTTCTTTGAACTTTCTGATAAGCTCTTCAAAGATGTAACCCATAGTTTGATTATCCACTTTGTTTGGATGTAAATCTACATTGTTAAACTCTTGTATTACATGGAAAAGTTGATTGTTTTTTGCTAGTTTGTCTATATCTTTGTTGAAATCAAAGTGAGCGATAATGTCTTTAATATTTGAAGAAAAACCTTGTAAATAAGCTATGAAGTTCTCTTTTAAATGGTCTTGGTCATTTGTTAAGTTATCAAAACCAAAAGGAGAAATATTGTAAAAATCAAGCCCATCAAGTTCTGTTTTGATAAGCTCTTCTTGAGATTGTTCGGGAAATGTTTCATAAAGTTTATAAGCTTTTAAAATATCTGCTTTTTTTTCGCTTATTATTTCATCAAATCTTTTGATTACACACATTGGAAGTATTACATCACCATATTTTTCAGGTTTGTAAACTCCCCTTAAACTCTCTGCTATTTGCCATATTAGGTTTATTTTATCGTTGAAGTTATTCACTAGGATAGATTCTCTTTTATTATTATTAAATTAATAATTATTATATTGTCTTTCTTGTAAATAAGCTCTGAATATTATAATTTTGTTTAGTCAAAAAAGCTCTTATGTATTTTTAGAACAAAAAAATATAAATGATGCTAAAATACGCCTATGATTTGTCAAAACTGCAACAACACTACTTTTTATACTTTAGCGAATGATTACATCAAGTGTAAGGCTTGTGCAAAAAAGTACTCTTTAAAAAAACTTCAAAAAGATGATTTAATTATGATTAAATTTTGTGAAAATAAAAATGCCCTTGAACTAGCAAAAGAATTAGAAGTAAATTATAAAACCATAAAAGATAGATTTGATATGTTTAGAAAAAAAATTGCTTTGTTTTTGGAGTATGAATACAACAACTCAGTCAAAAATTACAACGAATATGAAGAGTTTTATTATATAAAAGAGCGAGAAAAAAAGAAAAAGAAAAAATCTCTAAGTGAAGCTATTAATATCATGGGTTTTTATTCAAATGAAAAAGTATATACGCTTTTGATGCCCAAAATTGGCAAACGAGCTTTTGATATTGAAGATGGTTTTATTCAGTATTTAAACTGGAATAAAATCCATTCAAAAAATTCTCATCAAACAAAACTAAATGAATTTTGGAAATTTTTAGAAAATAATCTAAAAAAATATAAAGGTTTTGAAGAAGACAACTTCTTTTACTATTTAAAAGAGTCAGAGTTTAGATTTAATTATAGCCATGATGAACAGATTGAGATTTTAAAAAAACTCTAATTTTAGGCTTGACTTTAATTTATTTTAAATAAGCTTAACTACAATACGCAAATGAATAATATCCCAAAACTAACCCTTTTAACTCTACTTTTACTAGCAATGACCACAAGTATGTCAAATGTTGCTATTGTTACTATGTTGCCCCATTTAAAAAATTATTTTAATGATGTAGCTAATATTGAATTTTATTCAAGATTGATGTTAACACTTCCATCTTTGGTAATTGCACTTCTTGCACCTATTTTGGGGCATTTTATATTTAAATTTGGAAAGAAAAAATCAGTAGTTCTTGCACTGTTTTTCTTCTCTTTATTTGGTAGTGCTGGATTGTATCTTGATAGTATTGAAAGTTTATTAATCTCTAGGGCATTTTTTGGAGTAAGTGTGGCAACTCTTATGATAGTTTCTACTTCATTAGTTGGAGATTATTTCAAGGAAAAAGAAAGACACAAATTTATGGGTTATCAAAGTGCTTTTATGGCTTTTGGTGGTGTGTTTTTTGTGATGGGTGGAGGTTTTTTATCTGATATTAGCTGGAGATTTCCCTTTGCTATTTATCTAATGGGATTGATTTTACTGCCACTTGCTTTTTATAATCTAAAAGAAGTGAAATTTGATGATGATAAAATAGAACAACCCGTACATATCAGCTCAAATATCTTGTTTGTATATTTTCTGGCTTTTGTTTTTATGTTGATATTTTATATTTTACCTACTCAAATTCCATTTTTAATAATTGAAAAATTCAATGCAAGTGGTTCATTAGCAGGAACTATCATTGCTGTGGCATTTTTTTGTAATGCTTTGGGTGCAATAACTTTTGCAAAACTAAAACATAGATTTACTTATTCAACTATTTATCTTATTGGGATATTTTTAATGGCAATAGGTTTTTCATTGGTTGGAGTTATAAATAATGTTTACTTATTTTTCATTAGCAGTCCAATTTTAGGATTTGCAGGTGGAATTATGATGACAAATGTTACAGCTTGGATGTTAAGTAAAACAAGTGTAGAAAAAAGAGTAAAAAGCTCAGGATATTACACATCAGCGATATTTCTAGGGCAATTTCTTTCGCCAGTTGTATTTCATCCAATTATCGAAAAACTTAGTGATATTCAAGACTTCTTTTCATTAATTGGTAGTTTCTTATTTATAATTATATTTATATCTGTTCTAAAATATTTTTATCAAGCTTATAAATCTTAGTTGCCAAACTATCTATAAAACTTCTATGATGAGAGACTATTATCATAGATTTTTTTATTGAGTTTAAAATATCAATTATCTTTTGTTGTGACTCTTCATCAAGGGCATTTGTTGGTTCATCAAGAAGTAAGATTTTTGGTTTTAAAATCAAAAGTCCAGCAAGGGCAACAATTTTTTGTTCACCTCCACTTAAATCAAAAATCACCCTATTTTCTAAGTGAGAAATTCCAAGCTCAATTAATATCTGTTTTCCTTGGATTATTGATTCATCTTTTGATACACCTTTTGCTCTTAGGGAAAAAATCACATCTTCTATAACTGTTGGACATAAAAAGTGATTTGTAACATCTTGGGGTAAATATCCTATATCGCTTCTATATTTTGAGAAATCTTTTAAATCTTTCATTTTATCGTGGAAGATTTCAACTTCACCACTTAGAGGTTTTATTAATCCTGCGATTATTTTTAAAAGTGTACTTTTCCCTGAACCATTTGAACCTATTATTGCTATTTTTTCTTCATGGCCTAAATTCAAAGTTACATCTGAAAAAATTCGTTTATCTTCATTTTCATAAGAAACAGCTCTTAAATTTACTGAACAACTCATATGTATAAAACCTTTATTAAAAAAATAACTACAAGAGAAGATATTACTAAAATATCTTTTATACTAATTTTGTTTGTTTCAAGCAAAAATATCTGCGATTTAAAACCACGAGCATTCATGCTTAGTTTCATATCTTCTGATTTTTTTATGGCTTTTATAAACATCATAGCAAAAATATTACCAAAGGTTTGATAAACAAACATAGAAGTTTGTGCTTTAAAACCTCTTAGTTTCAAAGTTGCTTTTATGTTTTTAAACTCTTTTAGTAAATACTCAATTAGGCAAATAGTAAAATAAAATATTGAGATAAATTTAGCAGAAAATTTCAAACTATTAAAACCTCTTACAATATCATAACCCTTTGATTTGTAAAAAATCGTAATATTAAACAATAAAATCAAATTAGTTCTAAAAAATAGTTCAATAGCCATTTGGTGATTTTGGAAAGCCACAAAGAAAACTAAAAATATTATAAAGAAATTTAATAAAAATAGTTTTTTAAATATCTTTATAATACTTTTACTCTCAAAAAATAGTACTAATAAAATTGGCAATATATAATAATACTCCAATGAAGTAAAAGCAACTAAAAAAGAAAAAAGTAGTGAAACAATAAGTTTTATAGCTTCATTATTCATCTATTGTTCTTTTTTCCTTTTAACTATTTTTATTGCATAAAAAATTAAAGCTATTAAAACCAATGAAATTAGGATTTTAATATGCTCATCTGATTTTTGCTCTTTTATATGAGTTTGTAATGATTCATTTTTTATATTTTCAACAATCACATCTTGTTTTGCAATATGCCCAGATGTAGCATCAATTGTTATTTCTATCTCTTTATATTTTGAACTAAAAAGATATTTTCCCTTTTCATTTAACTTATCTTCTAATATTAAATTTTCATTATTTTTAATAAGTAGCCTACAATTCATACAAGGTGTTCCATCTGCAAAATAAGAGTAAATTTCTACACCATTTTGTTCATTTGTTACAAATAAATTTAATTTGTGGGCAAATAATGAAGTTGCCAAGATTATAAATATTAAAAAACTTTTCAAATTAAACCTTTTAAAATCTTTGGATATGTTTTTTTAATAAATAATAGTAAAAACATAGAAACAAAACCTTCAATTACCATCATTACTATATTAACTGAAAATATACTATAAGCAGCCCATTCATACTCATCTTTTGAAAAATACAATATAAGTACTAAAAACAAAGTTGCAAAAAATGCTCCTAAAAATCCTATTAAAAAAAATCTTATTTTTTCATTTATCTTTAAAAAAATATCTGTTTTATTAATATAAAAAACAAGTACAGCAGGTGCTGCCATAATAAATAGATTAACCCCAATAGAAACTACTCCACCATAACCTAAAAGTAAAGCTTGTAAAACTAAAGCTATAAAAATAGAGATAAAACTTGTAAGTCCTAAAAATATTCCTATTTCTCCCAAAAGGATTAGATGTATTTGTGTAACTCCAAAGGGAATATGAATAAATGATGCTATAAAAAACATAGCACTGGCAACTGCTGCTAGTGGTATTTCATCCTCTTTTATAGTTTTTATAGCTTTATAAAAAGCAAACAAACTAACTGCTGTTACTACAACTGTTGATTCAAGGGATAAAACACCATCTGCTATATGCATTTTAGTAAGCCTTTACCCAGATTAAAGCACCATTTTCAATAGGATAACTTTTCCCATCTTTGTATTTTAATTCACCCTCTTCTATTAAAGCTGCAAATCCCCACCAACCTTGATGATTCATTACAAAAGAGAAGATTCCATTATCATCTGTTTTTACAACTTGAGTTATATGTGAATCTGTTGGAGCTTTTAAACCAAAGTCATTATAGGCTTCAACTTCTACTTCTACATTAGCAGCTGGTTTTCCATCATGTAAAACTCTACCTTGGAATAAATTTCCAGAGTATAAACCAAATGGTTTTACCATTGGAATAATTTCATACTTTAATCCAATTGGTTCATCCCAACCATCTTCTAAACCAAAAGCACTAACTATTAATTTGGGAACATGCGAAATGAATTTTTCTTCTGCTGGTTCAAAATATGGCTGTGGTTGCACAAAAAATTTATAAACTCCAGGTGTTTTAATATCATAAGAACTTGTCCATGCTTTTTGATCAAATTTTGTTGTTTGTGTTAAAGCAAGTGAATTCTTTTTTGAATTTACAAAAACCTCAGGTTTTTCCATAATCATACCAGTTTGTTCAAAAGGATGAATAAATGATATATCCAAATTAACTTTTGATTCTTTCTGATTACTTACATTATCGGTGTTAGCCATAAATGTTAAGAAATGTGCATTTGCATAAATTGCAACAAGTGAAATAAATATAAATTTCTTCATTTTGTCTCCTAAATTTTTATTGATTATATTGGTTTAGCAGTTACAACAATATAAATTTACATATTTCTTATATATATTTAGAACTAGAATAAATTATTTATATGCTTAAATCTATATTAATTTTAT
Source organism: Arcobacter venerupis (assembly GCF_013201665.1). NCBI lineage: Bacteria > Pseudomonadati > Campylobacterota > Epsilonproteobacteria > Campylobacterales > Arcobacteraceae > Arcobacter > Arcobacter venerupis. Next base: position 1,314,249 of record NZ_CP053840.1, on the reverse strand, counting down.
CAGGATTATAATTATTTTCTTAAGCTAAAATTTTGCTTAAAGTTAGTAGTATAAAATAATAATATCACAAAAAGGAGTCATTTTGTTAAGGAACATCTCTACCCGTGTAAAGCTTATGCTTTTACCTTTTGCTTTCATTTTAATAGTAATAATATCAGCTTCAATATTTAATTATTTTGATGGTGTCACGAAACGTTTAACAAATGCAGCTAGCCAAACTGATGCATTTATCCAACAAGTTCTAAAGGGACGAATATCTGTTTATCAGTTTTTAAGAAATCCCGATGAAACAAAAGCTCAAAAAGTTAGAGATGATTTTTCTACTTTAAATAGTTTAGTTTTAGATTTAAAAAGTAAATTATCTGCCCAAGAAAATATTGATTTATCTGATAAAATCATAGAAAATTCAAAAAAATATATTCAAGGTTTTGATAATTTCTCAACAATTAGGATAAATGACTATAAAAATGCAATAGATAAAGAAACTCCTGAAATATTGGCTACTATAAAAGATATGACACTTACTGGATTAGAGTTAGAAAAATTATTAACTCATATAAATGAAAATGCAGTTAAGATGAAAAATGATGCAATTAGTACAATGAATACTGCTTTAATTACTTTAGTAATAATTGCATTAATCTTTTTTGTTGTTTTTTCACTTCTTTTATCTAATCAATTAATAACTTCAATTAATAACTTCCAAAAAGGATTATTGAGTTTCTTTGGTTATTTAAATAAAGAAACAAGTACTGTTGAAATGTTAGATGATAGAAATCATGATGAATTTGGAAGTATGGCAAGTGTTGTAAATCAAAACATTGCAAAAACAAAAAGAACAATTGATTCTGATAATGTATTTTTAGAAGAGATTAATCAAATAGTTTTAACAATTAAAGAAGGTTTTTTAAATAAAAGACTTGATAATAAAACAGAATCTCAAAGTTTAGAAAGTCTAAGACATCATATTAATGATATGTTATTAAGTCTTCAACTAAGAGTTTGTACAAATATTAATGATATTAGTTTTGCCCTTGAAAGATTTGCAAAACTTGATTTTACACATAGAATAAAAGGCTGTAATAGTGGTGTTACTGTTGGTTTAAATAACCTAGCTGATATTATAAATGAAATGCTTGTAGAAAACAAATCAAATGGTTTAACATTAGGGGAAAGTAGTCATATTCTTCTTAAAAATGTTGATACTTTAAATGTAAATTCAAATGAAGCAGCGGCTGCATTAGAAGAAACAGCAGCTGCTGTTGAAGAGATTTCAAGTAACATTTCAAATAATACAAACAATATTGTAAAAATGTCTCAATTAGCTTCAAGTGTAACTGATTCAGCTTCAAAAGGTGAAAGTTTAGCAAACCAAACAACAGAAGCTATGAATGAAATTGATAGAGAAGTAAATGCTATTAATGAAGCTATTTCTGTAATTGATCAAATTGCTTTCCAAACAAATATTCTTTCTTTAAATGCTGCTGTTGAAGCAGCAACAGCAGGAGAAGCAGGTAAAGGATTTGCCGTTGTTGCAGCTGAAGTGCGAAATCTTGCATCTCGTTCAGCAGAAGCTGCTAAAGAGATTAAAATTCTTGTTGAAACAGCTACTAAAAAAGCAGACCAAGGTAAAAAAATATCTGAAGATATGATTAGCGGATATAAAATGTTAAATGAAAATATTTCATTAACAATTGAACTTATAAAAAATATTGAAGGTTCAAGTAAAGAACAACTAGCTGGAATTGAGCAAATAAATGATGCTATTAACTCTCTTGACCAACAAACTCAACAAAATGCAATGATTGCTACAGAAACTTATGAAGTTGCTGTTCAAACAGACACAATAGCTAAATTAGTTGTTTCAAATGCAAATGCAAAACAATTTATAGGGAAAGATGAAGTAAAAGCAAAAGTTGTAGAATCTAAGGCAAATTTAGCGAAAACTTTCACTAAAACTAAAGCTCCGGTTAAAAAAACAACATCTAGTACAAGAAGTGAAACTAAAGTAGTTTCATCAAATAGTAAAGATAATGATGAGTGGACAAGTTTTTAAAACTTGTCTTCTCACCACTTCTATTTAATTTTACATTTCCTAATTTTTTTTATAATTCATAAAACTTTATAGTATTTCTGCCTGACTCTTTAGCTTCATACATGGCAGAATCAGCACATTTGAAGATATTTATAGAACTCTCTTCTTCTCCTTTAAATATACAAATTCCAATGCTGGCTGTACAATTATGCTCAATATTTGTGTGTTTATTCTTTTCATTTATTATGCAAAATTCATAAGGTTGAGCTAAACAAATCCTTATTTTTTCAACTACATTAAAAATATTTTCCTTTGATATATTTTTATTTTCATCAAATTCATCAAGTACTATTACAAACTCATCTCCTCCAATTCTAGCAACTGCATCTAGTTTTCTGATACTACTTTTGAGTCTATTGGCAACTTCAATCAACAATAAATCACCAACATTATGTCCATAAGTATCATTTAATGGTTTGAAATTATCCAAATCAATAAAAACTAAAGCACAATATTTTTGACTTCGCTCACTTTTAGACATTATAAAACTCATTTTTTCATCCAAAGAACGTCGATTTGGCAGTTTAGTAAGGGTATCACAATATGCTAATTGCTCTATTTTTTCTTGAAGTTCTTTTCGTTTTGTAATCTCTCTAGTAATTCCATGATAACCAATAATATTTCCATTAACATCTAATTCTTGTTTTGACAAAATTTCTCCCCAAATTATAGAGCCATCTTTACATTTATGTTGGAGTTCTATAATTAAAGCAGGTAACTTAATGCCTTTTTGCGATAATTCAGATCTTTCTTGTAATTTTTCTTTTAAAATAAGAACACTTTCATCTGTAAATAATTCAAAGATATTACTTCCAATTACTTCACTTGCTTTATATCCTCTAAATCGTTCATCGGCTGGACTTATATATGTAATTATAAAATTAGTATTTACTTTCCAAATCACATCATTTACATCTTCCGTTAATTGTCTATAATGTGATTCACTCTCTTTTAATTTATTTTCGATGATTTTACGCTGTGCTATTTCACTTTTTAATCTATAAACCCAATAAATTATAATCAGTAAAATAACAACCACAGCAATAAGATAGATTGCTACTGTTTTCATATCTATTCCACGGTCAACATTTAACCAATATTTAAACATACTTTGCATTTCATCTTCGGGTAAAGATTTTGCAGCTTTATTTAAAATACTTAAAAGCTCAGTATTATTTTTGGTAACTGCAAAACCTTGAGTACTTATATATTCAGTTTGACCTGAAAATTGTAAATTTAAAAAGTAATATTTTTTGATTATATAATCAGACAGTCCAACATCTCCAACATAAGCATCAACTTCTCCTGAATTAACTAATTCTAATGCTTGTTTTGTAGTATCAACAACTTGTAGTTTTATGTTTGGATGATTTTTTCTTAAAATCTCTTCCATAAAATAATTCTTTTCAATAGAAACTTTTTTATTATTTAGATATTTTAATCCACCAATAAAACCATTATTTCCTCTATCAATAATAATTACAGGACTCTTTCTATAAAATTCTGTAAAATCAAGATATTTTGACCTTTCAGGTGTTTCTACAATACTTGTAATCATATCAATTTCACCATTTTTAGCCATAGTTATGATTTCATCCCAAGATTTGTTTTTAACTATTTGAAACTCTATTCCAACAATTTTTTCTATTCGTTTCATATAATCAACAGCAATACCTTTGTATTCACCATTTTCAAGCCATTCATAAGGAGCATAATCTTTATCAACACCTACTTTTATTACAGGATGTGTTTCTATCCAATTTTTCTCATTTTGTGTCAAAACAAAAGGAGTTGAATCTAACTTATCTAATGCAAAAAGAGTTACATTAGAAAATAGAAAAAATAGAAATAAAATAATTTGATAGTTTTTAATTTTAGTATTATTCAAAATAAACCCTCACTTATAATAGTTTTTTATAAACTTTTTGTTTTTCCCGCCAAAAACCCGCTAGAAAAAGACCATTGAAGATTATATCCACCACAAGGTCCATCAATATTTACAACCTCTCCACAAAAATACAAGCCTGAAACAATTTTACTTTGCATTGTTTTTGAATCAATTTCTTTAAGTTCAACTCCACCTCTTGTAATCATTGCATTTTTAAATCCCTCATGACCAGTTACAGTCAAAGGTGTCCAAGCTAGAGTTTTTATTAGTTTTTCTCTTTTTATTCCATCTATATTTTTAAACTTCTCAGAACTGTTTATTTCGCAAATATTACATATTTCTTGGGCTACACTTGAAGCCAAAAGTGTTGTAAGATTTTCTAAAACCGTAGCAGTTGGATTTTTTTCAATCTCTTTTTTGATATGAGTATAAATTTGCTCTTCATTCATACCTTTTAAAAAACTAATCAATAAAGGCACTTCATTATGTTTGGCAATTATTGGAGTTAATTCTCGGGCAAAATCTAAAACAACTGGCCCTCGTATTCCATTGTTTGTGAAAATCAAATCTCCTGTTAGTTTTAGTTTTTTATATTTTGGTAAATCAACTTTTAAAATAGCTTTGGCAATGGTATCTGCTTTACAAGAAGCGAAGTTCTTCTCTTTTGTAAATAGTGGCATCATTGCTGGATGTAAAGAGGTAACTTCATGTCCAAAATCTTTGGCATAAATATATCCATCACCAGTTGCCCCAAGAGTTGGATAACCTAAACCTCCAGTTGCTAAGATAATATTTTTTGTTTTGTAGATATTTTCTTGGCTATTTATGATAAAAATATCATCTATTTTTTGAATAGTTTGAATTTCAACTGAACAATCAACTTTTACTTTTAATCTTTCAAGTTCATCATCCAAAGCTTTTAAAATAATAGAAGAGCTGTGATCTAGTGGAAATACTCTAAAACCATCTCGGGCAATTGTTTCAACTCCAATGCTTGCAAAAAAATCTCTTAAATCATTTGCATTAAAAGCTTCTAGTACATGGCTCATGAATCGCCCATTTTTACCAAATTTTCCCATAAACTCTTCAGTTGATAAAGTATTTGTAAGATTGCATTTTCCACCACCAGTGGCTTTTAGTTTTGCTGCAATTTTTGAAAGTTTTTCTAGTAATAAAACACTTTTATTTTCCTTTGCTGCACTAATACTTGCCATTATTCCAGCAGGTCCTCCACCTATTACAATTACATCAAAAACTCTATCTTTTTCTTCCATTAATCAACTTCTTTATTAAATTTTCATATAGTATTATTTATTATATCTATTTTGTCATAAGGAAAATCTATGAAACAATCAATAATCTTCTCTTTACTTTTAACTCTTAGTTTTACAGCTTGTGCAAACAGTGCAAGTGATAGTTATTTTACAGAACAACCAGCAAATTCTAAAAAAGAGTACGAATCATTTAGAAAAAATATTGCCAAAGCCTTTGAAAATCAAACTCCAAAACAATGGGGAGAAAATGTTACGGGCGTAAAAACACATCTAAATACAAATGAAAAAGTAATCGCACTAACAATGGATGCTTGTGGAAGTCCTCTTGGAATGGCTTATGATGAAAAATTAGTTAATTTTTTGAAAAAAGAGAAAATCCCAGCAACAATGTTTATAAACGCACGATGGATAAACAAAAATCTTTCAACATTTAAAGAGTTAGCTTCAAATCCTCTTTTTGAAATAGCAAATCATGGGCTAGAGCATAAACCAGCATCTGTAAATGGAAAATCTATTTATGGATTAAGTGGAACAAACAGTGTTGAAGAGTTAGTTGATGAAATAGAGTTAAACGCAAGAAAAATAGAATCAATCACCCACAAAAGACCAAAATATTTCCGTTCTGGAACTGCTTATTATGATGAAGTTGCAGTTAGTGTTGCAAACAAATTAAATCATCAAGTTGTGGGATTTTCTATTCTAGGAGATGCAGGAGCAACTTTTTCTGCTAAAAAAGTTGAAGAGGCATTTTTAAAGGCAAAAAAAGGCGAAATAGTAATTATTCATATGAATCATCCAACATCAGATACAGCACAAGGTACTATAAATGCCATTACAAAGCTAAAACAAAAAGGCTTTAAATTTGTGAAATTATCAGATTATAAACTAAAGTAAAATTTTACAATTTTTATTTATGATAAAATAACAAAAAAAATTTATTGAGGAATATATAAATGGCAGGATTTTTAGGATATTTATCTTTATTAACAGATGATATAAGTTCACTTGCTGGAAAAACAGTAGCATCTGCAACAAAAACGATGGCCACTTCCCTTGATGATGTTGGATTACTTTTTGATGATATTGCAACTTATACAAAACTTGCAAGTATAAAATCAACTGGTTTGGTTGTTGATGATTTAGCAGCAATTGCAAATTTTACAAATGATACTACATCTGATATTTTAAAAGCTGAACTAAAAAAAGCAAAAACAGTAAATGAATTTAAACAAAATATTGAAAAACTTGATGTTGAGTCACAAAAAAAGATTTTAGAAGAGCTTGAGGGAATCAGACAACAAGCAATTATTGAAGCAAAAAGAAAAGCAGCAGCACGTGAACTTCCAATTGTTTATAAAATTGCAAAAGGAAGTTTGAAAAATAAAGTTATCATCATTCCAATTGTTTTACTTATGAGCTTTTTGGCTCCTTGGTTAATCTCTCCTGTTTTAGTTTTAGGTGGAATTTATTTAGCATACGAGGGAGTTGAAAGTGTCTTAGAAAAACTTGGTCATCATACTGAAATAAGTGATGAAAAAGAGACTATCAAGGAGTTATCAACTGAAAAACTTGAAGATGAAAAGGTAAAAGGTGCAATAAAAACAGACTTTATTTTATCTTTTGAGATTATTGTAATCACACTTAGTTTAGTTGAAGATACAAACTTTATAGCTAAGTTATCAGTTCTTGCATTAATTGGGATTATAACAACGGTTTTTGTATATGGAATAGTTGCATTTATCATAAAACTTGATGATATAGGCTTTTATTTACAAGAAAAAAATAGTGCTATTTCAAAAACAATAGGAACTGGATTTGTAAATGCAATGCCACATATTATAAAAACTATAGGAATAGTAGGAACTGTTGCAATGTTAGCTGTTGGTGGTGGAATTATCGTACATGAGACTCATATTTTTCACTCTTTTGATGAAGTATTAAAATCTATTCCATTTGCAGAGTTGTTTGTTCAAATAGTATTTGGGGGAATTGTAGGATACATTACTGTTAAAATAGTTCCGATTGTAGAGCCTATTTTTGCAAAATTTAAAAAAAGTAAGTCTTAATCATATCTGCTAAGATATAAAGCATTAGTAAGGTAAAGATAATCTTATTGAAATTCATAAGATTATCTTAGCTAAATTTTTAAAAATCAACAATCAAAGAAGTTAAAAATTTTCTATCTGTGTTTTCTTTATCAGTTTTGTTTGTATAATCTATACTATAACTAATTCCTAAAGAAAGATTTTGTGTCATCTTAACTCCGATTGAAGAGTCACTTGTTACGAAGTATTTATCACCATCTTCAAAAGATTTTAAATAACTAAGCATTTGTTTAAAATCAACAGTTGAACTAAATCTATATTTATAATTTAGTTCTGATTTACCAGCTAAATAGTTATCCTTCAAACCACTATTATATTTATCATAAGCATAATCCAAACCACCTTGTATATCTATAGTTTGTATTTCATCTTCAAGTAATTTATATCCAAGTCCTGGCCCAATATTTAATCTATAATCATAATCTGATAACTCATCTTTTATATAACTAATTCCCATATAAGAGTACAATTTTTCACTTAACATATGATTATAATCTAGCTCTAAATTATATTTATTTGCAGAAGTATCTTTTTCATTTTTACTATATAAAATACTTCCTTTTGCTCTTATGCTCTCTTTTTCACTAAGGGCTGCTGTTCCTTGAAGTTTAGATGAAAAAGTAGTTGTATTTGAATTTCCACTTGTTTGAACATATGATAATTCTAAATGTTTATCTACATCCAAAGCATACGACATTGTTGAGAAAATTATTAAGATACAAATTTTACTCACTATTTTTTTATTCATTCATTTTCCTGTCTAACAATTTGCCTTTTATTTGCTTTAGAAACTTCTTTTTGTGCAAAATCATAATTTTGAGGAATTATTTTTTTAAAAAACGGTGGAATTTTTCTTCCTCCAACTTTCATAACATCCTGTAAAATCGTGTTTGCTAGTAGTTCTTCATCATGTTTTGGTAACATATACTCAAATAAAAATTCCGCCATTCTATCGAGAGAAATCTTATAAGTCGATTCGCTTCTTTTATAAAGCCAAATACTTAAATCATAAAAGTTTTCATAAACTTTTCCATCTTCAAAAAGTAGTGCTGTTGTTTTTTGAAAATTCCCACTATTATAAACAATGTCCCAAAACCTAGCGAATCTTTTCATCTTTTGCATCATAGAAAAATCAATCAAATCATTTTGTAAAATATCATATGGAGGTGAATCGTTGTAAACCATTCCATAAACTTTATCATGTCTATCGAGAGTTGTTCCTGATAGTTTTTTCAATATTCCAACTTGAATTTCACCTGTTGAAAGTGTATAAAGTTGGTTTAGATTTTTTCCAAAACTCTCTATTGTTTCACTTGGAAGTCCTATGATTAAATCTATATGCATATGAGCGTGGGTTTGCGTAGATAAGAATTTTAGATTATCTTTGATTTTATCAATTTTTAGATTTCTATGAATTTCTCTTGCTACATCTAGATTTAGAGTTTGAATACCAACTTCAAGTTGTAAACATCCTGGTTTAAACTGTTTTATTAAATCTCTTAATTCTTCAGGAAAATTATCAGGAATTACCTCAAAGTGTAAGAAGTAATCTTCTTGTTTTGCTAAAAAATAGTTTAAAATTGCTTTTGCATAAGAGATTTTGATATTAAAAGTTCTATCAATAAATTTGAAGTTTCTAGCTCCTCGAATCCACAATTTTTCAAGCTCATCTAAAAAAACATTGATATCTAAATATCTCATTTTTGTCTCAATTGAAGAGAGACAAAACTCACATTCAAAAGGGCAACCACGAGCATTTTCAACATAAATATGTCTATTTTTTATATCAAAATCTGTGTAATCATCATAAGGTAAAACTATTGATTCTAAATCAACTTTTGGCGAATGTATAGTTCGTGGTTGAGTACAATTTCCATCAAGTAATTCTCTACAAAGATTGTAAAAACTAACTTCCCCTTCACCACAAACTATATAATCTGCCATATCAAAATTTACTCTAAGTGGCTGAAAACTAACCTCTGGACCACCTAAAACCACTATAGTTTGTGGTGATACTTTTTTTATTATTCGAACAAGTTCACCAATATCAAATGCATTCCAAATATATACAGCAATTCCTATAATTTTTGGTTTCTTTTCAAGTATTTGTTCTGCTATTGTTTGAACTGAAGAGTTTATAACAAACTCTAAAATTTCAGCCTCATTTTTTAGTTCTTTTAAATTTGCCAATAAATATCTCAAACCCAATGAACTATGAGAATATCTAGCATTTAATGTAGTAAGTATTATGTTTTTCATTCGCGATTGTAACACAAAGTTATTGATATTAACTTTTCATAAACCAATCTTTTATATACTAAATCTTTTATTTAAAAGGAAGATTTATGTTAAACGACACTTTTTCAAGATTTAGACTTATATCATTTATAGAAGGAATTTCTTATCTAGTTTTACTTTTTATTGCAATGCCACTTAAATATCTAGCTGGTATTCCACTTGCTGTTAAAATTGTGGGAATGGCTCATGGAGTTTTATTCATACTTTTTATTATTGCTTTATATATGGCTATGAAAAGATACCAATGGAAATTTTTAGGTTTTCAACTTTTTGTTTATTCTTTAATACCTTTTGGTTTTATTCTAATAGAAAAAGCAATAATGAAATCACCTCCTAAAAAGCTTGACTAAATGGTTTTTGAAAAAGGTTTTTTAGGAACAACTGCACCTATTTATTTGGATATAACAACTGTATATTTTGCAGTTTTACCTTTTTTCTTAGCTTTTAGTATCTATTTTGCCATTAAAAAAGAGTATGAAAAACACTTTATTTCTCAGGCTATTATTTTAGGAGTAACACTTATAATTGTAGTGATTTTTGAAATATGTATTAGAATTTCAGGTGGATTTTTAGAGTATTCAAAATATAGTAATATCTCTTTTGATTTTATGCTTGTATTTTTAACTATTCATATTTTAATAGCTATTGCCGCTGTTGGTGGTTGGTTGTTTTTATTTATCTCATCATATAAAGATTATAAAAACCACTTACTTGATGGAACAAAACATAAAAAAATAGGAAAAGCAATATTTTTTGCTTTAACTATTAGCTCTATTATGGGAGTTTTTATGTATCTATTTTTATTTGTTTTTTAAATAGTGATGTACCCTTCTAGATATAAAACTGCTTGACCTGAAATTATTACTTTTTCCTCTAAAACTTTACATTTTAGTAAGCCACCTCTTTTTGAGGCTTGGTGAGCGATTAATTCATTTTTATTTAATTTATCTGCCCAATAAGGAGCAAGTCCTGTGTGAATTGAACCAGTTACAGGATCTTCATCACCTCCATTTGCTGGCCAAAAATATCTTGAAATAAAATCATACTCTTTTGATTTTGAAGTAATAACAACATCATAAGGTGCTAGTTTTTTTAATTCTTCAAGATTTACATCTATTGAATAAATATCTTCTTCATTTGAAAAAACTGCAAAATATGCTTGTTGGTTATGTAAAACTTCATTTGGAGTTATTGATAAACCAGATAATAACTCTTTTGGAATTGAATCTATAACTTTTGGTTTTCTATTTGGAAAAGTCATTTGAATATAACCAGAATCCAATTTTTCAACACTTAAATCTCCAACTGCTTTTGCTGTAAAAATCACTTTTTCAAAAGAGGCATTTTCTTTAAATAGTACAAAAGCAGTTGCTAGTGTTGCATGACCACAAAAGTCAATTTCAGTCATTGGAGAAAACCATCTTATTTCATAAATATTTTGAGCATTTTTAAAAGCAAAAGCTGTTTCTGATAGATTATTTTCCGTTGCAATTTGTTGCATTAACTCTGTTGATAACCACTCTTCAAGAATTATAACTCCTGCATAATTTCCTTTGAATACTTTGTTTGTAAATGCATCTATTTGATATATTTTTAGTTTCATTAATAAGCCTTTAAAATCTTTTTTATTTGTTTTTTATGAACCATTTGATGAATTGCTGACATAACCAACCATTGATGTGGATTTAAACAACCAAACCAAGGATGAGAAAGGCAATTATTTATATATTTATTCTCTATGTTTCTCTCTATAAATTTTTTATAATTATTTAAAAATTTCTCATATTTTTCTACAATGTCTTCATCAATTTGTACAAATGGCTTGAAATTTTCTATTTTTACTGTAAAGTCTATTTTCTCATTTTTACTTAAACTTACAATTCCCTCTTGTAAAGTCTCTCCAACATAAAGTAAATGCCAAAGAACCATTGCAGGTGAGTAATATCTTGAGTTATCTTCAATACCAAATATTTTAGGAATTAACACTTTTTTAAACAATTTATCTTTAGGTAAATCTTTTACTAAATTTAAAATCTCTTTACCTTCATATTCAAAAAACTTCATAGCATTATCCCACGAAATAAAAGTTTTTAAAATAGGAAATCCAATATGTTTTAAAAATATTGCATCAATTTTTGGTAAACCATGCCCTGCTTTTCCCAAATTGTTTTGTATTTCTATATCTTCTTTTGTTTGCATTTTAACTCTTTTTTAATCTTTCATCCAATTTCTAATGTGAATACTTAGTAATTCTGGCTCTTCCAAAGGAATATTATGACTTGTTCCTTTTCTACTTATAATATTTATATTGTGATTTATATTTTGGAATTTTTTAAGTGATTCTTGATTTAAAAGTCTGTCACGTTCACTATAAAAAGACCAAACTTTAATATCTAAATTTATTAAATCCTCAAATAAATCTCTTCTTTTAAAAGTACTTGTTAATTGAGAAATAAAAGTCTCTTTTCCTAAATCAAAAAACATATCTTGGATTATTTTTATTAACTCAACGTCATTTTGATTTTTTTCTTCAAGCAGTGATTTTGCTTTATCATAAGGCAATCCTTCAAAACCATCTTTTTCAATAAGAACAAACTTTTGTTTTCTTCTTTGTATTTCTGCTTCTGTAGAGTTTCCAGGAGTTGATGCAACTGTAAAAAGTCGATTAACTCTGTTTGGATAAGTTATTGCAAAATATGAGGCGATATAACCTCCTAGGGAAAATCCTAAGAGATTTATTTTTTCTTCAGTAAAAAAGTTGAATAAAATATCAATTATCTCATCAAAATCTTCACTGTGAGGGATTGGAACATTTATCAATTCATATTCCTCTTTTAAAAAAGGAAGTAACCTACTCCAAAGCCTTTTATCAGTCATAAGGCCTGGAATTAAATATATTTTTTCTTTCATTTACTAAGTCTAAATAGTGGAATATCTACCATTTCAATAGGATAATTTTGTTGATCTAATTCTCCATCTTGAGGAACTATTTCAGATTGAGCATCATTATTTGAATTCTCATTTAAAGAACCAGCTCTTAAATATACAACTAAATCTTTTAAATCTTTAGTATTTATTATCAAACTCATCTCTTTATCTCCACCTTTATTCCAATTGTCATCCCAACCTTCAACTAAAAGATATGAAGCATCAACATTTTGTTCTAATCCACCATTCCAAATTTTTGTACCTGCTTCATAAAAATTTATTTCATCAAAGCTATCTGTCATTTTTTTTGTAATTCTTTTTGCATCTTTAAATTGAGGGAATGAAACAGAAATTCCACCACTTGTAACAACTTTTAGATTTGGAGTATATTTTATATCAAGTTGTAAAAGATTTTCATCTATCATTTTATATTTATAAGTTAAATCTTTTTGCGATATTTTTTTAATTGTTGAATCTTGCGTATCAGCAGTATCATCAAATACTTCATCATCATTTTGTGGAAGAGCTAATTGATTTTTCTCTAAAACTTTTTTATCATTTATGTATAAACCATCATTTTTCAAAATAGCTTCAAATCTTTTTAAATTATCACTTGCATCTGTAAAATCAATATCAGAATTCTCTCTTAGATTTAATAGAGTTTTTAAATTTTGAGCTGTTTGAAGGTCTAAATCAACAGTTAATTTTGCATTTTCAAAAATATCTGTAAAATTCTCAATTTTATCTTGTGGAATATTTTTATTTAATTTTAGGTTCAAATTAAATTTTAAAGTATCAAAAATCTTTTGAGTTTTTATAACATAACCTGAAGCCATTCCGTTTGAATCAATTGATAATCCACTTTGAATCAAAGCTTTAAGATAGTCTTCATATTTTCCAACAGCTAAATCCATTGCATATTGTTCAAGATTCTTATATGGAAAATTATTAATATTAAAAGTAAATGATGTATTTTTTAAATTTGAAATCATTCCATCAAAACTTTTTACATTAACCTCATCAAAACCAAACTCACTTTTTGTATTCATATTTACACTATCTTTTTCATAACTTGAATTAACAATGAAATTTTTCACTTCAAACATAGTATTTGCTTCGTGGAACTCTATATTTTTGATTAAAGTTTTTGAATTTTGTTTATTTACATCTATCTCATAATCCATATTTATATCATTTATAGCAAAAGAACCGTTTACATCCGAAATTTTGATTGATGAAATAGAAAGATTTTTTTCATTTCCATGAATATCTTTTGTAAGAATATTTACATTACCTTCAGGTAAAGTTGCATCTATATCAGCAATTTTGTACTCTTTTTTCTCATTTATATTAATTTGTAATTTTTTATCTTTTAGGAAATCTAAAAGCCATTTAGAATTTAAATCATTTTTTTGACTTAAGTTGTCCATAACAGTTTTTGATAAACTTGTTAAATATAAATTTATATTTGCTTTTCCTGTAAAGTTTTCTACAACAAAATCATAATCAAACTTTACACCTTTTAAAAAAAGCTCTTTTTGCTCTAAACTTAAAGTATTATAATTATTCATGAAGTTTTTTCTTAAATCTTCATCTTTTGAATAAGAAGAAAGTAAAGTAGCAACTTTATCTGGTTCAACTATTTCAATTTCACCTTTTGCACTTGTATTTATATAATTTGTTGTTTGTTCTTGTTTAACACTAAATCCATTATTATTAAGTTCTGCTTTTTTACTGCTAATTTCATCATTTATTTTTGATTGATAAACAAATAATGCAGCTACTATCATTCCTAAAATAATAATTCCTAACCAAATAATCTTTTTCATTTTGCCTCTTTTTTTTGATATTTATATTTATTGGTAAATTATACCTTGGTATTTTAACCAACCATCTTCATGTTTTTTTCTTGGATCATGATGAGTCCAATGAACAACTCCACCTTTATTATTCCACTCATATTCTCCATAAAATTCTATTGTATTACCTACTTGAATATTTTCAATTTTATTTGATAAATCAATATTATGAGCTATTAAAATAGTGAGATTTGAAGGTAATTTTACAAGAAACCTTTGATGACGGCTTCCTTGTGTATCATCTTTTAAAACTTTTATTATTTTTCCTACTCCTTGAACTTGGATATCACTTTGTTTAGTCTGATAAGCTTTGTTTATTTCAGTATTACTAGCATTAGCAACATTTAAAAATAAGCAAAAAGTAGTAAACATTATAAATAGCAATTTTTTCATTTTTTCCCTTATAAATTTGAGTTTTAAATTTTTGTTGCTTATTATATTATGTGAAGATTAAAGTAAGTTATAATTGAAAGAATTTAGAATAAGCAAAAATGCTTATTCTTAGTAAAATGTTTATATATTAAAATACATAAACAGCAGCAAACCAACCAAATAAAATTAGTGGAATGTTATAGTGTAAAAAAGTAGGAACTACTGAATCCCAAATATGGTCATGTTGTCCATCTACATTTAGTCCAGATGTGGGTCCTAAAGTTGAATCAGAAGCAGGACTTCCAGCATCTCCAAGTGCAGCAGCTGTTCCAATGATTGTAATAGTTGCCATTACTGAAAAATCTAATTGTAAACATAAAGGTGCATAAATAGTAGCTATAATTGGAATAGTTGAAAAAGATGAACCGATTCCCATAGTAATAAATAAACCTACTAATAACATCAATATAACAGCTAATGATTTATTATCTGCAATTAGTGAACTAACTGTTGTTACTAAAGTTTCTACTCCTCCTGTTGTATTTATAACACTTGCAAAACCATTTGCTGCAATCATAATAAATCCAATCATTCCCATCATTTTAAGACCTTTTGTAAAAAAGTCTTGTGTTTCATTTGCTTTTATAACACCAGCAACAATAAAAATAATAAATCCAGCAAGAGAACCTATAATAATAGAATCAGTATATAACTGTAATCCTAAAGCTGTAGCTATTGAAATAAGCGCAATAAAAATATAAAAAGGATTTATCTCTTTTTTTTGGGATTCAACTTCTAATATTTTACTTACATCATAAACTCTTTTTTTTCTATATGTAAACAAAATAGCAATAAGTAATCCAATAAACATACCAACTACAGGAATACTCATTGCAATTGGAAGTTGTGAAGAAACTGCTGCTATTCCATTTGAAGTAAGATTTTTTAATAAAATCTCATTTAGAAATATTCCACCAAAACCAAGTGGTAAAATCATATAAGTTGCAACCAAACCAAAAGTCATAACACAAGCCACAACTCTTCTATCAAGTTGTAATTGAGCCATTGAGTGAAGTAATGGTGGAATTAAAATAGGAATAAAAGCAATATGTACAGGAACTAAATTTTGTGATGAAATAGCTGCAAATAAAATAAGTGCTAACATTGTATATTTAATATAAATAAACTGCATCACAGAAGTTCCGTTATTTACTTTTTTTATAATCATATTTGATAATAAATCAGTAATTCCAGATTTTGAAATCGCAACAGCAAATGTTCCAAGCATTGCATAACTTAATGCAATTGTTGCACCATTTCCAAGACCTTTATTAAAAGCCTCTATTGTTTCATTCAATCCAAGTCCAGCACTAAGACCACCAACTATTGCCCCAATAATTAAGGCAATTACGATATTTACTCTCATAAGTGAAAGTATAACCATTAGCGTTACAGCTACGATTACAGAATTCATCTGTTTTGTCCTTTGTCACATAAAAACTATATATTTTATGTACATTAATTTTAAAATAAGGTGGAAGAATAGTTTAATGGAAGTAAAAAGAAGATAAAACGAAACATCATCTTTTAAATAAAAGATGATGTTAATAAGATTTAGTGCTTAACCTCTAGCTATTAAAACACCTAATAAAGGCATAATAAATACCAATGCAAGTTGCATTCTAAATAACATAACTATTACTTTTGGCATTTTAATAGTTTCATCTGAAGTTTTTTTATTTTTAAGAAAAAACCTTGTTGGGTAAATAGAAAGTAATATCACTAAAACAAACATTAATAGTTTTAAATGAAAAACCCAATTTGTTGAATAAAAACTAGCATCTTTACCAACAAAAATCCAAAGACTTAAACCACCGATTAAAGTAAGAATTATACTAATAATATAAATTAAATCTAAAAATGCAATTTTTTTAAATTGCTCCCTACTCACTTGAGAAGATATAATCAGATGTTGAGCAACTAAAGTTGCACTTAAACTCATAATCCCAATAAAATGTAAATATCTAAAAAATATTTCTGTCATTTGTTTTCCTATAATATATTTAAAAAGGGCATTCTAGTTAAATTGCTCTTATTTCTTCTTTTAATTATGATAAATTTGCTCATTACTATATTGATTGTGGAAATAATTAAACATGTGAGAAATTAAGTGCTTGTTATTTTTGAAAGTGTTGGTAATCTTTTATATTTTTCCAATCACCACCCCATTTCCATCCATACTTTTTAAATATTTGAACAGCTTTACTTGAAGATGTTAATACAGCTTTATTTTCAATGGAATCATCATTTGATTTTCTAATTAAATATTTTTGTGAAGCTTCATGTGAAGTTGTGCCATTTGAGTAAACATAAGGGTTTTCTAAAGGATTTAAATCAATTGCTTTACCATAAGAGTGTTTAGAATACTTTTGGCTTCCTTCTGCTTTTCTGCAATTAAAAGCTGATGTATTATCAGCTTCAATTGAAGCAAAATCATCTCCATTATATTTTTCTATAGGAATGATTTGCTTAATTGCATAGGATATTTCAAATAATTCTTTAAATATTTCAAAGACTTCAAAAGCAAGGTCTTTATGAACAATAATATCTCCCAAATAAATATTGTTATCAAAACCTAAATATTTAACATTTACTATTCGTAATTCATCCAAAGAGACTGGGCACTCTTTGTGATAAGTAAGTCCTAACATTTTATTGGCATATTTTTCATCTATTAGTTTTATATTAGAAGCATTTAAATAAGTTGAGATAAAAATAACTACTAAAAAATAAAATTTCATATTTTTTTATAAGCCTTTATAATTAACTTCTTGTTTTGCCTAAAACTTCATTTTGATAAATCAATATTCCTGCTAATATGAACACAACATTTTTTACAATATACTGCCCAACCAAAGTAAATGCATAAGGTGCTTGAGTAAATGATAACTCAGGCAAAATAAACAATGGTGCAAAAGTACAAATCATATGTCCTAAAAATACAAAAACTACATATCTTGTATAAATACCAAAAATAAATCCTAAACCAATTCCCACTTCTAAAATAGCTAAAAGTTTAATTGATACACTTGGACTAATCAATCCAAAAAATAAAATATCAATAGTTTGCGTAGCTAATGCTTCTGCTGGACTTAAACTTGGAAAAAACTTCAACATACCATACCATAAAAAAATTATCCCTAATGATAATCTAATTAACTTAATCGTCCTACTCATAAATACTCCTTTAAAAAAGGGGATTATAAAATATTATTTCTTTATTATGAATTAATAGTTATTATCATTATTGATTAATTTTTATTTATGGTCTGTAAACTTTAATATTTGTATAGTTTTCTGCATCTCTTAAAAACTGAGCATGAAGCTGACTTAAAATTCCTTTATCACAATAGAATAGATACTGTTTGTCTTGTGGAAGTTTTTTAAATTCACTTTTTAATTTGTAAAAAGGAATTTTTAGTGTTTCACAAGATGTTTCAATACAATCAGCACTTTGTCTAATATCAATAACTGTGTATTTCCCACTACTTAAATCACTTACTACTTCCATTTGTCCAATTTCACTAACATCTTGAGCGATTTCATCCACATTTACAAAAACAGATGTTCTTACAGCTTCATCTAAAACAGTATAATCAAATCTTCTAGCTTCACTAGCAATTCTGTCATAATTTCCATGAGTTACTGGATTTTTAGAAATAACTCCACAATACTCAGGCATTGATTCTGCAAATCTGCTTGTTCCAATATTATTTGCAATTTCGATAATATCAGGTTTACTCATCATTGCAAGTGGTCTTAATACAAGTTTATTTGTAGCTTGGTCAATTAAAGCTAAGTTTCTTAAAGTTTGACTTGAAACTTGTGCAACACTTTCACCTGTTACGAGCGCATCAATTTTCATAGTATCAGCTATTTTTTCAGAAGCTATTAACATAAGTCTTTTTAACATAACTCCCATATATGGTTCACTCACACTTTTGAAGATTTCAGTTACAACATCATCAAAAGGAACAGAAATAAACTGAACTCTATGAGAAGCTCCAAATTTATTCCATAAATAATAAGCTACTTGTTTTACACCAATTTCATGTGCAATTCCACCAAGATTAAAGAAAATAAAGTGAGTTTTTATTCCTCTTTTCATAGTTAAATATGAAGCAACAGTTGAGTCAAATCCACCAGACATAAGAGATAAAATACTTCCTTGACTTCCTATTGGAAAACCACCCATTCCCATGTGCTTGTGAGTGATTATATTTAATTGAGCAAATACAAGTTCAATATTTATTGTAACTTCTGCATTTTTTAAAGCAACACCTTTTGTGTCATTCATTGCTAACATATATCCACCAACAGTTTGTTCAACTTGAGTTGATTTGAACTCTTGAGTTCCTGTTCTTTTACATCTGATTACAAAAGATTTACCTTGTATTTCATGTGCCATCATTTCATTTACTTTTACTTTGATGTCATCTAAAGTATTCATATTATCAAATTGCATAGCTTCTAATATTTGTTGAATCCCTGGTGTATCAAGAAGTTTCATTCTTACAATATCAGCTACTTCAACAGGACATACTACTTCTATCTTATCAAAAAACTTTTTTATAGTTATATCACTTGAAATTTTTGATAAAAGATTTACTAAGTTATTATAAACTTGAGAAATCATCTGTCTTTTTGCTGTTGAGCCTTTTATCATTATTTCAGTGAAATACTTGATTATAAATTTTTGAGTTTTGATCTCGTGGTTATTCATTATTGCAAAGCCTTGTGTGTTTAATTAATCGCGATTATAACATAAGAGTGCTTTTATCCTAGTTTTTGCTTAAAATCTAGGCTTTTTTATTTTTCTCTATAATATTTTTAGACATAATACGCACTCATTTTTACCAAAGGCTTAATTTATGCAAGAGAACCAATACGAAAAAATAAGACTATTATTTCTAAAACTTATTGAAGAGACAAAAGAACTAAGTGAAACAGAATTTGAAAAAGTTTTAATTCAAGTTTTCAAAGAAAACAACTCATTCTCTCCTGAAATAAAAGAAAGATTAGTTATTGATATAGCTAAGATGAGAGAAAAAATAGTAAAAATTTCAAATTTATAAAAAGGGAAAAATATGGATATTGATAATTTAGAAGATTTAGCAAAAGAGTTAAAAAACGATGAAAATGCACATGTAATTGCACTTTTTGAAGAGTATGCTAAAACTCATAATATTACAGAAGAAAAACTAGAACAAACATTATCAAAAGAACACGACTGTTTTAAATGTGAAAGTTGCCACAAATTTTATTGTTATGATGAATACTCATTTTTTGATGAAAAGTGTATCTACTGTTGTGATACAGATGATGAAGATGGAGAAGAGTTTTAATTTTTGTGAGTAGATAAAAATCTACTCATAGTGTTTCCACATTCGATAAACTCTGATAACTTTTTGTTCTTCAAAAATTTCATAAACCAATCGATGTTGTTTATTTATTCTTCGACTAATAAGACCTTGCATATCACCTTTTAAATATTCATATTCAGGAGGATATTGAAGTGGATTTTTTTGAATAATTTCTAAAAGTTGCATAGCTTTTTCTTTTAATCCACTTGAAGATAAATTTTTAGCATCTTTTTGAGCTTGAGACATAAAAATAAGTTGATACATCTTACCACTTTAAATTATCTAAAGTTACACCATTTTCAATAGATTCAATTCTTGCTTCTTGAATACTCTTAACCATTCCATCTATACTTCTTAAATATTCATCATCACTTTGATATTCTGTCTGTTCTAATATTTTTATTTCATTTTTCGAAAAATGTTCTAAAAGCCATAAAAATTTATCATTTACAGCATCTTCAATCTTTAAAGTTATTGTTTTCATAAAATAATTCCTAATAAATTAAATATCAATGATTGTAACATATTTTCTTTTATAAAAAATCATTCTTAAATTTAACTTTTTTTATTTTACTTCTCCCAATATAATATATTTACGCTTTTCATTTTCAAATAAATATAAAAATCCACTTTTAGAATTAACACATTTATTTGGTAGGAAATTATCTGGAAGTTTTATCTTTGAATTTGATATGGAAGAAAAAATATCTATTTCTCCACGATTAAATTCAAATAATTCTATATTATTATCAATTGACATTACAAAAGCCCAATTTTTTTCATCTCCAACATAAGATATTTTTTTCAAATAACTATTCATTTGATTTATTTCGTTTGAATTTTCATCATTGTCAATATTAGATTCATAAGGATTTATTACACATATTCTATTATAATCTTTGTTTATTAAGTTTGTAAATTTAATTAAACTATTATCTTTCCATTTATTCAACAATTCTATTTGTAATTGATTTTCCATTTTAAAAACTAAATTTCTTGCTAGGATAATTAAAATTAAGATAATCAAAATACTCTTTAAAATCTTTACTACCTTATTATTTTTAAACATTTGTTAATACTTTATTTTTTGATTTTATTATACTTAATAAAAGTTTTTCATTCTATAAAAATATTTTTTATTACAATTTGCAATAAAATCAAGTCAAAAAAGAATTCTTTACTATAATTCATTTATATTTAAAATGAGTAAGGAATAAAATGAATATTTGTGGAATTGAATTAAAAGCTAATAATGCTCTTTTAGTTGTATTAAAAAATAACGAATATATAGATAGCAAAATTAAAAAAATTATAATTGAAGATGATGAAAAACAAGAAGATATTAGAAAATTTTGCAATGAGTTTTTAGACTTCTTACAAAAAAATGAGATTGAAAAAATCTTCATAAAAAAACGAGCAAAAAAAGGGAACTTTTCAGGTGGTGCAGTTACTTTCAAAATGGAAGGCTTAATCCAACTAAATCCACTTTGCTCGGTGGAATTAATATCAGCTCAAACTGTCCGCACCTTTGAAAAGAAAAATCAGATTCAATTTCCAAAAGAACTAAATAAATACCAAGAACAAGCATATCTTACAGCACTTTGTAATCTATAAAATAGAATGATATAATAAAATAAAATTTAAAGAGGTGATTATATGAGAGTAATTTGTCCTAGTTGTTTGAGTATAAACAATGTACCTAAAAAAGATTCTTATTTAAAAGCAAATTGTGGAAAATGTAAAGAGTCACTTTTAGATAACAAACCTATAAATCTAACAAGTGCAAACTTTGATGAAGTTGTTGTAAATAGTGAGATTCCTGTGATTGTAGATTTTTGGGCACCTTGGTGTGGACCTTGTAAAATGTTTGCACCAATATTTAATGAAACATCAAAAAAATATCCACTAAAAGCAGTTTTTGCAAAAGTTGATACGGAGCTTGAACAAACTTTAGGTAGTAAATATCACATTATGTCGATTCCAACTTTGATTGTTTATAAAAATGGTGTTGAAGTAAAAAGAGTAAGTGGAGCTTTAGATCCATTAAGATTATCAAATTTAGTAAATGAATTTATTTAAAATAGAAGTTAAGCATTTATAAAGATGCTTAACTTGCAAACCTTTTTAAAACTCTTTTATATCTGTTTTCACTATTACATTGAATAAGTAACATATCGTTTTCTTTTAAAATTGAAGAACCTGTTGGTTTTATATAATCTTTTTCTCGTTTTATCAAAAGAATTAAAAAATCTGTTGGTAAATCTAACTCAACAATACTTAATCCAATAGCTGGTGAATTTTCTTCAATATAAAACTGCTTTAATGTATGATAAAAAAGTGGAGAAGCAATAATATCTTCAGGTTTAAAATCTTTACTTTTTGATTCAACATTTAACCATTTAGCAACAAGTGGAAGTGTTGTTCCTTGTATTAAAATAGAAAACAATACTATAAAAAACACAATATTAAAAATCAAATTTGACTTTTCAAATCCTTGTAAATATGGATACGTTGCCAAAATAATAGGAACAGCACCTCTTAATCCAACCCATGAAATAAAAGTTTTTTCTTTTATCGTAAAAGAGCTAAACATTGTACTTAAAAAAACTCCAGCTGGTCTGGCAACAAACATAAGCCAAAAAGCAATTATTAAACCTGATAATGCAACATCTGGAAGTTCAGAGGGGAAAACAAGAAGTCCAAGAGCAAGAAAGACTGTAATTTGCATAATCCATGATAAACCTTCATGGAAACCAATTAAATTTTTCTTATGTACAAATTCTTTTGTATTTGCAACAATACCAGCAACATAAACAGCTAAAAAACCATTCCCTCCAAGCATTGATGAACCTGCAAATAAAAGTAAAATCCACCCAATAGTAAATACAGGATAAAGTCCATAAAAACTAAGATGTATTCTATTTAGAATTTGAGGTAATAAATATCCAAAAGCAAAACCTAAAGCTCCACCAATAATAAATTGTAAGAAAAATTTAAAAATCCATTCATATACAGAAGAACTTTCAGGTAATAATAAAATTTGTAAAATTGCAACTGTTAAGAAAATTGCCATAGGGTCATTACTACCTGATTCTAATTCTAGAAGAGGAGTGAGTTTTTTCTTTAGTGAAATACCTTTTGCTCTAAGTATTGCAAAAACAGCTGCTGCATCAGTTGATGAAATAATTGCACCTAATAACAAAGATTCTAAAAAAGTAAAATCAAGAATATAGTATACACATAAAGCTACAAAAAATGCGGTTAATAACACTCCTAAAGTAGCTAAAATTAAACCATCTTTTAAAACAGGCTTGATTGCTTTCCAAGCTGTATCTAAACCACCACCAAATAGAATAAAAATCAATGCTAAAGTTCCAATATTCTGTGCTAATTCAACATTATCAAAATGTATTCCTAAAATTCCATCAGAACCAGCAAGCATACCTAAACCTAAAAAAATAAATAACGATGGAATACCAAAATTTGTTGATAATTTACTAGCTAATACACTCAAAAGCATCAAAAAAGCTGTAATTAATAGATATAGTTCAATTGATTCCATAAAATCCTTCTCAAATTTAATAAATAATTGCGATTATATCTTAAAATATTTAAAGCAAATTAATAATCGATATTATAATTCTCTTATGCTAGAATAGATAATATATAAAATAGGAGTATAAAATGACAAAAAATAAAATCTTGTTTGCAACTGATTTTTCGCAAAAAAGTTTTAAAATTATTGAAAATATTTTAAACTACATTCAACACAGTGAAAATGAACTTTATATTATTCATGTAATAGAAAATAAATTACTTCAAGAAAAAGTTAATAAAGACATTACTAAAAATAAAGGGTTTAAAATACTTAAAAAATATTTTCCTATTTTAGAAGAAAAACAATTTTTTTGTGTTGAGGGAAATGTTGAAGAACAAGTTGCATATCATGTGGATAAATTGTCTATTTCATTAGTTATTTTGGGATATAGCAAAAAAAATGATTTTATAAGTAGATTTTTTGAAAGTTCAAATACAAAAGATATTGTTAGAAATTTAAATACTCTTAGTTTAATAATGAAATCTAAAAAAAATATTTGTTTTAATAATATTTTAATTCCTACAGATTTATCAGTGGAATCAAAAGAATACATAACTGAAGTATCTAAATTATTTCCTGATGCCAAAATAAAGATTTATTATTCTTACTTATTACCTATTGAAAGAAGATTAAATTTTTATAGTTTTGAACAAGAAGAAACAAGTGACTTTCAAAAAGAAGCAAAAGAAAATTTATTAAAAGAAGCATATGATTTTTATAATTCATTAGAAATTAAAAATAATAAAAGATTTATAATAAGAGAAACTGCATTAAGTGTAGAAAATTTTATTAAAGATACAAAAGATATAAAAACTGATTTAATTGCTGTTCATACCACAGGTTTTTTTAGTTTTTTTGCATTTTATTTAGTAGAACACTCAAAAATAAATATTTTAATTAAGAAAATAAATTAAATTTATTTTCTTAATTATTTAACTACTATTTTTTTACCTTATAAAAGAATATCAATATAATAATTTTTAGTCTAAGCTGTCTTCATCAATTCTATAAATAATCACATCTTTTGATGAATGTTCTAGTAAATCAAAAGAGAAAATACTAAGACTTGTTCCAACTGAAAGACTTAATAAATCAATTGTTTTATACTCAATAGATTCTTCAACCATCGTTTTTATATCTAAATATTTTTTTGCTTTAGTAAATACTTTTATATCAGAATTAAGTTCTAATTTTTCTATAAATTTATTTAAATTTTCTTCAGCTTCTTGTGCATAAAAATCTACAAAATCATTTGCTTCTTCATCGTCAAAACCATATAATTTAACTCTGTCTTCAAAAAATGCTTTATAATAATGTTCAATATGAAAATTTGCTTCTGGGAATATTGATACTAAATATTTAATATTACTTTTTGATGCTTTAGATAAATCTGTTGGGATTAAAATATTTTTATAAATAGGTTTATCTTCTGTTTTAATTACTAAAACAGGAATATTTAATTTTCTTATTATTGAACTTAAATTAGAACCATTAAAAATATCTTCTATAAAAGTTCTTTCTCTTTTAAATCCTACAATTACTAAAGATATATTATTTTTTAATATATGATCTTTTACAATTTCAATAAAATTCCCACATTTACAAAAAATATTTGCTTTATCTTTATAAATAGCACTTAAAATTGATTTACTTTTATCTAAAGAACACTCTGTTTTTTCTTTAAAAAATTTTAGAAAAGATTCATCTTCTACATGAAGCACATCAATTTCTCTTTCATAATTATTTGCAAATGATATAGCTTTTTGTGCAACTGTCTCAGTAAATTCTCTAAGGTCACTTAAAACTAAGATTCTATTTTTATTCATAATGTACTCCTTATTTATAATTTATAATTGTTATTACATTGATTGTACATTCTGTAAACTTAATTCAATTTGAAAAATTATGATTATTTAGTTATTAGTAAATTTTTGTTCTTTATTGAAGAAATTATATTATAAGAAGGAAAGAAAAGGTATTTAGTAGTTTTATAATAAATTTTTGATTAAAAAATAAAACAGACTTAAAGTATAAGTCTGCATATTTTATAACATTGTTAATTTATCTTCTTTAGTTGTAATCATACATAAGAACTCATAACCGCTACCATAACAAGCATCATATCTATGAGCTACTCCAGCTGGAATATAAATAAAATCTCCAGCTTTTGCGTGATACTCTTCATCACCAACTATTACTTTTGCTTCACCTTTTAAAACATATTGTTGATGTTGAATTTCATTTATATGATTTGGCATAGAACCATCAATAGCTAGAGTCACTTTTCTAACAATAAAATCTTTATCTTCTTTTGGAGTTAAAACTGCAATTGATGCATCTACAGTTTTTGGAATACAGTTTGATTCATAAACATCTGAATTATTACAATATTTGTTCATATTTTTTCTCTTTTAATAAAATTAGTTGTGAAATAATGCCATAAATTAACTCAATTTTTAATACAGTAATATGTCAATACTATCTTGACATATTTCCTATATAATTTGTCATATAAAATTTTAGGAGCTAAAATGATTGGAAAAGTAGTTATCGGCACTGTTCTTGTAGCCGTAGCAATACAATTTATTCCTTATGGAAAAACATATACAAACCCACCAGTTGTTGCTGAACCAACTTGGGATTCACCACGAACAAAAGAGCTTTTTAATAATGCCTGTGCGAATTGTCACTCAAATCAAACAATTTATCCTTGGTATAGCAAAGTTGCTCCTGTTTCATGGTTAGTTGCTAATGATGTTGATGAGGGAAGAGAACATTTTAATGTTTCTACTTGGGGCTTCCAGAAAAAAAATAAAGGCGATGAAGCAGCAAAAGAGTTAAAAGGTGGAGATATGCCACCATGGTTCTATTTACCAACTCATCCAGAAGCTAAACTTACAGAATCTCAAACTCAAGAGTTAATAACTGGTTTAGAAAAAACTTTTGGAAAAGAAGAAGGTGAAGGAAATGAAGGTAAAGAAGAGAAATAAAATATTTTCTTCTTTACTAAATTTTAGTTAAATTAACACTTTTCAATTACATTTTGTATATTGTTACTGTAATTACAAAGTTTTGAAGTAATCATTTTAACTGCTTCTTTTGGAGCAGTTTTTGATGCATATTCTACTATTAATAAATGTTAAAACTTATAAGTAAAATTAACTAGATATGTTCTCTCTAGTCCAGCTGTAACTCTTCCACCATAATAATCTAATCTTTCATAATAATCTCTATCAGTTAAATTTTTAACAACTAAAGATGTTTCATATGATTTATGAGCATATGCAATTTTTGCATCATATGTATGATAACCTGGCACTTCATATTTATTTGTACCATCTAGCATTGTCTCTGATTGTGCATAAATTCCAGCCCCTGCACTAAATCCTTTAAAAATAGGCTCGCTAAATTTATAATTTGCCCAAATTCTACCTGAATGTTCAGGAACTCCACCAAGTTTATTACCATCAAGTATTGTACTTGATGCATCTTTTGTATATTCTGCATGTGTATTTGTATAATTACTTAATAGACTGAAGTTTGTTGTTGGTTGCCAAACTAAATCTAATTCTACTCCTTTACTTTCTTCTTCTCCATTTGGTATAGTTGTTAATCCATTAGTAGCAGGATTTGCAACACTAATATTTTTTCTTTCTATTTTAAATGCAGCCAAAGAACCTGATAATTGACTATCTGCATCAAATTTAACACCTGCTTCATATTGTGTAGATTCCATAGGTTTTGGAGCACTCTCATAATTAGACCAACCAGGAGCTTTCATTCCCTCACTATAGCTTGTAAATAGTGTAATATTATCATTTATATCGTATGCTATTCCACCTTGCAATAATAATTTTGTTTTATCTGTTGTATTATCACCACCCCAGTTATCCTCAAAATCTACAACAAGTTTTGATAATTTTGTACCAGCTAATAAATGTAATCTATCAAAAAAAGTTTGTTGAATTTGTGTATATACACTTGATGTTTTATTATTAACTTCACCAGACCAAATATCTCTATTTTCATCAGTATAAGGAATAGAATATATTGGATTTGTTAAATCAACAGATTGTATACCAGAAGCCATCCCCATATTATCCATAAATCCTTTATCATCTAAAGTGCTCGTTTCAGCTCCAAAAATTAATTTAGTATTAGTAGAAAATTCTCCTTTTACATCAGCATTTAAACTTCTACTTTGTTGTTCTTGAAACATTCTTGTATTTAAAAGCATAAAAGTTGAACCCATCATTGGTTCATTACCTAGATTTAATTGAATTCTTTCATCAAATTCGCTGTTAGCAGCATAGGCTTTTGTACTTATAGACCAAATATCATTAAATTCATGCTCCACATTTGCAACAATACTATCAAGGGAAGATGTTGAATCAGGTACATTATTATCACCTATAAATAAATTTCTATCAATTTTAAAATCTCCAGCAATTGTTCCAACAGCTGGTAAACCTTGATAATCTTGACCTTCCCATCTTGAAGTTTTTCCTTGTAATGTTACAGTTGTATCATCTTTTATTTTTAATTTAACTGTTGGATTAACATTATAATTATTTCTTTCAATTACATCATTTTGACTTTCACTTTTTGTATATTCTCCTGTAACTCTTACTAATACTGATTCATTTACAGGTTGATTAACATCAAATGATGGTTTAACTAAATTATTACTTCCAATAGTAGTTCCTAATTGGGTAAAGGGTGTACTCTCTGGCATTTTTGATATAAGATTTACAGAACCACCAACTGGAGTTCCTGAATTACCACCATAAAGAATAGCATTAGGACCTTTTAATACTTCAATTCTTTCTATATTAATTGTACTTTCTCTATCTCCCATATTGTAAACTAAAGTTGAACCATCTTGTAATTGTTCCGCTGCAAACCCACGAACTAATGTACTATCCCATCCTGGAGTAGTTAATGGATTATTAGATACAACTCCACTTGAATTATGTAATGCTTCGCTAATTGATTGGACACCTTGATCATTCATAACTTCACTATTTATTACTTGAACAGATTTTGGTATTTGTTTTAATGGTGTTCTAGTTTTTGTAGCACTATCAGCTGTTATAGATTCATAACCTCTTGTAATTCCTGCTGTTGTTTCAGTTGGACTATTTGTAGTAACTAAAATATTTTCTAATATAATTGTATCTTGAGCAAAAAGACATGAACACAATGATATAGAGAAATAAATTTTTTTCATTTATATTTTTCCTGTAAGTTGATTTATTTAAATCTAACATACAGTTGTTAATTTTTTGTTAATTAATATTACATAGATTTAGGGAATTATTTTAGAAAATTAAGAGAGTTTCTAAGTAATAAAATTCCCTTTAAAATTAAAATACAAAAGAAATATCAACAATTCCAATATTATAAATTTCAATTTTTACACCATCACTATCAACTACACCATAAGAAATAATTAGTTCATTTGGATTTTCTATAGTTTGATTCTCTTCTACAAATTTTACATATTTATCGTAATCAATAATGCTATAAATAAATTTTGCTTTATCTTTAAATTTTTCATTATTTATATATCTTACATAAACTTCTTTGTATGTTGTTTCATCATATTTATCATAGAAATTCTTTTTATACATCAACTCACAATAAGCAGCTTTTTTAAAATTACTTGTTGAATATTCTAAATAATCATCAGCTATTATATTTTGTAAATCTTCGTGGATTTCAAAAAGATTATATTTTTTATAGCCGTTTTCATCTGATATTAGAGCAGTTGTTTTTATCATATCTTTTCCTATTTTTTATTTGAATTCTATCATATATATATTTACAGTAATTCTCCTGATTTTATTTGTATAATACTTAATAATATTAAATATAATTATATTAGTATAATTTTATGGCGAATTTCATAGATTTTTTATTACTATATTTTTATTGTATTTTTAAAAAAAATTATTTTTTCATAGATGGCCTATTACAAAGCTAATAAGAATATTTTTATAACATTTTGTATAATACATAATAATGTTTAAGATATAAATTTTGTATAATATTAATATTTTAAAAAAGATGGATTTTTATATGGATTATTGGAAAAATTAGATTTGGTGGTAAATTTGCCCTACACTGATTCCACCATCGTTTAGTGGAATATCTTTGTTGTAATAAAATTCCCTACCCTGCTCGTGGAATTTATTAATTAAAATTTCAAGAAGTGTTCTGTTTTGAAAAACTCCACCACCTAAAATAATAGGTAAATCTTTGTGAGAATTTGAAATATCTAAAATAATTTGCACTAAAGTATTTATAAATTTTGAGCAAATTTGTTTTTTATCTTTTTCTAAAATCATCTGTTTTATCATTGAAGATAATTGTATTTTATTATCAATTATTTCATAAGGGTAAAATTGAGTTATAGATTCATCATAATTTTGCTCTATTTGTAAGCCAGTTTCACCCTCATAGCTTTGAATATGTAAAATATCAGATAATGATGCAACTGCATCAAATAAACGCCCTACAGAGCTTGTAAGAGGTGAATTTAAAGCTTTTTGCCACATAGTGTGAAGCATTTTTATTTCACTATGTGTAAAAGCTTTTACACATGCTATTTCAAGAGTTAATATTTCATCTAAGCAAAAAGTATCAAAAAGAAGACTTAAAGCCACTCTTTTTGGCTCAAGAACTGCTTTTTCACCGCCTAAAAGTCTAAAATATTCAAAATGATTTACTCTTTTGTATTCACTTTTTGAAGCTGTAAAAACCTCTCCACCCCAAATATTACCATCATCCCCATATCCTGTTCCATCAAAAATAAAAGCTAATACCTCTTTGTTTAACTTATACTCAGCCATCACAGATAAAACATGAGCATAATGGTGTTGGATTTGAATTAATTCGATCTTTGGATTTGATTGTTTTAGTTTTAGTGCAAACTTTGTAGATTCATAATTTGGATGTTTATCACAAACTATTATTTCAGGTTCAAAATCATAAAATCTTTTAAAAGTATTTATAGTTCTCTCAAAATATTCTAAAGAGTTTAAAGAGTTTAAATCTCCAATATATGGTGATAAAATTAAATTATTTTTAAAATAAATGCTTATCGTAGATTTTTGATTAGCACCAAGTGAGAGTATCTTTTTTTCACTCTTATTTTCGAAGTTTAAAGCAGTTGGAGCATAACCTCTTGCATTTCTAAGCTTTACAATATCATTAGTTATAACTTGTATAACTGAATCATCACTTGCATTTAGTATATCCCTATTAAAATCTAAGACAAAATCAACTACATTTGATAGTTTTTCTATGATTTCATCTTTTGAAACAATAATGGGTTCACCCTTTAAATTTGCACTTGTTGCAACTATTGGATTATTTAAATATCTAAAAAGCAAATGATGCAATGGTGTATAAGCAATAAAGCACCCCAAATGATTAATATTTGGGGCTATTTTGTTTGATAAATGAAAGTTTTTTCTTTTTTTAACTAAAACTATTGGTTTGTTTATTGAAGTTAAAATTTCTTCTTCTTTTGAACTCAAATTTGTATAATTTTTAATATCCTTTATATCTTTAAACATTACGGCAAAAGGCTTATTTAGTCGGTTCTTTCTAATTCTTAGTTCTTCTAGGGTTTTATCATTTTTTGCATCACAAACAAGATGAAAACCACCCATTCCTTTTAGGGCTATTATATGCCCTTCATTAATTAAATCTGCTACTTGTTTTATAGCTATAATATTTGTAGATAAAAACTCATTATTTTTGTTATACAAAGTTACATTTGGACCACATTTTTCACAAGCAACTGGTTGAGCATGGTATCTTCTATTTGTTGGATCTTCATACTCTTTTTTACAATCTTCACATAATTCAAAAGATGCCATTGAAGTATTTATTCTATCATAAGGAACTGTTTTTATTATTGAGTATCTTGGACCACAATTTGTACAATTTGTTAAAGCATAATTATACCTAAAGTTATATACATCATTAATATCATTGATGCAATCATCACAAATTGCAATATCAGCAGAAATGATAGTTGATTTATTATTTGAGTTTGTACTTTGTATTATTTCAAAAGTTTTATACTCTTTTATTTTAGTTATTTTTTCTATATTTATAGAGTTGATTTTTGATAAAATAGGAGGGTTTGATTTTAGGTCATTTATAAATTTTTGTATATTTTCTTCTTTTGCATATAAAAGAATATTTACACCTTTTTCATCATTATTAACCCAACCTTTTATCTCATATTTTATTGCTAAATTATATATAAAAGGACGAAATCCAACCCCTTGAACGATACCTGTAATTTCTATTTTATAATTTGTCATTACTCTACTTTTTTCTATATTATTAGAACTATACCTATTTTTGAATGACAAACTCTTTATTATAATAGATTTTAAAATTCTTTGTTATGCTTTTTTCTACTAAAAGATTAAATCTTTCATTTTCAAACATATCCCCGCATAAGCTAACTCCTGTAACTTCATAGGCGCTATTTACATTATCTATCTCATTACCTATAAAGTTTGCTAAACTCTCCATAAAACCCAAAGAAATAGTTTGTTCATCAACACCTGCTAGTTTAAAACTAAGAGCTGATTTAAATAGGGCTAAATAATCTAAATTTTTATGGAAAAGTTTCTTTGAATCAAATAGTTTATAATCAATTCTAGGTCCTTTTTCTAATAAACAATCCATTGCATTTTCAACTATGTTATTTTGAAAATTTAGAACTATTTTTGCAATTTGGAAATACGTATAAAAAGAACTATTTTGAAAAGATATAGCAGTATTTATGGCTATTTTATAATCTTCAGGAAATTTTTCTTTGTAATTTGATATTAGTTTTTTTCCTTTTGTATCTTTTTGTATCTCTTCAAATATCTCTTTTATAGATTTAGGTATATATAAAGGTTCTAAAATATCCACTAATCCATCTATTTTTTCTGAATAATATGATACTCCATCACTATTTTTACTACTTATATAAAAGTTTAATATTGATTCACTAAAAAGTCTATTCTCCCATAAAACACTCATAAATTGTGCTTTATTTTTTTCTTGAAATTTTTCAAAAACTGCATCTAATTTTTTAGGATATGAGTTTGATTCTAGAACTAATTTTTTATTCTCAAAACATTTAATTTTAGGAATATCTATATAAATATCTTTTTTACTTTTTACATCTAAAAAATAGTCAAATTCTGTATTTTCTTCAATATTAAGAAAATCAATATTATATTTTTCTAACTCTTTAGAAAGCAATAATAAAGTTAAATCATTTGCAAATCTGATACTAATTTTATCTTTTTTTACACTGTTTTTTTGTTTATAAATTTCATTAATTTTAAAATCAATGAAGGGTTTTTCTATACTTGCTAAAGCTATGATTTCTGTTTTATTTTCGACAATTAAAGAACTAATATTTTCAAGATTTGTAACTAATAATTTTGAGCTTTTATCTATATTTTCTAATTTTGAGAAAACAAATATTCCACTCAAGGTTTTTATTTTTATCTTTTTATTTTCGCTTATTAATAAAGCTATTTTTTCAAATAATGGTTTATTTGATTCTATTACTTCATCTTCAAAAATAAATTCTGCCTCTTCAAAACCACTACAAATATCACAAGATTTAAAAGCATTGTAGTAATCTTTATTTTTTTCATCTTCTACTTTTTTTAAACACTCTGGACAAAAAGATATATGTTTATCTTGTGCTAAAGTGATTGAGTTTGCTAAAGGAAGAGAATCAATTACTTCTACTTTTAAACCATAAAAGTAGATTGACATTGGAAGATATAAAGACAAATTATCAGAAAAAGAAGTTAATATCTCTTGGGATGATTCTACATATAAATATAAAAAATCACCCTCTTGTAAGATTTTGTAACTACAATCAAACTGTTTTGAAGCAAAATCTAAAAACTTAGCTAATGTTTTATCTTTTGATTTATAGGTAAATTCAAATTTTAGGACCATTTTTTATCTCTCTTTTAAAAGAGATTAATGAAATCTCTTCTATTGTTGTATTTTTATTTATAATTTTCATTTGAACATCTAATGTTAAAAGATATTTAACAATTAAATCTTCCATTACTTTTACAGCTTTTATAATCTCATCACTTAATTCAAATGTAGTATCATCACCTATTCGTTTTGGAATTACTCCTAAAACTTGTGTTTGGGGTAAATCTTTATTCATATCAATCATATTTAGTGTTTGAAGCATTTCAATTTCGTGAGCGCTTCCTTGCCAGTTTATATATGAGGGTGCTTTTCTATAATCAAAAAAGTATACATCTCCAGCTTTTGAATTATCAGCATCAATACAATCTATCACTATAAGTTCATCATATTTTACAATCTCAGGTATCAATCGTTGGGCTAAAGTTCCACCATCAATCAAACTCACACTATTTTTTTGTGATATAAAGTCATACTTTTCATCTAAATAATGAATAAAATGTGCCCCTATTCCCTCGTCTTGAAATAAAATATTTCCTATTCCTAAAATTAAAATATTCATTTTTCCCTCTTTTCATTTTTAAACAAAATATGAGATTTTCATCTCGACTTTTCAATAAATTTAATTATATATTACAAGATAGATAAAATACTTTTTATATAATGAATAAGTATTCATATTCTATTTAATGTATTCTATACTCATTTAGGTTAAATTTTCTTTACCAAATGAATAATTATTCATATTTTCATAAAATATATAAATTTTTTTTAAATATCTTTAAATAGTAATCTTTGTACAATCCGTACATGACTAAAATACAAAAGATAAACTACACAGATTTAATTCAAATATCAAAAAAAATATCAAATCCATTTTCTAGGGAAATTTATATTGGAACAATAAAAGAAGATTTAGGAAATGGTATTTCTATTTGGTATGATATGGGAAATGGAATAGCTGTTTCTATCAGAAATTTTATACCAAAAAAAAATATCTTACTTATTGAACAAAGTGATGTTTCAGGAGCCGTTTTTATTTTTAATTTAGGAGAAAATCTAACTTTTTCATTTAAAAATGAAGATACATATTTTTTTAAAAAAAATCATTTTCTTTTAGGTCTTGCTTCTGATAAATTTTACTCAGAGACTCCTTTAGAGAAAGGGAAAATTTATAAAACTTTGACAATTGGAATGAAAGAAGAACTTTTTTTAAAATTAGCTCATCCAATAAAAAATATTGAAAAACTTATGAAAAAAACATTTAAAGATGATTACCATATTATTCAAGATAAAAATATAGATTCTCAACAATTTGAATTATTGGATTATTTTAAAAATGATAATTCTTATGAAGATATATTAAAAAATATTTATTTAGAGTCAAAAACTACAGATTTAATTCACCATACAATTGAAAAAATATCTAATAATTTAAATAATTTGATATTTAATAATTTAGATAAAAATAGAATGTCTAGCATAGAAAGAGCAAAAGAAATTATTATGCAAGAATATAATACAAACCTTTCAATAAAAGAAATTGCTTATAAATCTGCCATAAATGAGTGTTATCTAAAAAAAGATTTTAAAGAATATTATGGAATGACTATTTTAGAAATGCTTCAAAAAAGACGATTAGAAGTTGCAAAACAATTTTTAAAAGAAAATCTCAGTGTTAAAGAAGTTGCTTTGAAAGTTGGATATAAACATACTGGACATTTCAGTAAACTTTTCTTTGATTATTTTGGAATTAGCCCTAGTCTATATAAAAAACAACTCCATAATTTTTAATTTTTCCCTATTTTAGTTATTATTTTCCTCTTTTTGATTTTTAGATATTGATAGTTACTATCATTTTAAGTACTATTCCATGATTAATACACAAGGGAGTATATAAATGAAAATTTATTCTTTAAAAAGAAATCTATCTATCAATCTTTCTGTAATTTTATTGACTGGTTCTCAACTTTTCGCACAAGAAAATATAGAAACAACTTTATTAGATAACATTACCGTTAGTGAAGAAGCCTATTCAAACTATCAAAATGAAGGAAAGGTAAATATAAATAGAACAAACATAGATATAGAAGATACTGCAAAATCTATACAAGTTTTTAACAAAAATTTTATTCAAGATTCACAAGCACAAAGCTTAGAAGATATAATTACCATGTCATCTAATGTAGCTTATCAAGGAAATAAACAAGGAAGAGAAAATATTTTTTCTATTAGGGGTTTTTCAGGAGTTCCTATTTTAAGAGATGGGTTGAGTTTTTCAAATTCTGTTTCAGATGCTGAAATTTATAATTTAGAAAGTGTCGAAATTTTAAAAGGTCCTGATTCTTTACAATATGGACAATCTAGTCCAGGAGGAATAATAAATCTTGTAAAGAAAAAACCACAAAAAGAATCTCACGCTCAAATTGAACTGGAAGTTACTTCAAATAATTCTTATAGTCCTAAAATAGATTTAGGAGGAGCTTTAAATGAAGATAAATCTTTAAGATATAGATTAGTATCAACATTTAAATATGATGAGGGATATAAAGATTATAATAAAAATACAAATAGAGTATTTATTTCACCATCTATCGCAAAAGATATAAATGATAACCATACCATAACTTTTTTTACTGAATATTTAGATGAAACTAAACCATCAGAATTTGGTGCTTACTTAAAAAATGATGGTACTTTAGCCGCACCAATTGAAACAGTATATACTCATCCTGATGAAGAATTAAAGAAAACTCAAAAAATAGCTGGTTTTGATATAGATAGTACTTTTGATACTTGGAATTCAAATTTTAGATATAGATATGTTGATTATACGATAGATAATCCAACTGTACATATTCCTTTATCATATAATCAAACTAATAATACTATTAGTAGATTTTTTGCAACACAAAGAAATGATTATGAAGAACATGCTTTACAATATACTTTAAACAAAGAAGTAGATATTTTTAATTTAAAAAATAGAATTAGTATTGGCCTAGATGGTAATAAATCATATAATACTTTTACTGGATATATGGATAGATCAAAAATTTATACTTTAAATTTATCAAATCCAGTATATGAAACACTTACAACTTTAGCTGATCATCCAAATGCAATCACTTATGGAAATAGTGGCAAAAAAATTGCAACTGAAAAATGGGGAACTTTTATTCAAGACTATATTGATTTAACTGATAATCTAGTTTTAAGTGCAGCGGCAAGATATAGTCAAGTTAAGCCAGATTCAAGTGAAAAAAGTAGTGCTGTAACTCCATCTTTTGGTCTAGTTTACAAAATTACTCCAGAAACTTCACTTTATACAAACTACTCAGAATCATTTACTCCAAATACTTCAACAGATGTGAATGGTAAAATTTTAGACCCAGAAACAGGTAAAGGTATTGAACTTGGAATTAAGCAAAAACTATTTGATGATAAATTTGATTTAACCTCAGCCTTATTTAAAATAGAAAAAGAAAATATCGCTTTGACAGATCCTGATAATCCTTTATCTTATCTTGCAAGTGGGAAACAAGAGAGTCAAGGTTTTGAAATGGATTTAAGTGGAGATATAACATCAAATTGGTCTGTTATTGCATCATATGGTTATGCAGAAACAAAAGATAAAGACAATAACAATAAAGAATTAACAGGTGTACCAACACACACAGCAAATCTTTTTACAACTTATTATCTTTCAGCATTTAAATTACCAAATACTTACGTAGGTGCAGGAGCTAAATATTTAGGAGAGAGATATGTTAATACTGCAAATACTATAAAACTTGATTCTGACATAATTTATAGTGCAATGGTAGGTTATAAAAAAGGTCATTGGAGAACTAATTTAAGTATTCAAAATCTAACTGATGAAGTGTATGTACAATCAGCAAGTACAGTAAGAGTAAATACAGGAACTCCACGAACTGTTCTTGCAACAGTAAGTTATATGTTTTAAAGAATAAAAAATGATAAAAAAAATATATACTTATTTATCTACACCTGAAGAAAAAGGAAAAGAAATAGGACTATTTAGAACAATAACTGCCATTTTTGGTGGTTTGGTTCTTTCATATTTAACTATGACTTTAGTTGCTTTTATAATACCTTTAGAAATCAAAGAATCAGCAATTATCTCAATTATGTTTAATACCTTTGCTTGGGCAGTTGCTGCTACTTGGATAGCTTTATCATACACAAAATTTGATGCATTAATAAAATTTCTAGTACCTACTATTATTTTTACAATAGCACTTTATATTTTATACTAAGGAAAATAGGTGGAAGAATCAAAATCTAAACTATTTAAACAAAGACTTTTTAGACTGCATGTTGCAGCTGGTATAACATTTTCTTTGATTATGTATATTGCAATATTTTTTGGAGTTTTTGCAATATTTTTACCATATATTCAGACTTGGGAAAAACCATCAAGATATATAGAAAAATCAGATATTACAAAAATTGATTATAACAACATGATTAATGAAGTTTTAAAAAATCCAGATTTCCCAAAAGATAATCTTTTAATAAATTTACCCGGACGAATTGGGGATTCTGCAATAAGTATTTCAAATAGATTTGTAAAACCAGTGGTTTTTAATCCAATCACAAGTGAAAGAATAGATGATGAAGATAAAAATGTTACAAATTTAGCTGCTTTTTTAAATGAACTTCATTATGGGCAACCTTTAAAATTAATTGGAAGGTTATCTTTTGGTTTTGTGGCAGTAGGAACCATGCTTTTAGTAATAACTGGATTAATGCTAATTTATATTTTTAAATTTAGATATAAAGCAAAAAATCAACAAGCCCTATTTTCAACTATTCATGTAAAAGTTTTTACATGGCTTTTTATTCCATTTTTACTAATAACATTATCTGGTGCTGTTATGAATGTTGGACTTGTGAGTGCAGGACCTATGTCAAAAATTTTAACTAAAAATGAAAAAAATTCAATTGATGGTGTTGTAGGAAGTGTACTTTTCCCTCAAAATAAAGCAATAAAAAAACAAAATATTACAGCTTCAATGTTACCTTTATCACAGTTATTAATAAAAGCCCAAGAAATAAATCCTCAACTTACTTTTAAACAAATAAAAGTAATAAATTGGAATGATGAAACTGCAAGGGCTGAATTTATAGGATATAACCCATATAAACCATTTTTAAATGGAGGAATTTTTAATATTCCTTATGTTGCATTAAATATTCATACGGGTGATTTAATTGAAAATAAAACTGTATTAAATAACGTTTGGCCAGTTTTTGTAGCAGAAACACTATTTTTCTTACACTTTTTATTTGGAATTGATATTTTTTCAAGAATACTTGTAGCTTTAATAATGGCACTTTGTGGAGTTGCTATTGGATTTGGAGTTATGTTATGGCTTGAAAAGAAAGCAAAAAAATTTGAGGGGAAAATTACTTTTTATCACTGGATGGGGAAATTATCACTTGCCTCAATGATAGGAGTAATACCTGCAACTGCAATGCTTTTTGTACTACAATGGCTTTTACCTTTTAATTTAGAAGATAGAGTTTTATGGCAACAAGGAATTTTTTATAATGTTTGGTTATTTACCCTATTTTGGTCATTTTATAGAATTAATTCTTATCAAGCTTCAAAAGAGTTCTTTTTAAGTGCTGGAGTTTTATTTATATCATCTGTATTTCTGCATTTTATAATTTTAAATTTAAATCCAATGACATTAATGCCAAATATTTTAGGAGTTGATATATCTTTAATTTTGTTTGGACTATTACTTATTTTCATAGGAAAGAAATTGCCACAAAGTAGAGATAATTTTAAACTATTTAATAATTCAAAAAAGGAAAATGAAAAATGAAAAAATCTTTAAAAATTATATTTTTAATATTAGTTCCAATATATCTTTTTGGTCATGAATTAATAATGAATATAACAGATAATAAAAATAATACAATAACGGTAAATGGAAAATTTAATACAGGAGAAGACATAACAGGAGCATTACTACAATTAAAATCTACTATATCAAATGAAGTATTATTTGAAAAAAGATTTTCAAGTAACAATGCAATAACATTTGATATTCCAAAAATTCCCTATCAAATTAGTCTAATAGATGAAAGTGATGGTGATGAAATTGTAAAAGATGGGATTCCTCCAAAAGAGGGATTTAAAGATGTAGAAAAAATCAAAACTAAAGAAAATTCTAATAAAGAACAAAAACCTAGTAGAAATATGATGCAAATTTCATCAAGCATGGCTGTAACTGTAAGCATAATTTTAGCTTTTATTTTACTTTTAGCAACAATAGTTGTAAGCATAAAAAATACTAATAAATTAATAAATGAACTACAAAATAAGTAGTTCATTTAACAAAAAAGTTAAAACTTTTATATCTCTATTCCAAAATAAAACTTCACAAGATAACCTATTCCAAATGAAATAAGAGCAACTCCAAAAGTAATTGCTGACATTTGAATAACTCTTTTTGAGAAACTTAAATCCTTTGCTATACTTATATAAAAGTTATAAGAGATGATGGCTAAAAAGGCACTTATAAACATCATAATCAAAGAATATGCCATTGTTTCAAATATAAAAAATGGAGCAACTAAAATAGTTGTTGTTAATATATATGATACTCCTGTATAAAGTGAATAAATCAAAGGATTTATATCATCACTTGGATTCTCTTTTGCTTCAAAATACGCTGATCCAGCCATTGATAAAGATGCTGCAATTCCCATAATAAGACCTGTTAATCCAACTGTTAAACTCTTATCAAAAGCCAAAGCAATACCACTTAAGGTTCCTGTTAATTCAACCAAAGCATCATTCATTCCTAAAACTATTGCACCTGCGTATAAAAGTTTTTTATCATTTAACATATCAATAAGTTCGAACTCATGTTCCGTTTCTTGTTTATAAATTTTTCTTGATTCTGGATATATTTCAAAAAGTTCTTTATAATATTCTTCCGCTCCTGCCTCTCTTTTTTCCAATGTTTTTAAAGCAAAAGAAGTTCCAAAAACTTTCACAAGGAAGATAAACCATAAAACTACAAATCTTTGAGGTGCTATCTCTTTTTTTGTTATTTTAACCCAAAAGTCATAATGAGATTTTTCCTCTTTAGCTATTTTTTCAAAGATTTTTTTATTGGTTTCATCACTTTGATAAGATACTAATGTTTTGTAAATCGTATGGTCATTTATCTCATTTTGTTGTTGTTTTAAGGCTTTTTTTAGATGTTCTTCTTCAGAAGTTGTATTCATTTTGTCTCCTTTTTATTTTTATATACTATTACAAACTATTTAAAAATAATATCAAATTAATCTATTTTTATTACTGGTGTTATTTTTAAAACTATTTGTTTATCAACTGTTTCTTGTAACTTATTTTTGATGATTAGATAATCATCAAATAATAGATATTTATCTGAAATAAGCTCAATATTTACAAGTATTTTATCTTTTTTATTTTGTATTAATTGTATTTTTAGTTCTACTTTTTTATCTTCTAATACTATAGATTTAACACTATTTAATTTATTGAAATATTCATATTTATCAACTACTTTCATAAATGATAAAAATAAAGGTATGCTAATTATCACCATTAAAACAAAAGTATAAAGTAAACCTTTTTTAGCTTTTTTCACAGGTGCAAAACCTAAAACAATAAAAGTTAAAGCTGCACTTAGAGTTATTCCAACTAAATTTGTTGCAAAAAGTAAAAAAGAACCATAAATTACATCAATATTTCTAATTCCAATTCCAATTCCTATTACACTCAAAGGTGGAACTAATGCAACTGCAATTGCAACACCTGCAAGAGATTTTGCAACTTCTTCTTTTGAATATGCATATGCCCCAGCCATTCCAGAAAATATAGCAACCATTAAATCCAATAAATTAGGATTTAATCGTCCTTGCATCTCTACAGTTATTTGCTCTAAAGGTATAAATAAAGTATATATACTAGAAAATAATAAAGCTAAAGAAATACCAAAAAGCATTGTTCTTACACTTTGAAACAATAGAAATTTATCTGCTCTTATCACACCCATTGATAAAGAGATAATAGGAGCCATTAAAGGTGCTAATATCATAGCTCCAATAATAACAGGTGTAGAATTAGCAAAAAGTCCAGTTGTAGCTAATAAAGTACTTAAAATCATTAAAGT
The DNA here is from genome assembly GCF_013201665.1 of Arcobacter venerupis. Classification (NCBI taxonomy): domain Bacteria; kingdom Pseudomonadati; phylum Campylobacterota; class Epsilonproteobacteria; order Campylobacterales; family Arcobacteraceae; genus Arcobacter; species Arcobacter venerupis. The sequence goes on along the minus strand of NZ_CP053840.1, from coordinate 1,272,242 downwards.
AGCAAAGATATAAGAAAATTTTGCGTTATCTTTTAAATTACTTAATAAATCTTTAAAATCCTCATCTGTTGCTTTTTTAAATAGTGGTAATTTTCCCTCAATTAAAATACTACTTATCTCAGCTTTTGGCAAAGAATTTAATTTTATTACATCTTTTTCTTCTATATGTTTTTCATCATTTTTTACAATTTCTAATAAATCTCTTCCTAAATGTAAATTTATACAATCTTGTAGTACTTCAAGTTCAATAGTTTTAGATTGATGTAAATCACTATTATCAATTTGATAATCCAGTATTTCACTTGAAGAGACAGTTAGTTTTGAAGCTTTGATAAATCCTAAACTTTTTGGCAGTGACATTAAAGAAACTTTTTGATAAAAAAAGATTGCTAATAAATACCATACATAAGAAATCAAAGAAGTTGGAGCTAAAATGTAAGCATTTAATTTTCCATCATGAATAGATAATTCATCTCTTATTGCTGATTCTTGAGTGGCTAAACTTAAGTGTTCAAGTACAGTAATTCCTGATGCTGCTGTTTGTACAGTTTGATCTTTAGAGGTGGTTAAAGTATAACTTTTGAATTTTATATTTTTAAGATTATTAAAAAAGATCTTAATTTTTCTAAATCTGCTATTTTCATTATAATCATAATTATTCATTCCGTGCATATCGCCAATTGAAATACGATTAAAACTGAGATAATCATTACATTTTAATAAATCTATTTTACTTAAAAGCTCAGGATTAAATGCATCATCAATAGCATCTTTAATATCTTTTGAAATACTATAATTTTTTATTGCATTTAAAGATTTTTCGTGGGGAAGAATAGATATTGATATAGTTTTATTTAGGTGATTTTGAAAAAATGTTTTAATTTCCTCATCACCTAAATATAAAAGAAATAATATATCTTTATTTTTTTTATCATCAAATATCTTATCTATTGAAAAAGTTGATATTTCACTTTTATATTTTTCTTTTATATAATCAAATATCTCATCAAGAATTTTTTTATCTTTTTCTTGGCTAATAAAATAGACTTGTTTGTACACTATATTAATCCTTTTTTAGATTATATAGTTTACTTGGTTCTTTTAATAATCTAGTGGATACTCTTTTGGCAAAATGATATTATAAGTTTTACTAAGAGTTTTATTTGTTTTAGATAATAAAATTGAATTTGCAAACATATTTCCACATAAAACAACATCATTTGCTTTTATATCTGTTGCAATTTCATTTACATAATTACAAATAAATTCGCTCAAACTTTCATAAAAAGAGTAAATCAAAGTTATATTATCAACATCAGCCATTTTATATGCCATTATTGATTGAACCGTTCTTCTATAGTCTAAATAGTTTACTCCATCTAAACTTACAAGTTTCATATCAATTTGAATACCACTTGATAAATTTGTATCTAATGCTATATCTTCAAACTCTTTTGCACTATTTATCCCTAAAACTTTTGCACACATATTTATGATTGATTCAAAACCATTTGTATTTTGTGCAACTTCACCTTCTAAAACCATTGGAAATTTTTTTGAATAATTTGCAATAAGTCTTGCACAATGTTCATCAATATCTGAAATCTCTTCAAAGCAGTTTTTTATACTATTGTGAATATTTGGAATAGAGATAATATCTTTTATTCCCTTTGTTGGGATATTCACAGAAATTGAACTTTTATGAGAATTTTGAGAAAAATAAACTCCAACAGAAGAAATTAATCTTTTTGCACTTTGGGCAAGTATTGCTTTAAAAACTCCACCATTTTCATCAAAATAATCTTTTGAAGAGTTAAATTTTTTATTTGCAATAAAATCATATTTTGGAAATAAACCTTTATCTCCATGAATTATTAGATTTTGCTCTTTAAAATATGTGATTTTTAATCCATCTTGATAAACTTCATCATTTACATATAAAACATGATTTATTCCATACTCTTTTAAAGCTTTTGCAAATAAAACTACTTCTTTATCATCAGGAATTTTTGCATAAATAAAATTTGTAGATGAAAACTCTTTATCAGAATTTTTTAGTATTTTAAATTTTAGTTTTACTAAAGGTCGCTCTATTGAGCAAAGAAGTTGATAATCTTTCATATTTATATCAAAAATTTCTTCAACTTTTGAAATATCAGTAATTAAAAGTTTAACTTCAAAACCTTTATTTTCGAAATTTTCTCTTATATCTTTATTTGGCAAAAAATAGTCTTTTAATCCATTACGTGTTTCAAATCTTGAAATTCCACCTTTTACAATTTTTAAAATATCGTTTGAGAAATCTATATTATTTTCTAAAATAATTTTTCTAATTGCGTCATTTGTTAAAAGAGATAGATTTTGTTTTATCTCAAAATCTTCTATTTCAACTAAAGTTTCATCATAAGTTTCAACAACATATGAGTTTCCTATAAAAATACTAAGTGGCAATTTATTTTCTAATAAAGCAAAAAAATCTTCTATCTCTTGAGCAAGAGCTTCTACAATAATAAGTATAAAAGCATTATATTGTTTGCAAGAAGCATTTATATTAGCCTCTTTTATCAAACTCTCAATAATGTGTTTAAAATATAAATTTGTAGTATTAAATTCTATTTTATAAATTAATTGCATGTGTGAAATCTTCTTCATTTGGAATTCTTGTTAAATGCTCACCATTGTAACTGCCTATCATGCTTTTTACAACATCACTAAGTACAATATTATTAACTTTTGTAGCTTTTATTCCTAAAGATTCTATCTCTTTTAAACCATTTGAAATAAATTCTTCAAATTTATCTTCCATCTCTATTGTCAGTCCAATTTGAACAGTTTCAATATCCTTTGGAATTATTCCAATAATTGTTACATTTGCATGGGAATCTAAAACAGATACTATCTCTAACATTTCAACGATTTCAACTTCATGGGCTGTTTTTCTATATGTTCCTAGTCCTAAAAGTACATCAGATGGAAGTCTATAAATTCCTCCAACCTCATCTTCAATAGACACAGTATCTAAAATAATAACATTGTCATACTCTTGAAAATATGCCATTAGTTTAAACCCTAATGTCCCACCGTCAATTATCTCTAAATCTTTATCATCAAACTCATAATTTTGTTTAATATATTCACTTGCATAAATACCTATACCTTCATCTTTGAAAAGCATATTTCCAACACCAATTACAATATTTCTTTTTTTCATAAATTACACCTTTAAATGAAAAGGGGCTTTCGCCCCTGCTTTACTCTATTTTTTTTCTTCTTCTCTTACAAATTTACTACCACCAATAACAATAGCGATATCACCCTCTTTCCAGAAGATTGTTCTCCAGATTTGATAATAAATATGACACATTACCCAAACTAGAATTAAATACATTGATGTATGATGAGCAATTCTAACACCCATATTTCCACCAAATGCAATTAATGTCCAATCCGTTGTTAAATGAAGCATCCAAGGCCACCAAGTTCCAATTGAACTAATACCTGAAGCTAGTCCTTGAACATAAAGTTGAAGTCCTGTAAATAACATAAATATTAGTAATAAGTGAAAAATTGTAAAAAATACAATATTATAACTATCACTATGTGATGAATCAAAGTTTTTTCTTCTGTTAAAAGTAATTAGATTTAAAAATACTTCAAAGAATTCTTTTATATTTTTTCCCGTAGGAATTAGTTTTTTATATGGTTTTTCAAATCTTGAAAAGAAATATAAATAACCTATTAATACAGCAGTTACATCAAAAATAATTGCAACTATTAAATGCCCCCATCTATTCCAAGCCATTACATACTTATCCACTGCTGGATCTGCTATAAATGTTTGGTAATAAGGGTGACCTATATATAAACCGGTTATAACAGCAACTACCATACAAATAGCATTTAGCCAATGTATGATTCTCATAGTTCCTGTCATTCTTTTAACCTCTTTAATGTTAGGCACGGCTTGTTCCTCCAATTGGATCTACTTTATAAACACCTAATTCTTTACCTTTTGTATCAACAATATGAACAGCACAAGCAATACATGGGTCAAAACTATGGATTGTTCTTAAAATCTCAAGGGGTTGATCCACATTTGCTACTTTTGTGCCAATTAATGATGATTCATAAGCACCCATTCTTCCTTTATAATCTCTTGGAGCTGCATTCCAAGTTGATGGAACAACTGCTTGATAATTTGCTACTTTCCCATCTTTGATTTTAATCCAATGACCTAAACCACCCCTTGGAGCTTCAGCCATTCCATACCCTTGAGCATCTTTTGAAACTGTATCAAAGTTAAATTCAGTCCATGTAGATAAATCTCCATGAGCTACATTTGAAGCTAATTCATCAATCCATTCCATCATAACATCAGCCATAAGTTCTGTCTCAATTGCACGTGCAGCAGTTCTTCCAACTGTTGAGAATAATACAGTTGTTGGTAAGTTTCCATTTTTTAAGAATGTTGTTACATATTTAGAAATTCTTTCATCACCACGTGCAACCCCAACTATCATTCTAGCTAGTGGTCCAACTTCCATTCTTTCATCATCATATAATGGTGATTTAATCCAAGAATATTTATTGTTTGTGTCAAGGTATGCAATATTGTCTTCTTTTTTACCAAAACCAGTATATGCAGGTTTTGTAACACCCTCAAATGGATGTAAATTTGTATTACCTTCATACCAAGCATGAGTAACATCTTCTGTAATTTTTGTTTGATCAATATCAAATACTTTTGATAAATCTCTGTTTTTTACAATTCCTGATGGGAATAGTTTTGATGCTTCATAAAATGGTGTATCATCAAGTCTAAAGTCACCATAACACATATAGTTTCCTAAACCACCACCAATTCCTTCAAGAGCTTCGCCTGCATACATAGTTCCAGCCATATAAACATCTGGTAAATATGCTTCTTTTGCAAATTTTTGAGCTCTTTTTAGAATTTGTTTAAATTCTGCAATTCTTGCTGGATTTTTAATATCTTGAACACAAGTTACTCCACCAACAACAAAAGATTGTGGATGTGGGTTTTTACCACCAAAAATAGCCATCATTTTTGCTAATTCTCTTTGTAATTCTAAAGCATCTAAATAGTGAGATAAACCTATTAAATTTTGTTCAGGAGTAAGTTTAAATCCTTTACTTCCCCAATATGCATTTCCAAAGATTCCTAATCTTCCTTGTTTTACATATTTTGTAACTCTTTCTTGAACAGCTGCGTATACATCTTCGCTAGCATTCCATGGTCTGTGTCCTGAAACACCTGCCCATTTTTGAGCTTCAGCTACCGTTGCTTTTGGATCTGCTTTTAAAGCTTCTGTAATATCAACCCAGTCAAGTGCGTGTAAGTGATAGAAGTGAACAATATGGTCATGTAAATATAAAGCACCTTGAATAAGATTTCTTACTAATCTTGCATTTTTTGGAATAGTAATTTTAAAGGCATGTTCAACAGCTTCAATACTTCTTTGATAGTGAGTTCCTGTACAAACTCCACAAATTCTCATTGCTAATAAACCACAATCTCTTGGGTCTCTTCCTTTTAAAATCTCTTCAATTCCTCTAAACATTGTTGAAGATGAAAAAGCATCAACTACAACATTATTTTCATCAATAATTGCTTCGATTCTAAGATGTCCTTCAATTCTTGTAATTGGATCTATTACTAAGTGTTTGTTTGCCATTATTTTTCTTCCCCTTCATTTGATTTTTTTCCTGCAACTGCTGATGCCACTGCATGAACTCCAATACCAATAGCTGTTGCTGTTAATAATCCTAAACCAAACTCATCTACAGTTTTTTCAACTCCACCAGTTGGTGCTTTGATTTTTGCATCTGCCATTGGTCTTTCATAAGCATATTTATCCCAAAATTGTGGCTCACTACATCCTATACATCCTCGTCCTACACCAATAGGCCAGTTTGTACCCTCGTTATATCTAATAATTGAACAGTTATTAAATGTCATTGGACCTTTACAACCCATTTTATATAAACAGAAATTGTTTTTAGCACCTTCATCTCCCCACTCTTCAACAAACTCACCAGCATCAAAGTGAGCTCTTCTTTCACAGTTATCATGGATTCTATATCCAAATGCGAATTTTGGTCTTAAAAGTGAATCAAGTTCTGGAATTTGACCAGTTAATACATAATGTAAAACAACCCCCACCATATTTGCAGGATTTGCAGGACAGGCTGGAATATTGATAATTGGTTTACCTTTTACAATATCCATAACACCAACTGCACCTGTTGGATTTGGAGCAGCTGCTGGAATTCCTCCAAATGTTGCACATGTACCAACAGCAACAATAGCAGCTGCATCTTTTGACATTCTAATTAAGTGATCATGGAAAGTTTCACCCATAGCACCAATTGTTCCATATTGACCATTCATAGCCATTGGAATTGCACCCTCAACAAATAATAAATATTTACCTTTGAAATGTTCAACTGCTTCTTCAAGTTGTTTATCAGCATCAAAACCAGCACAGGCTTGTAAAGTTTCATGATATTCCAAACTTAATACATCAAATAATAAATCATCAACAGTTGGAGCTGAACTTCTTAAAAGTGCTTCAGAATTTCCAGCACAATCTTGTAATTCAATCCAAATAACTGGAACTCTATTCATAAGTTCAGTAGCTTCTGCTACAAGTGGAGCAAACATAGGAGGTAACATAAGTGTAGCAGTTGTAGCACTAACCCACTTCATAAAATCTCTTCTATTTACACCTTCAGATTCTATTACATCCATTAAATCAATATCTTTAAGTGCAGGTTGCGCTTTTAATATTGATAAACGACTTTTTACTTTTTCAAATAAAGAGTTGTAATATTCTTCACCTTTGTTTGTTTCAACTTTTCCTGATTTTTGGGTAAAAACTTTTTTTACCATTTCTTGCGAATCAATCATACCTCGTACTCCTTAAAAAATGAATGTTCATTTACTATATGTAAAATATCTGTATCAGACTTATTCTTTTCTTAATTAAATTACGTGAAAAATAGCATTAAACTAGCATTGTTGGTATTTATATTATTTTATTTTTCAGCTTATATGATTTTATGGTATTTACATTATTTTAGTTCGAAAAGTGTATAAGAAAATTTTAATTTTAATTTTTTTTCAAATTGTTACAAATATACACTTATTTTACGAATAAATGTTCATTAGTGAGTAGTACAAACAGAGCAAACATCAAAGCTTCGTAAGACTATTTTTGCTATTTCGATGCTTGAAGAACCAATAATAGCTTTTTGTGCAATTCCTTTTTGAGTTTTATTTTCAGGACCTAAATTCCAAACAGTTGGAGTAATTACATCATATGATTTTATCAATCCTTTTTCAATAGTTATATTATGTAAAAGTGAGCCTCGACAAGCTTCAACAACTGCCATTCCAGAACCATTTTCAATATCTTTTAGTGAGAATTTTGGTTTTACATATGAAAGTTCTGAAATATCTACTTGAGAGATTAAATTATTAGTTTCATTTAAAAGATGTGCAATTTCATCAACTCTTGCCATTACTCTTGAAAAAACTGAATCATCAAAAGATTTGTGTATCTCTTTTATAAATTTTCTATTTGAGATAATTGCACGAGAAAGTGGTCCTGTTTCAAAAAAAATTTCATCATAAGATACTGATTTTGACCAAGTATGTTTTTCTTGAGTATTATCATTTTTATTTAAAGAAAAAGTATTAGTATCATCTTCAACTATTTTTGAAAAATCTAATTTATTAACTAATTTTCGTTTTATTCTTCCACTTTTAAATAAACTTGATTCCCCTAAAGTTATAAATCTGTTATATGATTTTCCATATTTATCTAAAGAGTATTTAAATGCTAAATCTTTAAAATATTTTAAATCAGCACTTAAATCTTCTAAATTATCAACTCTCTCATAAGCTAAATAATTTTCTAAACTAACTCCACTAATTGAATTTTCAAAGAAACTAATTGCTGTTTGAAGATAGTTTTGCATCATAATTAAATCAAGTTTAGTAGGGTCACTCATAACTCCACCAGGAATCATATATGATGTATGTGGCCATTGTCCACCAATCACTGCTAATGCTTTTATAGTTTCACTGGCAGCTTTTTGAGCTTGCATCCATCGTGTTCCTTTTAATGGAGCATAAATTCCTAAATCATTTGTATCTAGTTTTATAATATCAGGAAGAATAAACATATAAAACCATTTTATATGAGAATCTATTATCTCGATATTTAAACCTATTTCTCTTAAAAGTTTTGCTTTTTGCGTAATTTGTAATTTCTCATTTATATTTTCATAAATATTTTCCAAAGCTTCAACGGTTGCTTTTAAATGAGCTTGTCCACAAATTCCACAAATTCTTGGGGTATAAACTAAAGCATCTAAAGGTGATTTTCCTTCTAAAATATATTCAAAACCTCTAAAGTTTAAAAAATCAATTCTGGCATTGCTCACTTTATTGTTTTCCCATGTGCAATGAAGTTTTGCTTCACCTTCGATTCTTTCTACTAAGTCTATTGTTTTCACTTTTATTCCATTAATTTTTTATGAAGTCTGTCTATTCTAAAAGTTTTTGCAACTCCACTAATACTTAAATATGCTCTTTTTGAAATTCCCAAAGGAACTTCATAAGGTATTCCTATATTTTTTTTAGTTTCTAACATATCATTTCTTGGAAAATCTATTTCAGTACAGCCAATACAAGGCATTCCAACTCTTGTTTTTGAACTAATATCATTCCATAATATTTTATTGCAAGAGCTATGAGTCATTGGCCCTCGACAACCTTGATCGTAAAATAAACAGCCCTCTTTTTGTCCAAATGCACCCTCAATTTTCCACTCAAAATACTCATTTCTTGTGCATCCATGATGGGCTAAGTTACTATAAAGTTCCTTTGGTCGCCCTACTTCATCCAAAGCCATTTCACCACAAGTTTTTAATGTAAAAAGAGTTTGTAAAATCCATTCTGGATGAACTGGACATCCTGTAAGATTTACTATTTTGTGTTCTAAATTTTCTAAAATATCTTTATTTATAGCCTCATTAATACCGCAAATATCTCTATTTTGCGTAAATTTTGCATGAACTCCACCGTAAGATGCACATGAACCCACAGCAATAATATAATTTGATTTTGAAGCCAATTTATTTAAATGATTAAAAGTTGAATCTTCATGAATTGAAAATATATCTTTATTTGAAGAGATAGAACCCTCGATTAACAAAAAATCAATTTTTTCATTTTGATTTAATATATCTTCAAGGGTTTTATCAATGGTTAAACTTGGATGATATATAAAATCAAAACTATTTAGAAAAAGTTCAAACCTGCTTGAGTTTGCACTCAATAAAGAGTGGGTATTTCCATTACATGTAATTGCAGTAAACCAGACAACTGTTGTTTTTTTTTTAGTTATCATACTTCAAAGCACGATATATGTTTTCAGAAACAGAATCTGAATAAAAAAGCAATTCTTTATCTAAAACATTTTCTCCACTTAAAAATGCAAATCCACCTAATGAACCCATTATCATGGCAAATGCTGGAAAAAATTCTTGTTCTCTAAACTCTTTTTTACTTGCACCCTCTTCAAGTAAAATCATAACTTCTGTTACAAATTCTCCTACGCATAAGAAACCCTCACAACCTTGTTTGAATACTTCTCTATTTGATAAATAGACTCTTAAAAAATATTCAATAACTTCAGGAGATTTTTGTACATTTTCTAAATATTTTTCTACAAATAAATATATTTTTTCTTTTGAACTTATATCTAAATTATTTATCTCTTTGAGCTCTTCAGCTAAGATATTTGTTGAGTATTTTATTGCAAATTTTGCAAGTTCTTCTTTTGAAGAGAAATAGTTATACATATTCCCAACACTCATACTCATAGCTTTTGCAATGTCTGGAATTGTAGTATTATAAAAACCTTTTTGAGAAAAAAGTTTTAAAGCATTTTGTATAATATTATTTTTTTTATTTTCTTTAGTAGTCGAAATCTTTTATCCTTTAAAAACGTTTGTTTATAATAATACATTTAATATTAATTAATTATGAATTAATTGAAATAATAATTAATCTATAATTGATATTCTATTTTTACCATTATTTTTTGATTCATACATTGCCATATCTGCTCTATTTACTAAATCATCCATAGTGTCTTCTTTTTTCAATATGGTTAATCCAAAACTTGCAGTGATTATTGATTCATTTAAATTTTTCAAAATATAATCATCTTCAATTAAACTTTTTAATTTTTCTGTTACAGCTATTGAATCTTCAATTGAACTATTTACATAAGCAATTACAAACTCTTCTCCACCCCATCTTGCTAATAAATCGCTTTTTCTTATATTTGTTTTTAATATATCTGCAATTCGTACAAGAACTTTATCCCCAATAATATGTCCAAATTTATCATTTACATCTTTAAAATTATCAATATCAAGGAAAAGTAAAGACATTGATTGTTCATGTCGTTGATGAAATAACATAGTGTGTTCTAATTTTAAGGTAAAAACTCTTCTGTTATTTATATTTGTTAATAAATCAATATCAGCTAAATATTCTAATTTTTTATTATATTTTTTTATCATGTAAGTTATGATAATTGTAATAATTATAGAAATAAATAAAGAGAAAAATAGATTTATAAAAAATATATCTTTTACATCAGTAATAAAATCATCAAGATTTGCTTCAACTAATAAATATAGATTTAACTCAGGTATATATTTTGTATTTAAAAGGCCTTTTTTGTTGTTAATTTCATACTCTAAATTTAAAGGTTCTTTTGAAATAATTTCACTTTTATACTTTTTTAAATTGGGTAATTCATCAATATTTCTCTCAGGCATAATATCTTTTTCAGATAAGACAATATCACCATTTTCATTTAAAAAAGAGACTTTAAAATGATATTTTTGTCTAAACATTTTTAGCATATCATCAATATATGAGATTTTAATGGCAACCCCTGTTGCTCCAAGATAAGAATAATTACTATCAAATATTTTATAATTAATAAACATAATTAAAGAGTTTGATAGATTTTTATTAAAATCTAAATTTATTTCATGGCTTTCTTGTATATGTTTAAATTTAAAATACCAAGCGTTATTTGGATTTTCTTTCTCAATTTTTTCAAGTAATCCATCTTGAGTATAATAATTACCTGTTTTTTCTGATACTAAAAATGTTGTAAACATAGAATATTTATTTTTTACAGCTTCTAAATATTTTTGAATTTTTTGATTATTAGCCTCATCACTTAATAACCAATCTTGAACAAAAGTATCATTTGCCATCATAGAAGATACTAAATATGGTTCAATTATATGCTTTTGTATTTCTGTGTAAATATTATCCAAAGAAAGAGGTAAAGATTGAGTTCTTAAATGTTTTTCAGTACTATTTAACGAAACAAAATAATTAATAAATGTTATCGATACTGATAGTATTAATAGCAAAAGACCAATTAAAACAACGATTTTATATTTTGAATTCATTATCTACCTTTTATTTAAAATAATAATTTTTGGGAATTATAACTTTAAAGAGCTAAAAAAGGTTAAATTTCTAATTATTCCCTAAACTTTTCAATCGCTCTTACACTTTCAACTGCTGCTGGAAGTATTGCTTCACTCATAGCTGGATGAATATATAACATCTCTTTTAAATGCCTTATGTCATTATTTATGTGCATTACAGCTAATACTTGATGCATCATTGTTGAACTTTCAGGACCAATCATATGACAACCTAAGATTTCATAATTTTTTGGATTAACTATAAATTTTGTAACTGGATATTTCAGTTTTGTTGACATTGCTTTTGCACTTGCTAACCAGTTTGTTGTTGTAGAGATATATTCAATATTTAATTTTTTAGCTTCTTGTTCAGTAAGTCCTACACTTGCAATTTCAGGATCTGTAAAAACTGCATGGGGCATATATTTAAAATGTAAAGGTTCTTCACACTCTTCAAGTAAAATTTTACTTACGTGATTTACTTCATAAGCAGCTGCGTGTTGAAGCATATAAACTCCTGCTGCATCACCAACTACATAAACACCTTTTGCTGTTGTTTCAAAGAAAATATCTCTTTTTATATAGCCTCTTTCATTTATTTCGATAGAAGTATTTTCTAGTTTTAGACTTGATGTATTTGATTCTCTTCCAATTGCATAAAGTAAAGCTTCACTTTTATGCTGTTTCTTTTGTCCATTTGTATTTTCTAAAATCATAGTAAATTGCTCATTTTTGTACTCAACATCAATTGCACTTGTATCAAACTCAATATCTACTTTTTTACTAAACTCTTTTTTAAAGATTGAAGCTATTTCGTCATCTTCATTTCCTAAAATATTTTGACTTCGTACAAGTAATTTTGTTTCTATTCCAATAGCCGAGAAAAAGCCTGCTAATTCACAAGCTATAAATCCAGAACCCACTATTGTAATTGATTTTGGAATTTTACCTTCTAAAGGAAAAATATCATCACTAGTCCAAGCTTTTTCATGTTCAGGTTTTTTAGGTTTTGTTCCTGTTGCAATTACAATTTTAGGAGCTGTTAATTTTTGTTCATTTACTTTTATTATATTATCTGAAACGAAAAAACCTGTACCTTTGAAAACTTCTACATTTTCATTAAATCTACTATTGTATCTTCCATCAATTTTTGAGATATATTCATTTGTTTCAGCGAAGATTTTTTCTATATCAATATTATTTATTGTTGAGTTTATAAAGTGTCTATTTGATTCTTTTATAGCATTTGCAACATGTGCATAACCAATTAGAAGTTTAGAAGGAACGCAACCTCTATTTGGGCAAGTTCCACCTAAAGTAGATTTTTCAATTATTGCAACTTTTTTTCCAGCTTTTCCAGCACTAACAGCTAAATTACTAGCTCTTCCTGCTCCTATTATTATTAAATCAAACTTTTTCATTTTATAGCCTTTTTTATTAATACATAATTTTTAAGATAGTTTATAATTTCTATCAAAAACAAAGCGATTAAGCCCATAACCCAATAAAAGAACCATTGTGAAATCATTCCAATAAATCCATCTTCTTGAATATAATCAATAACTTCAAAAACAAGAAAAATCACAATAGAAGTACGAAAAGACAGATTGGCATTTTTATTAAAATCAATTAACTCATAATCTTTTAATTTAAGCCTAAAATATAAATAAATAAATCCCATTGGAATTAAACTTAAAAGATAAAGATAATCATCTTTTATTATTTCAATAGTTTTATTTTCTCCCAATAAAAAAACATAAACAGCTATGATAGATATTAATGATAGTGTAAAAAGACCAAGTTGTTTTATCAAAATATTTCCTTTTGTTTTATTGATTCTAGCAAACAATAGATTAAGAATTTAACTTTACGTAATTTTTAGCAATATTTGGATTGTTTAAAACTTTTAATTAACTTATACTTCTTAAAAAACCAAAATAGGATAATTAATGAATAATAAAAATATACCTTTTCAAACTATAGATTGGTCAAATATACCAAAAACTGAACATAAAGGTGAATCAGGAGTTGCATATTGGCAAACATTACAATTTGATGGATTAAGAGTAAGAGTTGTTCAATATAGTGAAAATTATGTAGCTAATCATTGGTGTGAAAAAGGACATATAGTTTACTGTTTAGAAGGTGAAGTTATAAATGAACAGAAAAATGGTGAGAGTTCTATACTAAAAGTTGGCATGTCATATATAGTTTCAGATGAGTTAAGTTCACATCGTTCAGTTACAAAAGATGGGGTAAAGTTACTTATAATTGATGGGGATTTCTTGAAATTAAAGAACTAACATAAAGATTTTTTTAAGCTATCACTAAAATAAATAAAGTAGAATCTAAACGGTGTAAGTAGCTTATTTTTAATTAAGTATTTATACTATTAATTTTAAACTTTTCGAAGATTTATAAAAAGGAAAATACCATGATAAATGTAAGTGTAATGTATCCAAACTCAGCAGATGTGAAATTTAATAAAGAGTATTATTGTAATAAACATATTCCTTTAATTTCACAATTATTAGGTGATGCCATAAAAGATATTCAAGTAAGTTTCGGATTAGTTGGAGCCTCTATTGATGAAGCTCCTGCTTTTATTGCTATGGTTTTTATGACTTTTGATTCAATAGAAGCTTTTCAAACTGCCTTTGGACCACATGCTCAAAGATTAGTTAATGATATTCCAAATTATACAAATGCTCAAGCTCAAATACAAATTAGTGAAATCGCAAGTAAATAGCCCTAAAAATATTATCCCAAGATACTAAAGTTATTAGTAATTGGGATAAAAGCTCAATTAATCTCAATAAATCACTCTATGCTAATCAATTCATTTAAAATATATTTATTTTGCAACTAAGTCGCATTTAAGATCACAAGATGTATTATTCTCAAAAATAAATGCAACTTAGTTGCAAAAGGAATAATTATGTTAAAAAAAATTTTAGGATTAAGTATCTTAGCATCAACAATGTTATTTGCAAAGATCACTGTTACAACAACAATATACCCATTATATAGCGTAGTAAAAGAAGTTGGAGGAAATAATGTAACTCTTAATAATCTAATTCCGTTTGGAACAGAACCACATGAATTTGAACCAAATCCAAAAGATATGGCAATTTTATCAAAAAGTGATATTTTTATTACAAGTGGTGAAGTTATGGAGCCTTGGAGTGTAAAAATAATCAAATCAATGGATATTGAAAATAAAACATACGATATGAGTAAACATGTGAAACTAGCAACTCACAAAGAGTTCGATGATGGAAAAACTTATGACCCACACTATTGGCTTAGTTTTGATAACTATATTAAAATGATAAAAAATATTGAAACACTTTTAATTGAAAAAGACATTGTAAATAAAGAAGTTTATGAGAAAAATGCCTCAATTTATCTTGAAAAAATCACAGCTTTACAAAAAGAATATCAAGTATTAAAAACTTGTAAAAACAAAAAAGTTGTTGTAAATCATGATGCATTTGGATATTTAGCTAATGATTATGGAATAACTCAATATTCAATTTCTGGAATGTCTCCTGATGAAAAACCATCTGCAAAACAAATTGCTGATCTTATAAAAATAGTTAAAACAGAAAAAATAAACACAGTATTTTTTGAAGAATTCGCAAGTGATAAAACAGCTAAAACAATTGCTCAAGAAGCAAATGTAAAAACTGATGCCCTAAGACCAGTTGAAAATATAACACAAGAAGAAAACACAAAAAACATAGGTTTCATTGATATTATGTCAGCAAATTTAATCAAATTAAAAAGTGCAATGAATTGTCAATAAAATTCTCTGATATTATAATTGATGTTAAAAATCTAACTTATAAAGATGTTTTACAAAATATATCTTTTGAAATATTAAGAGGTGAATATGCTGCCATCATTGGTCCAAATGGTGGTGGCAAAAGCACTTTGATAAAAATATTATTAGGATTGATTCAAGCCACAAATGCACATATAAAACTATTTAATTATGAACAATCATTATTTAAACAATATCGTAAAATTGGTTATGTACCTCAAAGAGCCACTTTAGTAGATAATAATTTTCCAGTTACTGTTCAAGAAGTGATTAATTTAGGATTAGCCCACAAAAGTTCTCTATTTTCAAAGATTTCAAAAGAAGAGAGTTTACATATCCAAAATATTATGGAAAAACTTGAAATTACAGATTTAAAAAATAGAAGAATTTCACAGCTTTCAGGAGGGCAAAGACAAAGAGTAATGATTGCTCGAGCACTTATTAGCAAACCAGAAATTCTTATTCTTGATGAACCAAATACAGGTGTTGATACACATTCACAAGCTAAATTCTATGAATTATTGAACAAATTAAATAAACAAGAGAATATTACAATACTTTTTATAACCCACGATTTAGGTGTAATTGTAAATGATATTAAAAGAGTTTTATGTATTAACCAAACACTTTTGTCATGTCATACACCCAATGAAATACTTAACGATGAACAAATGAGTAAAATCTATGGCATCAATAGCAATATTATTTGTCATCATCACTAAGGAATTATATGGAAATTTTTGAATATTCATTTATGATAAGAGCTTTTATTGCAGGAATTTTTATAGCAATTTTAGCACCAACTTTGGGTACTTTTGTGGTGGTTAGAAGATATTCTATGCTTTCTGATTCTTTAGCTCATATATCTTTACTTGGTGTTGCACTTGGTTTTTTATTTTCAATCTCTACTACATTTAGTGCAATTATTGTGGCTCTTTTTGCTTCGCTAATAATAGAATATTTAAGAAAAAATCATAATATTTATTCGGATTCGATTTTATCAATATTTCTATCTGGTTCACTTGCCCTTGCAATTATTATTGTCTCATTATCACACTCTTTTAATGTGGCACTTTTTGATTACCTTTTTGGCTCAATTGTTGCCGTTTCCCAAGAAGATATTTATACGATTTTAATATTTGGGAGTGCTACGGCACTTTTTATTGCTAATTATTATCAAAAACTACTTTTTGTGGCATTTGATGAAGAAGTTGCAAAAGCATCTGGAATAAATGTAGCTTTTTTAAACTATATGTTGGTATCGCTTGTGGCAATAACTGTTGGTTTATCCATAAAAATAATTGGTGTATTATTAATAGGTGCCTTAATGATAATGCCTGTAATTTCAGCAATGCAATTTGAAAAGAGTTTTTTTATAACTTGTTTTCTAGCAGTATTTTTTGCAGTTTTAGCAGTGATTATAGGTCTTTTTGCCTCTTTTTATATCTCATTGCCAAGTGGAGCTACTATTGTAGTTGTTTCATTAATTTTTTTTATATTAAGTATTACTTTAAAAATAAATAGAAAAAATCTTATACATTGATGTAGTTATACAACTACATCAATTGAATTTACAACCCCTAAACCAGAACCATCTTCTTTTACAAAAATACCATTACTTTTTTGTACTGCAGTAGTTTCATCAATTGCACTTTGATATTTAAAACCGCTTTGTACATCTCCTAAGTAAATTGCACCAACATTTCTATCAATAAGTGAGACTAAAGATGAGTTTCCGTTTTCATCAATACTCCACACTTTAAGCTTGTCAAAAACTGAATCTTTTTCATCTATCCAGTTATTATTATCCTCATCATATTGGGCAAGTTCAGCAAAACCATTATTTGTACTTGGACCAAAAAGTTCACTCCCATTATCAATTTTTCTGTTTTCATTTTTATCCAAAACTAAAAAACCAGCGCCCTGTTTGAGTTGAGGAATCATTTCAGTAGTGCCATCATTGTCTAAATCAAATGCAAAATGTAAATTACTGATATTATCAAAGGGATTAACATTTTCATCATAATTAATCACCAATGGGTCAATAAAACTTTTATCTCCAAGAATAAATTGAGTACTTTGTGATTTATAAAATTCTTGTGAAAAAGAGAGATTTATATTCATTTCAAATGATTGATTTGGTGTATTAATTTTTACTGAAGAAGAAAAATCTACTGTTTGTTTTTGGTAATACAGTTCTTGTGTATTAAAGACCATAGCTTTGAGTTCACTATTATTTGATTGTTGCTTTTGATAAGGGTTTAAAAATGAAAAGTCATTTTTAACCTCATTTGACTTTTTATCTGGATACATCTTTATATCTGATTTATCCTTGTTAAGTCGCCCAAGTAATATTTCAATTAATAATTTTTTTAAACGATCTTCCAAACTTAAATTATCTTCATAATCATATACAGCTCGTGAATTTTGTGTCATGGTTGAATAAGATTTTTGAAAATTTAAAACAGTTGAAATGTCACTTTCATTTGTATTATTTTTTTCTCCATAATGAAGTTCTAGTGATGTACTTTGTGAATGCACAAAATTTAATTGTGTTTTAGAATAGAGGCTAACTTGAGAATTTTCTATTGTCATAATCAATCCTTTTTAAACTAATTTTAAGAATTGTATCATATTTATGAATAATAGTCAATATTATTTAAATACAAAAAAAAGTTAAATGTAAAATAAAATTATATGAAAAAGATTTAATAGAATATGATTGGATAAAGTGTTAGTGATTTTATTTTATTATGTTATTATGTATTTAATATATAAATAGTTTTATAAGGAAATTTTGTATGAATGAAAATAAGACTTTTAATATTGTAGGCATAGGAGCTAGTGCTGGTGGATTAGAACCTATAAAATCTTTACTGAGTAAAATATCATCATCAGATAATTTTACTTACGTAATTACACAACATTTAGATCCAAAAAAAACTACTGAACTTTTAGAAATTTTATCAAGAGTATCATCAATACCTATATCTATGATAGAAAACAATGAAATTATCAAATCAGATAGAATATATATTTGTCCACCTAAATACGATTTAATCATAGAAAAAAACTGTTTTAAATTAGTTACTCCTGATAAGAATGCTTATTTTACGCCTTCCATAGATAAATTTTTTATCTCACTTGCAAAAAATAAAGAAGATAAAGCTATTGGTATTATATTATCAGGAGCAGGAAATGATGGCTCAAAAGGAATTGAAGCTATAAAAAATGCAGGTGGTATTACAATCGCCCAAGAAGAATCAACAGCTATACATCCTGAAATGCCAAAATCAGCTATAAATACAAAGCATATTGATTTGATTTTACCAGCTGATAATATTGCTTTAGAATTACAAAATATTTTAGAACATCCATTTATTTTAGAAAAAGAGGAAGATTATTCAAATCAACTAAATAAAATTTATAGTATTTTATTTGATAAAACTAATACAGATTTTAGTGATTATAAAACTAGTACAATTCAAAGAAGAATAAAAAGAAGAATGATTTTAAATAAAATAAATAAATTAAATGATTACATTGATTATTTAGAACATTCTGAAAAAGAGGTTTTTCTATTACATAAAGAGTTATTGGTGATTGTTACATCTTTTTTTAGAGATAAAGATGCTTTTATAGAATTAGAAAAAACAGTAGAAGAACTTTTATTAAAAAAAGAAAAAAATGAGCCTATTAGAGTTTGGGTTTCAGGTTGTGCAACAGGTGAAGAAGCTTATACTATAGCTATTATTTTGTATGAGATATTAGAAAAAAATGACTTAAATAATAAAATCCAAATCTTTGCAACTGATATATCAACAGAAGCCATAGCAATTGCCCGAAAAGGAAGCTATTTAGAAGAAGATTTAAAAGATCTTAGCCAAGTTATTTTAGATAAGTATTTTGAAAAAAAAGATGGAGAGTTTAAACTATCTAAAGATATTAGAGATTTAATTATCTTTTCAAAACATGATATTATAAAAGATCCTGCATTTTTAAATATGGATTTAATTACTTGTAGAAACTTACTTATATATTTTAATCCTACTCTTCAAAAAAGAATTTTTTCAATATTTTTTAATGTTTTAAGAAAAGAAGGTTTTCTTTTTTTAGGTAAAAGTGAAAGCACTATTAATCTTACAAATCTTTTTTCTAGTGTAAGTAGTAAAAGTAAAATTTTTAAAAAAGATTTATCTGCTGCTTCTCCTACTTATGATAACTTAGCCTATAATCACAAAAAATTTACATCAAACACAATACCTATAAAAAAGAATGAAAATAGAAATCATCTGCAAGATTCTTTATGCCAAACTATATTAGATAAATATATTCAAAATTATATTATTATAAATAAAGAAAATAATATTGTCTACACGCAAGGTGAACTAGATAATTATATGAAACTACCAAAAGGTGGATTTACCCAAGAATTATTCTCTTTTTTGAAAGATAATATAAGGGTAGAGGTAAGAACCGCTATTATAAAAGCTAGAAGAGATAATGAGATAATTAAATTAAATATCAAATTAAATAAAGAAAAGAATCTCCAAATTGACGTGCTTCCTATAACAGAGAATCACTCAACAACTGAAAGTTTATGTATCATTTTTAAAGAAAACGAAGATAATATAACTATAGATTTGACAAGTGAAAATAGAGATTTATTTGATACCTACAACAGATTAAATATTCAAGAATTAGAACAAGAGTTAATAGAAACAAAAGAGAGACTTCAATCAGCAGTTGAGGATTTACAATCTTCAAATGAGGAACTCCAAAGTACAAATGAAGAATTCCAGTCAAGCAATGAAGAGTTGCAATCTTCAAATGAAGAGCTTCAAAGTACCAATGAAGAGCTTATTGTTGTAAATGAAGAGTTAGAAACAAAATCTAATGAGTTAATAAAAGCAAAATTAGAACTAGAACATATAAATAATAATCTAGGAAATCTAGTTAATGAAAAAACTATTGAAATAAAAAAAATAAATGAAAATCTTAAAGAAAAAAATAGTGCATTAACTGAAACATTAGAATTATTTGAAAATACATTTGAACAAGCAGCAGTTGGAATTGCACATCTTTCACTAAATGGTAGATGGCTAAAAGTAAATAACAAGTTTTGTGAGATAGTTGGTTATTCAAAAGAAGAATTAATAGAATCTAAATTCAAAGATATCACTCATCCTGATGATTTAGATGAAGATTTAATTTATATTGCTCGATTAATAAAAGGTGAAATTAATAACTATTCACTAAATAAACGTTATTATAAAAAAGATAAATCAATAATTTGGATAAATATAACATCCTCTCTTGTGAGAAATAGTTCAACAGGTGAACCAGACTATTTTATAAATGTAATAAAAGATATATCTTTGCAAAAAGAGTATGAATTACAATTACAATTACAAAAAGATGAGCTAGAAATAATTTTTGATTTTAGCCATGATAGTATAGTTATCATAGATTTAGATATGAACTTTTTGAAATTTAATAAGGCATTTTTAGATTTAACAGGATATTCTCAAGAGTATTTATTATCAATAAATTACAATGATTTAACTACCTCAGAAGATAAAAAAATAAATGAATTAGCAATAAAAAAAGCTATAGAAATTGGTCATGTAGAAAATATTGAAAAATGTTATATTCTTAATGATAACAAAGTTGTTACTGTTAGTATGAGTGCAACCTTACTTCCTAATAAAAGAAATATTCTTCTATCATTAAAAGATATTTCAAATTTAAAAATTATGGAAGAACAATCAAAACTAGCTTCAATGGGAGAAATGCTAGGTAATATTGCCCATCAATGGAGACAACCATTAAATGTAATTACCTTATGTATTAGTGGTTTAAAAATGAAGTCTGAAATTTTAAAGGTAGAGAAACTTGATATAAATAATTGTGAAAAAATTATTCTAAAACAAGCAAATTATCTATCAAATACAATTGATAACTTTAGAAACTTTTTAAAACCTGAAGTATTTATACGTAAAATTAGTATTTTAAGTCTAATTGAAAATACTTTAAGTATTGTAGAGGCTTCTTTAAGTAGTAATTATATAAATATTATTTTAGATTTAGAAGATGATATAAGTATTGATGGTAATATCAATGAATTAACTGAAGCTCTTATAAACATAATAAATAATAGTAAAGATATATTAAAAAGTCATATAAAAGTAGAAGCAGATAGATTATTGTTTATATCTACAAAACAAATAGATGATAAAAATTTAGAGTTGAAAATATTAGATAGTGGTGGTGGGATAAAAGATTCCATTATGAATAAAATTTTTGAGCCATATTTTACTACGAAACATCAATCTCAAGGTACAGGATTAGGTTTATCAATAAGCTATAAAATAATTACTCAAAGATATTTTGGGAATATTAGTGTTTGTAATGAAAATTTTGAATATAACAATAAGCCTTATACGGGAGCATGTTTTAAAATATTATTTAGAAAATTAAATGAGTAAAGCTGTTAAAGATTATTTTGTCTTTTTAATTTCTAATTGGATAAAATCCATTCAAAAAAAAGAGTGATATGTTTAAAACAAATGATTATTGGGAAGAAGAGTTTATAGAGTATGCTGATAAAAACTTAGATTCTATTTACTTTGATGACTGTACTTTTATAAAATGCGATTTTTCAAAAACTATTTTTTATAGTTGTAAGTTTACAGAATGCACTTTTATAAACTGTGATTTATCCCTAGCATCATTAAAATCTTGCACTTTTAATGATGTTACATTTGAAAACTGCAAACTTATTGGTATCTCGTGGAGTAGTTGTCAAGAGCCTTTTGATGTGACTTATACCTCTTGTAATCTTTCTCAAAACTCTTTTCATTTACTTGATTTAAGACAAATGAAGTTTGTAAACTCACTAATAAAAGATACTGGCTTTGAAGAGTGTAATCTTGAACGAACACTCTTTGAAACTTGCGATTTAGAACTAACAAGTTTTATAAAAAACAATCTAAAAAAAGCAAACTTTGAAACATCAAAAAATTATCTTATTGACCCAAAACAAAATGATATAAAAGATGCTTTATTTTCTCTTCCTGAGGCTTTGAGTTTTTTGAGTTTACTTCCAATTAAATTAAAGTAATATTCATATATAAAGCCTCATATTTTGTAACAATTCTATAAAATCTAATTATTTACTAATACCATTCTTGAATATAAACCAATGGTTGTACTATAACCCACTTCACTAAATTTTAAATTCTTATCTTTATCATATATTAATGTGGTAGGAAATACTTTTATATTAAACTTTTGCGAATAAAAATTATCTTTATCCTCTACAACATTAAAAGTTAATTTATTTTCAGCTAGATATTCTTCAATTTCTTTTTTACTTCCAGATTGAACTGCAATAGTTATTACTTCATAATCTTTTGATAATTCTTGTATATTTGGCGCTTCAACTTTACAAATAGGACACCAAGTAGCCCAAAAATGAATCAATATAGGTTTATTTTCTACTAAAGTATATTTGTTATTGTCAAGAAGTGTAAAAGTTTGGATATCTAATTTATTTTTATTTAAATCAAGTGATTTATAATAACTAATACCATTTACTATTATAATTAATATTATAATAAAAAATATACCTTCTTTAATATATTTTTTTATTTTGTCTTTCATTTTTAGCCTTCTTTAAATCGTAATAATCATATATAAGATATAACTATATCTTTAAAAAACAAAAAATCTACGAAATAATTTAAAATTTCCAAAATAATCCCCTATTAATTCCAATATGAACTCAAAATTAAATAAAATTATTTAGTTTTATTTTGATATAGTCAAATAATTTTTAATGGATAAAGATAATTCCATTATTTTAGATAACAAAATTCTTTTTAGCTTTTTTACCACAATTTATACAACGAGTTTTTGCTGGAACTTTTGCTTTATTAGGTCTAAAACTGGCTTTTACTAATCAGCAATAGCAAATATTCTAAATAAATCATGAGACTTCTCACATCATAGAAGCAGATTCAAAAAGCCCATTATTTAGAGAAAAAATAACTGTATTAAAAGTTTTTGATATTTAGCTTATTTATATTGCAATAATGTACTATGCTTAAATTTTCTTAAAAAGTATAATTTACCAAAATAAAAAGGTAAATTATGAATATAGTATTTTTTCTATTGTATTGTTGTTTGATGATAGTAACACCTGGTCCTACTAATATTATGATTCTTACAACTGTACATAATTACGGAGTTAGAAAAGCTTTTGAGTTTTCTATTGGTGCAACTTTTGCATTTTTTATATTATTAAGTATATCTGTTATTTTTAATTCTATATTAATTAATTTTTTGCCAAATATTATAATTATTTTACAAATAATTGGAGCAATTTACATGTTATATTTAGCTTATCAGATTTTTAAAATGAATAAAAGCACTAAAAATAAAAGTCAATTTTCATCTTTTAAAACTGGATTTTTTATGCAATTTGTCAATCCAAAACCAATATTATTTACATTAACTGTTTTTCCTAGTTTTATTTTGCCTTATTATAAATCTTTTTGGCAGTTAAGTTTTTTTGTTATATTAATTACTTTTATTGCTTGTGTTGCTTTTTCATTATGGGTACTATTTGGAAAAGTTTTAAAGTCTTTTTTGGATAAGTATAATAAATTAGCAAATAATATTATGGCGATATTTTTAGTGGTGTGTGCAATTATGATTTCTGGAATATTTAATTAAAAGAGAGTTATGGATAAATTTATATATAAAAATAGAGTAGATATTACAGCCTTAAAAGCAAAAATGAAAAAGTTCTCATATAAAAAACATGCCCATGAAGAGTACGCATTAGGTGTAACTTTAAATGGTATTCAAAAATATAATTTAGATGGTATTAATCAATCATCTTATAAAAATGGAGTAATGCTTTTCAATCCAGAACAGTTACATGATGGAGAATCAGGGGATAATGATGAATCGTTAGATTATATAATGTTATATATCAAACCAGAGCTTTTTTTGGAAGCTTTAGGGAAAAAAGATATAGTGAAATTTTCTTCATCAATTGTTTATAATGAAAAACTAAAACAAGATATTATAAATCTTTCATCTGCTATTTTTTTTGAAAAAGATGAAGCTTTATGTAATGAACTTTTGCTAAATATAACAGATAACTTTTCTACAAATGATTTTATTTTGGATTATAAAAAAGAAAATTTGATTGTAAAAAAAGCAAAAGAGATGATTTATTATGAGCTAGAAGATATTTTGAATATAGATGAAATAGCAAAAGAGTTAAATTTGAATAAATTTCAATTTATAAGAATATTTAAAACAAATACGGGAATAACTCCTTATCAGTTTTTTTTAAATTGCAAAGTAATTCATGCAAAAAAATACTTAGAGCAGACAAAAGATTTATATGCAACAGTTGTAGAGTATAGATTTACTGACTTGTCTCATCTTAATAAACATTTTAAGAGAGTTTATGGTTTGACAGCTTATGCATATCTTCTTTCTTTGGCTTAATTGAACAGAATAAATAATATTAAAGTTTTGTATAATCAAATTTCAATAAACTACGTTTCATAAAAACAATACAAAGAGAAATAATGAATTTACCACTTGAACACGCACTTACAGTATTTATGGCTTTTTTTGCCATAATGAATCCTATTGCAAACACTACAGTTTTTGTAGCCCTTGCAGGAGATAGAAAAGCTTCTGTACAAAAACAAATTGCAAAAAAATCTCTGTTTATAACTTTTATAATAATAGTTTTATTTGCAGTTTTAGGAAAATCAATTTTTAACTTATTTGGAATAACTCTTCCTGCTTTAAAAATAACTGGTGGTATTTTGATATTTTTAGTTGGTTATCATATGCTACAAGGAATAAATTCTAAACTTCATACAGCCCAAGAAAGTGAAGATACAGAAGTTTCAATATCTCCTTTAGCAGTTCCATTATTAGCAGGACCTGGAACCATTGCAACTGCTATGAATTATTCAGCAAGTGGAGGTTGGCTTGAGATTGTAATTACTGTTTTTGTATTTGCACTTTTATGTATTATCACTTATGTTTGTTTCATATTTAGCACTAAAATTATATCTATTGTGGGAGAACAAGGTCTTAGTTTAGTTACAAGATTAATGGGATTAATTCTAGCTGTTATTGGGGTACAAATGTTAATTATAGGAATAAATAATGCCTTTAACTTTTGAAAAACAATTTGATATTTTATATCCAATACTTAATAATATTTCCCCTATTTCCAAAGTTAACTGGGACATTGCAAAACCATATTTCAAAACAAAAACATTAAAACAAGGTGAACATCTTTTTTATATGGAAGATAAGGTTGAAGACTTTTATTTTTTAATTGAGGGATTAGCTAGATATTATTATCTTACTGAAAAAGGAAAAGAGTTTAATAAGTCTTTTGCAGAAAAAAAAGGACATCTTTTAAGTAGTATCTCTGCTGTATCACATGGAACTGGTTCTCCTTTTAGTGTTGAAGTACTTAGTTCATTTACAACACTTTATATTCCTTACAAAAAACTATTAGAACTTGGTGAGAAATACAAAGAATGGAACGATTTATTATTACGTATTTACGAAAATTTAGTTATCAAAAAAGAGAGAAGAGAAGCTGATTTTTTACTTTTAAATGCAAGAGAGCGTTATGAAAAATTCTTAAGTGATTATTCAATGATAGAAGATGCTGTTCCTAACTATCATATTGCTTCATATTTAGGTATTACTGATGTTGCCTTATCAAGAATTAGAAAAGAGATGAAAAATTAACATAGGTTAATGACAATAAAAAAATTTGATTGTATACTTTGCCTATCAATTTTATGGAGACAACGATGCAATTAAAAATAGCCCAAATAAAAGATATAGATAATATTTTAAAACTACACGCGAAATACCAACTAGCAACTATTTCAGAAGATGATAAAAAAGATGGATTTGTAACAACAGGATTTACACCAGAAGAACTTAGAGCGATTATTGAAGAAGAACAAGGAATTTTTATAGCTGTTGAAAATGATATAGTTCTTGGATATGTTATGTCTGCTTCTTGGCAGTTCTGGTCAAAATGGCCGATATTTTCTCACATGATAAATGACTTACCAAAACTTAGCTATTTAGGACAAACTTTAACAGTAGATAATTCTTACCAATATGGACCTGTTTGTATTGATAAAAGTGTTAGAGGAAGTGGACTTTTAGAAAATCTTTTTGATTTTGCCTTAGAATCTATGTCTAAAAAATACCCTATTTTAGTAACTTTTGTTAATAAAATAAATGAAAGATCATATGCAGCGCACAAAAGAAAACTAGGACTTGATGTTATTCAAGAGTTTGAATTTAATAATAACACATACTATGAAATGGTTTTTGATACCTCAAAAAGAGTTTCAAACATTATCTAATTATAATAAATGAAATAGTACTCTACTATCAATATTATCACAAGGAAAAAAATTGAATAGAGTATTTATAACAGATAAAATAACTGACCCTTATATAGAAAAAGAGGTTTTAGGAGATGAACTATCACCTGAACTACATGAAGATATAGAAGTACTTTTAGTTTGGCACAAAAAAATAACAAATGAGTTTATTGATAAATTACCAAATCTAAAAGCTCTGGTTAGATATGGAGTTGGTTATGATGTATTTGAAGATTTAGAATATATCAAACAAAAAGGTATTTATGCTTCAAATACTCCTGATTATGGAACCGATGAAGTAAGTGATACAGCAATTGCTATGATTATGAATATTGCTCGTGGAATTACAAGATATGATTATTTATGTAGAGATTATAAAGATGGTTCTTGGCAATCAAATACTTTCAATAATATCAAAAGAAATAGTGATTATAAACTTGGAGTAATTGGGGCTGGAAGAATTGGTGGAAGTGTTATTTTAAAAGCAAATGCTTTGAGATTTCAAACATATTTTTATGACCCTTATTTATCAAGTGGAACAGAAAAGATGTTAGGAGCTAAAAGATTTGATGATTTAGATGAACTACTTGCAACTTGTGACATCATCTCTATAAACTGCCCTTTAAACGCTGAAACAAATGCCCTAGTTGATGAAAAGTTTATAGCAAAAATGAAAAAAGGTGCATCAATTGTAAACACAGCAAGAGGTCCTATTGTAAAAGATTTAGATGTATTTTATGAGCCTTTAAAATCTGGACATCTAAATTGTGTAAATCTTGATGTTCTTCCAAGTGAACCACCAAAAAATGGTTTGATGATAGATGCATGGAGAGCAAAAGAGAGTTGGCTTGATGGAAGATTTCTTATAAATCCACACTCTGCTTTTTATAGTGATAAAGCTTATTTTGAAATGAGACAAAAAGCTGTTTTAAATGCAAAAAGAGTATTGGATGGGAAAAAACCAATAAATATTGTTAATGGATTAAAATAGCAATTTCTTACTATACATAATTTAATTCATTTTCTATAATTCTCATTTTAAGGAGAGAGAGTGAATTTAAAAAGTATTTCATTAGCATTAATTGTTGTTTTAATTTGGGGAGTTAATTTCTCAGTTATAAAGTTTGGATTAGAAGAGTTACCTCCTATACTTTTTTCATCTTTGAGATTTTTTATAGTGGCTATTCCTGCTGTATTTTTTATACCTTTTCCTAAAACATCCGTTTGGAATGTTTTAGGAGTAGGACTGTTTTTAGGTGTTCTAAAATTCTCATTTTTATTTATTGCCATGAAAGCAGATGCAAGTGCTGGAATCTCATCTTTACTTTTACAAGCACAAGTTATTTTTACAATAATTCTTAGTATGATTATTTTTAAAGAAAAAGTTTCAAATGCACAATTATTAGGTATGATAATAGCTCTTTATGGTTTTGGATTTTTCTTTTTTACAGTTGATACAAATATCACTCTTTTAGGTATTGTTTTAATACTAAGTGCTGCTATTTTTTGGTCAGTATCAAATGTAATTATGAAACAAATAAAAGATGTAAATCTTTTACATTTTATGGTTTGGGTAAGTTTAATTCCTCCACTTCCATTATTCATACTTTCATATATTTTTGAAACACATGAACCTTTAACTTTATTATTAAATTCTAGTATTAAAACTTGGATTTCAGTTGCATATACAGGATACATTTCTACTTTAGTGGCTTTTGCTATTTGGGGATGGTTACTTAAAAACTACAACTCTGCTATTGTTACTCCATTTGCATTAGTGATACCTGTAATTGGGATTATTAGTTCAAATATTTTACTTAATGAGAAATTAAATCAAGTAGAGGTGATGGGTACTATTTTAATATTATTTGGATTATTTATTTCAGTTCTAGGAAATAGAATTTATACATTAGTTTTTAAAACAAAAAAAAGAAGAGAATAAACTCTTCTTTTTTATACTGTTTCTAATTTATCTTTTTTGTTATTAAAATTATCAACTATAACTGCACAAGCTGCATCACCTGTGATATTTAAAGCTGTTCTAGTCATGTCAAACATTCTGTCTAAAGCAAAAAGTAAAGGTAAACCCTCTATTGGAATACCAGCAGAAATTAATACAGCAACAACTAAAAATGAAGGACCTGGAACTCCAGCTTGTCCAATAGCACCAATTGTTGCTGTAAAGATAATAGCCACATATCCACCAAACCCTAAGTCTATATTATAAACTTGGGCAAAAAATATTGCTACTAAACCATAATAAATAGCATTTCCACTCATGTTAATTGTTGCACCCAAGGGAAGAACAAATGAACATGTTGATTTAGAGATTTTTAAATCATCTTCACAAGTTTTCATATTAACAGGAAGTGTTGCCATTGATGAAGCTGTTGAAAGTGCCACTATTTGAGGTTTTTTCATAGCAGAAAGGAATTCAAGTACAGGCATTTTTGAAAATAATTTTATTAATAAAGGATAAAAACCATATCCATAAAATAATAAAGCACCAATATAAACAATAAATAATTTTCCAACCAGTTCAAGCATATCAAAACCATAAGTACCAACAGAATCAGCCATAAGACCAAATACTCCAATTGGTGCTAAAAACATTACAACGGTTACCATCCAAATTAATGCTTGAGTTGTAGCTTCTAAACTATTTAAAATTACAGCACTTTTCTCTTTTGGCACTTTTGAAAGAGCAATACCAAAAAATAGACAAAAAACTAATATTTGAAGAATATTTGCATCTAAAAGTGATTGGAATATATTTGTTGGAATCATTCCAATTACTGTTTCAATTGCACTTGGTAATTGACCTTTGTCAGCATATTGATTTGAGAACATATGATTAACACTACTTAAATCAAGGCCAACACCTGGTTTAAATATTTCACCAGCAAAAAGTGCAATAGCAACAGCAAAAGCAGATGTTATTAAGAAAAAAGTAATAGTTACTATTCCTACTTTACCAGCACTTGGACTATCACTTAAATTTGCAGCACCAGAAATAATTGAAATAACAATCAACGGTATAACTAACATTTTAATTAAATGAATAAAAATAGTACCTAAAGGAGCAAACACAGATGCACCTTCTCCCATCATAACACCTACAATAGTACCCAAAATCATCGCAATCAAAATTTGAAATCCGATATTTCTAAATAACGATTTCTTTTTCATGTAGCCCCTTTTTAATATATTTTAGTAATAAACTATAACTTTTTAAAGTGTCTAAAAAGTAGTTAATTAAATCAATGACCTCTTCCTAACATTTCAGTAGCTTCTGTGATTATTAAAAATCCATCTGGATCATTTTTTTTCACAATCTGTCTTAATTTTTGCAATTTATCTACTTTTACAACAATTAGAATCATTTTTTTCTCTTGATTATCAAAAAGTCCATCACCTTTTATTATTGTTCCTTCTGGACCTAATTCTTCTCTAATTATTTCTTTAAGAATTTGAGTTTTTTGAGTTACTAGATATACTACTTTTTTATTTAGATTACCTGTTAAAATAATATCAATTATTTTTGCAGTTATATAAATACTAACTATACTCCATAATACTTTTTTTGTATCTTCAAGTATAAATAAAGATGAAAAAATAATCAAAAAATCAATAACCAAAATAACTTGACCAGGTTTAATCTCTGTTTTTGATGAAATAATTCTTGCTAATATTGTTGAGCCACCAGCTGTTGAATTACCTTTTATAGTAAAAGCCAAACCAATACCAACAAAAATACCACCAAATATTGCGCCCAAAGCATCATCAATAACAAAAGGTTTTACATGAACTATTTGAGTTAAAAAATCAATAAATACAGATATTAAAATAATAGTAAGAATAGTTCGAACAGCAAACATTTTTCCAAGATATTTAATCCCTATTAATATTAGGGGGAAATTAATCAAAACAATAATTGTTCCAATAGTTAGATTTGTCATATAGTGAATTAATAATGCAAGTCCAGCAGAACCACCAGTAATAAGTTCATTAGGTGCAAAAAAACCAACTACTGATAGAGATAGAAATATCGAACCTATTACTATAAAAGCATAATTTTTAAGTTCTTCTATTGAGAAAAAAGTATTCATACCAATCCTATTAATAATTTTATAGAATTTTAGCCATTTCTCTTTGATAGAATGATTATTTCAATATTAATTTATTTTTAACAAAAAAAAGGGGAGAGGCAAAGCCTCTCCCCTTTTGTACAGCTTAAAATAACTATTAAGAGTGTACTAGGTTTCTTAATTGTGCAGGAGTAACTTGGTGGAAGTTTAAGTATTTATAAACACCATCTCTGTTTTTCTCTGTAATTTTTTTAGGTACTATTTCCATATATTCAGCAACAGATGGTAATCTTCCTAAAAGTGCAGTAACAGCAGCAACTTCAGCAGAACCTAAATAAACTTGAGAACCTTTTCCTAGTCTATTATCAAAGTTTCTTGTAGATGTTGAGAATACAGCAGCACCTTCAGATACTTGTGCTTGGTTACCCATACATAAAGAACAACCAGGAATTTCAAGTCTTGCACCAGCTGCTGCAAAGATTGAATAATAACCCTCTTCAGTTAATTGCTCTTTATCCATTTTTGTTGGTGGCGCAACCCATAGTTTAGAAGGAACTTCACCTTCACCTTTAAGTACTTCACCTAAAGCTCTGAATAATCCAATATTAGTCATACAAGAACCTACGAATACTTCGTCGATTTTTTTAATTCTTTTTGGATCATTGTTGATGTTTGTTAATGTATCAACATCATCTGGATCGTTTGGACAAGCTAAGATTGGCTCAGTAATTGTATTTAAATCAATTTCGATAATTGCTTTATATTCAGCATCAGCGTCAGGAGTTAATAATACTGGATTTGCAATCCATTCTCTCATTTTATCTGCTCTTCTTTGAAGAGTTTTAGCGTCTTCGTAACCTTCTTCAATCATTTTTTCAATTAAAGCAATATTTGAAGATAGATATTCAATAATTGGTTCTTTATCTAATTGAACAGAACAAGCTGCTGCTGATCTCTCTGCTGCTGAATCTGATAATTCAAATGCTTGCTCAACTTTTAAGTCTGGTAAACCTTGAATTTCAACGATTGTTCCAGCAAATACATTTTTCTTACCTTTTTTCTCAACAGTTAATAAACCATCTTGAATAGCTTGGTAAGGAATAGCATTAACTAAATCTCTTAAAGTAATACCTGGTTGCATTTCACCTTTGAATCTTACTAATACAGATTCTGGCATAGTTAAAGGCATCATACCTGTAACTCCAGCAAATGCAATAAGACCTGATCCAGC
Source organism: Arcobacter venerupis (assembly GCF_013201665.1). Taxonomy (NCBI): domain Bacteria; kingdom Pseudomonadati; phylum Campylobacterota; class Epsilonproteobacteria; order Campylobacterales; family Arcobacteraceae; genus Arcobacter; species Arcobacter venerupis. The sequence goes on along the minus strand of NZ_CP053840.1, from coordinate 1,240,079 downwards.
TGGGAAAGAGATACCAATTGGGAATCTTGTATGAGAATCTCCACCAGTACCTACTGTATCTGGTAAACATAATCTATTTAACCATGAGTGAATAACACCATCACCTGGTCTTAATGTAACTCCACCTCTTGAAGAGATAAACTCAGGTAAAGTATGTCTTAATTTAATGTCAGCTGGTTTTGGGTAAGCAGCTGTGTGACAGAATGATTGCATAACCATATCAGCACCAAAAGATAATGCAGCAAGTTCTTTAATCTCATCTCTAGTCATTGGTCCAGTTGTATCTTGAGAACCTACAGTTGTAGCGATTGGCTCAACATACATACCTGGTTTAACACCTTCAACACCACAAGCTTTTCCAACCATTTTTTGAGCTTGAGTAAATCCTTTACCGTTATCAGCTGGTTGAGAAGCCGCGATAAATGCAGTTGAAGCACCTAAACCTAATGCAGCTCTTGCTTTTGCAGTTAAACCTTTACCAATAATTAATGGAATTCTTCCACCAGCTCTCATTTCATCTGTTAAAGTATTTGGAGCTAAAGTAAATTTAGAAACAACAGCACCATCTTTTTCAATTACACCAGCGTATGGTTTAATTGTAATAACATCACCAGTTTCTAAAGCATCAACGCTAGCTTCGATTGGTAAACATCCTGAATCTTCAGCAGTATTGAAGAAAATTGGAGCAATAATAGAACCTAATACAACCCCACCAGTTCTTTTATTTGGAACACCTGGGATGTCTCTTCCCATATGCCATTGAACAGAGTTGATACCTGATTTTCTTGAAGATCCAGTTCCAACAACATCACCAACGTATGCTAAAGGGTGACCTTTTGTTTTTAACTCGGCCATTTTTTCTAATGATTTTTCCATTCTTGATTGTAACATTGCAGTTGCGTGTAATGGAATATCAGATCTTGTAAATGCAACAGTTGCAGGAGATAAATCATCTGTATTTGTTTCACCAGGAATTTTATATACAGTTAGAGTCATTTCTTCTTCTAAAGCAGGTTTATTAGTAAACCACTCAGCATTTGCCCATGATTCGATAACTTCTTTAGCTTTAGCATTTCCAGCGTCCATTAATTCTTTAACATCATTAAAAGCATTATAAACTAGGATAGTATTTTTTAATTCATTTGCTGCAGCATCTGCTACGTCAGCAATTTTTAATGCTTCAACAAGTGGAGTAACATTAAATCCACCCATCATTGTTCCTAAAATTTCAATTGCTTGAACTTTAGAAATTACAGAACAAGTTACATTTCCTTGTACAATATCATTTAAAAATGCAGCTTTTACATAAGCAGCATCATCAACACCTGGGTTGATTTTGTTTGTAAATAAATCTAAACAGTATTCAGCTTCAACAACTGGGTTAGCTTTTAATAATTCTACTAATTCAGCAGTTTGCTCAGCAGTTAAAGGTAATGCAGGTAAATTACCTTCATTAAGTCTTTCTTGTGAATGTGCTTTATAATTTGCTAATAAACTCATATATTATCTCCTCTTTATTTTAGAAAGTTTGATTTATTATATCACAAAGAAAAAAATTAGTATGTACAATTTTTGCAAAGAATTGTACAAGTCTTTATTTATGTAAATAAAAGTTACACTATGGTTAAAAAGAGAGATTAAATAATTTTCTTATACTCTATAATTGTACTATTATCATCCTATTGATGTACAACTATTGTACATAATATTTATTCTTTGTTCAATATTTTTTTTGTACTATAATGATAAGTTAGAACAAAAAAATTAATCAAATTTTATTTAAAATAAAGGGTAAAAAAATGATACAAGAACTTCAAAATAAACTTTACAATGAGATTCCACTAACAAAAATGATGGAATTACAAATCAAAGATTATAATATAAATGAATTAATTACCACCGTTCCACTTGAGCCAAATATAAATGATAAAGGTACAGCTTTTGGTGGAAGTTTATCAACTTTGAGTATTATAAGTGCATGGAGTTTATGTTGGCTGATTTCAAAAGAATTAGGCTTTGATTCAAATAATATTGTAATCATTAAAAATGAAACAAGCTTTAGAAAACCAGTAACAAATGATATAATTTGCCACACAAAAAAGCCCTTATTACAAGAGATAAAAATATTAAAACAAAAGTTAGAAAACAAAAAAAGTGCCTCTATAAAAATAGAATCACAAATAATTGAAGAGGGGAAAATATGTGTTGATTTTGTAGGCTATTATGTTATAAAAGTCTAAATTGATATTTGTATATATTTATTAAAAAGGTTTAAAATGATTGATTCAACAAATATAAAAATAGCTAAACTTGGTGAAAAAGTTTTGAGAAAAAAAGCTAAAAAAGTAAAAGATGTAAAAAGTGAAGAGACAAAAGAGATAATTTCAATTATGATTGATACTTTAAAAAAATCAAATGGCGTTGGCCTTGCTGCTCCTCAAATTTCTATTTCAAAACAGATTATGATTATTTCATCAAAACCAAATGATAGATACCCAAATGCTCCATTGATGCAAGAGTTAGTTTTAATAAATCCCCAAATAATAAAAACTTCAAAGGGTAAAAACAAAGATTGGGAAGGATGTCTTAGCATTCCAGGAATTAGAGCCATAGTTCCTAGATTTAATAAAATAAAAGTAAAATACAAAACTTTAGATGATGAAGAAAAAACTATTATCTTTAAAGATTTTGTAGCTAGAATTTTTCAACATGAGTATGACCATTTAATTGGACTTGCCTATATTGATAGAGTTGAATCAAATAAAGATATTATAAGTGAAGAAGTTTATTTAAAAAAAATCAAGGAAAAAAAATGACAAATGTAGAAAAACTTGCAAAAATACTAAAAGAAGAGTTAATCCCAGAACTTGATGAAAATTTAGAAGAGATGATGGACATAATCGATAGTGGCGATTGTTCAAAAGATGATAAAGATGAATTAAAATATCTCGAAGAGATGAAAGCATATTTTGATGAAGTTGAACTAGATATTGAAAACAATAACCTTACAGAAGAAGATGCTTTAGATATTTTAGAAGTTCTTGAAGAGATGAGATTAGATAAAGAGTAGGAAATTACTCTTTATTTGAAGGAGTTTAGTTATTCCGAGTCGGCAAACTATTTTCAATTTTTCTATCTATAAAACTGCAAACAAAAAATAAAATCACCAACCAAAGCATATAAATTATATTTAAAACCTCTTTATTTGTGACAAAATTAATTATAAATAAAGAACTACACACTACAAAAACGATTGATAAAAATATCCATAAAAAATATATTTTTGTGTGTTTTAAACTGAACACAGTAGAACAATTTGGGCAAATATGTTTTCCTAACAGACTTTTAAAATATCTTTTTGTTGTTAATTCAATTTTTTCGTTGCAGTTTGGACAGTTCATGGATTTACCTTGTTTTTGATTTTATCATATTTTTTTATCAATGATATTTTATTGACTATTTAGATTTTTTTATCATCATTTGTACAATTTATAAAATAATTATCTTTTTTTAATTCCTTAAAATCAATTTCTTTACAATTTATAAAAGTACAATCTTGAAATATCAAACTATGACTAAATTTACTAAAAACTACTTTACTAAATTGACAATTCACAAAATGACAACTTATTAAATCTACAGTCGAGAAAGAACAATCATTAAATGTTGTGTATGAAATCTTAGAATGAATAATCCTCTCTGCTTTATTTAAATTTATTACTTCATCTAATATATATATATTATGAAATTTATTATTTCTACCAAATAATAAGGATGCACCTATATGAATACCATTAAAATTAATTTTATAACCTTTAGAAGATGCAAAATAAACCATATTTCCGATATACATATTTGATAAATCCATATTTATTAAATTAAATTCATTAACACTATCTATAATAAAATTGTTAAATATTTTACGTTTTAAATATCCATCTTCCGGCATGTGATTTTTATCATCAAGATTACACATTACTTGCCAAAATCCGTAAAAAGTATCTTTTGCCTTTTCTATTGGATTATTATTTCCTATATTTGATTCATATAAAAAGTCTTTTTCTATCAAATATGTTAAAAAAACATCAAATCTCTTTGATAATTCATCATTTATACTTTGTTCTTTTTCTTTGATAATTTCTAATAAATTATCTGTAACTTCACTAGAAATTCTTTTTTGATGGAATAGATACCATAACTCTTTTAAAACTTCTTCTCCGCTGTCAATATGATATTTTTTTGTTTTACTTGATTTATCTAAAAACTTTTCATCTAAATAATCATAAATATATGAAGCAACCATATATTCCATAAGTGATTTATGTAAAAACTCTATAGCATAGTGCTCATTTCTTTCTTCAGGATTAGATTCTTCAACTTTTTTTATCTCTTTAAAATAAAAAGATACCATTACACCTTTTAGATTTGATTTTAAAGATTCATTGTTGTTTTTTTCTGCTAATAATCCTTGAAGTTCTTTTACACTTTCTAACTTTTCGAACTCATATTTTTGGATATATTCATACTCTGAATTAAAAATATGAAAAGCTAATTCTTTTAACATATTTTTTAAAACTCTTGAATATTCCTCTTGGTCAAGTCCTTTTAATTTTGATAGAGTATGAGCATCTTTTTCCCATTTTCTTTTGATTAATATTTCAAAGAATTCACTATATAAAGTAGTTTTACTTAACTCTTCAATATTTTCTATATCCATTTTTGCAATCATATGTAATAAAATAGGTTGATTTATAAGCTCTAAAATATGTTTATCTTCATCTTTATGAAATTTTTCTATAATCTCATTTGATAGTTTTATATCGGGATATGTTTTTTTATATTTTTCTAACCAAGACAATTGTTGAGTTTCATCTAATTCTTTTAATTCTACAACAGCTATATTATCTTCGTTTAATATATCAAAATTTAGATACCCGTGTCTTGTTGTGATAATTATTGTTGTATTTTCTCTTGAAAATTTTTGACATATTGTTTCAATATCACTGGTTGATAAACCTGTTTTCATTACTAATTCATCAAGCCCATCAAGAACTACGATATAGTCATCTAAGTTATGTATTTCTAATCTTGTATTTTCTTTTACTATTTCTTTAAAACTTTTATTTTTTAAATCATTTGGTTCTTTTATATTTTTAAGTTTAATTAAAATTACATCTTTAGATAAAGAAATTCTATTTTCAACCATATCGTAAATAAATCTTTTTGTAAAAGAACTTTTACCTTGACCTGGTTGCCCTGCTATAAATATGGTATTTACATCTTTTAAATCTAAATTATGTTTATTTTTATTGTTTAAAATATCATCTATGAAATTATGAATACTTTCATCTTCTACATCTACATATTTATCTCTTCGTTCATCTTTTAATCTTTCATCACTATCTTTAAAACAATTTTTATGAACTCTAAAATATGGTTCAATATACAAATCATCTAAAGTCAAACTATTTTCATCACCCAATACAACTTCAAAATATTCATTTGCAATTGTATTTTTATATTTATTTTTAAAAAAAATTTCTTTTTCTTCTATTCCTAAAATACTTTTTGTATGATTTAAATATTTATTTAAAACTGAACTATTTTGCTCTAGTACTTCAAAATAATTTAATTTGATATTATTGTTTATATATCTTTGAACTTTTGATTTATCCTCTTCTAAAAGAAAATCTTTAAATATTCCATCAAAATATATTTTTAAATGATTTGATGTGATTTTTGATAATTCAAATTCATTATAATCATATTTTAAATCCTCATTAAATGGAATTGAAAAGTTATTTGAACTAATTTCAAAATAGTCTAAAGCTTTTTCAAAAGTATTTAGATAAGTTGTATAAATTGTAAAATAATATGCTTCGTTTAAATCACTTATTTCAACAGCTTTTTCACCTAAATACTTTATTAGTTTTCCCCAAGAAGTTGTTGATAATAAATCATCATTGTTTGATAAAAAATCTTTTAAATAATCTTTTTTATCAATGAACTTGAAACCATCAGTAATTAAATCTGTAATAGTAGTTATATTTTTTATGATAAATCCTTTTAAAAATAATTTTTATTATACAACAGCTTTTAATAATTAATTAAAATGCTTTTATATTTTGAACTTCTAATTTAATATAATTATGTGTAATTTCTACTGTTTATAATATAAACAATATCTATTTTGTAAGCCTTCTCTTGATAATAAATTATTTATAGTTATAATTATTATAATTTAACTATCATAGGAGAGCTAAAATGAATGCTTACAACTTCAAAACCTATAGTGAACTTTTTTTACATATATCAAACAACTATGATAATGAATATTTTTTAAACTATTTATCAAATGGAAAATATACAAATATCTCAACAAGTGATTTTAAGAACAAAGTTATTTGTTTGAGTCTTGCTTTGAAAGATTTAGGTATTCAAAAAGGGGATAAGGTTGGGATTTTTGCTAAATCTTCACCTTTTTGGCTTATTTTTGATTTTGCTATTTTACAAGTGGGAGCTATTAGTGTTCCTATTTTTGCAAATATTTCTAGTGAAAATCTTAATTTTGAGATAAAAGACTCTTCTATGAAATTTATGTTTATTGATTCTCAAGAAAGACTAAATGACATAGAAAAAGAGAATTCACATCTTACTTTTATTACTCACAACTTTTGTATAAAAGAGCCAAATTTCTATAACTTTGATGAGATTTTAGTAATTGGAAAACAGATTTGTGATTCTAGTGGATTTACCTCTTTTGAAGCATTAGAAGATGATATTTTTTCTATCATTTATACAAGTGGAAATACTGGAACTCCAAAGGGTGTGATGCTTACACATAAAAATATTGTTTCACAACTTCATGATATAAATAGTTTGATAAATCTTGAACAACATGAAGTTTCCCTTTCTGTTCTTCCTTTGGCTCATATATTTGAGCGAACTGTAATGAGTTATTATTTAAGTCGTGGAATTAGTATCTATTTTGTTGATGATGTTTTAAATGTTGCAAATCTTATGAAAGTTGTGCGACCTACAATTATGACTGTTGTTCCGCGACTTTTAGAGAAAATATTTAACAAAATTAAACTAAATATCTCTACAAAACCATTTATTAGTCGAGCAATAGCCTCTTTTGCATTTGCCTATGCCCTAAAAGAAGATATAAATAAAAACTCACTTTTATTTAAGATTTATGACAAACTTGTCTATTCAAAATTTAGAGAAATCTTTGGTTCTAAACTTGAAAAACTAATAAGTGGAGGAGCACCTCTTTCAAAAGAAATTGCACAATTCTTTGTAAATATAAATGTTCCCGTTTATCAAGGATATGGTTTGACTGAGTTTTCACCTGTGATTTCTACAAATTATCCAAATGCAAATAAAGTTGGTTCTTGTGGAAAGGTAATTCCAAGTGCGCAAATCAAAATAAATGAAAACAGCGAACTATTTGTAAAAGGCCCTGCTTTGATGAAAGGTTATTTAAATCAAGGGGAATTAACAGCTAAAACAATAGATAAAGATGGTTGGCTTCACACAGGTGATGTTGCATTCTTAGATGAAGAGGGATATTTATTTATAAAAAGTAGAACGAAAGAGATATTCAAAACTTCAACGGGAGAGTATGTAAATGCTGTTGAAATTGAGCAAAAATTATCTAAAAATAAATATATAGAGTTTGCAGTTATAATTTCTGAAAATAGAAAATACACCTCTGCCCTACTTTTTGTGGATAAAGAGAAATATGAAAATGCAAAAAAACTAAATAAGAATTTAACTATAGAAGAATATTATAACAAAGATGATATTCTAAAGAGTATTTCGAACCACATAAATAGAGTGAATTCCAATCTAAATAAATGGGAAAAAATAGTAAAATTCGAAATCTTAACCAATAATATTTCAATAGAAACAGGAGAATTAACTCCATCTATGAAAATTTGTAGAGCTAAAATTGAAGAAAAATATTCAAATGTTATAAATAGTATGTATTAGGAGTTTAAAATGAAAGAAAGAATAGCCATAATAGATGGACTAAGAAGCCCCATCGCAAAAGCAAATGGAAAACTAAATGATGTAAGTGCTGATACTTTAGGTGCAATTATTACAAAAGAGTTGGTTTTACGAAATGATTTAGATTACAAACAATTTGATGAAGTAATCATGGGAAATGTAGCTCAACCTGCAAATGCTGCAAATATTGCAAGGGTTATGGCTATTCGAGCTGGATTTCCCCAATCAACTATTGCATATACGGTTCATAGAAATTGTGCTTCTGGAATGCAATCAATTTCAAGTGCTATTGAAAAAATAAACTCAAATCAAGGGGAGTTGTATTTAGTTGGTGGAATGGAATCTATGAGTAATATTCCTTTACTTTATAGTGATGAATTTAGAAATTTAATCACAAAATTTAGCTATTCAAAATCAATCATTGAAAAATTTGAACTTCTAACAACTTTTAGATTAAGATTTTTAAAACCTACTATTGGATTAATTTCTGGTTTAACTGACCCAATTTCTGGAAAAATCATGGGAATTACTGCTGAAAACTTAGCAAATGAGTTTAAAATAAGCCGAGCTGCCCAAGATGAATATGCTTTAAATTCTCACAAAAAAGCTCAAAAAGCAATAGAAGCTGGAATATTCAAAGATGAAATTCATCCAATAATGACAAAAAATGCTTCTATCTCAAATGATGATGGAGTAAGATTTAATCAAACAATTGAAGCTTTAAATAAATTAAACCCTATTTTTGAAAGAGTTGGAGGAACTGTAACTGCTGGAAATTCATCACAAGTTTCAGATGGAGCTTGTAGTTTGATTGTTTGTACTGAATCAAAAGCCAAAGAATTAAACCTTGAACCAATTGGTTTTATAACAGATTATGCTTATGCTGGACTTGATGCACATAGAATGGGTTTAGGACCAGTTTATGCTACAAAAAAACTTTTTGATAAAACAGGAACTACTCTTAAAGATATTGATTTAATTGAGATAAATGAAGCCTTTGCTGCTCAAGTTATAGCAAATCTTGAAGCTTTTAAATCAGAAGAGTTTTGTCAAAAAACTTTTAATTCAAGTGCACTTGGAGAGATTGATGAATCTATTTTAAATGTAAATGGAGGAGCAATTGCCCTTGGACATCCAGTTGGAATGAGTGGAGCTCGAATTGTCTTAACAGCATTAAAAGAGTTAAAAAGAAGAAACAAAAACAAAGCATTAGCCTCACTATGTATTGGTGGCGGGCAAGGTGCTTCTTTTTTATTGGAGATATAATATGAGCAATTTAATAAATAATATAAAATTTGAAATTAATCAAGAAATAGCAACTATAACTTTTGATTTACAAAATGAGAAGATAAATACACTATCTTTTGAAGTATTAAAAGAGTTTGATGAAAAGCTAAATCTAGTTCAACAAGACCACACAATAAAAGCCCTTGTAATAGATAGTGCAAAAAAAGATATTTTTATTGCTGGTGCTGATATTAAACAGATTGAGCAACTAAAAAATGAAAATGATATTTATGATGCATTAATGGAAGTTCATAAAATATTTAATAAACTTGAAAATTTTACAATCCCAACAATTGCCTATATAAATGGTGCTTGTATGGGTGGAGGACTCGAACTTGCCCTTGCTTGTAAATATAGAGTAATGAGTACAAATCCAAAAACAAAAGTTGCATTTCCAGAGATAAAACTAGGAATATTCCCAGGTTTTGCAGGAACTTATAGAGCTCCAAAATTAATAGGACTTGTGAATGCTTTAGATTTAATTCTAACAGGCAAAAGTATAGATGCAAAAAAAGCTTATAAAATAAATCTTGCAGATGAGATTTTTGATAATGCTCAAAAAGAGTTTATGTTAGATAATTTCATAAAAAAGGCTATTAATAAAACATTAGGAAGTAGAAATAGTTTTTATATTCTAAATTTCCCTCCTCTAAATGAAATTATTTTTAGTAGAGCCCTAAAAAAATTAGAAACTAAAGTAAATCCAGTATTTAAAGCTCCATTTGCAGCTTTAAAAGTTATAAAAGAGACAATAAATAAAGATATAGAGTTTGCAAATAAGCTTGAAGCAACGCAATTTTCACAAATTGCAATTACTAAAGAGTCAAAAAATCTAATAAAACTATTTTTCATTTTTGAAAAGTTAAATAAAAATTTTGAAAAAACTTCAAATCCTATTTCAAACACTGTAGTTCTTGGAAATGGAGTAATGGGAAAAGGAATTATCTGGTTATTCTCAAAATATTTAAAAGATGTAAGAATTAAACTAAGAGATGTTTCACAAGCTCACGACATAATTAAAGATGTGTCAAAAATATATTCTTATTTAATAAAAACTAAAAAAATGACAAAAAATGAAGTTGATTTTAAATTAAATAAAATTTCATATACACAAAATTTTGATGGATTTAAGCACTTTGATTTTATTATTGAAGCAATAATTGAAGATGAAAAAACAAAAAAAGAAACTTATGAACAAATAGAAAAAGTTTGTAATGAAAATGCAATAATTGCTACAAATACTTCATCTATTTCAATAGAAAAATTAGGAACTGAACTAAAAAACAAAGAAAATTTCCTAGGAGTTCACTTTTTTAATCCAGTAAATTTAATGCCTTTGGTTGAAGTAATTCCCTCACAATATACTTCTAAAGAGACAATAAACAAAGTTTTTGAACTTCTTATTTCTTGTGGAAAAACTCCAATTTTAGTGAAAGATTGTGCTGGATTTATTGTAAATAGAATTTTACTTCCATATTTAAATGAAGCTGCTTTTATTTTAAGTGAGGGTTCAAGAGTTGATCATATTGATTATCTAATAAAAGAGTTTGGTATGCCAATGGGACCATTTGCCCTTGCTGATACAGTTGGAATTGATGTGGGATACAAAGTTGCAACAATTTTACATGAAGAGTATGGATATAGAATGCCAGTTGCTCCAATAATTGAAAAAATGTATGATGCAAAATATCTGGGTAAGAAGGGTGAAACTGGTGGTTTTTATCAATATGATGGAAAAGATGATTATGTGAATGAACATGTTACGTCAATGCTACAAAATAACAGTAAAATTTTTCAAGATGAAGAGATAGTTCAAAGATGTCTGTATATTATGATAAATGAAGCTTCAAGATGTCTTGAAGAAAATATCGTGACAGAAGCTGCAATAATTGATTTTGCAATGATTACAGGAACTGGATTTCCACCTTATAAAGGTGGATTATTAACTTATGCAAACGAAGTTGGTTTAAAAAATATCTTAGAATCATTAAGAAAATTTGAAAAAGATTGTGGAAGTAGATTTACTCCATCTAATCTTTTAATCAAATTAGTTGAAGAACACGAAGATTTTGAAACGGGAGAGTCACTATGGAAACGCTAATTTTACTATTTATTATTTTAGTTTTTGGATTTTATTCATTTCCACTTTACAGTTATTTTGTTCTAGTTGGAGCTTATACTTTTGCATTTTGTGATGTTGGAGTTATTTTTTGGTTTATATTTATAGTTTTAGGTGCTATTTTTTTAATTCCAAGTTTGAGAATAAAATTTATCTCAAGTAAACTTGTAGCTTTTATAAATAAAAAAGGCTTATTACCAAAAATATCAGCAACTGAAGAAGCAGCTTTACAAGCTGGAACAAATTGGGTTGAGTCAAACTTTTTTAATGCTCAAGTTAATTTCAAAGAGATAAATGCTCAAAGAGTTACAACTCTTTCAAAAGAAGAACAAGACTTTTTAGACAATGAAGTAAATGAACTTTGTGAGATGACAACTGATTGGGAAATCTTCCAAAATAGAGATTTAAGTCCACAAGTTTGGCAATTTATCAAAGATAAAAAATTCTTTGGAATGATTATTCCAAAAGAGTATGAAGGACTTGGTTTCAGTGCCACTGCTCACTCAAAGGTTATTGAAAAATTAGTTTCAAGATCACAAGTTTTGGCAATTACAATAATGGTTCCAAACTCACTTGGACCTGCTGAGCTTATTTTAAAACATGGAACTCAGGCACAAAAAGATAAATATTTAAGTGATTTAGCCCATGGAATATTAGTTCCTTGTTTTGGACTAACTGAACCAAATGCTGGAAGTGATGCAACTTCAATAACTTCAAATGGTGTAGTTTTCAAAGATGAAAATGGTGAATTAAAAATCAAACTAAACTTTGAAAAAAGATATATTACTTTAGGAAACATTGCCACTTTAATTGGTCTTGCCTTTGTTTTAAAAGATCCTGAACATCTACTTGGTGAAAATGAAGATTTAGGAATTACCTTTGCAGTAATTGATTCTAAAACTCCTGGACTTGATAATTCTAAACGACATGACCCACTTGGAATTCCATTTGTAAACTCTCCACTTTATGGGAAAGATGTAATTATTGATATGGAAAATATCATAGGTGAAAAAGATGGTATTGGAAAAGGTTGGCAAATGCTTGTTGAATCTTTATCAATTGGTCGAGGAATTTCACTTCCAAGTGTGAGTCTTGGTGGAAGTAAATTAGCACTTAATGTTGTGGCTTCATATTCACAATTAAGAGAGCAATTTGGACTTAGTATTAATTATTTTGAAGGTGTTGAAGAAAAAATTGCGAAAATTGCAGCCTTTACTTATATGTTAAATAGTGCTAGAAACTTCACTTTAGATGCAATTGATGATGGTGTAAAACCAGGAGTTATAAACTCTATTATGAAATACCATGCAACTGAAAAATTTAGAACTGTAATAAATGATGCAATGGATGTTTTAGGAGGAAGTGCAATTATTAGAGGTGAGAACAATCTTTTAGCTCACGCTTATTTTGCAATTCCTATTTCAATTACAGTTGAGGGTGCAAATATTTTAACTAGAAATTTAATGCAATTTGGACAAGGTTTAATCAAATCTCATCCATATATTTATTCAGAAATAACTGCATTAAAAAACAATAATATTGAAAATTTTGATAAAGCTTTTTTTGCTCATATTACTTTAGGTTTTAACTCATTTGCAAAATCATTGGCTTTCTATTTTACAAGAGCTAAGTTTAGTTACCAAAAAGGTGAATTTAGAAGATATAAACAAAAACTTCTTTGGGTTAGTAGTGAATTTACTCTTTTAACAAATGTAGCTTTAGGAATTTTAGGGTCCAGTTTGAAAAAACGAGAAAATATAAGTGCAAGATTTGGGGATATTTTATCAAATTGTTATTTAATAACTGCAACTTTAAGAGAGTTTGAAAATAATCCAAATGAAGTAGATAGAGATTTAGTTGATTATATTTGTAATTATTGTTTTAACGAAATACAAATTGCACGTGAAGAGATTATTTCAAATATTGGATATATAGGATTTTTACTTCCACTTGTAAAAATAAATCCATTTTCAATAAAATCAAAAGATAAATTAAATGCAAAAATAGTTAAAAATTTAAATAATCAAGATTATCTAAAAAGTTTAACTTCATCTTTATTTATCTCTTCAAATGAAAAAGATAGATTAAATCTTATTCAAGAAGCAGTAAAACAAAATAAAGAGTGTGAAGTTGGATTTAAAAAACTAAAAGATGCAATTAAAAATGAAACTATAAAAAAAGATAGTTTTGAAAATATGTTGACTCAACTTTTAGAAAAAAATATTTTAACTGCACAAGAGATAGAAAAATTAAAAAATGCCCACGCTTTAAAACAAGAAGTAATAAGTGTTGATTCTTTTGAAGCAACTATTTATAAGGTTCAAAGATAATGCACAATGATTTGCTAATAAATATAAATGGTTATGTTCTAAGTCTTTTAGAAAAGATTTTAAATGCTAATATTGAAGTAAAAGGAATAGAAAATATTCCCACTTCAAATCCAAAAATATTTGTAGCAAATCACTTCACTAGAATTGAAGCTATGTTAGTTCCTTATACTTTATATAATCTAACAAATAAAAAAGTTGGAGTGATTGCTGATGATTCATTGTTCAAAGGTTTTTTTGGAACTTTTTTGAGTAATTTAGGTGCTTTAAAAAAAAGTGCTAAAAATAGAAACGAACATATAATTGGTGACTTAATAACTTCATGTAAAGATTGGATGATTTTTCCAGAAGGAATGATGGTAAAAGCCAAAGATATTTCAAAAATTGATAAAAATTTTTGTGTGAAAATCGATGAAACTTGTCAAAGAGTTTATACAGGAGCAGCAGTTTTTGCCCTATCATCACAATTTTTCAGAGAAAAATATTTTGATTATAAAATAGATAATTATGAAGAATTTAGCAAAAAATATTTTGTAAATGATTGTAAAGATATAGATAAAAATGAAACATTAATAGTTCCAATAAATATAAGTTATTCAAAACTTAGAAATGGAGATAACTTTTTAGTTGATATGACTAAAAAACTAATCGACGATTTAGGTGAAAATTTCAAAGAAGAGCTTGAAATTGAAAGTAATATTATTCTAAATTCAAAAATAACTATAAGAATTTTAGAACCAATTTCAACAAAAGATATAATAAAAAATTTATATAAAAAAGATTTCTCACAAGAAACAATAATTAATAAATTAAGATATGAAATAACCCATGATTTTATGGATAAAATATATGAATCATTAACTATTAATTTTGACCATATTTTTATCTTAACCTTATTTTTATATTCACAAAAAAGTATTAATATAAACTATTTTAAAAGATTGATTTATATGAGTATTCAAGAAATGCAAAATCAGAATCTATTTTTAGATAATCAAATAAATAAAAATCTGATTCAACTAATTTCTTATGAAAAATTTGAGAAATTTGAAGATATTCTAAAAGTTGCACTTAACGATAATATTATAAATATTGACGAGGATAGATATGTAATCAATAAAGAAAAATTACTTGATAACTATACTCATAATACAATTAGATTAAAAAATATTTTAAAAGTAATTTTAAATGAAATTTTAATAAGTCAAAAAAGTCTTAGTATTGTAAAAAAAATCGTTTCAAAAAAAGAAGAAAATAACAATCAAGATTTACTTTTATTACTTCAAAATCAAGAAAAAGATGAGTTTGACAAATCTTATGAAAAATATAAATATGCATTAAAATTGAAACCAAAAGATATTGGGAATGCAAAATATTTTGAAGCAAAAGATTCTAACACTTGTGTAATTGCAATTCATGGATTTTCATCAGCGCCAAAAGAGATGGAAAAATTAGCACTTTTTTTAAATTCTAAAAATTTGAATGTTTATACTCCAAGACTTGATGGGCATGGAACAGTAGCAGAGGATTTAAAAAATAAAACTTGGCAAGATTGGTACAATAGTATTTCAAGAGCAATAAGTATTGCTTCATTAAAATATGAGAAAGTTTTTATAATTGGTTTTTCAACTGGTGGATTATTAGCACTTTTAAGTACAAAAAAATGTTATAAAGAGTTTTCAGGTCTTGTTTGTATAAATGCAGCACTGCATTTAAATGATATGAGAATTAAAACCTTATTACCTGCAATTTCATTTTGGAATGATATATTAAAAGCTTTTAATGAAGAAAAATACCAAAAAGAATATGTGGATAATTATCCTCAAAATCCAGATATTAACTATGACAAACATTATATTGATTCCATTGAACAATTAGAATTACTAATGAAGAAAACAAGAAAAAATTTAGAGAAAGTGCAAAAACCAATCTTAATATTACAAGCAAAAGATGATCCTGTTGTAAATCCTACTTCTGCTTATGAAATATTTGAGAAAGTTAATTCAACAAATAAAAGTATAAAAATTATAGATTCAGCAAATCATGTAATAGTTACACAAGAAGATACAAAAGAGTTATTTGATTTTATTTATGATTTTATAAAAAGATTAAATTTAAAAAAGAGTAATTAAGACAAAATAAAAAAAATTTCACCTTTAGTTTATTATAAATTTTTTAAAGTCATATTCCAAGCAGTTATAAATCTATAAGGATTTACAGATAATCCAACTTCAATTCTCTCTTTCCACTCTTGAAGCTGTTTTTTTCTTTGAGAAAAAAGACAATTTAAACCTAAAATTTCAATCATATAAGAGACCTCTTCTTTTTCATTTTCTAATAAATCAATATTTGGGAAAAATACACCCGTTTCATAATCAAAATCTAAATATTTGTATGGGTCATAGGTTGGAGAATCAGGTTTCAAAATATATTTAATAGGTTTTGTATGTTTAACTCTACAATTTATATGAGTATGAACAACAAAAAGATTGTCCCAAAGCCAAGCTTTTTGAGGCTTTAAACTCTCATCAAAATGTTCTAAATCACCTTGAATCTTATTTTTTTCTTCTGCTGTTAAAGAAGTGTTATATTTAACATCATTCCAATTTAATGTGTCAATATATTTTTCATCACATAAAATCTCTTCAGTATAAGCACATAAACCTTTTTGACAATATAACAAACTCATTTTTATATCGTCATAATGTTTATTACTTGAACTATTATATATGGGATGACTATCACCCAAACTATCATGCCAAGTTTTATAATTATTTGAAAGAATTTGGCTTTTATCTATTTTTTGCATTAGTTTTTTAAACCTAAAATTTTAGATATTTTTTTTAATTCAATAAATTTTAATTCTTTCTCTTTTTCATCTTGTAATACCTTTATCTCAGCCTTGAAAGTTGCATATTCCATTAATTTTTTTTCTCGAAATGAAAAATTTGAGTCTTCAGATAAATCAAATACTTCTGTTAGAATTCCAGTCCATGTAAGCATTCTAGGGTCTACAAAATAGTTATTAATATGATTTTCACCTTCAAAATAAACTTCTCTATAAATCTGATTGTTTTTGTCAAATTTTAGCTCCACAACTTCCCATGGTTCAAAATTTGAAGCAATAATCGGTGAATGTGTAGCAAATATAATCTGATTATTCTCTCCTGCTTCCATATATAAATTTGTTAATAATTTTTGTATATTTGGATAAAAAGAGTTTTCAGGCTCATCAATAAGTAAAATACTATCTTTTGGTGCATAAGTTTTTAAAGGTATAAATGTTGAAATAAGATTTTTTGTACCTGTACTTAAATTTTCATAATCAATAATATTTCCATTTGATAAGTCTTTAAAAATTAGTCCATTATAATTTTTTTGATTTTCATCAATTTTTGTAAGTTCTAAATTAAAATATTTTAAAATATCATTCAAAACAAAAGATATTTTTTCCAGCAAATTTTCATTTTTAGATTCCCAATCTAAAATATCTTGTCGATAATTTTCTTTTGAATATCTATCATCTTCTAAAAGTTTTGAAGTTAATAAGTCATTATATTGACTTCGTAAATTCTGATAATCTTCAATTTTAGATTTCATTATTTCCCAAATATTTTCATTTTCATCATTTATATTTATAACATATTTATCAATGAAATTTTGAGCTTTTAATTTTTTTAGAGAATGTTCAATCGTATCATTATTTTGATATTTTGATTCTAAATCATTTATCGCGGAATTAATATCTCTTAATTTTTCATCATCACTTTTTTCTAAAAATTTATTATATCCTCCCCATCGACCAATTGTTGTTGCATTTTTATAGAATTCCGCCATTTTATTAGAACTTAAACTATTTAAAATTAATTCAGCTTTCGCACTTGTTAATTTATCTAGCAAAGCTTTATCAGATGATGTCATTTTTTGAGTATCAATTTCTTTATTTTCAACAATTTTATTAAATGATGAATAATCTTTTGTTCCAACGAAATAGTTTTTCTCAAAACTACTAAATAATTCTAAATCATTTTTTTTTTGGAAATCAATTTGTGATTTATCTTTTGTAAAAAGTGCTTTAACTTCAATATTTGATTTTGTAACAAAAGTATTAGTTATATATTTATCATCAGTAGATTGTCCTACAAATTCATTAAAAGGTTTATAAGAAGTTTGATTATTACTAAAATCTATTACAGATTTTTTAATAATATCTAAAAGGTTAGTTTTTCCTGTACCGCTTTGTCCAATGATACAAATTTTATTTAAAGGCTGCCCTTCATTTTCATGTCCTTTTGGATATGTTAAATCTAATGATAAATCTTTGAATTGTTTAAAGTTTTTTATTACTAAATGAGATATTTTCATTATATATTTGCCACCTATTTTTGTGCTTAATTACTAGATTTTATCTAAATAAAACTAACTTACTTATAAATAATAATGAAAAAAGTGTGAAATAAGAAAACATATTTTCCAAAAAATTGGAAAATATGTAAGTAGATTATTTAAGCGATATTTGTATAAACAGCTTGAACATCATCATCATCTTCAAGTTTTTCGATTAATTTACCAATATCTTCTTGTTGAGCTTCTGTAAATTCTTGAGGATTATTTGCAATTCTTTCTAGTTTAGCTTTTGTAAGTTCAATTCCCATATCTTCAAATGCTTTATTTAAAGTTCCAAAATCTTTATAATCAGCTGTAACTAATACGATTCCATCTTCTTCTTCAATCTCTTCTAAACCAGCATCAATTAATTCTAATTCTAAATCTTCAATTTCCATACCAGCAGGTTTTGCAAATTCAAAAATAGCTTTTCTATCAAAGAAAAACTCTAAAGAACCAGTAGGAACTACTTGTCCTTGTGTTTTGTTAAAATACATTTTAACATTTGCGACAGTTCTTGTATTATTATCAGTTGCTGTTTCTACAAAAATTAAAACTCCGTGTGGACCTTTACCCTCAAAATTAACTTCTGCAAAACTTGCTGAATCTTTCCCTGAAGCTCTTTTTATTGCTGCATCAATATTTGTTTTTGGCATATTTTCAGCTTTTGCATTTAAAATAGCTGTTCTTAATGCTGAATTCATTTCAGGATCTGGAACACCAGCTTTTGCTGCCATTTCAATTGCTTTTGCAAGTTTTGGGAAAACTCTTGACATGTTTCCCCATCTTTTCATTTTTGCTGCTTTTCTATATTCAAAGGCTCTACCCATAATAACTCCGATTTATTTTTCAAAATTTTGGCCATTATAGCAAGTTTGTAATAAATACTTTATGAGTTAATTTTCTATAAATAATTAATAGTATAAATAGCAAAAAAATAGCACTTAATGATTGTTTCTAAATATTTAGAATATAATGCTAAATTATTAAAAAGAAAGGACTAATTTGAAAAATTTACTTTTTGTAATTTTGTTAGTTGTTTTTAGTTTTGCAAATGAGAATAACACTTCTAATAACGATGATTTTACTAATGAATTTGATTCTGAGTTTTCAACAAAAAAAGAAAATATCTTTGATCCATTGAGTGGATACAATAGATTAATGACTACTTTTAACGATAAAACATTTATTTATCTTGTTAATCCTATTGCTGAAGGCTATGCTTATGTAACTCCTGAACCAATTAGAATAGGAATAAACAATTTTTTTGATAATATAATGTTTCCAGTAAGATTTTCAAATAATTTATTACAACTAAAATTCAAAAATTCACTTGAAGAAGCAGAAAGATTTTTAATTAATAGCCTTTGGGGACTTGGTGGAGTATTAGATTTAGCAACAAGTGAACTTCATATTCAAGCTCATAAGGAAGACTTTGGGCAAACTTTAGGTTTTTATGGAGTTGGTGAGGGAATTCCAATTGTATTGCCATTTTTAGGCCCATCAAATTTAAGAGATATAACAGGTATTGCTACTGATTCATGGTTGAGTCCATTAACAATAACTGGTGATGGAGATATAAAATATAAAATACCAAACAATATCGAACAACAAATTGCAATCCAATCATTTGATGCAATTAATTCAACATCTTTGAGACTTGGACAATATGAATCTTTGAAAAAAGATGCTTTAGATTTATATCCATTTTTAAGAGATATTTATTCACAAAAAAGAAAAAAAGATATAGAGGAATAGAAAAATAATATGGCGAAATTAAGTAGTTTATTTAAAATTTTGTTATTAATTGTATTTGCAATAACATCGGCTAATGCATTAAATCAAGATGAAATACAAACAACAATGACAAAAAAAATTGATAGTGTTTTGACAGTTTTAGAACAAAAAAATTTATCTACAGATGAAAAAGGTAAACAAATAATCAAAATAATTGATGAAGTTTTTGATTATGAATTAATGGCTAAAATTGCCCTTGGTAAAACTTGGGCAACTTTATCACAAGATAAACAAAAAGAGTTTTCAAAAATATTTGAAACAAAATTAAAAAACTCATATATTGATAAATTAAATTTATATAATGACCAAAAAGTAAAAATTGTAGGTCTTAATCCATACAGAGATTCAAGACTACAACTTGAAACTGAACTTTTAGGTAAAGATGGGATTTATAAAATTAATTATAATTTTTATAATAAATCAAAAGATGGTCAAAATTGGTTAATTTATGATGTAGATTTAGTTGGTGTTAGTATTATTCAAACATATAGACAACAATTTGAAGGTTTATTAAAAGAAAAAACTTTTGATGAAATGTTGGTTTTATTAGAAAATCCAAATTCAAAATAATGATTAAAAAATTTTATGATACTTTCATATTTAAGTATCCAATTGCTGTTTTATTTATTTTAACAATATTTGTTTCTACTTTAGGTTATTATGCAACCAAAGTAGAAATAGATGCCTCTGCTGAAACACTTCTACTAGATGATGATAAAGATTTAATGTTTTTTAGAGAAGTTAATAAAACATACAATAATTCTGACTTTTTATTTGTAACTTTTTCTCCAAAAACTGACTTACTTTCAAAACAGAGTTTAGAAGATATAAAAAACATCTCTGATGATTTTCTAAAACTTGAAAATGTTAAAAGTATCACTTCGATTTTAAATGTTCCTTTACTTTTATCTCCAATTAGACCTATTTCTGATTTAGTTTCAGGAGTTGATTCCTTAGAAACTAAAGATTTTGATAAGAAACTTGCAAAAAATGAATTTCTTACTTCTCCTTTGTATAAAAACAACCTTGTAAGTAAGGATTTTAAAACAACTGCTATAGTATTAAATTTAGAAACTGATACAAAATATTTTGAACTTTTAGAAAAAAGAAATTCTTTACTTGCTAAAAAAAGAGATGAGACGATTACAAAAGAAGAGACTCAACAATTAGATAATGTTATTATTGAATTTAAAAATTATAGAGATTTTATAAGAAATAAAGAGACTGCTGAAATCCACAGTATCCGAAATATTATAAAAAAATATGAACCCAATAATAAGATATTTTTGGGTGGCGTAAATATGATAGCTAGTGATATTGTAGGTTATGTTAAAAATGATTTAATAATTTATGGTTCTAGTTTAGTTTTAATTTTAATATTTATCTTATGGTACATATTTAGACATATTAGATGGATAATTCTTCCTCTATTAATTTGTTTTATCTCAGTGATTTCTACAGCTGGAATTTTAGGATTATTTGGTTGGGAAGTTACAGTAATTTCTTCAAATTTTATTGCCCTGCAACTAATAATAACAATATCTATAGTTTTACACTTAATTGTAAGATATAGAGAATTAAA
This sequence comes from Arcobacter venerupis, assembly GCF_013201665.1. Classification (NCBI taxonomy): domain Bacteria; kingdom Pseudomonadati; phylum Campylobacterota; class Epsilonproteobacteria; order Campylobacterales; family Arcobacteraceae; genus Arcobacter; species Arcobacter venerupis. The sequence goes on along the minus strand of NZ_CP053840.1, from coordinate 1,218,565 downwards.
TATAAAATACAAACATGCAAGCCAATATAAATTAGTTATTAACACAGTTTTATCAAAACTTGAACCATCTTTTTTTGCAATTATTACAACTATAGTAGGATTTGCATCTTTAATCTTATCACATATTGAACCAGTTATTAATTTAGGATTAATGATGAGTACAGGAATTGCTGTTTCACTATTTTTATCTTTTATTACCTTTCCTGTAATTTTAATATTAATGGAAAAAAAAGATGAACATGAAAAAGAAACTGCAAGATTTTCTTTTATTCAAAAATGTTCAGATGTAGTAGAACACTATGGAAAAGCAATTATTATTGTTAGTCTTATTACAATTATTTTTTCAGTAACAGGAGCTTCTAAATTAATTGTTGAAAATAGTTTCATAAATTACTTCAAAAAATCTACTGATATTTATAAAGGAATGAAAGTAATTGATGAAGAACTAGGAGGAACAACTCCTTTAGATATTATTATAAAATTTAAAGATGAACCTAAAGTTGAGAAAGTTACAAGCCCTACAAATAAAAATGAATTTGATGATTTTGAAAATGAATTTGATGAAAAAAATGATGATAAACAATACTGGTTTAGCCAAGATAAAATGGATGTAATTATGGCTATTCATGATTATTTAGAATCTATTCCAGAAGTTGGAAAAGTTCAATCATTAGCTACTTTATTAAAAGTTGGAGAACTTTTAAATAATGAACAAAGATTAGATGGGATAACTTTGGCCTTGTTATACAATCAATTACCAGAGCAATATAAGACATTAATTCTTTCTCCATATATAAATATTGATAAAAATGAAGCAAGAATCACTATGAGAATAGTAGATTCAAATCCAAATCTAAGAAGAAATGATTTATTAAATAAAATTAACCATGATGTAAGAGATATTATTAAAAATAAAGAAACAACTTACAAATTATCAAATCTTATGGTTTTATATAACAATATGCTTCAATCTTTGTTTAATTCACAAGTGTCAACTTTAGGATTTACAATTATTGTTTTATTTATAATGTTCTTAATACTATTTAGATCAATAAAAGTTGCACTAATAGCCTTAATATCAAACATAATCCCAATTTCAAGTATTTTTGGAATAATGGGTTGGTTAAATATCCCTTTGGATGTTATGACTATTACAATTGCGGCAATTGCCATTGGAATTGGAGTAGATGATACTATTCACTTTATTCATAGATTTGAAGAAGAGTTTAGAGTTGACCATAATTATATAAATGCAATGAAAAGATCACATCAAAGTATTGGTTATGCCATGTATTATACTTCTTTAGTAATCATTCTTGGTTTTTCTATTTTAGTATTATCAAATTTAATCCCAACTATTTATTTTGGATTATTGACTGTTATTACAATGATTAGTGTATTAGCAGCTGATTTATTACTACTTCCAAAATTATTATTGATGTTTAAACCTTATGAAAAGTTAAAGGATATGAAAAAATGAATGTAGCAATTTACTGTGGTTCTTCTTTTGGGAACAATAAAATATATGAAGAATCAACAAAAATCTTGGCTCAAAAATTAGCACAAAAAAATTTTAATATTGTTTATGGTGGTTCACTACAAGGACTAATGGGTGTTATTTCAAATGAATCACTAAAACACAATAATACGGTAACAGGTGTAATAACACATGATTTAGTATCTAAAGAGATAGAAAATAAAAGTATCACAAATATTCATAAAGTTCATACTATGAATCAAAGAAAAGAAAAAATGGCAGAGTTTGCTGATGCTTTTATAGCAATTCCTGGAGGTTATGGAACACTAGAAGAGATTTTTGATGTTATAGCTTCTGCTCAACTTGGTTATCATAAAAAACCTTGTGCTTTTTTAAATATAAATGGTTATTACACTCATTTAATTGAATTTTTAAGAAATAGTGTAAAAGAAGGATTTATCAATAAACTTTATGTTGATATGCTGATTGTTTCTGATGATATTGATGAAATAATTGAAAGAATATCTAATTATAATGCACCAAAAGATAAGTGGGAAAAATAAAATTTTGTTATATTTACATTCTGTTAACCTTTTATTTAATAAAGGTTAATGCTCAAGGATTATAATTACTTTACAGGTTGATTATAACTTAATTGCGATGTTAAGACTTATTTAACTTTAATTTCTCCTCCTAATATATACAAATCAAAAGGGAAGCCTATAACCTTCCCTTTTTCTTATTTAATCTAATTTAAACTCAGGAAAACTTTTTATGAAAAAATATATCTTATTTGATAATGATGGCGTTTTAGTTCATACTGAACCTTTATATTTTAAAGCAAATATTATAGCTTTAGAAGAATTTTTTAATATCTCTTTAGAGTTTGAAGAGTATATGAAAATAATGAGTGAAGGAACTACTATATGGCAAAAAGCATTTGAAAAAGGTTTTTCTTCAAATGAAATAGAAAAAGCTAGAAATCAGAGAAATTTATATTATCAAAACTTTTTAAGAACTGAAAATATTTTAATACCACAAGTAAAAGAAGTACTTGAAAAACTATCAAAAAAATATAAAATGGGAATAGTAACAACTTCAAGAAGAGTGGATTTTGAAATAATTCACAAAGATTTAGGAATTGTTGATTATATGGATTTTGTACTTTGTGAAGAAGATTATAACTATGCAAAGCCACATCCAGAACCTTACTTAAAAGGCTTAGAAATGTTTAAAGCGAATAAAGATGAAGCTATTGTGATTGAAGACTCTACAAGAGGTTTAACAGCAGCTCACAAAGCTGGGATTGAGTGTGTTATTGTAAAAAATGAATTTACAAGAACTCAAGACTTCTCAAAAGCTAGTTATTTTATAGATAATCTAAAAGAATTGGAAACTATTTTAAATTAGTTTCCAATCGCCATTTCAATATATTGTTCTAACTCTTCTTTAGGAGTTTTTCCTACAAACTTTTTGATAAATTTTCCATCTTTTGAAAATAAAAACATTTCAGGAACTTTTTGAACATCACCTAACTCTTTTGTTAATTTGAAATTTTCTTCACCGATTGTCATAGGATAATTAATTTCATTTTTAGAAATAAAATCTTTAATCTCTTGTTTTAATCTGTCATGTTCGAATAAAACAGAAACTATTTCAAAATTATCTTTATATTTTTCTCTTACTTCTTTAAGAATTGGTAATTCTTCTATACAAGGAGGACACCAAGTTGCAAAAACATCAATTAAAACTGCTTTTTTACCCTTGTATTCATCAAAATCAATACCATCTGGTGTTGTTTTTAAACTAATAGTTTTATCATCTGTTGTAGTTAAATTAAATATTTGAGGAACAAATTCATAATTATTACTCAGCAATGATTTTTTTGCAATTACACTACTATCAATAGTTGATTTGTCATCACAACCACTAAATAAAAACCCAATAATCAATAACCCTACTAAAAAACTCTTTTTCATTATTTTCCTAAATTTGATAATTCTTGTATTAAATTTCTAGCTTCTTCTTGTTCAAAAAAGATATTCATTGACAACTCATAATTTACTCTTTTAAGAAATTTTAATTTCTCTTGTAATTGTAACTCTTTATTATCTTCATACTTTTTCAAAATTTCTTGAAGCTCAACCTTATAATTTTCTATTAATTCATCTTTTTTTACAGCTTTTGGTTTTACAAAATTTGTTTTATTCTTTTTTAAATAGATATAAACAACCGTGAAAAAAGCACTTAAAAGTAGAGCAAATAAATATTCCATATTATTTACTTCTCGCTATTGCTTTAGCTTCTTTAGCTATTGTTTCTGCTCGTTTTGCGATTTCTAAAACTTGCTGTATTGTTTGATTATCCAAAAGCTCTTTTTCTAACTTTTCGACTCTTTCTAAAATGATTCTGTAATCAGCATGGCCTAAAGTTTGAACTACATTTGCTGATTTTATTATATGATTTACATAATTTAAATCTTTCCAGTTTAGACTAATTTGATTATCTAAATAATCTTTATATTTTTCATTAATCTTAGTTTCATTTTTTATAAATGATAAATCTAAATTTATATCATCTTTTTTTGCAAATAAATTATAATACAAACTTTGTAAATGTTTAGAATCTTTTAAAGTAGAGATATAAGTATAAACTTTATCTTCTTCACCATTTTTTAACATATAAAACAAAATAACTTCTGAAACTTTACCATATTCGTTTGATAATAAATTATCCATTTTTTTATTGCACTCAATAAAAATTCGCTCTGATTTCTTTTTATCTAAAGCTCTAATAAATTTAAATAGTTCTAGGTTAAAACCAAAATCAAATCTATTTATTTGAATAAATAATGGATTAATAATATCACTAGAATTTGCTGTAGAATTTGCATAAGAAACGATACTATCAACAAAAACAGCATCTTCTTTTTTAAAATATGTATTTTTGTAGTAATTTTCTAACTCTTTAAATAACTCTATATCTAAAAGATCTTTTGATTTTTTTTCATAGAATTTAATTCCATCTTTTATATTAAACTTTTTCATACTTTCAAAAATTGAAGTATATGAATTTGATAAATATTTATACTGTTCAATCTTCTCTTTTATGTTTTTATTTTTCAATAAATTTAAATGATTTTTTAAAATAACTTCTTTTAAAGAGTTTAGATTATTAGCTGGTTTAAAACCTCTTTTTGGCAATTCTAAAACAATTTTATTTAGTTTATTATTATACTCTTCAAGCTCTTTTGTATCTTTTATTTCTGAAATTAGATTTAAAAGCTCTTTAGTTTTTACTATATTATTCAAAGTAAATAATACTCCGAATAATAAAGCTAACATAATCAATAGAATTACATAAATAGTATTTGGATCTTGAGAATAAATCATTGATAAATTATAATCTGATTCTTGTACAAGAGTTATAAAATCAGTTACTTTTCCAAAAACATCCATCAATTTTCCTTTTATTTGTAAATTTCTGTTTCAACTAAATCGAATAAATCTTTTTCAGATAATCTTTGTAACTTTTTATTATTTACAAAAACCGTTGGTGTTCCTCTAACTTCTAAATCTTTTGCATCTTTTGCATCGTTATTTAAAATTTCATCTATTTTAGGATTTTTCATATCTTCTTTTAATTTATCAATATTTAATCCATCTATTTGTGATAAAAATGTCCATAATAATTCTGGTTTTTCATTATTATGGTCTGCCCAAAGTGACTGTTTTTCAAAGATAATATTTAACACTTCTTCGTATTTATTTTGTTCTCGTGAAGCTTCAAGAATTTGAATAGCAAATTTTGAATTTTTATGATTCGCTAAATATCTAATTACTAATTTTATATCAGAATAATGCTCTTTATAAAGTTTTCTCATTATTGGATAAAAAAGTGCGCAAGATTCACATTCTGGGTCTAAAAATTCAACTACTGTAACATTTTGTTTATTTTCACCAAATGATATTGATTGTTGTTTTACCAAAGATGTTGTATTTGAAGATACAAGAGAAGATTCTTTATTATTTTGACTATTTTTGTAAAAATAGCCTAATGCAATGAATAAAACTACTAAAACAAATAGAGTTATTCCTACTAATTTTTTATTTTTCATTTATTTCCTTTTTTAAAATTATTAATAAAATAAGGATGATAGTATAAGCAAAAAAAGATAACAAAGGGATTGTAATAAATCCTAACCAATTAATATACATAGTTGAACAAGGCACACCTTGAACACAAGGTGATAAATCTTCAGGAATAATTTTATACATTAATAAATTATGATAAATTGAGATACTCCAACCTATTAATACTATTGGAAAAGTATATTTAAATATTTTATCATCAGGAAAAAGTAAATTTATTAAAAATAAAAATACTAAAGGATACATAAATATTCTTTGATACCAACATAAAGAGCAAGGTATGAAATTCATTATTTGTGAAAAAAAAAGACTTCCTAATGTTGCTACTAAAGAGACTAAAAAAGCCAAAAAAATAAAGGCCAAACTCAAAGAGTCTGACCTTTTAGATAAATCTAAAGACATAAAATTAAGCTCCTCCGCCAATATCTGAATTTAATTCTGCATAAATTGGATTTCTAGGAATTGATTCACATAAATCAATTGATTCATGTAACGCTTTTAAAAATGTTTCTATATTTTCATAAGGAATTTCAACTTCTGAAGTTTTAGTTTTACCATGAGAATAAACTGCAATACTAACAACTGGACTACTATATTCACCATAAGGTTTTTCAACATGTTCTATTTTTACAGTATCATCTATACTGTGAGCTAACTTAAATGTTTTAACTTCAATATGTTTTGCTGGCATAATAAACTCCTTTTATTTTTATAAGATAATTGTAACAAAAAAAAGTTATATAAACAAAGTATTTTCCCTATTTAATTGAAGTTGCAGTTAAAAAAAGATAATTTTTTCCAGTTAAAGTAACTCTATATTTCTTTTGTTGAAGATATTTTTTACAAAAATAAACATCTTTATATAAAACAGATTGTTCACTATATGAATAATTTGCAGCTTTTGCTCCATAAATCATCTCTCCATTTATCCATCTACAATTGGGAAAACCTAATATTATTGAACCTTTATCTTCTAAATAATTTTGAATTAAATCCATAAATAACAATTTAAAATTTAATCCTGAACTTTGAAGAGTTCCTATTGAAATAATTAAATCTGCTTTTTTTAGATTTAATTCCTCTAATTTATTAATATCCTGATTATAAAAATTAAAATTATCTTGTGGAAATCTTTTTTTAGAATATTCAATAGCACTAGAAGAGTAATCAATTCCTATAAAATGCATCTGCTTTAGAACATCTTCATCTACTAACTTTTTTATTATTTCAAATTCATCTGCTTTATTTATTCCTAAATTTAAAATATTTCTTTTTTCTTCAATTTTTACATTTTTCAAAGCATTTATATAAGCATATAAAAAAGCTGGTTCTTCATTTTTATTAATTCTGAAAAAAGTTGATAATTCACCATATTTTTCATTTTTTTCATCATTTAAATCTTTATGAAATGAATCATTTTTATTTAATTTTTGTAGTTTTATAACAACTGTTTGGACCTTTATAGAAACAATTAACAATTTTGAAAACAATAATTCAGCTAAATCAGTCCATGATTTATAAGATCTATAAACAAATTCTTGATTTTCTAATTTTATTATCTCTCCTGCATAAATATCTATTTTTATATCTGGATTTAATACTTCAAATAAAACTTCATTTTTATTTTTTAGTTCTTCTTCTAAATAAGAGATTATCTCAAACATCGATTCATTGGTAATTCTTTTCATTTTCTTCTCACATAATTTTTTTTAATTATAGTATATTTCATATAATTATCATATTGTTACTTTTTTGCTTATTTTTGAATATTAATATTTTTATTTAAACTTTTTTTAATTTATACACTTTTTATACATTTTATTTTATTAATATAGGAACATTATTTATTTAGGAAAAGAAGGAACAATTATGAATATTCAAACAGCAGATTTATGTGATGATAATAGAGATAAAGAAATACAAGTTTTATCAGCAAAATTTAATAATTATGGTGGATTAAAAAAATTTAGTGGACAAGTAGTAACTGTAAAACTAGATAAAAGTAACTGGCTTTTATTAGAAATGTTAAGAGATGAAGATGGAAAAGGAAGAATTGTTGTAGTTGATAACTCACAAGAATTTTTTGGAGTTGTTGGAGATAAATTAATGGCTTTTGCTAGAAATAATAATTGGAAAGCAATTATTTTAAATGGTTATGTAAGAGATATAGACGAAACAAAAAATATTAATGTTGGATTATATGCAATTGGAACGTGTCCTCTTAGAAACTTTGAAAAAACAGATTCACAAAGAGATTGTGAATTAAATTTTGAAGGTGTAACTTTTAATACTGGCGATTATATTTATGCAGATAATGATGGTGTTATTGTTACAAAAAGTAAACTAATTTAGTAAAAAAGAAATATAAATCAAAATATCTAAAATAAGTATCTCAATATTAGTAATTTTTATAAAGAAATTATCAAAAAATGGTAATATTACGGACTAATTATAAAAAAAGGAAACTGTGTTGAGATATATCATCTTAGGACTTATACTTGCTGGACTATTTCAAGTGTTTTTTTGGATTACACAAGATAATAGAGTATCACTAAAACAAGATGCGTCAGCAAGAATTGAATCGCTTTCATATTCTCCATATCAAGGATATGATAAAAAAGTACTGTCACCTGAACAAATAGAAGAAGATATTGGTATTCTATTAAATTTCACAGACAAAGTTAGAACTTATTCAACAGAAGATGCAAAAGTAATTTTAGAAGTTGCATCAAAAACAACTATGACAGTAGACTTAGGTTTATGGTTAAGTGGTGATTATGCTGAAAACTTCTTAGAAATTCAAAGAGCTATCAAGCTTTTAAAAAAATATCCTGATACCATTAACAATGTTATTGTTGGAAATGAAACACTTCTTAGAACAGATTTAAATGAAGTAGAATTATCTGCTTATTTAGATTTTATGAGAGAATTTACTGACAAACCAATCACTACTGCGGAAGTTTGGCATAGTTTGGTTAAATATCCTGAAATTGGAAATCATGTCGATTTTATTATGGTTCATATTTTACCTTATTGGGAAAAAATTCCAATTGATAGGTTTAATGAATTTGTGATTGAAAAATATACTCTAGTTGAAAAACAATATCCAGATAAGAAGATAACAATTGGGGAGACTGGTTGGCCTAGTCATGGATACAATTTCAATGGTGCAGTTCCAAGTTTAAAAAATCAAGCAATTGCTATTAGAGGATTTTTAAATCTTGCAAAAGAGAAAAACTGGTCTTATAACATAGTTGAAGCTTTTGATCAACCATGGAAAGGTTATGATGAAGGTAATGTTGGACAATATTGGGGAATATTCACTTCAAATAGAGCATTAAAATTCTATTTAAATGGTGATATTGAATTAAATCAATATTGGATTTACCAAATGGTAGCTGCAATTATTATTGGAGCGCTGTTAACATTATTTGGACTTAGAAATCAAAGATTAAATTTAAATCATGCATTAGCATATGGTATTGCTGCTCAAGGTATGGCTTTTGGTATTGTAATGGCTATTACTTATCCATTTATAAACTATATGAACTTTGGTATGTGGGTTATGTGGGGTATGGGAACCTTTTTAATGATTCCACTTGTAGTAATTACCCTTGCAAAAGCTAATGAATTATTCAAGTGTTCAATTGGAACTCCTCCTATGAGATTAGTTCCACTTGATTTAAAATCAGATAATATTCCTTTTGTTTCGATTCATGTTCCAGCTTATAAAGAGCAACCACATGTTTTAGAAGAGACATTAAGAGCTTTAGCAAAATTAAGATATCCAAATTATGAAGTACTTATAATTATAAATAATACACCTGAAGAATATTACTGGAAACCAATTGAAAAGTTATGTGAAGAGCTTGGAGATAAATTTGTATTTATGAATATTACATGTACAGGATTTAAGGCAGGTGCTTTAAATGCTGCACTAGAGCAAACAAATAAAGAAGCAGAAATCATTGCTGTAATTGATGCTGATTATGTTGTTGAATCATCTTGGTTAGTTGATTTAGTTCCATTATTTGATGATCCAAAAGTAGCAATCGTTCAAGCTCCACAAGATCATAGAGATGGTGATGAATCTATAATTAAAACTGCAATGAATGCTGAATATGCAGGTTTCTTTGATATTGGTATGATTGATAGAAATGAAGAAAATGCAATTGTTGTTCATGGTACAATGGTTATGGTAAGACTAAGCTCTATGATGGAAGTTGGTGGTTGGGGAACTGATACTATTGTTGAAGATAGTGAACTAGGTCTTAGACTATTTGAAGCTGGCTATATTGCACATTATACAAATAGAAGATATGGTTACGGTTTACTTCCAGATACATTTGAGGCTTTCAAAACACAAAGACACAGATGGGCTTATGGAGCAATTCAAATTCTTAAAAAACACTGGAAAGAATTTAGACCATCAGCAAAAAGACTTGAACCTAGACAAAAAAGTAAATTTGTTGCTGGTTGGTTCTTCTGGTTAAGTGATGCATTAGGTCCTGTTATGGCTGTTATGAATATTATTTGGGTTCCTGTTATTATTTTTGTGGGAGTTACGATTCCTACAATTCCATTAACGATTCCAATTATTACGGCATTTTTAGTAAATATTTTACACACATTTATTTTATATAGAATGAAAGTAAAAACTAGTCTTAAAAATACTGTTTTAAGTTCTATTGCATCTATGAGTTTACAACTTATTATTTTTAAAGCTGTTTATGATGGATTTGTAAAAGATGGTTTACCATTTAAAAGAACTCAAAAAGGTGGGAAAGCTAAAAAAAGTGATAACCCAATAAAATATGAAACTATTTTAGCTGTATTATTATTGATTGCATTCTTTGCTTTAATTTTTACAAATTTTACTGGAATTACAGAAATTTACGTATTTGCAGCAACTATATTTATTCAAAGTATTCCTTATATCTCAGCTATTATCATGAGATATTTAGAACTATCATCTATCAAAAATCAGAAGTCTTAAAAGACTTCTGATTCACTCTTAATCAATAGGCACTACTGGATTTAAAGTAGATGTATTATGTAAAAAATGTCTATGTTTTTCAAACTGATCAATTATATCTGTAGCAATCACGTCTTCATCATATCCATAAATATCATAAGCTTTATTACCATCTTGTAAATAAACTTCTGCTCGAGCATATTTTTTCTGCTGTTTTGTTGGATTTACAGATTCAGGATAAGCATAACTTGGAGTATCATAACTTCTAGAACGAACTTCATAAATAAAATCAAAATCATCTGAGTGTTCAACTCTAATAGCTGATATTCCACTAACTTTATCATTAGAAACATCAACATTCCATGAATAACTATTAAGTTCTTTTTTTACTATATTCATAGCATTAAAAACATTTTCATTAATAAATCTTTTTGTTTCATCAACTTTTGGAAATTCAATAATTCTACTCAGTCTTGATTGCCAAGTTCCACTTATTTTTCCATGTCGTCCTGCATTCATATGATGTTGTAAACTCTCATATCTAATTGACTCTAATTTAAGAGCTTTATAGAGTCCCCAACAAGCGATTAACATTATAATTGCAAATGGTAAAGCTATTATTATTGAAGCTGACTGTAAAGCTCCTAAGCCACCTGCAAGTAATAAAGCAATTGCTACAACACCTTCTGTTATTGACCAAAATATTCTTTGCCAAACGGGATTATTGTCTTTTCCACCAGAAGCAATTGTATCAACAACTAAAGAACCAGAATCTGATGATGTAACAAAAAATGTTACAACTAAAAGAATAGCTATTACAGATATAAAACTAGAAAAAGGAAAATGCTCTAAAAATTTAAAAAGTGCAGTTGAAACATCAGCTGACACAGCTGTTGATAAGCCAGAAAATCCTTCATGCATAATTGCATTTAAAGCACTATTTCCAAAAACAGTCATCCACATAAATGTGAATCCAACTGGCACAAATAAAACACCAATTACAAACTCTCTAATTGTTCTTCCCCTTGATACTCTTGCTATAAACATTCCTACAAATGGAGCCCAAGCAATCCACCAAGCCCAATAAAATAGTGTCCAAGAATTAATCCAAGAAGTTTTATCATAAGCATATTGATTAAAAGTCATAAATACAATATTAGATAAATATGAACCAATATTTTGGATATATGCATTTAATAGAAAAAATGTAGGTCCTGCTAAAAAGATAAATAAAACTAAGAAACAAGCTAAATAAAGATTGAGTTCTGATAATCTTTTTATTCCTGTATCAAGTCCTAAAACGACCGAAATTGTGGCAAAAGTTGTTATGATTGCAATTAATACAATTTGAGTTGATATTCCAACTGGAATATCAAATAAATAGTTTAGACCTGAGTTTATTTGTAAAACTCCAAATCCTAATGATGTTGCCACCCCAAAAATAGTACCAAGTACAGCAATTGTATCAACACTATGTCCAATCCCACCATAAATTTTATCTCCAACTAAAGGATATAAAGCTGACCTAATTGACAAAGGTAAACCATGTCTAAAAGAGAAATATGCCAATACTAAACCTACAACTGCATAAATTCCCCAAGCATGCAAACCCCAGTGAAAAAATACAATATTCATTGCAAGTTTTGCAGATTCAATACTCTCAGGTGTTCCAACAGGTGGAGAGACATAATGCATTACAGGTTCAGCAACACCCCAAAACATTAGCCCTATTCCCATTCCAGCTGAAAAAAGCATTGCAAACCAAGATAAATTACTATAAGCAGGTTTTGATTGATCTGGACCTAACTTAAATTTACCAAAGGGTGAAATTGCTAGATATAGCACAAAAATGGTAAAAATACCTACACTTGACATATAAAGCCAACCAAATTTTTCTGCAACAAAATTTTTAATACTACTAAAAACCTCATTTGCAATTTGGGGCATTATCATTGTAAATGCCACCAATAATACTATAAACAATACTGATGGAATAAATACAGGTTTTAATATTGTTGTTTTAAAATTATTCTTCATTTTCATTTTCCTTTTTATATTCTAAATCTTGTCTTGGGTCTAATTCTACTACAGTTCCTCCTGAAGCTACTGGGATATTTACAAATACACTCATATCATCATCTGCAATTCGTTTTTTAGATAAAGAATAAAATCCAATAAAAATACCTAAAATCGAAAAAACAATGAAAATAAATTCTGGATAATAATAAAGTCCAAATCCTAAAAATATTGGAGAAATAAAAGAACCTAATCCATAAGTAAATAATAAAGATCTACTAATTTCAACAATATCTTTGTTTTCATCCACAACATCATTTGCTCTTGATAAAGATAAAGGATAAATAGAGAAAATACTAAAACCCAATAAAATACCTAATATACAAATCATAATTACAGAAGATATGGAAAATAAAAATAGTAAACAAATAAAACAGATATAAAAACCATTAAAAGCTATGAGTTTTCTTCTTCCATATTTATCAGACAATAGACCAATTGGCCATTGAGAAATTAATCCTCCAAGAATAGAACAAGCCATAAATATTGAAACAATTTCTATTGAAGAGTATTTTTGCATAAGATAAATTGGTATCATTGTAAAAAATCCACCAACAAAAAATCCACCGATGAAACTACCTGTTAAAGCAAGTGGAACTACACTATAGAGTTTTGGAAAACTATATTTTTCAAAAGGTTTTAAAATTGGCTCTTTTATTTTTGTCATAGAGATAAAAAGAACAGAAAAAAGTATTAATACAGAACCTAAAATAAAAATTATATAAGTCGTATCACCTTTAATATTTAAAAAAAGTTGTCCAAGAGCAGTTGCTAAATAAAAAATAATTGTGTAAATAGCAAGTATTTTTCCTCTATGAGTTTGACTACTTTTTTCATTTAGCCAACTTTCAATAATAATTAACAAAGCATAAAAAGCAAAACCAGAGATAAAACGCAAAAGTGCCCATAAATATTCGTTAAAAAATAGAGCTTGAATTAAAAAAGAGATTACCATCAAAGAAGCAAAGGTAGCGAAACTTCGGATATGTCCGACGGAGGATATAATTTTCTGACTAAATATAGAGGAGCCAATGGCGCCTAGAAAAAATGAGGCATTAATCAAACCAATTACTGCATCATTTAAACCTAAATCTTTTAGATAAACTCCCACATAAGTCAAAATCATTCCATATCCAATGGCTAAAAAAGCAATGGCAAAAAATAGTGATGAAACAGGACTTAATGAGAATTTTTCTATATACGAGTGTGTGTTTATATGTTCATTCATCCTTTCAAACTAACATATCTCTTCTTAATTCTCTCTTTTGTATTTTTATTTGTTTCTAAAAAGTAACATTATTGTTATATAATAATCCTAAATACTTAGCTATGGAAAAATCATGGAAATAAAAAAATTAATATCTTATTTAACTTGTGAAAAATTTGAAAAAGAGATATTTACAAGCATTGAAGAACGATATAAGTGCACTATTATAAAAGATGCAATTATTATTAACTTAGAAGAAAATGAACAAATTATTCTATTTAAATATGGTGTTTTCATTTGTTGGAACGTAAAATTTGAAAATATCAAATTTTTTATGGATTTCATAAAAAATTATGAAATAAATAGTTTTGAAATTCCTTTTGTTGAAGAGTTAAATTATATTTTAGAAAGTGAATTTAAAATAAATTTCGACACAATTTATCTAGATGATTTATCTTCAACTTCAAAAATTGCTATCTCTCAAGCATTAGCACAAAATGTAAAACTTGACCAATTTGAAAAAGAAGTACAATCAAGTATTGATGATAATTCAAATATTCCTTTACAATTAGCCCAAACTGGAAAAATCAAACTTACAAAAAAAGAGATTTCAAAAAAAATCGGAGAACTGTTTTTAGTAAAAAGTAAGATAAATCTACACTATGATTTACTTGATACTCCTGAATTCTTTTGGGAATATCCACAATATGAAAATCAATATGAAAAAATGATTAAATATTTAGATATAAAATCAAGGGTTGAAGTTCTAAACAAAAAAGTGGAAATTATTCAAGAACTTCTGCATGTTTTAGGAGATGAACAAAAACATAGATATTCATCATTTTTAGAGTGGATAATTATTATTTTAATTGCATTTGAAATAGTAATTAGTCTTAAAGAGTATCTTTAACAGATTTTAAATCTGGAAAATTTACTCTTAAATTCTCCATAAAAATGCTATCTGGATCATGTTTTATTGTTCTATATTTTGCATCTTTTTCTAAAAATAAAGGGTGTTTTTCAAAACGCATATATTCATAATGTCCAATTAAATATTGGATTGTTTTATATTTATCTTTTAAATATTTAACTAATTCAATATTTGCTTTTAATTGTTCATTTGTTAATGCTTTTTTATTTCCACCAACATTCTCAATTCCAATACTTGAAAGATTCAAGCCAATTATATGTCTTGCCATATACGTTTCAGGCATCAAAGAATAAATTGTTCCATCAAAATCTACTAAAAATTGTGCTGATACATTTAAATCACCAGCTTTTTTTATATATTTTCTATCTGATAATAAAATTTCAGGATAAAATCTATCAAAAGACTCTTTTAAATCATCACTTGCAGTATGATGAATAACTATTATTTGAGGAACAATATTTATATCTTTAACATCTAAACCATATGAATTTTTTATATATTCTTTAGTTAAATCAATACGATTTTGTGTAAACTTTATTGGCATCTGCTTTATTTCAAGAGCATAAGAATTAAGAAGTAAAAGTAAAATTGTAATAAATATTTTTTTCATGGCAGCATTGTAACAAATTAACTTTAGATTTTCATTTGTAATTTAAATGAAGATAATAATATAATCTACTTATCAATAAAAAGGAAACTTATGACAGATGTAAAAGAAAAACTAAAAGACTTAGTTGAAACAGTAATGATTCCAGAAGTTGAAAATTATTTAGAAGATTTATCTAAACTTTTAGAAACAAATTCTCAAACAGAAGATGATATGTTAGCTATTGAAGAGATGGAGTCATTTTTAGTTGAACTTCAAAATATTTTAGCTGTTATTGAAGAGAATAAAACTGAAGATTCTGAATATCAAAGAATTTATGATTATATTATGAAAAATTTAGATGAACATGAACATGGACATAATATTGAAGAACAAGAAGATTAAAAATCTACTTGTTTTCTAAATTTACTAAAGCCTCTTGAACCAATAATCGCCCTACTTCAAAATGAGCATGTACAAATTTTTTAATATTTAAATCTTTTAATTGTGATTTTTCGTCTAAAGATTCAATTTTTAACAATATATTTGCATTTGCATGAAACTTTAAAATTGCTTCACAAATCAATCTTTTTCTATGAGTATCACTAACAGTAATAATCACACTTGAAGCCTCATCAACCTTTAATGACTCTAAAACGGGTAATTTATCTAAGTGACCAAAATATGCCATATAACCTAATTTTCTTCCTAAAAGTACGTGTCTTAAATCATCCGAAATTATTACAAAAGGAATTTTTCTCTCTTTTAAATCATTTGCAATTACTCTTCCTAAAATTGAAAATCCACAAATAACAACATGGTTTTTTGCTTCAATTGGAGTAATTTTATCAGATTCATAAAATTCAACAACAAAATAAGAAGCTAATTTATAAATATTATTTACAATAAATGGCGTTAAAATCATTGATAATACTGAAACCAAAATCAAGAAACTTGCCATTTCATGTGATAATAAATTATTACTTGCAGCTAATGCAAAAATAGCAAATGAAAATTCTCCAACTTGACAAAGGGCAAGTGCTGATTTAATAGCGGTACTTTTATCTGACTTTCTTCTAATAATTACATAAATAACTAAAGCTTTAATAAGCATGATTAGAATAAATATTGCCAATATAATATGCACATTTTCTAAAAAGTATAAAGCATCAATTTTTGTTCCAACAGAAAAGAAAAATGCTCCTAAAAGTAAATCTTTATAACTTGCAATATCAGATTCAACCTTTACACTAAAGTTAGTATCAGAAATAATCATACCAGCAATAAATGCTCCCAAAGAGTAAGTAAATCCCATTTGATTTGCTAAAAGTGAAGTTCCTATTACTATTGAAAGAACTGAACCTAAAAATAACTCTTCGATTCTTGTATTTGAAGCAAATTTCAAAAGCCACGAGATAAGTTTTTTACCAATTGTAAACATAAAAAGTACAATAATTATTGCTGAAATAAAAGTTTTTCCTAAAACTTCACTGATTGATAAAGTATCATTTGTTAAAAATGTAATAAGTAATAAAATAGGAATTACTGCTAAATCTTGAAAAATCAAAATTGCAGTTGATTTTTCTCCATAAGGAGTGTGAATATCTTTTGAATGTTTTAAATATGTTAAAACAATTGCTGTTGAAGATAAAGAAAAAGCCAATGAAACAATAAGTGAAACTTCAACACTCAAACCAAAAACAAAAAATGCAGCTAAATAAATAAGCCCTGCACTAACACTTACTTGTAAAAACCCATTTAATAAAAGGATTTCTTTCATTTTTTTGATTTTATCAAAACTCATTTCAAGGCCAATTGTAAACATTAAAAATACAATTCCAAACTCTGCAATAAGTTCTAATGAACCAATATCTAAGCCATTAAAATTAAAAATATAACTAATTAATGTTCCTGTTATTATGTATCCAATAATATGTGAAACTCCAAATCTTTTTAAAATTATATTTAAAATAGTTGCTATTGAAATGCTCAAAAATAGCGTAAATAAGATATTTTCCATTATTCTCTTTCTTTTTATATGTATAAAAATTATATCAAAATTTGCTTGTTTATTTTATGATTAATTGTATATATTTTATTCATTAAATAAATTAAGTTTTTTTGCTATAATTTCACCAAAGGATTTATATGAAAAAAACATTCCAACTAATAGTTGCAAATAAAAATAAAGATAGACAAGTTGAATCTATCAAAAATGATGTAAGAAAATATATCAAAAGAGAAAGAACAAAAAGATTACCAGAAAATTGTAATTACTGGAATTTTGATTGTAAATTTGGCAAAACACAAGAAGAGGCTACAGAAATTAGATTTGTAGATATTACAAAATCAATAGATATTGCTGCAAGTGAAAATCTTGATAGTTTTTATTTAGAACTTGTGGCTCGTGCAGAATTTAGAAAACCAAAAGAAAAAACTCAAACGAATAATGAAGAAGACGAAGAATTAGAAGATTAATTCTCTCTTCATCATTAAAAAACTCACTTAATCTACTTATAAATTGAAATCTAAAAAATCAAATTTCCTCTAAAATAGCAATTTTTGGATTGTTTAATATTTGTAATTAAGTTATTGTTTTAAAAATAAAAAAACGGAGGCTTTATGATGAATTACATAACAAACGCAACGCTAGAACAAGCAGATAAAGAAGTATTTGACATAATCGAGAATGAATTAAAAAGACAAACAAATCACTTAGAGATGATTGCAAGTGAAAACTTTACAAGTCCAGCTGTTATGCAAGCTATGGGTTCTGTTTTTACTAACAAATATGCGGAAGGTTATCCTTACAAAAGATATTATGGTGGTTGTGAGTTTGCTGATGCTGTTGAGCAATTAGCAATTGACAGAGCTTGTGAAATCTTTGGTTGTTCGTATGCTAATGTTCAACCTCATTCGGGTTCTCAAGCTAATGGTGCTGTTTATGCTGCATTAATAAATGCTGGTGATAGAATCCTTGGTATGGATTTATCTCATGGTGGACATTTAACTCATGGATCAAAACCAAGTTTTTCTGGTAAAAACTATTCTGCATTTTATTATGGTGTTGAACTTGATGGTAGAATCAATTATGATAAAGTTATGGAAATTGCTAAAATTGCTCAACCAAAAATTATTGTTTGTGGTGCAAGTGCATATGCAAGAGAAATTGATTTTGCTAAATTTAGAGAAATAGCTGATGCTGTAGGAGCAATTTTATTTGCTGATATTGCTCATATTGCTGGTCTTGTTGCTGCTGGTGAACATATGAGTCCATTCCCTTATGCTCATGTTGTAACAACTACAACTCATAAGACTTTAAGAGGTCCAAGAGGTGGGATGATTTTAACAAATGATGAAGAGATTGCTAAAAAAATAAATTCAGCTATTTTCCCAGGAATTCAAGGTGGACCACTTGTTCATGTAATTGCTGCAAAAGCAGTAGCATTTAAAGAGATTTTAAATCCAAAATGGAAAGATTACGCAAAACAAGTAAAAGCAAATATAAAAGTATTAGCTGATGTATTAATAAAAAGAGGATATGATTTAGTTTCAGGTGGAACAGATAATCACTTAGTATTAGTAAGTTTTTTAAATAAACCGTTCAGTGGTAAAGATGCAGATGCAGCGTTAGGGAATGCAGGAATTACAGTAAATAAAAATACAGTTCCAGGTGAGACAAGAAGTCCATTTGTAACAAGTGGTATAAGAATTGGAAGCCCAGCATTAACAGCACGAGGGATGAAAGAGAAAGAGTTTGAAATCATTGCAAATAAAATTTGTGATGTATTAGATAATATTGAAGATACAGCTCTTCATGCAAAAATAAATAAAGAATTAGAAGAATTAGCTGGGAATTTTGTGATTTACAATAAATCGACTTTCTAGTCTCTTTTTTATATAAGGATAAAAAATGAAAGATATTGTTGCCTTACATGATAACTATATACAAATAGAAAAAGCAATTAAATATATTGATGAGAATTTTAAAGAACATCCATCAATTGATGAAATTGCAAAAAATGTAGGTATGAGTAAATTTCATTTTATCCGAGTATTTAAAGAGTATGTGGGAGTTACTCCTAAACAATTTTTGCATTGTGTAACGTTAAATTATGCAAAAGAACATATAAAAGAGTCCAAATCCATCTTAGATAGCAGTTTGGATATTGGACTTTCCAGTACAAGTAGACTTCATGAACTTTTTGTAAATCTAATTGGAGTTACTCCCAAAGAGTGGAAAGAAAAAGGGAAAGATGTTCAAATCACTTATGGATTTGGTGAAACTCCTTTTGGTGAAGCTTTAATTGGATTTACTGACAAAGGAATCTGCTATTTAGGTTTTATTGATGATAATAAAATAGAGATTTTTAATCGATTTAATGAACTTTGGGAAAATGCAAATCTGGTTCATAATGAAATTGCTGCAAATGAATATTTAGAAAATATCTTCGTAAAAAATAAAAAATATAATCTTTTTGTAAAAGGAACTAATCTTCAAGTAAATGTTTGGAAAGCTCTTTTAAATCTTCCAAATGGAGTAGTTGCAACCTACCAAGATATAGCAAACTATTTAGATAAACCAAAAGCTGTTCGAGCCATTGCTAGTGCCATTGGAAGAAATCATGTTGGCTATTTAATTCCTTGCCACAGAGTCATCGCAAAAAGTGGAGCTATGAGTGGTTATAGATGGGGAATTGAGAGAAAAAAAATACTTATTGCTTATGAATCTATCAATAAATAACTAAATTTCTGTACATATTATCAACATTTTAAATCAAAAAGTAATTCCTATAAAAGATATAATTTAAGTATTATTATTAAAATTATCAAGGTAAAAAATGAAAAAGATTTATATCATAAAAGCTGGAACAACATTTGACAATATTGTTGAAAAATATGGAGATTTTGAGCATTGGATTTTAAAATATATAGATGATTTTTCAACTCAAATTATTGATATTCAACAAAATGAACAATTACCAAAATTTGAAAACTGCGCTGGTGTAATAATCACAGGTTCACACGCAATGGTGACACAAGAACTTCCATGGAGTTTAAAAATAGAAGCTTTCATAAAAGAACTTTTAAAACATAAAATACCACTTTTAGGTATTTGTTATGGTCATCAATTAATTGCAAAAAGTTTAGGTGCAGAAGTAAACTATCATCCAAAAGGTATGGAGTTAGGAACTGTAAATATTTCTCTTAGTCAAGAGGCACAAAATGATGAGATTTTCAAACATCTTCCACAAACATTTGATGTTCATGTTGTTCATTCTCAAAGTGCGTTAACTTTGCCTTTAAATGCCATTGTTTTGGCTTCAAATGAGTTTGAAAAAAATCATGCTTTTAAAATTGAGCCAAATATTTGGGCTGTTCAATTTCATCCAGAATATGATGAAAATATTATGAAAGCCTATATTAGTGAAGTTGCAAAAAGTAAAAATATAAATGAAGATGAAATATTAGCAAAAGTCAAAGATACAAATTATTCAAATAAAATCATAAAACTATTTGCAGATTTTGTAAAAAATAAACAGAGTTAATAAAATTTATTAACTCTGTTGAATTGTTTTTTCAAATCTATTAAACCCTTCTTTTATCTCTTTTTTTGAAATAGTCAAAGGTGGTAAAAATCTAATTATATTTTTTCCTGATTTCAAAACTAAAACACCATTTTCTAAGGCATTATTTATAATTTCAGAAAGTTTATTTTCATCTTTTAATACAAGCCCTTTCATAAATCCCCAACCATTTCTTTGTAAAAATATTTTAGGATAGCTATCAACTAAATGGTCTAAATATTTGTTAAAATAATTAATATTTGATTCAAGTTTTCCACTATTTAAATATTCTTCTAAAATATCAAGAACTTTGTTACAAACTGTAGTTGAAAAATGATTTCCTCCAAATGTCGAACCATGATCACCAGCTGTTAAAACATCTTTTAAACTTGTCATCATTACACCAATTGGAATTCCACTTGCTAAACCTTTTGCAAGAGTTATAATATCTGGCTTAATTGCAAAATATTGAGACATTAAAAAATTCCCACTTCTATAAACTCCTGTTTGAACTTCGTCAACTATTAAAAGAAGTTTTTTATTTTTTAAAGTTCTCTCTAACTCTTTTACTTTATTTACATCTTGCATATAAATACCACCCTCACCTTGAATCAATTCAAGCATAACAGCAACCGTAGAATCATCAATCAAATTTATAGCTTCAGTTATATCTTTTGCGTAAATAAATCCATCTGGATAAGGCCCAAAATATTTATGTTTATCTTCTTGAGCTGTTGCTTTTAAAGTAGCTATTGTTCTTCCATGAAAAGAGTTTTGAATAGTGATAATTTTATATTTTGGCGTTGAAAATGCAGTATTCCCATATTTTCTTGCAAGTTTTATTGCACTTTCATTTGCTTCTGCTCCACTATTACAAAAAAAACATTTCATATCATAAGTACTTAATTCCACTATTTTTTTTGCACATTTTTCTTGAGATTCTATATGATAAACATTTGAAGTATGTAAAATTTTATTTGCTTGTTTTTCCATAGTTTTAACAAGTTCTTTATTACAATATCCCAAACTATTTACTCCAATTCCTGAAGTAAAATCTATATAATCTTTGCCTTTTTCATCGTATAAAACTGATTTTTTACCTTTTACAAATGATACATTTAATCTATTGTATAAAGGTAATAAATAACTATCTTCATTCATTTTTATTCCTTATGTATGATAATATGAAAATTGATTATCTTTATCTTTTAATTTAAATCTTTTAGATAATGACTCAAAAAATTGTTTTCCTAAATCTTCACAATTTAAAGCTTCAAGGCTAATAGTTTCATCACTCATGGGATTTACTATTAATTTATTTAATTTTTCAATTGTTAAATTAGGATGTTTCCGCTCTTGTAAAATAACTTCATCATTTTGACAAATAATTCCCTCTTCTAAGACTTTTGCATACCAACCTGTAAGCCCATTGTCAAAAATAAATTTTGTCATATTTTTTTGATTTGTATTTGCACTTAATTTCCAACAAGGTTGCCTTGGTTGTGTTATTTGAACTTTTGTTTGCCCTATTTTTAAAATATCACCAACACAAATATCTTTTTCACAAATATCAGATAAAATTAGATTTTCTCCAAAATATGCCATATTTGTCATCTCAAAACTGTTGTTAAAAAAAGAGTTTATTTTTTCATAAGTCAAAGCAGAAAAAAGAAATAAAGTTTTATTAACGCCACCATGATGTTCTAAATCAGCTTGAAAATCTTCTTTAAAACCTGTTTTTGTTAGATTTGCTTTGGAAACTGGATATTTTTTAATTCCTGAAGTCAATTCACTTCTTTTAGAATTTTCAAGTTTAGTACTAGTTACAATTCCCACTTTTATATATAAAACATTTGATATTTTCATTTAAATACTCCAATATTTTTAAAACATAGAAGTATAAGTAAATTATAATTATATAACAATCCAATTATTGCTATTTATATTTCAATACTATAAAAACAAGAAAAAATTTCATCTTTTTGTAAAGTAATCATTGCATTTTTATCTTTTAGATTTTGAGTAGAATTTTCAACATCTGCAACTCCAAACCAAGGTTCAATACACAAAAATGGTGCAGCACTAGGTTTTGACCAGATACCTAAATATGGGAATTTTACAAAATTTAGTTTTACAAAATTTTGATTATTTGAATTTTTTAAAGTGAGTTTTTTTATATTTAAATCATTAAAAACTAAAGCATCATTTTTGAATAATTCTTCATTTAAAGGCATTTTATTTTCAATTATTTTTAAATCTTCACTTTTATATACTAAACCTTTATCATTTAAAAAATATCTTTTACACTCATTTATATTTTCAAACTCCAAAAAGTAGTCCTCTTTTTTTTCATCTTCTTCTAAAGGCCAGTTAAAAGCAGGATGAGCACCTATTGAAAAAAGCATTTTATCTAGGGATTTGTTTATTACTTTATAGGCAATAACTAAACTGTTTTTTTCAAGTTTATATGAGATAAAAAGTTCAAAGCAAAAGGGATAAATTTCTAAAGTTTTTTCATCACTACAAAGCCTAAACTCTATAAAATCAACTTCATTTTTTACAACTTCAAACTCTTTATCTCTGGCAAATCCATGTTGAGTCATATTGTATTTTTGATTTTGATAAATATAACTATCATCTTTTAATCTTCCAACAATTGGAAAAAGAATAGGAGAATGACGATTCCAATATTTAGGATTTCCTTGCCAGATATATTCTAAGTTTTCATCTACTTTTTGTAAACTATTTAATTCTGCTCCAAAAGATTTAATTTTTGCTTTTATAAAACTATTTTTTATCTCATAATTCATTTTAAACCTAATTTAATTTCCTTTATATCAATCCTAGATAAAAGAGTATCTATTTTATTTTTTTGTTCACTTAAGACGCTTACTAAATCTTTTACAATAGAAGTTTTTTCAAAAAATTCTCTTGATACTTTTTTATAAGAAGTTCGAATAAGATCATTTCTTTCTTTTGCTTCTTGTTGCAAGGAAACAACTTCTTTTATTTTCTCTTTTGCTCTTGTGCTTACTTCTTTTAGTTTTTCTTCACTTTCATTACTTAACTTTTCAAAATATTTATATTGACTACTAAACTTACTTTTTCTTTTTTCTTCTTCTTCTATTATATAATCAATACTATTATAAAATTCCAGTTGATTTTGCAATTCATCAATTTTTTCTCTAGCTTGAGTATTAATTCTTCTACTAACATTTATATTTTGAGCAACTTTTCTTTTAAAATTTTTTTGTTCTTGTTCATATTCTGTTGCTAAAAATTGTATCCAAATGAACTCTTTTATATTATTTCTGAAATCAAGAAGAGGAATTACTGTTAAATATGTAAAAAATTCTTCAGAATCTTTTGATAAATACTTCATTTTCCCCTCCCAAAGAACTCCTTTATGAATTATTTCTTCTAATTCATCAAAAACTACTCTATTTATATCACTAAGAAAATTGTGTTTTTTTCCTATTAGTTCTTCTTGCGTAAAATTAGAAATTTCACAAAATGATTTATTTACAAATATAATTTCATTATGCAAGTTTGTTTTTGAAACAATGGAAACTTCATCTACAAGATCAATAATATTTTCTAAATCTTTTTGTATTTTTTCTTTAAATAATTGATTATATTTTATGTCGCAAATTTTTTCAATGGCAAGCATAATTTCATCAAAAGTAAACGGCTCAAATAGAAAATCGCTTATTTCTAATTTTATCAAAGTTAATAAATCGCTATTCTCTATATCTTTTGTAAATATAATAAATGATATATTTTCATCAATCTTTTTTATATTTTCTAAAATATTTGTTGCTTTTTTATCAGAAAAATACATTTGACTTAAAATAATATCTATTTTTTTTTCTGTGTTTAAATTATTTTTATAATAATCAATAGCGTCATTTTCATTATCTTTGAAAATTACACTATTAAATTTGTTAATAAAATCTTCACCAAAACAACTGTCATCTGCACTTTCAACAATCATAATATTTAGTTTACTAAACAAATTATCTTTTTTTAACACAATAAATACCTTTTTTTATTTCAATTCTAATATTTGACTATCCCTATGTAAAAGAACATCTTCTAAATTAACAATTTTTTGAGTTCGTTCTTCAACTTCTAGATTCAATCTCTTAATATATTTATCTCTTAATTTTATTTCATGGGACATTTTATTCATTTTTTTTTGTAATTTTTCACTATTATCTAATAAATCAGCAGCAGATTGAGAAATTTGTTTTATTTTTATATTAATTTCAAAAGTAAACATATCTTGGCGAGCTTTTATTCTTTTGATTTTTTCTTCAACTGAATAAACTTTTTCTAAATAAATGCTATTTTCAACTTGAAGATTTTTTAAGATAATCTCTTTTTTATGATAATTTGCATATTTTGATAATTCAAAAGTCAATTTGTCTATTCGTTCTTGTGCTTTTGAAAATATCTTTTTTGTCTCTTGAAAATTATATAGAACTTTCTTTTTAAATTCTCTTCTTTCATTTTCTTCTTTAGTTGTTAAAAAATTTATACTTGTGAAATTTTTAATTTTACCATTCTCTTTAGAAGGAAGAACTGTACAATTTACATAAAAAACTGCATTATCTTTAGTGGAACATTTTAAATTTCCTGTGAATTTTTCTGAATCTTTTAAACTCTCTTCTTGTTTATTTATAAGCTCTTTAGAAATATCCAAATGATATATTTTTGTATAATGTTCACCTATTAAATCATTATCTTCATATTTAGACAACTCTTTAAAAAAATCATTTATATATAAGATTTTACCTTCTAAATCATATATATAAACAATAGCAACTTTATTTATTGTATTGAAGTACTCTTTAATCATCTCTTGATGATTTATTATTTCTATTTCACTTTTATTTTTTTTACATACTGATTCAATTTTATCTATTAATAAGCCAATGTCTAATGGTTTAACAATAAAATCATTAACTCCATATTTTATACTACTAATTAAATAATCTTTTTGAGTATAAGCAGTTGTAAATATAAAAGGGATATATTTATCAATTTCTCTTATATTTTCTAAAAGTTCAATTCCATTTACCAAAGGCATTGAAATATCACTTATTACAATATCTATTTTTGTTTTTAATTCCAAAAATTTGTCAAAAGCTTCTTTACCATTTTTTGTTATTATAACTTCTTTAAAAAAATCTTTCATACTGGAAAATAGCTGTTCACAAATTATTTCATCATCTTCAACTAACATAATAGTAAGTTCTTTTAAAAAATTTTTATTATGCATAAATATTTATTATTTCCTTTTTATTTTGCCGTTATAATACTATATTTTAGTTATTTTAACTATTAAAAACAGTCAATATTTAGACTAAGTATAAAAGATTTTTTTTATTATTTATTAATTATTTTTTTTATTTCTAAAGCTTTTAATGTAATTTCTTTTCTTTTTGCTAAATCATCTTTTGTTTTTGTATCTATGTTTAAAGCAAAAAACCAAACATCATTTTTTGTTTCTACATAACCAATATACCAGCCATATTTCCCTTCCCAACCAGTTTTTGCTCTGATTATATAATCTTCATTTTTTTCATCAATCATAATCTCTTTTAAAGTGTTCATATCTTCAAGTTTAAAAGGTAAATCATTTTTATATAGTCGTTTTAGAAATTTGATTTGCTCAAAAGCTGTAATTTTTAAACTTTCATCTAACCAAAATCTAGTTATTTCATCACCTATATTTTTATTACCATAATCAAGTTCTTCTAAATATTTTTTATATTTTTCAATCCCAATTTTTGAAGCAAACTCTTGATAACACCAAACACAAGAGCTTTTAAAAGCAGTCAATAAAGTTTGGTCTTTATTCCAAGATTCATATTCTCTGATTTTTTTATCCCAAACAATCACAGAATCTTTTGTTACAACACCTTCATTTAAGGCAATCAAGGTATTTGGAATTTTAAAAGTTGAGGCAGGACTAAAAAGCATTTCAGCTCTTTTGTCATTATAAATATAGATTTTTTTTGTATTTAAAGATTCAATAACAATAGTTCCATCAACTTGTTTGTTTTTGAAGATATTTTCAAGTTCCAAATCCTGAGCAAACAAAAAAGAGTTTGTTAGAAAAAGTATTGTAATAAGTAGTTTGATTTTTTTGTTCATTTTGTAGTTCCTAAATTTAAAGTAAGGTATTTTATAAAACAATACCTTACTTAAATATTTTTTGAACTAATTAGTTGTTTTTAAAACCTGAGTTTGTTCTTCTGTTTTTTGAAGTTGCTGATGTTTCACTTTTTTTAGAAGCAAATCTATTATTGTTATTGCTTTTTGGTTTTGCACTTGAAGATGTGTTCTCTTCAACTCTTTTTTTACCAAAAAGTTTTTTAGAACTAGAGTTTGCATCTTTTGGTTTTGCAGTTCTATTTTGGTTTGAACTATTACCTCTGTTTCCTCTATTTCCAATTGGCTCAGCTTTTATATTTGGGTCAACTTTAAATCCGATTGTTTCAATTTTTCTGATTTTTTGTTTGATTAATTTTTCAATTCCAAATAAATAATCATGTTCATCTACACAAACTAAAGATATAGCTTCACCCTCGTTTCCAGCTCTTCCAGTTCTTCCTATTCTATGTACATAATCTTCTGCAATATTTGGTAATTCAAAGTTTATTACATGTGGAAGATTATCAATATCTATTCCCCTTGCAGCTATATCAGTAGCCACAAGAACTCTTACATTTCCAGCTTTGAAATCATCTAAGGCTTTTGTTCTTGCTCCTTGTGATTTATTTCCATGAATTGCAGATGAAGAAATACCATCTTTTACAAGTGCTTCACTTAATTTGTTTGCACCATGTTTTGTTCTTGTGAAAACTAGAACTTGTTTCCAGTTGTTTTTATTTACTAAATGTAATAAAAGCTCTTTTTTTCTCTCTCTATCAACTAAATGAACACTTTGTTCAACTTTGTGAGAAGTGCTATTTGCAGTTGCAGCTTCTATTAAAACAGGAGAATTCAATAAACTATCTGCTAGTTTTTTAATATCATCTGAGAAAGTAGCTGAGAAAAGAAGATTTTGTCTTTGTTTTGGAATAATTGCTAGAACTTTTTTAATATCGTTTATAAATCCCATATCAAGCATTCTGTCTGCTTCATCTAGAACAAAAAATTCGATTTTTGATAAATCTAAACAATCTTGAGAAATTAAATCAAGTAATCTTCCAGGAGTTGCAATCACAATATCTACGCCTTTTCTTAAAAGTGCTTTTTGTGGGTTGATTCCAACTCCACCAAAAACAACAGCTGATTTAAAAGGAAGATATTTCCCATAAGTTTCAACACTTTGTGCAACTTGAGCTGCTAGTTCTCTTGTTGGAGTTAAAATCAAAGCTCTTACATGAGATTTTTTATCTTTATTGTAAGCAGTTTTTAATCTTTGTAACAGTGGAAGTGTAAATCCAGCCGTTTTTCCAGTACCCGTTTGAGCAGCTGCTAGAACATCTTTATTTGATAAAATCACTGGAATTGATTTTGATTGAATTGGCGTTGGCGTTGTATAACCCTCTTCTTTAATTGCACGAAGAAGTTCTGCGCATAAACCTAAGTTTGAAAATGACATAAGTACCTTGTTTTGTTATGAACCTATCAAAAGTTGTAAACTTGAGTTACGATCTAGGTTATATAATTTGAGTTTAGTTGAGTTGTAAATTGACTACAAAAACGAAGTCAGGCATAGACCGATGTATGCTGAAATTGCGACATTATATCATAAATAATCCAATTAAAAGTGTTAAGAGAATTTAAAAGAAAAGTTTGAACTAAAGAATAATTATTTTCTTATCTTTTATTGATATAATTTAGTCAAATAATAATCAAGGTTTTTTATGGAATTAGTTTATTTATGGGTTGAAGAGTATAAAAATATTAAGAATCAGGGGTTTAATTTTTCGACTAGGTTTGAGTGTGAGTTTGATGGAAAGACTTTAACTATAAATGAAAATGAAGATTATGTGAGTATTTTTCCTGATAATATAAATGTTACTGCTATTGTTGGTGAGAATGGGAGTGGAAAAAGTAATTTATTGGAATTGATTAGTGATATTGGATATTATGAAGATCCGTATAGGAAAAAAGATTATCCCGTTATATTTTCAGAATTAGTTCAAATAATTGTTTACTATAATAGATTAATAAATAAACTTTACATATACAAAAGAAATCTTATAGCAACCGTAAATAATAAGTCTTCAGTCACTGAAAAAGAAATACCTAGTGAATTTATTCAAAAAATATTTATAAAACCAACTCCTTCTCATAATCAGCAAGAATATTTACTATTATTAGATTTTTTAAAAAATAATAATATGGATTTTCCTTTTGATACACCAGAAATTATAAGTTTTGGCATACATGATGATTTTTATGATTTATTAAATCTTATAGAAAATAAAGAATTTGATTTTTGGCCATGTTATGATGTTTATGAAGAAAATAAGCCTAAAAAATTCAAAATATATCGTATCCTTTTATTACTTGCATATTTGAAAAATTATGAAATAGATTTTGTTCTACAAGCATCAGAAAATCTTGATATTACGATTTCAGAGTTAGAAAATAAAATAAATATTGATATTAAGGAAAAAATTAGAAGTTTTATTCAAACTCCTCAAGAAGATTTTTCTGTTATCTCAAGTAATTATGTAAATATTAAAAAAATTCCAAGTGATTTTTTCAAAATATATATTGAAATTATTAAAAGAAAAAATGGTAATGAATTTCTTGACTTCATAGGAAAAAATGTATTTAACTTTGATTTTTATCCTAAAATAAGTGATGGTCAATATCAATTAACATACATATTTAATAGTATATATTCACAAATAAATCAAGAAACTATATTTCTTTGTATAGATGAGGGTGAAAATTACTTACATCCAAACTGGCAAAAAAAATATATAAATTATTTATATCAATTTTTGAAAGAGAATTTTTCTAGTAAGCAAATTCATCTTATTATTAGCTCACATTCTCCATTTTTACTTTCTGATTTACCAAAAGAAAACATTGTATTTCTTATAAAAGATGATGATGGGAATTGCAAAAATATAAGTAAAGATATAAAACTCAAAACCTTTGGAGCAAATATTCACACATTACTTTCTAATGGATTTTTTATGAGTGATGGGCTTATGGGTGAGTTTGCGAAAAATAAAATAAATGAGATTAAAAAGTTTTATGATTTTATTCAAAAATTTAAATCTAGAATTAATTCAAAAGAGAAAACTATTGAACGTGTTGCAAATTATTATTTAAAAAGAAGAAATAAATTTGAACACATTCAATCAATAATAGGTGAACCGTTTTTACAAACAATTATCAAAAATTATTTGGATGAATTAAAAGAAATATTTGATAAAGAAAGTTATAAAAGCAATAAAAAACAAGAGCTTTTAAAACAATTCTCAGAAAAAGAATTAGAAGAATATTTAGAGAGTTTGAAAAATGATAAAGCTTAATTACTCAAATTATTTAAAAAATAAAAATTTTAATATTGAAGAAGAATATAAAAAAATATTTACTAATTCATTTCAAATAACATTTACTACTAAACAAAAAGGGAAATCTAAAAAAGTTTTGCTAAAAAAAGTAAGAGAAGAGTTTAAAGATAATAAAAAAGACATTTTTAGTGACAAAAAAAATAAATCGTTACAAGAAATTTTCGATAAATTTAAAGAAAAAAAGATAGATGAATTTGATGTAATTTTTCAAAACAAAGATTTACAATATATTTTAACTTTAAGTCAAAATGAAATTATAAAAATACTTGAAAAGAATAAAAATAAGTCATCTTTGTCAAAATTAAAATATGTATTTAATTACGATAAATTCCAAAGTGAAATAACCAAATTTTTTACTGATAATTTTGATTTTAGAACTTGTTTTTATTGCAATAAAGATTTCATTACAAATTTTGAAGCAGAAAAAAAAGTCTCAACTTTTCAACTTGACCATTTTTTTGATAAAGCTACTTATCCATATTTAGCACTTAGTTTTTATAACCTTATTCCATCTTGTTATGTTTGTAACGCAAAAGTAAAATTAAGTGCAAATACTTTTGAAAATAATTGTATTGCTCCAAACTCGGAAAAATTTGACTTCCATCAAAAAGTAAAATTCAAACTACTTTTAGACTCAGATTGCAAAAACTTACATATAAAATCAAAAGATGATATTGATATAACTTTAAAAGAACAGTTTACTGATATGTATGACAAATATATCGAGATTTTCAAGCTAAATGAACGATACAAAGCCCACAAAGATATAGTTTTTGACATGATTCAAAAAGCAGAACTTTACCCAGAAAGTAGGCTCAAAGAGTTGCAAGATTTAACAGGTATTCCATTTCAAGAAATCAAAAAAGATATTTTCAATCTTATAGATGAAAATGAAGATTTATCAAAACAGCCATTTTCCAAACTTATAGTTGATATGAGTAAAGAGTTAGGGATTTTGTAGAAAATCCCTTTAAAATTTTTACGCTTCTTCCGTCACATAAAATGTAGTTTTACCATTTTTAGGGTCAAAATTTACACCATCTTTTGAGATATATGTATTTATAATTTTTCTAGCTTTTTTAAATGAACTTGCATTTCCTATCTCTTCTCTTTTGTCATCTGGTGTGATAACTGTTTTGTCATAACCTTTTGCAAATTTTTTGGCAACACTTGCATCTTTAAATGAATATTTAACTATCTCAATATCTCTTTTTACATCGATTGTTGCTTTTTTCTTTTCATCTTCAAATCTTAAAATTCTATTTCCATTTGATGAAATTTTCATTGTAGTTGCTGTTTCGATATCAACTGTGTCTTCAACGATTACATACTCTTTTCCATTTATTAATAATATTTCATCATCTAATTTTTTAATCTCTTTGATTATTGTTTTTTTACCTTTTGCCATTTATAAACCTTTATATATTTTCTATTGATTTCGTATTGTAGCTAATATTTACGCCCTATTCTTGGAATATAAAATTTTCAGCTATAATGAATACCTTTTATAGAAAAATTAACAAGAAGAAAGAACAAAATCAAATGAACTTATTATCAAAAAATAGCCCAGTAGAACAATCAATTAATAAAATGAAAGCTGTATTAAAAGATGTTGGTTGTGAAGCCTCATTTTCACAAGAAAAACACCCTTTAGAAAACTGCTTTTCAGTAAATTTAGCTTCAAATGAAGCACCAAATCACATCTATTCAAATGGAAAAGGAACAATCTCAGATGCTTCAATAGCTAGTGCTTATGGAGAATACATTGAAAGATTACAAACTAACAACTTTTTTATAGATTTCCATTTACCAAATAGAAAATATTATCCTGATGAAGTTGCTTTTGATTTTGGAGGAGATTATTTAAATCCTGAATTAAAAAATATTTATAGTGCAAATGGTGAACTTGAAGACAAAGATTTAGTGGATTTTAACAGCGATTATATGGACAAAATCGTAGCTTTACCATTCATCAAAGAATCAACAAAAGAAAAAACATATATTCCAATAAATATTTTAAGTAACCTTTTTGTGAGCAACGGACTTGCAACTGGAAATACAGCAAATGAAGCAAAAGTTCAAGCACTTAGTGAAATCTTTGAAAGATACGCAAAAATTGCTATCATCAAAGAGGGTTATGCACTTCCACAGTTTCCTGAAGAAGTTGTAAAATCATTTCCAAAAGTTTACAAAGATGCTCAAACTTTAAGGGATTTAGGTTACATAATCGAGATTTTAGATGCATCGCTTGGTGGAGTTTTTCCTGTAACGGCAATTTCACTAATAAACACTAAAAACAATACTCTTTTTGTATCTTTTGGAGCGCACCCTATTTTGGAAGTAAGTCTTGAGCGAACTATGACAGAACTTATGCAAGGAAGAGATTTGACAAATCTTGATGCCTTTGAAATTCCTACTTTTGATATGAGTTTAGTAGCTGATAGTTTTAACTTAGAAGCTCACTTTATTGATTCAAATGGAAAATTAGGTTTCCCATTTTTAAGCTCTAAAAAAAGTTTTGAATATGCTCCTTGGAAATATGAAGGAAATGGAAGCGATGATGAATACGCATTTTTACTTGATATTTTAAAATCTCAAGATAGAGAAATGTATGTAAGAGAATATACTTATTTAGATTTTTATTCTTGTCAAATGATTGTTCCAAATTTCTCAGAAGTTTATCCACTAGATGACATGGTTTATAACAACAAAAATAATGGAAAACTAATCCGAGATATGGTTTTAAACTTTGAAAAGTATGATACAAATGAGATTTTAGACACACTTGATAGTTTAGATGATTCACTTAATATGCAACTATATATTGGTGTTATTTTTGAAGAAAACTTTACAATGGGAGATTTTAAAGCTCAAATGTTACTTCTTTTAGAAGAGTATGATGATGCTTTAGAAATTTTAGAGTTTTCAAACAATAAATTTGGTCATTTAGTAGCTCAACTTCTTAGAATGCAAAATGATGAACTTGTATGGGAAGAGTATGAAACTGCATTAAATAATGTTTATGGAAAAGAAAAAATCCAAAAAGCAGTAGATGTTATTGAAGGTAAAGGCTTTTTAATAAATAGAACTTTACACAAAGATTATAACAATATGTTGTCAATGTTTGATAAATTAGAAGTTAAAAAATTGGCTTTTTATAAATAATATTAAAGTATAAATTATATAAGATTGTTGTACATCAAGGAGTAAAGTATGGATTTTTCTAAACAAAATATTTTAATTGTTGAAGATAATATAGAAACATTAGAAATTATGATTGAACTTTTTGAATCAGAATTTTCTACTGTTTTAAAAGCAACAAATGGAGATGAAGCTTTTGAAACTTTCAAAAATAACAAAATTGATGTAATCTTATGTGATATAAATATACCTAAATTAAATGGACTAGATACAATAAATAAAATTCGAAAAATTGATTATTCTATCCCAATTATAGTCATTTCTGCATATTCAGATAGTGATAATCTGCTAAAAGCTTCTAACAGCAATATACAAGGATATATTACTAAACCACTAACTTTGGACAAGATAGAAGAGATAATGGCTAAAATATTTTATCACCAAAATCATCAGTTGATAAATAATATTCAATTAAATTCCTCAACTATTTTAGATTTAGAAAATTCGCAAGTAATAGTTAATAATAAAGTTAAAAAATTGACTTATAAAGAAATAGAATTTATAAAATTATTATTACAGAAAAAAAACTCAGTAGTTTCATATATGACAATTGAACAAGTATTATGGAATGATGGCAAAATTATGACTAGCACAAGTTTGAGAACATTAGTAAAAAACATTCGTAAAAAATTATCTTGCGATATAATTGAAAATATTCCAAAGGTTGGATATAAGTTAGAAATTAAAAACTAATAATAAAGTTAAAAATGAAACAAAATCACTATTTAAAAACTGAATTCTATGAAAAAATTAAAAAAGATTCAATAATTTTTGATTTTTTAGAAGAAAACTCTTTAGATGGAGTATGGTATTGGGATCTTGAAAATCCTCAAAATGAATGGATGAGTCCTAAATTTTGGCAAGTATTAGGTTATTTACCAGAAGAAAAAGAACATTTATCTTCACAATGGCAAGAAATAATATTTCCGGAAGATTTAAAAAAAGCAACTGAAAACTTTTATAAACACTATGAAAATCCAAATTATCCCTATGATCAAATTGTACGATACAAACATAAAAAAGGACATACAATTTGGGTTAGATGTAGAGGAAATATAATTAGAGATGACCACGGGAAACCAATAAGAATGATTGGTGTGCATAATGATATTACAGAAGAAAAATATTTTCAAGAAAAACTTGAACAAAAAGTTGAAGAAGAGATTAAGAAACGATTTAAACAAGAAAGACTACTTGTTCAACAATCTAAAATGGCAACAATGGGTGAAATGATGGCTGCAATAGCACATAATTGGAGACAACCCCTTAATACAATTTCTCTACTAAGTGCTTCTATAACTAAAAAATTATTAAATTCTAAATTAACAAAAGATTATATTGATAACTGGATTATTAAAATGAATAATCAAGTAAATTTCATGTCTCAAACAATTGATGATTTTAGAAATTTCTATAAACCAGAGGAAAAATTCAAGGAAGTTTCCTTAAAAAAAATAATTTTAAAAGTAATATCTTTAATTAGTTTACAACTCAAAATAAATAACATAAAAATAGAGGTTAATATACAAGAACCAATTTTGCTCGTGTGTTTGGAAAATCAATTGCAACAAGCTTTAATCAATGTATTAATTAATTCAAAAGAAGCAATACTAAATAAAAATATAAAAAATGGAATGATTTTATTAAATGCTAAAAAAGATGATTCTTTTGTAAATTTAATTATTCAAGACAATGGTGGAGGAATAGAAAATGAAGAAAATTTTACATCTATATTTGAACCATATTTTACTACTAAAGCAAATTCACATGGAACAGGGATAGGATTATATATGACTAAAATAATTATCGAACAAAATATGAAAGGAAAAATAGAAACAAAAAATATAAATAACGGTTTTGAATTTACTATAAAAATCCCTATTTAATAATTTTATTAACAATTTAAAAATTATTTAATACAAACTCACAAATAAGTCACATCTTTTTTGTATTATTTTATTAACAATTATACAATTGAGGAAGGAATATTTTTTAATGCAAAATTGTAATTATTTTGAAAAATTTATCTTTGATACTAAAAAATTCAATATCTTAATCGTAGAAGATTCTTCTTCTATGATTAAGATTATTGATAATATTTTTTCAAATAATGGATTTAATACTTTCTTATCAACAAGTATAAAAGATGCAAGAGAAAAAATAAACTCAATAGAAATAAACTATATAATTTTAGATATTAATCTCCCTGATGGAAATGGTTATGAACTTATAAAAGAGTGGTCTTCATCAAAAACTAAAATAATAGTTCTTACATCACAAACAGATTCTCAATTAAGAGAAATTTCTTATCAAAAAGGGATAATTGATTTTATAAATAAAGATAAAAATTTTATATATAAAATTTCTGAAATACCTAATTTGATAAAACAACTTGAAAAAAATATAGCAAAAACAATTTTAATAGTAGAAGATTCTTTTGTTGTTAGAGAACAACTTAAAGATATATATGAAAATAGAAAGTATAAAGTATTAACAGCTTCAAATATAACTATTGCCTTAGACTTTATTAATACAAATAGAATTGATTTGATGTTACTTGATTTAGAATTAGAAAAAGAAAATGGTTTTGAATTTTTAATAAAAAATAAAAAGACAATTTTAGATGAATTAAAAATAAAAGTTGTAATTGTAAGTGGAAGTATTTCTTCTACTATATTAAGAGATGCTTTTAGATTAGGAGTTAGAGATATAATAAAAAAACCTTATGTAATAGAAGAATTAATTTTAAAAACTGATATGTTTATAAATGATAAAGAGATAGAAGATAAAATGGATTGTTCAAAGCAACTTCTTGAACAATATAAAAATACTGTAGATAGAAGTTCAATAGTCTCAAAGGCAGATACAAATGGAATCATAACTTATGTAAATGATGCTTTTTGTGAGATTTCAGGATATAAAGAAGATGAACTTTTAGGTAAATCTCATAATATCATAAAACATCCAGATACAGATTCTTCTATTTTTAAAAATATGTGGCAAGTGATTAAAGAAGAAAAAAGAACTTGGACGGGTATCATTAAAAATAAGAAAAAAGATGGTAGTGATTATTGGGTTCAATCAATAATAAATCCAATTTTAGATACGGATGGAAATATAATTGAATATATAGGAATTAGAACTGATATAACCCAAATAACTCAAGCTAAACAATACTTAAAAGAGCAATATAATATCTCTCAAAATAATTTCCAAGAAATTATGAATTTATCAAAACTTTATGAAAGTGCAATGGATGAAAGTAATATTATATTAAGAATAAATACAGAAGGAAATATTACATATTTAAATGAAAAATTTTATAAAATTAGTGGATATACCAAAGAAGAATTAATTGGACAACCTTATGATAATATAAAAAGAATATTCCCATTAAATGAAGATAACAATAAAATAATGAAGCATTTAAAAAGTGGTAAAATCTGGAATGGTCAAGTTCATAATATTTTTAAAGATGGAAAAATTCATTATTTTTTAGCAACTGTCATCCCAATTATAAATCTAAATGGTGAAATCCTAGAGTATATGAGTATTAGAAAAGAAATAACAGAAATTATAAAATTACATGAAGAAATAGAAGATACTCAAAGAGAAATTATTTATAAAATGGGTGAAATTGGAGAGAGTAGAAGTAATGAAACAGGAAATCATGTAAAAAGAGTTGCAGAATATTCAAAACTTTTAGCATTGCTATCTGGTCTTGATGAAAAAGAGTGTGATATTTTATTTACAGCAAGCCCAATGCATGATATTGGAAAAGTTGGTGTTCCTGATTCAATTTTAAATAAACCTGGAAAATTAGATGAAAATGAATGGAAAATTATGCGAAAACATACGGTTATTGGATTTAATATTCTTAAAAACTCAAAAAGAGAAATACTAAAAGCAGCAGCAGTTGTGGCAATGACACACCATGAAAAATGGGATGGAACAGGTTATCCACGAAACTTAAAAGGTCAAGACATTCATATTTATGGAAGAATTACAGCAATTGCAGATGTATTTGATGCATTAGGGAGCCATAGATGTTATAAAAAAGCATGGGAAGATGAAGCAATTTTTAAACTTTTAGAAAATGAAAAAGGAAAACACTTTGACCCTAAATTAATTGATTTATTTTTTGAAAATATTGATAAATTTAAAGAGATTCGAGATAGGTATAAAGATTAATATTTAAATAGAGGATTCAAATGAATACAAAATAAAAATATATTACAAAACGAAATGATAGATTACAAATTATAAGGAGATTATTATGTTTAATATAGGGAAAACAGAAGAAGAAAAAGGACGGTTAGTTGCAATGGATGAAAATTTTGCAATTATTTCATTTAAACCAGATGGTACAATAATACATGCAAATGATAATTTTTTAAATGTTCTTGGTTATAAATTAAATGAAGTGGTGGGGAATCATCACCGAATGTTCTGTAATAAAACATATACAACTACAACAGCTTATACAGAATTTTGGAATAATTTAGATAAAGGAATATCTCAAATAAATGAGTTTGAAAGAATTCATAAAAATGGTAGTTCTGTTTGGATTCAAGCTTCATATACTCCTGTAAAAAATAAAAGTGGAAAAGTAACTCGTGTTATTAAATTTGCACAAGATATTACAGAAGCTAAAAAAGTAATTGATGCTGTGAAAAAAGCTATTGAGTTAGCAAAAACAGGAATTATGAAACAAACTATAACTGCATCAACTAAAAATGAAGGTATAGAAGAACTTAAAAATGGTGTTAATGACTTATTTGAAATTGTATCTGCAAAAGTTGATGGGGATTTAAATAAAATATCAGAAGCTTTAATAGCTTTTCAAAAATTAGACTTTAGACATAGAATTACAGGAAATAATTTAGGAGAAGTATCTGTTGGATTAAATAGTCTTGCAAATGTTGTAAATGATATGTTAGTTGAAAATAAATCAAATGGATTAACATTAGATGAAAGCTCAGATATTCTATTAAGAAATGTAGATAAATTAAATATCAGTTCAAATGAAGCAGCAGCAAGCCTAGAAGAAACAGCAGCAGCCTTAGAAGAGATAACATCAAATATTAGAAATAATACGCAAAATATTCAAAAAATGGCAACATATTCAAGTAGTGTTACAAAATCTGCAAAAGATGGAGAGAATTTAGCAAACCAAACAACAGTTGCTATGGAAGAGATAAATGTTCAAGTAAATTCAATCAATGAAGCAATAACAGTAATTGACCAAATAGCTTTTCAAACAAATATTCTTTCTTTAAATGCAGCCGTAGAAGCAGCAACAGCAGGAGAAGCAGGAAAAGGATTTGCAGTAGTTGCAGCAGAAGTAAGAAATCTTGCAAGTAGAAGTGCAGAAGCAGCAAAAGAGATAAAAAATATAGTAGGAAATGCAACTTCAAAAGCCAATCAAGGTAAAGAAATAGCAAATCATATGATAAATGGATATAAAGAGTTAAATCAAAATATAACAAATACTATAAATTTAATTCAAGATATAGAGATGTCAAGTAAAGAACAGCTTACAGGTATAGAACAAATTAATGATGCTGTAAATAGTCTTGACCAACAAACACAACAAAATGCAGCTGTTGCATCACAAACACATGATGTTGCCATGAATACTGATACAATAGCAAAACTTATAGTTTCAAATGCAAATGAAAAAGAGTTTATTGGTAAAAATGATGTTAAAGCTAAAGAAATGAGATTAAACTCTTCATCTAATACAAGAACAAATCAAGTAATACATAAAACTGAAGTAAAAAAACCAGTAAAACAAGAGACAAAAATAGTTTCTAATAAATCTAATGATACGGAATGGGAAAGTTTTTAAACTTTTCCTAGGAAAAATATAAATGACTTGTAAAAATCGAGTAAAACCTCTTTTACTAAGAGATATAAAAACTGAAGCATTATTAGTATTTGTACGAACTACACTTGAAGATTATTTTTATCAGATTGAAAAACATGGATTTTATTTTCAATTAGGAAATGAACAGGATAATATTTTTGTTAGTTCACAGTTAAAAAAATTATTAGAAAACCTACAAGATACAGTTATTAATTCTTCGTATTTAAGAAGTTTAATAGAAAATGCTTCTAAAAATAATTCTTTAAAAATAATTGCAAAAAAAGAAGAATCATTAATGATTTATTACGATTCTATAGTAAAAGAAATAGAGAAATTACTAAAAAACGGAAATTTTTGGATACCTGAATTAGTTGTTATTTGTCTTTTAAGTGAATGGGTAATAGAAGAAGAAAAATCAACATATTTTTATCCTTATTTGAAATATTTTGATTATTTAGCGTTATTAAATTGTTATGATAATACTAAAATAAATCTTGATAATGAGAAAAAAGAGATAGTAATTAATATGTATAAAATTTCTTCAAAATTAATAGATAGATTGAAAAAAACTGAATATAAAATTAACACTACTAGAAAAAAAGTCAAAAGAAAATAATCTAAAATTAACATATAAAAATTAATTAGTTATAATCAGCAAAATTTATACAATAAAGGAAATTATATGCAATATATGGAAATGACTACAAAAAGTGTTCAAGAAGTTATTGATTCATTAAAAGAAATATCACCAAAATATAAATTTGGGATTCAACATATTCATAATATAACTGAAACTTTAAAATCAAAAGGCATTGAATTAGAAAATGAGTGTCAAATTGTTGATATTTGTAATCCTATAATTGCTGAAAAATTTTTAAGTGAAGATATGTCACTTTCTATTGTCATGCCTTGTAAAATTTCTGTTTACACACAAGATGGTGAAACAATAATAGCTATGAACTCTTTAGTTCAATTAGTAGAT
This sequence comes from Arcobacter venerupis, assembly GCF_013201665.1. Taxonomy (NCBI): domain Bacteria; kingdom Pseudomonadati; phylum Campylobacterota; class Epsilonproteobacteria; order Campylobacterales; family Arcobacteraceae; genus Arcobacter; species Arcobacter venerupis. The sequence continues at coordinate 1,177,986 of NZ_CP053840.1, read as the reverse complement.
GATATAAATCCTGATTTAATCGAAATTGCACAAGAAGTTCAAGAGCAGTTATTAGAAATAATTGATGAGATAAAATAGAGATTATTTTGGAAATATTAAATAAAATATTTGAAATAGCTATTCTTTTATTTTTCATCTATATGATTATCAAATTTTTCAGATGCAAATTTGGAAAATGTAATATAAAATAAAGAAGAAATATAATGTTAACAATGATAGAAACAAGTACTGTAAATAGCGTTTCACAACTAATTCAACTCTCGGTTGCTCCTGTATTTTTACTAGCAGGTGTAGCTGGATTATTAAATGTTTTTGCAGGAAGACTTTCAAGAATTATAGATAAAGTTGATAAATTAGATAAATATGAAGATGAAAATCAACACCTTGATAAAAATAGTAAAATAATTAAAAAGATTGAGCAAAGAAGAGAATTTCTAACCATGAGAATGAGAAATACAAATCTTGCTATACTTTTTTGTACAAGTACTGGTTTATTAATTGCCTTAGTAATTGTTACTATGTTTTTAAGTGCAATATTTGAGTTTAAAGACTCTTTTTTTATTGTTATACTTTTTATTTCAGCGATGCTTTGTTTGATTACTTCTTTAATTTTATTTTTAAAAGAAATTTTCTATACAACCTCTTTTATTAAATCAAAAAAGAGTTATATTCCATAAAAAAGTAAAACAAAATGTTTTACTTTTTCACAGATGTAAACATGATTTCAACTAAAGTTTGAGGAGTTGACATACTAGCTTGTACGCAAATTCGTGCAGGTGGATTCTCTTTTGAAACCCATTCATCCCAAATTTCATTAAAATCTGCAAAATCCCTATCTATATCTTTTAAATAAATTTCGGCTCTTAAAATATTTTCTTTATCTGTATTGGCTTGTTCAAAAAGCTCTTGTGCAATATTTAATACTTCTTTTGTTTGTCCTTTAACATCAAGTGTTTTGTCATTTGGGACAATACCAGCAAAATATATAACACCATTATGCTCAACAATTTTACTCATTCTAGTTCCAACTATTTTTCTGTTTATCATAATAACTCCTTTATATGTGAGTGTCTTAAGTATATCATTTTAAAATAAGAAACCATTTATTAATTTAATAAATACTAAAATTGCGTTCAAATTGAAAATAAGGCTTTTTATATGTACACTCCAATTTCATGTGAATTTTTTGACCAATTAAATGTGGCAATGCAAAGAAAAATTCCCTCAACTGTTGTTTATTTAGAAAATAATGAAAAAAAAACTATAAAAGGGTTAATTGAAACTATGAGTGTAATTGATGGAATAGAATATTTAATTATGAATAAAAAAGAGAAAATAAGACTTGATACTGTTTTAACTTTTAATGGAAGACGACATAAAGAAGAGTAAAAGAGCAAAAGCTCTTTTACTTTTATATTAAAATGAATTTTTGCCGTTAAACTCTTTTGCATCTGCTTGAGCAATAATTGTATTTGAAATATCTAAAGTTTCTTTAGATATTTCATTAGCTTCAGAAGCATTTTGTGCATTTTGTTGAGTAATTTGATCTAAATTATTAACAGCATCATTTATCTGAACCATACCAATTGATTGCTCTTTACTAGCTGTTGTAACATTTTCAATTAACTCTAAAGTTGTAGATATATTTTTATTTAAATCAGAATATCCCTCTATCATATTAGAAGCAATATTTTTACCCTCTTGAGTTTTTACCTGTGCATTTGAAACTAACTCTTTAATTTGTTTAGCTGCTTCTGCACTTCTACTTGCAAGGGTTCTTACTTCTCCTGCAACTACAGCAAAACCTTTTCCAGCTTCTCCTGCTGTTGCTGCTTCTACGGCTGCATTTAATGAGAGAATATTTGTTTGAAATGCAATTTGGTCAATAACAGTTATTGCTTCATTTATTGCACTTGTTTGTGCATTAATATCTTCCATTGAAAGAACTGTTTTATTAGCTAAAGCTTGTCCTAAAGAGATTGATTCTTTTACTTTAATTCCATAATTAGCCATATTTATAGCAGTTTGAGTATTATTTTTAATATTTGAAGTTATCTCTTCTAAAGAAGCAGCTGTCTCTTCTAAAGAAGCTGCTTGTGAATTTGCAGCTTTTGCAATTCCTTGCATATTTTTGCTTAAGTGATTTGCATTAGCACTTAAAGTAATTCCTATTCTTTTATTTTCTAATAAAGTTTGAGTAATAACATCACCTAAAATATTTACATCTTTTTCAAGTTCTTTTAGGATGCCTTCAAGATTATTTTCTGCTAATTTTGGTCTAAAATCAAGTTTTGAATATGAAGTTAACACTCTTAATATATTTGAAATATTACTATTTAAAGTTCCTAGCATTTCATTAATGATATTTTTTAGTTCATTTAAAGAAGGATTGTTTGAGCCAACTTCAATTTTTTTATCTAAATGACCTTTATTAATTGCATTAGTTACTCTAATAGCATCTGCAATTAATTCTCTATCTTTTTGAATATTTATTTTAGTATTTTCAATATTTTTGTTAATTATTTTCGACATTTTTCCTAATTCATCTTCTGAATCAACTTTAATTAACTCAATATCATCTTTTTCAAAATTAATAAATGCAAAGAAATTTTCAACACCTCTCTTAACAGAATCAACATCTATTAAAATAGTAAAAGCAATTGTTCTTGCTAATATCATAGTTAAAGCAATACCAAATACACTTAAAAATCCAAAAACAATCATATTATTTTGTGAACTATTCATCTCATCATCAATAGTAGTAATTAAATCATTTGCAATAAAATTTTCTACTTTTTTCAATAAGTCAATTTTCTCTGTGATTGTTTTAAACCAATATTGAGGTTCAATTGCAAAGTTTGAATCAAGATCACTATAAAGTGCTATTTTTCTCATTCTTTCAACTTCAGCAATTGATTCACTTTTCATAGTGTCATTATAAAACTGAACTACACTTAGATCACTCACTTTTAAGAAAGAATCTAAATATGCATTTTGCTCAGCAATTAATGTATAAAATTTTGATTTCATACCAGCAGCAAAATTATTTCTTGAAAAAGTATTTGTACCAATTGCACGCTCAATTCCTGCTCTTTCTTTTGACAATAAGAAGTTCATATAAGATACTAATTCTTGAGATACTTTTGCATTAGTTGATAGTTTTGTGATTGTTCCAATAACATTTAATAATAAGGTGTTTGCTTTTGTGTAATATTCAATGGCTACAGGAGTTTCAATTGAAAGAGAAGATACATTTGTTCGAATGTTTGATAAGTTTGAAAGTTGCTTTAATCCATTATTTAGATTTTCACTAAACTCTGAACTATAAGCATCTTTATTAAATTTGTTTAAAAATAGATTTAAATCTTTAATTTTTTCATCTACACTTATTCTTTGTGTAGGTAATTCTGATTTAAACTTTTCACCTTTACTTCCTAAAAATCCTGCTGTCATACCTCGCTCTTTTTGAGTTTCATGAACTAATGCACCAATTTTTGTTGAAAGATTTACTACAGCATCTAAACTTTTTAAGTTCTTTGATGTGTAATATGAATCGAAAGCGAGCTTTGCTGCTAATAATATAACTACAGTCAAAGGAATCATCATAATTAAAATCAACTTTTGTTTTATAGATAATTTATTGAGCATTACTTTTCCTTGAATTTTTCTAATATAGTAACATAATTGTTATTATATTAATTTGATTTATATCAAATAAAGGATTTTAGGGAGTTATACGGAATAATTATATTATTTTCTTTCACTAAGAATTAATTTTGTTTTTTCTATGTTTAATCCAGCTTTTGAACTTGCGTCCTCTAAACTTTCATTATTTTTTAAAAGTCTTAATAAAACTTCGATTTTTTTGTTTGTTTTTATATGTGTAATTGACATATGATTTCCTTTTTTTTCTTCAATTTAATGAAGTAATTAAAAAGATAAATTATGAGCTTGTTGTCTAGATGAGTAATATTAACGCTGTGGGTAATCAATAAAAGGCAAATAACAGATGAAACTCGATTCATCTTTAGTGCCTACAGTCTAACAGAATAAAAAAATAAAAGCAAGGGTTATAGTATATTTAAGTACAATTCTTTTCAAATTAAAAAATATAAAGAAAATAAAATATGAAAATAGACAATAGTTTTATCCAATTAATTTCACATAAAGATATACTAAATAAAGAACAATTTAAAATTCTAGGTTTAGATTATCCCCCTGTTGAGAACTGGAAAAATCAGGCTTTTGATAAAGAAGTTTCAAAAAATGATATGAATTTACTTATGCTTTTAAAAGGTGATTTAGCACTAAAAGCACAAGAGCAAATAATAAAAAATTATCACATGGTTTTAGAGTTTAATAATATAAAAGTAAAATCAGTTTATGAACTTCCAAAAGAGCAAATAAGTGAAAAAAAAGTTGAAATAAATGAAGATGATGAGTATATTAGAATTTATTGTGATGGAGCATGTTCTGGAAATCCAGGAAATGCTGGAAGTGGATTAGCTATTTATTCAAACAAAAAAAATCCTGTTTTACTTTATGGAGCTTACGAAGAAGAGGGAACAAATAATATTGCAGAATTAAATGCTTTACATCAAGCTTTATTAATTGCAAAACAAACAAGTAGTGATAATATTATCTCTATTTTTTCAGATTCAAAGTATGCAATTGATTGTATTACAGTTTGGGCATATGGTTGGAAAAAAAATGGCTGGAGCAAAAAAGGTGGAGAGATTAAAAATCTTGAACTAATAAAAGAGGCTCATCAATTATATGAAAAACTAAAAGCAAAAATAGAAATAAATCATGTAAAAGGTCATGCAGGAGTTGAGGGAAATGAACTAGCTGATAGAATGGCTGTTTATACAATAAAAGCAAAAAATAAGAATTTTGCTTTTTATTCTTACAATAAAATAGATGAAGTTTTAGGCATGAAATCTTATTAAAGATATATTTGATAGCCTTTTAGATATTATATGCGTAATTATTAAGAAAAGAACAAGGAACAATAATGATTGAAAAAAAAGGTTCAATACTAACAGTTAGAGAAGATATAAAAGTTTTCGATTGTACAATCAGAGATGGTGGATTAGTGAATAACTACCATTTTAGTGATGCTTTTGTAAAAGCACATTATGATGCTTGTTTAGCTGCTGGTGTTGATTATATGGAAATTGGTAAAAATGTATCTACAACAATTATGAGTGAAAATGAGTATGGTCCTTGGAATTTCTGTAAAGAAGAAGATATTAGAAGAATTGTTGGTGACAATAATACTAACATGAAAATTGCAGTAATGTCTGATATTGGAAGAAGTTTAAAAGAAGAGTTAAGACCAAAATCTGAAAGTGTTGTTGATATGATTAGAATTGCAACATATATTCATCAACTTCCAGCTGCAATTGAGCTAATTGAAGATGCCCATGCAAAAGGTTATGAAACAACTGTAAATATTATGGCTATTTCAAAATCATTTGATGATGAACTAGATGAAGTATTAGCACAACTTGCTAAAACACCTGTTGATGTTATTTATATTGCTGATAGTTATGGTTCTTTTTATCCAGAACAAATCAAAAAATTAACAGAAAAATATTTAAAAGTGGCTGTTGATTCAGGAAAACAAATAGGAATTCATGCTCATAATAATATTCAATTAGCTTATGCTAATACTTTAGAATCAATGATTTATGGAGCTAGTTTTCTTGATGTTACAATTTCAGGATTAGGAAGAGGTGCTGGAAACTGCCCACTTGAATTATTAATTGGTTTCTTAAAAAATCCAAAATATAAATTAATGCCTGTATTAAAATTTATTGAAGAGTTTATCGTTCCACTTGAAAAAGAGTTAGATTGGGGATATAGTATTCCATATATGTTAACTGGACAACTAAATGAACACCCAAGAGCTGCAATGAAAGCTAGGGATGAAAAAGATACAAAATATAGAGAGTTTTACAGAAACTTACTTGCAGAATAGTTTTTATTCACTCAAAAAAGCTAATCTAAAATAGATTAGCTTTTTTTATCACTTATCATTAACACATAATCTTTAAAATAAATTTCTTTACCATCTTTTATATATAACCTAGGAACTCGTTTATCTATCATACAAACAATTTCATAATTAATTGTATTTAATAAATCTGCAATACTATCTATTGAAATTCCATTTGAATCATTTCCTCCAAATAAAACTACTTCATCTCCCATTTTAACATCAAGACCTGTTACATCAATAATACATTGATCCATACATATATTTCCAATTACAGAAACTATTGAACCATTAACTAAAACTTTTCCTTTACCTGATAACATTCTTGTATATCCATCTGCATAACCTATAGGAAGAGTAGCAACTAATGAATCTTTATCACATTTGTATTTTAAACCATAACTAACTCCACTACCAGCAGCAAGTTTTTTTACTTGAGATATTTTTGCTTTTAAACACATAACTTCTTTTAATTTAACAGTTTCGTGATTTACCTCTTTTGAGGGATATAAACCATATAACATGATACCAGCTCTAACCATATCAAAGTTAAATTCAGGCAAATCTATAATTCCTGCACTATTTGACACATGTTTTATTGGAATATATAGACCTCTTTGTTCTAAACTATTTACAATATATTGATATTTTTTTACTTGTTGTTTTGTGTATTCTTTATCAAGTTCATCAGCTGTTGAAAAGTGTGTAAAAATACCTTCAATAACTAAACCATCAAGCTTACTCATTTCAAGTATTTCATCTATTGTTTCTTCACTAAAAACCATACCTAAACGATTCATTCCACTATCTAATTTAATATGTACAACTATTTTTTTATTTAAAAAAAGTGCTGTATTTGAAAATTCTTTTGCTTGCTCTATTGTATAAATTGTTTGAATAATATTATGTTCAATAACTTCTTTGGCAAGATTTTCAGGTGTATATCCTAATATCATAGTTTCAATATTTGGAAAAGAAGTTTTCAATTGTATTGCTTCTGATAAAGTAGCAACTGCAAATCTATCTGCACCATTTTCAAGTAATGTTTCAGCAATAGCAACAGCACCATGACCATAACCATCAGCTTTGATAACTGCTGTAATTTTTGAGTTTTTATTTGTAACTCTTCTTACTTCTCTCATATTGTGAGCTAAATTATCTAAATTTATTTCAGCCCATACTGGTCTTGATAATTTCACTTGTATTTCTCCTATTATCAGATAATAAATTATTATTCTTATAGAAGTAATAAAAAGAACACTACAACTTTTTATTACTTTTATAAAAATATGATAAATCAGAAGGAAGAGTTACTTCCTATGATTTATTAAATTTTAGCTAAAGGGTCATGAAAATATTTATTTGTTTCTTCAACAATTACTTTAGATAACAATAATAATGCTATTAAGTTTGGAATTGCCATTAAACCATTTGCCAAATCAGAGAAGTTCCATACCATTTTTAACTCTGTTACTGAACCTACCATAACAAATACTAAAAACATTACTCTATATATTTTTACTGATTTCTCACCAAAGGCATATTCAAATCCTTTTTCACCAAAGTATGACCATCCAAGTAATGTTGAATATGCAAAAAATACTGTTGTTATAAACACAATAATTATTCCTGTATCACCTAAGAAAAATTCAAAACTTTTTAATGTTAATAATCCAGCACTTCCACCCTCTAACCAAACAGGTGCCATTAAAATAATAGTTGCTGTCATTGTACAGATAATTAATGTATCAATAAGTGTTTGTAACATTGAAACTAACGCTTGTTTTACTGGACAACTTGTTTGTGCTGCTGCTGCAACTATTGCACTTGAACCTAAACCAGCTTCATTAGAAAATAGTCCTCTTGAAACACCCATTCTAATTGCAGCTGCAACTGCTGCTCCTGCAAAACCACCAGCTGCTGCAAAAGGTGCAAAGGCATGACTAAAAATTAATCCAAAGGCAGTAGGCACTCTATCAAAATTAGTAAAGATAATAAAAAAAGCTGTACAAATATATAATAAAACCATTACTGGTGAAAAGTATGAAGTGAATTTACCCATAGATTTAATACCACCAAGGATAACTGCACCTGTAAGCACAACTAAAATAAATCCTGTAATCCAAGTAGGAATATGAGCTTGATCTAATAGTACGCTAGAAACAGCATTTGCTTGTGTCATGTTTCCTGTTCCAAAAGATGCTATGATTGTAAAAATTGCAAATGCCATACCAAGTTTTGGCATGTCCAATCCTTTACTAATGTAATACATTGCACCACCTTTGTATCCATTAATTCCCTCTTCTCTATATTTCACAGCTAAAATTGCTTCAGAATATTTTGTTGCCATTCCAACTATTCCTGTAATCCACATCCAAAATATTGCACCAGGACCTCCAAGTGCAATTGCAGTTGCAACACCTACAATATTTCCAATTCCTACAGTTGCTCCAAGTGACAGCATCAATGCTGAAAATTGTGAAATATCACCTTTTGCATCTTCATCTTTTTTAAAAAGAATTTTTATTGCATGAAATAAAGCTCGTACTTGTAATGCTCTTAATCTTATAGTCAAAAATATACCTGTTCCCACTAATAAAACGAGCATGGGCGGTCCCCATACAAATGATGATAGTGAACTGATTACATTGTTAATTGTTTCCATATCTTTTCTCTCCTTAGATATTAAAATAAAATAAACTATTTAAAGTTTATTACATAGCTAACTAAACAAGCGTTTAATTACAATATAAATCCGATGATTAATATAATAATCAAACATCAAATGAAGAGATCTCTCTTCATTTAATACTATCCTTGAAAAAAAGCAGAAAATAATAGTACATCTACATTTGTTTCATTTCTCTTATCTATTGTAATTACATCACTTATTATTTTCCCAATTGCAGGAGCAAATGTGATTCCGAGCCATCCAAGTCCAGTTGCATGAACTAAATTGTTATAGTTTTCATCAAATCCAAGAATTGGAATATCATTTGGAGTAAGTGGTCTAAAACCTGTCCATTCAATTTGTTCTCTCATTTCAAAAGCATTTGTATACATACCTAAATTCTTATGAATGCTATCAATTTGTTTTCTTACTACATCAGGATTTGTAGTACCAAGTTCTAGTTTTGAAGTCATTCGAACTGTATTTCTTCTTGGAGTCATTGCAATGAATAAATCAGCAAATAAAGATGAAGTTTTTGGTTTTAAAGCATCATCCATTTTAAATGTGATACTGTAACCTTTTGCAGGTGTCATCATGAATTTGTTTTTTGCTTGTTTTGCTAAAGTATCATCAGCACCAGTTGATAAAACAAATGTTTCAGCTTCGTATGAACCTTTTGAAGTATGAATTTTACTAACTTTTGAACCTTGGAATTCTAATTTATTTACTTCTTCATTTAAAAGAAATTCAACACCTTTTTCTTGTAAATATTTTTTTAATTCCAACATAAATTCGCCAGAATCAATATGTCCATTTTCTTTTAATAAAATAGAACCAATAACCTTATCATTCAGTATTGGCATATACTCTTTTGTTCGCTCTTTTGAAAGAATTTCATAAGCCTGAGGATCTTCACAATGAGCAGCTTTTGCATCAAAAGTTTTTTGCTCTGTATAAATCATTAAAAGACCATCTTTACAAAAATGAAAATCCATTCCATCTTCTTTCACCATTGATTCATACATATCTAAACTTATTTGTCCATATCTTTCAAATAAAGCTAATGTTCTTTTTAATCTATCTTGATTTGAACTTGCTGCAAATTTTAAAAGCCATTTGTATAAATGTAAATCTAATGTAGGATGAACACTTGCAGGTGATTCACCTTTTAACATTAGTTTTATAGTATCAGGAATTGCTCCTGGTGCACTTAAAGGAGCTTTTTTAAAAGCAGATAATAATCCTGCATTACCAAACGATGTACCATTTGTAATATCATTTTTATCAATTACAGTTACAGATCTTCCACTTTTTTGTAAACAATATGCTGACATAAGTCCAATACATCCAGCACCAACAACAATAACGTCTTTTTTCATTTCATTTCTCCATTAATATTTATAATAACTTTTTATCTTTTTGCAATTGCTTCGATTTCAATCAACGCATCTTTTGGTAATCTTGATACTTCATATGTCGCTCGTGCTGGATATGGTGCTGTAAAGAATTGTCCATAAATTTCATTTACTACTGTAAAATCTTCAATATTTTTTAATAAAATAGTAGTTTTTGAAATATCTTTCATTCCTAAACCAGCCTCTTCTAAAATATATTTAATATTTTGTAAAGATTGTTTTGCTTGAGAAGCTATATCTTCCCCTGCAAATGCACCTGTAGTTTCATCAATTGGTAATTGCCCAGATACAAATATGAATCCATCTTTATCTACAGCTTGTGAATATGGTCCAATTGCACTTGGTGCTTTAATTGAGTTAATAGCTTTCATTTTAATCCTTTTATGATAATTTTCTTTCACTAAAAGTAGTATATAATAAAAATTTATCAATGTAAATAGTTTTTATCACAAATTAATAAATTATTATTACAATAAAAATTTATTATTAGTAGTTGACAATTTAATCTTATTTCCTTATAATAAAAATAATTAAGATATTAAGGATATTTTTTGAATCAATATATTAACAAATTTATTTCTATTGCTGACTTTTTAGGTGAAGTATTAGGAAGTAACACAGAAATTTTAATACACGACCTAACAGACTATAAAAAATCTATTGTTTACATAATAAATGGTCATATAAGCAATAGAAAAATTGGAGATCCAATTACTGACTTAGTTTTAGAATTTATGGCAACGGAATCTAAAGGAAACAAGCAGTTTATAGCTAAATATAATTCAAAAACGATAGAAGGTAGACTTTTATACTCTTCAACATACTTTATTAGAGATAATTCAAATAAAATAGTTGGAGCTTTATGTTTAAACTCAGATTATCATGAAGTTAAAAAATCATTATCATTTTTAACTTCTCTTCTTCCAAATTACGTTGATGATAAGATTTTATCAATTAACAATATAAAAGAAAACCTAAATTCTGACCCCCAAGAATTAACACTTAATAAAATTGATGCCATCATAAATGAATTTGATATAGTGCCAAGTAGAATGACAACAGAAGAAAAAACTGATGTAATTGCTGCTTTAAATGATTGTGGTATCTTTAATATAAGAGGTTCTGTTCAAGAAGTTGCAAATAAACTACAAATGTCTGAACCTTCAATATATAGATATATCAAAAAAATTAAAAATTAATTAGTCTTAAAGTAAGTATTACTGATAAATAAGTTAAATATTCAAGTTTTAGAATCATTTATATTCTAAAACTCTTTTTGGAATTTTCACTTCTTTATTATCTTGTTTCATAAGATTTATATATTTCCCATAGTTTTTTTTTGCTTTTTCTTTATTCCCTAATCCATCATAAGCATCTGCAAGATTTAGGTATGCAACTATTCTATTTGGGAATTTTTCTATGATTTTTTCTAAAAGGAAAATTGCTTCATTATTTACGTTTTTTTGTTGTAGGTAGTAGGCTATATCGTTATATTTTTGTACTGTTTTTTGATTTAGTTCTTCATTTTTTAAAATTTCATTTAGATTTTCTATTGGAAGATTAGTTTCTTTTTTTTCTTTTAGATTTTTTAGAACTTCATTTAAATTTAATTGTATTGTATTTGATATTTCTTCTTTTTTTATATTCCAACTCTGTTCTTGTGCTATCCATTTATCTCCTACTAATACTTCTATATTTGCTTTTTGTGTTAGCTCTTTATCACAAGTCCCAGTTTCATAGAGTCTATTTAGGATTTTCTCTTCATTGAAGTAAGGATAAGAAAATTGATTACTATCTGGGTCATCAACAATGTCTCTTTGAAAATATTCATTACCATAAAAATATTTATTTACTATTTCTAAATTTTTAGTAACTATTCCATTATCTATCTCATAAACATAAGGTTCAAAGTGAATAAACCATGGATTAACACTACTATTACTACCAAATTGAGTTTGAACAAATACTAAAACTTTTCTCTCTATATTACAAGTTAAAGTAATTACTTTTTGCCCATAAGGATTAAATTCATTTTGCTTGAATAATAATTCTTTTTTTTTATTGATAGTTATAAATGTTGATAATGATTGAGTATTGAGGAGAATTCTACCTTTAATATCTTCTTCACCATCAGTATTAATCCATAAATTATTCTTTTCAAAACTTATTTCTAAATCTTTTGTTGTATAACTTGGCAATAACTTTTTTTCTGTTTTAAGATATGAATTATCAATTAATAGAGAAATATTTAATTCATTTGCATTTATGATAATTTTTGTAATTAAAGATAATATTATAAATATTTTTTTCATTTTATAATCCTAAGTAATTTTTTATTGTATTAAATTTTATTGTTCTATCAGAATGTCCTTCTGATTCTCTCATCCATATATTAAAGGTTGAATTCAAATAATTATAAATATTTTTCTGATTCTGAGATAGTTCTAAATATTCAGAAGATGTTTTAATATACCATCCATTTATACTTAAACTTACTGCATAAAGTACATCTTGTGTAGTTCCTAAATCTGCAAGAGTATTAATATTTCTATACTCTCTTGTTTTCCCTTGCGTTGTCCAATACCAGCAAGCTGATTCAACTGCATATTCCATATTTGTTTTTATCTCATCTCTATGTGTTTCATCATTCTCAAAATCTTTTATATCATTTGGATTTTTACTATTATGCATTAAGGTGTAGTTTTTGTAATTATCTCTTCCTGTTATTTGAATAACTCCTCTACCTCTAAATGTATATCCATCTCCTGAATTTACATCTCCATTACCATTTTCATTAGCATAAACTAAATTGAAGAGCTCAGGTTGCACTGCATATTTTTGATTATTTGGAAAATAAATATTATTTCTATTGGCATCCTCATCTTTAGGATATAGTTTTTCTAATTCTTTTTCGTATACTCTATATTCACTTTGGTCTCTTGCTGCAATTTTTTGATAATATATTCCCTCTTCAAATTTTGTAAACCCACCACTTTCATGTGCAGCTTGAGCTAAAAAGTGCGCAACTCTTAGGCAAGTGTTTATCTCATATTGTTCACAATATTTATTTAATGCATCAAGTAAAGCTTGATCATTACTTGCTTGTATACATCCCATCGCAATTAACATCTCTTTAGTTATTTTACACTTTTTAAATGCTTTTACCAAACCAATTGCATTTATATGAAATACTTCATCACTTTGGGGAAATCCTTCTATTTCTTTACACTTTTCAAACAAACTTAGATTTTTTATCCTTTTTTTCTCTATTTCTAATATTTTGATATACTCTTCTTTATTCTCAAATCTATTATTATCTATCTTTTTTATTATCTTCTGTATCTCATCGACCATATTTATTTTCTCATCCCATTCACTTGAATGTTTTACTATATATTTTGAGCTTACTTCTTTTATATCTTTATTTATTACTGCTTGTTTTATCTCATAAGGTTCTAATTTTCCATTATTATCTTTATCCACCAAATCAAACAACTCTTTATACATATCATTTATTTGGATATCTTCTTTTATATTATTATCATACATTACTTCTAGATTTTCAAATATTGATATTTTATCTTTTGATTCTACATCTATTATTCTCGCCCATTTTAAGTTTTGTGGCACATTCTCTTCTTCTGTTATATTCTCTACGTATCTTTTTAGATTATCATCTGCTATTACTTCTAAGTGCAAGCATTTTTCATTTTCTTCATTATTTATATTATATTCACCTATTAAGCCTATTATTTCCCCTGCTTTTATCTCTATTGGTATTTCTAGAATATCTATCTCATTTATTTTTTCTCTTTTTAGTATTTCACCTATATTTTCAAAATATCTGATTTCTTCTTCTTTATTTACATTTGAGTTATGAATTGTTAAATTTTGAGACAAGTCTATTTCTTGATTTTTCACATACAATACTTTTGCTCTATTCTTTTTCCAATTCCCATCTACTATTATATTTGTATCAATTTCTAGTTCATTTCATATTATTGGTGAAATTGAGCTTTTCTCATAGCCTTTTCTTAGAAATCGTTTTTCACCTATTACTTTAACAAAGTAATCTTCTTTTTTTGCAGTATGCATATATAAAGAAAAAAATGTCAATCTATTATTTGCAGGATATTCTAGGAAATGTCTTACAAGAAAAAATCCACTTGAGTACAATCCTCTTGTATTATTTATGTATTCATCATTTATTCTATATGCTACGATTTCTCCATCTGCTATACATTTTATGCCCTTATGAGATTTTAATCTACTTAACATTGCTCCCTCAAAGTGTATTCCTCCATGCCAAAAACCATTTTCTGTAAACAAATAATTACCTTTTGCTAGACTACTTATCTCTTGCATATATTTTTCATAACTATTTTCTTCAAATGGATATGAAAACTTTGGAATATATGTTCTTTGATTATTTAATGCCAATTCTTTTTCCTTATTTAGAGATAATTACATCTGTTTTTATTTTATCAATAATATTAATTATTGTTTTTCCTACATCTTTAGCCTTAACCCCACCATTAGGAGAAGTTGTATCTATATTTGCAGCTTTTAGATGAATACCACTTTGATCTACTGTTATTACATTTGCACCACATTTTATTGATATTGCTTTATTAGAAACAAATTCTATATTTGAGGCATTATGTTTTATATGATTACTTTTTAGATGGTAATTTTCTTGAACATCAAGTCTAAAACTTTTACCTACTTGAGAAAAAGGTTTATTAAATATTTCTCTTTTGCATCATTTTCTACATAGGTTGTTTTTTTACCATTTACTTTTAACTTATAATTATTTTCTACAATTGTTTTAATATCATTTTTAACAACAGTATTTAAATCTTTTTTTACAGTGATTTCATAATTACCTTTTACAGTTGTTAGCTTTTCCTTTGACACTGTATTTATTTGGTTTTGGTTTATTCTTTGGGTATAGTTTTTATTTATTGTTTGTTTTGAGTTTGATTCTACTATCTCTTCTTTTTTATTATCTATTATTGTTTTTGAGTTATTTAATACATGAGTTGATTTATCATTTAACACTAAAATATTCATATCTTTTTGAGCTCTAAGATTTAGTTCTTCATTTGCTTTTTTATCTTCAAAAAGTATTTCGTTGTATCCTAATTTATTCTCATATTGAGGAATCGAATAAGTTTTGATAAATGACTTAGTTTTATTCTGTGGTAAATCATAGGGATTTTTATTTTCACCATTATGTAAGTTTCCAATTATTATTGGATAATCTGGATCACCATTTACAAAGCTTACTATTACTTCACTATTTACTCTTGGTAAAAATTGACTTCCATATTTATTTCCTGCAAAAAAGGTTGATACTCGTAAATAACAAGAAGTTGTTTTGTTTCTTTCAAAACTAAACAATACTTTTACTCTTCCTTTATCATCAACATCTATTGTGTTTGCATAATCTTTTGTATTAGAATTTGTATTTGAAACAATTGCGGTTAATATTGAATTTATTTTTGTTTTTTTTATACTAATTGGAGGTTTATAACTTATATCTTTGGGAATAGCTTCAAACTCTACTTCATATTGCATTTTTTTATTTTCATTATTATCTTGTTTATATTCATCCAAAGCATTTGGAAAATATCCTTGATATTTCACTTTTAGGATAATAGAATCAACTTTTTTATTTGCTTTTTCATCTTCTAAACTTATACACAAGGCATCTTGAATATTTAATTCTTGTGATTTACCAAATATTGTATTAGATTGGACATATTCTCTTTGGGAATCGATTTTTATATATCTATTTAAATCTTTATAATAACTCTCATTAAATAGATTTAACTTATCTCTAAACTTCTCTTTTATCAAATCCGTTCTTAATTGTTTTGTACTATCATTATCTTTTATACTTGAATTTATGTTCATTCCATAAGAACTTTTATATTCTGTTGAGGGATTATCTTTATCATAAAAATCTTGGAGTAAATGGCTTGTTTTAAACTCTTTTTTTTGATTAAAACTGCAAGTTGAAGAGTATGTTTTTACTATTGAATGTTCGTTTAATTCACAAAGAACAATATTATATGGATTATTAGATGAGTAATCTATTATTAAACTATAGCCCTCTTCTTCACAAAGTATTTGAATAAACTCTAAATCACTTTGATTATATTGAGTTAAGTATTCTCTTCTTGGTTCATTTAATAAATCTATTTTGATTTCAAGATTTAAATTTAAGAGTTCTTTATATCTATTTATAATTGTTAATATTACATCGCTTACTTTTTTATCATGAAAAATTTCATATTTATTTGTCATATTTAAATAAGCTAAAACTGATACTACTTTTATACTATAAAGGTACTTTTTTGCAACAATACTATGTTCACTAGCCTCAAATATTTTTCCAAAGATTTTTTTATTTACGCTTAAATCTATATTATCTTCTAATATGATATTTACATCCGTATCCACTATATCTTCAACATATATAAATTCATCACTTATAAAAACTAAATCAAATACATAAGGAGAGTTTATTTTACTTTCACCACTTAAAGTATAAACACTATAATTCCCATCACTAACACCAAATGTTTGATTATTTTTATAGTTTAAAAGATTTACTCTACACTTTATATCTTGATTTATTTGACTTCTTAAATCTTTTAAAATATTTAAGTTTTTAGTTAATTCAGTTAACATATTGTTCTCTTTGATAGATAAAATAATAAAAAAAAGTATTTTATCTATTAATAAGTTACATTATTATTAAAAAGTACTTTTATTTTTTTATCTCAAACGCACTCTTGACAATATCAATGCCATATTTACTTCTTAATTTTTGCATCTGATTTGTTAAGGCTCTCTTTTTTAGGTCTGTTTCATATTCAAAAAGATTATAGGTGTATTCATTTACTTTAGCGAAATTTAAAACGGTGATATTTAATTGTATTACTCCGTGCGTTTTATGGTTGTCTGTCTCTTCAAAGAGTTTTACCATTTCAGTTTTGAAATCCATTTCATTAAAAATCCTATTTACATTTATATAGTTTTTTGATTTACTTCTATATTCATATCTTATTTGTATGGCGTAAGTTAGGGGATTCACATTTGCTTTTTTTACTAGAAAACACAAATATCTACAAAGAATCATTACTCTTCTTTTTAGTTCCTCTCTATCAAAAATAACATCAAAGGTTCGCCCTATTCCTATTGATTTTTTTTCTCTCTCAAAGGTTAATTTATTATCTCGTATTCCACAAACACGATTGTATAAATCAATTCCTGATTTTTGCCATGAATAAAAAAGCTTTTGATTTTTTTTAATATCACCTAGTGTTTTTATTCCATAACCTTTGAGTTTTTCTTGAAATGCTTTTCCAATTCCAGGGAACTCTTTGATTGGAATATCCTTTATAAAATTCCCAATATTATCAACACTTACATACTTTACACCATCTGGTTTTGCGTATTCTGTTATTAGTTTTGAAAGATATTTTGTATTTGATATTCCTATTGATATAGGCAATTTTAATTCATCAAATATCTTTTTTTTCAAATAATAAGCAAATTGTACTATCTCATCTTCTTCAATATATCCAGATACATCTCCAAAAAATTCATCTATTGAATACTGTTCAACCAAAGGAATCTCTTTTATTAAAAGCTCTTTTAATTTTGTTGATAAATCGTGATACAAAGGATAGTTTGGCGGTAGCATTTTTAAGTGTGGACACAAAGTCAAAGCTTCATTTACACTCATTGCAGTTTTTACTCCAAAAGCTCTGGCTTCATAAGATGATGTTGTTATTATTCCTCTTATTTTCCCATTTTCATCTACAAAATACTCTTTGAAACTCTTCATTCCCTCATTTGTAAGAATGGAACTCACAAATGCTCCACTGTTTGAAGATATTTTTCTAATTTCTTTTTTTGAAGAAAAAATATTAAGATTACTTCTTCCTCCAACCGCAACTGGAATATGAAATAAACTATCATCGATAGTTCTATGAGCAGAAACAAAAAAACAATCAAGGTCTAGGTGTAGGAACATTTAAAAACTTTATTTTATAGGATTTTTATAATTGAATGAGGAAGTATACTTTATTAAAAAAGTTTCTATTTATAATATGTCAAATTGTAATATTTTATTTAAAAGCAGAAAATAAACAAGCCTTTTTGGCTTATTTATTTGTGATGTATTGAATGATTTGTTTAGGAGCTTCGCCAACTTTTACCACAGTTGGAGCAGCAACTAAATCCCTTTGTTCCCTTTTTGTTTCATAAGTAACCTCATAATCTCCACTAGGACAAGAGATCATACTTTTTGATTCACTTAATTTTAACTCTTTACAACCCTCAAAACCATTTGAAGCAAATAGTGTCGAAGTGGCAACCAATAAATATAATGTAATTTTTTTCATTTTTATTCCTTTTTTATTTTATGTAAACAAGATAGCTAAAAAAAGTGAAATTATGAAATAAAAACTTACGAAAACGACTTTATCTGTTTATATTTCAAATAAATAGCATTCACTAACTTTTCTATTTCTTCCTCACTAAAAGTTTGGTTAAAAGCTAGTTGTATTGAGTTTCTGCTTGTTTGATCATCATATCCCATATTTTGGATAATTCGTGAGGGTTTTGAAAGTCCCAAAGAACACCCCTCACCATTTGTTAGGAAGATTTTATTTAAAGCTAGTGTTCTTATTAGTTCTCTGGCTTTTATGCCTTTTAGTGCGATATGAAGTGAGTAAGGTAAGGTATCAGCTGGATTTACGAAAAAATATAAATCATCTTTGAACTTTTCTTTTAGTTTTTGTAAAAATTTATCTTTCATTTCATAGTTAAACTTTTGATTTTCTAGGGCTTCAAAGCAGTATTTTACAGCTAAAGTATCTATAAATCCTATATTTAAAAGTTCAAATAAGTTTTCATCTTCAAAAAGTAAAACTCCTGAGAGGTTATAACCTGTTAGTTTATAATTATCAAAATAAACAGCATCACTTAATATTGAAAAATTTGCACTTGCATTTGAGATGATTTTTGCATTTGTTAGTTTTTTGGCTTCTTGTAAAGAAGTTATTACAAAGGTATCCATAACATAAGAAGATAAAAAAAGAAAATCTATATTTTCATTTTCTATTTTCTTTAGATTTACTTTTCCATCTTTATTTAAACTTATCCATAATATTTCAAAACCTAAGTTTTCATATAATTTTGCAGCATTTATTAAAGCTTCACATTCACCAACACTTATGGCAATATTTCCTTTTAACTCTAAAAAAAGTCCTAAAAATCCCTCTTTTGAAAAAGAAAAAGTTTTTAATTTGGAATAGGCAAACTTCTGTTTATAGTTTTTACATAAGTTTTCAAAATCAGTGTTTGTAACTAAACTATCTATTGAATAGTTTTCATTTGATAAATCTAATTTTATTGGATTGTATTGTAAAACATTTAGTTTAACCAAGCTCTTTTTTTCCATTTCTGCTTCTAAAACAACCAAGCTGACAATGGCTTACTTTTATATCACTATTTTTTACAGTTGAACCAACTGTTTTGAGATTTGAACGTTTTGCTTCATCCCATAAAACTCTACATTCTAAAGTTTCATGTCCCATATAGTTCTGTTTTAGTCTATTATAAACTTGAATATTTGGGTCTTTAAATTTTAGTTTTCCAAAAACACCAAGTTCACAATTTGTGATTTCAAGCCCCATGCTTTGGATAATTGAATTCATTTCAATGGGTTTTCTTCCTATTAATCTTGCAACTTTAAAAGCTTTTAAACAAGATAATTTTCCATCTTCATCTAAGTTTGTCAATAAAAATTCTTTTTGGATATTATCCAACTCTACACCGACGCTATCTTCATTTTTAGACATTTATTCTTCCTGAGTGAGTATATACGTTCATTTTATTACCCCTTGCAAATCCTACAAGTGTAATTCCATGTTCGTTTGCTGATTTTACACCTTGAAAAGTAACGGCTGCTTTTGAAACAACGATTGGGATTTTATGCATTACACATTTCACAACCATTTCCATAGATAATCGTCCAGTTGCATATAAAACTGATTTTTTAACATCTTTTTTATTCATACTTGCAAGTCCAATAACCTTATCAATTGCATTATGTCGCCCTATATCTTCAGCGACGAAAATTGTACCATCTTCTAAAATAAGTTCAGCTTTATGAACACATCCTGTATTATCAAAAAGGTCTGAGTGTCTATTAAATTCTCTCATATTTGCTAAAATATCTTTTGCATGAACACTATAATCTGTGCTTACAAATGCACAATCAAATACTTTTTCTGCATTTCCTGTAACTCCTACGCAACAACCAGAAGTTAATGTTTTTTCTTTAAAAAGATTTTCATAACCCTCAGGGCTAACATTTGCAAAAACCTCAACTTTTAATCCATCGTTACTTATAGTTATCGTTTTTATGTCTGAAAAATCTTTTATTACTGCTTCACTTAACAAAAATCCAACAATATGTGCATCTTGATATTGAGCTATACTCATAACTGATAAAAGTTTTTTTCCATTTAAATAAAATTCAACTTTATCTTCTTTTATAACATAATCTTCAAGGCTTTCAATCCCATTCTCATCAACTTTTTCAATAATTATCTCTTTAATATATTTATTTGAATTAGTATAAGAAAGGGAGAAGTTTTCACTTCTCATAGGCTTTGTCATGCCACTTTTCCTTTTTCAATATCAGCTAATATATCAGGAGCTAATTGTTCTAAATGTTCCCTTGGATATTTACCTGTAATTAAACCTTTTAAGTTACCTTTTACAGCAATTAAAACTGAATATACAAAATCCATTAAGAAAAACATAATCAATACACTAGAACCAAAATGTACATAAAGTAAAGCTCTTTTAAATTGAATTAAATGAGCATTTGTATAAGCATCTGGATGAAGATACCATATTATAAATCCACTTGCTAGTAAACCAGCACCCATTAATACAAAGGCAATAAAAATAACTCTTTTCATTGGTTTATATTTTCCAGGTAGAATTATTTTTCCTAACAAACTGTTTTTTGAAAATAATTTTACATCTTTAAATGCAATAATAGTCATTAGTAACCAAATAGGAAACCAAATAAGACCTGTTATTTCATGTGTACCTCTTAGGATAAAAGGAATATATCCACCTCCACTTCTAAGACTCCAAGTAATATTAAATCCAGTAATTATCAAAGTAATTATAATAATTACATTTAACCAAATAACTGCTCTGTGAAATGCAGAAAATACTTGAACTTGGTCATTTGGATTTGTAATAATTGCGCTTTTTCTTCCATTAAGTGTATACATTACACAAAATATTGCGATTTCACCAACAAAAACCCACCAAATGTATAGTTGTCTTTCATTACTGGCTCTTATTATTTCAGGAGCAATTGCCTCATAGTTTGAGCCAAAAGCTGCATCTACCATAGCTTTGTAAGTTGAAGTTGGAGGAGTTATTGCTCCATCCACGCTCCCACTTGTAATTACATGAATAGTATATTTAAATAAATATTCCCAATCCATAATCATCATAAATTTAATAAATACAAAACCTACTAATGATAGTCCAAGAAGAGTGAAAATATACGCTTTATTTCTATAAAAAAATGAGCTATTTTCCATATTATTTCCTACCATCCATAAGATTCAGTAGAGATACCTTTACCTTGTGATGCTGCTCTATATGTTTTGATTAAAGCAACTTCATTGGCATCACCTACAAGTAAAGCTTTAGTTGAGCACATAGACGCACACATTGGTACTTTACCTTCACTAATTCTATTTTGTCCATATTTGTGGAACTCTTCAGGAGAATTAGTCTCTTCTGGACCTCCTGCACACATTGTACATTTATCCATTTTCCCTTTTGTTCCAAATGCACCATTTTTTGGAAATTGTGGAGCACCAAAAGGACAAGCAAATAAACAATATCCACAACCAATGCATTTATCTTTATCATGTAAAACAATACCATCTGTTCTAATATAAAAACAATCTGTTGGGCAAACTTTTTGGCAAGGTGCGTCAGCACAATGCATACAAGCCATAGAAAGAGAAATCTCTTTCCCTACTATTCCTTCATTTACTGTAATTACTTTTCTTCTATTAACTCCAACTGGAACTTCATGAGCTTCTTTACAAGCTACAACACAACCATTACAATCAATACAAAGGTTTTCATCACAATAAAATTTCATTCTTGAAAAATCTACATTATTATTCATGGTACTCTCCTATGCTCTTTCAATTCTTACAAGTGAACAGTTTACTTCTGGACAAGCTGTTTGTTGATCAAATCCATAACTTGTAACTTGGTTTGAATTTTCACCCATTGCATATGGTGCAGTTCCACTTGGATATCTATCTGTTAAATCTTCACCACTCCACCATCCAGAGAAGTTTTGAGGTAAGAATACTGATTTGTCATCTACTCTTAAACTAACTTTACATTTAATTTTGATTTTTCCACCACCTGTTCCATAAAGCCACATCATATCACCATCATTTAGCCCTAATCTTCCAGCTAATATAGGATTTAACTCTCCAAACATTTCTGGATTTAACTCTGAAAGGTAATGAGATGCTCTTGTCTCTGTTCCTGTTCCCATGTGTTCAACTACTCTTCCTGAAATCATATTTACAGGATAATTTTTTGCCCAATCTTCTTTTAATTGTTCACTCTCATATCTAACATCAATTCTAAAGTGATTTGGTATATCTTTAGTTGCTGGATATTTTGCAACTAAATCCGTTCTAGGAGAGTGTAAAGGTTCTCTATGTTTTGGTACATTATCAATAAACTCCCAAACTATAGTTCTTGCTTTTGCATTTCCAAAAGGAGTAAGTCCAGCATCAAGTGCATATTTTACTAAAATTCCACTAGTATCAGTTTTCCAATTTGTACCTTCAACAAGAGCTTTTTCTTCAGCAGTTAAAGTAATTCCTGCTAATTCTTCAATGTTTTTAGCTGTAATTTCATCATATCCACCTTTGATTCTTGAACCTTTTGGTGCACTTCCTTCATTTGCAAGTAAACTAACTCCATTTCTCTGTGTTCCAAATCTCGTTCTAAATCCCATACCACCTTGAGATACAGGTAAACTTGTATTAAATAAAACTGGACTTCCTGGGTGTGTTTCGCTCCAACAAGGCCATGGTAATCCATAATACTCTTTTTCAGTAATCCCTTTTCCTTTTAAGTTTGAAGGGTTAAATAAGTGCCAATTCTCTTGATGTTTTTTTAATCTTTCAGCAGTAACACCTGTCAAACCATGAGCTTTTAAAGTTCTTGCAATTTCATTTGTTGCATCTTCTGGCCAAGTGAAGTTATCACCTTTTCCCATACCTGCAACAAATTCATTATAAAACCCTAATCTTTTTGCAAAATCAAATAAAATTTCTTGATCTTTTCTTGATTCAAAAAGTGGCTTAACAACTTGAGTTCTCCATTGTGTACTTCTTCCTGTATTTACAACAGAACCAGAATTCTCAACTTGAGAAGCAGCTGGTAATAAAAATAAATTATCATTTCTTGTTGTAATAACAGCAGAGTCATTTACATAAGGATCAATAAATACAACTAAATCCAGCTTGTCTAAAGCCTCTTTTGATTTATGAGTTTCGGTAACAGTTGATACTCCATTTCCTATACAAATAAGAGCTTTTATAGGTGTTCCACCATTATATTTGGCATTTGATTCATCAAGAACACTATGTTTCCATAAAGATAAAGTATTACCTTTTGCTTCCATTAACTCTTTTGATTTAAATCTTCCTTTTAACCACTCATAATCTACTTTCCACTGTTTTGCAAAGTATTTCCATGAACCTTCAGCTAAACCATAATATCCAGGTAATGTATCAGCAAGACAACCCATATCAGTTGAACCTTGAACATTATCATGTCCTCTTAAAACATTACATCCACCACCTGATACTCCAACATTTCCAAGTAATAATTGTAAAATAGCTCCTAATCGCGTATTTGACGAACCAATAGTATGGTGAGTCCAACCTTGATTCCAAATCAAAGCTCCTGGAGTTGAATTTGCAAATGTTGTAGCAACTTGAATTAACTCTTCAGGCTTACAACCTGTAATATCTGCAACTTTTTCAGGAGTGTACTCTTCACACTCTTTGAATATCTCTTCCATTCCATAAACTCTGTTATCTAAATACTCTTTGTTATACCAGTTATTATCACGAATTAGCCTAATTAGACCATATAAAAAAGCAATATCTGTTCCTGTTCTAATTCTACAATAAAGGTCAGATTTCACTGCTGTTTTAGTATATCTTGGATCAATAACTATAACTTTTGCACCATTTTGTTCTTTTGCTTTTAGTATATGTTGCATCGCAATTGGATGAGCTTCTGCTGGATTTGCGCCCATTATTAAAATAGCTTTAGAGTTATGCATATCACCTAAATGATTTGTCATTCCACCATATCCAAAGGTATTTGCAGCTCCGGCAACTGTTGGACTATGACAAATTCTAGCAACGTGATCTATATTATTTGTTCCAAACATTGAAACAAATTTTCTAATATAAAATGCTTGTTCATTACTTACTTTTGCTGAACCTAAAAACATAACTGAATCTGGACCAAATTTTTCTCTTAACTCTAATAGTTTATTAGAAATCTTTGTCATAGCATCATCCCATGATACTCTATTCCATTTTCCAGCTACTTTTTCTATTGGATATTGCAATCTGTTTGTAGATCTAACCTTATCGATCATATCTGCACCTTTACAACAGTGTCCACCTCTACTAATTGGGTGATCTTGAGCTACTTCTTGTCTTACCCATACACCATTATGAACTTCTGCAACTACTCCACAACCAACTGAACAATGCATACAAATAGTTTTAATCAATTTTGAACCTGGATATGGGTTTTTTACCTCTTCTTCAGTTGCATCTCTTAATACTTTATCAGTGTTTGCAAAGGCAGAAGTTGCTGTTACAGCAGTTGCAAGTGAAGCCATTTTAAGAAAACTTCTTCTTCCAAAGCTTTTTAATACTTCCATTAAATCCTCCTATTATTTTTTATTTAGCAGCGCTATAAAACTCTTCCCAAGCTGCTGTTTTTTTATATAAAATTTCTTTTTTAACTGATGTGCCTACTACAACACCATTACCGATTATACTTCCAGCTCCTCTATCTTTACTCTCACTTGTTGCAGCAGTTGCAACAACAGAGCCTGCCAATACAGAAGCTGCTATTCCGGCTCTTTTAATAAAGTTACGTCTTTCGTTTAACTCATTAGCCATAATTAACTCCACTTTTAAATTTGGGTAAAAAGCCCCTTTAAAAATTCCTTTAAATTTTTAGAGCAGCTTTCTTACAAAATTCTTATTTTTTTAATTTTTGAATATCTAAATATGCTCTTTCAAAATTACAAATATTTGCTAAAATAACTCCAACTTGTGAATAAATTGCACTGGGAGAGGCTATTAATTTGTAAAATAACTCTTCACAATAAGGATTAATTACAATTTGAAATAACTCTTTTTGTAAATCTTCTTTAATCTCATTTTTGATTTGTTGCTCAATTAAATATGCACTTAAAGTAAAAATAAATCCATAATGGTCTTCTGGTGCAGTAAAAGTTTTTTCATCTTTTCTGATTTTTGTTTTTGCTAAAACATCTTTTACTTTTAACTGCATAAACCCACCTTCTCGTTGTTCGTGATACCAAGAAGCACTCAAAGAAACAAAAGTTCCAAAAGGAACAATAAAAAGTTCTTGATAATCAATATATAATTTATCAAAACCTTTATCTTCTAAATAATTTAAAATATTTTTTGCAGCAACTGATACATCTTCATCAAAAGAGTTATTAGATAGAATTTCTAAATCATTAATAATTTGTTTTTCATTGTTTTTTACATACTCTTCTACAAACAATAAAGATAAAATATTGTATAAAAACAGTCTTGCTTTATCAATTTCTAATTTATGCATCTAATAATCCTTGTTTTATCATCAATTTGGCTTTACAATCTTCACAGCAATACAAAGTTCTTTTTTTAGTTTCACTTGATTTTGCAAAAATTGGAGCCATAATAGAAGCTATTTTTTCAATAGCTTTAGTTGTTGCAAACTCTTTTCCACACTCAACACAGGCAAAAAGTTTATCTTTTGCTAATATATTTTCTTTAAACCACATAGGTTGTAGTTGAATTTCATCTCTTTGGATTGTTAAACAATCAATTTCTGGACATGAAATTTCACAATAACCACATGAAGTACAAAGTGATGGATTTACTCTTAAAGTAAAGTCACTCTCATTTGCAAACAAGGCATCCACATTACATGCCCCCACACAAGATAAACATAAAGTACAGTTATCTTGATTTACTTTTACAGTTCCATAATGTATATGCTCACCAGTTGTTACTATTCCTAAATCTTCATTTCCTACAATTTTTTGTAATCTTTGAGAAAAAACTTCTCTTTTTTTAAGACCACTTTGATTGAAATTAAAATAAGAGTCTTCAACAAAAGATACTTTTTCTAAAGCTAAGGCTAATTCTTCTTCATTACTAGCTACTAAAACAGCATCTAAAGCAAATCTTTTTTGATAAATATCATTTAAAATTCTAATTGAATCAGCTGTACCTTTTGAAAGGAAATCACAATAAAAGATAACTTGAGAACCACTAAGTTGAAGCAAAGTTAAAAGTGATGATTCATCTAAAAATTTCTCACCCTCAATTGCAAAAGGTAAAACATTATCTTTTAATTCAAGCTCTAAGTTTTGAATATTCATTTTTAAAGGAAGAATTAAAGGATGAGTATCTTTATAAAATTTACTCATTTCAAATAAAGAGTCTCTATTTGTAGGTGCATAATCAAGAGAACCACTTGGACAAACAGAAATGCAACCACCACAGCCAAAACAATCAATTTGAGAGAATGTTAAAGTTTTAGTTTTATCATTTTTTGTAATTGCAACGGTTGGGCAAACATCTTCACATTTACTACAAATTTCAACTCGTCTTTCATTATATTGACAAATTGTTGGGTCATATGTTGTAAATTTTTTATAAGAGTATGAGTTAATATTTTGTTTTAATGATTTAATCACATCTTGAATATTTGATAAATTTGAGTTAAAAATACCTATTCTTTCTTTTTGCATTTGTTTAGCATCAAACCAAACAATTTGAGAAACATTTAAAGTAATTTCTTCACCTTCATCATCAACAATAACTTGTAAATTTCCAATATTTCCAGAGATAGATTTTAAAATATCTGCACTTATTGAGAAAAGTTCAAAATCTTTTGCTTCAATATTTGATAAAAAATTATCATATTCATCTTGTGAATTTACAATTATCAAAACTTCATTTGAGATTTCAGCAGAATAAGGAATATCTAAAGCAAAATCATATTTACTTGCAGCTATTTCATAGAGCTTTAAAACATTTTTGATTTTATTTGATAAGTTATCTTGTGAATTTTTTATATAAAAATCAATTTCTTGTGCACTTATTTCACTACTTATTTCAGATGTATTAGATATGAGGAAATTTTTATTTTTAGTATCTTCAATATTTGTTGTTACAAATATCTGCTCACTAATGGGAAAATCAAGCCCTGAAGCATTATAATAAATAAATTCTTGCAAATTTTATCCCTTTTAGGTAAAAAATATTTTACCTAATTCTATATGTATAAAAATAAAATGTGGCTTAAATAATAAATTATTATTTACCATTTTTGAATTATGATTCAAATCTTTTTTGGCTATATTTTAGTACACTTTCAAATGTCAAAAAAATTATTACTTTTTATATCTATATTTATTATTTTTTATATCTGTTTAAAAAATGAAGTTTTCAAAGAAAAAACTTTAATTATTGGGTCATCTCTTCCAAATAGTGGAATTATTAAATCTTGGGGAGAGTCTGTATCAAGTGGAGTTAATGCTTATTTTACTTATGCAAATGAAAATAATTTGATAAAAAACAAAAAAATTGAGTTTTTAGTTTATGATGATAAATATGAACCTGAACTAACATTTGAAAATACTAAAAAATTAATTTTCAAGGATAAAGTTTTTGCCCTTTTTGGTTTTGTTGGAACTCCTACAGTAAAAAGAATTTTACCTATTTTATATGATGAAGATATTCCATTTTTTTCTGCATTTACAGGAGCTTCTTTTTTAAGAGATAATAAAAATCAAAACTTTATAAATTTTAGAAGCTCTTATGATCAAGAAATAGAAACTTTAATAAATTATTTGAGCAACAAAAAGAAATTAAATAAAATTGCTGTGTTTTATCAAAATGATGATTATGGAGAAGAAGGTTATATCTCTTTAGTTAATTCATTAAAAAAAAGAGATTTAGGACTTATTGCTGAGGGTTCATATAAAAGAAATACTTTATCAATAAATCATGCTTTTAATGAAATGAAAGATGTTATTCCAGAAGTAATTTTTATAATTGGAGCATATAAGACAAACTCTTTATTTATAAAAAAAGCAAGAGAGCATGAAAATCTAAAAGATGTAATATTTTGTAATATCTCTTTTGGAGATAGTAATTCTATGGTAAAAGAATTGAAAAATTTGGGTACAGATAGTGAAAATATAATTTTTTCACAAGTAGTTCCAAGTTATGAAAACACAAATATTGAAGCTGTAAAAGAGTATCAACAAATCATGCAAAAATATTATCCTAATGAGCCTTTTGGCTTTTTATCCCTTGAAGCTTTTTTATCTTCAAAGATTTTAGTGAACGCAATTTCAAGAATTACAGGAGATATAACTAGAGAAAAACTACTTTATATGTTAAAAACTACTCCAAATGATTTATTAAAAGGTATTTCATTGGAATATAAAAATTCACAACTTTTAAATAAAACTTATCTTTTCGAATATAAAAATGATAAATTTATAGAGCTAAAAAATGAAAAATAAATTTAATTTTTTAATCTCATATTTTGATAGTTTAGATTTTAAATATAAAACATCATTTTTAGTTTTTATCATTGCTGGTGGAATGATTTGTATTATTATTTTGTCTCAAATATCTATTTTTACAATGAAACATGATTTCGATATTTTATTTGAAAAAAGAACAAAAAGTTTAATGCAACTTGAACATATAAAAGACTCTTACAAAGTAAATATTCAAGATACGTTATTTGATTTTGAAAGAAAACAAATCACATATCAACAAAGCATAGAAATTCTGAAATTAGCTCAAGAAATAATAGATAGAAATTGGTCTTTATACAAAGAACAAATTAAACTAAGAAACAAAGAATTTTTAACAATATTCATAAAAAAATTTATTATAAATGAAGAAAATTATTACGAAAACAAAGCTTTAAAACAATCTATAATGGAAAATATAAATAAAAAACGAGAGTTAATTAAAGATGAAATTGATTTAATTAAGATATTAAACTCTGATGAGTATTTTGCAAATATGAATCTTGAAATAAATGCAATTTCTATCTATCTTACAAGTTTGATTAATTATGATTTATCCCTTGCCATAAATGAAAAAAGAAACACCGATAAGATTTTTAATATTATTTTTATTTTTTCTATAATTTTTATTTTTATAGTATTTTTCTTTTCTGTAATTTTGTCTTTATTTATAATTAATAATTTTAAAAAATTGCATAACTCTTTAGAACAAAAAGTAAATGAAAAAACAAAAGAACTTCAAGAGATAAACAATTATCTTGAGATAAAAATTTCAAAAGAAGTTGTACAAAATAGAAAAAAAGACATTATCATGTTTCAACAAGCAAGGTTTGCAAGTCTTGGAGAAATGCTTAATAATATTGCCCATCAATGGAGACAACCATTAGGTTCAATTACTATGATAATTCAAAGTTTTCAAACAAAAATGTCATTAGGAAAATTAACTCCTACTTTTGTAGATGAAAAAGTAAATGATGCCCTACTTTTGGCAAATAACATGTCAAATACCCTAGAAGATTTTAAAAATTTCTTTTCACCAAATAAAATAAAAAGTAAATTTAGTATAAAAAATTGTATTGAACACTCTATTGAATTATCAAAATATTTGCTACTTCAAGAAAGTATTGAAGTAAAAGTGAAAATTAGAAAAGATATGGAAATAAATAGTTATTACAATGAATTATCTCATGTATTTTTAAATATAATTTCAAATTCAAAAGATGCTTTATGTTCTAATGTTGACAAAAATGATAGAATTATCAAAATAATTGTACATAAATATAAAAATCATCTTGTTGTAAATATGCTTGATAATGGTGGAGGAATCCCTGAAGATATTTTGCCAAAAATTTTCGAGCCATATTACACCACAAAATATAAAAGTGCCGGTACTGGTATTGGACTTTATATGTCAAAACAGATAATTGAAAAACATATGAATGGGGTAATCTTTTGCAGAAATATATCTCATAAAATGAAAAACAAAAAAGCATTTAATTGCACCCTATTTACAATAAAAATACCAATACAAGATGAAAGTAGCGAAAATACAAATGACAAATAATGATTTAAATATATTACACAATTTTAATGTTTTATATCTTGAAGATGATGAAGACTTATTAAAACACACGAGAGATATTTTAGAAGATTTTGTAAATAATACCTATGCTGTTAAAACTTCAACTGAAGCTTTAGATATTTTATTGCATAAAAAAGTAGATGTAATTATTTGTGATATTTTATTAAAAAATGAAAATGGAATTGATTTTTTAAAACATATTAAAAATAAAAATATAAATACTCCAATAATTTTAACAACTGCACATACAGATACTCAATATTTACTTGATGCAATAAAATTAAAAGTAGAAAACTACATAATAAAACCTATAAATATCAAAGAGCTACTTAATAGTTTACATACTATTTTACTTCCCATTATTCAAAAAAAAGAGATTCAAAAAAACAATAATGTAATTAAAACAATTTCAGCAATATCAGATGGGAAACAAGTTGAAATAGTAAAACATATTATAAATAATCTAGACAATGAAAACCTTTTCACAGCTTCGTATACAGATATAATGGATAACTTTTCAATTTCTAAACCAACTCTTATAAAACTTTTCAAAGATTTAGCAGAAAAAAATATCCTTACAAAAGTACAACATAAAACTTATAGATTTAATGAAAGTGCTTTGGAGAATTTATAATTTATAAAAACCCCATAATTTTCTTTTTTTTAGGTTTATTAAAAGCAAGATATTCAGCTACATCATTATATTCTCCTGATTCATTTGCATATTCTAATACATTATTAACTAAATCAAACCATTCAGTTACAGTAGGTTTATTTGTGGCAATGCTAGCTAAAATATCCTCAGTAACAATATCACGTTCATTTCCTGTTTCAAGAATCTCATCTAAAGCTATTTCAATAGCTGAATCTACAATTCCTTTTATATCTGCACCAGAATAGAAATTCGTTTCACTTGCTAATTTTTTATAGTCTATTTTATATATTGGAATATCTTTTAATAAAAGTTTGAACATTGATTCTCTTGCATTATCATCAGGAGGAGGAACAAAAAATAAAGTATCAAATCGTCCTGTACGTTTAAAAGCACTATCTACATCCCAAGGAGCATTTGTTGCTCCAATTATTAAAATGCCCTCATTATCTGAATCAAAACCATCTAATTGTGATAAAAATGTATTAATTACACTTGAACTACTAGAGTGTTTTAATAACTCTCTTTTTCTTCCAAGTGCATCAATTTCATCAATAAAAATAATCGCAGGTTTATGTGCTCTAGCTTCTTTAAATAATCCAGCAATATTTTTTTCACTATTCCCTAGCCACTTATCAAGTATCTGGTCTATGCCTACATGGAAAAAGGAAGCTTTACATTCACCAGCAATGGCTTTTGCAAAATGAGTTTTACCACATCCAGGAGGGCCATACATTAAAATGCCACCACCAATTTTTTTATTATATTTTTTAAAAAGTTCTGGTTTTTGAAATGGCATAATAATTTTCATATTTGCTTTTTTCTTTAAAGTATCAAGCCCTGCCACCTCATCAAATGTTATATTTAAATCTTTTTCAAATAAAAAAGTTTCTTTCAAATTATCTTCTAATGTCTCTTCTTTATTAGATAATATTTCACTCATATGATTCTCCTAACAGTTTGCGTATATATAATTCCCATAAATAAAGCTAAAATCCAAGGTGAGAATGATGGATAAATATTTATTGCAGGAAGTATTAACACGGATATAATTTTCAATAAATATAATAATACAAATGCTTTAAGCAAAAAAGAAAAGCTAAATTGTTTTTTCATAATTAATACAAAAAAAGGAATAATAAAAATCATTGAAATAGAAATTGCTAATTCATTCAAAAAAGCCACTACAGAAAGAATCAATAAAATAATTTCTAAAATATTTACTTTTAATAATTCAGGTAAATCTTTGATGGTTAAATATTTTATTGTACTTTTTGTTTCTTGCATTGCTTCAACAAGCGATATAATTATTGATTTAAAAAAAGTTGCAATATTCCTTAAAAAATAAGCAAAAAATAGGCTTATAAAAATAGATATGATTATCAGACTAATATCTTTTTTTTCATCTATGAAAAATGGAAATATTGCAAAAGCTGTTAACAAATATGCTTCTAAAGAATAATATGACAAATGAATTATAGATATAATGATAAAAATAATTAATGTATTTTTCACTACATTTGGTACACTTACTTGAAATGTCAAAAAAATCTCAACTACTATTGCAAAAATTGAAAGAAAAAATAAAATTAAATCTCTTTTATTTGTTTTAAGAGCTGATTGATAAGTTTCACTGAAAGGGTTTAGTTTAAGAGCTTTTAGAAAACCTTTTTTTTGTTTTTTTAACGATTTATTATCTATTGTACTCATAAAGTAAATGGCATCACTATTATTAGGATCAATAGAAAGGATATTATCTAAGATTTCTTTGTATTTTTTATTACCTAAATTATATAGCACTCTTGCATATAAAGACATATAACTGATATTACTACTATCTTGTTCCAATGCCTTCATAATCATTCTCTCTGCATCTATAAAATCATATCTATCATTAAATACCACTGCTTTTAAATAAAATAAATAAGCATCATTAGGATATAAACTAAGAGCAATATTAACCTCTTTTAATGCTTTTGTATAATTCATTCTTTCCAAATAAACTCTCGTTAATAATGCATGATAATAACTGTTATTGGGGAATTTTTCAAGTGCTTCATTTACAAATTTTTCTGCTTTATCCAATAGTTTTAATTCTAAATTAGATTCAATAATTTTGCTATACAAATACTCAATATATTCATTTTCTGTATAAAGATATTTCATACATAACTCTATAACCTGTTTATATCTTTTTAGGTCGTACAAATAGTGTATTTTTTCTATAAATGCTTCTTCTTCAATCATTGTTACTCAAGACTTTAAGTTTTTTATAATATTTTGCGATTATATCTTTTAAAATATTACAATTATATTATTATTTATATAAGCTCTAAATTAGGTATTTATTTTGATTATGATGATAATTTGAAAATATTTTGACAAAAATAATTGAAGATATAGGGAAATAAAAAATTAATCCAATATCTGTAAAATCTCTTCTATTTTAAAGATATTAGCTTCTGAAAATTCATCTTTATTTTCTTCATATTTAGTTTTATTTAACTCCAGTAAATTTCGTAGTTCCTCTCTTAGAATAAACTCTTTTTCACTTACAATTCTATGTTTGAAAGTCTCTTTCAAATCAAAATTTACAGTTGATTGAATATCTATTAAAAAATTTAAACTATAGTGAACTTCTCTTTGGTCAATATAAGATCTTGAAGCCATAAGATAAGCTGCATTAAAGAATACATCATCCATTTCTCTTGATGTATATGTCATTTTAATTAGACCTTTTGCATTCTCTATCAAATCATTTTTAGAATAATTTTCTCCTAATTTTGTAAGTATCTCCAAAACTTTATCAAAATCAAAATCATTTATTAATTTTTTTTGTATCTCTTCTAAATTCACTCTCTTTTACCTTTTTTTTGTAAGGATAAAGGGAGTAAAACTCCCTTTAAATCAAATTATTTAACTAAGCCTTTTTCATACCATTTTCGTAACCATACATCAAATGGATAAATAAATTTATAAATAGCAGGTACAACAAGAAGCGTTAAAATAGTTGAACTAACAAGTCCTCCAATAATTGCTAAAGCCATTGGAGCGTTACTTTCATGCCCTGCTCCACTTCCAAATGCAAGGGGAATCATTGCTCCTATCATGGCAAATGTTGTCATTAGAATTGGTCTTAACCTTTTTTCTCCAGCTTCTAAAAGTGCATCATCAATACTTTTTCCATCTTTAATAGCACGATTTGCAAAGTCAACAACTAAAATTGCATTTTTACCAACCATTCCTAAAAGTAAAATAATACCTATCATAACAAACAAACTAAATGAATTACCTGTTGCATAAAGGGCAACCATTATTCCTGTAAAAGAAAGTGGCATAGAAATCATAATAATAAATGGCTGTATTATAGATTCATATAATGCAGCTAATATAAGATAAATTAAAATTACAGCTAAAAGAACTGCTCCTGCAAAAGCTTTACTTGTATCTTCCATATTTTCAACGTCACCTGTGAACCGATAATTATAACCCTTTGGAAGAATTTCAGGCATTTTAGAGTTAATTACTGCAACAATTTTATCAAGGGAAGTATTAAAAATATTCGCAGTTACAAGTACTTTTCTCTCCCTATCAAATCTATTAATTGAAGCATTTCCTAAACTTTCTTTAATTTCTATTAATCCCTCAAGGGCAACAAATTGTCCACTTGAATTACGAACTTGTAATTTTTTCAAATCATCTAATGAACTTCTATAATCGTCTTTTAATCTTACTGTTATATCAAACTGTCTTCCATTATCTTCATAATAAGAAACTGCACTTTCACTTGAATAAGCTGAGCTTAAAATTGAAGCTATATCTTCAACACTAACTCCTACTCTTTGAGCATTTTCTCTTAAAATACCAATTTTGATTTCAGGTTTTCCATTTTCAAAATCTCTATCAACATCAACAATACCAGATGTATCTTTTAATATTGTCATTAGTTTTAAAGATGTGGCATCTAGTTCAGCTAAATTATCACCTGTAATAACTACTTGAATTGGTGATGTTGAATCTCCTGTATTAAAGTCATCAATCTTATCAACAGATATTATTAAGCCCTTTATTGAAGAAAATTTATCTCTATAATATTGAATAATTGCTTCTTGTGTTTTTTTTCGTTCACCAAGTTTTTTTAGTTTTACATAGATTCTAGCTTTATGTAATTCTTTTGCAGAGTTATAACCAATTGATGAAATTGAATATAAAATATCTTTATCTTCTTTCAATATATCATCTAAAGGAGTTATTTTATCTTTCATTGATTCTAAATTAACTCCAACAGGTGCTTTAATCAATACTTGAAATTCTGCATTATCTTCCATTGGCAAAAATGACATACCAACTTTTAAAGTTGTTGATGCAATAAGAAGAGAAATAGTAACAATAATTGTCAATGTTTTATATCGAATCAAAGGCTTAAGTAACCAAACATATCCTTTGTCAATAGCTTTTAAAATAGGTTCTGTTTTATGATAAAAACTGCTTTCTTTTGAACTTAAAACTCGTGCTGCAATACTTGGTATAAACATAATTGCAACAAGGTATGAAATTACAATACCAGAAGCTACGGTCATTGCAAAAGAGTTAAAAAACATTCCAACTATTCCATCCATAAAAGCAACAGGTATAAAAACAGCCAATAAAACTGATGAAATTGCTAAAACAGAAAATGCAACTTCTTTTGCACCTTCAAAAGAGGCTTGAAATGGAGATATGCCAGCTTCCATTTTTTTCATAATATTTTCAATAACAACAATTGCATCATCAATAAATATTCCAATTGCAAGGGTAAGCCCAATTAGAGTTAAACGATTTAAATCATAACCTAAGGCGTCAATGATAGCAAAAGTACCAATAACTGATGTTGGAATTGCTAATGCTGAAACAATTGTAGCTGTAACATTTCGTAAAAAAAGAAAAACAATAACAATAGCAAGAAATGCACCAAAAATAAGGTCAAATTGTACATTATCAATATTAACCATGATTTTTTCAGATTGATCTTCTAATATTTTTATTTGGCTTTTTTCACCTGATAATGTTTGAAGTTTAGGAAGTATTTTTTTCACTTCTGTAATAATATTTAATACATTTTCACCAGCTATTTTTTTTACTTCTAAAGTAACACCTTGTTGTCCATTAAAAGAGGAAAAACTTTTTGCATCACTTAATCCATCTTTAATTGTTGCAATATCTTTTAATTTAACACCAGATTTTACTAATAAATTACCTACATCTTCGATACTTTGAGCATCTCCTTGGGCTTTAAGAATAATTTCTTGATTTTGATTAACAAGTTTTCCAACCCCTTCTTTTATATTTTGTTTTTTAATAATACTACTAACATCAGCTGAGCTTAGATTATATTTATTAAGTAAAAAAGGGTCTATAAAAATACGAATTTCTCTATCTTGATAACCCAAAATATTAACTTCACCAACTCCTTTAATCCGTTGTAATTGAGGTTTGATTTTTTCATCAGCAAGTCTCATTAAAGATATTGTGTCAGTTCCACTTGAAGCAATAAAAAGGCTTATAACAGCTCCTCCACCACCTAGTTTTTTAACAATAGGTTTATCAACTTCTGAGGGTAAATCTAATGCACCAATTTTATCACGTACATCATTTGTCGCTTCATCTAAATCTTTTGTTAGTTTAAATTGAACCGTTACCGAACTAAAACCATCATAACTTGTTGACATAAGTTTATCAATTCCATCAACACCAGAAACTGCTTCTTCTATTTTATCTGTTACTTTTGTTTCAACAGTTGAGGGATCTGCACCTTTGTAAGTTGTTTCTATTGTAACAACTGGGAAATCTACATTTGGGAAAAGATTAATTGGCATTGTGTTATATGACATTAATCCAAAAACAATAAATGTCAAAACGCCCATTAATGTTGTAATTGGGCGATTTATAGCTAATTTATACATGATTTATTCTGCTTTAATTGAGCCATTACCAAAAAGGCCTGGCATAAGATTTGTAGCTTTTACTTCAGCTTCCATTTGTCTTGTTTCATTTAAAATTTTTGGATAAATTTTTGTGATTTTTCCTTCATATGTTTTTTCACTTCCATCAACTTTATATACAAATTTTTGTCCAATTTTAACTTTTTGCCAATATTTCTCATCAAATTTCAATACAAGTTTTACATCATCTAAAGATATAACATCTAAAAGATTTGTTTGAGAAGCTAATACAATAGCACCTAAATCTATATTTTTTTTAGTAACAACTAAATCATATGGCGCTCTTAATTCAGTTTTTCTCAGAATTATCTCTTTATTTTGTGCATTTAATTGAGTAATGTCTTTATCATAAATGTAATTATCCATCGTTTCTTTATCTATAACATCAGATATTTTTGCATATCTTGCATAAGTTTTATAAGAGTGTTCTGCTTGTTTTTTTGCAGTTTCGTATTCATTTCTTTCTTGTGAATTATTTAAAGAAAGAAGTAAAGCTCCTTTTGTAATCTTATCTCCAACATTTACATTTAATGTTGCTACAATTCCAGATGTAGATAGTCCAAGTTGTGATTCTTTTTCACTAACAACATCAAATGTTGCATAAATTTCTTCTGCAAATAAGGCTTGAAACATAAATAATATAAGTATAAAAATCTTTTTCATTGAATAGCTCCTTTAATATTTTCGCCCATTTCATAAAGCAATACTGCTTTTTGATATTCAACTTCATTTAGGGCTGTTTGAAGTTGAGAATTTGAATTAAATTTATCACTAAGTGCGTCAAGATAACTAACATTATCCACAATACCTTGTTGGAATTTCTTTTTAATTAATTCATAAGTCATTTCTGAAGCTTGAAGTTGTGCTCTTGCTGCTTCAATTTTTGCCAAAGAAGTTTTATAACTATTTTGTGCACTTTTTAAACTAGCTTTTGCTTTTTGTTTTTCATAAGCTAAGTCA
Organism: Arcobacter venerupis; assembly: GCF_013201665.1. Classification (NCBI taxonomy): domain Bacteria; kingdom Pseudomonadati; phylum Campylobacterota; class Epsilonproteobacteria; order Campylobacterales; family Arcobacteraceae; genus Arcobacter; species Arcobacter venerupis. Next base: position 1,139,736 of record NZ_CP053840.1, on the reverse strand, counting down.
CTATTTTTAGATAAATAGTTTAAATATGCAGCTTGGGCATTAGCATTTGTAGAACCAAAATCAAAAATTTTCCATTCCATTGATAATTGAACACTATTTTGTTGATCCAAACTTTCTGTTGCAAGTGGATAATCAAAATCATATTTAGAATATGTATCTTGAAGTGTAATTGTTGGCTTATTAGGTGCTTTTGCAATTTTTATTTCTGCTTTATTACTTTGTACACTCTCTTCAAGAGCTAATATATCAAGACGTTTTCCTTCTTCTATATTTGAATCATTATAAACAATTGAAGAACCTTTTTCGACAGAAACTTCTGCTCCTGTTAAATACTCCAAAGTATTAGAAATGTTGTTTAATGAGTTATCTAATGTTAATAAATCAACTTTTGTTTGCTCAAGAGATGAAACAATCTTTTGTAATTCATCAACAGTAATTGTGCCAACTGATAAATATTTTTCTAAACGATAACGTTCAGATTCAAGTTGTTCCATTTTTTTCAATGTTGATTCTTTACTAGCAAGTGTACTTAAATAGTTATAATAGTTATAAATAACATCTAATGAAATATTATTTTGCACAGAAGCTAAAGTAAAAGTTGCAGATTTAATAAGTGCTTGTTGTTGTTCAAAAGATGCTTCTCTTTTTCCTCCATCATAAATAGTAAATGAAAGTGTCGCTGATCCTGTAGTACTTTTATCTGGTGTTGAGGCATTACTATCTTTATTAAAAGTTTGATTTGCGCCTAAAGTTAGATTTGGCATATATCCACTTTTTGTTGCGTACTCTTTTTCTTTTGTTGATTCTAAACTATAACGAGAAGATTCTACTTGTTTATTTTGTTCTGCTAGATTTAAAAGTTCTGTTAAATTCCCTGCAAAACAAAATAGTGGCAAAAAGTATAAAATTATTGATTTTTTCATCATTTTTCCTTTGTACAATGTTCTAGTAAATAACTTATATATTTAGTTAGCATTAGTTGGGAATCATTAAAACTCATATTAGAAGCTTTTGATTTAACAATTGAACCTTTTAAAAGCATTATAATTGTGTGTGATAAGGTATCAATATCATCAATAAAAAATTCGCCTTTATCAACACCTTCTTGTAAACACGTAGAAATAAAATCATAATCTAATTTAAAAAAATTGTCGAAATATTCTGAATAAATATTAGTTTTATCAATAAGTAATGAACTAATAAATTGCTGGAAAAGAATAAGTATTTGCTCTTGATCATAATCCCCTAAACATTGTGTAAAATCATAATATTCTAGGATTTTCTCTTTTGCACTCATGTTTGGATTGATTCTTTGATTAAATAATATATCGTGTTGTTGTACGATTAAATCCCAAATAGTAAATATAATTTCTTCTTTATTTTTAAAATAGAGATATATTGTTCCTTTTGCGACTCCTGCACTTTTAGCTATTTCATCAATACTTGTTTGTTGTATTCCCTTATCACAAAAAAGTTTTATTGATGATAGTGCTATATCACATCTTTTTTCATCTTTATCTATAATTCTTGCCATAAAACGCCTTTCATAAATGAATGACCGTCAGTCATTTATGAAATAGTATTATTTTTTTTTTAAATTGTCAAGACTTATTTAGATATTTTTGCTATAGATTTTTTGTAGTAAAAGTAGTTTTAATGGCTTTTAAAATTTACTTTGTGATTATTTTATTAGAATAAATAACTCTTATATTTTTTTTGTTTGATTTAATAAATAAAGGTGATAATTTAGAGTGCAGTAGGAAAAAGATATAACTTTTTCCTAAAATTAGTTACATAAAGTAGAGTCTTGTTGGCATAATACTTCAAGATTAACTTTAGCTTCTTTATGTCCTTGATTAGCAGCTAATCGATAATACATAGCAGCTTTTTTTAAATCTTGATCTACGCCTATTGCATTTTGATACATAGTTCCAAGATTGTATTGAGCTTCTGCATATCCTTGATTTGCTGATTGTTCAAACCATTTTAATGCTTCTTTATCAGATTGACCTATCGCAGAACCATTTGCGTACATATTACCTAAGTCATTTTGAGCTTTTGGATCACCTTTTAGGGCTTTTTCTTTTAAACCCATTAACTTAGGTTTCCCCTTATTTGTTTCAATATTTTGAACAGGAGCTGTTTGTTCTGAGCTATTTTGTTCAGAAGTAATTGGAGGTGTTTGTTCAGAATTATTTGAATCTGTAGCACTTTGCTGTGAATTGTTTTGTTCTGAATTATTTTGAGTTAAATCATTTGAAGTTGCAGGTTTGTTAACAAAAAATATTGTACCTACTAAAGCGACTAAAACTAATAAACTTAAAACTATTTTTTTCATTTCTTTTCCTAATATTCAATGGTATTAAATAGTTCTAATTATAACAAAATTACTTTAAAAGGAGAGTTTTAAAAACTCTCCCACTCGTCATTATCTTTTACATTTGAAGTTACTGTTTTTTTAACTTCAACTTTTGGAGTGCTATGTGATTCAACTTTCTTAGCTTGAACTTTTGGAGTTGTAGTTTGTTTTATTTCAACTGCTTTTGTATTATTAGATTTTTTTGCTTTAACCTCATGTTTACCTTCAAACTCTTTTTCATTTGCATCAGCAACAATAATTGAAGCAATACTTTGTGTTTCATTTGCTATATCTTTTGTTTGACTAGCAACTATTGCATTTGCTTGTGTTTGTTGGTCTAATGAATTAATCGCATTATTAATTTGGGCAATTCCTTGTTGTTGTTCTTTAATAACAACCTCTACACTTTTAATTAATTGCATTGTTTTAGAAATATTTTCAGTTAATCCACCATATCCTAGAATCATTTTATCAGCAATTTTTTTACCATTATTTGCTTTTCCTGTTGCATTTTCTACTAATGTTTTTATCTCTTTTGCTGCTTCTGCACTTCTACTTGCAAGATTTCTTACTTCTGCTGCAACTACCGCAAATCCTTTTCCAGCTTCTCCTGCTGTTGCTGCTTCTACGGCTGCATTTAATGAGAGAATATTTGTTTGGAATGCAATTTGGTCAATTACTGTTATTGCTTCATTTATTGCATTAACTTGTGTATTTATCTCATCCATTGAAACTGTTGTTTCACTTGCAAGTTTTTGTCCTTCATTTGCAGAATTAGTAAGTTCATTTGCATAAGTAACCATTTGCATTACATTTTGCGTATTGCTTGACATGTTACTTGTTATTTCTTCTAAAGCTGCCGCTGTTTCTTCAATACTAGCTGCTGCTTGTGTTGATGCTCTACTTAATTTATCAACATTTGTTAAAAGATAATCTGCACTATCTTGTAGTGATAATCCATTTGTTTTATTTAAAACCAACATATCACTTATAACTTTTGCTAAAGAGTTTAATCCAATAGCTGTTTGACCTGTTGCATCAGGAATTCTATAAGCAAAATTCATATTTTGGAAGTGAGTTAAAGCACCTTCAATTTTGTTTATATCAGTTGAAACTTTTTGGGCTATAACTTTTAACATTTCATTAAAAATTACTTTTAACTCTTCAAGAGATTCATTTTGTGTATTTGCATTTACTTTAGTACTTAAATTACCAGTTTTAACAACTTCAACTACTTTTTTAACATCTGCAATTAAATGTTCATCTTCACTTATAGATTTTTTTGTTTTATCAATATTAAAGTTTACAACTTCTGAAATTTTACTAATTTCATCATTTGAACTTGTATCAAGCATTGCTACATCTTTTGTTTCTTTATTTAAGAAAGCAAAAAATCCTAAAAGTCCATCTTGTAATTTTTTAATAGAACTATTAATATTTTTACCTAATAAATATGAAAATAAAATCGTTATAAAAATTGTTAATAATGCAATTACTAAAAATACAGTTAAAGAAACTTCAATTAAATCACTTGTATCTTTTTTATTTGAATCAATAATTTTATAAGTTTCTTCTGTAAAGAAATCAATTAAATCTCTCATAGATTCATAATCTTTAAGATAAGTAGTAAAATAAAAACTTTTTGCTTCAGTAATATTTTTACTATTTACGAAACTCACAATCTTTTCTGTGTTAGCTTTTGTTAATGCATAGTATTTTTCAAATTCATCAAATTTATCTTTATTAGCAGATAATTTATCAGCTAATCTTGCTTTAAATTTCTCATATCTTTGAAAAACTTGTAATACATTATCATTTACACCTTTAGTAATTAACTTATTTATTTTTTCGTTATCATCTAAATTCATAATCTGAATTAATGCCACATTTGACTGATATGAATCCCTATCAGCTTCGAGTAAAAATGTAATTCCAGAGAAATTCACATCTGCAAGCTCATTAACATTTGATTTCATACTTGATATATTATACGAAACATAAACACTTGATGATATTGATAACATCAACAATACCAAAAATGCCATAACAATTTTATTTCTTATACTCATTTGATTTCCCCTGTATATTTATTATTACTATTCTAACATAACAATCTGAGTAATTTACTTATATAATCTGAGCAATCTGAGTAAAAATAAATTTAAAATCTTTTTCTCTCAATCGACTTTTTTATCGGCAATTTAGTCTGTATTGCTACAATTCCAAGATGATATTAACCAAAGAACAAGAAGAGATAATCAATAGCGATAAACTCTCATTTAAAATCAATGCCGTTGCTGGAAGTGGGAAAACAACAACACTACTTGAGTATGCGAAAAAAAATTCACATTTAAAGATTTTATATTTAGCATATAACAAATCTTTGCAAACTTCACTACAAGATAAACTCAAAGATTACAATTTGCCTTTTATGCATATAAGTACTATTCACTCATTAGCATATAATAAAATTGAAGCTTATAACTACACTCTTGCCCATGATTTAAAAAATCAAATTATAGAAAATTTGCTAATTAAACATGAACTTACAATAAATCAAAAAGCCTATTATCCTATTCCTGAATATGTAGCTTTGATAAAAGATTTAGTAAATTTTTATTGTAACTCTTCTTTAATCGCACTTGACTCAAAACTAATTGAGTCTTACAAAAAACAATCTGAACTAGGTGCAAAAATACTTGAACTAATAAATAAAAATGAAACAAGAGTAATTGAGCATCTAAAAACAATTTTAAGTGCCATGAAAAACAAAATCATAGATGCAACTCACGATTTTTATCTAAAGATGTTTTATCTAAATAAAAAAGTATCAACAAATCTGCCTTATGATTTGATTTTAGTTGATGAAGCTCAGGATATTAGTGATGTAATGATTGGAATTGTTGAAAATCAAAGTTGTAGACGAATTTATGTTGGAGATTCATTTCAACAAATTTATACCTTTAGATTTGCCACAAATGCCTTAAATAAAATAGATTTACCTTCTTATGATTTAACACAAAGTTTTAGATTTGGAGATAACTTTGCCAAGGTTTTACAAAATAATCTAAATAGTTTATATGAGATAAATTCCTCAAAACCTCTAAAAATTTCAGGAATAGAGAAAACCACTTTGATGGGAAAAAATCATATTGATTTTTCTAAACAGTTTTGTGTGATAGCTCGAAGTACTTTTGGATTAATCCAACAATTAGTCTATTTTATCCACGATAAAAAAAAGGTTTATTTTGAGGGTGGATATAACTCTTATTCATTTATGAACCAAACTGTTTATTCTATTTTTTATCTAAAACAGAAAAAAAATGACAAAATCACAATAGATGAAATAAAAGATTTTGAAACAATAAGTGAGCTTGAACAGTTTGCAAAAGATACAAAAAATCAAGATTATCTAAATATTATCAAGTTTATCAATACTTACGGAGATAATATTTTTGAGATAAACAAAAAAATAAAAGAATTTTTAGTAACTGATAAAAATCAAGCTGATATTATTTTTACAACTACCCATAAATCAAAGGGCTTGGAATATGAACAAGTAATAATGGCTGATGATTTTATCTCAAAAAAAGAGATAGTAAATACAAAAAATAAACTCTCATATCTAAGAGTAAATGAAGAGTTAAATATCTATTATGTAGCAGCAACAAGAGCCAAAGATGCCGTACAACTAGCTGATTTAAATCTAACATATACTTACAATGAAAATGATGAAACAACAACCCATGTAAAATCTAGATTTATAAGCAAACGAGCAGATAATAAAAAAAGTAAAGAACTGCAAGAAGAGTGGTTGAAAAATAATAGAGCGAATAAAATAAACGCATTTTAAAGGATTTTCATGAGAATAGTTTTACTATTATTAAGTGCTGTATTTTTGATTGTTAGTTTTATTTTTATTCAAAATAAAAAAGAAGAACCAATAAACATATCTTTTTATCATTGGGAAAATAGTTATAATCAAAAAGAGATAAAACAAAAAGTTTATGTAAAAGTTTTAGATATTTCTTACTCTTCAAAAATTGAAGTTATAAACACGATTTTTCAAACAAAAGCAAATGATATTTTTGTTCCTGTTGTTTATATCACAAACGATACTATGAAAAATGTAGATTATTCGATTATTAGTAATCAAATTATCAGAAACCTAAAATCCACTAATTTAAGTTTTGAAGAGTTACAAATAGATTGTGATTGGTCAAGTAGTACTCAGTCAAATTATTTTAAACTTCTTGAAGATTTAAAAATAAAACTAAACAAAACTTTAAGTGCAACTATTCGACTTCATCAAATAAAGTATTATGTAAAAACAGGAATTCCTCCTGTTGATTATGGAGTTTTGATGTATTACAATATGTCTGATATATCAGATATAAACACAAAAAATTCTATATTAGATAATGACATTGCAAAAAAATATCACTATAATTTTGATAGTTATAAATTAAAATTAAAACTTGCACTTCCACTTTATTCTCAAGCTATCCAATTTAGAGAAAACAAAGCTTTAGATATTTTTGAAGGAGCAGAAAAAAAAGATTTTGATGAAAATTTTAAAGCTTTAGATAACAATAAATATGAAGTTATAAATAGTACTTATTTTAAAGGTAGATATGTTTATAAAGGTGATATTTTTAGATTTGAAGACTCAGAAAAAGAAGATATAAAAATAGCTTTTGATGATTTTTTTAAAATATCAAAAAATAGATTTAATGAAGTGATTTTTTACACTTTAAAATATGAAAATAAATATGATTTAGAAAAACTAATAAAAGGAAAACAATGATTTTAAAAGCATTTATTTTAAGCCTGATTTTAAACATTTCCCTACTTGCCTGCGCTGATGGTTGGGATTATAACGAAAAAGAGTTTGTATTTTTAGAACATAGAAATCAACCCTTTTCAAATATTGCAGAAGAGATAAAATCTGCAAATGTTTATAATACAATTTATTGGAGTTATGAAAAAAACAATAAAGAAAAAAATATTCAAGAGTGGATGAAACAACTAAATGATAGTTTTTCTGCAAAACAGATTGAAGATTTTGTTTACAAAAGAAAAGACTTAAACTTGATAAAAGACAAAGAGATTAAAGATTATTTGATTTTTGTTAGTGAACAAGAAAAACATGTAAGTGATGGATATTATTCAAATGATGAACTAAAAAATTTAAAAGATTTTAATCTTTTAATAAAAGAAGCTGTTGCAAAAATAGATACAGTAAATTCACCATATTTAAAACTAAGATACTTTTATTTAGCTCTAAGACTTGCCCACTTTAAAAATCAAGAACCTTTGGCTTTATATGAAAAATATAAATATCTATTAGATTCAAAAAATAATACTATTGTAAAAGATTGGATTCAAGGTTTATACGCTGGTGCATTGGTTAAAAATGCACAAACTGTAAAAGGAGTTTATGAATTTACTAAATTATTTGATGAAAACAGAATAAATTGGCATTTAAGTTACTACAATTTTCATCATATAAAAACAAATGAACAATGGAATGAATTACTAAAATTAGCACAAAATAATGAAGAAAAAACAAAATTTTATGCCCTTAGAGCTTTAAATGAAAATAGTAATGTAATGGAAGAGTTACAAAATATTTATACTATTGATAAAAATTCAAAATGGTTTGATTTTACACTTTATAGAGAGCTTTTAAATACTCAACATTTTTTTGATCAAAATAATGAAATTGAAAGAAATTTTCCATTTAAAAAATATGTAGATTATTTAAAAACTATAAATAAAGATGATATGTATTTAGTTAATTTATCTTTAGGATATTTTAATTTATATGAAAATAATTTTGCTGAAGCTTCAACTATTGAAAAAGACTTATTAAATAAATACCCAAATTCACATGAAGTTCAAACTTTTTCTTATATTTTATATCTTCAAAAATTAGAAAAAATTGACAGAGAAACTGAAAATATAATTTATGACAAAATGGAAAAACTAATCAAAGAGGAAACAACTTCAAGTGCTATTCATGATTATACTTTTGTTGTATTAAAAAAACTATATCTAAAACAAAATGACAAATTTTATGCTTTTTTAGCTTCTAATATTAACTATTTAGATGAAGCTTCTTTTGATTTAGCATTATTAGAAAAATTCAGAATTTTTATGCAAGAGCCAAAACAATCAAAAATTCAAGAACATTTTGCAAAAAAATATTTAGAACAAAATTTATTAAAAAAACAAAACAATCAATTTGTTTTAAATGATAATCTACAAGAAGCAAAAACAAAACTTCTAATAAATAATCTAAAATTTGAAGAAGCTTTAGAGTTAAACTCTAATTATTTAAGCACTCTTGTTCAGTTTAATCCTTTTAATGGCTTAATTAGAGGAAATAACAGAAGTGGAAAACAAGATGTTATGAGTGTAAAAGAGTTTTTAGAAAAAACTATTCTAATAAAAAAAGAGCTTGAAAAAAATCCAAATAGCGTAATGGATAACTATCTTTTTGCTAATGCTTTATATAATCTTAGTTATTTTGGAAACTCAAATATTTTAACAACAGTTTATAGAAGTGTTTACTCTTTTAATGATAAAGATTTACAAAAAGAGAAAATTGATTTAGCAATAAAATATTATACAAAAGCCCAAGAAGAAGCAAAAGAAAAAGAGTTTAAAGCCAAAATAACTTATATGTTAGCAAAAGCTGAATTAGCTTTATATGATATAAATTATTCAACAAAAACTCAGGATTATTACAACAAAGATTTAAGCAGATTTGAACTTGAGAGATATTGGTTTTATAACAATGAAAAAGTTTATAACTCTTATATCCAAAATAATTATGGAAAATATTTTGATATGTTAAAAAAAGATTATAGTAACACTAAATATTACAATGAGATTATAAAAGAGTGTGCAAATCTTAGAATTTATCAAAAATCAAAATAAATAATTATAAGCAAGGTATTTAGGAATATTTGATAATATATATTTAATAATAAACAAGGGAATTTAATGCAGTATTTTGGAACAATTGAAACTAAATATGAAGAGATTTTTTTAACGCAAAGTTATATGTATTTTAATGCAGAAGATGAAGAGATAACAGTTAAAGAGTTAAAAGAAAAAATAAAAACAGCAAAAGATAAAAAGAAAAATATAATTGGAACTGTATTTTTATACAGTCCAATGGTAACTCCAGTTGGATTTGATTCAAATAAATATTTACTAGAACAAGACTTTGAAGACTTTGGAAAAATGATTGAATTAAAAGGTGAAGGATATATTACAGTTTTTAAACAAGCTATGAGAGAACATTGTGCTGGTAAAATTGTAGAGATTAGAAATCTATTTAATCTAATAGAAAGAAGTATTGATATTCCTGTGCTTTTAGAAAAATTTAATAGTGATTTAGAGAGTTATAACTCTTTTCAAACAACTCAATTTGACAGAGATATTATGTATTTAGACGCAGCAAATTTAATACCTAGTGGTAAATTTGTGTTTTTTTGTTGGGGAGATAAAATCAAAGAAAAAGAGTTTCCTTATATAAATGATTATGCAAGACTTCTTTATGAAAACAGCGTAAAACTTGGTAAAAAAGTTGTTTTTGTTTATAAGAAAGAGAAAACTCAACAAGGAGCTGTTGATTATCTACAATTTTCAAATCCAATGCAAAATTATAAATATAAAAATTCAATAATAAATTCAATTAAAAAGGCTTTTGAAGAGTTTCCTCCATCGGTTACTCCTTACGAATAAAAGGTAGAATAATGTTCACACCAGATTTTTTAAAAAACCAAAGAGTACTGTTTGTAGAAGATGAAGAGTTAGCTAGAGAAAAACTAGCTAAACTCTTAAGTAAACTATTTAAAGAAGTTGTATTAGCTTCAAATGGCCTTGAAGGTTTAAACAAATTTGAAAAATCTAAACTTACAGATGAAAAAATTGATTTAATCATCTCTGATATTAATATGCCAATTATGAATGGCCTTGATATGTTAGAAAAAATTAGAGAAATAGATTATTTTGTTCCTACAATTTTTACAACTGCCAGAAGTGAATCAGAAAATATATTAAAAGCTATTGATTTAAATGTAAGCAACTATATTATCAAACCTATTGATACAACAATTCTTATAAAAAAAATAACTGAAGTTTGTGAAAAAACTTTTTTTGAAACAGAACTTCAAGATAAACAAAAAGAACTTCAAAAATATTTAGATGCAGTTGATAGTGTAGCAGTGATTTATAAAATGGATGAAAATGGAAATATTTTATTCGCAAATAAAAGTATGTTAGAGACTTCAAAATATACACTAGAAGAGATAAAAGAGATAGGATTTTATGGTTTAATTCATCCAGATATTCCAAAAGATTATTTAGAAGAGACATGGAAAACTTTAAAAAATGATGAACCTTGGACAGGAAATACAAAGTTTCTTGGAAAAGACAATGAAGCTTTTTATCTGAAAAATACAATTTTCAAACAAAAAACTGATTCAAGAATAGAATATATAACAATTGGATTTTCAACAACAAAAGAGAATAATGAAAAAAGAGAATTTCAAAAAAAAGTTATAAAAACTATTCAAGAATTTAATAAAAAAGAGTTCACTTATAAAAAGAATATCCAAGAATTAACAGATAAACTCTCACAAGTAGAATCTTATATTCCAAGATTAGAAGAGGAATTAGAAGAACAAAAAGCAAAAACAGCAAATAGACAAAGACAATTAGACCACTATGAAATGCAAATGCACAATGTAGATGAGAAATATTATGGAACTATGACTGTAAAAGCAAAAGAAGCTGAAGAATATGCAAGAACACTTGCAATGATAAAACAAGAAAAAAATCTACTTGCAGAAAAATTTAGAGATGCCAATGGCGAAATAATCGCTACAAAAAAAGAGTTGGCTCTTTTAATGAAAACAAATGAAGAAAAAATTAAAAAGATTTATGACCTAACCGATGTTATAAAATCACTTGAAGCAAAAATCAAAGAGTTAACTGAATAAAAGGCTTATATTAAAGCCTCTATCCATGAAACTACTTGATTTAAACTCTCTTTATCTTTTTTTGAGATAAAAACAGAAGGTTTATTTTTTCTATTATTTGATACATCACTTCTCATTAGTTCTAAATCCACATCCACATATGGTGCTAAATCTATTTTATTTACCACTAGCAAATCTGAAAATAGTAAACCAGCTCCTTTTTTTCGAGGAATATCAGCACCTTGAGCCACATCAATTATATACATATAATAATCAATCAACTCATAAGAAAAAGTAGCACTAAGATTATCTCCACCACTTTCCACAAAAACAATATCAGGATTAAACTTCTCTTCAAGCTCAATTACAGCTCGTTGATTCATAGAAATATCATCTCTGATTGCAGTATGTGGACAACCTCCAGTTTCAACTCCAATGATTCTATTTTCATCCAAATCAAGGTGCTGTTTTAGATAGTTTGCATCTTCTGTTGTATAAATATCATTTGTTACAATTCCTAAAGAGTATTTGTCTTTTAGGATATTTGTTATGCTTTCAATCAAAGAAGTTTTTCCACTTCCAACTGGTCCTGCTATTCCTATTTTTAGTGCCATTTATTACTCCTTTTTAATATTCTCGATTAAGATTTTTATTCTAATTCAAGGCAAAAATTAACGAAGTTTACTATTAGTAAATGAGTTAATTTTTAACGCTGAAATAGGATAAAAAGAAAATCGAGTTATGTTGTAAACATCTTTGGTTCTAGATTTTTATGAGAAAAAATAATTTCCTCGAATAGTGGATTAAAATTTGTGATTTTATTCTCTATATTTTCAAATCCTAAATCTTCTAAAATCTCATCAAATTCAAACAACATTTGTTGTATTTGTGAGGGTTTTATTCTTGATATTTTAAGTGTTGTTGCTGCTATATTTATTAGATTCTTTTTCGTCCACATCACTATAAAATCTTCCATATAAATATCTAAATCATAAGCCAAAGCACTTAAAACTATTATCTCATTTGATTCAGATTTTTTTTCTTCTATGGCTTGAAAATACTCTTTTACAATATCTTTTGAAGCCAGATTTTTTATTTGAGCGAAATAGTTATCTCCCATATTTTTAGAAGCTTTTGCATACTCAAAAGTAAGATATGAAGCATATTGGTTATCAAGTTTTTTTACTAAATTTAGTTTGTTATTTTCTAAAGCTTCAAAAACTTTTTTTATATAAACGAACTCCATTTTTGAGTATTGGTCAATGATTAGATTTTTTAGATAAATTTTTAAACCATCTATATCTTTTACATTCTCTTTTATAATATGTGGTTCAAGTCCAAAAGAGTGCACAAAAACACCTGAGGGAAATGTTCCATCAAGTATTTGTAAAAATCTGCTTAGGCTTTTTAGTTTTGTTCTTTTTTGCATTTTAGTGGCTGTGGTGCGCTTTACCATTTGGTTTAAAGTAGCCTTTTGTTTTCTCACACTTTACAGCTGTATTTGCATAACAATCTTTGATAATATCAGCAAGTGAAATATCATCTAAAACAATAATTTTAAACTCTTCAATCATCACTGGTTGATGTCTATTTCCAATCTCATAAGCAGTTTTTGCAAATGACAAAGCATCACTAAACTCTAAAGTAAAAATTTCATCTTCACTTCTTTTTACTTTGATTGCATATCCATCTTCACAAACTAAAACATCATTTTCATGCAGGTGAGTAAATTTCGCTTTTACTATTAAATTTATATTTTTTTTACTAACAGCTGTTAAGTTTGGTTTTTGCATATCAAACCAAGAGAGTTCAACCTCATCGTTTGCAACAATGTCTTTTTTTATCTCTATTACTTTTTTTATTACGCTAAATGTCAAAACGATTCCTTAAAACATAAAATATTTTTTAGCCATTGGAACTACTGATACATAGTTTGACTCTATTAGTTCACCATTTACTGTTACATCATAAGTTTCTGGATCTACTTTTATATCTCCTATAAAGTCATTTAACTTCATATCTTTTTTACCTATATTTCTTGTGTTTTTAACGGCTAACATTGATTTACTGATTCCAAGTTTTACATCTAAATCATCTTCAAGGGCTACTTTTGAAGTGAATATTACACTTGTTTTTGCACTTGCTTTACCTAAACTTCCAAACATTTTTCTATACATACTTGGTTCTGGTGTTGGAATTGAAGCGTTTGAATCACCCATTAAAGCAAGTGCTATAAATCCACCTTTGATGATAATTTCAGGTTTTACTCCAAAAAATGCTCTATTCCATAAAACTAAATCGGCCATTTTTCCAACTTCTACACTTCCAACATATTCATCAATTCCTGAAGCGATTGCTGGGTTTATTGTATATTTTGCTATATATCTTTTGATTCTATTGTTATCACTTTTTTCATCATCACCCTCCAAAATTCCCCGCTGTTGTTTCATAGAGTCTGCCACTTGCCAAGTTCGTATTAGAACTTCTCCAACTCTTCCCATTGCTTGTGAATCTGAACTTGTGATTGAAATTGCACCCATATCATGAAGTACATCTTCTGCTGCTATTGTTTTTCCTCTGATTCTTGATTCGGCAAAACTTACATCTTCTGGAATTTTTGGACTTAAATGGTGACAAACCATAAGCATATCAAGGTGTTCTTCTATTGTATTTTTTGTGTATGGTAAAGTGGGATTCGTACTTGCTGGAAGTACATTTGCAAGTCCAGCAACTTTTATAATATCAGGGGCATGTCCACCACCAGCACCTTCACTATGGAAAGTGTGAATTGTTCTATTTTTAAAACTTCCAACAGTTGTTTCCACAAATCCTGATTCATTAAGTGTATCTGTATGAATTGCAACTTGTACATCATACTTATCTGCTACACTTAAACAAGTATCTATGGCATTTGGAGTACTTCCCCAATCCTCATGGAGTTTTAGCCCCATAGCTCCTGCTTTTATTTGAACTTCTAAAGCTTCTTTGCTTGAGCTATTTCCTTTTCCCATAAATCCAAAGTTTAAAGGTAAATCATCCACACTTTGAATCATTTTTGCAATATTCCAAGCCCCAGGTGTACAAGTTGTTGCATTTGTTCCAGTATTTGGTCCTGTTCCTCCACCAATCATGGTTGTTACTCCACTAGCTAAGGCTTCATCTATTTGACCCGGACTTATAAAATGAATATGTGTGTCAATTCCACCAGCTGTGATAATTTTCCCCTCAGCAGAAAGTATTTCAGTATTTGCTCCAATTTCTAAACCATGTGTTATTCCATCACATAGATTTGGATTTCCTGATTTTCCAATGGCAAGAATAATTCCATCTTTGATTCCAATATCAGCTTTGTAAATACCTGTATAGTCAATGATTATTGCATTTGTGATAATCAAGTCAGCAACTTCAACAGCAGTTGGACTTTGAGCCATTCCATCACGAATAGTTTTTCCACCACCAAATTTACTCTCTTCACCATAAGTTGTATAATCTTTTTCTATTTTAGCAATCAACGAAGTATCGGCAAGTCTAAATCTATCACCAACAGTTGGTCCATACATTGAAGCATATTTTTCTTTTGACATCTTCATCTTATACTCCTAAAAACTTATTTAGATTTTGCATTGCTTTGGCTTTTACATTTTCATCATCTAAAAAGCCCTCAACCAAACCATTAAATCCACTCACATATCTTCTTCCACTAAAATCTATTAAGTTAATACTTTTTATAGAACCCGGCTCAAACCGTACAGAAGTTCCAGCTGCAACATCAAGTCTTTTTCCATAAGCTTGGCTTCTATCAAAATCTAAAGCACTATTTACTTCAAAGAAGTGATAATGTGAACCTATTTGAACTGGTCTATCACCTTTGTTTTCAACTTCAATAGTAATAACTTGTTTATTTGCATTTAATTCTATTTCACCCTCGTCTATTAAATAAGCACCTGGTAAATCTGAACTATTTTTATAAGGGATTGGATTATGAACAGTAACAAGTTTTGTTCCATCATCAAAAGTAGCTTCCACTTGAACCATATGCATCATGGAAGCCACTCCATCCATAACATGCTCTTCTTTTAGAACTTTTGTAGCATCAACCATAAGTTGGGCAACACTTTTTCCATCCCTTGCACCTTCAATTATATATGAGCTCAAAATTGCTGTAGCTTCTGGAAAGTTTAGTTTTAAACCTCTATTTTTTCTCTCATGTGCTAGACATGAAGCTGTATAAAGCATTAGTTTTTCTTGTTCACGATTTGTAAGAAACATCTTATTATCTCCTTTTAAAATTATTATATATATTAAAAATTTCAGTATTAGTTTATCAAATTTAAAACGATTATTATTTTTGCACCTGTATATTTATTAAGCATATAATTTCTACTTCAAAATTTCAATATCTTCACTTAGTTCTAACTCTATACAATCAACAACTTTATTCTCACTCTTTCCCAAATCACTTCTATCTATTACAATAAATTGTTCATTATCTTCTAAACTAATCAAAGGAAAATGCCAGATTGCTTTTTTGTAAAAGACACCTTGATTTCCATTTGTTTTAAAAACTTTTAATGTATTTAAATCAGGTTTTTCATCACCAAGGGCAACTACTAATAAAAATGGTTTTGTACTTCTTGGCATAAATGTTTGTGAGAAATATGGATGTTTTTCCATCATATTTATTTTTAGAGGAAACTCTCTTTTTTTACCAACATATAAATGAAAAGTAGCAACTCCTCCAAAATCATTACAATCCATATTACATAGATTATAATGTTTATTGGCAAAACCATTATTTATAACAATTGATTCACTTTGCTCTACACTTAATACTTTTCCATATGCTTCAAAATTTTCACAAGTTAAAGCAATAGGTTTTAAAACTTTTTTCATACTTATTTTCCAAGCTCTTCAACTCTAATAAATTTTCCAAATAGTTTTAATCTTGAAATTCCACCATCTGGAAAAATATTGATTCTTATGTGAGTAATTGGTTTTTTATGAAGTAAAAAAGTCTCATCAAAATAGTGTTTATTATTCATTGTTAATTTTTGTTTTGGGATTAACTCTTCCCAAAACATACTTTGCGTAATTACTGAATTATCTGTTGTATTTTCTAAATATGCAGCACAAATAGAAAAAGAATCTGCAAAATTTCCTTTAAAAAACTTTGTGTCAATCATAATATTATCAATAATTGCTGGTTTTGCAAGTTCAATAATTCCCCAGTCAAATCCTGGTTCTCTTCTTCTTCTTGTTTCCCAACCATCACCCATATTTAAAGCATCTTCATCTTTTAAAATATTTTTTAATGAACCATAAAACTCATTGTTTGTATAAATATCTCTTGCTCCATTTCTCATAGAAATAACATTTATATTTTCTTGTTCATAAAGCTTTTCATCAAAACAAATTTCGCCAAAAGCTTTAAATCTTGCAATTCCTCCATCTGGAAAAATATCAACTTTTAAGTGAGTAATTTCACTTGTAAAACTTGAATCAAAAGAGTGTTTATTATGTCCTTGTAAATCACTTTGAGCTAAAAGTTCAAAACTCTCTAAGCTTTCATATTTTTCTAAAAATTCTTCATCTTTCATATCTTTTGCATTATATGCTTTAATAGAAATAGCTAAGGGATAATTTCCCCTAAAAAAAGATGTATCAACTAAAAAAGAGTTGATTTTTGACATGGTTCCTAGTTTAATAATACAATAGTCATTCCCACCATTTCTTCGTCTTCGTGTTTCCCAACCATCCATCCAATGACCATTTTCATCGAACTCTTCTTTAAATACAGCTTCACTTTCTTGAAGCATTCTATCTGCACTTGCAAAAAATTCATCAGTTGTAAAAATTACTTTACTTCCAAGTTCAATACTTGCTACATTTATCATCATTTTTCCTTATTATTTTTAAAATTTTTTATCCAATGATTTGCTATATCAGCTCTTTTACAAAACCAAACATCATCAAATTTTCTTACATATTCCAAAAATCTTCTCATAGCCATAATTTTTCCAGGATGTCCTAAAATTCTGCAATGCATACCAATTGACATCATTTTAGGATTTGTTTTACCCTCATCATATAAAACATCAAAACTATCTTTTAAATAGTTAAAAAATTGCTCACTATAAGAAAAACCATTTGGTAAAAATCTCATATCGTTATTGTCCATAGTATATGGAATTACAAGATGTTGTTTTGTAGTTATTTCAGGAGCAAAATATGGTAAATCATCATTATAAGCATCACTATCGTATAAAAATCCACCCTCTTCTACAACTAATTTTCGTGTATTTTCACTATCTCGTCCTGTGTACCAACCAAGTGGTCTTTTACCTATCATTTTTGTTAAAACTTCTATACTTTTATATAAATGTTCTCTTTCTATTGATTCCTCAATTTTCTGATAATTTATCCATCTATATCCATGAGAACAGATGTCATAATCATGTTTTGCAAGATATTCTGCTAGTTTTGGATTTCTAGCAACTGCCATTGCAACTGCAAAAATAGTAACTGGAATATCAAACTCTTTAAAAAGCTCTAAAATTCTCCATACTCCAACCCTTGAACCATACTCATAAAGCGATTCAATTGATTTATGTCTTTGTCCTACAAAAGCTTCTGGATTTATCATATCAGATAAAAAAATCTCAGATGATTTATCTCCATGAAGTATGCAGTTTTCTGCTCCCTCTTCATAATTTAAAACAAATTGTAAAGCTACTTTAGCATTATTTGGCCATTTTGGATTTATTGGTTCATTTGCATAACCAATTAAATCTCTTGGGTAGTTTTCTATTTCAAAGTTCATATTGTTTCTCTAAAATTTGCAGTTGGAGTTTTATCTACAATTGTTTTATTAAAATTTAACGCTTCCACACAATGGTGCAAATGATGATTCATAATACTTTTTGCATAATCAACATCATTTGATTTAATTGCTTTTATTAAATCATTATGTTCATCATAAGAACAAAAACAAGAGTTACAATCTTCATAAACTAATCCAGCTAAAATACTTAAAGGAATTAGAGGAGTTAAGGCATTTATCAAAAATTCATTCTCACTTAAAAGTGCAAGATTTAGATGAAAATCACAAGATGTTTTAACATACTCACCATTTCTAAATGTTGTTTTTAAATATTTTTCTGTTTCAACTTCATTTTTTAATACTGATAAGTCAATTAATCCTAAAGTATATCTTTGAGTCACTAATGTAATAATTCCCGCTTCAATAATATTTCTGGCTTGATATACTTTTTTTGTATCATCTTCTGTTAGCCATTTTAGATTAAAACCTTGATTCTTTTTATATATAACGATTCCCATACTTTGTAATTGACTAAAAGCTTTTCTCACGGTATCTCGACTTACATCAAATTTTTGTGCAAAAACACTTTCAGATAATTTCATTCCAGGGTGAAATCGTTTATCAAATATTTCATCAAATATATAATTTATAATTACTTCATCAACTGCTAATTCACTATTATTCATAAATACTCCATCAAATATGTTCTACAATTATATATTATTGTCTACAATTATATTTCAGTTTTTCTGTACATAAAATATACATTTTTATGATTATATTTATAAATTATATTTGTCTTAAATTTAAAATAGTTAAATGTTTATTTTATAAACAGATATTGTGTTGACTAAATACAAATCATATCTTAGAATTGTGAAAATGATTGATACATATTATTTACTATTGTAGATAATCTACATAAAGTGTCAACAATAATTCAAAAGGATAAAAGATGTTAAAAAAATTAGTTAAAGCGTTTACAGTTGGTGCAATTCTTGCTAGTCAGTTTGCATATGCAGGAGATTTAGATTCTATTAAAGAGGCAAAAACAATAAAAATTGCAGTACCTCAAGACTTTCCTCCATTTGGTTCAGTTAGTAAAGATATGAGTGTTCAAGGTTATGATATTGATATGGCAAATTTTATTGCTAAAAAATTAGATGTAAAACTTCAATTAGTTCCCGTTACAAGTGCAAATAGAATTCCTTATTTACAAACAGGAAAAGTTGATTTGATTATTTCAAGTTTAGGAAAAAATCCAGAAAGAGAAAAAGCTATTGATTTCTCAAATACTTATGCACCATTTTTCTTAGGTGTTTTTGGAAGTAAAGATGTAAGTGTTTCAAATGCAGCTGAATTAAGTGGAAAAACTATTGGTGTTACAAGAGGTTCTGTTGAAGATATTGAATTAAGTAAATTAGTTGATTCAAGTGTAAATGTTAAAAGATTTGAAGATAACAATACAACGATTTCTGCTTATATTTCTGGACAAGTTAAATTAATAGCAACTGGAAATGTTATCGTAAGTGACATTGCAACAAAACATCCAAATAGTGCACCTGAAGCTAAATTTGCAATTAAAAACTCTCCTTGTTTTATTGGTATGAAAAAAGATCAAGCAGAATTAAAACAATTTATTAATGATTTAATTAGTGAATTAAAAGAAAATGGGGAACTTAATAAAACATCATTAAAATGGTTAAAAGCTGATTTACCAAAAGATTTATAATAAAGGATTTTTATGAATTATCAATTGGATTTTGTAGGATTAACACCATATTATAAAGAGCTTATAAATGGTGTAATATTAACTATTCAAATCACTGCAGCGACAACTATTTTTGGTGTATTCTTAGGAGTTTTAGGTGCTGCTTCAAGAGTAGGGAAAAATACTTTTTTACAAAATCTTGTTGGAGGTTTTGTAGAAGTTATTAGAAATACACCTTTTATAGTTCAACTATTTTTTATATTTTTTGGTTTACCAACTCTTGGCTTTAAGTTAACAGCACTTGAAGCTGGAATGATTGCTATGATTATAAATTTAGGTGCTTATTCAACAGAGATTATACGAGCAGGAGTTGAAGCCACAGACAAAGGTCAATGGGAAGCTGGAAAAACATTAGGATTAAAATGGTCACAAATTTTTTTCCATATTGTTTTACCCCAAGCTTTTAACAAAATATCTCCTGCTTTAATTAGTCAATGTATTATAGTTATGTTAGGTTCATCTGTTTTATCACAAATTTCTGTTGAAGAGTTAACATTTACTGCTAACTTTATTCAATCAAGAACATTTTTGAGTTTTGAATCTTATTTTGTTGTTACTTTTATTTATTTAATTCTTGCAGTTTTATTACGGTTTATTTTGAACTTTGCAAGTAAAAAAATATTTAAATCTCATCTAATGTAAAAAGGATTTTATAATGGAACAATTTACAAATATGGATATATTTCAAAATCTTTTATTGGCAGCTAGATGGACAATATTATTATCTTTAATTGCATTTATTGGTGGTGGAGTTGTTGCTGGAATATTAAGTATTTTACGAATGATGAATAATCCAATTATCTCATTTTGTATAAATTTATATGTTGAAATATTTCAAGGTATTCCTTTATTAATGCAGTTATTCCTAGCTTTTTTTGGTTTGTCATTATTAGGTTTAGATATTGGAGCTTGGGCTGCTGCTTCATTGGCTTTAACACTATTTACAAGTGCATTTTTATGCGAAATTTGGAGAGGATGTTTAGATTCTGTTCCAAAAGGACAATGGGAAGCTTGTAAAACAATGGGATTGAACTATTATCAAACAATATTTCATGTAATAATTCCCCAATCAATAAGAGTAGCCACTGCACCAACTGTTGGCTTTTCAGTACAAGTTGTAAAAGGAACAGCTCTAGCTTCAATAATTGGTTTTGTTGAACTTACAAAAGCTGGAACTATGTTAAATAATGCAACATTTGAACCATTTAAAGTGTTCGCAATGGTTGCTTTATTATATTTTTTAATTTGCTATCCACTAACAAGATATAGTAAATATTTAGAAAGGAAATTAAATGCCTCTAGTTAGTATTGAAAATGTTCATAAATATTATGGAGATAAACATGTCTTAAAAGGCATTAATTTAAAAGTTAATGCAGGAGAAGTAATCTCTATTATTGGTAGATCTGGTTCAGGAAAAAGTACGCTTTTAAGATGTATTAATGGTCTTGAAGAACACCAAGAGGGAAATGTTTTAGTTGGTAATTTAGAAGTTACAGCAAATGAAGTTCAATTATTAAGACTTAGTAAAATATGTGGAATGATTTTTCAAGGCTTTAATCTATATCCACATAAAACAGCTGGTGAAAATGTAATGTTATCTCCAAAATTGGTTTTAAATAAAACTGATAAAGAGTGTAAAGAACTAGCAATGCAATGTCTTGAAAAAGTAGGAATGGAACAGATGTTTAACCAATATCCAAACAGCTTATCAGGTGGACAAAAACAACGTGTTGCAATAGCTAGATCACTTGCTATGTCTCCAAAAATTTTATTGTGTGATGAGATTACATCTGCACTTGACCCAGAACTTGTTGGTGAAGTTTTAAAAGTATTAGAAAATCTTGCTAAAGAGGGAATGACACTTATTTTAGTAACTCACGAAATGAATTTTGCAAGAGATATTGGGGATAGAGTTGTATTTATGCACCAAGGTAAAGTTTGGGAAACAGGTCCTAGTGACGAAGTATTTGCAAATCCTAAAACACCAGAACTTCAAAATTTTTTATCTTCTGTTTTATAATTTTATTTTTAGGGAACAATCCCTAAAAATAACTCTTTTTTAATATTTTTACTTATAAAATAAATGCCAAAATACTAATAAGAGTAATAACAAGAATCCCGATATTTAAATCTTTAAATTCTCTTTTTGCTAGTTTAATAATTGTATATACTAAAAATCCTGCTGATATCCCATTTGTAATTGAAAATGTCAATGGCATTAATATAACAATTAAAAATGATGCTGCACTTGTAGCTAAATCTGACTCTTTAAAATCTATTTTCCCAAGTTCAGTAAACATTAAAACTCCAACAACAACTAAAACAGGATAAATTGCATTTGAGGGAATTGATTTAAAAAGTGGTAACATAAACAAAGTTGTAACAAAAAACATTGCGGTAAATACAGCTGTTAATCCAGTTCTTCCACCTGCTTCAACTCCTGCTGCACTTTCAACAAATGAAGTTGTTGTTGAAACTCCTAATAAACTTCCAGCAGTTGTTGCAAGAGCATCAGCTTCAAGTGTTCTTTGTAGTGATTTATCTTCTTTATTATTTTCTTGGAAAAGATTTGCTCTTGTTCCAACTCCTGTCAAAGTTCCTAAAGTATCAAACATATCTGTAATTAAAAAAGTAATAATTACAGGTAATAAAGATAAAGTCATAGCACTAAAAATATCTAATTTAAGGTAAATTGGAGCAATAGATGCAGGCATTGATAACACTGATTCAGGTAAACTTCCTAATCCAAAAATCCAAGCTACAATTGAAGTTATTGCTATTGATAAAATAAATGAAGCTTTAACTTTGTAAGCATAAAAGATAAAACAAAGAATAAGTCCTAAAACACCAAGAAGAACATTTGGATTTGAAAAATCACCAAGAGATACTAAAGTAGCTTTATTTGCCACAATCATTCCCATTTGTTTAAGACCAATAAATGCAATAAAAGCACCAATACCAGCACTAATTGCTCGTCTTAAATTCATAGGAATTGAAGTCATAACCCAAACTCTAAACTCAGTTAGTGATAAAATCACAAATAAAATCCCTGATAAAAATACAATACCTAAAGCTGTTTGCCAAGGAATATTCATTCCTAAAACTAATCCATAAGAAAAGTATGCATTTAATCCCATACCAACACTCATTGCAATTGGAGTATTAGACCAAAGTCCTGAAAAAAGTGTTGCTAAAATAGTAATTAATGCAGTTGCAGTAACAACAGCATCCATAGGAAGTCCAGCATCAGAAAGTACAAATCCATTTACTGGAACTATATACATCATTGTTAAAAAAGTAGTAAATCCAGCTGAAAACTCAGTTCCTACTTTTGTATTGTGTTCTTTTAGTTTAAAAAAACCCATCCTTTTATCCTTAAAATCAAATATATTGGAATAGTACATAATTGCATACAGTTTTTGAATAATATCATCGTATACTATTTGCTCAATTTTAAAAATAATTTTCAAGGAGAAGTGGATTTTTAATAAAATTAATAATTATTGTACTATTTATGAGCATATTATATACATTGTAAGCATAATATATTCTATATTTATTATAAAGATTTAAAAAAAAATAAGAATATTAAAATTTATATGAATTTTACTGTTTCCCCAAAGAAAATTCTTTTTTATTCATATTTTCTCTATATATTTTCCAAACATTCATAATTTTAGATTTTAGATTTGACATATTGTTTGAGCTTATTACACCTATGATTATTTTTTTATTTTGACTAAAGGTAAATGATTCGAAGTTATTTTGATGTATTTGTTTTAGGAACTCTTCATTATTTTTTGTTTTTATATAAAACTTAGCAAAAATAAAATTCTTACTGCTTTTTCTAGTGATATAATCTTTTAGTTCATCACCTAAAATATCGAATTTTTCTATATATTCTAGTTTTTCATTTTCAAAAAATCTATTTTTTATTTTCATTTTTGAGAAATCAAAGTTTTCAAAACTTCTTCCACGACTCAAAATATCTGTATAAAAAAAAGTTGAATTTTCATCGCTTTTTAGATTAAAAAACTGAATATATCGTGAATCTTTATACAAAATCAACTCATCATTTATAAACTCTAAATTTGAGTTGTTAAAAAGTTGCACATCTATTTTATTTATTCCATACTCTTTTTTTGATGGATAGATTTTTGTGGCTGATTCGGTTGTGAGTATTAAGTTTGAATTATCAAGTTTTACAGATGTTCTAAGTCTATCTTTTGGAAAAATTCCCTCACCAATATTTAGTAACTTTATGTAATTTTCTTGCTCATTAAAATGATAATGTCTTGAGGGAAGTTTCAAACTATCTAATGAAAAAACCTCATCTTTAAAACTAAACTTAATACTCATTTTTCTCCTAAAAATCATGCTTTAATCTATAAATATTTTATCCAAAAAATCATAGATTACTTTTTTTTCACCTGTATAAATTATATATAGGATTTAGTTTTTGATTTTTAATTTTGCTGGGGAGAACAACACTTAGGCAACACTTTTATTTTTTTAAATAATCTAATATTTTTAGATTTTCTATTTCAAACTTAGAAAAAGCGAACCACTTTTTACCCAAATCTTTAATACTAGCTCCTAAATGATAAACTTCTTTTTTATCAATGATTAAAAATCTATCGTGAGAGTTTTTGAACTCAAAAAGTTCTATATTTTGGTACTGAGTTTGATATTTTTGGAAATCTAGTTTTAGTTGTTTTGAAATAGTTTTTGTATAAATCTTGATTTTAATATTTGGGTATTTTGAAAATATTGTAAATACTGTTTCATCAATGTAGTTATCAATTAGAATTATTTCATTTGTTGCAAGTTTTAATAAATCATTTATAAAAACATAAGCATCAAAAACTTCTCCATCATAAAATATCCCTTGTTTTGGTTTAAGAGATTTATCTTCTAAAGCATCAAAAAGTTTGTCAAAATTTTCATCATGGATAGTTAATCTTTGTTCTATTCTTTCAAATCGTTCAAACATAGGAATATTCTGAGAAATAAGTTTTCTAATATTTGCAAAGGTTTTTATAATATAAACCGTAACTTCAGAAGCAACTTTACTTTTTAGAATAGTTGCTAACATATAAATACCTTGTTCTGTAAAAACTTTTGGATTTATTCTAGTTTTAGAGAAATTTGCGGTCAAATTTTTTGACCGCAAATTTTCAAATTCATTATTTGTCAATTCAAAATAAAAATCATCCATAAATTTATCTTGATTATTACGAACTGCTTGATTTATATGTTTTGTTTCAACTCCATAAAGTTCTGCTAAGTCTCTATCTAACATCACTTGAAGATTTCTTATTGTGTGAATTTTATCTTTTATACTATTTTCATTTATTATCAAATTTTGCATTTTTTAGCCTTTTGAATTTATATGAAGAATTATATAAATTTTTTTGATTAATAATTAAAAATATTACAATTTGTTATTTATTTATTTTATCTTTAAGATGAAGTCATATACATTCCCAAGGGGAACATTGGGAACGATGGAAATTATATATAGAATTTAGTCTTTAATTTTTAATTTATGAGAGAAAAACAACACTTATGCAACAATTACTTAATTCTTTTAAAAAGAGTCATTTAAGAGTCATTTGATTGATATAATGTTAAAAGATTATTATAGGATAAGAGTATGATTAAATATTTTACTTTAGCTACATTATGTATTTTTTTATTTACTGCTTGTTCAAATAAAATGTTAATTGAACCAACTGTTTCAAAAAACTTAATTACAACGAAACAAATCAAAGCTAATCTTATTGGTAAAAAAACATTTTTACCTAATATCATTACTAAAGATGAGTATTCTTTAATAAATATTGATTATAGTATTAATGAAACATATAATATCAATGGTAAAAATAGTGATATTATAAATCTTTTTAATCCTTTGTTGTTTGTTGGTTTTCCATTAGGGGATAATTTATTTTTTATTAATGCTAATTTAAAAATTATAAAAAACAACAGAGTTATAAAAGATTATAATGCAAAATGTTTGCATACATATACTAGAAACTTATTTGGTAATCCTAATTTTACATCAATGAGAAATGAATGTTTAGAAGAGATAAAAGATAATCTAAATTCACAAATAATAAATCATATAGAAAAAGGAGAGTTAAATGAAATTTAATAAAAAAAATGTAGGTGTATTAATTGTAGCTATTAGCGCAACGTTTATGTTTACAGGATGTGGTGCAAAGGGTGAAAAATTTGGAAGTTTTAAATTACCATCAGAAAATAAATCTATGTTATATGTTTATAGACCATCAAGTTTTATAGGTGGAGGAGTTTATTATGATATTCATACAAATAATAATAAAGATGAAATTATCGGAACACTAAGAAATGGAGGATTTATAGAAAAGGAAATCACTCCAAATGAGAATACTGAGATTTGGGCAAAAACTGAATCAAAAGCTTCTGTAAGTATTGATATGAAACCTAATGAAACATATTGCGTAAAAGGTGGAGTAGGTGTAGGATTTTTAGTTGGTAGACCAAATTTAGAAATAGTTGATAAAACTTTATGTGAAAAAGAAATAGTTGATACACAAAAATCTTTTGATTAATATTATTTTTTAAAAGAAGAGAATTTATCTAATTTAGACAACTTCTCTACTATTTTAAAAAAATAATAAAATATTTTATTTATAACTTATTTTTAGATAAATAAAGAAAAATTATTATACCGACATATACTTCCTAATAATCTCATCACTAAGTTGCCCTATTTCGCCATTTGCAACAACACTTCCTCTATCTATTACATAAAAGTCATCTCCGTGTCGTCTGGCAAAGGGTAGTTTTTGCTCTACTAACAATACTGTGATTTGCTCTTCTTTTGTAAGATAATCGATTACTTCTCCGATTTGAGCTACGATATTTGGTTGGATTCCTTCACTTGGCTCATCTAAAATCAAAAAGTTTGGGTCAATACATAATGCTCTTCCAATTGCCAACTGTTGCTGTTGTCCTCCGCTTAAATCTCCGCCTTTTCTATTTGCCATATCTTTTAGAACTGGAAATAAGTCATAGATTTTATCTGGGATTTTTTTGATTTTATTTCTATTTGTCATTACTCCAATTTCAAGATTTTCTTTTACTGTTAGTTGTGAAAAAATCTCTCTTCCTTGTGGAACATAACCTATTGCGATTCCTGCTCTTTGGAAGTCTGAAAGTTTTGATATATCATTTCCCTCATAGATGATTTTTCCATCTTTGATTGGAAGTAATCCCATGATTACTTTACTGATAGTTGTTTTTCCAACTCCATTTCTTCCCATAAGACAAGTACATCTTCCTTTTTTTATCTCTAAATCCAAATCCCATAAAGTGTGGCTTTGTCCGTAATATTGATTTATTTTTTCTAGTTTTAGCATTTTTTTTCCTTCAATTTTCAAAAAAATTCAAAGTATGTTGCTAGTACAAGGCGAAAACTTGAAGGTTTACTACAAGTAAATCGAAAGTTTTAACGCCGTAATAGTGACATAATTTGGATTTTTTATTCTCCTAGATATACTTTTCGCACTTTTTCATTATTCTGTATTGAGTCCATAGAACCTTCTGCCAAAACAGAACCTTCATGTAAAACTGTCACTTTTTTTGCGATACTTCTTATAAATTCCATATCATGTTCTACAACTACAACTGCATTATTCACTGCTAAACTTGTCAAAATCTCTGCTGTTTTTTCAACCTCTTGTGGTGTCATTCCTGCAACTGGCTCATCTACAAGTAATAATTTTGGTTCTTGCATAATTAACATTCCTATTTCTAGCCACTGTTTTTGACCGTGTGATAAAATTCCTGCTTCAAGATTATAAAGCTCTTTTAGACCTATTAATTTCATGGTTTCTTCGATTTTGTCTTTTTGCTCGCTACTCAATTTTGAGAAAAGTGTTTTGAAGAATCTTTTATCATCTTTCATTGCCAGTTCTAAGTTTTCAAAAACTGTATGATTTTGAAATACTGTTGGTTTTTGAAACTTTCTTCCAATTCCAATTTGTGCAATAGTTGGCTCATCTAAACTCAATAAATCAACAGCTTCTCCAAAAATAACACTTCCAGAATCTGGTCTTGTTTTACCTGTTACCACATCCATCATTGTTGATTTTCCAGCTCCATTTGCTCCGATAATACATCTTAGTTCCCCATAATTTATAGAAAAACTAAGATTATTTAAAGCCTTAAATCCATCGAAACTAACACTTACCCCATCCACAAGAAGAATTCTACTTCCGATTTTTAAATCTCCGATATTATCTTCATTTCTATTTCTTAAAGATACCATTATGAAGCCTTTCTTTTTTCATTTATCATGGCTATTAACCCAACTATTCCCTTTGGAAGATATAAAGTAACTACTACAAATAATCCACCTAAAGCATATAACCAAACTTCTGGAAGTGCCGAAGTAAAATATGTACTTGCAAGACTCACAACAATAGCCCCAATAATCGCTCCATACAAAGTTCCTCTCCCTCCAATAGCAACCCAAATTACTAACTCAATAGAAAATAATGGAGAAAATACATTTGGGTTTATGATTGCAACTTGTGGCACATATAAAGCCCCTGCAATTCCAGCTAAGACAGCTGAAACCACAAAGATAAAAAGTTTATATTGCTCAACTTTATAACCCAAAAATCTCACACGACTCTCTGCATCTCTTATAGAGATTACCACTCGTCCAAGTCTTGAATTTATGATAAATCTACAAATCAAATATCCAAAAACCAAAGCAAAAAAAGTGATTATCAATAAAGCAACCCTTGTAGTGTCTGCTGATAAATCAAACCCTAAAATATCTTTAAAATCTGTCAAACCATTGTTTCCACCAAAACCCATATCATTTCTAAAAAATGCTAACATCAAAGCATAAGTTAAAGCTTGAGTTATGATTGAAAGATAAACTCCTGTTACCCTACTTCTAAATGCAAACCAACCAAATACAAAAGCCAAAATTGCTGGAACAATCATCACCATTAAAATTGCAAAAACTGGATTATCAAAACCATACCAAAACCAAGGAAGTTCTTTTAGGTTCATAAATACCATAAAATCTGGAAGTTCGGCATTTCCATAAACTCCCCTATCACCAATTTGACGCATCAAATACATAGCAAAAGCATATCCACCAAGGGCAAAAAATGCCCCATGTCCAAGTGATAAAATCCCTAAATATCCCCAAACTAAATCTAAAGCCAAAGCTAAAAGTGCAAAAGCTAGATATTTTCCCAAAATCGTAACTGTAAAAGTTGAGATATGAAAAATCGAACTCTCAGGAATAAACAAATTACAAAAAGCAACCACAAACACTACAATACTCAAAGATGATAAAACTATTTTTCCACCTTTGTCATTTTCTAAGATTCTTAAAATTATTGATTTATTTTCCATCTTTTAATCCTGTGCATCTCGACCTTTTTGAGGGAATAATCCTCTAGGTCTTTTTTGTATAAATAAAATAATAAATACCAATATGATAACTTTTGCCAAAATCGCACCTGCAAGTGGTTCGATAAATTTGTTTATTTCCCCAAGTGTAAATGAAGCGATTAAAGTTCCCCATAAATTTCCAACTCCACCAAAAACAACAACCATAAATGAATCTACAATGTACGCTTGCCCTAAATTTGGCCCAACATTTGTTAGCTGTGATAAAGCAACTCCAGCAACTCCTGCTATTCCTGAACCAATACCAAAAGTGATTGCATCAATTTTACTTGATTGAATTCCCATAGCTCTTGCTATTGGTCTATTTTGTGAAACAGCTCGAACTTTTAGTCCTAATGATGTTTTTTTCATCACATAAAGAATCGCAAAAAAGACAATAAAAGCAAAAATCACAACATACAATCTATTGTAAGTCAAAGATAAAGCTCCGTTTATTTCCAAAGCTCCACTCATCCAAGAAGGAGTTTTCACCTCTTGATTTAGAGGAGAAAATATTGTTCTCACCACTTGTTGTAAAATCAAACTTATTCCAAAAGTTGCAAGTAGTGTTTCAAGTGGTCTTCCGTATAAATGACGAATAACCAATCTTTCAATAGCAATTCCCACTAATCCACTTATTATAAAAGCACATGGAATTGCGATAATTACAGAATACTCAATTAAATTTGGCATTAATTGTTGGATTGTATAAGTTGTATATGCTCCAATCATTATTAACTCACCATGAGCCATATTTATTACTTTCATAACTCCAAAAGTAATAGCTAAACCAATAGCAGCTAAAAGTAAAACTGACCCTTGAGAAAGTCCAAAAAATGCAGTTTCAATAAATGAATAAAAAGTTTTGCTTAACTCGATTTCATTTAAAGCATTTTTAACTGCCTCTTTTATTTTTTCATCATTTGACTCTTTTAAACCAGTTAAAGTTTCAAGTGATTTTGCAGATAAAAATCCACCAAGTTCACTTATAGCTTTTAGTTGTTCATCACCACTTGAAAATTTTGCAGTTATGTTTGCAAGGCTCTCAAGTAAAATATCTTTTATTGAAGATTTTTTTTCACTTTTTAAAGCCTCTAAAATAATCTCTTTATCTTGTTCTTCAAGATTTTCCAAGATATTTTTTGCAGCATTTAATCTTTTGTTTTCATCACTTGCAAAAAGATTTATTTTTGCTAATGAAGCTTTTATAACACTTCTTAATTTATTATTTATTTTTACTTTTGAAAAATCATCTGCTGAAGCATTTGAAATAATATTATTTGTAAATAGAGATTTAAAACTATCTTTCTCTAAAAATAGGATTTCGTTGCTTTGATTTTGAAAATAGAGATTTCCTAAAAGCATATTTTGTAATAAAACTTCTAATCTTTGTTCATCTTTATAATTTATTATTAACTCATTTAAAACATCTTCTTTTACTTTGAAACTATTGTCTGATAATTTGCTAGATAACTCTTCAAAAGTTGAAGAGTATGAAAATGAGAAAATCAATAAATTAAGGAGTATTATTTTTAAAATATTCATTTTTATTTCCTTGAAAAACATGGAAGAAAACTCTTCCATATTTTGATTTGTTATTTAGTACCTACACATTTTTTAGTAACTGTGTTGTAGCTTCCACAATTAACTGGTTTTGTCCAATCAGCGATTAAATCTTTGCTTCCTGGTAAGAAATCAGACCAAGCATCACCTTCAATCTCTTTTGTTGAAGAAACAGTCTCAAATTGTCCATCTTCTTGAATCTCACCGATTAATACAGGTTTTGTAATGTGGTGATTTTTAAGCATAGTTGCAGTTCCACCTGTTAAGTTTGGAACACTTAAACCAATAATCGCATCACTAACTTTGTTTACATCTGTAGTTCCAGCTTTTTCAACAGCTTTTACCCATAGATTAAATCCAATATATGTAGCTTCCATTGGGTCATTTGTAACTCTTTTTTCATCTTTGATAAATTTGTGCCATGTTGAAATGAAATCTTTATTGATTTTTGTATCAGCACTTTCGAAATAATTCCACGCAGCTAAATGCCCAACTAAAGGTTTTGTATCAATTCCTGAAAGTTCTTCTTCACCAACAGAAAATGCCATAACTGGAATCTCTTCAGCTTTTACACCTTGGTTTCCTAACTCTTTATAAAATGGAATATTTGCATCTCCATTGATAGTTGAAACAACTGCCGTTTTTGTTCCCGTTGAACCAAATTTCTTAATATCAGATACGATTGATTGCCAATCAGAGTGACCAAATGGCGTATAGTTAATCATAATATCTTCTTTTTTAATACCTTTAGAGATTAAATAAGCCTCTAAGATTTTGTTTGTAGTTCGGGGATAAACATAGTCCGTTCCAGCTAAAACAAATCTTTTTACACCCATCTCTTTCATCAGATAATCAACAGCTGGAATTGCTTGTTGGTTTGGTGCAGCACCTGTATAGAATACATTTTTACTTGATTCTTCACCCTCATATTGAACAGGGTAAAATAATAAACCATTTAACTCTTCAACAACTGGAAGAACTGATTTTCTAGAAACTGATGTCCAACAACCAAATGTAACATCAACTTTATCTTGAGTTAATAATCCTCTCATTTTTTCAGCAAATAAAGGCCAGTTTGAAGCTGGGTCAACAACTACTGGTTCAAGTTTTTTACCTAAAATTCCACCTTTTTTATTTTGCTCATCTATTAACATTAAAACCGTATCTTTTAATGTAGTCTCAGAAATAGCCATAGTTCCAGATAAAGAGTGTAAAACCCCAACTTTGATAGTATCAGCAGCGTGAACTAACATTCCACCAAGTAATGCAGAAGTAACAATTGCTTTTGCAAATAATCTTTTCATAAAATCTCCTTTTAGTTTAAGTCCTTTTGACTTCTAAGAGAAGTATAAAAAAGAAGTGTTGTTTTAGTGTTGCTTTTGGTGTTAGTTGTGAAAGGTTGGTGTATAGATTTTAGACAGAGGGAGTTTTTTATAATTTCCCCTCATAGATTGATTTTATTACTTTTAATATATAATTTAAAATAATTAAATATTAGGGAAAGTATGAAAATCATAATTATTGGAAATGGATTTGATTTAAGTCTAGGTTTAAAAACGAGTTATAAAGATTTTATAGAAAGTGATTATTTTACTTCATTACTAAATGAGAATAACACTTTAGCACTACACTTATATATAAAACAAGAAATAAATAACTGGGTTGATATAGAAAAAGAGTTAACAGAATATTCAAAAAAAATTCAAAATGACAAATCAAAAGTAAAAAATGATTTTAAAGAACTAAAGAATACATTGATGGATTACTTAAAAGAAGCTCAAGAAAAAGAGATTAATCAAAATTCAAAAGCATTTGAAATGATGAAAAATGAAATTTTAGATACAGATATAATTTATAATTTTAATTACACAAATTCTGTGTTTAAAGTTGCTGAAATTTTAGGGATTTCTGACATAAAATCTAAACACTCTTTTGTTCATGGCTCAATTGAAAATAAAAATATTATTTTTGGTGTCGAGGATGATGCTAGAATAAATAATAATCATATTTTTTTGAAAAAATCATCTACTATTAATTTTGCTGAGTCGGATATAATCAAAATTCTTAACAATAATAGAGATAAAAAAATCCATTTGATTATTTTTGGACATTCTTTAGGAATAACAGATAGTTCGTATTTTAGTAGTTATTTTTCCGCACTTACACATGAATTTAATAGTACTAAAATGAAACTTTATTATTTCGGAGAAGAAGCCCATGATGAAATGATGTTTATACTTGATAAATACACAATTCATAACTTAACAGATTTTAAACACTATAATGATTTAAAATTTATTGATTCATCAATCTACCCCTAATTATAAAGAACTACCTAAAATAAATATAAAAACTTAAGGTCACAATTTGTGACCTTAAACAAATCAATAAAATCAAGAAAAAATAACAATTTGCAATATTTTTAAAGCAAAACTAATTTTTTTGATAAAGTTATAAAATAACTTTTCAAAGGTGATTTTATGGATAATATTTCAAATATTGTACTTTACAATGATGGAGAATTAGAACTAAAAGTTTCTGTAAATGAAGAAACAATTTGGCTTACACAAAAACAACTGTCGGAGCTTTTTAGTGTTGAAATACATACTATTAATTATCATATTAAAAATATTTATAAACAAAAAGAACTAAATAAAAATTCAACTATTCGAATTTTTCGAATAGTTCAAAAAGAAGGAAATAGAGAGATTCAAAGAAATATTGAACACTATAATCTTGATATGATTATATCAATAGGATATAGAGTAAACTCAATTACAGCTACAAAATTCCGTCAATGGGCAACATCTATTTTAAAAAATTACATTAAAAATGGCTATGTAATAAATGCTGATAAAATTACTAATGAAAGATTTGTAAATTTAGAAAATGATGTAAATATTTTAAAATCTCAAATGAATGATGTCAAATCACTTATAAAAAACAATACTTTAGAAACAACTCAAGGTATTTTCTATGATGGTCAAATTTATGACGCTTATAGTTTTATTTCTGATTTATTAAGAAGTGCAAAAGATGAAATCATCTTAATAGATAACTATATAGATGATACAGTTTTAACATTGTTTTCAAAAATTTCAAATATAAAAGTAACTATCTATACAAATATTATTTCTAAACAACTCAAACTTGATTTTGAAAAATATTCAAAGCAGTACAATAATATCACCCTAAAAACTTTCAAAAATTCTCACGATAGATTTCTGATTATTGATAATCAAAAAATTTATCATATTGGTGCTAGTTTGAAGGATTTGGGTAAAAAATGGTTTGCTTTTTCTAAGATAAATTTGGAAATATCAGAACTATTAGAAAAATTAAAAGAATAAAAATTTAATCTTTAATCTTGATATTTAATTCTCAATAATTGTAATAAGAAGATAAATTAACAGCTAATTAACAATGTCATTATATTATTTTTTCTTTCATTTCAAGGAGACAATAAGTGATAGGAAAAAGAATTAATATTAGGCATTTAAGTCTAGCTACAATTTTAGTTTTAAGCACAAAACTATTTGCACAAGATGAAGTTATTTCATTAGATACTATTTCTGTAATAGAAAATAATTCAAATGTAACGCAAGGAACGGATTCTTATACTACTGATTATATGAATACTTCTACAAAATTAGACCTATCTATAAAAGATACACCACAAACAATTACTGTAATTACTTCAAAAGAGATAGAAGACAAAAATATCACAAGTTATAAAGATGTATTAAGTAATATTGCAGGTGTTACTTTAAATAATAGAGGAACAAATGTAGTTTCAGCGGCAAGGGGTTTTGACATTACTTATTACAAAGTTGATGGTTCACCCTCATATTCAACTACAAGTCAAAACGATTTTGATATGGCAATATATGATAGAGTTGAAGTTGTAAAAGGCGCAAATGGTTTAATGACAGGACAAGGTGACCCCTCATTAAGTATTAATTTTATAAGAAAACATGCAAACAGCAAAGAATTTCAAGGAAGCTTAACTTTAGATGCTGGTTCATGGGATTCATATTCTCAAACAATTGATATGTCAACTCCTTTAAGCCAAGATAAAAAAGTAAGAGGTCGGGTTGTATTAAAAAATGAAAACTCTAAAAAATTCTATGATAATTTTGATAAAGACAATACTCTTTTTTATGGAATTGTTGA
Source organism: Arcobacter venerupis (assembly GCF_013201665.1). Taxonomy (NCBI): domain Bacteria; kingdom Pseudomonadati; phylum Campylobacterota; class Epsilonproteobacteria; order Campylobacterales; family Arcobacteraceae; genus Arcobacter; species Arcobacter venerupis. The sequence continues at coordinate 1,104,591 of NZ_CP053840.1, read as the reverse complement.
TGCTGATTTAAGTGATGAAACTTCTGTTTCTATAGGTACTTTTTATGATAACATGTATAGAGGTGGCGCTTGGTTTTGGGCATTACCTGCTTTTTATTCAGATGGAACAAGAACAGATTTTCCAAGGTCAACTTCACTTACAAAAGATTGGGCTTATTGGGATATGGAAACAAAAGAAGTTTTTGGAAATGTAAAACACTATATTTATGATGACATAACTTTTAATCTTTCAAGCTCTTTTAGAAGAATTTATGAAAGAACTCACACTTTAAGATTTACAGGTTCATTAAACAAAGTTAATGGTAGTGGAATGAATGTAAGTCAATATGCAGATCATGTTACATATGATGAGATGAATTTAGATTCTTATTTTGATGTTCCTTTTAATATTTTAAATCTTTCTCAAGAGATTATTGCAGGAGGTACATATAATAAATCAAAAGATTCAGACGAATATAAACAAGCTTTTGAGTCAGTATCGAACCTTTTTGATTACGATGGGAAAGCACTTCTTGAAAATACAGCTTATACCTCTGGTTACCCAGAAGAAACAGAACAAATAGGAATATATTTAGTTGGTAGATTTTCTTTAACTCAAAGACTTAATCTAATCACAGGAGCAAGGCTATCAACTTGGAAATATCATAGTGATGATATAAGTGAAGAAGATAGAGAGTTTAAAAATGAGTTAACTCCTTATGCTGGTTTAGTTTATGAATTAGATGATAATCACTCTTTATTTGTAAGTTATACTGATATTTTTAAAACACAAAGAGTAAAAGATATAAATGAAAAATATCTAGACCCAATCGTAGGTAAAAATTATGAAACTGGTATAAAAGGTGAATATTTTGATGGTAAATTAAATACATCTTTTTCATTATTTAAAATAATACAAGACAATGTTGCTCAAGTGATTGATGGAGTAACACTATCAGATGGAAGTAATGCATATGAAGCAAAAAAAGGTGTTGAAAGCAAAGGTTATGAAGTCTCTTTAGCTGGAGAACTAACAGATAAGTTAGATACAACTTTTTCATTAGCAAAATTTGAAGCAAAAGATGCAAAGGATGAAAAAGTAAATACTAAACAATCAAGAGCTACAGCAAATTTATTTACAAATTATAAATTAAATAAAGATTTAGATGTAGGAGCTGGATTAAAATATTACAGCAAATATTATACAGGAACAGGAACTTCATATATAGAACAAAAAGCCTATTTTTTAACAAATGCTATGATGAAATACAAACTAAATAAAAGTACATCTGTTCAATTAAATGTTAATAACTTATTGGATAAAAAATATTATGAAGGTATAGGTAATTATTGGATGGTTTATGGTGAACCTAGAAATTTTAATGTTTCAGTTAAGTATAGTTTTTAATTATTATTGATTTATAGTTTTGATATACTTAACAACATAATGAAACTAATATGAAAGAAAAACAAATGATAAAAACACCCTTTTTAGCAGTTGATGGAATAATAAAACTATATGATGAAAAAGAAAATTTTAGAGGTATTGTTTTAATTGAACGATTAAACAGACCTCTTGGTATGGCAATTCCTGGAGGATTTGTGGATATTGGTGAAACTGTTGAAAATGCAGTTGTACGAGAGATGAAAGAAGAGACTTCATTGGATGTTACAATTGAAAAACTTCTTGGAGTTTATTCAGACCCCGCAAGAGATGAGAGATTTCATACAGCATCTATTGTTTATGTTTGTAAAGCCTATGGAGAACCTCTTGCTCAAGATGATGCAAAAGAGGTTTATGTATATAAAAAAGATGAAATTCCACTTGAAAAGTTGGTTTTTGACCATAAAAAAATCATTTTGGATTTTTTGGAAACTCTATAAAACTATTATGACTTTTAAACTATTCTATTTATTTATCATAGAATAGTTTTTACATCCTTTTGCATTTCCATCATCACAAGATTGTTTAAATAACTCTTTTGCTTTAGCAATATTTTGTGCAATTCCTTGTGCTTTTATATACATAAGTCCAAGATTATTACAGGCTGTGTCACTTTTTAAATCACAGGCTTTAGTATAAAAATCTTTTGCTTTTGCATAATCTCTTTTTACTCCTTCAGCTTTGCTGTACATAACTCCTAGATTATGACAAGCTGAAGCATCATTTGCATCACAAGCTTTTGTAAAATACTCTTTTGCTTTTAGATAATCTTTTTTTACAACTTCTCCACTATAATAAACAAAACCAACATTGTAACATCCAAAAGAATCGCCAGCATCACAAGCTTTTGTATATAAATCTTTTGCTTTTAAAGAGTCTTTTTTTACTCCTTTTCCACCATCATACATAAGCCCTAAATTATAACAACTAAAAGCATGTCCAGAATCACAAGCTTTTGTATATAATTTTTGCACTTTTGAGTAATCTTGTTTTACTTTTTTTCCATCGTAATACATAACAGCCAGATTATAACAAGCCCTTGAATCACTGCTTTTACAAGCTTTCTGAAATAAGCTAATTGCTTTTTTTATTTCACCTTTTTCTTGTAATATTATTGCTGAATCAAAATCACTTGCATTTAAATTTATACTTAAAATAGATATTAAAATTGAAAATATAATTCTTTTCATTTCATCTTCCTTTTAAAATTTATTTATTATACAAAATAAATATTAATATCTTTAGAAGTCAGAAATAAAAAAATGATTTATTATGATTTAGTATTTTGAGCTTTTTTCCACTTACGAATTCTATTTTTCCCATTTAAGTAAGCAGATGAAGTATTAAATTGAATCATTCTTCCAAGTGTCCATTTTTCATACCAAGTTACATCATAAAGTTCTTTATTAGATTTATTTTCAATCAATAATAAAATAGTTTCAACTGTTTTATCTAATTTTATAATCAAAGAATTAAAATCATCATTTTTAAAGTCTTCGTAAAATTTTTGGGCAAGTTTTCCTAATTCATTCCATTTATATCCAGTTTCTGGAAAATCAACCGCTTCATTATTGTCTTTTTTTTCATTCCATTTTATTACTAATTCACCCCAACCAACTAGATAAGAAATTAAATTGTTTATACTCATTAAAGTTCCTTTTGAATGCCCCTCTAATTCATTGATAGATGTTTTTTCAAAAGCTATAGTCAAAAGTTCCTTTTTCAATTTAGTATAATTACTTATAATTGCTTCTTGTAATTCTTCTTTATTTATTGGTACTGCCATTATTTACTCTTTTATTAAAACTTATTTACACTTCTCAACTAAATCTTTTAATTCCAAATTTAAAGCATTTGAAGAGATATAAACTTCCCACAATGAGATACATAATGATAAACACATGGTAATCAAACTTAATCCAAATACTTGTTTACCAACAATATAAAAACCTAAAAATAAAGCGAACATTGAAACTGTACACATAAGCATTGAAACAACTCCAAAAAATTGCATCCATTTTGTAAGTTCAAGTCTTTTTTTTAAATTATCAATTTGCCCTACAAGTTCTTGTCCACCATGTGTTCTTGCTTGATGACTGATTGAGCGAATAAGTTGTCCCGTTGTTAAAAAACGGTTTGTATATGCCAAAAGAAGTAACGAAATTGCGGGGAATAATAAAGCAGGTGTTGATATTTCTATTTCCATAAAAAGCCTTTAAATTTTTTTGTATTATAACAAAAGAAAAAGAAATAAAATTGAAGAAAAAAAAGCAAAAAGTTAAATTTTATTTATAAAATCTAACTCTTTAAAAAAACGCTATTCAGCAGCACCTAACTCGCCACCAATTCTTGCAAAAAGAAGTAAACTTCCAACATCTAAAGCACGGTCAGCTATTTTTTCACTTTTTCTTAAAGCTCTTAAGATTTTTGTGAATTTACCAAAATCTTCTATATTTGGAGCTTTTTTATAAATATTATCTTGTAATAATTCATAATATTCATCAGTTTTGTTTTCTGAAACAATGATATTGTTAAAAGACTCTTGTGTTTCTTCATTTGAAGTTGCTTTTATCATTTTTACAACAGCAGTTAAACAATCAATAGTTGATTTTTGCATAGGAACAGCAAACTCTTTTACTGTTGTTTCATCTAATTCCGTACAATAATTGCTAAGTCCTGAAATAAAAGTTCTTGTATTTGAAGATGCTCTTAAAAGTTCATTTGAAATTTTAAAAAATGAAACTGCAAATCTTAAATCTTTTGCTTCTGGTGAATAAAGAGCTAATATTTTAACTATTGAATTATCTATTTCAGTAGTTCTTGTACTCATATTTTTTAGATTGCTTTTTGCATTATCTAATAACCCTTTATTACACTCTTGTAAACCTGTAAGTATAATTTTGTTTGCGTCTAAGATGTCTTGTGTTATTGATAACATCTTATCATTGATTTCGTCTAGTTTGTCGCTATAATCTTTTAACATCACCCAAATCTCCCTGTAATATAATCTTCTGTTTTCTTTTGCTCAGGGTTTATGAAAATTTTATCTGTTTCATTAAATTCTATTAAATCCCCAAGATACATAAAGGCAGTATAATTACTTATACGACTTGCTTGTTGCATATTGTGTGTAACAATAGCAATACTTACATCTTTTTTTAACTCTACAATTAACTCTTCAATAGCAGCTGTTGAAATTGGATCAAGAGCAGATGTTGGTTCATCAAAAAGTAAAAGTTCAGGTTTTAATGCAACTGCTCTTGCAATACATAGACGTTGTTGTTGCCCTCCACTTAAACCCATAGCACTTTTATTCATACGGTCTTTTACTTCACCAAATAAAGCACTTCCTTTTAAAGCCATCTCAACTCTACCAGCTAATTCACCTTTGTTTTTAATTCCAGATATTTTTAAACCGTAAGCAACATTATCAAATATACTCATTGGAAATGGTGTTGGTTTTTGAAATATCATACCAACTCTTTGTCTTAATTGAATAAACTCATTCTCTTTCTTAATATCAAGAATATTTTCCATCTCATTTTTTTCTTCATTTAGAAGCATAACTTTTCCCTCGTATTTATTACCAGGGTATAAATCATGGATTCTGTTTAAAGATCTAAGAAGTGTTGATTTACCACATCCACTAGGTCCGATTAAAGCTGTTATAGTATTTCTTTTAATTTTTAAGTTAATATTATTTAATGATCTAGTTTGTGCTGAGGCATAAGTAAAACTAAAATCTTCTATAGTCATTATTGGCATTATTATTATCCTTTGTGTCTTGTAGTGTATCTTCCAATTAGGTTTATAAATAAAACCAAAATTGTAAGTATAAATGATGCTGCCCATGCTAAATCTCTACTTGCTTCAGTAGGGTCATTTGCAAGGTTATAAATACTTACCGTTAAAGATGGGTAAGCTTCTGTTAAATCTAAACTAAAAAAGTTACTTGTTTCACTTGTAAAAAGTAAAGGTGCAGTTTCACCAATAATTCTTGCAAATGATAGAAGTAAACCTGTCATTATCCCAACTTTTGCAGCTTTGATAATAATATCTAAGATAACTCGGTACTTACTTGCACCCAATGCCATTCCTGCTTCTCTTAACTCTCGTGGAACCAGTGATAACATATTATCAGTTGTGTTAATTACAATTGGAATCATCATAACTGCAAGTGCAATACTTCCTGCAAAGCCACTTGTTCCTCCTGTTGGAACAACAACAACTGCATAAACGAATGCCCCAATTACAATTGATGGAGCACTCATCATAATATCACTTAAGTCTCTTATTAATCTAACAAACTTACCATTTCCATACTCTTGAAGATAAATTCCAGCTAACATACCAATTGGAATACCAATACAAGAAGCAATTCCTGCAATTATAAACTGTCCAATAATTAGATTTCTAAGCCCACCATCAATTAAATCTGTAAAAAACAGTGAAAGATGAAAAGACGAAAGTCCTTTTGCCATTAATGTTATTAATATCCAAGCTAAAAATGCTAAACCAACTAAAGCTGAAAGAGTTGATAATATTAATATAATTTTATTTGTAAGTAATCTCATTAATTAGCCTTTCTTAAAAAATAAAATTTAGCAATAGATATAACGATAAAGCTAATTATGAATAATAAAAATGCCAAATAAAACAGTGACGATAAAGTAAGACCTGAGGCTTCACCAAAGTTATTTGCCATAGCAACTGGAATTGACACAGTTGGGTCATTTAATTTTTGAGGTAAAACAAATATTGAACCTATTAAAAAAGCAACTGCCATTGTTTCACCTAAAGCTCGACCAAGGGCAAGGATAATTGAACCTATAATTCCTTTTTTTGAATAAGGAAAAATAATATCTTTTATAACTTCAAATTTTGTAGCACCTAAAGCATAAGCTGACTCTTTTAATACATAAGGAGTTGTTCTCATACTATCTCTTGTAATTGCTGCCATAAATGGAAGAATCATAACTCCAAGAACAAGTCCAGCAGTTAATAAAGAAACTTGATAACCACCAACTATATCTTGAACTATAGGAGCAAAATAAAATAAACCCCACATACCAAAAATAATACTTGGAATTGCAGCTAGAAGTTCTATAGCAATTCCAACTACATTTGAAATATTTTTAGGAGCGATTTCTGCTAAAAATACAGCTATTCCCATGGCAATAGGTAAAGCAAAAACCATAGCAATCAGCGTTGAAAGTAAAGTACCAACAATTGGTACTAACCCACCATATATTGTTCTAGTGATTGTGTCATCATAGCCCATAAGTAATTCATCATATACTTCAGGTTTTTCTTCTACTACTTTTTTTTCAGTAGGAGTAGCTGAAGGATTCTTCTCAATAGGAACATCTTTTCCCCAAGCAGATTCAGTTATGAATCCTAAACCAAACTCTTCAATAGCTGGTTTAGCAGAATTAAATAGACTAATAAATATAGCCACAAGTACAATTAGAACAAAACTTGCACTAATCAAAGAGAGATTTTTAAAGATTTTTTCCATTAAGATACCAATTCTTTATAAATTTTAAAAAATGCATAAAATACACTTTTAAAAACTTATTTCTAAAATAAAAACAGCTTGAAATTATTTCAAGCTGTTTTCTCATATCAAAAAGATATTATTTAATACCGTTTGCAGTCCAGTATCCATTAATTTTAGTAGTTAATGCTTCAGGAAGTGGAACAAAACCTAACTCACTTGCAAGTTCTTGACCATTTTTAAATGACCAATCATAAAATGCAGTGATTTTTTTGTTCATTTCAACATTTTCTTTTGGTAATAAAATAAATGTTGCAGCAACGATTGGATATGCATCTTTACCTGATGGGTCAGAAATTACAGAAAAGAAATCTTTTTTAGGATCAAGATCAGCATTAGCAGCAGCAGCTTGGAAAGCTTTTAATTCAGGTTTAATAAATGAACCATCTTTATTTTCAACAACAGCCATTTGAAGTTTATTGTTTGTAGCATCTGCGTAATCTACATAACCAATAGAGTAAGGAGTTTGTTTAATAAGTGTAGCTACACCTGTATTTCCTTTTCCACCAATATGATGATCACCTGGCCAGTTAAGATCTTTTTGAACACCAAAAGTATCTTTCCACTCAGTTGAAATTTTACTTAAAAAGTATGTAAAGTTAAAAGTTGTTCCTGAACCATCAGCTCTGTGAACAAAAGTGATTTTTTCATGAGGAAGTTTTACATTTTTATTAGCAGATGCAATAACATCATTATCCCAATATTCAATTTTACCAAGTGCAATACCAGCAATTGCAGCTCTACTTAAATTTAATTTTGGAGTATCTGGCATGTTATAACTCATTGTAATAGCACCTACAACACCAGGGAATTGGTATAATTTATTTTCAGCTAATTTAGTAGGGTTTAAAGGTTCATCTGAACCTGCAAAATCAACAGTTCTTGCAACTGCATCTTTGATACCAGCAGAACTTCCTTTTGAAATATAATCAATTTCAATTCCAGTTGCTTTATGATAAGCACCAATCCATCCTTGATAAACGCTATATGGGAAAGATGCCCCACTACCTTTGAAGTCTGCAGCAGATACAGAACTTGTAGTTAACATAAATGCAGCTAATGGTGCTAATAACGCGAATTTTTTCATTTGCTATAACCTTTTTTTTAATTTGTATGGTGTAATTCTAAACCTATTTGATTACAAGTTGATTACATTTTAAATACTTAAGTAATAAAAAAATGAAAATATTTATTTAAAGGAAGAGGCTGTAGTGTTTAAAAAATTTTATTTAAATCTATCAATTCTTGATATTTAAACTCCTTAATTAGATGTTTTATATGGTTTTCTAAATCATTTGATAAATTGAATTCTTTTAATAAAAATATTATCTTTTCATTGTTCATTAATAAAGCTTGTTTATTTAATTTCTCAAAAAACTCTTTTGGAAGATTTTGTAATTCTATTTTAAAATCATTTATCTGTTTGTCTTGTTCTATTTCATATTCAAGTTCGATTTGCAAATATTTTTCTAAAACTATCAAAATATCTTTTTCTTCAACTGGTTTTGGTAAAAAATCATTTGCACCAGCATTTAAAGCTTGTTTTTTATCCTCTTCAAAAACATTTGCTGTAAGTGCGATGATTGGAATATTTGAATTTTTCTCTTTTTTTCTGATAATTTGTATAGTTTGTAAACCATCTAAATCTTCCATTAAAATATCCATAAAAATCAAATCTATTTTTTCATTTTGATTATCAAAAAGTTCTAAAGCTTCATTTCCACTTATTGCTTCTAAAGTTTTAAATCCATAAGAAGATAAAATTTGCACTATTAAATCTCTATTCTCTTTAATATCATCAACAACTAAAATTGTTTTATCATTTTGTTGATTTTTCACTCCTATTATCTCTTTTATTTGTGTTTTGATATTTATTTCATCAATATTTGCTTTTTTGAAATTTATACTAAAATAGAATTCACTTCCAATTTGTAGTTTACTTTTTACATAAATTGTTCCACCCATAAGTGTAATTAACTCTTTTGTAATTGCTAAACCCAAACCTGTTCCTTGTTGGGTGTAATTATCCAGTTTTACTTGTTCAAAGGGCTTAAAAATTTTCTCTTGATTTTTTATATCAATTCCAATTCCTGTGTCTTTTACTTCAAAAAAAAGCATATTATTTAAAGTATAAATATTTAAATTGATTTCTCCCTCATTTGTGAATTTTAAAGAGTTCCCTAAAAGATTAATAAGAATTTGTCTCAGCCTTTGCTCATCTGCTTTTATGAAATTTGGTAAATCATTTGATAAATTTATATTAAATTTTAAATTTTTCCCTTCACATCTAAAAGCAAAAATATCTTCTATTTCTTTTATTAATTCAAAGAAATCAAAGTTTTTTGGGTAAATTTCTATTTTTCCAGCTTCTATTTTTGATAACTCTAAAATTTCATTTATTATATTTAAAAGATGATCTGCACTTTTTTTAATGATGTTTAAATTGTCTTTTTCCAAAGGTGTGGCATTCATTGATTTTTTTAAGATATTTGTAAAACCTAAAATCGCATTTAGTGGAGTCCTTAATTCATGGCTCATTCGTGCTAAAAAAATAGATTTAGCTTGATTTGCACTTTTTGCATCTTCCATAGCTTGTTTTAATTGATATTCTCCAGTTACGAGTTTTTGAGTATTTTCTTTAAAAATCTCAACTGCTCCTATCATGTCCCCTACTTCATCATCAAATTTATTTTTTTCAATTTCAACACTCATATCATTTCGTGAAAGTTTTAACATCACTCTTCTTAATAAATCTATTGGATAAACAATTCTAAAAAGAATAATAAAAAAAGACATTAAAAATAAAATAATAGAGATTAAAACTATCACATTTACTGAAAACTCCACTTCTTTTAGACTCTGTTTTGTTTCAATAATTTTTTGTTTTGTTCTATTTTCAAAAGCTTTATAAAATCTATCAAGGGGTTCCATAATTCTTATTTTTGCAAGATGATAAACATCTGAGTGCATAAGTTCTCTTGCAAGGACAAAGTCTGGTTCGCCTTTAATTGTGTAGTTTCCATCTTTATCTAGAAATTTACCTTTTATTGCATTTATAGCTTTATGTTCAAGATTTGTTAATTCATCCGATTCATTTTGAGAAGTAAAAAGTAGATTTAACTCTGATTCGGGGAAATTTGCTTGAATCATTAGTTCTCGAAGAGGTATTTTTTCTCCATCAAGTAGTGGTTTATTATTATTTAAAGTATAAAAATCCCAAAAAATCCCATTATATCTTTTAGGTCTTGGTAACTCTCCATTTCTTATACCTAAAACAGTTTTGTACTGTTCTTCAAACATAGGATTACCAGTTATTACATAAGTTCGTGCCATTCTTGTTAAGTCATCACTACTTTGTCTTAACTCATCTGCGAGAATTAGTGATTTATACTGCATTTTATAAGCATCTTCAAGTTTTATTGTTGCTTTTTGATATTTATTTATTACAAATGCAACACTAATAAATGAAAATGTATTTAAAATAAACAATAACATGAAAAGGCTTTTTAATTTCAAGGAAAATCCTAAATCTCTTTTTATCTGTTTTTACCTATAATCTTAACAAACTACAATAGACAAAAGAATGACTACATGGATAAAAAATATACAATATTAATAATAGATGACAAAAGTGAGAATCTTCACTACTTAAATACTCTATTAAATGAAAAAGAAGAGTATCAAGTAAGAGCTACAACAGATTCAAATTTTGCAATAAATTCATCAAAGCTAAATCCACCAAACTTAATACTTTTGGATATAAAAATGCCAAATCTTGATGGTTTTGAGGTTTGCAAACTTTTAAAAAAAGAAGAGAATTTAAAAGATATTCCTATTATTTTTATTAGTGCTTTGGATGATGTACAAAGTAAAGTAAAAGCCTTTGAAGAAGGAGGAGTTGATTATATTACTAAACCCTTTGAAAAAGAGGAAGTTCTTGCACGAATCAAAACTCAATTAAATATCTTTGAGAGTAAAAAAACCATTTCAAATCTTTTGGAACAACAAGACTTTTTTCTAAAAAAAATCATACATGAAATGAATACACCACTTAGTATCATAAGTTTAAATATTGATAATTTAGAATCAAATTTGGGATATAAAGAGGAGTTTGAAACTATAAAAGCTTCAAGTAAATCTCTATCATCAATTTACAATGATTTATATTATTTAAGTAAAAAAGAGAAAAGAGTTTCGCAAATGTCACATATTAATTTGATGAGATTTTTATCTTCAAGATTAGCTTTTTTTGATGAAATGGCAAATGTGAAGAATATTGATATGAGTTTAGATATTCATGAAGAGTTTGATATTTTTATGGATTCTTATGAGTTAGAAAGAGTTATTGATAACACCCTTTCAAATGCAATAAAATATTCCTTTGAAGACTCAAATATAGATATTATTTTAGAGAAAAAAGAAGATTTTTATAAACTTGAAATAAAAAATGAAGGAATACAAATCGCTGATACAAAAGTAATTTTTAATGCCTATTATCAACAAAAAGATAAAAATGTAGGTTTTGGATTAGGATTAAATATAGTAAAAGAGATTTGTGATAAATATGAAATAGAAATCATTGTAAGCTCAATAAACAATCAAACATCATTTACCTATATTTTTCCAGAAAATCTAATTTACAAGGGAAACAGATGAAAATATTTTTACTTGAAGATGATTTTGCTTTAAATAAAATCATAAAAATCTCTTTACAAAATAGAGGTTTTTTTGTGGATAGTTTCACCGATGGCTATAAAGCTGTTGATGGAATATTAAATAGCAAACATGACTTGTATATTCTGGATTTAAATGTCTTAGGATTTGATGGACACAAGGTTTTAGAGTTCATCAGAAAAGATGATTTAAATGTTCCTATTATAATGATTAGTGCTGAAATTGATATAGAAAATATCAAAAAATCTTACACTTTAGGATGTAATGATTACATAAAAAAACCCTTTGATTTTGAGGAGTTATTTTTGAGAATTCAGTACCATTTAAGTCATATACAAAAAGATGAAAATAGTGATTTTTTGATAGATTTAGGTTATGACTTTTCATTTAATTTGCTTGAACAAACTTTACATAAATCAAACAATGAAATAGAACTAACAAGTAAAGAAAAACTACTTTTAAGCCTACTTGTAAAAAATATAAATAACACAGTTACAAATGAGATGATTCACGAATATGTTTGGGATAGTAAAGAAATGGAAGCAGTTAGCATGAGAACGATAGTTCATAAACTAAAGAAAAAACTAAAAAATGGAATGATTATAAACCTAAGAGCAGTGGGTTATAAACTGATTAAATAAAAAAATAATAAAGTATATCCAAGTAAAAAAAATTATTTAAGCAACTATTTAGTAGATAAGATATATAAATAAACATATATTTTGTAAATTTCCCACCTAAGGCTTTTAAATGGATTTAACCGTAATTATTGGTATGCTAGGAGCAATAGCATCAATTTCAATTGGTGATTTAATGGAAGGTGGAAACCCTATCCATATTATTCACTTAACATCGATAATTATTGTTATACCAACTGCAATGTTTGCAGCTGCAACTGCTACGGATTCGCATGCACTTTCTGCTGCTTTTAAAGAATTAAAAATTGTTTTTAAAAAATCTCCTATTAATTTTGAAGATAGAATAGATGAACTTGTTAATTATGCAATTACAGTTAAAAAACATGGTGTTTTAGCATTAGAAAAAGATCTTCAAACAATAGAAGATGAATTTTTAAAAGAAGCATTAAGTATGGTTGTTGATGGTTCAAAAGAGGAACAAATAGAAGAATCTTTAGATGCAATTATTGAAGAGACAGAACATTATTATCACAGTGCTTCACATTATTGGTTATTAGCAGGAGAAACTTGTCCTGTTATGGGATTAGTGGGGGCAGTACTTGGATTAATTCTTGCTTTACAAAAACTTGATAATCCAGCTGAAATGGCAGCTGGAATCGCAGGAGCATTTACAGCAACAGTAACTGGAATTTCAGGAGCATATTTATTTTTAGGACCTTGGGGAAATAAAATGAAAGCAAAAGCTCACATTTTAATAAAAGAAAAACTAATTATATTAGCTGCTACAAAAGGTATTGCAAGAGGTGATGCACCAGGAGAGTTAAAATTAAAATTAACTAAAATGATAACTTCAATGCCTACAAAAGCTTAATAGATGGCAAGAAAACGTTCAAAATGTGAATGTCCAGCTGGGGAAAAATGGGCAGTACCATATGCAGATTTTCTTAGTTTATTATTAGCTTTATTTATTGCACTTTATGCTTTAGCTTCTGTAAATATAGAAAAACAAAAAGCACTAAAAGAAGAATTTATGAAAATCTATGGTTTTAATCCAGCTTCTGATACCATGAAAGAGCAAGAACAAACTGAAAAATCAATGACTGATAAACAAACTGATGCAGATGTAGAATCTAAAAAAGCCTCAGATGCAAACCTACTTGCATCTTTAGATAGTTTAGAAAATAAAAATGCTCAAAGTGGATCTTTAATAGAAAAACAATCAGGAACAACTATTTCACTTCCTCCTAAATTAGTATTTGAAAATGGGAGAGCAGAACTTACAAATCAATATGCACCAGAATTCCTAACTAGATTAGCAAAAATTATCTCTTCTATGCCAAAAGATACACAAATCAATGTAAAAGGTTTTGCAGATGAAGATGAAACTAAAGGAACTAAATATCGAGATGCTTTAGAATTATCAACACAAAGAGCAAATAATGTTGTTAGAGAATTAATTAAATATAACATAGCAAAAGAAAGAATCTATTCAACAGGATATGGTTCTACAAAAGCATATCAAATGACAGAAAAAAGTGTTGTTGAGTTTGAATTTACAAGTCAAAATTTCATCCAACAAGACGAAGTAGAAGATGAACCAATATTTCAAAATGAAAAATAAGAAAAAAAGACTTTTATGGTCAATCTCAAATTGTTGTTTTAAAAAAGTTATTGATTTAGATATTATTGCAAAATATGGTTCTATAATAGCTATTTCAATTATTCTTTTATCTCAGATATTAAATATCTCAGAAAGTAATAATATTAGAATGTCTTTTTTCTCTATGTTTATAAATATCTTTTTTTTATTAGTAGTTCTTAATAAAGTAGAGATATTAAAACTTACTATTTTTGAAGAACAAATGAATAGCATACTTAAATTTATAATTTTTGTTTTTGTATTAAATTTCTTTGCTTATTTAATTTCAGAAGTGCCAATTCATAACTATTTTTTTGCACCTGTGAGTTTTTTGGGTGCTTATTTTATTTTTGTTTTATTAAAAACTAAATAAAAATTTAGCCGCCTAATTTTTTACCTATTTCTTTTAATGCTTTTATTCTTTCTTCTCTTTTTTCTAAAGAATCATTTATCTTTTTGATTTTTTCATCGCTAAGTTCTTCTGATGATTTCTTATAATTCTTAAGAGAATTATCATTTTTAAAATCATCAAAGTTAAAATTTATAATATTAGCAAAAAATAAAGTCATTAAAATCAAGATTAAAATAATTAGGAATATCAACAATTTTATCAAAATATTGAAATAACTATTCATTTAATTTACCTTGAAATTAACTATTAAAAAACATACTTTTTAATTCTTTATTTAATACTTCCTAATTTATGAATATTTGAAAGCGAAATTAAATGAGCTGTGATTAAAGCGTAAGCATTTTTTGCACAGATATCATCTTTTTTCTTTTTGCTTAAATGTTTTAATTTTTCTTCATTTACAACAAAAAATCCATTTAAACTAAATTTCTCATTTTTACTATTAACAACATTTGCAACTTTTTCTTCTAATAATTCCCATTCATCTAACTGTTTTATAAATTCAGATGTAGATAAAGAATCTGCATAATATTGATTTAAAAACTTTAAAACATTATTTAAAAATTCACTATTATTACCATTTTCATCAAATAATTTTTTTGAAGACTCTTTTTCATTCAAAAATGAACTTTCAACTGTTAAAAGTAACTCTTTTGTCGACTCTTTATTTGATAAAATAAAAGGATAACTTCTAATAAATGCAGGAATATAATGCAACTCTTTCCAAGCACCATTTTCATCTACAAATAGATTTTCATTCTCTTTGTAACCTAAAAGAACCGAAGAAAACCATTTACCATCTTTATCTTTTGCAAAAAATATAGGATAATTTTTGCAAGCTTCAAAAAACTCTGATAATGCAAGAGGTGCATTTATTAGTTCTTTTGAATAAAGAAAATCTGTAACTTCACTTACTCCTTTATTCTTATGTTCAATTTTATTTAATATTTCTAATTTTTTGTGCACATTTTACCTTTTTTTATTTTGATTTTATTTTATCAAATTATTATAAAAATAATTAAAAGTATTTGTATAAATTTAGGGAGAGCTTAAAAGCTTTCCCATTCATTGTCATTTGAAGTTTGAGGTTTTATCTCTTGTTTTTTTGTTGCAGTTTTTGTACTTGTTACTGTTTTTTCTCTTTTAATCTCTTGTTTTATCTCTCTTTGATGGTTATTTGTTTTTACATTTTTCGCTTTTACTTCATTTTTTCCTGCAAACTCTTTTGAATTTGCATCACTTACTATTAGTTTTGCTATTTCATCTGTTAACACTGCTACATCATGTGTTTGTGATGCAACTGCTGCATTTTGTTGTGTTTGTTGATCTAGCTGATTTACTGCATCATTTATTTGTTCTATTCCTGTTAATTGCTCTTTACTTGACATCTCAATATCTTGGATTAGGTTTATTGTTTGTTGAATATTTTGATTTAACTCTTTATATCCACTTATCATATTATTAGCTATATCTTTCCCTTGATTCGCTTTTTTTGTTGCATTTTCTACTATTGCTTTTATCTCTTTTGCGGCTTCTGCTGACCTTGAAGCTAGATTTCGCACTTCTGCTGCAACTACGGCAAAGCCTTTTCCAGCTTCTCCTGCTGTTGCTGCTTCTACAGCAGCATTTAATGAAAGAATATTTGTTTGAAAAGCAATTTGGTCAATTACTGTTATTGATTCATTTATTAGATTAACTTGTGTATTTATCTCATCCATAGATTGAGTTGTTTGATTTGCTAATCTCTCACCCTCTGAGGCTGAAGCTGTTACTCCATTTGAAAAAGTTGCCATTTTTGCTATATTTTGTGTGTTATTTCTAATATTTGATGTTATCTCTTCAATTGCCGCTGCTGTCTCTTCTAACGATGCTGCTGCTTCATTTGAACTAACATTTAGTTTATCCACATTTTTCAATAAGATATTTGAACTTTCATCTAATGTTAAACCATTTGTTTTATTCTCTATTAGCATTCCAGTAATAGAATCACCTAAAGTATTTACACCATTTGCTAATTTTAAAAGTTGTTCTGTTAAATCTTTTTTATCAATTTTATTTAGATATTTATAATTACTATATTGTTCTAATATAGTAAGAACATTATCAATATTTATTTCTAAATTTGAAGCCATTTTATTTAATACATTTTTTAACTGCATTAAAGCTGGGTTCGAAACATTTATATTTAGTCTTTGACCTAAATCTCCTTTTTCAAACTCTCCTAAAACAGTGATTGCTTCATCAATTAATTTTCTATCTTCTTCAATACCTTTTTCAGTTTTTTCTATATTTTCGTTTACAATTTTTGCCATAACTCCAAATTCATCTTTTGTATTTAGATTTATTAGCTTAACTGTTGTAGATTCTCTATTCAAATAGGCAAAAAAACTAATTAATCCATCTTGTACGTTTTTCAAAGAATTAACTATTGAATTGCTAATAAAATAAGCTATTAGAAGAGACAAGATAATACATATAATTATAATAGTAATAAGTAATATTTTTGCATTATTATATATTTCATCTCCATCTTTACTTGATTTTTCTCCACCATCAACATTGATTTTTACCAATTTTAGTAAAGTAGAAGAAAATTCATCAAATTCTTTTTTACTTTTATCAATAATTTTTTGTGCTTCTTCTGTTTTATTTTCCCTTGATATAGAAAGTAATTCTTTATGTATTTGCATATATATATCAAACTCTTTTGAAAAATTTTCATATAATGCTTTTTCTTCAGAAGTAGATATAAGTTTTTCATATACTTCTCGATTTTCTTTCATCGTAGCTAATACTTCATCCATATCTTTTTCAGCATTTTTCATACCTTCAGGAGTTTGTGCTAATATGTGACTATATTGAGCAATACGAAAATCTGAGGTATTTGTATTTATCTCTTCAATTACCTTTATACTTGGCATCCAATTTTGGGTTATAATTGTAGATTGTTCATTTACTGTCGACATCTTTTGTACAGAAACTATTCCAAGAAATATCACTAACACTACTAAAAATCCAAATCCTAATCCCAGTTTAGAACTCACTTTCATATTATTTATCATCCGTTCTCCTTATCCTTTATTTTGTATTTTATCTATATTTTTATTATTTTTGTATACTTTTTATGTACTTTTCATTAATTATTTATTAACCATTATTTTTATAATTATTTATTAAATTTAACAAACATTACTAATTTATAATATTAATTTTTATTTCTTCATAATTGAATGCGTTATGATATTAAAAAGAAAAAAAAGATAATTATTTTAGTTTATTTTGCGTTATTTTTTGCGTTATTTTTTTTATGTAAAAAGGGGAGAGCTTAAAAGCTTTCCCACTCATTATCGTTTGTAGTTTGAGTTTTTATCTCTTTTTTATGACTTGAAGTTTTTAAAATTGGAGATTTTTCTCTTTTAATCTCTTGTTTTGACTCTCTTTGATAGTTATTTGTTTTTACATCTTTTGCTTTTACTTCATTTTTTCCTGCAAACTCTTTTGCATTTGCATCACTTACTATTAGTTTTGCTATTTCATCTGTTAACACTGCCACATCATGTGTTTGTGATGCTACTGCTGCATTTTGTTGTGTTTGTTGGTCCAATTGATTTACTGCATCATTTATCTGTTCAATTCCT
This sequence comes from Arcobacter venerupis, assembly GCF_013201665.1. Lineage (NCBI taxonomy): Bacteria > Pseudomonadati > Campylobacterota > Epsilonproteobacteria > Campylobacterales > Arcobacteraceae > Arcobacter > Arcobacter venerupis. The sequence goes on along the minus strand of NZ_CP053840.1, from coordinate 1,086,610 downwards.
AACAACTGCTCTTTTGATGCATTTTGTATATCTTGTATTAAATTTATTGTATGAGTGATATTTCCATTTAATTGTTTATATCCCTCTATCATATTTCCAGCTATTTTTTTACCATCATTTGCTTTTACTGTTGCTGTCTCTACTATACTTTTTATCTCACGTGCAGCATCTGCTGACCTTGAAGCTAGGTTTCTCACTTCTGCTGCAACTACTGCGAATCCTTTTCCTGCTTCTCCTGCTGTTGCTGCTTCTACGGCTGCATTTAAAGAAAGAATATTTGTTTGGAAAGCAATTTGGTCAATCACTGTTATTGCTTCATTTATCAGGTTTACTTGATTATTTATTTCATCCATTGAAACTGTTGTTTGATTCGCTAATTTTTCACCTTGAGAAGCAGAAGCTGTTACTTCATTTGAAAGAATTGCCATTTTTGAAATATTCTCTGTATTATTTCTAATATTTGAAGTTATCTCTTCTATTGCTGCTGCTGTTTCTTCTAAAGATGCTGCTGCTTCATTTGAACTTTGGTTTAATTTATCTACATTTGATAAAAGTATATTTGAACTTTCATCTAAAGTTAGACCATTTGTTTTATTTTCTACTAACATTTGAGTAATAATATTTGCTAAATTATTTATCCCAACTGCAATATTACCTTTATCATCAATTCTTCCTCTAAAATCAAGTTTTACAAAATTATTTAACACTTGTGCAATTTTATTTATGTCATAACCTACGCTATTTTTTGTTGTTTCTAACATTTCATTAAAAGTATTTTTAAGCTCTTCAAGATTTGCATTTTCTGTATTTCTTTCTATTCTTTTATCAAATCTTCCATTTTTCACTTCATTAACAACACTTTTTACATCTTCAATAAGATCATTATCTTGAATAATTAAATTTTCTGTTTTTTTAATATTTTCATTTATCATTTCTGCCATTTGACCAAATTCATCTGTAGAATTTATTTTTATGAGTTGTGCATTTTTACTCTCTTTATTTAGGTAAGAGAAAAAATTCAATAAACCATCTTTTATAATAGTCAAGTTTTTATTCAACACTTTCATACTATAAATTAGTACAAGAATGATTATTATTAATACGATTAAACCACAAACAATAGAAAAATTACGAATGAATGTTGCTTTTTCTAAATATTCATTTTCAGGTACAATTGATACAAAAGACCAATAAGTTTTTGTTTCACCAAATTCAAAAGGATAAATATAGAAATATGAATTTTCACCATTTCTTATATTTTTATCGATATAAGAATAAGATTCTCCTTTTTTGTTAAACTCTAAAGATTTTAGAAGATTTGGACTTCTACTAATATCTTTTATATTTTTACCTAAGATTTCTTTTGTGGGATGACTTATTATTTTTCCATAAGAATCAAGAATTGTTGTATAACCAGTTTTAAATAATTTGATTTCATTAGATTTTTTATTAAAGTAATCAAGTGAGAAATCAACTCCAACAGCTCCAATAAATTTACCTTTATAATAAACAGGAGAAGAAACTGTCGTCATAAGAATAGTTTTTCCATCAACATCATAATTGTATGGTTCAGTTATTGAAATGCCTTTATTTTTATATGGAAGATTTATCCATTCAGATGCTAAATCAAATGCAGATGCAGGTTGAATTGTAAAAGTTCCATCATTATTTCTCACTACATAAGGTTGAAAATTTCCCGCTTTTGTATAGTAATTTGGGTTACCTGAACCATCATTTTTTTCATAAAAATTAGTTCCTTCTTCAAAAGTAAACCAAGCACCTAAAATAAATTTATTATTTTCAAGAAGAGATTTTAAATATCTTATTGTTCCTTCTTCTGAAAGTTTTTCATCATGTTCAATTGAACTTGTGTATCTATTTGCAATAGAGTTTGAAATTACGATTGCTTTATCTAAAGTATTTTTAACTTCTAAAGCATTTTTTTCTGTAAGTTCATTTATATAACTTTGTGCATCATCTCTTGAATTTGTGTAAGAATATGATGAAACGATATATATCATTAAGCTCAAAGAAATTACAGTTATTGAAACTAAAATCAATAATAATTTACTTCCAAAATTTAATTTTTTCATTAATTACCCCTTTATCTCATAGATATTTTTGTAACATTAATAATAGTATCATCTTATTTAAAAAAAGTTTTTTTCAAATATACTAATTTTTAAACAGATGTATATATTTCTAAATGATTATTCTTTTGATAACTTAACATATTTAAAGTACAAGTTAATTATAAAATTAGATAAAATTAATCTTATTTAAAATTAAATCAAATAAAGGAATAATATGATTAAAAAAATAGTACTTTCACTTTTACTAATTTTTAGTTTTATAAATGCAAAGGAAAATAAAATGAGTATCTATGACTTTAATGTAAAAACAATAGATGGGCAAGAAGTTTCAATGTCTAAGTACAAAGGAAAAGTTCTTTTGATTGTAAATGTTGCTAGTAAATGTGGATTTACTGGTCAATATGAAGGATTAGAAAACCTTTTTGATAAATACAAAAATGAAAATTTTATGGTTTTAGGATTTCCATCTAATCAATTTGCAAATCAAGAACCAGAATCAAATGAAAAAATCAAAGAATTTTGTAGTTTAACTTATGAAGTAAAATTTGATATGTTCGCAAAAATAGATGTAAATGGTGAAAATGAATCGCCTTTATATACATTTTTAAAAGCTAACCAAAAAGGAATTTTAGGAACAGAAAATATAAAATGGAATTTTACTAAGTTTTTAGTTGATAAAGAGGGAAATATTGTAGATAGATATGCAAGTACAACAACTCCTGAATCAATAGAAGCTGACATAAAAAAACTTTTAAAATAAGGTTTTACAATAGAAAATTTTACAAATAATATTCAAGAAGCCATATCATATATGACTTCTTGGGAAATGCTAGCTGTATTTTTATCAGTTACTTATCTTGTTTTGGCAATAAAACAAAATCTTTGGTGTTGGCCTGCTGCATTTATTAGTACTTTAATTTATAGTATTTTATTTTTTGATGCTTCACTTTTAATGGATAGTGCATTAAATATTTTTTATTTAGTAATGGCTGTTTATGGTTGGTATTCATGGAAATATGGAAATGTTAAAAATAAGAATGTAGAGTTAGAAATATCGACTTATGGTTTGGCTAAAAATATACAAATTATTTTAGCACTGATAGTTCTATCTTTTGGATTAGGCTATATAATGGCAAATTATACAAGTGCCGATTATGCTTATTTGGATACATTTACAACTGTATTTGCAGTATTTACAACTTATACACTTACAAAAAAAGTCTTAGAAAACTGGCTTTATTGGATTGTGATTGATAGTGTTTCTATTTATATTTATATAAATAAAGGTTTTTATTTAACGGCTATTTTATTTGCTTTATATACTATTTTAGCTTTTGTTGCATACAATAACTGGAAAAAAGAGTACGGAAACCTTGAACTTAGAATCGCTTAAAAGTTACAATATATTTAAAGAAGAGTTATTAAGCCTTGAGTTATTAAAAAGTCAAGGCTTTAATAATATAAGTTATCTTCTAAAAACATCATCAAATTCCTATGTAATTAGAGTTTTCAAATCAAATGAGAGCGTAAATATAAGCCGTGAGTTTGAATATGAAATTCAAAAAAAAGCTCACAAAAAAAATATAGCTTCAAAACCTATTTTTTTAAATGAAAATTTTATGATTTATGAGTATGAAAAAGGTATTCATAAAACTAAATTATCTACTAATGAACTAAAAAACTTAGTATCAAAAATAAAAAAGTTTCACAATTTTAAAGTAAAAACAAAAGCCTATGATTTATCTTTTGACTTAAAAAACTATTCAAAGAAACTTTCAAATCAAAAAAGTAAAAAACTAATAAGAAAATGTCATAAAAGTATAAAAGTTCTAAAAAATTATAAATTTGAACCTGTTTTAACACACCATGATTTAAATCCTAAAAATATAATTTTTAATAAAAAAGGCTTTAAAATAATAGATTGGGAATATGCAGGAACAAATGACAGATTTTTTGATTTAGCTTGCGTTTGTGTTGAATTTAATCTAAATAAAAATGAAGAAAAAATTCTTTTAAATAATTATTTCCAAACTAAAAAGAGTTATCATAAAATAAAACTAAAACACTTTAAAATCATTTATGATAGTTTTTGCAAACTTTGGTTTGAGGCTAATCTTTAGGAGGTTCAATCTCATCAACTCTTTCTTGAAGTAGATTAAAATGATATTTTCCTTCTAGTTTTTCTTTTAATTCTTCAAATTTATCAAGCATTTTTTCTTCAACTTCTGTGCCATTATTTTTAAGTTTTTCATAAATCTGCATAATTCTTTCATCACTTATTTCACTTAATCTTGAATCTTTTACAATTTGGGGAATTTCACTAATATCTAAAAGAGGCATTTTAAAATCGCAATAATATTGAGATAAATCATTAATTCCCCAATACTCTAAGCCTAATTTATTATAAAAATCCAAAGAGGAACTAACACAATTCATTTTGAATCTTCTAATTTTATTATCAGCTAAATGGGCAAAAAGATGTTTTAAAAGTTTATAGGCATAACCGAAACTTCTATGTGTATTTGGTGTTAAAAGGTTGTGAATTGTTAGATATTCATTATCTTTTGAAATGGTGTAAAATAAATAACAAACATGTTTTCCTTTGTCGTTTACTAAACATAAAGGGGGAAATTTTTCCCAACTGTAGTAATTATCCCACCATTCTAGAGCATTTTTAGAAAATGACAAACTTTTAAAATCTGCTATTTTTTTCACTGAGACTAAATATTCATCTCTATTAAGTTCTATCACTTTCATTTTAATTCCTTGGACAAGGGATTCATTTTAGTCTTATTAATCACTAATCAGAGGTTTTAGTTGTTTATATTCTAACCATTGCAAATTTTAAAATATTTTAAACAGTTTCGGGTATTATTCCACCATGAATCTACAAGACAAACTCAAACAACTTCCCTCTGATGCTGGTGTTTATCAATACTTTGATAAACAGGGTCATTTACTCTATATAGGAAAAGCAAAAGTCCTTAAAAATAGAGTTAAATCATATTTTAAATTTACTCCAAAACTATTACCCGCTGATAAGTTGGGGCCACGAATTTACAAAATGATTAGTGAAGTTGAAACCCTCGAATGGATAGTTGTTCCAAATGAACATGATGCTTTGATTTTGGAAAACTCTTTAATCAAACAATTAAAACCAAAATACAATATTTTACTAAGAGATGATAAAACCTATCCTTATATTGTAATTGATTATGGTGAAGATTTTCCAAGACTTGAAATCACAAGAAAAATCCATAAAGGCAAAAATATCAAATATTTTGGACCATACTCAACAGGTGCAAAAGATATGCTTGATAGCATCTATGAAATAGTTCCTCTTGTGCAAAAAAAATCTTGTGTTAAGGGTAAAACCGCTTGTTTGTTCCATCAAATAAAAAAATGTTTTGCCCCATGTGAAAATAAAATCTCAAAAGAAGAGTATTCAAAAATTGTAGAAAATGCCTTAGAATATATCTACAACAAAACAAAATTAATCTCAAAACTAAATGAAAGAATGTTGCAATATTCAAATGATTTTAGATTTGAAGATGCAATGATGATAAGAGATAGAATAAAAACAATAGAAAAATCTCAAATAAAATCAGGAATTGATTTAACAACAAATGAAGATATAGATATTTTCACAATCACAGCTTCTAATAAAAAAGCAGTAATTGTACGAATGTTCATAAGAGATGGAAAAATTGCATCTTCAAGCCATGACTTTTTAAAAGTTGATAGTTTTGATGAAAGTTTTGATTTTGATTATGAAGAAGCTTATAAAAGAGCAATTATTAACTACTATGATAATGAAATTCCTCTTTTACCAAAAGAGATTTTAGTGGGAATTGAGTTATCTGATACGGTTGAACTTGAAGAGTTTCTACAAATCAAATTTGGCAAAAAGATTAAAATTATAAATCCTAAAAAAGACAAGAAAAAAGATATTGTTCAAATTGCCCTTAGTAATTGTGAAGAGCTTTTACGAATTGATTCAAGTAAAAATCAAACAACTATTTATGAAGAGTTAAAAGATTTATTCACACTTCAAACACTTCCTTTTAGAGTTGAAAGTTATGATAACTCGCATATGATGGGACAAGCAACTGTAGGAGCTATGGTTGTTTGGAGTGAAGAGTTAAACTCTTTTGAAAAGAAATCTTTTAGACACTATAATCTTGAATCAAAAGATGAATATTCACAAATGAGAGAGATGTTAATAAGAAGAGTTGAAAGTTTTGAAAAAAATCCAGCACCCGATTTATGGATTATTGATGGTGGAGAAACTCTTTTAAAATTAGCCTATGATATTGTTTCATCTGTTGGAGTAAATCTTGATATAATTGCGGTTGCAAAAGAGAAAGTTGATGCAAAGGCTCACAGAGCAAAAGGTGCAGCAAAAGATATTATTCACTATAAAGATAAAAATGGAGAATTTAAAAATCTGAAATTATCAACAAGTGATAAAAGACTGCAATTTGTACAAAGACAAAGAGATGAAGCTCACAGATTTGTAATCAATTTTCACAAAAAACAAAAAAGAGCAGAAGACAAACAAATTTCACTATTACAAATCAAAGGAATAGGAGAAGCAAAAATCAAAAAACTTCTTTTATATTTTGGTGAATTTGAGAAAATCAAAAATGCATCTGTTGAAGAATTAAAAAATGTTTTAAATGAAAAAGATGCAATTATCATATCAAATTATTTTATTACCCCAAAGGATTAATTTTGGCAAAAATCTTATTAAATAAAGAAAATCTATTTTACAATTTTGGTGTTATTTCAAAACAAGCAGGTTCAGTTGAAAAAGTCGCTGTTGTTCTAAAAGATAACGCTTACGGACATGGTCTTTTAGAAATTGCAACACTTGCAAATGAATTTGGGATTAAAAAAGCAGTGGTTAAATCTATAGATGAAGCCTTGGTTATTGAAAAATTATTTGATGATATTTTAATCCTAGCACAAAAAGATATTCACACTTATTCACATGCTTTTCACATAGCTGTAAACAGTTTAGATGTTATAGAAACTTTACCAGAAAATATAAAAGTTCATATTAAGGTAGATACGGGTATGCATAGAAATGGTGTATCTCCAAAAGAGATAGAAGAGGCTTTTTTAGGGCTTTATAGAAGAAATATACAAGTGACTGGAGTCTTTACACATCACAAATGTGCAGATGAATTAACTACTGATTTTTACTGGCAAAAAGCCGTATTTTCTAGGGTAAAAGAGGATGTGAAAAGAATATGTGAAAAACTTTTACTGCCTCTTCCAGCCTTTCATTCTTGTAACTCAGCAGCACTTTTTAGAACCTCAAATTTCGATGAAGATTTTGCTAGAGTTGGAATTGCCACTTATGGATATTTAGATAATGCTGGAATTTTTAAATTTCCAAAATTAAAACCAGTTATGTCACTTTGGGCTTCAAGATTAGCATCAAGGGTTTTAAAAAAAGGACAAAGTGTTGGTTATGGAGGAACATACACTGCAAGTGAAGATATGAGCGTTTCAACTTATGATGTTGGTTATGGTGATGGCTTTTTAAGACTAAATGAAAAAAACAAATATACAACCCCAAAAGGTTTTAATGTTTTAGGAAAAGTTTCAATGGATAATTTAGTTTTAAATACTCAAGAAGAAGAAGTTTGTATTTTTGATGATGTTCATGCATTGGCTGAGATTCATGATACAATTACCTATGAAATCACAACAACTCTAAATCCAAATATAAAAAAAGAGATTATATGAAAAAATTGCTATTTCTTCTTATTTTTTTAGGAACTTTTTTAAATGCTTTAACTTTTGAAGAGGTTTATACTATTCAAAAAGTTCAAGGAACAATGAAAGCACTTAGTGGATATAAAGAATTAGCAAAGCAAAATAATCCAAAAGCTATCCATGAATTAGCTCTTATTTATTTATCAGGAGATGGAATAGCTAGAAATATAAATAAAGCTCAAGAACTATTAGAAAAAGCTTCTGATTTAGGGAATACAGAATCAACTTATGTTTTAGCGAAATTGTATCTTTCTAAAAAAACAATATTTTTTGATGAAAAAAAAGCTTATAACACTTTTGTCGATGCAGCAAATAAAAATCACTCAAAAGCACAACTTATGCTAGCAAGATTTTTTTTATTAGGTGAAATCGTTCCCAAAGATTATGAAAAAGCAATGTACTATTTTGTTTTAGCCTCAAAACAAAAAGAGTATGAAGCAAACTGTTTTATTGCATATATGTATGCAACAGGAACAGGGGTTTTCCCAAATTTTGGAAGAGCTCATGCTTTTGCAAAAGATGGTTTTAATAGAAAAGACAAACTTTGCGTAAAAGTATGGAATGATTATAATTTATTTAAATATCCAAAAGATGAAGGTTTTAAAATTGGGGATTATAATGAGCCTACTAAATAGGCTCTAAATATTTATATCTTTTAAAATATACTCTTTTTTACTACTTTCACAAAAATCAACAAACAGCTGAAAATATTTATCAACCTCATCTTTATCATATCCAGCAAGACTAATTACTACTTTTCTAGTCTCACCTATAAATCTAGGCAAAGATGCAAAATCTAAATGTTTAGGCATTTTTTTCATAGTGTCAATTAAATCATTTTCACTACAATCAATAGTCATTACACATCTATATTTCTCTTGTGATTTTGGATATAAAGTATCTAAAGCTTCAACAACCATTGCTTGGCTCATAGATGGAAATCCCGGAGTGAAGAAAAATCTATCTTCTAGGTAAAATCCTGCTACATTATTTACTATATTTGTAAGAAGTTTTGCATTTTTTGGCAAATACGCCATATTTATTCTGTGAGGATAAGAATCTTCTCCAAATTGATTTATAATTCTATTTTTTGCTTCTTCGTGAAATTCCATTTTATAATCTGTGAAAGCCCTAGCTGCCGTTTGTCTTGTGTAATCATCAGGAGTTGCTCCAATCCCACCAAAACAAAACATCACAGAATCTGGGTCAGCTTTTATAAGATTAAAAATATTAAACATAAGTTTTGGATCATCTTCAATTACAAAAGAGGCTTTATGTTCCCAACCTCGTGATAAAAGCTGTTGGTTTAGAAATGTAAAATGGGCATCAGCCCTACGTCCATTTAAAAGTTCAGTTCCAATTATTACGCTATAAAAATTAACTTTTTTTTCAAGCATAACTTAGATTTTTGATTGGATATATTTATCCATTTCAGTTACAATTTTTTCAATAGTTCTTTCACCATTTATTTTTTTTAATAATTTTTTTGCTGAATAAAACTCTTGAATTTGCGCCAATGGCTCAGTATAAACTCTCATTCTATTATTGAATACTTCAACACTATCATCTGTACCTCGTGCTCGTCCTAAAACTCTATCACGCGCTACTTCTTCACAAACTTTTACTTCAATACAATTAACTAATTTTACTTCTGATTCATTTGATAAATATTTATCTAATTCAACCATTTGCTCAACACTTCTTGGATATCCATCAATAATTACAATATCTGTTGAGGCATTTTTAATGGCTCCTAAAATTGTTTCTATCGCAATATCAATTGGTACAATGTTACCTGCACTAATATAAGTATTGATTATTTCACCTCTTTGTGATCCGCTTGAAACTTCAGCTCTAAACATATCTCCAGTTGAATAATGAGTGATATTATTATGTTTTGTTGCAATTAATTCTGCATCTGTAGTTTTACCACTTCCAGGTGCTCCAATAATTAAAAATAATTTTTTCATTTATGCCCTTTTGAATTTACAAGGCGTAATTGTATCAAAAATCATTTAAATTCTCCATGTAGAATTAAAACCTTATGTACTATTAAAACCTTTTTCTATACAATACGAAAAAACTAAGGAAGAAAAATATGAATTTAATGCTATTTGGAGCACCAGGAGCTGGTAAAGGAACTCAAGCAAAATTTCTAATTGAAAAATATAATATTCCTCAAATCTCAACAGGTGATATTTTAAGAGCTGCAATTGCAGATAAAACAGACATGGGAATGGAAGCAAAAAAATTCATGGATGATGGAAAATTAGTACCAGATTCAACTATTATTGGTATTATCAAAGACAGACTAGCTGAGTCTGACTGTAAAGATGGTTTCATTCTTGATGGATTTCCAAGAACCCTAGCACAAGCAGAGGCTTTAAGTGAATTAATGTCAAATATGGGAATCTCTTTAGATAAAGTAATCTCTTTAAATGTTCCAGATGAATTAATCGTTGGAAGAATTACAGGAAGAAGAGTTTGTTCAAAATGTGGAGCATCTTTCCATGTTGAATTTAATCCATCTAAAAAAGAAAATGAATGTGACTACTGTGGTGGTGAATTAATTATCAGAAAAGATGATAATGCTGAAACTGTAATTAGCAGACTTGACGCATACCATACACAAACTGCACCATTAATTGATTTTTATACAAAAATGGGTGTATTTATGGAACTTGATGGAACAAAAGATGTTTCAGAAGTTACAGCAGATATGATGGCTTCACTTTCATAAATCTTTTTTACAAAAATAAAAAAGGGCAACTATTATAATAGTTGCCCTTTTTTTATATCTTAATTAAATAAAGATTATTTACTTAATGCAACTTTAATACCTAATGAAATTAAAACTACACCAACAGTTCTATCAAACCATTTTCCAAATGAATTAAGAAAATTCTTTATTTTTGCCTGACTTAAAATTAGAGATAAAAATATAAACCAACATATCGTAGCTAAAATACAAAATAAACCATAAAAAGCTTGAATATTTAATGGAGTATCATGACTTATTACTACAGTAAACATTGATACGAAAAATAAAGTTGCCTTTGGATTTAAAGCATTACATAAAAAACCTAAATAAAAAGATTTAAAATCACTAATTTTTTCCATTTTATTTTGTTCATTAGTTTGAAGATTTATACCTTTTGATTTTAAACTTCTATAACCAATATAGATTAAATAAGCTGCACCAAGATACTTAATTATATTAAATAAAATTATAGATTTTGAAATAATAAGTCCGATTCCTAAAAGTGTGTAAATAATATGAACTGAAATCCCCAAACCAATTCCAATACTTGTGAATATTGAGGCTCTTCGTCCATAACTAACACTTTGTTTTACAATCATTGCAAAATCAGGACCGGGTGAAAGTAAAGCAAAAAACATTGCTATTGATAAAACTAAAAATTCATTTGCATATATTGATAAATCCATAATTAACCTTGCATTCCAGAACTTGAAGTTTTTTTATTTTTCCCTGCAAATTGATTTTTTGCAACAACAATCTCTTTTTGTTTCTCTTTTCTTCTTTGATCTTTTTCAACAAAGATTTTTTTCTTTGTAAATGGGTCAAGTTCTGTGTAATACATAACTGCTGAATACGTTCCAGGAGTTGGTGTGAAAACTTGAGCTTGTTCTGGATTCATTTTTAATTCATGGGTTGTAAATTGTTTTAACTCATGCATATGCTTTTCTTCGCATCCAGGATGGGCTGCAATCAAATAATATGTTAAAAACTGTTGTTTCCCTGACTCTTTATTAAGTCTGTCATACATAGCTTTAAAATCAATCAGTGTTTGTTTCCCTGGTTTTCCCATATGATGTAAAACTTCATCGTTTGTATGTTCAGGAGCAACTTTCATTTGACCAGAAATATGATGGTCTACCATCTCTTTTAGATATTCATATCCATGTTTTTTATCAGCTGTTATCAAGTCATATCGTACACCAGAAGCAACAAAGGCTTTTTTAATACCAGGAACTGCTCTTATATCTTTTAAAAGTTTTATGTTTCTGCTGTGGTCAACTTTCATAGTTCGGCAAAGTCTATGGGCATCTACACATCTTTTGTTTTCTACACAGGTTCCTAGATTTATCTTTTTAACGCACTCATAACCATACATATTGGCAGTTGGTCCACCAACATCTGAAATGATTCCTTTAAAATCTTTCATTGTTGTAAAGTGTTTTGCTTCAGCTAAAATATTTTTTTCACTTCTTGTTCTTATAGTTCTGCCTTGATGGGCTGCAATCGCACAGAAGTTACACTCTCCCCAACATCCATGATGTGTCATAATAGAAAATTTAATAGTTTCAAGACATTTAACTTTTCCATCTTTTGCATTATATGGATGGGCATCCCTTTGATATGGATATGAAGCGATTTTATCCATCTCTTCTTCTTCCATATGACGGCTTGGTGGATTTTGAATTAGAAATCTGCCATCAACTTCTTGATATAAACCTTTTGAATAAATAGGGTCATTATTATCATAAAATGCTTTGAATAAATCTATATATTTCTCTTTATCTTTTAAACATTCATCGTGTGATGGAATCTCTAAAAATGACTCTTCTGTTGGAGCTTCTTTTGCAATATAACAAAGTCCTCTAATAGTTCGGGGGTCTTTCCCTTCTTTTAGGTAATTTCCTAAATCAATAATAGCTTGTTCACCCATTCCATAAACCATATAATCTGCTTTTGTATCAAATAATATTGGTTTTCTTAATTTATTTGTCCAATAATCATAGTGTGTAAGTCTTCGTAAACTAGCTTCAATTCCTCCAAGAACAATAGGAACTGTATTTTTAAAATATCTTCTTATTAGATTTGTATAAACTAAAGTAGCTCTGTCTGGTCTTTTGTTATTTTGACCACCTGGAGTGTAATCATCACTATTTCTGAACTTTTTAGTTGCTGTGTAGTTTGAAACCATTGAATCAATACTTCCACCACTTACTCCCCAAAATAGTTTTGGTTCACCTAATCTTTTGACATCAACATCACTATTTACATCTGGTTGACCGATAATTCCCACACGAAGACCTATATCTTCAAGGATTCGTCCAACAACTGCTATTCCCATAAATGGGGAATCAATATAGGCATCTCCTGTAATTAGGATAACATCTAGTTCATCCCATCCCCTCTCTTGCATCTCTTTTTTAGTTGTAGGTAAAAATTTGTTTGGTTTATTAATATTACTCATTTTTTCTTCTTTAAAATATATTAGTTTTTTCGTATTGTGCCCAAATATATTTTAACCCCTACTATAAGAGAATTTAAATTCTTTTTGTTAGATTTTCATCTATTTTTTTGATATCTAAAACCATTGCAACTTTTGAAACTTCTAAGTCATTTATTTCAACAATACTTTCAACTAAAGTTCCAGTTCCTAAGAAATGATTTTGAATATGTTGGATTGATTTTTCTTCTACAATACTTACTGTTTCTAAAGAAGAGACTAAAATTCCAACACAATGTTCAATATTATCTTTATCGTATTCAACTAAAATTATATTTGTTAGTTTTTCATCTGTGATTTCTTCATTTACAAAATCTCTAATATCTAAAACAGCAACAAGTTTATCTTTATATAAAACCATTCCTTTAAAATGATTCTTTTTATCCATATCAATTGATGCTTCTAATTCTTCAATACCTGTTGATTCTATTACATTTTTTGCATTTACTGCTAAAAGTTTTTTTCCTAAATAGAATGTTGCTAATTCTATACTTGTTGAAGTATATTTTGATTTTGAAGTAGATGAAAACTTTGATTTTGAGCTATCCAAAAATACATTACACCCTTTTTTACCAATATAAATAAATACAAAACACAAAACATCATTTTTATAATCATCGACCCTACTTTTGTATTCTCGATAACCATTTGAGCACTTAACTCCAACTGCATAATAATCATTATTTAATTCAATTATTTGACTTGTTTGTTGAGCATTTTTTAAAGTGAAAAATTTATCATCTAAATTTAAATAACTATCAACCACAAAACTACTATTTGTCGATGAAATAATTTGTTTATCTTTATTTGCAAAAATTGCAAAAACACCTGAAATTTTTTTACCATCTATATCATGTGGCAAACTTTCATCAAGCATTGCATTAAATTGAGGATTTGAATCAAATACAACTGCAATTCCACCAGTAATTATTTTTTCATCTTTAAATGATCTTATTGCACTGCTATAAATATATGTTGATTCATTTTCATAAAGTGGCGATTTTTCAAATTTTGAAACACAATATTTTGAAGTATCATTTAATTTTAAAGATTTTTCAACCCAATCTTGTGTTAGAACTTTTCCAATTAAATATTCATAATTTCTATTTGATACAGCAATTACCTTTGCATTTTTATCATAAACTAAAATATTTGTATAAACTGTATATAATCCATTTATATAATGTAAAATACTACTTATTTCATCTTTTTTATCAGTTAAAGTTGCATAATCATCAAAGGCTTCTTTAAAATATGAAGTTAATGCCCACCATCTACAATCATTTGCTCTTTCATATAAATTTCTATCCATAATATCAATAGAAAGTGAAGATAAAAATTCACTGTCTTTTAAAATTGAAGTAATAATTGTTTGATTTAGATTACTTAAAGATGAATTAGCTTTATTTCCAGTTACTCCAATTTCATTTAAAAGTGATTTAGAAAATTCCCTATTTACTGAATTTAATTTGCTTTGTGCAATATTTCCATTCCAAATTACACGAGCTAAATTATCTTGAATAGTTTTACTTTTATAAAAAACTTCTTTTAACTCTTTTGAAAAATGTTGTTCATTATCCATCATAGAGTTTATTACATGATAATCTACATCTATACTATTATATTCATCACTTAAAAAAACATAATCTAAAGGAATCATAATATGTCCATACCATTTAAGTCCATAAAATCCTTGATAACCATTGGTTTTACAAGTTTTTGCTAAATAATCTCTACCTGCAAAAGATACGATTTTATAATTTTCATTTAAAACGATAGGTAATTTTACCCCTAATCTAATATGATCTTTATCACTAGAAGCAATTACAAAACCATCTTCATCTAAAATAGTTAAACACTCTTTATTTTTTACATCAACCAAATTATTGAAAATTCCATTCATTTCATCTGTAAATCTAAAACAAAGAGATAAAACTCCTAAAATATCCGAATTTGAATCATTTGTTTTTGTAACTTTATATGAATAAACAAGTGATTTTTTATATTGAGGAATAAAATCGTGATATTTGTATGTTTCAACAAAATCTTCATTTGAATTAAGAATTTTCTGAACAAACGATAACTCAACTTTTTCAGTTTTTATATCATCATTTAATCGTACTAATACTTTTCCATGAGTATCAAGTAAAACAATATCAAAATAAACAGAATATTTTGATACATATTCTTTAAATCTCTTTTGCATATTTTGTCGTAGAATCAAACTCTCATCATTATATTTTGAAACATAAGTTTGAATAAAAGTTCTAATATCATCATCTGTAGCTAAAAATCCAATATCAGCTGTTCTTTCAAAAAGGTTTCTAATTAGAATATCAATAGTTACACTTGCTTTAAATTTCATTTCTTGAGTAACTTTTTTGATTTGTTGTTCGCTTAAATGATTTAAAAGTGTTGAAGTTAAATTTAAAAAATTCTCTTTTGTTTTCCCAATATCAATATTTATATCACCTAGTTGTCCTAAAAGTGCTAACATATCCCAAGAAGAGCTTAATCTACCTAATTCATCTTTATATTTATCCACATCTTCAATATATTTGATAATCGGGTACAACTCTTTTTTTACATTTATACCTTTATAGTTAATATTATTTGACATAATTATTCCTAATCTTTTAGTATCTTAGGAATTATTATATGTTATTAAAAATTTTAAATCTATATACAGATGTATATAAAATATACTATTGTAAAAAATAATTTTTGTTGTTTTCTATTTTGTAATATTTTGAGCTAATTCTAAAAGATTTGTTTGCCATTTATCATCAAATATATCGCTTTCAACTGCTTTTATATTTAAATTATTAGTTAATGAAATTATAAAGTCTTTATTCTCTTCATTTGTAGATAATAATTTATTTATGTTCTTTTCTTTTGAGAATTCTATTAATTGTGGGATTTCTGAAATATTTAAATATCTCTTTTCTCTATGAATTGTTTTTATTACAAATCTTTTTGCAAAATATTCCCAATAATCATCAAAAACATAAATACTCTCTATTTCACTTTTATCTAATTTTAGTTTTATTTTTAAAAATGTTTGGTCAATTTCATCAAGAAAATTTTGATAATTAACTTTGTAATAGTTTTCTTTGCTTTTATCATATTTTACAAAAGTGTCATACATATTTTTTGCAATAATTCGTAAATTAAGAGGATCAGTCCAAATATATGGATTATTATCTATTTTTTTTACATTTAATGATAAATCTACAACTATTATATTAGGGTTTTGTTTTAATAAAATTTCTGCATATTCTTTTTCAATATCTAATCCTAAATGAAAAAATACTTTTGCATTTGCTAATCTTGAAATTTCTGATTTAGGTAATTGAACAAAAGTATCTGTATACTTTCTTGAAATTTCTCTATTTTTAAGTTCATTTTTTGCTATTTTATTTATAAGATAAGTTTCTAAAGGAAAATAAGTAAGTGTGAAAGTTTTTGAAAAAACAAAAAGCGGAAAAAACAATATGAAAAATATTTTTATCATTTAATTCTTTCCACTAATTTGTTGCTTAACAATTATAAATCAGTAACAGTTTTTCTTAATCTAATACCTAACTCTTTTAATTGCTCTTCATCAACGCTTGATGGAGCTTGAGTTAATAAACATTGAGCTTTTTGAGTTTTTGGAAATGCTATTACATCTCTGATTGAATCAGTTCCTGCTAATAACATTATCATTCTATCAAGTCCTAAAGCAAATCCACCATGTGATGGTGCTCCATATTGAAGTGCATCAAGTAAGAAACCAAATTTCTCTCTTGCTTCTTCGTCTGAAATTCCCATAAGTTTAAATACTTTTGATTGAATCTCTTCTTTATGAATTCTAATACTTCCACCACCAAGCTCTGTACCATTTAAAACAATATCATAAGCAATTGATTCAATAGCTTCTAAATCAGAAGTATCTTCAAGTGATTTTGGCATTGTAAATGGATGGTGTAAAGCTTTTGTTCTTCCATCTTCAACTTCGAACATTGGGAAATCAACAACCCATAAAAATTCTAAAGCATCAGCTGGAACAATATCCATTTCAGCAGCTAGGAATAATCTAAATCTTCCCATATAATCCCAAACTACTTTTTTAGCTCCCGCTCCAAAGAATACAACGTCACCAACTTCAAGTTCAGTTACTTTTACGATTTCTTCTAAATCAGATTCAGAGAAGAATTTAGTTAATGGACCTTTTAATCCATCTTCTTTCATTTGGAAGTAACCTAAACCTTTAGCTCCAAATTTTCTAACATAATCTTCAAAACCTTTCATTTGTCTTTTAGAGAAGATATTATCTCCGTTTTTACATTTTAAAGCTTTGATTCTGTTGTTTTTTTTGTCTTTTGCAATTTCTGCAAAAATTTCGTTTGTTGAGTTTGCGAAAATATCAATAACATCAACAAGTGGCATATCAATTCTTAAATCAGGTTTGTCTGAACCATATTTTTCCATAGCTTCTGAGTATTTCATTCTTTTAAATGTTGATGGAATTGTTTTTCCACATTTTGTAAATACATCATAAATTAATCTCTCAGCAACTTTTATAACATCTTCTTGTGTACAAAATGACATTTCAACGTCTATTTGAGTAAATTCAGGTTGTCTATCAGCTCTTAAATCTTCATCTCTGAAACATTTTGCAATTTGGAAATATTTATCAAATCCTGCAACCATTAAAAGTTGTTTAAATAATTGTGGAGATTGTGGTAATGCATAAAATTCACCAGGATGAACTCTTGATGGAACCAAATAATCTCTTGCACCTTCTGGAGTTGATTTAGTTAAGATTGGAGTTTCAACATCTAAAAATCCTAATTCATCTAAAGTATTTCGAACTTGAATAGTTGCTTTACTTCTTAATTGGAAAATTTCAAATGATTTTCTACTTCTTAATTCTAAAAATCTATTTCTTAATTTAATTTCATCATTAACTTTTTCATCATTAATATCAAAAGGCATTGGTTTTGATCTATTTTCAATTACTAAATCTTTTAATACAATTTCGATTTTACCAGTTTTTAGATTTGGATTTTCAAGTCCCTCACCTCTTGCTCTTACAAGTCCAGTTGCAATTAAAACATATTCATCTCTTACAGTTTCTGCAATTGCTAACGCATCTTTACTATCACTTGGATCTGCTACTAGTTGAACTAATCCACTTTTATCTCTTAAATCTATAAATATAATTCCACCGTGGTCACGTCTACTGTTTACCCAACCAGCAACAGTTACAGTTTCACCAATTTTTGCTTCAGTTACATCTGTACAATAATGTGTTCTCAATTCTAACTCCATTTCTATAAATATTCGCGATTTTATCTAAATTTTACTTAATTTCTAAAAAGCCATACGCAGTACTTTTAAATAGTCTTGGAGTATAGATTGCTTGATTATTTTCGATTTTTGTAGGAACTAAACTTGAGTTTTGTCCATAATATAAATAATTTATCCCAACAAGAGTTGAATAATCAACCCACTCATATACAATATTTCCACCTAAAGTTGCGATATCATCTCTTAACTCTTTATCAACAACATCAATTGAATTGGCCACAATTAATCTATCTCTATCTTTATCTTGTGTTAATGTCATTAATAAAGGGTCGTAATTTAGTTGTGTTGAAAAAACAACTTTTGGATAAATATCATAAGAACTTAATTGAGATAAAATTAATGATGTTTTTACAATGTCAGTATTTAAAAATAGTGTTGAATTTCTTAATCTTGAATCAGTTACGATATTTTTAAAGTTTTTTTCATTTTTATCTATTTCCCTTTTTAATCTTGTATCATAAACTAAAGCATCATAAGTTCTTTTTAATTTAGAACTTAAATAAGTATCTTGATAAAACATTACATTGTTTTCATTTGAATATTGCATTAATTTCTTAATTTGATCATCATATGAAATAGAACCAAAAATTAAGCTTTGATTATTTGTCGCAATATCATTTTTTTCAATTAACGGTAAATAAACTTTTAAATCATTTGAAACAACATTATTTAAAGTATTAACTGAACTTGGAGTAAAAAGTGCAATTACATTTGTTATATTTGCATCTCTTACTTTTTGAAAAGCAGCATTAATTTTATCCACATTTTCATTTTCAGTGTCAATTACAACAAGGTCATAATCAGCATTTTGATGCGATAAATACCCTGAAATGGTATTTATCGACGATTTTGCATATTTCGAAACTAAAGATGATGGGTAAATGAATGCAACTTTCATTTTTACTTTTGTAGGATCAATCTGAATTTGATTTTCGCTAGAACCAGGAGTTGTACTTTGGTTCTCGATTTTATCACCTTCAATAATTGGAGCTACTTCATACTGAACTGGTTTATCTTTACCATTTGATTCAATAATATCCATTGGTTCAAGTTCTTGAACAACTGTTTTTTTATCTTCATCAACAATATCTTTTTTTGCTGGTTGTGCAACCATTTTATGGTTACCTGGCATTTTCAATTGTACAGTTTGTTTTGGGGTACAACCAAAAAATAGAAATATAAGTACCATTAGGGCAATTATTTGCTTCAATTTAAACTCTCCATGTAATTTTTTATTTTTAGCATATCATAATATGCATCTTTTTTAAAAGAAGGATTCCTTAATAAAAAAGTTGGTGAATATGTAGTAATTAACGGTATTGTGTTAAAAACTAATTCTTTTCCTCTAATCTGAGAAAAATTATCACTATTTTTTAATAAGTACGAATAAGTTTTTTCTCCAAGCGCAACAATCAATTTGGGTTTTATCAACTCAATTTGTTTTAGTAAATAATCATGACATGTATCAACAATCGTATTATTTAAACCATTTAAGCTTTTACATTTAACTAAAGTTGTGAAATAAACATCTTCTTTAGTTACATTTAAAACATTCTCAATCATTTTTATAAGTAATTCACCACTTTTGCCAACATAATGTAAACCTAACTCATCTTCACTATTACTTGGCTCATCACCTATAAACATAAGATCAGAATTAATATTACCATAACCAAATAAGACATTTTTTCGACATTTTGAAAGTTCACATAAATAACAGTGATTAACACTAACGCCTAAATCACTTATATTATTAGGTAATTTTACATTTTTTATGTTAGTTGAAAAAAAATCTAAATGTTCATGATACTCATAACCGAATGATTTTAAATAATTTAAATGTTTTAACACACGATTTTTTACTAATTTTGTCATGTGAAATTGTACATAAATCTTTCTTGAACAATTATTTGTTCCAATAATTAGAACAATTTAATAATAATACTTGACTTTTGTTCCAATATTTTATAAAATAGCAGAATAGTTTAAAATAGGAACTAAAATGACTGCACCTAGTTTAAGAAAACTAGAATTTGATTTAGATGTAAATAAGACAACTTTACATAATTGGAAAAAAAACAGACCAAAACTTTATGACTTTATAATTGAATCTTATAAAGATAGAGAAATATTAAAAAAACATTTAGAATTATTGATTGAACAAAAAGAATTAATTGAAAAAGAGATTGATATAACAAAAAATAGAATTAATTAGTATGTAAAGTTATGGAGCTAAATGTGTAGTATAACTTTTTTAAAGTGTGCGAAATATTATATGTTTGGGCTTCATAGTTTTTTATATTTAAAAGTTTTGAATGAAAGTTTCTAGATTGTTTGAAGAATAAATAAGGAAAAAATTCCTTATTTAATTTGATATAAATATGCTTATTTATATCTGTGTGTGATTCTACCTTTATCTAACGAATAAGGTGTTATTTCTACCTTTACAGTATCATTTGGTAAAATTTTAATGTAGTGCATTCTCATTTTTCCAGAGATATGACATAAAACTACATGTCCATTATCCAATTCAACTCTAAACATAGCATTTGGTAAAGCTTCAATTACTTTTCCATCAATTACTATTACATCATCTTTTGCCACTTTTTATCTCCCTTAATCTTCCGAATTACTTAAAATAACTGCTTTTCCATTAATTACAGCAACTGTGTGTTCATAATGACTACCTCGTAGCCCATCAGCTGACACAACGTCCCAACCATTTTCCAAAATAACAGGATTTCTGTCTTTTGAGCAAATCATAGGTTCAATACAAAATACCATTCCATTTTTTATTTTTGGACCAGATTTTGCATTTCCATTTTCTAAGTAATTAGGAATTTCTGGTTCTTCATGAGGCTTTCTTCCAATACCATGACCACAAAATCTTACAAGTGGTTGATATCCTCTTGAGACAATAAAATCTTCGATAGCCTTTGATAACTCTTTAAATCGCATACCTTCTTGAATAATATCTATTGCATAGTATAAAGCATCTTTTGAACAAGCAATTAAATCTTCATCAGCTTTTGAAATTTTTCCAATAGGCATTGTTATAGCAGAATCACCATACCAACCGTCAATCTCTGTACCAATATCTAAACCAAGGATGTCGCCTTCTTTCAAAACAACATCACTAGGAATTCCATGAATAATAACTTCATTTAATGAAGTACAAACACCTGCTGGGAAACCATATAAACCTTTAAATGCTGGTCTAGCACCTAAACTAGCAATAAATTTTTCACCTAAAAGATTAACTTCTTTCAAAGTCATTCCAGGTTTAACTGAATCTTTTAAATAATTTAATGTTTTAGCAACAGCAATGTTTGCAGTTCGAAGTTTTTCTATTTCGTTTGGTTTTCTTAATGGGATTGCCATTTTTATAGTCCAACCGCACTTAGTGTTTGATATTTATTCATATATTGTTGAGCTTCAATTTTTCTCATAGTATCAATAGCAACTTGTACAACAATTAGTACAGCAACCCCTCCAAAATAGAAAGGTACACCCATAGCTTTTACAACAAGCCAAGGTAAAGTTGAAATTAATCCCATGTAAATCGCACCCCAAAAAGTTAATCTACTGGCTACTTCATTTAAAAATTCAGCTGTACTTGCTCCTGGTCTTACACCTGGAATAAATCCACCTTGTTTTTTTAAGTTTTCTGAAATATCTTTTGCATTAAATGTAATTGATGCATAAAAAAATGCAAAGAAAACTACAAATAAAAACATAAATAAGTTAAAAGTATATGAAGTAGGACTTAAATAATCAGCAATCATAACTAAATATTTATTTTGACTTCCATGTAATACAGTTGCAGGGAACATTAAAATAGCACTAGCAAAAATCGCTGGAATTACTCCACTTAAATTCACTTTAATAGGAATATAGTTCATAACTCTTTTTTTCTGATTTTCCATCATTACTTTTCTAGAATATGAAACAGGAACTCTTCTTTCACCTAATTCTACATAAATAATTGCCCCAACAGTTGCCATAATAATAACTAATATTGCAATTACTGTTAAGAAATTCATTTGTCCATTATTAACTAATTCAACAGTTCCACCAATTGCATGAGGGATTGCAGAAACAATACCAGCAAAAATAATTAATGAAATACCATTTCCAATACCTTTTTGTGTGATTTGTTCACCAATCCACATTAAAAGCATAGTACCAGTTAACATTGAAATTGCAGAAACAGCAATAAATGTATTCATATCGATTGAAATAGCACTTTGTCCATTCTGCCCTGTTAATGAATTAAGACCAACTGAAACACCAATAGATTGAATTAATGTAATAACAATTGTTGTATATCTGATGATCTGCATATATTTTTGCATTCCATCTCTTTCTTTTTTCATTTTACCAAGTGCTGGGAAAGTTGCTGCTAGAAGCTCCATAATAATTGAAGCAGTAATGTAAGGCATAATTCCTAGTGAAATAATACTTAGTCTTTCAACTGCATTACCACTAAACATATTTACAAGACCTAATGCATTGTTAGCATTTGAGTCGAAAAATTCTTTAACTACGTCAATATTAACTCCAGGTACTGGCACGTATGCCAGTAATCTGTAAAGAAAAATAAAGCCTAATGTAATAAGAATCTTATTTATTAGATCTTTACTCATGGTTATTTTCCAGTAGTTGTAACGTTTTCGTCTTTAATCTTAGCTACTAAATCTTTTGCAGTTGAACCAATTAATTTAACTTTTTCAACTGATTTTGATAATTTGTACACAGATTTAATAGAATCAAGTGTAATTTCATCAAGTGTTGCAATTTGAGATACTTTATCTACATTGATAGAGTATGGTTTAACTGTTCTTGAAAAGAATCCAACTTTAGGAAGTCTTTTGTAAAGTGGTTGTTGACCACCTTCAAAACCTCTTTTGATTTTATAACCAGATCTAGCTTTTTGACCTTTGTTACCTTTTCCAGCTGTTTTACCAGTACCGCTACCTTGACCTCTACCAATTCTTTTAGTATTTTTTGTACTACCAGCTGCTGGTTGTAAGTTATTTAATTCCATAATTTCTATCCTTTAATCTTAGCTAATGCTTCAACAGTAGCTTGTACAAGGTTGTTTGGATTATTTGAACCTAAAGATTTTGCAATAATATCTTTAACTCCAGAAAGCTCAAGAACAGGTCTTGCAGCTCCTCCAGCGATAAGTCCAGTACCCTCAGATGCTGGTTTTAATAATATTTTACTTGCATTATATTTATGTTCAATATCATGTGCGATTGTAGTTCCTTTAATAGAAACAGTAACTAAGCTTTTGAATGCGTCATCTAATGCTTTTTTAATTGCATCAGGAACCTCTTTAGCTTTACCAGTTCCAAATCCTACTGTACCGTTTTTATCACCAACAACAACTAAAGCTGTAAATCTGAATCTTCTACCACCCTTTACAACTTTTGTTACTCTTCCGATTTTAACGATTGCTTCTTGAAAGTCTTCTCTATTTACTGCCATCATTAACCCTTATAATTTGATACCATTTTCTCTTAATGCGTCAGCAAATGCTGCTACAACACCATGATAAAGATAACCATTTCTGTCATAAACAACTGATTCAATTCCAGCTGCTTTTAAGTTCTCAGCAAGTTGTGCTGCTACTTTTACTGCATTTTCTTTATTCACATTTAAACCCATAGCTTTTGAGCTAACTGCTGCTAAAGTTACACCTTCAACATCATTAATAGCTTGTGCACTAACGTATTTGTTAGATTTGAAAATTGATACTCTTGGCTTTTCAGCTGTACCAAAAATTGAACCTCTAACTCTTTTTTTTCTTTTGATTCTTAACGCATTTTTTTTTGCTAAATCTTTAATTCTACTCATAGTTACACCTTACTTCTTAGAAGTTTTTCCGGCTTTTCTGATGATTTTCTCATCAGTATATTTAACACCTTTACCTTTGTACGGTTCTGGTTTTCTAAAGCCTCTAATAATTGCAGCAGCTTGACCAACTTGTTGTTTGTCAGCACCTTTTACATGAATTAAGTTTTTTTCAACAGTAACTTCTAATCCAGCAGGGATTTCATAGTTAATAGGATGAGAATAACCTAATTGTAGTTCTAAAACTTCACCTTTTACAGCAGCTCTGTAACCAACACCATTGATCTCTAAAGATTTACTAAATCCTACAGTAAGACCATTGATTGCATTAGCAGTTAAAGCTCTATAAGTTCCCCAAAATGCAGAAGACTCTTTTGTTTCACCATTTCTAGTTAATACAACTTGACCATCTGCTATTTCGATTCCAACTCTTCCGTGTGTTTCAATAGTAGAAACATTGTTCCCTTTTTTAACAGAAATGATAGAACCATTTACTGTTACTTCAATCCCAGCTGGGATTGCGATAGGTTTTTTTCCAATTCTAGACATTACTCTCTCCTACCATACAGTACAAAGTACTTCACCACCAACATTAGCAGCAAATGCTTCATCATTAGCAATTACACCTTTGTTAGTTGAAACGATAATAGTACCGTACCCATTTTTAAAGTTTTTAATTTCAGAAGCGTTTTTATAAACTCTTCTTCCTGGTTTAGAAACTCTTGTGATTTCATTGATTACTGATTTCTCATTATCATCATATTTCAATTCAACTTGAATTGTTTTCTTATTGTTTTGTCCATCAATAACTTTGAATCCAGCAATATACTCTTTTTGTAATAAAACGTTTAAAACACCTACTACAGTATTTGAGTGTAATAATGTTGCAACTTCTAATTTTCTCATTGCAGCATTTCTAATTCTTGTTAAAGCATCTGCGATTATATCATTCATCATAGCTTAAATTCTCCTACCAACTAGCTTTTCTAACACCAGGTAATAAACCTTCGTTAGCCATTTTTCTTAAACAAATTCTACATAAACCAAAATCTTTGTATACAGAGTGAGGTCTTCCACAAACAGAACATCTTGTGTATGCTCTTACTGCAAACTTAGGTGTTCTTTGTTGTTTAGCGATCATAGATTTCTTTGCCATTACGCTCTTCCTTTTGTAAATGGAATTCCTACTAATTCTAATAATCTGAATGATTCAGCATCATTAGTTGAACTAGTAGTAATTGAAATATTCATACCATGTGTTTTAATGATATTATCATATACAACTTCTGGGAACATTAATTGCTCATCTAAACCAAAGTTGAAGTTTCCTCTACCGTCAAAACCATTTTTGTTAAGACCTCTAAAGTCTTTTACTCTTGGTAATGCAACGTTACATAATTTATCTAAGAAATGATACATTTGCTCACCTCTTAAAGTAACTTTAACACCAACTGGCATACCTTCTCTAACTTTAAACCCTGCAACAGATTTTTTAGCAATAACTTTAACAGCTCTTTGACCAGCTATTAAAGAGATTGTATCTTCAATATTTTGGATTAATTTAGAATCTTTCATCGCTTCACCAGCACCAACAGAAATAACAACTTTTTCTAACTTTGCAGTTAAAGTTTTATTTTTTGGAAACTCAGTTTCTAATACTGGTTTGATTTCTGATTTGTATTTTTCAAATAATCTTGATGCCATCTTACTCACCTTCTACTTTTGCTACATTTGAAATGTCAATTGGCATTTCTTTGTTAATAAATCCACCATCTGGATTTTTTTCTTGGTCAGGTTTAACAGTTTTTTTAGCAACTTTACAATCTTTTACGATTACTTTGTTTTTAGAAGGTAATACTCTTAAAACTTCTCCAGTTTTACCTTTGTCATCTCCAGCGATAATTTTTACAGTATCACCTTTTTTGATTTTTAATTTAATTGCCATATTATAATACCTCCGGTGCAAGTGAAACGATTTTCATGAAACCTGAATATCTAACTTCTCTAGCAACTGGTCCAAAGATTCTTGTTCCAACTGGTTCTCTTTTTGCATCAAGAATAACCGCTGCGTTGTCGTCAAATCTAATTAATGAACCATTTTCTCTTTGAACTTCTTTATGAGTTCTAACAACTACTGCTTTAACAACTTGACCTTTTTTGATCTTACCAGTTGGTAGAGCTTTTTTAACTGAAGCAACAATAACATCACCAACAGTTGCATATCTTCTTTTAGAACCACCTAAAACTTTGATACACATAATCTCTTTAGCACCTGTATTGTCAGCTACGTTTAATCTTGTAAAACTTTGAATCATTATTTAACTCCTGTAGCTACAATTGTCTTTAATCTAAAAGATTTAGTCTTTGACAATGGTCTACACTCAACAGCGATAACACTATCTCCAACATTTAATTCATTTCTTTCGTCATGTACTAAATATTTTTTAAATCTTTTTACAGTTTTGTGATATTTTGGATGCATAACTGATCTTGTAACTAATACAGATGCTGTTTTGTCTCCAGAGTTTTTTACCACTACACCTTGAATCTCTCTTTTATGTGTCATACTTAGATCCTTAGTTAGCTTGTGCAGCAGTCATAGCTGTTTGAATTTTAGCAATGTCTTTTTTAGCCACTCTTAATTCAGATGTATTTGTTAACTGCATTGTTTTTAGCTTAGCTTTTAATTCAAAAAGAAGCACCTTTTTCTCTTTTAATAATGCTTGAAGTTCATTCAAGTTTTTGTCTTTTAAATCAGTATAGTTCATTTTCGCTATCTCTTGTTACAATTTTAGTTTTAAATGGTAGCTTATGCATTGCTAAAGTTAAAGCTTCTCTAGCTAATTCATCAGATACTCCAGCCATTTCAAAACAAATTCTTCCAGGCTTAATGTTCATAACCCATTTATCAACAGAACCTTTACCTTTACCCATTCTTGTTTCTAATGGTTTAGCAGTAAGTGGTTTATCAGGGAATACCATAATCCAAACTTTTGCTTGTCTCTTAACTTTTCTAGTCATCGCAATTCTTGATGCTTCAATTTGTCTTGAATCAATTCTACCGTGTTCTACAGCTTTAATACCGATATCTCCGTATGCTAAAGAGTTTCCTCTATGAGCCATACCTCTATTTCGGCCTTTCATCATTTTTCTAAATTTCGTTCTTTTAGGCATTAACATAATTATTTACCTCTTTTCTTAGTTGGTCTTCTTTTAGGTTTAGAAGAAGTGTCTTCAGCTTTTTCAGTTGGAATACCTTTAGCTAATACTTCACCTTTGAAAATCCAAACTTTGATACCAATACAACCATAAGTTGTATGAGCTTCAGCAAAACCATAATCAATTCTTGCTCTTAAAGTATGTAAAGGAACTCTACCTTCTAAGTACCACTCAGTTCTTGCCATTTCAGCTCCACCAAGTCTACCAGAAACAGATACTTTAATACCTTTTGCTCCACCTTTTAATGCATTTTGCATAACTCTTTTCATAGCTCTTCTGAATGCAACTCTTCTTTCTAATTGTTGAGCAACGTTTTCAGCAGATAATTGAGCAGAAGTTTGAGGTTTTCTCTCTTCTTTAATATTTACAGCGATTTCTTTACCAACTAATTTAGAAAGTGCATCTTTTAGTTTTTCAACGTCTGCACCTTTTTTACCAATAATGATACCAGGTCTAGCAGCTACAACTGTAACTCTAACTTTTTTTGCAGTTCTTTCTACGATAGTTTGAGCAATTCCAGCATAGTATAATTCTTTTTTAACATACTTTCTGATTTTGTCATCTTCTGCAACGTTTGCTGGCATTGTTTCAAATTTAGGAAACCATCTTGATTCCCAATTTCTATTAATACCTAATCTTAAACCTATTGGATTAACTTTTTGACCCATTACTTATCTCCTTTAGTTGCAGCAGCTACTTCAATCATAATATGTGCAGTTGGTTTGTGTCTTGGAGAAGCAGAACCTCTTGCTCTTGGAGTAAATCTCTTAAGAACTGGACCTTTATCAACCCTTGCAGATACAACAACAGCGTCAACTGGATCTAAACCTGCATTTGCTACAGCTGAAGCTATAACTTTTGAAATAATTCCAGCAGCTTTATTTGGAGTAAATTGTAAAGATGCGATTGCATACTCTGCATTCATTCCTTGAACTTCTCTAGCTATTAATCTAGCTTTAATTGGAGAAAGTCTAATAAATTTTAATATTGCTTTAGCCATTCTTATGCCTTTCTTTGAACAGAACCTTTATGGCCCTTAAATGTTCTAGTTGGTGCGAATTCACCTAATTTATATCCAACATGGTTCTCAGTAACGTTAACTGGAACGAAGTTTCTTCCATTGTGCACATTGAAAGTTAATCCGATCATATCTGGTAATACAGTAGATCTTCTTGACCAAGTTTTAATTGGTTTTTTATCATTAGCTTCATTAGCCTTGATAACTTTCTTCATTAGGTGTGCGTCTACGAATGGACCTTTTTTTATCGATCTTGCCATCTTAAACCCTTACTTCTTTCTTTTTGAAATGATTAGTTTATCACTAGCTTTTTTCTTTCTAGTTTTATAACCTTTAGTTGGCATACCCCATGGAGTAACAGGATGTCTACCAGAGTTAGTTTTACCTTCACCACCACCATGTGGGTGATCAATAGGGTTCATTGCAGAACCTCTAGTTTGAGGTCTAATACCAAGGTGTCTACTTCTACCAGCTTTACCAACTACCATGTTTGAGAAATCTTCGTTTCCAACTACACCAATTGTAGCTATACAAACACCAAGAATTTTTCTCATTTCACCAGATGGTAATCTCATGATTACATACTTGTCTTCTCTACCCATAATTTGAGCATATCCACCAGCAGATCTAGCGATTTGTCCACCTTTACCTGGTTTCATTTCAATATTATGTACCATTGTTCCAACAGGAATACTTAATAATCTCATTGCATTACCAGGTAAAATATCAAGTCCAGATTCAGCAGCTTGTACTTTATCTCCAACTTTTAATCCAGATGGTTGAATGATATATCTTTTATCACCGTCTAGGTAAGTAACTAAACAAATTCTACAATTTCTATATGGATCGTATTCAACAGTTGAAATTGTACCCTCAACACCGAATTTATCTCTTTTGAAATCAATAATTCTATATAATTTCTTAGCACCTGCTTCTTTGTGTCTAGATGTAATTCTACCGTTATTATTTCTACCAGCGTTTGCTTTTACTCTTACAAGTAAAGATTTTACAGTTGGTTTAGAAGTAATATCTGAAGTATCCATAACAGACATAAATCTTCTTGCAGGAGTTATTGGTCTAAATTTTTTAATTGCCATCTATAATCCCCTTAAGCTGAAAGGTTCGCAATTGCTGCGCCCTCTGGTAATGTTACATAGAATTTTTTGAAATCAGGTCTTTTACCTATTTTCCCTTTAAATCTTTTTACTTTACCATTTTGTCTTAAAGAATTTACTTTTGAAGGAGTTACTCCAAAATATTCTTTAAATACTTCTTTTAAACCGTTTTTAGTCATTCTTGGACTAGTTTGAACAACGATTACACCATTTTCTTGAAGCTCAATTGTTTTTTCTGTATATAATATTGCTTTAATATCTGTAATATCTGCCATCTTAAGCCTCTTTTGTTAATGCATCAAGTACTGATTTTTCAATAAGTACTGAGTGGTATGCAGCAATTAAATAAGCGTTAACTTCTTGCTTTTCAACCATATAACAGTTTTTAATGTTTCTAAACGCTAAATAAGTTTTCTCATCAATTGTATCACATACGATTAATGTATCTCTTTTGTTTATTTTACTTAAAACTGCAACTGCTTCTTTAGTTTTTCCTGACTCAAGTTTAATTGAATCAACAACAAATAAAGTACTATTATTTGCTTGAGCATTGATAGCATATTTTAATGCTAATGCTTTTTGTTTTTTGTTAACTTTTTGGTTATAGTTTCTTTTAGTAGGTCCAAATGCTTGACCCCCACCAACGAATAAAGGAGATCTTTTTGAACCCCATCTAGCTGCACCAGAACCTTTTTGAGCTTTAGGTTTTTTACCACCACCGCTTACTTCTGCTCTTGTTTTAGCTCTTGCTGTATTTGATCTTAATGCCGCTAAGTAAGATTTAACATATAAATATAAATTATGTTTGTTAATTTCTTCATAACTAGCTGGTAAAACTACTTCACCACTATTTTCAAATTTTTCATTTAATACTATTGCTTTGCTCATTTAGCAACCTTTACTTTTCCTAATGCTCCGTTTGGACCAGATACTGAACCTTTAAGAACTAAAATTCCAGTTTCAGCGTCAAATGAAATAACATCATTTTTCACAGATACATTTGTATTTCCGTATTGCCCTGGCATTTTTTTACCTGGCTGAACTCTTCCTGGCCATTCGCAGTTACCGATTGAACCAACTCTTCTACCCATTCTGTGACCGTGTGATGCTCTACCACCCGCAAAATTCCATCTTTTAACAGCTCCAGTAAACCCTCTACCTTTTGTTTTAAAAGTTGTTTTTAACGTTTGTGCTTCACCTAATCCAGAAACATCTAAATCACCAGCTTCACCATTTGCTACAGTCATTGTTGCAAATCTGTTAAACTCTTTAGATAAGTTATATTTTTTTTGTATACCTTCGATAGCTTTGTTAAATTTTTTACCATTGCTATAAGCTACAATTGCTACACCGTCAGTCACTTCACACACTTTAGTATCAAGAACTTTTAAAAGTGTAACAGGAGTACTTGGAACAGAAACTGTTCTACTCATACCGATTTTTTGAACTATAAATTCCATCTATATTACCCTTTCTTCTTATTCTTGACCCATAGATCTAACTTCAACATCAACTTCAGGAGCTAAGTCAAGTTTCATTAACGAATCTACAGTATCTGGAGTTGCAGCTATAATATCAATAATTCTTGAATGAACTCTGATTTCAAATTGCTCTCTAGAATCCTTATTTACGTGAGGACCTTTAATAACTGTATATCTTCTGATTTTTGTAGGAAGAGGGATTGGACCTCTTAAATCAGCACCAGTTCTTTTAACGGCTTCAACAATTGAAGCAACACTTCTGTCTAAAACTCTATGATCATAAGCTTTTAGCTTTAATCTAATCTTTTCCATTTTTTTCCTTTAAAGAACTCGTTAGATGCGCATAAATGCACTCTAACCACATTTAGTGGACGCGGATTATAACTCAATAGTGGTTAAATGTCAAGTATTATGGGGCTTCATATGAAAAGTTGGTAATTTTATTTCCTTTTTAAAAGGATGATTACAGTAGTTTAGATAGTATAATAAGTTCTTATTAAGGATAAGAATATAATTCTTATCCTTGATAAAATCCTGAGAAAAGTAAAATATCATCATTATTTTTGTTTTCTGAATCTTTTATTATTAAATCTTTTAGGATTTCTCCTACACTTGGAGCAAATGTCATTCCTAACCATCCTAAGCCCATTCCGTAGATTAAGTTCTTGTACTCTTCATCTCTTCCAATTAAGGGCATATCATTTGGCGTTAGTGGTCTAAATCCACTCCATTCAACAATATCTTCCATTTCAAAAGGAATTGTATATTTTTTGAAATTTTCTTTTATGCTTTCTATTTGTTCTTTTATAACTCTTGGATCTGTTGAACCTAATTCTAGTTTTGAAGTAATTCTTACATCATTTCTTCGTGGAGTCATAACTATAAATAAATCAGCAAATAGTGTTGAAGTTTTAGGTTCTAACTCTTTTGGCATAGTAAAAGTTATACTATAACCTTTTGCAGGAGTCATCATAAGTTCTTTTTTTCTAATATCAGCTAATAAAGTTTGGTAACCTGTAGATAAAACGTAAGTTTCTGCCTCATAAGTATTTAAAGCAGAACTAATACTTGCAACTTTTTTATCTTTGAATTTGATGTTACTTATTCTTTCATTTAAAATAAATTCAACACCATTTTTTGATAAATAGTTTTTCATTTCAAGCATTACTCTTTTTGGATCAAAATGAGCATTTCTTTTAAATAGTATTGCACCTTTTATTTTTTCATTTCCTAAAGGTAAATACTCTTTTATTTTTGAATTATCAAAAATTTCAAATCTATCATTATCAACAAAATTATATTTTGCAAGTTTTTTTTCATAACTTTTTTCTTCTGTGAAAACACTAAGCATTCCATCATGGTGAAAATCAAAATCCAAACCATCCTCTATTTGCATCTGTTTATATCTATCAATTGTTATTTGTCCATATTTTTCAAATAAGGCTAAGGTTCTTTTTAATCTATCTTCATTTGCACTTTGAACAAATTTAAAAAGCCAACGGAAGAGTTTATAATCTAATTTTGGATGAATATTTACAGGTGATTCACCTTTTATCATTAGTTTAAGAGTATCAAGAACTACACCTGGATTTGATAATGGAGTTTTATCAAAGGCTGAAAGTAAACCAGCATTCCCAAAAGAAGTGTTATCACTTATATCTGTTTCATCTATAACTGTTACACTTCTTCCAGCTTTTTGTAAAGAATAAGCTGTCATAAGTCCTACAACTCCACCACCTATTATTATCACATCTCTTTTCATTTCTTTTCCTTTATACTTTGCATATAATCGCAATAATAAATTACTTTAGAATTAAGAATATTTTCACAATTATTACAAATATTTTTATTATAAGATTCTATTTAACTTATACTATTATTTCTAAGCTTTTTGCTATTTTCATTGTATCTTTTTTCTACTTTTATTATTAAAAATAAAAATAAAATAATAACAATATATCAAACTCTAAAGGAATTAGCATTTTTTCTTTATTTTAATACTCTCTTTTAAAAACTCTCCCAATCTGTTTCATTATTTTTTTTATCTTGTATTATCTCTTTGTTTATCTGATTTCTATTTGGTTTATAAATTTCTCCACCAATATTAATTTCTTTTGCGTCAACACTATCTTTACCTTTAAACTGTTTTTTATTTGTATCACTAACAATTAATTTTGCAAGTTGATCTGTTAAGATTGATATATCTTGTGTCTCTGATGCTATTTTTGCATTTTTTTGTGTTTGCTGATCCAACTGATTTACAGCATCGTTTATTTGTTCTATTCCAAGTAATTGCTCTTTAGATGCATTTTCAATATCTGCTATTAGGTTTGTTGTTTCTAAAATATTCTCATTTAGAAGTCTATATCCTTTTATCATCTCTCCTGCAATATTTTTTCCATCATTTGCTTTATTTGTTGCATTTTCAACTAAAGATTTTATCTCATGGGCAGCATCAGCACTTCTATTTGCTAGATTTCGCACTTCTGCTGCAACTACTGCAAATCCACGTCCTGCTTCTCCTGCTGTTGCTGCTTCTACTGCTGCATTTAAAGAAAGAATATTTGTTTGAAATGCAATTTGATCAATTATAGTTATTGCTTCTTTTATTGCTGTAACTTCAGCATTTATCTCTTCCATTGCAGTAGTTGTATCATTCGCTAGAGATTCACCATCATTTGCAGACTTAGTTACGCCAACAGATAGTTGAGACATTTTTGCTATATTTTCTGTATTACTTCTTATATTACTTGTAATTTCTTCTAGAGCTGCCGCTGTTTCTTCTAATGAGCTTGCTGCTTCATTTGAATTTTGATTTAATTTATCTACATTTATCAATAACATATCAGAACTATCATCAATAGTTAATCCATTGCATTTATTTTCAATCAGCATTCCTGTTATTGAATCACCTAAATTATTTACTCCCGTAGCCAATTTTAGAAGATGTTCTTTAAGACCTTTTGTTGATATTTTATTTAAATAATTATAAGAAGTGTATTCTTCTACAATATTTAATACATGATTTATATTATTTTCTAAGTTATCTGCCATTTTATTTAATACATCTTTTAATTGCATTAATTCTGGATTTGAAACATTGATATCTAATCTTTGAACTAAATCTCCTTGTTCAAACTCTCCTAATACTGAAATTGTCTCATTTATTAATCTTCTATCTTCTTCTATACCCTTTTTTGTTTTTTCAATATTTTCATTTACTACTTTAGCCATTACTCCAAATTCATCTGTTGAATTCATTTCTATTAATTTTGCTTCTTTGCTCTCACGATTTATATATTTGAAAAAATCCATTAATCCTGTTTGGAATGCACTTAATAAATTTGCTATATTTTTTGCAATTAGAACACAAATAAATCCAACTATTCCTGCAACTAATAAAAAAGACATAAGAAGTATTTTTCTAAGATTATTTCTTATTTCTTCTGCATCTTTTTCATGAGTATTTCCTATATTCTCAACTAAATCCACTGCCGTTCCTGCTGCTTGATTCATGTTTTTAGAAAGTTTAAATGATTTTTCTTTTAATTCACTAAGCTTATTAAATGAATTTTTATACTCATTTAATGCAATATCAATATCATCCGCTATTTTTTTATTATTAGGATTTATAAAATCAAGCTTTAATTTGTTTGTTATAAGAGCTACATTTGCTATTTTTTTGTCAATATCATCAATATGTATTTGATCTTCTCTTCTAATATAATTCTTTTCAGATATTCTAATTTCTTTTAATTCTAGTAGAATTTCATCTGTTAAAGATGATTTATCAATTTTGTTGATAATTTTTTCTAAAGGAGCATTTTCATTAATTAAATCTTCCATTTGTTTTTTCTGTACATTCTTTTCATTATTGGCAAGATCTTCAACTTTTTTAGCTATTTTGATCATCTCTTTTTCAGCTAAATCCAATTCCTTTTTCATTTCAACATAGTCATTAAAATTTTTAAGATAATCTTTCATTGAGACATTAATATTTTTCATTTCTAATTCATGACTTTCTATGGAAAAAATTGACTCAAGTTCTTTTGCAGTTTCAATATTTTCATTAATTAACTTATTAAGATAATCAGCATATTTTTGATTCTCTTCTATTATGTAATTTTTCTCTGCAATTCTACTTTCTGTCATATTTTTAATAATATTATTAGCTTTAGTTACTTTCATAGATTTATCATCTAATTTAGAAATGCCAGTAAATATTATGAGATATAAAATAACTAATGAGATTAAAATTATTAACGGTATTATTATTAATTTTACTTTTATTGAAATATTTTTAAACAAAATTTATCCTTTATAAATTACTCATTTAATGTGACAAAAAAGTATTTGCCTCAAAACCTCTCGAAAGAAACAATTTTTATTTCTTATTTAACTCACTTAATACAAATAATTAATAGCTTAATTCCATTTCAAATTCTCAATAAAATTGCAATTCTTAACTTATTAATCATATTATTTTGAAATTATTTTGATTTAAACTTTTAGTAAAAATAATATTTATATTTTTTATTGATATTTATTTATATTTTTATTATTAATAAATAAAATGCCTATAATAGCAGTCATTTACTTATTATTTAATTTACTGCATGATATTATTTGAATAATAAAAGAAAACTTTATTATTCAATAAGAAAAGATAAATAATTAAATAGGAGATTTTATAAATTACAAGAAGATTTGATTTAAATGTCTTAAAAGAAGATGAGAATAATGTTAAGAGAGCTTAAAAACTCTCCCAATCTCCATTATCTCTTTTTGTTTTTATTATTTCAATTTTTGTTTCCTTTTTTGCTATTTTGCTTACTATTTTACTTACTTCTTGTTTCGTATTAGCCACTTTTGCTTTTACACTATTCTTACCATTAAACTCTTTATTATCTGCATCACTTACAATTAATTTTGCAATTTGATCTGTTAAAATTGCAATATCTTGTGTTTCAGATGCTACCTTTGCATTTTGTTGTGTTTGTTGATCTAACTGATTCACCGCATCATTTATTTGTTCTATTCCTAATAATTGTTCTTTAGATGCACTTGATATATCTGAAATTAGGTTTGTTGTTTCTAATATATTCCCATTTAGTACTTTATATCCTTTTATCATCTCACCTGCAATATTTTTTCCATCATTTGCTTTGTTTGTTGCATTTTCTACTAATTCTTTTATTCCTTTTGCTGCTTCTGCACTTCTAGAAGCAAGACTTCTTACTTCTGCTGCTACTACGGCAAATCCTTTCCCTGCTTCTCCTGCAGTTGCTGCTTCTACTGCTGCATTTAAAGACAGAATATTTGTTTGGAATGCAATTTGATCTATAACTGTTATTGCTTCTTTTATGGCAGTTACTTGAGTATTTATCTCTTCCATTGCCACTGTTGTATCATTTGCTAATTTTTCACCTTCATTTGCTGATGTTGTTACACCATCTGAAAGTTTAGACATTTTTGCTATATTTTCTGTATTATTTCTTATGTTACTTGTTATTTCTTCTAAGGCTGCTGCTGTTTCTTCTAGGGAACTTGCGGCTTCATTTGAACTTTGATTTAATTTATCTACATTACTTAAAAGTGTATTTGAACTTTTATCTAATGTTAATCCATTTGATTTATTCTCTACTAACATTTCTGTTATAGAATCACCTAAATTATTTACTCCACTTGCCAATTTTAAAAGATGCTCTTTTAGTCCATTTGTTGATATTTTATTTAAATAATTATATGAAGAATACTCTTCTACTATATTTAGCACATTATTAATATTATTCTCTAAATTATCTGCCATTCTATTTAATACATCTTTTAGTTGCATTAAAGCTGGGTTTGAAACATTTATATTTAATCTTTGAACTAAATCTCCCTGTTCAAATTCTCCTAATACTGAAACTGTCTCATCTATTAGTTTTCTATCTTCATCTATACCTTTTTTAGTTTTTTCAATATTATCATTTACAACTTTGGCCATTATTCCAAATTCATCTGTTGAATTCATCTCTATTAATTTTGCTTCTTTGCTCTCACGATTTAGGTATTTAAAAAAGTCCATTAAACCAGTTTGGAATGTGTTTAATAAATTAGCTATATTTCTTGGCAATACTATTGCTAGAATGATTGATAAAACTAAGATCACTAAAGATATGATTGTGACAAATAACTTAATATTTGAATTTAGATTAGTAACATTTGTGTCAATTATATTTTGTTCATCTTTAATTGATAATTTTATATCTTCAGATAGTTTTCCAATTTTTCGATCTAATATCCATAAATTTACAATAATTGCATCTCTATCATTGATAACTTTATTAATTCTAGCCGAACCATTTTTATAGATTTCAGTAAGAGATATAAGCTCTTTCAACTGCTCTTTTCTTTTTGGATCTTGAATGATTACAACTAACTCATTTAATGCTTTATTCAAATTAGTAAACTCACTTAAAACTCTTTCATAATCACTATTTAAATCTGAACTAAAATACTTCATATTATAAACTCTAGCTAATAACAAAGAATTAACTGATTTTGCAATTAAATATGTATCATCAATATTTTTATCATTTTTTGCACTTTCCAACATAGAAAGAAGAAGATCATTTATTTTTTTCCCATTAACAGCGAGATTGCTTGCGTATATATCACTTTTTTCTTTCATAATATCAATTACTTCTAAAAAACCCTTGTTATATATTTCATAACTTTCATTAATCTCTTTAGCCATTGACAATTGAGTAGAATGTTTAAGCTCAGATAAAGCTGTTTTTACAAAACCCATAGAAATGTCAATAAACTTATGATATCCATCAATGTTCTCTTGTGTTGGATCTTTAAAGTAATTTAATGCATACATTCTAACTACAAGCA
Organism: Arcobacter venerupis; assembly: GCF_013201665.1. NCBI lineage: Bacteria > Pseudomonadati > Campylobacterota > Epsilonproteobacteria > Campylobacterales > Arcobacteraceae > Arcobacter > Arcobacter venerupis. The sequence continues at coordinate 1,048,540 of NZ_CP053840.1, read as the reverse complement.
TATTTATTTGAATATTACTTCCAATATCAGTATTTTTTGCTGATTCTTTATATTTATTAAATCCATCACTTGTTTCGCTGATTGATGATATGCTATAAATTGCCAAGCCAGCAATTAAAACAATCATCACTAAAAATGATGATATAAGTTTCATCTTTATTGTTAAATTTTTAAACATTATGTTCCCTAGTTATAATTTATGTATTTAATATGATGAAAAACACCACAACAAAATCTTTTTTTGTAATCTTTAATTTCTTATTTTTAAATTATTATCTCAGTATTTAAGATAATTTTCCCTCCTTAATAATCTAAGTTACTCTATAAAATTTCAATAAATATAAATCTATTTAGTATGAACTTTCCTAAATTTAGTAAATTCCTATTCATAGATGATACCTTGCAGTACTTAAAAATTATTATTTTCAAGTATTTTGTATCTATTTAAAAGTTATTTTTAACATATACTTTATTTTATTTATTAAAAATAAGCTGTTTTTATGGTATATTATGAAATAAAAAATATTATTTAATTTTTAAAATATATCATTATTTATAATAAAAATTATGATATATTTACTTTAAAAATTATTTTTCTAATTTTACAAGTTACTTTAACGATTATAATTATCTTATACTATATCCTATGGGATAAATAATTCTTATATTTTTATTTCATTAATTTATAAAATTAATTTATAAAGCTAAGTTATAATCACTTGAATTATGACTACAATTAATCGTTGTACATCTAGAAGTAATATAGATAAATTACATACTCATATAGTTATGCTATCTAAATATAAGAATAGGTTAAATAGGGGAAAAATGAATTTGTTAGATAGTACCCCTGAAATTGAAATTGAAGTTTTTTATAGAAAAATATCTAATAATATAAAAAGAAAAAGAATTGAAAATGGGTTAAACCAATTAGAGGTTGCACTTGAGATTGGAATAGGATCAGTTGCTTTTTATTCCAATTGTGAAAATTTAAAATACGAAAAACATTTTAATTTAGCACACATTTATAAGTTAGCAAAACTTTTTAATTTGCAACCACATGAATTATTAATATAGATGTATTAATAATTTTTTCTACTAATAAAAAACAACCTATTTAAATAAAATATTTTGAAGCATTATCTTTTAGTTTTTTAAAAATTTCCTCAAAAGTTGCTGGGTAGATTCTTGCTCCACCAATAGAAGTTATAAAATTAGTGTCACCAAGCCATCGTGGAAGCATATGATAGTGTACATGTTGTTCTATTCCTGCACCTGCTGCACGTCCAAGATTCATGCCAATATTTACGCCTTCACATGGCATAACTTCTTTTAAGAGTTTCACACCTTGTCGCACTCGTATGCTCATTTGCATCCAAACTTCATCTTGTAAATCTTCAATATTTGATGTATGAAAAAATGGAATTACCATCATATGACCTGGACTATAAGGAAATTTATTCATTACAATATAACAGTGCTCATCTGCAAATAAAACTTGCATTTTTTCATCATCAATATTTTTAGCGATATGACAGAAAACACAACCTTCTATTTTCTCTTCGCTTACATACTCATATCGCCATGGTGCATATAAATGTTCCATTTTATTTCCTAGTTTTATATAAAGTTTGGTGCATCATTTGCAAATAAAATCAAATCACCAGCTCTTGTAGTTTTTGCCAGTGTTGCTTCCATTAATGCTTTGTCTTTTAAGATATAAACTTTTTCTTTATCTATATTTGCACTAAACAGATGTGTATTTAAACTTCCTGTTAAAATTACAAAATCAAAAGTTTTATTTATCTCTTTTGCTAATAAAATATTTGCTTCATCTGTTGATTCTACAAGACCAGGAGTAATAATTACTTTTCTTCCTGTATGTGTTGCGCAAATATTTACAGCTTCTAACATACCTGTTAGATTTCCGTTAAATGAATCATCTATTATGATTTTTCCACCTGCTTCGATTTTTTGAAGTCTATGTTCAACTTGAGGAAGTGTACATAATGCCATTTTTATCTCATTTATACTCATACCTAAATAGTGAGATACTAAAATAACAGCTGTTAAATTTACAGCATTAAAGCTTCCCAAAATTGGAGCTTGAAAATGTTCAATTTTTCCAGCAACTTCAACATCAAACCAGATTCCATCTAAATTGCTTTTTACAATATGTAAATTATTTGGGAATTTTGTAATTAAATCATAGGGCTTAAGAGGAACAGATTCATGAACAAATCCCATTTTCATTTTTGGAGATTTTAATATTTCCATTTTTGTGTGAATTATGTTTGACAGAGTTTTAAAATACTCAATATGTTGTTCTCCAACACTTCCAATAACACAAATTTGAGGTTCTAAAAACATTGTGATTTCTTCAATATCACCTTTTACTCTTGCCCCTGCTTCTGCAATATAAATTTGTGTATCCAAAGGGATATCTCTATTTACATCAAGTACAATTCCTGCTATTGTATTTACACTTCTTGGTGTTTTATATGTTTTATATTTACTCTTTAAAACATGATGTAAATAGTTTTTAATTGACGTTTTCCCAAAAGATGCAGTAATCGCAACGGTTCTAAGTCCTGCAATACTTTGATATCTTTGCTTGGCTTTGTGTTTAAAAGAGATAAAAAATATTTTTTCTAAAATTGTTGAAATTGCATAAACTAAAATTAATGGAGCAAAAATAAACATATTTTTACAATCTGGACTTGCTAAACAAAGTGCTGTCATTGCAAATGTTAAAAAAAGTAATATTGATAAAAATCTTTTTACTCTTGACGTTAATACTAAAGAATGATCTAATTTTTTATTCCATAAAACAAAACTTGTCATATATATCACATAAAAATAAACCGCATAATAAGGTTCAGGAATTATATAAAAAAGAACTATAGGTGATAAAAAATATGTTATATGCCATTGCCATTTATGATGTTTTAGGATAACTCTTTCTAATTTGTAGTTATACCATTGTAGATTAGTAATTAAATACCAACCCAAACTCATTATTAAAATAATATGTGTAATAATATTAAAGTATTCCATTTTCAATTCTCTCACTTATATTTTTTGCATTTTGTACAAAGAAAAAATGATCACCATCGTAAGATGTAAAAGTTGATTTTTTTAGTAATGATGCCATTTTTTTACCAGATTCTAAAGAAGTTGCTGTGTCTTTTTCTCCCCAAAAGACTAAAGCATTACTTGAAAAATCTGAAAAGAATGTTGTAAAATCTTCATTTACAACATTTTTAAAAGTTAAATACATATTTTCACTCATTGTATTAACATCAGTACTTCTGAACTTTTTAGTAAAACCTTTTAATCCTAAAGCGTTAAAAATCTTTGCAAAAAAAATTTTAAGTTTAACATCAAATGGTTTTTTTTCTAAAATTCCTGCACTACTTAATAAAACTAAATTTTTAGGATTTAACAATGTGGCAACTTTCCCACCATAAGAATGACCAGCAATTACATCTTTTGAAGATAATAAGAGTTTTAATAACTCATCTACAATTTTGGCATAATCTTTAGTTGTTAAAACATACTTATTTAAACTTTTCCCAAATCCTGGTAAATCAATATAAATATGTCTAAAATCTTTCAAATAAGAAGAAAATACATTTTTCATAATATCTTTATTTGAACCCCAACCATGTAAAAAAATTATATCTTTTTTTGCTGTTGGATTTACTATTTCATAAGAAATATCAAAATTTTTATTATCGACTATCAGATTTTTTGTTGCCAAGATTTATTTTCCTTTAGTAGCTTGTATTTTATTAACATAATCATAAGTTATTGGAATATGTTTTTTTGTTGGAAGTGTAGTTGCAACAGCAGTAAATAATGAAGCAAAATCTTCAAATAAATAATTTGCCATAGATCCTGGAATTGAATTTATCTCATTTAAATAAACTGTATCATTAACAACAAAAAAATCACATCTAATGATTGAACCCTCAAATAAATTGTTATAAAGTCTTCTAAAGGCTTCTTTTATCTCTTCATTTAATTTTTCACCTAAATCAACTTCTAAAGCTTTAGAAGTTCTTGAAAAATCTAAATATTTTTTATCAAAATCTAAAAATTCAGCTTTTTGTGGCTCTTCAATAATTGAGAATCTAAATTCACCATTTACTTTTGTTCCAGCTAAGTTATACTCTTTTACTCCACTTATAAAAGGCTCAATAATTACAGCATTATCAAACTCATAAGCCACATCAAGTGCATAGTCTAACTCTTCTTGTGTTTTAACAATAGAAACACCAATTGAACTTCCAAGTTTAACTGGTTTTAAAATTGCTGGAAAACTATCAATAACAACTTTATCACCTTTTGTGAAATATTTATAATCTAAAGTATTAACTCCAACACTTGAAGCATAACCTTTTGTTAAAAATTTATTTGAACTTACAACACAAGCTTCAGTTCGGGGAGCTAAAAAAGGAATATTGTAAAAATCTAAAACAGATGATATTATTCCATCTTCTCCATCTCCACCATGAGAAAGATTTAAAACAACATCATAATCAATACTTTGTTCTTTTGAAAAAAGTCCACCTCTTTTATAAAAGCCACCTTTTTGGAAAAAAACTTTATCAAATTTTTTGTATTCACCTGAACTAAACAATTTTGACTTAATAATATTAGTTGGAATAAGATACAAATCTCTTGATGCATCTAAAAAAAGATAAATTAATTCATCTTTTAACACATCTTTCATAGCAATTGAACTTACTATTGAGATTTCATGTTCAAAACTTACTCCGCCAAAAACTATAGCTATTTTCATCAAATTCCTTTTTTATAAATATATTTTATTTTTGTAATTTTTTAAGTGCTTCTTTTACTAAATCACTTGTATTTCCACTCACACAAGTTTTTAATATTTTAGAAACTAAATCTTTTTTGAATCCTAATGATTCAAGGGCAAGTGCTGCTTCAAAAGCAGAGGAAAGAGCGCTATTATCACTTCCATCATGGGAATCAACAATAAAACCTGAAAGTTCAACTAATATTCTACTTGCACCTTTTGGTCCAAGGCCAGGAACTCTTTTTAACATTGTAACATCATTTTCACTTACAATTTGGGCAAACGAAGTTGGTGTAAAAGTTGAACAAATTGCAAGGGCAACTTTTGGACCAACACCATTTATCTTAATTACAGTGTCAAAAAGTTTTTTTTCATTTACATCTAAAAAACCATACAAAGATTGAGAATCTTCTCTAATTATATGTGTAATTTCTAGTTTAACATCATCTGAAATAATTTTTGAACTGCAATTTAATGACACAAAAACTTCATAAATTATTCCATTAACATTTATATTTAATAATGTTGGTTCTTTTTTTATTACTTTACCTATAAGTCCGACTATCACTATTTTACTCTTTATCTCACATAAAATGTTTAATTTAATATTTAATTAATATTTAATATATAAAGTTCATTATATAATAAATACACTTAAACAAAAAGGCTCGTTTCATGTTTGAATTAATAACTAAAAAAATAAGTAATAAAATCATAGTTGCATTATTTATTTTGATGTCACTAAGTAGTATTACTGTTGTATATTTCACAACTTCAAAAGTGACAAAAGATTCCATAGAAAAAACAAAAGAGAATTTAGAAATGTTAAATTCAGCAATGTTTCAAAGTCTTAGAAATGCTATGAATACAGGTGATCCAGTTCAAATATTAAAAGCTGAAGATGATGCTAGAACAATAAAGGGTGTAAAAAACTTAACTGTTGCAAGAGGTAAATCTTTAATGGAGTTATATCCATCAGATAAAACGTATTCAACAGATAAAGATGTATTAAAAACCTTTGAGACAAAAAAATCTTTACTTTTACAAACAAAAGATGAAAATGGTCATCTTTTAAGAATGATAAAACCAATGATTGCTTCTCAAGAATGTTTAATGTGTCATGCAAATCAACAAGAAGGTGATGTAATTGGTGTTATGGATTTAACTTTTTCATTAGATGAAGCCGATACAAAAATAAAAGCATTGATTGCAGAAATTTCAATTATTTCTGCAATATTGGCTTTAGTAACTATTGGACTAATTTTCTTTATTGTAAGAAGAGCTACAAATCCAATTGGTAAATTGAAAAATGGGTTTGAAAATCTATTAAATTCAAATGATACAAACATATCACTGGCAATTGAATCAAAAGATGAGATTGGAGAAGTTGCAACTTTATTTAACGCCTACATGGATAAAGTAAGAGCTGGCTTAAAACAAGATGAAAAAGTAATAGAAGAAGCTAGCGATATTTTAGAAAAAACAGCGAATGGATTTTTTGTTTACAAAGTAAATGGAACAGCATCAAATCCACATGTTGAAGATTTAAAAAATAGATTAAATGCTATGATTTTATCTACAAAAGAGACTTTAGATAAAATAAATGAAACATTAAGATATTACTCAGAATCAAAATATGATTTTAAAATAGATGATGAAGGAATTTATGGAAATCTAGGTTCATTAACAGCTGGAATTAAACTTGTAGGGAATAATACATCTGAAATATTAGCAATGGTTATGAATACAGGTAATTCTTTAAATGAAAGCACTCAAACTCTTTCTAGTGCATCAAATAATTTATCTACATCTTCAAATCAACAAGCATCTTCACTTGAAGAAACTGCAGCTGCATTAGAAGAAATTACATCTACAATCCAAGCAAATACTCAGGCAACTATTAAAATGACCCAATTAGCGCAAAATGTTACAACATCTGCAAAAAATGGACAAGATTTAGCCAATAAAACAGCTACTTCAATGGATGAAATAAATAAAGAAGTAAGTTCAATCAATGTAGCAATTGAAGTAATAGATCAAATTGCATTTCAAACAAATATTCTTTCTTTAAACGCAGCAGTAGAAGCAGCAACAGCAGGTGAAGCTGGAAAAGGATTTGCAGTCGTTGCAGCAGAAGTAAGAAATCTAGCAAATAGAAGTGCTGATGCGGCAAAAGAAATTAAACAAATTGTTGAATTAGCTAGTAAAAAAGCAAAAGAAGGTAAACATATCTCTGATGACATGATAGAGGGATATAAAGAATTAAATGAAAATATTTCTAATACTATTTTAACTATAAATGAAGTTGCAACTGCTTCGAAAGAGCAAGAAAAAGGAATAGTTCAAATTAATGATGCAATAAATATGTTGGATCAAGCTACACAAAAAAATGCACAAGTAGCTGATGAAATTTCAATTATGGCATCAAATATCGCATCTATGTCAAATTCATTAGTAACAGCTGCTGCAAGAGCTTCATTTTTAGAAGATTCACTAGATAAAGTTTGTGATGTAGATTTAGTATATGATACTGCTTTATTAAAAGTTGAATTATTAAATACAAAAGATAAAGTTTATGCAAAACTAGGTGATTACAAACAATTTAAAATTGAAGAGAGTAATGGTTTAAAACAATGGTGTGAATTACATATAAATTCAGGTAAAAAAGTTGATATGGAAATAATGAAAAATATTGAAACTTTTGATAAACAATTCCATAAAAATCTTCAAAAATTAGTAGATGATAACTCAAATAAAGAATCAAATGATACTTTAAATAAAAATGCAAAAGAAGTAGAAATGGATGCTTTAAAAATATTTGGAAATTTAAATAATATTAAAAAAGAAGCTTGTAAAAAATAAAGAGATAAAAGAAGGTTTCTTCTTTTATTCTAAGCTTGCATTTGTTTAATTAGAGCCTCTAATTCATCATCTGAAAGAGTTTCATCTGATGAGTCAATATTCTTTGCACTTGGTGCGATATTATATTGAGCTTTATCTATGTCATTTTTCTCACAAACAAAATTCACAACTCTTTCAATCTTTTGTCTATGTAAATCTTGATGTTGTAATAGACCAAAAATATCAGAAATTTTATTTACAATTTTGTCTTTTTTATGAGAAGCTATTTCCAAGTCATTTATAACTTGTTCTAAAGATTCTGCATTATCGTAAATTAATTGCGCATTAACTTCTGATTCTTTTATAACTTCACATAATTGGGCTATTAACTCTTCATATGACATAAAGTTCCTTTGTATTTAAATATTAAAGCTAGTGTAACTTACTTTAACTTAATTGATTTTATATTTATTTAATAATTAATGGATAATTTCTGCAATTACTTCTGTTGCGTAACAGCCCTTTGGTAGATAAAATTGTAATTCCATCCAGTTTTTCTCTTCTTTATAATTACTTGAAATATCTTCAGGAAAAATCCAAGCAAATCTTCTTGCTCCATCTTCACCTGTTTTTTCTTCAAACTCTTTTTCAATTTCATAAGCTAAATCAACTGAATTTTTAACTCTATTTCCACTTAAAAGTCCTGTTGGAACTCTATCTCTTTCATTGAATTTTTGCGATTCTTCTTCTAAATTTTCAATAGTAAAGATTTTTCCAAATGGATAATGAGAAAGTAAATCTCCGGTCATTAATTTAAATGGATGTTTTTGTTTTTTCATCTGTTTTACAACATCAAGTGGTAAATTTAATTTTTGATAAATCTCTTTTGGTTCAAATGCATCAATAAGTTTTGATATTTCTATTCTTTTAGAAAGCCAAGAGTTAAAAAGATAACTTTGATAAGCATTGATATACATTTGCTTTAAATTTCTTCTTTTCTCTTTTAATTTTCCATCAATAATATCTTTACCTTTTTTATAATTGTCTCCCTCAATTCCAAATCTTTGGAAACCGAAATAATTAGGAATTCCATTAGTTACAATTGACCCTAAAGCCTCTTCAATTTTTCTTTTTTCTATAGCACCAACTCTTTTTAGTCTAATAAAAAATTTATTACCTTTTAAGTGCCCTACTTTGATTTTGTTATTGTGATAAGTAGTTTCAAGAATTTTTAAATTATCATTTTGAAAAGATTTTAAAGCCTCTTCATATTTTCTGTGAACTGAAATAGATTGAACAGTCATTGCATTTTTATCTTTTAAACCTGCGTATCCAAACTCTCTACTACTACAATTTAGAAACTTAGCTAAAATCTCAATAGCATCCCAAGTTGCTAAATCTTTTTTTCTAATTTTTAAAACTAGATGTTCACCCTCACCTGAAAATTCATATAAAGGGATTTCAGTAACCACGAAATCATCTTTGTTTTGCTTAAAAACCACATCTATTTTTGAGTGATTTAAATATCTTTGTAATTGTTCCAATTATTTTTCCTTGTTTTATTTATATTTTAAAAGTGATGATTTTTACAAGCAGTTCTATATTTACCTTTTATTGCTTTTGCAAATATATTTAATTCTACTTTATGTTTTTTTGCTATTCTTTTTATTTTGTCTAAATTTATCTCATCAAAAGAAAAAAGAATTTCATACTCTTCACCAGAACTTCCAATACTCTCATCAATTTCATTAAAAAATTCAAAACCTATCTTACTTGCTTTTGATAATTTTTCTAATTCAAAAAATAATCCATCTGAAATATCCATTGAAGCTGTAATAAAAGGTGCTATTTCATAAAAGAAATATGGTTTTAGCTTTGGTTTTATAAATTTTGATTTTTTTGAAATTGGCTTATTTTCAAAAAGAGTTTCTAAATCTTTTTTACAAGAACCCAAAATCCCCGTATAACAAAGCAAATCATTTTTTTTAACTCCAGATCTTAAAATTGGATTAGATGTTTTTGAAATGATAGTTATTGAAATATCAAGTTTTTCATTTGAGATTGTATCTCCACCAATAATTTGAATACCAAATTTTTTCGCAGCTTTTTTAAATCCCTTTGCTAACTCTTTTAAGTCTGCATTTGAATAAGATTTAGGAATTGCAACGCTTAAAAGTGCATATAAAGGAATTGCATTCATTACAATTGCATCTGAAATATTTACAATCATTGATTTATACGCAATTTGTTTTAAACTCATCCACTCTTTTTTGAAATGCACATTCTCAAAAAAAGCATCCATTGAGTAAACAAAACCATCAATAAAAGCACCATCATCACCAATAATTTTATTATTTGAAAATTGTTTTATAAAATATTCTTCTTTATTCATGCGCAATTATATCAAAGATGTGCAAAATATACACGGGCTTTTTCACTTTTTAAATAATTTACAAAGTGGATAAATAATATCCTATTTATTTTAAACTAATTAGTGTATAATATTCGCTTAAATAATTTTATTAGGAGACAAATATGCCAAAAATTAACAAATATGTTGATATTGATACTGTAGAAAGAGAAGCGAAAAAAGATTTAATTGATAGACACAGTCCATTTATTCACTGTGCTGCAACTGCAAAAGCAGGTGAACCATTTGAAGTAACTGTAAAAATGGGTAACGAATATACTCATCCAGATGATTTCGATCATTATATTGAGTCTGTAACACTATTTAATGGAGATACACAATTAGCAAAAGCTTCTTATGTTCCAGGAACATTAGGAAATGTTAAAGCTCATAATACAACTACATTTACGATTATTCCAACTGGTAAAAAATTAACTTTAGTAGCTCACGGTTACTGTACAAAACATGGTATCTGGGAAGGTACACCAGTAGAAGTAGCTGTAGCTGAATAAGCTCTAAGCACTACTGTAAGCAAAAGGCAAGAGGTTTTTATCTCTTGCCTTTTTTTATATTTGACACCTATTTGACACCTAAATTAAAATTACTGCTAAAAATGTAGCTTTAATTAATTATTAAATTCTACTAACTTATTAAACAAAAATGTACAATCACTATAGTCTTCTAAATTAAAGATTGAATCTAGTATTAACCTCTGCCTAAATTTCAAATCAAAATCATCATTAGTAAATAAAGACTCGAATAACTTCCATTCATTAAGATATAAATTTAAATCCTTTTTTTGATATTCATTAAATTGAAGATCATCCTCTTTCAATAAACTTTCTATTAATTCAATATTAGCTTTTACATATTCAATATTATCAATATCAAAAACATTTTTATTCATTGAAAAATCAATATTCTGATTTTCTTCAATTAAATTAAATAAATCTATTTCTTCATTATCAAAATATCTTCTTCTAAAAAGGGCTAAAACATTAAATTGATTCTCTAATAAAATGTAACTAGTTTCATTTGCATACAATATATGTTCCATATTTCCAAATACTTCATTAATAAAAGAGTATGACACTTTCTTTGAGAAATCAATGTCAGATATCTTTTCCTTTAGTTCTTTTAAAACTTGAGAATTCAACTTACTAGAAACATTTGTATAAATATGATATTCTTCTCGTTCAAATAATAAAGAATATTCTTCAAACTTTAAATAAATATCTTCTATGTTTAATAACTTCTTTAATTCTTTATCATATTCAAAATTAAAAATTAATTTTTTTTTAAAATCATTTGTATTGATTGAAAGATTTTCAATTAATGCACCTTCCAAATCAAATACAGTATCTATATTATTATCTTTAAAATCATTTTGAAAATTAAAAGTTTTTAATTCAGAATCATTCAAATTCTATTTCTCCTAATATTTTATGAAGCCTCTTTAAATCTCCTTTTTTTTCTAATTTATAATATACATTAATAAAGCTATAAACAATAGTTTGATTCATTTTTGAAACTTGCTCACAAATTGGATTATTTCCTATATTTATACTATCTTGTGAATGACTATTTGAAGATAAATCAAAAGCCTTATTAATATTTGAATTATGGAAATTATTAATATTTGAACTTAAATCTCCAAAAATCTCATTGTAAATACCTATTTCACGGCATTTCTTTTTAATTGCATTAATTGATTCTCTTTGTCTCCATTTAGAGACAGTTGATTCACTCATGTTTATTTTTTCACTTAATTCTCTGATTGTTGATGTTTGGAAATGATTGAATAATCTTTCAAAAATATCATTAATATCCATGCAAATACCTTTTTCTAACATTTTTTTGACTAATCGTACATAATAAGACATTATTAAGAAATATATAAGAATATATAGCCTATAATTTTATTTATAAGACATATTAGCCTATAATTATAATATATGAGCCAATTCTAGCACTTTATGTCTTTTATGTTCTTTAAAAATCCTATTGTTCCCATCCACCAAGAAAATTGTACTTGAAATAAAGTAAAAGTACAGTTGAAATACGAAAATCAAAGCGTAGGTGGTATTTGTCGCCCTTCGGGGTATAAAAGAATTCATCTTGGCATTGGTTACGGAGCCAATGCGGGGTGTAAGGTACAGATTGAGTTTATTGAGGCTTAGGAGTGCCAAGAAAAGAAAATTCCTTAATTTAATTTGTGTTAGTCCTAAAGATTAGGGTTAATCAAAATTAAAATAAAAAGGAAAAGAATCAACTATGAGTGATAAAGATATATTGAAGAAAGTGATAGAAAATCAATTGAAGGAACTAGAAAAATGACACAAGATTTGATTGAAAAATACCTAAAAGATATTAATGAGTTAGGTTTTGAAAAAGCCTTAACTCTTGATAGTCATGATGTTGCAAAAATATTTAAAGTAGAGCCAAGAACAATTATGAATTGGGCAAAAGAAAGAATTGGACCAAGATGTAAAAAAATGGGTAAGTCTTATATTTACACAAAAAGAGATGTAGCTGAATTTTTAGCTCAAAATTAGGAGTATTAAATGAATGAATATGAAGTTTTATCAAAATTATTATTTGAAAAATTTGGAAAGATTACAATGGATGAAGATGAAACAGCTCAAGTCGTTGGATGTAGTGATAAAAGTCTTCAAAATGATAGAGCTGAGGCAATTGGTATACCCTATACGAGACGTAACGGAAAAGAACGAGGACAAGTTATATATTTAATTACAACAGTTGCAAAACATTTAATTGATAATAAGATTAAAACAATATAAAACACTCTCTTAAAAGACTTTGGCGAGTATTAAGAGAGCTATCAAAACGGCTTAAGGCTTTAACTAAGTGAATACTACAACATAGTAACTTAGTTTTTTACAATTACACACATGTAAGGATAAATATATGAGTGAAAAAAATAAGCAAATAGGATTAGCGGACTATACAACAATAAAACATCATCCACGTGTTAAATATGATCTCTCAAATAATGATTATTGTTTAGCAAATGCAATATATCATCTTAGTAATAATCCAGATAGTAAATTTAAAGGTTGGTATTATGGAAAAATTGAAACATTAGGTCAAATGTTTAATTTTGGAAGAACTGCTACATATGAATCAATTAAAAAATTAACTGAAAAGAATCTAGTAGAAAAAGACCCAGAAAGTGGTTTTTTAAAAACAACAAATAAATGGTGGGATGAATTTGTAAATTTTGAAATTGGACAGTTGTCCGGAAAGTGAACTAGAGTCCATAAAACGAATTATAACCGTTCGGAAAATGAATTACATAATCCGGAATCCGGACACATATAATAATATATATAACAATATCCATAAAGAAGAAGAGGAAGAAGAAAATGATTGATGGAAATCAAAAAATTGAACTCTTTGATAAATTTTATGATTGGTTAAAAGCAGATGGATTGAAGCCTAAAACAAGTGAAAGACTACATCGAAAAAAGATCTTTAGTTCTTTACTTAACAATAATCAAATGACTTTAGATAATTTCAATGACTTCCTCTTAGATATAAAAATACAAGAGATCAAAAATTTACAAAATCAAATGATAAATTATCAAAATCAATTACTTGCTATTGATGAAGTAACCTTTAATAAAAATCTTGAAGAATTCACACTTAAAAATTTAGCTTTTAATATTAATATCAAATGTAAATTTAATCAATTAGCTCAAATACAAAGTTTAGTTCACAAATAAGATAGTTAGCCAATATTTCTGAGCTTAGGGAATGGTTAATTTTGTTTTGCCTACCCTTTAATCCCTACGGCAAAATCAAAGACAAGCAAAATTAACATGATATAAAACAACAAAAAAAGGCAAAAAATGTCACAAAAACAAAACAGTAACACATATGTGGTTTGTAGTCCCAAAGGAGGAGTTGGTAAAACTATTCTATCTGAGATATTGACTACATTGATATACACAGAAAATAAAGCAATAACTGTTTATCGTCCAGATGATTTCAATGTTATTGATGATGAGCCACATAATTTTAAATTGGTTCATATAGGTACAAAATCAATTCAGTTACAAAATTTCGGTAAAAGAATTAATACAGATTGTATTGATTTTCTTTTTAGAAAATCAAAAAATATAAACATTATTGATTTAAGTAAAGATGGTTTTGAGTTACTCCAGGAACTAGGTATGGGAGTTAATTATTATATTCCATTAACAGATAATGCAATTGAAGTAGATCTTGCAATCAAGACAATAGAAATAATCAAAGAATTTAGTGCTTTTGACCCAAAAATATATTTAGTTTTAAACAAGTGTAATTCACTGGATAAAAATGAGATAGAAAAACAATTTATTGGATTATTTGGGGATAAAAAAATAGGAATAAAATCAAGAATAGATGAAATAACTGTTGATAATATCTTCTATATTCCAACATCTAAAATATTTAGTGAATTCTCACTAACAAAAACCAATCTACTTGATTATCTAAATTCAAATAATCAAAAAAATGAAGCATTTAATCAAGAAGTTGAACATTTTGTTCAAAAAATACAAGATTTAAAAAAATCGTTTTAAAAGGAAAACAAATGAAAAAGAATCAAAAAACAAATATTAATACACATGTTGTATGTAACACAAAAGGTGGTGTTGGTAAAACAATAACAGGTTCGATGATATTGCCTCTTATTTTACATTCTACTGAGACACAAGTTTCAGTATATGAAATAGACGATAATAATCAAATTTCTATTTCATCAAATCACATTAAATTTAAAAGTATTCAAATTAGAGAAAGTGAGGATGTATTAGACCAAGTATATTTTGATAGTTTTTCACAAGATGAAAATAAAATAAATATCATAGATTGTGGAGGGGGAAATGACACAAAAGCAATTTTGAATTCTCTTGCTCAAAGTGACATGAATTCTCTTAACTACTATATTCCAATCAATGACGATTACGATCAAGTTGATAATGTAAAAACGACCATAAAATTAATCAAAAGCTTTGATTCTAATCCTACTATTAATTTAATTCTTAATAGATGTATTAGCATGGATAAAACAGAAATTAAAAAACAATTTTCTTCACTTTTCGGTGATGATGAAATTGATCTTCCATCAAGAATTGAGCAACTAGAATTTAACAATATATTCTTTGTCCCAAACACAAATATATTTTCACTTCTAAAATCTCACTATCAAATTGCCTTACTCGACAGTTATATTAATGCTGCTGATTTAGTTGCAAATAAAGATAAATATCATATTGCTTGGCAACAAGAAGGTGAAGAAAAATTTATGAGAAATATGAAAATGTTTAGATTTGCTAAAAAAGTTTTACAACTAGTTGAACAACTACAACCACTTAAAAAATCATTAGGAGTATAACATCTATGGAAAACAAATTAATTGCAATTGATAAATCACAAATTGAAGAACTTATTGACACATTAAAATTTCTTCAATTAAAAGTTTTATCAACATTAAAAAATGATCAAGATGGTGGATTAATTAAAAATCTTATATCTATCAATGATGAAATATCAAATATTACTGATACTGTAAATATTTTGGATGATTTAAGTTTCCGAATTGAACAAATAGTGAATAACTTTGCAAATTTTGAAATCAGTAATAAAAAAATGTTTGAAGAACAAACAAAAAAAACTGAAAATCTGAAAGATAATCTTGAACTAAGGGCTGAAATTTGGATTAACCAATTTCAAGAAAACCTAACCTTACTTAAAAATGAGCTTGAAATACAAATTTCAAAAAAATTAAAAGATGTTGATCTAAAAAAATTTGAAGATGCAAATAAAAATGTAAAAGATGCAATTAAGAATTTTGATGATTTTCATCAAAAATTGGAAAAATCTTATTTGAAAAATAACATATTAACAGGAATTCTAAGCTTTTTAGGTGGTGGTGCTGTTTCAGCACTTGTTTTCTTTTTTCTTAAATAAAGGACTAAAAATGGTAATGAAAATCGAACCAAAAGATGATATAGAACTTGCTATATGGGATGAGATTGAAACTTTAAATGAGAATATCGAAATTGTTGCATCTTTGTTAAAAGATATGAATATTCCTTTTCTTGCTGCAAGAAATGCTCAAGAATTACTAACAATGTTTGTACAAATTAAAAATCTTTTCAAAGATGGAAATGAAAAAATAGAAAAAAAGATGACTATTCTTGAAAAACTTCCTCTTTTATATTTACAAATATCTTTTATTAGAAATCAAATAAAATCAGGAGTAAGTGCATGAGAAATTTAGGTACAACTCTTGGTTTATGGTGGCTTTCAACTTTCGACAAGTCTCAATTTTTATTTAAAAGTTTAAAAACAATTCCTGTTTATTATAGATATTTTTTTTACATTTCATTAACTGTTGCTCTTTATTTTACAATCACCAAACTAGGAGCAATTATTGATATAAAATCATATTCAATCCCTGTATTTATACAAAGCCTTTTAATTTTAATTGGCTTTGGTATAAAAGCACTAAGTATAATTTTTACTATTGGGATTTGTAATTATGAGAGCTTATATAGTGGCAATTATGATGTTGATAAACACCTAGAACAACAAAAACAAAAGAAGCAATTTATCAAAGAAAATAAACTTGAAAAATGGCGATTAAAAAATATGCATTGGTTCATAAGAGTTTTACTTTATGCAACTATTTGGTGTTTTTTATATCTTCTTTTAGAAGATATTTTAATTAATGCATTTTTTAATATTTATCCTAATCCATCAAAAGAGATTTATATTAAATTCCTTTACGACTATGATTTCATTATCAAATGTTTTACAGGTATGTATTTAATTCTTGTTGTAATGTTGGATTATTTTGTAAGGATAAAAAAGTTTCCTCAGGAAACAAAATTAAAAAACAATGTGTTTCTTCAGGAAACAAAAAAAGATGATAAAAAAGAGTTTCCTCAGAAAACTAGTAATAGGAGTTAAAAATGAAATATTTTTTAATCTTCCTATGTAGTTTTATTTTCACACTTGATGGTTTCGCATATACAGAGATTAGCACTTCTTACGTAATGGATGATTACAGAAAAGGAGATATGGATAAATATAAAACTGATGATTTACAAAGTATTTCAAAAGAAGCTTTAGTTCGTAGAGGTATTATCTCAAGTGAAAGTCAATTAACTAGACAAATTGCAACACCTGTTAATAGTGCAAATATAAGATCAAGTATAACTTGCTCTTTTGTGGGTAATGATTGGACTGCAACTGTTTATTCAATAAATGCACAAAGTGGAATAGTTACTTGTATGGTTGCTAAAAAAGGGGATTTGTATAATCCTATTGGAGTATTTGATACAAGTTATCCTAATTTGAAAGAAGCCTTTGCACTAGATTTAAAAAAGGCAGAAGAAGCAAATAGAAATTTAATTGATAATGCAGATAATCAATTTAAACCTTTACAAAATGCTGTAAATAGCATTCAAAGTTCAGTTTCAAATCAATCAGGAAATTATCTAACAATTCCTAGATTATTAACTGCAGCAGTTCTTAGTGATACAGATATAGTTGATGTAAATAGCACAAAATCTGCTAATAAATTACAATTAAAAGATAATTTTGCATCTAGTTATTTTGATTCTAGTTCTAATGAATTTGTTGATAACAAAGAGTATATTCTAGCAGATGCAGAAACTATCTTTAGTGTTTATACAGGGCTTTCAGATGTAAGTATGACTTACTTGATACTACTGATTGCTTTCTTCGGTATTTGGGGAGTCGGAGGTAAAGCCTTATCTCATTTTTCATCAAAAATGGAAGATAAGCAAAACCATGAGAAAGTATCTCCGTATATTACAGGTATTGTATTAGGAGTATTACTATTCTTTCCAACAGGATTTAAAGAACAAATATCAAGTAATGGTAGTGTTGTAGCAGAATATGACATTATGAAAACAAAATATCAAGATATAGAAAAAGGTGGCTATTACTTATTTAGTGATTGGGCGGATGCAGCTGCTAAAGTAATTATTGATGCAGAAGTAAATGCAATCATTAAAAAAAGTGGAGTTGGCACAAAAGAGCAGATTATTCAAACAAGTGCAGGTTTAACACAATCAAGTAACTTGATGGATTTTACAGGAAACATTGCAGATATTTGTAAGAATAATATTTACAACTATGATGGGTTAATTGATGGTGAAGGTAAACACCAATATTCAACTGATCCAAATATTGCATATCCTACAAGTGAGAAATGGGCGTATGCTAATAGTAAAATCAGAAGTAATACTTCAAATTTATACTATTCGGTTCAAGATGGCGAAGTAAAGGGAAGTGGAGCATATAACCAAAATGTTCTAAGCAAAGTAAATAGCAAAGATCCTTTAGATCATTTTTATCCAGAATATAGTTTGAGTCTATGTGGTAAAAACTATTATGCAGATAAAGAGAATGAATCAAAGATGATAGCTTATGATAATTCTATGAAAACTTTAACAGGGCAAAATGAAAGCTCAGCAAATAAAATACCAATGTTAGAAGGACTTATAAAGTTCCAATATGAACTATATAGAGATTTTGGATATTTAGCAGTTCTTGGACTACCTGTTACAAAACTTCAAACAGAATATATAGGTGGATTATATAAAACCAAAAGAAGTGAAGTTTTAGAAAAACTAAATGATGAAGTAAAAGAAGATTCAATGGGAACTCACATGATTATGAGTTCAATTCCATATATGTTTGTTCCAGGAGCAGGAACAATATTTAATGTTGTAACTGAAAACTCTGGAAAGATTGGTGGAGCACTTGGTGGAGGTGCAGGAGCAGCTGCAGGTGGTGGAATATTAAGTTGGTTAAGTGGAACAGTTGGTACTGTTGCAGGTGCAGCGGTTGGAACTTTAGGAGGTGGAATATTAGGTATGTATTTCGCCTATGAAACAGCAAAAACAGTTTTAGAATTAACTCCAATAGTTGGATTAGTTGTAATTGGATTACTAAGATTTATTGTCATTTTAGTAAAAATCTTTAGTTTTCACTTTGCTAGTTTATTTATGATGCCTATTATGTTTGCAAGGGAAAACATACAAGCAATATCAAGATTTACAATGAAAATATTTGCAACTATGTTAGAGCTTCCAATATTTGTTTTAGCTGTTTGGTTAGCAATGACAGCTAGTTCATTAATTCATTCAATTGGTGATATTTTTGGTAAAAAAATCATTATAGGAATGTTAGAAAACAACTCTTTACAATATCAAGGGGTTAAAGGTACTTCATGGTCCTTTGGGACTGTAAATGGTGAATGGTTAGCTAAGTTAAAGATTTATGTATTTGATGGCTTTATAGAGATAGCAATTGCTGTATTTAGTATTGTAATTATTTATAAAATAATTGTCTCTTTACATAATACTTTATTTGAAGTAATTGAAGTTCAAGGAAGTAAAGAACTTGATGGTGCAATAGAATCAATGAAAAATGAAGCTTCAAGTTGGGGAACTAGAATATAAATAAAATTTAAAGGTTTAGCATGAATTATAATCACAGTGGATTATTCAAAGTACATTTTTTAGTAAGAATGATATTTTACTTTTTTAGTTTTTCATTCTTTTATATCATCATAATTATGGCTTTAACAATTAATCCAAAAACAAAACCACCTTTTACAAGTGGTGATCCAATGATTGATGGAACTCTTTTTTTACTTGCTGTTGCAAGTCCATTTATTTTTACTGAATATAGAATCAGAAAAAATAGAAAAAAATTAGGGTTACCAATTTATAAAGATATTTCATTAAAACTTCTACAAATGGAAGCTAATGAAAATGCAAAAATGAATTATGAAGCAAACAATCATATAAAGAATATGTATGGGTTTGAAGAAACAAAAGATTTAAACTATTGGTTTGAGTTAAAAGAAAAAGGTGCAATTACTCAAGAAGAGTATGAATCAAAAAAGAAAGAATTTTTAAAATAAATAGTTCACATAAGAGAGATTATTGAATCTCTCTTATAGTTTCAATAGTATCTCTTAGAATTTGAATTTGAAAGGCTTTATCTGTAGTTGATAAATTTGAGTTTTCAACTTCAACTATTTTTTCATTAGCAAATTTTAAATCATCTTCAAATGATGAAAAGAAAAGCAAATTCTTTTAGCATACTTGAAACTCTTTGAATATCAAGTTTAGATTTTTCAGAATTATCATTGTTATAAAGCTCAGAATCAAAAGACATTTCAAAACCTCTATCACTTTGAAATTCACCCCAATACTCAACT
Source organism: Arcobacter venerupis (assembly GCF_013201665.1). Taxonomy (NCBI): domain Bacteria; kingdom Pseudomonadati; phylum Campylobacterota; class Epsilonproteobacteria; order Campylobacterales; family Arcobacteraceae; genus Arcobacter; species Arcobacter venerupis. The sequence goes on along the minus strand of NZ_CP053840.1, from coordinate 1,028,188 downwards.
TCAAAATTATAATCCCTAGTTGGATATTGATTTTTAAAGTGATTAATTCCTTGAGCTAAAGCTGTAATTTCATCATCACTATAAATGAAATAACTATCCATAAAACGATGAGTATCTTTTTCAAAAACTTGGATTTCGTAATTTGGTTCTAATTCTTCTTGCATGATAAAGCCTTTATTTTTTTAAAATTATACAATGTAATTTTTATTTAATTTATAAATATTACATATTGAAATAAAAAAAGGAGTACAAATTGAGTACTAAAAGAAAAACAAAAAATGATGTGTTACTTTCAAATATTGAAGTAATAAAAACTCTTATAATAAATTTATATACTATCCCCAAACAACTGGCTTATATTAGTCAAAATAATAAAAGCAATTTTAGTGTATCAGATACTACATATATGAAATTTTTAAATGAATATTTACCCAAAGAATATGAACAATACAAAAAGAATTTATATTTTAAAACAAGAATTTCAAAGATAAAAGAAGTAACTCAAATATATACAATTATAGAGTTTCAATTTTATGAATTAAATTTTAGTGGGTATATAAATGGAAATACTAGATTAGATTTAACAATAGAAGATTATAAGCATTTTATGATTAGGTATTTCAAAAAACTATATGAATGAACTAGTACTATTTTCAGAAGCTGTACTGCAACTGAATTAAAATTCTACATAACATCTGAGATTAATAAAAGCTGATAAAACTTTAAACATATGATTTGAACTTACACAGTTATTTTTACACTACCTTTACAGACTCTACTATTGTAATATTTGGAATTTTAGCAAATACCTTTAAATTTTCTAATATATCGTTGGTTATTCTTGTTCCAAGTCCAATGATCATTTCTTCTTCTGATTTGTCAAGCTGATTCGGAATAAGTATTGAGTAAGAAGTACTATGCACAAGTGCACTAGTATAATCATAAATAAACATATACATTTCTTCTAATCCAGTATCAGTTGCTTTTTTCTTCCAAGTTCTTTTATCTTTTAACTTCTTCTCAATATCGTCAATACTACCATCAAATTTAAAAATTAAATTTGCTTCCTGATTTTTCAATAGTTCATTAATAAATGCATCTCGTGCAACAATCATATCGTTTATTCTTTTTTGGTTTTCTATTATGTACGATTGAATAAAATCTTTATGAATTTCAGCACCATTATATTCTGCAACATCTAAAAATATTGACAATTCTTTATCAAGCTTATCATATAATTCATTTACTTTTTTATCACTTTCATCAGAGTCTACAAGTTCAATTTCTTTTTCTGATTGGATTAAAGTATCGAGGAGTGAAATATCTTTTTTAGCATATGATGTATAGTTTTCTGATTTTTCTACTTGATGACTATATATAGAGTATCTAAGTTTGTATTTATAGCTAGGTTCAGATGATAATAACCTAGTATTTATACATGTTTCAAATAAAAATCTTAGATTTGCTATAAGAGAAAGTGTTGAATTTGGATGAGAATAAATTTCATTGATACATTGTTCAACAGATTTTATTATTTTAAAAGCTAATTCATAAGTTATTTCATCAGGACGAAACATATTTAATAACTGTTTAATATTTTTTGCAGTTTTTTTATTGTCATTTATATTTTTTTGTCGGCGAGATATTATATATTCATTAAGTTCTTTGGAATAAGTAAACATTTATTTCCTTTGTTTCATAACAGGTAAATTTCCATTAGTAATTTATTGGCACCACTAATTTGTTAAAATTTTTTTAATCAATGCATCTAATAATTTTTCCAGAATAATATTTGCAGGATTTAATAGTTGAATTTGTTCGCCAATTATTTGTTTTTCACCATGAAACATATTAGAACGTAAGCCATATATAAAATTCAATATTGATGCATAGTTGTTTATGTCTTCTTCAATTTTTTGAATAATTACATTGTCTTTTTTGAAATCTTGACCACTATGATTTCCATAAATATAAAAACTTCCATTTTTAATAGGTGCAATCATTTTTTTTACTGTACTTTCACAATCATTTAAAATTGTGATATTTTCTCTTTTAAGATACTCGGCCATCTTTGTTGTAGCACAACTTCTATCATCGTTAGCACTTCCTTGGCTAAATTTAGAATATATTGCATTATATGACACATACAAGCTGAAAAATTTATCCATAACTTCTTCAACATCGGTATTATTGTATTTTTTTGATTTTTCTAACCATCTTTTAGCTATTTCAATTTTTTCCATATTTTACCTTTGTGTATTTTATCTATCTCTTAACGTTTGAAATGAACCAATAAATTACTCGCTAAATAATTTATTGGCTTCTCTAATTTGTTATGCCTATACTTCTAAAATTACTTCAGATAATTGTTTTGCAATTTCTTCAATACTATTTAATGATGTATTTAAAGCAACTTTATCTGCTAGGGCAGGACTAAAATTTATTACATCATTTTTTGTCACTTTATGCCAAATGGGTAAAATCATTTTATGACCATTCATTTCTCTAGTAATCATGGAATCAAATTCATATTGAGTCCAACTCTTTGAACAAAAGGTAGATGACAAAATTACGGTACCATATTTTGATTTAAGTAGTCCATGGTCGATACTTTTTCTTAAACTATCTCCAACTTTTAATGTAAACTCATCATACCATACCTTTACTCCTAATTTTTGAAGTTCTTCGGCTAATGGTCTAACAATTTCATCTTTATCTTCTGAAGCATGTGAAATAAATAAGTCATATTCTATAGATAGTATTGACTTATTGATAGCTGTCTTGCTATTTTCATTTTTATGATTAATTACAACTGAGATATTATTTGTATTTTGTATCTCTAGTTGTAATTGTTTTTGAAATGCTAATTGTTCTTTTTGTTGTCGTTTTTCTAAATCTAATAATTTTTTTCTTTTTTTCTCTTCATTTGCAATTTGTTTCTTACGTTCTTGTTCTTCTTCTTTCGCTAAGTCTTGTTTTAATTTTAATAGTTTTCCATCTTTATCAGAAATCTTTTTATATAAATCTGCTTTTTTTATTTGTATTTTAGAAATTTCACTCTGTTTTCTTTGAATTTCTGCATTTTTACTATTTAATGTAGATAAGCTTGTATTTTTCGTGATACTTCTTTCTATTTGACCTATTCTATTATTACAATCAACTTCTTTTTTAGTTTCTAGACTCATTTTATAGTGAAGATCAGAGATTTCTTTTTGTATATTAGTAATTGAGTTACTTATTGTTGAAATAGACACTTTATCAACTCCTCATGTTTTGTAGCATAACTATTTATTAGACGTTCATTATATACAAATAGTCTGAAAATCAACAAATAACATATACAAAAAACGTTATTTGTTGAAATAGCGACAAAAAACTTAATACCTTTATAATAGTATCAAATTTAGGTTTTGTGCTTTTATGAAAATTTTATATATACTTTACTCTGCCTAAGCCTATTTATCTTCCTATTTAACGTATTAACATACCTTTTGCTTTCTCAATATTTTTAAGAGCTTCTTGTACTTCATTCATATCTCTATCAGCTAAGATTTGAGACAAGTATTCTGATATTACTTCTTTATTATCAAAATATTGTGCTATATTAAAGTTTGTAAGTTCTATGATTACTCATTTTAAAGCTCTTTTATTTTTTATCATCACGATGACTTATATCCAACAACCAATAAAACATCTTTTTAAACTTTTATGGCTTTAAATTAGCAAATATATCATGAACTTTTTTTTCTTTATGAATTTTATTTTCAATAACTATATCTTCATTAGTAATATTTTCTTTTTTGAAATTATTTACTACGACTTTATTTAAAAATCTTCTTTTACAAAAGCCTTGTAAATTAGAATAAGAAACTTTACAATTACAATCCTCTTCTAAAAAACTTTGCACTTGTTTTAAACTAAAATTTGCTTCATATAACAAATATTCAATTGCTTTTAAATGATCATCTAATTTTGATTTTCGTCCTAATCCATGCTCTTTTTGTGCTCTTTTTTTTGCTAATGCTAAAGAATCCATTTTGTCGCCTTATATTTAGTTAATTATCTACAAATATCTTATTAAATTGTATATTATCAAAATAATCTTATAAAATATCTTATAATATTGTATTAAAACTTATAAATAATATTTATACCTAATTTAATATCTTATATTTGCAATTTAAAATAATTAAAAAAGGAGCTAAGCGAGTATGCCAAATGTGGACACAAATTTCTAACGCAATTTATATCCAATTTAACATCTCGTTGTTCACAAAAGGTGACAAATTTAGATTATGATGTTTTTTAAATTTAAATTATTAAAGAATAATTTTTTACTATAAAATTAAAATTTTATTAGTTATAATAAATAAAATAATTTAAAGGAATATTAAAGTGGGTATAAAATCACTATTAGCTATACATGTAATATCACATAAAAATTTCTATAATAGAGAAACATATAATGATATTATATATTCTACTTTTTGTAAAAATTTGAATAATTATCTTAGTAGAGGCATAAATATACCTGTATTTTTTTACGATAGTGATAATTGTAATATAGATAAAAATAAATATGAAAAAAATATTATAGTTGTTCTTATAGAGGATAAGTTACTTTTAGATAATAAAAAAAATAATCTTAGTCATATTACAGATGATAAAGAATTTAGTATTATTTCTTTCGCAATATCTAAAAATAGCCATAGATTAAGTCCATTTTTTGAAGAAAAAAATCTAGTTAGAGTTTATGAATATAAAACATTAGAAGATATGATTAATGCTACTATTTTAGATTTAGCTCATTTTTTATGTAAATCTTTGACAAATCATAAACAAAAAGTTTTTATAAGTCATGCGAAACTAGATGGAAAAAGTTTAGCAAAAGATTTACAACACTATATATCTACAGATACTAAACTAGATAGTTTTTTTGATGCTAATCATATTCAAGAATCATCAAATTGGGCAGATGATTTAGAAAAAGGTGTTAGAGATTCTATTGTCTTGGTATATTATACGGACCTTTACTCTTCAAGACTTTGGTGTAGAAAAGAGATACTTTTTGCAAAAAAACATGATAGACCTATAGTAGTAGTAAATTTACTAAAAGATAAAGAAGATAGAAGCTTTCCTTATATGGCAAATGTACCTATTATGAAAGTAAGTAAGCTTAATGATAAAAATATGAGATTAGTTCTTAAATCAATTTTAGTTGAAAGTGTAAGGCACTATTATCAACATCTAGTTTTAGATAGTTTTTTAGAAGAAAATAGTCTTAAAGAGTTTACCCCTTTAGCTTCTGCTCCAGAACTTTTAACATTGATAAATAAAAATGAATGTGAAAAGTTTTTATATCCTGATCCACCATTAGGAAATGAAGAACTTGAGATATTAAATAGTTATAAAAAAGAGTGCTACTTTACACCTTTAATGTATCTAAATAAAAATAAAGAAAAAAGAGAATTAAAGATAGCTATATCTATTTCAGAATCTCAAGATATTGAAGAGTACAATCAAAGGTTATATCATCTAAGAAGTTTTATAGTTGAACTTGCAAGATACTTACTGGTTTTTAACTCAAAGCTTATGTATGGAGGAGATTTAGGATACATAAATAAAGAGTTTAATTTTGTAGAAATTTTAGCTCAACTTGTGATGAGTTATAATGAAGAATATAAAGAAAGCGAGATTATAACAAACTACACTTCTTATCCATATTATGAAAAAATACTAGATGAACATAAAACAAATTTACTTGATATTGTTGAGTTTAAGGATATAGAACCTGATAGTAAATATAATTTAAAAGACATAGATGAACTAGAAAAAAACTACATAACGTCAGAAACTCTTACTAAGATGAGGGAAGTAATGACAAAAAATATGGATATAAAAATAGTAGCAGGTGGAAAAAATGAAAATTTTGCAGGTAAATATCCTGGCATTTTAGAAGAAACATATTTAGCGGTAATTGATGAAAAACCAGTATATTTAGTAGGAGGATTTGGGGGAGGTACTAAAAAAATAATTGATACTTTAAAAGGTGATATTTCAGAGATTTTTAGTGTTGAATATCAGCTAAAGAATCCAAGTTTTAAGAAATTGTATGAGTATTATGAATCTATTGGAGAAAGTGAAAAAATAGATTATGAAAAAATGAATCTGTTTTTTAAAGAAAAAGGGATAAAAGGACTAAATAATGGGTTAACCATAGAAGAAAATGAAATTCTATTTGAAAGTACAAATTTATATGAAATAGTGTCTCTAATTATAAAAGGGATAAATAATATAAAATAATTATAAAAAAGGATTAAAAATGGCAGATAAACATAAAGTATTTATTAGTTATCATCATGCAAATGACGAAGGATATAAAAAAGAATTTGTAGAAACTTTTGGAGAACTTTTTGATGGATTTATAGATAAGTCTGTTTCTGATGGAGATATAGATTCTGATTTAAAAACAGAGACAATTAGACAAAAAATTAGAGATGATTTTATTAGTGATGCAACAGTTACTATTGTACTTATTGGTGCAGAAACTTGGAAAAGAAAGCATGTGGATTGGGAGATAAGTTCAAGTATAAGAGAGACTGAAAAAAATCCTAGAACGGGATTAATAGGTATTCTTTTACCTAGTTATATTGGAATTAGTTTTGATGCAGAAACCTCAGATATTCTACCATATGATAAATATACTATTCCGCCAAGATTATCAGATAATATTGATTGTGGATTTGCAAAAATTTATGAATGGAGTAATCATCCTGAAGATATTAAAGAATGGATTCATGAAGCATTTAATAGAAGAAATAAAATAAATCCAGATAATTCATTAGCATCATTTGTACATAATAGACATGGTGAAAAATGGCAAAAGTAATTAAATGAAACATTGGGAAGAAAGAGCCAAAGGATGGGTGTTTTTATCTCATTCTTCAAACGATTATGAGAATGTAAAAATTGTTAGAGATTACTTAGAAGAAAATGGATTTAGTGCATTAATGTTTTATCTTAGATGTCTAGAAAAAGATAAAAAACATTTGAGAAAAGAACTTATTGAAAGTGAAATTTCAGAAAGAAATATATTTGTTTTGTGCGATAGTTATGATGCAAGAAAATCAGATTGGGTCAAATGGGAAAAAGAATTAGTTGAAAAAGATAAATCAAAAATATTTGTTACCATTGATATGGAAAATCTTAAATCTGAAAAATGCACAGAATTATCTAAGTTGGATAAATTAATGAAAAGATCAACTCTTTATTTTATTTATGATTATGATGATTATAAAGAATATAAAAATACAACAGCAAAAAGAAAAAATATTCCTAATTTATCTGATAAAACAAAAATAGCTCTTAATGAAACTAAAAATAAAGGAGCTGTATTAGTTTTTCTAAGTCAAAAAATACTTGACCAAAAATGGTTCTGGAGTGAAAAAGAATCTGCATTAGAAGAAAATACATTAATTATTCCTATATTATTGGATGATGTAGATATAAATGAATTTCCAGCATTTAAGAATTTAAAAAGAATAAATATAAATAGCGAAATAACTATTGAAGAACAAATAACATTAATTATAAATGAAAATGATGCAAAGGATAATTAAATGATTCTACAAAAGATATGTTATCAATGTGATTATGGAAATAGAGAAAAACTAAAAGAACCTATTAGAGAATTAGTTACTAAATATTCAAATGTTGATTTAGGAATTCTACCTTTTGTAAATAATAATATATATCAATTAGAATTTTATTTAATCATAGAATTTGAAAAAAAAGAATTTGAAAAAGATATCAGAAAAACCATTGAACCTTTTGTTATTAAAGAATTAACTAGTGTTTCAAGTCTTTATTTATATGAACATATTGGTAAAGGTAGAAGATTTAATTTTATGAATCATATTTTTCCAGATCAAATTGATATGTTTTTTAAAGAATTTTTTATTTGGCCTGAACGTAAAAATTTAATTGATATTGGTTATTCTTTTGATAATTCAATGTTTCCGCCAAATACTGTATTTTTTAGTTATAGTGATATAAATAAAAAAGATCTGGAAACAATATATTCATATTTATTAGGAGAAAATCTTCCAGTATTCTTTGATTTAAATAATATTACTTTAGGTAGCAATATAAATTCAACAATAGAGGATTCTATAAAAGATTGTAAAGGCATAGTGTTTTTTATAAATCAAAAATTTTTAAATAGTAAGTGGTGTAAAAAAGAAGAAGATTTAGCTTATTCAAATAATAAAAAAATAGTATACATTATTGATCAAAATCTAGATAAAAAAGAAAAAGAAAGATTTAATAATATTTTACACATTGAGCAAGATTTTAATTCATTTGATCATCTATTAATTGTAAAAAAAATCTTGGAAATATTTAATGCATAATCAGACTATTGTCCAACTTGCTTTACTAGAAGATATAACTAAATTAAATATTTCAACAAACAAATATATATATTCTGCATATAGTTTTACAAATACAATGATTTCAGATATATTTGAAAATTATATTAAACCACTTATTTATAAAAAATTTATTAAACTTCACTATTTAGAAACAAAAAATCATTATACTAATTTAAAAAAACCTATAATTGATAATATTATTGATGATATAAAAAGATCAAGACTTGCTATCATAGATTTGACCGATCACAAAAATAATGTTTACTTTGAAGCAGGAATTGCAACAACAAATTATATTCCTATTATTTACACATGTCATTCTAGTGATTATAATAAAATAGCTTTTGATGTGAATGTAAATCAAGTATTAGAATGGAATAATTCCAATATTAATAAATTTATGAATGAATTAGAATTGTTAATAATTTCAAACTTATAAAAAGGTTTTAATACAAATTTACAAACTATTATATTTTGTAATTCTTCCAAATTTTTATGAATATTAATAACTTTATTTTAATGGGTAATATTACATATATTACATTTCCTATTATATTTAAGTATTTCTTGAGAGTTTTTTATTAAATGAGTTCTTGTTGTTCTAGCTAAAAAAGCATCTTCTATCCAATTATGAAGTTCTTTTGCACTTGTTGGATATATCCAATATCTTGCATAACAATTCCCATGACCTTTTTCCCAGTTTGATTCAAGTCTTGGTGGTAAATATGCAGAATTTCCTTTACTTGGTAAAATTATTCCCATAACACCATTTGGTGTATAATTACCTTGCCTCAATGATGATTTTAATTCCCAATCAATATATCTACGACTATGTGTACAGCTACCTACTAAAACAATAGTAACAGTTGAATCTAAAAGATATTTTTCTCTTATTTGAGTCATTACATAATCAGTATTTACACTGTCAATATAATCATAATTTTCATTTGCACCTAATACTTTTGGAATAAATACTTGTTCTTCATTTGCAAATTTTTGAATAAATTCTTCTACTTCCGCAGAATCTCCTTTAAAATGGGAAATAAATACTTTTCTTCTTATCCCAATTAATTGTCCATTTTGATAATATGCCATATGTAAATCCTTCCTTTATTTTAAGATTTTAGTAAATCAGAAATTTCTTTCGCTATCTCTTCAACTGTGTGCATTGCAGTACTTCTTGCCAATTTATCTGCAAGAGTAGGACTATAATCCATTACTTCTTGTTTTGTTATTTGATGCCAAATAGGTAACAAAATTTGTTCACCAGATACAGCTTTTGTTATAATTCCATCTAATTCATAATTAGTCCATCCTTTACTAATAAAAGATGGAGATAATACCACTAAACCAACCTTACTTTTAGAAAGACCTTGATCTATTTTTCGTCTTAAACTATCACCAATTTTTAAAGAAAATTCATCATACCAAACACTTAAACCTTCTGCAATTAATGCATTAGCTAATGGTCTTACTATTTCATCTTTATCCTCTGAAGCATGTGATATAAATACATCATGATTTTCTTTGTTTTTAACATATATTGGAGGAATATTATTAACTAAACTTGGAATTGAAGATAAAGGTACTTCTTTTATTTCTGCTAAAGGGCTAGGCAAAATTCTAACTGATGCTTTTGTATTACCTCTAAGTCCTTGCATATCAATAGTTACATGCCAATGTCCAGAATTTGGTATAGCAATTCTTACAGGTGATTGCTTTGCTAATCCTCCAGTATACCTATGCGTTCTTCCATTTTTATAATTTAAAAAATTTGAACTATCCATTAAACGAACATTTGCAGCACTACCATCTAATCTAACTTCAACAATTTCACCTTTTTTTCTTTGTCCCAAATCATTATGAATAAATTGCATCTCACCTCTTTAAAATAGAACTTAATATTATTTATCTTTATTTACTATTATAACAAATATACCTAAAATAAAATTATTTTTCTTTATAGATTAACAGAATAATCTTTTCTATATTTTTTTTGGTCATTCCTTATATTTATTTAATATCTTTTCTATATAACTTCTTACTTCATTAATTTCATACTTATCCTGATCAAATAAAACCATAAAATTTCCATAAATTTCATCAAATTTTCCTAAAGCCATAAGCTCTCCACCGTTATAACCTTGAGCTTTAAAATAATTTGAAGCTTCTTTGCACCAGTATTTAATATAAAAACCAGAGATTATAAATTCATTATCTTCATTTTTAACATCTTCTGATATTATTCCAATAGTATTTAATCTTTCAAGTAACTCTTTTAGATTTTTTTCTTTTAAATAAGCTACTGTTTCTTTACATTTTGACATAGAGTTTCCTTTTGTATTATTTTTTAATAATCATTTTATAAAATTAAAATAACTAATAATCATTCTTCTCACTATTTTCAACTTTTAACTAAAAACTATATCAAAATTATTCTTTTTTGACTAAAGATATTACAAAATGTAATATTTTATTTTTTAAAACAAATCTCTTTCATCATCTCTAATTTTCTCACTATCTCTTTTTGATTCATAATATCTTTTATGATACTTTAGAAATTCAACAATATTTTTATTTTCTTTATATTTATCTAACATTAATTCAATATTAGCAATTTTTTCATTTGCTACATACACATATGAACCACTCCAAGATTCAGACCTAGTTACAATACCTGAATATAAATCTTTATCATTTGGAAATTTATCTAACATTTTTATTACAATTATAGGTAACTCACTTTGTTTGAAATCAATATTAAATGAATCTGCAACAACATATTTTGCTTTTTCATAATCAGTATTTTTTATCCAAGCTATTACTTCATCAGAATCTATGAAATTAAATAGAGAATGACTAAACCAGTTAGACATCCAACCTCCTTGCATAAAATCTACAAATTTAGAATATTCAGGATATGAATCAGGTTTTAATTCATCTAATTTATTAGAAATGAGTTTCCAAAAAAAGCTTGGATATTCTTTAATTATTTCATATAAAGCATCAAATTTTTCTCCATCAAATCTACCTTCCTTTTGGAACTCAACTAAAATGCTGTTCCAAACACTTAACAGAGTCTTCTCTTCAAATCTAAAGCCATTTTTTATAAAAGATTCAACTCCTCTTCTAATATCATGTTCTATTCTTGAATTTTCAACATCAAAAATTCCATTTTCTATGTAATATATTATGTATTTGTTAATTAATTCCATAACATTTTTTTGGCGAATATATTGCATCACTAAATCAAAACTATCTGATTTATTTTTTATTATTAAATTAATTTTTTCTATAAATAAAATAAATTCTTCTCTTGAAAAATCTCTTAGCCAAAAACCAAAAGTTAAGTTCTCTAATAAAGAAGAATCAATTACATCATCTTTTAATAAATTAAATAAATAATTACAAGAAATTTCACTTGGTTTTAATAGATGAATAAAATCAAAAGTTAAACTCTTCATAGTTAAATTATTATAAATATCATTAAATAATTGTTCGTGATTCTCTTTTTCTGACATTTTACTTAAAGATATATAACCTTCAATAAATCTAATACTTGAATCTTTATCAACATTCTTTAATAAATTAATAATGTCATCATATAATCTTCCATCAAGATCTAGTTCTGATAACTTTTTACCTATTCTATATGTATTATTAATTCCTTTATTAATTAATTCATTAAAATTTTTATTCTCAAAAAAATCCCTTGCAATTAATTCACAATGCTTTTCAAAATCTTCTTTTGAATTATATCTATACTCTTCAGTTCTATAAAATAAATTTTTTATATCTGTTAAATTATCATTATTAATGTAGCTATTTTGAATAACTTCCAATTTTTTAATTATTTTTTTAGAGAGCTTTTTATCTCTATCATATTTTAAAGTATTTCCAATTTCTACAAAATATAAATTGTCTAAATAAATATTTAAATTTTTTTTACTTTCTAAAAAACTTAATAGCCAAAAATTTATCTGTTCATACCACATCATTATTCTTAAAGATGAAATCAAATTATTTAATATCTTTATTTGTAGATTTTCTGAAGAATTTTCATAAAAAAGTATAATTAACTCTTTCAGTTTCTCAAAATAATTATCTATATCTTTTTGAATACGTGGTTCATAATGTTCTGGTATATATTCAGGTATATTTGAATGATTTTTATGTGATCCCGTATAATTAACTTTAGGATAAGAATTTTTAAAAGAATCAAGTAAGATTAATCTATCTTCATCATTCTCATATTCAAAATATAACTCTTTTAATAAATCTAATCTATTTACAATATTTATTTCTGTTCCACCTAATACCCATTGAAAAGTTTCTTTAAACACACCTTTAGAATTGTTTCCCCAAGTTTCAATTTCTGCTCTTGATAATCTAAATAAAAGTTTCATAGCATCATTAAATGTTTCATTAAAAGAAACTAATTTGTCTAAAGTCCAAACTAAATATCTTCTTCCATTCTTAAAATTTAATAATTCTTCTTTTGATTTGTTTTCAAACAATTTATTTAAAATCTTTATCGTATATTCTTTATTTTTCAAACAAAGTGTATAAAGAATCCTACTACCTAAATCATCATTTAATTGCTCATATGTGAGTCGTGATAAAATTCGAAAAAGTAAATCCTTGTATTGAGATGAATCGAATACAACACTGCCAAGTTTTTCAAAAAAACTATTCATTAACCCTTGCATATTAAGTTTAATAAAAAGTTCATCTATATCATCATAATCGGTATTTTCTAAAAAGTCATTAAATAAATGCATTGAAATTGGTCGTGGACTGATGTATAAAAATCTTCCTGCCTCACGAACTATTCCTTTTGCAATTAATTTTTTAATAATAATTGAAGCATTGGTTTTATCAATATTAAAATGCTCTAAAATAATTAATTTTGCATTTTTAAACTCTTCTTTATCAGGAAACATTTTAAACATAGAAATAGCCCATAAAATCTTTATTTCTTCTACATTACCAGATGTAACATTAGTTATAATTCTTTCTAATAAATCTCCTCTATTAAAACTATTATCATCTTTTGTTATATCATAAGATTCAGCCATATAATAAGCTAAACGTGGATAACCTTCAGTAAAATATGCTATTTTTCGTGCAATATCTTCAGGTAATATGGGATTTACTTTTTGAATAAGTGCTACACACTCTTTTTCTTCAAGTCCTTCTAACATAATTCTAAATTCTTCAGGACAAGATATTTTATCTTGTGTAGATAATACTTGATCTATTGTAATAATTACAAAATTTACATACTCATTTAAATGTTTGTAAATTAACTTATGGTCATCATAAGAACATTCATCTATAACAAATACAACTAATTCGTTACTATTTTGTGCCTGTTTTTTACAAAAAGACACTAAATCATTTAAAATTGAATCTTTAAAACTTTTAACATAAAGTACAAATTCCTTAAATTTATTATCATTTAAAGATTCATATACAAATCTTGTTTTTCCAATACCTGAGAAGCCTTCTATTCTAATAAAACTTGATTTATTATGAAGTAAAGTTTCCTCAACTTTCTTCCTAATTTCAAGGATACCTTTTTCTCTTTTTTCATCATTTACATATTCAATATCTTGTGATTGCTGTTTAACTACTTGTTCATACATTCCAAATCTATCAAAATAGGTGGTGTCAGGATTAAGTCTTAAATAAATTTGGGGAATAGTACTTGCCCATTCACGAAGTTTTATTGCAGTTACAATTTTAACTTCAACATCTGGATAACCTTTTTCTTGAAAAATTTCTTTTAAATAATCTTCTTTTTGCTCAATGTTTTTTGCAGGTAAATCTGTTTTACTCGTAATTAAATAATAAGAATATCCTTTTGATATTAAATCTTTAAGTTTTGGTTTTAATTCAGTTTTATTCAATAATTCTTTTTCTAACCAAGCTTTGTCTCCTACAATTGCTGCTTTAAACTGAAAAACAATACTTTTAGTAGATAAAAAATTATGATTAGAAGGAACTGGCTTATCAAAATTTATAAATTCACCATCAGAACCACCATCTGCAGTTTTTGTATTCAAAGAGATACTTAAACCTTGGTTTAATAAATTTAGTTTTGAAATTTCATAAAACATTATTTGATAAACCAATTCAGGTAATCCAACTTCATCTAAATTTTTAATATAATCTAATTCTATATCAAATAATGCCATCAAAGGTCCTTCTAAAAAATAATCTAAATTATACTAAAATAAACTTCTATAGAGTAATTCTTTCTTATATATTTTATTTACAAAAAATTATCTTTCTTTATACAATTGCTCCATTTTTTCATAATAAATAGCATCCTCGCCTAATTCAACTCCTAATAATTCATGAATTACATAATCATCAATTAGGTCATCTGTTAATAATAAAAAATCTGATTCTATACTAATATCAACTTTATGTTTTTCTTCTTTTGATTTCAAGTAAGATTTAATTAGTTCATTAGTTACTGTTTTATCTAAATATTCTAAATTTCTTAATAATTCATTGACTGTTTCTTGCATTTCTAGACATTCTTTAAATGCCCATTTTGATAAATTTTCTTTGTCTATCTCATTTTTATGTGCAACTGCAATTGCTTGAGAAAAACACTCTTCTCCATTATGATAAAGATAAGCACATAATCTATCTTTAACACAATTTGTAGGAGTAAGAAGTTTTAAAGTTCCCACATGAGTTTTTAACTCACTATGTTCTTTGGGTTCTTCATTTCCCAAACTAACTGGACCAGTCGGGAATTCCACATAATAATCATTATCAGGGTGCTTAAAATATCTATCTTTTGTTTTTTCAAAACCTGCTTCAATCATAGCATTTTTAACCTGTTCTGTTTTTATTGAAGGATTAGCAATAAAATCTAAATCATAAGATGAATAATTTGAATGAGTATATATTTCCATACAACTACCGCCAGTTAATACAACCTCTATTCCTTTAGCTTTGAGTATTTCGTAAACTATTGATGCAGTTTCTTCAGGAGTTTTTACTTCTTTTAATAATTCAATATTCATTTTTGTATATCCTGAATATTATCTCTTCTTTGAATAAGTGGTTTATTTTTACTTCTAGGTCTACTTCTATCTTTTCTTACTAATCTGGCTCTTTCTTCTGGCTCATAAGTAGATCTAGATTTAATTAGTAATGCAGTAAGTTCTTTAATAAATAGATTTCTTTGATTTAATTCATAAATTCTTATATTTCCAATATCTCTACCGACAATAATACTTCCTGTTTCAAATTTCTCTAATTGTTTTTTAATTACAGAAGGACTTACATCATAAAATAATGCTATTTCTCTTGCATAAGCACTATTTCTTGCTAATAAAAATTGTAATACTCTTTCTGCATTTTTACTACCAAATAATACTTCTAACATTATTAAATCCTTTCATACATTTTCTATAATATAGAAATTATATTCTATTATATATTAAACATATTCTACATTATAGAATATTAATTTAAATTTAAAATGCTTGCTAAGCTGCTTTATATAGACTATTTATTGATTTTATGATTTAAGAATAAACTAAAATTTAATTCTATTTTAATAATTTAAGATTTTAATTTCTAAACTGTATCTTTTATCTGTCAGAACTTAATTCTGAATATTTAAATATCAGTTTGTGATCTATTTGATTTATATTTTTTAATTATTACAGTATTTAAGTTTAAATTAACATCAACTTTAGAATCAGGAAGAATACTTCTTAGTTGATAAATTAAAAACTTTTAATACTAATCTCAGTGTAATATATATTGGACCAATACAATATATCTTGACATTAATAATTTTTTCCTATATAATTCAAATCAGAGCAAAATAAACAAAATAAACAAAATAAACAAAATAAACAAAATAAACAAAATAAACAAAATAAACAAAATAAACAAAATAAACAAAATAAACAAAATAAACAAAATAAACAAAATAAACAAAATAAACAAAATAAACAAAATAATCTAAAATAAAACAAAATAATCTAAAACAAAATAATCTAAAACAAAACAATCTAAAATAAAACAAAATAATCTAAAACAAAACAATCTAAAATAAAACAAAATAATCTAAAATAAATAAAAATATACATAGAAAATTCAAAATAATATTTTGTTGCATTGCTCAATTATTAATAAGGTTTTATTATGATTGAAATAATCAGTTTTGCATTAGCATTTTTATACGTACCAGTTTCTCTTATCTTTTTAAAGAAAGAGCTAAAATTAAATGAATTTATTATAGTTTTTATTGCAATAGTATCTATCTTAAAGTGTGGACTTGTTCTATATAAAGTAATAATAGAATATCAGAATAACGATCTCTTAGTATTTATTATTGTAGGTGCAGCTGCTATAGGATGGATTTCTTATGAAAAAATTCATCATATTTTTAAAGTTCAGAATTAATATAAAGCCCCCTATATTTAGGGCTTTATATTCAAACATATCAATTTTTAATTTAAAATTTTAAGCTTTGCACAGCATCTTTCCCACTATCAGGGCTTAATTTTGCATATCTAATGGTTTGACTAATATCTGCATGATCCATTAATTTCATGATTGTATAGATGGGTGTACCTTGTATTGCAAGTTGCGAAGCAAAAGTGTGTCTAATAGTGTGAATTACAACTCTTCTTTTAGTATCTTCTGGCTTTAATCCTTGATTAAACAATTCATCAAAAATTGGCTGTAGAACTTTATTTATAGAATTTCTATTAAGTTCATCTGATGAACTATTAACAAGATAATCAATTGGACTAAGTTTTTCTATTCTTTTAGCAATTATTTCTTTATATGCAGAATGTATATATCCGTTATATGTTCTATTTGATTTATGATTTTTGATAATTACTGTATTTGAATTTAAATTAACATCTGCTTTTGAAATAGTTAATACACTCCTTAATCTTGCTCCAGTTGATATGCTTAATGCTAAAAATACTTTTATATTTTCAGTTACTTCATCTCTAATTTGATTATCAAAGTATTCTTGTCTATTATCTAATGCATCCCAAATCTTTTTAATTTCATCTAATTCTAAATATCTTTCTCTATCATTGTCAACTTTTTCTCTTTCTACTTTAGTTGCAATTGCCGGATTTTTAATATTCAAATCTTTTTTTGAAATCATATAATTAAAAACTGTTCCAATTATATTAATCCAATCATTAATAGTTTTAGGAGCATATTCTCTTCCAGTTTTTAGACTTTTTAACTTCTTAGCTTTTAATTTAAAATCATCTATCATTTGAGTTGTAATATCATCTATTTTTATGTGTCCAAAAGTTGATTTTATATGTAGTTCATATCTTCTTTTAGTATTTAGACTATCACTTTTATTTTCTATTGATTTATAGTACAAATTAAAACATTCATCAAAAGTTGGTAACTTTTGATTTAAAAGCATAGGTGCATCTTCTTTTAATCTATCTATTGATGTTCTTTTTGCTCTTATTTTGTTTGCATAAGCTGCATTGACACCCTCTTTTTCACTTCCAACTTTTTCTCTAATTGGTTTACCATTTAACTTATATCTTATGTAAAATACTTTACCATTATTTATCGTTTCGTTGTAAAAAACACCTGTAAATTTTGTTTTTTTCAATGGATTTTCCTATCTATATTTTTGACACCTATTTGACACCTAATAATAGAATTTAATAGGTTAAGATAGGATAAAAGAGTTATCTTATATTTTAAAATAGTTTTTATAATGCCTATAAATAGGACTTTATGGTATCATTTAGAATAGAATAGTATAAAAGTGCTATTGTCTAAATTAGAGAAGGTACACCAGTAGAAGTATCAGTAGCTGAATAAGCTCTAAGTACTACTACATCGAAAAGGTAAGAGGTTTTTATCTCTTGCCTTTTTTTGTTTAAATATTTAGTAAATTCAATATTTAATACTCTTCTATCTTTTCTTTAAAAAATCTAAAATAGCTTTTAAGACAATTTGAGGTTGTTCTTCTGGAACAAAATGTCCGCAGTTTTCTACTGCAAATCCAGAAACGTTTGAAGCAAATTTTTTCCATCCCTCTAGGATATTCCAAATATTTCCAACTACACCATTTGCTCCCCATAAAACTAATAAAGGAATACTGATAGTTTTATCCCTATCTATTTTGTCATGTTCTAAATCAATTGTATTTGATGCTCGATAATCTTCACTAATTGCATGAACACATCTAGGATCACTATAGTGTCTTATATATTCTTCTAATACATCTTGGGGAAACATATCTTTTACTGAATCACTTGTGGCTTTATTTAATAAATTTCTTCTAATAAAATAATCTGGATTTGAACCTAAAAAAGTTTCAGGAAAGGGTTTTGGTTGAATATAAAAGAACCAATGCCAATATTTTGTAGCAAACTCTCTATTTGTTTGTTCATACATATCATATGTTGGTAAAATATCCATCATTATACAAGTTAATATTTTATCGCTATGGTCTAAAATAAGTCTATGGGCAACTCTTGCACCTCTATCATGTCCTACTAAATGAAACTTATTAATTCCTAATTTTTCCATAACTTTTACTTGGTCAAGTGCCATTACTCTTTTTGAATAGTTTGAATGATTGTCCAAACCCTCTGGTTTTGAACTATCACCATATCCTCTTAAATCAGTAAGAACAACTTTATAATTTTGGGCTAATTGTGAGGCAATTCCTCTCCAAATTAAATAACTCTCAGGATGTCCATGCAAAAGAAGAATAGCTTCATTGCCCTGCCCTGCAACTAATGTATTTATTTTTATTCCTTCTTCAACTTCAATAAACTCTTGGGTGAATTCTGGAAAATATTTTTTCATTATTGTATTCATTTATTTTCCTTTAATTGTTTTTTTATTAACTCTTTTATCCCACCATTTTCTAATATATTTAAAACATATTCACTCATTGGCTCAATCATTGCCACTTTACCATTTTCATTTAATACAACACCTTTTTCTAAATCAACTTCTAGAATTTCGGCATTTTGTACTAAATCTGAAATTTTTGGACAAATAATTACTGGAAGTCCAAGATTTATTGCATTTCTATAAAAGATTCTTCCAAAAGATTCTGCTAAAATCACTCCAATTCCAACAGCTTTTAGAGTAATAGCAGCATGTTCTCTACTTGAACCACATCCAAAGTTTGTTCCTGCAACTATAATATCACCCTTGCTAACTTTATTTACAAATTCTTCATCTGCTCCATGCATTGCGTATTTTACTATATCATTAACATCTGTATATTGAACAAATCTTCCTGGATAAATTTGGTCTGTATCAACATTTTTCCCAAACAAAAATACTTTTCCTTTAATTTGCTTTTGCATTTTTTATCCTTAATTTATATAATTTGAGGGATCAACGATTTTTCCCTCTAAAGCAGCCGCAGCAACTGCTGCTGGTGAACCTAAAAAGATTTGAGCAGAAGCATGTCCCATTCGTCCTGGAAAATTTCTATTAGTTGTAGTAATACATCTCTCACCAGAAGCCAACATTCCCTCATGAGTTCCTAAACAAGCTGCACAACCAGGAGTTACAAAAGTCGCACCTGAGGTAACTAAAGTTTGAACATCTCCTCTTCTCATTGATTCTAAAAAAACTTCTTTTGAAGCTGGAACAATTATAAATCTTGTTCGTGAAGATACTTTTTTATCCTTCAAAATTGAAGCAGCTATGGCAATATCTTCTGCTCTTCCACCAGTACATGACCCAAGATATGCTTGGTCTATTTCTTGACCAATAAATTTTGAAATATCAAATACATTATCTACACTAAAAGGTGCTGCAATTTGAGGTTTTAAATCTGAAATATCAATAGTTATTTCTGCTTCATATTTAAAATCTTCATCCGTATAAAATATCTCATACTCTTTTGAAACATTTTGTTCCAAAAACTTCATTGTAATTTCATCAGGTTGTATATATGAAGTTTTTGCACCCATTTCAGTACTCATATTACACATAGCCATTCTTTCAGAAATATTTAAATGTTTTAAAGCACTTCCTGAAAATTCAACTGCTTTATAAACTGCAAAATCTGCACCTAATTGCCCAATAGCATTAAGTATCATATCTTTTGCATATACTCCTCGTGCAGGAATTCCCTCAAAATTTATTTTTATGATTTCAGGTACTCTAAACCAAAGTTTTCCCGTGGCTAAAATAATTGCTAAATCAGTTGCTCCAACACCTGTACCAAATGCTCCAAATGCTCCGTGAGTTGTGGTGTGAGAATCTGTAATTACAACTATTTCTCCTGGATATGACAATCCTTTATCAGCTAAAACTTGATGACAAACACCTTGGTCTATATCCATAAGAAGTTCAATTCCTTGATCCCAACAAAACTCTCTAAACTCTTTTTGATTTTGGGCTTGTGTTATAGTTGAAGGTGGAGCATAATGGTCTAAAAACATTATTACTTTTGAGGGATTAAAAACTTTTTTGGCTCCCATTTCAAAAAAGGATTTTATTGTTTGTAAATATAAATCATTAATTCCTGCCATATCAACTTCACAGTTTACTATTTCACCAGTTTTCACCGAACTTTTTCCTGCTTTTTTTGCTAAAAGTTTTTCTATTGCGTGCATAGGATTCCTTTACTTTTTTTGAATTATAAATCTTTTTACTGTATTATGTCAAATAATACATAATTATATTTTACATAATGGATAGCAATATGGATTCTTCACTTTTAAAAGTTTTTGTAAGCGTGGCAAATAGAAAATCAATCTCTTTAGGAGCTCTAGATTTGGGTTTTACACAATCAAATGTCACACTAAGAATCAAACAATTAGAAAAAGTTATTGGTTACTCTTTATTTCATAGAACACCAAAAGGTGTGATTCTTAGTAAAGAAGGTGAAAAGCTCTACCCTTTTGCAATAGAAATAGTAAAAAAAGTAGAAGAAGCTCAACTTCAAATGAAAAATATTTCCCATCAAGAAATACTAAGAATTGGCACTTCACAAGCAAATGCAGCAATTAGAATTCTTTCATTTACAGATAAATTAAATAAAAAATTTCCAGATATGAAAATAGAAATTTCTACAAATGGAACACCAAAAGTTATTGAAGATTTACTTGATTATAAAATTGATATTGGTTTTGTAGCAGGAGATCCAAATCATAAAGATATTGTTGTTTTAAATAAATTTGATGATGATTTATATTTTATTGAGTCAAAGGGAAAAAAATCCCCTAATTGTTTAATAGGATATAGAGAAGATAGCACCCACTTTAAATATTTACAAGAGTATATGAGAAATAATGGTAATTCAGATTTTAAAATAATGGTTATTCAAAATTATGATGTGATGCAAGGATTTGTAAAAGCAGGTTTTGGAAAAGCTTTTTTATCAAAAGCATTAATTGATAAATATGGATATTCAAATGATTTTATACTAAAAAAAATTGAAGGAAGTGATGAAATATTGGCAACTCACTTAATTTGTAGAAAAGATTATATGCCAATGATAAGTAATTATTTAAAGAAAATCTCAATAAAAAATAACTAGAAACTTAATTTCAGAAATAAACAGAAAATAAATTTTTATATCACTATACAATTTAATTTTATTAAATAAGAAATAATTCAAAAAATGTGACACCATATGTGACAGCTTTTTGATAGAATTTTAGTTAATTATTAATTTTGCAGTAAATCAGTTAAAAATAAGAAAGAGTGTATATATACTTTTTTATGTGAAAACTCTGAAAAAGAGCATATTTTATTGATGTATATTAAGGGAATAAATGAATAAAGATAATTATGAATTATTAAGTTTAAAAGATATTTTTTCACATGGAAAGCGTTCTTTCGTTATTCCTGAATATCAAAGAGGGTATTCATGGGAAAAAAAACAAAGAGAAGATTTATTAATAGATATAGAAAATTTATTTATTAGTTCATATAGACATTATACAGGAACTATTGTTGCTAGTTATAAAAGAACAGAAGAAGTTGAAATATATGACATTGTGGATGGACAACAGAGATTAACGACAATTGTTATACTTTTAGCAGTCATCTATAATCAAAAAAAACTAACTGTTATAAATCAAAATGAATTGTTTTCTTATTTTATTGCCACTGGAGTTGACAAAGGTAATACCATTCGCAAGTTTTCGTTAAACTCTTTGCTTGATAATTTCTTTTATAAACATATTATTCTTGAAAACCAAGATAATGAAGAAATACTTACTAAATCTCATTTTAATATAAGTAATGCTTTTGATGAATTTTCTATTTGGTTAAAAGAAACAAATTACAATCATAATGAAATCTACAGAATTATCACTGAAAGATTAGGATTATTATTTTATGCACCTAAAGATGGTGCTGAAATAGGAATAATGTTTGAGGTAATAAATAATAGAGGAAAAAAATTAAGTGAGTTAGAAAAAATAAAAAATTATTTAATTTATTATTCAGAAAAAAATAATGTTAAAGACTTAAAGACAACTATTGATTCTAATTGGGGGATAATACTAAAAAATTTAAATCAAGCAGGATATACATCAAATGATGCAGAAAATTCATTCTTACGTAATTGTTGGATTGTTTTTGCTGATACAAATAAAAGTCGAAGTTATTATGTTTATGATACATTAAAAGAATGGTATCCTGCGAATGATAAAACAAAATGGCAAACTTTAAAAGATTTTGTATTATTTTTAGCTAATGCTTCTTACACTTATCAATATATTTTTGGCAAGAAAGATATACAGGAAATAAGTAAAATCGAAAAAAAATGGCTTTCATACATGAGCTTACATGCAAGTATTGCATCAATATTACCTATTATTATTGCATTATTTGAACGTGTTGATAATCAAGAAGAGCGTGGAGTTATTTTAGAACTTTTGGAAAAATTAAATTTTAGATATTACGGAAGTGGCATTGCAAATCGTGCAGATACAAGTCAAGGAGATTTATTTTGGTATGCACATAAATTTTTTAATTCATATGACAACTATAATGAAGAAAAAACTTTTATATATGATACTAATTGGTTAATTAATAAATTAAAAAGTTTTATAGAAAGTAAAGCACACGATCAACTATTTATAGAATATTTAACTTTGGATAAAGATGAGGACTATGATTATTATGGTTGGAATAATATAAGATTTTTCCTTGCAAACTATGAAGAATTTTTAAGAAAAAAACATGATCGAAGTACAGATTTATGTAAAATATTAGCTTCTCAAGATAAAAATGCTAAGAACGATTATTATCATAAAGAACATATTTGGGCAAGAAAAGAATTTTCAGTTACAGATGATATAAATAATATCAATAAAAGGCGACTTGGAAACTTTGTATTGTTAGAACCATCAATAAACATAAGTGTATCCAATGACCGAGTTGAAGATAAAATAATTGAATATTTTAAAAAAACACAAGATCAACCTGATACTTATATGTTACGAGAGTTAAAGTCAATATTTGATAAATCATTGGAAGAAATCAATAGTCAAAGAACTAAAAAGACTTGGAAGTTTTGGCATGAATTATATGAAAATTTTTTAGATAAAAGAGAAGAAAAGTTAATTAATTTTGCATTAAATAGATGGAGAGTAGATAGCTTAAAAAAAGAAGTGAAAAAGATTTTTATCAGAAGTAATACAAGTCATAATAATGTTTATTTTTTTAATAAAAAAGAAATTGAATATTAACGAAATATTTATATTCATCAAAAAACAAATTATTAAATGCTCTATAAAATATATGAAGAATCTACTCTTACTATATTTTAAAATAAAGCCAAATAATTCATGCCTTTAAGGATATAAAGTATTTAGATGAAATAAAACAAAAAATGAGGAATTCACTTTTAGAGTATTGTAAACTCGATACTTTATCAATGGTAATGATTTTAAAAAAGTTAAACGAGGAGATAAAAATTGATTGAAAAACGTAGTATATGGTGGAAAATATATTTTTATATATTACTACTTTTAATAAGTTTAATATTCATAACAGCATTTTTTCTTGATGATAATATAATTAGTAACAACACATATGGGGAAAACTATACCTCAGAAATTTTATATAATATATTTATTTTATCAATAAAAGCCATTTCTTTTATTGGGTTCTTTGGTTTTATATATATAAAGAAAATACTTTATAGAGAATTCTGGATTTGGATTTTATTAATTAATTTAATTGATTTTATTGGAACAATAATTTTAGAACCACTTACAAAAGAACTTTTATGGATTAATATAATGGTTTTACCATTTTATTTAGCATTATATAAATATTCTTTTAAAATGAATGAATTATGGAGAGAAAATGACGAATAAAAGAAAAGTAACTTCTATTTTGATGGCTCTTACACTTGGTAGCGTTTCTGGACATTATATAGATGATATTGTTGAAAAGTATAATCTACAAACAAATAGGTATCCGATGGAAATTGAGCATGAAATTTTAAGTGGATGTATTGGTATTTATAATGAATCAATTCCTATTGACATTTATATTAAAAAAACTAAAATATGTATCTGTGCATTAGAAGAAACGGAAGTAAATTATTCTTATACATCTTTTATAAATGATAATAATAATTTTTTTAATATTTTTGAACTAAAGAAAAGAGAATGTATGTAAGATATTTTTAACTATCTTACATATTTATTTTATTTTCCTTGAGATGGAGGACAATTACTACGACCTTTACCAGATGGATTTCCCGTAGTACTTGGCATATTTGGTTTACAACTTGATGTTTTAGCCATTTCATTTACCTCCTTTTGAAGAATTTCTGTCAGCTATACTTTGAGCTTTTGCAGGGAAACTTCCTTTTGAAGTTTGTCCACCAGTTTGTTTTGCTGTCGCAGATTGAATTCTTTGTGATGCAGCTTTTGTCATTGGAGTTTGTTTAGCCATAATAGGCTCCTTTTAAATATATTTCCTAAAATTAATTAGGATAATGAAATTATAAAATAGTAGTAAGGTACAACAGGGGACAAAATGAAAGATATACTTGAAAAACAAAAAGAATTAAAAGATTGGATAACAAAAATCGGAATGACTCAAAAATATTTTATTGAACAATATTGTATTGATAATTTTAATTTTACAGAAGAAGAAATAAGACAATATCATGAGAAATTTAAAAAAGAGATTTCTAGGAAAACAACTAAAATTGAAGTTTTAGATAAATATTTTGAATTCTTATATAGTTTAGATGAATTTAAAAAAGTTGGATATGTAAAACCATTTTATATAAAAAGAGATGATTTATTTGATGATGATTTTAATAAAAAGATGAAAGAAATATCAAAAGAAATAACTATGAGATTATTAGATAAATAAACGTTGTTTCGCATTTCTTTTTAATCAAATAACTTCTTCAAATATATGCTCATTTAAAAGCTAAATATAAAATAATTGCTAAACATATTTTTGATATTGATATAATATCAATCAAAATCAATCCTTTTGTGTGCATAAAATAAATTTGTTTAAATTTACATTATATTTCTAAATTATTCTTAAAATACTCTCTTACAAATAATTCACACATATCTTCTACTTTTAAAACACTTGAAAATCAAAAAAATTTTTTATATTAGTAAAACACTAAATGAACACTAATAATTAATAAACTAAATATGTAATAAAAACTATGAAATTAAAGGAAAAAAATGAAATTTAATAAATTATTAGACACCATGCCAATATATGAAGCTGGAAAACCTATTGATTTAATTGCAAGAAAATACGGCATAAATAAAAAAAATATAATAAAATTAGCATCAAATGAGAATCCATTTGGTACTTCATTAAAAGTTATTACAAAAATCAAAAGTTCTATGAATGAAATGTTTAGATACCCAGATGATTCAATGTATGAATTAAAAAATTCATTGAGTAAAAAATTTAATGTTAATAAATCAAATATAATCATTGGTGCTGGTTCTGACCAAATTATTGAAATTTGTGTTCAGGCAAAATGTGATAAAAAATCCACTGTTCTTATGGCAAATACGACCTTTGCAATGTATGAAATATCTGCAAAAAAAGTAGGTGCAAAAATAATTAAAACAAAAGATGATGAACATAATTTAGAACAACTTTTTGATTTATACGAAAAACATGGTGCTGATATTATTTTTTTATGTTTACCTAATAATCCTTTGGGTGAGTGTTTAGATAAAAATGATGTATATGCTTTTTTAAAAAAGATTTCTAAAAAAACTTTAGTAGTTGTAGATGGAGTTTATCAAGAATATGCAAGTTTTAAAGACAAAAATAAATTAATAAATGCAAGTGATTTAATCACTAAGTTTCCTAACTGCATATATTTAGGAAGTTTTTCTAAAGCATATGGTTTAGGTGGAATGAGAATTGGATATGGAATTGCAGATAAAAATATTATCAATACATTAAATAAAGTAAGAAATCCATTTAATGTATCAACCTTAGCTTTGATTGCTGCTAATGAAGCTTTAAAAGATGAAGATTTTGTAAATAAAACAATTAAAAGTAATTTTAATGAAATGTTAAGATACGAAGAGTTTGCAAAGAAAAAAGATATTGAATATATTGATTCATATACAAATTTTATTATATATAAATTTGGAAATAAGTTTGATTCAAAAATTCTATCAGAAAAATTACTCAAAAAAGGCATCATATTAAGAGATTTATCTTCTTATAAAATGAATGCAATAAGAATTACAATTGGTACGAATAAACAAAATACAAAAGTTCTTGAAGTGCTCAATAAACTTTTAAAATAAAATTTCTTTATGCCACTAAAAGAACACTAAATGAGTTTATAATTATTCATACTAATTTTATATGTCACTATATAAAGGATTTCTTTTCTTAGATACAATTTAGTAATCATTATTATGATTACATTATATTATTAATACAATTTTTGTCTTGTATTAAGGAAAGAAAACTTTATTTAAGAAAATCACATATATTAATTATAAATCTACTCAAAAAATTATTAAATAAAACAAAACAAAGAATTTACGCTATTTCATAACTAAATAAATAATTATTTAATTTCAATACAAGCCAATAAACACTACAATACTCAAAATAAAAAAAGGATATTTAAAATGTTCGGCACAATTTCAGATAAAGAACTAGAAGTCTTAAATAATTATTTTATGCAATTCATTGAATTTATTTCCTATGAAAAAAATACATTTGATTATATAGAATCAAGTAGTAATTCAAAAGTTAATAATGTGATAAAAAAATGGAATGTAGAAATCAAAAAAATAGATAATAGAAATAAAGAAGATTTAAAAGTTTTAGGTGAAATTGTATTAACAGCTGACAAAGTTGAACGAGGTATTTATAATTGTAAAATAAATGCTACAAGTACAACTCCAACTATTCATACACTAACTCAAACATTAAATAAAATGTTATACAGTTTAAATGATGCTACAACTAGAATTCTAAGAGTTGTAAATAGTTACACTAATAATGATTTTACTGATAGTATAAAAGTTATTGATAAATATAAAGATGATATGAAACTATTAATGGAAAGTATCAATATATTAGGGAAAGCTTTAGAAAAAAATGCAAGAGCTAATTTTGAAAATGGAGAAACTCTACAGCATAATTCTACAATGATGACATCATCAATGAATAATTTAGCATCAAAAGCAAATGTTCAAGCAGCCTCACTAGAAGAAACAGCTGCTGCCGTTGTTGAGATTACAGGTATTACAAGAAATAATGCAGAAAACGCAGCAAAAATGGCAAGTCTTGGACAAATAGTTAAAAAATCTGCCTTTTCAGGAGAAAATTTAGCAGCAAAAACAGCTAGTTCAATGGATGAAATAAATAAAAAAGTACATGCAATAAATGAAGCAATTACAGTAATTGATCAAATTGCCTTTCAAACAAATATCCTTTCACTAAATGCTGCTGTTGAAGCAGCAACAGCAGGAGAAGCAGGACGTGGATTTGCAGTAGTTGCAGCAGAAGTGCGAAATCTTGCAAATAGAAGTGCTGATGCTGCACGTGAGATAAAAAATCTAGTACAAGAAGCAACAGCAAAAACAAATGAGGGAAAAATTATTTCAGCAGATATGATTGAGGGATATAAAGAATTAAATAAAAATATTTCTGAAACAATTCATATTATTGAAAATGTATCAAAAGCATCTAAAGAACAAATGTCTGGCATTGAACAAATTAATGATGCTGTAAACATTTTAGATAGAGGTACACAAGAAAATGCAGCTGAATCTAATCAAGTAAAAACAATAGCCCAAGAAGTTTCTTTATTAGCAAGTGAATTATTAGCTGATGCGAAAACTAAAAAGTTTAACTAGAGGAAAGAAAAGATGATAAATGATAAAGAGATAATATTAGAAAAAGACTCATTTTTAGTTAGTGAAACCGATTCAAAAGGTCTAATAAGATTTGCAAACGATTATTTTTGCAAAGTTGCAGGATATTCATTGGATGAAATGATAGGAAAACCACATAATATAGTTAGACATCCTGATATGCCAAAAAAAGCATTTAAAAGTTTATGGGATACTGTTCAAAAAGGAGATACTTGGACAGGTTTTGTAAAAAATGCTGCAAAAGATGGGAGATATTATTGGGTATTTGCAACTGTTTATCCATTTGAAAGTTGTGATGGTTCAAAAGGATACTTATCTTGTAGAAGAAAACCTTCTGTTAAAGAAATTGAAACCATTGAAAAATTATATCATCAATGGAATAAAGAGATATAAAAAGTAAATAAGAAGAGAAACCTCTTCTTATTTACTTAATTCTACAACATTTAAATATTCTTTAAATGTATTTTGTCCTAGATTATCTATTTCATAAGAGATAATGAGTTCACCAACAAAATCTACTAATTTATCTGCTGTAATTTTTACATCTGTTTTATGTGCAAATCGACTTCCTTCTACACCATGAAGTTGTCCACCTAAAATAACATCATATCCATCAACTCTATTTCCTTCTTCATCTCTAACTTTTGTTCCAACAAAACCAATATCAGAAATTTGAGGATGAGAACAGGCATTTCCACATCCTGAAATTGCCATAGTAATATTTTCTTTAAAATCAGGGAATTTTTCTTCTAGTTGCGTTACCACAACTTTTGCAAACTCTTTGGTTTCAGTGATTCCAAATTTACAGAATTCTTTACCTGTACATGATTGAAGTCTTGCTCTAAAAGGAGTTGGTTTATATGGATAACCTAATGCTTCAAATTCATCTGCTAAAGTTTGAGCATCTTCATCATTTACACCATATACTATAAAATTCTGAGTTGGAGTAAGTGAGATTCCCTCTACCTTATATTTTTTACAAATATCACTAATTTTTTGAAAGTCTTCACCAGCAACTCTTCCTGAATTTGTTGCAAATCCAATAAAAGATTTTCCTTCTTGTTTTGCTTTATGAATTCCAAAATGATTTCTATTTTCAAAAGGAGTAATTTTAGGTTCAATAGTTCCAATTAGAAGTTTATATCCTAATCTTGATTCCATTTCATCCACAAATTTTTCTAATCCCCACTCATTTATTAAGTGTCTTACTCTTGCTTTATTTCTATTACCTCTATTTCCATAATCTCTAAAAATTTCAGCACAAACTACTGCTACTTCAACTACTTGCTCAGGTTTTACATATCTACTTGCTCTATAAGCAATTTGTTTAGATTTTGACAAACCTCCACCAAGAGTTAAATCAAATAATATTTCGCCATTTTCATATTTAAAAGCCGTAAAAGCTACATCTTGTATCTCATGAGCAGCAGTATGTCTTCCACAACCAGAGATTCCAACTTTATATTTTCTTGGAAAATTACAAAATCTATCATCATTTTTATCAAAATATGAATTTAAATCTTTCACCAAATATGAAGTATCAAGTATCTCTTGGGGGTCAATACCAGCTACTGGAGATATCATAATCGGTCTTGGACCATCACCTGAAGCCATTCTTGAAGTTAATCCAACTGATTGTAATAATTCAAAAATTGCAGGCATATCTTTTATCTCAATATAATGAAATTGAATATTTTGTCTATTTGTAATATCAACTAAACCTTGAGCATATTTTAAACCTATTTGTGCCAGAACTTCTAATTGTGTCAAATTAATTTTTGCATCAATTATTTTAATTCTTTTCATAAAATATTTTTTATCTTCTAAACCTTGAGAATTAATATGTGGATACATTCCATACCATTTTAATAATCCTATATAATCATCAGTCAGGGGAATTCCCTCAACTGCTTCTTTATAAATATCTTCAATCACTCTTAATGGATTTCTAGATGCTTTTAATATTTCTAAAGGTGATAACTCTTTTTCAATCATATTTTTTCCTATTAACCAACAAATACTCTAGCAGAGTCAAAAAATGCATAATAAGCTGTCATAACAGCAGACAATATAAGCAAAACCCAAATAGTTTGATACATAATTTTCTCCTTATTTACCAGAACCAACAAGTTGATACTGTTTATAATTATCTGAACTATTCATTTTTAAACCATTCAAATCTTGATTGATTTTATAAAAATTACTAGCCTCATTTTGTTGTACTTTTATCCCATTAAATGTTAATACACCTAATATTGTTAATAACAATACAACTGCTACTAACATACCTGTAATACCATTTAGTTTAAAAGTCCCTCTCTCATTCTCATTCATTTGTGTATTTCCAGCCATCTTACTCTCCTATACTTCTTAAGTATGTAGCTAATGCTTTCTCTTGTGTCTCATTTAATCTACCATCAAAACTTGGCATTGATCCAATAGCACCTTTTTTACCATTTTTTAGTACAGCTGTTACTAAAGCATCATCATAAGCTCTGATATTTGGAGCTACAAACTCCATACCTTTTCCATCATCACCATGACAACCAGCACAAGTAGCAAATGAAGCAGGTTGTTCACCTTTAAATCCACCAGCAACATAATCAGCAACTGCATTTATATCTGCATCTTCTGTTAACATCATTGGAGGCATTCCAGCTGGATATACTGTTTTTAAGTTATTCGCACCATTTTTAATAACATAAACAACTTGCTCTTTTGACATTCTTTTTGTTAAGTTATGAGCTTTACCATCAATTCCTTCAGCATCTACACCATGACAAGGTGCACATTGTACTAAGAAAGTTGATTGACCCATAGCTTTTAAAGTCTCATCTGATGGGTTTTCCCATTTCTTCTCAAATTTTGCATTATATTCTAATGTCTCTTCATTCCATTGACCAACTTGTGAAAATCCATTTATTGGATAACCAACAGTAAAATACCAGAACATCCAAATTATTGTTCCTATAAATGCTAATGCCCAACCAGTTGGAACTTGGTTTTTATATTCACCAATCCCATCCCATTTCTCTTCTGCTAATTCACCACTTGCTGTATCATTTTTCATTTGATTAACATATTTTAATGCAACAAATACAGTAATTGTAATAATAGCTACTGCACCTAGCATTGTTAAGCTGTTAATATAATCATCACCATTAAAAGCATCACCTGCTACAAAGTAAGTTCCTGCTAATAAAGCGATGATAAGAATTATTCCACCTATAACCATAGATTTCATCTTATTTCTCCTTTATTTTAAAGAATTTAAATATGCAATTAATGCAACTATTTCAGGAATTTGACCGTTTGCAACAGCATCTTTTATAGCTTCATTTTTCATATCAGCAGCAATAGCTTTTGCATCTTCTTTTGCTTTTGCAATTGCTGTAGCATAATCACCTAACTCTACATCAATTTTCCCATCACCATTTAAATCTTGATCATATGGTGTAGCAAACACTGTTTTTACTGTATATGCTTCTGCATATGCTGTATCTAAATCAGCTTTATTTGTAAATTGATGTTTATATGCTGGCATAATACTTCCAGGAACAACAGCTGATGGTTCATACATATGGTTTTCATGCCAATCTGTAGTTCTATAATTTCCAACTCTCATTAAATCTGGACCTGTTCTTTTTGATCCCCATAAGAATGGTCTATCATATGCATACTCACCACTTAATGAATACATCCCATATCTATCAGTCTCTGATTTAAATGGTCTAATTAATTGTGAGTGACAAGCATTACAAGAATCTTTTATATAAACTTGTCTACCTGCTAATTCTAATACACTGTATGGTTTTGTACCAACAGTTGGTCTACTTTGTTTTGCAAAATCTGGAATAACTTCAACAATACCCGCAAATGCAACGAATAAAAATACTAGTACCGCAAAGAAAAACGGTCTTTGTTCAAACCAATGAAACATAATTTCTCCTTTTCTTACGCAGCTACTGGTGTAGCATTTACTGGTTCTTTATCAAGTACTCTTCCACATCTAATAGTTTTATAAATATTATATGAGAACATAAAGAATCCAATTAGGTATAATAACCCACCAACTGCTCTAATTGTATAGTATGGATGTAATACAGTTACTGTATCAATAAATGAATATACTAAAGAACCATATTCATCATATGCTCTCCACATCATACCTTGTGTAATACCTGCAATCCACATTGAAGTAAAGTATAAAACGATACCTGTAGTTTGTAACCAGAATTGTGTATCCATTAATGATTTAGAGTAAATCTCTCTTTTATACATTCTTGGAACCATATGGAATAGTGCTGCCATAATCATAAATACAACCCATCCTAAAACACCATCATGTACATGTCCTGGAATCCAGTCAGTAAAGTGTGCGATAGCATTTACAGATTTAATAGCTTGAATTGGCCCTTCAATAGTTGATAACATATAGAAAGTTGAAGCTAATACCATAAATTTAATTAGTGTATTTGTTTGTAATTGTTGCCACTCACCCTTCATTGTTAAAAGCATATTAATAGCTGATCCCCATGATGGTAAAATTAAAACAACTGACATAACAGAACCCATTGTTTGCATCCAGTCTGGAACAGTTGCATAAATAAGATGGTGTCCACCAGCCCATAAATAAACAAATAATAATCCCCAGAAAGATAAAATAGAAAGTTTATATGAGTAAACATTCTGACCAGATTCTTTAGGTAAAAAATAGTAGCTTAGAGCAATAATTGGTACAGTAAATACAAATGCAACAGCATTGTGTCCATACCACCATTGAACTAAGGCATCATTTGTACCTGAATACATAGAAACAGAGTGAATCCATGAACCATAACCAGATACTAAAGCTGTTGGAACTTCCATATTATTAAATAAATATAACATTGCAATAGAAATGAATGTTGCAATAAAGTACCAAATAGAAATATAAAGAGTTCTTTCTCTTCTAATTCCAATTAATCCAAAAATTGAAATACCCCATAAAACCCACCAAACAACAACTAAGATATCTAATGGCCACTCTAATTCAGCATATTCTTTCGAAGTTGTAAAACCCATGAATAAAGTAATTACAGCTAAAAGAATAGTTATAAAGTAAAGAACAAAGTGCATTTTTGCGATAGCCATTAAAAAAGGTGACTCTTTTAATGAAACTTTTAAAACTCTTTGCGAGATATAATACCATCCTGCAAATGCGCCACTTAATGTAAAACCAAAAGTAACTCCATTTGTATGAATTGGTCTTAATCTACTGAATGTACCATACTCCCCAGCTAAATTACTTAACTGTGGAAACGCCAATTGAAACGCAAGGATAACACCAACTGTCATACCTATGATACCAAATAAAATTGCAACAACAGCAAATGCTTTTGCAACTGAGTAATCGTACTCAATTTGTATATTGTTTTTCATATATAACCTTTAAATAATCTATTAATAAAAATTTCTTTATAAACATTCTGTTTAATTAATTTTTATTACCTAAACGCAGAAGATAGAAAAATTAAAATGCTGAATAATTAACTATTACATTTTAATTTAACTCAACCTTAAATATTTTTATATATCTTTTCTCCTTGTAATTTAAAATATTTTCATTCTATTTATAAATAGTGTCACTTTAGTGGCATTAAATACAAATTCTTAATTTTGTAAAAATAGAATATTTAACAAAAAATTAACTTCATTTAAATATAATCTTCCATATTTAGTAGAAGGGGAAATTATGAAAAAAAATCTAAGTTTACTTATGTTTTTATTTGCATTAATGTTTACAAATTTAAATGCAGGTGAAATGTATCAAACAGTAGAAGCAAAAGATGCAACTTTAGTTAAGACTAATTCTTCAAAAGAGTTTTGTGATGTTTGTGGTATGCCTTTAACAAAATTCTATAAAACAAATCATGTTACAGAATTTAAAAATGGACATAAAGAACAATATTGTTCTCTTCATTGTCAAGCAGAAATTCACGAAGATTACCATGACAAAATAAAAAATATTCAAGTTGTGGATACTAATTCATTAAAATTAATTGATGCAACAAAAGCTTTTTATGTAGTTGGAAGTTCAAAACCAGGAACCATGAGTCCTGTTAGTAAATATGCATTTTCTACAAAAGAAGCTGCGATTAAATTTCAAAAAGACTTTGGTGGTGAGATTCACTCTTTTGAAGAAAGTTTAAAAATTGCAAAAGAGGGTTTAAATAAAGATAATAAAAGCTTAGAAGAAAAAAGAATTCCAATAGCAAAAAAAGGAAAAAAAATATTTGAATCTTTATGTAACCAAATAGAATTAAAAGAGTTTAATTCTATAGGTGAAGCAAAACAATATTTAATTGACAATAATGTTTGTAAAAATTTAGATTCTCAAATGTTACAATCTGTGTCAATTTATTTATATGACCCGATGTTAGCCGTTGACAAATCAAAAATGATAAAAGTACCAGAAGATGCAAAGTGTCCAGTATGTGGAATGTTTGTTTCAAAATTTCCAAAATGGGTAGCTCAAATTCAATTAAAAGATGGACATAATCACTATTTTGATGGAGTAAAAGATATGATGAAATTTTATTTCAATCCATCAAAATATGAACACACACATACAAAAGATGATATATCTCAAATCAATGCAACTGATTATTATACTCTTGAATTAATAGATGCAAAAAAAGCTTATTATGTAATTGGTTCAAATATTTATGGACCAATGGGTGAAGAGTTAATTCCCTTTAAAAATAAAGATGAAGCACAAAAATTTATGACGGATCACTTTGGTAAAAGTCTTGTAAGTTTTGATGAAATTAAAGAAGAGATGTTAAAATAAGTCTTATTACAATGCGATTTTATCGCATTGTGAATAAATGACAAAGTGGAAATTAGTGATTTTTTATAAAAGAACAACAATAGTCAACTAAACTATGTACTCTTAATTTGAATTTTGAATTAGCTTGAATTTCAAAAGACGCTGGTCCTTCGTATTTTACCCAATCTTGTGCTGGTAACATAACTTCTAAAACACCTCTTTGAATATCCATAACTTCTTTATGAACCGTATTTAATTCATACTCTCCTGGTAACATAATTCCTAATGTTTTTCTAGAACCATCTTCTAATACAATTGTTCTACTAGTAATATTTCCCTCAAAAAGAATGTTTGCTGCTTTAGCAATAGAAACATTATTAAATTCTGCCATTTACTTTCCTTACATAATTATTTAAGATATTCTAGCACAAAAATCATATGATAATATTGAAGCAAAAGAGTAGTTCTTTTTTGTTATAATCCGTAAATTTAAAAAAAGGTGTAAAAATGAGTATCCAAAAAGAGTTAGAAGATTTAATAAAAAATGAAGTACTTATTGAAATTGAAGATTATATTGATGAGTTATTTGAAATTATCGCTGCAAAAAAAGATGATGATAGTACAAAAGAAGAATTAACTGAAATGCAAGAGATGAAAAAAGATTTTGAAGATATGTTAGTTGATTTAGAAAATGGTGAAATTGACGATGAAGAGTGCAAAGAGATTATTGAAGAAATTAATGAAATGTTAAAAGAAGATAACGAAGAAGACAAGGATTAATTCTTTTTATGCAAGGTTATATTATTGATATTAAACCTGTAAAAGATGATGATTTAATCGTATCAATTTTAACAGAACATGAGGTTATGACAACTTACAGATTTTATGGAGCAAGACACTCTAATATAAACTTAGGTTATAAAATTGATTTTGAACTTGAGAATACAAGGTCTACAATTCCTAGATTGAAAGATGTAATTCAACTAGGATTTCCTTGGATTCTTGATAATGAAAAAATGTACTGCTGGCAAAGATATATAAAACTTTTTTACCCTCATCTAAAAGATATAGAAGGAATTGATGCCTTTTATTTTTATTGTTTAGAAAATCTTGTACATGTTATGATAAAACAAAATGCTCTTAGGGCAATCTGCGAATCTTATATTTCTTTATTGGAGTATGAAGGACGACTTCATAGTGATTTAGAATGTTTGATTTGTGAAAATATTATAAATGAAGATGTGTCACTTGTAAGGGGATTTTTACCAGTTCATGCAACATGTACTCACTCAAAAGCTTTTGAAATAAATAAAATGAGAGATTTATTTGAAAAAAAGAAAGTTATTAATTTTAATGATGAAGAAGTAGAATACCTTTGGGATATTCTACTTCAAGGTTTATAAAGAATTAAAGTTCGTCTAATAATCTATCTTGTAAGACTTCGATAGCTTTTTCAAATACTTTTTTATCAAAACCATAAGCTACAGCTTTTAAAGTTGCTTTTTCAATATTTGCATCACTTAATGGCTCTTTTATATTACAAGCAGTTTTAATTACATCTAGAATTTGAGATTTTCTTTTAAAATCAGCGTTTGCATTTGATATATCATCAACATGTTCAATCATATTAATCAAGTTATCACTTAGTTTCCAATGTCTAAAAATTTGAGCTGTTATTTGAGAAGTTGTTACACCCAATAACTCCATTTCAACCTCTTCTACACTTTTACCTGATGCAATTTTACTTTTGAAATCTTCAGATTTTTTTTCATTTAAAATCAGTTCAGCCAAAATAAATTTACCAGTTTCTTGTAAAAGAGCAGGAAGAAGTATCTCTTCTTTTAATTCAACATCAATTTTTGATAACCATAAACTAGCTAATGTTGAAGAGATATTTGAAGCTCTCATAAAATCATCACTATTTATTCCATATGGCTCTAAATTTGTCATCAATAAATTTTGTACTGTTCCACCAATTGCAATAGAAATTGTAAAATTTATTCCTAAGAGATTTATAGCACGACTAGGAGTTTCAACTTTTGAACGAAATCCAAACATTGCAGAATTAGAAATTTTTAATAAAGTAGAAATTATTAAAGCATCTTTTTCGATTATTTTTAATAAATCTATTGGTTCTTTATTTAATTTTTTTCTAAACTCTTCTATTTCAATTATCGTTTTTGGCAGTGGTGGAAGTGATTCTATCTTCTCTAAAATATTATTAGATGGCAACGTAAACTCCTAAATTTTATTATTTATATTGTAACCGAACTTATATCAATAGTAAATAAATTACTATACATTGAACCTGAAGTGCATAATATCACCATCTTGAACAACATACTCTTTACCTTCAAGTCTTAATTTACCAGCTTCTTTACATTTAGCTTCACCACCTAAATTTATGAAATCTTCATAAGCTATAACCTCAGCTTTAATGAATCCCTTTTCAAAATCATTATGAATAACTGCCGCTGCTTGTGGTGCTTTTGTATTTTTTCTAATAGTCCAAGCTCTCACTTCAACTTTCCCAGCTGTAAAATAAGATTGTAATCCTAATTTATCAAAAGCTTTATGAATGATTTGCTCTAGTCCTGATTCACTAACACCTAAATCTGCTAAAAACTCCGTTGCTTCTTCATCTTCAAGACCTACAAGTTCTTCTTCTATTTTTGCACAAAGAACAATAACATCAGCACCAACACTTGCTGCGTGTTCTTTTAAAATATCAACAAATTTATTTCCACCATCTGCTAGAGAATCTTCATCAACATTTGCTCCATAAATTACATCTTTATTTGATAAAAATCTCATCTCTTTGTCAAGTGCAACAAATACTTCATTGTCTTGATTTTCATAAGTTTTTACAGGTTGTAACTCTTCTAAGTGTTTAAATAAATCTTCTGCTACAACTAAAGATGCCGCTGCTTCTTTTGAAGATTTTGATTGTTTTTTTAATCTATCAATTTTTTTCTCTAATTGAGAAATATCAGCATAGATTAACTCTGTTTCAATGATTTCAATATCTCTTAAAGGATTTACATCACCCTCAACATGGATAATATTTCCATCTTCAAAACATCTAACCATATGTAAAATAACTTCAACTTCTCTAATGTTTGATAAAAATTGATTTCCTAAACCCTCACCCTTTGAAGCACCTCTTACAAGACCTGCAATATCAACAAAATCAATAGTTGAATGTTGGATTTTGTCAGGGATAACAATTTTTGCTAAGGCAGTTAATCTTTTATCAGGAACTGGAACTATTGCTTTATTTGGCTCAATTGTACAAAATGGATAATTTTGTGCCTCTGCATTTTGCGCTTTTGTTAAAGCATTGAATGTTGTTGATTTACCCACATTTGGAAGTCCTACTATTCCTACACCTAATCCCATTATAATCCTTTTATCTTAAATGATATATTCATAATTATCACATCGTAATTTTAAAATAGATTATAAACGAAAATGCCAAAGAAGTAGATAAAATATTTATTATTAGACTTATTTCAAGTAAATAAAATGAAATTCTCTTGAAATTCTAAAATTTGGGAAAAGAGTATAGTTGATTAAAAAGAGTATTTTATAATAAAGTGGACAAACAATTCTTAAAATAAATCAATAAAAAAAAGCCAATTTTCAAATTATTAATATAGTAGGTCATTTAAATGATAATAATGCAACTGCAAAACTTTTAATAAAAATATACACAGAAAAACCATCAAATGTAGCTGTATTTGATGCAAATGAAGTGTTAGATTCTTTAAAGAAGAAAGATGAACTCCAAAAAAATTTAACTGAAAATAAATAACTAGGACCATTACAATGAGAAAAGAAGTATTTATATTAGGTCTATCATCAGTTTTAACTCTTAATTAATTTGGTTCAATTATGAATGCAACTGAAGGTTTAAAAGATTATGAAATTAAAGTACTTGAACTTAAAATAAAAGAAGAGTTAATCCAAAAAGGTTATACATTAGTTGATGGAAGATATAGCATGATACCTTTTAATTTTAGTATTGTTTGGAAATAAAAATGCTAAAAAAATCAATTTCAATCATAACAGCAATCACTTTTTTTAGTGGTTGTGCTGTAAAACAAGAGGATTCAACTACCACAAAAGCCTTGAAGCATACAGTAAATACACCTGTTTATTTAGTTTTAGGTGTTGGAATGATTGGAACATTAGCAGTACAAGGAGCAATTCTTGCTCCAGCTGCAGCTGTTAATGCAATAAAACCAAAAAGTGAAGAAAATTCAGAAACGAAAGTAATTGAAGAAAAAGAAAAGGAAAAAATTGAATCAGTGGAAACTTCTGATGAAGATAAAGCTATTAAAAATATGAATTAATAAATTCATATGAATAACAACTGTTTACTTTTTATAATATTTAGACTTCTTAGTTTCATTCCCAACAAAAATATTAAAAATAAAGAAAAGAAATTACACTAAAATAGATTAAAATAATTATAAATATTTTATACATAAAATATTACTTTTAAGTAATATAAATTGAAAGATAGTTATTTATTTTTATAAATTCCTAAAATGAGTCATTTATGAGTCAACTTTTTTTGTAAAATACAATGATTTTATTATTAAATAAACAAAAAGGGAAACAAAAATGGAAAATATTATTAAAATAATATTTGGAATAACTTTAATTTTGATTTTATCTGGATGTTCAGGTAAAAGTAATGTCATGTTAGTAAATGAAAAAAGTTGCAAAGTAGTAAATAATTGTGAAGCCAAAGATAAAAACACGTATATAATAGATGCTCTTGGAGACTATAGTGCATTTAGACATGTAAATTTAAATCATTCTATCAGAGCTGGTTTACAAGTATCTTCAGAATTAACTTTACAAAAAGGAATGAAATATTTTGCAATTATAGAACCACAATCTGTTTCAAATCTAAATGGTTCAATGATGAATACTACAAAAGAGTTTTTAGATAAATGTGAATTTTCAATGTTTGAAGAAATGATCTCTTCAAAATGTAATCTTCATACAATACCAAGAAGAACCAAATTAATAATTAAGCTTTATAAAGAGCAACAAGCAAATATTTTAACATTTGATGCTCAAAATGTTTTAAATGATTTAAAACAACTTGGTTATTATCAAAATGATTCTACTTTAGAATCATCTGAAATTAAAGAAATTAAATAGTTTTATAATAAAAGAGGAAAGCTCCTCTTTTATCATTTTATAAACTACAAACTAAATATCTTCATTAAAAACCAACTTCCAAAATGCTTTATATGCAACTATTTTTTGTGTTTGTGGAGTTAAACTTTTCAGAACTTCACGAGATACTTCTATTTTTTCATTTAACTCATCTTGACGGTCGCCACCAATATCAAAGGCTGTTAAAAAATGATAGGGATAATCTTCTATTAATTGTGCCCACTCTTTTTTTAGTTTTCCTGAACTTCTATCCCAAATCGTTGAGTGGAATTCATTACTTGGTTTATAAAGTGAATCTTTATCACCAAAAGCTAAATCAAAATAGAGATTTGGGTGGCGTTGGATTAAATCTCTCACTAAAGCAGGAGTATATTGTTGTGCTTTTTCATGGTAACGAATTTGAGCCAAATGACACCAAATAACTTTGGCTTTTGGATAAGTATCAAGCATGTTTTCTAAAGGTTTTAATAAAGAATCTTCTATTTCATAATGTATTTGAAATGGAAGTCCAGATTTTTGAGAGAAAGCAAAAAGCAGATGTCCTGCTTGGGAATCTATAGTAATATTTGTATCTCTATTGGTTTCATTGTTTTTATATTGACGAGGTGAGAGGTAATGTTTAAATTCGAACTCACCTAAAAGTGGATAATTTTGTTTTGTTACTTGTTTTATTGTTTCGTTTACAAAGGCTGTTGATTCATTTGTCCAAGCAGGATAAATTCCAGCTGTACTTGCGGGAATATATCTTGATGCATCTGCATTCATCAAAACACTTGGTGAATCATGCCAAAGTTTTGAGTCTTTAGAATAAGCTTTCTCTCCAATTTGTGGTGAAAAAGCAATCATTGCAACACCTTTATCATCCATTATTTTGGCGTAATCTTGTAAGTCAAATTTACTTGGATTAAATGATGATTCAGCATCAATCAAAGGAATAACACCTTGAGCTAGTATTGCATTAATACGAGCTTTCCATAATGTTTTGAGTGTTTGTATATCAAAGGCTGTTGAGCTTTTTTCAAAGGATGAAAGAGAGTTTGAAGAGGGTAAAGGCGAAATAGATTCAGCATGTAAACAAAATACAAAAACCATAATAAAAGAGAAAATTTTCATTGTAACTCCTTTTATAGTATATTAGTTTTTTAAACTTCAACTTTAAAAGCATTATAACAGTATTTCATAACAATAGGTGTTACCCTATTGTTTAAAATCAATCTGTTTTTTTCTCTATATATTTAGCTC
This sequence comes from Arcobacter venerupis, assembly GCF_013201665.1. Taxonomy (NCBI): domain Bacteria; kingdom Pseudomonadati; phylum Campylobacterota; class Epsilonproteobacteria; order Campylobacterales; family Arcobacteraceae; genus Arcobacter; species Arcobacter venerupis. Next base: position 986,126 of record NZ_CP053840.1, on the reverse strand, counting down.
CATCATTAACTTTTTCTTTACTCCATTGAGCACCATCTGAAGTATCTTGTTTTGCGCCTTCCCATGTTGCACAACCACTAGCCGCTAATAGCACAAATATAAATATTATAAAAGATAAACTTTTTCTCATTTGATGTCCTTTTTAATTTCGTCGATTTTATCAGGAGTTTTTTTTGCATATGCTCCAATTGAATCCCAGCTTTTTTCAATATCTTTTTTGAGATGTTCCCAAACACCCTCGGCAGCATTGCCAAGTTCGTTAAGTTTTGATTTAACAATATTATAGTTACTTTCTAAAGTTTCAACTTCTTTAGCATAACTAATTTGCATATCAGCACTAGCATTTTTTGCTTTTGCTTTTAGTAATTCAAGATTTGCTTGAACTAATTCTAATTGAGCTTGTATTTTTTGTTTATAGGCTTCTTTTGTATTCATGATTTTCCCCTTTATTTTGCAAGTTGGGCTTAATATAATTTATATTTCAAACTATTTTAAATAAAGTTACTTCTAGTTTAAAAGATCTGAAATATTATACTCATGCAGATGATTCCACTATACAGCAATATTTCTTTTTTAAGGTATTAAATAAATTTTACTATTTTTAATTTTTTCTCTTTCAATTTTTAATAAAAGTGAAAAGATTATTATTTCTACAATAACACTTTTTATTCCAATAGGAATAATTGCATTAATAGAGAAGATACTAATAACAATTCCACCAATAGCAGCTCCAACTGCAAATCCAATTTGAACGATCGAACTATTTAATCCTACTAATATAGTTGCTGTATTTGGAACTAAAGTTGATAAATAAAAACATACAAAGGGCAATATAAAGTTGTTTCTTTTGATGATGTTTTGAAATCATCATGGCAACAATAGGAATTCCAATACCACTTGCAATTGCATAAACTATTTTTCATTTTTGACCATTGTATATATTAATATTATTATAACTAAATAGAACTATTAGAAGTAGAATGATTTTCTAAAAGGATTGCCTAATTCTTTAAATTGGCAATCACTTTTATTAATAAATTAGCTAAGTATACGAGTTTCAACTGGTTTTATTTTAAACCAAGCAGCATATAGTGCTGGTAAAAATAGTAAAATTAGTGCTGTTCCACCTATTGTTCCACCAATAAGTGTATATGCCATAGAACCCCAAAATACAGAATGAGTTAAAGGGATGAAAGCCAATGCAGCAGCAAGTGCTGTTAAAATAACTGGTCTTGCTCTTTGAACTGTTGCTTCAATTATTGCATCATATGAATGATGCCCTCTTTTTTCATTATCTTTGATTTGTACAATTAAAATAAGTGTGTTCCTCATCAAAATCCCAGAGAGTCCAATAAGTCCTAAAATTGCATTAAATCCAAATGGTTGATTAAACAAAAGTAAAATAGGAACTGCCCCAATTAAACCAAGAGGTGCTGTTAAAAATACCATTGTCATCATTGAAAGAGATCTTACTTGAACTACAATAACAAAAAGTGTTAAAATTATCATAATAGGGAAAATTGGTAAAAGTGCTTTATTTGCTTTCTCTGAATCTTCAATATTTCCTCCAACTTCAATACGATAACCTTGTGGTAATTTTGCTATTATTGGCTTAATTGCTTGATAAATCTCATTAGAAACTTGAGGTGGTTGTAAACCTTCAGCAATGTCACATCTAACACTAATTGTTGGTGTTCTATCTCTTCTGCGTAAAAATGAATCTTCATCTGTAACTTTAATTTCTCCTAATTGAGAAAGAGGAATAGCTTTACCTTCATTTGTTGTCAATGTTAAATTTGTAAGTTTATCAGGACTTAAACGATCAGTTCCATTACTTCGTGCAACTATATCAACTGTTCTAATATCTTCTCGCACTTGAGTAAGAGGAATACCTTTAAGTAAAAACTGTAGCTGTTCAGATACATCTTGTGGTGTTAAACCAATCAATCTTAAACGAGATTGATCCAACGCAAAATGAACTTCTGGAGTAAGTTCTCCCCAGTCTTGATTGATTTCTCTTGTGTTTGGATTATCTGTCATAACAGCTTTTATTTCATTAGCAATTTCTCTTAGTTTATCTGTATTTTCACCCATAACACGAAAATCCACAGGATATAAAGGGAAAGGTCCAAATACTAATTGAGAAACTCTAACATGTGCACTTGAGCCTAAACCCTTTACAACTTCTTCTCTAAATCTCCATTTTAAATTATCTCTATCTTGTGAATTTGCTGTTTTAATAATGATTTTTGCAAATGATGGATCTGGCAATTCTGGATTATATGAAAAGAAAAATCTTGTAGCTCCAGCACCTATATATGAAGTAACATTTTTGGCTTCTGGTTGTTTTAAAAGCCAAGTTTCAACTTCAGTAACAACTGCTTTTGTAGCTTCAATACTACTTCCTTTTGGCATTTGAATATCTGCTAATACTTCAGATCTATCTGATGTAGGGAAAAATTGTTGTTTTAACATACCCATTCCAATACCAGATACTAAAAACAATCCAATTACAGTAAAAATAACTGATTTTTTATGATTAACACCCCAAGTAACTGCTTTTCGTAATCTTTTATAATTTGGAGTATTATAAATAGCTTCATGTCCACCTTCTATTGGTTTAATATTAGGAAGTAGTTTTACTCCTAAATAAGGTGTAAATACAACAGCAACTACCCAAGAAACAAGAAGAGCAAAACCAACTATCCAAAAAATATTACCAGCATATTCTCCCGCTGTTGAATGGGCAAAACCAATTGGAATAAAACCAATAATAGTTACAAGTGTTCCTGATAACATAGGAGCTGCTGCATGTGTCCAAGCATAAGATGCTGCTTGTATTTTATCTAAGCCCTCTTCAAGTTTTACAACCATCATCTCAATAGCAATAATTGCATCATCAACTAAAAGCCCTAATCCAATAATTAAAGAACCCAAGGTCACACGATCTAATACTCTATCTGTCATAATCATAATAATAAAAACAATTGCCAAAGTAAGTGGAACAGCAGCAGCTACAACAATGCCAACTCTCCATCCCATACTAATTAGGCTTACAAGCATAACAACACAAAGAGCCACAACAAATTTCATTAAAAATTCATCAATAGAGTCTTTAATTACAACACCTTGGTCAGTTATTTTTGTAAAACTTATACCAGTAGGAAGTTGTGAAATAATTTTATTTTCTTCATTTTGTAAATTTTCTCCAAGGGTAAGACCATTAAATCCCTCTTTCATAACAACACCTAAAATAAGTGTAGGTTCTCCCTCATTATGAATTTGATAACTAGCAGGATCTTCATAACCCCGTTTGACTTGAGCAATATCTGAAAGTTTAAAAGTATGTCCATTGGCAACAATGGCGGTATTGCGAATTTTTTCCAAATCATCATAAGATGAGTCTAGTCTAATGAAAACTTCAGCTCCTTTGGTATTAATCGAACCAGAAGCAGTCATACTATTTTGATTTTGAATAGCACTAAAAATAGCTTTTGGATTAATTCCTAAATTTGCTAATTTGGCATAAGAGAATTCAACAAAGATTTTTTCAGCTTGTTCACCATAAATATGTACTTTTTTAACCCCATCAACATGTAAGAGTTGTTGACGTAAAACTTCAGCTTCACGAGCAAGTTTTCTTTGGGGTAAATCAGAAGATTTTAAAGAGTATAAAGTAAAAGTTACATCTGAATATTCATCATTAATAAAAGGGCCAACTACACCTGAGGGCAAACTTTTAGCCTCATCTCCTAATTTTTTACGAGCTTCATAAAACTGTTCTGCAACTTCTTTTGGAGGCATAGTATCTTTGAAAAAAAGTGTCATATTTGTATAACCAGGACGCATTAAAGTCTCAACATGGTCATACCATCTTAGTTCTTGCAACCTTTTTTCAAGTGGTTCTGCAACTAAGTTTTGCATCTCTTCAACAGTTGCTCCTGGCCAAACTGAAGTTACTGTCATAATTTTAATCGTAAAAGAGGGATCTTCTGCACGACCTAATTTTGAAAAAGCATAAATACCTGCAAAAGCAAAAGAAACCAGAAGAAAAAGTGTAATAGCCCTTTCTTTTACAGCAAGTGCTGAAAGATTAAACCCTTTCATTCTATTACCCTGTCACTCAATCTCACTTTTTGTCCCTCATGTAAATAGTGAGCACCTAAAGCTACAATTTTGTCATTTAGTCCAAGACCACTTTTTATAATAGCAGTTTCAGAAGTTAATGAAGTAATTTCAACTTTTTTAAATGAAATTGTAGAAGTAGATGAATCATACATCCATACTCCTGCACCTTTTCCTTCATTCGTTATTGCACCCAATGGAACTTCTATATCACTACTACTTTCATTAGTTGATAAATAAACTGTTACTGTTGCGCCTATTGGAGCTTTTTGCATATCACCACTTAAAATATAACGTGCTTCATATGTTCTTGTAGATGCATCTGCTGAATCAGATAATTGACGTAAAATAACACTACTTATAACATCATTACCAAAAAGCTTAGCTTGTGCTTTTGAGTTTAATTCAGGACGTACGGTTTCAGGTAAATCCACGGCTGCTTCCCTTGAGCCACTGTGCGCTAATTTAATAACTGTTTGTCCAGCATTTACAACTTGTCCAGCCTCACCAAGAACTTCAACTATTGTTCCATTTGAATCTGCATACAATATTGAATATAAAGCTTCATTTCTTGCAACTTGAACTTGTGCTTTTGCAGCATTTAGTTCTGCATATATTGAATCTGCTGCTGATTTTGCTTGATCATAAGCTTGTTGAGAGATTGCATTAACAGTTAATAATTTTTTATATCTTTTTTCATCTGTATTGGCTAATATAAATCGTGCTTCTAAAGCTTTTACAGCGTTATCTTTTGCTGCTATTGATAAATTAAGGTCATTATTATCAATTTTCATTAAAGCTTGTCCTTTTTTAACCTCTTGACCATTATCTACAAAACGATTGATAATTTTACCTGATACCCTAAATCCTAAATTACTTTGAACTTTTGCAGTTACAATACCTGTAAAACTTTGCTCTTGATTATTTGCTTTTTTTATACTAATTACACTTACAACTTTATCTTCTAAACGAGGATCTTTCACTTGTGATTCACAGCCAACTAAAAGAAAAGTTACGGATAATAGTGATATTAAAAAAAGATATTTATTTTTATGCATTTTGTTTTTCCTATACTTTTTTATTAAACTTTATTAATCATATTAAGAGCGAAACTTGGAGAAATACGATTTAACATTTTTAATGCATTTGTTTCACCTATTCCAATATCTTTTGTACCTTTATTAATCTCTTTTAGTGAACTATTCACAAGTGTTGTAGTTGTCATTATTTTCATTTTCTTAAGTTCTTCATTACTAAATTGATCTGTGATTGCTGTTTTTGTTACAGATGGAGCTATGTCATAAACATTAATATTTGTATTTTTCAACTGTATTCGTAATGATTTTGTAAATGATTGTAAAGCTGCTTTTGATGCACAATAAATTGGACTAGCTGCTAATGGTACAAAACCTAATGCAGATGTTATATTTATTATAGAAGCTTGTTTTTGCTTTTTAAGAAGTGGTAAAAATAGTGTACTCATAAAAATAGTACCATTTAAATTTGTTGTAATCTCTTCTGTAAGAATTTCATAATTTGACTCTTTTTGCAAGTCTATTTTTTTCATAATACCTGCATTATTGATTAAAATATTAAGTTCTGGGAATTCATATGAAATAATTTCATATAAGGCTTTTATATCTTTAGCACTTGACATATCACATTCAAAAATATGAATATTTTTTAGTTCTTCTTTTGCTTTTTCTAACTTTTGTTTATTTCGTCCTGTGATAATTACGGTATTTGTTTCACAAAGTTGTTTCGCAAATTCATAACCAATACCACTTGCTCCTCCTGTAATTAAAATTGTGTTTTTATTATTTGTTTTCATATTTTTCCTTTTTATTAAATTCATTCTTAGCCTCGGATATTTTTAAATATTATTGTTCCATTTGTACCACCAAAACCAAAAGAGTTATTCATGGCATAGAAAATTTTGTCTTGTCTTGCTATATTTGGAACATAGTCTAAATCACAACCATTTTGGATATCTTGATTTTTTGCCATTTTTACAGCTTTTTGCACTAGCACTTACTACTCCAAAATCAATATAATCTTTAGGGTCAAAATCTTTTATTTCACCTGCTGTTTAAACAGGAAGTTGTGATGCATCAAAATTTGATATTTTTGTAATTTCAATTTCACCTCTTATAATATTTGAAAAAGAGCTGTTCATATCTTTTCCAAGTGAAGTAATCATATCCATTCCAGTTATTACAACTCTTTTCATACTAATCCTTTGATTAAAATTATCATTTGACCTTGAAGTCAAAAAAAATTATAACAATATTTGACCTTGAAGTCAAGATATTTTGACTCTAAGGTCAATTTTTTGATATAATTCTTTAGAGGTAAACAATGAAAACAAAAAAAGATACAAAAGATTTATTATTAGAGATTACATTTGATGAAGTTTATACCTATGGTTATCAAGGGGCTTCAGTATTAAAAATCTTAGAAAAAGCAGAACTTAATAAAGGTTCTTTATACCACTATTTTAAAAATAAAAAAGAGATGGTACTAGAAGCTGTTGAAATAAAAAGTAGAGAAATCTTTGGACAAAAATATGAAGCAATAGTAAATGGAAATGCTCCATATTTAGAAAATTTTGAGAAAATGTTGATAGAATCATATGATTTAATATCTCAAAGAGGTTGTCCTTTAGCAAATCTAATTCAAGAGATGTCAAATCATGATAAAGAATTTGAAATACTGTTAAACAAACAGTATGATGGATTAAGAAATATTATTGAAAACATAATCATTAAAGCTGTAGAAAATAATGAACTCTCTTCAAAAGATACAAAAGAGTTATCATTATTTATACTTAGCACTATTGAAGGAAATATCTTAACAGCAAAGGCTTTTAAAGATAGAAATATTTATATTAGAAATACTAAATATTTATTTTATTGTTTAAAATTAAGCACAATTTATTAATAAATAAAAGTTAAATAAAATAATATAGAAGAACTACTAAAAAAACAAAGCTCAATGTAGAATCAGGCAATAATTATGGAAGATTGTTATAGGGAAAATTTGTTATATATAGTATAATCTTTTATTTATAAAAGGAGTTTTTTTATGAATGAATTATTAGATTTGAGCAGAAAAGATTTAATAAATTTTTTAAAAGACAAATTTGATGAAAAAGAAGGCTTACTTAATACAAAAATACCTTCTTTACATCTTTATTCAACAACAACATTATCTGAATTTGTAAGTGTAATTTTTGAACCATCAATTTGTATTGCATTACAAGGTTCAAAAGCTGTAGGTTTTGGTGATGATATGTATGGATACAATGAATCAAAGTTTTTATTAGCTTCAACACATGTTCCAGCAAATGTTAGAATTGAAGAAGCCTCTGAAGAAAAACCTTATCTAGCTTTAAAAATTACATTTAGTTTAGAACAAATTTATGAAGTATTAAAAGAGCTAAATGATACACAAGCTAAATCAAAAAAGAAACCAGATAAAGGTCTATTTTTTGATGATATGAGTATGGATTTATTAAACCCTATTTCAAGATTGATTAAACTTTTAGATACTCCTCAAAAAAATATTGATTTCTTATCACCATTTATTATCAAAGAGATTTTATATGTTTTACTAAATGGAAATAGTGGAGATTTTTTAAAACAATATGTTATGGAAGGTTCAATATCAAGTCAGATTGTAAAAGTAATCACTGAAATTAGAAATAATTTTGCAGAAAATTTAAATATTAAAGAATTATCAAAAAAAATGTCAATTAGTGAATCATCTTTATATACAAATTTTAAAAAAATAACAACACTAACACCGATACAATTCCAAAAAAAACTTAGACTTGAAGAAGCAAAACAGATGTTATTAAATCAAAATATTGATGCATCACAAGTAGCTTTTCTTGTGGGTTATGAAAGTCCTTCACAATTTAGTCGCGAATACTCAAGAATGTATGGATTACCGCCAAAAGCACATATAAGTCTTCTAAAAGCAAATATTGCATAATTCTTAGTTTAAAGAATTATGCAATAAATATATTCATCCATATATGAATTTTTAAGATTTTCTAATTTTTATAAAATAATAATTTAAACTCTTTTTACTTCTATTGATTGTTTTTTCATTTTAAATAATTCACAATCTTCATTTTCAAATTCATCATAATCTAAAATTTCAAAGTTATCATCAAAAAAAGTTTTTAACTCATCTTTTTGTAATAAGAAATCAGGATTTGAAGCTGGTTTTTCATTTAACATATGGTGCATATAAGTTTCTATAAAAAGAATTCCATCAATTTTGAGTGCAGATGCTAATTTTGGTATTAGATTTCTATCAAGAAAATTTGTCATTATAATCAGGTCATAAGAGTTTTTAGGAATTTCATAATCATCTAAATCAACTAACTTACAAGTTATATTTTTAAAATTCTTTTTAGCAAGTTCATTTAATGCAACTTGTGAAATATCAATAGCAAGAACTTCAAAACCTTTTGATGCCAAATAAATAGAATTTCTTCCAGCTCCACAAGCCACATCAAGAGCCTTTTTACCTTTTACTTTATCTAATAAATTTATTAGTTTCTTACTTGCTTCTCTTTTTTGGAGTAAAAATGGAGTATTTTCATATTTTTTGTCCCATTTTAATTTGTCATTTTGTGCCATTTAATGTACTTTCTTTTTAAAATTTATACTTTTATTTTAACTCTTTTTGTTTAAATATAACTAATTTACTAATTCATAGAATTAGGCAATGAATATAAACTATCATTCTATCTACTAATTCTGCCAAAAAAATATAATTACTATATAAAATAAAAAGGAAGAGATTAAATGAAAAATGTATTAATTCTAGGAGCAAATGGTCAAATTGCAAAAGAAGTAATTAAACTTTTCCTTGAAGAAGCAGATATAAAATTAACTCTTTTCCTAAGGCAAGCTCAACGTTTAAGATTTTTAGATAACAATTCACAAATTTGCATTATAGAAGGAGATGTCTTAAATTTAAGTGATTTAGAAAAAGCAATGGAAAATAAAGATGTAGTTTATGCAAATTTAGCTGGTGATTTAGAAAATCATGCAAAAAATATAATTAAAGCCATGAAAAACACAGGATTACAAAAACTAATCTTTATTAGTTCCATTGGAATATATGATGAAGTGTTGCTGATTTAGTCAACAAATTAGTTAAAAATGTAAATATTGAAATAAGAAAAAGTTTAGGGCTACATAGAAAAAATATAATAAAAAGGATAGAAAATGAATTATAGAAAATTTGCAAATACACATATAGAATTATCAAAAATTGGTTTAGGTTGTATGGGAATGAGTGCTGCTTATGGTGAGGATAAAGATGATAAAGAGAGTATTGCAACACTTGAGCGTTCAATTGAACTTGGAATTAATTTTTGGGATAGTGCTGATATTTATGCAAATGGGACAAATGAAAAGTTAATTTCACAAGTGCTTAAAAATAATAGAGACAAAATATTTATGGCTACAAAATTTGGATTTAGAATGCCAGATAATAAAGGAGATTCTTTTATAGCTAGTGGTATTTATGTTGATTGTTCTGTAAAACATATAAAAGAGGCTGTTGAAAATAGTTTAAAAAGATTAAAAACTGATTATATAGATTTATATTATGCACATAGAATTGATCCAAATATTCCCTTAGAAGAGACTATTGAGGCAATGTCACAATTAGTTAAAGAGGGGAAAGTAAAATATTTAGGACTTAGTGAATGTACAGCAGATGAATTAAAAAAAGCCCACACAATTCACCCTATTTCAGCACTTCAAAGTGAATATTCACTTCTATATAGAGAAGTTGAAAAAGAGATCTTACCTCTTACAAAAGAGTTAGGAATTACTTTTGTTCCTTTTGCACCATTAGGAAGAGGACTTATGTCAAATAAATTAGACATTAATTCACTTTCAAGTAGTGATTTTAGAAAAAATCTTCCAAGATATGAAGGAGAATATTTACAAAATAATCAAAAACTAACTGCTGCATTAGAGGAGTTAGCACTTAGTAAAAATGTAACAACAGCTCAAGTAGCAATTGCTTGGGTAATTGCTCAAAGTGATAATATTATTCCAATTCCTGGAACTAAAAAAAGAACTTATTTAGAATCAAATGCCAAAGCTGTCGATTTAAATTTAAGCTCATCTGATTTAGAAAAAATCGAAGTTATATTAAAAAAATATCCAAATGTTGGCCCAAGATATTCGCAAAGAGAAAATAAATTTATTAAAAAATCATAATTTTGTATCTTGTAGGATTAGGCAATTAATTTAGAATATTATTCTATAGTAAAACCGCATAATCAAATTATAATAAGAAAAATAAAAGGAGCTAAAATGCAAAATTTTACATTCTATAATCCAACAAAAATTGAGTTTGGAAAAGATAAAGAAAAAGAAATAGGAACACATTTAAAAAAATGTAATATCAAAAAAGTACTTCTTACATATGGAAGCGAAAGAATTAAAAAAGATGGACTTTTTGATATTGTTGAAAAAAGTTTAAATGAAAATAATATTGAATTCATCGCTGTTGGTGGAATTGTTAGTAATCCTGTTCTTTCAAAAGTTTATGAAATAATTTCTATTGCAAAAGAAGAAAAAGTTGATGCAATTTTAAGTGTTGGTGGTGGTTCTGTTTTAGATAGTTCTAAAGCTATTGCTGCGGGTGCTTTATATGATGGCGATGTTTGGGATTTTTTCATTGGAAAAGCTCTTGTTCAAAAAGCTTTACCAATTTTTGATATTTTAACATTAGCAGCAACTGGAAGTGAAATGAACTGTGGTGCAGTTATAACAAATGAAAATACAAAACAGAAATATGCAATTCAATCACCATTACTTTATCCAAAAGTTTCAGTTATCAATCCTGAATTAATGAAAACAATATCTAAAGATTATTTAGTATATTCAGCTGCTGATATTATTGCTCATTCAATTGAAGGATATTTTACAGCAACAATTCACCCAACTTATATTAATAGACAAATTGAAGCCATTATTAAAACAGTAATGCAAACAACAGAAATCTTAATACACAATCCAGATGATTATAATGCAAGGGCAGAGTTTGCATGGGCAGCTACAAATGCATTAAATGGTTTAACATATGTTGGAATATCAGAATTCTCATATCCAAATCATATGATAGAACATTCACTTTCTGCTTTATATAATGTGCCTCATGGAGCAGGACTTTCAGTTGTAATGCCAGCGTGGATGAAATGGTATAAAAGTAAAAATGAAGCTCAATTTAAAAGATTTGCAAAAGAGATTTTTGAACTTGAAACAGCAGAGGAAGGAATTGATGCACTTGAAGCTTGGTTTAATAAAGTGGGAACTCCAACAAAACTTAGTCAATTTAATATTCAAATAAGTGATACAGATAAGATATTAGAGAACTTATTAGAAAATGCTCAATATTTTGGAATCAAAGAAATTTACACAAAAGATGTTTTAACAAAAATTTTAAATAATGCTTTTTAGAAAAACAAAAAAGACTTTATAAAGTAAAAAAATAGCTTGTATATTTATCAATATACAAGCTATTAACTGTTAAATTTCATCTTCTGCTATTACTATATTTTTCCCACTATTTTTGGCTTTATATAAAACAGTATCAACTCTTTTAAATAATTTTTCTTTATTATCACTATCATTACAAACTGCAACTCCAAAACTACACGTTACCTCATAATTTAAAGTATCAAATTTATATCCTGAAATGACATTTTTCAAATTTGTTGCTACAAGTTTAGCTTGTTCAAGACTTGTTCCAGGTAAAAGAATCACAAACTCTTCGCCACCCCATCTTGAAAGAGTATCTGTACTTCTGATATTTTGTGATATTAATTTTGTCATTACTTTTAAAACATCATCACCTATATCATGCCCAAAGGTATCATTTATTGATTTAAAATTATCAATATCAAGTAATATAATACTAAGTTGATTTCTTTGCATTTTTGCTTTTTGAAATTCTAAATCAAAAAACTCTTCAAATTTCATTCTATTAAAAACACCTGTTAAAACATCAATAGAAGCTTGTTCTTCAAAAGTTTGAGCCATAGAATATAATTCATCAACTTTATGTTTCATGGCTTTATTTAAAGTGCTTAGTTGCTCTTTTGCTTGTTCAAATTCAGTTACATCATGTCGAATTGCAATATATTCAACTATATCGCCATCTATATCTAAAATAGGAACTATTGTAGAATAAACCGTATAACTTTTTCCATCTTTTTGAATATTTGTTATTAATCCATTCCAAGTTTTTTTTGCTTTTATTGTGTCCCAAAGCTCTTTATAAATTCGTGAAGGCATAGTTGGATGACGTACAATATTATGTGGTCTTCCAATTAACTCTTCTCTTTTATAACCTGAAACTTCACAAAATTTATCATTTACATAAGTGATAATACCTTTTGGATTTGTTTTAGAAACAATATTACTTAAATCAACTGCTTTTTTATATTCATTTAATAAATTTGAATGATCAGCTCTATAATCAGTATCTTTATCTTTTATTTGCTCATAAGTATTAAATAGTTCATTACTTATTTTTAAAAAGTTTTTTTCTACATCGTCTAATAAAACAAAAGAGAAAATACCCTCTTTATAAAAATAATAAGTAAGACTATTCTTTAAACAAGTTAATAGTGTAAATAGCTCAGAGATATTAAAAAAAGATTTATTTAATATCTGCAAGAATTTTGTTTTTACTGGACACTCTGATATTTCCACATCCCATTGCATCACTCCAATAAGACAATCAAAAAACTCATAAAAAACCTTTCTATCTTCTGAACTTAAAACTAATTCATGAATAGCAAAAATATTTTTAACTTCATCAATACTAAGCCAATTATCTATAATCAAATTTTTATTAATTCTAAGAAAATCACAAAACTCTTTTAATTGAACTACTCTTTTCACCCTATTCCTTAACTTTTAAGTTATAAACAATTAATTTATACTAATTATTTTCAGCTATATCTTGTAAAAATTTAATTGTCATTCTAACACCTGTTCCACTTGCCCCATGTGGATTATATCCCCAAGGTTTTTCTACAAATGCAGGTCCAGCTATATCAAAGTGAATCCATTTTTCTTTATTTTCTTCATAAATAAAGTTATCCAAAAACATTCCAGCTGTAATTGCTCCACCATATCTTGTGCTTGCAATATTACAAATATCAGCAATTTCTGATTTAATTGCTTTTTTTAGGAATCTATTAAAATCTAAACTTGTAGCATATTCACCAGATTTCAAAGCAGATAAAACAGCATTTCTTTTTAGTATTTCATTATTTCCCATAACTCCTGTTGTATATTCACCAACTCCAACAACACAAGCGCCAGTTAATGTTGCATAATCAAAAATATAATCAACATCTTTTATTTCATCTTGTGCATAACATAAACAATCAGCAAGAACAAGTCTTCCCTCGGCATCTGTATTTCGTACTTCTATTGTTTTACCATTTTTTGCTTTTAAAACATCATCAGGTTTATATGCATTTCCACCAATCATATTTTCAACGGCTCCTACAATTCCATGAACTTCAAAAGGAAGTTCTAATTTTGCAATTGCCCAAAGTGTTGACATAACAGCACAACCACCAGATTTATCAGCTTTCATAGTAACCATAAAATCAGCAGGTTTTAAAGATAATCCTCCCGAATCATAAGTTAAACCTTTTCCAACTAATACAATTTTTGCTTGTGGGTTTTTAGGTTTGTAAGTTAAGTGAATAAGTTTTGATTCATGAACAGAAGCACGACCAACGCTAAGCATTGCATTCATTCCATTCTCTTTTAAAAACTTTTCACCCTCAATTTTAACTTCAATATCAGCGCTTTTTGCAAGTTTTTTTGCAATTTTAGCCATAACTTCTGGATAAAAATCAGCTGGTGGAGTATTTACCATATTTCTTGTTTTATTTACAGCTTTTGTGATAATTTTTGATTCATTTAATATTTGCTCTAATTTATCGTTTTTATCAGATACTAAAATTTGTACTTCTATTTTCTTTCTATTTTTTTCTGATTTGTAGTTTTCAAATTTGTATTCACCTAAAAATAAACCCTCAACTAAAGCTTTGAAATTATTTTCTAAAACATCATTTAGTTCAATTTTTGCATTTGCAAATTTTGTTGTTTGAAGTTTTTTAATTGCAGTTGCACTAGCAATTGCAATTGAGTCATAATCTTCTTCTTCATAACCTACATAAATCTTTTTTGATTCTGCTAATAATACACAAGCTTCATCTTTTGCTTTAAACTCTAAAGTTTCTAAGAGCTCTTTATCAACTAAATTTTTAATATCTTTTACAAAAATAATTTCAATTTCTGAACCATTTTTTTCTGCATCTTTATCAATCAAATTGATTTTCATTTTTACTTCCTTTTTCTACTTTTTTTGTAGCTTTATTAAAATAATATACAATACTTCCACCTAAGACTAAAGCGATTGATATAGCCAAATACCAATGTTCTTTAGCCCATTCAAGAACAACTAAAATTTCATCACCAAAATACCAAACTGGAACAATCGTTAAAGCTGCCCAGCACCAAGCGGATAAAAGATTTATAAAAGCAAACATTCTAGCACTATATCTTGTAAGACCAATAGAAATTGGTATGATAGTTCGCATTCCATACATATATCTTTGAACAAAAATTATTGGCCAACCATGTTTTTTTAAAAGTAAATGAGCAAATGCAAATTTTCTTCTCTGACCTCTAAATTTTTTATGAACATATGACTTATTAAATCTACCAATATAAAAGTAAACTTGATCTCCTGCAAAGCCACCAAGACCTGCTACAAATATTGCAATGTAAAGATTCATATCTCCTGCATGAGATAATAAACCAGCCATTACCAAACCAGCTTCACCCTCAAGCATACTCCAAATAAATAAAATTATATATCCATACTTTTTGAGTAAATAAACAAATTTTTCTTCAATTCCAACTACTGGTGCTTGATATAAATTATACACCAAAAATATAAAGAATATAAGCAAAAAAGATGCTAATATTTTCCCAGAATGAGGCTGAATTTTCCTAAAAAGTTCTTTCACAATGCCCCTTATTCAAAATTTAACAAACTCTTTGCTTGTACCATGTCTTTGTCCCCACGTCCTGATAAACTCACAACAACTATCTTATCTTTAAATTTATCTTTTGCTTTTTTCAAATATGCAATTGCATGAGCTGATTCGAAAGCTGGAATGATTCCCTCACTTCTACTAAGCCATACAAAAGCATCTAAAGCTTCTTTATCTGTAATTGAATCATATTGAACTGATTTATTATCTTTATGAAAAGAGTGTTCAGGTCCAATTCCTGGATAATCAAGTCCTGCACTAAATGAATGAGCTTCTAAAACTTGTCCATCTTCATCTTGAAGTAAATATGAACATTGTCCATGTAAAACTCCAGGACTTCCTTTTTCTAGAGAACAACCATGTTTATCAGTATCAAGACCTAAACCACCAGCTTCAATTCCAATACAAGTAACTTCTTTATCTTCTAAAAAGTGTGAAAACATTCCAATAGCATTAGATCCACCACCAATACATGCAAGTACATAATCAGGTAATCTTCCCTCTTTTTCAAGTATTTGTTTTCTTGATTCAAATCCAATAACTGCTTGGAAATCACGAACCATCATAGGATATGGATGAGGACCAGCAACTGTACCTATTATATAAAAAGTATCTCGTGCATTTGTAACCCAGTATCTAATCGCATCATTCATAGCATCTTTTAATGTTTTACTTCCACTTTGAACAGCAATGACTTTTGCTCCTAAAAGTTTCATTCTAAATACATTTAATTCTTGTCTCTCAACATCTTTTGCACCCATAAAAATAGTACATTCAAGTCCCATAAGTGCAGCAATTGTTGCAGTTGCAACTCCATGTTGACCAGCACCAGTTTCTGCTATTACTTTTGTTTTACCAAGTTTCTTTGCAAGTAAACCCTGAGCAATTACATTATTTATTTTATGAGCACCAGTATGATTTAAATCTTCTCTTTTTAAATATACTTTTGCACCTATTTCATCACTTACATTTTTAGCAAAATATAAAGGATTCTCTCGTCCTACATAATCTTTTAATAAATAATTAACCTCTGCCCAAAATTCTTTATCAAATCTATATTTTTTATATTCAACTTCTAATTCTTTTAAAATTGGCATTAATGTTTCAGGAACATATTGTCCTCCGAAAATACCAAATTGACCTTTCTCATCTGGGTCGTATATACTTGGTTTTGGAATATAATTACTCATTTATTTCTCTTTTTATTAAATTATTAAATTTCTAACACCGAATAAACTGGCACAATATCTCTAAGTTTTTTTGCACCATCTAATATTTGTATATTCATTAAAAAACACACCTCAACTAAATTTACATCTAATTTTTTGATTAATGTAGCAGCTGCGTTTGCAGTTCCACCACTAACAATAATATCATCAATTAATAAAACATTTACATTTTTTTCATTATTAAAAGCATCAAGGTGAACTTCTACTTCATCAAAGCCATATTCAAGCTCATATTTTTCACATACAGTTGTACTTGGAAGTTTACCTTTTTTTCTAACTGGAACAAAACCAACACCTAATCTATCAGCTAATGCTGCACCAAAAATAAAACCTCTTGAGTCAATTCCTGCGACATAATCTAAATCATAAGATTTATATCTTTGTTCTAAATGGTTCATTAAAAGCTTGAATGCTTCTTTATTATTTAATAAAGTTGTAATATCTTTAAAAACTATTCCATGCTTTGGGAAATCATTAACACTTCTTATTGAATCTAATAATATTTTTTTGTCTTTTTCGCTTAATATAATATTTTCACTCAATCAAAATCCTTTTATACTCACTACTTTGTGAAAAGCTGTTTATTCTATCTAAATATTTATTATTGTTTTATGATGTTTTTTAAATATTTAAGAATATATTAAATATAATATTTTATATTATTAGTTAGGCTAAAATGAAATTATTAATTCTTATTTTTCTATTTATAAACTTATATTCACAAGAACTCCAAAAAGCAAAAACATATGATAAATCAATACATAAAATTAACAACTGGTATATGAGTGAAAAACTTGATGGAATTAGGGCATATTGGAATGGCAAAGAGTTTTTAAGTAAAAATGGAAATAAAATTTATGCCCCAGATTGGTTTATAAAAGATTTTCCAGATTTTGAACTTGATGGGGAATTATGGACTAAAAGAGACGACTTTGAAAATATTCAGAATATTGTTTTAGATACTACTCCATCATCAAGATGGGGAAAAATAACTTATAATATCTTTGAAGTTCCAAATACAGCAGGAAATTTTGATAAAAGATTAGAAAAAATAAGAAATTACTTAGATAAAAATCCAAATAAATTTATTAAAATAATTCCTCAAATAATCTGTAAAAATGATGCGCAACTAAATAATTATTTAAAAAAACTTATTGATGAAAAAGCTGAGGGATTGATGTTAAAAAATCCAAAATTAGAATATTTTAGTGGTAGAAGTGAAAATATTTTGAAGGTTAAAAAATTTTATGATGATGAAGCTTTAGTTATTGGTTTAAACTATTCAAAAGTAAATGAATTTAAAAGTTTAAAAGTAAAATTAAAAAATGGAATTATTTTTAATTTAGGAGGAGGTTTTTCAGATATGCAAAGAAAAAATCCTCCTAAAATTGGAGATATTGTAACTTTTAAATATTATGATTTAACAAAAAATTCTAAACCAAAATTTGCTTCTTTTTTACGAATTAGAAAAGAAGAGTAAGGATTTAGTAAAGTTCATAAGATGTTGTTACAATGTTAGCATCTTTAATTTTTTTGCAAATTGTTGTATCTTTTGTAGAATCAACAGTTAGTTCAATCTTTTTATCATTATTATCTGAAGTTTTTATTTCAAGACTTAAACAACTATTCTTATCAACTAATGTTGTATCAGTTTGAGTCCAATTAGTATCATTTACACTTAAAGCATCACTAATTTTATCAATTTTTTGATTTAGCAAATAATAACTTTGAATTGAAGTAACCGCGGTGTTTATGTCTCTTTTTATTGTTGACACTAAAGCTGTGTCTTTAGTTTCCATATATTTTGGAATTGCGAAGGATGCCACAATTCCCAAAATTACAATTGCAAAGATAAGTTCTAAAAGTGAAAATGCTGACTTCATAATAATCCTTAAAAATAATTTTAAAGATTATAATTAGTTATTTCTTAGAATAAGATAATTAATTATTTAACTTATGCTCAAATTCTGGAACTATCTCTTTTAATTTTGAAATTTTATCTTCACATACTAATAATTCTTGAATTTTTTTATTTAGTTCATCAATATCAAAATAAGTCGCATTTGCAACTGTGATTGATTCATAATCTGTTCTTTTATCACTTTCATTTATTAAAAGCTCTTCATAAAGTTTTTCACCCGTTCTTAAACCACAATATTTTATTTCAATATTTTCTTTACCTGATAAGGCAATCATTTTTTTTGCTAAATCAACTATTTTAATAGGTTCACCCATATCTAAAATAAATATCTCTCCACCTTTTCCAATACTTGCAGCTTGAAGAACTAATTCGCAAGCTTCAGGAATTAACATAAAATATCTTGTAATATCTGGATGAGTAACAGTTATAGGACCACCAGCTTCTATTTGAGCTTTAAATTTAGGAATAACACTTCCACTACTTCCTAAAACATTTCCAAATCTAACTGCTACTATTTCAGTTGTGTTACTTTTTACATTTTGAGTATATAATTCACAAATTCTTTTTGTTGTTCCCATTACATTTGTTGGTCGAACTGCTTTATCTGTTGAAATTAATACAAATTTTTCAACGCCATATTTTATTGAAATATCTATGCAGTTTTTTGTACCTATAATATTATTAGAAATGCCTTCTAAAATATTATCTTCAACTAAAGGAACATGTTTATATGCAGCTGCGTGTATTACTATTTGTGGTTTATATTTTGAAAATGTATTTTCTAAAAAATCTGAATTTCTTACTGTTTGCATTACAGGGATTACATCATCACCTTTTAACTCTTCCATAATTGAATAAAGATTAAATTCACTGTGATCTAAAAGTATTAATTGTTTTGCACCAAAGAGTTTACATTGTCTACTTATTTCACTTCCAATACTTCCACCTGCACCTGTGATTAAAACTACTTTATTTTTTATAAAATTCTCTATTTGTTTTTTATCTAAATCTTTTGGATGACGAGCAAGTAAGTCTTCTACTGAAATATCTTTTAACTGTTTTGTAAACTCTTCTTTTCTTAATATTTTTTCAATTGTTGGTAATATTTTAATAGTTGCAAAATAATTTTGCATATTTTCATAAACTAATTTTATTTGCTCTTTTGTTGCTGATGGAATTGCAACAACCATCATATCAAACTTCTGTCCCTCATATAAACTACAATATTTATCCCGTGAATATATAGAAATACCATCTATACTTCTATGATGTAAAATTTCATCATCATCAATAAAACATACAAGATGATATTCACTATTTAAAAATTCTCGTTGAAGTTGAAGTCCTGCTTTACCCGCTCCATAAATAACCAATTTTTTTGTTTTTTTGTTTTTTCCAACTGTATGATAATACTTGTAAACATACACTAAAATATTTACAGCAAAAGTATAAAATATCAAATCAATAAACATAATATTAAAATGAAATTTAAATCCATAATATAATATTGGCATATAAATTAAAAAACTAATTATTGCTAATATAACTTTCATAAGTCCCGTTTTTGTAGATGCTTTTGACCATGAAAGTTTATAATCATCAAAAAATAAAAAAGAACAAATAACTCTTGTAAATAGAATAATACTCAAAGCAACTATAGACAACTCTTTTGCTAATAAAACTGTTACTAGAAAAAAAGTAAAAACAGATATCACTAATGTTGCTATAATTCCTAGAAATCTTTTGTCTTGTAAATAATTCATGAAAACCTTTTTAATAATTATTTAATATCTTTGAAAATTATTCAAATCTTTTTTTGCTATCAATAAACTTCATAACTAAAATAAGAAATATTAAAGCAAACATAAAAGCAATAAAAATATTTGACACAAAATAAATGATACAAAATAATACCATATTCAATAATATTGAATAATTTGTAACTTTAAAATGACTCCACCCAACTTGAGAAAGTCTTTGATATGCATGTTTTTTATGTGCTTGAGATAATTTTTCTTTATTTAATTTTCTTCGTATCAAAGTCAAAGTTGCATCAAACCAATAAACACTAAATAAGATAATCCAAATCCAAAAATTTGAAGCTTCTTGATTTGCATAATAAATAGTGAAAATTGCAATATTATATCCTAAAAGTGTGCTTCCAACATCTCCCATAAATATCTTTGCTTTATTCCAATTCCAATATAAAAATCCTAAAACTGCAACAATTAACACTAAAAAGTGATTTCCACCAAATAAAATAAAGCCAGCAAGTGCTAAAAATATAGCTTCACTGCCAGCATATCCATTTATTCCATCAAGAAAATTATAAAGATTTATAAACCAAATAATCATAAAAAATGCAAAAATATTTGTCAAAATTGGATTTTGAATATCAAAAATACCAAAAGTTAAACTATCAAATCCACCTAAACAATAAAGTCCAGCAATTGCAACTATAGCTTGTGTGATAAGTCTAAGTTTTGGACTTAATTCATATATATCATCAAAAAAACTCACAATTGAAATAATAAAACCAAAAAGTAATGCATAAAAAAGATTTGTTTCTATTTGAGCTGTAAAATATAGATAAACTAACCCTATAAACCAAGTAATAGAAATAGCAATTCCTCCACCATGAGGAGTAGGAGTTGTATGAGAACTTCGTTCATTTACGTGGGCAATTAGAGATTTTTTTATTGCATAGTTTTTTATAAAATATGTTAATGAAAATGATATTAGTAAAAGTACTAAATAAATCAAATGATTTCTCCTTTTATCATTAATCTTATTCCTTCTTCTGCACTATAAGGATTTTTTAGATTTAACTTCTCTTTTGTAAGACTATTATTTATTTCTAAACTTCCATAAAGTCTTTTATGAAATGATGGTTTTAATAGTTTTAATAAACTTTCAAAAAATGGTATTTTTAAAAGATATATTTTTTTATCAAGATTTTTTGCTATAAGTTCAATAAGTTCTGAAGTACTAAGAGGTTCATCATCTGAGGCTAAAAATATTCCTGATTGTTCTTTTTGTATAACTGTGTCTACTAAATGACAAATATTTCCTATGTAAACCATACTTCGTTTATTTCTTATCTTTCCAAAAGGTAAAATAGGTATTTTATTTACTAGATTTACGAGTGATTTTATATTTGCTTTTACGCCATATCCATAAACTATCGGCGTTCGGATGATACTTACTTTAAAACTCTCATTTTCAAGTTTTTGTAGTTCTTTTTCTGCTTTCAGTTTACTTTTTCCATATTCATCTTCTGGATTACAAACACTATTTTCAGTATATTTATTATTTGTTTCTTCTCCATAAACTTTGACTGTACTCATAAATACAAATTGTTTTACACCTGATTCTTTTGCTTTTTGTGCTAGTTGTAAAGTCTGAGTTACATTTACTCTTTCATATTCAAGAGCACTTGCTCCACCCATTTGGTGCACCAGTGCTGATAGGTGAAAAACTATATCTACACCACTACAATTTAAACTATTTATATCATCTTTTAAAAAGCTGAAAGTTTTTATATTATATTTATTTTTATATTTAGTTGTGAAGTAGTTTCCTACAAAACCATTTGAGCCAGTAATTAAAAGTCTCATATCTCATATACCTCTTTAGCCATTTTATTCATAATATTTTCTCTTTTAAATTTTTCTACAAAAGAAATTCTATTTACATTAGTAATGGTTTCTACTTTTTTAAACTTCTCATAAAAGTCATTAGCATTACATGGCTCAAAAGTAAAAGCATCACTTATATTTTCTTCAATAAATTCTTTAGCATATCCGCTAACACCTGCTATTATAAATTTATTTGTAGTAGCATATTCAAAAAGTTTAGAAGGAAGTACTTTTTTAAAAGCTTCATAATCATTTAAGTGTAAAAATAAAATATCACTATTTTTATAAATTTCAAGTAACTTTGTTCTATTTACAGGAGTAAAAAGTTTTACATTTTCAATATCTTTTAAATTTTTTATTAAAGCTTTTTTTCTTCCTCCATCACCAATGATATGTATTTCATACTCTTCTCCAAGTTTTTTAGCCATTGCAGAAATTATTTTTTCCAAGCCTTGACCTTCTCCTATATTTCCTGCATAAGTAATAATTATTTTTTCATTTTTTTTATCTTGTATAAAGCTATACTCTAAAAACACATCATCTATTCCATTTGTATAGAAACTATATGCAATTTTATTATTAATATTTTTAAAATACTTCTCAAAACCTTTTGATACTAGATTTATATGAGTTGCTGAATTAATAGTATATTTTTCTATTTTTCTAAAAATTGGAATTACATATCTTAATTTACTTTTTGCAAACACAGATTCTAAAGTGTCAGTAAAAATATCTCTAATATCTAAATATAATTTTGCTTTTTGCTTATTTGCTATTAAACTTCCTAAAAAAGCTGTCATAAGTCTTGATGAAGTTGCATATATTAAATCATATTTTTCTCTTTTTTTCACTACTTTCATAACTTGCCATGCGAATTTTAAAAAAAGTTTTGACTGATCTACAAATCCACTTTTATGAGTACCTAAATCTATTCTAGTTATATTAATATTTTCTTCTAGTTTCTCAAACTCTTTAGCATCTTCACTAAAACTACCATATCTATTTGGCATAGCTGTTATTATTTCTATTTTGTCGTTAGGGTTTATTTGTTTTTTTAACTCTTCTACAAAAGCAGTTGTTCTAAATGAACCTGCACATAAATCAGGAGCATAATAAAAACTCAATACTAATATTCTCATAGATTTATCTCTACTTTCAACTTTTTTTCAAATGATATCTCTAAAACTAAAGCTTTTAGAGTTTTATTAAATTCAGGTGCATAATTATAAGTTTCTATTTTATATTGTAAATTTCCTAAATCTATTTTTTCTAATATTTCATTCTCTGTTACATCTGAATAAAAATGTAATCTTGCAATTGCATTACATTCTTTATTTAAACTATCTTCTATGATAATTTTATCTTCTTCAAATTTCCATTCTCTTGTATGTAAAATACTAAATTTCTTTTTATATCCATCATGAGTCGCTTTTATAAAATCTTCTTTTTCAATAAATTCTACAATATTTGCTCTATTTGCAACTCTAAATCCACCCCAAACTTCACTACTATTTTCACTATTGATTTCAACTGTATTATGAGATTTTGTACTTCGTTCATAATCTCTTTGTTTTCCAATATTATATGTGCTAAGTCCAGTATCTACTATGAAAGGTTTGTTTTTGATATATAATTCAAAATTGAAGCTATCTGCATGGGCATGACCAGGGATATAATTAGCACCAACTTTTCCAACATCAACTATACATTCATATTTTTCTTTTTTTCTTTTTCTATAACCTGACTGATTTAAATCTTTCACAACAATTTTTAAATTTAATCTTAAAGAATAATCAAAAAGTTCTACAGAAGTTGGAGTTATTTTATTTGCACTGTCATTTAAAAGTGGGATCTCACCATATTCATAGCTAATATTTTCAAGCCATCCTAACATCAAGGAAGCTTTTTCTTCTAAACATTCTAATAATTCCTGCTCTTTCAAACTATTATTTTGAACTAAATTTATACAATCTAATACTCTAAAAAGCATAAGCTGATGATACATAGGACTTAATTCAAAATGAGCTCCATCATCAAGTATCTGTTCCTCTAACTCTTTTTCTAAAATCTCTTTAGCTTTTTTATATAAAACTTCATCTTGAAAATAGTAAGCTCCAAACAAAAGGCTAAATCCATTTTCTAATAAATGATTCCCAAGTAAATGATATTCTAAATTATCAAGTAACATATAATATTGAGCATATAAACTATAATCTATCTTTTTATCTTTTATCTCATGCTTAATCAAAAATTTTATCCAATTTATCCCTCTCAGACTTATAGGGAAGGGTTCAAGTCCATCTTTTATTCTCTCTATATTTTCGATAAAATCATATATCAAATTTACATCTTCTTTTTCTTTTAAATATTCAAAATATGTGAGATTATAAGTCCAAAGTTTTCCATAATCACCATAGTTCCAGTCTTTTCTATCATAAAACTTTTTTGATAGATTTAACATATTAAATTCATTATCTTTATAACTGCTATAATACTCACATGAATTTATTAGTTTCAAAGCAATTGAATTTGATTCTTTTTCAAATTTATATTTAAATCTAGTGATTTTTCTAAATCTACTTCTAACAAAATAAAATAATCTATAGTAAATCTGAGTATATTTTAGATATTTAATTGTATTAAATAATCTGATATATTTATCCATCAAACTTCCACTAAACTCTTACTTCGAATAGACTCTAAGATTTTAAATGTAGTTTTTGTAGTATTATAAATGCTTTCAAAACTTATAGCTTCATTTCCACTTTTTACAGCTTCTTTAAAAGCTTTAAATTCATTTACAAAACCTTTGTCTTGATTAGCACTTTTTTCTTTTGATATTTTTCCTTTTTTGAAGATTGTAAGTTCTCTAAAATCATTCATCTGCATACTTACACCACTACCAAATACTTCTATATACTCTTTTGGCATGCTACTATCACCAAAAGCCATGTAGCTTATAGTTGCTGTACTTCCATTTGTATAATTTAATATAATATTTACATTATCCTCATCTGGAATTGATTGGTCAGCTTTATTTACTGTTGATGCAAATACACTTACAACATCACTTTCTATGAGATAACTACATGTATCTATAAAGTGGCAAACCTCACCGATAATTCTTCCTCCACCTATAGTTTTATCTTGTATCCAGACATTTTTAGGAATTATTCCTGCATTTACTCTATAGTTTACTGATATTTGTCCATTAATAGATTTTTTCATTTTTTCTATCATAGGTGAATATCTTCTGTTAAATCCCACTTGCACTAGAGTTTCCCCTGTGTAAGCTTCTTTTATAGCTTCTAGTTCTTCTTCATATATGCATAGAGGTTTCTCTACAAAGCAGTGTTTTTTTGACTCTATCGCTTTTAATACTTTTTTTGAATGATCATTATGTCTTGTAGTTACAAAAACTGAATTTATCTCACTATTTTTAAATATTTCATCACTATCAGTAGTAATGTATTTGAAATCATATTTTTTACCTGTTCCTTGTGCTGACACTCCAGTTGCTGTACAAAGCCCTACAAGCTCATACTCACCAACTTTTTGAATATTTGGTAAAATAACTGATTTTGTAAAATTTCCAGCTCCAATAAGTCCTACATTTACTTTTTCGCTACTTATCTTTTTTTCAGTTCTTTGAACTATTTTTTCATCTTCAAGATTTATATTTTTTTTGTAATTTAAAACTATTCCTAAATATTTCTCTTGAATTCTTCCTTCTAATAAATCATAAGCACTCATCGCATCATCAAAGTTATAAAAGTGAGTAATAAGCTCTTTCGGAGTAATTTTTCCCTCAGCAATAAGCCCTAAAAACGCTTCAAAGTTTCTTTGTTCTGTAAATCTTACTAAATCATAAGGATAGTCTATTCCTTTTTCTTCATATTCAGGGTCATATCTTCCTGGACCATAAGCCATAGAAAGTTTTATCTCCAACTCTTTTTTGTAGTATGTATTTCTTGGTACATCCATACCTACCATACCTACAAGTACAACCCTTCCTCTCATACGACTTATTTCAGCAGCATCAGTAATAGGCTGATTTGAGCTAGTCGAGGCAGCAATGATAACAGCATCAACTCCATATCCACAAGTAAATTCATTAGCTTTAGAAATCAATTCACCTGCATGACATACTTCATCACATCCAAGTTTTTTAGCTAATGCCATTTTATCTGGATCTATATCACTTCCTATCACTTTACATCCATTTGCTTTAAGTAATTGAACTGTTAATTGCCCTAAAAGTCCAAGACCCATCACTGCAATCTTTTCACCAAGTAAAGGTGCTGTTTGTCTCACTCCTTGAAGCGCAATTGCTCCAACTGTTACAAAAGAAGCATCTATATCATCTACACCATCAGGTATTTTTACCATCAAGTTTTTTGGTACATAGTTTATCTCTGCATGGTTTGCATATCCTGCACCTCCACAAGCTACTCTATCACCTATGTTTATACCACTTAGTTCATCGCCTACTTGCACTACTCGACCTGATAAACTATAACCCAAAGGGATAGGAGTATCAAGCTTAGTAAATACTTTTTCAAGAGTGTTTCTCACACCCTCTTTTTTCATCTTGTCTATTACTTGTTTTACTAAATCTGGCCTATCTTTTGCTTTTGCTAACATAGATTTTTTAGCAAAATCTACTAGCATCTTTTCTGTTCCTGCACTTACTAGACTAACTGTTGTTTGAACTAATGCACCATTTTTTTCACACACCGGTGCTGGTACATTAAAAAGACCTAATTCCCCTGTTTTGAATGATTGGATAAGTTGTTTCATATTAATTCCTATTATTTTTCTCTTTGTTTAAATATGCTATGTTTTTTTAACTTTAACATTGGTTTTTCAATAAAATGCCAAGAAAATATACCTAAAATGATACTTAAAACAATAGCTATTACAAAGTATTTAATCTCAGCTACAAAATTTAAATGAACTAAAATATTTATTACTAACATATGATATATATATATTCCATAAGTATAATCATTTCCATACAATATTTTGTAACTTAAATTTTTAAATGAAAAAACAAATGAAAAAATTAAAAATGAAAAAATAAACCATTTTAGAATATTAATAAAAAAATTAGCTTCAATACTAAAATAATAAATAACACTGTTGAAGACTATAAAAGGAATACACCAAAGTACGAATTTATTTTCAATATAAATCTTTACTTTATTAAAAAATTTATAAAAACATATACCAATTATAAATAAAAATATATATGGAAGAATAGATACATGTACTAGCTTATTAATAAACACATCTTTTGTATTATTTAAATCATAATTCCAAATAAAAAAAGAAACTAATGAAATGATTATAAAAAAAACTTTTTGTTTCTTAAAAAGTATAAATAGTATTGGTAAAATAATGTAAAAAGATAATTCAACTGAAATAGTCCATAAAGAACCATTAATTACACCTACTCCAAATCCTCTAAACATTTCTGCGTTGTAAAACTGAACTATGGTAAGTTGTGCTATTAACCAACTAAAAAATTCTAGATTAAGATGTAGATATCCAAAATAATATAATATTATAACACCAAGAAAAATGTTTAAATATAATCCAGGGAAAATCCTTAAAAATCTATTTTGAATATAATCTCTTAGATTTGAATTTCTATCATAAGACATTGTAATAAGAAATCCACTTATTAGAAAAAAGATTGGAACTCCTTCAATATATGATAAAATTTTTATTACAGAAGCCCAAAAAACATTTAAATTATAATTATGCTCTAACAGAACATGTTTAGTAGTATGCATTAATACAACTTGCAAAGCAGCAATAAGCCTTAATAAATCAAAATTATTCTTTTTCATATATTATAGAATCTTTTCTTTATCTGTTTTATTTGGATAATTAATTAAAACTGCTTTATACTTACCTTTAAAAACAAATAAACTTCCTGCAGAACAGCCTATAATTCCAAATTTTTCAATTAGTGAACTAACATCATCTAATGAACCAGCTCCACCAAGAACAGTCATTGGAATATCTATTAACGGTTTAATTTTTTCAATTAAATTTAAATCATAACCTTTCATAACTCCATCATTATCTATAGAATTTATAACTATTTCTCCAACACCAAAAGATTGTAAATCTATGACAAATTTTTCCAAATCAATTTTTGTTTTTTTTGTACCATTATGAGTATATACATCATATCCACCAAACATTCTTTTCTTTACATCAATTACTACTACAACACTTTGATTTCCAACTTCTTTAGCAATATCTGTAAGTAATTTTGGATTTTCAATTGCAGCAGAACTTAATGCTATTTTTTCTACACCAAGATTAAATATTTTTGTAGCTTGTTCTACTGTTCTAATTCCGCCCCCATAACACAAAGGCATTCGACATTCAGTCGCTAAATTTTCAATCATTTTATAATCTGGTTCTCGATGTTCAACTGTTGCATCTATATCCAAAACCATTAATTCATCAGATTCTTTTTCATTAAAAATCTTTACTGCATTAATAGGATCACCCACATATTTTGGATCTTTAAACTTTACTGTTTTTACTAATCCTTTATTGTGTACTAAAAGACAAGGTATTATTCTAGGTGCTAACATCTACAGTTCTCCAAAATTTTTTAAAAGTTGTATTCCATTATAATGGCTTTTTTCAGGGTGACACTGAATACCATAGATATTCTCATGATTAATCATACAATCAAATTTTTCTCCATAAGTTGCAGTTGCTATCACATTATCTTTATTATTACATTCAAAATAATATGAATGTAAAAAATAATATCGTGGATTTTCTTCAAGATTTTCAAATATTTTATTTTTTTTTTCTATATTAAGATTATTCCATCCCATATGTGGTAATGGTCCATTCTTTATTTTTGATTTATCAAACTTTTTTACAACACCATCTATCCAACCTAATCCATTTAAAGTTCCCTCTTCACTGGATTTTGCAAGCATTTGCATACCTACACAAATGCCTATCATTGGGATTTTTTTTTCTAAAACTAACTCATCAAGTTTTTCTCTCATTCCTGAATTTTGTAAACTTGTCATTGCATGATCAAAAGAACCAACCCCAGGAAGAATTAATTTAGTTATATTTTCAAATTCAGCTATATTTTTTATAATTTTAAAAGGTAGATCAAAATTTTTGTATATATTTGCAAAAGCTTTTATATTTCCTACTCCATAATCAATAATACCAATCATCTTTTACCACCTTTTTCTATACCTAACATTTTTAGTATTTTTGCTCCGAAATCATAAATAGTCATTTGGTTCTTATAATCTTTATATGTTTTATTTGGAGCATCCATATAACCTTGAAGTTCTTCTAAAGTAATGCCTATTTTTGTTGCTATATATTCAAAATCCTGTTTAATAGTTTCTTCGTCATATGCGGGCTTTTTTAATTTTTCTAATGCTTCTTCTCTAGTCATTTGACCAGTTACAATCAAACTTGAATACTGTACCTTTCTTGTATCAAATCCAAACTTTTTAGGGAGCCAATAAGATTCATAAAACTTAGTAAATCTTGACTCAAAATGCTTTTGTACATATCTTTGATAACCGAATTTATCAACTAAAAACTGAGTTGCTTCTTCTTTATTATATGGCATAAAATCAAGAGGTCTAATAAGTTTTATTTTTTTAATATATGGCAAATAAACTTTGTGCCAAAGAATATTTGTCACAGGAAAATTCTTAAGTGGCTTTGCGCCAAATTTACTATGAATATCTTTTAACTGTATAGAATCAGATTGATAATACATCCACTCTAAAGGATTCCTTATACATTCAGTCGAATAATTTCCTCCTGTTAAGATATATTTGACATCATATTTTTGTGCAAATTTATACATAGTAGCAAAAAAAGAATGATCCTGAGGAGTATCAATATTGGAAACACCAGCTTTGAAATATGCCAATTGTAAATCTTTCATCTCTTCCCAGTCTATAACCTCTGTATAAAGCTCCAAATTTAGCTTGTCTACAATTTGCTCAATATTATGTACTGCTTGTTGAGAATTCCATCCAGCATCAACATGAAAAACTAAAGGTCTTAACCCTAATTTTTCTTTTGCTAAATACACTAAATAAGAGCTATCAATACCTCCACTCATACCAATAATACAATCAAAATCTTTTCCCAAAGCTTCTTTTTTAATCTGTTCAGCAATTTTAGAAATTTCTTCAAAACCTTTTTCATCAGTATGCCAGTTTGGTTTTATATCTTTATTAAATGTTTGACAATGATCACAAACTCCATTTTCATCAAAACTTATTTTAGAATCTGTAGTATCCATAACACAATTTGTACAAATTTGATATTTTCTTTTATTTATCACACTTTTCTCCCACTTTTAATAATGCTTCTTTAAACGTATCATATTCATTTGTATAAATATAATATTCTTTTGGTAGTTTTTTAATATTTTCAGTCCAAATCTTTAACTTTGAATGATTTACCTTTTCTAATTCATTTATTGTTTTATTTATATCTCTATTTTTCAATGTTATTCCAATATTGTATTTTTCTACTGCATTTCCATCATTTGAAGTATGTCTTGAAATAATTGGTTTTTGAAAAAAACATGCTTCATAAAATCTATTTGTTCTTGCCCACTTTAGATTCCAATCATCATCTTTTATATACTCATAACTTGCCCATACTATATCCACTTGATTGTACAAGGAATATAAATCATCAGGAGACTTATATTCACCTATATACTTCATATTTTCAATACCTTCAATCGCCTTTTCTATGTTTGATGGATTCATTGGATATCCCGCTATTACTACTTCTACATTTTGAGTATTTTTAAGAGCAAACTGCTTCAGCACTTCAAAAGACCAAGGGCACCTTATAAGTCCAAAATAACCTATTTTTATTTTGCCTTTAAAATTCTTTATTTTATTAGATATGCCATTATTTAAATTTTTTTCCAACTTATTTTCTAAAATAATAGCTGGTATTTTTAAATTGAGCCATTTTTTATAATATTGATTTAAGAAATCAGGTGCAGTTACAATAATTAAAGAACATTTATTCACCAAATAGTTATCGATTCTTCTAATAAAATTTCCTATAAAACCTTTCTTAACTTGTATTTCACGAATATCTCCTACTTCAATAATAAGTGGTTTTTTTAGCCCTAACGCTGCTATTAAACCCATATATGCCATATCAGGACCTGAAGCATAAATAATGTCAGATTTTTTAATCTCTTCTCGAAGTAAAGGAAGAGCCTTAAGTATTTTTAAAATACGGTTAAGGTACTTACCATGAGATATTTTTCCTAATGATACACTCTCACAATCAGGTAGTCTTCCCTTATGATAATCCCTCTCAAATGCACTCACTTTTACATCAAAGCAAAACTCTTTAACCATAGAGACTCTTTTAGAATCTCTAGGTTGTCCTAATACAGGAAAAATAAATAATATTTTTTGTTTCATATACACCTCTTACATTTACAAATAATTAAGAAGGGCATTGATTCTTCCTTGAACTAAAATAATACTAAAAAAAATTAAAAATAGTGAAATGATTTGTTGAAATTTTGTATATGAGTAATATATAGTTAAAGAAAATACAATTAAAAAAGAAATATTAAAATATATATTTATTCTTGTTATTAATTCAACATTGTAAAAAAGATTATACATTGTACAACTTATAAAAAATAATATATAATAGACTTTAAAATAATGATTAACTGATAATATACTCTTTGCCCTTATTAATATTATAAAATTTATTAGTTGCATTAAGACAAAACCAAATCCGAGACTTGTATCCCCATTTTGTAAAACTTTATTTGTTTCTAAATAATTTAAATATGGGCTTAACAATGGAATCAACTCAATTGTTTTTTTCATTAATATTTCTACAAAAATATT
The DNA here is from genome assembly GCF_013201665.1 of Arcobacter venerupis. Lineage (NCBI taxonomy): Bacteria > Pseudomonadati > Campylobacterota > Epsilonproteobacteria > Campylobacterales > Arcobacteraceae > Arcobacter > Arcobacter venerupis. The sequence continues at coordinate 954,159 of NZ_CP053840.1, read as the reverse complement.
AATATAAAATTTAATTTGAGGAATAATTGTAAGTATATATATAAATAGAAATAACTTATAGTAATATTTAATTTTATTTATGAAATATAAAGGTAAAAGAACGATAGCACTTAAATGAAATAATGAAGCAAAAAAAATCATTAAGATATATTGGATTATATTTTTATTAATTATAAAAGTTATTGAATAAAAAAATATTGCAATTGATAAAGACTGTCGTACTCCAGACAAGGAAAAAAAGAAAAATCCACCTACAAAAATTGAAAAAACTATTAGAGGAGAAAGAAAATAATACTTGTTAGTAGCTTTAAATATGAAGATATAAATTATTGTATACAAAAATCCATAAAACACCTCATAAGGCAAGTTAAAAAATACAAATATTTTTTCTAAAAAAATATATAAATATTCTTTTTCTTTTGCAAGTATTGAAAATTCATTATTAAGAAGCATATCATAATGAGAAACATATCCTTGAAAATCAGAACCTAGTTTTATATCTCTAAAAACATAAAATCCTAAAAGCAGGACTATCGTAATCAAAATATGTGTATTTATTAAATAATTACTTATTCTAATTTTTTTTAATAAAAATGATAAAATACTTAAAAGTATAGTTAAATTTATCCAAAGAAAATAATGCATATTTAACTAATCTCTTTCAATAATATTTCTACTTCTTTTATCTTCTTTTCCATAGAAAATTCAACTTTTTTATCCAACACATTTATCTTATATTCTCTCAATATTTTATCATCCAACATCTCTTTTATATTTTCACTTAATTTACATATATCATTATAACTACAAGCAAGTCCAAATCCCATATCATTTATCATCTCCTTACCATCACCATTTGGTAATACCCCAAGCATAGGCAATCCTAAATTAATATATTCATAAATTTTAGATGGTACACAAGCTCCATAGTAATCATTTACCAAACTTACAAATCCTACATCTATATTTTCACACATAAACTTCAAAAATTCTTCATGAGGTAAAAAGTCAATAAAATATACATTGTTATCGTCTATATTCTGTAATGGTTTATAATTCTTTCTATTTCCTATAAAATAAAGCTCTACATCACTACTGTTTAGTTTTTTATATGCTTCATAAAGCAATTCTGGTTTTTGAGTACTACTCATCATCCCAGCATAAGCAATTCTGAGTTTATCTGATAGTTGTTTTTTATACTGAGACAAATCAATCTCTTTTATATATCCAAAATAGTTATTATGAATTTTATCAGCTAAATTACTAAATTGTCTTTTAAGAGTATCCGCGTAATACTTTGATGAAGTGATAATCAAATTAGCGTTTTGTATATACTTCTCATGAGTTTTAATTCTACCTATATGAGGTTTTTTATCTCTTCTAAGACCATTCATATATCCATAGTTTAAAGGATCCCTAAAATTCACTACAAATTTACATTCAATTTTCTCTTGTAAAAGTGATCCCAATTTTATCATACCCAGTTCACCACCACTTGTGGCAAAAATCATATCTTCTTTTGATATTTTATTTTTTAGATACTTCAAAACATAATCCAGCCACTTATCAAGATAATCTTCATATATCCCCACTCTTTCAAAAAGAGATGCTAACTTTTGAATATGCTTACCCTTAAAAGGTATCTGCCAAATGTCATCTTCAATTTTAAACTCTTTAGTATCATAGTTTGGCATTACAACAATCACATCCCAACCAAGTTCTTTTAGGTATTTCACCGCACCTGTTCTCATAAGTGGACCACCACCTTTTTGGTATGGGTAGTATGAACGGGTTAAGTAATAAATTTTAGTTTTCATTTTAAACTATAAACCTATTAACTTTACACCGAGGTGGTTTTTCTTGCTTATCACTTGAGTACCCTAAAGTAATAGATGAATAAATGTACATATAGTCTTTAAATCCTAATTGTTTCTTTAATCTATTCTGTTCATAAGATTCACTATGATATATCCAACTCCCACTTATTCCATAAGCACTTGCAGCTAGTTGAATTAAACTACATACTCCACCTACATCCAAAGCATTTCCATATTTTTCTGGAAAAAATCTTTCATCATCTGCCACATATATAGCGACAGGAGCTTTATCGAACATACTTTTGTTGTTACTATCTCCTACAACCATATTTTCAACTTTATTTTTAACTACTGCAAATCTTATGGTTTGCCTGTTACAAGATAGAGCTGAACTCATAGCAGTTTCTAGTATATCATTAATAATCTCATCATCTATCTCTTTTGCTTGCCAAAATCTTGTTGTAGTTCTTTGTTTTATAAACTTTAGTATTTCATCTTTTTGTGGATGTACTTTTATTTCATCTGTTTTTTTTATATATATTTCTTTGTTTGTATCATAGTACTCTATGAGGTGTTTTACCCACTCTATGAGTTTTGCTTCTTGTATATTTCTTTTTTCAGCTTCTTTTACTAGTTGTAATAGTTTATCTCTTTTGTGTTTCCCTCTTTCTCCACGATTATGATGTTTGAGTGCTTTTTCTGTATGGTGTCCAAAGTAACCAAGTTGGGCTATCAGCATATCATCATCAAATTTTGATACATCTATATCTTGCTCATAAATCAAAAACTTTGCTCTTTTGATTGACTTTGTTCTTAAAAAAGTTTTTAATGCTTTTAAATATATTATGAGTTTAGCTATCACTTGTTTTTACCTTTATCTCTAGTTTTTTAATATCTTCAAATCTACATCTATGTAAATCCGCTTTTTTATAACTTGTTTCTATGCTGAGAATTTTTAACTTTTTATACTCTTTTGAAAAGCTATATTCAAAATTATTTTGCTCTTGTATTTCTCTGTATGTAAAAAAGAGTTCATCAACTTTTTCATAAAATATAATTTTACATTTTGGCTCTTTTAAAAGTTTAATACTTATAACGAATTTATCAAAAGTCTCTTTTTTACTAAAAAGTTTTCTTGCTTTTGATTCAAACTTAAGTATTAAAATATTTCTTAATTTTAACATCTTTACACATCTAAAAGGATAAAACTTCATCCCATCTTTTTCATAAAAAAAGCTATTTCCACTAAAAAGTGGGAGCCAATCATAATTTACCAACTGATACCATCTTGCATATATCTTTTTAAAATGAAATTTCTTTTCAACCAAAGATAAAATCCCTCTAGGCTTGTATCCAACTGCAGGAAGCAAGTTTTGCCCATCTTTTTGAAAATATAGTAGTGAAAAAGGTGATACTCTACTATCAAATCTATGTTTTAAACTATCTTGATGCCCTTTATAGTTAAAACAGTATTTTATACTTTTATATTCATGCACTACAAAACCACTATCTTTATAAACTCTTATATTTGGTATCTTTTTTTTTTCTTCATTTAGTTCTAAAGGTATTAAATCTTTTTTTATACTATTTGCATATAAAAACATAGCATTTGAGTAAGTGTTATAAACTAAATCATACATGTATGCATCAAAACCTAAGCGATTGCTATCGTCTTGATTTAAGTTTATAGATACATGCCCATCATCATGTTGAAACTTTTGTAAATACATTAGAACATCCTCTGCTAGTTTTAAATACTTTGCATCATTATTAAACTTATAAGCCATCATTAGAGTTAGATAAAAAGATCCATAACCAAAAAGAGCATTTGTACTTCTTCCATAAAAAAAGTAATAATTCTCTATAGATAAATCTAATAAAACATCTATAGCTTTGTTAAAAGTTTCTAAAAGCCTACTATCTTGAGTACAACGATAAGCTATACCTAAGCACATAGTTATCTTTGTATGATATATAAGATGTGGTACACCTCTGTTTTTTTCTACTTCATATTTCATATTTGAATCAGGGAAAAAGCCATCTTCAAACTGAAGATTTAAAACCCACTCTATCTCTTTGTCTATCTTTATAGTATTTAGCTTTTCTTGGGTAATCTTATCTTCGAGTAAAAGCCCAACCAATCGTAAAGCTCTAAAGTTATTATTTAGTTTATATAGCTCTTCATCATTATTGTGATAAATACTTTTCAAAATAACTTCTTTATATTCTGAAAGTAAATTATTTTTATCATTTTCAAGTGCCAGCAAAAGCAAAGCCACATTAAAATCATTTGAAGGCTTCATCTTCTCTTTTGAAATACTTAGATAATATTGCACAACTTGTTCTAAATGTTCGGTATCATTCATCATTATTGATGAAAGTATAAAGGATGTATAATGATACTGAAACTCTAAAGGTGACTTTAGTTTTTTATCTACTATTTGCCTTTTGTCATTTATGCATGATTTTATATAGTTATATTGTTTAGTTAAAATATCCACTATCCATCTCTTTTTTTATTCTCTCAGGATAAGGATAATTTCTATCTTCATCATATTTCATGAGATAAGGTTCAACATGATTTTTACTATATTTTTTGATTGCTTCATGTTTCGTAGTTTTGTACTTCTGAGGTAAAACATAATTTAAAATATAATCTTCTAATGTAGGGTAAGTTTCAAAATCACCTTTTTCTCTCCAATTTGTTCTTTCTGATCTGTAAAAAAGGTTCTCTTCAGATTTAAGAGTTAAGTGAAAAAAGGAAGGATTTGATGTTTTGTATTTTAAGTATAATCTTGTATATGGTATATGTTCAGTTCTACCCATTCTTTTAAACTTCAACAATGGCGTATTTAAAAAAATTTTATCCATCTCTGTATAAATAGGTGGTACATAGTGTCCTTCTTTCTTTTTATTATCACCCATTTTTCTTTCACGTTTATCTATACCACATTGTCTTATAGTTTTATATATATTTACAAGTTTTATTCTAAATGATATCAACCAAAAAGGTATAGTATTTAAAATTCTTTTTCTTAAATGACTGATACTCAAATCAGCATCTTCATCATTATATGCAATAAAATCAGCATCGAACTTTGCAATCCATCTATACTTAGCTTTAGTTAATGCATAAGCTCTATTATAATACAAATCAGGAAGGTCAGGTTTGTCATAAAACTGCACTTTATCAGGGCATTCTTTAACTAACTCTTTACATATTTCTCTTGTGTTATCTGTCGAACCATTTGTCACTATGATAATTTCATCACCAAATTCTAAAAAAGATTCTACACATAATCTAATTGTTTTTTCTTCGTTTTGCGCTGCAAGTAATACAGATATGCCATTTGGTTTCAACCATTTTCTAATTATTTTTTTTATCAATTTAACTCCTAATCAACTTATTTATTCCACTAAAATATCCTAGTAATAAAAATAAACTTATCAAAATAAAATTTACTACCAAATTTGAATATTCGTAACTAATAACAGTAAATGATGTAGCAATTATAAAAAATATAGCTATTTTTAGATAATCAAATTCAAATTTTTGTAACTTTTGAGCCATAAAAAATACAATAGTCCCATATAAGAAAAAACTTGCCAATGTTGACCAAGCAGCTGCATACATCCCATATTTTGGAACAAATATAAAATTCAGACCAAGGTTAACTATAGCGGGTATATATCCACTAATACTTATCCAAAAAGATTTTTTGTAATACACTAGTGCATTAGCAAACATTTTTCGAATTGCTAAAAATACAAACCCCATAGATAATATTGATATAAGTAAATAATCTCCTCTATAATGTTCTGGAAAAAAAGAATCAATTATAAAAGGCATAAATAATACCATACTCAAATATACTGATAAAAGGAAAAAGGTCATAACTGTAAAGTAAGATTTCATTTTATCTATATTCTCCTGTGTCTTTTCTTTCATCAAAGCCATGAATATAGGTCCATATGCAGTATCTATTGCTTGCATAATAAATTGTATTATCATAGTTAATTGTACAAGAAAAGAATATTTACCCGCCATAGATAAAGATACATAATAAGTGATGATGTATCTATCACTAAGTGTAAATATCCATCCACTAAATGAAGCTGGCATATAACCTAATGCATACTTAAAGTTCTTTTTAAAAGTAGTTTTTTTAAAGATAAATAACTTTAACAATCCTTCTTTTTTCATAAGATTTATATGTATAAACATTACAACAAATCCAACTAAAAACTGAGCTATAAAAAAAGAATGAATTCCTAAATCAAATACAATTAAAGATATTAAAACTACAACTTGAGTCACAAAAAATGCACTTGTAGTAATAGATAACAATTTTCGAGTATAATGCCTAGACTGCATAAGAGATGTATTTAAAGCGACAAACTGCTGAAATAAGACTATAAAAGGTAATAGAAAAGCTATAAGTAGCTCTTGAAAACCCCAGCTATCAATCAAATAATAAACACCAACACCAGATAAGCCTAAATAAAATATATTCCAAACTATAAATACTGTAAAAATAGTACTTGTAAGCAACATAAGTCTTTTTTTAGAAGTATTATAATCATAAATAAATCTTCCATACGCAGCATCAAGACTAAATGTAGCAAAAAGATACATAATCATTTGTGCTGACTGAATATTCGTATACAGACCATATTCATCAAGTGATAAGTATCTTGTGATAATAGGAAGTAGAATAAACCCTGTAGCTTTAGTGAGCAAACTTACTAGAAAGTATCCACTTCCATGTTTAAATATTTTATTAAACTGATTACTTGTTTTCAAATTTATTTCTTCTCTAAAACTACAATAATTTTATCAGTATACTTAATAGGAATTACATAGCCAGATAATTTATCAAAAACTTTTAAAAAAAAATTTTTTTCTTTTTTTGGTTTTGTTTTCCAAGAGCTATATCCAAAATAATCACTAATATAACTACTGCTAAAAGCTTTTACGTCTAAAATATTCAGCTTATATTTATTAGCTAAAAAAATAATGGTTTCTATATTTATAAATACATTAAAATCAACTACTCTAATATGATAAGGGTATTTAATATAATAACTTGAACTAGATTGATTAAACTTTAATACTAGTTTTCCATTGTTTTCAAGTAAATCAATAGCCTTTTCAAAAAAATCTATTAAATTAGGCATATAATAAATATTCTCAAAACTTGTAATAATATTGTATTTTTGTTCAAGTTCTTTAGGAATTTTATTTGGGAAAAGTCCATAATAACATTGTAAGTTTTGTTTTTGTGCAAATTCTATAGTATCTTCTTGGATATCAATTCCAAAAACATTATTAATATTATTACTTTTTAAAGCTTTTAAAAACGCTCCATTTGAACATCCTATATCTAAAATTTTTGATGTATCACTTGCATATATTTTTATTATTTCCATTATAGGATTATTTGCAAAAGACATTACATTTTGATTGAAATAATCTTTATTAGTTATTTTATTATAATCTTCAGAATTAGTACTATAATCATTTAAAATAGTAAAGGCTTTATAGATTGCTTTACAATTTTCACATTTAAAAAATGAGTATTTTTGTTTATTTACAATATATAATTTATTATTACAAATACTACATATCATTATTTTGTTCTTTTTTTAGTATAAATAGATTGGCGGAAGAGAACCCTTTAGAAGCAAGCCATTTTCTAAAAGATAAGAATTTGAAAGGAAAAATCTTATGAACACTGTATGCGATAGTACTTACTTCAATATTGACAATTTGTAAATTATTTTTATTAAATATTTTGCTCCATGAAGTAGTTTTCCAGTTTTTAAAACAATTTAATCTATTATTTATCCCATGTCCAGTTCCCCAAAATAAATTATATGGATTAATAAACAAAATAAAATTTTTAAAAAACCGTAATATATTTTTATTTTTAAAAGGTTTATATTTTAAATAAAAATATCCATTTAAATATAAAAATATACCTCTAAAATAAGATAAAGGTTGAACTAATGTAGTAAAAAACATTATTCCAGTAGAAGGAACTAAATGATACATATATCCATCATTTTTTAAAAGTCTTTTGAATTCTCCTAGTGCACTGTTGATATTTTCAATATGTTCTAATACATGGACTGAAATTATTACATCATATTGACTATTTTGTAATTGTGTGGATTGTCCGTCAAGCTTTAAAACATTAGTGTATTGAGGGTAACGTGGCTCTATATCTGATGCTGTTACATTTAAACCATATTTTTCTTTTAATACATAAGCTATATAACCATCTCCACTTCCAATTTCCAATATTTTTTGATTTTTATTTAACCTTAAGGCTAATAATTCTATTTCTTTGTCTCGTACATAATGTGTCCACTCAGGATACAAAAATTTATAATATTTATTTTGATTTTTTATTAAAACTGCTTTGATTTTAGCTAAATCACCAATATTTTTTGTATGCATTGTATAAGTATTAGATATTTTATATTCATTCATTATTTAATCTTTTGTTATTTTAATTTCATAGTTTAATAATAAAATTACTTTAGTGTTTTTATTTTCATAAATCAATAAATCACAATTATTTTTTTCAATATATTGTGTATCATACACAATATATTCGTGAAAAATATTACTATTTTTTAATATATTCTTATTTTTATAATAAATCACTGGGTCTGTGTCATAGCATTTAATAGTTTTTTCTTTAAGTAAAACTATATTATCTAAATAAAAACTACTATTTACTACAACTATATTTTCTATATCTGTGCTTTTGAAAATATCATCTAACTCTTTTATCTCGAAACTTTCAGCAGGTTCTATAAAAAAACTTTTTATTAGTTTTTTAAACTTACGACAGTAAAGTCTTAAATACTCTTTAGTAATATTTACATCTTTTCGCCCATATTTATAACATTCTATTAAATACTCAGGATAAGTTCTATGTACACCTTTTGCATGCCAAACTGTTCCGATATTTGTATATTGTGTGTCATTATATATATTATCTAATGCAAAAAAGTTTATCTTATCCTTCATCTCTATATAGGTAGTAAATTCCATCTCTTGGTCTATACATGTTATAACTTTTGCTTCCTCTACAAAAATCACTGGATCTTTTTTTGTATCTAAATAGTTTTGAATATTTTGCTTCAGCTTTTTTGAATATTCAGCCATAACTAAATTATTTTTCATAACTACACAACCATTATTCATAATACCTCCAAACTCTTCAGAAGTAGGTCCTTTTATACGATTAAAAGGATGGTATCTAAACATCAAGTCATGCTTTTCTAGTTGAGAATATAAATCTTTTAAACTATCTTTTAAAACTATATCTGCATCAAGATATATAATATCTTCTTTGATTTTAGTCTCATTTAATAACCAATCAAAAACAAAAGTCATCATCACATACATATATGATTTATGTTGTTCTTTTGGCACATCAAAAATTCTAAAATCTATAATTACGTTAGGATTCCAATTTAAAATGTCTTTTTTAACATGTTCATCACAATTAACTAAAAATAGATATATTTTTTCATCTGGCATATATTTATATATACTGGCAAGTAAATATCTAGCTTCTTTATAGAGATATGTTTTATCTACGATAGTGGTAATCATTTCACAAACCTATTTAAAACTTCACAAACTTTCAAAATATCATCTTTTGTGTGAAAATATGATATTGGCAAACTAAGTGTTGTATTGTGTATCTCTTCACTAATTGGGTAATCACCATCAATAATACCTTTCATTGCTTTTTGTTTATGAGGTGCAAGAGGATAATGTATCTCTGTTTTAATATTATTATTTAATAAATATTCTTTAACTTCATCTCTTTTAGAATGTCGTATATTAAAAATATGATATACATCAAAATAATCTGTATCAACAACAGGTTTTACAAAATTGTCATTTAGATTATCCATGTACATTTTTGCAAGTTCCCTTTTATGGTTTGTTATCTCATTAAGCATTTGTAGTTTTATAGATAAAAATCCTGCTTGTACTTCATCTAATCGTGAGTTATATCCTAGAACATCATTATAGTACTTTGTAGAGCTTCCATAGTTTCTGAGAGCTTTGATTTTGTTTACATAGTTCTTATCATCACATGTAATAGCTCCAGCATCACCTAATGCACCAAGATTTTTAGTAGGGTAAAAGCTAAAGCAGCCAATACCAAAACTTCCTACTTTTTGATTCTTATATTTCGCACCGTGGGCTTGAGCACAATCTTCGATGATTTTTAAATCATATTTCATGGCTATTTGGCTTATTTTATCCATCTCACATGCTTTTCCATATAGATGTACTACTAAAATAGCTTTTGTTTTATTTGTGATTTTTTCTTCTATTTTCACACTATCAATATTGTATGTTGCTATATTTGGTTCGACTAGTACTGGCTTAAATCCATTTCTTACTATTGCCATGATTGTTGCTATGTAGGTATTAGATGGAACAATAATCTCGCTTTCTTTTGGGAAATCAAATGCATCGATTGCAATAATCAAAGCATCAAGCCCAGAAGCTAATCCAACACAATAGTTTGTAGTACAAAAATTGGCAAATTCTTTTTCAAATTTATTCACTTGGCTTCCTAAAATATACCAGCCACTTTTCATAAAGACATCAAAGTTTTCTTTATATTTATCAAATAGTTTTTCATTAACTTTTTGTAAATTTTCATATTCAATCATTTAGTACTCTTCATCAATATAATCATCTTTATCATAAAACTCCGAAGAAAAAACCAACAAAGTAGAACCTTCTGAAAATTTATCCATAGTATGCCAATCTTCTGGCTCTAATATCAAACATTTAGTAGGGCTATCTAGTAAAAAAATCTCTTCTTTTTGTCCATTATTTACATATACTTCACAGCTTCCACCTAAGCTCATCAATGCTTGTATAGTTTTTTTGTGCCTATGACCACCTCTTTTAGAAGTAACATCGTAGATATAGTAAAATCTTTTTATTTCGAAAGGAAGTATTTTTTCTACTACAGTTAAACTTCCTCTTTCATCACTAAATTTTTGTAAATTAATTATTCTAGCCATTTAATTTAACACTCCACAAAAATCCAAATCAGTCTTAATATCCAGTTTTTTAAACTCTTTATGCCCTACCAAAAAAGTAACTATATCAGCGTTCTCTAATGCTTCTTTGTAATCTACTATTTCAAACTCTTTATGACTATCTATATTTGGCTCTACAGCTAACACATATATGCCATCAGTTTTTAGTCTTCTAGTTATATATAAAGCTGGTGATTCTCTTAAGTCATCAATATCAGGTTTAAAAGCCAGTCCCATACAAGCAACTTTTGCTTTTCTTCCATTCTCAGATTCAAACTTCAAAGCTGCATTTTTTATCTTCTCTATAGCCCACTCAGTTTTATATGTATTTACTTCTCTTGCTGTTCTTATCATCTTTGCCATTTCACCACCTGCATGTACAATAAACCATGGATCTACAGCTATACAGTGACCTCCAACTCCAGCTCCTGGTTGAAGTATATTTACTCTTGGGTGTCTATTTGCCAGAGATATAAGCTCCCATACATTTATATCAAACTTATCACAAAGCATTGATAACTCATTCGCAAAAGCTATATTAGTATCTCTAAATGAATTTTCAGTTAGTTTTGCCATTTCTGCAGTTCTTGCATCTGTTGAAAGAACTGCTCCACTTACAAAAGTCTCATAAAACTCTACAGTTTTTGCAGTTGCTGCAGGAGTTAATCCACCTACAATTCTATCATTTTCAACAAGTTCTCTCATAATATAACCAGGAAGTACTCTTTCAGGACAATGAGAAATATAAAGTTTATTAGTATCTACATTCTCAGCTCTTAAAGTTTCTTCTACTAGTTCAGTAGTTCCAACAGGGGATGTTGATTCTAGAATTACGATATCACCGTCTTTTACATAAGGAGATATTGCTTTTGTTGCAGATACAACATAGTCAACATTAGGTACATATCCTTCATGAAATGGAGTAGGCACAGCTATGATAAACACATCAGCAACATCAGGAAGTAAACTAGCTTTTAGTTTTCCACTATTTACAGCACTTTGTACAAATGTATCAAGTTCTGGCTCTACTATATGAATTTTACCTTGATTGATTGTATCAACAGTACTTTGAACAACATCCACACCATGTACATTATATCCTCTATTTGCTAATAATGCAGCTGTAGGAAGTCCTATATATCCAAGTCCAATCACACATATTTTTTTATTTTGATTCATACTACTTCACATCCTTAATAAAATTAACAATTCTCTCACAAGCCTTACCATCTCCATAAGGATTATGTGCTTTACTCATTTTCTCATACTCTTCTTTATTATCTAAAAGTTTTTGTGCTTCTTTGATAATAGATTCTCTATTTGTTCCAACTAATTTTACTGTTCCTGCTTCAACTGCTTCTGGTCTTTCTGTTGTATCTCTCATTACAAGAACTGGTTTACCAAGAGATGGAGCTTCTTCTTGTACTCCACCTGAGTCAGTGATTATAAAATATGCTTTATTCATCATATAAATAAACTGTTCATATTGAAGTGGTTCTATTAAATATACATTTGAGGTATTTGAAAGTATTTCATTTACTGGTTTTTGAACATTTGGATTTAAATGTACTGGATAAACTATATCAATATCAGGATTATTTAGTGCAAGAGTTTTTAATGCTTCACAAATATTTACAAATCCTTGTCCAAAATTTTCTCTTCTATGTCCAGTTACAAGTATAATTTTTTTATTTTCATCTATTTTATATTGAGAGTTTATATTATTTAATATTTTACTTTTTAATTCATCATTATTCTCTATTTTATCTAATGCTAAAAAGAGTGCATCAACAACTGTATTACCAGTTACAATAATATCATTTGGATTTTTATTTTCTTTTAGAAGATTATTGGCACTAGTTGATGTTGGAGCAAAATGATAGTTAGCTAATACACCAGTTATTTGTCTATTTGCTTCTTCTGGCCAAGGACTATACATATCACCTGTTCTCAAGCCTGCTTCTACATGTCCTATTTTTATTTTATTATAAAAAGCAGCTAATGAAGAGGCGCTTGTAGTTGTAGTATCACCATGAACTAAAACAACATCAGGATTAAAATCATTTAGAACATCTTTTAATCCTAAAAGAACATTAGTAGTTACATCAAAAAGATCTTGTCCTGTTTTCATAATATTCAAGTCATAATCAGGCTTTATATCAAACATTTCAAGAACTTGATCTAGCATCTCTCTATGTTGTGCTGTTACACATACTTTTGATTCTATTGTTGGCTCATTTTCAAATGCTTTTACTAATGGTGCCATTTTTATTGCTTCTGGTCTTGTTCCAAATATTAATAATAGTTTTTTCATTTTATTTAACTCCATATTTATTTAAATACCAATTAATAGTTTTAACTATCCCACTATCAAAATTTTCATCTGCTTTCCAACTAAGTTCATTTTCAAGTTTTGTTGCGTCAATTGCATATCTTCTATCATGTCCTGCTCTATCTTCTACAAAAGTAATTAATTCAGAATATGATTCTTTTTTGGGTACTTCTTTATCTAAAATACTGCAAATTATATTTACAATTTGCAGATTTGTTCGTTCATTTCCTCCACCAATATTATAAGTTTCGCCTTTTTTACCAATGTGATAAACTAAATCTATTCCCTTACAATGATCAAGTACATATAACCAATCTCTAATATTCTTTCCATCACCATAGATTGGAATAGAATTTCCTTTTAGAGCATTTCTAATAATTGTAGGAATTAATTTTTCATCATGTTGTTTTGGTCCATAATTATTTGAACAATTTGTAATTACTGTATTCATTCCATATGTTTCAGTATATGCTTTTACTATCATATCACTACTTGCTTTTGTTGCTGAATAAGGTGAGTTTGGAGCATAAGGTGTTGATTCAGTAAACATATCTTCTGGATTTAAAGAAAGTGTTCCATATACTTCATCAGTTGAAATATGATGAAATCTTGCATTTTGATATTTTTCTTTATATAAAAATGGTTTTTCCATCCAATAGTTTTTTGAAACATCAACAAGTGTATAAGTTCCAGTTACATTTGTTTGGACAAATACCCCTGGATTTTTAATAGAGTTGTCCACATGTGATTCTGCTGCAAAATGAATTACACCTTTTATATCATATTCAGAAAATATAAATTCAACTAATTCTCTATTACAAATGTCACCTTTTATGAATTTATATCTTGGGTTTGTTTCACACTCTTTTAGATTTTCAAGGTCTCCTGCATAAGTTAATAAATCTAAATTTATTAGATTATATTCTGGATATTTATCTAAAAAATATGAAACAAAGTTTGATCCTATAAATCCAGCTGTTCCTGTTAGCAATATATTCTTCATTTATTTCTCTTTAATCAAATCTATTAGATATTGTCCATATCCATTTTTAGATAATGGTTTCGCAATTTTTAATACTTGTTCTTTTGAAATCCATTTATTGTTATAGGCTATTTCTTCCAAACAAGCTATTTTATAACCTTGTCTATGTTCAATTGTTTGTACAAATTGGCCAGCTTCAATCAAACTATCATGAGTTCCTGTATCTAACCAAGCAAATCCACGTCCTAGAAGTTCAACTTTTAGTTTATCTCTTTTTAGATATTCTTCATTTACTGTTGTAATTTCTAGTTCTCCTCTTGGTGATGGTTTTACATTTTTTGCAATTTCTATTACTTCATTATCATAAAAGTATAATCCAGTTACTGCAAAGTTTGATTTTGGTTTAGTTGGTTTTTCTTCAATACTAATTGCTTTTTTATTTTCATCAAATTCAACTACACCAAATCTTTCAGGGTCTTTTACTTGATATCCAAATACAACTGCACCATCTTTTATTGAAGATGCTGCTTTAAGCATAGGAGAAAAGCCTTGTCCATAGAATATATTATCTCCAAGGATTAAACAAACACTATCTCTTCCTATAAAATCTTCCCCTAAAATAAATGCTTGTGCTAGCCCATCAGGGTTTGGTTGTATTTTATACTCTAAACTAATACCCCAATCACTACCATTTCCTAATAGTTCTTCAAATTTTCCAATATCTTGAGGAGTAGAAATAATTAATATTTCTTTAATTCCTGCAAGCATTAGAACAGATAAAGGATAATAAATCATTGGTTTATCATAAATAGGAAGTAGTTGTTTGCTTATAGTTTTTGTTACTGGATAAAGTCTTGTTCCACTTCCTCCTGCTAATATTATCCCTTTCATTTATTACAATCTTCCATCACTATTTTTTAAAATACTTTTAATATCATAAACAACTTGATCTTTATTATCAAAAGTTAAAGTTTTATATTTTTCATGTGAAACAGCCATTACAATAGCTTCATAGTCATCAAAGTTAACATTATTCTCTAAGTTTAGATTGTATTCATTTTTTACTTCAGCTTTATCAGCCCAATAATCAGATACTGTTATATCACATCCAAACTCTTGTAGTTCAGAAATAACATCTATTACTCTTGAGTTTCTAATATCTGGGCAATTTTCTTTAAAAGTAATTCCAAGCACAAGTACTTTTGAACCTTCTATTTTATGACCTTTTTTTATCATAAGTTTAATTACTTGATTAGCTACATAGATTCCCATATTATCATTTAATCTTCTTCCAGATAGAATGATTTCTGGGTTATATCCTACTTGTTGAGCTTTATGAGTTAAATAATATGGGTCTACTCCTATACAATGTCCACCAACTAATCCTGGCCTAAATGGTAAAAAGTTCCATTTTGTTCCAGCTGCTTCAAGTACATCATTTGTATTAATTCCTAACTTATTAAAAATAATTGCTAGTTCATTTACAAATGCGATATTTATATCTCTTTGAGAATTTTCTATTACTTTTGCAGCTTCTGCAACTTTGATTGTGGGAGCTAAGTGAGTACCTGCAGTTATAATACTTGCATATAGTTCATTCACTTTGATACCAATCTCAGGAGTTGAACCTGATGTTACTTTTAGAATTTTTGTAACTGTATGTTCTTTATCACCTGGATTGATTCTCTCAGGAGAATATCCACAAAAGAAATCAACATTATATTTCATATTTGAGAATTTTTCTAAAACTGGAACACAGTCTTCTTCTGTAGCTCCTGGATAAACAGTTGATTCGTAGATAACGATATCATCTTTTTTAAGCACTTTTCCAATTGTTTCGCTTGCTTTTATTAAAGGAGTTAAGTCTGGTCTTTTATTTTTATCTATTGGTGTTGGAACGGTAACTATATAAATATTACAATCTCTAATATCATTTATGTTTAAAGAAAATTTCATACCATTTTTGATAGCTTCTTTTACTTGAGATTCATTTAGCTCCAAAGTTCTATCATAACCAGATGATAATTCATCAATTCTCCATTGTGATATGTCAAATCCAACTACTTCATATTTTTCAGAAAAAGCATGAGCTAAAGGAAGTCCTACATAACCAAGACCAATTACACAAATTTTTATATTATTTACATTTGTCATTTAATTTATTTCCTTTAATATCATTTATATACCAACTAAGAGATTCTTTTAAACCTTCTTCTAAGTTATGTGTTGGTTCATATCCTAAAAGTTGTTTTGCTTGATCTATATTTGCATTTGAGTGTCTTATATCTCCAGCTCTAAAATCCCTATATATCGCATCTTTGATTTTTAGGTTAGGAAGTTTTTCTTCTAAACCATTTTTAATAGCAGAAAAAAGATTATTTAGAGTCTCTCTTCCTGATGCGGCTGTATTATAAGCTTTTGCAAAAGCCTGAGAGTTTGTTGTAGTTCCAGCCAATATATTTGCTTGAACTACATTATCAATATAAGTAAAATCTCTTGAAGTTTCTCCATCACCATTTATAAATACATCTTCACCATTTATCATTTGAGATATCCATTTTGGCATAACAGCCGCATAAGCGCCATTTGGATCTTGTCTTTTACCAAATACATTGAAATATCTAAGTCCTATTGATTCGAAATTATAACATTTATAAAAAACACCCATATAAAGTTCATTTACGTATTTAGTAACTGCATAAGGTGAAAGAAGATTTCCTGTTCTTGCCTCTACTTTTGGAAGTTCTGCAGAATCACCATAAACAGATGAACTTGATGCATAAACAAATCTTTTTACACCATTATCTTTAGCTGCTGTAAGCATATTTAAAAATCCACTTACATTCGAAGCATTTGTATTAACTGGATTATCAATAGATCTTGGAACTGAACCAAGTGCAGCTTGATGAAGAATTACATCTATATTTTTAGTAACTTCATTACAAGTTTCATAGTTTCTAATATCACCTTCAATAAAAGTAAAGTTGTTCCATTGATTCTTAGATACAGAATTCTTTACATGTTCAAGATTGTATTTATGACCTGTTTCGAAATTATCAAGGCCTACTACTTTTTGATTTAATTTTAGTAATTCTTCTGCTAAATTTGAACCAATAAATCCAGCTACGCCTGAAACAAGCCAAGTTTTTGGATTAACTAATAATTCTTTTTTTATTTCATCATATTTCATTTATTATATTCCTTCACACAAAATCATTTTTACTATAATATTAATTTTCCTTAATATTTAATAAGTTTATTATCTCACATATCAATTTTAATTATATCCATCAGGATTATTACTTTGCCATTTCCAGCTATCAATACACATATCTTCAATTGTTTTTTTAGCTTCCCAATCAAAAATCTCTTTTGCATAGCTTGGATTTGAATAACAAGTTGAGATATCTCCCTCTCTTCTTTCTACTATTTTGTATGGTATAATTTTCCCACTTGCTTTTTCAAATGCTTTTACCATATCTAATACGCTATAACCTATTCCTGTTCCTAAATTTACAATCAAAGGTTCAATTCTAGTTTTTTTATTTAAATAATCAATTGCTTTGACATGTCCACAAGCTAAATCAACCACATGGATATAATCTCGAACACCTGTTCCATCAGCACTATCATAATCTCCACCAAAAATACTCAAGAATTCTCTTTTACCTACAGCTGTTTGTGCTATAAAAGGCATAAGATTATTTGGAATTCCATTTGGATCTTCTCCAATAGTTCCACTTTCATGGGCACCAACTGGATTAAAATATCTTAATATTGCTATTTGAAAAGAGTTATCACTTGAATAAAGGTCTTTTAATATCTCTTCTATAAAATATTTTGTTCTACCATAAGGATTTGTAGTATTTCCTACTGAGAAATCTTCTTTTATTGGATTTGAACTTGGATTTCCATAAACAGTTGCTGAAGAGCTAAATACTATCTTTTTACAATTAAATTTTTCCATAACCTCTAATAAAACTAAAGTTCCTGTTATATTGTTATCATAATACTTTAAAGGTTCACAAACCGATTCACCTACAGATTTAAGTCCTGCAAAATGAATCACTGAGTCTATATCATATTTTTTAAAAACTTCTTCTAAAGCTTTTTTATCTCTAACATCACCTTCTTCAAAATAAATAGATTTATTTATAATCTTTTCTACTCTTTTTATACTTTCTTTTGATGAGTTTGATAAGTTATCAAATACAATAAAATCATAGCCTGATTTATCTAATTCAATAAGTGTATGAGAGCCGATATATCCAGCTCCACCCGTTATTAAAATTTTCAATTTATTTCTTTTCTTCTCTCATACTATTAATAAATTGCATGAAAAATACTAAAAAAAACGATAATATAATCCCTACAACAAAGAAAACTACAATAATAATTTTATTAGGTTTTATAGGTTCTTCATTTACCATAATATTTCCTATTATTTCACTGTTTTTTGCTATTGAATTTGTAAGTTTTAATTTTTCAAAATCTAAATTATTATTTAAATCATTTATTTTCTTCTCTAAATTCATATTTAATTCTATTTCTAATCTTTTTATGTCTTCATTAATTAAATTTTCTTTTTTCATCTCTAAATCTTTTAACTTAAGATTTAATATATTTTCTTTTTCTTTTTTTAAATTTTCTATCGTATTTTGTATACTTAAAATCAAATTCTGAGTATTTAAAAGCTGTACAGACATAAGCATATTTTGACTATTATCAGTTGATTTTTGATTTGTTATCTTCATACTATCATTTTGATACTCATTTAATTTTTTCTGATTAAATTCTAATTTATTTTCTATAGATTTCAACTCAACATTTTTAAGTAGGTCAATTTCTTGGTCTATCCGAGGGATTTGTTGTTCTTTTATTTTTTGTATACTTTGTTTTATATTAGGTTTATCTATAGTTTCAACATATAATAATTGACTTTCTATATTTTTTATATTTAAATTTGTTTTTAATATAAATTCATCTATTTTGTATTTATACTCATTTTGCAAAAATTCTACTACTTCTTTATTTTTTTTAATGGCTATTTCATTTGAATATGCTTGAGTTGTAATTTCTAAAAAATTATCAACTTTCTTAATACCTGATACAGCAGTTAAAATACCATCATCTTTTGTAATTTTTGATTCATTATTACCTGCAAAAATCAATCTAAGTTTTGTTTCTAAAATATTACTATTTTCAACTAAAGTAGAATTTATATAACCAATTCTAACTACAGATTTTACTTCATATATAGATTTTTTCATAGTAATATAAATTACACCTACTAAAGTTACAACTAAAGTTATAATTAATATAAAAAACTTTTTATTGTTAAGTATATGAAATAATTCTTTTAAATCTATTTCGTCTTCTAATATATGCTCTTTGTTTTGCAATGTAATTTCCTAAAATTAAGTTCGTGATTATATCTAATCAAATGACTCACTAATGACTCTTTTTTTCACATAAGGAGAATTTGTACCTATAATATTATTATTTAAATGAATTTATTATTATAAATGGCGATTATACAACCATTTATCTAATAACAAGTTTACACATTTCTACAAAATATCTGGTATATCAATATTTGTTTCTCTCTCAGTGTCTGCAATATTTTCAAACACCATCTCTATTGGCGAACTATTATGCTCATTCTCTTTATCAACAAATCTTGTAAGTGCTTTTTGGAAGTTAAGTTTTACAGTACCAATTGGTCCATTTCTTTGTTTTCCTATTATTACTTCTGCCTCTTCTTCTGGTTTATTTATAAATTTTGATTTATAATCTTCACCTTTATCTTTTGCTTCTTTCTCTTTTCTTGCTTCATCTCTCTCTTTATAAACATCATCCCTATAAACAAACATGATAATATCAGCATCTTGCTCAATTGCTCCAGATTCTCTTAAATCTGATAACATTGGTCTTTTATCTGGTCTATTTTCAAGTCCCCTATTTAACTGAGAAAGGGCAATAATAGGAATTTTCATCTCCCTTGCAAGCATTTTTAAACCCCTTGAAATATCAGAAACCTCTTGGTGTCTATCTTTATTTCCAGTTCCTTGCATTAGTTGAAGGTAATCGATGATAACAAGTTTTATATTATTAGATTCATTCTGAGCAAGTTTTCGCACTCTCGCACGAAGTTGATTAATATTAATACTTCCACCATCATCAACAAAAAGTTTTTTAGTATTTAAATCATCAAATGCACCACTTAAGTTAGTCCATTGTTGATCGTCCATATCACCTTTTCTAAGATTTTGTAATGGAATTGAAGTTTTAGCAGATAACATCCTTAACATTAATTGTTCTGCTGGCATTTCTAGGGAGAAAAATATTACACCTTTTCCAGCTTCAACATTTTTTAAAGCCATATTTAAAACAAGTGCTGTTTTCCCCATCGCAGGACGTGCAGCAATTATAATTAAATCCCCTGAGTTAAAACCTGTTGTTCTTCTATCAAGTGCCTCAAATCCGGTTGTTTCACCTATTAGATGTTTATTCCCCATCTTTTTCATTTGCTCTATATATGAAAGAGTATCATGAGTTATAGCTTTCATATCTTTTAATTCGCTAGTTGCAGAATCTGTAGAGATTTTATAAAGTTCACCTTGAATTGTATCAAGTGCTTCATTTGCACTCATTTCTTCTTCAATGGCTACTTTTTTTATTGTTGTTGCGAGTGTTGCTAACTCTCTTTTTACTGAACCATCTTTGATTTCTCTTACATATGCTAAAGTATTCGTAATTGGATTAGCTGATAAAATTTCTAATAAAATTGAGTCATCAACATCTTTTGCATCAACTCTTTTTCTTATAAATTCTTCATCAATGGGCATATCATCGTTATGAAGTTTTACCATTACCTCAAATATTTTTTTATGTGCAGGTAAATAAAAATCTTTAGGTTTTAATACGCCTAAAACATCTTCAAGTTCTTCAGGGTTAAATAAAATAGAACTTAAAACAGCTCTTTCTATATTTATACTATATACGCTATCCATTATTTTCTTTTTTCTGCTTCGATTTCAACTTCTTCTATAAATCTATTTATCAACGCATCTCCTGACAATTTGGCAATAATTTCACCTTTTTTCATTACAAGTCCGCTTCCTTTTCCAAAAGCAATTGCAACATCAGCAGATTTTGCTTCTCCGATTGCATTTACAACACAACCCATAACTGAAACATCAAGTGGAGTTTTTATATGTTTTGTTCTTTTTTCTATTTCACTAACTGCACTTACTAAATCTGCTTCAATTCTTCCACAAGTAGGACATGAAACAATATTCAAACCATCTTTTGCAATTCCAACATCTTTTAAAATTGCACGCCCTACTTTTATCTCTTCTTCAAGTTCTCCAGTCATTGAAACTCTTAAAGTATCACCTATTCCATCAAGTAAAAGTGAACCTAAAGCAATTGAAGATTTGATTGTTGAGTGAAATTGTGTTCCAGCTTCTGTTACTCCAAGGTGAAATGGATAGTTATTCATAGGTCTTAATCTTCTATAAGCTTCAACTGTTCTTTGAACATCACTAGCTTTTAGAGAAATTTTCATATTTGTAAAACCTAAATCTTCAAGATATTTGATATTATAATCAGCACTTGCAACCATACCCTCAGGTGTTTGTCCATATTTATCTTCAAACTGTTTTTCAAGCGACCCTGAATTTACTCCAATTCTAATAGGTATATTTCGCTCTATACAAGCCTTAACAACTTCTTGAACTCTTTTTCTATCTCCAATATTTCCAGGATTTATTCTAATACAATCTACAACTTCAGCAGCAATTAAAGCTAATTTATAATGAAAATGAATGTCTGCTACAAGTGGTAGTGAAACTTGTGATTTAATCTCTTTTAACGCTAAGGCTGCTTCCATATTTGGAACAGCAACTCTTACTATATCAGCACCAGCAAAATGTAAAGCTGTAATTTGTTCAACTGTTGCTTTTACATCTGATGTTTTTGTGAATGTCATTGATTGTACAGGAATAGCAGCATCGCCACCAATCGGTACATTTCCGACGAATATTTGTTTAGTTGGGTATCTTTTTATCATGGTGTGATTTTATCACAAATTTATTAATTCTAAATGAAAACCTTAATCAAAAGAAAAGTTATCTTTTAATACAATCAATACATATAAATCTACTAATAAGTCTATAATTAATGTACAAAAATAAAAAAAATATTTTCATTGCTATCATCTCATTTTTAATTTTAACTATATTTATAGTCTCAGGAACGTACTACTATATTTTAGATAAACAAAAAACTCTTCTAACTTCTATTTATGATTCAACAAATAAAAATATTTTAAAATTAACTGATAATTTTTTAAAAAATAAAAGAGATGCCACTTTATCAATAGCTTTAGCACTTGCTAAAGATAATGAATTACAAAAATTTATTATCAATGGGCAATATGATAATTTTAATTACAAAGAAATTTCCCAACAAATGAGAGATAATACGAAATTCAAAAATATTTGGATTCAAATTGTTGATAAAAATGGAAATAGTATCTATCGTTCATGGACTGATAAAAAAGGAGATAATCTTCTTTTTAGAAAAGATTTAAAGAATTTTATTGAAAATAAAACAATTTCAACTTCGATCAGTGTAGCTTTATATTCAATGACAATAAAAGCCAGATCACCTATTCTTGATAAAGAAAATAATTTTTTAGGAGCAATTGAAGTAATTAGCCATTTTGATTCAATTGCTAATGATTTAAAAGAAAATAATATTAATTCGATTGTAATTACAGATAAAAAATATAAAGAAGTTCTCAAACTTCCTTACACAAAAACATTTATAGGTGACTATTATATAGCAAATAAAAATGCTGATAAAGACTTAATTAATTATCTTAGTAACAATAAAATAGAAAACTATTTAAATATTGATACTTACATAATTGAAAAAAATTATTTAATTTCAAAATATAATCTTTTTAATGATAAACATGAAAGATTAGGAGACATTATAAATTTTGTGGATTTAAATGATATTGATATTCAAATAGTGAAATCTTTTAAAATTCAAATTATAATGATTTCTGTGATTGCATTGATAATTATTTTCTTCTCTTTTTTACTTTATTTATATTCAAATTATCTAAAACAGTTGAAAATTCAAGAACAAAAAAAAGAATCAATTCTTAATTCTCAACAAAATATAATTGTAATTACAAATGGGATTGAATTAATTGATTCAAATCAAAGATTGTACGAATTCTTTAGTGATACAAATGATTTAAGCAGTTTTGTAAAAAAATATAAGTGTATTTGTACTTCTTTTATTGATATGAAAGATGACATATATATCATTGAAAAATATTATAATGGAAAAAATTGGGCAGAGTATATACTTGCAAATCCAACAAAAAACTTTAGAGTTGCCATGAAAAATATGAAAAATGAAATAACACATTTTTCTATTAAATGCTCAAAATTTAAACTTCAAGAATTAATTATTGTTACTTTAACAGATATAACTCAAGAAATATTACAAATAGAAAATAACAAAGAAAAAGACAGAATACTCTTTCAACAATCAAAAATTGCTGCTATTTCAGATACTCTTAATCATATTGCTCATCAGTGGAGACAACCTTTAAGTGTTATAAGTACGATTACAAGTGGAATGAAACTTCAAAAAGAGCTAAATTTACTAAATGATATTACTTTTAATGAATCGTGCGATTCAATAATTGATAATACAAATAAATTATCTCTTACAATAGAAAATTTTACAAATTTTTTTAATAAAGAAGGAGAAATAACAAACTTTCAATTAGTAGAAAGTGTTATGAATACTAAAAACTTTTTACATTTAATTTTAAAAGAAAATAATATAAAATGTTCATTAGTTTATGATAATGATTTAATTTTAAATTGTAATAAAAGTGATTTTTCACAAGCAATTTTTAATATTTTAGATAATTCTATTCACGCATTAATTTCCAATAAAGATATCAATGATAGATTTATATTTATTGAATTTAAAAATAAAATCTTAGAAATAAAAGATTCAGCAAATGGAATAAATGAAGATATTATTTCAAAAATTCTAGAACCATATTTTACAACGAAACATGAAGCTTTTGGGGTTGGACTTGGATTATATATAGTAAATGAAATTTTTGTTAAAAATTTAGGTTATAAAATTGATATAAAAAATGTAACTTATACTTATGAAAACAAGAATTATACAGGGGCAAGTTTTATTATTGATTTTAATTAAACTTCTATTTTGTAAAGATTAGATACAATGCACGAATTATAAGAAAAGGGGCGGTATGCAAGATTTTTCTATTTTTGACTTAATTATTATAACTATTACTCTAATATTGGGACTTAAAGGACTATTTAGAGGATTAATAAAAGAAATATTTGGAATTGTTGGTATCATTGGTGCGATTTTTGTGGCATCAAGAATTTCAAAAGATGTTGGAGATGCAATTGCTCCAATTTTAGCTATTCAAAGTGAAGCAACTATAAAATTAATTGGTTTTATTATTGCACTAATTGGTTTTTGGTTAATTGTTTATTTTCTTGGCGTAATTGTTAGTAAAATCTTTTCTGCAAGTGGATTAGGTGTTGTGGATAGGATTTTTGGATTTTTATTTGGTGCAGCAAAAGTATTTTTAATATTTTCAGTTATTGCATATGCTTTATATCAAGTTCAATCATTTAGAAAATTAATAGATGAAAAATTTGCAAATTCTTATGTAATGCCCCATTTAATAAGTGTTGGTTCATACATAATTAAACTTGATACAAGTGTAATTACAAATAGCGTTGACAAAGTAATAGATTCAGCAAAAACTTCTGAGATTTTAGATGAAACTAAAAACAGTATAAAAGAAGGTGTTGAATCAACTACTCAAAGTGTAAAAGGTGCTGTTCAAGAAGAGATTGTAAATAATATTCAAGAAAAATTTGAAGAAACAAAAGCAGCAACTCAAGAACAAATTGATACTACGAGAGATAAATTAAAAAGTATAGCTAACAAATCAGAAGAAAATAAATAAAGGGATTTAATATTGTTTGAAAATAAATATATACAACAAAGAATAGAAAAAGCAGAAAAATTAAGAGAACTAGGAATTAATCCTTATTCGAATGAAAGCTTAAGAAATTGTACAATTGCAAAATATCTAAATGTAAATAGTGATATTGTAAACATGGAAGATAAAAGAGATGAGAATAGATTTTACACAGTTGCTGGAAGAATAAAACTTTTTAGATTAATGGGTAAAGCTTCTTTTTTAAAAATAGAAGATGAGAGTGGAATTCTTCAAATATATCTGTCAAGAGATCATTTACCAGAAGGTTTCTATAATGATATTTTCAAAAAAATTGTTGAAGTGGGAGACATTGTTGAAGTAACTGGATTTCCTTTTGTAACTGGACATGGTGAACTTTCACTTCATGCAAATGATTTAAAAATACTTACAAAAGCTATTTCACCACTTCCAGAAAAATATCATGGTATTCAAGATAAAGAGTTAAGATATAGACAAAGATATTTAGATTTAATTATGAATTCAGAAGTACGAAAAACTTTCCATATTAGATCAAAAGTTATAAGTTTAACTAGAAGATTTTTTGAAAATAAAGGTTTCTTAGAAGTTGAAACTCCAATGATGCACCCAATTGCAGGTGGAGCAAATGCAAAACCATTTGTTACTCATCATAATGCTTTAGGAATTGATAGATTTTTAAGAATTGCTCCTGAGTTATATTTAAAAAGATTAATCGTGGGTGGATTTGAAGCTGTATTTGAAATCAATAGAAACTTTAGAAATGAAGGAATGGATGCAACACATAATCCAGAATTTACTTCAATTGAATTTTATTGGGCTTATAAAACATATAAAGATTTAATTATTTTAACAAAAGAGTATTTTGAATATTTATTTGAACATTTAGACTTACCAACAGTTTTACCTTATGGAGAGTTAAAAATAGATTTTGGTAAATTTACAGAAATTCCATTAATCCAATCTTTAGTAGAAATTGGTGGAGTGCCTTCTGATATTGTTGAAGATAAAGATAAAATTATTGCATTTATGAAAGAAAATAAACTAGAAGTAAATGCTAAAATGAATATTGGGCAACTTCAGGGTGAATTATTTGATGAATATGTTGAAGCAAAACTTATAAATCCAACATTCATTACAGAGTACCCTGTTGAAATTTCTCCACTTGCTAGAAGAAATGATGAAAAACCACATTTAACTGATAGATTTGAATTATTTATTGCAGGAAAAGAGATTGCAAATGCATTCTCAGAGTTAAATGACCCACTTGATCAACTTCAAAGATTTGAAGGTCAAATGGCAGCAAAAGAGTCTGGTGGAGATGATGAAGCTCATGAGATGGATGAAGACTTTGTAAATGCTTTATCTTATGGTATGGCACCAACAGCAGGTCAAGGTATTGGTATTGATAGATTAGTAATGATGCTTACAAATGAACACTCAATTAGAGATGTATTACTATTCCCAGCTATGAAACCAATTAAACAAGAAATAAATCTTTATGAAGATGAACAAGGAGAATAATCAATGAATTACATAACAAACGCAACGCTAGAACAAGCAGATAAAGAAGTATTTGACATAATCGAGAATGAATTAAAAAGACAAACAAATCACTTAGAGATGATTGCAAGTGAAAACTTTACAAGTCCAGCTGTTATGCAAGCTATGGGTTCTGTTTTTACTAACAAATATGCGGAAGGTTATCCTTACAAAAGATATTATGGTGGTTGTGAGTTTGCTGATGCTGTTGAGCAATTAGCAATTGACAGAGCTTGTGAAATCTTTGGTTGTTCGTATGCTAATGTTCAACCTCATTCGGGTTCTCAAGCTAATGGTGCTGTTTATGCTGCATTAATAAATGCTGGTGATAGAATCCTTGGTATGGATTTATCTCATGGTGGACATTTAACTCATGGATCAAAACCAAGTTTTTCTGGTAAAAACTATTCTGCATTTTATTATGGTGTTGAACTTGATGGTAGAATCAATTATGATAAAGTTATGGAAATTGCTAAAATTGCTCAACCAAAAATTATTGTTTGTGGAGCTAGTGCATACGCAAGAGAAATTGATTTTGCTAAATTTAGAGAAATAGCTGATGCTGTAGGAGCAATTTTATTTGCTGATATTGCACATATTGCTGGTCTTGTTGCTGCTGGTGAACATATGAGTCCATTCCCTTATGCTCATGTTGTAACAACTACAACTCATAAGACTTTAAGAGGTCCAAGAGGTGGTATGATTTTAACAAATGATGAAGATATTGCTAAAAAAATAAATTCAGCTATTTTCCCAGGAATTCAAGGTGGACCACTTGTTCATGTAATTGCTGCAAAAGCAGTAGCATTTAAAGAAATCTTAGATCCAAAATGGAAAGATTACGCAAAACAAGTAAAAGCAAATATAAAAGTATTAGCTGATGTATTAATAAAAAGAGGATATGATTTAGTTTCAGGTGGAACAGATAATCACTTAGTATTAGTAAGTTTTTTAAATAAACCGTTCAGTGGTAAAGATGCAGATGCAGCTTTAGGGAATGCTGGAATTACAGTAAATAAAAATACAGTTCCAGGTGAGACAAGAAGTCCATTTGTAACAAGTGGTATAAGAATTGGATCTCCAGCATTAACAGCACGAGGGATGAAAGAGAAAGAGTTTGAAATAATTGCAAATAAGATTTGTGATGTATTAGATAATATTGAAGATACAGCTCTTCATGCAAAAATAAATAAAGAATTAGAAGAATTAGCTGGGAATTTTGTGATTTACAATAAATCGACTTTCTAGTCTCTTTTTTATATAAGGATAAGTAATGCAGATAAAAGGTGATGAGTTTATAAAAAAAGTTCAAATTCAACAAGAAAGAGAAGAATTAGAACGAAAGTTAAATGAACTTGAAGAAGTAGAAATGTCAATTAATAATGACTCTGTTATTTTGGAAAGAAATGATAATATAGATCAAAATGATCATGAGCTTGATAATATAATGCTTGGTTCATCTATTAGTTCAAATGAAGACAATAAGAAAAAATACCTAATTTTAGGTATTGTTCTTGTAGTTTTATTTTTATTAACTATAATTATTATTCGCCTTTTAACTAATGATGCACCAAAAGAAGATCAATTCACATCAAATGGTGCAAACTCAACAGAAATGAAAAAATTATCTGAAAATGACAACATAGAAGAAAATTTTCAAAAAATCATTAATGAAAGAGTAAAAAAAGATACAAATGAACCAATGGTGCCAGAAATTCAAGGAACAACACCAAGTCAAACACAAGATAGTACTAAACCTGAAGATAATACTAATTTACAAGCTTTTGAGAATTTACAAAAAGAAGCAGAAAATTACTCTCCTTCAAAAGGAATTTCAGATGAAGCGATTGATCAAACTATAAAAAAAGTTGAAAAAAGTAAAGCTAGTACAAAAGAAAAAACAGTAAGTGTTCCAAAAGAAGAGATTGTTCAAAAAAGAGTTGAAACAAAAAAATCTTCTATAAAAGACTTAGTTGATACCCCTTCTAGTAATAATTCATCTTCATCAAGTAGTATTTCAAGTGGATATTTTATACAAATTGGAGCATTTACAAAAAAACCATCAGATAGTTATATTAATACTATTAGATCTGAAAATTTTAAATATAAAATATATCAAGATGTTGTAAAAGGAATTTCTTACAATAAAGTATTAATTGGACCTTATTCATCAAAAGCTGCTGCTAGTGAAAATGTAAATGATGTAAAACAAAAACTAAATGTAACAAGTGCATTTGTAGTTAAATTTTAAAAAAGTAGATATTAATGAATTTTTATAGTAAAGAGCTATTTTTAGACCAATTCACACCTGTTTCAATATATGAAAAAGTTAAAAAATTATATGAAAATGAAATAACATTTTTATATGAAAGTACAATTAACTCAAGTACAGGGAACCATTCTTATATAGTTATTGGAGATAGAGAAAGAGTTTGGTATGAAAATGGAACTTGTTTTTACAAAAATGAGAAACAAGAAGTTTCAGAAGTAGACTCTAATCCTTTATTTTTTTTAAAAAAATATTATAAAAATTTTGACAAAGAATTTTACAAAAATAAATCTTTAGAATTAGGAATTGGACTAATTGATGGATTTATTGGGAATGTGGGTTATGATATAGGAAAAGAGTTTGAACCAAAACTAAAAAAATCAATGAGTTCTTTAGTTGATCAACTACATATTCCTGATTTAGATTTAATAAGACCTAAAATAATTCTAGGTTTTTCACATAAAACTTCAAAATTAGTAATTATAACTTCAATGCCGGAAAAAGAAAAAGATTTAGATTTAATAGAAAAAGAACTTCTAAGTAACTATGAATTTACTCCATTAAAAAAAGCTACACCTCTTGATGATGGAAAATTTAACTACACAAAAGAACAATTTTTTGAGACTATTAAAAAAGCAAAAGAAAAAATAAAAGCAGGAGATATTTTCCAAATTTTAATCTCAAATAGATTTATTCAAAAAGCTGTTGTTGATCATCTAAGTTTTTATAGAGCACTAAGAAGTAAAAATCCTAGTCCATATCTATTTTTACTCCAATTTGAGAAATTCACAATTGCAGGAAGTTCTCCTGAAGTTATGATTAGATTAGTTGATGGTCATCTTCTTTTAAGACCAATTGCAGGAACTAGAAAAAGAGGTCGAACTTTAGAAAAAGACCTTGAGATGGAAAATGAACTGATCAATGATATTAAAGAGAGAGCTGAACACTTAATGCTTGTAGATTTAGGTAGAAATGATGTTGGAAGAGTAGCTCGACCTGGAACTGTAAAAGTTACAGATTTAATGAGAATTGAAAAATACTCTCATGTTATGCATATTGTTTCAGATGTGGAAGCAATCATTGATGACAAATATGATATGTTTGATTTATTTATGGCAACTTTCACAGCAGGAACAATGACAGGAGCTCCAAAAATTAGAGCAATGGAATTAATCGCTGAATTTGAGGGAATAAAAAGAAACTTCTATTCAGGAAGTATTGCTTATTTTGGTTTTGATGGTAATATGGATAGTGCAATTACAATTAGAACTACAATGCTTACAGAAGATACTGTAATATTCCAAGCAGGAGCTGGTGTTGTTGCTGATTCTAATCCTGATGATGAATATCTAGAAGTTCATAATAAACTAGCAGCAAATATTTCTACATTAAAAGATTTATTTTAATCACAAACTCCCTCAAAGACTTCTTTATTTAATATTGGCTATTATTCCATAGAAAAAAGCCAATATTAAAGGATTCAAATTGTTACTTGGTGTAAATATTGATCACATCGCCGTTTTGCGAGAAGCTAGAAAAATAAACGATCCAAATCCTCTTGACGCACTTAGTATTTGTAAACTTGCAGGTGCAGATCAAATTACAATTCATTTAAGAGAAGATAGACGACATATTCATGATAATGACGCTATTGCTATTATTAAACAATCATCACTTCCAATTAATTTAGAGTGCTCAATAAACAGTGATATTATTGATATTGTTTGTAAATTAAAACCAGCTCGAGCAACTTTAGTTCCTGAAAATAGGAATGAAGTTACAACTGAGGGTGGACTTGATGTAAAAGGAAATTATGAAAAACTTCAAAAAGTTATAGATAAACTTCATGAAAATGAGATTGAAGTTTCACTATTTATTGATCCAAATGAAGAGATAATTGAACTTTCAAGCCAACTTGAAGTTGAATTTGTAGAACTTCATACTGGAACTTTTGCAAATGTTTATGCAATGCTTCATTCAAATCTAGCTCAAACTCACCATAGTATTAAAGAGTTAGAATTAAGTAAAAATGAGTTAAAAAGTAGATTAAATAAATCTATAAAAGAGATTGAAACTTCATCAAAATTAGCAAAAAAACTAAATTTAAAAGTAGCAGCAGGTCATGGATTAAATTATCAAAATGTTACATTAATCTCAAAAATACCTGAAATTGAAGAGTTAAATATTGGGCAAAGTATTATTGCTCGTTCTGTTTTTACAGGTCTAAAAACAGCTATAATTGATATGAAAGAGTTAATAAAAAATGACTAATATAAAACCAAAAATTGCAATTAGTATAGGTGATTTAAATGGTATTGGAATTGAAATTGCTTTAAAATGCCATGAAAAAATATCTAAAATTTGCCATCCTGTTTATTGTATAAATTCAAAGATGTTAAAACTTGCGTCTGATGAATTAAAAATGGAAATTCCAAAAGATTTTGAAATTTTTAAAACAAAAGGTGAATTTGAAATAAAAGCAGGAACAGTTTCTAAAAAAGCTGGAAGATACTCTTATGATTCATTTATGGATGCAATTAATTTAGCAAATACAAAAGAAGTTGATGCTGTTTGTACACTTCCAATTAATAAAGAGTCATGGAGTAAAGCTGATATTAAATACAAAGGTCACACTGAAGTTTTAAGGGATTATTTTGGTAAAAATGCCATTATGATGCTTGGATGTAAAAAAATGTTCGTGGGACTTTTTACAGAACATATTCCACTTAAAAAAGTTGCAAAAAAGATTAATGAGCAAGACTTAACTACTTTTTTAATTGATTTTTATAAAAATGTTAAAAACGATAATATTGCAGTTTTAGGACTTAATCCACATGCAAGCGATAATGGGGTTTTAGGTGATGAAGAAGTTGAGATTTTTAAAGCAATAAAAAAAGCAAATAAAGCTTTAGATAAAAATATTTTCAAAGGTCCATTAGTTCCAGACACTGCATTTTCGCCAGTTTCAAGAAAAAACTACAAATATTTCGTTGCAATGTATCATGACCAAGGATTAGCACCATTAAAAGCTCTTTATTTTGACCAAAGTATAAATGTAAGTTTAAATCTTCCAATAATTAGAACTTCTGTTGACCATGGAACTGCTTTTAATATTGCATACAAAAATGAAAAAATTAACACAAAAAGTTATGTAAACGCAATAAAAGAAGCAATTATTTTAATCTCTAACAAAAAATGAGAACCTTAGAAGCTTGTTATGAAATTAACTTCACAAAAGTTAACTTCATGGAGCGAAAAATAAAAATTGAAGAACCAAAAACCATCATAAGTGGTGCTTTTAAAACAGGTAAGAGTTATTTAATTTATGATTTCCTATCTACTTTTAAACCAAAAGAGTACCTTTATATCGATTTTTCTGATTTAAGAAATGAAGTTATTGATGTTTCTAAAAATCTCGAAAAATTTATAAGAATGAATGAAATAATTGTTTTAGTATTAGAAAATTTTGATTTCCAGTTTGAACTTCCAAATTGTGAAAACATAATAATTTCAACTTTAACTCCAAAAAAAATAAGAGGATTTGAAAATATCATAATAAATCCTTTAGATTTTGAAGAGTATTTATTACATGATAATAGACATCAAAATATAACTCAAAGTTTTAATAGTTTTCTAAAATTCGGAAATTTACCAGAACTTATAAACATTGATGAACACAAAAGAATCCATCGTTTACAAGAGATAATTGAACTTCAATGTAAAGATGAAACTCAATATGAAATTTTTAAAATATTAATAGAAAATATTGATGAAAAAAAATCTCTTTTTCAATTATTTAATAATTTAAAATCAAAAATCAAAATATCAAAAGACAAATTTTATGAAACTTGTAAAATTTATGAAGATAATAAATCAATCTACTTTTTACAAAAATATAATCAAAAAAAATCAGTAAAAAAAATTTATGTTTACAATCACTCTTTTTTAAATGCAATTTCTCATGTAAAAAAGTTTAAAAATGAGTTTTCAAATATGATTTTTTTAGAATTAGTAAATAAATATAAAGATATTTATTATTTAGACAATATTGATTTTTATATTAAATCAAAAAATATTGCCATAGTTCCTATTCCATTTTTTAATAGATTTTTAATGAATAATGCACTAAAAAAAATAATAAAATCTGCCCATGAATTTGAAATAAATGAGATTAATATTATCACGATTTCAAATAATGAAAAGATTTCTGATCCAAAACTAAAGATTAATATTATTCCATTTTATGAATGGGCACTAAGCTAAGTATTTGTTAATGATTTTTTAGATAAAATCCAAAAATTACACAAGGATATGCATATGAACAAAAGAGTACTTGTAAAATTTTCAGGTGAAGCATTAGCAGGCGCTGAGGGTTATGGTATTGATACTCAAATATTAGATTATATTGCTGAAGAGATAAAAAGTTTAGTTGAAAATGGTATCGAAGTTGGTATTGTAATTGGTGGTGGAAATATAATCAGAGGAGTAACAGCAGCAGCTGATGGTGTTATTAAAAGAACAAGTGCTGATTATATGGGAATGTTAGGAACTGTAATAAACGGTATTGCTATGCAAGAGGCATTAGAATACAAAGGTTTAAGTGCAAGATTGCAAACAGCTATTAAAATGGAACAAATTGCAGAACCATTTATTGTTAGAAAAGCAATGAGACACCTTGAAAAAGGAAGAGTTGTTATTTTTGGAGCAGGAACAGGAAACCCATATTTTACTACTGATACGGGAGCTACTTTAAGAGCTACAGAGATTGGTGCATCAATGTTAATTAAAGCCACAAAAGTTGATGGTGTTTATGATAGAGATCCAATGAAATATCCTGATGCTAAGAAATTAGAAACTTTATCGTATGATAGAGCGTTAGAAGATCACATCAGAGTTATGGATGATACAGCAATTGCATTAGCTAAAGATAATAAGCTTCCAATAGTTGTTGCAAACATGAATGAAAAAGGCAATTTACTAAAAATCATCAACGGTGATTATAGTAGATGTTCAATAGTTAGATAAATATTAAATTAATACCAAAAGGAATAGTTTACATGAGATTAGAAGAAAGAATATCAAAAGCATTAAAACAAGTAGATAACGACAGATATGTTTTAGCAATAGCAGTTGGACAAAGAGCTGACGAATTAAGCAAAGGTGCTAAACCATTATTAGAACAAAATACACAAAAAATGAAATATACTGATATTGCAATTGATGAAATAGCAAGTGGTTTATTAAAAATAGAAGGTTTTGTAGACAAATAATAGAGATAAGTTAAAACTTATCTCTAGGTCTTAATCATATGGATCCATTTATCAAAGAAATTCAACAAATAAATACTGTTGAAGATGCAATTAACAAACTTAATACTCAAACAGAGATATCTCCAAAACTCAGTGATATAATTAATTTCATTATTGAAGCACATGAAGGTCAATACAGAAAAAGTGGAGAACCATATTGTGTTCATCCAATATTAGTAGCTTCACTTACTGCACACTTTTCAAAAGATGAAGCAATAATTGCAGCTGCATTATTACATGATGTCGTAGAAGATACAAAATACTCTTTAGACTATATAAAAGAAACATGGGGAATTGATATTGCTCATATGGTTGATGGGTTAACTAAAATTGTTGAAATTAGAGAACATGAATTTATTGCTTCTAGTGAAGCAAGTGATTCAAAAATAATATCTTCAGCACTTACATTTAGAAAAATGTTAATTGCTTCAATTGATGATGTAAGAGTTTTAATTGTAAAACTTTGTGATAGATTACATAATATGTTAACCCTCAGTGTTTTACCAGCTAATAAACAAAAAAGAATTGCAGAAGAGACTTTAGTTGTTTATGTTCCAATAGCAAATAGATTAGGTATCTCGACACTAAAAAATACTTTAGAAGATTTAGCATTTTTTTATATTTATCCAAATGAATATATAAAAATAGATAACTTTCTAAAAGAACAACAACATGCAATGCAACTTACTTTTAATACATTCATTTCAACAACAAAAAATCTATTAGAAAAGAATGGTTATGATTTAAGTAAAATTAAAATTTATAGCCGTATAAAACACCATTATTCAATCTATTTAAAAATGCAAAGAAAAGGAATATCTATTGAAGAAGTTCTAGATTTATTTGCAATTAGAATTTTAGTTGAAGAGGATATAGATTGTTATAAAGTTCTAGGATATATGCACTTAGAATTTAAACCTTTAATTTCAAGATTTAAAGATTATGTTGCAACTCCAAAAGAGAATGGTTATCAAACAATTCATACAACTGTTTTTTATAATTCAAAAATTTATGAAATTCAAATAAGATCTTTTGAAATGAATAAAATTGCAGAATTTGGAATTGCTGCCCATTGGAAATATAAAACAGGTGCAAAAAATACAACAAATCTTAATTGGTTAAAATCTTTAGAGTTTTCAAATGAAAATGTAGAAGAATTTTATCAAGATGCAAAAGATAATTTATATACACAAGAGATGATTGTATACTCACCAAAAGGTGAAGTGTTTACTCTTCCAGTTGGTGCTACAGCTTATGATTTTGCCTTTGCAGTTCATACAAACATTGGTAAACGTGCAATAGGATGTTTTATAAATAAAATTAAAAAACCTCTTTTAACTGAATTGAAAAGTACAGATATTGTTTCAATCGAATTAGGAAATGACACAGTTGTTAGATGCTCTTGGATGGATATGGTAAAAACATCAAGAGCAAAAAAACAAATTAAATTATTATGTACCCATAGACAAAAAGAGATAGATGAATTATCAGGGAAAAATATCATTAATACAGTATTCTCAAGATATTCAGATGATATTATAAAAATTTATCCAATTGAATCACCATTTAAAATACCTCAAATTTTAGATTTTTTCAAACATACAAAACAAACTATAGAGAAAAAAATCATAAGTCATAAAGGTTTAATGACTAGATTTAAAATTTTTACTAGTAAAATTAAAGAATCTAAGTTCGATAATATATTAATATATTCAAATTTCAGTATAAGTTCTGTATCATTTGACCACTGTTGTCATCCAAAGTTTGGAGATGATATTGTTGCGTTTAAAAATGGAAATGAAGCTATAATACATCACAAAATGTGTGATAAAGCCTACGATAAAATTAAAACAAATCAACAAATGCTTTTTTGTAAATGGACAAAAGATACAGTTTATCAATATAAAATGGTAATAAGTATTCCTAATACAAGAGGCGAATTAGCAAAAGTATTAACTTACATGGCTGGTTATGAGTTTTATATATTAGGCGTAGAATTTGGACGACAAATTCACTCATATATCCAATATTGTTATATTGAGTTTGAGATAAATAAATCAAATATAGATGAAGTTAGAAAAATAATAGAAAAAAAAGTAAAAGTTATAGAATTTTATTCAAAAAAAGATGCTTATAACAAATAATTAAAGGGTAAAAATTAATGGAAAAAAGAGTTCAAGAGGCATTAGAAGAGATAAAAAGAGGAACTGCAGAAATTATCGACATTGAAGCAATAGAAAAACTTGTAAAAAGATATTTTGAAACAGGTGAAAATTTTTATGTAAAAGCTGGATTTGATCCAACAGCTCCAGATATTCATTTAGGTCATACTGTTCTTATTCAAAAATTAGCAGCTTTCCAAAAATTTGGAGGAATTGTTCAATTTTTAATTGGAGATTTCACAGCAGCAATTGGTGATCCAACTGGAAAAAGTGAAACAAGAAAAATATTAAGCCGTGAGCAAGTTTTAGAAAATGCAGAAACTTATAAAGAACAAGTTTTTAAAATTTTAGATCCTAAAAAAACAGAAGTAAAATTCAATTCAACATGGTTAAAAGAATTGGGAACAGCTGGTTTAATTTCTTTAGGTTCAAATTTAACAGTTGCAAGAATGCTAGAAAGAGATGATTTTTCAAAAAGATATTCTTCAAATACTCCAATAGCTGTTAGTGAATTTTTATATCCACTATTGCAAGGTTATGATTCTGTTGCTATGAATACAGATATAGAACTTGGTGGAACAGATCAAAAATTCAATCTTTTAATGGGAAGAACTTTGCAAAAAGCATATAACTGTAAAAAACAACAAGCAGTTTTAATGATGCCAATTTTAGAAGGTTTAGATGGTGTTCAAAAAATGTCAAAATCTTTAGGTAATTATATTGGTGTTACAGATGAATCTTTTGATATGTTTGGGAAAATTTTATCAATTTCAGATGAACTTATGTGGAGATATTTTGAATTATTATCATCAAAATCTTTAAAAGAGATTGATGAGATTAAAGAAGGTGTAAAAAATGAAACATTACACCCTAAAAAAGTAAAAGAGTCTCTTGCTATGGAAATTGTTGAAAGATTTCATGGTAATGGAGAAGGTGAAAAAGCTAAAGAAGAATTTGAAAGAGTATTCGCTAAAAAAGATATTCCAACAGATATGCCAGAATTTACATTTGAGGCTCCTATTTGGATTTGTCAAGCTTTAGTTGATTGTAAACTTGTTGATTCAACTTCACAAGCAAGACGTGATATAAAAGCAAATGCGGTGTCAATTAATCAAGAAAAAATAGATGATGATAAATTAAATTTACAAAATGGTGAATATATTTTACAAAAAGGTAAAAAAAATTTCGCTAAGATAGTAATAAAATAGAAAGGCTAGTTGTGAGAATAGGAAAGTATGATATAAGGCATCCAATTATTCAAGGTGGAATGGGTGTAGGAATTAGTTGGGATCAATTAGCAGGGAATGTAAGTTTAGAGGGTGGATTAGGCGTTATTTCTGCCGTTGGGACTGGTTATTATAAAAATAAAAGCGAAAATATTCATATAGTTACAAAAAAAGATAAACCAAAAGATGTTGCAAATTTTTATAGTAGAGATATGCTTTTTGAAATTTTTGCAAATGCAAGAAAAATTTGTGGTGATGCGCCAATTGCATGTAATGTTTTATATGCAATTAATGATTATGGAAGAGTTGTGCGTGATGCTTGTGAAGCAGGTGCAAATATGATAATTACAGGAGCTGGACTTCCTACAAATATGCCTGAATTTACAAAAGATTTTCCAGATGTTGCTTTAATCCCAATAGTTTCAAGTGCAAGAGCATTAAAATTAATTTGTAAAAAATGGAAAAGATATAATAAACTTCCTGATGCGATAATAGTTGAAGGTCCATTAAGTGGTGGGCATCAAGGTTTTACATATGAACAATGTATTCAAGAAGAGTTTCAATTAGAAAATATTATTGGTCCTGTAATAGAAGAAGCTAAAGAATGGGGAGATATTCCAATCATTGCAGCTGGTGGAATTTGGGATAAAAATGATATTGATAAATTTTTAGCAATGGGCTGTTCTGGTGTTCAAATGGCAACGAGATTCATAGGAACTTATGAATGTGATGCTGATGCGAATTTTAAAAATGTATTATTAAATGCAAAAGCGGAAGATATACAACTTATGAAATCTCCAGTTGGTCTTCCTGCACGTGGTGTTATGACTAATTTACAATTTTCAATGGAAAATAAAACAGCACCAAAAGTTCAATGTATTTCAAACTGTGTTGCTCCTTGTAATAGAGGTCATGAAGCAAAGATTGTTGGTTATTGTATTGCAGATAGATTAGGTGCTGCATATAAAGGTGACTTAGATACTGGTTTATTTTTTTCAGGTTCAAACGGATATAGAATTGAAAAAATTATCTCTGTAAAAGAACTAATGGAAAAATTAACACAAGGAGAATAAAAATTTTTAAAAAATTTTTTATTCTAATCATTCTAACTTTTAATCTACTAATTGCAGCAGACTCAATTAGTAGCTTAAATCAACAATATCGTTCGTCTAAAATGGATTATCTAAAAGCAGTTATGGAAAAAGATGAGCAATCAAAAATTGATGCTCTAGAAAAAATAATTGCAGCTGGTGAAAAACTAGGTAAAAATGTCACTCCTGATAAAAAAAAATTAGAAATTTTATCAAAAAGACTTGAGAACTCAACTAAAGAAGAAACTACTTCATCATCTAATAATAAACTTTTCTCAATAAATTCTGTTTATACTACAAATAACACTATAGTTATAGATTATAATGTTGACATTGATTCTAATTATATAAAGTTTTTTGAATTAAATCAAAGTAATTTATTTAGAGATGTTTATGATGTAACTGGATATTTTAAAGATGCCATACCAACTAAACTGAAGATTAATGGTGTTGATAAAATTACATTAGGCCAATTTAAATCAGATGTACTAAGAATAGTACTTTCAAATAATAAAAATCTATCTACTTCATATAAAATAAGTAAAAGACAAATTATTATTTCAATTGATAGTTTAGAAAAAAAGCAAGTAGAAACGCCAAAAATAAAAGAAGAAGAGATTAAACCTAAATTTGAACCTGTTAATGTTGATACACAAAATTCTATTCGTTCAATAGATTCTAATGATAATAAAATTATTGTTAAATTTAATAAAAACTATTCAAAAAAAGATATAAATCAAATTTCAAATAAAAATGGTAATAAATATGAATACACTTTTGATGTAGCTGGTAAATATAAATACACAGCTCCAACAAAATTAAGTATAGATAATATTGATAGAATTATTGTTACAGATAATAAAGATAGTGTCAGAATTAAAATTTCAAATGATACTAATCCAAAAATAACATATTCTCTTTCATCAAGGGAATTAAGTATAGATATTAGTGCAAAGGCTACTGATAATAAGTCAAATGATAAAAAAGAACCTGAAATAAATACTATTCCAGAGGCTCTACCTGCAGTTGTTGCAAAACAAGTTACATCAATTAAAAGAAATAAAACTATTGTTCTTGATGCAGGACATGGAGGGGATGATGTTGGGGCAGTAGGACCCAATAAAAGATATGAAAAAGTTATAAATCTTAATGTTACGAAATATTTAGCAGCAATTTTAAAACAAAGAGGATATACAGTTTATCTTACAAGAAGTAAAGATGTATTTATAAAAGTAGTGGAAAGAACTGTTTTAGCTAATGAAAAAAATGCTGACTTATTTATGTCTATACACACGAATGCTGTACCTAAAGAAAAAGCGAATGAAGTTGATGGAATAGAAACATTTTTCTTAAGCCCAGCAAGAGAAGAAAGAGCTAAAAGAGTAGCAGCATTAGAAAATAAATCTGATATTAGAGAGATGAGTTCATCTTCAAAAGATGTATTTTTAGAGTCATTAAATCGCCCAAGAATCACAGCATCACATAAATTTGCAATTGATGTTCAAGCAGGAATATTACAATCAGCTAGAAGTAAATATAAAGATATACAAGATTCAGGTGTAAGAGAAGGTCCATTTTGGGTACTTGTAGGTGCTCAAATGCCTTCTATTTTAGTTGAGTTAGGATATATCTCACATCCAGTTGAAGGGAAAAGATTGTATGATAAGAATTACCAACAACTATTAGCAAATGGAATTGCTAATGGTGTAGATTCTTATTTTTCAAAAAATCCTTAATCTCTTTTATTAAATTAACTTGTTTAGTTTTAATTCTTGGTAAATTATTCAAAGAAAAGAATTTAACCTTTGAATTTTCCCAAGATAAAAAGTTGTTTTTCAAAGTATCTTCTACAAAATACTGTTCTATATTTTCAATATTATTTGCATTAACTAACCAAATACCAACATCTTTATCTATATTAATTTGCTCAAAATAATCTTCAAAAAGAGCTGTTTCAACTTCAATTGAACACTCTTCTACAAACTCTCTTTTAGCGCATTCATAAGCTGATTCATTGTTGTTTTTTGTTCCTTTTAAACAGCCCCATTTATCTTTGCTAGCAACTGATTTACATAATAATATCTTTATATTATCTTGTGTTACTAAATAAGGAACTACCCCATACGACTTTACATGAGATCTCATTTTTTTTACCTTGTTAAGAATTTATTTTTTTATTATAAAGATACATTGAAATTATTACCCAAATTAACATTGGTAATAAAATTGATATTTCAGGAATTATAACTCCTCCCTTTGTAAATTTAAATAACATAAAGAAAATACCCCAAATAATTAGCGTTCCAAAAATTGACATAGAGGTAAATTTTCCAATATTAAAGAATCTGCTATTTAAAGAAGCATAAGCAAAAATCAATAATATTAATGGAATTACAAAAAAAGGAATTACAATTTGATTATACAAAATACTTCTAATTTTATCTGTTTTTATCCCTTGTTCCTTTAATAAAACAACAGCAGAAACAGCATCAAATATAGAAAATTCAGAATTACTTTCATAAACATTATCAAGAATTTTTGGTTTAAAACCATCTAAAGTATGCAAAAATTTCTCATATTTAATATCTAGTTTTGAGTCATCGATATTTAAATCTTTTGGCTTATCAATAATTTTTACATTAACAACATACCATTTATTATTTTGAAAATATGCTTTTTCACCTATTATTGTTTCAATTACATCTTTTCCTGAAACTTTAAAAATATGTATATCTTCAGCTCTTTTTTCTAATGGTAATAATTTTTTAAAATATACGTAATAGTCATTATATTTTAAAAAAATATCATTTTTTGTACTTGTAAAATACTGATTATTCAAAATTTTACTTTTTTGGTCTGCTGAATATGCTAAAGGAGTCATTTGAAGGATAATAAGACCAATTAACAATAAAACAGAGATATTTACAACAGGT
Source organism: Arcobacter venerupis (assembly GCF_013201665.1). NCBI lineage: Bacteria > Pseudomonadati > Campylobacterota > Epsilonproteobacteria > Campylobacterales > Arcobacteraceae > Arcobacter > Arcobacter venerupis. Next base: position 912,338 of record NZ_CP053840.1, on the reverse strand, counting down.
AGGAATATTCTTTTATTAGTTGCTCCAAGTGCATTAAAAGCAACAAATTCATTGTTTCTAATAAATACTACTAAAGTTACAATCCATCCAAATACAATTGATAATGGTAATGTTAATGTTAATGTAAAAAATGACATATATAAAACATATAAAAGTTGTAAATTAGCTGAATGAGGAAGAGATTTAAAGTTTTGTAAGATGTCAATACCAACAAAAAAAATTTCTAATGAAAGTAGAACAATAATAAAGTTAATTAAATATTTTTTTAAAATGTATTTGCTTAATATGCTCATATTACTTCAATGTGAATTTAGTTTTTACTTGTTCTATATCTTCACTTTTTAGTGCTTTTATAGCATTCATAGTATGTAGTATTATATCGGGTAGTTTGTTTAATTCTTCTTTTGAAAAATTATTTAATACATAATTAGCAACATCTGCTTTATCTTGTGGTTTTCCTACACCAATTCTTACACGAATATACTCTTTTCCAATATGTGCATCAATTGATCTTAAACCATTGTGTCCACCATGACCACCACCAATTTTAAACTTTACAGTTCCAAATGGTAAATCTATATCATCATGAATTACAATAATATCTTCCATATCTAATTTATAATACTCTTTAATAGCTTGAACAGCCATTCCTGAATTATTCATAAATGTAGTTGGTTTTGAATATAAATCATAAGCTGATTTTTCTAGTGTAGAATGAAAATTTGATTTTTGAATATTAGAAGTTGTAAGACTTTTGGTTATCTCATCGATAACCATAAATCCTACATTATGTCTTGTTAATTGGTATTTATCACCAATATTTCCAAGACCTACAATTAAATGCATTAAATTAAAACTATTTAGCTTTAATTATACCAACAACAGGAACTCTTGGATCTAAGAAACACTCTAAAGAAGCAGGTAAAGTTAAATCTCTAATTAAGATATTATCACCTGTATCTAAGTTTGTTACATCTAAAGTAATGTTATTTGGTAATTCTTCAACAGTACATTTAACAGGTACTCTTTTTGTATGAATCATTAAAAGACCTTTATTTTTAAGACCTTTTGCAATACCTGTAGTTTTAACTGGAATTTTATATGAAGTTTTAACACCTGCTTGTGCAACCATTAAATCAACATGTAATAACTCTGAAGTTAACGGACATTTTTGATATTCTTGAACTACAACTTTTACTATGTTTCCACCAAGATTAACATCAAATGCTAAAGTCTCTTTGTTTCTTAAAAATTTGATAAATTCATTTCTTTTGAATGCCGCTGAAATATTTTCTAAACCTTTACCGTAGATATTTGCAATTAAATATCCATCTCTTCTTAAAGTTTTAGTAGCTTGTTTTGTCATACTATCTCTGATGATACCCTCTAACATAACGTTTCCTTTTTGTTTTAAATTTAGGGCAGGATTATATAGAAAGTTTTCTAAATATTAGTTTAAGTTTTTATTAATCTTATATTTAACTTTTATTAATTGATTTTTGGATAATATCTTTCCTTAATAAAAACAAAATATAAGGTAAAAACCCGATGATATTATTAGATGGAAAAGCATTATCTGAAAAAATCAAAGAAGAAGTAAAAGTTGAAGTAGCACAACTTGTTGAAGAAAAACAAATAACGCCAGGACTTGCAGTTATTTTAGTTGGTAATGATGCGGCTAGTGCAACATATGTGGCAAGTAAAGCAAAATCATGTAAAAATGCGGGTATTTACTCTGTTGTTCATGAAATGCCAGATAGTATTACTCAAGAAGAATTATTAGAAACAATTGAAATGATGAATAAAAATCCAAAACTTGATGGTATCTTAGTTCAATTACCACTTCCAAAACATATTGATACAACTACTGTTTTAGAAGCAATTGATCCATTAAAAGATGTAGATGGTTTTCATCCTTACAATGTAGGAAGAATGGTTTCAAATCTTGATTCTTTTTTACCTGCAACTCCTTTTGGTGTTATGAGAATGTTTGAAGAGTATGGGATAGAATTAAGTGGTAAAAATGTTGTAGTAATTGGAAGTAGTGATATTGTTGGTAAACCAATGGCTTCACTTTTAATTAATGCAAAAGCTACAGTTACAGTTTGTAACTCACGAACAAAAGATCTAAAAGCACATACAAAAGAAGCTGATATTGTTATCATTGCAGTTGGTGTTCCTCATTTACTTAAAGCTGATATGATAAAAGATGGTGCAGTTGTTATAGATGTTGGTATCAATAGACTTGATACTGGTAAATTAACAGGCGATGCTGACTTTGAAGATTGTAAAGATAAATGTTCATTTATAACTCCAGTTCCTGGTGGAGTGGGACCTATGACAATTGGAATGTTGTTAAAAAACACGCTTAAAGCTGCAAAATTAAGAGATAAAAGAGAAAGTAAATAAATGTTAAAAAAATTATATAACTGGTCTAGTTCATGGACTGGGACAATTGTAATTGTTCTTGCAATTATATTTTTTGTTGCACAAGCATTTGTAATTCCAAGTGGAAGTATGAAAAATACTCTTTTAATAGGAGATATGCTTTTTGTTAAAAAATTCTCTTATGGTATTCCAACTCCACGAATTCCATGGCTTGAAGTAAAAGTATTGCCTGATTTTAATAATAATGGACATTTAATTGAAGGTCCAAGACCACAAAGAGGCGATATTGTAGTTTTTAGATACCCAAAAAATGAAAATATTCACTATGTAAAAAGAGCAGTTGCAACTGGTGGAGATTTAGTTGCAATTAAAGACAAACATCTTTTACTTCATCCAAAAGAAGGTAATGAGTTTGTAAAAGCAAACTATCTAAAAGAGAATATTATTGAAATTGATAATAAACTTTGGGTAATTGATCCTTATAAAAAAGACCATCCCGGAATTCACCACGATGAAAAAATTGTAGATAATGGTTTAAATCCAGCAGAATTATTTAATATGTCTCCAATCATTGTTCCAGAAGATGAAACATTTATGATGGGTGATAATAGAGACCATTCGAATGATTCAAGATTTTGGGGAACTGTTCCATATAAAGATGTTGTTGGTACTCCTTGGTTTATCTATTTTTCATGGAATGATAACAAAGAGATTAGATGGGATAGAGTTTTAAAAAGTGTTAAAACATTAGAAGAAACTATTGATTTTGATAAATTAGAGATTGAGCAAGAAGAAGGAATTTACTAATGAAATATTTTATTGGTGCAGACCATGCAGGAATTGATATAAAAGATTATGTAAAAGAACTTTTTGAAGAAAGAGGTCATGAAGTTATAGATTTAGGACCTTTTAGCAAAGATAGAGTTGATTATCCTGATTATGCTGCTAAAGTTTGTAAAAAAGTACTAGAAGAGCAAGGAACAATGGGAATTTTAATCTGTGGCTCAGGACTTGGAATGAGTATGGCTGCAAACAAATTTGATGGAATTAGAGCAGCACTTTGTCACAATGAATATAGTGCAAGAATGGCTAGAAAACACAACGATGCAAATGTTATTTGTTTAGGTGAGAGAGTTTCTGGTTATGGAATGATTGAAGCTATCATAAAATCTTGGGATAAAACAGAATTCGAAGGTGGAAGACATGCAGGAAGGGTTGAAAAAATCAACGCTTTAGGAAAAATGGGAAGTTGTAGAGCATAGTTTTCTATGCCCTACTTTACCATCAAATATCCATCACAATCTTCATAATAATCTTTTAAAACTTTTTTTATTTTAAATCCAAATTTTTCATATAATTTTACAGCTTTTTCATTTTTTAATTTTACTTCAAGTGAATAATTTTTATTTTTTAACTCTACTAAACTAAATTCTAAAAGTTTTGAAGCAATGCCTAATCCTTGAAACTTTTCATCAATTGCTAGGGAATATAATCTAAAATACTCTTTTCGTTCAAGCCATAAAATATATCCAACTATTTTTTCTTCAATCTCTATTTTAAAGATTTTATTTTTTAAAATATGATATTTGAAACTAGCTTTACTAAGGGCAAAACTATCATTTTTAAAAACTCTTTTTTCTATATCGTATAAAGAGTTTAAATCTTCTATTTTAGCTTGACTAATCATTTTTGATAAATCGTATATTTTGGAACTAATTTTTTTGGTCGATATGACATTTTTACTTTTTTAAGATTTTCAAATCCCATATCATCACCAACATTTATATATTCAACTGCATATTTATCTTTTAAAATTTTTGTAAACTCTCTAAAAATAAATTGGGCACAACCCAAAATCTCGAAATCTGTTTTTTCAATAATTACACTTGCAGTTTGGTCATTAATTTTTTCACCAACTGTAAAACCTTTTATTTCATCATCTATATAAATTACAAGCCCAATTATGTCTAAATTTTCATAATCGTTAATAAGTCTTTTAATAGCAAATCTTTCAAAATAAATACCATCCATAAAAACTTCTACTTCTTCTTTTGGCATATATGTTGTTCTATCTCGTACCCATTTATTAAAAAGTGACATAACTTCTTTTCCATGTTTTTCTTTATCAAGAATCTCTAATCTATAGTTTGGATAAACTTTTCTAAATCTATTTATCTCATTTCTTTTTGATTTATAAGAGTCCCCTTTTAAGTCTATTAAATCTTCAACTTTATAAATATAATCAACAAGCTTTTTCTCAATAATAAAATCTTTTAGCATCTCATATACTAAAGTACCCTCTTCTAAATAATCAACAAATCCTTCAAGTAACTCTTCATGTACATACTCAATTTTTGAATAATTTCTATTACTATTATGTGAGTTCATAATCTCAAAACATTGAAGCATTGCAGCGTATGTATTCTCTTTTTTACCAATTGGTGGTAATAACATTGAGAGTTCACCTGAATTTAGAATAAATAGACAAAAAGTCTCATTTACTATTGCATAAAATCCAGTTGCCGTTGAAAGCCAGATATAATTACCTGCAAATGTATAATCACTAACATCTACATTTATTAGTTTTAAATACTCATCCATTGTATCTTTTGCTTTTAAATCAAAGTGTTTTAAAGTATAGTTATTTATTGTCAAGGTTGACATTTTATTTTTTCCTTAAGAAATATTTTGCGAATTATACATCTGTTTTTAATATTTGCATCAAATCACTCAAAAGTTTATTATAAGTACCTATTTATCAATATTATGAGATAATCAAACAAAATTCAAAAGGCATATATTATGAGTGATTGGCAAGTATATTTGATGATGTTTATTATTGTAAGCTTAATGTTACTTGGTAAAAAAATGATGTTTTTTGATGATACAAAAAAAGAGCCAAAGGATAAAAATTGATTAATCCAAGAATTATAGATTATATTTTTTCGTCAGCTTCAATTCAAAGATGGAATGACTATCCTCGAATGGTTGAATTAGTTGAACTTGACAAACAAGCTCATAAATTTATTATTGCATATTTTATAGCAAAACTAGAAAAAGATATAGATTTCACACACTTAATCGAAGCTGGAATATTTGAGTTTTTAAGACGAGTTGTTGTAACAGATATTAGACCTGATGTTTTTAGAAAAGCTTTGCAAAAAAAATCAAAAGAGATTAACTCTTGGGTTATTTCAAAATTAGCTCCATCAATTAAAGATATAGATAATGGGAATTTTTTACAAAAATTTGAAGAGTATTTATCAAATCCTGAGATGTATAAAAAAGAGAGATTTATTCTAAAAGCTGCTTCATATTTAGCAACTAAATGGGAATTTTCTATTGTTTATCAAACAAGTCAATTTTTAAATGATATTGAAAATGTAAAAAAAAGCGTTGATGAAGAACTTGAAGATTATTATGAATTAATTGGAGTGAGGAAAATTGCTCTAAATAAAAAACTAGCAAAAATCATAGATTTAAGTGGAAGATTAAGATTTCAAAAAAGATGGGCACAAACTCCTAGAATTCCTGAAACTTCAGTTCTTGGTCATATGCTAACCGTTGCAATTTTTGGATATTTCTTTTCACTTGAAGTAAATGCTTGTGATAAAAGATTACAAAATAACTTCTTTACAGCCCTATTTCATGATTTACCAGAAGCCTTAACGCGAGATATTATAACTCCTGTAAAATATTGTGTTGATGAGTTATCTGACATAATTGCAGAGTATGAAATAGAAAAGATACAAGACGATATTTTGCCTAATATTCCCGAAATTTTACATGATGAATTCTCTTATATTTTAGGACTTTATGATGGAATAAAAGAAGAGTTTCAAAATAAAATCTACGAAGATAAAATCCAAATAGTTGAAGATGTTTCAAAATATAATGCAAATAAATATAATGCAATTGATGGATTAGCTTTAAAACAATGTGATAAATTATCAGCTTTTGTTGAAGCTAGCTTATCTATTTCACACGGAATAAAATCAAAAGAGTTAATTAGTGGTAAAAAAGAGATTTTAAAAGGCTTAAAAACAGTTCAAGGAGTTGATTTTAAAGCAATTGCTACACAAATCGACTATGAATTTGGAACAACTGGACAAACCCAAGTTAGAATGGAGTTTGATTAGAATATAGAAAAATATAGCTTATTAAAAGCTATATTTTAAATTTACATATCCATATCTTCCTGGATCATTAAATAGTACTCTTTCAGAACCAACTGATGCATATGTAATATCTTGATATGTATTTGTTGAGTTATATACTTTATCAAATAGATTATCAACTCCAATTGTTACACCAAAATTTTTATGTAATTGATTTGCATATTTTAAATTAAATAGTGCATAACCAGATAACTCTTGCTCTTTTGCAGAACTGTCATAACTATCCCATTTATCAACTGCAATTACCTCAGCTGTATATTTTGATTTATCCATCTCATAATTTAGTGCTAAATTTGCTTTTAATGGTGGAATTTCTGCTAAATCTTTGTCAGTAGCATTATCATCTTTTTTACCTCTTTGATATGCAACTCCATAATCTAAAGATAAATTATCAGTCATTGCATATAATCCACTTATATCTAAACCATAAATTTTTGCATCAATATTTTCAAATTTTGTTCCAGCATTATAAATATAATCTTTTAATACTGAATAGAATAGTTTTGGTTTGATATTAAAGTTTCCTATTGTTTTATCAAAGCCTAAATCAGCTTCATAATTTTTTGTTTGATCCAAATCAGAATTACCAGTACTTGAATATAATTCTCTTGCATCTGGAACTCTTGAAGATTTTCCAACTCCTGCAAAATATTTCATATCTTTATCAACATTATAAATAGCAAAAATATTTGCATTTAATCCAACATATTTTTTATCATTTTTTGCTTCATCTGATGAATCAACATCACTATAATCATATCTAGTACCTACTTCTAAATCTAATTTACCAAATGATTTTTCAACTTTTGAGAAAATTGCTTTATTAGTTGTATCAGTTGAAGCTAAAGGAGTAGAATTCATACTCGTTGCACCTGTTGATACATTAGTTCTGTACATTTCTCCTCTCCAGTTTCTAACACTTGTATCTAAACCAACTGTTACTAGACTATCTGCAATTTCCATGCTATTTTTGATTTTACTTCCCCAAATAGAAGTTTTATATCTTGCTGTCATATAATTTACTGAACCATTATTTCTAAGTTTTGTACTCATAGGATGATCAACATCTGAATAGTAATAATCTAAATTCAACTCTTTTGATAAATCGCCTAAATTTCTTGCAGCATATCCAACTGTATAGATATTTGAATCATCATAATCAGCATCCATAGTTCCTGTTGGATATAAAACTTCATCACTTCTATTTGCTGTATAAGATAGTTTTATCTCTGAATCATCATCTATATTAAATTGCCCTTTTGTTAAAAGAGTTTTTTTCTCATAAGCTTTTTTACTTGAGTCAATATATTGATTTGTAGTTGGTATTCCTTTTGCTATTTGTTGTTCTGAAAAGTTATCTCCATTACCATCTTTATATTGATCACTTTGTTCAGTTGATGTTGAAATTAATAATTTAACTCTATCTGTTCCACCACTTACCGTTGCACTAGCTTTTTTATAACCATAACTTCCAGCATTTAAATTAATTTCCCCATGAACATCTTTTGTTGGCTCTTTTGTTTCAACTTTTACTAAACCACTTAAAGTTCCAAAATTTTCAACATCATAAGGACCTTCTATTATTTTAATGCTTTCCACATTATTTGATAAAACATGAGAAGTTGCAGGATCCATTCTATTTGGACAAGCTCCATAGATTTTTGCATCATCAAGTAAGATATTTATGTTGTCTTTTTTTTGCCCTCGTAAAATAATATCATTTGCAATTCCACTTCTTCTTACGATTGAAATAGATGGTACATTTTTACTTAATGCTTCTGCTAAGTCTGCACTTTTAATTTGTTCAGCACTTACATCTTTTATTATTGTTGAGTTTGCAGTTTCAACTACGCTAATTGTGTCTAAAGTTTGAACTTCACTTGCATTTAACAAAACAGCAGTTGTTATAAGTGATAAAGAGATAAGTTTCTTCATAAATTTACCTTGTATTAAAAAATTTATGAAAGTATTACTAAGTGTTGTTAATTTTTTGTTAATTAATCACTAAAAATAATTATTAATATACTCTTCGCATGATAGTTGTTCTTTTAACATTTTTTCTTCATCCCAAAAAAGAATTTTTCCCATTTCAGCACATACTACATTCACACAAGCCAAACTCTGTTTTTTATCTATAAAACAAAGTCCTACTCGTCTTGAGAGAAAATCTATTGGCTTTTTTACAAATTCGTAGTTTATACAATAAAGAATTTCAACTTTTAAATATGGTAAATCTTTACTTATTAATTCAAAGTTTTTATTCTCATTTGCTAGATTTAAAACTTTTGTACAAGCTGTTCCATATAGTGTGAGTAAAGACTCTTTTGTTTTTTTTGAGATTGGATAAAAATTCATTAATTTTTCAAGTTCTTTAATATCTCCATGATTTCCAAAGAGTTTGTACTTTTTTGTTTCACACATTTTTTGTTTTTCTAAGAAGTTATTTCTTATTAAAAAGTTTACTAGGTCTTCAGACATTTTTCTATAAGTAGTCCATTTCCCACCAACTATTGAAACTAAGTTAGTTTTTGATTTTGTGATTAGATGCTCTCTTACTATTTCTTGTGTTTGGCTTTTATTTTCATTTTTAACAAGTGGTCTTATTCCACTCCATGAAGATAAAATATCTTCTTTTGTTAAATGTTTTTCAAAGTAATTATTTACCTCTTTTAACAAATACTCTATTTCTTGCTCTTTTACTTTTGGATTCTCTTCATAAATAGTTTTATTATCAGTTGTTCCAATCAAACAGTGATTCATATATGGCAAAATAAATATGACTCTTTTATCGCTAGTATTTGGTATTAAAATTCCCTCATCAGCTTTTAGAAACTCCTTTGAAACTACAATGTGAATTCCACTACTTAAAGCTAAAATTTCATTTGAATCTTTATTGTCTAAAACTCTTAAGTTATCAACATTTGCTCCACTTGCATTTACGACAACCTTTGCTTCTATTTCATAGATTTTGTTTTGTGTTTTATCAAAATATTTTACTCCTGAGATTTTATTATTCAAATCATACAAAAACTCATTTACTTCACAATAGTTTTTTACAACTGCTCCTTTTAAAACAGCGCTTTGAAGAATGGAGATTATCATTCTTGAATCCAAAAAACTTCCATCATAAAAAGATAAAAAGCCTTTTAAATTTTCTTGTTTTATATTTGGAGAAAACAAAATAGAAACAACTTTATTTACAAAACTATTTTTCCCCAAACTTTTATGTTTGGCTATTAGTTTATAAAACAAAAGTCCAATGTAAGTGTAAACTAGATTTAAATATGAATATATGGGAATATTGATTTTTAATTTTTTACTGAAGTTTGGAGCATTTTTTAAAAATATTGCTCTTTCAGATAATCCCTCTTTTACCAAATTGTATTGGGCAAGGTCAAACTCTTTTATGGCTTTTTCAAGATACCTGATTCCTCCATGAACTAACTTTGAGCTTTTAGAACTTGCCCCACTTGCAAAATCATTTTTTTCAAGCAATATTACTTTATATCCTCGCAAAGTTGCATCCAAAGCAATACCACTTCCAACACAACCACCACCAATAATGACAATATCGTATTTTTCACTAGACAATTCCATAATTTCCCCATTTTATCAGCTTTTTAACAAAAGCTTTTTGTTAAGCTAGGATATAATAAAAACAAAAAAAAAGGAATAAAATGCAAATTATTATTGTTATTGCTGTTTTGATTATTGCTGCTACACTAATACTATATAAAGTAAATAATCAATTTGAAAAAAAAGAATTTATAATCCTTTTACTAATTATCATAATATCTTCTATTGCTATGATATCGTATGAAAAAAATCAAGAAGAATTTTTTCCAAATCTTTTTAAAGAGAAATATGAAAAAGAAAAGAATTTAATAATAGATGGATTAACAGCTGAACTTTTAAATAATAAAGTTGTAAGTTCAAAAGATAAATTTATATATAAGTTTACTTATCTTGTTAAAAAAGAAAATAAAGATTTTTTGTGTACAATGACAAATGTTGAAATAAATAAAATAGAAGATAACTTTATCTTCAAAAATTTTGCAGATTTAAAAGAAGAGTGTATAAAAAAATAAGGTAGAGATAACTCTTCTTTTTCTAAAATTTACGCAGGTTTAAAAGATTGTTTAGTTTTGCAAACCTGTGGAAACAAACAGTTATCACATTCAGGTTTCACAGCTTTACAAATATATCTTCCAAATAAAACCATTGCTTGATGAAAAATATGTAAATCATGCCCTTTAAGTTTTTTAACCAAATCAGCTTCTGTTATATCAACAGTTTTTCCATCACTCAAACCCAATCTATGAGAAACTCTAAAAACATGAGTATCAACAGCCATAAGATTTGCACCTTCAAACTCAATCATAAAAACATTTGCAGTTTTATTTCCAACACCTGCTAGTTTCATAAGTTTTTGCTGGTCGTGGGGAATTTCTCCCTCATAATTCATCAAAACACTTTGTGCCATTTTGATAATATTTTTTGATTTATTGTTAAAAAATGAACAAGAATTTAACAAAGCTTTTACATCTTCTAAATCTGCAACTGCCAATTCTCTTACACTTGGATATTTTTCAAAAAGTGCTGGTGTTATAATATTTACTCTTTTATCTGTACATTGAGCTGAAAGAATAATGGCAATTAATAACTCATAATCATTTTTATAATTTAACTCAGTAACCGCATCGCTGTACTTTTCTATGAAAGCTTGTTTTATTATCTCTATATCTGCTTTTGTTGCTTTTTTCATAATTAAATTGTAATTAAACCTTTATTAAATATAAAGTAAATAAAATTTATTTACTTACAATACCAATCAATATCTATACCAATTTCCATAAAATCTTTATCATCACTCAAAAGTTTTAAACCATTCTTTTTCACAGTATCTGCGATAATCAAGTCATTAAAATCATTTTCTTTTGTACTTTTATATGCTTGAGATATATCAAATGATTCAAAATCATCATTTATGTGATTTGCAAAACTCAGAAATTTTTTTAATTCTTTTAATACTATTTTAATAGTCTTTAAATATGCTTCACTTGCACGATAATCTTTTTTGTAATTTTTATCTTGATTTATATTAAAATTATTGTCAAAATCTATTCTTAAGCATCGATTTATAAATTCTGAAACAACATGCGAATTAATATACAAATCACATTTATTCTCAATGAGCTTTGAAAATACAGCTGAATATTTTTCCACTTGGTCATCGCTATTTTTAACATAAGAGGGAGAAAATAAAAAAATTAATATATTTGTATCAACAAAAACCTTATCTGATGTACTAACTTTATATATATTTGATACATTAATCATCTAAAATACTTTGATTTATTGAATCTGTTTTTATAACATCCTTAAAATGATTTTTAGCAGTTGGAATAACTTTTTCTTTTAATAGCTCTAAATCATCGCCATCAATTTCTCGATATTCAATAGATTTGTCTAAAATATCCCAATTATCAAATTTTTCGTAAAGTTTACCAATAGATTCATTTAAAAAATGAGATATCAACATATCAATTCCTTTAAATGAGAGTTCTATCTTCTTTGATTGTTTTAAATTCTCATACAAAATTTCAAATAATCTTTTACCATCTTCTGTGGACATTGCAATAGTATTATTTATAGTATCTTTAACATTAATTTTAATCATTTTTTTCTTCCTTTAAAAAATAATAAGTTCCACTATGTGTATTTAGTTCTATACTTATGATTGTACCCTCAAAAGACTTTTCAAGTGCTTTAGTATATTCTCGTGCATCTTTTATTCCATAATATCCATTTCCAGATATAATTTCAATACTTCCTTTGCTAACTTTAATTAAATCCATTAAAAGGCTTAATCCTAAACCACCTGCACCAGTTGTAGAATTGGTATCTTTTAATGCCCACTTTATACAATCAATTGCATCCATAGGCTCAAATTTTTTTCCCAATAGTTTATCTAGGGAACTTCTACTTTTAGTAAATTCTTTTGATAAATATTTATTCACATTTTTCTTGATAGTAACTCCATTATCAACAATCGTGAAATTAAACTTATCTTGATTAGGATAAAATTGTCCTGAACAAAAAAGTCCTAATGCACTATAGCTATGCCTGAACACATTGGAAAATAATTCAAATATCTTTTGTAATATTCTTTTCTGAAGTTTTGGGGATAAATTTTCAACTTTACCCATAAATTGAGTAATAAAATATAAATAAAATTCTTGTAAGATGAGTGAGTTATTTTCTAATGGGATATTTGTGTATTTTACCATCGTTTTATAAATATCATCCTTATTGTTTTCATCACAAAAAAATGATAAAAAATTTATTCTTTTCATTGAATTAAGTACTTTATTATTATTTGGTTTCTTAATTTCTACATCAACACCTCTTTTTCTCACTATTTCTAGTCCCATTCCAATTATTGATATAAAATGATTTCTTATAAATTCAGCATCACTAAAATCAATAATAATATCTTCATCATAAACATAAATTATTTTGTTAAAAATAAAAATTGCATCAAAGATAGTCTCTATTTTATTAATAACTATAGTTTTCACATTTCCCCCTCATATCAAAAAAATAAACAATAAAATATAAGCCTTGTTAATCTTCTATTTTGATAAGTTTTACTTTCTTTATAATAAATATTTTAATATAATTTTGGATTAATCTATAAAAAGACTTACTATTTATTCATAAAAAAATTTACTGGATTATAGTGTAAATTATAATAATTGTGAATTTAGTAAAAATTTTTATTAAAACTTAATTAGTTTTAATCACATAAAATTATAAATAAAAGTTTAGATTTTATTAAAATCTAGGCAAGTAAAGTATGCTAAAACTACATGAGCATTAAAAATCACTATTAAATGCAGAGTTTGGACAAAAGAGAAACTTTTAATTACAAATTTTTCATTTTTTATATCTCTTTAACCTTAGCAATTTCATCTCTTAGTCTAATAGCTTCTTCAAAATTCAAATCACTTGCTGCTTTTTTCATTTGTCTATTTAGCTCTATTAGAATTTTCTTTCTCTCAGATGCTGGCATTTTTTCTAGTTTCTCTTTTTTCCATGCCACATCATCGTACTCTTCAAGTTTTAGATTTTGGTCTAATCTTCTTTTTGTTGATACGGGAGTAATTCCGTTTTTGATGTTGTGTTCTTCTTGGATTTTTCTTCTTCTATTTGTTTCATCTATAGCAAACTGCATTGAACCTGTAATTCTTTTTGCATATAAAATTACTCTTCCTCTTTCATTTCTGGCAGCTCGTCCAATTGTTTGAATAAGTGAAGTTTTACTTCTTAAAAATCCCTCTTTATCAGCATCTAAAATAGCAACAAGAGAAGTTTCTGGAATATCCAAACCTTCTCTTAAAAGATTGATTCCAATAAGTACATCAAAAATTCCTAAACGCAACTCTCGAATGATTTGATTTCTTTCAATTGCATCAATTTCACTATGCATATATTTAACTTTCATTCCTAAATCTGCATAATAAGAAGCTAGTTCTTCTGCCATTTTTTTCGTTAGAACTGTAACTAAAACTCTTTCATTTTTTGCCACTACTTTTTTGATTTCATCATGAAGTTTTTCCACTTGGAACTCACTATCAACCACATCAATAATTGGGTCAAGAAGTCCAGTTGGTCGGATAATTTGTTCAGCTACAACTGAACTTAGATTGAGTTCTAGTTCATTTGGAGTTGCACTTACAAATATATAATTAGGAGCTTTTTTAATAAATTCATCAAATTTTAAAGGTCTATTATCCAAAGCACTTGGAAGTCTAAATCCATAATCTACTAAAACTTCTTTTCTACTTCTATCAGCGGCATGCATTCCACGAAACTGTGAAAGTGAAACATGTGATTCATCAACTACAAGTAAAAAGTCTCTATCCATTTGTTGAAAATAGTTTAATAAAGAATAAGGTGTCTCTTCTGGTTTTTGACCAGTTAGATGTCGGGCATAATTTTCTATTCCCTTACACATTCCAGTTCCTTCAATCATCTCCAAATCAAACTCAACTCTTTGTTTTAGTCTTTGATACTCCACAAGTTTGTTTGCACTTTGAAAATACTCAAGTCTCTCAGATAACTCTTCTTCAATTTGTTTTACAGCGGTTGCTAGTTTTTCATTTGAAACAACGAAAGGATTAACTGAATAAATAATTACCTCATCTAAAGATTTTGTTCTACTATTTGTGATGTATTCATGTTTTGAAATTGATTCAACCTCATCACCAAAAAATTCAACTCGTATAAACTCATCTTCAAAATAAGCTGGAAAAATGTCAATAACATCTCCATTTACTCTAAAATCTGACCTATCAAAAAACTTATCATTTCTTTTATAACCCATTTCCACAAGCTTTAATAAAAACTGTTTTTGAGAGTATTCAAATCCAACTTCAACCCTTTGTACCATTGCTTTGTATTCTTCTGGGTTTCCTAAACCATAGTTTGCAGAAACTGAAGCAATAACAATAACATCATCAAATGATAGAAGTGAAGCTGTTGCACTTAATCTTAATCTTTCTAACTCTTCATTTATTGAAGAATCTTTTTCAATAAATAAGTCGCTTCTTGGAATATAAGCTTCAGGCTGATAATAATCATAGTATGAAATAAAGTATTCCACATGATTATTTGGGAAAAACTGTTTAAATTCTGAATACAATTGAGCTGCAAGAGTTTTATTGTGAGTCATGATAAGAGTTGGTTTTTGAGTCGCCTCAATCACTTTTGCAATTGTATAAGTTTTTCCAGAACCTGTAACTCCTAAAAGAGTGTTATATTGGTTTCCAGCATTGATAGAATCACTTAAGGCTTTTATAGCAACTGGTTGATCTCCTGCTGGTTCGTAATCACTTACAACTTCAAACTTTGCGATGGCTTACTCCTTAATATCTTTTATTTGACATAATACTATAAAGAATCATCGAAACTTCTCGCCCTGACCACATTATGTCTTTACTTAATTCATCTCTATTTTTTTCTATATTTGTATTATATTTATATTTTCTAAAAATTTTTCTCATCTCATTTTCAACCTGACTATCACTTAAATTTAAAATTACATTATGAAATAAATTTTTATCAAAAGGAATAAAAAAAGCAGGATAAACCTTTAAAAAAGCTAATAACATTGAAACTTGCCATGTATGCCACTCTTGTTTGTCCATACTATTTGCTGATTTATTTTTATAATCTATAGCTTTGTAAGAATCAAATACAAATTTACAAGCTTTTGATAATGATGTATTATCCATTTCCCCTATTTTTTTTGGAAATGTTAAATCATTTAAATTTACGACTTCTACTACTGAATTATATTTTTTAGAATTATCAGTTTTACTACTTGTATCCTTAAGTAATAAAAAAATTATCATTATAATAACTAATAAAGCAATTAAAGTAATTCCTCCCAAAAAAGCTAAATTCATATATTTTCTCCTTGAAATTTTGATTCTATAATTTTTGTATATAATTTTTGACAACAAAGAGAGTGAATATTTATATACTCTTTTTCATCAATTAAATATCTATTACCTTGATGATAATGTCCTTCAATTATGATGTCCGTATTATAATTTTTTAATCTATTTGAAACTATTTGTTCAAAATTTTTTATTGTATGGCATATATTTTTTTTCACTAATGCATTTTCTATTTTTATTGAAATAAAATAATTTACATCAATAAAGTTCATAAATTTTAGAAATATTTTATTTCTTACAAACTTACAATATAAATCATATTTCCAATTTATAAAATTATCTCCATGAGAAATAGAAACACTTTTATTCTCAAATTTTCCTATAAGAGGTTGATTCTCTCTTTTTATTACATTTATATTTGGAAAAAGAGTCTGCAAGTTAAAATCATGATTTCCTTCTAAATAGATTATTTCTATTTGTTCTGATAATTTATTTAAAAGTTCTATTACATCACTATTTTCTTTAATAAAATATTTACACTCTCCAGAGATAAAATCTATCATATCTCCCATCAAAAAAAGTTGAGATGTTTCTATATATTTTTTATCTAATTTTTCTAAAAAAATTAAAAATTCTCTATTTTTTTTATTATAGTGAGAGTCAGCTACAAAAATAGCTCCTTGTTTAATATTAAGGTACATAGGCTATTTTTGGAATTCCTTCATATTCTTCATACCCACATAAAAGATTTGCATTTACTACAGCTTGAGAAGATGCACCTCTTAGAAGATTATCAATGGCAGAACTTACAAATAGTGCTTTACCATTTTTTGCACTAAATAAATCACAAAAGTTTGTTCCTGCAACTGATTTTACATCAACTGGTTTATCTCTAAGTCTTATAAACTCGCAATCTTTATACGCATTATTTAAAACTTCATTTACATCAATATCATCTTTTAGTGTTGCAAAAACTGATACTAACATTCCTCTTGTTAAAGGTAATAAATGAGGTACGAAGTTAATAGAAACATCTTTACCTTTTAGAATTCTAACTTTTTCATGAATCTCTGGCATATGTCTATGTTTAAAAGGATTATAAGCATGAACATTATCATTTATTTGGCAATAGTGTGTTGTTTCACTTGGATTCTTTCCTGCCCCACTAACACCTGATTTTGCATCTATAAAAATTGGAGCATCTGCATCTATATAATCAACAAAAGGCAATAATGCTAATAATGAAGCGGTTGGATAACAACCTGGATTTGCGATTAAATTTGCAGTTTTAATATCTTCTTTGAAATATTCAGGTAATCCATAAACAGCATCTTTTATATGTTCTTTATCTGTATGTTCACAATAATGTTCTTCATAAGTTTCTAATTCTAATCTATAATCAGCACTTAAATCTACAACTTTTACACCAAGCTTTAAAAGCTCTTTTGTAAAAGTCATAGAAGTTTTGTGGGGAAGTGCTAAAAATGCTAAATCTGCAATTTTTGATACTTCATTGGCATTTGCCAAACTAACATCAATATTTATTACATTTTTCAAACAAGGATGTAAATCTTGAACATTTATATCTCCCGTTGAATTTGCAATATAAGAGATATTAAATTTTGGATGATTAATTAAAATTTTTATTAGTTCTAAACCAGTATAACCACTAGCACCAATAATCGCAACGTTCATTACAATACTATCTCTTTATAACATACACCTAAAACTTCAAAAGTTTTAACACCACCAGGAAGAGTAGCTCTAACTTCATCACCCTCTTCTTTCCCCATAAGTTGTTTTGCTAAGGGTGAATTAAATGAAATCATTCCCTTTTCTGCATTTGACTCAACTCCACCAACTATCATATAAGTAAATTCTTCTTCTGTATTTGAATCAACTAAACTAACAGTTGAACCAAAACTTACTTTGTTATGTGGAAGAGTTGAAGGATCGATAATTACTGCTTTTGAGATAACTGCATTTAATTCTGCAACTTGAGAATCAATTAATGCTAATTTTTCTTTTGCAGAGTGATATTCAGCGTTCTCTTTTAAATCTCCTAATTGTCTAGCTTCTTCTAAAGCAATTACAGTTTCAGGTCTCTCTGTTTTTTTTAAGAACTCTAAATCACCTGTAATTTTGTTGTATCCAGCTAGCGTCATTGGTTCTTTATCCATCAACATCTCCAATAAATTAATTTATGATATAATACCTAAAAATAGTAAAAGAGAAGTTTAGATGAAATATGACAGAACAAAAAAGCTATTTGGTGATGATGTTTTTGAAAAATTCAAAGATGTTAAACTAATACTTTTAGGTGTTGGTGGTGTTGGAAGTTTTGCTTTAGATGCACTTTACAATACTGGAATTAAAAATATTACCATAGTTGATTTTGACACTTATGAAGAATCAAATTTAAATAGACAAATGGGAAGTATTGGAAATATTGGAAGAATAAAAGTTGAAGCTTTAAAGGAAAAATATCCTGAAGTTACACCCATTCATTTAAAAATTACACCCGAATGGATTGACAATTTTGATTTTTCATCATATGATTATATTTTAGATGCAATTGATGATGTTAAACCAAAAGTTCATCTAATAAAAAAACATTTTACAAAGATTATTAGTACTAGTGGTGGAGCAAAAAGAATTGATCCATCAAAAATAGAATATATTTCTATTTGGGACACATACAATGACCCCTTTATAAAAAAAATAAGAACTGAACTTAAAGCTCAAGGGTTCAAGAAAAAGTTCAAAGTAATTTTTTCTTCAGAGTTACCAATGTGCCTAGAGAAGGGAAGTTTCGAGGGAGTAACTGGTTCATTTGGATTAATGATGGCTTCGGTAACTATTCAAAAATTACTAGCTAAATTTCAAAAATAACTTAAAGTTACTCAAAGTTTAAAAGATATATAATAATTAACTTATACTTAAAAAAGGATTCTCATGAGCGGTATTAGTAGTAGTGTTGAACAAATGACTCAAGGACATCTTAGAAATGTTCAACAATTAGCTGTATTTTACACTGGTCATAGTAATATTTACGCAATTAATATAGCAAAAGTTAAGGCTTTTATAATTACTGAAGAAGTTGCAGTTAATGACACTCCAAAAGATTCAAACGTTATTGCAGGAATTGCAACAATCAGAGGAGAACCTGTAACTTTAATTAATCTTGATGCTTGGCTTGGACTTCCAGCCTTAGAAGTAAAAGATTACAAACTTATCATCTTTTGTGAATTTAATCATAAAAAAATTGGTTTCCTTGTAAAAGATATGCTTGATATTGTTGAAAAAACTACTCAAGAATTAAGACATACGGAAGAAACAAATTCAAAAATCACTTATACAACTTATGTAAAAGTAAATAATAAAGATGAACTTTGTACTGTATTTAATGCTGAACAACTATTAAGAGATATTCACTGGACAGATGATGGTTCAGATGAAGTTAAAAAATATGTTGATGAAAAACTTCATTCAGAAAAAATAATCTTAGCAGCAGAAGATTCAGGAGTTGCAAGAGAAGTTTTAAGTAAATTCTTTGAAGAATCTGGACTTGATTATGAAATTTATGCAAATGGAACACTTTTAATAAAAAGATTAGAAGAGTTAAATCCAGATAAAATTGGTATGGTAATTACTGATATTGAAATGCCAGGAACTGATGGTTACCAAGTTGCTTCATTTATTAAAAACAATAAAAACTTAGCACATATTCCGGTTATCGTAAACTCTTCAATGACAACAGATGCTGTAAGAGGGAAAATGAGTCAAGTAGGTGTTGATGGATTTGTTGGAAAAACTGATATTTCAAATCTATTTAAATTAACAAAAAAATTCTTACTAAGATAACTTTTCATAAATAAGATGAGATTTCCTCATCTTATTCTTTTTCTATCTATTTAACCAATTTTTAAAAACTTCTATTTGACTAAGTGTTTGACTTGTTGATGTCCCACCTAATGATGTTCTTGCATTCATAGAGTTTCTTAAATCTAAAAACATTAAAATTTCTTCATTAATATCTTTTAACTCTTCATTTGAGCTTCTTATTTCATCAATATTTAATTCACTAATATCTTTATTTAAACTATTTGCTTTTGAAACTACATCTTTTGTTAAATAATAAGCTGTTCTAAATGGCATATTTTGTTTTTGAACTAAATAATCAGCAAAATCAGTTGCACTCAAATGTCCAATTTTACAAGCATTTTGCATTTTATCTACATTAACAATCATAGTTTTTATTACTTCATTTAAAATAGAAATAGAAATTTCCATAGTTTTAACTGAATCAAAAACTCCCTCTTTATCTTCTTGTGTATCTTTATTATATGCAAGTGGTAAACCTTTCATAACAGTAAGAAGTGAAATAAGATTTCCATAAACTCGACCAGTTTTTCCTCTTAATAATTCAGGAACATCTGGGTTTTTCTTTTGTGGCATAATTGAGCTTGTTGTTGCATATTCATCACTCATTCTTACAAATTGGAATTCATAAGATGACCATAAAATAAGTTCTTCTGCAATTCTACTTATATGCATCATTGCTGTACTTATATTAAATAAAATTTCTAGGGCAAAATCTCTATCTGAAACTGTATCCATAGCATGTGCTGTTGGAGAATTAAATCCTAATTTTTCTGAAGTTGACTCTCTATTTATATTATGTGGAGTTCCTGCAAGTGCAGCACTTCCTAAAGGACAATAGTTATTTCTTTCATAAGAACTTTCAAATCTTTCAAAATCTCTTTTAAACATATTTGCATAAGCTAACAAATGATAACCAAAATTAAGAGGTTGAGCATGTTGTAAGTGAGTCATGCCAGGGATTAGTGTAGTTGTATGTTTTGATGCAACAGACACAAAAGTATCAACTAGCTCTTTTAATTGTGCTTTTATACTTAATGATTTATCTTGAACATAAAGTCTAAAATCTGTTGCTACTTGGTCATTTCTGCTTCGTGCAGTGTGAAGTCTTTTTCCTGGCTCTCCTATGATTTCAGTAAGTCTTGTTTCAACTGCCATATGAATATCTTCATATGCAAGTGAAAATTTAAACTCTCCGCTTTCAATCTCATTTTTTACTTGTAAAAGTCCAGTTTCAATTGCTTTTTGTTCTTCAATAGTTAAAATACCTTGTTCTGCTAACATTTGTGAGTGAGCAATTGAACCTCTGATATCTTGTGCATAAAGCTCTTTATCAAACATTATTGAAGCATTAAATTCATCTAATATTTGAGCATTTGTATTTTTTAAAATTTGATTGTTTTGATTTGCCATTGATTTCCCTAAAATTATAATATTGCCTTAAAATTAAGGCAACATTATAACACAAGTGATATTAGTTCAACACATCAAAGTTTGGTTATGACCAAAGTTGCAAATGAGGAATATGTGATATAGCTTTTATAATATCTGTTTTTGAAACAATTCCAATTAAAATATCATTTTCATCAACAATAGGAACAGCATGTAATTTGAAATCAACCATTACTTTTGCAACTCTTCTTATATCAGTTATTGGGTCAGCTGTAATTAGTTGTGGTATGTATATATCTTCAATCTTTTTTTCTAAAATATTTTTACTATTTTCTATATCATTCATCAAAAGATTTAAAATTATCTCTTTATCTATCATTCCTAATATTTTTTTACCAAAAGTTGCAATTGGTAACTGTTTAATTTTAAACTCTTCCATTACATCATAAACTTCTTGAATAGTTGATATTGAGTCAATATAAACACAATCTTTTGTCATAATATCTTTTACATGAAATATCATTTCAGAGGTATCAATTTTAGCCATTTTCTTATATGAATTTAAAGCCTCGTTAATTGAATCATTATGTTGTTTCTCATTATTCTGATGTTTTATAAGATTATCAAAAGTTTGCTCATCTGGGTTTAAGTAAGTTTTATTAACTCTTGCCACATCTTTTAGAGCATATAAATCATTATTTGTACCTTTAAAATCAACATCAGGATTATTATATATTGCAAACATTTACAACTCCTTACTTTTTTATAACTACATAATAGAATAAAATAATTAATAGATTATTATACTAATTAATTTTTAATAAATATATGAATACACTACATCTAATTAAAGAAAGTCTTAATCATGAATAAAACACTATATTTTACCCATAAAAAACTAGAATATTTAGAACTTAGATACTCAAATTCAAATAATTGTTATAAAGAGCATATTCACAATAGTTTATCAATTGGAGCTATATTAAATGGCCAAAGAACTTATATAAATAAAAATAAGAGTTTTAGCCTTTCAAAAAATCAAGTGGCAATAATAAATCCAAATACAATACATAGTTGTAATAGTAACAACAAAATTGCAAATAAATTATATATGTTATATTTGTCAAAGGATTGGTGTTTTAATATCCAAAAAAGTATTTTTCCAAATATAAAAGAATTTATTCCCTTTCAAAAAGAGTTAATAAACAATAAAACAACTTATAACAAATTTATAAAATTATGTGAACTACTATTTTCAAATGCTCTAGTTTCGAAAAAAGAGTATTTTTTAATTGATTTTTTCACTTCTTTATACAAAAAGTACAATAGCACTTTTGTTATTGAGATAAAAGATTCTTCGATTATTACTAATATTACAAAGTTTCTTCACACAAATATAAAAGAAGATATTAGTTTAAGTGACTTATCAAAAGAGTTTAATCTTTCAACTTTTTATATAACTAAACTTTTTAAAAAAGAGCTAAATATTCCTGTTCATTCATATTTTATAAATCTAAAAATTGAATTTGCAAAAGATTTATTAAAAAGTAGAATGAGTATTTCACAAACTGCACTTGAGTGTGGTTTTTTTGACCAAAGCCATTTTCATAGAAATTTCAAAAAGATTGTTGCAATTACTCCAAAACAATACCAAGACAATTTTGTACAATAATTAATTTTTAGATTTTCATACAATCCTTTTTTTAAAGGAATTTTATGGATTTACAACTATATTTACAAGATTTTTTGCTTTTGGCAATTGCTCATTTTTTAGCGCTAATAAGCCCTGGCGTTGATTTTTTTATTATTATAAATTCAACACTAAAATATGGAAAAAAAGCTGGAATTATTACAGCTTTTGGTATTGCCATTTCAAATTTGCTTTATATATTATTGGCACTTTTTGGAATTATGATTATAAAAGAAAATATTTATGTATTTAATTCTCTAAAGATTTTGGGAAGTATTTATCTGTTTTATATTTCATATTATTTGATTAATTCAAGAAAAAGGGATTTATTTGAAAATTCTATTAAACATGAAAAAAACAGTAGATTAGTTAACGATTTTATTAAAGGATTTTTAAGTGCAATATTAAATCCAAAAAACTTTATTTTTTATTTTACTATGTTTTCAATCACTGTTGAAAAATCTACACCCTATTTTATTCAAACAATTTATGCAGTTTGGATGTTTTTGGCAGTATTACTTTGGGATATATTTATTGTGTATATAATTAGTTTGGAAAATGTAAAAAGGATTTTTAATAATTATATTAGTTTAATAGAAAAAGTCTCTGCCCTTTTCTTAAGTTTTGTGGCAATTACTATTCTTTATAATCTATAAAAAAAGGCTCATGCAACTTGCACGAGCCTTTTATATTTTCTATTTTTGAAAAAATTAAATTGGTAAAACTCTTAAGTTTTCATCAATTTTTTGTTGTAATACAGATTCGATTGCATATAAAGTTCCTGAACTTCCAGACGAACATCCAGAACAAGAACCTAAATATCTGATATATAAATCATAATGAGGTAAGTTTTCTTTGATATCAATAATTTCCATATTTCCACCATCCATTACAAGCATTGGTCTAATATCTGAATCTAATATAGAATCAATAGCTTTAATTCTTTGAACTAATGTCATTTTATCAAATGTTAATTCACCAGATGCACTTGCGTCTGCTGCTGTTTTTAATTTTTCTTGTTCCATTTCAGCTGTCATGTCTTTTAAAATATCTACTAAATAAATATCTTTAGCTTCATGTCCGCCTGGTTTAATACATGATTTACAAAATGCACCAGCTTTTGTATAATCAGTAATTTGCTCAACTGTTGTTAATTTATTAATTCTAATTACATCTTTTAAAGTTGCTAATGAAACCCTTGCACATTCACAAATGATTTGTTCTTCTTCAAAAGAATCCATATCAACACCTTTATAATCAGCTGCTGCTTTTTTGATAACATCATAAGCCATAACTGAACAGTGCATTTTTTGAGGTGGAACTGCTGGTGTATCTGCATTATCTCTTAAAGCAAATTCAACATCAATATTTGTAATTTTTACAGCTTCATCAACTGTTTTTCCAATACAAAGTTCTGCCATAACATCTGAAGATGCGATTGCAGTACCACAACCAAAAGATTTGAATTTTGATTCTAAGATTTTATCTGTTGATTCTTCAACCGCCCAATAAAGTCTTACAGCATCACCACATGATTCAGCTCCAAAATCTGCAACGATTAGTTTTGCTCCTAATTCAGCTGCTCTTTCTTCTGTGATTTCACCTTGGTGTTTTGGATTATTCATTCTATTTACAACTTGATTTGAGTACTCATCCCAAATTGATCCGCTAATTAAATTATTTTTTGCCATCGTATTTTCCTTTTTATTCTATTTTTTATTATAAAGCTGATTTATGATTTGATGGTGCATAAGCGTAAGAACTTGAAATATTTCTTAGTCTTGTAACTGCATTTTTGATAACATCAATCGCATAATCAATTTGTTCTTCTGTATTAAATCTACTTAAAGAGAATCTAACACCCGTATGAGCTAACTCACTATCACTTCCAAATGCGTTCATTACTGGATTTGCTTCTAAATCTTCACTAGCGCACGCACTTCCTGTACTTGCTCCAATTCCATTTTGATTTAAATCCCAAAGCATAGATTCACCCTCAACACCTCTAAAAGAGATTAAAGTTGTGTTTGGTGTTCTATTATCTTTTCCACCAATTACTACAGTTTCTGGTAATTCTAAAATTGCATTTTCTAATTTATCTCTTAATTTGCTAACATGATTTTTTTCATAAGCTATTGCCATAGTTGAAGTTGCAAGTTTCATAGCCCAACCCATTCCTACCATTGATGCAACATCTACAGTTCCAGCTCTTAATCCACCCATTTGCTCACCACCATGCAATAATGGAGTTAAACTAAAACCTTTTCTTACATATAATCCACCAACACCTTTTGGTCCGTGAAATTTATGAGCTGAAAAAGATAAATAATCTACATTTGCATCTTGAACATCTACTACTACTTTTCCAATAGCTTGAGTTGCATCTGTGTGAAATGGAACGCCAAACTCTTTACAAATAGCTCCAATTTCTTTAATTGGGAAGATTTTACCTGTTTCATTATTTGCCCACATAATTGATACAAGAGCTGTATCTTCTTTTATAAAATCTCTTACAGAACTAGCTTCTAAAACTCCATCTTCATTTACAGGAAGATAAGTTACAGAAACTCCTTGAGTTTCTAAGAATCTACATGTAGCAGTTACCGCTGGGTGTTCTACTTCACTTGTAATAATGTGTTTTTTGTCACCATTTAAAATTTTATCTATCCAAATACCTTTTATAACTGTATTAATACTTTCTGTTGCATTTGAACAAATAATAATGTCATCATCATCTGATGCATTAATTCCTTCATATAAAAAATTTAAGGCTTCAACCATTTTTGGATGAGTTCCTGCTCCAAACTTATGTAATGAATTTGGGTTTCCGTAAATATCACAAAAAAATGGTTTCATCTCTTCATAAACTTTTGGGTCTACTATTGTTGTTGCGTTATTATCTAAATAAACTTCCATAATTGTTCCTATATTTTTTAATCTTATCCTATGCAAGAACTATTCCTAAAAATATACTTGCATTTTGTAAAACTTTTCAGCATTCTAATATAAACAGGATAAAAATAGTCTTAATTAAGATTTAGTGTTATTTTCTATTTCAGAAAGTAACATTTTTAAAGAATTAAAGCTATTTCTAATCTATTTTCTTTTGAAATCTTATTATATTTAAAGTTTGATAAATAACTCTATTAACTTTGAAATACTATAATCTATTTATAAATTTTATTATGCTTTTTTAATTACTTTGTGCTAGAATTTTAAACAGGATAGATTTTATCCTATTTAATTATTTTAACAAGTATAAACAAAATAAATTGGAGTCAATTATGAGTGACAATAAACAATTAGAAGATATTATTAACAAAGATTATAAACTAGGATTTGAAACTTTAATAGAAAGTGACACTTTTGCAAAAGGTTTAAATGAAGATGTAATTAGAGCAATATCAGCAAAAAAAGACGAGCCAGCTTGGCTTTTAGATTTTAGATTAAAAGCTTACAAAAAATGGCAAAAAATGGAAGAACCATCTTGGGCACATTTAGATTATCCTAAAATAGATTATCAAGATATAGCATATTATTCTGCACCTAAAAAAGCTTTGGACTCTTTAGACGAAGTTGATCCTGAGATTTTAAAGACATATGAAAAATTAGGAATTCCACTTGAAGAGCAAAAACAACTTGCAGGTGTAAAAGGAGTTGCAGTTGATGCAGTGTTTGATTCTGTTTCTGTAAAAACTACATATCAAGGTGAACTTGAAAAACTAGGAATCATATTTTGCTCAATTAGTGAAGCAGCACATAAATATCCTCAACTTGTACAAGAGTATTTAGCAAGTGTAGTTCCTGTTGTAGATAACTATTTTGCCTGTTTAAATAGTGCAGTTTTCACAGATGGAAGTTTTGTATATATTCCACCAAATGTTAGATGTCCAATGGAATTATCAACTTACTTTAGAATAAATGCCTTAGATACTGGACAATTTGAGCGAACTTTAATCATTTGTGATGAAAACTCTTATGTTTCATATAATGAAGGTTGTTCAGCACCAACAAGAGATGAGAGACAACTTCATGCAGCTGTTGTTGAGTTAGTTGCTTTAAAAAATGGTCAAATTAAATATTCAACTATTCAAAACTGGTTTCCAGGTGATGACAATGGAAAAGGTGGAATTCTAAACTTTGTTACAAAAAGAGGAATCTGTAAAGGTGATAATTCTAAAATTTCTTGGACACAAGTAGAAACGGGAAGTGCCATAACATGGAAATATCCATCGTGCATACTTGCAGGTGATAATAGTGTAGGAGAGTTTTATTCAGTTGCAATTGCTTCAAAAGCACAACAAGCAGATACTGGAACAAAAATGGTTCATTTAGGTAAAAATACTAAATCTACAATCATCTCAAAAGGAATCTCTGCAATGCATGGAAGAAATGCTTACAGAGGATTAGTAAGAGTTGGGAAAAGCGCTTCAAATGCTAGAAATATTTCAGAGTGTGATTCATTATTGATTGGAAATAAATGCCATGCGCATACTTATCCATATCATGAAATCAGAAACAGTAGTGCAAACATTGAACATGAAGCAACAACTTCAAAAATCTCTGATGAACAACTTTTTTACCTTTCACAAAGAGGAATAAATGAAGAAGATGCAATTGCCATGATTGTAAATGGTTTTTGTAAAGAGGTTTTAAAAGAGTTACCAATGGAGTTTGCAGCAGAAGCAAAAGAGTTATTAAGTATATCATTAGAAGGAAGTGTGGGATAAATTATGAAAAAAAATACATTATTAAAAATAGAAGATTTAAAAGTAAATATAAATGATAAAGAGATATTAAAAGGTATAAATTTAGAGATTAAAGAAGGCGAAGTTCATGCTTTAATGGGAACAAATGGAGCTGGAAAATCAACTTTAGTGAAAACATTAAGTGCTCATTATGATTGTGTTGTGACTGAGGGGAAAATTACATATAAAAAGAAAAATTTATTAGACCTTGATGTAACACAAAGAGCAAATGAGGGAATTTTTATGAGTTTCCAATCTCCTGTTGAAGTTGCAGGCGTTAACAATAGCTACTTTTTAAAAACAGCAATCAATGCTAAAAGAGTGTATGCAGGACTTCCAGAAATTGATGCAATGGAGTTTTTAAAACTTATCAAAGAAGAGACAGCAAAATATAATATTGATAGAAAACTTCTACAAAGAGATTTAAATGATGGTTTTAGTGGTGGGGAGAAAAAAAGAAATGAATTAATTCAACTTTTAATGCTTCAACCTGATTTAATCATGCTTGATGAAATAGATTCAGGTCTTGATGTAGATGCTATTAAAACTGTTGCAAATGTAATAAACTCTATGCTTGATGGAAAAAGATCTGTATTAATGATTACGCACTATGATAGATTATTAGAGTTGATAAAACCTGATTTTGTACATATTTTAAATGATGGGAAAATTGTAAAAACAGGAGATTATAGCTTAGCTTTAGAACTTGATGAAAAAGGTTACGAAGCAATAGGAATAAATGATGTTAATAATAAATGAAATCAAAGGGATAAACCTTCCAAATAAAAAAGACGAAGAGTTTTTGAAAATAAATTTTGATTCACTTTTTTCTTATGAATTTGCAGATAAACAAAGTTATGAACTTGATATTATGGGTTTAGAAACTACTGTTGATAAAGAGAAATATGAATCAGTTTTATTTGATATTACAAGAAGTTTAGATGATAAACAAACAATTTTAACAATAAATAAAAATATTGCTGAACCTATTTTCTTAATTCATAAATTAAAACAAAGTGAAACACTTTATACAAACTCTTTGAAAATAGAAGTAAAAAAAGATATAAAAGCAAGTATTGTTGAAGTTTTTGTGAACTCTTCTGAAAACAGTTTTTATGCAGTTAATAGAAAAATACAATTAGAAGAAAATGCTTCTTTAGAGTATGTAAAAGTTCAAGATATAAATATTTCAAATTCAATGACTTTTGCCCTTGCAGTTGAACAAAAGAATAGTTCAAACCTAGAGCTTTTCAACTTTGATTTTGGAGATGGATTTATAGTAAATAGTTTTGAAAATATTATCAATAATGAAAATGTAAACTATGAATTAAATGCTTTGATAAAACTTTTTTCAAATGCAGCGACTTCAAATCTAATAAAAACTATTCACAATGAAAAAAGTTCAAATAGTAATATAAACTTCAAACATAGTTTAAAAGATAGTTCAAAAGCTGTATTTAAAGCAAAATCAATAGTAAATCCAAGTGCCCTATTCTCAAAAGCTTTCCAAAATTGTGACACTATTTTATTAAGTGATGATGCAACTATTATTGCTCAACCTCATCTTGAAATTTTAATTGATGAATTAGAAGCTAGTCATGGGACTACAACAGGAAGTTTAAACAAAGAACAACTTTTATATCTTCAATCAAGAGGAATAAAAAAAGAGCAAGCATATGATATGTTACTTGAAGCTTTTGAAAATACAATAAAATCTAATATAAAAGATGAGATAATAAAAGAATTTATTGAAACTTACAAAAGGGAAAAATATGTTTAAAAAGGACTTTCCATATTTCCAAAATTCTAAAACAGTTTATTTGGATAATGGAGCAACAACGCAAAAACCAAAAAGTGTAATTGATTCGCAAGTTGAATACTACGAAACATATTGTGCAAATACTCATAGAAGTAATTTTGGTCATGCAAATAAAGCAACTCAAGAGTTTGAAAAAACAAGAGTTTTATTAAAAGAGTTTATAAATGCTTCAAAAAATGAAGAGATAATTTTCACAAAAGGTGTAACTGAGTCTTTAAACTTTATTGCTTCTTCTTTTGCAAAAGATTTTAAAACAGTGATTATCTCTTCTTTGGAACATCACTCAAATATCACTCCTTGGCATATGCAAGGAAGAAGTTTGGGAAATGGTCTTGAAGTTGTAAGCTGTAATGATAATTTAGATTTTGACCTAGAACATTTTGAAGAACTTTTAAAAGCAAATCCAAATGCTTTTGTAAGTATCACTCATGTTTCAAATGCCTTTGGAAAAATCCATGATATAAAAACAATAGCAAAATTAGCCCATGAATATGGAGCAATTATTATGATAGATGGAGCTCAAAGTTTAGCTCACTTCAAAGTTGATGTTCAAGACCTTGATGTTGATTTTTTTGCAATTTCAGGACATAAAACTTTTGCACCAACAGGAGTTGGAGCTATTTATGTAAAAGAAAAATATTTAAAAGATGTAAAAGCTTACCAAACAGGTGGTGCTACAATCCAAGAAGTTGATTATAATCATTCAACTTTACTTGATTCTCCTTACAAATTTGAAGCAGGAACGCAAAATATTGCAGGTGTTATAGGATTTGGAAAAGCTTTAGAGTATTTAAATTATGTGAAATATGAAAATATCGAAAGCATTGAAAAAAATGTTTTTAAATTTCTTGATGAAGAGTTGGCAAAACTTCCTGGGATTGTTTTTTACAATGACACAAAAGATTGTATAGGAAGTAGAAGTTTCAATTTTGAGGGAATAGTTCACGATGATATTGGAATTTTGATTGATAAAATGAATGTAGCGGTAAGAGTTGGACATCATTGTGCTCAACCTATTATGAAAAAGTTAGGAATTAGAGGAACTATTAGAGTTTCTGTTGCTTTTTATAATGACTATGTAGATGTTGATAAATTAATTGAGGCATTAAAAAAAGCATTAAGTATGTTAAAGGATTAAAATTGAATACTATCGAGCAAAGAGTAAATGATATAAAAGAAGATTTAGATTTCTTTGAAGATGAATTATCAAAATATGAATATATTATAGATTTAGGAAAAAAACTAGAAGAATTTAATGAAAGTGACAAAATCCCAGCAAATATAGTTCATGGTTGTACCTCACAAGTTTGGTTAACCCATGAGTTAAAAGATGGAAAACTATATTTTCATGGAACAAGCGATGCAATAATCGTAAAAGGTTTAGTTTATATGATATTAAAAATCTTTTCAGACTCAACAGTTGAAGAGTTAAAAGAGATTGATATGGATATTGTCCATGAATTAAAACTAAGTGATGTTATAACTCCAAATAGACAAAGTGGAGTTATTGGAATGATGAAAAAAATTAAAGAGTATGCGCTAAATGCATAAAGGATAAAAAATGGAAACAATTTTTGATTTAAAAAGTATAGAAGAAAAAATAATAGAAAATTTAAAAAAAGTATATGACCCAGAAATCCCATCAAATATTTATGATTTGGGATTGATTTATAACATAGAGTTTGAACAAAAAGATAGATATTTACATTGTACAATCACAATGACACTAACAAGCCCAACTTGTCCAGTAGCAGAAAGCCTACTTGAGCAAGTAAAATATGTAACATTAGCTGTTGATGAAGTTGATGAAGCAAAAGTAACACTTGTGTTTTCTCCACCATGGGATCCATCAATGATGAGTGAAGATGCAAAAGAAATCATGGGAGCAAGTGGAGCAGCTATGCCGTTTTAGGGCATAGTTCCCATACTTCTTAGTCTTTCTCATTTTTTGCAAGTCCAGATAAAATAGCTACTAAAATTAAACTATAAATCCAACCAAATAATATTTCAAACCACATTATCCAACGAGTAAAATCATTGAGTGTCCAATTGTTTGAAGAGACATATTGTCCCCAATCTTTCTCTACTTGTAAATCAACGATTGGTAATATCACATCTAATGAATACATAAAAGGATTGAATGTTGTGTATTCTTCATCAAGTAGTTTACTATTTGTCCAATTATTACATTCAATTGTATCATCTGTGCATTTGTAATCTTTACTATTAAAAAAATCTCCAATTACTGTACCTTCATCTGCAATTTTAACCTTATAATCTTTATATTGAAAAATTAAAGGATTACTTGGTGCAAAAACTGCAACACTTGAAGCTTTCCAATAAAATAAGCTACAAAGAAACCAAACTATGAACATTGTCCCTAAAACTTTCATAGGTTTGTAACCATATCCAGCAGTTTTTCCGTATATCCATTTTAAAATAGATATAAATAATCTATCACAAGTAAGAAAATCTTTTTTTCTAAGTTCATCATTATATTTAATCATAATATTATTAGCATCTTCATTATGTCCCATATTTCGTAGAACTTTTGCTAATTGTTTGTAAGGTTGTGGTTTAAAATTATCTTCTTTGGGCATTTTTTCAACTAATTGGGAAAATATAATGGAATTTAAATGCTCATAAACACATCCATCTAAATCTATATTTTTAACATTAGAAATATCAAAATTCAATCTTGATATTTGTGCAGAATTTAAAATCAAAGATGCAATTTTATTTGAGTTTGAAAATATAAAAGATTTACCTATAAAACAAGAGTGAAAATTTACTTCTCCACTTGCTTCAAAACCATCTCTTAAAAATACTGAACCACATATCCAAATCTTATTGCTTTCTATTGTTTTAAATTTTCCGCCAGAAAAATACAAACTACCACCTATTTTTGATGATTTAAGCTTTAAATCACCTTTTGCAATAAACTTAGAATTTAAAAATAAACTTTTCCCAACTTCCACTCTAGACAAATTTATATTTTCAAAAACTCCATCTGTTAACTCTAAATTTTCTCTAATAATTGCTGTATCAAGATTTATTTCTTTTTTAGCTTTAAATTTATTTTTCAAGCAAAAATCACTATCACAAATTAAACTTTGTCCATATAACTCATTAATTTCAGAACCATCAAGTTTTATATATTTAAGTTTTGAATTAGACATATCTATTTTTTTGTCAAAAATTGAATTTTCAAATTTAAATGGTAAATCTGTACTACAAAATGAAAAATCAAATATCCCACTTATATATACACCACTAAATCTTATTCCTTTTGGGTCTATTTTTAAAATATATCTTTTATTACTTTCTTCTATCTCTTGATTATCACTCAAAATCAAAGTTCTTAGAAACTCTCCTCTTATCTCATTGTCATCTATTTTTACTTTTGGTCGCTCATTTCCCAAGTCAAGTATTTCACCTTTTTGACAAGCTTCTAAAAGTCTTTTTTCTGCTGGTTTCATATTTGAAAACATTATAAATTTCCTTTTCTAATTTTTTATATGTAAAAATTTTGCTATTTTCTTTACATATAAAAATAACATGTAAAGATTTTATCATTTTCTTTACATGTCTTTGAATAATTCAAACAGTTTATTATGTACATAAAAAACTTCTTTTCCTATCTTTTTACTTGAAAGGATTCCTAGTTTTTCTAACTCATTAAGATAATTAGTTGCAGTTGGTCTTGAAACATTTAGTTGTTCTTCTATAAAAGCTCTTTTTGTGTAAGGATGATAAAAAAGTGCTTCTAGTAAATCTTTACTATATATTTTTGGTTTTTGCTCTATTATTATGTTTTTAGTTTCATTCATAAGATTTTCTATATTTTTTATTGTTTTAATTGTCTCTTTTGAAATTTCCTCAATACCTTTTAATATAAATAAAATCCAGTTATTCAACCCATCGTTAAAACTAACATCATTTAATAGTCTGTAATAATCTGCTTTGTTTTTAATAATATATCTACTCAAATACAAAATAGGAACATCTAACAAATTTTCTAAAACCAAATATAAGATATTTATGATTCTTCCAGTTCTTCCATTTCCATCATAAAAAGGATGAATTGATTCGAATTGATAATGAATAATCGCCATTTTTACTAAACTATCAAAATCTTCTAAACTTGAATCATTTATATAATCAACCAAATTCGTCATAAGTTCTTCAATATCTTTTGGATTTTGAGGTGGAATTAGTTTTATTTCTCCAGTTGTTGGATTTTTTAATACTGTTCCACTTTGTTTTCTAAAACCTGCATCATTTTTTTCTAAAGTTGATTGAATTTCTTTTATGTGATTTATAGTTAAAAACTTTTTAGTTTTAATAATCTCAAAACCTAAATACAAAGCATCTTTATAATTTTGAACCTCTTTTATATCACTATTTATAAAACTATCTGAAATATCTGAACGATAAATTTCATCATAAGTTGTAATAATATTCTCAATTTCACTACTATCTTTAGCTTCTTGTAAAACTAAAGTATTTATTACAATTTTTTGATTTGGTAAAGAGTTTGCAATACCTTTTAATTCAGCTAATGTTTTATGTGCTCTTATTGTGGCTCTTAAAATCTCTTTTGTTTCTATATCTTTTTTTAAAGGTAATTTTGAGGGGATAAACTCTTTCATTTTAATTTTTATTTCCCTAATATTTTTTTATTTAATTTTATCTTTTTATATCATTTTTTAACTTTAAAACTTTTTCTCATTTGACTAACAACAATTTTATAAGCTTCTTAATTCTTTAAATTTTTGAAAAGCTCTCGTTTATCAAATTGTCATTAAATTCTATTTGAGATTTAATTATGGCAGATTTGCCATAATTAAAATATATTCTTAGTATTTTCATTTTCAATTCTCATAATAAGTCGATAATGACTCCAACTCAATTGGTCACACAGTGTGTGACGATTTGGAAAAATCAAATAAAACTGTCTCATCATTTTTAAATTAGTTGTATTAAAGCCTCTTCCAAAATCAACTATTAGCTGTTTTGATAATTCACTTATAAGATTTGAGCCATATTTTGCTTTTGTTTCTCCATTTTGTTCAACTTCTACTATTTTTTTACCAATATTCCAATAAGCTTCTACCATTATAAAATTTACAGATTTATAGGCATTGTCTCTTGCTATTTGTAAAATAGATTTAATATCATGATAAAAACTGTTTTGTGTTTGCAATACTTCTTTCATCTATAAATTCCTTTTTCTATTCTTTTAAAACTAATAAAATATTATACTAAATATAAATCATAATTAAATAATTTATATAAATTACTTATCAACACAAATTAGAGCAATAATAAATAGTATATTTAGCAATAACAAACAATTATTACAGCAGTAATTAAGAAGATTAAAATTAAAAAAAACTCTACAATTTCCCCAGATTAAAAAACATTTATTTAAAAGGCAAACCAGATGGCAAAGATAAAAAAAGTACTTATTGCAAATAGAGGTGAAATAGCTCTTAGAATCATTAGAGCTTGTAAAGAGCTAGAAATTGGAAGTGTTGCTATATTTTCAGAAGTTGATGTTGAGGGTATTTGGGTTAGAAAAGCTGATGAATGTTATCCAATCATGGGTGATTTAATTCAAGCATATCTTGATTATGACAGAATTATTTCAATTGCTAAAAAAGCAGATTGTGATGCTATTCACCCAGGTTATGGATTTTTAAGTGAAAATGCTGATTTTGCAAGAGCATGTGAAGAAAATGGAATTATTTTCATTGGACCAAAACCTGAACACATAGAACTTTTTGGTGATAAAATGGCTTCTAAAGTTGCTATGAAGAAAGTTGGTGTTCCAGTACTTGAAGGAACTGATGAACCAGTAGTTAGTATTCACGAAGGTGAAAAAGTTGCAAGAGAAATTGGTTTTCCTGTAATCATCAAAGCTGCATTTGGTGGTGGTGGACGTGGGATGAGAATTGTAAAAGCTGAAAAAGATTTTAAAGAGATGTTTGAAAGTGCTACAAATGAATCAATGAAATATTTTGGAAGAGATGAAGTTTTCATTGAAAAATATGTTGAAAATCCAAGACATATCGAAATCCAAGTTATCGCTGATAAATATGGAAATGTTCTTCATTTAGGTGAAAGAGATTGTTCTATCCAAAGAAGACACCAAAAAGTTATCGAAATTGCACCTAGTCCAAGACTTAATAACGAAACAAGAAAAGAACTTTATAGAATTGCTACAAAAGCAATGTTTAAATTAGGTTACGAAAGTGTAGGAACTGTTGAATTTTTAGTTGATGCTCAGGATAATATCTATTTTATTGAGATGAATACAAGAGTTCAAGTTGAGCATCCAGTAACTGAAACAATCACAGGTGTTGATATTATTCAAAGAATGATTGAAATTGCTGAGGGTGATAAATTACAATTTTTACAAGAAGAGATTCAATTTAGAGGTTATGCTATTGAATTTAGAATAAATGCTGAAAATCCACAAAAAAACTTCATGCCAGGAACTGGAACTGTAAGTAAATATTTAACTCCAGGAGGTCCAGGAGTAAGACTTGATACAAGTATTTATACTGGATATAAAGTTCCTGCAAATTATGACTCAATGATTGGAAAACTAATTGTTTGGGCATTAACTTGGGAAGGTGCAGTTAAAAAAGCTAAAAGAGCTTTAGATGAATTTTATATTGAGGGATTCCCTACAAATATTCCACTTCATAGAGAAATTGTAAGGGATGAAGATTTCATCAATGGAACTTTTAATACAAGTTATTTAGATAAAAAAATGGAAATCTTCACTCTTAATAGTGAAGATAATATTAAAAAAGAAGAAGAAAAGATTGCTGGGATTATGAAACTAATGGAAACAATCAAAAAAAATAATATCAAAGTTAAACATTAAGAATCTCTTTTGAGATTCTTAAACTTTCTTCTTAATATATAGGATATTTTAATTAAAACAATGTAACAATATTTACATGAAAGATTTAAAATATTTTATTATCAAACTAATTCTTAGTGCTATTGTTTTAACAATTGCATTTATATATCTTGAAAAAAAACCTCCAGTAACTGCTATTAATTTTGAAGTAAATAATAAAGCTGATACTTCAACAAATGTACCTTCTCAATTAAAATGGCATGATCATTTTAAAGGAATAGAAAACTTACCTTCAAAACCTAAAGAGAATAATTAATAATAACTATTCCTTAATGTCATAAATATTTATTTTATTAAGTATAATTAGAACAAATTATACTTAATAAAAAGGGGAGCTATGAAAAAGTTTTTTGCTTTATTTATATTGTTGATAAGCATACCAACTCTATTATCTGCACAATCAGTTGCCTTAGTAAAATCCGTTAAAGGTGAAGTTAATGTTACTCATGAGAGTAAAAAAGTAAGTGCCTTAAAAGTTGGCGATAAGATTTTTGTAAAAGATATTATTAATACAAGTACTAATAGTACAATTGGTCTTATTTTTGAAGATAATACATTAATTTCAATTGGTTCTAATTCTGAATTTTCAGTTGATGAATATCTATTTGAACCAGCAGATAAAAAAGTAAAATTTGGAAGTAATCTTTTAAAAGGAACTATGGCTTGTATCACAGGTCTAATACCAAAAATAAATCCTGAAGCAATGACAATAAAAACTAAATCAGCATCAATTGGGATTAGAGGTACATATTTTGTAGTGGAGGCTAAAGAATGAGATATTTAATATCATTTTGTATGTTAATTGGAGTTTTTATTTTCTCAGGTTGTTCTGCAAAAGGTACTCAAATAACATTATTACCTGAAGAAGGTGGCAAAACAGGAGTTATTTCAATCGCTGATAATAAAGGTGTAAAGTATAATATTGATACTGCTTATTCATCATTAAATATTTCGCAAAGAGGTGAAATAGAAAAAAAAGTTGAAACAGAAAAAGTTGTTGAAACAAAATATGCAGAAGTTTTAAATGCTTTACCAAAAAAACCTCAAAGCATTTTATTTTATTTTCCTAATAATAGTGCAGAGTTAAATAAAACTCAAATAGCAGAAATAAAAAATGTCAATCAACTAATTAAAGACAATGATATTATAGAAGTGCTATGTATTGGACATAGTGATAGCGCAGGAGATAAAGAGTATAACAAAGCCCTATCATTTAAAAGAGCACAAAGCGTAGCTAGTATCTTAATGAAAGATATGACTGATAAATCTCTAATTAAAGTTGAATATTATGGAGATAGTGCTCCATTGGTTAAAACAGCTGATAATGTATCTAATGCAAAAAATAGAAGAGTTGAAATTATTCTAAAATAGATTCTACTTTTTAAGAGACATCCTTTGATGTCTCTTTTTATTTATTAAGTTTTCTTGAAAAAATCGTGAGTAAAATTCCCATAAATATCATCATTGTTGATAAAAATAGCGTTGAAGTTAAGCTCTCATTTAAAAAGATAATACTGATTATAATAGAGATAATTGGCACAAATAATTGAATTATTCCAGCAGTTATAAATTGCATTTTGGGCAATATTTCATACCATAATAAATATCCAATTGCTGATGTTAAACTTCCAGATATAAAAGCCAAAATCAAACCTTTTTGAGTTATAAATGTATTTTCAGGTAGAAATAAAATATAAAATATCCCTACAAAAATAAGAGATTTTGTAAAATTATCCATTGTGTTATATAAAGAATCAGAAGATTTTTTTCCAAGAACTGTATAAACTGCCCAAGAAATTCCAGCAATAATCATTAAAAAAGCATGAAATAAAGAGAGTTCAAAACTCTCTTTTGGATATAAAAGATAAACCAATCCAAACATTGCTAAAACAATTCCAGCAATTTTTTGCAAATTTATTTTTTCTTTATGAAATAATGAAAATATTATCATTACAAGTTGAACAACAGCAAAAAGAAGTAAAGTCCCTACTCCTGCATCTATATTTAAAAA
Organism: Arcobacter venerupis; assembly: GCF_013201665.1. Lineage (NCBI taxonomy): Bacteria > Pseudomonadati > Campylobacterota > Epsilonproteobacteria > Campylobacterales > Arcobacteraceae > Arcobacter > Arcobacter venerupis. The sequence goes on along the minus strand of NZ_CP053840.1, from coordinate 873,826 downwards.
AGAGTATGAAAAACATATTGCATATAAAAATAGCATCAAAGAACTAAGCCAATTTGATTTTTTTGAGAAATATATTTTTTTTCTTTTATAAAAAAATATTAGAATAAGAGTGATTGAGCCAAAAAAAAGTCTAAACATCGTAAAAGTGTAAGCATCAATAAAATTGCTTGATAAGGCAAATTTACAAAGTATTGAATTAAGTGCTAAAAAAAGCAATGATAACAGTAAAAAAAGAATAAATTTGATATTTAAAGTTTGATTCATTTTTATACTATATCACAAAATTATCTTTTATGATGTAGTATAAATCTGAAAATTCTTTTTAATAAGTCTCTTTTTCTATGATTCTATCAAGTGTAGAAATCGCAATGAATTTATCAAAATAGGCTCTATTAAATCCTTGTTTTGCTTGAGTTAATAAGTAGTTTGCATCTGTTAAATCTGTACTTGTTGAGACACCCTCATCAAATCTATTTTTTACAATACCGTAATTTTCTTTAGCTTGAAGAAGTGCTAATTTTGATGTTTCAAGATTATCAAGGGCAACTTCAAGATTTGATTTTGCATTTTCATATTGAAGTTTAATATCAAGTTTTGTTTTACTTAAAATTGAATTTGCATTAAGATATTTTATTTTATAAATTTCAGTTTGAGAAGAATCATATCCTCCATTGTATAAGTTCCATGTTGCAGTTACATTTGCAATATTTTGATTTTCTTCTTTATTTTCTATATTTTTAGATAATTCATCATAATATTTATTGTGAGAAACCGAAGCATCAACTTTTGGATAATACCCAGCTTTTGCAGATTTTTCTAACTCTTTTATAGATTGTAAATTCATTTTTAAAGCTTGAATTTCACTTCTATTTTCAAGTAGTTTTTCATCATAAACTGAACTTTGAATAGCTTGTTCATTTAGCTTTTCAATAGTTTCATTTTCTAAATCAATTCCACCTAAAATATTTGATAATTGGAATTTTGCGATTTTTAAATCACCTTGTGCTTTAACCACATTTTGTTTTGCACTTGACATATTTACTTGAACTTGAAGTAAATCATTTTTTGCAATTAAACCTTGTTCATATCTATTTTTAGAATCTTCATATTGTTCTTGAAACAAAATATAAGCACTTTTATAAGTATCTAAAGCATTTTGTTTATCAAGATAGTTTATATATGCTGTTTTTGTGTTTAGAACAATATCTTGTTTTGTGGCATTTAATGAATATTGCGAAGATTGTGATAAGTAAATAGATGACTCTTTTAGCGCTAAATCTTTAAAACCATTAAATAAATTGTATGACAATTTTAAACTTGCAACGCCTTCATCTGATTCAAATCCAGCATTTGCTTTATCAGTATTTGTAAAACCATAAGACGCATCTAATTTTGGTAAATAGTTTGCATTATTTGACTTTACATTCTCTAAACTTTCAATATAATCATAATTTTTTGATTGTATATCAAAATTGCTTTCTAATGCTTTTTTTACAGCGTCATCTAGACTTAAAGCATTTAGATTAACAGCTAAAAAAGCTGTTAATGATAGTGTTAATAATTTTATTTTTTTCATAACTATTTTCCTTTTAAGATTTACTTACATCTACATTTTGAACTGATTTTTCATCAGGATTTGCTCTTTTTTCTAATTTAATAAAAAACATTAAAAGAGCCGGTGTAACAAATATAGTAAATACCGTTGAAAGTGTAAGTCCACCTGTAATTACTGAACCTAAACCTCTATAAAACTCACTTCCTGGACCTGGAATTAAAACTAATGGTAACATTCCAAAAATAGAAGTTAGAGAACTCATATAAATAGGTCTAATTCTTGTTCTTGTAGCTTCAATAACTGCTGCTTTATGTTCATAACCCTCATCTCTAATTAGATTTAAACTTTGATGAACAATTAAAATTGCATTATTTACAACGATTCCAATTAAAATAATAAATCCAAGCATTGTTAAAACATCTAAAGGTTGTGGCTCAATAAATTTATTTGTTAAAGCAAGTCCTATAAATCCACCAGCAGTTGCAAGTGGAACTGTAAACATAATAACTATTGGATATAAGAAATTCCCAAATAATGCAGCCATTAATAAATAAATAATTATTAAAGCCAAAATAAAGTTCATACTTAACATTCCAATTGTTTCTGTTAATTTATCAGCTGCTCCACTTATTCCGATTTCAACATTTTTTGAAATTTTTCCATCTTTTTCCATACTTTCAATTGCACCACTTAAAATAGTCATAGTTTCTTGAATAGTCATATTAACAGGTGGTGTTACTTGTAAAGTAATAGTTCTTTTTCCATCTAAGTGTCTAATTTCACTAATTCCTGTTGTATCAAATGCACTAGCAAGTGAAGACATTGGAACTAATGCTCCATTTGGAACAACAACTTGCGCTGAAAGAATATCTTCAGGAGTTTTTATTTGCTCATCATTTGCTTTTAAAACTAAATCTATTTTTTTCTTTCCATCTTGTTCAAAGTCTGATATTTTTCTTCCACTCATTAAAACATCAGTCATAATACCTAAATCACTAGAACTTAAATTTAGAGCTTTTAAAGCATCTTGATTTGGTTTTATTCGCACTTCTGGATAAAGTAACTCAATAGATGGAACTGGTCGTACTTGTGCTCCCGAAATTGCTCCACTAGCTGCCATAAATAATTGAGTTCCTACATTGGCAATATCCTCAATCTTTTCACCACTAATATCAATATTAACTGTTTTACCCTCTCCAATATCATCTTCAAAAACACCTGATTGCAAAGATACTCCAAATACTGATGGAAGTGAATTTACAATTGGTCTAAAAAATGGTATTAATTCCCTTGCACGGCTTTCATGCATTGAAGTTGCACCAAATAAACTAAAATCTCCAAAAGAGACAAAAAATGCTCTATTTATTCCTGGAACTCCATCTACATCTTTATTTATATTTGGCTCGACTTTTTTCATCAAATATGCACCCATGTTATATCTTTCTTCATAAGAAAGACCAGGAGGTGTTATCAAAATATTAAAAATTAAGTTTTTATTTCCTTGTGGTAAATAATCCATTTTAGGAAATAAAGAGATAATAATTAAAGCTGAAAATATACCTAAGCTTCCTATTGTTATTAACTTGTTCATTGTTGTTTTTAATGACCATTTAATTATTCTCATAAATAAATTTACAAATTTATTTCCAAATCTTGTTAATGAACTATCACCTCTTGGCTCTTTTCCTGAAATACTTGCAAATTTTTTCCAAAGCATTGGAATAACTGTAATTGAAACAAATAAAGAAAATAACACAGATGATGTAACAGCAATTGCAATATCTTTAAATAACTGCCCTGCTTCATCTTGTAAAAAGATAATTGGAATAAATACAGCCATTGTTGTAGATGAACTAGCAACTAAAGCTCCCCAAACCTCTTTTGTTCCTTTGTAAGCTGCATCACTTACACTCATTCCTTCTTTTCTATGTCTATCAATATTTTCTAATACAACAATTGCACTATCAACTAACATACCAACAGCAAAGGAGATTCCAGCTAGTGAAATAGTATTTAAACTTCTTCCTAGCCACGATAGAACAATAAATGTTCCAATTACTGAAATAGGAATTGCCACAGCAACAACTGCTGTTGGAGAAGCAGCTCTTAAAAATAGTATTAAAATTATTACAGCTAAGAGTCCTCCAACTAAAATATTTTGTTGCACTAAATCAACTGAACCTACAATATATGGCCTTTGGTCATATATCCATCTCATATTTAAACCCTCTTTTTTAAGAGTTGTTTCATTTAATTCATTTACAACTTTTTCTACATCATTTGTAAGTTGTACAATATTCGCATCAGCACTTGGTTGAACACCTAAAAATATTCCATCTTTACCAAAAAACATAGCAACTGTACTTGGAGTTTCATATCCAAAATCAACTGTTGCCACATCGCCTACTGTTACTCTTTGTTCTCTATTTGAAACTAAAATAACATCTTTTATATCTTGAGGTGATAAAAATTTATGTACTGTTCTAATTCTATATGAACGTCTACCCATATTTTGAGTTCCTGCAGAAATATCTACATTCTCTGCTTGTAAAATATCAATAACTTGTGGAATTGTAAGATTATAAGCTGCAAGTTTATTTACATCAAGATTAACTTGCATCTCTTGCTCTCGTCCACCTCCATCCATAGTTCCTGAAACTCCATCAACTCTTTTAATAAGTGGTTTTATTTCATTATTAAAATATGTTCTATATTCATCAATATTTCTTTTATTATCATCTAAAGTTTGTAACATCATCCAAATAACTGGACTTGCAGTTGCAGTTTCAATAATTGGTTCATCTACATTATCAGGATAAGAACTAACTTCATTTAGTTTATTTGAAACATCTTGAAGTGCTACTCTAATATCAGTTCCCAGTTTAAAAGTAAGTTTTACTTCTCCTGAATTATCTGTTGAAGAAGATTCATATTCTAATAAATTATTTAAACTTTTTAAAGCATCTTCTTGCTCTTCTATAATTTCTCGCTCTATTTCATAAGGCGTAGCACCTGGCCATACTGTTGTAATTTTAATTTCAGGTTTTGAAACATTTGGAGTTAATTGGTAAGGTAAATTACCAAGTGATATAAATCCAAATAAAACCACAATCAAAACTGAAACAATAATAGTTACAGGGTTTTTAATTGAAAATTTTATTAAATCCATGCTTTATCCTATTTGTTTTCAGTATTATTATTTAATACTTTTACACCCATATCAGGGAAAACTCGCTCATTTCCTTTTGTAACTAATTGCATTCCATCAACTAATCCCTCGCCAGTAATTGCAGCATTTAATCCAAAATAAGTAGTAACTTTTACAGGAATCATCACAGCTTTATCATTTACAACAGCAAAAACAACATCCATATTAAATCTTTTAATAACTGCATCTCTATTTATTACAAGCGCATTATTTTTTGTCTCTTTTGCAAAATTAATTTTTGCACTTGCTCCATCAAAAATGAATTTATCTCCTGCATCTGCTTTGAATCTAACAGGGAAAGTTCTTGTTAATTTATCCCCACTTGGAATTGCAGCATAAAGTTTTGCTTTAATGATTTCATCTGAAATATTTATATCATAAACATCTCCACTTTTTAATCCACCAATAAAAGATATAGGAAGATTAAAAACAATTTCTAAATCTTCTGTATTTACTATTGTTGCTACTAAACTTCCTTGATCTAACCATTCATTTAAATTTATATTTTTTTCAACAATTACACCAGAATATGGAGCTTTTATAACTTTTTTTGATTTTTGAATACTAAGCTCATTTAATCTTGCTTTTGAAGAAATAAGATTCTCATTTGCAACATCATATTCAACTTTTGCATCATCAAAAACTTTTTGTGAAATAGAATTTTTTCCAATTAAAGAAGCATATCTATCATAATTTTTCTTTGTATTTTTTAACTGAACTTCATACATATTCACAGCAGCTTGTGAAGCTTTGATTTGTGCATCTAAAATATCAGAATCTATTTGAACTAAAACATCATCTTTTTTAACTTTTTGTCCAACTTCAAAATTTATCTTTTTTACCACACCTGAACTTTCACTTGCAATCTTTGATTTTTTATCAAAATTCACAGTTCCTATAAACTCTTGTAAATCATTCACTTCTTGTGTTTTTAATGCTTGAGTTTCAACTAACGCAACTTGAGGTGCAGCCTCAGCTGCATTTAAATTTGAAAACATTAAAAAAGTAGATACTAAGACTAAACTAATTTTTTTTATCATTTTTATTTCCTTATATTTTTACTATTAACTTATGTACAATTTTATGAACTATTGGTGCAACAACCACAATTATAGGAAAGGCACAAATAAAAGCAATCCCCCATGCATTTAACCAGCTAGTGATAAAAATCTCAACAAAACCTAAATTTATATATGTAATTATGAAGCTCATTATAAAACTCATAAATAACGCCATAAAAAAGGCGAAAACTATTCTTTCATATCTTCTACTTATCATTTTTTTTCCTCTATTAATTCAAATAAATTATTTATAAAATTTTTGCAAAGGCTACTTACATCAAAATGCTCTTGAGTCATTTTTAGTAAAGTCAAACCATTTTCAAAAACAATCAAACTGTCTACAAAATCTAAAGATTTTGGTATTAATTCTTTTTTCTCAATTCCCTCAAGAAAAATCTTTTTCAATTGCTCTGTAAAAAAAATATGACATTTATTGTTATATTTTTTCATTGATTGATTATCATCACTTAAAACAACTGATAAATACTCTTTATAACCATTAAACTCTTTTTGATTTTCAGCACTTTCATCCAATACAAATTTAAAAAAAAGAAAAACTTTATCTTTTATTGTTTTTATATCTTTTATATTTTCCAAAAATTCATTATGGTAATTTTCAATATTTATATTAATTATTTCAAAAACAATATCATCTTTATTTTCGAAATACTCATAAATAGTACCTTTTCCAATTCCTGCTGTTTTTGCAGCTTCTGAAACTGTTAATTTTCTAATTCCCACCTGATTTATTAAATCCATGCACGAAATAGCTATTTCTCTTCTTCTTTGTTCTTTATCAACTCTTGGTGCCATGATTATCCTTAAAAAATATTATTTTTTATTGACTGACCGTCGGTCAAGTTTGAAAGTATACTAAGAGAAACTTAATTTATTTTGAATTTTTGACCAATGGTCAATAAATATTTAAAATAATTAATAGCTCTTTTGAACTATTAATTTAAGAAGAACAAGATAGTTTTATATTTGCATGTTTCATTGGAGTCGGCTGTGCATATCTTTCAAAAGCAGGATGCCCATCATAGGGATTTTGAGCAATTTTTAGTAAATCATTTACCAAAGTATAGTCTCCCTCATGGGCTTTTTCAATAGCTTCTTGCAAAATATAGTTTTTTAAAATATATTTTGGATTTACTTTTTTCATAACTTCAAATCTTGATTCAAAAGTTGTTTTTTGTTCATCACAAACTTTTTTATAAGATTCAAACCATTTTTTAAGTGGCTCTTGAAAAACTGCTATATCAAGAATAGAACATAAATCATCAAAAGATTTAAGATGAGTTAATCTATAAAAGAAAACATTGTAATCCATCTTTGCATTTTCTAAACTTCCAAGTAATTCTAAAATCAAATGAAGATTTGAATTTCCACTTTTTGAAGCATCCAAACCTAATCTTTTGTTCATTAAATCTAAATATACTTTTTCATGTTGTGGTAAAAATGCTTTCATATAAGATTCTAATTTACTCTCATCACAAATCAATTTTAAAGCACTAATTAACGCAAATAGATTCCATCTAGCAACATAAGGTTGGTTATTATAAGAGTATCTCCCCTCTTCATCTGAGTGATTACAAATAGAGTTTTTCTCAAAATAATCCATAAAAGCATAAGGACCATAATCAATTGTAAGTCCAGCAAGAGAAAAATTATCAGTATTCATAACTCCATGTTGAAATCCATAAACTTGCCATAAGGCTATTAGTTCAGCTGTTTTATCTACTAAAGAATAAAACATTTTTTCATATTTGTTCTCTTGATTTTCCAAATGTGGATATGACTGTTTTATCACATAATCAGCCAGTTGAGAGATTGTCTCTTTATCCCTACTTCGAGCAAAAAACTCAAAAGTTCCAACTCTAATCCAAGATGGTGACATTCGAAGAACTATCGCACAAGACTCTTGTTCCCAATCCCTATGAGCAAAAGAATCAGAATCAATAATTCCCAAAGCTCTAGTTGTTGGAATTCCAAGACCAAACATCGCTTCGCTCATAAGATATTCTCGAATTGATGAACGTAAAACCGCTCTTCCATCACCACTTCGTGAATATCGAGTAAGTCCTGAACCTTTTGTTTGTAAATGCCAGTTGTTTACACTTCCCAAATTTATAGCTCGACCATCTCCAAGTTGTGGAACAAAATAACCAAATTGATGCCCAGCATAAGCCATAGCAAAAGGAATTGAACCTTCTAAAATCTTACTTCCATTTATAAAATCCACAAAATCTGAAGTTTCACACTCAGAATAATCAAGATTTATTAAGTCACAAGCAAGTGGGTTAAATGATACAAATTTAGGATTTTTTAAAGGCGTAGGATTTACTTTGTGATAATACTTTTCATCAAACTCAAAGTAATCAACTTCAAGTTTTAGTTCGTTTAATTTCATAATTTTTCTCTTTTAATAAATATTTGTTTGAATATGCAAGAAGCTTACCAAAAGAGAACATAAAAGAGGATGAAGATTATCTTGTTAAATATCTTTACAGTTTTTTGAATTCATTTTAAATTAACAACATTTATATTATGAACAGTTAGATTATAAATATAGTCTAAGTATTCAATTCCAAATATTTTATAAGAAAATATAAATAACATAGATACAATTATTGAATAAATAAGACTTAACAAAGAACCTATTAAAAAATACTCTGCATTATTTTGATTATCTAACTTTTGATACCGTGAAATTGTTTTTAGTCCAATAACTAAGCTTACTAATATCCAATTCTGAGTTACTATCCCAATAAAATACAAAACTCTTTCATAGAATCCAATTCTACTACCATTTTTTAAAGGTTCAGAATCCTCTTGGGAAACTGTTGTTGTATCAAGTACTCTAGATTTAAATAAAAAATATTTAATAATCTGATTACCAATATACAGAAAACATATTGAAAGACCTAAAAAAGTAATTGCTAATAAAAATTTTATAAATTTATCTTCTATCATTTTATTATTTCCCTATATTAATTTTAAATTCATTAAAATATTTTCTTTTTAAAGACTCTTCATCAAAAATAAAAATACTAGATATTTGACCAAAAATTCTTCTTATTAAATTATATTTAGAACGTTCAAAATAATTATATAAATTTCTTTCCCCTGTTCCCATTTTTAATTCCAGCTCATCCATATTACTTTTCTGAATTATTTTATAAAATAAAAATAAAATTTGCTTATTAGTTAAATTAGATAAAGTATCTTCTAACAAAATTCCTATAGTATTTAATAAAATTGTTTTATAAATATCATCTTGAATAAAAAAACTATATTTTTCTTTTTTATTATTTAATAATTCATTTGTATTTGTTAATCCCATTCCTAACATGTTATATGCAGATTTATAGTTAATATCCCCAGTAACATCTCCAAAACCAATAGCAAATCTGCAGTTAATCTTTTTATATCTAAAATATATATCCAAATACAATAATAATGACAATAAAGAATTAATATCTTTCATAATAACTTGAAATTCATCACCAATTTTAATCTCTAAAGAAGATAAAATACTTTCATTAAACTCTTCTTTAGCATTATTAATTACATCATTTAAATCTGTCCATAATTGTTCTTCATCTATTTTTCTGCTATTAATAATATCACCCATTAATATAAAATGTTTCTCCATTTTATTTCCAATTTACATAAAATTTTATATATTATAACAGAACTAATCTAATTTTGAATATTATAGTGTTCAATTTATATTTTTGAATATTATAGTGTTCAATTTGTATTTTTGAATATTATAATATTCAATTTATGCAGATATTAAAACAATCGTTTTACTATTTCTTGTACAAAACATCAATATTTCCTAATTCCAACCCAAACCTAAGCCAGCATACAATAAACTGCCACACTAGATAAAGGGAATAATTATATGGCTACAAATTTACAATCTATCAAACCAGATAGACCTAATATTATAACTTCGCCAATCGAAGGTATAAAATTTTATAGAAAAATGGATACTCAATCAGTTGTTGCGCAAATGATTGCAGGAAAATATGTTTTTGTTGAAGAATATTACAGTAATGGGTTACAAGTTCTTGCTGAACTAAAAAAGAATCTTTCAGAAAAATTCAATGACAAAAGCTTTCAAGGACAACGAGATTATCGAGCAGCTTTTAGAAAAGCTTCACACAGATTACTAATCAAAGTAAAAGATAATAAACTAGATGTTAAAAAAGCTCCAAATATTGGCTGGTTAGAATCACTTTATCCAGATGTTTCAGAGTTTTATATATCTTTTCCTGAAGTTCAAGGAATGAATAGTTCATGGCAATGGCATGAAAAAGGTCTTGAGATTAAAACTTTGAATTTAACGATTCATCCATATTATGGAACATATTTCCCAACAAGATTTGACCATTTAAAACTGTTTGATAAGTGGTTAAAAAAATATGATGGACCTAAAGATAATGCCATTGATATTGGTGTGGGAAGTGGTATTTTAACATATCAATTAATTCAAAATGGTTTTGAAAATGTTTATGCAACTGATACAAACAAAAATGCGATTATTGGCGTTTATAAAGATGGCAGAAGATTAGATTTCCAAAAGAAAATAACTCTAAATCACTGTGATTTATTTGGAGATTTTGATAGAAAAGTAGATGTAATTGTATTTAATCCTCCTTGGTTATTGGCAAAACATAATTTAGAAGAGGGAATTGATAAAGCTATGTATTATGAAGAAGACCTATTTCCAAGGTTTTTCGAAGAAGCAAAAAAATATCTAAAAGAAGATGGAAAATTAGTTTTAATATTCTCAAATCTTGCTCAAGAAGTAGATAATCAAAGCACTCATCCAATAATAGAAGAACTACAAAAAAATAATAGATTTAGAAAAGATTTACACTTAAGACGAGAAGTAAGAGCTTCATCAAGAAGAACTCAAAGAACAGATTCAAGAGAGACTGAAAAAGTTGAATTATGGGTTTTAGCTCACAAAAAAGTTAAATAAGTAAAGAAGCCTAAGCGCTCTTTACTTTCTCATCAATCAAATTTCTAACACAAACATCAATCATCTCAAAAACTTTATCAAAACCTTCAAATCCATCAAAAAAATATGGATCAGGAACACACTCTCCATTAAAACCAAAATCACCAAGTTTTATAGGATTTTTACAACCTAAGTTTTTTAAATTTGAAATATTGCTATCATCAAGACCAACTATTAAATCAAAGGTTTTAAAGTCTGACTTTTTTACTTGTTGAGCTTTTTGCTTTGAAATATCGACACCATTTAAAAGTGCAACTTTTATCGAATTATCACAAGGTTTTTCACCAATATGCCAATGTCCAGTTCCAGCACTTTCAATCACTAAATTTAAATTTTTCTCTTTTATATAATTTTTTGCAATTCCCTCGGCAAGTGGCGAACGGCAAATATTTCCTAAACACACAAATAAAATTGACTTTACTTCCATTAAAATTCATTTCCTTCAATACTATTATAAGAATAGGTTTTTATCTCTCCATCTTCAACGATATAAGAGATTTCAATTGGTCGACAACAGACTTCACAATCATCAACAACAGTTTCATGTCCATAAATACCTGTGTCTAAAAGAATCGAAATTGCCTGTAAGCAATATGGACATTGGATATGTATCTCTTGCATTTTTTATCCTTTTTTGTTAGTTTATCAAAACATTAATTAATCATTTAAAACTATAAAATATGTTACTATTTCAAAAATTTCAAAAGGATAAATCATAGCAACTTGTAAAAATTGTAAAAATGAAATCGAACCAAAAAAAAGACAATGTCCCTACTGTGGAATTTTAAACCCAACAGTAACCCTAAAAGATGTATTTGTAGGCATTGCTTTTGTTTTATTTGTTATGAGTATAGTAACTTATTTTGTAAATAACTAATTATCTTTTTGTAATAATTGCATATAAAAATCCAATTCCTAAACCAATAAAGTGAGAATACCAAGCAATTGGAAGCCCAATTATCAGCGGCGCAACCGAGATTAATAAAATCCAAGTTATTATTCCACCTCTTTGGGCTTTATCATAATAAGCTAAATACCCAAGTAAAGCACAAATTGCTCCTGATGCTCCAACTAAATTTACATTATGGTCTACATAATATATATATGCAAATGATAAAATTGAAGTTAATAATCCAGTTATTAAATATAAAGCAACAAACTTTTTAGCACCCATAAATCTTTCAAGTAAATTTCCAAATTGCCAAAGAACAAACATATTCATCCCAAGATGTCCAAGTCCTCCATGGGCAAACATAGAACTGAGTGGTTGCCACCAAAAACCATATACTAAAAAATATAGATTTAATCCAAATAATAAACCACCATTTGAAATATTTATTTGAATAATATACATTAAAACTGTAATTGTTATTAGAACATTTGTGGCAGTGAAATCTTTTTTGCTAAAGTTTTTTAACATTGTTTTTATATACCTTTATTGTGCAATCTATTTTTGAAGCTATCTCATTTTTGTCATAATATTTAAAATCTGTATAAAACTTGAAAATCTCTTTATCATCTGCTAAAAATGAAGTTAAAATAGCTCCTGAACAAAATTTACAATCACTTGTTTTTTTGTTTTGGTCTTTTTTATCGTTCTCTATTATTTCATATTTTATAGTTAAATATTTTTCAATATTTGGCTTTGGAGGTTTTTCAATAGCTTTTACATAATAACTATTTAATTCATTCAAAGAGATAAAATCTTCAATAATAGATTGTGTTTGCTGGGATTTTTTGTAAGAGCCTTCTATTTTATAAAAACCTTTATTTAAAGCTTTCATAGACTTATTTAGAAGGTCTTGATTATAAACTTTTGAGACTGTAAAAATCTCTTTTTCACAAGAAAGAGGAATAACTCTCTCTTTTGTGACTTCGTCATAATCATCATTTGCGATATATTTTGAGTATAACATCATAGTGATAGAAATAAGTACGATAGAAGCTATAGTAAAAAAATTATTTACAAGTACACTATCTCTAGCTCCTCTTTTCATCTATTTATACTAATGCTTCTTTTAAAACATCTTCTATTACATCAACAGCTTTTATTTCCATTGCATCTTTTACTTCTTGAGGAATTTCATCTAAATCTCTCTCGAAATTTTTTCTAGGAATTAATGCCTTTTTCATTTTTGCTTTGTATGCTGCAATTAGTTTCTCTTTTAATCCACCAATTGGTAAAACTTTTCCAGAAAGTGTTAATTCACCAGTCATTGCAATATCTGATTTTATTGGCTTTTCAGCTAAAATCGAAGCTATTGTTAAAGCCATTGTAATACCAGCACTTGGTCCATCTTTTGGCGTTGCACCCTCTGGAATATGTAAGTGAATATCATATCTTTTATAAACTTCACTTGGATCAATCATAGTTTTATCTGTGATTTCTTGTGAAGATTTTGGAATGATTTCACTATCAATTAATAAAACACCCTTATCTATTAAAACTTTTACAACTGAATAAGAGATTCTTGAAGACTCTTTCATAACTTCTCCAAGATTTCCAGTTACTGATAGAGAACCTTTTCCTTTTAATTTAATAGCTTCAATTTTAAGAACATCTCCACCAACAGAAGTCCATGCTAATCCATTTGCAATCCCTATAGAATTTTTCTTATCTGCTGGGTCAATTTCAAAAATCGGATTATCTAAATATGCTTTTAAATCTTTTGTAGCAATTGTTACTTTTTCAATTGTGTCATCATTTAAAATCTGTTTTACAACTTTTCTAAATAGTTTTGAGAATACTCTTCGTAAATTTCTAACCCCTGCTTCTCTTGTATATTTTGAAATAATCATCTCAATAGTTGCTTTGTTTAGACTTACTTCAGATTTTTGAAGTCCATGTTTTGCTAACTCTTGAGGAATTAAATAATCTTTTGCAATATGATATTTTTCATTTGGAGTATATGATGAAATTTCAATAAATTCCATTCTATCTCTTAGTGGTGCTGGAATCTTTCTAACATCATTTGCAGTTGACACAAAAATAACTTGAGATAAATCAAGTGGAAAATTTAGATATAAATCCCTAAATTCATGATTTTGTTCAGGGTCTAAAATCTCTAACATAACAGCAGTTGGATCACCTCTGTGATTTGCTCCTATTTTGTCAATTTCATCTAAAACCATTACAGGATTCATTTTTTTTGCGTCAATAATACCTTTAACTAATCTTCCAGGCATTGCTCCAACATAAGTTCTTCTGTGTCCTCTTAACTCATTAACATCTTCCATCCCACCAAGAGCAATTCTGATTAATGGTCTTTGTAATGCTTTTGCAATTGAGTTTGCCAATGATGTTTTACCAACACCTGGAGGTCCTACAAAACATAAAACTGTACCTTTAGATTTTAAATCTTCAATATTTCTTTGCTCAAGTAGTTGTTTAACAGCAAAATATTCAGAGATTCTCTCTTTTGGTTTTAATAGTGAATAATGGTCTTTGTTTAATTGTTCTTCAACATTTTTTACAGATATTTTTTCATTTGCATATTCACCAAAAGGAATATCTAAAACTTGCTCAACATAAGTTTGTAAAAGTGAAGCATCAGGAGAATCTGGATTCATTCTTCCAAGTTTTTCAACTTGTTTTTTTGTCTCTTTATAAGCTTCTTTTGGCATAAACTCTTTTTTAGCTTTTAATCTTTTTTTGTAAGCTTTAATCTCTTCATCTTTTTGATTATCACTTCCAAGTTCTTTTTGAATAGCTTTAATTTGTTCTTTTAAAAAGTAGTCTTTGTGAGTTTTTTCAATTTTTGAGTTTACTTTTTGAGTAATTTCTTTTTGAATTTTAAAAGATTCAATCTCTTTTTTAATTACTTCAATAATATCAAACAGTCTTTGTTCAATATTTGTTTGGGCAAATAGTTTATAAGCTTCATCTTTTTTCACTTTTAAAACAGATGAAATTAAATCTGCAATTCTTGTAGCATCATCATTTTCTTCAATAGTTTTTACTAAATCAGCTGGAAACTTAATATTTAATCTTGATAGTTTTTTTACATTTTCAATCAATACTTCAATAACAGATTTAATACTCTCAGGATTTGCTTCTTCACTTCTTAAAATATCAACTTTTGCAAATAAAGAGTTTTCCATAGTAAACTCTGAAATATGACCTTTTACTAAACCTTGAAAAAGTACTTTTATTTTACCATCAGGTAAAGATACTTTTCTCATTATATTTCCAACAACACCTACATCATAAAAAGAATCAGCTTCTCTTTTTCCTTCTTTCCCATGCTTTGAAACAGTAACAACTACAAGTTTGTTATGTTCAATAGCATATTCAACTGCTTTAATATTGTCTTCATTACTTAAAAATAAAGGAGCAATCATAAAAGGATATAAAAATATATCATCTTCTATTATTAAAGGTATAGTTTGTGGGAATTCATCATAATTTTCTAATTCCATCTAATTTAACTCCTAAAATCTATAAAATTTATTCAAATATTGCTCTGTAATATGGAACATCTACAGGTACAATTTCTGTTGGTTCAACCCAAGAATTTTTTACTTTTTGGTCATAAAAAGCACTTCCTAATTCTTTATCTCTTCTTATATAAAGCTCTGCAATTTCTTTATCCATTGAAGCTTTTGCCATATATAATCTTGAATTAATTGTATCAACTAAAGGCATATAAGGTGAATTTTTATATTTCACTTTAAACTCATTAATTTGAGTTAACGTGTCTTCAATTAATTGTTGATCTCTAAATTGGTATTTAAATCCTAAAAAGTTTGCTTTAATTTTTAGATATCTTGCATAATCAATATCTTTACTTAAACTAAATCTTTTAATATATTCATCTAAATAGAAGTTTGCAAGAGCATACTCTTCTTCATCAATGTGTGCATTTACTAATATCAACATAGCAGTTGGAACAAAAGGTGTATTTCTGTGTTCACTTTCTAAAGATGTATAAGTATCATCAGCTGCATCTAAATCACTAGAAGCTATTTGTTTCAACATTTTGTTATACCAATAAATTGCTGGTTTATTATATTCTTCATCTTTCTTACTTGAACAAGCAGTAAGTACAAAGGCTGTACAAGCTATTAATAATAAGTTTTTTAGTCTAAAGCTTCCGTTCATTTTAAATATCCTTTCTCATAAAAGTGATATTCTATCTAATACTAGCTTATTTTTTTGGCAGTTTGTTTTATATAAAACTAAACAAAATATTTATTTTTGTTTGGTTAAATTAAAAAGTATAATAAAAAGCAAGCAAATGCTTATTGAAGATGAAGTAAATGGTACACTTTTTGTATATAAAGAAATAAACTTAAAGGAATCATATGGTTTGTAAATTTCAAGAAATAAGTGATTTTTTTCATAAGTACTCACAACTTTTAGAAGGTATTGAAGAACAAGAATTAAAAGAACTATTAGAAACATTTCCACATGCCTGTAAATTTGTAAAAACACTTGATGAGGATATTGTTAAATGTGATGATTTAGAATTAGTATCACAAAAAACTTTAGAATTACTAAATGATGCATATGAGCATGAATATACAAAAGATGATATTTTAAAATTTGCAGGAGTGACATGCAAAATATTTGATATTGTTGATGCTCCTAAATATCATGTTCCATTTATTTTAGTTATATTGTCAAAACTCTAATATTTATCACTTGATGCTTTACTTTGCAATAAATAATTTAATTTAATACTATTTTGTATCAAAATAATAGCTTAGGAATTATCTGCTATAATTAATCTAAAATAATTAAAAAGGCAATATAATGAAACTTACATTAATTGGTAATGGTATTATGGCACAATCATTAGCAAGAGGATTAATAAAAAATCATGAAGTTGAAATCATTGGAAGAGATAACGACAAACTAAAAGCAATTCAAGAAAAAATCCCACAAATAACAATAAAAGTATTAGAAGACAATGAAGATATTACAGGAAAAAATATATTATTTTGTGTAAAACCATATGCGCTACAAAGCGTTTCAGCAAGACTTTCAGGAAATGCAAATATATTATTATCTATTTTAGCTGGGACAAAACTTGAGACATTAAAAAAACAAATAAAAGCACAACACTATATTAGAACTATGCCAAATGTTGCAGCATCAGTTCAAAACTCAATGACTACAATTACAGGTGATAATGAAGCAAAAATGGTAGCTATGGAAATATTTTCTAGTATAGGTCAAGTTATTTGGGTAAATACAGAAGACCAACTTGACATTGCAACAGCAGTTGCAGGAAGTGGACCTGCATATTTAGCGCTAATTGCAGAAGCTCTTGCAGATGGTGCTGTTAAAGCTGGACTTGAAAGACATCTTAGTTACCAATTAGTTCAAGGTTTATTTTCTGGAACTGCATCATTATTAAAACATTCTCACCCTGCAATCATCAAAGATTCGGTTATGAGTCCTGGTGGCACCACAGCTGCTGGATATGCAAAACTTGAAGAGTGTGGAGTGAGAGACGCAATGATAAAAGCTATTGAAGAAGCTCACAAAAAAGCTACAGAACTTGGAAAAAAATAGTTTTACCTTAATAGAAACTCTAATTAGTATCACTTTTTTATCTGTTGTGATAAGTGGATTTATATATTCTACTTATCACGATGAAACAAATCAAAAAAACTATATGTTATTAAATAATTTAGAAAATAGTTTTAGTACAAAAAATTACACTAACTTTTTAAAAACAACTCAAAATCTACAAGTTACAATAAATGAAGAACACACTGAAAATATCGTTGTTTCAAAATATCAATTTGAAAATGAAAACATAAAAGTTTTTAAGTATGAAAAATAGTTTTTCTCTTCTGGAAATAATTTTAACCCTAATAATCTCATCAATAGTAATAGTCTATTCTACCCTTTTTACAAAAGAGTTATTTTTTGAAAATAAAATAAATCAACAAATAGAAATCCAAAAAATAGATTTATTATCTACAAAAGTGTTTTTTGGAAAACATCTAAATGAACTAGATGAATTTAGTTATTCAAATAATAATTTATACTTTAAAAATAGTTTATTACTTGAAAATATAAAAGAGTTTAAATTAAATAAAAATGCGAATAAAATCTCTATTCATATAAATTTAAACGATAAAATCATCCAAAACTGGGAATTTTTGATATGAAAAAAGCTTACACACTTTTAATAACAATAGTATTAATAACACTATTTTCAGTTTTAGGAATTTTTATATTAGAAACAAAATCACTAAGAAGTGTAAATTTAACAAATCAATATTTGTATATTCAAGCTAAAAATCATAAAGAATTTTTAAAAAATTATCTAAAAGATATAAATTTAAAAGGAATAAATCATCTAAAAATTGAAGATGACTTATTTGATATTTATGCAAAAGTAGAACCAAAAGATTCTACTTTTATCCTTGATATTTTTGTAAAAGCGAAAGATTATAATATTTCACTTTATGAAAGAGTTGTTAAAGAATAACATCCAAAACT
This sequence comes from Arcobacter venerupis, assembly GCF_013201665.1. Taxonomy (NCBI): domain Bacteria; kingdom Pseudomonadati; phylum Campylobacterota; class Epsilonproteobacteria; order Campylobacterales; family Arcobacteraceae; genus Arcobacter; species Arcobacter venerupis. Next base: position 855,508 of record NZ_CP053840.1, on the reverse strand, counting down.
TTTTTAGCTAAATTCAAAGCTTTTGTTCTGTGAGAAAACCCTTTTTTGGCTTCATATCCCAACTCTCCTAAAGTTTTATCAAAACCATTTGGAATAAACATTGGGTCATATCCAAAACCACCATCACCTAACTCTTTATTTATCACATTTCCATACATCCAACCATGAACTGTATAAACTTCATTTTTATAAACTATTGAAATACATGCTGTATAAAATGCAGGTGTAATTTCTAGATTTTTTGCATTTAAATTTTGGATTAATTTTTCATTATTTTCTTTGTCAGTTGAACCAATTCCTGCATATCTTGCTGAATAAATTCCTGGTTCATTATTTAAAGCTGGTACTGTAATTCCCGAATCATCAGATATTACAATCACATCTTTTTGTCCTATTTTTTGGAGTTCATCATAAATAGTTTGTGCTTTCTTAATAGCATTACCTTTGAATGTATCTTGGTCTTCATCTATTTCTATTTTTCCTAAAATTTCACTAAAAGCAATTACCTCATCATGGGGCATTAATTTTTCAAATTCTGCGATTTTACCTTTGTTTGCAGATGCTAAAACTATCTTCACTATTATCCTTTTCAAGCTATTATTAACTATTATTAACTATAATCACGACAAATTATATTATGTTTAGGATTATAAATGATTAAATCAGTTTTACCCCTTAGTGCAATTATAGCGCTAAGATTTTTCGGTTTATTTTTAGTTTTACCAGTTATATCAGTATATGCTATGAATTTAGAAGGTGCAACTCCAACTTTAGTTGGAATTGTAATTGGTGGTTACGCTTTAACTCAAATGATATTCCAAGTTCCATTTGGAATAATTAGTGACAAATTAGGAAGAAAAGGCACAATTATCATTGGATTATTACTTTTTGCTATTGGTTCTTTAATTTGTGCTATTTCTACTGATATTTATTCTTTATTATTAGGAAGACTTTTACAAGGTGCTGGTGCTATTGGTGCCGTTGTAACTGCAACAATTAGTGATTTAGTAAAAGAAGAACAAAGATCAAAAGCGATGGCTACAATGGGAATGTTTATTGGAGTTGCATTTGCAGCATCAATGGCAGCAGGTCCTACAATTGGTGCAAAATTTGGTGTTGAAACTCTATTTTACATTACTATGTTTATCGCACTTGGTTCTATTTTTGTTTTAATTAAAATGGTTCCAAATCCTCCACATATAACTCACACTTACAATAAAAAAGTTGAATTGGGTGCAGTTTTAAAAAATGTAAATCTAATTAAAATGAATATCACAAACTTTTTACAAAAAGGTTTAATGACATTTGCATTTATGATTATTCCAATGGTTTTAACTAAAACTTACGGATGGCAAATGTCTGATTTATGGCAAGTATATATTCCTGCTATGATTTTTGGATTTCTTTCAATGGCACCTGCTGCGATTATTGCAGAAAAAAAAGGTAAATTTAGAGAAATTTTAATCATTGGTATTGTTTTCTTTGCTGTTTCTTATTTAATTATTGGATTTAGTACAAGTGCAGCTGTATTTGTAATTGGTGTTGTTATATTCTTTATTGGATTTAATATGCATGAACCAATTATGCAATCTCTTGCTTCAAAATTTGCAAAAGTTCATCAAAGAGGTTTAGTTTTAGGAATCTTCAATTCAGCTGGGTATTTAGGAACTTTCCTTGGTGGTATGATTGGTGGAATGTTTTATCAAGATGTAACACTTAGTACTTTAGTTGTTGTAATCGCAGTAATTTGTGTTTTATGGGCAATTTTGATTATTACTATGGCAAATCCATCTAAGAAAAAATTTGCTTATTTGTCACTTAATGAATTCCATTTAGAAAATAGTGGAAATTTAAACCATACAGCTATTGACGAGTGGTATATAAATAATACTGAAAATATAATTGCGATTAAATATGATAATGAAAAAATTAGCGAAGAAGAGATAAAAAATCTCTTAAAATAATTTTACATATTTAATCAAATATTGGCTATCATATTGTTAAAAAAGGAGATAAGATGAAAAAAATATTAATAATATCTTTTATTCTTATCTCTTTTTTCTCTCTTTTTTCAACTGCTTCAAAAACCTTTAATATTGACCAATCAAAAGTAGATGCCATAGAGAAAAAATTTGGTGTTCAAGGAAAAAATAGAGTCGAAGCTTGGGATTCTATGATTGAATCTTCAAAAAATGAATCTATTTTAAATCAACTTAAAAATGTAAATGATTTTTTTAATCAAATTACTTACAAATCAGATTCAAGTGTTTGGGGAGTTAAAGATTATTGGGCAACACCATTTGAATTTATGGGAATTGGGGCAGGAGATTGTGAAGATTATGCAATAGCGAAATACTTTTCTTTAATTAAATTAGGGGTTCCAGATGAAAAACTAAGAATCACTTATGTTTCTTATAGAAAAGCAAATAGTAAATATGAAGAAGCTCATATGGTTTTGACTTATTATCATAAAGTAGGAGTAGAACCTGTTGTTTTAGATAATATTAATAAAACTTTACAACTAGCATCAAAAAGACCTGATTTAAAACCTGTTTATAGTTTTAACGCTTCTGGATTATGGCAAGCTAAAACAAAAGGTGAAGCAAGAGTTGGGAATAATGAACTTAGATCTTGGAAAGATTTAATGAGTAGATTTTAATAAAGGAATACAAAATGTCTTTGTCTAAACAGTTATATATAATCATATCAATAATATTTTTTATGATTTTTGCAGGTAATTTTATTATTAGTGTTAAAAACACTAAAGAGTATTTAGAAACGGAGTCAGTAACAAAAGCTCAGGATACAGCAACTTCTTTGGGAATGAGTTTAAGAAATCTTCTAAAAGATAAAAAAGACCCTGAAATCGAATCAATTATAAATGCCATTGCAAATAGAGGTTTTTATAAAGAGATTAGATTAGAAAACTCTTATTTTGCAATAAATGATAGTGATTTGTTAAAAAATACAAAAGATTTAGATAATGATAAATGGCAAATTTCTGATGTAAAAGTTGATGATAAAATTGGAAAAATTGATGTTTTAACATCTGTTTCAAGTATGGAAAATGAATTAAATGCATTAGAACATCCTGATGAAATAAATACTCAAACCCAAACTGATATTCCAGAAGTCGAAAATAGTTATATTTTTACACCAAATGAAAACTTACAAAGTGGCAAAAATATAATTGTTTCTTTTACCGCTTCAAATATTAATGGTAAAAAAATCAATGCAACTTCTTCTTTAGCTATTAATAATGTTTTAGTAAAAGTTACAAGAGATGTAAAATTTGATTATATTCCACAATGGTTTATAAATCTAATTCCAATTGATTTAGTTGAACAATCAAGTGAAATAAGTGATGGTTGGCAAACAAGTGCAATTATTTATGTAAGTGCAAATCCAGGTGATGCATATGCTAAACTTTATGACCAAGCCAAAAGTGCAAGTATTTATGCACTTATTGCCTTTTTAATTTCAATGGCTTTAATATTTATTTTTGTTCAATATATTTTAAAACCACTTAAAAAACTTGAAAAATTAGCAAATAATATTGCAAGTGGAAAATTTGGTCTTATAGAAAGTCTTCCATGGACAACAGAAATAAAAGCAGTTGCCATTGCTTTTAATGATATGTCGACAAAAATAGAAGCAATTATAAATAGATTAAACAATACCCTTGAAAGTCTAAGTAAAAAACTCTCTAGCGATGAATTAACAGGACTTTGTTTAAAACAAAATTTTGAAACAGATATGAAAAAGATGTTTATAAATAAATCAACTGGTTATGTATTTGTAATTAAAATAGCTGATTTAGCATCTTTTGCAAAATCACATACAACAAATGAAGTTGATAATTTTATTAAAAAATTTGCAAAAATACTAAAATATACAAAATTAAATGATGAGATGAAAATTAGTGCATATAGATTTTTTGGTTCAGAATTTGCTTTAATTATTAAAAATTCTAACTATGAAGATGCTGTAAAATTTGCTCAGTTATTAAAAAAAGAGTTTGAAGAATTAGCACTTGAATTCAAAAAAAGTGAGATTGCTCATGTGGGGGGAACGCCATTTAATCCAATTGGAACAACTCCTGAAATTTTACAAAGTGCAACTCAAGCTAATGAAAAAGCAACTTTAATTGGACCTAATGAATTTTTTATTACAGATACAAATGAGTTAGCAAGAGATATGGAATCATGGAGAGATTTAATTTTTGACATAATAGATAATTCAAGATTTGATGTTAATTATATTGGAAATTGCAAAGTTTTAAATTCAAATGATGATAACGTTGTTATGCAAGAGGCTTTTGCAAATATTAAAGATAAAGATGGGAATAATATTCCAATAGGAACATTTGTTTCAATCGCTGAAAAATATGAAAAAATAGTTGAATTTGATAAAAAAGTTATTGAAAAAGTTGTAAATCATATTTTAATAAATAGTATTAAACATGATATTTCAATTAACTTATCATTAGAATCAATAAATAATACAGCATTCATTGCATGGATTAAAAATAAAATTCTTGAAAACAAAAGTATTGCTCCTCAACTTGTATTTTCTGCAACTGCTTATGCTGTTGCAAAAAATGAAGATAAGTTCAAATTCTTTGCAGATGAAATTCATAAATGTGGTGCAAAAATAATTATAAAAAGATTTGAATCTAAATTTATTCCACTTGGAAACTTAAAAGATTTTAATTTAGATTATATAAGATTAGCTAGAGATTATACTTGCGATATTTGTAAAGATTATTCAAAACAAAGTTTTGTTGAATCAATTAGTGAATTGGCATCTTTACTTAATATTAAAGTTTTAGCTGAAAATGTAAAAAATGATGAAGATATTGAATTCCTAAAAAACTACAATTTATATGCAGTAAGTAGATAATTTCTACTTATTGCATAACTTTATTAATATATTATTTATATAACTTTTATATAATCCTTTGTTCATTTAAAAAGGAAAATAATGTTTGAAAAGATTCTAAGATTTTTTGTTGAAAATTCTCGGATGAACTATACTTTGTTCATTCTTGTATTTGCTATTGGTATTTGGTCTTATACCAAAACTCCCAAAGAGATATTTCCTAATTTTGAACTTGATATGATTTCAATTAAAGGATCATATAGTGGTGCTAGTGTTGATATTCTAGATAAAATGGTTGTAGTTGAAATTGAAGATAATATTAAAAATATTGACTCTATTGATACTATGTCTACGATTATAAGTCCTGGAAAATTTACTATTGTACTTGAACTAAAAAAAGGTCACGATAAATATGTAGAAGCGGATAAAATTAAAGATGTAATAACTTTAGTTAAAACAAATCTTCCCTCTGATATGGATGAACCTTCTGTTAATACCCTTGATAGAACTAGATCTTTAGTTGATATTTCAGTTACTTCTAAAAAAGTCTCAACTGATGATTTAAAACCTTTTGCTGATGATTTAAAAAGTAAACTTCTTACAATAAATGGAATAAATGAAATTTCAATTTATGGCGATTCTGATAAATATTTTGAAGTATTATTAGATGAAAGAAAAATTGATGCTTTAAATTTAAATAAAAGTGATGTGTTTACTGTTATTTCAAATTTATCATATATTTTCCCTATTGGAAAAATTGAAGATCCAAAAAAACACTATTACGTATCAACAAATAATGGAGCAAAAACAGCCCAAGAGTTTGAAAATACTTTAGTTAAAATTTCAGGGAAAACTCTTTATATAAAAGATATTGCAACTATTGGTAAAAAATATGAAGATTCTTCAACTTTATACTCTTTTAATGGAAAAAATTCCTTATCTCTTCAAGTTGTTCAATCAGATACAGCAGATGCTATAAAAATTGTAAATGAAATTAAAAAACTCTTACCAGATATAAAAACTAAAAATCCAGATATTGATATTTCAATTGCTGATGATAACAGCGAAAGAATTGTTGATAGGTTAAATGTTGTAAGTTCAAATATTATGCTTGGAATTATTTTAATTACAATAATTGTTGCTCTTTTAATTAATCTAAGAATGTCTTTTATAATAATTGTTGGAATTCCAACATCTTTTGTACTTGCAGCTATTTATTTCTATCTTTCTGGATATACAATAAATATGATTTCTCTCGTAGGTGTTTTAATAGCCATAGGAATAGTTGTAGATGATGCAATAGTTGTAAGTGAAAATATACAACAACATATAGAAGATGGCTATCCTCCTAAAGAAGCTGCTATTATGGGTGCAAAAGAGATGGTTGAACCAGTTACCATAGCTTCTCTTACAACATTGTTCTCATTTTTGCCAATTTTAATGATTAGTGGAACAATGGGTGAAGTTATGAGATTAATTCCAATTGCCTTAAGTGCTTTGGTTGTGGCCTCTTTAATTGAATCATTTATTTTCCTTCCAATTCACGCAGCACATACTTTAAAAACTGATGATAAAGTGACTTCATGGGAAAAAGCAAATGAGATTTACAATAAAATCATTCATTTTTTTATGAATTGGAAAAAAAGTTTTATTGTGATTTTTTTAATTATGGTTCCTATTTTAACTTTTGAGTTTATAAGCAATTCAAGATTTCAAATGTTTCCAAAATTTGACTCAACAGATGTAAAAATCACAATAAAAGCAAATGCAAATACAACCCTTGAACAAGCCTTTGAAATAGTAAGTTCAATAGAATCTGATTTGATAAAAAAAAGTGACCAATTTTATATTAGAAATATAAGTTCAGTTGCAGGATATAGAAAAGATGTTGGAAATAATACAGAAAATTTCCCTTATGCTATGTATATGACAGTTGAATTACAAAAAGCAAAAGCTTCAAATTTCTTAGATAAATATGTAACTCCATTTTTAAGTTTTCATTATGATGAGGAAGGAAGAACAAGAGAGATAAAATCAGATGAAGTATCTACTCAATTAAAAGAATTTTTAGTACTAAATGATTATAAGAAAAAATTTAATCTTGATGAAATTGAAGTATTAGAAAAAAAAGTTGGACCTATTAAATCAGATATTCAAATAGGAATTGTAACTTCAAATAATCAAAAAGCAATAACTGCTGTTCAAGAACTAGATAGTGAACTAAAAAAAATAATTGGAATTAAATCTTCTTCAAACTCTTTAAAATTTGGTATTGATGAAATAAAAGTAAAAGTTAACTCTTATGGGGAAGAGTTAGGACTTACTGAATCATTTATTGGAAATTATCTTTCAAATTTATATCTTCTAAAGAAAAAGGCTGTATCTTTTGATGAAAAAGAGATGTTAGACATAAAAATAAAATCTCAAAATAAAGATGATTTTGAAAGTTTTAAAAATACAAAAATTCCACTATCAGATGGAACTTATGTTGCTTTATATGAAGTTGTAGAGTTAAATAGTATAAAAGCTTTTGAGCAACTTCTAAAAGATAATGGAATCAAAAATTTCTATGTTTTTGCAAATGTAAATCCAGATGTTATAACAGCAAGTGAGGTTCTAAATAAACTAAAACCTACTTTAGAGAAAATAGAAAAAGATGGAGTTAAAATTGTATTAAAAGGAGAAGCTGAAAAAAATGCAGAATTAGGACATGATATGTTACTTGCAACTGCTTTTGCTCTTGTATTAATAATGCTTTCTATGCTTTATTTATTTAACTCATTTAGAGAAACTTTTATAGTAATGAGTGTTATTCCTTTTTCGATTTTAGGAGTATTAATAGGACATCAAGTTATGGGATTAAATCTATCAATGCCCTCACTAATTGGGGCATTAGGACTTTCAGGAGTTGTAATTAATGATGGAATTATTATGATGACTTATCTAAAAAAAGCAAAAACTTTGGATGAAATTTTTCAAAGAGCCACAAAAAGATTTAGACCAATTGTAATTACCACGGTAACTACAGTTATTGGGATGTTAACTTTGATTTTATTTCCAAGTGGAGAGTCTGTAATTTTCCAACCAATAGCAATTGCTTTAGGATTTGGACTTGCATGGGGAACTGTATTAAATCTTATTTATCTACCAATTTTATATACCTTAACACATAAACTTAGAAAAATGCCTAAAGAGTAAATAAATAATAAAAGAAAAAGAAAAATATCTTCTTTCTTTTATTTGGTTTTCTATTATAGAAATATTTATAAACGTCGCCCTCGAATGATTCGAAGTAAAATCATTACAATTGCAATAACTAATAAAATATGAATAAATCCACCAATTGTTGTTGAAGTAACAAGACCTAAAACCCATAAAACAAGTAAAATAATAGCAATTGTTTCAAGCATTTTGAATTTTCCTTTAGTTAAATTTACGAAGTGAATATAAGAGTTATTTGTTACATATTCAAATACTTATTATTAGTGTATCTGAATAAGTAGTTTTTCTTGATTTTTTATTAAGTAATAAATTCTCAACTTTAACCTAAAGAATAAAAACAAAACCTGTAAGCGCAGAAGACTCATTTCATAAGGTTCTACATTTATTTTTTAACTCCTACAATAATCCACTCATCATATGAGAAGTCTATTGATTCATCAGTAAAAACTGTATTATTACCATGTTTATTAATTAATTTAATATCTAAAAAATCAAATAATTCAAATAACTCATCATATTCAGTAAAATGAACAATATCAATATTTTTAAAATCACCAACATTAAAATCTGTAAAAGTGTTTTTTTCGACTTTTACAGCCATTTCAGTATCGTTATTAGCTTTTTTACACCATCTATCATCACTTGTGTACATAAATGATATTACCATTCCACCAATTTTCAAAACCCTACTTGCTTCATTCCAACTTTGTTTTATACTAGAAAATGTACCACAACACATAGCTTCTCTATCTACTATTAAATCAAACATTTCATTTTCAAATGGTAAATCTTGAAAATATGATTTCTTTATAGTTGCTTTTACTTTTTGACTTAATAAAAATTCATTTGCAATTTTACAAGCACTTTCACTTCCATCAATTCCATAAACATGATATCCTTGCTCAGACATAAACTTAATGTTATTAGCAGTACCACATCCAAGTTCAAGAATTTTAATATCTTTTTTCTCTTTCTCTTGGGGCAAAAGTTTTATTGAATTAAAAAATATTGAAATAAACTCTCCAAATGGATATTTATTAACTTGTTTATTTTGAGAATAAACTTCTTTTTCCCACTTAACATTTAATGACATTTTTTCTCTCTTGTTTTAAATTTGTATTTTTATTCATTTATCTTAATATTATCAACTAACTTTAAAGGTCTTTCACTTTCTTGCAGATATGAATTTATAACTGCTAAGTCCTGATTATATAAATTTGATACTATTTCAAATTCATTTTTTGATATTATTAATTCATATTTAGCTGTTGGATTAATATGAATTAAAGTATTACTTGCTAAAGTTGAAATTACTCTACTTCTAAAAAAATAATTTAAATACTTTATAAAAGAGAGCTCTCGTTTAGTTAATGAACGATTGACTCTTTTATTTTCTATTTTAAAACTATTGCAATCTTCAATATTTAATATATTTTGAAGAAAATTTAAAAATATATTATCTTTTACTAAATCATAATTCTTAACTATTATATTACTAGAGCCAAAAATCTCATCAATTTTTTCAATTGTTTCTCTAAATTTATTTCTATAACTTTTTAAAAATATATCTAAATTTTTAGTATTACCATGTCTTTTAATTGTCTGATGATAAGAAGATACAAGATTATCTACAATTGCACGTACATAATAGATAATTTTAATTTGATATCCAAGAACAAAAGCTATATTTTTACATATCTGAATTTTATCATAATCAAAGGATTGCATAATTTCACTTGATAATAAAATATCTTTCCCCTCTGCCATTAAAATATGACTTTTTATAATTCCTTCTATTATTTTATTATCTGATGTTTTTTCTCTAAGTAAGAAAGCTAAATCAACTGCATTCCCAGAAGTTATTTTAAAATTCTTTGCTTGTTTATCATTTTTTGATATTGGATAATATATATTATATTTTTCTAATACATCTTTATTTATTGCAAATTGAGATTGAAGTGAAGATGTACCCGTCTTACCTGCTCCAATGTGTAAATACATTATTTTCATTTATTCCTCTTTATTTATTAGCTTAAACAAAACTTTATCAAATATTTTTTAACATTTTAATAATATAAATCTATCAAGCTTGTATTTTCTATAATATTTTTAATAGTATTACTAATGGAAAATATATTATTAAAGCAAGTAATATCTTTATTATAATACTCATTACCATTGATAATTCAGGTAGAAATACCATAGAAATATTAACAAATATAAACATAAGAATAGATATCATTAAAACTTTTATGAATAAAAAAAATATACTATTATCTAACCATTTACTCTCTATAGTTTTATAAAAATATATAGTTGCAATCATAAAAGACAACACGGTAGTAATTGCTGGAACATATATACTATGTATAAAATAAAAACCTATAAACGTTGAAATTAAATTAAAAATTCCAGCTAAAAAATTAGCCTTAAATATCACTACTGTTTTGAGATCTACCATATTTGCTTGTGACATTAAAATATTAAAACCATAAAAAAAGCTGCTAATAGCTATGATAGTAGCTATATATTTTCCATTATCAGCAACTTCATCATTTGCCAATAAAATTAAAATATCATATCCTATAAGATAAATGCCAAAGATAAAAGGAATAGTTAGAATCATAAATATTTTAATTGAGTGTAAAAATATTTTTTTTGCTTCTAAAAAATCATCATTATCTACACTTTTTGACATTAATTGTGGTACAACCGTTCCTATAGCTTTTGGAACAAGAAGAATAAGTGCACCTAAAGTATATGCAGGGACATATAAACCTACTGCTATCGCACCCATAAAATATGCTAAAATAAATCTATCAGAAGTAGCCAAAATATAATCAACTACTAAATTTAATACGATAGGCAAACCAATTTTAATTTCTTCTTTTATTTCGTTCAACTTAAAAAAAATAAAATTAAAATTAATTTCTTTAAAAATTAAAAATAAAACGGGAATAGCTACAAATAAAGCTACAAATGATTGTGATAAAAATAAAATATTAATATTTATTAGCCCAATCTTATTTGAATAAAATAATATAAAAAATACGTGTAAATATGCATATCCAAAATCCAATAAGCTCATATAAAATATTCTAGATGTATATCTTAAATAATTATGTGAATACTCATAAATCAAGTAAAATAATAGATATAAAGGCAAAATATAAATTGAAAATGTTAAATCATCATGAATAAAGAACAATTTAATTCTTTTTTCAAAAATTACTATAATAATTGAAATAAATATTAATATAAATAATTTAAAATAAAATGGAGGATAAAATATTTGCGCTTTATCATATTCACTTTTAGCTGAAGGCAAATATCTAAAAGATTTAGTTCCTACTCCTAAACTTGATAATCCACCCAAAATACCTACAAAAGTTGATATTAAAATGAAAGTACCATAAGTTGAAACACCAAGTGTTTTTATAATGATAGGCATTAAAAATAAGCCTTTCATATATACTAATATTTGGGTTGAAAATACTATAGCATTATCTTTTGAGAGTTTATTATTCACTTTTATTTATTCTCTATCTTTTCAAGAAAATCGTTAATACTTGACTCTTTATATTTTAATTTCTCACTTTTAATATTAATTATTTCACTTGTCTTTTGAATGTTATGTAAAAAATGCATAACATCAACAAAAGAAAAGAAATAGTTTGCGTTATCTCCATATCCTTCCCAATTTGATTCATCATCTAAAATCACACAAATAAGTACTTTACCTAAGGTTAAAGCTTCAAACCCAATAGCAGATAATTTTGTTATAACAACAGTAGATATATTTAAAAAATGGAAAATAGGTAACTCAGGAGTAAATAAATAAATATTACTAATTCCAGAAAGATGATTTTTTAAATACTCAAATTGCTGGAACCTAGGATGAGGCTTAATTATAAAGGCATAATTAATAAATTCTATTGCAAGAAGTTTTATATTATAAATAAAAATTTCGATTTCTTGAATATGAATAATACCTCTAATTCGAACATTAATATCAATAAATATATATTCTAAATAATCATTTTTTATATTTAGTAATTTCATTGAATCATTTTGAGTATATTGATTCTTTAGTTTTAACATATTTTTTTTTATATTCAATTCTGGAATTAGTAATAATTTGTTAGGCTCATATCCTTGATATAAACATGCTTCTTTATCTTTTTGTTCAAATAATATTTTATAATCCATTAAATTTAAATTATCTGTAAGGAAAGGGTAATATTTAAATTCTGAATTAATATCAAATATAAAACTTGTTATGTAACTATATTTACTATTTATAATATCTACAGCAATTTTTCCTGCAGGGAGGGAAACACCACCCCATAACTTCCATGCTGAAAAAGTATTTTTTGAAAAGAATCGATTTAATGCTTTTTTATATCTGATGTTAAACCCATATTGAACAATAATTTCATAGTAAATCACATTATTAATTTGATTCTTTATTGAAAGGGGTAAGTGATTAAAAAATAAGTTGAATTTATTTTGGTTTGTTTTATAGATTAGTAAATACTTTATTGTGGATAAAAATGAATAGAAAAAATCTAACACTGTCATATAATGTTCAAGAATATAAGGTTTTTCTTGTATTAATTTTTCATTTGTGATATTTATTCCATTTGTAATAAATTTACATTTATAATCACTATTTTGTTCTATAGTATCTGTAAAATATTTGAAACTATCATAAAATTTATGCATATTTGAAGCGACATGCACAAATAGAGTTTTTTTATACTTATTATATTTATTTTTTTTATACTTGATATTTAAAAGCAAAAAACTAAAGAAATCATATATCCCCTTAAAATATCTTTTAAAATCTATTCGAATACATTCTTTAAAATAATTATACTTATCAGTAATATAAATTAAATATTCAATTTTATTTTCTATTAAAATATCTTTTATAAATTTATTTTCTTTATAATAAAAACTTGAAGTATAATTTTCAACTAAATCAATTTTATAATCTGTGATAATTTTGTCAAATGATAATTTAAACAATACTATATCTAAAATAGATTGATTATTACCTCCTTCAATTTGTCCTTGTACATAAATCAATTCTTCGTTAATCACTAACTTTAGAAATTCATTTGCTTTAGTAATAATATCAATTGTTTGTTCAGATGATTCAAATACAGTGTGCATTTCTTCAAGATAGAAGACTTTTTTTACATTAGAATGGTATTTATATTTTTCTAAAATTTCTAAATTATAAGAAGTAATATATATAGTTTTATCTTTCAATAAAGATATTCTTTTGTCTAAATCTTCATTGTCATCATTTATTATAAAAAGTATATTATTATTCAACAATTATCCTGGGTATTGAAGTATTCCTCTAAATTTACAATATCTAACTGCAGTATTTTATAGATATTAGTGATTTTATCGAACTTGTTCTGTGCAGTATATTAAAAATCCAATTTTAAATTTTATATATCTAATTATCTTTTTTCAAAAAACTACTTTTCTTTCTTAACATATTATATATTTTTCTTCATCAACATGTAAACGAAAAGCATAAATATGAATTCGAGCATTAACTATATCTTCTGCAAAATATTTATCATAATTTATAATTTCCATACTACTTAAGATATCAGTTATACCTAAATTCTTCACGTATGTAATTTTATTTCCATTAATTTATTTTAAAATATTAGCAGTTGGCATTGAAGATTTTATATTAGCTTTAATACCTTCTTTTAGTGCAGCTTATGTAAATAATTCCATCATTAAACGGTTTTAATCTATAAATTTGGTACTAAAAATTAGCTTGTTCTTTAGGAAAAGAAGCTATCTTTACTTGATGATTATATGTTGTAGGATAAACTTTTTTATCTTAAAGTACTATCTTATTTGAAGATTAAATAAATTCCATGCATTGAATTAAAGAATAAAAACAAAACCTGTAAGCGCAGAGAGACTCATTTCATAAGGTTCAACATTTATTTTTCTAAGTGTATGCTCCACATCCGTAATAATTTTTGAAATAATAATCTCAAATGAGAAATTTGAATGGTCATAAACATTCTCTTTATTTGATTTTATGTATTGTAAATTATTGATAATATTATAATCACCATTATATTTTTTTGCTAATTCAAGTTGCCAATTATTTTGCCAAGTATTAAAAAGATATTCACCTTTATCATTTTTATCAACTCTAATTTTCCATCTTACAACTTGAAGATATTCGTATAAATTTTGTAATTCATACTTATTATATTCCATTGCTGTAAATTGATGTTCACTATCCATACTATAAGCTTTGAAGATAAGTTTATAAAGTCCTATTATTAAAAAATCATTTCTATTTTTTATATTTTCTTTTGAAAAAGCATAATAAAAATATTGATTATAAGTATTTAATCTTTTCCCATCTTTTAATAAGTTTATATAATCTTGATTTTTTATGATTTGGTGTTCTAAACTACTTTCTATTTGTTTATTATAAGCATATGGATTTCTTAAATCTAATCTTTTTTTATATTCAATTAATGATTTTAAAATCTCTTTTTTATACTCTTCTATTTGTGTTGCAGAATTTGTCTGAGCGATACTTTCTATTTTTTGAGTTGGCATAGTACAAGATTGAAATAGAGTTAATAAACAGATTAAAAAAATGATTTGGACTTTTTTGAATTTCATAATTTACTTTTTTAATTTTAATTTGATTACTTTGTTTTTTATTATATAAAAAAATATCCATTTTTCAAACAATAAAGGCAGCTTATTTGATATTTTATTTTTAATACAATATAGTTCATAAATTAAAATAAGGGATAATATGCCTATAGAAATTAATCAAACAGTAAAAATAATGTTTGAAGTAAAAGTTGATGGAGTTTTAGTTGATGGAAGCAGAAGCAACAAACCTTTTGAATTTTCTTTTGGAACAGGACAAGTAATTGCAGGCCTTGAAAGTAGAATCATAAATATGAAAGCAGGAGAAGCGGCTGATATTTTAGTTCCTGCTGCTGAAGCTTATGGAGAGTATAACTCAAATGCAATTGAGATACTTCCAATTGAGCAATTTACAGGAATTGATGATTTAAAAGTTGGAATGCAAATACAAGCTCAAGATGAAAACGACCAACCTATTCAATTTATTGTAAAAGAAATAGGTGAAAAAGAGGTAACTATTGATTTTAATCATCCCCTTGCTGGAAAAGATTTAGAATATAAAATTAAAATAGATTCACTTTTATAAAAAGTGAATCTATTTTTTATAACTTATAAATTATCTTTTCTGGACTAAACTTTTTAAATAAAATCACTGCTATTATAAAACTTATAAATTCTGCCATTGGTATTGCCATAAATATTCCATTTAAATCAAATAAAAATGGTAAAGTAAATATAAAAAATATAGGGAAAATAAAACTTCTTGATACAGCAATAATCATAGAATGCAAAGGCCTATGAATTGCAGTAAAATAAGCTGAGATTACAAGATTAATACCATTAAAAATAAAAGCTATCCAAATAAATGTAGCAAAATTTAGAACTATTTGTTTCGTTTTATAATTTGTATCTTCTAAAAAAATATTTGCAAGGGTATCTGGTATAAATAAAATTAATACTATCATT
This sequence comes from Arcobacter venerupis, assembly GCF_013201665.1. Classification (NCBI taxonomy): domain Bacteria; kingdom Pseudomonadati; phylum Campylobacterota; class Epsilonproteobacteria; order Campylobacterales; family Arcobacteraceae; genus Arcobacter; species Arcobacter venerupis. Next base: position 839,779 of record NZ_CP053840.1, on the reverse strand, counting down.
ATAAAGCCCACAATACTTGCAGTAATAAAAGATAATTTCAAGAATTCTTCTATTCTTTTATTTTCTTTTGCCCCAAAATTTTTACTAATTATTGGTTGTAAAGAGTCACTAATTCCAAAACTTATCATTATTCCTATCATTAAAAGATAATTTATAACTGTAAATGCTGCAACTCCTTCAATATTGAAATTTTTTATCATTACATAGTTAAAAATTAAAGTTGTTATTCCAATTGAAATTTCATTTACAAACTCAGAAGCTCCATTGTATGAAGCTTTTATTATTTGAATATAACTTCCTATTGGTTTTACAAATTTAAGTGTTGCCTTTTTTGAAAAAAAATGAGGCAAAAGAATAATCAATAATGTTAGTTGAGATATACCAGTTGCTAATGCTGCTCCAAAAATACCTTTTTGTAAATATACAATCATAAACCAATCTAATACCACATTTATAATTGCACTTGAAAGTAAAGCTACAAAAGCAAGATTTGGTCTATTATCAACTCTTACAAAATAATCTAAAACAACTCCAATCATCAAAAATGGAATAAAAATCAATATAATTGATAAATATTCTATTGCAATTTTTGTCAAATTTTCATCTGCACCAAAAAGATGTAAAATAGTTTCAACATTCAAAAATAAAACTGTACAAGATAAAAAACTAAAAAGAGTAATACAAATCATAGTTTTACTAAAAATCATAGAAGCACTTTTAATATCTCCTTCACCTATTAGTTTTCCAGTTGTAACACTACTACCAATTGCCAACATTAAAGCAAAACCAAATAATAAAGAGAAAATAGGAAAACTTATATTAATTGCAGCAAGGCCAAAATCCCCTACATAATTTCCTATAAAAAATCCATCAACAATACTTGCTGATGAAATGGCCAACATTCCTAATACTGAGGGTATTGAATATTGGAAAAAAACTGATGATATTTTATCTTTTGTTACGTTCATATATTTTCTTTTAATTTATTTTTGATAACTTTTCAATCTCTAAAAAGTAGTTTGTTAATTGGGTTTTTAAATCATAATTTTCTATCATAACTGATAATAAAAACATTCCATCGGCTGTTGCACATAAAGATTTTGCTAAATTTTTTGAATTGGCATGAAAATTACCTTTTGCTATCTCATCGTCAAAAAGTTGTTCTAAACTATCAAATATATTTTTGTATAAATCATTATTAAACTTTTTTATTTCATCATCATTTGAAGTAATATACATGTGTAAAGTATTAATATATAATTTTCTTAAATCCTTATAAGCTTGTTCTTCATTTAGATATATCTCAAAAATTAAATTTATTTTATTTATATAACTTTCTTCATATTTATATTTTTCTATTGTGTTATTGATTAATTCAAATGTCTTTTTTGACATAACTTTATAGATTAATTGCTCTTTTGTAGAAAAATAGTGGTAAAACTGTCCTTTTGACATATTAATATCTACAATAAATTTGTTTAAAGAAAAATCATCAATTCCAATTTCAACAAATACTTTGTATGCTTCCTCACAAATATAATCAATTTTTTCATCTTTATTCACAATTTTTGGCATATTTATCCTTTTATAAACTGATGGTCTAATTATACTTAAGAATACTTTTATTCTAAATAAACTACCAGTTTATTTAAAATAGCAAGAATTAATTATGCTCAAATGTAAAGATAGTTTTTTTAAGATATAATGAAAGCATATAACTTGATAAAGGAGTAAAAATGGCAAAAGGTAAAGACGTTAAAAAAGCAGTAAAAAAAGAACCTGCAAAATCAATGAAAGAAAAAAAAGCTGATAAAATAGCTAAAAAAAATTCAAAATAAAGAAGAGAAAGCTCTTCTTTATTTTTCAATTAAATTTGAAGTTGCATCCATAGTTATGCTTTATGTGTTTAAAATTTATATATTAATTAACAAAAATTTCTATTCGTTCTTTGCCTTTACCAATATTTTTTCTTTTTAAAGTTAATTTACCAACTTCTGATGTTCTCTTTAAATGTGTTCCTCCACATGAAACCTGAGCAAAATTCTCGACTTTCCAATATCTTCGCTCATTTTTTTCATCGGAATATGAACTTTCAATTAAAAAATCTGCATCAATTAAACTCTGAGCTTCTGCTTGAATTTCAGGAAGTAAAGAAGATACACTTTCACTTAATTCAAAATCTATTCTGCTTTTATTATCAGATATATGTGCACCAATTTTTTCAAGATTAGTAAATCTTTTATAAAATAATTCTAATACAACTTCAGCAGCAAAATGCAATCTCATTAAATTGTATCTACGATTCCAATCAATTTTGACTAATACTTCTTGCCCAATAGCAAATTTAGCATCTGATTCAAGTGTGTAGAAAATTGACTTAGCAGATTTTTCTGCTTTTTCTACAACAAAACCATTTATTGTTCCAGTATCACTTTCTTGTCCGCCTGATTCCGCATAAAAAATTGTCTCTTCAAGTTCAACTTTATTATCAACAATTGATTTAATTTTTGTATGTAACTCAGTTTGATAGGGATTTTCCCAAAATAATTTATTACTCATTTCAACTCTTTTATATCTTAATTAACTAAAAACTGGTCTAAAAAAACTTCTCTCATAACTTATGATACATTTTGTATCTTCTGCATATTTGAATGCTTCTATGCACTCTTTATCTTCAAAAGATTCATTTCGATATTTTTCATAAGTTGCAAAACTTGGAAATGTAAACAAAGCTAAAGCAACATTGTTTTTTCCCTCTGATGGAAGAAAATAACCATGGTGAGTTCCTCCAAACTTATTTACTAAAGGTATCCATAATTTGGCGTAATATTCAAACTCTTTTATTTTATTTGCATCAATTATATAATTTAAATAACATGTTATCAAGTCTTGTTCCTAGTATTTTATTTTTTAAGATTTTAACTATTTGCTCTTAAATCAAACTTATGATATGTTTTTGGTTTGGTTGTTTTTTTATTTAGGATATTTAATGATTTATATTGTTTGTTTTATCTCTCTTGAAAACTTGAAAGTTTTCACTTTTCTTACTTTTTAATTGTAAAAAGTAAGACAAAAAGCAACCAGACAAATTGTTGAAGGCAAAGCTACCCTACAATTAGATATTTATTTTCTGCCCTGCAAAACTCGCTAAAATGACCGTTTAGGTCATTTCTTAACGCTCAAACAGTTTCGGGCGTAACCGAAAATAAATATCTAACTTCCGGCTTCAACAAAGTCTGGAAATTCCTGCAGTTCAAACTATCTTTTTTAAATTGAATTTAGAAAAGTTGCAAGTGCATAAATAAAAAATGTAAATGTCCTTATCCCATATTCCAACATCTACAGAAGCTAAACGTTTGTTTTCTCTTTTCGAAAATGCTTGCAACTGTTTGAGTAAATAAATATGCTGGGAGCATATTTTTTTATGAGTTTTCTCAAAGAGAGTGTAAACACAAGCAAAACAGAAAAGATAAAACAATAAGTGAAGGAACCCAAAGGGCTTCGAAGCCGTTGGTGGTTTTGCTTACTTTGTCCATACAAAGGAAGAGATACGCAGACCTTTATATTTTTAAAAAAAAATAGTTTTTGTATGCATTCCCATCGAGGACAATGGGAACGAGGGAAAGTAAGAAGAAGTAAAGAGCTTTACATTTTTTAAGAGGAAATATTTTTAGTATGCATTCCCATCGAGGACGATGGGAACGAGAAAAGTAAGAAGAAGTAATGAGCCTTATATTTTTTAAGAGAAAATAGTTTTAGTGTGTATTCCCATCGAGGACGATAGGAACGGGAGAAAAAAAGATATTATACTCTTTATTTATATGTGCTTTTAGCTCTTCAATAGATATTGTTCCTCTCCCTCTATGAATCATAGCATGACAATTAGCACAAACAGGTATTAAATCTTTTTCTGGACAAACTTTATACTCTTTTTGAATTTCATATAAAGGGATAAGATGATGAACATGAATATATTTAGCACCATATGTTCCATAAAATTTTTCAAAATCAAAACCACATACCTTACAAAAATAGCCATGTATTTCTATACATCTATTTCTTGCGTCTAAATTGCGTTCATATTTATTAACAGTTACAGTTTCTTTTGCTCCTTCAAAAAAACGATTTTCATTATCAAATATTTCTTCTGCTAATGAGAGTTCATTAATATCAACTGCATACCAAGAATCTTCTTTTTTCATAAGTCTTTTTTGTATCAAATTTGCTTCAAATTTACTAATCTTTATAATTTCAGTTTTGTTATTAGAATCATGAAACATTTTAAATACATACAGTTCATAATTTTCTTCTTCAATGAGTCTTATATGTTCTTTTGATTGATTGAATCCTTTACTTTTTTGTCCTTTTTCATTCTTTATCCATGTTGAGCTAAATATTTTCCAATAAATATCTTCAATATTAATTGTCCACACACCAAAAATTATCTGTTTTTTTTCTTTGTTAATAAATGACCAACTCCAATTCCAATTAGAACATGTTGCTCCACAACTTTCAATAAATTTTTTACGGCTCATAAATTTAATCTCCTTTATAACTGGACTATAATTTAAAATATTTAAATAAAAAAAGCCCCATCAAAACTGACAGGGCTTTTGAAAAATCTAACTAAAATCTCTTCTTAACTCAAAGATTTAAGTTCAGCCACAACCTTAGCCAATTTATCTTCAGCCGATGCCAACCCTGCTCTATTTTCTTCTAAAACATTTGCTGGTGCATTTGCTACAAATCTTTCATTATTTAACATTCCAGCTAATTTTGCTATCTCTTTTTCTAATTTTTCTTGTTGTTTAGTAAGTTTAGAAATAATTGGTGCCATATCTATTTCACCTCTTGGAATATAAACTTCTAAATTATCACTTACATCTGTGATTGAGTTCTCTACTTTTGCAGTTACAAACTCGATGTTTTCTACTTTTGCTAATTTTTCAATAAATGGTTTCGCCATTTCGTTATCAATATTTACATTGATTTTTATATATGCTTTTGCGATTTTTGAGTTACCCATATCTATGATAACTTTTGCTCTTCTGATTGCTGTAATTGCTTCTTCAATAATTGCAAACATATCTTCGATTTCTTGATTTTTTGCTATTTCTTTTGGGAAATTCATAATCATCAATGAATCACCATCTTCAAGTGTTGTTCCACTTAATTTGTGATATAAATAATCAGAAATAAATGGCATAAATGGACTTACCATTTTTAAAGTTTCTTTGAAAATTGCTCCAAGTTCGATTACTGAATCTTTACTAGCTTTTGCATACTCGATTCCCCAGTCGCAGAATTCATTCCATACGAATTTGTATAAAATACTCGCTGATTCATTAAATTTATAAGTTTCAAGTGCATTTCTAAGTTCGTCAACTGCATCACTTAATTTACTTTGCATATAAAGTCCAAGTGGTGTTTCGATTTTTATATCTTTTAAATCAGGGAAAGTTTCCACATTTAACTGTAAGAAATTACTTGCATTATAAAGTTTATTTGTAAAGTTTCTAAATTGCTCTAGGTTTTTAGCTCCAAGTTTTATATCTCTTCCTTGAACACATAAATATGCTAAAGTAAATCTAATAATATCAGCAGAATGCTCATTTACCATGTCAAGTGGGTCAATTACATTTCCTTTTGATTTTGACATTTTTGCACCATGTTCATCTCTTACAAGTGCATGCATATAAATATCTTCAAATGGTAATTGTTTTTTGAAATGTTCACCCATCATCATCATTCTAGCTACCCAGAAGAACATAATATCAAAACCAGTGATTAATAAAGAATTTGGATAAAAATCTTCTTCATCTGTTGAGTTATATAACTCTTCTAATTTTCCATTATTTCCCCAACCTAATGGTGACATTGCCCATAAAGCAGATGAGAACCAAGTATCTAAAACATCTGGGTCTTGTGTATAGTGTTTTCCTCCACATTTTGGACACTTCTCTGGTTCATCAGCTTTGTCTGCCCATTGATGTCCACAATCATCACAAGTAAATACAGGAATTCTATGTCCCCACCAAAGTTGTCTTGAAATACACCAAGGTCTTAACTCATCCATCCAAGCTGTATATGAATTTATCCAATGTGCTGGGTGGAAAAGTGTTCCATTATGCTCGCCAGTTTGAGCTCTTTCTTTTGTAGTCTCTTTAGTTTTTCTAATAGACTCTTGTGCCATTTCAGAACTTAAAAACCATTGTTGAGAAATAAATGGTTCAACAATATTTTTACATCTATAACAATGCCCTACTTGGTGAATATGCTCTTCGATTTTTACAATATATCCCTCAGTTTGAAGTTTTGCAACAATAATTGGTCTTGCTTCAAGTCTTTCAAGTCCAGCAAACTCTCCACAATATTCGTTTAAAATACCTTTTTCATCAAATACTTTGATGAATTCTAAATTGTGTCTTTTTCCAACTTCGTAGTCGTTTTGGTCATGTGCAGGAGTTACTTTTACTACACCTGTTCCAAATTCCATATCAACATGTGAATCTGTAATAACTTTGATTTTTCGCTCAGTTAGTGGTAATAATACTTCTTTTCCAACGATTGATTTATATCTTTCATCGTCAGGATGAACCATAATAGCTGTATCCCCAAAATATGTTTCAGGTCTAGTAGTTGCAACTTGAAGTTCACCACTTCCATCTGCAAATTTATAAATCATATGATAAAACTTACCATTTACTTCTTCATGTTCAACTTCGATATCTGATAAAGCTCCATCGTGTGTACACCAGTTTACCATGTAGTTATTTTGAGTGATATGACCTTCGTTGTATAAAGAGATAAAAGCTTCTTTTACAGCCTCTTTTAATCCCTCATCCATTGTAAATCTTTCTCTTTTCCAAGCAGGTGTAACACCTAATTTTCTCATTTGGTGAACTATATTTCCACCAGATGTTTCTTTTTGAAGCCAAGCACGTTCTAGGAATTTTTCTCTTCCGATTTCTTCTTTTGTTGTACCTTCTGCTAATAATTGTTTTTCAACAACATTTTGAGTTGCAATTCCTGCGTGGTCTGTTCCTGGTTGCCAAAGAGTTTTAAACCCATCCATTCTTTTATATCTTGTAATAATATCTTGTAATGTAAATGTCAAGGCATGACCAATATGTAAGCTTCCTGTTACATTTGGTGGTGGCATCATGATTGAAAATGTTTTTTGTTTTCCGTTTGCATCTGATTCTTGAATAGACTTATTTCCATCTATTTCAAAATAACCTCTATCTTCCCAAATCTTATAAAAACTATCTTCTACTTGTGATGGTTCGTATTTTTCGCTCATTAAAAATCCTATCTTTTTCTATAATATACGCGATTATATCCAAGTTTTTCTTATGATGTTATTTTACTAATATTACAATATAACTCTATATTTAAAAAGCATTATTAATTTTTCTAATAGATGTGCTATAATTTTTTGTACTAAGTTTTAATATTAAGGAGAGAAAAATGTTAAAAATAATTATAGGAAGTTTTGTATTAAGTGCTTCACTTTTTGCTGTTGATTTACAAAGTGATGGGGTTGAAGTAAATTATAAGAACTCAAAAGATGAAGTAAAAACTATCATCATAAAAAGAGAAAAAAAAGATGAGTGTAAAAATGTAAACTTTGACCCAAAAGCTGTATATGGTGGAAATGGTCAAGCTGCTGATTCAGTTGATGCAAACTGCAAAAGAGCTTTTGTTACATATATGGGGAAAATTTCTCCAATAAAATTCTCAGAAAAAGTTGAAACTTATGGAGAAGTTGAAGTTTTAGATTTTATTGCAAAAGCTAAAACAAATAAAAATATGATGTTAGTAGATTCAAGAACTGAAAATTGGTTTTATCATGAAACAATTCCAAGTGCTGTAAATGTTCCATATATTTATATGAAACAGTCTCAATATCCAGATGAGTTTGAAGAGTATGTTGAAATTTTAGGTGTAAAAAAAGTAGATGGAAAATATGATTTTTCAAATGCAAAAACTATTTTAATGTTTTGTAATGGAGCTTGGTGTGGACAATCACCTGAATCTATGAAAGCACTAACTGCAATTGGCTATCCAGAAGAGAAACTAAAATGGTATAGAGGTGGAATGCAGTCTTGGCTAAGTTTAGGATTAACAACTGTTAAACCATAAAAAAAGAGAGTTTTAGAACTCTCTTTTTTTTAAATTTACTTTTTTAGTCTTTAAAAAATCTATCAAAATCTTCCACAAGTGACATATCAAGTTTTCCCTCTTTTGCTTCTTTTTTCATTATTTCAATAGCTTTTTCATGCCTAAAAGCAACTCTATAAACTTTTGGTTCTTTTAAAGCATGATAAACATTTAAAGTGTTCATCAATCTATCTTTTAGACTTAATTCTTTTGCACTTAAACCCAAAGGATAACCGTTTCCATCAACTCTTTCTTGAACTTTTGAAGCCCAAACTGCAATGTCATTAAATCCCATAATATTGTTTAAAATCTTTTTTGAATAGTATGAATAAGCTTTTATGATTTCATATTCATTTGAAGTTAGTGGCTCTTTTTTATTTAGAATTTTTGAAGGTATCGTTAATTTTCCAATGTTTTGTAAAGAGTTAGCAATTAAAAAAGTTTGTTTATCTTTATGCTCAAAATCATACTCTTTTGTGATTCTTTCACATAAAAGCAAAAGATTTGAATTTGGATTTACAATTTTGTGAAAAATAGTTGTTATTTTTAAAATCTCTTCAAAATCTAAAATAGTTGTAAAATCATGCAAAGAGGCATAAATAAACATCAAAATATCATTTTCATTTAATAAATCTAAGAAAAATCCAACTTGAGAAGAAATATCTAAAAGTTCACTTTTATTCTCTTTTATATACTCTTTTGCTTTTATCCTATTTTCAATATTATCAATTCCTAAAGAGAACTTTTTATCTAAAAAACTAGCAAATGAGATAATTTCTAGAAACAAAGGATTATTAAAAGTTTCATCTCTTTCTAAAAAAGGTAGTTGTTCCAAATCCTCTTTTTTAAAATCATAACATAAAGAATAAGAGCATAAATCAGCTAGTTGTTTTGGTTCAAGATTATGTTTTATTCCTAAATGCAATGCTATAAAAGCCACTCTTTTATAGTGTCCTAAAGTTGTATTTTCTAAATCTTTTTTTCTAAAATCAAAGGCTAAACTTGTTGCTAATAAAAAATTATTTAGATTAAAAGGCATCTGTTTTTTCTTATCCATTTTTAAATCCTAATTATAAAATCAATACTAATACTTGTATAAAAACCATAATATAATATAACATCTAATTATGTAATAAAACTTTTAAAATCCAATAAAGTTTCACTATATAAAACTTGAAAAAATAGATTTAAAATAAATTTTGTTTTAATCATTGTTCCAATAGAATTAAAGTAATTTATAAAATTAAGGAGAAGTTATGTCAAAAAGAATTTTAATATTAGCTGGTGATTTTGTGGAAGATTATGAACTTATGGTTCCTTTTCAATGTCTAAAGATGTTAGGTTATGTTGTTGATGTTGTTTGTCCAGATAAAAAAGCAGGAGATCAAATTAAAACTGCTATTCATGATTTTGAGGGTGACCAAACTTATACAGAAAAACCTGGTCACAACTTTGCTTTAAATGCTTCTTTTTCAGAAGTTGATGAATTATCTTATGATGCGTTACTAATTCCTGGTGGACGTGCTCCTGAGTATATTAGATTAAATGCAAGAGTTATTGAAATTGTTCAAAACTTCAATAGCGCAAATAAACCAATTGCTTCTGTTTGTCATGGTATTTTAGTTCTTGCAGCTGCTGGAATTATAAAAAATAAAACTTGTTCTTGTTATCCAGCTTGTGCTCCTGATGTGGGTCTTGGTGGTGGAACATGGGCAGATATTGGATTTGAAAGTGCAATTGTTGATGGGAATTTAGTAACAGCTGCTGCTTGGCCTGCACATCCTGAATGGTTAGCTAAATTTAATGAGTTATTATTAACAAAATAATCTCATACCAAATTTATTAAAATCTTTATCTAAAAGTTTATAGGTTTACCGTAGATTATGGTAAACCTATTTTAACATTTACTTATAGAGTAAAATATTCCATAATTTATTAAACTTTTTATTAAATATTTTACTCTTCAACCAATTCTAAAATAGCATTTATTGAGGCATTTGTCATATCTAAATCCAAGTGAAGAGCATCTTTTGCTTCTACAAGTCTTACATCTAAACCTTTTTCTTTTGCTAATTTATAAAAATCAAGTGTTAACTTAGGTGGAGAAATATCATCTGCTGTTCCATAAACAAGAGCAAATTTTGTTTGTTTATTAACTTTATCTAATACATCACTTATTGAGATTAAATCTTTAACATCTGTTTTTTCATGGATATTATAAACTCCTCCAGCACAAAGAATATTATTTATCAAATCTGGTTTAAGGCCAGTTAATGTTGCACCCATCATACAACCAGCACTATGACCTATGTATGTAACAGTTGAAGCATCATATTTATTTTTTAATTCCTCAACTAATTGCCCTAAAAATTCAACATACTCTTTTTTTGCAGCCAAATTTTCAACTCCATCATGAGATAAAGATGTAAATTTATTTGTAGAACTTCCAGCATATCCAGGAAGGGCAACGGCTATTGTTGTAACATCTGTTCTCATTGCAATATCTTCAGCAAAAGGAGCATATCTTGCAAGTGTGTCAGTTCCTTCTTTCCAAGTTCCATGAACAATAATATTTATTGTACCTTCAACTTCACCTTTGAACTCTTTGTATTTTATACATTCATTACCTGCAAATATAAAATTTTCACCTTTTTTTGCACACTCAAATTCTGATATTTGTTTTGCATTTAATGATAAATTAAATGCAAAAATCAAGCTTGTTAAAATTAAAAATTTTTTAAACATTTTTTATCCTTTCTTATTAATAAGGTGTGATACCAACATATCCAATCATTTGTCTCTCAATTACTTCTACAATTCCAGCTTGAACAAATTCAACGCCATCAATAAAATCATCATCTTTCCAGTTCATTGTTTCCATCGTATTTCTACATCCCACAAATTCAACATCATATTCCATTAAAGATGTAATTCGAGCAAGTGTATTTTTATCATAATCTTTTTTTATTGCTCTCATACCTTTCCCATATAAAACAACTGCAACTTTTAAAGTATCACTTGGATACTCTTTTAGAATATTATAAATTGAACCAATAGTATGATTAACCGTATCTAAATCATCATTATGTAAATTTATTACTAATTTTCTAGGGTTTTCAAATGTCGGTTGAGGATCATTAAACTTTGATTGAGCATAAGAACATATTGTTATTAATATAATTAATATAATTTTTTTCATCTGAATTATTCCTTAATTTTTACTATCATATCTTTTGATATGATACCATCTTTTAAGATTTTACAATAAAGTCCTCTATGATTTTTTAGTAAAGTTGGTAATTCTTCACCAAAAATACTAAGATGACTACAAACGGTACATATTTGAGTAATTTGAATTATTGAAGTTCCTATTATTAACTCTTGATTGACAATTAAATCATGTGGATCAAAATCTAATAAAATATTTTCTCCTAAACTTCCATACTCTAATTTTATTCCATTTTCTAAAGCTATTTTATAAGACTTTATTCCTACAATCATAACAGTTTGATCAAGTTTTTTTCCTGCAAATTTATCATTTTCTATTCCAAAATCTTTTATAAGATTTAATTCTCTGACTTTTGGCCGAGGAAGTCCACTTGATTCTTTTGTGGCACTAAATGTTTCTAATACAATTCCTAAATCTTTCATTTATTTCACATTCTCTTTTAAAATTTCTAAAAAATCACTTTTTACCCAAGCTCCAGGATATTGTTTAAGATAAGTTCCCTCTTTTGAAAGAACAAAAAAAGTTGGCGTTATTTGTTTATAAACTTTTTTCAAATCAAAAGGTAAAGCTGTTTCATCAACATCAATTTTTATAAATAAATAATTTTTATTTATTTGAGTTTGAACATCTTCTAAACCTAGAACTTCTTTATTCATTGTTTTACAATAATGACAAGTTTTTGAATTAACATAAACCATAATAAGTTTATTTTCTTTTTTTGCTTTTTTTAAAATTTCAGATTCATTTGTACTTGCTAAAGTGTTTGCTGTAGTATCTTTAATTGTTAAATGTTTTTTATATTCCATAAAAAATATCGCTAAATTATTGTATTCATCATCACTTAGTTTCATACTTTTTTTAACATCATAATATTTTAAAATATGTTCATCACAAATTGAATTAAATCTATCCGGATTCTCTAAATATGATTTTAAAAAACTTTGTATTTCAATTTCTCTCATTTCTGGGTCTGTTTCATCGCCTATTTTTTTTGAACTATCCATAATTTCATAAGCTAACATATTAACAGTTGGTGCTTTTAAATTTAAAAGCTTATTATTCTTATCAAAAAAATTCTCTTTTATTATATTAATATCAATGTAGTTTTCATGGCAAGAGGAACATTTATTTTGGAAGATTTCTTTTCCCTCTTTATAGTCAGCAATTAAATTCATAAAAAGAAAAAGCCATATCAGTAAAGTTTTTATCAAATTAAAATCCTTTTTTCAACTTAATAAATATTTACAAAAAAAGATTTATTAAATAGAAAAAGTATAAAGAGAAATCCTCTTTATACTTAAAAATTAGATAATGCCAGGATTACCTTTTACTCCAATAATATCAGGAGTATCAACTTTAATATTACTAATATGTTTTACATTTTTTAAATATGTTTCAACTGTTTCCCAAACTGGTTCACCAGGAGATTGAGCACCAACTGTTGACCAACCTGCAACTTTATAAGATTTGTTTGCATCAAGTTTTTGACCTGTTTTTGTAAGAACTATATCAGATATTCTTTCACCCATTTTTCCTTTTGGATTAATTTTATATGAAATTCCACCTGTTCTTACCATATCTCCACCTTGTTGATAATATGGGTCTTCATTAAATAAGTTATCAGCAACATCTTCTAAAATAGCTTTAATATCTGTTCCTGTTATATCTCTTGCATATGTTTCTGGATATGTCATTGCTGTTTGTGTCATTAAATCATCAAAAGTAATTGCTTGTCCTGGCATTACAGAAGTTCCCCATCTAAATCCTGGACTTAATGAAATCTGCGCTTCTTTTACTTCTAAAAGTGCATCACAAATAATTTGATCCCAAGAACCATTGAAGTTTCCTCTTCTAAATAGTGTTGTATCAGTTGTTGCAATTTCTCTTGTTAAATCTTTTAAGAAAGGAAGTCTTACATCTTCAATATATTTTTTCATCTCTTTATTTTCAGGAATTAAATCTGAGAAAATTGGTAAAAGTGTAAATTTAAAGTCTTTGATTTTTCCATTTTGAATATCTAAATCTAAAACATTTAAGAATTTACCATTACTTCCTGCATTACAAACATACGTTGTACCACTAGCATTTTTAACAGGAACAGCTTCTGGAACACCATCATGAGTATGCCCACCCATAATAAAATCAATTCCTGTACAAACTTCTGCCATTTTTTTATCAGTATCAAAACCATTATGAGAAAGAACGATAATTGCATCTGGTTTTTCTTCCTCTTTGATTTTGTTTACAATTTCTTGCATATTGTCATCTTTAATCCCAAAAGTCCAATCAGGAATAAATCTTTGAGGATTTGCAATAGTTGTATAAGGGAATGCTTGACCAATAATTGCAACTCTTGCATTACCCATTTGTTTAATCGTATATGGTTTAAATGCTAATCCACTTTCTTCATCATAAGCTTCAATACCATTCATTAAAGAATCTTCTTTTACAAAAATATTTTGAGCTAAAAATTCTGCATTTAGTAATTTTACATTTTCTAAAACTTCTTCTGCTTTATATGTAAATTCCCAATGCCCAACAGCCACATCAACACCAAGTAAATTCATAGCACCAACCATATCTTTACCTCTTGTCCAAAGTGCAGTTGCAGTTCCTTGCCAAGTATCTCCACCATCTAATAAAAGAGTTTTTTCTTTTCCATAACTATCTCTTAGAAAATCAACAACAGTTTTAATTTGAGAAAATCCACCAACTTTTCCCATCACTTTTGCGTGTTCTTCAAAATTTACACATGAATACGCATATTCAAGTCTTTTATTACCTTTAATTCCATAATAATCAAGTAACTTCTCACCTACAATATGAGGTGGTTTACCAAAATTACTAAAAAATCCTAAGTTAACACTAGGCTCTCTAAAATATACAGGTAATAGTTGAGCATGACAATCTGTCATATGTAAAAATCTTGCATTACCAAATGGTTTTAATTTATAATAATCTTCTAACTTGTTTGTAATATCTGTCATTCTTGTATGAGAATTAGCAAATACAGGAGCAGCACCAAGTACAGCCATCATATAAACAAACTCTCTTCTACTTAATTTACTCATTTTTTATACCTTATATCAGTTTAAAAGTACTATGTTTTCATAGTATTTCTGGGTTTATGAGAATAAAAAAAGTCAAGAGTAAAAAATCTTGACTTTTTAAACCTATTAATATTTATTAATTAATATTTGTAACCATCACTTGGACTTGCAAGTTTCCAATCAGTTTTTGCTTCTTCTTCTTGAGTTAAAGCACTTATTGCAAAAGAACAAGCTCGCCACGCGCCAAATTCAATTGTAGCTTCACTTGTTTTTTTCTTTTTATCATCTACTATATCAATATTTTTAGCGCCTGATTTTAATGCAGCATCTACAGCTTCAATATATTGGCTAGCTTTCATTCCAAGTCTCATAAATTCAACTTTATGTTTTATAGCTATTTCATTATACTTAGCAGCTGTAGCTATTACTTTTTCAACTCCATTTACTTCAACATTACACTCTTTTTTAACATCTAATTTAGATATATCAGAAGCTGATGCGTTAACTAATCCATAAGTTAATAATGCTGTTACAGTTGCGAATTTTAAAATTGTTTTTTTCATAATATTCACCTTTATTATTTTCTTATATCTGGACCATCAATTGCCATACCATTTGATATATACGCTATGAAATATATAAGTTCTTTCATTTGAGTACTTTCATCTTTTGGTGCAACTTGTCCTTGATCAACAATACATCCTGATAATCTTCTTTCAATAGTTCCTAAACTCTCCCATTTTAATCTGTAAACAGGGAATTGTGTAATTTGTCCTACAAGTGGAGAAAGTTTTTCATTTCTAACTCTTTGACCTGCACCTTGAATATGACAAGTTGCACATGACATTTTTAAATATCCTCTTTGAGTATAGTAATACTCTTTTCCTGCTTCATATGCTTTTTTAGCTGCTTCACTTTGAATTTTAATATCAAATTTTTTACCAGCTTCAGTTGTTGCATTTACTAAATATGCTTGAAGATTTGCAATGTCACCTTTTTTTGTATCCCATTCTTTTTCACCATTATCTCTTAAACAATCGTTAACAGCTGAAGTTAAAGTTACAACATCTTTTTTCTTTTCATCAAAATATGGATACATGTTTGTTACAGCAGGATCTGGAAAACAAGTTGCAAATGATTTACCATTTGCAAACTTTTTGTTATATAAAGCTTCTCCTGTTTCAATATCTGACTCATATGGTGGCATCTCTTTAATTGCTTCATATTGTGATTTCGCATCTTTTGAATATGCATAAGTTCCAATATTAAAGTCATCATGCTTTAAATTTTTTTCATAATCATTTTTCAACTCATCATCAGTTGCATAAGGGAAAAATTTATCTTTGTTTTTTTCAGGATCAGCAAACTTTGCTTCAAAATATTTTACGGCTTCAATTCTATCTTTCTCTGCTTTTGCATTAAAATCAGCTGCATTTAAAGCACATACTGTTAATGCTAGAAATGCTGTTGACTTTACAATTTTTGATAACATCGTATCTCCTTTTTATTAAATTACTAAAAGTTAGTAACTATTTAATTTTTTCAGTACTAACATCTGTAGTACCTTTTAAATCTTTCCAAGTAATCTCAATATCATCACCAACTGCTCCACCTTTAAATGAAAATTTCATATACGGGTCTTTTGATAAAAATTGACTTGTAGAAGCTTCATAAACAATTTTCCCACCAACTTTTGCTACTACATAAGTAATAAAGTTTGCTTCTTTTTTTGCTCTTTCTGCTTCTTGGTAACTTAACATTGGATGTGTTGCTAATGCTTTTACTTCAACTATTCCATCTTTTAATTTTGCTTTTATTTTTGTTGAATCTGCCATTTTAATTCCTTTAATTTTTATTTATATTTTAATATTTAATTGCTTAGTTGAATAAAATCAACCACCACATCCACCAATAGTTACTTTTACTAATTTTGATGCTGAATATAATTTTCCATCAGCTTCTGCTATAACTGTTACTGTTCCAGTTTTTGCTAATTTAATTCTAATTGCATAATCAATTACTGCATTTTCAGGAATTGTAAATACTGCAACTGCACTTTCAGGATTTGCATCTTGGAAAACAGCAATTTTTGTAGCTTTTAAATCTGTTTCAAAAGAAACAGGAATTACAGCACCATTTTCAGCAATATCAGGAGCATTTAATTTAATACTTCCCTCAGTTGTAGCTGTTGTTCCAAAAAGTTCTTTTACCGCTTCATCAACTTTTGTTGCAGTCCAAGCTTTTGGCTTAGTTTCTCTAAAATCAATTGCACTTAATTTACCAGGAATTACAGCAACTGCCACAGCTCCTAATCCTAAACCTAAAAAATTTCTTCTATTAATCATTTTCTTTTCCTTATTATTAATTTATAGTTTTTAAATAAGCAACTACTGCTTTAATTTCTGAATCACTCAACCAACCATTTTTACCAAATGCTGGCATAGCAGAGATTGGATTTGTTGTATAAGGATCATAAATTTTTTCATATAAAGCCTCTTCTGGCCAAACTGATAAATTTTGTAAAACAGGGCCCATACTTCCTGGACCATCTAGCTTTTTACCATTTGCAGCATGACATGCTAAACAATTTCCCTGAGTATTAGTATTAAAGATTTTTTCACCTTGTTTTACTAAATCAGAATCAGCTGCAAAACTACTAACTACTAGTAATCCACTAATAGCAGATGCAGTTAATAACCTTTTAATTACATTCATAAGCTCTCCTTTGTTATTTGCTAGAATTAATCATATAATCGACTACTTCTTTCATTTGCTCATCTGTTAAATCCATGTTACCACCTTTAGGAGGCATACTATTTATACCATGAATTGCATTATTATATACTTTATCAATTCCTTTTTCAACTACCTTAGCCCAAGCTTCTTTATCTGCTAAAACTGGTGCTCCAATGGCTGGATTACCATGACAACTTACACAAGTAGTTTCATAAATATTTTGTCCTGCACTAGTTGTTTGTGCATTTTCAACCTTTGGTAAATCTCTTACTGTTGAAAGTGCCTGATTTGAATTAGCTGATAAATCTATGTTAATTTTTAGAAGTAAATTATTTACATCTTCTTTAATACAATCTTTCATACATCTTGTTCCTGTTCCATATATTTTTGGATCAGAAAGTAATGCTGTCATATTTTTAACACCATCTTTTGTATCAACTTCAGGATAGAATCCATCTTCATTTGGCATTTTAATTTTTAAAAATTTTTCTTTATCTAAAACATATTCATCTTCAAGTTCTTCACCATCAATTGTAATATTATTAATTGATAATAAATAAGCTGTAAGTGCATATGTTTCACTATTACTTAAACTTTTTGGATGAGGAAAAGGCATTGAATCTTGAACATACCAAAAAATAGTTGTGGCATATGGCCAATATGAACCTATTGTTCTTATTGCAGTATCTGGATTCGGATGTTCATCAGCAGGATTTAGTCTTTGAATTTTCAGTGATTCTTTTGTACCACCTGCAAGTCTTGGATAACCTTTTCCACCTGTTCCAAAATCTCCATGACACATTACACATTGTGAGTCATAAAGTTCATTACCAAGTTCAACTGAACCTTCTGCTTTTTTTGGTTTACCATCATCACCTAATACAACTTCACCATTTTTCATATCAAATTCAGGTAAATCTACACCATCTGGTTTTATATCAACATTCCAAGCTCTAATTTCTCTATCTGTAGGAGTTCTACCTATATTAAAATTCTTAATATTTTGAGAATTTACATAATATGAAGAATATTTTCCATCTTTTGTTGGATATTTAACAGCACCATCAACTGAAGTTTCATTTTTAGTTGCACCTAAAGCAGAAGTTGCTAATAAAGTTGATAAAACTACACTAAGAAGATTATTCTTAAGCTTTTTTGTGTTTTCTAATTTGAACATTATTGCACTCTCCTTTGCTTGTTATTTCCCATGTTACAATTGCATTTCTATGATAAACTGATTCAACACCAACAGCAGAAGTTTCTTGATCAATTGTAGGTTGGATATTTCCAAAATCATCATAAGATCTACTAGCTAATAATAATGGTTTCCCATCCCATTTAATTACATAAGAGAATCTTGTCCAAGATTTTGGTAAAACTAAACCTTTAAGTTTTGCTTCAACCCAATTATCTCCACCATCAAATGAAATATCAACACCTTTAATAGTTCCATGTCCAGACCAAGCAAGTCCTTCTATTTCTACCATTTCACCTTTTTTCAAGTTTGTCCATGGTTTTTCAGGACATGGGCTTGTAATTACAGAGTTAACTTCATTTACCCAGAAATATCTAATTGCTTTTCCAGATTTTTGTAACATTGTATATTTTGATGTCTCTTCTTTTGAATGCCATGGTTTATCTGAGAATTCTAATCTTCTTAACCATTTAGTATTAAGGTTTCCTTCCCATCCTGGAACAATAAGTCGTACAGGATAGCCTTGTTCAGGTCTTAATGCTTCACCATTTTGCCCCCAAACAACCATTACGTCATCTAAAGCTTTTTCAACAGGAATTGATCTTGGATTAGAGGCATTATCACTTCCTTCTGCTAACATCCAAATAGCATCTTTTTCTAGCCCTAAATCATCTAAAATAGTTTTTAACATAACTCCAGTCCATTGAGCAGCACTCATAAGACCTTTCATAAATTGTAAACTATTAAATTGAGGACCTCTCCACTCAGGACTTCCATTTGCAGGACACTCAATAAAATAAATTCTTGATTCACTTGGATATTTTTTTAAATCTTCCAAAGTTAAAACTATCTCTTTTTTAACTTTACCATGAATCATTAATCTCCACTCATTAGGATCAACATGGGCTGTTCCACCATGATCTCTTGTAAAAAATAATCCATTTGGTGTAATAATACCTTCAGATTCATGAATCGGACACATCGATACAGATGCATATGCATCTCCTGATGAGAACAAATCGTGAGTTCTTCTAATATTACTATGTTCATATGGCGATGGTATTCCATACAAGTTCTTGTCTACTGGATCTCCTAACTTTGTACCCCAAGGAACTTCATTTATAATTGCCGCTTCATCTGCTTTTACAGATACTGGCGATAAAATTGATGCTGCACTTAAGGCACTAGCTGAGTAAATAGCTGTTTTTCTGAAAAAATCTCTTCTACTTGTTACTTCAATAGTATTAGATTTAACATCTTTTTGTAAAACTTCACTGTTTTTCAACTTTTACCTCCTAAATTATTTAAAAATCTTTATAACCTTATTCATCAAAGTTATTATAAGTTTTATAACTTAAAATGAAACTTAAAATATCAATTTTTCTTATATAAAAAATTTCATGCATAGCAATAGAATAGCATTAAAATCGGTGTTCCTTGAAGTATACAACGATAAATGAGTATTCATTTTAGCAATTCTTTCATAAAAGAAATTGCTAATTTTGACTACTCACAAATAAATTATTTGAGAATAAATTAAAGAGGATTAGGAGTAAAAATTTTATATAATTTTCTAATAAAAATCATTAAGAAGAGACCATCTATCATACTTGCTATTATAAAAGAAAAATACTCTGATTGAGTAATTAAACCATAATTTAATGAAAGCATTGCAATAGCAACCATAAAAGTTAAAGGCATAGAATCACTTAAAGCAAATAGAGTTGTTTGCTTAAATTTTAAGTATTTGTAAAAAGATAAATATGAACTAATAAGTCTAATCATAATTATTGAAAACATAATAAAAATAGCATGTTCTAAAATATCTAAAGTAATCATTTCAAGTTTTACAGTTGAACCTGTATAAATAAAAAAGATAGGCACGAAAAAACCAAAGCCAAAAGATTCTATTTTTTCAAGTAATTCGTGCTTTTGATTAAAAAACATTTTAAAAAATAATCCAGCTGTAAAGGCTCCTAAAACAACATCAATTTTTAAAACTAACATAATCGCAACTAAAATAAGTAAACTAGAGATTGAAAATCTTATATCTTGGTTATATCTATCTTCTTGTGAATCTGGAATTAAAAAATTTTTTAACTCAGGAAACCACCAAAAAAGAAGATAAAAAATTCTTAATCCTAAAATACTAATAGCAATTACACTAAAAATAGTTAAAATTGAAAGAAAAAACTGAATATTAAAACCATTCTCTATCCAACCACTAAATAAAGTTAGCGCCAAAATACTAATAACTTCGCCAACAACACCTATTGATAAAGCTAAATTTAGCCAAGGTTCATCTTTTCCATACTCTTTAATAAGCATCATAATCATACCTAAAGAGAAAATAGGAAGAGCAACAAAATATGTTATTCCTAAGTTAAAAAGCCAGCAAACGATACCTGCAATTGAATACAAAAATATAAAATACATAATTACATTAATAGCAAGGGTTGCTTTTATGATTTTTACAAGTTTTAGATTTATTTCAAGTCCAGCTAAAAACATCAAATAAACAAATCCAAATTTAGCTACTAATTTTAGAATTTCATCATCATATAATAAACCGAAATATCCAGCAAAGAGTCCTAAAAATATTTCAACAACAACAACTGGGGTTCGAGATAGTTTTGAAACACCCGGTGAAATCATAATTATTGTGCAAACAGTTATAATTAAAAAGAATTTTTCCACTTTTTTTCCTATAGGAATTTAATAAAATCTCAGTATTTTATAATATTAATCTTGTGTTTTAGATTCTTCATCATCTTTAATTACAAGTCCCGCTTCTCTTAAAAATGGACTAGCTACGAAAGTCATCTTTTTTATTTTGTCGAATTTAGCATAAGAAAGATATAAAATATCTTTTGCTCTTGTAACGGCTACATAAAACAGTCGTCTTTCCTCTTCTATACTTCCACCTTTACTCATAAGTTTTCTATTTGGAAATCTTCCATCCATTAAGTCTATTACATAAACTTCTTTGAATTCAAGACCTTTACTTGCATGAATTGAAAGAAGATTTACTCCATCTCCTTCACTCATTTCACTTCCACCTAAAATCATTGAATTTATGAATTTTGATAAATCTTGAAAATTTCTTGATATATTTTTTAAAAGCATTACCTTTCTATTAATTTTGGCAAGTGATTTTGTCTTTTGACTTGGATTTATTGTTCCGTCTTTTTGTGTTGCTCTTTTTGTAGATAAAAAATCTTTTAATTTTGAATATGCCATAGAAGATGAAATACTTGAAACTAAAGTCTCTGGAATTTTTGTTCTTCTTAAATGTTTCATTAGTAAATAAATATCATATAAATATTTCCCGCCATCTACATTTAATTTGGGATGTTTTAAGATTGGATTCCCTAAAAAAGCCTCTTCAAAATTACAATCTTTAAACTTTGAAATTGAACCTAACTCTATAAAATCATCAAAAAGTCCCAATTGTCTATTTTTAACTTTTCCATTTTCGTAAGGGTTATTTATATCTTCTCTTGGTGAAAAAAGACCTTTTAATAAATCTCCATCACCTAGTTTTATAAGTGCATCAAAAACATCTTTTGCAATTGCTTTTCCAATACCTTTTCCATGTTCAACCACGTGAATAAAAGCCATCATGTCATTGTGAGTGATTTGCATAACTAAAATATCAAGTATAAATTTCACTTCAACCGAATCAAAAAAGCTCATCCCACCTTTTCGTTTTGCAGGAATTGAAAACTCTCTTAGATTTGCTTCTATTCCATCGGCACTTGAATTGTTTCTATAAATAATCGCTATATCATTGTGAGGAGTTGTACTTTTAGAAATCAATTCTGAAATATATTCATACTGAGAAAAAAGTTCATTAAAAGCTAATAATTTTGGTTTGTGTTCATTTTCAGTTCGTACAACTTCAAGTTTTTTTTCATAAACTCTTTCATTATATTCTATAACTTTTGTGGCTAAATCTAGAATTGGTTTTGTTGAACGGTAATTTTTTCGTAGAGTAAAAACTGTTGCGTCTTTATATCTATCACCAAAAGTTGAAATAATTCCAATATCTGAGCCATTAAAAGCATAAATACTTTGGTCATAATCTCCTACACAAAACAAAGACTTTGGTCTAAAAGCATCAAGAAGTCTTCCTTGTAGTGGATTTGTGTCTTGGTATTCATCAACTAAAATCTCTTTAAATTCAAACTCTTTTTCTTTTAAAGTATCTAACATAATTGTTAATAAATCATCGAAATTTGCATAACCATATTTTGTTTTTAATTCATGGAATTCAGCAATTACATCTTCATAAATCAAAGTATATAATTCATGGTTTGCATTTTTTGACTTTATCCATTCACCAAACTCTTCCCCATCATTTGAGTTTAGATATAAAGAGTACATATCATACAAATATCCACCATCATAAGGATTTGCTTCATCATCTCTTTCAAAAAATACTCTTTTTTCATAGATTGATTTGAAAAGTGTTTTTAATTCATTTGGTTGTTTTAGAGTTATATTTACTTTTAATTCTTTTAAAAGTTTATATGAAACTGAGTGGAAAGTTCCTGCCATAATTTGTTTGGCAATATCTTTTCCAAAAAATTTAGCAACCCTTGCTACCATTTCAGCTGCTGCTTTATTTGTAAAAGTTAAAAGTAAAATTTCATTTGGGTTTACGCCACTATTTATAAGCGTTGCAATTCTTCCTACAATAGTAGAAGTTTTTCCAGTTCCAGCACTAGCAATAATAAGATTGTAACCAGCAGGACAAGTGGCTGCGCTTAGTTGTTCTTGATTTAAGTTAGATAAAGGCATGGATTAGTTGTTTGTTGTATTTATAAAAAGTGTTATCATTTCGCAATAGTAGCATAATAGATTTAAGAAAGATTGAAAATAAAAAAGGGATGTACTCTTGACATCCCTTCTTTATACAAGGAAACATAAAAATTATTTTGTCTAAGAAATCTATCTTAAGCGATTGAATAAATAAGTCGCTGCGTCAACTTATCTATGAATTAATTTTATCAGTCCATAATTAACTAAAACCCAATCAAGAATTAACCAAGAGTTAACTTGACACTATATTTGAAAATAAAGCTAAAAAAAAAGATGAAATAATTAAATTTCATCTTTTTAATTTATTCTCAAAGCAAAAGCATTAAACAGCTTCGCTACCTCTTTCTTCAGTTCTAATTCTTACAACTTCATCTAAAGATGAAACAAAAATTTTTCCATCTCCGATTTTTCCAGTTTTTGCTGAACCTACAATTGCGTTTATTACTGATTCTACCATCTCATCTTTTACCACTATATCTATCTTGATTTTTGGTAAAAAATCTACTACATATTCTGCCCCTCTATACAGCTCACTATGCCCTTGTTGTCTTCCATAACCTTTTACATCATATACACTCATTCCTGTTATTCCTACTTCTACTAAAGCATCTTTAACATCTTCAAGTTTAAATGGTTTTATTATTACTTCTATCTTTTTCATTTAGTCCTCTTTATTATATATTTTATAAGTTGAAGCCACGTTCACCGTGTACTGATTCATCTAAACCTTGACTCTCTTTATCTTCATTTACACGCGCTCCACCAGTAAGGAATGAGGCAATATAATAAACAACTATTGTTCCGATTAATGTATAAGCACCTACAATTAGTGCAGACTCACATTGAACTAAAATTTGTGCCACTCTATCATCTGAAGCTTTAAGAGGACCATCCCATAATAAATCTTTGTCATTAAGTGCAAAGATACCTGTTGCAATTGCTCCCCATAAACCAGCAAGGAAGTGAATACCAAATGCATCTAAACTATCATCATAACCAAGTTTTTTCTTAACGATTGAAACCCCAAAGAAGGCTACAATTGCCCCAACAATACCAATAATAAGAGCTCCACCTACGCTTACAAATCCAGCAGCAGGAGTAATAGCAACTAATCCAGCAATAGCACCAGAAGCAGCACCTAGAAGTGTTGGTTTTTTAAATATTATAGCTTCAATTGCTAACCATGCAAGAGTTGCCACAGTAGCAGCTACAGTTGTTGTTAAAAATGCTACACCAGCAATTGCATTTGCACCAAATGCAGAACCTGCATTAAATCCATACCAACCGAACCATAAAAGGCCAGCACCAACTGCTGTTAAAATAATACTTACAGGTTTCATTGCTACTTTATTATAACCAGCTCTTTTTCCAAGAAGCACAGCTAAAACTAAACCAGCAAGACCACCATTCATATGAACAACTGTTCCACCTGCGAAGTCAAGAGCACCTTCATTAAATAAGTATCCTCCACCCCAAACCATATGTGCAATTGGTGCATAAACAACAATTGTCCAAATAGCTGCAAAAGTCATCCAAGATGAAAATTTCATTCTTTCAATAACTGAACCAGAAGCAATTGCTACAGTAATTGCTGCAAAAGTACCTTGGAAAACTACAAATACAAATTTAGGATAAAGTTGTCCTAAATCAACACTTGCAAAATCTTTCCAACTAATGCCATTTAGCATAACATTTTCAAATCCACCTATAAATTCATTCATAGAACCATCAATAGTTCCAAATGCGATAGAAAATCCTGCAACGATCCATGCAATAAATGCAATCGCAAAAGAACCAAATACCATTGAATATGTATTTAGTATATTTTTTGATCTTGTCATACCACCATAAAATAAAGCCAATCCAATTGGTGTCATTAACATAACTAATGCTGTTGAGATCATCATCCAAGCAGTATCACCTGAATTAATTACTGGTTCAGCCACATCTTCTGCAAATGCTAGAACACTTAGTAAGGGAATTGATAAAAGCCACTTTTTCATTCATTATCCTTTGTTTTTGTATATAAAGAAATTTACCATGTTTTCTTACAAAAGAATACAATACAACTGGTTAAATAATAACCAATTTCAAATGATTTATATTATTGAGTAGTTTTTATCAAGCTCAATAAAATAATCACCTAAAAAATCAAAATTAATTTTATAAATATTTTATTAGTTCATTCAATAGTATGCTATTATTAATTAGTTTATTTGCAATTATTTATCTTAAGTTTTAAAGAGCTACTATGAAACATATATTTTGCATTATCATTATGATTACTTCTTTATTTGCTCAACAAAGAATTTTAAAAATCTCTAATTTCATTGATTATATTGATGTGGAATTATTAAAAGATTTCGCTTATGAGAATAATATAAAAATTGTATATGATATTCATGAAGTAAATGAAGAAATATATACAAAAATAAATAAAAAAAATGATTATGATTTACTCATTGTTTCTTCAAATTATATTACTAAACTAAAAAAACTCAATAAATTAGAAAAACTAAATCCAAACAACTTAAAAAACTATTCAAATATAAATCAAAATTTTTTACGAAGTACCTTCATAAACTCTTTTGAATATACAATTCCTTATTTATGGGGAACAGTTGGTTTAATTTACAACAAAAAACTTGTAAAAGAACCTATTGAAAAATGGGATGATTTATGGAGAGATGAATTCAAAAATTCAATTTTATTATCAAATGAACCAGCCGATGTAATTGGAATCACCTTAAAATCTCTAGGTTATAGTGCAAATAGTACAAATGAGCAAGAAATAAATAAAGCCAATGAAAAATTAAAAGAATTAATCCCAAATATTAAAGATATAAGTTCAGCAAATGCAATTACATATTTTATTACAAATAATTTTGCTGTTGGAATGGCATTTAGTGGTGATGCTAAATTAATACTTGACAATTCTAAAGATTTTGAATTTATTTATCCTAAAGAAGGTGCTTTAAAGTGGGCAGATGGAATGGTTATTTTAAAAGATTCAAAAAATAAAGATTTAGCTTATAAATTTATTGATTTTATTATTGATGATAAAAATTCTGCAAAAATTGGAAATACAACTGGATATGCTATTTCTAGTGAAACTTCAAAAAGATATCTTGACGAAAAAGACTTATCAAATAAAGTCACTTATCCAAATGAAAAAAGTCTATTAAATTCTGAAATATTATTTAATAATGAAGATACATATATGAATATTTTAGAGAAATTTGAAAATTTGAAAAAAGAATATTTAAAAAGTAAGGACTTAAATGAAAAATAATAGATATACCTTTATGGTGAGTATTTTTGTCCTATTTGGATCATTGACACTTTTGTTATCACTATTTTTAATTTCAAATTTTTATTTACGAGGATTAGAACAATCCTATAAAATGTTAGAAGAGAAGAATTTTGAAATTACAAATAATTTATCAAATACAATTATGGAATCGCTAAAAAGTATCGTGGGACAATTAAATGTTTTATCAAAGATAACTGATAATACAAACATTATTTCAAATGAAGCAATTATTGAAAAAGTAATGTGGGAACAGTTAAAATCAAATGAAAATATTGCAAGTGTTTTTTTAGCAGATGAATATGGTAATTTTTTACAAACAAGAAGAGAACCAACTTTTGCATATAGAAGTATAAATAAAATAGACAAAAGAGATTTAGATTGTTGGTATTATAAAAACGAAAACTACTTAACAACATCTATTGTTATAAACAACTCAACATATGACCCAAGAAAAAGAGATTGGTATAAATCAGTTGAAAGTTCTAAGATTTATTGGTCTGAACCATATATTTTTGACTCAACTAAAGAACCAGGAATTACAATATCTGTTGGAGATTTTAATGAATATAATCAAAAAATAAAAGTTGCTGCTGCTGATTTTACTCTAAATAAAATATCAAAGTTATTAGAAACAAAGGCCAATATTTTAAATGGAAAATTAATTTTATTTAATCAGTCAAAAGGTGTTATCGCGACTTCATTTAATATTAATTTAAAAACAAAAGATGATAAACTTTTAAATCTTGATAATATGGAATCTTCTTTATATTCAAACATTTTTGAAAAAATAGAAAAAAATTTATTAACTGGTGAATTAAAAGACAAAGATAATAAAGAATATATATATTTTATTTCAAAATTAGAAAAAAATAGTGGACAGAACTGGTACATTGCTTCTTATGTAGAAAAAGACATAGTAACTGCGGATATTAAAAATACTCTTATAAATAGTGTTATTATTTCTTTTTTCATTATTCTAATTATCTATTTTCCAATTCATTACATATTACAACGATTTGTTACAAAACCAATAAATGAATTAGAAATTTTGACAAATGAAATTGCACAAAATAAATATGATAATGTAAAACCTGTGAAAACAATTATATATGAGTTTCATAAATTATCAACTTCTATTATAAGTATGTCTAAGTCTATTCAAAAATATGAAAAAGAACAGACTAATTTAATTGATTCTTTTATAAAAATTTTAGCAGAAGCTATAGATTCAAAATCACCATATACAGGTGGACATTGTAAAAGAGTTCCTGAATTAGCTATCTCACTAGCAAAAGTTGCTTCTGAATCTACAAATGAAAAACTAGCAGAATTCAATTTTTCAACTCAAGAGCAATGGAGAGAGTTCAAAATAGCCGCTTGGTTACATGATTGTGGGAAAATTGTAATGCCTGAATATGTTGTTGATAAAGCAACAAAACTAGAAACTATTTATAATAGAATTCATGAAATAAGAACAAGATTTGAAGTTTTATATAGAGATGCAACTATTGAATATTACGAACAATTATTGCAAAGTCCTAAAAATAAAACTCAACTTGAGGAAGAACTAAAACAAAAATATAAAAAACTAACTTTAGATTTTGAATTTATAGCAAATTGTAATGTAGGTGGCGAATTTATGGAACAATCAAGTATTGATAGATTAGAAGAAATTGCCAAAATAACGTGGTTACGGAACTTTGATAATAGATTGGGCTTGTCACATGAAGAGTTAAGAAGAATGGAAAATAAAGAAGATTTTGTACCAGTTATTGAAAATTTACTCCAAGATAAAACGGAACAAATTATTTATAGATTTAGAAAAATTGATTTAGATGAATATAAAAGATTTGGCTTTAAAATGGATGTTCCAAAATATGAAAGAAATTTAGGTGAGTTCTATAATCTTAGTATAAAAAAAGGTACATTAACTAAAGAAGAGAGATTCAAAATTAACGAACATATTATTATAACTATCAAAATGCTCGAAAATATTCCTTTTACAAAAAATCTAAAAAATGTACCAGAATATGCAGGTTCTCACCATGAAACGATGATAGGAACAGGCTATCCTAGAAAATTAGTTAAAGCTGAAATTTCAATTCCAGCTAGAATTATGGCAATTGCAGATATTTTTGAAGCATTAACAGCAGCTGATAGACCATATAAAAAAGCAAAAACTTTAAGTGAATCAATAAAAATTATGTCATTTATGAGAGATGATGAACATATAGACAGTGATCTTTTTGAAATATTTTTAACAAGTGGTGTTTATAAAGAATATGCAAAAAACTTCTTATTAGATGAGCAAATTGATGAAGTAGATATTAGTAAATATTTAACTAATAAAAAGAGCTAATAAAATAACTCTTTTTATTTATATTTTCTTATTATTTGTTGTAGAAGTTTGTAATATCCAATTATTAAAATTATTCCAATATATATAAACTGCAATATACTTATAGCTTTTTGAGCCATTATCCAGTGAATTGTAACTAATATTAAGGCTAAGTATACAAATTTATGATATTTATTATATTTTCTAAATAAATCTTTTGTTGATGTTATTGCCATAAATAAAACTATAAAAAATGCAATCATTCCTAAATAAATAAAAGGTTTATCAACTGTCTCTTTTATAATAAAACTAAAATCAAAAGAAGCATCTAAAACTATAAAATTTAATAGATGCAAAAGTGCATAAAAAAAGCCTAAAAGTCCTATTTCTTTTCTATATTTTATTAAATTTATTTTTTCTCTTATTAATGAAAGTGTAATAGAAAAGAAAATTATCACAGTTGCACTTGCCCCTGTAATTGTATAGATATATTTTATTGGATCACTAACATCTTCAAATATAAATAATCGCACAAGTAAATATAACAGTGGTAATAATGATATTAAATAAATTAAAAAACGTTTCATTAGAAATACTTTCTTAAATCCATTCCATTGTATAAAGATGCAACCTCTTTTTCATAACCATTAAACATTAATGTATTTTGTTTTAGAAAGCTACCTAAAACTCTCTCTTTTTTTTGTGACCATCTTGGATGATCAACATTTGGATTTACATTTGCATAAAAACCGTACTCTTTTGGATTTTGTTTTTGCCATGTATTTAAAGGCTCTTTTTCTACAAATGAAATTTTTACTATTGATTTTATAGATTTAAATCCATATTTCCAAGGAGTAACTAATCTAATTGGTGCACCATTTTGTTTTGGCAGTAAATCCCCATAAAGCCCAATGGCTAAAAAAGATAAATCATTCATAGCTTCATCAATTCGAAGTCCTTCAACATAAGGATAATCCAAAGTTGCGAAAACTCCTCTATCTTGGTCAGGGAAACTTGAAGAATCAACTAAAGTTTCAAACCTAATATATTTAGCATTTGAAAGTGGTTTAACTTTTTTTATTAAAGAGCTAAGTGTATAACCATTCCAAGGAACAACCATACTCCAACCCTCAACACATCTAAATCTATAAATTCTCTCTTCTAGCATTAACATCTTTTTTAAATCATCTAAGTCAATTTCCATTGGATTTTCAACTAATCCATCTATTTTTATTTTCCAATTATCAGTTTTTAAAGTATGTGCCATATCTTTTACAGCACTTTGATTTGTAGTGAATTCATAAAAATTATTGTGTGATGTTATTTGTTCAAATGTATTTAATTTTAGATTGTTTTTATTTTCATCTTTTATAAAATCAAGGGTAATTTTTGGCAGATTTTCTTGTGCCAAAAGCTCCATTATTGCTCCACTAGCAACCAATGAAGCAGCACCTAACTTTATAAAACTTCTTCTTTTTTCAAATAGTTCTTTTGGAGTAACTTCATTTTGTGAAATTTCCCAAGATTTTTTTCTAATGATATTCATAAATACCCTTTTTTATAATTTCCACATTATAGAAATTTATTGTAAAGGGTATGTTTAGTTGAAAATTATTTTCCTTTGATTAAAATAGTTAAATATTTACTTGACCATATACATAAACCAACGATTAGTAAAATTGCCGTTAAATTTATCAAAAATATATAATCAAATCCGAAATTTAAACTAAATGAAGTGAATATTCTTAGCATCGTCAACAGTTGAACAAATATAAATATAAACGTGGCAAAGTTACTTGCATGGATTATATTTCCTGAATGTCCCAAAATTACCCTCGTTCCAAAACCTACAAGTAAAGTTATAAAATATCCCAAAGCCAAAGTATGAATAACAGCTTTTTCAAAAACAATATTAGAGTCATAAGATGCCATAAAACTCTCAATAATTGAGATTAATAAAGCTATTGGAATCCAATAAAGTCCAAGATATAAAACCCATACAATTGAAGGAACTTTAAAGATTGGAAGTTTCCATTTTATTAACTCTTTTGTGATGATTATAAATAAAGGAACATCTGCAATTATATTTATTTTTGCATTATCAAAAGATAGCAAAACAACTTTCAATACTAAAAAACCAAATACTAGAAATAAAAGATTTTCACTTTTATTTATCTTATAATCAGGTGCCTTTGCAGTTGTAAAAAAAGGAATCATTCTTTGTGAAATTGTAAAAACTATCATAAAAATAAATAGATAAAATCCACCATTTATAGCAAGTTTTGAAACTTCATAAGAGTAAAAAAAATCTAAATTTGAAATAATAAATAAACCATGAAAAATAAGGCCAGACAAAAATGCAATTAAAACCCATTTTGTATCTTCTTTTATTTTTACAGCACTTTTTTTGTGAATTGAATAAAGTAAATTAAAACTAATAATTTGAGCTACTAACATCATAATTTCAAATATAAAAGTGATTTTAGAATAAAAAATCAAAGTTAAAAGAATTCCAAAAGAAGCGATAAAATATAAGAAAAATTGTTTCATATAAACTTCTGTTTTTATCTCAGCTTGGGCTAAAAATCGTGGAAAAACAACAAATAAAAATCCCAAAAAGAACTGAATAAATATAACAAAAACCATACTATAAGCATGATAAGTCAAAATTGAAGTATCTAAAAGTAAAATATTTAAATTTGATAAAATAAATAAAACCATAAAAAGTATGAAAAATAGAATCCCACTTGTAAAAAATGGTTGGTGTGGTTGAGAAGAAAACTTTTTATACCAAAGTAACAACATAAAATCTCCTAAATTTTTTAAGAGATTTTAGCTGTTATGAAAAATTAAAGCCTTGATTACAAACAAGTCAAATTAATTTGCTTGTTTAATTAAATTATCGTAAGCAGTACAAGCTTCACTAAGGTTCATATCACAAGCTTTTTTGAAAAGTTCAGATGCTTTTTGATTATTTTTCACATAATATTCTTCATCTAAATACATGATTCCTAGATTATAACAAGCTTTTGAAAATCCTAAACCACAAGATTTCTCATAAAGTAAAGACGATCTTGCAAGATTTTTTTCAACTCCATCTGCATTATTATATCTAACTGCCAAGTTATAACAAGCTTTTGGATGATTTAAGTTACAAGCTTTTGTAAGATATTCTACCGTTTTAAAAGTATCCTGTTCAACTCCATCTGCAAGGGTATACATATTTGCTATATTATAACAAGAAGCTCCCAATCCAGCATCACAAGTTTTTTCATATAAAGATAATGCTTTTTTAGAATCTAGTCGAACACCAAAACCATTTTGATACATATATCCTAAGTTGTAACAAGCATTAACATGTCCACCATCACAAGCTTTTGAGAAAGCTTCTGCTGCTTTAAAATATTCTTGTTCAACATTTGTTCCATTATAATACATGAGTCCTAGATTATAACATCCAGAAGAAGCACCATTTTCGCAAGCTTTTTTAAATATTTCGATAGCTTGTTCGTTATTTCCATTTTTATATTCTACAAATCCATCATTTACAGCTGCTGCAAATAGAGTTTGTAAGCCAAAGAAAAAGAACAGTGTGATTTTTAGTAATTTTTTTAACATAATTTTACTCCTACTAATAAATTTAGTCTGAAATCATTATACTACTTATTTGAGTTATAAAGCAAAAAGAGGAAAAGCCATCAAGATTGATGGCTTTTATTTATTTAAGATTAGTGGCAACCGCAACCAGTTCCACAAGAACCAGATGATGCTACAACACCATTAGCTGCTGCTAATGCTGCTTCATAATTTGGCTCTTCTGTAATTTCTGGACAAATTTCTTTGTAAGAAATAATTCCATTTGCATCAATTACAAATACTGCTCTACAAGCAACACCTGCTAATGCTCCTGAAGAGATTAAAACTCCATAAGATTTAGCGAAAGCTTTTGCTCTGAAGTCTGAACCAACAGTTAAGTTTTCGATTCCCTCAGTTGTACAAAATCTTCCCATTGCAAATGGTAAGTCCATAGAAACTACGATTACTTCTGCATCTTCAATTTTTGCTGCTGCTTCGTTGAATTTTCTAGTTTCAGCTGCACATACTGCTGTATCTAAAGATGGAACTACAACTACGATTTGAGATTTTCCTTTTTGTCCACCAATTTGAACATCAGATAAATCTTTTGCTACAACTGTAACTACAGGAGCGATATCTCCTACTTTTACTTCTGTACCACTTAAAGTTACTTCATTACCTTTTAATTTTGTTGTTGCCATTATTATTTTCCTTTAATTTATTTAAATTTATACGAAATTATAATCAAATAGGATAAATATACTCTTAATTGTTTGCTATCAAGATGTAATTATTTTATCTGTTACTATTTAACTCTAATACCATCTTCTTCAAGGATAATTTTATCCTCACTTATTAGTTTTGTCAATGAAGCTTTGAAAGCTTTTTTACTAAGTCCAAATACTTTGTTTATATCTTCAACTTCACTTTTGTATGTGAAATTCAATTTCCCACCATTTTGAACTAACACATCAAAAACTTTATCTCCTGATGGTTTTTCACCAATCTTTTGAAGTGAAATATCTATTTTATTATCATCTCTAATATTTTTTACATATGCTCTTTTTTTATCACCAATTTTTAGGTTTTCGAAAATCTCTGTGTGATAAATCATTCCATCGTAAGAGTTATTTACTATAACTTTGTATCCAAGTGGTGTTTTTGAATAAAGTATAATCTCAACCTCAGCATTTTTTTCTAAATTTTTTATCTCTTTTAATAAATCATATTTTTCTGAAGCTATTAATCTATTTGTTCTCTCGTCAAGTTGAAGTTGTAAAACTTTTGTATTTCCAATAGAGTAAGTTCCCTTTTGTTTATTTTTAGGAACTAAAATATGTTTTGGTAATCCAATATCCACAAAAGAGCCAAATTTCATAGAATCAACTATTTCTAAAGAGGCAAATTCATATAAATATACATAAGGTTTTAACGTAGTTGCTACCAGTCTGTCTTCACTATCTGTATATATAAATACATCAAGAAAACTGCCTATTTCCATAGACTTTGTAACATAGGCATTTGGAAGTAGAACTTCTGTTTGGTCATCACTAATTAGATAGATTCCAGGTTCGCTAACTCTATTAACTGCAAGAGTATTTAACTCGCCCACATAGATGTGTTCGTTTATTTGTTTTTTATTCATTTTGGTTTTTCCGTTTCTTTTTTTTCGTTTTATTGTGGATTATAGCCAAATAATCCTTTTTTACTGGGTTTTTTGCCTTTTTCACTATGATTGAGGAAACTTAAAATTTTAATATGAAAAAGTGTCATATAGTGTTACAAGTTTCTTAATTAAAGAGCTTATTATTTATTTTTAATTTTTTCATTCCCAACATGGAAGTTGGGAATGAAAAAATGTTGAGAACGAGGAAAGTAACTATCTTTTAAAAAGTTTCACAATTGCTAAAACAACAACTGCTACTAAAATAATACTAGCACCTGAACTAATATCATAAGCATAAGAGACAAGCAATCCTAAGATTGTAAATATCGTGGCTAAAATTGAGCTAATTATCATCATTGTTGATAATTTTGTTGAGAAACTTTCGGCTAAATATGTGGGAATTGTTAGAAGTGCAATTACCAAAATCAATCCTACAGCTTTAATAGCTGCCACCACACAAAGTGCTGCTAGAATTAAAATTAGTGTATAAAAGAACTTTACATTTATACCTCTTAAACTTGCAAATTCACTATCATAAGAAACTGCCAAAATCTGCTTATAAAAATAAACAATAATTCCTATGATAA
Organism: Arcobacter venerupis; assembly: GCF_013201665.1. Classification (NCBI taxonomy): domain Bacteria; kingdom Pseudomonadati; phylum Campylobacterota; class Epsilonproteobacteria; order Campylobacterales; family Arcobacteraceae; genus Arcobacter; species Arcobacter venerupis. The sequence goes on along the minus strand of NZ_CP053840.1, from coordinate 805,102 downwards.
AAACATCTAAAACACTCATATAAATCAAATCATCCCTTGAAACGGCAATGATTGAACCAAAAAGATATGATAACAAATCCACATTATATCCAGGTGTTAAATCCACAAATATAATACCAATCGCCATTCCACTTGCCCACATCATACCAATGATAGCATCTATTCTAGTTCTATTTTTTAGAGTGATTATTGCAATTACAACGGCTGTTAATACTGCAAAAACAGTTGCTCCAAATAAAACTGGAATACCTAAATAAATAGCAAGTCCAATTCCTCCATAAGAGCTATGAGCGATTCCACCTGTCAAAAAAGTAATCTTATTTACAACAACAAGAGAACCTATTATTCCTGCTGCTATTGAGATTAGAACTCCTGCAATTAAGGCATTTTGAATAAAATCATATTGTAATATTTCTAACATTTTTTGCCTTTAATGAGTGTGTTCACAACAAACATGAGATTTTCCTAAAGCTGATAAAAGCTCAACTTCACATAAATGTTCATTTTGTGTATTTATATTTTTTTGCATATTTTCTAAAGAGTGATAAACTATATTTTTATTTATATGGGCAACATTTTTTGCATAGTTTAATAAAACTGAAATATCATGGCTAACAACCACTATACAAATTGATTTATTAAGCTCTTTTAACAACTCATAAATCTCCCTTTGCCCTTTTACATCAATACTTGCTGTTGGTTCATCAAGTAACATAATTTTTGGATTTGAACACAAAGCTCTTGCAATAAAAACTCTTTGTCTTTGACCTCCACTTAAATCACCAATTTTTGAATTAGCAAAATCTGCCATACTAACTTTTTTTAAAGAATCCATTGCACAAGCTATATCCTCTTTTGAATATCCGAATAATTTTCTTTTTGAACTTGTATGTCCCATTAAAACAATTTCCAATGCCGTGATTGGAAAATCTATATTTAAATTTGTATTTTGAGGAACATATCCTATTAAACTATTTTTTATTTTTTTATCAATTTTCCCAGTTTGAGGTGTTAATAAACCTAAAATTAGTTTTAATAAAGTAGATTTTCCTCCACCATTTGGTCCAATAATTGCTAAAAAATCATTATCTTTTATTGATAAATTTATATCTTCTAATACATCTGTTTTATTATATTTGTAAAATAAATTACTAATATTTATTAATTCCACTAAAAAACCTTTACTTGCAACTTTGTTGCAATATTATCAAAGATTAGATAAATCTAATCTCAAATTTCATTTTTCAACCAAGAATAAGCTAATCCTAAATATTCATGAATAGCCATTTCACTATTTCTAATATTTTTTGCAGAAAAATATGCCGAATAAGAGTCATCTTTATAAGCTAAATTATTTGTGGGACTTGCTATCACATGTAATCCCTCTTTTTGAAACAACAAAACTGCCCTTTTCATATGAGAAGCTGAAGTTACCAAAATGAAAGCTTCATCACCTACAATTCTTTTGGTTTCAATTGCCTCTTCTTTTGTATCTTTTGTAGTATCAAGTCTAATAATATCTTCTTGTTTTACACCTAAAGAAATAGCCAGTTTTTCTTGCATGTAAGCGTGAGAATATTCATCATTTGCACCATATCCTGAAAGAATTAATTTTGCATTTTCAAGATTTTTATAATGTTTTATTCCCTCAACTAATCTATTAATTGCTACCATTTTTACTTGTGAAGTAATACTTAAACTCTCATTTGTTTTATGTCCACTTCCTAAAACTAAAATATAGTTCACCTTTGGTGTTTGTAATAGTGCTGGATATGAATTTTCAAGTGGAGCTAAAATAGCATTTGAAAATGGTTGAAATGAAAATATTAAAAACCAACAAAATCCTATAAATAAAAATATCTTCGCTTTTTTATAAGAGTTAAACATCAAATAAACAAAAGCGATAAGAAGTAAAAAAAGACCAATTGGAATTGGCAACAAAAACGCTGAAACAATTTTTTTAAATATAAACATTTATTTTCCTATTAGAGCTGATGTATATCCAACAACTCTATTTTTATCTTTTGTAACATCTGCACTCGTGCAATAATTTAACACTTTAGTTTCATAATTATTCTTAATCGCCCAATTTATAATCGCTTTTACACCAGTTTTTCCACAAGCTTCACAATAATTAAACATCTCTAAATCTTTTTTATTTATTGCATTTAAACAAATGTTATCTTTTTTATTTGCCTCTTCAAGGGTATAAAAGTGGCTTAAATCTGTACTTATAACTACAAAATTCAACTCATCTTCTAAAACCTCATCAATCACTTTTGATAAATCTTCATAATCAATTTCACCATAAACTATCTCAACTAATTGTATATTTTCAAAATAATGTTTTATAAAAGGTGCTTGGGTTTCTGTTGAGTGTTCAAATTCACACTCTTCGTTAAACTCTAAAAAGTCATATTTATCTATTAAATTTTGAGAAAACTCTTTATCAATTTTTAGATTTCCAAGGGGAGTTTCATACTCATCATACAAAGCAACACTTGCGCCTTTTAGATAAGCTCTATGCGATGGCCCAATAACAATGACTCTTTTTATGTCTTCTTTATTTAGTAATTTATATGCCAAATTTGCAGTAAATCCACTATAAATATATCCAGCATGAGGAACAATAATAGCTTTAATATTTTCAAAGGTTTCATCATTTGTTTTAACACTATTAAAATGATTTATATATTTTAAAATCTCTTCTTTTTTATCTGGATAAAAACTTCCACTTACAACTGCTTTTCTGATACTCATAGGAATACTCCATCAACTTTTGTTTTACATTTAGGGCAACATCCATCAACAACTTTGTTTTCTAAAACATTAAAATATTCTCTTCTAATTAAAATTTCTCCACAATTTTTACAAACCGTATCATTTTCAAAAGTAGTATTTCCCATATAAACATAGTTTAAACCATACTCTTTTGCAATATCAAATGCTATTTGTAAAGTTTCATCTTTTGTTCGCTGTAAATTAAACTCTTTAAAATCAGGATGAAAAGCACTAATATGCCAAGGAGTATCAACTCCAAGATTCTCTTTTATAAATTTTACAATATTTTCTAACTCTTCTTTTGAGTCATTAATTGTGGGGACTATCAAAGTTGTGATTTCAAGATGAATACCATTATTTTTAATATTAACTAAATTATCACAAACAACTTTTAAATCTCCACCTAAAGATTTTTTATAATAGTTTTTATCAAAAGATTTTAAATCAATATTCATAGCATCAATCACACCTTTCATATCAGCTATTACTTCAGAACTTTCAAAACCATTTGAAACAAAAACAGATTTAATATCAAATTCTTTTGCCCTTAAAGCAATATCTTTAGCAAAGGGATAAAAAATCGTTGGTTCATTGTAGGTATAGGAGATTGATTTGCAGTTTTTCTCTTTTGCAATGTCTACAATTTCATCCACACTAAAATAGTTGTTTTTATTTATATTTGATGTTTGTGATATTTGCCAATTTTGACAAAAAGAACATCTAAAATTACAACCAACAGTTCCAAGAGAAAGTGAAGTTGAATTTGGTAAAAAGTGATAAAGTGGTTTTTTCTCAATTGGGTCAATATTTAAAGCACTCAAATATCCATAAACTAAACACTCTATTTTTTCACCAATATTTTTATTTACCCCACAAACTCCAGTTTGTCCTACTTTTAATTTACAATAATATGAACACAAAAGACAAACTAATCGCTCTTTTTCTTGTTTGTAAAATTTCATTTTATTTTATTAACTTCATAAGTAAATACGTGTGGGTGAAACTCCAAACAATTAGGCTCAAAACTTCCTTTATAACAAAGATGAGAAAAGAACTCTTCAAAGCTAGGAAGTTGTTCCCAAACTTGTGGTAAAAATGTACTTTTTCGTCCATCTTTTTGCAAAATAACCCCATGAATATTTGGTTTTATTTTTGATTTTAAATCTTCTATATCTGTATAAATCACTTCAACAGGTGTTGATAAAATAGAGATTTCAATCTTTACTTTTTTAAACTCATCAAGGGTAAGTTCATAAAATCTTGGGTCTTCAAAAGCTGCTGCAAAGGCATTTGAAATTAAATCATCAAGAAGTTGACGATGTGCTTGTAATGAACCAATACATCCTCGAAGTTGATTATTTAAAGTCAAGGTTACAAAAGTTGCACCATTTTGGGCTAAAAATGGAAAATCTTTTAAGAGTTGTTCTTTGTTTATTTTTATACTTGAATCAAACTTTTCTTCTATTGATTTTTTTGCAATATCTAATAAAACATGATTTTCCATTTTAAACTCCTAATTTAATTATTGATAATATCCTTTATAGTTTCTATAAACTCATCACTATCATTTACGCACTTACAAACTTTATACTCTTTTATTCCTAAATTATGAGCAATTTCTCTATACTCAATATTCAACTCAAAATCTGTCTCTGAGTTATCTACTATAAAGGCAATTGGATAAATTATTACTTTTTCATCTTTAAAGTTTTTTAACATATCTTCAAGTGAGGGTTCAAGCCATTTTAAAGGCCCTACTTTTGATTGATATGCTAGATTTATTGATTTAAAGTTTTTTCCTTTTAGCTCAAGTTTTTCACTTAATATTTTAACATGAGCAATCATTTGTTGCTCATAAGGATCACCTGCATCAACTATTTTTTGAGGAAGTCCATGGGCTGAAAAAATTAGATTATATTCATTTGAGTTTTCTGCATTATTTAAAATCTCATTTACAATACACTCATTAAATTTATCATTTTCATAAAATGTTTCAATATATCTTATGTTTTTTCCAAAAGTATAAGGTAAATAATCTATAAAATCTTCAATTGAGGACTTGGTAGTTGTAGTTGAATATTGTGGATATAAAGGCAACATTACTATCTCATTTATTCCATCTTTTAAAATCTCTTTTATTACATCTTGTGCAAATGGAGGAGTATATCTCATAACTTGATAAGTTTTAAAATCCTCAATTTTTTCATTACATTTATTTACTAATTTTTCAGTTAATGGATTTATAGGCGAAGCATTTCCTATATGTTCATAATTTTTCCAAGCACTATCAAGTCTTGAAGTTGTAATAAAAAATGCAATCATTTTTCTTATAATTGGATTTTTTACAGTTATTATATTTTTATCATTAAACATATTTGTTAAAAACATTTTTAATTCAGCTTTATTTCTAGCTCCACCCATATTAAGTAAAACTAGAGCTTTTTTATTTTCTTGCATTTTCTTCTAACCTTATTATTTTATCGCTACACCACGAAGCCATATCTAAATCGTGTGTTATTAACAAAATAGCACATTTATCTAATAAAGTGATTAATAACTTCATCACATCATAAGCTATTATATTATCCAAAGCAGATGTTGGTTCATCAACCAAAAGTAAATCTGGCTTCATTAAAAGAGCTCTTAAAATTGAACATCTTTGAAGTTGTCCACCACTTAATTCATATGTTTTTTTATCTAATATTTCTCTTTGTAGTGTTAATTTACTTAAATATTCATCTAACTCTTTTTGAGGAATATCGCCAACTATATCTTTTATTTGTTCCAATATTGAATATGTTGGATGAAAAGAGTTATATGGATCTTGAAATATCATTGCAATATTTAATTTTTCAATTGTTCCACTTATCGGTTTTAAGCTCCCAGAAATAAGCTCAAAGAGAGTAGTTTTACCGCTACCACTTTTACCAAAAATTGTTACTAATTCACCTTTTTTTAACTCAAGAGAAAAATCTTTATAAATAGGATTTTCTTTCTTATAATAAAAATTTAGATTATTTATATTTAAAACTTTTTGATTCAATACATACGCCTTTAAAAAAAATATACTATATAAAAAAGTGCCTTTATCTTTGCAAAAAAAAATGAAATGATATTTCACAAAATATATACAATTATAAGGAAAACTTACACTAATTAAGTAAAAATATTAAGCCTAAAGAAAGAAAAAAAAGCTAAAATATTTTTTCTAAAATTTAAGGAGAAAAAATGAAAAAAATCGTATTATCAGTAATCTTTGCTGCTGCTACAGCTGCTTCTTTATCAGCTGCTTCAATTGCTGCATGTGCTACTTGTCATGGAGCAAGCTTTGAAAAAGCTGCATTAGGTAAATCTGAAATTGTTAAAGGTTGGGATGAAGCAAAAACTGTTGCTTCTTTAAATGGTTATAAAGCTGGAACTTTAAATGTTCACGGTATGGGTGCTGTTATGAAAGGTCAAGTTGCAAAATTAACTGACGCTGATATCGCTGATATTGCAAAACAAATTGCTGCAATGAAATAATTTTTCAAACTAGTCAATGAAAGTTGACTAGTTTTCCTCTTTTTTTAACTTCTCTTTTTCACTTTCTAATTTTTCAGCTTTTGCATCTTTTAAACTTTTTTCTTTATTTATAGCATCATTTAAATCTTCAACACTATCAAATAACAGTCCATTTACAATCTTATTTGAGTCATCAAATTGTCCTGTTTTGGCAGCCCAAATAAAAAGAAACAGCATTCCAGCTGAAATTATAATTCCCACAATTAACATAAAAAAAAGTGTATCATTTATCATTTTTATTCCTTTTAAAAGCTTTATTTCATTTTTATTCTAAGTGAATTTAATACAACCATTAATGAACTTAAACTCATTGAAAGAGCTGCAAATAATGGTATTACAAGACCTGCCATTGCTAAAGGAATTGTAACTGTATTATAAATCAAAGAAAGTGTCAAATTTTGTTTTATAAATTTATATGTTTTTCTTGAAATAATAAAAGCATCTTTTAATGAAGTTAAAGATGAATTTAATAACACTATATCTGAAATTGCTAAAGAAACATCTGCTGAATTTCCCATTGCGATTGCAACATCTGCATTACTTAAAGCAACACTATCATTTACTCCATCTCCAACCATAACAACTACTTTATTCTCTTTTTTTAACTCTTTTATATAATTTGCTTTTGAAACTGGTGTTTGAAAAGAGAAATACTTTTTAATTCCTAATTGTTTAGCAATATTTGAAGCAACATTTTCATTATCGCCAGTTAACATTACAACTTCAATATTTTTATCTTGTAAAAAATCTACTAAATCTTTTGCATTATCTTTTATTTCATCTTCTAGTTCAAAACTTGCAATTACTCTTTTATTTATAGTAAATAAATAAACTGTTTTATTTGAATCAAATTTATAATAAATTTCATTCTCTTTTAATAGTTCTACATTTCCACCTAAAAGCTCAAAAGATTTTCCATCTACATTTGTATAACTGGCACTCATACCTTTTGCTTCAATGTTTTTTACGTTATCTAGTTTTTTTTCTGTTAATTCATATTTTGTTTCTAAATGTTTTTTTATTGAACAACTTACAGGATGTGTAGAAGCTGCTAATAAAGAGTATAAAAGATTTAATTTATGGATATTATCATCTAAAATCTTCATTTTTGCAACATTTAATTCACCCTTAGTCAAAGTTCCTGTTTTATCAAAAACAACTGTATTTGCAACAGCTAAAGACTCAATGAATTTTGCTTCTTTAAATAGAAGTCCTTTTTTTGCAAGTTCAGAAATACCAACTAAACTAGCCATTGGAGTTGCAAGTGCTAAAGCACAAGGACAAGCAATTACTATAACTGAAACAGCTACAATAAATGACTTTTCAAAATGATTTGCTCCTGAATAATTAAAACCTAAATCAACTCCAAAGAAATACCAAACTAAAAAAGTAGTTAGGGCTAAAGACAAAATTGTAACTGTAAAATATTTTGAAATTTCTGCTGCTTTTGTCTGTATTTTTGGTTTTGAATTTAAAGAGTCTTCCAAAAGCGTAACAATAGATGAAAATGTAGAATTTCTAAAATCTTTTGTAACTTCAAATTCTATTAACGCATTACTATTTATTGTTCCACTAAATACTGTATCACCAACTTTTTTATATACTGGAATTGATTCACCTGTGAGTGTTGATTCATCAAAGAATCCTTCACCTTTTGTGATTATTCCATCAACTGGAACTTTCTCACCAGCTCTCATTTCAATAATATCACCTAATTTAATGCTATTAAGTGCAACAGTTTTTTTAATGTTATTTTCAATAACAACAGCTTCAAGTGGCAAACTTGATTTTATTTTATCTAAGGTATCAACAGCTGACTTTTTACCAATTACTTCCAAATATTTTCCAACAAGAACAAAAGTAATAATCATAGCAACGGAGTCAAAATAACTCTCACCCTTTGCGCCAAAGAGAATAAACATTGAATAAACATAAGTAAGTGTTGAACCTGAAGCCACTAAAAAATCCATATTTACCATACGATTTTTTAATCCGTAATATCCACCTTTGAAAAATATCCATCCACTATAAAATAAAACTGGTGTTGAAAGTAAAAATTCTCCTATGTGAATCATATTTTTTACTTCTTCAGAGATTCCTGTAAAAAACCCAGTATATTTGGCAACACTTAACATCATAATATTCATACTTGCAATAACTGCAACCATCATGCGAATAAAATAGTCTCTTTTAGCCTTTGAAGCTTGTTCATCTGCTACACTTGAATCATAAGCATATGCGTTATAACCAATAGCTCTAATTTTTAAAATAATCTCTGAAAGTTTTAATTTCTCTTCATCCCAAACAATTCTGGCTTTATTTGAAGTAAAATTTATATTTGCTTCAATTATTCCTTTTGTTTCGTATAAAACTTTTTCATTTAACCAAACACAAGCAGCACAATGAATTCCTTCAATAATTAAGTCAATTTGAGAAAATCCATCTTTTGTAACACTTACATAATTATCTAAAAAGTTTTTTGAATCAAATTTAGTCACATCATCATTTATAATTTTTAAAGGAGGTGCAAGTGTCTTATTTCCTAACTTATCGTAAAAAGATTCCAGTCCATCATCTTTTAAAATATGATAAACACCTTGACATCCTTTACAACAAAAATTTAAATCACCCTCTTTTATCATCACATTTTCACTAAATTCTAAGTGACAATGATTACACTTAATTTTCGACAAAAAAACTCCTACTATGCTCTAAAAACAATACATATGATTATTTAGATATTATGCTTTATTATGATATTATATCTTAATAATTTTGGAGAGAGTCTTAATAATGATAAACAATATTTCAATACTAAAAAATATAACTATTTTATATGCCGAAGATGAAAAGGATTTAAGAGAAGTTACCCATCAAATTTTAAAAGGCTTCACCAAAAAACAATATGTAGCTCAAAATGGACAAGAAGGACTAGAGCTTTTTAAAGAACATGAAAACGAAATAGATTTAATTATTACAGATGTAAATATGCCTATTTTAAATGGTTTAGATATGGTAAAAGAGATAAAAAAAATCAACCTAAATATTCCAATTATTGTAGCAACTGCATTTTCAAATAAAGAGTATTTACTAGAAGCCATTGATATTGGAATTGATAAATATGTTTTAAAACCTATTGATATTGCGAAACTTTTGCAAGTAATGTCTCAATCATTAATTTACCATGAATTAAAAGATTTATATACTGATAAACTCACAAATCTGCCAAATAGAAATAAATTAAAAAAAGATTTAGATGAAAATGATATTGACTTAATGGCTTTATTGGATATTGATGAATTTTCAACAGTAAATGATTTATTTGGTGAAAAAATAGGAGATACAATTTTATTTGAACTTGCAAATAAATTAAAAACCTATTTTAATGATGAAGATTATGTTGTTTACAGAATTGAAGCTGATAAATTTACTATCGTTTCAAGAAAACATAATCAAGATGTAAATGAGTTTTACAATCTTTGTAAAACATTTGCAGATAAAATTGAAAAAGAATCTTTACTTATTGATGAAGATGAAATTGATATAAATATTACTATTGGAATTGCACAAGGTGATGGAGCAAGAGCATTTAAATACTCACAAAGAGTAATTAATTATGCAAGAACAAAACTTCAAAGAATAATGATTTATAACGAATCATTTAAAATTCAACAATCTTTTGAAGAGAATATCAAATGGGTAAAACAGTTAAAAGTTGGTTTTAGAGAAAATTTATTCCAAGCATATTTCCAACCTATTGTTGACACAAAAACAAAAGAAGTTCACAAATATGAAGCACTTATTAGATATATCACAAAAGAAGGTGTTGAAATTGCTCCATTTCATTTTATAAATGTTGCTAAAAAAACAAAACTTTATCCAAATATTATAAAAATTGTTATTCAAGATGCTTTTAAATTAATTAAAAATAAAAATAAGAGAGTCTCTGTAAATATATCATTTGATGATATTGCAAATGAAGAAACAACTGCATTTATTTATGAAATACTAGAACAAAATAAAGACTTCACAGAATTCCTTGAATTTGAAATACTTGAATCAGAAGAGATTTCAGACTTTAATGAAGTTGCAAAATTTATTGCTGAAATAAAAAAATTTGATTGTATAGTTGGAGTAGATGATTTTGGTGCTGGATATTCAAACTTTAATCTATTAACTTTATTGGATATTGACTTTGTTAAAATTGATGGTTCATTAATTGAAAGAATTAATAGTTCAAAAGATTTAGAAATAATAGTAAATACAATTGCAAACTTTTCAAAAGAATTTAAAGTAAAAACAGTTGCTGAATATGTGTCTGATGAAGATATTTATAATAAAATAAAAGAGTTAAATATAGATTATTGTCAAGGTTATTACTTTGATAAACCTCTTAGTTACGATTCAATCAAGTAAGGTTAATTTAACCAACTTGATACAATGTTCTTTTTCTCAAAAAGTGTACTTTTTATTCTTGTAATATTTGCAATACAAACCAACTGTTTTGCAGCTGTTTGAAGATCATCATTGATTATTAAATAATCATAATCTTGAAAATACTCCACTTCACCTTTTGCATTTTTAATTCTTTTTTCAATAATTTCAAGACTATCAGTATTTCTACTATTTAATCTTGTTTCTAAAACTTCTAAAGATGGAGTTGTAATAAAAACAGAAGTAACTATAGAATCAAGTTTATTTCGTACAATCTCATGGCCTTGAACATCTATATCAAATATTACAAGTTTTCCCTCTGCTAAAGCTTTATTTATAGGTTTTAATGAAGTTCCATAATAGTTATCATGGACTTTTGCATATTCTAAAAAATCATCATTTTGAATATCTTTTTCAAATTCTTCTTTTGTAACAAAAAAGTAATCAATTCCATTTACTTCTCCAACTCTAGGAGCTCTTGTTGTTGTTGAAATAGAGAAATAATAATCGTCAATATCTTTATACACTTCTTTTAATAAAGTAGATTTTCCACAACCGCTTGGACCTGAAAGTATTAAAATTGCACCTTTTTTTTCTTTTATCAAATTTAATCCTTCAAACTTAATCTAATATCAACACTTTCACCACTTGAAAGTTTATCAATTACAGTTTGATCAAATTTCTCCAATAAGGGTCTTAATTCATTAATATTAAAATCACTCAGTACTAAATTATAAGGTTTAACAGGTGGAGAAGATAAATCAAACTCATATTCTTTAACTTCATCTAAGGCATCATCTATTATTGCAGAAATATCTTTCCAATCATTTTTTTCTAAATTGATTTCATTTTGAATATTATCTTCTCTTAAAATATTATTTATTTTACTTAATTCACTATGGTCTAAAATTCCACCCATATGAAATTCTGATGAACTAACAATACTTTCATCTTCTTCTTCATTAGGAAATTCATCTTCAAAATCATTTTCTTGATTATCATCCATCTGCTCAATATATTTAGTTGTAATTGGAATAATTACATCTTCATCTTCACTATAATGATTTACAAAAGGTTTTGATGAAACAGAGTTTTTTTCTTTTTCATTATCTTCTTTTATTATAACTATTTGTTCTGCTAAAATTGCTTCTAATTTTGTAGGTAAAAAAGGTCTTGGAATTATAAAATCTCTTGATTTATCAAAAGGCAACTCTTCTGAACTTATTGCACCTAATTTTTTAGAAAATTGTTTTATAGTGTTAAATTTATCATCAATAAAACTTTGATCAATAATAATTAAATCAAATTTTTCGTTAACACTATTTGTTTTTTGAATCGATAATTTAATATTTAGTCTTTTACAAACTAATACAAAAATATGTTCAATTATTGCAGCATCACATATTAATAATATAGTCACTTTATCTCCTGCAATACTAAATCTTGTAACTTATAAACTTTATCACATTTCATAGCTAACTCATGCTCATGTGTTACGAGTATTAAACCAGCATCATTATTTTTTATATATTTAAATAAGGTATTCATTACAATATTTGCAGTATCTTTATCTAAATTTCCAGTTGGTTCATCAGCGAAAATAATTCTTGGTTTTTTTGTCATAACTCTTGCTATTGAAAGTCTTTGTTGTTGACCACCACTTAATTCACCTACACCTTGATTTATTACGTAATCTATATTTAACTCTTTTAATAGATTTTTGTCAATATCCTCACCACTTAAAAGTGTAGCAATTTCGAGATTTTCAATAGCAGAAAATCCACGGAATAGATAGTGAGCTTGAAAAATTATTCCAAAATCTTCTCTTCTAATTTTTAATAATTGATTCTGATTTAAAGAATACATATCTTTACTTTTAAAAACAACAGTACCTGTTGATGGTTTTAAAAGAGAAGACAAAATATTTAAAAGTGTTGATTTTCCACTTCCACTTGTACCTATAATTGCAATTGATTCTTTTTTAGATAGAGATAAGTTTATATTATTAAAAAGCTCATAATCAAATTTATGAGATAAGTTTTTAGCTTGTAGTAAAAAGTCATCTGCAATGAGTGCCTCCATTTTATTAGCTTCACTCATTACATCTTCCTTTTTTATTTTACATAGTTATGAAACTACGATTATTTTCCCATTTGTTTTGCAACTTCAGCTGCGAAATCTTCTTCTACTTTTTCAATACCTTCACCAAGTTCAAATCTAATGTACTCAGTAATTTTGATTGATGCATCAACTTCAGCAATTGCTTGCTCAACAGTTAATTTATCATTCATTACATAAGCTTGAGATAATAAAGCAAATCTACCGTCTAATTGAGTATTATCTGTAATATATCTTTCGATTTTTCCAGGGATAATATTAGCCCAAATTTTTTCTGGTTTACCTTGTTCTTTTAATTCAGCTTCAAAAGCAGCTTTTGCATTAGCAATTGCAGACTCTGTTAATTGAGATCTAGAAACAAAATCAGGAATATTTTTTAATGGTTTTCCTAATCTTTTTAACTCATCGTTATCAGCTATGATTTCTGCAACGATTGCTCTGTTTTCAGAATCTACAAATTCAGGATCTAAATCAGTATAAGAAATAACAGTTGGCTTCATTGCAGATGCATGCATTGCTAATGATTTTAATAAAGCAGAAGTTTTATCTTTAGCTGCTTCATCACAAGTTGCAGCTAATAAAACTCCAACTCTACCATTTGTATGAACATAACCATTTACAACTGTACCAGATACAGAAACTAATTTTCTTGCAACTAAGTTTTCACCGATTGTAGCGATTTTACCATTTAAAAACTCTGAGAAAGCCATTCCATTAATAGTAGATGCAACTAAAGTTTCAGCATCAACAATATTATTAGCTTGAGCATGAGATAAAATCTCTTGCGTTAAATTAAGGAAATTTTCATTTTTAGCAACGAAATCTGTTTGTGCATTTAACTCTAACATTGTAGCTATTGTATTATCAGCGTTAACTTTAACAGCAACAACACCTTCAGCAGCAACATTTCCAGCTTTTTTAGCAGCTTTCCCAAGTCCAGCTTCTCTTAAAGCTTGAACTGCTTTTTCTAAATCGCCATCAGTTTCGTTAAGTGCATTTTTGCAATCAAGCATACCTGCACCAGTCATTTCTCTTAGTTCTTTAATTAATTTTGGAGTTGCACCAGCCATAATTATACTTCCTCAGTTTCAACGATTTCGTTTTCACCTTCAGAAACAGCTTCAGCAATTAACGCTTCAGTTTCTTCTTGTGATACTGGTTCAATATCTCCACCAATTTCGTCAGCTAATACAGCTTTTCCTTCATTCATAGCAGCAGCCATTTCATTACAAAATAAATGAATTGATCTGATTGCATCATCATTTCCAGGAATTGGTAAATCTACAACATCAGGATCACAATTTGTATCTAAAGGAGCAACAACTGTAATTCCTAATCTTCTAGCTTCTTGAATAGCAATTTTTTCTTTAACAGCATCAAGAACAAACATCATATCTGGAAGTTTGTGCATTTCTTTGATACCACCAAGGTATAATTCTAATTTTTCTTCTTTTCTAGAAAGCATTAATGCTTCTTTTTTAGTTAAAAGATCTAATTGACCTTCTTCTCTCATTTTTTTAATAATTTCTAATTTTCTAATTGATTTTTTGATTGTTCCAAAGTTAGTTAACATTCCACCTAACCATCTATGATTAACATATGGCATTCCACAAGAAATTGCAGCTTTTTTAATAGCTTCGCTAGCTTGTTTTTTTGTACCAACAAAAATCATTGTTTGACCAGTAGCTGCTCTATCTTTAACAACATTATATGTATATCTGAAATATCTTAATGTTTTTTGTAAATCTATAATATAGATATTTTTTCTAACACCGAAAATGAATTTTTTCATTTTTGGATTCCATCTTCTTGTTTGGTGTCCGAAGTGTACACCACACTCTAATAGGTCTTTCATTGTTACCATGAGTAATTCTCCTTGAATTATATTTTTTGTAATCTGGGTTTAGCCTCTGTATCCCTTAATGTCAAGATTTCTCTTGTCACAACCCATACAAGGATTGATACATGTGAGGTTCTAATTTAAAATTAGAGTTGCGATTATATTTAAAGTAAGATTAATTCTTCTTTAACTCTATAAAAAAGTTATACTATATATTGTGAACAAATTTACTTTTTTTGAATAATTAGAAAAGGAATAGAAATTGTATATAAAAAAATAAAAAAAGGAATATCATGACACCAATTGATTATATAAAAGAAAACCATTTAGAATGGCAACCTTCATTCTCAAGGGAGATCAATAATGCTTTATTTGGATATAGAGGAGCATTAATAATCCAAGAGGGAAAAAAACTTTCAGAAACTAAAGTTATGCCTCCAAAAGCACAAGCTAAACAAGTTATCATGATTAGTGAAGCTGATAAAATAAAATTCTTTGCATGTGAATTGGAAACTTTTGGGTTCTTTGAAGAATTTTTCAATAAATACAAAGATTTCTTTGATGCTAATTCTGTGAACTTATTATATGTAATAGATTTAGATGCTAATGGTGTTTTTGAATATCAAGGTGTTAAATTTTCAACTTTTATGTTAGATGAAAGTTCTGTGTGGAATGAAGTATTAGATTATTTCTCATTAGAAAAAGGTGTATTAAAAAAACTTTCTAATGAAGAAAAATTAGAAATGATTTATGATGAACTAGCAACTATGAATGTTGAAGCAATTGATAAAACTTATGACGAAATGCTTGCTTTAATGGGAACAACAAAAAAATCTTTAATGGGCGCTGTATAAATTAAAAAATAAAGATACTCAATTATAATTGAGTATCTTAAAATTTAAAATGAGTTTATTTTATGTGTTTTAAAATCTCTTCTTTATCAGAAAAAGGGAATTTTTTATCATAAATAATTTGAGTAGCTTCATCACCTTTTCCAAGAACTAAAATAACAGAATTTTCATTTGCCATTGCAATGGCTTTTTTAATAGCTTCTTTTCTATTTATTTCAATTTGAACATTTGCATGATTTTTTATTCCAGCTAAAATATCTTGAATAATTAAATCAGGGTCCTCAAACCTTGGATTATCACTAGTTACAATTATATATTTTGAGTACATGGCAGCTATTTGTCCCATCAATGGACGTTTTAATTTATCCCTATCTCCACCTGCACCAAATACACAAATAATTTCTTTTTCAGGGAAACTTTGTAAAACCTCTTTCATTCCATCAGGTGTATGTGCAAAATCTACAATTACTAAAGGATTAATAGAAACCGTTTCCATTCTTCCACTAACACCTGCAAATCCCTCTAGTGCTTCACAAATCTCATCAAGTGGTTTTTGTGTTGTAATATGAACAGCTGCAACTGCTGCCATTAAATTGTAAACATTAAAAATTCCCATCATATTTGATGAAAAAGAGTGCATTTTCCCAAAATGTGAAAACATAACATGAGTACCATTTTTAAAAGAGTATGCAGTTACTTTGTAAGTTGATGGTTCATCTAAAGAGTAAGCAAAACCATTCGTGCTATTGTATTTAACTACATTGTCATCTTTATTTATTAACTTTTTACTATCATCTTCAAAAAAAGAGTTTTTAACTCTAATGTATTCATCAATAGTTTTGTGATAATCAAGATGATCTCTTGTTATATTTGTATGAATTTTAAGAGCAAATTCTAAACCCTCAATTCTTTTTTGCTCAATTGCATGGGAACTAACTTCCATAACAAAAAAATCACAAGCATTATTTATAGCTTGCTGAATATGAGCAAAATTTCCAAGTTGAACAGGAGTGGTTAAAGAGTAATCTTCAACTCTTTCATCATTGATGAAAAATCCACGTGTTCCTTGAAGAGCAACTTTATATCCTAAATCAAGTAATATTGAATAAATAGCAGCTGCAGTTGTTGTTTTCCCATTTGTTCCTGTTATTCCAATTACTTTGATACTTGACATATCTAAATGATTTTTTAATTCATTTGCTGTTATTATCTCTTTACAACCATTTGCGATTGCACTATCTTTGAATTTTTCATTTTGTTTTGAAACAACAAAAACAGAATTTTCATCTGCTTCATTTGAATTATCTGTATAAACTTTATTATTTATGATTAGTTGCAAGTTTTTTCTCTTCTAATTTTTTATATAATTTTTCAATCTCTTTGTCATAAGAAAAATATTCATTAAATCCATCTAAATATGAATACGCCGTACTATTAAAATCATTATCTATTAATTTAGTTACAAAATCAAAAAAATCATCTTTATTTTCAATGGCAACTTTTGTTGAAAACATTATATCTTCAAATGCAACTCTAAAAGAACCTCTTGAATCAATTAGTTTTTTAAAATCTTCATATCTAATTGCATCAAGTGATTCAATAGTTGACGTACTCAACTCTTTTAAAACTTCCATCATTTTGTCAATATCACCATCATATGCATCTACTACATCTTCAACATATCTTATTGCTTCTTCAAGATTTTCATCTTTTACAATACTAAAATAATCATAAAGTGAAATTGCTTTTTCTTCATCTTCACTAGCTATATCACAAAATAATGCGTAAATTGGATACTCTTTATTTTGAGGAAAATTTGATGAGAGTTGAGAATATAAAAACAATGCTTTATTGAACTCTTTTTGAGTGAAAAAGCTATTTGCCTCATTTAATACTCTACTTTCATTTATCATTAAAATTCCTCTAATTTATTTTCCATACCTTCTGGTACATTAACTATTTCTAATTCTGGATGAATCGCTGATTTTAACTCTTTTTCAACTATATATTTTAAAGTACTACCACTTGCACTACATCCAACACAAGCACCTTTTAATTGCACAAAAACCTTAGCATTTTTAATCTCTAATAGTTCAATTGCTCCACCATCTCGTGCAAGCATTGGGGCAATTTTATTTTTTATAATTGAACTTACAGGATCTTTTAAATCTTCATCTGTAAATGGCATCATTTTATTTTACCTCTTTAGCTTTCTTCTTTACAAAATATATTCCAATGGCTATAAGTACAAGAATTACAGCTATGCTTTGGAATATAAAAGTAAGTGTTACTTCTTCTTGAAACATTTTATTCCTATTTTAAAACTTCTTCACATCTATTACAAAGTGTTTCTTCTTTTACTGCTGTAAACTTCCAACATCTTGGACATTTATGAGCAGTTGCTTTATAAACTTCAAAATCTTTTCCATCTATTTGGAAACTTCCAAGTATATCAGAGTTTTGTTTATTATTTGTTACAGAACTTACTAAGAACCAATCACTTGATTCAACTTCATCTAAAGCTAAAATCTCTTCGCAATTTGTATAAATCATTAACTCTAAAGTTGATTTTATAACTTTTTCTTTACTTAAAGCATCTTTGATTTCAGAGAATTTTTCTTTTGCAGTAAATAATAAAACTTCATCAATATCTGATTTAACTTCAGGTAAAACAACCTTTTTATAATCAAAAATATCCTCACAATCATCTTTTAAAATCTTTGGTGCAAACTCCAATAACTCATCCATTGTATAAGTTAAAATTGGAGCCATTGTAGAGATTAATTTTTTAGCGATTAATGCCATTGCACTTTGCGATGCAAGTCTATGAATATCATTTTTATCATCACAATATAATCTATCTTTACAAACATCAAGGTAAATTCCAGATAAATCCACAACTAAGAAGTTGTTTAATTTATTTAAACCTTTTGAAAATTCATATACATTAAATGAAGCTTCAATTTCATCAAATACTTTTTTAGCTTTATTTACAACCCATTTATCTAAAGGTCCCATTTTATCAACTGATACAATTTCTTCTAAATCTGAAACATTTGCAAGTAAAAATCTTGCTGTATTTCTGATTTTTCTATAAAGTTCTGCATTTTGTTTTAAGATATTATCAGAGATTTTTAAATCAGATTGATAATCACTCATTGCAACCCAAAGTCTTAAAATTTCACTACCATATTCTTTTAAAACTTTATCAGGAGCAACAACATTTCCTTTTGATTTAGACATTTTTTCACCTTTTTCATCAACAGTGAACCCATGTGTTAAAATTGATTTATAAGGAGCAATTTCACTTGAAGCTAAAGTTGTTAAAAGTGAAGATTGGAACCAACCTCTATGTTGGTCACTTCCTTCAAGATACATATCAGCAGGGAAAGTTCCAGCATCATAGTTTCTAGATCTTAATACTGCATTTTGTGTTGAACCTGAATCAAACCAAACATCTAAAATATCAACAGTTTTTTCTAAATCCTCAGGATTTAATCCACTTCCTGGATATAGTAATTCTGAAATTTCTAAATCATACCAAGCATCACAACCTTTTTGTTCAAAAATCATAGCTGTATAATTTAAAACTTTTTCATCAAAAACTATCTCATCAGTTTTTTTATTTCTAAAAAATGCGATTGGAACACCCCAATCTCTTTGTCTTGAAATACACCAGTCAGGTCTTCCCTCAAGCATTGCTTTTAATCTATTTCTTCCCCATTCAGGATAGAAAGTTAAATCTTCTACAACTTTTAATGCATTTTCTCTTAATGTTTTATTTTGTTTTCCATAATTATCATCAATAGAAATAAACCATTGTTTTGTTGCTCTAAAAATAATTGGTGTATGTGTTCTCCAACAATGTGGATAAGAGTGTCTAATATCTACTCTTTTTAATAAAGCATCACCTAACTCTTCTAAAATCAGATCATTTGCTTTAAAGACATTTAATCCTAAATATTTTTCAGTATCTCTGAAAAGTTTTTCTCTTACAATTGTTTCATCATATTTACCAAATGCATCAACCGGCATGATTACGTCTAACCCATAAACTAAACCAATTTTATAGTCATCTTCCCCATGTCCAGGAGCTGTGTGAACTGCACCTGATCCTGAATCCATCATAACGTGTTCACCTAAAACAATTTTAGAAAATCTTCCATTTAATGGATTTATAGCATTTGTATTTTCTAAATCTTTTGGATTAATAGTTTCAACTACTTCTCCTGAAATAACACCATTTTCAATTAAAGTGTTATATAGTTTTTTAGCCACAATAAATTTATCACTAGTTTTTACATACTCTTCTTCACCATTTAATGAAATTCCAGTATTTGCAGGAAGTGTCCAAGGTGTAGTTGTCCAAATAATAATACTTGCATCAATATTTTCATGTTTAAATGCCACATAAATTGATGGAGATGTTTTATCTTCATATTCAACTTCAGCTTCAGCAAGTGCTGTTTGAGCAGCCCAAGACCAATAAACTGGTTTACTTCTTTGAATTAATAAACCTTGTTTTGCGATTGCGCATAACTCTCTATAAATATTTGCTTCAAATTTAAAATCCATTGTTAAATAAGGATTTTCCCAATCAGCAATAACACCTAATTGTTTAAATTCACTTTTTTGAATATCAACAAATTTAGTTGCGTGATCTCGACATAATTGTCTAAGTTTTGATTTTGGAAGTATTTTTTTCTTTTCAGAACCAATTTTTTCTTCTACTTTTTGTTCAATTGGTAAACCATGACAATCCCATCCTGGAACATATCTAATTGATTTTCCCTCAAAATAGTGGAATTTATTGATAATATCTTTTAAAATTTTATTTAGTGCATGTCCAATATGAATATTTCCATTTGCGTAAGGAGGTCCATCATGAAGTGTAAATGATTCACAACCTAATCTATTTTGTTTCATTTTTTCGTATACTTTTTTTTCATCCCATTGTTTGTACTTAATAGGCTCATTGTTAGGAAGATTTCCTCTCATTGGGAAATCAGCTTTTGGAAGTAGTAAACTCTCTTTATAATCCATTATAACACCTTCATCTTTTCAAAATATTTATAGTTTTTCATTAAATCGCAGATTATATCCAATTTAATTTAAAATCAAATTTATCAGTAAAATTAAATAAAAAACGTTTAATGAATTGAATGATTTTTATTTGTGTAAAATTCATTTATTAATTAGCTAATGTTACTAAAATCTATAATTTATTTAGTATTTATAAAAATTTATATTCTATTTATCTAAAATCAAAAATTTATATGCTAGAATCCAAAAATATTTCACAAAAAACATAGGAATTATAAATGAACGAAAAACACTATGAGGTCGTAATTGTTGGTGGAGGAATTTCAGGAGCTGCTCTGTTTTATGAGTTAGCTAAATATTCTACTGCTAAAAATATCTGTTTATTAGAAAAATATGAAGATCTTGCTACTTTAAACTCAAAAGGTACAAGTAACTCACAAACAATCCACGTGGGTGATATTGAAACTAATTACACTTTAGATAAAGCTAAAATCACAAAAAGAACTGCAAAAATGATTGAGAAGTTCTGCTTACAATATAATTTACAAGAAAGAATTATGTTTAAACACCAAAAAATGGCTTTAGGTGTTGGAGAAAAAGAAGTTGAATTTATTACAAAAAGATATCATGAATTTAAAGAAATTTTTCCATATTTAGAGTTATGGGATAAAGAAAAACTAAGAGAATTAGAACCTAAACTAGTTTATGCAGATAAAGAACAAACTAAAGATAGACCTGAACCAATAATTGCAATGGGTGCAAAAAATGAATACACGACTGTTGATTATGGTGAAATGACAAAAGAGTTAGCAAAAGCTGGACAAAATGCTGACACTTCTAAAACAACTGATATTTTCTTCAATTCAGAAGTTGAAGAAATTGAAAAAGTTGGTAATAAATTTAAATTAACTACAACAAATGGTACTGTTTATACAGCAGATTTTGTTGTTGTAGATGCAGGTGCTCACTCATTATACTTAGCTCATAAAATGGGTTATGGTAAACATATGGGTTCTTTATCAATGGCTGGATCATTTTACATTACAAATGGTACATATTTGAATGGTAAAGTATATATGGTACAAAATGATAAATTACCATTTGCTGCACTTCATGGAGATCCTGATATTTTAGAAAATGGAAAAACAAGATTTGGGCCAACTGCTCTTGCTTTATTAGTTTTAGAAAGATATAAAGGTGGTAAATCAATATTCCAATGTTTAAAAACTATGAATATTGATGGAAGCATTATAAAAATTTTCTGGGATTTATTAAAAGATTCAGAAATAAGAAATTATGTATTCAAAAACTTCTTATTTGAAGTTCCAGGAATCAATAAAGGTTTATTTGTAAAAGATGCAAGAAAAATCGTTCCTTCTTTAAGTGTTGATGATTTAGAATATGCAAAAGGATTTGGTGGAGTAAGACCACAAGTTCTTAATAAAACTGAGAAAAAATTAATGCTAGGAGAAGCATCATTAAATGAAGGTAATGGGATTATCTTTAATATGACGCCAAGTCCAGGGGCAACTTCTTGTTTAGGTAATGCACAAAGAGATGTAAAAGTAATTTGTGAATATTTAAATTTAGAATTTGATGAAGCTGCTTTCTTAGCTGATTTAACTGATCCAGAAATCGCTTAATTTTTTCCACTACAATTTTATCTATTAATAAGAGAGTTCTCTCTTATTATAGATAATCACCCAATCATTTATAACACATCTAATCTTTTTTTAATCAAAAACATATAAAATACTCCTATAAATTAATTTTAAAGGCCATATATAATGTATAATGATATTTTTAGCGAAAATGATATGATAGAACTTCAATCTCTTTTAAAAGCAAATAAACAGACTATTACTATAGCTGAATCTTGTACAGGTGGATTAGTTGCAAGTATGATAACTAAAATCTCTGGCTCGTCAGAAATTTTCAATGGAAGTATAGTAAGTTATTCTAATAAAATAAAAAATCAAGAATTAAATGTAAAAAATGAGACTTTAGAAACATTTGGAGCAGTTAGTTGTGAAGTTGTAAATGAGATGCTAGAAGGGGTAATAAATAAATTTGATGCAGATTTTGCTATTGCAATATCAGGAATTGCTGGACCAAATGGTGGTTCAAAAGATAAACCAGTAGGCACTGTTGTAATTGGAATATGTGACCATAATGCCCATAAAATAGTGAATGTATATAAGTTCTTGGGTTCAAGAGAAGAAGTGCAAATTCAAGCTGCAAAACACTCTTTGAAAGAAATTTTGAAATTTGTTCAAAATTGTCTTGACAAATAAAAACAAATGCACTATAATTCCAGTCCAATTTAAGTAGAACAACTTAAATTACCAAATGTGACCCGTTAGCTCAGCCGGTAGAGCATCTCACTTTTAATGAGGGGGCCGATGGTTCGAATCCATCACGGGTCACCATTTTTTTATTTTTGTTACACAGTCTTGGCCCCTTCATCTAACGGTTAGGATTCATGGTTTTCATCCATGCCACAGGGGTTCAAATCCCCTAGGGGTCACCAAGTTTTCTTGTAACAAATTGGTCGATTAGCTCAGTTGGTAGAGCGCTACCCTTACAAGGTAGATGTCATAAGTTCGAGTCTTATATCGACCACCATTTTTAAAAGTTATAAAATGCAGTTGCATTAGATTTTTAAAGATTTTTTCGTGACTTCTATTTATTCTTTATAAATAGTATTTCAAAGTGCGGTTGTAGTTTAGTTGGTTAGAATGCCTGCCTGTCACGCAGGAGGTCGAGGGTTCGAGTCCCTTCAACCGCGCCACTTTTTATTTTTTTATTTGACCCGTTAGCTCAGCCGGTAGAGCATCTCACTTTTAATGAGGGGGCCGATGGTTCGAATCCATCACGGGTCACCATTTTTTTATTTTTGTTACACAGTCTTGGCCCCTTCATCTAACGGTTAGGATTCATGGTTTTCATCCATGCCACAGGGGTTCAAATCCCCTAGGGGTCACCAAGTTTTCTTGTAACAAATTGGTCGATTAGCTCAGTTGGTAGAGCGCTACCCTTACAAGGTAGATGTCATAAGTTCGAGTCTTATATCGACCACCATTTTTAAAAGTTATAAAATGCAGTTGCATTAGATTTTTAAAGATTTTTTCGTGACTTCTATTTATTCTTTATAAATAGTATTTCAAAGTGCGGTTGTAGTTTAGTTGGTTAGAATGCCTGCCTGTCACGCAGGAGGTCGAGGGTTCGAGTCCCTTCAACCGCGCCACTTTTTAAATAAATCTTTCAAAAGTAATTTCTCATAAAAATCTTGATACTATACCTTCAATTAAAAAAAGGTTTCATTTATGTTTAAAGCAAAAAGTTTATATCATCTTATAGTTTATAGTATTTTATTTATTATTGTATTAATCTCATTTTTTACTTTTATCATTATTAACAACTCCCATGAAGAACTACAAGAAAAAATAAAAACACTTAAAACAGATTATACAAATAGCCAAAAAGAATTACTTAAAAATGATGTAAATTCAGTAATTACTTTTATTCAATATTATAACAACAAATATAAAGATACTAAATCAAAAGAAACTATCCAAAAAGAAGTTTTAGAAGCGATTGCTCAACTAAGAACTGCTGATACAATTAACGAATATTTATTTATATATAATTTTGAGGGTGTGAGTTTATATTATCCAATTTCAAAAGATAGAGAGGGAAAAAAATATCTTGAATATACCAATCATGATGGTAAACAAGTTATTAAAGATTTAATTGATGTATCAAAAAAACCAAATGGAGGTTTTGTTGAATATTTATGGTACAAACTTGCCATATTCAAAGATGCGAAAAAAATCTCTTATGCTAATGTTTATAAAGATTGGAATTGGACAATAGGAAAAGGTGTATATCTTGATGAAATAGATAAACTTATAAAAGAAAAAGATGAAGAGTATAATCAAAAAATATCAAACTATACATTACAAATAACATCACTTACTGTTATGCTCGTTTTATATTCTATATTTATTTATAAAAATGCCACAATATTAATTGTTAATGATGTATTAGAAATTGGTAAATATTTTAAAGAATCTCAAAAAAATAATGATCCAATAAATCAAAATAGAATTATATTTGGAGAGTTTAAAGTAATTGCAAACTATGCAACAGATGCAATGAATAATATAAAACTAAAAACTACTATGCTGGAAGATTTAAATAGAAACCTAGAATACAATGTCAAAGAAAAAACTAAAGAACT
The DNA here is from genome assembly GCF_013201665.1 of Arcobacter venerupis. Classification (NCBI taxonomy): domain Bacteria; kingdom Pseudomonadati; phylum Campylobacterota; class Epsilonproteobacteria; order Campylobacterales; family Arcobacteraceae; genus Arcobacter; species Arcobacter venerupis. Next base: position 780,231 of record NZ_CP053840.1, on the reverse strand, counting down.
AACAAATCTTATTGAATCACAAAAGAAATTCATAAAAAACTCTGTTCATGAAATAAATACTCCCCTATCAATAATTCAAACTAATATTGATTTATTAAAAATGAAAATCCCAAATAATAAATATATTACTAATATAGAGTCAGGTTCAAAAATTATTCAATATATTTATGATGATTTATCATATTTGGTAAAAAAAGATAGAGTTATATATGAAAAAGAGTATTTGGATTTTTCAAAAGTTTTAATTTCAAGAATAGAATTTTTTGAAGAAATTGCGAAATCAAATTCATTACATTTTATTAATAAAATCGAAAATGATATTTACATAAAATTCAATATAATTGAACTTCAAAGAGTTATAGATAATAATCTATCAAATGCAATAAAATACTCTTTTGCAAAATCACCTATTTTTGTAGAACTAGACTACTTAAATGATGAAGAAATAGAATTTAGTGTTTCTACAAATTCAAAAATAATAGAACAAAAAAATAAAATATTTGATGACTTTTATAGGGAAAATAATGCGAGAGGTGGCTTTGGGCTTGGATTAAAAATAGTCAAAGATATATGTGATAAAAATTTTGTTATAATCAATCTTGATTCAAATGAGAAAGAGACAAAATTTACTTATAGGTTCAAAATAAATGAAGATACTACTACTTGAAGATGAATTAATGCTTAACAATGCAATTAATGAATATTTGAAAAATATAGGGCATATGGTTGAAAGTTTTACGGATGGACAAGAAGTTTTAGATAATATTAACTCTAGTTATGACTTGTTAATATTAGATATTAATGTTCCTACAAGAGACGGTTTTGAAATATTAAGTGAATTAAATAGTAAAAAAATTTATATTCCAACAATTTTTATTTCAGCTTTAATTGATATAGAAGATATTTCCAAAGCTTATAGTTTAGGTTGTAGAGAATACATAAAAAAACCTTTTCATTTAGGTGAATTAGGCATAAAAATAAATCAAATTTTAAAAAAAGAGCAAAATAATACCTCTCATATTAGATTCTCTGAAAACTACTCTTACGCAAAAGATAAACAAACTCTATATTTTAATGGTGAACCACAAAATCTTACAAAAAAACAATTAGAAATAATACATATACTTGCACTAAATATAAATATGATTGTAGATTTTGAAAGATTTAGAATTGATACTTGGGATGGTGAAGATATAGATAATCCAACGATTAGAGCAGAAATTTCAAGATTAAAAAAAGCATTAAAAGAAGATTTTATTAAAAATATCAGAGGTCTTGGATATAAAATAGATAGATACTATTCAGTATAAAATCCCTTAATAAAGGGATTTTTCTTCCTTAAAAAACAATTATCTACTCCTTACATAAATTTAAATTTAAAAAAATTATTAATTGCTACCCTTTTGCTATCTAGCCCTATTATAATTACAATATTAAATTGTTTACCAATTTATTTTATTTAATAAAAATCTAGAAGGAGAGCAAAATGAGTCCAGAAAAAGCACAAGCATACTGGAAAGAAAATATCTCAATGATTATCAAACTTTTGATAGTTTGGTTTGTATTTTCTTTTGGTTGTGGAATTTTATTCATCAACGAACTTAACGCTATTGAAATCAGTGGAGTTAAATTAGGTTATTGGTTTGCACAACAAGGTGCGATATATGTATTTGTTATCTTAATTTTTGTCTATGTAAAAGTAATGACAGGAATTGATGAGAAATATGGCGTTAATGAATAAGGGGTTCTAAATGGAATTACAAACATTAATTTATCTATTCGTAGGTATTTCTTTTGCTATTTATATTGGTATTGCTCTTTGGGCAAAAGCTGGTTCAACTAAAGAGTTTTATGTAGCAGGAGGAGGAGTTCATCCTATTGCAAATGGTATGGCAACTGCTGCCGATTGGATGTCAGCTGCTTCATTTATTTCATTAGCAGGTATTATCTCTTTCCAAGGTTCTGATGGTGGTGCTTATTTAATGGGATGGACTGGTGGATATGTTCTACTTGCTATGTTATTGGCACCTTATTTAAGAAAATTTGGTAAATTTACTGTTCCTGACTTCGTTGGTGATAGATATTACTCTGATGCAGCTAGATTAGTTGCTGTTATTGCAGTTATTTTCGTATCATTTACTTATGTTGCTGGACAAATGAGAGGGGTTGGGATTGTATTCTCAAGATTCTTACAAGTTGATGTAAATACAGGTGTTATCATTGGTATGGCAATTGTATTCTTCTATTCAGTTCTTGGAGGAATGAAAGGTATTACATATACTCAAGTTGCTCAATATATTGTTATGATTTTTGCATATATGATTCCTGCAATATTCTTATCATTACAAGTAACTGATACATTTTTACCACAATTAGGTATTTTTGCACAAACTACTTTTGCATTTAATAATGGAATTGAAGTTATTCCTGAGGGAACTTATCTTTTACATGCCCTTGATCAATCATTGGTAGATTTAGGATTTTCAGCATATACTGCACCTGGTAATTTATGGAATATGTTTATGTTAACAACTGCTCTTATGTTAGGAACTGCTGGTTTACCACACGTTATTGTTAGATTCTTTACAGTTCCAACTGTTAAAGATGCTAGAGTATCTGCTGGTTGGGCATTAGTTTTCATAGCTATTATGTATACAACTATTTCATCTGTTGCTTCTTTTTCAAGAATCAACCTTATTAAAAATGTACAAAATGTTGATTATAGTGCATTTGTTAATGGTGAAGCTAAAAATGTTGATGGTACTACTAATCATGGTAAATGGTTCCAAACATGGGAAAATGGTGGATTGATTGCATGGAATGATAGAAATGGTGATGGTAAAATTCAATATGCATCTGGTGTAGCATTTGATGGTAAAGGTGGAAAACCTGTATTTGATGGTGAAAAAAGAGCAGATGATGGTCATAAATTAACTACAAATGGTAAACCAGCAGCAAATGAAGCTGAATTATCAAAAGGTAATGGTATTGCAAACGAATTATATGTTGATGTTGACATTATGGTTCTTGCTAATCCTGAAATTGCAAACTTACCAAATTGGGTTATTGCATTTATTGCAGCTGGAGGTTTAGCAGCAGCATTATCAACAGCAGCTGGTTTATTATTAGTAATTGCTTCATCAATTTCACACGATTTAATGGGACAAATTATCTTTAAAGATAAAACAACTGGGAAATCTACTCTAAATGAAAAAACAGAGTTAATGTGGGCAAGAATATCAGCAGTAGTTGCAATATTAGTTGCTGGATACTTAGGAATAAATCCTCCAGGCTTTGTTGCACAAGTTGTTGCTTTTGCATTTGGTTTAGCAGCAGCTGCATTCTTCCCAACAATTATTCTTGGAGTATTTGATAAAAGGATGAATAAAGAAGGTGCAATTTCAGGTATTATCGTTGGGTTAACATTCACATTTGGATATATCGTGTACTTTGTATTCATGGGTGGTGCAAAAGAAGATTATCTATTTGATATTGCACCAACAGGTATTGGAACTATTGGAACACTATTACACTTAGTTGTAGCATTAGTTGTATCAAGAATGACACCTCCACCTCCTGCTCATATTCAAGAGCTAGTAGAGAGAATCAGAATTCCATCTGGTGCTGGTGAAGCTACAGGTCATTAACAATCACTAAAGAGTATACCTTCGGGTGTACTTTTAGTATTTTTTTGTGCTAATTATTTTAGTATAAAAAAGTACTTCTATTACAGGAAATTAAATGAGTATACAAGATCAACAGGCCTTTCTTTCAAATATTCATCCCTTTCAAGTTTTAACATCACAACAAATGGAAATATGCATAAAACATATGGATATTGCCTACTATCCTAAAGATTCTGTATTAATTAATCCGGAAAAGATTCCTAACTACTTTTTTATAATTATAAAAGGTACGGTTTATGAATATTCAGTTGAGAATATTGTTGTTATGGATTATCATCATCAAGACTCTTTTGATTCAAATTCATTAATATATGGAAAATGTGCGAATACTTTTAAAGTATATGAAGATTTAATTTGTTATGAATTAGAAAAAAATACTTTTTTAAAATTAATTGAAGAAAACCAACAATTTAAAGATTACTTTTTAAAGGATTTAGTGAATAGAATTCAAACATTAAAACATAAAGAATATACATCTGAACTTTCATCATTTATGATTGCAAAAGTTGAAGATACACTTATTCATGATGCTTGTATTATTGATGAGAATACAAAACTAATAGATGCAATTCAGCAATCAATGGAGTACAAAACTTCAAGTATTATTGTTAAAAAAAGAAATGGCGAATATGGAATAATCACCGACTCACTACTAAAAATAAAAGTTTTATTGGAAGGTAGAGATTTAACAATTCCTGTAAAAGATATCGCAATTTTCCCTCTTTTAACAGTTCATAATGATGATTATTTATTTGAAGCATTAACTATCTTAATTAAAAAAAATATAAAAAGAATTGGTGTAACAAATAGTAAAGGTGAAATGATTGGTATTTTAGAGCAAATTGATGTTTTATCACATTTTGCAAATCATACATATGTGGTTGATTCAAAAATTAAAAAAGCAAAAAATATAGAAGATTTAAAATCTGCAAGTAAAGATTTATTAAATATTATAAAAAGTCTCCATGCAAAAGGTGTAAAAGTCAATCATATTTCAAACTTGATTGGACAATTAAATACAAAAGTTTATCAAAAACTTTATTCATTAGTTTTGCCGCAAGAACTACGAAAAGATGCTTGTTTTATAGTTATGGGTAGTGAAGGAAGAAATGAGCAAATAATAAAAACAGATCAAGATAACGCTCTTCTTGTAAAAGATAATGTTGATGTTGAACAATATAGACCATATATGCTTGAAATAACAACTCATTTAATTGACTTTGGTTATCCACCTTGTGAAGGTAATATTATGGTTTCAAATCCATTTTGGTGTAAAACGGTAAGTGAATATAAAAGAGAAACAGCAAGATGGATAGAAGCTCCTGATATGCAAAATTATATGGATTTAGCAATCTTTTTTGACTCGTTTGCAGTTGCAGGAGATAAAGAATTATTAATTAATCTAAAAGATGATTTGTTTAATAAATTACATGATAAAGATGTTTTTATGGCTTATTTTGCAAAAGCTACACTTACTTTTGATACACCAAATACTGTTACAAATATAATGACTAAATCCCACAATATTGACATAAAAAAAGCTGCTGTATTTCCAATAGTTCAAGGAATTAGAAGTTTAGCATTAAAAGAAAAAATAAGAGAAACAACCACAGTAAAAAGAATAAAAATTTTAGAAGATAGAAAAATTTTAGAAAAAAGTAAAGCAGCAGAATTACTTGAAGCTTTTGATGTTGTAAATACTTTAAGACTAAAATCTCAACTGGAAGATATTCAAGATGGTAAAAAAATCAATAATGAAATAGATACTCATACTTTAGGTAAAATTGAAAGAGATTTATTAAAAGATTCTTTTAAAATTATTAATGAATTTAAAAAGTTTATTACTTTTACATTTAGAATTGATAAGATTTCATAATGTTTGATACTTTTATAAAAAATTGGAATAGAAAAAAATTAAAAAACTTAAATTTTGATTTTTTATTTGATGAACCAATTGATAATGAATATGTTTGTTTAGATTGTGAAACAAGTGGATTGAATCCTAAAAAAGATGAAATTCTTTCAATTGGAGCTGTTCATATAAAAGAAAATAAAATTTTAATGAGAAAAACATTTAATATTTTTTTAAAACCTTCAAAAAATATCAATGCAGAGTCTATCAAAATACATCATATTAGACCTGTAGATTTAGAAAATGGGCAAGATCCCAAAGAAGCAATTTTCCAGCTTTTGGAATTTATAGGTTCAAGACCAATAGTTGGTTATTATATAAAATTTGATGTTGCAATTATTTCAAAATATACAAAAGAATTCATTGGAATAAAACTTCCAAATGAAACAATAGAAGTCTCTTCAATGTATTATAAAACAAGAAAAAAATCAAGTGACTACCAATTTATTGATTTAAAATTTGATACTATTCTAAAAAATCTTAATATTCCAGCACTAGGGAAACATGATGCCTTAAATGATGCAATCATGACATCAATGATGTTTTTAAAATTAAAAGATTTAACACCTGCAAAAACTACATTTTATACAAATTAATTAGACTGAAATACTCAAGTATTAAATTATTTATGAAATCATTTCTAATAAATAAATCATTTTTCAACCTATAAATACGGCTTTTATTGATATAATAATTAAATATTTTTTCAATGCTATGCTATTGCAACTCAATTAGTTTAACATTCCAATGTATTTTTTATTACAAAATTAATTTGAGGAGAAAAAATGAATACTGAATTAGTAGAAAAGATTAAATCTAATCCAAAGTATCATGAGTTAGTTTCAAAAAGAAATTCGTTTTCTTTAAAACTTTCATTATTTGTCTTAGCTATGTTTTATAGCTATATTTTAGTTATCGCTTTTGATAAAGAGCTTTTAGCTACAAAAATCGGTGAAGGTGTTATGACTTATGCATTTCCAGTTGGAGCTGCAATTATCATTATCAGTTTTATTACAACATTAATTTATGTTAGAAGAGCTAATAGTGAATTTGAAGATTTAACAAATGACATTAAAAAACAAGCACTAGGAGACAAATAATGTTTAAGATATTTGCAATTTTATCTGTATTAGCAATCGCACTTTTTGCTGGTGGTGATGCTACATTTGAGGGGAAAAGAGATTTAAATATTTCTGCAATCATTATGTTCTTTATCTTTATTGCTGGAACATTAGGTATTACAAAATGGGCTGCTAGTAAAACAAAATCTGCTTCAGATTTCTATACAGCTGGTGGGGGAATTACTGGATTCCAAAATGGTATGGCAATTGCTGGTGATTATATGTCAGCTGCATCTTTCCTTGGTATTTCTGGAATGATTTACTTAAGTGGATATGATGGTCTTATTTATGCTGTTGGATTTTTAGTTGGTTGGCCTGTTATTTTATTCTTAATGGCTGAAAAATTAAGAAACTTAGGTAAATTTACATTTACTGATATTGCTGCATATAGATTAGATCAAACTAAAATAAGAATTTTAGCTGCTTTTGGTTCTTTGTCAGTTGTAACTTTATATTTAATTGCTCAAATGGTTGGAGCTGGTAAATTAATTCAAATCTTATTTGGTATGGATTATGAATACGCTGTTATCCTTGTTGGTGTAATGATGATTATTTATGTTACTTTTGGTGGTATGCTTGCAACTACTTGGGTACAAATTATTAAAGCTGTATTATTACTTTCTGGTGTAACTTTCATGGGATTCATGGTAATGGCACATTTTGGATTCTCTTTTGGAGCATTAGCAACACAAGCTGTAGCAGTACACTCTAAAGGTCAAGCAATTATGGCTCCAGGTGGATTTATTTCAGATCCAATTTCAGCTATTTCTTTAGGTATGGCTTTAATGTTAGGAACTGCTGGTTTACCACATATCTTAATGAGATTCTTTACTGTTGGAAATGCAAAAGAAGCTAGAAAATCTGTTGTTTATGCAACTGGATTTATTGGTTATTTCTACTTAATTATTGCTGTAATTGGTTTAGGTGCAATTGTTTACTTAAATTCACCAGAAGGTTCACAATACTTTGTAGATGGTAAATTAATTGGTGGTGGTAATATGGCTGCTATTCACTTATCACATGTTGTTGGTGGAGATATTTTCTTAGGATTTATTTCAGCTGTTGCATTTGCAACTATTTTAGCTGTTGTTTCTGGATTAACACTTGCTGGTGCATCTTCAATATCTCATGATATTTACGCAATCGTATTAAGAAAAGGTAAAGCTAGCGAATCTGATGAAATTAAAGTTTCAAAAAGATCAGTTATTGTTATTGGTATTGTTGGAGTTATTTTAGGTATTGCTTTTGAAAATCAAAACATTGCATTCATGGTTGGTCTTGCATTTGCTATTGCTGCTTCTGCTAACTTCCCAATTTTATTCCTTTCAATTTACTGGAAAAAATTAACAACTAGAGGTGCATTTATTGGTGGATTCATGGGTCTAATTACAGCTGTTGTACTTGTTATTTTAAGTCCAACTGTATGGGTTGAAATATTAGGAAATGCAAAAGCAATTTTCCCTTATAAACACCCTGCGTTATTCTCAGTAACTGTAGCATTTATTTCAATTTGGTTCTTCTCAATTACTGATAAATCAGAACAAGCACAAAGAGAAATTGAAGCTTTCGAGCCTCAAAATGTTAGAGCTGAAACTGGTATCGGTGCTGATGGTGCAGTTGCACATTAATTTTTTACTAAAGAGATTTTCTCTTTAGTAAATATTATTAATCTTTTCTTAATTATTATAACTAAAATTAATAATTAATAATACAATTTTTTGTTACTAATCTACTAAGATACTACATAATTTCTACACAATTTCTATAAAAATTCTTTTAACTATACTTTTGAATGTATAATCAATTACTTTTTTCATACACTATTTTAATACTACAAATTAAATTAGTTTAAAGAAAAAGACTAATGTTTATTATTTCAGGAAAAGGAAGCAGAATGAATGACAAGTTAGTTGAAAGAATTGAATCTAATCCAAAGTACAAGGAGTTAGTTTCAAAAAGGAATAGTTTAGGTATAAAATTAGGAGCTTTTGTATTAGTTATGTTTTATGCTTATATTTTAGTTATCGCATTTGATAAAGAGCTATTAGCTACGAAAATTGGTGATGGAGTTACTACAATAGCATTTCCTATTGCATTAGCCATTTTAATACTTAGTTTTATTACAACTCTCATTTATGTAAAAAAAGCAAATGGTGAGTTTGAAAATCTAATTAAAGATATTAAAAAAGATGTAAAGGATTTATTATAATGTTAAAAATATTAGCACTTATTACTATTATTGCATTAGGAGCTTTTGCTGCTGGTGATGCAACTTTTGAAGCTACGAAAAGAGAACTAAATATCCCAGCGATAATTATGTTTTTTGTTTTTATACTTGCAACTTTAGGTATTACTTTTTGGGCTGCAAAAAAAACAAAATCTGCGAGTGATTTTTATACAGCGGGTGGAGGAATAACTGGTTTTCAAAATGGATTAGCAATTGCTGGAGATTATATGTCAGCGGCAGCATTCTTAGGAGTTTCAGGTCTTATTTATATGAAAGGTTATGATGGCGTAATTTATGCAGTTTCATTTTTAGTAGGATGGCCTGTTATTTTATTTTTCATGGCAGAAAAATTAAGAAACTTAGGTAAATTTACATTTGCTGATATCGCAGCTTATAGATTAGGGCAAAAAGAGATTAGAACATTAGCTGCATTTGGTTCTATTAGCGTTGTTGTTTTATATCTTATTGCTCAAATGGTTGGAGCTGGAAAATTAATTCAAGTTTTATTTGGAATGGATTACGCTTATGCTGTTGTAATGGTTGGAGCATTAATGATTATTTATGTTACTTTTGGTGGAATGTTAGCAACTACTTGGGTACAAATTATAAAAGCATGTTTACTATTATCTGGTGTTTCATTTATGGCCATCATGGTTTTATACCATTTTGATTTCTCTTTTGAATCATTAGCAGCAAAAGCTGTTGAAAATCATAAATCAGGAGAAGCAATATTAAGTCCAGGTGGGTTTATTACAGATCCAATTTCTGCTATTTCACTAGGAATGGCTTTAATGCTTGGAACTGCTGGTTTACCACACGTTTTAATGAGATTCTTTACTGTTGGAAATGCAAAAGAAGCTAGAAAATCTGTTGTTTATGCAACTGGTTTTGTTGCATATTTTTGGATAATTATTACTATTGTTGGATTTGGTGCTATTGCATTTTTAAATTCTGCAGATGGAGCTCAATACTTTGTAGATGGAAAACTATTTGGTGGAAGCAATATGGCATCAGTTCACTTATCACATATGTTAGGTGGAAATGCTTTCTTAGGATTTATTTCAGCAGTTGCCTTTGCAACTATTTTAGCTGTTGTTTCTGGATTAACACTTGCTGGTGCATCTGCAATTTCACATGATATTTATGCAAATGTAATTAATCCAAATGCTACTGATGAAAAAGTAGTTAGTATTTCTAAAATTACTGTTATTATTATAGGAATAATTGGTGTGATTTTAGGTATTGCATTTGAATCACAAAATATTGCTTACATGGTTGGACTTGCCTTTGGTATAGCAGCATCAGCAAATTTTCCAATTTTATTTTTATCAATTTACTGGAGTGGATTAACTACAAAAGGTGCTTTTATTGGTGGATTTATGGGACTAATTGCAGCAGTTGCACTTGTAATTTTAGGACCAAATGTTTGGGTTGAAATCCTGAAAAATGAAAAAGCCATTTTCCCTTATGCTCACCCTGCACTATTTTCTGTAACTATAGCATTTGTTTCTATTTGGTTCTTTTCAAAAATTGACAACTCTCCTCGAGCACAAGTAGAAAAAGAGTTATTTAGAGCACAAAATGTTAGAGCAAATACTGGTATTGGTGCAGCAGGAGCTGTTTCACATTAAATTAAAAATATCAAAGGTTTTTCCTTTGATATTAAAACTATAAAAGAGGTCTTATGAGTATATTAGAACAAAAAGCATTTATCTCTTCAATTTATCCATTTCAGAATTTAACAATAAATCAACTTGATACTTTTGTAGAGAAGATTGATATTGTTTATTTTAAAGAAAATGAGATAATACAAAAACAAGGAAGTGTTCCCACTTCACTTTTTTTTATTTTAAAAGGTTTAATTCAAGAAAAACAAGATCAAGAAGTTTTATCAATATATTCAAAAAATGAAATTTTTGATTCTGTATCTTTAATAGAAAATTATTCAAAAAATAGTTTTGTAACCGCAGAGGAAACTATTTGTTACACTCTTCCTCGTGATATTTTTATAAAAATACTTCACGAAAATCAAGAGTTAGAAAAATATTTTTTCCAATCAATTTCACAAAAACTAAATAATAACATCCTTTATGAAAAAAATAAAGAGATGGCAAATATAATGGTTGCAAAAGTTAAAGATGCAAAAATACATAAAGCTGTAATTATTGATGAAGATAAAACAATATTTGAAGCAGCAACTATTATAAAAAAAGAAAAAATCCCTACTTTGTTATTAAGGGATAAGAATAACGAAATACACATCATTACAGATTCAGATTTTAGACAAAAAGTTATATTAGATAGAATGGATTTTGATGACAAAGTTATAAAAATATCTTCAACTGGTTTAGTTTATGTTTATGAAGATGATTTTTTATTCAATGCCCAATTAATAATGGCAAAACATGGTTTAAAAAGAGTTGTAGTCAAAAATGATAAAGATGAAATAGTTGGAATCTTAGATCAAATCTCTTTATCATCATTTTTTGCAACGAATATTTTTTCAGTTTCAAATCAAATAGTAAAAGCTGAAACTGTTGCTGAACTAAAAGAAGCATCTTTATCTTTTATAAAAATAATAAAGTCTTTAAATGCAAAAGGTGTAAAAATTGAATTTATTTCAAAATTAATTAATCAATTAAATAAAAAACTTTTAGATAAATTATACAAAATACTTGCACCAAAAGAGTTATTTGAAAACTCATGTTTAGTTGTAATGGGAAGTGAGGGAAGGTCAGAACAAATATTAAGAACTGACCAAGATAATGCTTTAATAATTAATGATGATTTCATTATTAGTGAAGATGAACTACAAGAATTTACAAGCAAATTTACTGAAACTTTAGTGGATTTTGGTTTTCCAAGATGTGAGGGCAATATTATGCTTTCCAATCCATATTGGTGTAGAAAATATAGTGATTTCAAAGATTTAATTTTTCAATGGGTAACTGAACCAACTGGTGATAATTTCATGAATCTTGCAATTTTTTATGATGCAATTTGTGTCTCAGGAGATAAACAATTAATCACAAAATTAAAAGAGTATCTATTTAAAGTAGCAGATAATTCTAATCAATTTAATGCTCACTTTGCAAAAATTATTACAAGTTTTGATGTTCCATTAGGATTTTTTGATGGTTTTACTTTTAATACAAAAGATGAAAAAGAGAGAAATCAAATCAATATAAAAAAAGGTGGAATATTTATTATAGTTCAAGGGATTAGAAGTCTAAGTTTAGAAAACAAAATTTTTAATACAAATACAACAAAAAGAATTCTAAAACTAAATGAGTTAGATGTTATTGATAATGAACTAGCAACTGAGCTAATAATGGCATTTAATTTTTTAACAAGCATAAATCTAAAATCAAATTTAGAAAAATTAGATAAAAAAGAAAAAGTTGATAATTATATAAATCCAAATAATTTAAATACGATGGAAAAAGATTTACTAAAAGATTCTTTTAAAATTGTTAATAAATTAAAAAAGAAATTAGAATTTCACTTTAAGTTGAACTATGTTTAGAACCATAAAAAACTACTTTAACAAAAAAAATTTAAAAGATAAAAATTACGAATTTTTATTTGAAAAACCAACAGTTGATGAGTATGTTTGTTTTGATTGTGAAACAACAGGATTAAATCCAAAAAAAGATGACATCATATCAATTGGTGCTGTGATTATTAAAAACAACACAATAATTTCAAGTAAAAAATTTGTAAGATTTGTAAAACCAAAAACTAAACTTCAAGCAGAAGCTATAAAAATTCATCACATTAGAGTATGTGATTTAGAAGATGCTGAAGATATTGATGATGTAATTGAAGAGTTCATAAATTTTATTGGAAATAGACCTTTAGTCGGATATTACTTGGAATTTGATGTTGCCATGATTAATAAATATTTAAAACCTAAATTAGGAATTTTACTTCCTAATAAAATGCATGAAGTATCAGCAATATATCATGATTATAAAATCGAAATTATTCCCCAAAGTCATATAGATTTAAGATTCAATACCATTATGGAAGAACTCAAAATTCCAAGTCTAGGAAAACATGATGCATACAATGATGCAATTATGACTGCTATGATATTTTTAAAATTAAAAAATACCCCAAAAGTAAAGATATAAAAGGAAAATAATAATGTTAATATTTGTATTAAATGCAGGTTCGTCCTCTTTAAAATATCAATTAATTAATGCGCAAACATCTGAATTAAAAGCAAGTGGAGTTGTTGAAAGAATAGGAATTGATGGAATACTAAAACATGTAGTTAGCAAAAATAAAAAACTAACTATTGAAGCTTTTATTCCATCTCACAAAGAAGCAATTGAGTTAATATTAGAAACTCTTACCCATGATGAAACAAAAACAATAAATTCAATTGACGAAATTCAAGCAATTGGACATAGAGTTGCCCACGGAGGAGAGTTTTTTAAAGGTTCAACTATTGTTAATGAAAAAGTTATAAAAAAAATAGAAGAGTTAATTCCTTTAGCTCCACTTCATAATCCTGCAAATATTTTAGGTATGAAGATATGTATGGATTTAATGCCAAATATTCCAAATGTTGCAGTATTTGATACAGCATTTCATCAAACAATGCCAGAAGTTCACTTCTTATTTCCCGTTCCACATGAAGATTATACAGAACATCATTTAAGAAAATATGGTTTTCATGGAACAAGCCATAGTTATGTATCAAATGAAGCAATCAAACTTTTAAATAATAAAAAAAATTCAAGAATAATTGTTTGTCATTTAGGAAATGGATCATCAATTTGTGCAATAAAAGATGGAAAATCTATAAATACTTCAATGGGATTAACACCTCTTGGAGGTTTAATGATGGGAACAAGAAGCGGAGATATTGATGCAGGTGTTATTCCATATTTAATGGATAGAAAAAATATGGATACCCACCAAATTATTGATTATTTAAATAAAAAATCTGGAATTCTAGGAGTTTCAGGAATTAGCTCAGATTTAAGAGAAATAATAAGTGCAGCAAATGAGGGAGATCAAAGAGCTAGTGTTACAATTGATATGATGTGTAATCGAGTAAGAAAATATGTTTGTGCTTATGCTGGATTATTAGGTGGAGTAGATGCTATTTGTTTTACTGCTGGTATTGGTGAAAATTCTACTTTAATACGAGAAAAAGTTTGTTTTAATTTAGAGTTCATGGGTATTGAATTAGATGATGAAAAAAATCAATTAAAATCATCTGGAAATATAGAGATTAATAAAAAGAGTTCAAAAACTAAAATCTTTGTAATACCTACAAATGAAGAGTTAGTTATTGCTAAAGATACATATAATCTTGTAAAATAAATCAAAACTGTTACTAATTAGAAACTTATTAAAAAATTGAGTATTATGTACATTGATTGTACATGATACTTTATAAAGCCCTACTTTACGGACTATTCCAAGATTTTCATCAAAATATCTTATTTTTCTAAAATATTTAAAATTAAAAGATTTAATTATTTGTTAAATTAAATTAACTTTAAAAGCAAATTTAGATTTAAGATTTACTACAATTAGGTTCAAAAATTTATATCTAAAATGATAAAGGAAAAATTAATGTTAGTATTTGTATTAAATGCTGGTTCGTCTTCTTTAAAATATCAATTAATTAACGCAGAAACTTCTGAATTAAAAGCAAGTGGATTAGTTGAAAGAATAGGAATAGATGGGATTTTAAAACACGAAGTCGGAGAAAATAAGAAATTAACTTTTGAACTTCAAATTCCTACTCATAAAGAAGCTATCGAATTAGTTCTTAGAATTTTAACAAATGATGAAACTAAAGTTATTAATTCAATTAGTGAAATTGAAGCTATTGGACACAGAGTTGTTCATGGTGGAGAATATTTCAAAAAATCTACTTTAATAAATAAAGATGTAATGGATAAAATCAGAAAACTTATTCCTTTAGCCCCTTTACATAATCCTGCTCACGTTTTAGGAATTGAAATTTGTAATGAATTAATGCCAAATATTCCAAATGTTGCAACTTTTGATACGGCATTTCACCAAACAATGCCAGAAGAAAACTTCCTATATGCAGTTCCATATGGAGACTATACAGAACATCATTTAAGAAAATATGGTTTTCATGGAACATCACATTATTATGTTTCAAATGAAGCAATAAAAATTTTAAACAAAAAAACAAGTAAAATTATTGTTTGTCATTTAGGTAATGGTTCATCTATTTGTGCTGTTAAAGATGGAAAATCAATTAGTACAACTATGGGATTAACTCCTTTAGAGGGTTTAATTATGGGAACAAGATCTGGAGATATTGATGCAGGTGTTATTCCTTATTTAATGGAAAGAAAAGGACTAGATAGTAACCAAATTATTAATTATCTTAATAAAAAATCAGGAATTCTAGGAATTTCTGGAATTAGTTCTGATTTAAGAGAAGTTATAAAAGCTTCAAATGATGGTGATAAAAGATCAAAAATAGCTATTGAAATGTTATGTGGAAGAATAAAAAAATATCTTTGCTCTTATGCTGGATTAATGCAAGGTGTTGATGCTATATGTTTCACTGCTGGTATTGGTGAGAATTCAGATTTAATAAGAGAAAAAGTTTGTGAGGGTTTAGGTTTTATGGGAATTGAACTTGATACTGAAAAAAATAAAATTAGAACTCATGGAACAAGAGAAATACATAATGAATCATCAAAAACTAAAATCTTTGTTATACCTACAAATGAAGAATTAGTAATCGCAAAAGATACTTATAACCTTGTAAAATCTAAATAAATTGTTACAAAATAGCTAATATCAAAAAATTGTAGATGATGTACTAAAATTGTACATCTCTACCTTCTTTATCTTCAATTAAAATCAATTTTTACAATATATCATTACGATTCTGCACAAAATCGTATTTCTTTTATATTAATGTACTTTTTATGTACTTTTTTTTAAATAAGGAATAAAATTCTTCTTAGTAAGATTATAAAACATTGCTATTGTAATGCTATGTTCCTTAATTATAATCTTTCAATAAAGTTTAAAGTAGAAAGGATAACTTAACATGGGTTTAATCGAAAGTATTAAAGAAAAAGCAAAATTAAAATTAAGAACAATAGTTCTTCCAGAGCCTGAAGATGAGAGAGTTTTAAAAGCTGCTCAGCAAGTTTTAGAAGAGAAGACTGCAAAAATTGTTTTAATTGGAAATGTTGAAACTATCAAAGCTGATGCGGCTAAATGTGGCGCTAATATTGAAGGTGCAACTATAATTGATCCTAAGCAATTTGATAACATAGACAAATACATCGATGAGTTAGTTGAGTTAAGAAAAGCAAAAAATCTTTCAAAAGAAGAAGCTACTGAAATTATGACAACTGAACCTAGATTTTTTGGTTGTATGATGGTAAGACTTGGAGATGCTGATGGATTAGTTGCTGGTTCAAACTCTCCAACAGCTGATGTTTTAAAAGCTGCTATTCAAGTTATAAAAACAGCTCCTGGAATTAATACAGTTTCATCTACATTTATTATGGAAACAGCTGATGGTAAATTTGGTGACAATGGTTTAATCTTATTTGCAGACTGCGCTGTTATTCCTGAGCCAAATGCTGAACAATTAGCTGATATTGCATGTGCAACTGCTGCAACTGCTGCTAGTGTTGTTGGACTTGAACCAAGAGTTGCGATGTTATCTTTTTCTACAAAAGGAAGTGCAAAACATCCATTAGTTGATAAAGTTCAATATGCTTGTGAAATTTTAGAAGAAAGAAATGTAAGCTTCTCTTTTGATGGTGAATTACAAGCAGATGCTGCAATCGTTGAAGCTATTGGAGCTAAAAAAGCACCAGGTTCAAAAGTAGCTGGACATGCAAATATTTTAGTGTTCCCTGATTTACAATCTGGAAACATTGGTTATAAACTTGTTCAAAGATTTGCCGGAGCAGAAGCTCATGGGCCAATCGTTCAAGGATTAAATCAACCTGTTAATGATCTTTCACGTGGTTGTTCAGTAGAAGATATAGCAAACTTAGTTGCAATTACTGCAACTCAAATCAAATAATTTAAACTCAAAAAAAGGAAAATATTATGTTAGTATTTATTTTAAATGCAGGAAGTTCATCTCTAAAGTATCAATTAATGAATCCAGTTTCAAAAGAAGTTTTAGCAACTGGTTTATGCGAAAGAATCGGAATTGATGGTATTTTAAAACATGAGTTTGGTGAAAACAAACTAACGCTAGAAGTTTCAATGCCAACTCATAAAGAGGCAATTGAATTAGTATTAAAAACTTTAGTTGAGAGTGAAGGAAAAGTTATCAATTCTATTGATGAAATTGATGCAATTGGACATAGAGCTGTTCATGGAGGAGAAGAATTTGCTTCTTCTGTTATGGTAACTCCAAGAGTTATTGAAAAAATGAAAGAATTAATTCCATTAGCTCCTTTACACAATCCTGCAAATATTATGGGAATGGAAATTTGTCAAGAATTAATGCCAGGTAAACCTAATGTTGCTGTATTCGATACTGCATTCCACCAAACTATGCCTGATTATGCTTATATGTATGCATTACCTTATGACCAATATACTAAACATGGTATAAGAAAATATGGATTCCATGGAACAAGCCACTACTATGTATCAAACGAAGCTAGAGGAATGTTAGATAAAAAACTTAATACTAGAATTATTGTTTGTCACCTTGGAAATGGTTCATCTGTAAGTGCTGTATTAAATGGTAAATGTATTGATACTTCTATGGGTCTTACTCCGGTTCAAGGTTTAATGATGGGAACTAGAGCTGGAGATGTTGGAGCTGGAGCTATTTCATTTATGATGAAACAAGAAGGTCTTTCAATAGATGAAATTATGGACATAATGAATAAAAAATCTGGTATTTTAGGAATTTCAGGAAAATCATCTGATTTAAGAGAAGTTTTACAAGGTATGCAAGATGGTGATGATAGATGTAGATTAGCAGTTGAGATGGTTGCTTACAACATCAAAAAATATGTTGGTTCTTATGTTGCAGCACTTGATGGTATTGATGCTTTATGTTTCACTGGTGGAATTGGTGAAAATTCATCATTAATTAGAGAAATTGTTTGTGCTGGACTTGATGGTATGGGATTAATCCTTGATCCTACTAAAAATAATAAAAGAAGATCAGTAGCTAGAGATATTGCAACAAATAGCTCATCTGCTAGAATCTTTGTTATTCCTACAAATGAAGAGTATGTAATTGCAAATGATACTTATAAAGTTGTATCAGGAATTGAAAAATAAATTCATAAAAAAAGGTGAAGTAAAAAACTTCACCTTTTAAATATTTCTACGATAAAAACTAATAAGCTTTTAAACCACTTACTAAATTCATACTTACATTCGAAACCGCTTCACTTATTATTTTATTCATAAATTTATCAAATTTATCTTCTTTTTTCCAAACTGGATCTTTTACATCAGCAAGAGTCATTAAACTACTTTGTGCATAAGAAAGAGTAGCAACCTCATCAACTAAACCAACCTCTTTTGCTTGTTTTGAAGTAAATATTTTTGCATCAGCAAATATAGTCTGATTTTTTACATCAAGATTTCTTGCACTTGCAACATCTGAAACAAACATATTATAAGTATCATCAATCACACTTTGAAGTTGTTTCTCTTCATAATCAAACCATTTTCTTGTAGGTGTCCCTGATTCTTTGTATTTCCCTGCTTTTACAGTTTGTGTTGAAATACCAATTTTTTGCATAAGTTCTTCTGCATTTACACCTTGCATAATAACTCCGATTGAACCTACCATACTTCCAGGGTTTGCAATAATTTTATTCGCCCAAATAGAAGCATAATAACTTCCACTTGCAATCACTCCACTTGCATATACAACAACTGGTTTTATTTCTTTTAACTCTTTAATTGCATAAGCTAATTCAACAGATGGAGCAACAGCACCCCCTGGAGAATCCACAACAAATAAAATACCTTTAATATTTTTATTATCTTTTGCTTTTTGTATCTCTTCTAATGTTTTTGATACATCCATAATTGGACCTGTTAACTCAATTTTTTGCAAATTAGCATAATTATCACTATCCCCTAATTTTTCATTAGATGGTGCAAAAATAAAATAAATGATAGTTAAAAAAACTATTGTTTTAAAATATTTAGTAATAAAATCTAAAATTGCAATTATTGGCGAAAAAAGTACTCTAAAAAAATTAAACAAATTCTCCTCCTATTATTACTTTATCTACGAATTTTGTATGCAAAATAATTTGCATTGGTAAATCTTCTATATCTTCTACTTCATCAGGTAAAGTAAAAGCTATCATATCTGAATCAAAATCTTTTTTGATTATTCCTTTATTTAAACCCAAAGCATTTGCACCATTTATAGTTGCAGCTTTTAATAAAACTTTTGAAAAATCAACAATATTTTTATCAAAATGAATCATTAAAGCATTTCTTAATTCATCAAACATTGATAAAGAGTTATTAGAACTAAGGCCATCAGTTCCAATTGTAAAAGGAATATCTTTTAATTTTGATATATCTAATTTACTATTATTTAAAACTCTATTTGAAGTTACACAATGATTTATACTTGCACCTAAACTTCTGATTTTCTCTAAATCATCAACACTAGCTTCAACACAATGTGTAAAAGAGAGATTTTTAATATTTGAAAATAAATTTAAAAATTCCATTGGTTTTGAAACAGCTTTTTCTTGTCCTAAAAAGTTTTTAAAAAAATCTAAAAAAGAACCTTCATCTTTATGAAGCCAAGAAAACTCTTCAGGTGATTCTAAAAAATGTGAACTAACTGCCAAATCTTCAGCACGAGCAAGATTTAAACTCTCTCTTACTAAAAAAGGATGAACTGAATATGGTGAATGTATTGCAATTGCTGGTATAAAATTTTTTGATTTGAATTTTTTTGAATTTTTTAATCTATCTTTAAAATCTGCAAATAAAGTATCAACCATATCACCTTTTGAACCAATCACTTCACAAAAGAAAACAGTATTTATTGGGCTTTGAACACAAGACTCCATATCAAAAGAGTAAGATGAAATTGCTCCAATTGTTGTAGTTCCTGTTTTTTTCATTCTATCTAGTTTTGTAGAGATTAGTTTTTTGTCAGCTTTATTTATTAAATCATCTCTGCTTTTTATTACAGAGTTTAACCATGACATAAAATTACCATATTTTAAAGTTGTTGTATTTGAACTAAATTCTAAATGTACATGGGAATTTATAAGACCAGGCATTAACACTGAATTTTTCTCAAGATTTAAAATTTCTATATTTGGATATTTGTTTTCTATATTAAAAAGGGTATCAATTTCTATTATTTTATCATTAAAAACAACCGCACCATTTTTAATGATACTATTGTTTTCATCGCAAGTTATAACCCAATTAGCACTTATTATTTTCATAAGTTTTAATTTTAAGCATTTTGTTGTTGAGCTTGAGCGATTGCTTTAACTTCTGAAATTATTTGCATTAAAGCAATTAATCCCATATGATAACCAAAAGGTCCAAATCCTGAAATAACTCCTGTTGAAGCACCTGCTGTTATTGATTTTTGTCTAAATTCTTCTCTTTTATAAATATTTGAAATATGTACTTCAACTACTGGCATTGAAACTGCACTTAAAGCATCTTTAATAGCTATTGATGTGTGAGAATAAGCAGCTGGATTAATCATAATTCCATCAGCTGTTCCTAAACACTCTTGAATTCTATCAACAATTTCACCCTCAAGGTTTGATTGAAAAAATTCAAGTTCAACACCATTTTGAGCTGCTGCTGCTTTTAATTGTTCATGAATTTGGTCTAATCCCATAGAACCATAAATGTGTTGTTCTCTTATTCCTAGCATATTTAAATTTGGGCCTTGTATAACGGCAATTTTCATATTATATTCCTTTTATAAATTTTAGGTAAGATTATAATTAAATTTATGTTAAACAATACCAAATCAAAGGCTTTTTATGAAAAACTTTATTCTTCAAAATGAGAACGCTATATATTTTGAGTGCAAATTTTCTTGTGATAATGTTATTTTTTTAAATTTAGAAAAAGACAAATATTTTATTACAGATGCTAGATATATTATTGAAGCAAAAGAATATGCAAAAAATTGCGAAGTTATAGAATCATCAAACTTAATAGAAACAACAAAAGAAATTTTAAAAAAAAACAAAATTAAAAAAATCGTGTTTGACCCAAATGATTTTACCTATGCAACTTATATAAATTTAACAGAAACTTTAAAAACTCAGTTCATAGCAAAACCAAATTTTTCAAAACAAAAAAGAGCTATTAAATCAGATAAAGAGATAATTTTATTAAGAAAAGCTGCAATTGCTGGACGTGAAGGATTTAAAGAATTAGCAAAATTTATTAGAAAAAATGGTTTTAATCAAACTGAACAATTTTTATATTTTAAAGCATTTGAGAAAATGAGCCAAATAGGAAAACTTGATATCTCTTTTGAACCAATTGTTGCTATAAATGAAAATGCTGCAAAACCACACGCTTTACCTACAAATAAAAAACTAAAACTAAATGATTTAATTCTTGTAGATGCTGGAATTAAATATAAAAGATATTGTTCAGATAGAACTTGTACAAGTGCAGTTGATTTTGAAAAATTCTCTTTTAAAAGAGAGCAAAAATTTAAAAATGAAAAACATCAAAAAATATATGATATTGTTTTAAAAGCTCAACTAAATGCAATTGAAAAAGCAAAAGTTGGAATGAAAGCTTCTGAAATTGACAAATTAACTAGAGATGTAATAGAAAAAGCTGGTTTTGGGAAATATTTTGTTCACAGTACTGGACATGGAGTTGGACTTGATATTCATGAATTTCCATTTATCAACTCAAAATCAGATGTAATTATTGAAGAAAATATGGTCTTTACAATAGAACCTGGCATTTATCTTCCAAGTGAATTTGGTGTTAGAATTGAAGATACAATTGTAATGCAAAATGGAAAAGCTGTAATACTTTAAAATAGAAATTCAAAAAAACAATCTTGATAAAATATATCGAGATTGTTTTTTAACTAAAAATGAGAAAAATTTGAAAAAAA
Organism: Arcobacter venerupis; assembly: GCF_013201665.1. Taxonomy (NCBI): domain Bacteria; kingdom Pseudomonadati; phylum Campylobacterota; class Epsilonproteobacteria; order Campylobacterales; family Arcobacteraceae; genus Arcobacter; species Arcobacter venerupis. Next base: position 758,174 of record NZ_CP053840.1, on the reverse strand, counting down.
AATTATCACCAGATTTAACACTTTTTTATACTTCTAATTTTCCAAAAAAAATCAATTCTACTTCAAGTAAAAAATACACTGTAACTATTGGAATTGGGGGAAATATTGGAAATACAAAAAGATTATTTGATAAACTAATCTTATGTTTAAAAAAAGATGCAAGATTTACTTTACTTATTACTTCACCACTTTTGAAAAATCCTCCCTTTGGATTTTTGGAACAAAATGACTTTTTAAATGGTATAATCGCGCTTAAAACAAATCTTTGTCCTAAAAACTTTTTAAAAGCAATGCAAAGATATGAAAATAAATTCGGAAGAAAGCGATCCTTTCAAGATGCGCCTAGAACCTTGGATATAGATATAATATTTTTTGATAATAAAAAAATAAATACTCAAAATTTAATTATTCCTCACAAAAATTGGGCAAATAGAGAGTCAGTGATTATTCCTTTAAAATATATGAATAAATTATAAAAAAATAAAGAGCATAGAGCTAAAATTTAGCTACAGGGATATTCCCGTTTGTTCAATTATTTCTAAAAAGGTTAATAATGAAGAAAAAAATAGTTGTAGGTATGTCTGGTGGTGTTGATTCTTCAGTAACTGCACTTCTATTAAAACAACAAGGCTATGAAGTAGTAGGCTTATTCATGCGTAATTGGGAGTATGGAATAAAAGGTAGTCAATGCCCTAATCGTATTGAGTTCGAAGATGCTAAAAAAGTAGGTGAACTAATAGGTATTGAAGTAAAAGGTAAAGACTTTGTTGAAGAGTACAGAACTAAAGTATTTGATGTATTTTTAGAAGGTTTAAAAAAAGGTCTTACTCCTAATCCAGATATTCTTTGTAATCGTGAGATTAAATTCAATGTATTTTTAAATGAAGCAAAAAAAATGGGTGCAGATATGATTGCGACTGGTCATTATGCCAAAATTGCTAAATATAAAGACCATTATGTACTTGACACTCCAAAAGATAATACAAAAGACCAAAGTTATTTTTTACATGCACTTTCAAGTGAACAACTATCTCATGCGATGTTTCCTCTTGGAGATTTAACTAAAAAAGAAGTTAGAGAAATAGCTAGAACACATAATCTTCCAGTTAGTGATAAAAAAGATAGTACGGGGATATGTTTTATAGGTAACCAAAGATTTGATGATTTTATTACACAACATTTAAAAGCAATTCCAGGTGATATTATAGATGAAAATGGGAAAATGCTAGGAAGACATAAAGGTCTTATTTGTTACACATTAGGTCAAAGAAAAGGTATTGGTCTTGGTGGTATCAAAGATAATGAATCAGACAATAATATCCATAACCCATGGTATGCAGCCAAAAAAAATATGGAAGATAATACATTAACAGTTGTACAAGATACTAACCATCCATTACTTATGAACCAAAGTGTAGAAGCTAGTCATATGCATTGGGTATTAGATGAAGCACCTAAAGTTGGTGATAAATTAATGGCACAAATTCGTTATCGTCAACAAAAGCAAGCTTGTACCGTAATTGAAGCAAATGAACATAGAGTTCTAGTTGAATTTGACAAGCCTCAAAGAGCTGTGACATTAGGACAAAGTCTTGTTTTATATCATGGTGATTATTGTTTAGGTGGGGGATTTATAAGTAATTATTATTAATTATAAACACTGCATTAACTTTAAAAAAATTTGGGATGGTAAAAAGTTGCTAGTCCCATTTACTTAAGATAAATAAAAATAAATTCGGAAGAAAGCGATCCTTTCAAGATGCGCCTAGAACCTTGGATATAGATATAATATTTTTTGATAATAAAAAAAATACTCAAAATTTAATTATTTCTCACAAAAATTGGGCAAATAAAGAATCAGTGATTATTCCTTTAAAAAGGATGTAAACAATGAAAAAAAAAGTTATGGTTGGTATGAGCGGTGGAATTGATTCATCAGTAACTGCTTATATGCTACAAAAAGATGGATATGAAGTTGAAGGTGTTTATTTAAAACTTCATAATAGAACTGACGGTTATCACGAAAGAAATTTAGGTTATATCGAAGATGTAGCTAAGTTTTTAAATATTAAATATCACATATTAGATTTAGCTGATAAATTTACAGCTGAAATTTATGACTACTTTGTGGATTCTTATTTGCAAGGAACAACTCCAAACCCTTGTGTTAAATGTAATAAACAAATAAAATTTGGTGCTATGTTAAAGTTTGCTCAAGATCATGGAGCTAATTTTTTAGCAACTGGACACTATGCAAAAACTGACGGTAAATTCTTCTATGAAGCTGATGATAAAACTAAAGATCAAAGTTATTTCTTATCACAAGTAGATAAAGAAGCACTTCCTTACATGATGTTCCCACTTAGTACTTATAAAAAAGAAGATATTGTAAAATTTGGTGCTCAACTTGATGTTGCATACAAAAAAATTACAGAAAAAAGTGAATCTCAAGAGATTTGTTTTGTTGAAACAGTTTATACAGATGTTGTTAAAAGACATGCAAATATTGATATGCCTGGGAAAGTTTTAGATGAAGAGGGAAATGTTGTTGGTGAGCATAAAGGTTATGCACACTATACAATAGGAAAAAGAAGAGGATTTACAGTTCATGGAGCACATGTTCCACATTTTGTAACAAAATTAAATCCTAAAGATAACACTATTATTGTTGGCAAAAAAGAAGCATTAGAAGTGAATGAAGTTATTGCAAAAGACTTAAATATGTTTATTGATGAAACTGAATTTTCATGTGCAGTAAAATTAAGATATAGATCAACTTCAACACCTTGTGATGTAAAAATAGAAAATGAGAAAGCTTATATAACTTTAAAAGAGTCAGCTTTTGGAGTTGCAGCTGGACAATTAGCTGTATTTTATGATGGTCAAAAAGTAATTGGAAGTGCTTGGATTGAGTCTACTAAATAAATCTAAAAGATTTATTTAGTTTTCTAATTTAGGAGTTAATCTCCTAAATTATTTTTATATTAGAATGTATATTCTACACTTGCTAATACATAGTTATCATCATTGTATTCTGTATCAGCAGAATCTTCATTAACATCACCATATAAAACAGCAGCTGTTAAAGACTCAGTAATTGGGTAAGTTGCAGTTAAGTTTAGCTCTTTTTCTTTTTTATCATCAGTGTCATAAGTTGTTACACCATATAATGCACCTAACTCAACATCAAGAACTGTATATCCTAAAGAACCATATACTGTTCTTGCATCTGGATCATAAGTTCTATTTCCTGTATCAAATGGAGATATATTATCACCATAAGCAGGCATACTTCCAGCTCCAACATCTTTATCAGTTTTAATATAACCAACAGCACCAGAAATTCCAGCTAATGTAGTATTTAATTCAACATGTCCAATTGATCCATCATCTTGAGTATCTTCACTTGATACTGCATAATGTGCAATCACACCAAAATAATCACTTGTAAAAGTTGTTTTTAAACCATAAAAATCTGCAACATCTGGAGCTGAATATGCATAAGGGTTAAATTCAATACCTTCTAAACCTGTATATTTAACATCTAAAACATAAGCCCCTTTTTCAGTAATTTCTGTAAAGTCTGCACTTGTATCAATTCCTGATTCAGCTTGTCTATCTGTATATCCTAATACAACTACAGTATCTGGAATAGCAGTAATCCCAGCAACTACAGATTCGTTATAATCACCTAACCATTCTAAATCAATAGCTTGTCTACCAGCACTTAAGAAGAATCCATCTACAGCATATTTAACATAAGCTTCTGTCATTAAAGAATGATTTGCATAAGCATCATCATAATTATCATTTTCAACTTCACCTAGATAAAGGTTACCTTTAAACTCTGCTTTGGCAGAAAAACCATAAAATGAACCTGTTTCAAATGCAACTGTTGCTTGTCCATTTCCAAAACCTGAATCTTTAGCACCATCTTTAAAATCATGTTTTTCACCATAAAGACCTAAACTACCAGAAACTTTACCTTCTTTAAATGCTGAATCAATAGAATCAGCAGCAAATGCCATAGATGAACTTAATACTAATCCGCACACTACAAAACTAATTTTGTTACCTGATAAAAGGTTTCTCATTTTTTTTCCTTGTAAATAAAATATATGTCTGAATAACTATCATCGCATTAATAGTTTTTCATTAGGAGAACATTGAAATTATAACATCTACCTAAATCAAAATAAACAGCTTAATTGTATATTTTTTATACTTTCGCAGATAATATACAAATTAACTTTTTTATAATAATAGCCATTATCATAATGAATATTAACTTAATTATTAATTAACTTAATATTCATTAAGTACACTTTAGATAAAATTCGAAATCAATCAAATGTAAGGAATTTTTATGTCAACATTTAAACTTTTTAGTGGTTCAGCTAATCCTGAATTTGCAACAAAAGTATCAGAGTATTTGGGGATGAATGTATCAAATGCAACACTAAATAAATTCAGCGATGGTGAAATGTCTGTTCAAATCACTGAAAGTGTAAGGGGACAAGATGTTTTCATTATTCAACCAACTTGTGCTCCAACAAATGATAATTTAATGGAATTATTAATCATGGTAGATGCTCTTAAAAGATCAAGTGCAAAATCTATTTCTGCTGTTATTCCATATTATGGTTATGCAAGACAAGACAGAAAAGCAGCTCCTAGAGTTCCAATAACTGCAAAATTAGTTGCAGATATTTTAGAAAAAGCTGGTATTTCAAGAGTTGTAACAATAGATTTACATGCTGCTCAAATTCAAGGTTTTTTCAATATCCCTGCTGATAACTTATTTGGTTCAATTTTATTTGTTAATTATATTAAATCGAAAAATTTAAAAAATCCAATTATTGCAAGCCCTGATATTGGTGGAGTTGCACGTGCAAGATCATATGCGGATAAATTAGGTTATGATTTAGTAATTGTTGATAAAAAAAGAGAAAAAGCTAATGTTGCTGAAGTTATGAATATTATTGGTGAAGTAAAGGGTAAAGATGTTATTCTAGTGGATGACATGGTTGATACAGCAGGAACTTTAGTAAAAGCAGCTGAAGTTCTAAAGAAAAGAGGTGCAACTTCTGTTATGGCATGTTGTACACATGGAGTTCTAAGTGGTCCAGCGTATGAAAGAATTGAAAAAGGTGAATTAGATGAGTTAGTTATCTCAGACACAATTCCTACACGAAAAAATGCTAAAAAGATAACTGTATTAACAGCTTCTACTATGATTGGTGAAGCTATCAGAAGAATTCACAATAATGAATCTGTTAATTCAATTTTTACAGCTTGATGCAAAATTCAAAATTTTAGATATAATTCCCAGAATTATTTAAGTAAAAAAAAGGAAAAACAATGAAAAAAATTTTATTATCAACTGTTGCTTGTGCAACAATGATGTTAGCTGCAAACTCTAATTATAAATATGAAATCACACCAACATTTGGTGGAGCGTATACTGAGGGGAACTTAGGGTTAGATAGAAACTATGCAAATGGTGGATTAAGTTTAGGATTCAATCAATTTGATTCTTACATAGACCAAGTTGAACTTGGATTTTTAAGAACTCTTGACGATGTAGATTACAAAGGTGGAAATTCTGACACTGGAATTACAAGAGTATTCACAAATGTAATTAAAGAATATGGTATTACTTCTGATTTTTCATTATACACATTAATTGGTGCCGGTGTTGAAATTTTTGATGATGAAGCTAATGGAAATGAAGATGGAGTTTTTGGTAACTATGGTGCAGGTGTAAAATATAAACTTGCAGATGAAGTTTCATTAAAATTTGATGTTAGACATTTAATTGAAGCTGATCATGGTGATAACACTTTATTATATAATGTTGGTCTTTCTATTCCTTTTGGAGAAGTTGCAAAACCAGCTCCTGTTGTTGAAAAACCAGCTCCTGTTGCTGTTGCAGCTCCTGTAGAAACTCCAAAAGATTCTGATGGTGACGGTGTTATTGATTCATTAGACGAATGTCCAAATACAATGTCAAAATCAAAAGTTGACTCTGTTGGATGTATGACTTTAGTAAACTTAAATATTAATTTTGATACTGACAAATCAGTAATTAAAGATTCTTACAATACTAGAATTGTTGAATTTGCTAATATGATGAAAGCTAATCCAAAATTAAAAGCAACAATTGAAGCGCATACAGATTCTGTTGGTTCAAATGCTTATAATCAAAAATTATCAGAAAGAAGAGCTGCATCTACTGTTGAAGCTTTAAAATCACTTAAAGTTGATCCATCTAAAATTACTTCTGTAGGATATGGTGAAACTAGACCTGTTGCATCAAATGATACTGCTGAAGGAAGAGCTGAAAATAGAAGAGTTGAAGCTGTAATGAGCAAATAATTCTAAATTATTTTTAGAATAGAAGGGGATTGAGTTTTGCTCAGTCCCCTTTTTTTATTATTAATAATTTTAATATTATTTTTTAATAAATATTATTGTTTTTTTAGTTATAATAAATAAAATTATTATCAAGGAAAAATAATGAGAAGAATTCTAATAATCTCAATTTTATCTATTTCTATGTCTTTTGCTACTAGTAATCCAAGTAAAGAATATAGTTATGAAGTTACTCCTTTTGTATCAGGAATTTTGACTGATAGTAAAGCTGGATTAAATGATGACAACTATTTTAATGGTGGTATCTCTGTTGGTAAAAATATAGATGATTCATTTATTAATCAAATAGAAGTAAATTATTTAAGAAGTAATAGAGTTAAATATAAAGATTCTGCTGGAAATACACATTTAAATAGAATATTTTTAAATGCTATAAAAATATTCCCTCTAAATGAAAGACTTTCAGCTTATACCCTTGCAGGGTTAGGATATCAAAATGTTACAAATGAAGCTTTTGATAATGAAGATTCAACTGTATTAAATTATGGTGCAGGTTTAAAATATGATATACCATATTATGGAATTTCAATAAAAGGTGATGTTAGACATTTACTTGCTGTAAAAAATACGCAAAATGACCTTATGTACACAATAGGGTTAGCCATGCCTTTAGGTAAAAAATATAGTGATGATATTAAGCCCATTGTTCCTATTGTTGTAGAAGAAAAAAAAGAGCTTAAAGAAACTCATCAAAAAATTGAAGAACCTGTTGTAGTAATACAAGATGATGATAATGATGGAGTATCTAATAAATTAGATAAATGTCCTAATACATCAAAAGGGGTAAAAGTCAATGCAGTTGGGTGTGTTGATACAATTAATTTAAATATAAATTTTGACAATAATTCAACTGAAATTAAAAATATATATAATGATAAACTTCTATCATTTGCAAATATTTTACAAAAAAATAAGAATTTAACAGCTGTAATTGAAGCACATACAGATGCAAAAGGAAGTGATTCTTATAATCAAACTTTATCAGATAGAAGAGCTATTTCTGTTGTTAATGCATTAAAAACATTTAATATTGACTCAAGTAGACTAAGAGCTGTTGGATATGGTGAGACTCAACCAATTGATACAAATGATACACCTGAGGGAAAAGCTAAAAATAGAAGAGTTACGGCTTTAATTAATCAATAAATAAAAAGATTTAAGGAAAACCTTAAATCTTTTTTTCTACCAAAAACTGCTTTTAAATCGTTTAACTATAAACTTACTAAACTTTAGATACAATCGCGACATATATATAACACAATAAACAACTTATAGGAATTACCCTTGCAAAAAAATATTAGAAACTTTAGTATTATTGCTCATATTGACCATGGAAAATCTACACTTGCAGATAGAATCATTCAAGAGTGTGGAGCTGTAGCAGATAGAGATTTAACTGCTCAAATGATGGATACAATGGATATTGAACAAGAAAGAGGGATTACAATTAAGGCTCAAAGTGTAAGACTTAATTATGTAAAAGATGGTCAAGCTTATATTTTAAATCTAATTGACACTCCAGGACATGTTGACTTCTCTTATGAAGTAAGCCGTTCATTGGCATCTTCTGATGGTGCACTTTTAATTATCGATGCAACTCAAGGTGTTGAAGCACAAACTATTGCAAATGTTTATATCGCAATGGATAATGATTTAGAAATTCTTCCCGTTGTAAATAAAATCGACTTACCAAGTGCTGATCCAGATAGAGTTTTAGAGGAAGTTGAAGAAGCTATTGGAATTGATTGTACAGAAAGTAACTTGATTAGTGCAAAAACAGGTCAAGGTGTAAAAGCATTAATTGATGCCATCGTTGATAGAGTTCCTTCACCTGTTGGGGATACAGACGCTCCAACAAAAGCTTTAATTTATGATTCTTGGTTTGACAACTATTTAGGAGCTTTAGCCCTTGTTAGAGTTTATGATGGAAGTATCAAAAAAGGTCAAATGATTAGAATGATGAATACAAAAGAAGAACATCAAGTTCTTAATTTAATGTATCCACATCCTAGAAAACCAACAAAAACAAATGTTATTGAAACTGGTGAAATTGGGATTGTTATTTTAGGTCTTAAAACAACAAATAGTATTGCAGTAGGTGATACTATTACAGATGCAAAAAATCCAACAGCTGAAGTAATCGATGGATTTGAACCTGCAAAACCATTCGTATTTGCAGGAATTTATCCAATTGAAACGGATAAATTTGAAGATTTAAGAGATGCTTTAAATAAACTACAATTAAACGATAGTTCAATCTCATTTGAACCTGAAAGTTCAGCTGCTCTTGGAAGTGGATTTAGAACAGGATTTTTAGGAATGCTTCACATGGAAGTAATCAAAGAGAGATTAGAACGTGAGTTTGACTTAGATTTAATTGCAACTGCTCCAACAGTTATTTATGAAATTCTAAAAACAGATGGTACAAGAATCACTATTCAAAATCCAAGTGAATTGCCCGCTCCAAACTATATAGACACTATTTTTGAACCTTATGTAAAAGCTACAATTTTAGTACCTGATGAGTTCTTAGGAAATGTAATTAAACTTTTAAATGACAAAAGAGCTTCTCAAAATAAAATGGATTACATCGGTAAAAGAGTTTTACTTGATTATGATATTCCAATGAATGAAATCGTAATGGACTTTTACGATAAATTAAAATCAACAACAAAAGGTTACGCATCTTTTGATTATGAACCAATTGGATTTAGACCAGGTGTTTTACAAAAACTAGATATTAAAGTTGCAGGTGAAATCGTAGATGCACTTTCAATCATAGTACCTGAGAATAAAGCACTTTCAAAAGGTAGAGAATTTATCAAAGCATTAAAAGAGTTAATACCAAGACAACTTTTTGAAGTAGCAATTCAAGCAAGTATTGGAAACAATGTAATTGCTAGAGAGACTGTAAAATCAACAGGTAAAAACGTAACTGCAAAATGTTACGGTGGAGATATTACAAGAAAAAGAAAACTACTAGAAAAACAAAAAGCAGGTAAAAAAAGAATGAAAGCCATAGGAAAGGTGAATGTACCACAAGAAGCATTCATGGCTGTGTTGAAGATTTAATCTTCAACATATCTTCTGCGTTGTCACTTCAATTTTAAATGCTCATGTACTAGTAGTACACTCCGCTTTAAAATTAAAACTTCCGCCTTGAATCTGCACTAAATCTTAAATCTCAATGAAATTCAAAAAACCAATATTAAAACTTTACTTATTTTTATTTTTTTCGAGTTCTTCTACTTGATTCATAATTGAAGAAGCTAAGTCAATACTTTCTTTGGTACTTTCAGTTCCTTTTAAAGAAATTTTTAACTCTTCTAATAATCTATTTTCTAAAACTTCAAGTAAATAATAAAAAGAATTCGTTTTTTCATCATAAATATAATCTTTTTTATCAGGTAATGCAATTTCGATAAGTCTCTTTAATTTACTATCATCTTTTAGCAACTCTCCACCCACACCAAACTTTATTATATTAAATTTTATAAAATCAGTTGCTAATATACTTTTATATGCTTTATAATAAGCCCATGAAAGAGGAGAAAGAAATGGCTGAAGTTTTTCTCCAACAAGAAAATTTATTTCTTCTATTTTAAAATTTCAAATAATTCTCTAATTTTTAAATCTTCTTTTGCATCATGCGCAACTTTATCAAAATTATCTGAAAAAGGTAACATATATGATGAAAAATTTTTTATTTTAGATAATTCAATAACATCTGACCAAAGAGATTCAACAGCTTGTATTTGTTTATCATATAACTTTGATTGTCTATAATAAACTCCATTTAAAGCTCCCTCTCTTAAATTTCTAACATCATTCCCATTTTGTGCTAACTTTGATTTTAATTCTTCAATTTTTATATCATAATCATGTTTAATAGCATTAGTTAAAAACTCTTTAATTATTGTTTTAAATAAATATAATAATGCAGGAATAACAATTGTACTCGATAGTAAAGTAGCTCCAAAAATTTCATAATTATTCATATAAATCCTTTTTAAATTCTAATAGTATTCTATGTAAATAATCCTAAAACTTTTAAGAGACATTCTATTTTTTGATACTTCAATGCGAAGCAAGAATTTTAAAACTGAATATGCAATTAATATACATTATCAGTTTTATTACTACCATATTTTATTATTTAATATATTTTGTGCTATAATATTCCCACTATATAGGAAATCTAATGAAATTATTAATATTATTATTTTATTCTATACTTTTTATTTCGTGTACATCTAATGAAAATACAATTGAAGATTGTACAAAAGTAAACAAAAAATATAAAATAGAAAATGTTCTGAACTATAGAACAGGGGAAAGAGTAGAAAAAGTATTTTGTATAGACTAAACTAATAATAATTTAAGATAATACTTTATTAAATAAATTTAGCTAAAACACTAGGTCTAGTCTGCATAAAAAATCTCAATGCGAAAATAAAAGTAACTATCTCAGCACAAGACACGGCTATAAATATTCCTACATTTCCAAAAATAAAAGGTAAGAGAAAAATAAATGTTATTGGGAAAATAAAACTTCTCATAATAGCAACAAGTCCAGAGTACAATGGTTTTTGTATAGCTGTTAGGTATGAACTTGAGAGCATATTTAAGCCTGAAAAAATAAACGTAGGCCAAGCAAAAGAGATGAACTCTATGGTTATCTCTTTTGTTTTTATATCAGAATCTTTGATAAATATGTTTATTAAAGACTCTGGTGTGATCAGTACAAACAAGGTTAAGAGTATTTCTATACCTAAAATACTTACCAGCCCCAGTTTTAAAAAACTTTTCATTCTATCAAAATATTGTGCGCCATAATTTTTACTAATAATTGCTTGCAAAGAATTAGAAACAGCAAAACTAGCCATTGTACTAATTGCTATAAAATAACCAATAATAGTAAAAGAAGCAATACCTAAAGGACCAAATGTTTTCAATAAAATATAATTGAAGATTAAGATAGTAATACCTACAGATGATTGATTTATAAACTCAGAAGAACCATTTTTTAAGGCATTAAAAATGCATTGCAAATCACCTTTTGGTTTTATTAGTTTAAGTGAACCTTTTTTTAGAAAAAAGTGTGGAAGTAAAACTAAAAGAATACACATTTGTGAAATACCAGTAGCATAAGCAGCACCACTGATTCCCCAATCAAATTTTACTATAAAAGTATAATCTAAAACTATATTTACTACTGAACTTAAAGCCAAGGCTAAAAGTGATAAATTAGGGCTTTCATCTACTTTTACAAAATAATCAATGGTAATTCCAATCATTAAAAATGGCATAAATTTTAAAATAATTGGAAGATATTTTAAGGTTTCAACTCGTAATTCATCTTTTACATTTAACAAATCTAAGATATATTCCAAATTTAAATAAAGTAACAAATTCAAAGAAACAGAAATTAAAACTATCACATAAAAAGCTTTTGAAAAAACATTTGAAGCCTCTTCTTTATTGCTCTCTCCCAATAATTTACTTGTTATAACTGAACTACCAACAGCAAACATCAAAGCAAAACCAAATAAAATATTAAACATAGGCAAAGAGACATTAATTGCGGCTAAACTCACAGAGCCCACATAGTTCCCTATAAAATAACCGTCAATAATACTTGCAGAAGAAATAGCCATAAATCCCAACATAGAAGGAATTACATATTTTAGAAATAGAATAAAAGGTTTTGAATTAAGCATAGATTTACTTTAATAGAATTTATTAAAAATAATAACCTAATATCTTAGAATTAAGCTTAAATACAAAGCATGAAACTACATCTCATAAGTACTTGAGGTAACCTGCGCTTTTCCTATAAAATCTTTCTCATCTGCATTTTTTAATACTGTTTTTGAAATATCATCAGTCTCAACTGCAATACTATTTGTTTGTGTGGCGATTGATGCATTTTGTTGAGTTTGTTTATCTAAGATATTTACAACATTATTTATTTGTTCAATTCCTTTTAACTGTTCTTTTGATGCAACTTCAATATCTGCGATTAGATTAATTGTTTGAGAAATATTGCTATTTAGTAAAACATATCCCTCAATCATTTTTCCAGCAATTTCTTTTCCATTATTAGCTTTATGACTTGCATTTTCAACTATAGATTTAATCTCTTTTGCAACATCGCTACTTCTATTTGCTAGATTTCGTACTTCTTGTGCAACAACTGCGAATCCTTTTCCAGCTTCTCCTGCGGTTGCTGCTTCTACTGCTGCATTTAATGAAAGTATATTTGTCTGAAATGCAATATTATCAATTGAAACTATCGCTTCACTAATAGCTTTTACTTCTTCATTAATTTCATCCATTGATATTGTAGTTTCATTTGCAAGTTTATGACCATCATTTGCAGAGCTTAATACATTTTGAGATAGCCTTGACATTTTTGATATATTCTCAGAATTATGTCTTATATTTCCAGTAATTTCTTCTAATGCAGCAGATGTTTCTTCTAAACTTGCAGCTGCTTCATTTGTTGAATTATTTAATTTATTCATATTATCAAGTAATTGTTTTGAACTATCATCTAATTTAAGTCCTATTGATTTATTTTCAACAAGCATTTGATTAATAATTTCTGCCAATTCATTTAAACCAACAGAAACTAATCCTGAATCGTTTTTTATTCTTTGTGTAAAATTAAGATTTTTAAATTGTAAAAGTACATCTTTTAACTGATTTACATTTTGACATACATTTTTGCTTGTAACTTCTAACATTTCATTAAAAATATTTTTCAATTCTTCTAAACTTTTATTATTAGTAGTAACTTGAACTCTCTTTGTCAAATCCCCATTTTTTACACTATTTACAATTTTTTTAACATCTTCTATTAATTCCATATCTTCTTTTATAAATATAGTTGTTCTATTTATATTTTTATTTATTTCTTCTGACATTTGTGCAAATTCATCTTCCCCTTTTATTTCTAAAAGTTTTACACTGCTATTTTCTTTATTTAAATATTTGAAAAAATCCAAAAGTCCATGACTCAAATTTTCAAGAGGTTTTTCTACAATCTTTGAAGTAACTATAAGTAATAAGATTGATATTATTATTAGTGTGATTACAAATGCAATAGAAATATAAATAGTTGACTTTCTGCTAAAAGAATAAACGTCTTCTTGGGCATCACTAACTACTAAAATAGCATTAAAAAAATTTAAATGTTTTACATATGCTAATTTATCAACCCCATCTGAACTTGTGTAGGAAATAAATCTATCTTCTCCTTTTATCATATCTTGAAAAGTATAATTACCTTCTCTATCTTTTTCATTAAAGATATTTTTACCTTCTATTGAGGGATGAATTAATAAATTACCTTTATAATCCATCATAAATGCGTATCCATTTTCATTAACTTTTATTGCTCTAATATCATTTTTTAGAGAATTTAAAACTGTACTAAAGTCATATCCAATAAAAAGGATACCAATTACTTTAGCATTTTCAATAATTGGCTCATAAACTACATAATAATCTTTTCCAAATAATTTTACTTTTCCATAAAAAGTTTTACCATCTAACATTGATTTTAAAGCAGGTGAATTTTGACCTAACATTGTTCCAAAGGCACGACTTCCATCCTCTTTTTTAAGAGTTGTTGTTACCCTTACAAAATCATCTCCCATTCTTGCAAAAACTGTTGCAATTACACCAGTTGTTTGTGTATATTTTTCTAAAGGGTCAAAATTATTATTTAATAATACATTTCCATTATAGAAAGACGGAGCATCTATTTGACCTACTTTTACTGTTTTATTTTCATCTATTGAATAATCATTTGGTAAATAACTTTTTACTACATTAATATAACCTTTCATAACTTCATTTAAATTATTATCTAAACTATTAAAAGCAATTGTAATAAGTTCTGCTTTATTTTTAAAGTTTTCTTCTGAATTATTAGTTGATTGAGTTGAGATAATATTTGATAAAATCGTAGTTACAACAATAAATACTAATAAAAGTGTTGATATTATATAAATCAAGAATTTTGATTTTAATGTTCTAAAATTAAACATAAAACTTCCTCTTTTAAATTTTTAGAATAGTAACATAATTTAAGTAAAGAATAATTTACCATTCATTCTTTGTAGAAAATTATATTTTTTCAATAGAATTTTAGTTAAAATATTTCATGCAATGTCTAACTTGTAAAAACTTATCATTTGAAATTATTTGTAAAGATTGTCAAAATAATCTTTTAATTCCATCTTTCCACAAAAGAGAGATTGAAGATGGATTTTTCAACTACTCTTTTTATACTCTTTCAGAACTTGAAGATTTAATCTCATCAAAATACTATTTTCATGGAGATAGAGTTTTTAATATCCTAGCAAAACTATCTTTTGCTAAATTTGCTCAAAATTTCATTTTTCCAAACCAAGTTATTGCAATTCCCATTGATGACCACACACGACATGATTTTTCACATACAGCAATACTAACAAAACATTTAAAATCACAATTTATAACTCCAAAATATAACTGTTTAAAAGCTTCAAATATAGTCAAATATGCGGGAAAAGATTTGGAATTTAGACAAAAAAATCCAAGACGATTTAAACTTACAAATATCTCTAATGAAATGACAATTTTATGTGATGATATAATTACAACAGGTGCTACAATTAGGGAAGCCAAAAAGGCTCTTGAGAAAAAAAATAATCAAGTGATATTTTCTTTAACCCTAGCTGATGCAAAACTTTAGTATAATATTCAATATTTAAGGATAATTAATTATCCTCTTTAGAGTTCACTTCTTTTAAAAGAAGTGAAAAAGAAAAGGTTTCCTTTCAATTAGGAAATCAATTTAAAGGAACACAGTGATAGGAATTATTGATTACAACATGGGAAATTTAGCAAGTGTTTACAATGCTTGTAAATTAATAGATGCAAAAGCAACTATAGTTAAAAATCCTGAAGATTTAAAAAATTTTAATAGAGTTATACTTCCAGGTGTTGGAGCTTATAAAGATGCAATGGAGCATTTAATCAAAACAGGTATGAATGAAGCTGTTTATGAGTTTGCAAAAAGTGGAAAACCAATGATTGGTATTTGCCTTGGAATGCAACTTTTATTTGAAAGTTCTCAAGAGTTTGGACATACAGATGGTTTAGGTCTGATTGATGGCGAAGTTATAAAATTTGATAAGTCAAAAATGCATGAAGATTTCAAAATTCCTCACATGGGTTGGAATACAATTGTAAATAAAGAACATCCTTTATTTGAGGGTTTACATAATCCTTATTTATATTTTGTTCACTCTTTTCATGCAGTTACAAGTGAAAAAAATATCATAGGAACAACAACTTATGGTTATGAATTTACAAGTGCTGTAAACAAAGATAATATTTATGGTTTCCAACCACACCCTGAAAAATCTCATGATAATGGACTTAGAATTTTAAAGAACTTTATAAATTTATAATAAAGGATGAGGCATGAAAACTATTGCAATTACTGGTGCTAGTGGATTTGTAGGGACAAGTTTAACAAAATATTTTTCTGATTTAGGATATAAAATCATTCCTATTTCAAGGGAAATTTTAAATAATAAATCAAAACTTGAAGAGACTTTAAATTCAAGTGAAATTGTAATTAATCTAGCTGGCGCAAACATCATAAATAGATGGAGTGAATCTTACAAAAAACTTCTTTATTCAAGTAGAATTGATACAACATCAAAAATTGTAAATGCAATTAATAGTGTACAAAATAAACCAAAACTTCTTATTTCTACTTCTGCTGTTGGTATTTATGACAATAAAACTACTTATGATGAAAACGGCTCTTTTTCAAATGATTTTCTTTCATCTTTATGCCAAGATTGGGAAAAAGAAGCTTTAAAAGCAAAAAATGAAACGACTAAAGTATCTATTTTTAGATTTGGAATTGTTATGGGTAAAGATGGTGGAGCTTTACAAAAAATGATTACACCATTTAAACTAGGCCTTGGTGGAGTTATTGGAAGTGGGAAACAAGCATTTTCATATATTCATATAGATGATTTAATAAATGCCTATAAATTTGTGATTGAAAACGAGTTTGATAATCTATTTAATCTTACAGCTCCTGTTCCCACAACAAATCAAGGGTTAACTTCTGCTTTAGGAAAAACACTAAAAAGACCTACTATACTTCCAGTTCCAGAATTTGTTTTAAATCTTATTTTTAGTGAGGGAGCACGGGTTTTAACCGATGGACAAAGTGCAGTTCCTAAAAAATTATTAGATTTAGGTTTTGAATTTAAATTTAAAACCATTGAAGAGACAATAGAAAATTTATGTAAATAACGAGGATTAATATATGGATATTTTACCAGCGATTGATTTAAAAGATGGAAAAGCTGTAAGACTAAGTAAAGGATTGATGAATAGTGCAAAAATCTATTCAGATGAACCATGGCAAGTTGCTAAAAGATTTGAAGAGTTAGGTTCAAAATGGGTTCATATTGTTGATTTAAATGGTGCATTTGCAGGAAAACCAGCAAACTTAGAGCAAATAAAAAAAATCAGAGAAAACTGTAATCTTAAAATCGAACTTGGTGGTGGAATTAGAGATGAAGAGACTATCAAAATGTATGTTGAACTTGGAGTTGATAGATTAATTTTAGGTTCAATTGCTGTTAAAAATCCACAATTTGTAAAAGATATGGCTGCAAAGTATCCAATCGCTGTTGGAATTGATGCTATGAATGGAATGGTAGCCGTTGAGGGTTGGGCAGAAGTTTCAACTATGAAAGCAACTGATTTAGCTCAAGAGTTTGCAAATGCAGGTGTTCTTGCAATTATTTGTACAGATATAAGTAAAGATGGAATGCTTTGTGGTGTAAATGTTGAATTTACTGAATCAATTGCTCTTGCTTCAAATGTTGACACAATCGCAAGTGGTGGGGTTAAAGATATAAATGACATCATAAATTGTAAAGCAAATGGAAATATTGCGGGTGTAATTGTTGGGAAAGCCTTTTACGAAGGAACACTTGATTTAGAAGAAGCATTTAAAGTTCTAGAAAACTAATAATAAATGTGCCTTGTAATCTCTCTCGTATTTTTAGCCTTAGCATATACCTTTTTTCAAGATGGAAATATGCAAGGCTTTTATATAAATCTATTTATTGCTTTATTTTTTATTTTATTAATGACAAGAAATATTATAAAATCAAAAAAATTATAAATTATTTAAAGATAATTATATTCTTCAAGTCTTATTTTATGGCTATTTATAGCATTTAAAATTTATAAATTTATTTTAAAAACTCTATACATAAAAATTATTTTATGATATTATAATTTAAATGATTTATAAAGGCTATTTGATGAACTCTAACAAAAAAATAACTATTATAATTTTTACAATGGTTACTATATTAACCATTGTAATAGTAGCATTAGTTGCTTTAGGCTCTAGACAAACTGGTTATGATAGCGCTAAAAAAAGAGCTTATTTAACTGCTGATATAGTCAAAAAATCTCTTACATCTCACATGATTAATGGAAATATGAATCAAAGAGATATATTTTTAGATAGTATTGCACAATTAAAAGAAGTAAACGATTTATGGATAATTAGATCAAAAACTGTTAGCAATCAATTTGGCACATCAAATATTGGTAATGAAATTCCTAAAGATTCAATTGATGAAGAAGTTCTAAGAACAGGAAAAGAAAAAGTAATTATAAATGAATCATTAAGAGATGCCTCATTAAGAATTACAATACCTTACACAGCATCATCACTTGATAAACCAAATTGTTTATCTTGCCATGATGCAAAAGAAGGGGAAGTTTTAGGAGCTATATCTTTAAAATTTGATATTCAAGATGATAGAATTTCAAGTATTGCTATTTTATTAAATGTTATTGCAATAATCTCTCTTTTCTTAATTTTTATTTTGATTTATATTAGTAAAAAAATCAAACCTTATACAAGTTCTTTTGATGCTATTACTGAAGTTTTAAAACAAGTTCATGATGGTGATTATTCAGTTCGTGCAAAAGAAGGTGTTTTGAAAGAGGATAAAGAGGCTTCTTTATGGTTAAATGAAATTATAGAAAAACTTGAAACTGTATTAACAGGAATTGAAAAGAATTTAACTTCGTTTGTTCATAATAGAAATTCAAATGTTAATAATGATAAATTACTAACAGCTCAAGAGATAATAGAAGATATTTCTGAAATTTATAATTACAAAAAAACTATAGAAACAGACTTAACAAAAGATGATATTTATTATAGATTAATACAAGTTTTAAAAGATAAATTATTAATAAAATCTTTTTATATTTTTGAAAATGATTTAATAAAAGATGAAAGAACCATAATCTATTCTACAAAAGATTCAAAACCTTGTTGTAATATTTTAAGAAATGTAAAAGAACAATGTCGAGCAGAAAGAACAGATACAATTGTTTTATCAGAAAATTTCCCAGAAATATGTAGAGTTGCAACTTGTAAAAATTGTACAGATTATATTTGTATTCCCTTTTTAATAAGTGAACAAAAAAGTGTAACTATTCATATTTTATGTGATAATGAAGAGTGTCTTAAACACATCAAATATCAAATTGGAATAATAAAAAAATATCTTGAAGAGACTAAACCTATTTTAGAAAGTAGAATGTTAATGGATGTTCTACGAGAAAGAAACTTAGTTGATGGATTAACAGGTCTTTATAATAGAAAATATTTAGATGAATTTATTGATAAAAAAATGCCTCATGAATTAGCACAAGGTATAACATATGCTGTAATGTTCTTAGATATTGACTATTTTAAAATGGTTAATGATACATATGGACATGATGCAGGAGATGCAATTTTACAAAAACTTTCATCAACAATGAAAGCTTCTATTACTGAAAATGAATTTATCATTAGATTTGGTGGGGAAGAGTTCTTAATTATAATGAAAAATCCAACAATTGAAAGTGCAAAAGAACTTGCAACAAAAATTAATCAAGAGTTTGCAAAACTTGTCTATACATTCAATAATGAATCATTTAGTAAAACTGTAAGTATTGGTTATGCTTTCTTCCCAACAGATACAGATCAAATCTGGAAATGTATAAAATATGCTGATTTATGCCTTTATAAAGCTAAAGAGACTGGAAGAAATAAAGTTATAAGATTTACTAAAGATTTATTAAAAGATACAGACAAAGATAATTATTAAAGTTTTAACCTGCATATAAAATGCAGGTTTTAAACTAAAATTTCCTGCTCTATACACCATCTTTTTAAAGAATTATATAATCCCATTGAAAGACTGTTCTTTTTACAAAACTCATCAAAATATTCCAGTGATTTTTCCAGTTTATTTCCAAGACAATATTTAGCTAAGTCAACAACTTCAATTTTTCCATAACACCAAACACCCATTGGATTATCTTTTGTTATGATTACATCTTGTGCAAATATATAAGATTCTGTAACAACTGCTTTTTCCTCTATTCTTGGCAATTTTTTAGAGTCACTTGTTTTTTCATTTGGCCAGTTTTGTCTTTTTTGCCAAAAATCACTTGTGTATCTTTTTTCTAATGAATAAAACTCTTTGCCTACTTTTGAGAATTTATCAAAAATAAATTGCACCCTACTTTTATAAAAATCAATTGCTACTTTTTGTTCGATTTCACTTTTATTTATAATTGTATTAATTACATAAGGAGCAATACTTGACATACTCATAGCTTGAAAAGCTCCATTTCCTGAAAGTGGGTCAATACTTGATGCACTATCTCCTATTAGAATCATTTTAGTGTTGATTATCTCTTTATGGATTTTACTAAATGAATCTCTTTTTACAATTTTATCAACTGGTTTTGCATTTTGTAAACTCCAAAATTCTGCTTTTTGCTCTTTTAATATTTTTAATAATTCATCAAAATCATTTATTTTTACTGCTAACTCTTCATCACAAGTAAATTGGATATAACCTTTTTTATTTCCAACATAAGCTTGCCAAATCCAACCATCTTTTGTTGAATCAATAGAAGTTCTATTTTGTGATAAATTATCCATCTCTAACTCTTGAAGAAGTGAAAAACTTTTTGGGCCAGAGAGATATTCATCTTTGAAAGGAGTAAATCTTCCTCTAGCATCAACTACAAAATCAGCACTTATTTCTATTTTTTTTTCATCTATTTTATAGGTAATTTTTGGTTTTTCTTCACTACAATCAACTGCACCTATTACTCTTGATTCTATTAATTCAATACTATTATCTTTTGCATCTTTAAGTAAAGCTTCATCTAAATTGGCACGGCAAACTACATATTCATAATTTACATTTTTTGAATTACTTGCCCAGTTTGAATTTCTCATTGATTGCTCTTTTAAAAGTAAAGATGCTTTTAGGCAAGAACTAGAGATTAATCCATCTTTTGTTTTTTCACTAAATCCCTCATAAGCTATAAAAGGTCTTGGTTTATAAAAAATCTTTACATTAAATCCAAGTTTTTTAAGGCCAATTGCTGTTGTAACTCCTGCAATTCCAGCTCCTAAAACTAATATTGTTTTATTTTGATTCATTTTTACAACCTTTTTTTATTTCAGTTAAAATCTCTTCTTTACTTAAATCTTTTTGCAATTTCTCACAAAAATATTTTGTAAATATTGCAACGGCAACACTTGAACCTCCAACACCCTCAACCTTTGAAAAAGGATTCGCTCCAAAAAGTGATTTTTCTAAATCTATACAACTAATTTCATTCTCTTGGCACTTTCCATCAGAAGTTACACTGATTACCTCATCATAAGAAGCTGGAAATACAAAATCAGATCCACTTCTTGGGAAAGAGGAGATAATTATTACACCTTTTGAATTTAGTTTTTTACATAAATCTTCAATCTCTTTATAGTTTGTTTTAAGTCCTAAACTCATATTTATAACATCTACTTTTTTATCCAAAAGATAAGTTAAAGCTCCAATTATATGAGAGGGTGTTGTTCTTAGATTTTCATCAAATACTTGAATATCATATAGTTTTATATTTTCATTAGAAGATATTATTTCACCTATAACATCTCCATGTTTGTATTTAATTTCATTTTGAGTTGTTGTGATAATTTTATTATTTTCAACTTTTATTGCAAGCTTTTCATAGGTTTCAAAGCTGCAACCACTATCTATTAAAGCTACAAAAATATCCTTAGGCATTTTGATACTCTTTTAAATCTTGATTTTCCAATAAATAAACTTTTTCAAAATTATTTAACATATTAAGATGATGAGTAATAGCAATAATAGTTGAATTTGGAAAAAGTTTTGTGATATTTTCATAAAACCAAAGAGTATCTTTTTCATCTATTGAAGAGGTGAATTCATCGAGTATTATCACTTTTGGTTTTAATAAAATTATTCTAGATAGTGCAATTCTTTGTTTTTGTCCACCAGAAATATTATCACCTGATTCATAAATATTTGTATCAAGTGCATCTTTTAAATTTTCAAACCAAGAATTCATGCCTGTTAATTTTAGAGCAGATATAAGTTCTTCATCACTTGCATCTATTTTTGCTAAAAGTAGGTTTCCTTTTAAAGTATCATCAAAGATTATCGGCGTTTGCTCTAGTTTTACAATATAGTTTGAGAAGTTTGAATAATCATTTTTTCCTATTTCTTCATTTCCTAATAATATAGTTCCATTTTGTGCACTTTGTAAACCACAAAGTAAATCTCCAAAGGTACTTTTTCCTGCTCCATTTTTACCTATAATTGCAATTTTGCTATTCTCTTTTATCTTTAAATTTAACTTATTAAATATTTGATTATTGCCATATGAAAAACTCAAATCTTTTATACTAATATCATAATTAACTGTTTTTAACATCTCTGTTTTTTCATCTTTTGGTAATATTTCTAAAACTCTATTTAGACTCACTTTTACTTTTGGAAGATTATTCATAACTCCTAAAATTGTATGTACAGGAGCTAATATCATTCCAAAATATGTTAAAAAGGCCATTAATTCACCAAGTTTTAACTCATTTGTAATAGTTAAATATCCTCCATAAGAGATAATAATTGTTTTTCCAAGTAAGGAAATAAGTGCTGGAACTTGTGTGAAAATTAGATTTAATTTTTTGTTTTTGATTACAACTTTTTTGTAATCCTCTTGAATAACATCAAGTTTTGAAATTGTCATTTGTTTTGCACCAAGATTTTTTAGAACTAAAATATATCTAAAACTCTCAATAAAAAATTTACCAATATTTGAAGTACTCTCTCTTATATTTTTTGTACTGTCATGCATATATGGATAAAGGGGCTTTAAGCAAAAAAATTCTATTGGCAAAAAAATTAAAATAAGTATCATTAGTTTTATATTATATGAATAGATAATAAATGAGATAAATACAAGACTAATGATAGTTGAAAATATTGCAAACAATGAATCAGTATAAAATCTTTGAAGTTCACTAATATCACCTTGAACTCTCGACATTAAATCAGCTGAATGGTATTTTGTCATAAAACTTTTATTATGCAAAAAGAGTTTATTAAACACAATTTTTCTAAATTTAAATAAAATATTCATAGAGTTTGAAGTGTAATATATTTCATTTACACTACTAATAACCATACTAAAAATTGTCAAAAAAAATGAAATTGTTACTAATATAACTAATTGATTTAAATTTGAAGCTAATATTGCATCATCGATTATATGTTGCATAATAAATGGCTGTAAAACTGCACCTAAAGATACAAGAATCGAAAAAAAGAAGATAATAATAAATCCTCTCTTATTTTCTTTTAAGAGAGGATAAATTGTATTTTTAAACATATTGCTTTTAATCACTATTTAGTTTTAAACACTTGAAGAGCAGCTGAACCCATATCGCCTGTTAATTTGATATTACCTAGTTTTTCCAATGTATTTGCATCATAAACAGAAATATCATTTAAACAACCACCAAGATATAATTTTTCTCCATCCATTGATGGAACAACACTATAATATGTATGGTCTGTAACAACTCTTTTTAACACTTTTTGCTCTTTTAAATCAAATTTTGTTAAATCATTTAAAACCCCATATAAGATATTTTGATCTTTTGGACTTCTAATTGCTGTAAACATCAAAGTTTCATATTCTGAAATTTCTTGTTGAATTATTTCTCCTGTATTTAAATCAACACTTGTAATTCCCCAATATGTAGTTCCTTCTTCATCAGATGGATTTTTTGGATTATCATATTTCACTGTTGCATATAAAGCTGTTAAATCTCCTGTTTGTTGACCTATTATATAGTTTGCAGCAGAATCTAAATCACTAAACCCCTCTTTCCCCCATTTAACTATTTTTTTTGCAACTTTTATATCACCACTATTTGGATTTACTTTATATAAATCAGAACCAACCACATAAACTGTTCCATCTTTTCCAGTTGAAACAACTGTTGTTTGTCTTGGCATCTCAAAACTTTTAACTGGTTTTGCACCAATTCCATCAGCTACATTGTAAACTGAAAAATATGGAGGTAAAACTTTATATCTATCATTTAGCATTTCTGTTCTATTATAAATTGCATAAACTTTTGTTCCATCTTCATTAACTGATAAACCAAATAAAGATTTTGCTCTAATATTTCCTTGAGTTAAAGAAGTATGAAATACTTTTTTACAAGTTTCTATTTCATATCCACCAATTTCTTCACCATATTCACCTAAAACAAATGCAACTTTATTATTTGGAGATAATACTATTGCTCCGGGAGAAAATGCTTCATCTATTTTACACTCATTTATCATTTCATTTTTTTCTAAATCTACTAAAACTATATTATTTGGTCTTGTAACAGTAACCAAATAATTATGATTTGATTTTAATTCAACATTTGCTGCATTAAGATTTGTACTTAAACTTGAAGATAAAATTAGTGAAAAGCTTAACAATCCTAAACCACTTTTTATAAATTTCTTATTTAACATATTATCAACCTTTTTACTTATATTTTTGGATATACATTATCTAGTTCTCGCCAACTATCTTTTGATGATGGAGCTTTATCAGCCCATTTTTTATAACTAGAAGATGTATCTGGAACTTGGGTTGGCCACCAACAAGGATCCGAACAACCGTATAAATCTGCCTCTAAAGGTTGACATAAACTTGCAACTCCTCCATCGCTATCAACTTCCCATCCTGGGTCAAATGTAGTTACGCAACCTACAATACTTGACATTGCAATAACTTCATCAGTAGTTCCTTCTTTTATTGCATCATCAAAAAGCTTTGCTTTTGGTGTTATTGGTTTTAAATGTTTCATTTTTATTCCTTTATTTAAAATATTTTGTAAAGAATTCTGGATTCCCAGCTTGAATTCTAATATATGCTTCTACTGCAAAATCAATCCAGTTTCTCATATCATCACAATAGTGTAATACTGATTTTTCTGGTGTTCCATACTTTATATAACTCTCATGATAACAACCACCAGCACATAAATTTCTAATTCTACAAGTTTGGCAATTTGTATCTTTTTCATTTGCTCTTTTTTCTAAAAAAGTACCTAAAGCTAATTTATCAAGTCCTTTTTCGATGTTTCCAAATGATGGATAATCAGAACCTGTAAATCTATGGCATAAATCAATATCACCTTTGTATGAAACAGAAAGTAATCCAACTCCTGCTCCACAAGGTAATTTTTTCTTTCTTCCCTCATGAATATCAATTACAGTTCTATGTAAATTTGAAAAACCATTAAAATTGCCTTTAATAGCCTCTTTTATATAATCTTCACCTAGCTCTTTAAATCCAGAGAAAACCTTTGCTAAATCATTATCTGATAAATTGTAAAAATCACTATCTCCTGAAGTAACTGGTGCAAAACCTACTTCTTTAAAATTTAAATCATGTCTTAAATGATTCCAAATTGTTGGAATATCCGTTACTCCTTTTGTAAGAGTTACCCTTGCGCCAACTGTTCTATTTTTATAAATAGAGAGTAATTTAGCTACATTTTTAACAACTTTTTCGTAACTTCCTTTTCCATTTTCATAAACTCTTGTTTTATTATGTAAAGCTTCTGGTCCATCAATACTAACTGTTAAATCAACTCTACTATCATGAAGATAATGAATTATCTCTTCAGTTAGTAGTGTTGCATTCGTTGTCATTGAATAACCGATTTTTAAATCTTTACTTTCAAAAAACTCATTTGCATAAGCAATAATTTCTTTTATTAAAGGCAAATTACTAATAGGTTCTCCACCAAAAAAAGTAATTGAATACTCTTTTAAATGTGGTGATTCTTTATAAAACATATCAATAGCACTTTTTGCTATTTCAAATGTCATTTGTCCACCATTTTTTAAAGAAGTTAAATCTGCTTTATAACAATATGTACAACTAAGATTACATCCAGATGTCACATTTAAAATCAAAGCTTTTGCAGGGAATTTTTCGATTTTTGTATCTTCTACTTTTGCGAAAAATTTCCCACCTAAAATATTTAACTCTTTAAACTCTTCAACTATTTCTTGGTCATATTTAAAAATCTCTTCATTATTTTCTATTTGTTTCAACAGTTTTGAACTCTCAGGTGAGAGTTCAAATACCGATGAAGTTGGAATATGAAATAGAAACTCTTTTGAATCAACATTTAAAATGTGATAATTAGTTTTTATTAAACTATAATTATTAATACTCATAATAGACTCTTAGTTAATTGGTGGATTTACAAATTTAGGAACTGTTACAATCATATGAGATTTTTCACTTAACTCAACATTACCATCTTTATATGTTGCAACCACACTTATATTTCCTGCATTATTTGTCATCAATTTTCTTTTTTCATTAGGTCCAGATATATTTGGTGTAAATTTCCCTGTTTTTTCATCTATTTGACCAACATAATCTAAATCTTTATCTTCAACAGCTTGTTCATCAAAGGCTTCTAAATGCCAAGTTGCAGGTATTACACCTAATTCAACATCATCATCTGTTCCTTTTTTCCCATCTTTTCCATTTAAATATCCAATTGCTTCAAAAGTTGCATACTCTTTTAAAATTTTATCTTTACCTTCATCTCCACCAATTCTTGAAATTGCATAATCAGGAGTCACTTTTATATAATCAACTTTATCATATACAGCTAAACTATTTTTAAATATTTTTGCTCCAATTGAAGTACTTCCATCAAAAGTTTTTACATTTTTATTTGCAATAACATCTAATACAATTTCATTATCTGTATGTTTAATAGTGCTTAAAACTTTTAAAGTACTTGGTAATTTAACATTTCCAGATAAATTTGTACCAACTATTGAAAGAGTAGCTTTTTCTCCAGCTTTTACAGCTTTTGGATAAACTGCTAATAAAGTTGTCTCTTTTGAGTCTTTTGCTTTTCCTACTAAAGTTGAACCATTTTCAGGATGAAGTGATTCAAACATTCTTCCTTCAAAACTATTTGTTTTTGGATTTATATGTAAAATTTGTCTATATTTAACCCCATTTACTGTAAAAGAAGCTCTTAGTTCACTTTCCCCATAAATAACAGCTATTCCTCTTGCTTTGTACTCTTGTCCTGAAGCATATTTATAATCCATAAGCATTGCATAAGATTCATCTGTACTTTTTATTAGTGTTAAAACAGCTGTAAAATCACCAAGTATTGGAGTATGTCCATATGTAATCCATTTTTTAGGTAATTCATAATTTTTTACAGATTTTTTGTATTTGTCAAATTTTGCTTTATCTTTTCCAAAATTTTCTTCTAAATATGGAACTACTTCATTTTGAGCTACACCAAACCAATCTCTATCTCTTGCTTGTGCTTGAACCTCAAAAGAAGGGAATTGTGCAACATGATAATTTACTAAACTATTCCATTCATTTGCAGTTCTTCTTTGAAGTCCAATTCTAGCTTCAGAGTGACATCTAACACACATTTCAGTTAAAAGGTCATCTTTACCTTCTTCTTGAACATTTGGTGTTTTATCTAATACATAAGAGTAAGGTTTTATTTCATCTGGTGTTAAACCTTGATAATCAGAAAGATATTTAATTACATTTGTTTCTTCATCTCTTGTAATTGATAAACCATGTTCCCTTTGCATTCTTTTAACAGTCATATACCAACCCTCAGGTGTTTTTCTTTGGTCAGATATTCTGCTTAAACCATCGTCTAAATTGCCCACGTGACAGGCAGTACATTTACTATTTATAATCTCTTTTCCTATTTGTGCATCAATTGCAAACAATGGTAATGAAGATAATAAAGCTCCAAGTCCAATTTTAGATAATCTTTTATAGTTCAAGATTTGCTCCTCATATAAAATTTTCTTACACTATTTAGTTTCTTGTAAGTGTCTGTCGAATTATAGATTCATAAGTTTTATTTGTATAGTAAAAAAACGACAAATCTGTATATTTTATATACAATTATTTTGTTTTATTAATTACTATATTAAGTAATAAATGTTAGAATTCAATTAATTAAAAAGGATTAAATATTGTTTAGTTTTAAAACATTCGAACCACATATAGAATTACAAAAATGGATAAAATCATATTGGATTGTTAACTATCAAAAAATAAATTTTAATAACATTCAAGAGAAAATAGTTATTCCATATGATAATGTATGTTTACTATTTGTAATTGATACTTCAAATTCAATTACTTCAAGTAAAACAGGGATATATGTTTGTCCACCAACAATGAACAAGCAAATTCTAAAATTTAATGAAAATATATACTATATTGATATTTCTTTATATCCAGGAGTTTTTTATAAGCTATTTGGAATTCCTGTTTCCCAATTGGAAGATAGAATTTATGAAATAAATGAACTATCTTTAGATTTTGATTTATCAATACTTGAAATTTTACATGATTTAAAAGAGAATATTCATAGCACTGTTAACTATCTAAATAATTACTTCTTTAAAATTTTCAGCAATATTAATGAAGATTCTATTTTAATGAATATATACCAACTAACAAAAAATTGTAATTTAGATACTTTTTATCAACAAAATAGATTATCAATAAGACAAGTTCAAAGAAAAGTTAAAGAATTTACAGGAGTAACACCAAAAGATATTCAAAGAATAAATAGATTTTACAATACATTAAAAACTATAAAAATCAATAAAAATCTTCTAGATTTTGGAAATATTGCAACGGAAAACAACTTTTATGATCAATCATCTTTTATAAAAGAATTCAAATTTTTTACGGGATTTACACCTAAACAATTTTTAGAAAATTCTGATAATTTTCTTCAATATAGATGTAATATCTTCTCTTAGATATAAAATATTCTCTCTTATATTTTAAGAGAGAATAAATTTTTACTTACTTAATTCTAAATACTTGTAGAGTTCCAGCACCAACATCACCCTCAGGTAATTTAATAGTTTCAATTTTTTCCAAAGTATCTGGATTATAAACTGCAATATCGTTAAATGTTCCACCTAAATAGATTTTAGAAGCATCAGTTGCAAAATTTATACAATAATAAGAGTGGTCTAAATATACTCTTTTTAAAACTTTTTGATTTTTTCTATCAAATTTTGTTAAATCTGTTAAAACTCCATATAAAAGATTTGTATCTTTTGGATGAGTCATACCTGTAAACATTACACTTTCAAGTGGAGCAAAATCTTCTTGAACTATCTCATTTGTTTTTAAATCAACTCTTGTTGCTCCCCAAACAAGTTGGGCTTCATTCATATCCATTTTATCATTTGGAAATTTTGCAGCTGTGTACATAAGTAAAAATTCTTTTGATACATTTCCTATTGGCCACATTGCTAAAACATCAGCTGAAGAGTAATTTACCTTATCCCAATTTCTTAATTTTGCAGCTATTGTAAACTCTTTTTTTTCTGGGTCGATTTTATAAATATTTGAACCAGAAGCATATAATGTTCCATCATCAGCGGTTGCCATAACTGTTATTTGTCTTGGCGCTTTAAAACTATCAACTGGTTTTGCTTCCAATCCATCAGCCGTGCTAAATGTTTTAAATACAGGATCTAAAACTTTATATCTATCATTTAGCATTTGTGTGGGATTAGAAATAGTATAGAGTTTTTTTCCATCTGTACTTAATGTAAATGAAAAAATCGACATTGCTCGTACATTATCATAAGATAATTTTGCTCTAAAGAAATTTTCACAACTATTTAAATCATATCCATATATTGCACCCCAAGTATCTTGTAAAACATAAGCTTTAGTTCCATCAGGAGAAATCATCATTCCTCCACTCATATAATCACCTTGTAATTTACAAGTTTTTAAAACTTTATTTGTAGTTGAATCAACTATATGTAACTCATTTTTTCTACTTACTGTTGCTAAATAATCTCTATTTTTTTCTAGTTTTTTCTGAGTATCATTAGTGGGAGTTGTTGGTTGAGTTAAACTACAACCACTAATAAATATACTTAAAACTAATGATGTTAATATTGAAACTTTTTTCATTTTAAAACCTCTTATTTATCAGTTATTGGGAAAACTGAATTTAGTTCTCTCCAATCTTTTGAACTTGCAGGTGCTTTTGAACTCCAACCTGGATTATTCATAGTATCAGGAACTTGTGTTGGCCACCAACAAGGATCAGAACATCCATATAAATCTGACTCCATTGGTTGACAAAGACCTGCAACTCCACCAAAAGCATCTACTTCCCAACCTGGATCAAATGTAGAGGTACATCCAACAATGCTCGACATTGCAACAACTTCTTTTTCCCGTCCTTCTTTTATAGATTTATTTAACAAATCTGCTTTTGGATTTAAAGGTTTAAATAAGCCCATTTACGTCTCCTTTTTCTTCTTTAAAATATAAACTAAAAAACTCTGGATTATTATTTCTGATTTTTGCATAGGCATATAATCCAAAATCAATCCAATCTCTCATAATATCGCAGTAGTGTAAAACTGCTTTTGTAGGATCGTTGTATCTAATATAACTTTCATGGTAACATCCACCTGCACAAAGATTTCTAATATGACAAGTTGAACAATCTCCATCTTTTGTATTTAATCTTTTTTCTATAAAGTTTGATAATTTTGGTTTATCAAGCCCTATTTTTACATTTCCAAAATTACCAAAATCGCTTCCTGTAAATCTATGGCATAAATCAAAACTACCTTCATGGCTTACAGATAATAATCCAACTCCCGCACCACAAGGAAGTTTTTTCTTTCTTCCTGCATGAATGTCACCTAGTAATCTATGAATATTTGAAAAGCCATTAAATTCACCTTGTAGTGCTGAATCTATATATTTTTCACCCATTAATTTAAACTCATTAAAAACTTTTATAAGCTCATGCTCACTTAAATTAAATATTGCATTATCACTTGCAGTTGCAGGTGCAAAACCAACTTCTGCAAATTTTAAATCATTAAATAGATGATTCCAAATCTCTTCAATTTGAGTTACACCTCTAGTTAGTGTTACTCTTGCACCAATTGGTCTGTCTGAATACATACTTAAAAGTAGTTCTACTTTTTTTCTTACTGCATCATAACTTCCAGTTCCTGCGTTTGTAAGTCTTGTTTTATTGTGAATCTCTTTGGGACCATCTATACTTATCGTTACACCAAATTTATTTTCTTGTAAAAAAGTTATAATCTCTTTTGTCAATAATGTTCCATTTGTTGTAATAGTAAAATCTACCATCGCTTTTTTTTCTTTGAAAAACTCAACTGCATAAGAAGTTACATCTTGAATTAATTTAAAATTACTTAAAGGTTCTCCTCCAAAAAAAGTTACATTATAAATTTTTTGATTAGGCGCACCTTCATATAAATGTTCTATTGCTTTTGAAGCTGTTTCAAAAGTCATATTTCCACTATTACTTAATGTTTCTAAATCTGCTTTATAACAATAAGTACAACTTAGATTGCAGCCTGATGCCACATTCAAAATTAAAGTTGTTGCTGGAAAATTTTTAACTTCTATATATTTTTGTTTCTCTTCTTTTCCAATAATATTTAGTTTTTCAAGTTCAATTAACTCTTCTTTTGAAAAATCAGTTATTTTAACTATTTCACTATTTAATCTATTTATTAATTTTTCATTTGTTTCATCAAGTTCAAAAAGTGAAGTTGTAGGAACATGAAAAAGTAAATTTTCACTACTGTTTCTAACAATTCTGTAGTTTTGTTTATTTATTTTTAATTCATTATTACTCATAATTAACTCCTAATTAATTGGAGGATTTACCCATTTTTGAACTGTTACCATCATATGAGTATCTGCTTTAAAAGTTTCAGCTCCATCTTTATAACTTGCAACTACTTTTATATTTCCAGCATTGTTTGTTTGGAATTTTCTTTTTGGATTTGGCCCTGCAAATGAAGGAATGAATCTTCCACTAAAGGCATCTATTGTTCCTACATATTTAACATCTTCATCTTCTTTTGCTCTTTCATCAAAGGGTTCAATACTCCATTTTGCATCTACTTTTCCGATGTTTATATCATCAGTTGTTCCAATTTTGCCATCCATTCCAGCTAATAATCCATAGGCTTCAAAAATTGCATGTTGTTTTGGCATAAAACCTCCACCATCACCAACTCTTGAGATTGCATAACTTGGCATTACTTTCAAAGTATCAATTTTTTTATAAACAGTTAATTTATTTTCAAATATTTTAGAGTTAATATTTAAATCAATTTGTTTAACATCATATTTAGAACTTGCTTTTACCTCTAATACAATTTTATTTGCTGATTGTTCGATTATTTTATTGATTTTTAAACCATCAGATAATTTGATATTTTTATTCAAATTAGTTCCAACAATAGTAATAATTTCAGAAGTTCCAGCTTTTACAGAAAGAGGAGAAATTCCTAAAATTGTAGTTTGTGTATTTGATATTTTTGCCCCATTTACAAAAGCATACTCTTCAGGATGTAATGTTTCAAACATACTTCCACTTAATTCATTAGTATCTGGATTAACTGCAAATATTTGATTATATACAAGCCCATCAACATCAAGTTTTGCTCTAAATTCATATCCACTATAAACTATTGCACTTCCAGTTGCTTTTAACTCTCGTCCATCAACAAAATTTCCATTTAAAGTTAAAGAATAATTATCTTTTGAAGTTTTAGTTAGTTTCATTGTTGCACTAAAATCACCTGAACCTAATTTATGACCAAATAAATTCCAAGTTCCTTCAAAGGCTATTGGTTTTAAGTCAAATTTTTTGTCATTTCCATAGTTTGAAGCTAAATATGGAACAATTTGTTTTTGAGCTATATCAAACCAATCTCTATCCCTTGCTAAGGCTTGATATTCCAAAGTTGGAAATTTTCCTAAATGGAAATTTACTAAATTATCCCATTCAGAACTAGGTCTTCTTTGTAGTCCAACTCTCGCACCACTATGACATCTTGCACACATTTCAACAAATAAAGAGTCTTTAAAATCTTCTTGATAATTTGGTGTTTTTTCTAAAATATATCTAAATGCTTCACTCTCTTCATAATTTAATCCTTGAGTATCAGCTAGGTATTTCACAACACTTTGTTCTTGTTCTTTTGTTAAAACTAAACCATGATCTTTTTGCATTCTATCTACAGTCATAAACCAAGCTTCAGGTGTTTTTCTTTGCTCAGAAATTCTACTTAAACCTTTGGCAGTTGGAGTATGACAGGCAATACATTTTGTGTCAATTATTGTTTTTGCATCTAGATTTGATGCATTTAAACCTACTGTTCCTACCAAAAGACCAATACTAATTTTTAGCACTGAATTTAAACTTTTAGTCTTCAATTTATCTCCTTTATTTCTTTTTATCAACCAAATTGATAAACGAATTATAGAAATAAGAAAAAATAAAGTATAGAAAGAAAACGACATTTCTGTATATTTTATATTCAATATATATATTTATATAATAATTAATTATTTTGAATAAATTTTAGTCATAATTATTCTTTTATTGTAAAAATACGACATAATATGACTAAACTCTATTATTTAGCATATTTATTGAGTTCTTTTTAAACATTTAGTATCTTTAAAAACTTTTATATGATAGATATACTTTGTTTATCTAAAAAGAAGGAATAAAATGAAAAAAATGAAATCAATACTTATTAGTTCTGCACTTATTATGTCAACTATTTCATGTGTTAAAGCAAATGATATAGATACAGTTGTAAACATAACAGGAGCTAGTAACTATTTAGTAAGAGGATTAACTCAAACAAATGATAAAGCTGCATTATTTTTAGAAGGAACAGTTTTATATAATGGATTTTTTACAGGTATTTGGACATCAAATATAGAGTTTGAAGGTGCAGATGGTGATAGAGAAATAGATTTATATGCAGGATATAGCAAAGATTTTTTTGGATTTCAAACAACATTAACGTATACAAGATTTTTATATCCTGATTCAAAAGATATAGCAAATTTAGATGAGGCTGAATTAAAAATTGTTTATCCTATTGATAAATTTTCTATTGGAGGAAAATATATTTTAGGAACTTATGTAGAAAATGATGGTGAAAAATTAGACTATTATGAGGGCTTTACTTCTTATGATTTTGATATTATTACATTAAATGGAAGTGCTGGTTCTTTTGAAGATATGGGCGATAATTTTGTAGTTGGTATTTCTAAAGCATTTGATTTAAGTAAAGGTTCTTTGAATTTAGAGCTACTATATAGTGAGTTTTATTCAGATGATAGTTCAAGTCTTGATCAAGACAATCTTTACGCCAAAATCACTTATTCATTTTAAATAGGATTATAAATGTTCACATCTAAGATGTACATACCTAATGAAAAACTAAAAGATTGGATAAAAGTCTTTTGGTTTTTAGAAGGTTCTGGTAATGGAAAATTATCATACACAAGAAATATATTACCCGATGGTTGTGCAACTATTACTTTTGTACTTCGAGGGAATATGGACTTAACTATTTACGACAATAGTACAATAAAAACAGGAATTTATGTTATTCCTCCTGTTGTAAATGCTCATTATGATGTGATAAGCGATGATATTTTTTTAATTGACATACAACTAAATCCAAGTATTTTTTATAAACTTTTTAATTTACCTGTTAATGAATTGGAAAATAGAATCTACACTTTTGATGAATTATCATTAGGTTTTGATAAATCTATCTTAGATAAAATCAATGAAGTCAAAGAGGATAAAAATGCTATATATTTACTTCTAAACAACTTTTTTTTAGCTTTATTCGATAAATTAAAATTTTATTCTGATGAAATAATTTTAAGTATAAATCAACTTTATAAAAATGGAAATTTGGATGGATTTTTTAACTCTCAAAGCCTATCAATTAGACAAATTGAAAGAAAAGTAAAAAACTACACAGGATTAACGCCACAAAATATAAGTAGATTAGGAAGATTTTATTCTGTTTTAGAATATATGAAATTTAGGCAATTTAATATCGAATACTGTGAATTAGCTTTAGAGCATAAATTTTCTGATCAATCTCATTTAATAAGAGAATTCAAATTTTTTACACAATCAACTCCAAAAAATTTTATTGGAAATATTAATAATTATCCTCAATTTAAAGGATTATGTAATATAACTGAAATTAAAAATTCTACTTTTCAAGCATAGTATAATGCAACTCTAAACCCTTTGAAGTTGCTACAAATCCATTTACATTAATAGTTCCATCATGTACCATTTTATGGTGTTCTTTACAAAGAGGAACTAGATTATATTTATGATTTGCATTTATATGTCCTATAAATCCATCTTTATTCGCCCTTGCTTGCTCTTTTATATGATGAACATCATCACAAGATTTTCCACAAATTACACAAGTTGAGGCAAAAACATTGTTATTATATTTTGATGTTTTTCGCTGAGATAATCTTTCAATTGAAGAGTAATCATCTGTTAATTTTTTTCTTATTTCATTTGCTACAGATAAAAACTCTTTATCCATGTGAAGTGATTTTGCATATTCTAAACCATACATTGATGAGCCACTTCCATAGGCTAATTTTCTATCAAAAATCAACTTATCTTCGTCATCTTTGTACATAACTGAGAGATGAAGAGCTATTATATTTTTTAGTTTTTGTATCTCTTCAATTTCAGGAAGCTGATGTAAGTGGGTAGCAAAAACAAAAATAGCTTCTAGTTTTGAAAGCTTTAATATAGAACTAGCAACTATACTTAATCCACTCATTGTTTCTGTACTATGTGAGATTTCATCACCTAAAATAAGTGAGTTTTTACTAGCTCGATTAAAGATATTTTTTAACTCCAACATTTCAACAGCAAATGAAGATAATCCTTTTGCAATATTATCAGCTCCTGAAATTCTAGTATATACAGCATCAAAAATTGAAAATCTCATAGATTTACAAGGCACATAAAATCCAGCTTGTGCCATAATAACTGAAATTCCAATAGCTTTCATTAGTGAAGATTTACCTGAAGAGTTAATCCCATAAAGTAAAACTCCATGCATTTTATTATCATATATATTTATAGGATTTGAGTTTTTGATAATCACATTATCTTTATACTCTTTTGAAGCTAGAGATAACTCTCCTAAAATAATGTCATTTGGTACATAAATCCCCTGCTCTTCATTTGCTTCAATAATTGGATGTCGTAAATCAATTAACTCAATAAAGTTTTCATTATCTTTTGTTTTTACAATTTTGGGACAAGAGTAATTATATTTTTTTGCTGTTTTAATATTTGAAACTGTCAAGTCAACTTCTGCAATAAATTGCACTAACTCTTCAAGTAAATTTGCAAATTTTTTCTCAAATTCAAGGATTTTTTCTTTAAATACAAGTTTATTTAATTCAATTATCTTTCGTAAATTATGCACATATTTATCTGAAATGTCTTCTGTTAATTTACAAAATATTTTTACAGAGTTTGTTTGAATTCTAACTGCAAAATCTTTGAATAAATATAATTCATCATCAACTATCAAGTGGGAATTTAATAACTCTTCTTTGATTGAATTAAATCTATTTTTGGTAAGAGTTATAAAAAAGCCCTCTTTATCAAGTCTATTTATTCCCACAAAATTTGAATCATCAGATTTTATGTAAGATAAAATATGTTTTTGTAAAATCTCTAGTTTTGAATATAAAATCTCATTTTGAACATTTAATTCATCAATTTGAGTATTTATTCCCTCACTTATCATATTTACTTCAACATCTTTTAGCATATATTTTCCACTTATACTTAAATCAAAAGTTGAATCAATTGATTGAATAAAAAGCGTTAAATCAGCACTGCTACAAGGTGGCGTTATAAACTTATAATTTTCCATAAAAGTCACAACTTCTTTGATACTTAATAGTGAATCATATAAATAATTTAGCTCAAAAGGATGAAGACGATTAAGTTTTATTCTTCGTGTTAATCTTTCAATATCATAAATATTTGCTAACTCATTTTCTATTGGAGCGTGATAATCATACAACTCTTTTGAAAGGGCAAGTCTTCGTAAAATCTCTTTACTATCTTTTACAGGATGTGTAAGTCGCTCTTTTAAAAGTCTTTTTCCCATTGCTGTTGAAGTGTTGTTTATTAGTTTTATTAAACTTGGGTTGTGGGTTGTTTCGATTACATTTAATTGTTCTAAGGCATTGTTTCCAAGATAAATATATCTGCTAACATCAAGTTTTTGTGGATGTGAGAGTTTTTGAATGATATTCGAATCATGCCCTATTACAAAATCAATTAAAACTGCAAGGGATTCAGTACTTAAAGGAACTCTTTCCATGTCAAGATGTTCAATTGAAGTTAAAAGCGATTCTATATTAAACACATTTTTAAATAACTCATTTTGATAAGAGATTTTTGGTCTAAAATGTCCTATATGAAAAGTTTTTAAAGAGAGTTCTAAATAGTCAATAACCTCTTTTTGGTTGATATTTTTATCTGCAAAACTTACGATTATTTCATTTGTTTTGTGCATATTCATATAATTAAATACTTCATCAAGTGCAAAAAATTTATCTTCGCTAGTTCCATGAACTTCGTTGTAATAACATTTTCCAGTTGTTACATCAATAGCACTATAACCAACTAAATAAATTCCTCTTATTTGGTCAATCAAAAGTGAAGTTATATTATTTTCATCTTGGTCAAGTACAAAATCAAAATTTGTTCCAGGACTTACAACTGTGTCTAAATATCTTGTAACATTGGGTGGAATTCCCTTTTGTTTGATTAAAACAACTGTGTATTTTTGCTCAGCAATAATTCGTGCAAGATGTTTTTCAAGTGAAATTGCTGGAACTCCAGCCATTATTGGATTTTCTTTTGAGTTTTCTAAAATAGCTTTATTTTTTCTTGTTAGCTGAATATTTAAAAGTTCTGCTATCTCTTTTGCTTTTCCTATTTTTTCTTCATCATTATTTACTTCATAAACTTCAAAAAAAGTTCCTATTTCCATAAGAACTACAGTATTTGCTCCATACTTTTTTTCAAACAGTTTTTGAAGTTTAAAATAGGTAACTGTTAATAAATCTTTTTTATTGGCTAAAAGTTCTGCTACTTGCTCTCTCACTTAGACCTAACTCCTGTCCAATTTCTAATAAAAGTTCTCTCTTCTTTTGTTAAATCTGCCTCTTTATGTGCCATTATATAACTTTGTAAAGGCATTGCTATATAAACTGTTCTATATATCTCTTTCATTTTTTTCTCTTTATCTTCTGCTGAATAATTTTCCCAAGTAGAAAAATTCAAGGCTTTTTTCCCTTGTGTAACATGATTTGAAACAGCCCAAGAAAAAGGAGCAATTTGAGAATACCATGGCCAAATTGTTGTATTTGAATGACAATCATAACAAGCTTTTTGAAAGATTTCCATTACTTTTGCATCTGCTTTAATTTCTAAATTCTTTTGCGTTGCGATATTTTCTCTTTGTGGACGAATAAACTGCATCACTACAAATATAATTAAAAATATTAATAAAGTTCTTTTCATTTTTACTCACTCATTAATTCATATGGTCTTTTTAGCTCTTCTATAAACAAAGGGACACTCATATTTCTTCCATATCTTTTGAACTCTTTAGAATCGAAAAATATCAAAGTTGTTGGAATTGAAAATATCATAAAATTAGCTGTTAACTCCCTATCTAAATCTGTTTTTACTTCAAAAAGTTCAAACTTTGGTAAGGCTTTTTGTATTTCTTGCTCGATTTTAGGCTTTAAAACCTTACAAACAGAACAATTTTCACCTGAAAAATAAACTAACGTAGGTTTTCCAGTATTTATACTATTTTGCAACTGTTCTAGATTCGCTACTTGTATCAAAATCATCCTCCAATTCATCACCAACACATTTACTTGGCTCATCTTTATTTATTTTACTTAATATGCTTTTTCTTTGAATATATCCTCTTTTGATAAAGAGATACCTTTCATATAAGAAAGAAAGCAAATGCTATACTTTTTCATGTTGTTGTATGAAGTGAATGAATAACTAATTTTATAACCTCATTTACTAAATATTTTGGTAATAAAAATAGTAATACTACATCATAAATTAGTTTGCATCCTTTATATATTTATTAAATTTATCTAAATTCTCTCTATGTCCAATTGCGACTAAAGTATCTCCAATATCAATTTTATGATTTTTAAAATATGAGTTAAATATAAACTCATTACTTAATTCTTTATCTGTTAGTCCAATTATTATAATATTAAATTCTTTTGCAAAATCAAAATCATTTAGATATTTACCATCTAAGTGTGAACCTTCAATTATTGTAAATTCTTCAATATTTAATAAAGAATCTCCAAAAAGGATTTCATCTAAAACGTGTGAAATAATTGGTTTTTCTAATAGTCTAAACATCCTTAATGCACCAATTTCATAAGGATTAATAATCTTTGTTGCCCCAGCTAAGAGCATTTTTTTACTATCTTGTTTACTATTTGCTTTAGATATTATTTTAATATTTTTATTCAAATTTCTGGCTGAAAGTGTAACAAAAAAGTTATTATTTGAAGAATCACTTACACAATAAAAAGCTTTAACATTATTTTCAATTCCGATTTCTAATAACTCTTCATCTAATAATAACTCTTTATTAAAAGCATTAAAACCATCCAAAATAGCTTTATTATAATTATCTTCATCATAATCAACTATTATTATTTCAAATTTAGATTTTTTTAAACTATTTGCAATTTTGCTTCCTAGATTACTATATCCATAAATTATTACTTTTGACATATTAAACCCTAAAATCCAAATTAATTAAATCTGATTTCAATTGTGAGATAGAAGCTTTAAAACCAATAATAATTAAAATATCATCTTTTTGAACTGTATAGTTAATATTTGTAGGATTAAAAATAAAATTATTCATATTAGATAAATTTATGATGCCTAAAAGTGTCAAATTATAATTTTTAAAATCAACTAAATTTATATCTTTTCCTAAAATTTTTGAGTTATCTAATATTTCAACTTCATCAATAATAACATCAAAATCTTTATTTAATAAAATTCCATCTATTGCTTCAAAAGCAACAGGCTGACCTAAATATTCTGATGCAACAAAGGCTGCTACATCATTAAATATTATTGTTTGATTAACTCCTGCAATATCAAATTTTTTTCTAGAATTACCATTATTTACCCTTGAAATTATTTTAATATTTTCATTTATTGCCCTTGCACTTAAAACAATGGATAGATTAACAGCATCATCATTTGTCAGTGCTACAACAGAATTTGCGCCTTTATTTATCCCCATCATTTCCAGTGTTTGCATATTTGTAGCATCAGAATGAATTGCAAGATAATTTAAACTTTTTGCACTATTTACAATCTCTTTGTCATTATCAATTATTATAAATTTTTTTCCAATACTTAATAACTCTTCACAAAAATATCGTCCCATCATTCCAAAACCACAAACTATAACAAAATCTTGCATTTTTGAAGTTTCAGATTGAACTCTATTTTCTTTTATAATTTCCATTCTATCAGATAAACCAGTTGTGATAATTGATGTACCAAAAGCAATAACTAAAAAACTAGAAACTACAAGAACCAAAGTTACAAGTTTACCCTCTATGGTTATTGGAGTTACATCACCATAACCAACTGTTGAGATTGTAATAATTGACCAATAAACTGCATCAAAAAAATCAACAATATTTGGATTTACACCCTCTGGTCCTTCATATAAAAAAATAACTGTTGAAGAAAAGAATACAACTGTTATATATAAAAGTCCTAAAGTAAATAGTTCAAATTTTCTCTCTTTAAATACTTGTAAAAATTCTTTTAATGAGTTTGCATATCTTAAAATTTTAAATAATCGAAAAATCAGAAGAATTCTTAAAAGTCTTAAAGGTCTGTAATAAGGCAAAATAGCTAATAAATCAACTATCGCCATTGGAGAGAGTATAAAATCTACTTTCTTTGAAATTATTTTTTTTATTGATTTGGTGATTTTATATTTTTTATTTAATAGCTGATATTTTTCATAATCATCTAAAATTATTTTATGCATATCAGAACTAATCCATAATCGACCTATATACTCAATTACAAAAATAATAACTGCGAAAAGTTCATAATCATTTAGTATTCTTAAATTTTTATGATTAACTTCAAATATCAAAATTCCAATAGTACTAAGTACTAAAAAAATCATTGCTGTATCAAAATGTTTTTTATAAGGGTAAGAGTTGTTTTCTAATAAGTTATATGTAAATTCTTTAAATCTTTTATATTTTATTGATGTTTCTAGTTTATATGCTAAGGCAATTATAAATTTAGTCATAGGAGACAAATGTAAAGTAGTTAAACTACTTTACATTTTACTAGATTTGATGTTCACTGTTTTTAGACAATCTTTCTTTTTGAGAAAGGTAAGAGTTTAATGCTCCTAAATATGCCTTAGCAGTTGCAAGCATTGTATCAATACTTAATCCATGTCCAACAAATGAAGGACTCGTTTGATCAAATGAAACTCTTGTAGTAACTTTTGCAAGAGCATCTTTCCCTTCTGTTACTGAAGTTACTTTGTAATCTTTTAGTTCCCCATTGTAACCTGTTAATCTATCAATAGTTTTAAAAATAGCATCCATAGTTCCATCACCAATTGCAGCATCTCTAATTATCGTATCTTTATACTTAATGGCAACAGCTGCTGTGGGAACACCTTCTGTACAATCAGAAATTTGTAATCCAACTAATTCAAAAGTTTTATCTTGGTTTAATGATTCATCAGTAATTAACATTCTAATATCATCATCAGTAACATCTTTTTTCTTATCAGCTAAATTTTTGAATTTTTCAAATGCAGCATTTAATTCTTCATCACTTACTTTATCAAATCCTAAATGAATAATTTTATCCCTAAATGCTGCTCGACCTGAATGTTTTCCTAAAATTAATGTAGAATCTTTAAATACTCCAACATCTTCAGGTTTCATAATTTCATAAGTCTCTTGGTGTTTTAAAACGCCATCTTGGTGAATTCCACTCTCATGAGAAAATGCATTTTTACCAACAATTGCTTTATTTTGTTGTGGCTCAACACCTGTTACGGTTGCAACTAATCTTGAAGTTGCATAAATTTCAGGTGTATTAATAGTTGTATATAAATCACCAAAAGCGTCTTTTCGTGTTTTAATTGCCATTACAGCTTCTTCTAAAGCTGAATTTCCAGCTCTCTCGCCTAAGCCATTAATTGTAACTTCTATTTGTCTAGCACCATTTAAAACAGCTGCTAAAGTATTTGCAGTTGCTAATCCTAAATCATTGTGGTTATGAACTGAAATAATTGCTCTGTCACCTGCAAATGCACTTAACTCTTTAACCATTGCACCTAATTCTGTTG
Organism: Arcobacter venerupis; assembly: GCF_013201665.1. Taxonomy (NCBI): domain Bacteria; kingdom Pseudomonadati; phylum Campylobacterota; class Epsilonproteobacteria; order Campylobacterales; family Arcobacteraceae; genus Arcobacter; species Arcobacter venerupis. The sequence goes on along the minus strand of NZ_CP053840.1, from coordinate 715,863 downwards.
GTAATCTATATCCAACAGTATCAGGTAAATTTATTGTTCTAGCACCTGCTCCAATAACTGCATCCATAACTTCTTTCATAAAAGGTATTTCGCTTCTTCCTGCATCTTCTAATGAAAACTCAACATCGTCAACAAAAGTTCTTGCATATTCAACTGCATGAATTGCTCTTTTAATTACTTCTTCTTCACTCATTTTTAATTTATATTTCATATGTATTGGTGAAGTTGCAATAAATGTATGAATTCTATGTTTTTGAGCATGTCTAACAGCTAATCCAGCTTGTTTAATATCATTATCAATTGCTCTTGCAAGTGAACAGATACTTGAATTTTTAACTATTTCTGCAATTCTGCTAACTGCATCAAAATCTCCAGGGCTTGCTGCTGCAAATCCAGCTTCTATTACATCTACGCCTAATTTTTCTAATTGTAAAGCTATTTTAATTTTTTCTTCAGTGTTCATAGAACAGCCAGGGCTTTGTTCACCATCTCTTAATGTTGTATCAAATACTATAATTTTATTTTTATCCATCATATTAACCTTTTAAAATGTTATTTATTATATCTTTTTTTAAATAAAAAAAGAAAAACTGAGTTTTGATTATTTTGTTGTGATTTGTAATTATAAAAATTTATAATTAGAGAGAAAAAGAAAGAAGCAGAAGAGAGTTTACACTTTTGATGAAATGGTTATTATAAAAATTAAATATTTTCATATATCTCTCCTTGTTTTGTTTTAAAGTGCTTAAGTATAATTAATAAATTTTCATTTGTCAATAGAGAAAATAGAGTTTTGAAAAAAACTCTATTTTATTCTTCTTTCAAAGATAATTTTATAATAAAATTTGCACCTTCATGAGTATTTTCAACAATGATTTGACCATTCATATTTTTTTCTATAATAATTTTAGACATATAAAGACCAATTCCTGTTCCTTGAACTTCATGTTTAGTTGTAAAATATGGCTCAAATATTTTATTTATTATCTCATCTTTTATTCCACAAGCATTATCTTTTATAGAAATAAAAACAAATTCATCTTGGATTTTAGTTTCAATTTTTACAATTGGATTTTCTATTTTATTTTCTACAAGTGCATCTTTTGCATTAGAAATTATATTTAATATAGCTTGTGAAAATTCATTTGGAAAACCTAAAACTTCGATTTTATCTTCTTTAAAATATTTCTCCAGTTTTATACTATGGTGTTCAAAAGTTGATTCAACTAAATTAATTGCATCTAAGATACCTTTATTTATATCGAAATACTCTTTCTCTTTATTTGGTCTGAAAAAATTTCTAAAATCATCTATTGTTTTTGACATATTATTAGTAAGAATATTAGCTTTACCTACAGTTCTATCAATCACTTCATCATTTAATTCTCCAATTTCATAAGAGAATTTAAGATTTTGGAAAACTAATCCTAAGGCATTTAAAGGTTGTCTCCACTGATGTGCGATATTTCCTATCATTTCACCCATTGCAGCAAGTCTTGTTTGCTGAATTAAAAGCTGTTCTTGCTCTTTTTGTTTTAATGTTTCTTCTAAAACTCTTTTTTCTAAAGTTTCATTTATCTCTTTTTCTTCTTTAATTAGTTCTTCAATTTTTGCTGCCATTTCATTAAAAGAGTTTTCTAATTGGCCTATTTCATCTTTTGAATTAACTTTAATTCTATAATCTAATTCATTATTAGAAAATCTTTTTGTCCCAATTAAAATATTTTCGATTTTTCTACTTAAATATCCAGACATTAATAAAGCCACAACTATAATTAAAATTATCATGGCAAATGTAACCATAGTTAATTCATTAATTAATCCTTTTATAAATACTTCAATTTCAGATTGATTATAATTTACTATTTCTTCCATATTATTTGTTTGGTTTTTTAGTATTGAAGCTACATTCTTTTTAGTTTCATTAGCTGCAGCATGAAAATCATCAACACTTGCACCAATTGTTACAATTCCAAAACCTCTTTTACTATTTGAATATTTTCCGGTATAGTATGGAATTGCAGCAGCAGTTGTTAATTTCCAAACTCCACTCCAATTTATAATAAATGAACCATATCCACCATTTTGAGTTACTTGCATCCATCCTTCACATTGAGGTGCAAAATTTAAGTATCTACAATCTAAACCAACATTCCCATCTTCTTTTAATTGTTTAAGATTTGGTTTTTTTGTTAAACTTTGATTTTCAAATACTGGATAATCTTTTAGGAAATCATTTATCTCTTGATTTGAAGCATAATATTTTTCTGCAATATCAGTACTTAACCATGGCATAACTTTTTTTCCAGTATTTTTATCATATCCAATGATAGAATAATCCCTTGGATGAGAAATACTTTTACCTTCATAATCCCACATAAAAGCATAATTACCAAAGGTTGCATCAGAAATATTTTGTTTTACTTGTTTTTCAGTCGGATTAGAAGTATCTGTAAATTCTCTAATATGTCGATGATCTAAAGCAATAGAAACATAACCTATTTTATTCCCATTATCAAACACTGGCGTTACAAATCTAATAATTCCATCAAATTTCTTTCCTAAGGGATTTTCCAATCCAGCATATGCATATTTTTCTGGTTCAAATTCAATTCCTGCTTTTTTCGCTTTCTCTTTTGTAAAAGTTCCAATTGATTTTGTACCTACATATTCACCAATAACATCTGAAACATAAATTTCACCATTTTTTAATTTTGAGATATCATTAAAATAAGTTTCAGAACTCACATAAGTATTTTTCTTATTTGAAATATTTAACTTTTTCTCATTAATTGAAGATATTTTATATTTTTCATTACCATCTAAATCAAAAAATGTTATCTCTTTATAAATTGGTATCTCTTTTTCTGAAAAATTTATTGGATCAATATAATTAAACTCTCTTTTATTATCAACAAGATTTGCTGTTTTATGAGTTCTTTGCTCTGGTTTTATATTTTCATTAGTTTTATAACTATTTGTAGCATCATCATAATAATATTCTCCATGGGTAGTAATACTTTTTTTCTTAGAATCATAAAAACTTTGTAAAATATTTTGATTTAAATTTAACTTAGATAAAAAAAGTATGTCTTTGTCTCTTTCATATAAAAAATCTGCAACATGATTTGCAATTTCATAGGTTACTTTTTCCAAAGATTCTTGTGATTTTTTATCAAGATTTTTTATGCTATCTTCAGTTGAAGCATTAGCTGTATTAATTATAATTTCTTTACTTTGATTAAATAAGAATTTTGTACTTTTTACTAGATAAGTATCTAATTTTAGAACTCCCTCATAAGCTATATAAGCTATAAGTAGTAGTGGAATTATTTTTATTAAAATAAAAATAATTATTAATTTAATTCTAATACTTAAATTTCTCATTTAATTAACATCCTTATATTATTTATCTTCAAGCCTAGAATTAGAATTCTCAATTTCAGTAACATTAGAATAAATTCCCATATATTCAACAATATTTCCTGCATTATTTGTTAAAGGATACATAGTTATATCACAATATAAAAATTCACCATTCTTTTTAAAATTTAAGATATTACCTTTCCAAATATTTTCACTAAAAATTTTATCTAATTTTTTAGATTCTTCATCTTTTGCTAAATTATTTTGTTCTAGAAAAAAGTAAGTTTTACCAATTAATTCATCTTTTTTATATCCAAAGATTCTTTCAAAAGCTTCATTTACATAAGTTATTATTCCATAAATATCTGCTTTTAATATTATTACATTTTCGTCAAGAATATTTTTATATTGTTCTAATGTATTATAAATCTTATTATTTTGTATTTCAAGATTTATATTTTTTGAGATAGTTGATAATACTTCACTTAAAGAGAAAAGATTCAAGGGTTTTGTTAGATAGTTTGTTACATTTAGTTTTATAGCTTCTAATAAATACTCTGAGTCATTAAAAGCTGTAATTATTACTATAGGAATCGTTTGATTAGTTTCTTTTATTAATTTAACCATTTTTATACCATTCATTACTGGCATTTGAATATCTGTAATAATTAAATCAGGTTTGTACTTTTCAAAAAAATCAAAACCCTCTTGTCCATTTTTTGCTACGTAAAGTTCTTTTACTTTATTCTTTAAAAAAAATTCCAATTCTTCTCTTGTACTGTCATCATCTTCAACATATAAAAGAGATAATTTTTTTAAATTTTCAAAGAAATCTTTTTTTGCTTTCATTTGTTTTCTTCAAAAAATGGTATTTTAATCGTAAACTTAGCGCCCTCACTTGCATTCTCAAAATCTAATTTTCCTTGCATATTTTCTTCAATTATAATTTTAGAGATAAAAAGCCCTAAACCAGAAGCTTTTCTATATGATTTAGTTGTAAAGTATGGCTCAAATATATCCTCAATTATATTTTTTGCAATTCCTCCTGCATTATCTACTATTGTAACACTTGCAAAATCATTATCTTTTTTAATACTAATAAAAACTTTTTTAACAAGAACATCTTTTTCAATTAGAGCATCTTTTGCATTTTGAAGAATATTAAAAATTACTTGAGAGAATTCAGTTGGAAAACCATATAAAGTAATTGATTTACTAAAGTTATAATCAATTTTAATATGATGATTCATAAAAGTCTCTTCAAGCATTTCTAAAGATTTCATAACTATTTCGTCTAAATGAAACTCTTTTTTTTCTTCATTTGGTTTAATAAAATTTTTCAATTCTTCATTTTTCATCTGCATTTCATTAATTACCCTATGAAGTTGTTCCATTGATTTATTTACTAACTCATTTTTAAAATCAATTTGTTTATGAATTGTATTAATATTTTGTAGAATAAAATTCACACTTGAAATCGATTCTTCACACTCATTGAGCATATTAATTGAAATTTTCCCAATTCCAGCTAATCTTGATTGATGAATTAATAATTGCTCTTTTTTTTCTCTATTTATAATTTCAAAAGTTAATTTTTCTTGTAATGTTTCAGCTAATTCTTTTTGTTCTTTTGCTTTTTCTTGCAAAGCTGAATTTACTAATTCTAATTCAAAAGATTTCTGATGACTTTGATTTTTCATATCGTTGTTGAATTTTTCAAACTCTTCTTTTGAGTTTTTTAAATTTAAAACTATTGGTAAAATAATTATCTTTGAAACTAAATAAGAGATTATTATTGAAGATAAAGTTAAAATAATTACTAAATAAAAAAAATCTTTTTGAAAAAATAAATTTGTTAATTGTGAATATGATAATAAAGCAACAAATAAAATTAAAAAATTTAAGAGGAAAACTCTTCTAAATATTTTTGACATTATGAGATACTCCTTTTCAAATTTGTATTTAAATTAAATAATATGTAAAAAAAAGTGTTCATTGTATTCCTATATTGTAATAATTATTCTTCAATTATAACTTAAATTAATAAAAAATAATATTTGATTAAAAATGTTAAAAAGTGGGGTAAAAAACTAAAAAGTTTTTTACCCTAAAAAGTAGATTGAAAACTTATTTATTTTCAGTTGTTTCGTCACTATTTGTTGAATTATCTTCAATTATAGTTTCTTCTTTTATTTCAGCAATGGCATCACTATGTAAATCACCATCAATAAATACTGTTCCACCATTTAATGTGATAATTTCTCTAACTCTTTCACCTGAAATTACTTCAATTTCTAATAACTCAGCAGTCATTTCTTCAATTGCAACACTATTTTCTCTTAGTTTTTGTAAGACAATTTCATATCTTTCATTTAATAGATTTTTAGTATGATCATCTAAATCTTTAGCCATTGCATCAGAGAAATCTTTTTGAGTTTGTCCACCTAAGAATTGATTAGATCTTTTTTCAAGAACCATCAATCCAGCAATTTCACTCATACCGTAAACAGTAGCCATTGATTTAATAATTCCAGTTGCTCTTTCAAGGTCATTTCCAGCACCTGTTGAAATCTCACCAATAAATACCTCTTCAGCAGCTCTTCCGCCAAGTAATACATCAACTTCAGCAATTAGCTCATGTTTTTGCATTAAATATTTATTCTCTTCAGGAGTATTAAGTGTATATCCTAAAGCAGCTAGTCCTCTTGGAACAATTGAAACTTTATTTACTTTATTTGCACCTTTTGTAATCTCAGCAATTAATGCATGCCCTGATTCGTGATATGCTACGATTTTTCTCTCTTTTGGAGAAATTCTTTTTGATTTTTTCTCTAAACCAGCTATTTGTCGCTCAACTGCTTCTTTAAAATCACTTGGATCAACTTGATCTTTAGAAGCACGACCAGCAAGTAATGCAGCTTCATTTATAATATTTGCTAAATCTGCACCTGCAAGGCCTGCTGTCATTTTTGCAATCTCTTTTAAATCTACATTTTTTCCAAGTTTTACACCTTTAATATGTACATTTAAAATTTCAACTCTACCCTCATAATCAGGTTTATCAACTAAAACTTGTCTATCAAATCTTCCTGGTCTTAAAAGTGCTGGATCTAAAACTTCTGGTCTATTAGTTGCTGCTAATACGATTACAGGAGCATATTCAGTTGAGAACCCATCCATTTCAGCTAATAACTGATTTAAAGTTTGTTCTCTCTCATCATTTCCACCCATTGGACCACCAGAGGCTCTACTTTTACCAATTGCATCAATTTCATCAATAAAAATAATAGCAGGTGCAACTTTTTTTGCTTGTTCGAATAAATCTCTAACTCTACTAGCTCCAACTCCAACAAACATTTCAATAAATGCAGAACCAGAAACTGATAAAAATTCAACATTTGCTTCACCTGCAACTGCTTTTGCTAAAAGAGTTTTACCTGTACCTGGAGGTCCAACTAATAAAACACCTTTTGGAATTTGAGCTCCAAGTCTTACATATCTATCTGGTGATTTTAAGAAATCAACAATTTCTTGAACTTCTTCCTTCGCCTCTTTATTTCCAGCCATATCATCAAAAGTTACATTTGGTTTTTCAGAATTAATCATTTTTTTAGATGATCCAATTCCAAGAATTCCTCCTGAACCTCCACCCATAGATTTTTGCATTCTTTTTGCAATAAACATCCAAATAGCAAAGAAAATAAATATAGGTAAAACCCATCCAAATAAAATATCTGAAAGGATATTTTCTTCATTTATTCCACCATAAGAGATATTATTTTTCTCTAATTCTGGAATTAAAGTGTTATCAGGAACTACTCTTCTTGCAGTATATGTAGTAACAGAACCTGTTCCTGCTTTTGAGATAGCTTTAATTTGTGTATTTCCAATACCTACATAATCTATTTTTCCTGAGCTAATTAAAGCTTTTAAATCTGAATATGCAATTGTTTTATTAGATGTTTGTCCAAAGGCTTGAATATTTGAATTAGTAGCATCTGCTCCCATTTGATTTTCAGGGAAAATTGCTTTAAAAACAAATATTGTAACTATAGAAAAAATTACAAAAATTAATAATGGATTATTATTGAAAAAATTATTACCATTCCCATTATTATTGCCATTGCTGTTATTGTTATTATTTGAATTGTTGTTTTGTTGTTTTTTTGCCATAACTAAAACTCCTTATTTTTTTTAAATACAACACTCATCCACTCATTTTTATGAATAAGTTTGATTTGTTCTAAATCATTAAATTTACTTAATACTCTGTTAATATGTTTATCCAAAATACCTGAAATTATCAATATACCATCTTCATTTAAACATTTCTTTAAATCTGAGGCTATCATTACAAGAACATCTGCAACAATATTTGCAATTACTACATCATATTTTTTAGTTGTTTTATTCGTAGAGCCTACCCATGAGTCATTAAATTTTACATCATTTAATTCAAAATTAGCTTTTGTATCAATTACACAAACTTCATCCGTATCACAAATGTCAACTATACAATCTTTTTTTGCAGCTGCAATTGCAAGAATTCCACTTCCTGTTCCAACATCTAAAACTGTTTGATTAGAAGTTACAAACTCATCAATAGCTTCAATACAAGAAGATGTAGTTTCATGATGACCTGAACCAAAAGATAATGCAGGATTAATTATAATATCAATTTTCCCATCTTTTTTCTCTACCCAAGACGGTCTTATAAAAAAGTTACCTACTTCAACTGCTTTTACAGATTGCTGATACTCTTTTATCCAATCAATATTCTCTTTTTTTTCATAAGTGATTTCACATTTTTCATTTAGTGCTTTTGCAAACTCTTCAATACCAAATATTAAATCAGTTAGTTCTTCTTCACTTCTAATTATTAAAGTCTCATCTAGTTCTTCAATAGCATCAGTTGTAATTGCATTTAATAAATCTACAAAAAGTTCAAAATTACTTTCTGGTTTTAGAGTTAATTCAAAATAGTATTTAGTCAAATATTTCCTTTATTAAAACTATATATAATTTTCTTTATTTTTTATAAAGTGCAATATTCTATCTAAATAACTTTTGAATCATATTAAAAAAGTTTAAAAAAAGTTTTCTATCATATCTCGCATAACACTAATATCAGAGATTTTATTAACAATATCTCTAAATTCATTTGCGCCTGTATACCCTTTTGAGTAAGAGTGTAGTAATTTTCTAAACATAATAGCACCATGTGGTCCATGAAATTTAAGCATCGCATCAAAATGTTCTAGAATAATCTCTTTTTTCATCTCATTTGAAATATCTTCAATTCCATGTTTTAATTGATAAAAAACCCAAGGTTTTCCAATTGCACCTCGACCAATCATTACACCATCAGCTTTTGTATACTCTAAAACTTCTTTTGCTTTATCATAATCTTTAATATCACCATTAGCAATAACAGGAATAGAGATAGCTTCTTTCATCGCTTTAATTGCATCATAATCAACAGGAGCTTTATACTTTCCTGCTCTTGTTCTTCCATGAACAGATACAAAATCAACTCCACAAGCTTCAACAGCTTTTCCAATTTCTACTGGAATTTTTTCATTAACACCAAGTCTTACTTTTGCACTTGTATATTGTTTATTTGAATATTTTTTTACAGTTGAGAGCATCTCTTCAAGTTTTTTTAAATCTCCTAAAAGATTTGAACCAGAACCATGATTAAAAACCTTTGGTGCAGGGCATCCACAGTTTAAATCAATTCCATCTATTCCATCTATTTCATTTAAAATTAAAACTGCATCTCTGATTAGTTCCATTTTATTTCCAGCAATTTGAACAAAATATGGATCTTCAGTTGGAGATTTTTCTATCATTTTAAGAGTTCGTTCTGATTTATAAACTAAAGCATTTGATGAAATCATCTCAGAAATAGTTAAATCCGCTCCAAATTTTTTAACAACTGAACGAAAAGGTAAGTCAGTATATCCAGCAAGTGGTGCCAACACCACAAGGGGTCGGCTAAAATCAAGTTTTTTATTCATTATTTGTAAGATATCGCTTCTAAGTTATAATATTTCCCTGCTTCTTTTAAATCTAATAAAGCTTTAAAAGCAGTGTATTCATCATTTTTTGAATTTACTAAAAGATCTCTTGCTTTATCAATCATTTCATATTCAAATAAAACGTGTAAATAAGCAGGAATTGCATCTTCTATTTCAGATGATAGTTTTTCAAATAGTTCAATAATTTGATCTGGTTTTAAAATTGTTTCATATTTTTTTGCTAGCATTAAATAATCATTTTTATCATAATCTAAATCTTTAACAATTTTTAATATCTCTTCAGATGTAAATCCAAACTCATTGTTTTCAACATCTTTTTCAAAAAGTTTCATAGACATTTCTTTATCTAATTTAATATTTTTATAAAGTTTTTTTATCGTTGTCATACTTTTTTCAGCTAATACATTTTCAAAAGATTGTGTTATAACATTAGTAGAAAAATTTTCTGGTTTTTTAAGAACATCAACTGCAAAATCAATTTGTTCATTAACTTTATTTAGCATATTTAAATTAGCTAATTTAGTTGTTTCAGTTAATTTAATTACTTTATCACTTACAAATTTTCCATCTTTTATATCTTGAATACTTGCAACAATTTTATTTAATTCCTCATCAATACAAGAAAATCTATTAGCTTGTACCTCTAATTTTAATTGAGCAAGAATTGAAAATAAGTTTTTAAACTCAACTGTTTTAAATTTAAAAGTATCATCTTTTTCAAGTAAGTTTGATTTTATACTTTTAATTATTGTCTCATAATCTTTTGATATAGCTCTTTGTATAAAATACTTAAGTATCCCATACCATAAAATATGTACATAAGTTGCCAATGCAAGTAAAGTTATTGGAACTATTAACCACGCTGCAACTGGCAAGGCAAGTGTATAATCAAATACTGAAACAGTATATTCACCTAAGTCTAAACTATACACGTAACCAAATATGGCAACAATTAAAATTATTGAGAAAATAAAATATTTCTTAAAACCCATTTTCTATCCTTTTTATTATACGAACTCTTTATTATTTTTCCATTATACAAAAATGTTTATAAATTACTTATGATATGGATGATTATTTTGAATACTTAAGGCTCTAAATATCTGTTCAGTTAAAACTACATTGGCAACTTTATGAGCCATTGTTAAATCACTCAAAGAGATTGTCATATCACATTTAGTCAAAAAATCCCTTTGAAAACCATAAGCACCACCTATAAAAAAGTTTACTTCATTTTTATCTTCAAGTAGTGCTGAAAAAGCATAAGTATCAACTTTTTTACCAAGAACATCAAGGGCAATATTATAACCTTTAAGTAAAGGCTCATAGGTTTCACTATAAGATTGTTGAGCCTCTTTTTCTCCAATAGTTTGAGCTTTTGCTATATTTTTATTAAATATATAAAAAACTTCAACCTTTGCATATTTTGAAGACATTTTTATAAATTCTTTTATTAGCGTATCAAACTCATCTTTTGAGGGTTTAATTATTGAATAAATATTAATCTTCATAAAATCCACTTCCTACTACATTAAATCTAATATTTTCTATAAGATCTTCTTTTTTTACTCCACCAATAGCACAAACTGGATGTTTTGATATTTTTGCTAAATATGAAATTTTAGAACCTAAAATTGTAGATACATCTTTTGTACTTGTATTTTTATAAGCACCAAGTCCAATCATATCTATGCCTAATTCATTAGCCTCTAAAATTTCTATTTCATTGTGAGTTGAAAGTCCAAGTAATTTGTCTTTTATTTTTAATCTAATTAATTTTACTGCTAGTTTTTTATCCTTATGAATCTTAAAAAAATCTTCTTGTCCTAGATGTAAACCATCTGCATATTCAATTAAATCTATTTTATCATTTATAATTATTGGAATATTAAGATGTGATTTCAGATATAAAAGATTTATTTTTTGCTCTTGCAAAGATGAAATTTTATCTCTATATTGAACTATTTTTACATCATTTTTTTTACACAATTCTACAAAATTTTCAAGTGAGATGTTTTTTTTCAGTAGTGTTTCATAATCACATAAAACATATAAAAGGTTAAAAGCTTCGAGTTTAAAACCCAAAGCTTTTTCAAAATTTGATGATGTCATCAACTATTAACTAATCTTTTCTTTCGAAAACATACTTAATAAATCCGTTAAGGTTTGTTTCATAGAAGCTCTATTAACAACCATATCAATAGAACCATTTTTAAGTAAGAACTCCGCTCTTTGGAAGCCAGCTGGTAAATCAGCTCCAATTGTCTGTTTAATAACTCTTTGACCTGCAAATCCAACTAAAGCACCTGGTTCTGCCATAATAATGTCACCTAAAAATGCGAAAGAAGCTGAAACTCCACCCATTGTTGGATCAGTTAAAATAGAGATAAATGGAAGTTTTGCATGATCTAATTTTTTAAGTGCTGCTGAAGTTTTTGCCATTTGCATTAAAGCAAAGGTAGATTCTTGCATTCTAGCACCACCAGAAGCTGAAATAATAATCAGCCCTTGATGTTTTTCGATTGCTCTATTTACAGCTCTCACTATTTTTTCACCCTCAACCGAACCTAAACTTCCACCCATATAAGCAAAATCAAAAACTACTAATTGAACTGGTATTTCATTTATAGTACATTCACCACTTACAACAGAAGATGTTTTCCCTGTATTCTTAAGTGCTTCTTCTACTCTTTTTTTGTATGAAGTTTTATCAACAAATTTTAAAGGATCATTTGGTTTTAATTCAGCATCATATTCAACAAAACTATCTTTATCAGTCAAAATTTCAATTCTTCTTTTTGCTCCAATTCTCATGTGAAAATTACACTTTGGACAAATATTATTTTGAGCTTCAACCTCTTTAAAAAACATTAATGCACTACACTCAGGACATTTAATCCAGTGACTTGGTGCATCTTTTTTTGTTGGTTGTTCTTTTGATTTTGTATCAAAAGATATTTTGCTAAATAGGTTTCTTAAATCCATAATAATCCTTTAATTAATTTTGAATATTTTCAAATTTATCTAATTCGTCAAGTTTTTCCCAAGGGTAATCACTTTGTCCAACTTGACCACGTGCGGCTACATCTGCATATAAAAATGTTTTTTCACTTGGTTTGTCTAAGGCAAATTTTTGTGTAATCCATCTTGGTGTTAATGGGAAAGTATCCATTACAAATTGTGATAATTTATCATCATCAAATTTTGTATAAGAACCCATTGTATCAACAGACACTGATGTTGGTCGTGCAACTCCAATTGCATAAGAAATTTGCACAACTGCTTTTTTTGCGAGTCCAGATGCAACTATATGTTTTGCAATCCAACGTGCAGCATAAAGTCCAGATCTATCAACTTTTGTATAATCTTTAGAACTTTGTGCTCCTCCACCAATTGGTGAATATCCACCAAATGAGTCAACAATTAATTTTCTTCCTGTTAATCCACTATCATGTAAAGAAGAGTGATTTACATATCTTCCTGTTGGATTAATATGAATAATTGTTGAATTTTTATCATACATATTTGTAGGAAGTCCTGAATCATCAATTAATCCTTGGATTAATTCTCTTACTTCTTCAATTGGCATTCCCTCAACTGAAGGTGCACTTACAACAATTGTATGAATTTTTTGTGGATTGCAATTTTCAAAATTAGCTTTTGTCCCATAATCAACTGTAACTTGTGTTTTAATATCAACACCTAATTTTTGATTATGTTTTAAAGCATAATTATAAACTTTATCACATAACATTCTTGCATATGTTATAGCTGCTGGCATATAATCTGCTGTTTCACTTGAAGCAAAACCAAACATGATTCCTTGATCTCCAGCTCCTATTTCTCCATCAATTTGGTCAACACCTTGATTAATATCAGGTGATTGTTGATTTAATAAAACTTGAACTTGCACATCATCTGGATGTAAACATTGCTCTTTTGTGAAAGCTGATTTTCCATCGTAACCAATTTTTGCTAATGCATCTTTTACTATTTTTTCATAATCTTTATTTGATAATTGAGCTGATGATTTTACTTCACCACCAATTACAACATGTTTCCCTGCAACAAAAACCTCTGAAGCTACTCTACTATCTTTGTCTGCAATTATTAATTTGTCTACGATAGAGTCAGCTATTATATCTGCGCATTTATCTGGGTGTCCAGGGCTTACAACTTCACTTGTAAATAAGTATTGTGTTTGTTTTTCCATTTTTGTTTTCCATCCTTTGTTTTCCACAAGCGATGCTTGAGTTGTTTTCCATCTTTTGTTTTCCATTTTTTGTTTTCTAAGTTTATTAAGAAATTTAAAATAAAAATTTAAAGAATTCAATTTGCCATAAAGACAAAAAGTCTCTAATGTTAGCTAAAAATTGCTGTTATTTACTTTTTATCAATGGCAATATTATTCTATATATAAAATTAATTATTTGATAGAATAGAATAAATTATAATTATATATAAAGGGTTTTATTTTGAATAATGAAAAACTAGGGCAATTGTATGCTGTATTTGCCTTTTTAATTTGGGGTGCAATTGCTCCTATATATTTCAAACAAGTAGCAAGTGTTGAGCCTTTAGAAGTTTTAATACATAGAGTTTTTTGGTCATTTTTAATTTTAATTCCACTACTTTTTATTACAAAACAGATTGAAATTTTTAAAGAACTAATAAAAAATGTAAAAAAATTAAGATATTTAGCCCTGTCAACTTTTTTTATTTCATTAAATTGGCTAATTTTCATTTGGGCAGTTGGGAATAATAAAATTATAGAAACCTCACTTGGTTATTTTATTAATCCATTGGTTAGTATATTTTTAGGTTATGTTTTTTTCAAAGAAAGAATGACAAAATATCAATATGCAGCCGTATTTATCGCTTTTTTTGCAGTTCTTTATCAAGTAATTACATTAGGAAACATTCCTCTTGTTTCAATCGGTCTTGCTTTGAGTTTTGCCTTTTATGGAATGATAAGAAAAAAAGTAAATGTGGGCTCAATTGTGGGACTTTTTACTGAAACATTAATATTATTACCTTTTGCAATTATTGGTATTTATTATCTATATATTAATAATAAAATTTCTTTTTTACATACTACTGAATATATAGATTTAATGCTTTGTTTGGGAGGATTAATTACAATTATTCCATTGCTTTTGTTTAATGGAGCAGCAACTAGAATGAAATTATCAACATTAGGATTTTTTCAGTACATAGGACCGTTTTGTTCTTTTTTATTGGCAATATTTATTTATAATGAAGAACTCAAAGTTGATAAACTAATCACTTTTTGCCTTATATGGTTAGCTTTAGTAATCTTTTCACTAGATTCAATTAATACAAAACAAAAAGCTAAAAAACAAATAGATAAGAACTAAAAAAAGTAGTTATTTGTTTTTTTCTTTTAATTGTTCTCTAAACTTTTTAAGCAAGACTTTCTCTTCTTTTAGTTTAATTTTCTCATCTTCTTGCTTTGAATCTTTAATTTTCTTTTCTAGTTTTGTGATTTTATCTTCAATTTTTTCTTGAAGTTTTTTTACTTTTTTCTTTTTTATATCTTCATCATCTATTAATGACAAGTAACTTTTGGCTTTTTCATAAATCTTTTCCAGCTTCATAATCTTCTCCTAATTGTTTAATAGTTAAATCTTCTATCCATAACACTTTAGCGACATTTATCAACTTATTGATTACATTATTTGCATGGGCACTATCATTTAGTAAAGTAGTTGCCATTTTCTTATCAATTCTTTTCTCTCTAATTAATATATCTATTCGTCCTGTAGCAATTACATCTAAGCTTTTTAGATACTCTTTTAACAGTTCAGCTTTAGCAAGAACATCAATTTCATCTTTACTATTTTTTATCTCATTAATAGTATTAATAGTTTTTGCTATCGCTTCTCGAATGTAGTTATATTCATCTTTTATATAATTATTATTACTTAAAAGATATTTACTTATATTTTCTTGTAACTCTTGTGTATTTTTTACAGCTTCCGCTATATCTCTACATGCTGTTCTTAAATCATATAAATAGATTTTTTCTTCATCATTAAGATTATTTATAAAATAAGTTGAATAATCAATTATATCACTATAAAGTGATTTAATCCTTGTTTGATAAAAATCTTCAATATCTAATTCAATTAAATCAGTTGATTCTTTTACAATTAAAGATATATCTGTTTTTCCCAAATATCTATGACGATGTAACATAATAGCGTGGCTTAAAACTTCACTTGAATTATCATATAAATGAATTGTCTCTTTTCTTGTAGCTTTTAATGCAGCAAAGGGAACAGCAACAACTTCTAAATCTAAATATTTAGTTTTTTGAATATAAACTTCGGTATCTTCAACAAATAGTTTTTTCAAAAAAGTTACTAATTTTGGAATAAAAAATGAAAATATCATCAATCCTAGAATATTAAATACTGTATGAAAAAGTGATAATTTCATAGAATAATCATCATTACTTATACCTAATAATTTAGCTAAATAATCAATAAAGTCAATAAAAGGATACATTATAACTACAATTATAAAAGCGGTAATACTATTAAATATAAGTAGAGAAAGAGCCATTCTTTTGCTGTTTGCATTTGAAACCATTGCAGCCATAACAGCAGTTATTGTTGTACCAATATTAGCTCCAACTGCAATTGCAATTGCATTTATATAAATTATTTGACCAGCTGCAAGAGCTGTAATTGTTAAAGCCAAGGTTGCGCTACTTGATTGAATAATAACTGTAGCTATGATACCAACAACTATATAAATCAAAATTCCATAATATCCCTCAACTGAAAACTGCGCTAAGTCAATTCCTTGTTTTAAATCTTCAAATCCATCTTTCATGTATCCAATACCTAAAAAGACAAATCCTAAACCTAAAAAAATATTTCCAATTCCTTGAACATTTTTTTGTTTGAAGAATCTAAAAATCACACCAAAAATTATCATTGGTAAAGCAAAAGCTGCAATATCTATTTTCATACCAAAAGAAGAAACTATCCAAGCAGTTGCAGTTGTTCCAACGTTTGAGCCAAAAACAACTCCTATTGCTCCTGATAAACTTATTAGTTTTGCTGATAAAAAAGAGATTACAATGATAGAAATTAAAGATGAACTTTGAAGTATTGCAGTGGAAACTACTCCTAATCCAATAGATTTAGGGATATTATCTGTACTTTTAGAGATAATCTTTTCAAGGATTCCACCACTAAAAAGTTTAAACCCATCTTCCATAAAATGCATTCCGATGATAAAAATACCAACACCTGCAACAATATATTTTGAGTCCTCATTTACATAAAGTAAATAGCATAAAAATATTAATAATATATATGCTAAATACTTTTTCACTATTCTACCGTTACTGATTTTGCAAGATTCCTTGGCATATCAACATCATTTCCAAGTCTTATTGAAATTTCCATTGAAAAAAGTTGTAAAACTATTAACATCTCAAAAAATTCTAACATATAATGGTCTGTTTTATTGATTTTTATAAAATCATCTGCTAATTCAAAATCAAGTGGAGATATTGCACAAATAGTACTATCACGTGCACTTAACTCTTCAACATTTGATTTGATTTTATCATATAATAAATTTTTTGGCATTAGTGCTATTGTGAAAAGTTCTGGATCAGCTAGGGCGATTGGTCCGTGTTTCATTTCACCTGCTGGATAACCCTCAGCGTGTAAATATGAAATCTCTTTTAATTTTAAAGCACCCTCTAAAGCAAGTGGGAAAAACACATCCCTACCTATGAAGAAAAATCCATGTCCATGTAAATATCTTTTTGATAATCTTTTCATTTTTTCATGGATTTTGTCACTAATACAAAGGGTTTTTGGCACTTCTCTTAAAGTATGTAATTCATTTTCTAAAAGCTCATTTGAAATTACATTTTTAGCTTTTGCAAAGTATAAAGCTAACATCCATAAAACAACTGTTTGAGTTGAGAATGCTTTTGTTGAAGCAACACCTTTTTCAATTCCAGCACGCGTAAGAATTGTAGCATCTGCTACTCTTGTCATTGAAGAGTTATCAACGTTGCAAACAACTAAAGTTTTAAGACCTGCTGCTTTTGCCATTTTTAAAGCTTCTAAAGTATCAGCAGTTTCTCCACTTTGAGAAATTACGATAAAAAGAGTATCTTTTGTTAAAAGGGGATCTTTGTATCTAAACTCACTTGCGATTTCAACATTACACTTAACTTTTGAAAGTCTTTCAAACAAATATGAAGCTGTTAATCCTGCATGATATGAAGTTCCACAAGCACAGATTTTTATTTCATTGATTCCCTCAATTATTGAAGCTTCAATTTCATCAAATAAAATTTCATTATCTTTAATTCTTCCAAGCATACAATCACTAACAACACTACTTTGCTCATAAATCTCTTTTTCCATAAAAAATCTATATCCATCTTTTTGAGCAAACTGTTTTGAAGTAGGAAGACTTGACCAAGAGTAATTATCATTAAAAAATTCTATTTCATTTGCACTTGCAACTCCACCCATTCCATCTTCTAAATAAACTACACTTGAAGCTAAGCCAATTAAAGGAGCATCAGATGATGAAAATAAAACTTCCTCTTTTTCATTTCCCTTTGCAACTATTAATGGGCTTCCATGTTTAAAGAAAAATATTTTTGTTGGTTCAGCTTTTGTGATTAATAAAATAGAAAAAGCACCCTCTAATCTTGAAATTGTATTTTTAAAAGATTGATTTGCATCATTTAATTTATTGTAGTAATTTTCAAATAGGTGAACTATAACTTCTGTATCTGTTTGAGATACAAACTTATGACCTTTTGCGGTTAGTTCTTCTTTTAACTCTTTATAGTTTTCAATAATTCCATTATGAACCACATAAGAATATTCACCTAAATGTGGATGTGCGTTTAATTCTGTTGGTTTTCCATGTGTTGCCCATCGTGTATGACCAATTCCTAGCTCATAATTAGTAGATGCAGTTGCATTAACTTTTTCTTCAAGATTTACAAGTTTTCCTAAAGCTTTAAAAACATCAATTTTATTATCTTTAAGAACTGCAATTCCAGCACTATCATAACCTCTATACTCTAACTCTTTTAAACCATCTAATAATATTTTTGTAGTATTTTTTTTACCTATATATCCAACTATTCCACACATTAAAAAAACCTTTTTAAATTTATTATATATATTATATTTAATAGTTACTAAATATGTACTTTTCGTAACTCTTCTGTTATTTTACAAATTCAAATTTTTCACAAGCTCATTATGAATTTTACCATTTGTTGCAACAAGATATTTATCTTCAAATAAAGTATATTCTTCTCCACTTATATTTGAAATTTTTCCACCTGCTTCTGTAAGTATTAAAATTCCTGCACTTACATCCCAAGCTTTTAAATTCATTTCATAATATCCCTCATAAACTCCCTTTGCCACGTAACATAAATCAAGTGCAGCTGAACCTAATCTTCTTAAATCTTGACATAAAGGAAGTACGTCTTTTATTTTTTTTACCACATCATTTAAATCATTTTCATCTGTTCCACTTGTATATGGAAAACCAGTTGCAAGAAGTGATTTTTGAAAGTTATCTTCAGGGCTTACTTTTAATCTTTTACCATTTAAAAAAGCACCCTTTCCTATTTTTGCTGTGTATAATTCATCTAAAATTGGGTTATATACAACTGCTAAATATGGCTTTTTATTTTTATAAACTCCTACAGAAATTGCAGTATGAGGAACTCCATTTACAAAGTTTGTTGTTCCATCTATTGGGTCAATTATTATTGAATTATTAAACTCTATATTTGCATTATCTGATTCTTCTGCGATTATATTAAACTTTTTGAATTTTTTTGAGAATTTCTTTTTTAAATATGTTTCAACTGCCACATCAAACTCTGTTACTAAATCTTTTTTTGCTTTAAAAGTAATATCTTTGTTTGAGTAAAATCCCTTTTTTAAAATCTTTCCAGCTTCTTTTATTATTTCTATTAACTCTTTTTTCATTTTCTACCAATCATTCTTTTTCGTTATTCTATCCAATTATGACGAAAAGTTCATATTGAATTCATTGTTAATTCATATTCAAAGATTAAACTTTCAAAAATATAAAAGGATAATCTTGATTGCATTTGCATTTAAAGCTTTAATGGCTAATAAATTAAAAACTATACTTATTTATCTAAGTCTAATTTTTTCAATAATATCAATTTTTTTAATTAGTTCTATTTCAAATGGAATAATAACAATGTATTCATCAATGCTAAAAAGTGATGGAGATATTATTATTACTCAAGCAAAAATTTCTGATACATTTTTTTCAAATGTAAATATAAATTTAATAGAAAGAATAAATCAAATCAAAGACGTAAAAGAATCATCGGCCTTAATTGTTGGAGCAAGTCCAGTTGAAAAACTGCCAATTGTTGCCATATATGGAGCGAGCGATAATAGATTCAAAAATTACAAATTAATAGAAGGGAATTATCCATCTAAAGGTGAAGTAATAGTTGGGAAATCTATTTTTGAACAATTACTAAATAAAAATGAAATTCAAATTGCAAACAAAAGTTTTAAAATTTCTGGTGTTTTTAAAAGTGAAATTGGTTTTGAAAATGGTGGAGTTGTTTTAACAATTAATGATGCAGGAGAGATTTTTAATAAATCAGCTTCAATGATTATGGTAAATACAACACTAAACTCAAATGTAGATGAGATAATAAAAAATATAAAAGCTTTAGATGAACAAATAGATGCTAAATCAACTCAAAATTTTGTGGATAACTATAATCAATTTAAAATCATAAAAACCTCATCAAATGTTATTTCCTTTATTGCTTTTTCTATGGGATTATTGGGAATTGTAAGTTTAATGAGTATCACAATAAATCAAAGAAAAAGTGAATTTGGAATCAAAAGAGCTTTAGGAATTAGTACTTCAAAAATCGTTTATTCAATAATGATTGAGAGTTTTATTTTGGGAGTTTTTAGTTTTATTAGTGCTTTTATTCTTTCAAATATAGTTTTATATTTTATAAAAAGTGCTTCAAGTTTACAAGGTTATGTAAATGGTGAAATTTCAAATGAGTTGGCATTTTATATCTTTATTACTTCTATTTTTATGGCTATTTTTGGCTCAATAATTCCAGCTTTAAATGCAGCAAAAACAGATCCAGTTGAGTTAATCCAAGGAAATAAAATATGATAAAAATCAGAAATTTAACTCACTATTATAATAAAGATTTAGCCTTAGACAATATCAATTTAGAGATAAAAAAAGGTGAATTTGTAGCAATCATAGGAGAGAGTGGAAGTGGAAAATCTACGCTTTTATCTGTTTTATCAACGCTTTTAAAACCAACTAGTGGTGATATTGTTTATGAAAACATAAACTATAAAGATATAAAAAATATAGATGATTTTAGAAAAAACAATATTGGTTTTATTTTTCAATTTCATTATTTAATCAATTATTTAAGCGTAAAAGAAAATATAAATCTTGCTAATGAAAAAGCTTCAAAAAAAGAGATTTTAGATTTATTAAAAAGTTTAGGAATTGAAAATCTAATAGACAAATATCCAAATGAAATCTCAGGAGGACAAAGACAAAGAGTTGCAATTGCAAGAGCTTTAATAAATAATCCAAAGGTAATTTTTGCAGATGAACCAACTGGAAACTTAGATTCAAAAAACTCATTAAATGTTTTTGAGCTTTTTTCAATTTTAGCAAAAAAAGGAACAACAATAATCGTGGCAACACATGATAAAAACTTAGCTTTAAAAGCAGATATAACTTACGAGGTAAAAGATGGAAAACTTAAATAATTTTGATAACTTTATAATAAGAACCTTTAAAATTTCTATTGCATTTTTTGCACTTGGACTTTTATTTGGAATAATTTATTCTATAAATCTTCTGGGTTTTAGTATAAATTCAGAGACTTTAAATCCAGTAAATATGAGATCAATTCATATTTCTTTGATGCTTTATGGTTTTGTACCTTTAATGCTTTCGTATCTGCCTTTTTTACTAATAAACAAAGAAGTTGGATTTGATAAAGAGGGATTAAGATATTTAAATATTTATACAATTGTTTGGTTCATATTTCTTATATTTATGGTGGTTTCTTTATTACTTGGAAAAAGCAGAGGTTTGGCTTTTTATGATTTTGCATATGAGTTAAATTTCTTACTTGCAATGAGTGGTATATTTTATATTATTGCTTTATACAAATTTATTAGACTTTATAAAAACACTCTTCCATTATGGATAAAAGTATGTTTAAGAGTTGTGATTATTGCGCCTATTACTTTATTGATTTTAATGAATCCAATTATTGGACAAGTTGAGAGTACTGTATCTGGACCTCATGGAGACAATACTTTAGGAATGAGTTTAGCTTTACTTCCAATTTATTATTTGATAATTAAACTACTAAATATTGGTGAATTTAAAGCTAGATGGAATATGCTTTGGATTATTCCAACTGTTTTCTATTTTGCTTCTGTATTACACAGAATTATTCTAGGACCACTAACATATAATGAAGAGTGGTTTTTACAATACTTAACACTTTTATATGTTCCACTTTTATATAGATGGTTTAAAGATAGTGACATCTTGCCCCATGCAAAAAAGGCTTTATTTATTTCTATCTTAGCCTTTTTATTTGTGGATGTTGAGGGGAATATTATCTTTATTCCTGAAATTAGATGGCTTTTTCATAGAAATGATTTAATTGTAGCTCACGCTCATGTGGCAATGGGAATTGCTGTATTTTTTATGGTTATTTCTATGTTTATAACTTATATTAAAGAGCTTCAAAAAGCTATCTATTTAGATTTTTACTTATTTGCACTTTTAGGAATATTTACAGTTTTATCAATTTCTGGTTTTACTGAAGCTGGATTTATACATATCCCAACTGAGAATCTATGGGTTTTACGAACAGTTTTTGGATTATTTGCATTGGCGTTTATTTTTGCTTTTATCAAAATAAAAAATATATATTCAAAACTTGAACTTTACAATATTGCAGGAATCTTAAGTGATGGAGTTGGTGGGATATTTTTAATACTACTTGCTAGTTTCATTTATCCTCTAATTGGGTTTAGCTTTAATGGAGTTTATGAATATGTTGTATTTACTTTTGTTTGCATGACGGGTGTTATTCATTTTATGGCTTTAAAAAATCCGTCAAGTCAAATAGTTTTAACAAACCTAAGTGTAATTATTAGAGTATTTGCAAGTGCCATGTTCTTTGCTTTATATGCAAGTGGAAAGCTAGGTTTTGAAGCCTTAGCAATTTGTCTATTTGATTTGACTTTTGTATTTACGTATTTAATCTATTTTTATGAAAAGGAGACCCTATGCAAAGATTAATTTTAATATTTTTTATAGCAAGTGAACTTTGTTATTATTTACTTATTGCTCAAACTGGAATTGTTGAATATTTTTCTTCGAATTTATTTTCAATTGCACCTCTTCCAATTGGAGGAATAATTGGTTCATTATTAGTTTCATATATAAAAATTGATTTTAAAAATAGAATTTCTTTGTTTTTAATAATCCAATTATTAATGAGTTTCTTATATCCAAATTTCAATTTTTTAACACTATTTATTTTAGGAATTGCAGTTGGTTCATTAGCTCCTTTAATTATAAATGAAATCAAAAAAACAACACTATTAGAGTTAGGATTAGCACTTTGTCTTTCTTATGTAACTGGAACTTTATTGTTTAATTATGAAGTTAATGAAAGAGGAATTATTGCAATTATATTAACAACTATTACTTTAGTTGCTTCAAGATTTTTACCAAAAGAAAAGTTTACTCAAAATTCTAATATGGAATTTCCATTATTAATGATGATTTTATGGGTATTTTTAGATTCTACACTTTTCGAATCACTTTCTAGAGATGTTACTCTTTCTATTTGGAGAGATGGGTTTACCTTTCAAATTGCACTTTTCCATATAATCGGAGTTTTTTCAGCTTTATATTTCAAATTTGATAAAAATCAAAAAAGCCTATTAATCATAACTTTATTTGCACTTTCATATTTATTTTATTTTTTAAGGGAGGGATATATTTTATCAATGATTTATCCAGTTGTAATATCTTATTACAATGTAGTAATTTTACAAACAATTATAAAAAAAGATTTTAGAACTATTACATTTTATATGATTTTTATTGGTTGGATGGCTTCTGGTGCTGGGCTTTTTGTAGCTTTGGCAAATCTAATTTTATTTGTTCCAATTGTTTTATTAGTAGTAATACTTAAAATAATGATTGGCGAATATAAACCAAATAACAAGGAGATAGAATATGTTTAAGTTATTAATAATTTTAAGTTTAGTTTTATTTGCAAATGCAAGTAATCTTAGTGTTCAAAATGGTGAGATAATTGCTCACACAGAAGTTTTTGGAGATAGTCAAATAAATCCATCTACAAAAGATGTTAGAGCTGATTTAACAATGAATGATTCAATAGAATCAATCAAAGGCAAAATCTATTTTGATACTTTATCTTTAATTAGTGATGAAAAAACTAGAGATGAACATATGTATAAACTGCTAAATATTGAGAAATATAAAACTATTTCTTGCGATATTAGAAGTATTACAAAAGTTGGGAATGATTATGAATTACAAGGTGTTTTAACTTTAAATGGTATTTCAAAAAATCTAAAAGCAAAAGTATCTATAACTCAAGCTAATAATCTAATTTCTCTTAAAGGAAATTTCTCATTTAATCTTACAGATTTTTCAATGGAACCACCAAAAATGATGTTTTTAACAGTTAGAAATCAAATTGATATTTCTTATAATATCAATTTAGAAGTTAGATAGATGAAAAGAAAACTTATTTTATTAACCCTACTTTGTTTTTTTGCAAAGGCAGCAACTTTAAAAATAGATGATAAAATAAGTACTTTTTCACTACCAAATCAATTTGATAGAATTTATACAATAAATAGTGAAATTTCAATGATTATTATTGCCTTTCAAAAAGAAGATGCAAAGTTAGTAAATGATTTTTTATCTGCAAAAAATAGCGATTTTTTAGAAAACAAACATGCTATTTTTATAAATAATATTTCAAAAACTTCACAAATTATTGTAAAACTATTTACAATTCCAGAACTTAGAGATTATAAATATAATGTGCTATTAATTTATAATGAAAATAGCAAAAGATTTTTAGAACAAGAGGGCAAAATAACAGTTTATTTAATAAAAGATGGAATCGTAAAAGATATAAAATATATCTCTTCAAAAGAAGAGTTAGAAAGGGTTCTAAAATGACTCTTTCTAATTTTCAAACAGTTGAAATATTTGTAAAAAATGAAAAACTAAATGATTTAAAAATCTTGCATTTAAGCGATTTACATATAAATAAAAAAACAACTATTTCCCAACTTAAAGAACTTGTATTTTTGTGTAATAATTTGATTTTTGATTTTGTGGTAATAACTGGCGATATAATTGATACAAAAGTAAAGTTTATAAAAGAAAAACTTCAGATTTTAAATGAATTAAAAGGAGTTGTTTATTATATAAGTGGAAATCATGACCTCTTTTATGGTTTAGAAGATTTAAAAAAAGAGCTTTTTAATTTCATTTTTATGGATAATAATTGCAAAGAGTTTATCTATAAAAATGAAACAATTTTTTTAGCTGGACTTCCAGATAGATTTTCTAAGTTTTTTAAAATCAAAAGAGAAGAAAAACAAATAGAAAACTACTTAAAAAATGAACCCTCAATTTTTTTAGCACATCAACCAAAAGATTACAAAATTGCCCTAAACTCAAACTCAACACTTTTTTTATGTGGACATACACATGGTGGACAGATTTATCCTTTCCATTATTTAGTAAAACTTGTTCAACCTTTTTTAGCAGGACTTTTTTATAAACAAAATACAGCAATTTATGTAAATAAAGGAATTGGAACTTGGGGAATTAATTTTAGATATAAGGCAAATGCAGAAATAACAATAGTAAAATTAATAACAAAAATTGTAGAATAATTTATGAAAATATTAATAATAGAAGACGACCTAAAAATAATTAACTTTTTAAAAAAAGGCTTAATTGAAGAGTGTTATGTAGTTGATTCTGCAACAAATGGAGATGAAGGTTTATATTTAGCAAGTGTAAATGAGTATGATTTAATCTTACTTGATATTATGCTTCCAGTTAAAGATGGAATTGAAGTTTGCAAGAGTTTAAGAAGTTCAAATAATCAAACTCCAATCATTATGTTAACTGCAAAAGATTCAATTGAAGATAAAATCAAAGGTTTAGATATTGGTGCAAATGATTATTTAGCTAAACCTTTCTCTTTTGCTGAATTATTAGCAAGAATAAGAGTGCAATTGAGAGTGAAAAGCTCAATTCAAACAAAAATTACAATAGCTGATTTAGAACTTGATTTATTAAATAAAACAGCCAAAAGAGCAAATGAAAATATAGTTCTTACATCAAAAGAGTTCACACTTTTAGAATATCTTATAAAAAACAAAAATAGAGTTTTAAGTGAAACTGCAATAAATTCAGCTCTATCATCTTTTGAAGATTCAAATATGAGTAATATTGTAAATGTTTATATTTACAGATTAAGAAATAAAATTGATAAAAATTTTGATTTAAAACTAATTAAAACTGTACGTGGGATTGGATTTAGAATAAGTGACAACTAATTTATCAATAAAGAAAAAACTTCTTATTTATAGTTTTTTTATACAAGTAATCGTTCTTGTAATTTTTTCTTTTTCTATTTACAAAGCTTTGGAAATTTCTACTTTAGACAGATATCAAGCTACTTTAAAAGTAATACTTCTTGATATTGTGGATGATTTAAAAGAAAAAAATAACATTGTAGATAATGAATTAGATGAAGAAAAAGAATACAATTTTGAACCTTTATATATTAGAATATTAGATAATAAAGATAATACAAAAATAATACAAACATCAAATTTCCCAAATGATTTACATAGTGACAATACATATTTAGATTCTTTAAAAGATGGTGTTATTAATTTTCAAGAGCAAGATATTTATTTAGTTAGTAGAATAAAAATAAATTTTAATGCTTCTTTAAAAATTATAGTTGAAATTGCTACAACTAAAGATATGCTTTGGACAACATTAGAAAATTTACTTTATATTTTATTTTTTATTGTTCCTATTGTTTTAATATTTGCAGTTATTGGAGGTAATTTTTTAATATATAAATCTTTTTCACCAATAGAAAAAGTATTAGAAGAATTAAAAAGCATAACAGCAATTGATTTAACAGCTAGATTAAAAAGCTCAAATAATCAAGATGAAATAAACCAATTAATAAATGAAATAAACAATCTTCTTGAAAGATTAGAATCTTCTTTTGAAAGAATTTCTCAATTTAGTTCCGATGCTTCTCATGAATTAAAAACGCCCCTTACTATTATAAAAGGTGAAATGGAAATTGCCTTACGAAAAGATAGAAGTTTAGAGGAATATAAACAAACCTTAAATACATCCCTTGAAGAAGTTATTGTAATTGAACAAACTATAAATGATTTACTTTTTTTAGCAAAAAATGAAAAAGATCTAATTTCTAATGATATGCAAACACTTACATATTTTGATGAAATTATAGATGAATCAATAAATGAAGTTAAAAATTTTGCAAAACTTCATCAAATCAAAATTAAATTTAATCTAATTGATACTATTGAAATAAGGGGTTATTCTAATCTTTTAAAAATTGCAATTAAAAATATTTTAAAAAATGCAATTCAATTTAGTCATGAAAATTCAGAAATATTAGTAAAGTCTTATAAGAAAGATGAATTATTTAATATTAGTATTCAAGATTTTGGAATAGGGATTGAAAAAAAAGAACAGAATAAAATATTTGAAAAATTTTATAGAACAGATAAAAGTAGAAATAAAAACTCAGGTGGAACTGGTCTTGGAATGTCAATTGTTAAAAAAATTATTGATATACACAAAGCAGATGTCACAATTAAAAGTAAAGAGAATTTTGGAACTACAATTATATTATCTTTTAAGAATAAATAATTTTTCTAGATTCAGTTTGTTTTAATCTAAAAAGATGTTATAATTACATATCTTAAAACAATTTGGAGGTGCGAATGACAAACTTTTACCTTTTTACGGTTGTTAAACATTAATTTAGTTATAAGTTTACTTTCAAGTAAGCTTTAGTAAATATGAGTCTATTTACTAAAAAATAATATTTAAATGGGTTCTGGTCTAAGAGTTTCTAGAACCCATTTTTTTTTGATAATATACAAATTCTCTCTTTACACATAAGTAATTTCATCCTAAATCAACTTATTTATTAATCAAGAAATAAAAAAAGGACTAGAGAAACCCCTTGTCCTTTTTAATCACAACATAATTTTATAAAAAACTACATCATTCCTGGCATTCCACCCATTCCACCCATGTCTGGCATAGAAGGCATTGATGGTTTATCTTCTTTAATATCTGTAACTGTAGCTTCTGTAGTTAATAAAAGTGATGCAACTGAAACAGCATTTTGCATTGCAACTCTTTCAACTTTTGCAGGGTCAACAATTCCAGCTTCAAACATATCTACATATTCACCAGTTGCAGCATTAAATCCTAAATTTTCATTTGTAGATTTTTCAACTTCATTTGCAACAACACCAGCATCAAACCCAGCATTTGTAGCAATTTGTTTTAAAGGCGCTTTAATAGCTCTAAAAATGATTGCAGCACCAATTGCTTCATCACCTTCAAGTTCTAGTTTAACTTTAGCAGCAGCTCTGATTAGTGCAGCTCCTCCACCAATTACAATACCTTCTTCAACAGCAGCTCTTGTTGCACTTAATGCATCATCAACTCTATCTTTTTTCTCTTTCATTTCAGTCTCAGATGCAGCTCCAACTTTAATAACAGCTACTCCTCCACTTAATTTTGCAAGTCTTTCTTGTAATTTTTCTTTATCATAATCAGAAGTTGTATTAGAAATTTCAGCTTTGATTTGATTAACTCTAGCTTTTACTCTTTCTTTATCACCATTTCCATCAACTAAAGTTGTATTATCTTTATCAATAACAACTTTTGAAGCAGTTCCTAAACAAGAGAAATCAGCAGTTTCAAGTTTCATTCCCATCTCTTCAGAAATTACAGTTCCACCAGTTAATACAGCAATATCTTCAAGCATAGCTTTTCTTCTATCACCAAATCCTGGAGCTTTAACAGCTGCAATATTTAAAGAACCTCTTAATCTATTTACTACCAGTGTTGCTAATGCTTCACCATCAACATCTTCTGCAATAATTACTAAAGGACGTCCAGATTGATTAACAGATTCTAAAATTGGTAACATCTCTTTTAAAGAAGAGATTTTTTTGTCATATAATAAAATAAATGGATTGTTAAATTCACCAATCATTTTTTCAGCATTTGTTACAAAATATGGAGATAAATATCCTCTATCAAACTGCATACCTTCAACAACAGCTAATTCATCAGAGATACCTTTTGCTTCTTCAACAGTGATAACACCATCTTTTCCAACTTTATCCATAGCTTCAGCAATCATAGCTCCAATTGCTTTATCAGAGTTAGCAGAAATTGTAGCAACTTGCTCAATTTCAGTTTTATTAGCAACAACTCTTGAAGCTTTTTTAAGTTCAGCTAAAATAGCTTCAGTTGCTTTATCCATACCTCTTTTTAAGATAATTGGATTTGCTCCTGCTGTTACATTTCTTAATCCCTCTTTGAAGATTGAGTGAGCTAAGATAGTAGCAGTTGTTGTTCCATCTCCTGCTTCATCAGCAGTTTTAGAAGCAACTTCTTTTACAAGTTGTGCTCCCATATTTTCTAAAGTATCTTTTAATTCGATTTCTCTAGCAACTGATACACCATCTTTTGTAATTGTTGGAGCTCCGAAAGATTTTTGTAATAATACATTTCTTCCTCTTGGACCCATTGTAACTTTTACAGCATCTGCTAATTTTTCAACACCTGCGTATAATCTATTTCTTGCGTTATCACTAAATAAAACTTCTTTTGCCATTACATTACTCCTATAACATTTTCAATATTTAAGATAAGATATTCTTGACCATCAAGTTTAAATTCTGTACCTCTAAATTGTTCAAATACAATCGTATCACCAACTTTAATATCTTCTACTTTATTTCCAATTGCTACAACTTCTGCTGTATGTGGTTTCTCTTTTGCATTATCTGGAATATAGATTCCACTTGCAGTTTTGTTTTCTACTTCTGTTCTTTTTACAAGAACTCTTTCACCTAGTGGTCTAAAATTCATGGTATTTCCTTTATTATAATTGTATTTCTTTTAAAACTTAGACATTTAGCACTCTTAAATTCTAAGTGCTAAATTTTATTAAAATAAACAAATTTTGTCAAGAGGTTTGAGTTAATTTGACTAAGAGTTTAGAATTTTATTTATGTCTATTAATATATTTTAGAAGTAACTCTTCTAAAGATAGTTTTAGATTTTCATCAAATGTATTAAGAATATTTGCACATTTTAAAGCTAATTCATCTGCGCTTTTAATAGCCCCAGTTAGTCCTAATAAATTTACAAAAGAGTTTTTACTTGTATCATTTTGTGTAGTTTTCCCAGCTTCTTGTGAAGTGCAAGTTTCATCTATAATATCGTCTTGTATTTGAAATAATAATCCTAAATCAATACCAAAATTATATAATTTTTCTTGAGTGTTTAAATCGTATTCACAAATAATTGCACCCATTTTTAAACTTGCAGCTATCAATTTTGCCGTTTTATGAATATGCAAAAATTCAAGTTGATTTAACTCTAATTTTTGATTTTCAAAGAAACAATCAATAGCTTGACCAATTATCATACCATCAATTCCACCATTCGAACTTAAACATTTAACTAATTCAATTTTAATATCATTTGATAAAGAAGCATTTGCTAATAGATTAAAAGCATGTGTATTTAAAGCATCCCCAACTAAAATAGCTGTTACTTCATCATATTTTTTATGCAGAGTTTGAAAACCTCTTCTTAAATCAGCATTATCCATTGCAGGAAGGTCATCATGTACAAGTGAATATGTATGTAAAAATTCTAAACCTAAGGCAATAGGTAAAGAGTTAGGAATTAATAAGCTTTTATTTGATTTTACAACAGATAATAAAAGCATAGGACGAAATCTCTTTCCACCTGCTTTTAACATATCAGATAAGGCATCTTCAAAATGAGGATGAAAAGTTTTTGAGTTAGGAAGATTATTTAATAAATATTCTTCAAATAAAGATAGTAATTTTTCCATAGAGTTATTTTTGTCCAAAAGAACCTAGTCCACCCATCATATTCATAGCCAACATTTTTTTGTTTTCATCACTTTGTTTTATAACATCGTTCATACATGAAATTAATAAAATTTGTAAGGAATCTTTATCTTCAAGTAATGAATCATCTATCTTTAAATCTATTACTTCAGAATTTCCATTAATAGAAATTTCAATCATTCCACCACCAGCTTTTGATGTAAAAATTCTTGAAGCATTTTCATCTTTAGCATTTTTTGCCATATCTTGAAATTGGTTTAACATATCACCTAAATTTAGGTTTTTTAAATCAATCCCCTCAAACATGATCACTTCCTACTAATTCATTTGTGATTAATTCTATATTATTTTTATCATCAACTAAAACTACAATTGGTTTATAATTTTCAAGTTCAGCTTCGCTATATGAAGCATATGAAATAACAATAATTTTATCACCTATTTCAACTTTTCTAGCAGCTGCTCCATTAAGACACATATCTTTAGAACCTGCTTTTCCTTTAATAACATATGTAGCAAATCTTTCACCATTGTTTACATTTACGATTTCAACTTTTTGTCCTACTCTAAGAGCTGAAGCTTTCATTAAATCTTCATCTATAGTGATTGAGCCAACGTAATTCAAATTTGCATCTGTAACAGTTGCTCTATGAATTTTACTATAAAGCATATCAAATGTCATATATTAATTCCTTTATTATTGTACTAAATTAACAGGTTCACCCCAGAATTGAGAAGATATTAAATACTCCTCAACAGGGTTTCCACCTAATATATGTTCTTCTATGATTTTATCTATTTTTTCCTTAGACACAGAAGCATACATATGATGTCCAGGTTCCACTAACATTAAAGGTCCCATTTGACATCTTCCTAAACATGAAGTTCTTACAATTTGAACAGGTCCCATAATCCCTGCTTTCATTAAACTTTGTGCGGTATAATTGAATAAATCTCTCGTATTCTCATTTACACATGATGGTTTTGGCATTCCAGGAGGTGATGATTGTTCACACTTAAATATATAAAATGTTGGTTGGGGAATACTTGGCATTTCCATAATTTTTCCTTTTTGAGAGCATTTTATAACAATTTTCTGAATTTTAACACTTTTTATTTAAATTCAACTAAAAAAAATTCTTTTATGTTTCTTTAAATATAAAATAAGATACTATTTATTAAATTTACTATGTAGAGGGTTGTTCATGAAAAAAATATTCTTTATTCTTTTTTCATTTGTTTTACTTTTGCAAGCTTCAAATCCTATTGCAACGATTGAAACTTCAAAAGGAAATATAAAAATAGAGTTAAGAGCTGATTTAGCTCCAAAAGCTGTAGAAAACTTTGTAACACATTCAAAAAATGGTTATTACAATGGTCTTATTTTTCATAGAGTTATAAAAGACTTTATGATTCAAGGTGGAGATCCAACAGGAACTGGTGCTGGTGGTGAGTCAATTTGGGGTGGAAAATTTGCAGATGAATTTGCTCCAAATGCAGTATTTGATAAGGCAGGAATTCTTGCAATGGCGAACGCAGGTCCAAATACTAATGGAAGTCAATTTTTTATTACAACAGTTCCAACATATTGGTTAAATGGAAGACATACAATTTTTGGTTATGTTAAAGAAGGTTTTGATGTAGTTAAGAAAATCGAAAGTGTTCCAACAACAAGTAGATATGAAGGTAATAAACCTTTGGAAGATGTAAAAATCATATCTATTAAAATTGAAGAATAAATCAAGATCTTCTTGATTTATTTATTCACATCTAATTAAATATCTTATTCATAAATGTAGTATCACCATGTGCAATAATTTGTTTTTCAAGATTTTCAATTCTTGATGTTTCTTTTTTTGCTTTTTCTTTCCAATATTCTAATTTTTGCAATAAAACATCATCAGTTTGAATAGAATCTATTTTTTCTTGTAATTCATTAATTTGATCTTCTAATTCAGTAATTTTAATCTCATAATTAACTCTTTGCTGAGAAATTATTTTTTCATCATCTAATCCAAGTTGAGTTAATTTATCTTTTAGTTTTTTATTTTCTAATCTTAAATCACTATTCTCTTTTGAAAATTTAAAGGCAGTATTTGTATTTGAATTCTTTTTGTATAATCCTAACTCAGTTTTTAGGTTTTTATTTTCTAATCTATATTTTTCATTATTATAAATATATCTATCTATATTTTTTAATGAT
Source organism: Arcobacter venerupis (assembly GCF_013201665.1). Taxonomy (NCBI): domain Bacteria; kingdom Pseudomonadati; phylum Campylobacterota; class Epsilonproteobacteria; order Campylobacterales; family Arcobacteraceae; genus Arcobacter; species Arcobacter venerupis. The sequence continues at coordinate 682,891 of NZ_CP053840.1, read as the reverse complement.
TGTTCTAACTCTATTTGAACTTTTCCTAGTTTATGTTTTAACTCATTAATTACTTGGTTTTGTTCTAAATTTCCCTCTTTACTTTTAATAAAAAAGTCACTTTTCTCTCGCATTAAAGCCAATTGAATTTCTCTTTTTTTATTAAGTTCTTCGGTTATATCTTTTTGAATAGAAATTGCACCTGTCATTTCTCCTGTTTCATCAAGAGTTGGGATAACATATGCGTCTGTAGTAAAAGAGCTACCATCTTTTTTTATATTTTTAAGTTTTCCTTGCCAAGGTTTATTATTTAAAATATTTGCATATAAGTTTGTATAAATATCATTTCCCATATCATGGTATTTTAAATATTTAAACTCTTTTCCAATCAAGTCTTCTTGTAAAAATCCTGATATTTGACAAAAATGTTCATTTACATAAGTAATATTTAAATGTGTATCCATTTTTATAACAATATTATTTAAATCTATAATCTCTTTATATTGTTCAAGTTCATTTTGTTGTTGTGTTAATAAAAAATCTTGATAAAGATTACTAGCAACATCATTCATTAATGAGATTAAATATCGAACATCGATTGGTTTTACAATATACTCTTGAACTCTTAATTTAATTGCTTCAACTAAAAATTCACTATCTGAGTATGCTGTTGCAAAAATTACAGGTATTTTAGTATCGAAATCTCGAACTTTTTTTATCATCTCTATACCATTTAATTCAGGCATGTTAACATCTGTTAATATTAAATCAATATGGTCTTGATTTTCAAGATAAGTTCTTAAGCCCTCTTTCCCATTTTTTGCAACATGCACCATAGAAAAAAAATTTGTTAATAATTGTGACAATTCTGTTCTAATTACATCATCATCTTCAACATATAAAAGAGTTAATCTTTTTAATAAATTTCTATCTATGCTCATAAAATCACTTATTTTTATTTTTGTACTAATCTCTTAATTCTTCTTTTGCAACAACTCTTTCAATATCCATAACAACTAACATTTGGTTATTTGCTAGTCTAATATAACCTTTTAAGTATTTTGATGGAATTGCAGAACCCATTTCAGAAACAGCAGCTAACATGCTTGTATCAAGTCGTTGAACATCATCAACTAAATCTACAACTATTCCTATAATTCTTTTATCTTCTGTAATAACTGCAATTACAGATGTATTTTCATCATATGTTCCAGGACCTGTGTTAAATTTAAGTCTAATATCTAAAATTGGAACAACTTCACCTCTTAAACTAATTAATCCTTTTACCCATTTAGAAATATTAGGTAGAGGAGTAATATTATCAGGATATGTCAAAATTTCTCTAATTTTTGGCAATTCAATAGCATACTTCATTGCGCCTAATTCAAATGTCATGAATTCACTAGTATTTGCGTAATCTATAACTTTTTTTTCATTATCTTCCATAATACATTCCTTTTAATTGCTTTTAGAGTTTTTACTTGTTTTTTATTATTCTACCTACTGTAAACTTAAAATTTATTGTTTTTTAATTTCCTTTAAAATACAGCTTGCAATATATTTAGGCGTTTGTAAATCTATTTCATCACCAATAGATAAATCTGATAAAGATATTATTTTATTATCTTTTGAAATTTGCACAAAACCATTTTTATCTTTTTTATCTGGATGATTTAATTCAAAATTTGATTTTAATAAATCTATTTGATTTTGAGATTTAACAAATATAGCTGAAAAACTATTTTTCATACTATTTTTTAATAAATTAAGTTCATTTAAAGAGCTCAAAATCTTTTGAGATAAATCGGTTTTAAATGAAGATTTCAAAAGATTTATTTCTGTTTGAATATAATTAAATTTTGTCTCAATAGAGTTTTGTTCAAACAATCTTTTCATATTAGAAAGTTCTTGCTGTTTATTAAACAATATATTTTTTAATCTATTAATATATTCATTACTCAAAGAGTCTAAATACATTCTGTGTTCATTTATATCTGGTAATGCAATTTCAACTGCATTTGAAGGAGTTGCTGCTCGAATATCTGCCACAAAATCAGAAATCATATAATCAACTTCATGTCCAACTGCTGAAATAATTGGAGTTCTAGCTTCATGAATAGCAATTGCCACTATTTCTTCATTAAATGCCCATAAATCCTCAATACTTCCACCACCTCGTCCTACAATCATAATATCACAGTGTAATTTATCTGCATATTTAATTGAATTTGCAATATCAAAAGCAGCGCCCTCACCTTGAACTAAAGTTGGAACTAAAATAAATTCAACCAAAGGCCATCTATGATTTGCTACTTTTTTCATATCTTCAATAGCAGCCCCTGTAGGAGAAGTTACAAGTGCAATTTTTTTAGGATACTTTGGAAGTGGTTGTTTATAATTTCCGTCAAAATAACCTTTTGCTTCAAGTTTGTTTTTTAATTGCTCAAAGGCAAATGCCAATGCACCTTGACCTGAGGGTTCAATTTTATTGCATAAAAGTTGATAATTTCCCCTTGGTGCATAAACAGTAATATTTCCATTAATTACTACTTTTTGTCCATTTTCAAGTTGGAATTTTAGATATTTTGTATTTCCTTTGAACATTACACATGAAAGTGTTGAACTCTCATCTTTTATTGAAAAATAGATATGTCCAGAGTTATGATAAGTAAGATTTGAAATTTCACCTTCCACATAAACTTGGATAAATGTAGTTTCAAGAAGGGATTTTATTTGAACATTTAATGTTGATACTGAGATTGCTTTATTCATATTTTAATGCTAGAAAACTAAATTTTTCTAGCGATTATTAAAGTTGAGATATTCATTGAAAATGCTTTTACATGAATTGGCTCAAGTCCTGCAAGTTTAAGCTCTTTACATAAATTCTCTGTTGTTAAAAATTCATCTATTGAGTTTGGCAAATATGTATATGCTTCTTTATTTTTTGAAATTAATCCACCTAAAACTGGCAGAATTTTATTCATATAAAAATCTGTTAAATGGTCAAGTAATTTCTCTTTTTTGTTTTTTGTAAACTCTGAAATTACAACTAATCCATCTTTTTTTAGAACCCTTGCAAATTCATCAAAAGCTTCTTGTCTTTGTACTACATTTCTAATTCCATATGAAATTGAAATAATATCAGCACTAGAGCTATCAAGTGGCATTGATGCAGCTCCTGCTTCAATAAATTCAACATCTGGAAGTTTCTTTTTACCAACTTCCATCATTCCAACACTTGGATCAACTCCAATGATATTTTCTAAATTAATTGAGTTTTCATTTGCAACTTTTTTCCAAAATAGAATCATATCACCCGTTCCACATGCAACATCTACAATTTTGCTAATACTTTTTTTACCATAAAAATTAAAAGCTAAATTACAAGCTTTATTTCTCCATGACTTATCAATTCCCATTGATAAAACTCTATTTGCAACATCATAAGTTCCTGCAATATCATTGAACATTGATACGATTTTTTCTTGTTTTTCCATTATTACATTTATCCTAATTTTCTTATTTTATAAAATATACTTACCTATTATTAATCCAACAATCAATCCAATATTAACAGCAACAGCAATAACCATATACGATAATTTTTTATCAGCGTAAGGCAATTTATTTATAATATCTTCTTGGTGTTTTAAAGTTATTCCAAAATTTTGTGTTGATTTTTCTAAATTATCAGCTGCTTTTCGTAAAGCAATTTCTGAAAATTCCATTCTTTCAACAAGCTCTTTTGCTTGTTTAAAGCTCATATCACTCATTTTTTAATTTCAATCCATCTATCTAAATCACAAAAAATTTTATTTAAAGTGTTTAATACATAATCTTTTGCTTCTGTTTGAATTCTTCTAAAAAATAGATATTTTCTAGCACTTTCAATATCTCCAACTTCTTTTGCTTGAATTGCTTTTGCTGCAAAATCAGTGTTGTTATAAGCCATTTCCCAAACAGTTGAACCTAAGTATCTACTCATTGTAATTACTTTGTCATTTTTAACTGGAAAATATTTTGGGTCTTTTACAAAATCGCAAATTACAGAGTTTGACTCTAAATATTTGTGTCCAAAAAAGTTAATAAATTGTTCATTATAATAATCTTCATCCATAGAAATAGCTCTATTTAGGGCAAAAATTATATTGTCTTCTGGATTTTTTTCTATTTTTCTGATTTTTTTCATGGTTGCTATTGCATTTTTTCCATCAAGTTCACCATCACCTAAAGGAATAATCCATTTAACATTTCCAAAAGAGCCAACTTTTTTAATCTCATCAAGAACTAAAGATGAAGTTTTATTTCCACCAACATCGACAATAACTTCGTGGTTATCATCCATTAAGATTAGTTCATCTAATTCGCTTAATCTATTTGTTCCTAACATTTTTTTATTTACAATTTCAGTTCTTGTAAATGATTTTGAATCGTTATTCTCATCATCTATTTCAATGTATGTAATTTTTTTACCATGTTTTTTATATAAATATGGAGCTAAAACTTGCATTGCAACAGTAGATTTACCTACGCCACCTTTTGTTTGTGGAATTATAATCATCAATTAGCCTTTGGGATTTCGTTTCATAAATTCGACAATTTTGCCATGAAACCTTGCATAAATTTTATTTAATGGGATTTCATAACCATATAGTTGGCTTATTTTATCGTAATTATCATTAATTCCATATACTAAATATGACTGTATATCGTAATATGAATCAAACTCATAGCCAAATCTTGCCAATAATTTTGCTGTGTATTTATCCACAACCATATATTCTTGTTTGCAAGCGTAACACAAAATTGCATCGGCAGTTTCGGGCCCAATTCCTTTTTGTTTTAAAAGCCACTCAAGATTTACTTTTTTGCAAAAGTTCTCAAAAGTTTCAAAATCTTTTAGTATATTTTTTGCTAATTGAATTAATCTTTTTGATTTTTGATTTTTAAATCCACTTGGAGTTATGGCATCTGTTAAAAGTTGTAAATCACAATTTGCTAGATTTTCTAAATTTAACAATCTATTTTTCTTAAATTTTCTAGAGATTTTTCTACATTTGTCCATTTAGTATTTTGAGTTAAAATAGCACCTATTAAAATTTCAAAATCATTATTTGAGGGCCACCAAAACTCTAAGCTTTCATCTATTAAATTTTGATTCTTTAAATATACTAAAAGCTCGTAAGAGTTTGAAATACTAATCAACAAAAGCCTCAGTAATAAATAATTTAGGATTATTACAATATTTTTTTATTTTAAATGCACTTTGAGCTTTTCCATCTTCAATATCTACTACCATCATTTGCAAAATTGATTTACAAGAGTTTGGAACTTCAAAATGTCCACCAATTCCTGTTGTTACTTTTTGAATTGGAATTTTACTATCCATTCCAATAACATTATCTCTACATCCAGTTAAGCCAATATCTGTAAGATATGCTGTGTTTTCAAATATTTGTAAATCATCAGTTCCCACATGTGTATGTGTTCCACAAATTGCACTTATTTGATTCTTAAACATCATTAACATTATTCTTTTTTCGCTTGTAACTTCTGCATGAAAATCTAAAAAGATGTTTTTAATTCCATCTTCTTGTAATTTTGAAACTAACTTTTTTGCCCAATTAAAAGGATTTTCAACAGTTGGCATTCCATATTGTCCCATTAGATTTATAACAGCTAATTTTTCAATTCCATTTGAAGTTTGAATCTCGCAAATTTTTACTCCACTTCCAACTAATCCATCAGGATAATTATCAGGTCGTAAAACATTAGCAGTTTCAAGTAAAACCATCATATCTTTCTTTTTATCAAAGCTGTGATTTCCACCTGTTATTAAATCTATTCCACTTTTTAAAAGCTCTTTTGATCCCTCAATTGTTAAACCAAAACCATGGCTTGCATTTTCACCATTTCCGATTACAAAATCGATTTCAAACTCTTTTTTTATTTTTATTAAATTTTCTTTTATGATTTTTCTTCCAGGTCGACCAACAATATCGCCAATAAATCCTATTCTCATCTATCTTCTTTGTTAAAATTTTTTTCTAATTGTATTTAAATAACCTTTTATTCTTCTTCACACTTTTGTAATCTAATTTCAAATACTGCACCAGAATCTTCATTATAAGCTTTTATAATTCCATCTTGTTCATCTACAATTTTTTTGGCAATATTTAATCCAACACCCATTCCACTATGCTCTTTTGATGAAATAAAAGGTTCAAAAATATCTTTGATAATTTCCTCTTTTATTCCACCTGCACTATCTTTAAATTTAACAATAATTTCATCATTTTCATCAAAAATATTTATATTCAAAGCTCTATTATCATAATCTTCAATTTTCACAAGTTCATCTAAAGCATTATTTATTACTATAATCCAAACTTGTTCAATTCTTTGTTTTTGTATTTTTGAGAAAAATTTATATTCATTTTTATTTATAGAATCTATATCAAATAATTTATCATTTAAATATATTTTAGATACTTGTCTAGAACGATTATATGCCATTGTAAGTGAAATTACTAAAGTTGAAAATATATTTATTTTTTCTTTTACCTCTTTAGTACTTTGTGACATTTCTCTCATGGATTCTACAATATTTGCAATTCTATTAATTCCCTCTTTCATTTTTTCACTATCGTATTTCATTCTTTCTTGAATTTCACTTTGAGGTAAATCTAAAATATCATAATACATTAATTCAAGATTTCCTTTTATATATGTAAGTGGAGTGTTTATTTCATGGGCAATTCCAGCAGCAAGGGAACCAATTGAAGTTAATTTTGCATTTTTAATCTGTTCTTGTTGATGAAGTTTATCTTTTTGGATACTTTTTTCTACTTCTTGATTTATTCGTAGTTCAAGATTCTGATTTAACTCTTGCAGTTTTCTTTTATCTTCAAGAGAATTCACCACAAACACAAAATGTTTTTTATCAGATAAAAGACTTAATGATAATTCTAGATGTATTGTTTTCCCATGTTTTTTTATAAAAATCTTTTCAATATTAGAAATATTACCTATTTCATATGCTTCTTTTAATATCTTTAAAAGAAGTTCTTTTGAGCTTTCTGGAACAATATCTAAACATTTCATAGATAATAACTCTTCATTCTTATACTCTAAAAATTTGCCAAATGTACTATTTAACTTTTTGAAATTTCCATTTAAATCAATTAAAGCAATTCCACTGTTTACATTTTCAAATATTGCATTATATTGTTCAACTTGATTATTTATATTTTGATATAAATCTTCAATTTTTTTCTTGTTTGTTGTATCGTATGCGATTATTGTGTAGCCAACTATTTTATTTAAATTATTAAAATTTGGTTCAATAAACAAATCTACCCAAAATGATTCACCATCTTTTTTGATTCCTCTTATTTCACCAACATAAGATTTTCCTTGTTTTGCAAACTTCCAAGGTTTTATATACTCTTTTTTTCTTGTATCTTTATGGATTAACATTTGATAGTTATGTCCAATTAATTCACCCTTTGAAAAACCCAGAAAATAGCAAAATGCAGAGCTGACTTCTAAAATTATATTATTTTTACTCATTCGAATAAACATAATATGTTTATCAATTACCTTTTGATTTTCATCCAATTCGATAAAACTTCTTTTAATACTTAAATCTAAGTTTTTATTTTCATCTTCAATTTTTTTATTTAATTTTGCAATTGGTTCAGAAAAAAGAAGTGCCAAAATTATTGATAAAAAAAGACCTATAATTATTATTGATTTATAATAATCTTTAAAATAGTTATTGTTTGATTCATCTTCAATATTTATTGTAAAAATAAAATATTTATTTTCATTCAAATAAACTTTTTTTGATAAAAGATTATTTGTTTCATAAAAATCTACACTTTTAATATTATTTAACTCTTTTTTATATAAGTCAACTTCTTTATTTTCATGGAAAAGATTTGTATTATTGTAATTTAGAAGTATATTATCACTTGATATAACAAAAGTTTTTTTATCAAAGTTTTTATAAATATTAGTAAAGAATCCATTGAAATCGACCTTTAAAATTAGAAAATAATTTTTCTCTCTTAATACAAAATTAATTACTGTTGGTTTTTCTAAGTTTGAATTATCATGCCAAATTTCTTGATTTTTTAGTGTTCTGATATTTTTATAATAAGAGTTAGAATAGATGTTTTGTAACTTTTCATCTTCTATTATTTTTATCTCACTATTTATATTTATGATTTTAAAAATCTCTTGAGCATCTAAAGAGACAACTTTAAATTCTAGAATATTTTCATTATTAAAAAGAATCTTTTTAAATAATTCTAAAGACTCTTTTTTATTCTCTTTTTTTAAAAAATCTTTTTGAGATAATAAAAATATCTTTTCATCAAAAGATTTTATATTATTTTTAAAACTCTTTTCTTGATTTTTTAAAATATTTATTATATTTTCTTTCTCTTTTTTTTCATTATTAAATTTATAAAAATTGTTAAAAGCAAAAGAAGCGAAACCCAATAATAAAACTGCAAAAATTATAAAAGCAAAAAATAGTTTTACATAAAAAGGTATTCTCATTTCTTAATTTCCATTTTTTAATTTTATATAATAATTTGTACAATAATCTGTATTATCAAACCAAAAAAGACCTCTGTTTTTTTCTACAAATAATTTCACTAAATATAAATGATTATTCAAATTTTCATCTATATTTTTATCTGTTAATTTTATATTATCCTCAATTTTAATTAATAAATCATCTTCTTTTATTGCACTAATTATTATCACAACTTCTTTTTGATTATTTAATTTTGTTAATTCAATACTATTTTTAATCATATTTAATATAATATTTTTTAACTCATTAAATGAAATATCTATGTTTATTTGACTATTTAAATCATATTTAACTTTTATATTATTTAATTCTAACTCTTCTTGAATTGATAAAATAGCTTCTCTTATAACATCTGAGAACTTTGATTTTTGTTCTTCATTTTCTTGAAAAAGATATTTTATTTCATTAAGTACTTCAGATAAACTTTTTAATTCTATTTGTGTTTGTTTAATCAATTCTAGTTTATTTTGATTTTTCTCTTCATTACTTATAATTACTTTTAAATTGTAAAGCAAAGATGATATACTTAATATTGGTTGTTTCCATTGATGACCTAACGAATCTAATATTTTTGACATTAATTGAACTTTAGTATTGTCAATTAATGTTTGGTCTTTCATTTTTATCTCATTTAATTTATTTGATAAATCTTCTTTTAAAAGTTTATTTATTTTTTCTAACTGTTTTGTATCAGTGATATTTGATCTAATCGAGATATATCCTACAATTTCGTTATTAAAATTATACTTTGGAATTATTATTCCACTAACCCAATAAGAATTTCCATATCTATCTTGATTTTTTATCTCCCCTTCCCAAATCTTATTTGTATGTAATTCATTCCAAAGTTTTTTGAAAAAACCTTTTGACATATCTGGATGTTTTAAAAGATTTATGTTTTTTTCCAATAACTCTTTTCGTGAATATCCAGAAATTTTACAAAAAGGTTTAGTGGCATACGTAATAATTCCATTTAAATCTGTTTCGACCATGATTACATAATCATCCATTTGAGAGAATAATTCTAAATACTTTTTATTTATTATCAAAGTTTGTATTTTAAAATATTTTATTCTATAAGACAAATAGAATATTATGACAATAAATAAAATAATTAAAATAAATAAAAAATCAAAATATTTATCAATTTTTCCCACTATTGAGTCTTTATTTGTATTATAAGCAACTAAATATAAACTATTATCATCTATTTCAGATTTTAATATTTGTAAGAAAACAACAGGAAAAGCATAGGAATGTTCTTTAGTAAGTAAAACAAAATTTTTTGATTCTTTTATATCATTTATCAATAATTTTTTTTGAGAAGTAGATAAATTGTAGTAAAAGCTTTCATCAAATTTAATATCATTTGAAAATAACTCTGTAAATAAAAAATCACTATTATTTTCTAATTTTTTGATTAATGATTTAAAATCAAATTCGATATTTATAACACCTAAAAAATTCAATTTTTCATCAAATATTGGTTTTGCAAATATTAAATAATAATTACCATCAACAATTATAAAACTGCTTAACTCCTTTTTATTTAACACAATTTTTTCCATTAAAAGTGAAGTATATTTATTTTGAGATTTATCTTGCATACTTAATAAGAATTCATTTGATGAAGAATAAAAACTTATATCAGAAATATCTAATGTTTTATAAAAAGAGTAACTTTTTTTTAAATAACTATAAATCTCTTTCTTTTTATTTTCTATATTTAAAGAGTTAATATTTTTAAAAATTTCAACAAAATCTTTTTCTTTTACAAATTCATTAAAATATATTAATTCTGTGTTATCTTTATATTCACTATAATTTTTAGAATATTCTTTATCAACAGATTCTTTGTAATTATTTAAAAAGTGTTCTATTTGCTGTTTTTTTAAAAAATCTATGAGTAAAATTACTAAAAAAACAGAAATTAAAAAATAAATAAAGTACCTAATATTTAGGTTTTTATCATTCATTAATTTATGACTTCAAAACTTCTATTATCTTCTTTTCTAAAGCTTGTAAAGAATCAAAAGGTTTCATAACATAATTTGTAGCACCCTCTTTATGAGACTTCAGAACTTTATCTAAAGTTGAATAAGCTGTCATCATAATAACTTTTTGCTCAGGATTATTAACTTTGATTTTTTCTAAAACTTCTAATCCATTCATTTGAGGCATCATAATATCTAAGAGAACTAAATCAACTTTTGCATTTCCAATACTACTTAATGCAGTTATTGGATTAGAATATGTAGAAACTGAAAAGTTTGCATTTCTAGTTAAAAATCTACTTAAAACATTCAAAATTTCTGTTTCATCATCTACGATTACAATAGAGTATTTTTCATTATTCATCTTATTTTCCTTCCCCAAATAATTTATGTGCAGCTTCTTTCATTATTACTTCATTTTTTTCTTCTAAAATTCTATCAAGGTAGATAAATACTTGCTCACTTCCATTTTCAACTAATTCAATTTTATCTTCAATTAATTGTTTAGAACAAGAAACACTATGTCCTGAACACTCTTTTGCTAATAAATTTGCTTCATGGTGAACTATATGGTGATGTTTTTCTAGACCTTTATAAGAGGGAACCAAACTAAATTGCTCTTTTCCTAGTCCCGTATCATACCATTTACCAAGTCTACAATTATGGTGATCAACTGCATTAAAATTATGCTCTCCACCAAAGATTAATTGATATAGATTATTTTTATAAATAACATGGTCAAGTTTTGCTAGATTTATAAATATTTTATTTGAAATACTCTCAACTTCATAAACTGATCTATTTGAATTTTTTTGGAAAGTATTCATTAACTTACTTAAAATATCAATTCTTGATTTTGTTTCATTCACAACTGTTGATACTGAGTCTGAACTATTTTTGATTTTTCCTGTTTCATTTTGGATTGAAGTAACAACATCTTTGATTTGTTTTGCTGCGTCAGCACTTCTATTTGCTAAGTTTCGAACTTCTGCTGCAACAACTGCAAATCCTCGCCCTGCTTCTCCAGCAGTTGCTGCTTCAACCGCTGCATTTAAAGAAAGGATATTTGTTTGGAATGCAATTTCTTGAATTATATTAATAACTTGTGCAATATCTTTACTTTTTGAAACTAATGAATTTACAACATCATTCTCTATTTCTATTTCATTGTGTAAATTATTTGTATCGCTTACTATTTCATTAATTAAATCTAAACCTTGTGTTGAGCCCACTGCAGTCTCTTTTGACTCTTTTGACATCCCTTGTAGTTCTTCAAGCAAGGCTAAATATGTTTTTTGTGTATTATCTAAAGATTTAGTCATATTTTTATTGTGTCTATCTAATAGTCCACCATTTTTATTGTCATGGATTGAAGTTCTTCTTAATGAAACAATTTTATAATTTTCATATCTTTTTACTTCAATATTAGCTTCACAATCTTCTAAAATTAAACGATTATTATTTTCTAAGACTGCATTTAAAACAACAGAATAATCTTTTATATTTGAACTAGCAAGATTATTTGAAAAAAATAGTTTATTTTTATCATCAAAAACAACTAAACCTTCTTCTTGAGAATGACTAGCAATTTGTTTAAAAAGTTCAAACTTTTTTTCATTTAAAGTAGTTATATTTTCTAATTGTGTAGAAAAGTTTGCTTTCATCTCTTCTTTTTCTTTATCTTTTAAAAGAAGTTCACGTTTCAACTCTTCAATTTGTTTATCTAAAAAAACAACTTTTTCTTCTAAATTCTTATTTCCAAAAAACATTTATAACCTTTTTTAATAAGTTCTACTTTAGTTTGGATAATATCAAAAACTAAATAAATTACTTATAAATAATTTTTTATTTATTTAGTTCCCTTGCACAAATCATACCCTCACTAAAAGCTATTTGAAAATTAAATCCTCCAAGTTCTCCTGTAATATCTAAACACTCCCCAATAAAGTACAAATCCTTTAATTTTAAACTTTCAAAACTACTATGATTTATTTCATCTGTATTTATTCCACCTTTGGTAACTTCTGCTTTTGTATAACCAAAATTACCAGCTGGTGAAAATTCATAATTTTTTAATAATAATAATTTTGTTTTTTCATCATTTGTTAATTTGGAAACACTTTTATCTTCTAATTCAACACTTAATAAAAATTCTTGAATAAATCTTTTTGGAAGTGGTAGTGCTGAAGATATAATTTTATTTCCATGTAAAAAACTCTCTAATTTTTGTTTAGGTAAAAAATCAATTGCCATTTTTCCTTTTTTCCAATAAAGAGAACTTGTTAATATAACAGGCCCTGAACAACCTTTGTGAGCAAATAATAACGATCCCTCAATTCTTTTATCATCAACAAAAGTAAAAACAGGCATTGAAATTCCAGCAAGATTTTTAAACCAAAACTGCTCTTTTTGTACTGTAAAACCTACAAGTGCAGGTTCAAGTTTTATAATTGAGTGTCCAAACTTTTTTGCTATATCAAAGGCTATTGAAGAAGCACCTAACATACTATAAGAGAGTCCACCACTTGCAATTACAACCTTTTTTGCTTCTATCAATTTTGAATCTGTTTTAATTTTAAAATGTTTATCAAAATCTAGGTCTAAAACAGTAGTATTTAGATATTTTTTTACGTGAGTCGTTATTTTTGTAAACATATCTATAACATCTTGGCTAGTGTTACAGAAGTATGTTCCTTTTACAATTTTGGGATTTATTTTAGGAGTTACACCATTTTTATTTAAAAAAGCCAATAAATCATCTTTTGAAAAATTTTTCAAAAGTTCTTTTACAAACTCCCTATCTCCTAAATAATTATTAGAAGTTACAAGCTCATTTGTGATATTACATTTTGCTCCACCAGAAACTTTTATCTTTGAGCCAATTTTTGCATTTGTATCAATAAGGCAAATATTTTTATATTTTTTTTTATCTAAATTTGAAGCTAACATCAAAGCGCTAGCTCCTGCTCCAATAATTGCTATATCGTAGATGGTTCATCCTTTTTGCATGTAAATCTATTTATTCCATCTTCAAATTCGTATTCTAAAGTATAGTTATTTGCTTTTAAAATATTACTAATTATATACAATCCTAAACCAAAAGAGTTTTTTTGTTTATCTTCATTTGAGAAAAATGGTTCAAAATAGTTTTCTAAAGGATATTTTAGTTCATCTCCACTATTTTCGAATATTATATTTTGTTCTTCTGTTTTTATAAGAACCTCTTTATTTGGTGAATATTTAACTGCATTATCAATTAAATTCTTAACAGCGATTGAAAATAGTTTAAAATTTATTTCTAATTTTTTATTCTCATATTTTGAAATAACATGTTCATCTTCAATCATCAAAATATCTTTTGCATTATCAATAATATCATCTAAATAATAAAACTTTTTTTCTATATTTTTATTTGAAGAAATTAGCTCTTCAATTGAAGCAAACTCATTTATTAAAGATTCCAGTCTATTAAATACTGATTTTAGTTTCTCATTATTTTGTTCATTTTGTTCTAATTGAGTTAAAAATTTTCCTTTTGTAATTGGAGTTTTTAGCTCATGCATAATATTTCTAATAAATATATTTCTAGCTTCTTTTAAACTTTTTAATTTTTCTGCTGATTTTTTAAACTCTTGCGCTAGAAGTGAAACTTCATCTTTTCCTTTTAAATTACAACATTCAAAATCAAAATTTTCATCACCTAAAGTTTTAACTTTATCTTTTAAAATTTTTAAAGGCATTAACTTTCGCAAAGTAATTAAATAAACTAAAATGATTGTAATTAATAAAATTGTAAAAACTAAAATAATATAAATATGACTATTACTATTTGTTGTATTGTCATCTGCTATTAAAATAGTTTCTCCTCTTTTTTTCATGTAAATATAATTTTTATCATTTAAAGTTAAAATTCTAAAAATATCTTCATGTTTTGGATTAACCTTTTCAAATAATATTTTTGTTTTTGGATTATACGTTATAGCATTTATTTCAGCCATATTTATGAATAGTTTATACTTTATTTCCTCTAAATTTTTTAAAAAATCTTGATCGAAATTTGCTTTTTCTTGTCTATTAACCATTTTCATAACTGGAACATACTTATCTAGCAATTGTCCTTCTTTCATTCTATAATCATGGGTAATTAAGATTAAAAAACTAATTACTACTAAAAGCATTGATATTATAAAACTTACGCCTATTGTAAAAAATATTGATTGTCTATTCATTGTATAAATTTATATCCCATCCCTCTAATTGTGTGTAAATATTGTGGTTCTTTTGGATTTTCTTCAATTTTATGTCTTATTCTGTTTATAATAACTGCAAGTGAACCTGAACTTTCATAATCTTGGTTTAATATATCTGAATTATCAAAAATATCTTCCCTTGAAATAATAAAACCTTCTCTTTTTAATAGAAGAGATAATACTTCAAATTCTGCTGCTGTTAATTTAATATATTTACCATTTTTTGTAATCTCTTTTTTTTCAGTATTTAAAGAAAAAATTTTATTTATAGGTTCATCTTCTTGAATATTTGAGTGATTAAATCTTCGTAAAATTGTTTTAATTCGTATTTCAAGTTCTCTAGGGTCATAAGGTTTTGGTAAATAATCATCCGCTCCAAGTTGTAAAGCTGTAACTTTATCAGTTATATCACTTCTTGCACTTGAAATAATTATTGGAATATTAAAATTTTTAACAATCTCTTTACAAACATCTAATCCATCCATTCCAGGAAGTGTTAAATCTAAAATTATAAGGTCATATTTATTCATTCTTAAAGATGAAAGAGCCAAAAATGGCTCTTCATAATTGGTAACTTCCATATTAAATTGCTTTAAATATTGTGTTAGAACTTCAGCTAATTCTAAATCATCTTCAATCATTGCAATTTTAATCAAAATTTACCCTTTTATTCTATCTTGGATTCTTTGTTGCATTTTTTCTTTTCTCAAATCCATTAAAACTTTTAATTGTTCTTTTTGTTTAGCTGTTAAAACAGCATAAGATTTTTCAATTACTTCTGCTTGAGATTTTAACATATTATCTCTTTTTTCAGACATAATTTGAATATACTTTGCTTTATCAAAGCCATCTTTAGTGAAAGCTTCATCTTCAGATTTCATATTTTTTCTACTATCTTGTATAATTTGTTCTAACTTAGTTTTTTGTTCTGCTGTTAAACTTAATTCATCAAACATATGAAACATTCCACCTCTTTGAGCATTCATTTTATGCATATTGTCTTTTTTCATCATACATTTAAAATCACCTTTTGGTTTATCATCACCTCTTTTATCCATGTCAGCAGTAGCATATAAACTACTTCCTAGTATTACACTTATTATTAATCCAGATATTAGTTTATTTTTTCTTGTCATTTTAAATCCTTTTATTTTTGATATGTGAAATTATGACATGGTGGTTTTAACAATTTATGAATTGAATATTAATGAAACCTTAATATAAAGAACTCCAATTTTTAGATATACTAACCTAATACTATAGGGAAAAGAATTCAAATTGAAGTTATCAAATTTTATAATAAGAATCATCATTGCAATAGCATTTACTACACTTTTTTTGTCATTTATGATATCTATCACTTTTCAATACAAAAAATTTAAAGAAGATAAAATTTTTATAAAAACTGAATTTATAAAATCAAAGAAAGAGCAGATAAAAAGAGAAGTTATTAGTATAGAGAATCTAATAGACCAAAAAGAGATTATATTAACTAATTCTATAAAAGAAAAAATCAAAGAAAGAGTAACTCAAGCACATAACATAGCAATGACTATTTATGATGAAAATAAGAATTCAAAAAGTAAAGAAGATATAGAACTATTAATAGCAAGAACTTTGAATAATTTAAGTTATGAGAATGATAAAACTTACTTTTTCATAAACAGTAATAAAGGTCAAGCAATTCTTTTTAATAAAAAAATTCTACTTGATAAATACAATGATATTTGGAATTTAAAAGATGGAAATAACAATTTATTTATTCAAGAACAAGCAAAAATTGCAATTGAAAATAAAGAAGGTTTTTTAACAAATAGTTTCGTAAGACCTAATAATACTGATAATAAACAATATACTAAAATATCTTTTGTAAAATTATTTGAACCATATAATTTACATATTGGGATGGGTGAATATACTGATGACATTAAAAGTTTAGCTCAAAATGAAATTTTAGATTTAATTGCAAGTATTAGATTTAATGAAGACAATTATCTTTTTGTTAATTCTACAGATGGATATAGTTTGGTTTTTGATGGAAAAAGAAACGAACCTGCTATGATTCACCCTAATAAAAATTTATATTCTCAACAAGTTGAAGCTGTTAAAAATCCTGAAGGTGAATTTATTTTTTATAAGTTCAAAAAAATAAATTCAACAAAAGAGTACGATAAAATCTCTTTTGTTAAAAAATATGAAAAATATGGTTGGATTGTTGGTTGTGGAATTTATTTAGATGAAATCAATAATGAGTTAGAAAATATCGAAAATATTTTTAAAAAATCTATTAATGACCAATTTATTTATATTTTTATTATGTTTATTCTTATGGTTATAGCTTTATATTTAACATCAAAAAGAATATCAAAATTTATAAATTTAAATGTACTTTATCTTATTTCATCTTTTGATAAAGCTTCAAGAGAAAATAAAACAATTGATACTAAAAATTTAACATATAAAGAGTTTATTTCATTGGCAAATAAGTTAAATATTACTCTTGAGAATAAAAATGAAACAGAAAAAAGATTACAAGATCATATACAATTAATCAATGAAAATATAATTATTTCTACTACAGATAAAGATGGATATATTGTAGATGTAAGCGAAGCTTTTTGTAAAATTTCAGGCTATACAAAAGAAGAACTTATAGGGAAAACTCATAAAGTTGTAAGGCACCCTGATACACCAGATAAATTTTATGAAGATATGTGGGATAGATTACTTAGTGGTCAAATCTGGGAAGGTGAAATTCATAATAGAAATAAAAATGGAAAAGATTATTGGATATATGCAATAATAAAACCTCTTTTTAGAAACAATGAATTTATTGGTTTTACAGCAATTAGAACTAATATTACAGATAAAAAACATATTGAACAATTATCCATTACAGATGAATTAACTAATCTTTATAATAGAAGATTTTTTAATATAAAAATTGAAGAAGAGATTAATAGAGCAAAAAGGGAAAATCACTATTTTTCATTTTTAGTTATAGATATTGATTATTTTAAACAATACAATGATACATATGGACATCAACAAGGAGATGTAGTTTTAGAAAAAGTAGCTTCAGTATTTAAAAAAAGAACTTTAAGAGGAAGTGATTTTGCTTTTAGATTAGGTGGGGAAGAGTTTGGAATTATTACTACTTTAAATAAAGAAAAAGTAATGGAATTCGCACATTTAATAAAAGATGAAATAGAAAATCTAAAAATTGAACATAAAGCGAATGAAGTATCTAAATTTGTAACTATTTCAATTGGTATTGTCTCAAAAGAAAAAGATGAAATAACAAATAGTGATTTACTTTATAAAGAGGCTGATGATTGTTTATATGAAGCTAAAAAATTAGGGAGAAATAGTATTTTTATACTTTAAAAAACATGAAAATAAGAGTAGGAACATTTAACCTTTTTCAATTTGTTGAACCACCATATTCGTGGTATACAAAAAAAGAAAAATTCAATATTGAGCAATGGGAAGAAAAAACAGCTTGGATAAAAAATCAAATCACTGAAATGAACTGCGATATTATTGGTTTCCAAGAGGTTTTCTCAAAAAAAGCTTTAAAAGCTTTACTTGCTGAACTAGGATTTAAATATTTTAAAACAATTGATAGTCCTAAAAGTGATAAAAAAAATGATAAAGTTTTTACAAGTACAATTGTAGGTCTTGCTTCAAAATATCCAATTAAAAATCTAAAAAGAATTGAAATAGATTTTACTGCACTTAAAAAACACCATTTAGATGGTTTTTTTAAATTCGCAAGAGCTCCAATAAAAGCGACTATTGCATTGCCAAATCAAAAAGATTTAGATGTATATGTTTGCCATCTAAAATCAAATAGAGATAATGAATTTGAATATGTTTTTACAAAAAAATCAACATTAACTGAAAAAAAAGAAAAAGTTAAAAAATCTTTAAAAGATAACTATTCTTTGTCATTAAAACAAAGACTTTGTGAAGCAAGCTCGATTTTTAGTGATATTAAACGAACAACAAATCCTGCTGTTTTGATGACAGACTTAAATGATAAAGAGTTCTCAATAACTATTGAAGCATTAACAAATCAAAGATACCATGATGATAGTTTGAAAAAAGATGATTATTTATTACTTGATGCTTATTATTTTTTTGAAAAAAAAGTTTATAATCCACATCCAGAACAAAAAGAGATAAAAAGAACTCCAACGAGTTATTTTGCTGGAAAAGGGAATATCCTTGATTATATTTTTGTTTCAAATTTATTTGATAAAAATAGAGCAAATAATATAGGAAAGATAACTTCTTATGAAGTTTTAGATAAACATTTACAAAAGAATCAAAATGGCTCACTTCTTAGTAGTGACCATGCTCAGGTTGTTTGTGAATTAGAGATATTTTAACTACCCTCTTTTTGCACACTTGTTTTTTCTATAATAAAAATTCGTAATAAATTTTACAGGAATTTATTATAAATATCCCATAAATATTAACTATTATTTTAGACGCCATCAGGCTCCTTCCTTTAATAAAAAAGAGAATAGATTAAGTTCTTCTCTTTTTTATTTACTTTGTTTTGGTGTTTTTTTATTCCACTTTTTATATGCTCTAAAAAATGAACTAGCTTCGCTATAACCCAATAGAAAAGAGATTGTTCCTAAATCCATTTTTGTATTTTCTATATAATGTTGAGCTAATTTTTGTCTAATTTTCCCTAAAGCATCCCTAAAAGTTTTTGATTCAGCTTTTAAATAATTTTGTAGAGTCCGAGGAGTTGTTCCAAGATTTGAAGAGATTAAATCTATTGTTACTTCTTTTTCTCCTATGTTTTTTAAAATCTCTTTTTCAACTTTTGCATACCAAGATTGCATTTCTAATTCATCTAAAATTTTTTTTGCTTCATTTTCAAAAAAATCCAACATTGAAAAGTTTGGATTTTTCACTGGAATATTTAATCTATCAATTTTAAAAAATATAGCATTTTCGCCTTTTGAAAAAAAGATATTATCTCCAAATATTTTCTGATATTCCACTAGATTTTCATCAACTTCTTGGGAAAAATATGTAAATTCAGGAGTTACTTTTTGCCCTAAAATCTGAGTTAATATTGAAACAATCGAAGATAAATGAACTTGAGCATGAAAACTTGGAACTGGAATCATTGGGTTTTCATTTATATAGATTGCTAATTTATAATAAATCCCATCATCAAAAAACTGAAATTTAAAATATCCACTTATTACTTTTTGATAATAATTAAACTTTTCAATCATCTGTTTTAAACTATTTGTATTTAAAAGTAAATATCCTAAAAGTCCCAAAGATTGGTAAGAAACAGCTTGTCCTATATGCAAAGCTAAAGCTGGATTATTTGATTCTTTCATACAATATCTAAAAATAAAAGATAGTTTTTTACTATCTATTTTGCCATCATGTTTTGATAAAACATCAGAAGATAACTCAACTTCATTTAGCATTTTTTCGATAGAGATATTTGTTGTTTTCTCTAAAGCTTTTAACACATAATGAAAGGTAACACTTGAAACTTCCGCCATATTTCCCTTTTCTTTCGTAAAATGTTACTAAATCTTCAGATTATAACATAGCACTTAGGCAGATTAACAAGTACAATTGTATATAAAATAATGAAGGAGACTTTAATGTCTGAAAAAGAAATCCGAATTGATGAAAGATATGTAAGCTTCAAAAATATAGATTGTTTTGAAAATGCTTGTTTAGTGATTGACAATATGCTAAGAGTTCTTGAAAATCCAAAAAACATGAATATCTACTGGAAAAAAGTAGTTCCAATGATTCCAAAAGCTTACTATACAAGAGACCCAAAAGATGATGAAAAAGAGGCTTTATTATATCTTGTATGTTCTAACTCTTTTTATTTGGATGAACTGTTTGAAAAAGCAGAAGATGAACAAGGGATGAAAGCTTTGAGTGTTTGTGAGTTGGAGTGTTGCTAAAACTCTTTGGTATTTGATTACTTTCTCAAATACCTCAAAGTTGTAGCAATAATATCGTCATCATCTTTGCTTGGTGATTTGATTGTCTCTTTTGTGTCATCTGCTTTTGTAAATGTAATAGCCATTTCATAAGAGCTGATACTTTGGATTCCTAGATTTAACGCTAGAATTTTTATGATGATTAGTTCTATAAACTGTTTTGTATAAATATCTGGTTTACTAAATCTATCTTCCATCTCTTCTTCGATTTTATACACATCTTGAATATCACTTGCGCGACTAAGTCTTCTATAAAGTTCAAGTCTAACTCGGTCTTCATGGATGTAATCATCTGAGATGTATGCTGAAATTGCTAGTTTTATATCAACTGTTTTTTTCTCTGGTTTGTTTTCACCACTTAAACTCGCTAAGGCATCTTCTAACATTTTTAGATATAAACCGTATCCGATTTGTTTGATGTGTCCACTTTGGGCTTCGCCTATAATATTTCCACCACCTCTGATTTCTAAATCTTGGTGAGCAAGCGCCGTTCCACTTCCTAAGTATGAATTTGACTCTAAAGCCACAAGTCTTTTTACTGCATCATCTGTGATTTGTTTTTTATCTTCAACAACGTAATAACAGAATCCCTCTTTGTTACTTCTTCCAACTCTTCCTCTTAACTGGTGTAAATCAGCGATTCCAAATCTATCAGCTCCATCGATGATAATTGAGTTTGCATTTGGTAAGTGAAGTCCTGATTCAACGATTGAAGTTGCGAGTAAAATATCAAACTCTTTGTTTTCAAAGGCATCTATGATTTTTTCCGCAAGGTCTGGTTTGATTTGAGAGTGGATAACTTGAATTTTGATTCCTGGAACTATTTGTTCAATATCTCTTTTTTTTGCTTCAATTGAAGCTATGTTATTATGCACATAAAAAAGTTGTCCACCTCTTCTTTTTTCCCTTAAAATAATCTCTTTGATTAATTTATCACTAAACTCTTTTACATAAGTTCGCACTCCCAATCTTTCCGTTGGTGGAGTCAAAAGTGAACTCATACCTTTTAGTTTTGATAAGGCAAGGTTTAGAGTTCGTGGAATTGGTGTTGCACTCATAGAGAAGATATGAACATCTTCTCTTAGGTGTTTTAGTTTCTCTTTTTGTTTTACCCCAAATTTATGCTCTTCATCTATGATTACTAAAGCTAAATTATTTGTTTTAATTTCTAAAAGTGAGTGCGTTCCAATTACAAGTTTTATATCACCATTTTCTAAAGCTTTTTTAATAGCAGTTTTCTCTTTCGCTGGTGTTTTACCATCAAGTTTGGCGATATTTATTCCAAATTCTGAAAATCTTTTTTGCATACTATGATAGTGTTGTGTCGCAAGAAGTGTTGTAGGGCAAACGAAAATCGCTTGATAACCATCCAAAATTACAGCTAACATTGCATTCATTGCAACTTCTGTTTTACCAAATCCAACATCTCCTGAAAGAAGTCTATCCATAACTCGACCGCTACTTAAATCTGTAAAAATCTCTCTAATACTTCTTTTTTGGTCTTTTGTATAATCAAAACCTGCACTTTTTTGGAAATCTTCAAGAATTTTTTTGTCTGTGTTGATTTGAATTCCATTTACAAGTTCTCTGGCAGCTGCAATTTTGATAATATCATTTGCAATGGCAAATAATCTATCTTTTACTTTCTCTTTTAGTTTAGCAAATGAGCCTTTACCAAGCTTATCAACAACAGCATAAGAGCTTCCATCAGCCACATATCTATCAATTAAATCAATATTTTCAACGGGAATTAAAAGCTTGTCATCGCCTGCGTACATAACAATTACAAAGTCTCGTTTTGCACCCATAACAGTTACGGGTTCGATTCCTTTGTATTGTCCAATTCCGTGTTTTTCGTGAACTACATAGTCGTTTAATTGAAGTTCATCAAGAACAAGTTTTACTTTTTTCTTTCTTCGTTTTTTTACTTCTTTGTTTAGAGAGATAATTACTTCATTGGCTCCAACAAGATTTATGATGTAGTTTTCAAAAACATATTTGATATTTTTATCATTTAAATCTAACTCATAACCTTTTACTTTAGCTTCAGTTCCTGAAATGATTGTGATTTTTTTCTCTTTGTGAAAAGAGATAAACTCTTTTACATTTGCAGGGGCAATTTCTTGATAGTTTCGGCTGTTGTAGATTTGAGGTGTTAATAAAAATTTATCTTTGTTTATTCTTTTCTCTTCAAAAACATAAACTTCTTCTAGTTCATCTAAAGCATCTTGAGTGATAAATGAGCTAAGATTTTGGGGTAAATATTCGCCCAGTTCATCTAAATACCAAAATCCCAAAGAGTGAATATCTTTGATAAAAGCATCACTTGAAATATTTTCTATTTGCTCATTTATAGCACTTAATGAATTTTCATCAAGGGCTAAAAAAGCTGGATTTATAGTGAAAGTTTCTATTTCATCTTTTGTTGATTTTTGATCTTCAATGTCAAATTTTCTAATACTCTCAACTTCATCATCAAAAAGTGAAACCCTATATCCAAACTCACTTCCAAGTGGACAAATATCAATAATATCCCCACGAATAGAGACTTCACCCTCACTTGTAACAATATCTACAAAATAATATCCCCAATTGTAAAGTTTTGATTTTAGTTCATCAATTTTGATTGTATCTGCAAAATTTATTGTAAAACTATCAAAACATTTCTCTTTTGGAAGTGGAAAAGAAACAGTTCGTATTGGTGAGATTAGGATTTTGTCTTGTTTTTTGTAAGAGTAATATGAACTCAAAGTTCCAGTAATATCTTGTAATTCATTGGAAAATGACAATAAATCATCTCCAAAATTTGCTCTAAAATCAGATAAAACAAAAGGCTTCAAACCCAAATATGCCACAATATCTGAAGCTATTTGAGCTTGTCTATCGTCATTTACGATTAAGAGTTGACACTCTTTTGTTCTTTTCTCGTCTTTTAAATTTTTTAAAAATTCGTAAATATTTTTCACTATTTTTCTTCTTGGATTAACTCAAAATCATTTGTTTCTTTATCATAATAATATGTTGGATATGGTGTTTCATTTAATAAAAAAATCAAATTTGCATCATTAAAAACATTCTTTTGAAGCCCTTTTTTGAAAACCTCTAAAATATAAGCTTTTGTTGAAAAAGTCGTAGTTGATGAAGTTGCAGTATATACAAAATCTTCTCCATCAACAGGCTTAAATCCCTCTTTTTTCACATGTTTTTCAAACTTTACCTTATCTTCTAAACCACCAACATCTAATAAAACTATTACTTCAATTCCCTCTGCCATCTTTTCCCCAAAAAATTTTTGGTTTATTCTAACATATTAAAGTTTTGTTATTGATTGTAATAAAATTTCAAAAAATAAAGATTTTAAAGTAAAAAGATATTCTAATACTACACTTTTATAATATGATATGTATATTAATTTCAAAGGATTTAAAATGAATTATGAATTATTAAGCAAACTTTCTATGGAAGAAGCAGAAAAATATAAAAATGAAGCTTTGATTTTAAGAAGCAGAAATGAAATAATTTATCAAGAAATAGGGAAATTAAAAGCAATAATAGAAAAACTAGAAAAAGAAAATAGTAATTTAAAAGAAGAAATAAACACTTTTAAAGATGAAATAAACTCATTAAAAAGTGTATTAGAGTTTAAAAAGGATGAAAATTCCCATTATTCACATTATTCGTGAATTATAAATTAAATTCTAACTATCATTTTATAATTCACTAACTATTTACAACAACCACTACCACAACATTTAAATGATTTTTCTAAAGGTTTTGCTAAAGCAATTCTAAAATTGTCGAAAATCTTCAAAACTTGGAATGAATGTTTTGAACAAAATTCGCCATTCATTCTATTTTTCATATTAATTGCAAAATCATATGCATTGTCTTCATTATCAAATACATTATGTGATTTTAAATCACTATTCCTAAAACAACTACAATCTTCTTCTATAATAACTTTATACATAAAATACCCTAATAAAAACTATCATATTAAAGTAGATAGTAAACCTATTACTCCACCAAAAACAGCTCCCCAAATAACTAACCATCCTAAGTGTTCTTTTATCATTTCTTGAACTATCTCTTTTACCATTGAGGGTGTTAGTTCTTCAAGTCTTGTATTTACAATTTTACTTAATTTATTGTAAATATCTTCACTTAAATCTTCTGATTTTAAGGCTTCATTTACTACTTCTTGGAAAGCATCACTAGCTGAGATTGAGATTATTGAAGCTTGTAGTTTTTTTGTGAAGGGTTCTCTTAAAGGCTCCAAAGCTGCCTCGCCACCAAACATTCCTAACATTCCACCAAAAGATGATTGCATTACTGATTCTTTTAGTGATTCATAAGCTGGTGAGAAATCTGTTTTGTTTAGGATTTTTTCAAAATCTATTGTTTTTTTAGCACTTGATACTTCTTCTTCGAAGAATCTTTTTAGATGTTCACGAGTAAAAAATTGGTTCATAAGTAGATTATGAATTGAGATTTTAAATTGTGAGAATTTACTTTCAATCACTCCACTTCCATATAAAAATGGAACTTTTTCAAACAACATATGGATTGCAAGTGTATTTGTAACTGCTCCACTTAAGGCAAATAATCCAACCATATAAATTATTTCATTCCCATTTGAGTAACCAAAAGCCATGATTAAAACGGTGATTATATTTGTGATGTCTGATTTATTCATATGAAATCTCCCTTATTTAAATAAGGGAGATTTTATCATAAGTTTATGAAACACTTCATAAACTAAATATAATTAATTTGCACTTAAATCTAAACCATCAATAATATATAAAACATTACTATCAATTACTGATTTATTAGTATCAAGATATTTTTGTTCTAATATACCATCTGTCGCTGTTACTGCAAAATCATCATCATTTAAAACACCAAGTGTTGAGTTGTTAATAAGCCATAAACCTTCCATTTTATCATGTGGATAGTTTGTTTTTGCAACCATATCTAACACTAAAGTTTTTTCAACTGGTTTGATTCCTTTTGATTCTAATCCTGACCAACCATTTGCTAAGGCATACTCTTCTAAAGTACTACCATCAATTGTTAATCCTAAAGAACTATTTTGAACCATACCAGTAGATAATGTAATATTTTCAAGTTCAGTACCTGAACTTAATTTAATTTTATATACATTTTTTTGAGTATTTTCAACTCCTGAATCTTTTAAGAAATTTTCATCTCTTTCTAAAACTAAGAAAGTATCATTGTCAATTGCAACTAATTCTGAGTTAGCATTTTGTTTTTTCTCTTGTTTATATAAGTATTGTTTAACTGTTCCATTTTCTAAATTGATTGATACTATTCTTGTAACATCAAGATCTTTTACTGAACTTGATGGATTATACATTGTTGATTGCATAATTCCAACTAAAGTTTTTTGATCAGGCGTAATAGCTAAACCTTCCATCCCTCTATTTGCTCTTCTATTAGCAAACTCAGCTGGTAAAGTATATTTATTTCTTGAATCACTTGCAAATGGATTAATTCTTTCTATCTCTTTACCTGTTGCATCATAATGAACAATATGTGGTCCATATTCATCACTAATCCAGAATGTTCCATCTTTAAGAGTAGCTAAACCTTCACTATCTAAACCATAATCATCTAATCTCATATTTCCTTTAGAATCAACAATTACATTTCCATTTACATCATAAGGAATTTCACCTGTTCCACCTAAAGCACTTGTATTTGGTAAACCTGTAATATTATTTCCATCTCTATCTTTTAGTAAAATTTCTTCAATTTTTACTACTTCACCTGTTGATGTAACTTTAAAGTGTCCAATTCTTGGAGTATAATCAGGTACTGGGAATTTTTTACCTTTTCCTTGTGTTCCTGTATAATCTGCATTTGGACCTCTATCTGTTATTGCATAGAAACTATTTGTATTAGCAGGATCTGCTGCCATAGCTGAACCATATCCACCATTTCTAATTTCAAAAGCTTGTCCTGCACCATCTAATAAATCATCTTTTAAAACAGTATAAGGTAAAGATTCTCCACTTTTAGATACTTGTGGTGTACTCTCTTTTAAATCTGTTAAATTTTTAAATGGCCCAACATATCCATAAGCTGATTCTCCACCATCTGTTGTATTTAAATTTGGATGTTGAGTTACAACTCCTAAATAACTAAATCCATTTTTTAGATTTGGGAACCAAAATGCAGAAGTTGTTTCAGCACCAAGTGGTGTAGTAAATGTTCTTGTTAATTCTGTTGTTTTAGTATTATATGCCCATACTACATTGTTTAGGTGATAAGAAGTATCTTCACCAATAACTAAAGTACTAGAATTTTCTAAGAATGAAAGATTATCAGGACTTGAAATTCCATTTACATCACAAGAATTTCCTGCATATGGTGAACTACTATCATAAGTTGTTGGTATACCAGCAACAATACCTTTCATATTTTTAACTACGTAAGATGATTCTATTGCTACATTTAATGTATCTTTTACTGTAGTAGTTGAAACATCAAGGGCATAAACTGCACCACATTTATTAGGTGCAATTTTAATATCATTATTTCCACCTATATCATATGAGCTAGTAGTACTATTTTCCATACCTTTTCTAGCATCACTTATTGCAACATATAATTTTCCAGAATTTTTATCAAAAGTAATTCCTTCTTCTTTATTTAATTCAGTAGTTGCACCTTTGATTGCTGCATATCTTCTAGTTTCTAATCTTGAAGCTGTTTTATCCATACCAGCTTTAACTTTTAAACACTCTTGCCCAACACTTGTATTTACAGAAGTAAATCCACTATCACAAACTCCATTTGATGGAGAAACTGAATCAAAAATATCTGCAAAAGTTGGAGCATCGTTTGTAGTTACATCTCCATCAGGGTCTAGAATAGTTTTGATTTCAGAATTAGTTGCATGACCTAAATTAATCCAAGTTAAATCTGCTTCTCCAGAACCTACTCCAGCTTGTGATGTTTGATTCCATTTAGCTGCGTATAATGTTCCTGAACTCAAATCTTTTTCAGTATCTGCAATAAACATAAAGAAACCAACATTCGTACCGTCATCTGAAAGATACACAGTTTTATTATCTGGCATTACATATGCTAATTCATGTGAAAATCTTCCCATAGCGTAATGTTTTGAATACACAGGAGTGCTATTTTCTATTTTAATTTCTGGCGTCCATCCATAATAATATGCACTTACTTTATTTGCATCTCCACCCCAATATTTTGCTAACTCAGTATAATATGAGTTTCCATCTGGTGATTTTGAATCTGGCTCATACTCTTCTGAAGAAAGATGAGAATTCCAAGGAGTTCTTTGACCAGCACAGTGTACAAATCCACCAAATCCTGCTTTTTGAGAGATATATTGTAAAGTATTAGTTTTAGGTGTAAGTTTTCCAGTATCTTTATTTTGATCTATTTCAACCATATACATTGAACCTAAAGCACACTCAAATTGAGAAATTGCAAATAATTTACCATCAACATTATGTAGTGATGTAAAGTCCATTCCTGAACCTTCACCTGCATTTGTACCATTACAAATATAAGGACTTCCATCTGAAAATGTAATTGGATTATCTTGATAATCTTTAGATTGACCTAAAACTTCACCATTATCTGCCATTGTTGTTTTCATAACTTGTGTATATGAAATATCTTGTTTTTCACCATTTACATAAGCTTTTGTTGCAACTTGTTGAGTTAATTTCTCACCATCAGTTATTGGTGTTGCAACTGCTTCAATTGATAAAGATACTCTTTTTGCAAATCTATTTGCAACGTCAAACTTAACACTATCAATATCTGTTTTTAATGTTTCATCAGTTAATTTAGCTTTTAAATTTTCAAAAGTATCAAATGATAAAGCATTTGATGTTTCTCCCTCAATGTCATCTGGTAATTCAAAAGTTGTTGGTAAATTATTTATATCATAAGTTAGACCAGTTTTTTTAGACATTTTTGCAATAATATACGCAGATAATACTTCGCTTGAAACACCCTCATTTTGACTTGCAAGTTCTTCAATAGTAAGATTTGAACTTCCCGTTGCATTTAGTGATTTTCCACCAATTACAAAAGTACAAGTATCTCCTGCTACATATGAATATTCTCCATTAGCATTAGTAGTTCCTGTTTTTGTACCACATTTATAATCAATATTTGCTAAATATGGATTTAATTGTAATGTTCCTGTACTAGCAGTACTGCCACCTGATGATGAAGAACTTCCAGATCCTCCACATCCTACAAATGCGAATGTAGCTAATAAAGCACATGCACTTAGACTTAAATACGACTTTTTCATTTTTTATTTCCTTTAAGAGTTTTGACGGCTAAATTATAAAAACAACAAATTACAAGTTGATAACATCTATCAATGTGGTAACCAAAAAATAATTGTATTTTACGTTTAAAGTCCGTAAACAAGACAGGATAAGTAAATATACTTTTTTCTTATAATTTCTAGTGGTATCTTAATTATTAGAAAATTTTTGTATATTTATGTTCAGGAACGTCTCTAAGGTAAAAATCTAACTTTGAAGGTTTCGTTTCTGTTTTAATTAAAACAAACTCTTTTAAAAAAGGAAATTTCACATCAGCTATAGATTTATCATCTTTATCTAATAAATTTATATTAAATAAACCACATTTATTTTTGCTATTACTTTGACAAATAATTTTTGCCTCTTTTGCTTTTTCATCATAAGATACAACTAAATCAATAGTATAATTTACTGGGTGAGCAAATAAATCTATACATACAAATAACATTATTAATAACTTTTTCATTTTGTAACTCCTATACAATAATCATATTCACTACTTTGAATATCTGTTTTAAAATTGGTTTTTAGATCATTTAATTTATAAGCTAAATAAATTTTTTCATCCATAGTACAAAAAGTTGTATCTCCTTTTAAAGAAAAAGGAATATCAAAAATTATTGATAATCTTTTATCTTCATAAAGTACATCTACATTTTGAGGAACTATTTCAAATTCTTGTTCTTCATTTTCTAAATAAATATTAAATTTGTTGCTTTTTAACTTAAAAAAATGTGTATTTAAAAACTCCTGTTTTTCATTCCCATCTAATATTTTATTTTTATTTTTATCAAAATCAAATAGCAAAATTTTTGAATTTAAAGCATCAAATTTCCATTGATTTTTTATACTATTTTCATTAATTTGTAAACTCGTATCCAAAAAATAATCAGGATGAGCAAATAGATTTAAATTGACTAAAAAGAAAAGTGTAATTTTTTTCATACTAATAAGATTGCACCCATTAAAAATAGCACTAAAATTCCTAGGTAACTGATTTTATTTATTATTACGTGTAAATTCTTATTTTGTGTATTTTTTATTTGACTTGAAATAATTGCAGCAAGAGAAATAGTAATTCCCATACCAATACTCATAAAAATTGCACTTAAAATACCTAAATTTATATATCCTAAAATTATAGAAAATAAAACTATTGACATAACGCCAGGACAAGGAACAATTCCTATGGACATTGTCACAGCTAATAAACTTTTATTCTCAATTCTTTGTATTTTTTCTTCTTCATTTCTATCTTTATAGGTTTCATAAAACAAGAAAAAAGCAATTAATATAATAAAAATTGCAGATACTTTATACATGTTTGTATTAATTTGTGAAAAATATTTTGTAATAGTATTTTCAAAAAATATATATAAAGTGAAGGTAATTACTAAAGCTGAAATTGTGTGAATTAGTGATGTTAAAAATCCAGCTTTAAAAGCATCTTTCATTTTTGTACCTTTAACTAAAAAGTAACTAGCAATTACCATTTTCCCATGTCCTGGCCCTAAGGCATGAACTAAACCATAGATAAAAGAAACAGCTAAAATATAAATAAACATTGAGTTATCCCCAGCTTCTAATTTATCAAAATAATCACTTGTTAAAAGATTTATTTTTTGTTGTGTTCCAATAACAAAATTCAAAAACATATCGTGTAAATCTCTCATTTTAATATCTTTTGTAAGTTAGTCATAGTTCCTTTTTCTAACTCTTTATGAACATTGTTTGTAGGTTTTATATGAATATCTTTCCCATAAATATAGCTTTGTTCATCTACAATTATTTTATAAGCTTTATTAAGTTCTAAAGCTCTTTCTTTTGAAGGTAAGATTAGATAAGAAATATCTTCTTTTATCTTATTTATCTCTTCGATATTAAATTTCCAAGCTTGATTTAAAATAACTTCTGGATTGTCAAGTTTTGCTACTAAGTCTTTTTCAATATTTTGAGTATCTTTTTCCCAATCTTTTTTAAAAAATTTATTTGTTACTTCATCGTTAGATCGGAACTCATCACCTGCACTATTTTCTTTTAAATATCTTACATATTCTGTTTGTCCATCATCTAAGATTTTATCTGGAATATTTTTTAATCCACTTTTACTCCAATGGTACCAACCAGAAGCTAAACTTTGTTTTTCTAATTTTCTTTGAAATACAAAAGTTGAATCTGCAATTGCTCCCATATTTGTATGGCATCCCATACATGATAGTGTCTCTTCATAGGTTTGTGGTCTTAAATCACCTTTAATATCCTCTATAAATCCTTGAAAATACCAACCTCTTTTATTATTTATTCCAGTTTCTAAATTACCTATATAAACATCTAATCTATCAGGAAAATCATGTTTTTCTTTAATATCTGCTAAACCTATATTATTAAGTTGTGAATATTTATTCCAAGATGTTTTTTTCGCATATCTAAATTCTTTTAATCTATTTGACATTTTGATATCTTCATTTTTATCCACATCTATATATCTAACCGTATGGGCAAATTCAGTACCTATTGGATAAAGTCCAGGAGCTATTAATATTTCATTATTTTCAAGCATTTTTTTTGCAAGTCCCACATAAGAGATTGAAAAATCTTTTAATTTTTTTGTACTTGCATCATATTTTGGTTTTTCCCATTTAAATACAATTTGAGATGAATTATCTAAAACTCCATTTTGATTTAAATCTACTCCATACTTTTTCTCATCAACTTCATTTATATCTATTGTTTTTTGTTTTATCAAAGCTTCAATAATTGATAAATTTAATTTATAAACTTCTAAATCAAATTTTCCATTTTCATCACTTTGAAATGGTTTTGAAAGTCTAATCATTACATCATCTGTACTTCCATTTGTTGGCCAAAATGTTCCCAAAAAAGGCTGATAGGCAAAGGCTCTCCAACCAGTGAAATTATTATTTTCATCTTTATCAAAACCTTCATCATCAAAATTAAAATAAATATCTGGAATATAGCCATCCCACTTTTTATTATCATTAGAATCCCATTTATTATCTAAATTCTGAAGTTTTGATTTTAAAATTATTTCACCATTTTGATTTTTATAATTATCTTGTCTAATGTATTTTAAAATCTCTTCATCACTAATTTTATTTACTTCTTTAGTTCTATCTTTAAATAAATTTGTCCAAGGATTTTTAAGTGCTGGTGCAGGGAAATCATATCCCTCTTGTAAATCTGCATCACTTAATGTGAAATTTGGTTCTTTATTTTGAATATGACAGGAAAAACAGGGGTTATATAATATATTCTCATTTTTATCATTTACTGTTTTTGTATAACATTGACTAGGAATGTATGCTGTAGGATTAGTTGTATTTGTTGATTTTAAGTTAACTTCATTTGCAAATAACGTTGAAATTAGAAGTAAATTCGAAATTAAAATTTTTCTTTTAATCATAAAATTGGCCTTTAAAATTTCTATGATTTTACTTCTAATTTATTACAAATTGATAACAATTATTCATATTATAAGTTTAGAATTTAACAGCACTAATTCCCGTTGATTTATCTATTTCTACCTCATCATAAACTGTATCATTTAGAGGTGTTATGTGTGCATCTTTTCCATAAATAAAGCTTTGTTCATCAACAATTACTTTATATGCTTTATTTAATTTCATTGCTCTATTTACACTTGGATATATCAAATATGTAATATCATTTGCAATTTTATCAACTTCATTTTGAATTAAATCTCCATTTACATCGAAAAATTTATTTTTTATCTCATCATTTCCTCTAAACTCATCTCCAGCTTTATTTTGTTCTAAATAAAAGGCAAATTCTCCTTTTGAATTTGAAAGTATTCTATCTTTTGTACCAGTTAAATCTTTTTTACTCCAATGATACCAACTATCAGCATTCTCAAATTTTCTAGGAAAGGCAAAAGTTGAATCTGTTATTGCACCAATTCCAGAGTGGCAGCCAATACATGATAAAGTCTCTTCATAACTTTGAGGTCTTAGATTTCCCCTTGCATCTTCTATAAATCCTTGATAATTCCAGCCAAGTCCAGTTGATAAACCACTCTCAATATTTCCCTTAATTGTTCTTAATCTATCTGGAAAAGTATCTTTTTCCTTTACTTCACTTAAAGCTGCATTACTAAGTTGTGCATAGTTATTCCAAGTAGTTTTTTTTGCATATCTTAACTCTTTCATTCTATTTGCTAGTTTTATTCCACTTTTATCATCTTTTATTCCTATATATCGTACAGAGTGTAAAAATTCTGTCTCATTTGGATAAAGACCAGGTGATATATTTAACTCATTTGTTTCAAGTTTACTTTTTGCAAGTCCAACATAATAATTATAATAAATCACCTTTGGATAGTTTGTAATTGCATCTGGTTTAGTCCATTGATATACAATTTTTGATGTTTTATCAATCACATTATTATGATTTAAATCTACACCATATTTTGATTCATCAACTTCAAATCCTAATTCAACATCTTGTTTTTTCACCATTGATTCTACAATTGCAAGATTTATTTTATAAACCTCTTTGGAGAAGTTTCCACTACTATCTTGCATCATAGATTTTGGAAGTCTAATTAATACATCATCTGTACTTCCATTTGTAGGCCAAAATGTACCTAAAAAAGGCGTATATGCAAAAACTCTCCAACCTGTATAATTACCATTATTATCTAAATCAAATCCCTCATCATCAAAATTAAAATAACAATCAGGAATGTATCCACTCCAAACTCCATCTTTTACTCCATCAAAGCTAAAATCCCATTGGCTTGGCAAATCATATTTTAATTTTGTATTAAGAATAATATTCCCATCTTCATCTTTGTAATTGTCTTGATTTATATATTCAAGTATTTGATTATCATTTATGGCATTTACTAAAGTTGTTCTATCCTTAAAACTATTTGTAAAAGGATTTTTATAGCTATTTTCACTAAAAGAATAACTCTCTTGTAAATCCCAATCATTTATATAATTTGGTTCAACTGAGTTTATATGACATGCAAAACAAGGATTATATACATTTTGATTCTCATCTTGAGTTTTTGTATAACACTGAGGTGAAATATATGCAGATTTTTCATTTAAAACTTCAGTTGATGTTAAATCACTTCCACTATAAGTAGGTAGTGTATCTCTTAAAGATTTAATGTTTTTTATCTCTTTGATTGTCTCTAATTCATTTTGTTCTAAAAACTCTTTTGAGCTTAGATTTGAAAACTTTTGTAAATCTATTTTTTCATACTCTTGTTTTAAATCTATTTTCTTTGAAGAGATTAATTCAACAATATTTTCTAAGTTTATCGAAGAATTTAATTCTAAATTTTTGTAAATAATATTTGATAATAGTGCCAACTCTTTTTTTGATGATGGTAAATCTAACAACTCATCTTCACTTAAAGAGAACTCTTGACTTAAGATATTTAAATTATTTTTTTGAGTTGTTTGATTATCATTATAAATAATAGTTGAAACTAATGTAACATTTTTCCCACTATTTGATTTTAGCTCTAAATCTAAATCAAAATCTGAATTATTTTTAATTCCATCATTATCAATATCTACAAAACCACCCGTTACACTAATTGGATAAGTTATACTATTTTTAAAGGTATAACTATTTGTTCCTTTATTCCATATTGCTATTTGATTTGAAGCATCTTTTACTGTTGCATTTAAAACAGCTCCTCTTTCTACATTTATTGTTGTAGATGTATCACTTGTACTTGAAGAAGAACTTCCTCCTCCACATCCAACTAAAAAATATGCAGTAATTGCACTTAATAAGACTTTCTTAAACATTTTTTCTCCTACTTTAAAATATTTAAAAAAATTCTAAAAAAAGAGGCAATTAGCCTCTTTTTTATTATTATGAGGTTCAATTTATTTTGCAATTGAGGGAGAACCTATATTACCATTCGTTGCGGTTTTAGCACCTAACTCTCCACTTACAGCTGTTGTATAAGTAGGTGATAAAGCAGAAGCTGTATCCCAAATAATTGAAGTAGAATCCGTTCCACTTCCCGTTAAAGCTTTTCCTGTATGATTTGTTGAACTACCTTGACCTAATTTTGTTATTATTGTTCCATCACTTGCAGTTTTATCAGCTATTCCATAATTAAGTGAAGTTACAACTCTTCCTACAGAATCAAATATTACAGCTGCATCTCCTTTTCCAAGTCCAGGCCCTGCAACTGCTATGATTTTATCTGTATCACTTAAATCCCAAAGTGTTTTAAAAGTTGCTATTTTAGTCTCATCTGCTGTAATTAAAACAACTAAAGTTTTTCCAGCTTCAACAGTTACGTTTCCAAAATTGCTTACTGAAGCATCCAAGAAATTAGCTGAATCATCATCCCATTTCCAATCACTTAGATTTATATCTGTTGAACTGTAATTATAAAGCTCAAAAAAATCTGTTGTTTCTGTTGTATTTGAAGAAATTTCACTAATAAGTAAAGCTGCTTTTCCCACAATTCCTGGAGATCCTGTTCCATTTGTTGATGTTGTTTGAGAATAAGAATCCAATAATCCAGCTTGAGCATAGATATATTTTGGAGTTACCACAGATACACCATCCCAAATAGCAGAAGCTTTTGCATCACTTCCTCCAACTGCTACACCTGTGTGCTCTGCAACAATATTTTGATTATCAGCTCTTAAAGATGAAGATATAATTGTTCCATCAGAAGCTGTAATTGTTGTAGTTTTATAACTAAATGAGCTAACTACTTCACCTGATTCATCAAATAATACTACAGCATCACCTTTTCCAAGACCAGAACCCCCAACGGCTGCAATAGATACACTTGAATCTAAATTCCAAGCAGTTCTAAAAGCAGTTTCATCTATTGATTTTGTAATAACTAATACTTTACCAGCGCTTAAAGTCAAATCCCCTAATGCTGTTGCTGTAGCGAAATCTGCACTATCATCACTCCATTTCCAACCACTTAAAT
Source organism: Arcobacter venerupis (assembly GCF_013201665.1). Lineage (NCBI taxonomy): Bacteria > Pseudomonadati > Campylobacterota > Epsilonproteobacteria > Campylobacterales > Arcobacteraceae > Arcobacter > Arcobacter venerupis. The sequence continues at coordinate 646,737 of NZ_CP053840.1, read as the reverse complement.
TAATATCTGTTAAACCATAATTATATATTTCAAAAAAATCATCTCCACTTGCATTTGAATTCACTTCTGTAATAAGAAGTGAATATGTTTTTGGTGCTAGTTTTGTAGTAAATTTAAAATCACTTGAACTACTAATTCCAGTAAAATTATTTCCATAATTATCACTAATCGCACTATTTTCTATAACAACATAATATTGTGTTTGAAAATCTAAATCTTGTGTTGGATTAATTGTTACTGTGTTAAATGAATAAGAAACAATATCACTATTTGCAGCAATTGTTTCTACAACTGAATCATCTGCTGTTTTTTTAATAATAAAATTACCAGTTCCAGCTTTTATTCCTTCGTTGAAATTAAGAACTATATTTGTACTAACTGAAACATCTAAAGTATCATTTGCAGGTGTTTTATTTACCAAAATTGGTGCTGTTTGATCAACTACATCTTGAGCTAATTTCACCCAAAAACCTTGGAATTTTTGTTCACTAGCTGGTAAATCTTTTGAAACTTGAGATTTCCCACTCCAAATAGTATCTCCATTATCTGTTAATAGTTGTACCCAAGTTCCTGTTTGTGTACTTTTTACTTCAACTATAGTTTCAAAACTTCCTTTAGTTTCATTTCTTAAAACATCTAAATTTGTACCTAATTCAACTGGTTGATTTACATCACCACTTAAACCATTCCATCTAAATAATCTAAAATTATTTTCAACTTCATCTTTTGAAGCCATTGCTGGACCTGCTAGAATTAAATATCCGCTATTATCCGCAGCTTTTTCAATTGAGCGAATGGCTCTTCCACCTAAATTTAACTCTATTGCTTCCCCAAAAATTGCACCTGTATTTGTAGTTGTACTACCATCCATAATTGAAGATATAATTACAGGAACTATTAATGCTTTATTTCTTGTAGTTGTATTAAGTAAAGGCGCTCTAAAACCTAAATAAAGCTCTGTATTATCCAATGAGCTTGTTAATCCTTCAATTGAAAAACCATTTACATTTTCAGGAACAACAGCTGTTTGAGCCGATAGTGCAAAACCATAATAATTTGCACCTTTTCCATGAATATTATTACTATCCCAAGCTACTAAATCATTTTCTAAATTTGAATAGCTATCTGCAAATATTAAATTTGTATCTACTCCTGAATCTTCAGCTGTAAATTTTAAGATGTATTCTCTATTATCCTCTTCTGCACCACTTTTTTTATTTGAATGAGAACCTATAACAAAAATACTATCTTCTATTTTTGTTGTTGCTTCTGCATCTAACTCTTTTCCGGCTGTTACATGTGCATCATAAGATATTTCTTTTAATGCATCAGAACCTTTTCTTGAATAATATCTAATTACATTTGCTTCATCGTCAATAACCATCATATAGTTATCATCAAAAGCTATTGCAGATGAAGTATCAGATGAACCTTGTGTTGTTCCACTATTTGGTGTAAATGTTATAGGAGCTGTATTTTTAGCATTTGAGTTATTTGTGATAGTTAAAATATTTCCAATAACTACTTTATTTCCACCTTCATCTGTAACACCTGTTCCATTATATTCAATTTGACTTAGTGTACTATCTTGAGTAATTTCTGATGAAAGTGTTAAAGTTACTGTATTTCCACTTATTATTGCATTTGTTATAGTTACCCCACTAATTGAATAATCACTAGCACTTACACTTCCTTTTAAGTTTTCGGAATATGTTAAGACAATACTTAAACCATCATTTGAAATAATTGCACTTTCAAGAGTTGGAGCTATTACATCAGTTGAATCAACTATTATTTGTCCATTTGCATCTTTATAACTTTTTATTGGATGATCACTTGATGGTAATTTTGTTACTTGCTCATTATTTAACGTTTTATTTTCAACATATTTTACAAAACTCATTGCATAATCTAAATATGTATCAACACCTTTACCTCTTTCATCTTGAACAGTTTTAAATGTCACATAACCATCTTTCCCACCAGCTGTAAAAGAGTTTGTAACAATTGTATACATAGTATCAGCTTGGATATTTCCCCAAGTTCCTGTTTTTCTATTTTTTATTTCAAGATTAGAGATTCTATTATTATTTCCAAGGCTAACATCAATATCATATCTTAGTCCATACGAATAAGGAAAAGATCCACTTGAACCATCAACTGAATAGGTATTATTTAAAGCATCTTCAAGAACTTGTTTTATCTCACTACCTTTCATTTTAATTTCAAACAAAGTATTTGCAAAAGGTAATAAAGTGTAAGCATCACCTAAAGTAATATTTCCTTTCTCAATTGCAACTCTTACTCCACCTGCATTTTGAATACAAGCATCGGCTAAATTACTTAAATCATAAAAAGATTTTGCAACGATTGGAGCTATGTCACTGCCTAAAGGTAAAATAGATGTTCCATCCCTTTTATCTCCTGGAATTCTATTATGTCCTAATTTTTGCCCTGCTATTCCAATTTGTGTAGCTTTTTTTACTTCAACTTGATCTTCATAAGTTTTAATTGTTTGAAGTGCAGTTTCATCTTCACTTACAACTGCAACATTCTTATTTTTAACACCTAAGTCTTCTCCTACAAGTAATAAAGGATTTCCTCCACAAGCTACAATGTCACCATTTTTATTAAATATAACATCTAAATTTCCTAAAACATGAGCATATTCCCAAGCATGTGCAATACATACTTTTTTATTATCTTTTGATTTAACTTTTGCTGGATAATTATTTGAAATACTATTTAAACCTATATTTGAATAATCTCCAAGTAAAGTATGTGAATCACCACCAATGATAACATCTACTCCTGTCAATTCGTTTGCCATAGTAATATCATTTTCATAACCTTGATGGGTTAATAAAACAATTTTATTAACCCCCAATTGTGTTAATTCATCTATATATTTTTGAGCTGTTTGTGTTTCATCTAAAAAAGTTATCTCATCACTTGGATTTGATGAATCTTTTGTTTTTCCTGAAATATCAATACCAATTATTCCTACTTTTTGTCCATTTACTTCTTTTATCACATAAGGAGTCCAATAATTTTTTAAAACACTATTATCAGAAGCAACAACATTTGATGAAATTACAGAAATATTTTTATTTAATCTATCTAAAAAACTTTTTAATCCTTCATCTCCATCATCAAATTCATGGTTTCCTAAAGTATATGCATCCCAAGCAATAAGATTCATAGCAGCTGCATCAGCTTCACCTTTAAATAGTGAATAGTATAAAGTCCCTTGAAAAGTATCCCCTGCATTTAAAATTAAAGAGTTTGGATTCGCAGTTTTTAACTCTTTTAATTTTGTGATGATTCTTGCATATCCACCTGTTTGAACACTTTTTGAAGTACCATCTACTGTGTAAGTTAATGCTTCACTTGAAATATGTGAATGAATATCGTTTACATGAAATAATGATAATTCAAAAGAGTCCTCATTCATATTTTGTTTTATGTCGTCGAAAGTTACAACATTTAATTTCCCAGCTAAGACTAATTCATCTACATACTCTTGTTCTAAATCCAAAGCGAATTCTTTTAAAGTTTTATTTTTATCAATAGAATCTTTTTTTGTTTGAAAATTTGTAACAATTCCATATGTATTTAAATCGCTTATAATTTGTGTTAAATTTGTATCTGAATTGTTTTTTAAAGCTTTATATAACTCATTTGATAAAATTGAACTCTCATAACTTTGTGATGGTAGTTTTAATAATTCATCTGTAGTAACTCCTAAACTTTGAGCTAATTGTTTTAATTTATTATCTCTTGTTTGTTCATTTGAATCTGAAATTGCAGTTGTGATAAGAGTAATATTTGTTCCTGAATAAGTCATTAATGGAGTTGTTAATTCAATATCTCCAACACTCTTATCCCCTGAATTATCCACATCAATAAATCCACCACTTACTGTAACTGGATATTTAATTTCTTTTGCAAAGGTATAGCTATTTGTGGCATTTACACTTGATGCAATTTGTCCGTTTGCATCTTTAACTGTTGCGTTAAGTACAGATCCTCTTTCAACTGTAAATGTAGAAGATTCATTAGTCGAAGAAGAACTACCTCCTCCACAACCTGCTAATAAAGCCACTAAACAAAAGGATAATATCCTATTTACTTGTATCTTCATAATTTTTCCCTTGTTTTTGTTTTGCGTAGTATAAAAATAAAAGATTACATGTTGATAACAAAAAATATTATGATTACAAAATGTTTTTGTCACCTTGTTGTAATCAAAGAAAAATAAAATTACGATAAATTAGGAGTATAAAATGATAGATGTACAAAAAGAGATTGAAAAAAAATTCCCAAATATGGATAAAAAAGAGAATTTTCTAAAAAAATCTCTGTTTAAAATTGCAAAAAAAATAGTTCATGAAGACTCAATAAACCAATTTTTAACACAAAATGCTCACCTAAAAGGGTTTGAATTTGTTGATGCTGTATTAGATTATTTTGATTTTGACTATACAGTTTCAAGTAGCGACTTACAAAATATTCCGACAAGTGGAAAGGTAATGATTATTGCAAATCATCCTTTAGGTGGACTTGATGCTTTATGTTTATTAAGATTGATTTCTCAAGTAAGAAAAGATGTAAAAATAGTAGCAAATGATTTTTTAGCAGGATTTGAAGCTTTGCATTCTCTTTTAATTCCAATAGATAATTATAAAATTAGACAATCAAAAACTGATATAAAAAAAGTGTATGAAGCTTTGAATAATGAAGAAGCTGTGATTATTTTTCCAGCTGGAGAAGTGAGTCGAGCAACTGCAAAAGGAATAAAAGATCCACTTTGGAATAAAGGTTTTTTAAACTTTGCAAAAAATACAAATTCACCAATTTTACCAATATTTTTAGATGCAAAAAACTCAAAAACCTTTTATACAATTTCAGTAATAAATAAAACTTTTTCAACTCTTTTATTATCTCACGAAATGTTCAATAAAAAATCAAAAAGAATAGGTGTAAAAGTTGGACAAATTATTCCAAATGAAAATATTGTCCCAAAAGGAATAGATAAAAAATTTTTATTAAATCTTTATAGAAAACATTTATATAGTTTAAAAAAAGGAAAAAAGTCTTTTTTTGAAACCCAAAGTGCAATAGCCCATCCAGTAAGTAGAATTGATTTATTAAATGAATTAAAAAAATCAAATCTAATTGGTCAAACAAATGATGGGAAAAAAATATATTTATATGATTACACTGAAGATTCAATTGTTTTAAAAGAGCTTGGAAGATTAAGAGAGTTATCTTTTAGAAAAGTGGGTGAAGGTGTAAATAAAAAAAGAGATACAGATAAATATGATATTTATTACCAACATATTATTTTATGGGATGAAAATGATTTAGAAATTGTAGGTTCGTATAGAATTGGAAACTCTGATTATATTTTTAAAAATATTGGTGTTAAAGGCTTTTATTCGAATACTTTATTTAAATATAATGAAGAGTTTACACCTTATTTAAAAGATTCTATTGAACTTGGTCGAAGTTTTGTACAACCAAAATATTGGGGAACAAGAGCCTTGGATTATTTATGGTTTGGTATTGGTGCATATTTAAGAGCAAATCCAAATGTAAAATACATGTTTGGCCCAGTTTCAATCAGCGCATCATTCCCAAGAGTTGCAAAAGATATGATGATATTTTATTATTCTCACTATTTTGGGGATGAGGAAAACTTGATTGAGCCAAAAGTTCCTTATTCTTACTCTAGTAATATTTTAGAAATAAAAGAGCTTTTTGATTTAAATGATAAGAAAAAAGATTTTAAATTTTTAAAATCAACTTTAGCAAATATTGGAGTTTCTATTCCTACACTTTATAAACAATATAGCGATATTGCTGAAGATAAAGGTGTTAAGTTCTTAGGATTTAATGTTGATAATGATTTTGCTGATTGTATTGATGGATTTATTTTAGTTGAAGTTGAAAAAATAAAAGATAGTGCAAGACAAAGATATATTGAAAATTAAAAAAACTAAGAGTGTATTCTCTTAGTTTTTTAAGAGACTGTTCAGAATTTTGTGTCAAAGCTCGATAGTCCTAAAATTTTATCATAGTTAATTTTACTAATCCTAACTTGCACCAAAAAGTACAGGTTGAGGAACTTGTTATTTTAACTTAGAATCTTTTAATTCTGAGTATGATTTAGTATAGCCTGATCAAAAACGTACTTGGAGTAATATAATACTATTTACTAAATATTTTATCAAAAATACAATAAAATATAATAATTCCTACTTTTTACTTTTCATTGCTTTCCATATTGTTTTTGCAGTAGCACAAGGATTATTATTCCCTTCTATATAAATCTCATGTATAAAAGAGTTTTCACCATCAACTTTATTTGTATAAGAAACAATACTATCCCCATACTGTGACTCTAATAAAAAACGCCCATCAATAGAGTATAAATAATAGTTATCTATAATCTCTTTAGGTATTGATTCTAGAAGCCAATGAAAATAACTTATATTATTTACATGCTTATTTATGTCTGTATCATAGCGATTGACAGTAAACTTATTGAGATATTGAGGGGATTTAATGCTCTTCATTGTACTTGATATATCATGATCTAAAGATGTTTCCTCGCAAGACAACCAATTTTCTCTAAAATAATTTGGAATTTTTTTAGGTCTTCGTTTTTCGATATCAAAAAAAAGCCATAACCCTTTGGCTTTCCCTATAATATTGTAGTGTTCATCATAAATAATGTTTTCTCTTGTACCTCTGATAGATTTATATTTTGAAAGCCATGTTCGTATAATAATCTTTTCATTGTACTCAGGATATCTATCTATTTCCATCATTCCAGAAAGTAATACCCATCCTAAATTTTGTGACATAAGAGACAATAAACTATGACCAGCAAAAGCACAGTGATCGGCTGCTGTTTCTTGCAGCAATGTCATCATAGTTATAGGAGAAGCTTTTCCTGTGTTATCCATTTCAAAATATCGTAGCTTAAACTCTTTTTCAAAATAGTTTTCCATTTCAATTCCTTTATTGTTCTGCAGTTTTGAAGTCTAAATATAACTGCATAATTTACAAGTTACTTTTTTAATGTTAATATTACTTTTATTGAAACTACTCCGAGATAACTGGTTCTTTATCTTTTTGACATATCATAGGAAATACCATTCCGTCTTTTATTTTAGGTCCAGATTTAGGAGTTCCATTTTCTAAATAATTTGGAATTTCTGGTTCTTCATGTGGTTTTCTCCCAATTCCATGACCACAAAATTTAACTAAAGGTCGATATCCTCTATTAACAATAAATTTTTCTATTTCATATGATAACTCTTTAAATCTCATACCTACCTTTATTATACTGATTGCATGATATAACTAATCTTTTGCACAAACAATTAATGCATCATCTTCTTTTGATATTTTACCAATTGGCATTGAAATAGCAGCATCACCATAACATCCATCAACCTTAGTACCAATGTCAAGACCTAAAATATCTCCATCTTTTAATACAATGTCTGAAGGCAAATCATGAATAATAACTTCATTTAAGAATAAACAAATAGCACCAAAAAATCCATATAATCCTTTAAAAGAAGGACGGGCACCTAAATTTACTATACATTTTTCTGCCATAATATCAACTTCTTTTAATGTCATACCAGATTTAATAGGTTGTTGAACAGTTTTATAACTTATTCTTGTAGTAATTTTTTGTCACACATTATTCTTCATAATTTATTTAAGAAGCATCTCAATTTCCAATGTTTTTTATAGTAACATCTACAAAAATACCTTATTTAAGGTGTTTGTAGGTATTTTGATATACGACACTTTTTGCATGTTATTTGTTAATTTTTAGGGTGTTTTACATATAATGTATATTTAATAAATAGTTATATACAAAGGAAAAGCCTCGTGACAACAAACTATGAATTTGCAAATATTGGGAAATTAGAAGATCTTACAAATAAACAATATATTTTACCTGACTCTAAAAAAGTTTTAGATGGGAAAATATTTTTAAATGAGTTGATGAAATTATCAGGAAGTGAAATATCTTTAAATAGTTTTGTACCTAAACAATTTTTCCCGTTTAATCATAAGCATAAAAAAAATGAAGAGCTATTTATTATTTTAAGCGGTATTGGCGAATTTGAAATCGATGGAAATAAAATATCAATTAAAGAAGGTAGTGTTATAAAGGTAAATCCTGATGCAGTCAGAAACATCTGCAATACTTCTGAAGATACGAATTTACTATTTGTCGTTATTCAAACTGTAAAGGATAGTATGAATAGTATAAAGCCTACACAAGACGGTATTGGTGTATCTGAGCGTATGCAATGGTAAAATATAACAAATCAGAGAAACCTGCGTGCGGCTTTTTGATTGCTCATTTTAAACATTAGCTTATAAAGTAAAATTAGAGGTATCATGAAAAATTTGTATTTATCAATACTAGTATCTATGATAGTACCAATATTGGTTTTGGTAATAGGTGATGGCTTGTATGCAGGACTTTGGTACTATTTTACAGTACCAGTTGTAATTCTTGGACTGAGTGCAGCTTTTAAGCTTACTTCGTCATTTTACACAGGAGTATCAACGGCAATTGCTATTAGTTTTATAATTTATTTGAACATAAACTGGACTGCTAAGATACAAGAAGGACTTCTAGGGTTAGGACATATGTTTTCACTTCCAGGAGCTTTTCTTACGGTTATGATTACAGCTTTTTTGTTGAAGAGGAAAAACAATCGCTTACCCGTTCAAAATTTAATACTAGGATTTTTTAGTTTTGCAATAGGATTTTTTTTAAATCAAATTTTTATATGCAATTCATGTCTGTATTGCGGTGTATTATCATTTTGATTAAAATAGCTAATAAATCAGTGGAGCCAATAAATTACCCTGTGGGTAATTCATCGGCTCATTTCAAACGTAAAGTTGCTAAACCTCTTACTTTTAGAGCAGCTTTTACTAACAGAAAGCTTGTTCAAAATAGAATTGAGATTTGGAGCATGTCCATAATATAATGGATTTTTTAATTTCGTAGAGTTAATGATACGATAAATATAGTTTTTCATACCGTTATTTGGTATGTAAAAGTTGCTTTTTCATACCAATTTAGTTAAAATGATTCTATGAAAAAACAAAAATGGATTTGGGAATACGAAGAGTATCCTAATTTTAAATATGATAAAGATAAAGTATCACTAATATTAAGAGATATTGCATATGAGCAAGGTAAACTAAAAGCTTTTATGCTTTTAATGGATCAAGAAAGTACAAAATACTCTTTAGCTAGTACCCTTGAAAATGAGATAATAGCCAGTTGTCAAATTGAAGGAGAAATATTAAATAGACAAAGTGTACGATCTTCTATTAAACAAAAACTTGGACTTGAATCTCATGAATACTATAATGCTATTAGGAAAGAAGACAACTATGTCGAAATATTAATTGATGCTAATACACATTATGGACAAGCTTTAAATTTAGAAAAAATATTTGGTTGGCATCATGCAATGTTTGAAAAGGGTTACAGTGGATTTTCTAAAATAAAAGTAGCTCAATTCAGAGGCGATGGCTCTATGCAAGTTGTGTCAGGTGATTATGGAAATGAAAAGATTCATTACGAAGCACCACCATTTGATACATTAGAGCAAGAAATGAATAGTTTTATCCAATGGTTTAATGAAACACCTAGTTCTTTAGAAAAAGCAGCAATTACACATCTTTGGTTTGTAATTATTCACCCTTTTGATGATGGAAATGGTCGTATAACTAGAGCTTTAACAGATAGAGTTTTATCCAAACTAGAAAAATCTTCTTTTTCAAAAATTTATACTATGTCAAAGAGTATCTATGAAGATAGAATTGGATACTATAATGCACTAGACAAAACAACAGGTAGATTTCAAAAAGACGAGCCTTTAGATATTACATATTGGATGGAATGGTTTTTTAAAACTCTACATGACGCTTTATTAGATGCCCAAAAACAACTATCATACATTGTTGATAAAACAAAGTTCTGGGATGCTCATAGGAGTGATGAATTAAATGCAAGACAAATTAAAGTATTAAATAAACTTCTAGATATAGGTAATGAAAATTTTAAAGGTGATTTAACAAAGAAGAAATATGTAAAAATTGCTAATACAGCAGAAACCAATGCATCAAGAGACTTAGCAGACTTACTTGAAAAAGCTTGCATCAAAAAAGTTGAAGGTTCAACAGGAAAAGGTACTAAATATACGATAAATCATAAAACTTGATATTTTAACTAGTGATTAAATGAAGTAGTCAAACTGAACACCTTTTTTCTTTGCAGCTTCAATCCCTTCTCTAACATGTTCATTTATCAAATCACGTTCAAACTCTGCAATAGCACCTAACATTGTAAATAACAGTCTACCGGCTGGAGATGTCGTATCAATGTTTTGATGTAATACTTTGAGATTTACATCTTTATTTTGTAAAAACTTTGCAATGTTATGAAGGTCTATTACAGACCTTGCTAATCTATCTAGTTTTGTAATATAAAGTACAACACATTCTCTTACGAAGCCCATCATAATCTTAAATTGCTCGCGATCTACTTCATTCTTTCCTGATCTTTTTTCTGAAAATATCTTTTCACAGCCTGAACGCTTGAGTTGATTAATTTGATTCTCAAGATTTTGACTTGAAGTTGAAACTCTTGCATAACCTACATTCATAATAAATCCTTTGTATTGAACTTACTATTTATCTCATATATTAGAAGATTTGTGAAGTAATAGTTATTTTCCTATAAGTACAGTTATAGTTAAATAAATATTAATTTAAAAATTATACTTTTCGCACAGTACCGCACATAAAATTATAGTTATAATTATAGTTTTACTTCTTATTTTTTATAACATTCTAGGAATTTGAGATGAGTGATGATGTAAAATTGGATTTGGTCTTGAAAGGTCAATTACATAACTAAATCTTGCTTCAAAATTTAATAATTCTCCATCCACTGCAAAACGCCAATTATAAATACCACTCAATGAATAAATTTGATTTCCTAACTCTTGAGTTATTAATGTTTTTTCATGTAATGCAATACTGAGGTCTTCGCGATTTCCAAGTTTTTCAAAATAATCTTTTAATTTATCTGCAGTATTTAATAATCTATTTGAAAATGTTGGTATCAACACAGCATCATTATCATATAAGCTAAGTAAACTTTCAACATTCCCATCATTTATGGCTTGCATCCATTGTTCTAATACATCTTTTGGTTTTTCTATCACAATTTTTCCTTTATATTTTAAATAAAAATTATCTTTACATAGATAATATTTTTAATAATTCATTTTTATTTTTCCATTCATTTACTACTTCATCTGAAAAAACAACTTTTTTTATATCTAATTCAATTGAATCCATGTCATCCCTAAAGGCTTCTGCATAACCAGTTTTTGTTTCATGAACTCGAACAGATGATACTTTAACATCTCCTTCACCATTAAAAAAACTTGTATTTTTTAAAATATGGTCAATAAATTTTAAAAACATCAAACTATAGATTTCAGCACTTGGAGATACTGGCATCTCTATCCAACGCAGTGAATTTGTTTTAAAAAAATTTTTAAACTCATCAGTTTCTTGTGACCATAAAGAGTAAGCATGATCAAAAGAGTCTATAATATTTTTAATATGTTTTTTTGTTAATCCAAAATCTAAAACCATATAGCCATTGTCTAATTTATTAGAAGTAAAAAATACTTCAACTTCATAGGAGTGTCCATGAATTGATGTTTTACACCTTTTTGTTGAACAATTTCTTACTATATGAGCACCTTCAAATTTAAATTTCTTTCTTATAATCACTTTATACTCCAAGCTAAAGTTTTCCCTGCAAACATTGGAACTACTTGTTCGTTTTTGTAAGAATAAACATCAGGAACTATAAAATCTTTTTTAATTAGAGTAATTGGCTTAGAAATAGGTTTTAAATTATAAATTTTTTGTGCATTTAAACTTACAAAAGTATTTAAGTTATCTAATTTTCCATTTTTTTCAAATAATTCAGTTAAAAGTTGTAAAGCAATAGGTGAATTAAATACTCCCGCTGCTCCATGATGACACTCTTTATTCTCTTTTTGATGGGGAGCTGAATCTGAACCAAACATAATTTTAGGATGAGCTTGTAATACTACTTCTTGTAAAGCATCTCTATCTTCATATCTTTTTACAATTGGTTTGCAAAAATTATGGGGATTTAACATTCCACCTGCTACATCATCAAGGGTCAAAAGTAAATGATGAATAGTAACTGTTGCATATAAATTATCGTATTTATCAAGTAATGTAATTGCTTCTTTTGTTGAAATATGCTCCATAATTATTTTAAGATTTGGAAAATTTATAGCTAAAGATTCATAAATAGGTAAAAACTCTTTTTCTCTATCCATTACAAAACCTTTTGTTTCTCCATGTACACATAAAGGAATACCTAATTTACTCATTGATTCAAGTGTTGGTCTTAAAATTTCAACATCCATTGAAGATACACCTGTTTCACTGTTTGTTGTTACTCCAAAAGGATAAAGTTTTACCGCAATTATTTCATCTTTTATATCTTCTAAAAATGAGTATGAATACTCCACTTGAAAAAATATTGTCACATAAGGAGTAAAAATATCTTCTTTTGTTGCTTCTTTTATTCTTTGCTTATATGATAACAAAGCCTCTTTTGTAGTAATTGGGGGAAGAAGATTTGGCATAATAAGTGCACCTGCAAAACTTTTTGAAGTTAAGGGTGCTACAAGCTTGAGCATATCATCATCTCTTAAATGGAGATGCATATCTAATGCAGAGTTTATAATAAATTTTTCCATACTAGATTTTCCTTTTAATTTGGCGCATTTTAACTAAAGAGTTTTTAAATGCAACTAAGTTGCATTTAAATCTTATTTGCTAAGATTTCAAAAATACAATTAAATTATAAAAATAAAAAAGAGTAAATTATGGAAATTGATTTTAAAAAATCTAATGGATTAGTTCCAGTTATTGCCCAAGAATATGGAACAAATGAGATATTAATGTTGGGTTATATGAACAAAGAGGCTTTTGATTTGACTATTGAAACCAAAATTGTTCACTATTTCTCAAGAAGTAAAAACAGAATCTGGAAAAAGGGTGAGGAGAGTGGTCATATTCAGAAACTAATTGATTTAAGAGTTGATTGTGATGAAGATACACTTTTAGTGATTGTAGAACAAATTGGCAATACAGCTTGTCATACAGGCGCTAAATCTTGTTTTTATAGATCATATTTACAAAAAGAAAATCAAAAAAAAATTGTTAGTTCAGAAATTGCAAATTTACCAACAAAATATGGAGTTTTTAACATAAAAGCTTATAAAGATGGTTGTCAGGAACATTTATCAATTATGAGTAAAGACTTTAAAGATATTGAAGCACCACTTGTAAGAGTTCATAGTGAATGTTTAACAGGAGATGCGATTGGAAGTTTAAAATGTGATTGTAATAACCAATTGGATTTAGCATTAGAACTTATTTCTAGAGATGGTGGTCTACTAATATATCATAGACAAGAGGGAAGAAATATAGGTTTAGTTAATAAAGTAAATGCTTATAATCTTCAAGACCATGGATTTAACACAGTAGAAGCGAATTTAAAACTAGGCTTTAAAGAAGATGAAAGAGATTATAAAGCAGTTGAATATATTTTAAAAGACTTAGGCATAACAAAAATGAGATTAATTACTAATAATCCTAAAAAAATCAGTTTTTTTGAAAAATGTGGTATTGAAATAGTTGAAAGAATACCAGCAATTACAAAAACAAATAAGTTTAATGAAAACTATTTAAAAACAAAAAAAGAGGAACTAGGACATCTACTTTAAATAAAGGAAAAATAATGTCAAATTGTCCTTACTGTGGAAAAAAAATCCCTATGAGTAAAGCTTTTTGTTCTAAAAGTTGTAAAGAAAACTATTTTCAAATGCTTGCAATACAAATTCCTCAACCATTTTTAAAAAGAATATTTATATTTTGTACTTTGGAACAAAGAGAAATAGAGATTGAGAATTTTGCCAAAAGACATTATTGGAATCATGAACTAGTTAAAAAGAAAATTGAGGAAGAATCAATTAAATTTGGCTATGAAAACAACTAAAAATAAGGAAATAAGTGAAAAATATAAAAGTAGAATTAGAAAGTATAATATTTAACGTGATGCTACCAGAATCACAAGCTTTTTTAGATGAATTAAATGAAGAAATAGAAAAAGGAAATGAAGAAGAAGAGATTATTGAAGCAAAAAAAGATATTGCATCTTTTATTGAAGAATTAAATCAAGTTTTAAAACTGATTGAAGAAAAGAGACTATCAAATAAAGATGCAAAAGATATCTATAAAAAAATTAGAAATATGCTTGATGAACATGAAGACGAACATGAACATTAATGAATATTAAAGGAAAAAATGATGATGAATAAAAAAAATCTTAATATTGCTAGGGAATGGAGTCAAGAGGGATATATGTTCCGACATATGTCTCAGGATAAACAACCAACGGTTTTGAGCGATATCTATAAAGAAGAGATCAATATAGCCATTTGGCGACGTCAGAAACAATTTTTGGTAAAAGAATTTTTAGCATTGAATCCTACATTCCAAAAGGAAATGATCTTAACACCAGAAGATGCGCTTTCGCGTATTAGCGAATCTTTTGATAACAATATGACTGAAGTTAGCGAAGATATAGCTCTGCTTGTGGATATGTTTTGTTATTTATTTGAACTTAAACAAGCAGGTATGCGTTTGAAAGTTTTAGATAAAGCGATGTGCCCTAAGTTTCATGTGGACAAAGTGCCTTGCCGTCTTGTGACGACCTATCAAGGTATAGCTACGCAATGGCTACCGCATGAACTGGTTGATCAAACAAAACTGGGATGGGGTTGTGACGGCTTGCCTGACAGTGAATCTGGTCTTTACCAAAGTGAAAGTGATATCCAACAACTAGATTGTGGCGATGTTGCATTAATCAAAGGTACACTTTGGGAAGGTAATGAAAATGCAGGCTTAGTCCACCGTTCACCAGGATTAATAGCCAATGAAAAGCGTTTGATATTAACTTTAGATTTTATATAGCTAATGTTGTGGCTTGTCTTATGAAGCTAACAACATATCCTATGCATTCAAATAGTAATGGGAGACGTTAAGTTCACAATCTCCTAAATTTTGGAACAAAATCAGAAAATCTCACTTATTAGCCTAATAGCCTTTTTAAGAGATGTAATTTGTTCCAAAAAGTGTTCAAGAAGTAGAATTTAGAGATTCTCTCAAACCCTTAGGATTTTTTGAACAACAAAAATCACTTTTTAAGTCATTAGTTTAAAGATTCATCCAGTCTGCCCTCAAATAATATTGCTAACTGTGAAATTGTTAAAGACCAATTCCAAATAGGCATAGTCCATTTTTTAGAAGAGTTTTGAATACCCATATAGAGAATCTTGAGCGAACTATTTTCATTTGGAAAAGCTCCTTTGGTTTTTCTCACACTTAGTGTTCGCTCTAAGCTGTAAGCTTTCTAAACTGCCTGTGAACTGATTCAATAATATTGGTGGTGTAGATGATACATCTAATCTCTTCAGAGTATTTAAATGTTCCCACTTGTTCCTCCACTGGACATTGTTGCTATTATCACATTACCAGTTATTGGGCTAATTGTAGCTTTAGAAAACTCTAAACCATAGAGTTCTTCAATGTGTTCATCAATCTGTTGATAACTGTTTCCAAGTCCATAAAGTGAAAGTATTTTCTCTTCAATCTGCTCAGAGATATGAGTTTGATGTTTCTTTACAATTTGTGGTTCAAACGAGCCGTTACGGTCTCTTGGAATATCAAGTTCAAATTCACTAGCTTTAATTTGTTCAAGTGCATCTGTTATAAGTATTTGATTCATTGTTCAATCCTCTAGAATAAATTCTATCAGATTGACACAAAATTTCTAACACTCCCTTTTTTAATGATTTAGATTGTTTCTTTTCTTTTTATGTCTATTTATATATAACATGAATCCAGTTATTGTAAACAGTGCCATAAGCGCTGAAGCTAAAAACATACCAATTTGTCCAATAAGGCCAAAATATTCCCCTGTGTGTAAAGGTAAAATACTTCTCATTAGTTGTTCATTTAAAGGTTTATCTTCAAATTTATCATGTTTTATTACTTCATTTGAATTAATATCAAGTTCTAATGTATTCACTTCCCTAAAGTAGTCTGATTTATCAATTAAATAACTAAAACTATAAACTGTTCCTTTTGGAGGAAATTTTACCGATGCAGTGTAATAATTCATTTGAATAGTTGTATTAAATAAATCTACTGCTTTTTGATAATCATCAAAAGTAGCTATATTTTGTGAAGTTGGAATTTGTTCAACTTTTTCGCCATCAACTCGTTGATTATCTTTATTTCTAGGTGCTCTTTGCCCTTGTGAATTATCCCCTTGTTGAGGATTTTTCATTTGTGCAGGCATATTTCTTTGAGGTTTTTCAACTCCTGCTATTTTATATAATGCTGCGTTGTACCAATCATAAGACCAAAAAAGTCCAGTTAATGCAGCAAGAAGATAAAAAGGTAAAACCCACATACCAACTGCACTGTGCATTGTTGAAAGAAAAGCTCTGCCTTTATGTTTAAATTTAAAAGTAAAACTTTTGAAAAATGAATGTTTAATTCTTCCCCAATAAACAACTATACCACTTAAAGCAAGAATAACTAACGCAATTGTTGAAATAGCAACTATTTGTTTTCCTACTTCTCTCATAGTTCCTTCAAAAGCTAGCCATCTATGTAATTGCAACATAAATGCAAAAAAATCTTTTCCTTTAATTTGTGGTAAAACTTCTGCAGTATAAGGATTTACATAATAAGTTATTCCTCTTCTTGCATCTTTCCCTTCTCCTGCAATATTTATGGTAGTAGATGCTGTTGCATCACTTGAAAATGAAATACTATTTATTTTTGCTTTAGGGAAATTTGTTTGAAACTTTTCTAATAACTCTTTTGTTGAAAGTTTTGCTTCACTTGGAACTGATACTACAAATGTATCTTTATTTATAAATTTAATTATCTCTTTTTCAAATGATAAAGTGGCTCCGCTAATTCCAACAACTAGAAGAATTATTCCAGCTGTAATTCCTAGAATCCAATGTATTTTAAACCATATTTTTTTATGCAATTTTATGCTCCTTATTAATTTCGATGAAATATTAACAAATTAATTTTAACGATTTTTTAATGTAATTGATAATTGTTATTAAAAATTAACTCAATTTCTTTTATTTGCTCAATATCTTTACAACCTGTAAATATCATAGAGACTTCAAGTTCTTCTTTTAAAATTTTAAGTGTATGCGCAACTCCTAAAGCACCTGCAGTTGCTAGTCCATACATTATTGGTCGTCCAATCATAACAGCACTAGCACCCATTGCAATTGCTTTAATAATATCTGTTCCTCTTTTTATTCCACCATCAAATAAAATTGGTATTTTCCCATTTACTGCTTTTGCTATTTTTGGCAATATTTCAATACTTGCAGGAAGTGTATCTAATGTTCGTCCTGCATGATTAGATACAACAATCGCATCAAGTTCTAATTCAATAGCTTTTTTTGCATAAGAAACAGATGTAATTCCTTTTAGAATAACTGGCAATTTTGTATTTTTTTTTATAAATTCTATATCTTTCCAAGTGGGAAGTATTTTTGTAATATCTAAAATATTTTCAAAATTATTTGTCATTTGGGTCGGATTTAAATTTTCTATATTTATAGCACTAACACCTTGTGGCAAACAAAATTCTGCTTTTTGTTCAGTATTTCTAAGTCCTGAAATTGGTGCATCTATTGTAATAACTAAAGCTTTAAATCCTAGAGTTTCAGCTTTTTTTATAAGCTCTAAATTCATATTCATATCTGGTTGAATATAAAGCTGAAACCAAAGAGGAGAATTTGTGTATGATGAAATATCTTCTAAAGTACAACTGGAAAAGGAACTAACACACATACAGGTATTCATAGCATTTGCTGCTTGTGCTGTTGCTATTTCGCCATTTACATCCACTAATTTTTGATAAGCAACTGGAGCTAAAAAAATAGGAGTTTCATAAGTTTGTCCAAATAGTTCTATTTTTGTATTTGCACCTTTTAAATCTTCTAAGGTATTTGTTTCTAAAAAAATATTTGAAAAGGCCTCTTCATTTCTTCTAAAAGTTACCTCATCCCCTGCTCCACTACAAACATAAGCTAAAGAGTTTAAATCCATAATCTTTTTTGCATATCGTTCATAATCTTTTAAACAGACTAAATCATTTGGAATAAAATTTAGTTTTTCATTCAAATTTCTGCCCACTCTTGAAGTAGTTTATGATAATGAATTGATAAATTTACAGCTTCTTGTGTTTCGCCATATTTAGCCCTTAAGCTTTGAATTGTGTTATCAAGTTCAAATAAAATACTTCTTTTCCAAGCACTTCTAATCATACTTTGAATCCACATGAAACTCACCATTCTAACACCTTTTGTAACTGGTTCAACTCTATGTAAAGAAGTAGATGGATAAAGAAGTAAATCCCCTGCTGGAAGTTTTACTTCATGTGTTCCAAAAGTATCTTCGATAACCATTTCACCACCTTCATACTCTTGTGGATCTGTGAAAAATAGTGAACAAGAAATATCTGTACGATAGCTTTTACCAATAGTTGCATCATATAAAATTGAGTTATCAACATGATTCCCATAAGCACCACTATTTTCATATCTATTTACAAATGGAGAAATTATATGATTTGGTAAAGCAGCTGATACAAATAGAGGATTTGCTTTTAAAGAAGAAGTTATTATCTCTCTTAAATATTTTAATAAAGGATCATTCTCAGCTAATTGTAGATTACTTTTTACATTAACAGCTTGTGAACCAGCTGTTAGTTTTCCATCTATCCAAGAAGCTTTTTCTAAGAGTTTTCTACACTCAATTAGTTGTTCCTTTGTTAATACATTTGGTATATGTAAAAGCATTTTTATCTTCCTTTTATTACTTTATAAATGAAATCAATAATTCCATTTATAAAATAATAATTCAATCCTTTCGGATTGAACTATTTAAAATTTATATGCAAGTGTTAATAATCCACTTCTTGAAGCACCTGGAGTGTATCTTCTTCCAGCATTATTCATATTTGATACATACTCTTCATCTGTTAAATTATAAATATTTAATTGATATGTTAAATTTTTATTAAATTTATAAGAAGCCATTGCATCATACACAGTATATTCATCAATTTTTTTAATTGGAGCAGTTGATGTTGTACTTGTTGTTACAGTTTGTGTTCCTACGTATCTTGCTCCAACTCCTACATTAAATACTGAAGTAAATTTATAAGTTGACCAAAGTGTAGCTGTATGCTCAGGAGAGAATCTTAAACTCAAACCTTCATTTGTTGATGTAGAATTTGTATATTCAGTATTCATTTTTGCAAGACCAGCTGTGATATTCCATTTATCTGTAATTTCTCCAACTGCACCAAATTCAATACCTTCAACCTCTTTTTCTCCATTTTGAGATGTACTTCCATCTGATTCAGTCATAGTTTCATTTTCTACAACAGTTTTATATATTGCTGTTGTTAAAGATAATCTATTATTTAATAAATCCCATTTTGTACCAATTTCATCAGTAGTTGATTTTTGTGGTTCCATATTTGGGTTATTTGCACTTGTAGTTGTTGCACTTAAAGTAAAGTTTGCTCCACCTGGTGCTAATTGTGTTGTAGCTCGTGAAATATATACACTTCCATTATCAAGTGGTTTGTAAACTAACCCTGCTTTATAACTATTTAGATTTCCTTTATCTTCTATTGTCGATGGAACTAAAGTACTTGAAACTATATCATTAGTTGTGTCATATTTATCAAATCTTCCTCCACCTGTAAAGATGAATTTTTCTCCAATATTTATTGAATCAAATAAATAAGCGCCAACAGTTGTAGTTTCTCCATCACTTTTTTGTCCAGATAATGTTAAATCACTCCAAGAAATATTAGTTGGATTATATAAACTTGAAGTTTGCGCTGTTTGAGAAGTATAATTTTTTGTAACTTGATTCTCTTTTATTAATTCTATACCTGTACTAATTTTATGTAATAACATACCAGTTTGTATTTCTGTTGTAAAATTAGATTGATTTGTCAATATTTCATTTTCTTGCCATCTTGCATGCATTGATCTTGTTACAGTATTTGCAGTAGTTGAAAAATTAAATGGAGATGTTAATAACATTTCTTGATTTGTTTTTGCATATCTTGAAGTATTTGTAAATATTGTATTATCTGATATATCTTGTTCAAATTTTATAGTAAATGTATCATTTTTTGCTTCTTCAAAATCATCAGAACTTCCATAAAATGTAGAAGTATCAGCTTTTTGTGCGCTTCCGTCTAATCCAACAGTTGGAATTCCTCCATCTGGAACATCATCTTGTTCTGTATGTTCATAATTAATAGTTGTTCTTGTAGCTGTTCCTATTCCAAATCCAACAGAACCAGCAATTCCTGTTCTATCAATTTCAACTTCATCACGACCAGCAACTTCACCATCTTGTTTCATTACATTTAATCTAACACCTGTTGTTTCATTTAGTTTTTTATTTAAATCAGCTGTTAATCTAGCATTTTTTGCTGTACTATAACCCAAAGTTCCTGCAACTTCATCTTTATTTGTAGCTGATTTTGTAACTTGATTTATGTATCCAGATGAAACACCTCTTCCATTATCAGCTCCAACTCCACCTTTTGTAACTTCAACTGCTTCTGTGTTAAATGTATCTTTACTTGAGTTTGCTAAATCTCTAATTCCATCTTTATAAATACTTCCTTGAGCATCAAACCCTCTCATATTAATATTATCTTTAGAGTTTGTATTTCCATTTTCACCAAGATTTAATGTAATACCAGGAGTATTTCTAAGAGCTTCAACTAAAGTTGTTGCTTGTTGTTCTTCCATTACTTTTTTTGTAATAACAGTAATTGTTTGAGGGGTATCAACTAAATCTTGTGTAACTTTTGATGATGATGATTTATTAACTTTATAACTATTTGAATAATCTAAATCTTCAACTCCAACAACATCAACTTTTTGTAAAACTGTTGATTCAGCTTGTAAAATAATTGGTGATGTTAATAATACAGTTGCTGTAACAACTGATGCGCCTAAATAATTTGCAGTTTTATGTTTCTTACTTGTAATATATTTATTCAATTTTTTCCTCCATGGAAAGTTTTATTCTTAAATAAATAATTTTATTTATTTATTTAATACCAGCTTACGATAAAGTAAATTTATTACTTAACTTTAAAATTGGCTGGCTATTTGTAGGAGAACTTTACTATGGCTGGCTAGATTTATTTTTGTAATTATTTTGTCAGTATTAATTTATTCGCTTTTGTGATTTTTAAGTAATAAGATTGCCCATCATGAATGATTTCAATAGTTTTTTCTTTTTCAAAAATCTCTTTTGAATCTAATTGTTTATCTTTATTTTCTTTCACTTTAATACCTATTTTCATTTACTTTATTAATAAAAGAAATAATTTATTAACGAAGTATTAATCGAATGATAATGAAGTAAAACTTAATCTTTTATAAAATTGATAATCGTTATTAAAATAATCCAAGTATAAAGTTCTATGTTAACACATAAAACGAATACTTAAATCATAAAAGAATTTTACGTATGTTGATGAGAATCTTTTAATTGAATTAAAATTTTATTACTATTTTTTGCACTAAAATAAATAGTTAATAAAAGTAAGATAAATCCAATTATAAATAATGACAAAGTAAGAGAATCAAACTCCTCTTCTTCATGTTCAGGTTTTGTTAATTTTTCTATTACGTGTGCTTTTATTGTTGATTTATCAAAATTATCACCACTTAAAAGAATTCCATCTTTTACCACTTTTTCTCCAGGACCTGCATCTAAAACTATTTGATAAGGTTCATTTGGAATTGAAATCGTTAATTCACTCTCTTGTGGTAATCTTTGTTTAAATAAAACCTCACCTGTTTTTAATGATTCAAATTTTATCAAAGCTCCAGGAATTGTCTCTCCACCTATTACAGTTACTGTATTATCTTTGTTATCAACAACATTCATCATAATTTCATGGGCGTAAATATATGAACTAATTAAAAGAAATATATATATAATTTTTTTCATAAGAATCCTTTTTTATAAATTTTTTGTCCAAAATTTTTGAACGTCAACTCTTTTTTGTGGTAATTTAATAGCAATAAAAACAAGTAAACTTCCAAAAATAAACAGAGCAATATCAACACTTAAAATACTTGTCATATCATTTTTATATAATTCTATAGGTGAAAATCCACTATTGTAGAAGTGAATTATTGGACTTAAAATAAATAAAATCCCACCTAAAAATAAAAACTCTTTTGCAGCTTGATAAGAGTTTAATCTATAAAATGACCAAGTTAAAGTGGATAACCATAAAAGAGCAAAAAGTCCTTTTTGTAATACAACTCTATTTTCCATATCAAAAGGTAAAAGCCATTGAAGAAAAAACAATAATCCAGTTGCAGGAATAACTCCTATCATTACACTTAATGATAATTTTCCCATCCATTGATAAACTGGTACTGATTCAGGTATTTTTCTTGCTTTTTTTTCTAGCCATAATAAAACACCAAAACCTAAAGCAAAAGTTGAAATACTCATAATTGTTGCTATTAAAAGTCGAGTAAAAGTATCAACTCCAAATAAAAAGTGTAAGAAAAATACACTATCATAAAATAGTCCACTCCAATGTTTATCCATTACTTTTTGTTGAGATATTAATCTTCCATCAACTCCACTTAGTGTTACACTTGGTTTGTTTGAAATACCATTTAAAAATGGCATATAAGGGTTATATCCCTCAAATTTTGCTATGGCACTTGTGTCTTGCCAATTGATAATTTTTACCATTTGAAAATCAATATTAGGATTTATTTCTTTTGCTTTTTTTAATAATTCATTTATAGCAAGCATAGGAACATTATCATTTTTCTTTTCAAGTCTAGGCTCATCTGGAAATAAAACTGGCCCTGTTAAATTCCATACTTCTGAAGTTTGTCCTTTTGAAGCTAAATATGTCATAGGTGCTGAACCATCAAATCCAATATTCATATAAGCACCCGTTAGAGTAATGATGATAAAAGGTGGAAAAACCCAAGTAAATATTTTTCTATGCCATTTTGAGAATTTTCCACTTGTTGTTTTAGTACTATTTTTATATTTTATTTTTATAATTAAAATTACTCCACCAATAACTAAAAACATTCCAGCAACCGCTGTAAAACCAAAAAGCATATATCCAAAATCTTTAAATGGTCTTCCATAATGCATATGATTTAAAAATCTAGCTAATTGAGACAATTCATCTTCATTTTCAACTTCTTGATTTGTATTTGGATTAAAAACTTTTGTTTTTACAAAATCTGTTGAGATTTTTAATGCTGGATCTTCCATATATCCTGGAAAAATAATTTCAATAGGATTAATTTTTGGATAGTCTGGATTTGATAAAACAGGGTCTATCATAGAGCTATAATCAATAGTTGTAATATCAGCAGTTTTAAAATGACGAGACGGTTTTTCCCATACTTGAATATAGGGAAGTAAAATTGCAAATATTCCAAAAAATACGGCCACATACATGATTAAAGAAAAACTTATACCTGTTGCCACATGTACTCTTTGAAGTCTTTGAGTTAATAGTTTATTGGATTCTTTTTCTACGTTTTCGTTCATTTTTTACCTTAAATATTATATAAAATAGCTATTAAAATTGTAAATATTAAAGTTGGAATTACAACTCTCAATATTGCACTTAATTTTGTAGGAGAAATACTTATCCACAAAGCTATCATTGCCCAAGCCATGGTATTAAAAAGTAATGGAACAATTATAGATTCACCAGGAATTCCTGGAATTATATAAATTAATAGAGTCATCCCAAGATAAGATACAAGTAATCCTCCAAAAATAGCACAGAGAGTTCTAAATAATCCTATTTTTTTTCCAGATTGTTCTGGGGTTGATAAAGTTTTTATTAAATTTTTCATTTTTTTCCTATGTATAAAAAGAGACTTTTAAAATCTCTTTTTTAGAATTCTACTTTCATAGAAAATGCAATATTTCTTGGAGTTCCAAGTGTTTCTGTTGATGCCCAATAATCTTTATCAGTTAGGTTTGCAACATTTAGACGAAATGTTGTAGGATAATTACTAACTTTTGTTTTATATCTAGCTCCTGCATCAAATAAAGTAACACCTGGTATTTTGTCAGTATTTGCAGAATCGACATTTTTTTCACCTGTATAATATGCTCCACCAGTTAAAGTTACTCCTTTAATATTTGCTAAATCATATTCAGCATAGATTTTTGCAAGTTTTGAAGCTACACCTGTTGGCTCCTTACCTTTTAAAGCAGCATCATTACTATCTTCAATACTTAAATCCATATATGTTCCACCAGTCATAACAGTTAATCTATCAGTAACTTTTCCTGTAACTGTTAACTCTATTCCTTCATGTACTTCTAAACCATCTTGAACATAAGTTCCAAATTCTGTTCCATCATCTGAATATTGATTTGATTTTTCAATCCTAAATAGAGCAGTACTTAATAAAACTTTTTCAGTAAATGCGTATTTTGCTCCAACTTCATATTGTTTACTAACAAGTGGGTCTAATATTGCATTTGCATTTTTGTAAGTATCTCCAACTATTGTTCCTTGTTCTAAAGATTCAATATAAGTAGTGTATGTTGTTAAGTTTTCTATTGGTTTATAAATCAAAGATACAGTTGGTGTAATAGCTGTTTTATCGTATTCAGCTGTTTTATTACCCGTTGAACTATAACTTGTAGTTTCAATATTTGAACGATTAAATCCAGCCAAAATAGACCATTGATTATTAAAAATTATCTCATCACCCAAAATTATATTAGTGTTTGCAGAATCTGATGATTTATATTTATTTCCTTTTCCATATGTTCCTATATTTGGTTCTGAGGAATTAATATAATCATACATATTAGAGTTAGTAAATCTTCTATTTATAAAAGAATCAACATATTGTTCACTTTTATATTTATCTGCTGAAATTCCCATTGTAACTTTGTGTTCTATTCCTTTTGTATCAAAACTTGCATCTAAATAAGAGTATATTCCATCTGCAGTTTGATATTGAGGAGCGGATTTTGTTACTCCCCAATCGAAGTTTCCATTACCATACATATAATAATAAGTTTTGATTGATTCTATTTCATCTTCTTTATGTAAATAAGCACTTCTTAATGTAAAAATATCATTAATATTCCATGTTGCATTTAAACCTATTCTATTTGATTGTGTTTCATTATAGGTCCAATTGGGCGAATATTGTTTACTTGCATCAAAAGCTGCTGGCATATCCATATTACGGAAAAAAGTACGTGGGATAATTCCATCTAATCTATAATGTTGGTGTGCAGCTTCTACTTGAAGTAATAAATTATCATTTACTTTCCAATCAATTGCTCCACTAATTAACTCTTTTTCTACACTTTGCCCAGCAATTTCAGTATCGCCATCTGTATATGCAGCATTTAATCTATAAGCGAATTTACCTTTTTCATCAATTGGCCCACCTACATCAATATGCCCAAAATATTGTCCACCACCATAATTTCCTATGGTTACATTTGTAATTTTTGTTGAAGTTGGTCTCTTTAAAACATAATTACTTGTTCCTCCAACATTCCCAACCCCATACATAAAACCAGTTAATCCACTAATTGTTTCAATTCTTTCCATCTCTTCCATACTTACATTATATAAGTATCCACCCATGCTCATTCCATCTAAAATAGCAGTTTCATTACTGAATCCTCGATAAGTAACCCATGGAGTATTCCATACAGATACAGAATCTTGAGTTCCAATTAATGGATTAATTTTATAAATTTGATTTATATCTCCAGCTACAGTATTTTCAATTAACTCTTTAGGCATTACAGTCATAGAATAAGGAGTATCTTGCAGTGATTTTGTTCCCCAAGGACCTACTTGTTTTACTTCTTCAACCAAATATCCATATTCAGCTGAACCATTTTGAATATTTTCTTTTACTGTTACCTCTTCAAGTAAGGTATCTGTATTTTCAGCTAAAAGTTGAGCACTAAAAATCATTGATACACAAAAAGATAATGGAATTATTTTTCTTTTTATATTTTTCATTCTATATTTCCTTTGTCAATTAGAATTCTACTTTCATAGATAAAGCTATATTTCTAGGTTCACCAAAAGATGTTGAACTTCTCCAATACTCTTTATTAGTTAGATTTGTAACATTAACGATATAGGTTGTTGGATATTTATCTAATTTAGTTTTATATCTGAATCCTCCATCATAAACTGTATAAGATGGAATAACCTCTGTATTTGCTGCATCTCTATATGATTTTCCTGTCCAATACGCTCCACCTGTTACTGCTAAACCTTGAACCATAGGAATATTATATTCTGCATATAGTTTTGCCATTTGAGAAGCAGTATCTGTTGGTTTTTTCCCTTCATTTGAATTTGCTTTATCTATTTCTAAATCCATAATTGTTCCACCAGTTACAACTGTAAGATTATCAGTTAATTTTCCAGTTACCGTTAGCTCTAAACCTTGATGAATTACTAATCCATCTTGCGTTAAAATTGGTTTTGAAGAAGTTTGTTCTTCATAAGAATTTGCTTTTTCTATTCTAAATAAGGCTGAACTTAAAAGTAAATTTTGAGAAATAGAGTATTTTGCTCCAACTTCATATTGTTTACTTACATAAGGGTCGAAAATTTCTCCAGCATTTGAATATAAATCTCCAACAATAGTACCACTTTCTAAAGATTCCATATATGTTGTGTAAGTTGTTAAATCTTCAAATGGTTTATAGATTAAAGATATACTTGGTGTTGTATCTTTTGCATCATATCCACCAGTTTTTTCACCACTAATATTGTAATTCTTTTCTTCAACTTCTGCATAATTAAATCCAACTAATGCACTCCATTGGTCATTAAATCTTATATCATCACCAACCATAAGATTTGTTTTTTCATTACGACTAGATAAATAAGTTTTATTATTAGCACTACCGATATAAGTTGGTTTTGATACATTATTTAATTGGTTTAATGTATAGTTACCTAAATTAACCCATTCCCAAGCACCCTCAATACTATTAGCTTTCGTTTTATTTCCAGAACCACCAATTGTTAAAGTATGTTCAATTCCAAAAGTATCAAAATCAATATCTGTATAAACATAAGCACCTTGAGTTGTTGATGTCTGAGGCCAAGCCCTATAATAGTTAAGTCTGTATGTTCCATCATAATTATCATATACGTAAGACATAGACATATCATTTTCATGTTCAAGATGGATATATCCAGTTCTAAGTTTTACATTGTCATTAATCTGCCATAAAGATTTAAATCCAAGTCTATCTTGTGAAGTATCAGAAAATGTCCAATCAGGTGAATATCCTTGTTTTGGGTCTAAAATACTAGCTGATTGATTACTAGAAAACGAAGCAGTTAATTTATCTGTTTTATTCTCTTTATGCGAAGCATCAAATGTTAAAAGTAAATCATCAGTTACTCTCCAATCTAATGCTCCTGTAATTAATTCTCTGTCTATATTTTGGTCTTTGATAGAAGTCTCACCATTTTGTTTTAAAGCATTTAATCTATAAGAGAATTTTCCTTTTTCATCAATCTTTCCGCCTAAATCAGCATGGATATAAGCTGCTTCATTTCCAGTACTTCCAATAGTTAAATCTGTAATTCTTTCTAATGTTGGTTTTTTTGTTACATAATTAACTGCACCTCCAACATAACCCACACCATATAAAAACCCTGTTAAACCATTTAGTACTTCTACTCTTTCAAGTTCTTCAGTAGTAATACCCTCTACCCAAGAAAAGGGAATACCATCTAATATATGATTTCCCGATACATCAAATCCTCTTATATTCATATTTGGAGTATTCCAACTATGTGAAGAAGTAGAAGTTGTTTTTACTTGTACAACTGGATTCATTTTAAAGATTTGGTCAATTCCACTTGCAGTGTTTTCTATCATATCTTGTGAAACTATGCTCATTTGATAAGGAGTATCTTGTAAACTTCTTTTATCCCAAAGCCCGATTCCAGTTGTCTCTTTCACCACATATCCATTTTCAGCAGTTCCATTTTGCGCAGTTTCTGAAACATTAACCTCTTCAAGTAAGGTATCTGTATTTTCAGCTAATAATTGGCTTCCTAAAATCATTGATAGACAAAGTGATAATGGAATTATTTTTCTTTTTATGTTTATCATTTATGTTTCCTTCATATTTTAATTATGATAATTAGTCTCATTAATAGGCGAATTATTTCCACATTTAACTTAATTCACTCTGATTATAAATGCCATCATGACAAGGTATTTGTTTTTTTAAAAAACTATAAAAATTAGCCATTTTTTAGCCATTTTTTTTATATATACTGCCACCATGACAAGAATGAAAAATAAAAATATCATTTCAAATAGAATAAAAATTGAAACTTCTCAACTGAAAAAAATTTGCTTCTTTTTTTCGAAAGATTTCACAGCAAGTCAAACATCTGAAGAGTTGAAAATAAGTAGACAAACAATAAATAGTTACTACAAAATATTCAGAGAGATTCTATTTGATTCTTATATTTATTTAAAAAAAGATGAAATCAATTTAAATATTACTTATATGAGAATATATGAAAAAAATATTTATTTCTTAGAAAAGAAAAATGAGATTTTTTTATTAGATAAGGAAAATCTAATTTTTCCTAATATAAATAATTTCATACAAAATAAGATAGAACAAACTTTAGTAAACAACAAAAAAACTAATTCTGTAAGAGTTATTTATAATAAATATACTAAAAATTTCACGATTTTAGGTTTTTATAGTGGAAATACTAATGTACAAAATTTTGTTGACACTCGTTTAAAAAAATTTAGAGGCATAAAAAAAGAGAATTTACACAATCACATCAAAGAATCATTTTTTAGGTTTAATAATCCAAATGTACAAATATACGAAAAGATATTAAAACATTTCAAGATATTGTAATTTCTAATTCTATAAAGGCAAATATCACTCCATGTATAAAATAATCAATTTTTTTTTAAAAAATTCTCACCTAAATCACACAATATTAGTCTTTATATTAATCTTAGGAATTTTTTCATATTTTAAAATTCCAAAAGAAATCTTCCCTTCAACTGAACTTGAAATGATAGAAGTTGAGGGTTCATATAGTGGAGCTAGTGCTGATAATTTAAACAATTTTGCAGTTACAGAGATTGAAAATGAAATTAACTCTATTTCTGGTTTAGGGAAAATAAACTCATTTATACATTCAGGATATTTTTCTATTGAAATTGAACTACAAGATGGTGTTGATAAAATTGAAAAAATCAATGAAATAAAAGATGCCATTAGTGCTGCAAAAAGATATTTTCCTTCTGATATGACAGAACCTACTGTTCGAAGTATTGATTATGGTTGGTCATTATTAACAGTTTCTTTAAACTCTTCAAAATATGACCAAAAAGAGTTAATTAAAATTGCAAATAATCTACGAACATCTTTAATGCAGATTGAGCATATTAGTAAAGTCAATAATTATGGAGATGCTGATTTACAGATTGATTTGATTTTAGATAATAAAAAAATTAATATGTATGGACTAAATAGTTCAGCCATTATTGATGCAATATCCCAGTTATCTTATATTTATCCTGTTGGGAATATTGAACAAACGGGTAATCACATCTATTTGAGTGCTCAAAATAATAAATTCAATGAGGAGTTTTGGAAAAATAGTGTTATAAAAATAGATGATAAAAAAGTTTATTTAAGTGATATTGCTAATATTTCTATTGATTATCCACAAAAAGAGACTATTGCTAGACTTAATGGTGAAAATACTATAACTTTACGTATTTATAAAGATAAATATGGAGATAGCATCAAAATTGTAGAAAATATTAAAGAGTTATTAGCAAAAACTGAACAAAACAATTCTGATATATCATTAAGTATTTCAAGGGATAACTCAAGTCCAATTCAAGAAAGAATTAAAACTATCCTTGCAAATATTGTTTTAGGACTTATTTTAGTTGGACTTGCAATGTATGTACTAATAAGTCCAAGGCTTTCATTTGTAATTATTTTAGGAATTCCTTTTTCTTTTATTATCTCTTTATTATTCATTGAACTAATGGGTTACAGTTTAAATATGGTATCAATGATGGCGATGTTAATTGCATTAGGTATCGTTGTAGATGATGCAATTATCATAAGTGAAAATATTCAAAGATACCTTGATGAAGGTTATAAGATAAATGATGCTGTATTAAAAGGTACAAAACAGATGATTGCACCTGTAATAATCGCAGGATTAACAACTATTTTTGCCTTTTTACCAATGTTATTTATAAGTGGAGAAATGGGACTTTTTATGAAGCTTATTCCTATTGTAATATCTTGTTTAATAATCTCTTCAATTCTTGAATCATTTTTATTTTTGCCTTTACACTCTAAACAGATTTTAAAAGCAAATGAAAAACAATTGGATTGGACAAAACTTTATGACTTTTATGAAACTGTTTTACATAAAGTTATTGAATATAAAAAAAGCTTCTTAATCACTTTTTTTATAACTATTCCTATTTTTTCTATTTTACTTATTCAAAGTAGTAGATTTCAGCTTTTCCCTGATATGGATTCAAACAATATTAAATTATCAATTAAACTTGAAGATTCAATTCCAATTGAAATAACTAATCAAATTGCAAAAAAATATGAAAAAGTTTTGATGGAAAGTTCAAAAGAGATTTATATAAAAAACATAAGTACAACAGTTGGATTTTATGAAGATATAACTGATTCTAGTGAAACAATTGAAAATGGTTTTACTATTTTATTAGAACTAGAAGACTTTAGAGAAGAAAACTTTTTAGAAAATTATATTAACCCTATTTTAAATCTTAGTTTCGATTTTCAAAGAGTTAATAAAATCAGATTAATCTCTTCAAATCAAGCAATAAATGCAATAAGAGATTTAGTTAGTCCTTTATTAAAAGAAGATAATGCTATTGAGCATAATATTACAACTCACCGAATTGGTGGAGTAAAAACTGATATTGAACTTCTGTTAAATAGTGCAAATAGTACTTTATTACTTCAAACTATTAAAGAATTAAAAGAAAAACTTAACACTATTAATGGAGTTAAAGATGTAAGTGATAATACGATTCTTGGACAAAGTGAATATAAGTTTATTATCAACTCTTATGGTAAACAACTTGGATTAACAGATGAAAATATCGCAAAAGCAATTAGCAACTATTTTTTAGAAAAAGAACAAACTAACACTTTTAATGAAGATGGAATAATCAAGATAATCACAAAATCAGCATATAAAGATAATTTTACTGAATTAAAAAACTTTTATATTCCCCTTGATAATAATCAATTTGTTCGTTTCCAAGAAGTTGTTGAGTTTAATATAGAAAGAAATTTTGAAGAGATTGAAAAAATAAATGGACAGATTTACAAAAAAGTATTAGCAAATGTTGATAACAATATTATTAACGCAAGTGAAGTATTAAAAGAGCTTGAAAATATTATAACTGTAAGTAAAGAAAAAGGCATAAATATTGAGTTTGGAGGAGAAAAAGAGAAAAGTGAACAAATGGCATTTGATTTAATCAAAGCTTTTTTAGTATCTTTATTTTTGATTTTTATTACTTTATTAGTGATTTTTCCATCTTTTAAAAGTTCATTTATTATTCTTTCTGTTATTCCTTTTAGTATTTTAGGTCCAATTATTGGGCATTTTATAATAGGAATTAATCTAAATTCTCAATCAATGATAGGAATGTTAGGACTTGCAGGTGTTGTTATTAATGATGGAATTATTATGTTAGATTTTTTACATCATACAAGAACAAGAAAAGATTTCTTTGAAAAAGCAAGACTTAGAGTTCGACCTATTTTAATCACATCAATTACAACAATGTTAGGATTATTTACTTTAATTTTCTTTCCAACAGGAGAATCTGTGATGCTCCAGCCAATTGCTGTTTCATTGGGATTTGGCATTTTATGGGGAACTATTTTAAATCTAATTTATGTTCCTGCGCTTTTTGCAACTTTATTTAAAATCAAGGATTAAAGAAATGAGATATTTTTTCTTATTAGTACCAATTTTTTTATTTGCTAATAATTATATAGCAAAAATCGAACCAAAAGATGAATTTAGTATTTATGCAAATACAAGCGGTGAAATTGTTTTTCTTGATAAAAATAAAGAGATGAGTTTTGTAAATGGCGTAATTGTAAAAATTGATAATATTTTAGAAAAAGAGAATTTGAATCTTTATCAAACTCAAGTAAAACTTTACAATGAAAAACTTACTATTTTAGAAAATTATTACAATAAATATAAAACTATTACAGGAAAAAGTGATTATGAAAAAGATGCTAAATATATGGAGATTATTGAGTTAAAAAATAGTATTAAAAATCTTGAACTTTCAATTGCAAATACAAAAGATATTTTAAGTAAAAAAGAGATTACTTTAAACAACTTATATCTAAAAGAGTTCCTTGTAAATAAGTTTGATTATGTAAATGCAGGAACAAAAATCGCAACAGCTTATGATATTAGTAGTGCAAAACTTGTAATTTATTTAAATAGTGAAGATTATAAAAACATCAAATCAAAAGAGATTTTTTTAGATGGACAAAAATCAAATGCAAAATTAAAACGACTTGATATTACTCCTGATAAAACTTTTATTTCAGCATATAAAGCTGAAATTGAAATTGATTCAAAAGATTTTGGGCAAAGTATTAATGTGGAGTTTAGATAATGAAAAGATTTTTTCTACTGAGTTTACTAACAATAAGTGTTTTTGCAAAGGAAGAGCCAAACTCTGTTTTATCACCTTTAAAAAATGAGATAAAAGAACTTAAAATAAAAAGTACTGAAGAAAAACAAAAAGTAAATCAATACGATTGGTTAAGTGATATTGATTTAAGTCTTAGTCAAAATAAAGATAATGAAAATGAAAAAAGTAAAGATTATTCTTTAAGTTTGAGCCAAGAAGTATATAATTTTGGAGGAATTTCAGCCAAAATAGATTATGCAAATTATCTATTTAAGCAAGAGTCTTTAAAAATACAAATGGACAATCAAGATGATTTATATTTGTTATATAGCAATATTGTAAATCTATTAATAAATAATCTTACTATTAAACAAAATATCTTAAATAGTAAAAATAAAGAGATTGAAGTTAATATAAAAAAATCTCAATATAAAAATGGTGAAAGTGATATTAGTGAATTAAACGATGCAATTATGTCAAAAAATCTTCTTGAAGATACAAAAATGGAATTAATACTTGAAAAAGTAAAATATCAAAATGAGATAAAAAAACTAACGCAATATGATGTTTCAGATATTGATTTTCCAAAGGTTTCACTTCTTAATAAAGAGGAGTTTTTGGCTAACTCTTCACAAAAAAGATACACGCAAATTGAATCAAAAATTAGTCAAACACAATATCAAAAAACAAAAAGTAGTTATTTACCCTCTTTAAAAATAAATGGATCTGCTGGATATAATAATTCAGATACAACTAATAATCTTGATGACTATTATAAATATGGAGCAAGTATTAGCATTCCATTGAGTTACACCTCTTCAAATGATATTCAACAATCAAAATTAATATTTTTAAAAAATAAAAAAGAGGAAGATTTAACTTATATTGAATTAGAAAATACTTATGAAACCTCTTATGAAACTATAAAACAATATGAAAAAAGAATTAATTTAGCTCTAAATGATATTAAACTTTATGAAGAATTATTACAATTAAATCAAGAAGAATATAATGCAGGATTTAAAGCAATCGAAGATGTAGATACTTTAAAAAATTCAAAAGAAATAAGATTATTAGATATTGAAAAATATAAGCTGTATATTAAAAAAGAGATTTTATTTTTGTATTTTCAAATCTCTTAATTTAATAAAATTCTTCATTTATTTAATTTTACTAAATCTCTATTCATATCAATAAAGTCATTATAGTTTTATATTATATATTTTAAATAATAATTTCAAAACTAAATGATTTAGTTTACAAAAATAATTTTTATTTAGAAGATAAAAGCTTACTATATTAAATATGGTTTCATTTTTAATGTTTCATTTAAAAGCTTTAAAGTATACTCATTTTTTAAACTTTCTTTATATTCAAATTTAATAAAAAATAATTTTTAAGAAATAAATTTTATCTTTTTCATATTTGAAATAACAATTTCCTTCTTCATTTAAAAAGATATCTTTACTTAGCCAAGATAAGATAATTTCCACCTTTTCATAAGATTCTTTAAACCATTATGCATTCAAAATGTTTTTTTTAATGTAATTTAAATAATTTTTGAAACTCATAATATAAAGTTTGTTGATAAATAAATATAATTGTATTTTTTTCATATTTTATATTAATAGATTAAACAAAAAAAACAAAAAAAATCAATTGGAAGATTAATAGAAAGATAAGATAAGATAAGATAATAACTTTTAAAAGCGATAAAGATTATCAAAAAGGGTAGGAGAAAATGGATTTTTTAAAAGATTTAAAAGTTAAATCAAAATTAATGTTAATTTTGATTGTGTTTACAGTTGTTGCTGTTGTTATATCATGGAAAGGTTTATCAACATCTTCTTTATTAAATGATGAAATTACTAGTATTATCGATACTAATGTTCCTAGAATACAATATGCAAATGAAATTACAATTGCATTAATGACGATGCAAAGAATAGAAAAGAATGCAATACTAGCAGAAACCGAAGAAGAAACTCAAAAATATATTAGTAGATTTAAAGAATCAGTAGATAGATTCAATGAAATGGCTAAAAAATTAGAAGAAGTAGCTTCTGTTGAAGGTAAGAAGCAATTAGAAAAATGCATAGATAGTAAAAATGAATATGAAAAAGTTGCAAATAAAATATTTGAACTAACTTTAGCAAAAAATAATACCCAAGCAATTTTAATTTCTCAAACAGATGGAAGAGAAAAAGTAGATAATTGTGAAATGCTTTTGAATAAACTTATCCAGATAAATAAGGAAATGTTAAAAGAGAAAGATGAAATTACTAATAAATTATACGAAACATCTAGAAATATAATAATTGCAATATCAATTATTGGTATTTTAATTACAATAGTTTTATCATTATTGATTTCTTCTATTCTAGTAAAAGCATTAAATACATTTAAAGAAGGCTTATTTAGTTTCTTTTCTTATTTAAATAGAGAATCTTCAACTGTTCAATTAATAAATCTAAATTCAAAAGACGAATTTGGAGAAATGGCAAGAATAGTAAATGAGAATATAGAAAAAACACAAAAAGGAATAGAAGAAGATAGAAAATTAATTGATGAAACAATTGCTGTTTTAGGAGAATTCGAACAAGGTGATTTATGTCAAAGATTAAATTTAAACGTAGATAATCCAGCATTAATGGAATTAAAAGCAGTATTAAATAAGATGGCAAATAATCTTGAAAATAATATAGATAATGTATTAAAAGTGTTAGAGCAATATAGTAAATATAATTATTTAAATAAAATAGATAAAAAAGGATTAAAAGAGCACCTATTAAACTTAGCAAATGGTGTAAATACATTAGGTGATTCAATAACAGAAATGTTAAAAGAAAATAAGATAAATGGATTAACTTTACAAAGTAGTTCAACTATACTTTTATCAAATGTTGATAAATTAAATTTAAGTTCAAATGAGGCAGCAGCATCTTTAGAAGAAACAGCAGCAGCTCTTGAAGAGATAACTTCAAATATAAGAAATACCACTGAAAACATAGCAAAAATGTCAAAATTATCTGGTTCTGTAACAAACTCTGCAAATGAGGGAGAAAAATTAGCAACTCAAACAACTCAAGCAATGGATGAAATAAATACACAAGTAAATGCAATAAACGAAGCAATAAGCGTAATTGACCAAATTGCTTTTCAAACAAATATACTTTCATTAAATGCAGCAGTAGAAGCAGCAACAGCAGGAGAAGCTGGGAAAGGCTTTGCCGTAGTTGCAGCAGAAGTACGAAATCTAGCTTCAAGGTCAGCAGAAGCTGCAAAAGAGATAAAAGCAATAGTTGAAAATGCAACAACAAAAGCGAATCAAGGAAAAGATATAGCTAATAATATGATAAGTGGATATAAAGAGTTAAATCAAAATATTTCACAAACAATAAATCTAATACAAGATATTGAAATGTCAAGTAAAGAACAATTAAGTGGAATTGAACAAATAAATATGGCAGTAACTCAATTAGACCAACAAACACAACAAAATGCGAATGTTGCAGCTCAAACAAATGACGTTGCAATAACTACAGATGAAATAGCAAACTTAATTGTAAATAATGCTGATGAAAAAGAATTTGATGGGAAAAAAGAAGTTAAAGCTAAAAATATAAATAGGAACGAAAATCAAAGCGTTAACAAAATACAAAAAAAAACTTCAGCTAAAATAGATGATGTAGCATGGGAAAATTTTTAACTAAATCAGTAAAATAACCTCTGGTAATCACTTCTAGCCTAAATTCTCACTTTGTAGATTTTTCCGTAATTTCACTGAAAAATATGCGAAGTTGAGAATAAATATTACTCCAATTTTTATTATTGGTCGAAATTGATTCTAATAATATTATTTGTTAACTCTTTCTTTATGGATTTCTCCCCAAAGATATAGTTGTTTTATTATTGGTTTTAGAGTTTCTCCATATTTTGTCAAAGAGTATTCCACTTTTGGAGGAACTACTGGATAAACTTCTCTGTGAATAATTCCATCCTCTTCTAGCTCTCTTAATTTTTGAATTAACATCTTTTGAGTTGTTCTTGGAAGAAGTTTTTGAAGTTCATTAAATCTTTTTGTTTCACTTCGTAAATACCATAAAATCAATATCTTCCACTTTCCTGCAAGTACATCTAAGGCTGTTTCAACTGGACATTTTTCTACTTTTAAATCTTCATTATTCTCACTCATTTATTTCCTTAGTATCTTTTTAGATAGTATATATCTTAAAAGTAAGTTCTTGCTATTAAATACAATTTTAACTAAAATCAAAGCATAAGTAAATAAAGGATTAATATGAAAGCATTTATAGTAGAAAAAATAGAAGATAAAAAATTTATATCAGGTATAAAAGAAGTTGAAATTCCAGCAATACAAGAGAATGAAGTTTTAATAAAAACTACTTATTCATCTTTAAATTATAAAGATGCTCTAAGTTCAGTTGGAAATCCAGGTGTTACAAAAAACTTTCCACATATTACAGGAATTGATGTGGCAGGTATAATTGAAAAGTCAAATTCTACTGAGTTTGAAGTAGGTGAAAAAGTTCTAGTAACTGGATATGATTTAGGGATGAACACAAATGGTGGACATTCTGAATATGTGAAAGTTCCTGCATCTTGGGTAGTTAAAATGCCTCAAAATATTAGTGATAAAGAGATTATGACTTATGGAACAGCTGGATTAACAGCTGCTTTAAGTGTAAATGAGCTTTTAAAAAATGATATTACAAGTGGAAATATTTTAGTTACTGGTGCAACTGGTGGAGTGGGAAGCATCGCTGTTTCAATCTTAAATAAATTGGGATTTAACGTAACTGCAATATCAGGGAAAGAAGAGAAAATTGATTTTTTAAAATCTATTGGTGCAAGTGAAGTAATTTTAAGAAAAGATTTTGATGTGCAAAATAAAAGACCCATGGGAAGTGAAAAGTATGACGCTGTAATTGATACAGTTGGAGGAAATATTTTAGCTGAGGCTTTAAAACAAATAAAATATGATGGAGTTGCTACTTGTTGTGGATTAACTTCATCTTTTGAATTAATCACAAATGTCTTTCCATTTATTTTAAGAGGAGTTAGATTAATAGGAATTGATTCAGTTGAGTGTAAAAAAGAGAAAAAAGTAGCAGCTTGGGAAAAAATATCTAATGAATTTAAAATTGATAACTTAGATGAATTAACAACTCAAATAGATTTAGATGAAATTAAAGAGGCTTTAAATTCTTTATTAGCAGGTAATGCAGTTGGTAGGTACTTAGTGAAAATTTCATAATAAATTTTAATTAAAAAATAGTTACTATTCTAATCTATAGTAACTATTTTATAACCTATTTTAGAAAGATTTTCCAAACATTTTACTGGAAGTTTTTTTCTTAAATTTCTAGCAACCGAACGAATTGCATCTTCGCTCATAAAAGAGTCATTCCAAACAATTGCTTGTATAGTTTCATAAGTAACTGTTTGGTTATTACATTCACATAATAAACATAATAAATCTAACTCTTTATTTGTAAGTTTCACTTCTTCTTCATCTTTTATTAGCTTTTTATTTAAAAAATCAAAATAACAACTTTTTGAAAAATATTTCATATTAGTTTTATTGTCATTTCTAATTTTTTTTACACATTGACTTAATACAGGATATATAGTTTCATGACGAATTGGTTTTATCAAATATTTTACAAGTCCTAACTCAATAGCTTCAAGTAAATAACTTGTTTGGGTATAAGCGCTAAGAACCACAATATTTGTATGATTGTTTTTTTCTCTAATTTTTTTAATCATTTCTAAACCATTTAATTTTGGCATATTTATATCTGTAATTATTATGTGAGGTTTTTCTGACTCAATTATTTCAAAAGCCTCAAAAGCATCTTTTGCTTCATAAACCTCATCAAATAATCTTTTTAAATAAGATATTGCATTTACTCTTATATTTTCTTCATCTTCAACAAATAAGATTTTTATATTTTTAAATTCATTTTTACTCATAATGAAATTATACTAGAAAAAATATAAATTATGATAATTACTATTAATATTAATTTAAAAATATGTATAATCACCAAATGAAAAAACTATTAATCTTAATTTTATTCTTAAGTAATCTATATGGTCAATATTATATACAAAATTACATAGCAGAAGATCATACTAATTTTAAAGAGGCTTTTTACGAAGAGTATAAAAATAAACAGTTAAAAGAGTTTACAATAAAGTTTAAAATCGACTTAGAAAAAGTTCAAAATAAAACTAACTATTTAACTATTATTTCAGATAAAAGCTCCCTTGTTTTTGCAAATATAAAATATGAAATAATTAATGACATAATAGTTGTAAAATTAGATAAAAACCAAAATAATGAACTACTTTTTAAATACATTTATGATCATCCAAAAAGAGTAGAATTTCGTTGGAATAGTATTTCAGATTTTGAATATACATATTTATTAAAATATGAAGGTATTTTATATGGAGTATCTTACGGAATAATATTTTGTGCCTTTTTATACTATATTATTATTTATTTTTCGACTAAAATGAGATGTTTTTTATACTATTCTTTAATGCAATTTTTTGTTCTTTTATCTTTAATTGGATTTGTATATTTTAGTTATTTACCTTATCCAACATCAACTGCTCAAGCAATCGTTGATATTTGTGAAACTCTTAGTTTTTTGTTTACTCTTTTATTTGCACAAAGTATTTTAAATACAAAAGAAGAAATGCCTAAAATGCACAACTTCATAAACCTTTTTATTCTTTTAAATATTTTAGATGTAATTGCAATATTTTTCTATAAGTACTCAATTTTGTATAACTATTTACCTTTTTACATAGGATTTTTAGTTCCTACCTTTGCAGGTTTTATAGCTATTTTAAAAGGAGATAAATATGCAATTATTTATACTATTGGCTGGTTAGTTGTATC
This sequence comes from Arcobacter venerupis, assembly GCF_013201665.1. Lineage (NCBI taxonomy): Bacteria > Pseudomonadati > Campylobacterota > Epsilonproteobacteria > Campylobacterales > Arcobacteraceae > Arcobacter > Arcobacter venerupis. Next base: position 606,711 of record NZ_CP053840.1, on the reverse strand, counting down.
AATATTTATCTATATTGCAGAAGATTGGCAAATTACTCCAATAAGTGGAATATATGTTATTCATATAGGTGCACCTTTCGAATCACTTATTTTTAGTTTTGCTTTGGGTTATATGTTAAAGATATTAGTAAATGAAAAAAATGAAAAAGAGAAACTTTTAATTCATCAAAGTAAATTAGCTTCTATGGGAGAAATGATAAATAATATTGCCCATCAATGGAGACAACCTTTAACCCATTTAGGTTTTATAAATATGAATTTACAATTAGCCTATGAAGATAATCCTATTGATAAAAAATATTTAAAAGAAAAGATCATTGAATCAAATGCTCAGTTGGATTTTATGTCAAAAACTATTGATAATTTTAGTGATTTTTATCTCTTAAATAAACAAAAAGAACTATTTTTAATAAGTAATGCAGTTAAAAAAGCTCTTGATATTATGGAGCCTATTTTTGAAAACAATAAAATTGAGTTTAAATTTAATGTCATAAAAGATAAACAAATTAATGCTTATGAAAATGAATTTTCCCAAGTAATTTTAAATCTTCTAACAAATGCAAAAGATATTTTACTTTCAAGAAATATTGAAAATCCACAAATTACTATAACAATTGATGAAAAAAATGATTTATCAGTTACTTCAATTTTTGATAATGCAGGTGGAATAGAAAATAAATATCAAAATAAAATATTTGAGCCATATTTTACAACGAAACAAAAAGGTAGTGGAATTGGTCTTTATATGTCAAAAATGATAATTCAGTCTCACTTTAAAGGCAAAATAAAAGTTTTAAATACAAACAAAGGTGCTTGTTTTAGTATTGAAGTATGAAACAGCAGAAAATTCTGCTGTTTTATTTTTAGTTTTCTTTGGAATTTTTCATAAGATTAACATACCAATCTTCTGTTATATCTTCTAGTTCTAAATCTTTTAAAACGATTTCCAATTCATCACCTCGCATATTTAACTCTTCAATTTTTTCATCAGGGATAAACAAAACTTCAACACAATAATCAAATAATTGTTCTTCACAATCAACATCGTGCATTCCCCATCCCTCTTCAAACTCATCAATTAAAAAGTACTTCTCTAGCTCTTTCATATAATCTAAATCCTTGTTTTATAAAGTGGGTTTTATCATATTTTCTGGTTTTACATAAGAATCAAACTCTTCTTGAGTTAAAATCCCAAGATTTACTGCTTCTTGTTTAAGTGTTGTTCCATTTTTATGAGCTGTTTTTGCTATAAGTGCTGCTTTTTCATATCCTATATATGGATTTAGTGCAGTTACAAGCATTAGTGAATCATTTAAATATTTATTGATATTTACTAAATTAGGTTCTATTCCAACTGCGCAATTATCATTAAATGCAAGCATTGTATCACTTAAAAGTCTAATTGACTGCAAAATATTTAATGCAATTACAGGTTTGAACACATTTAATTCAAAATTCCCTTGACTAGCAGCTACACTAACTGTTGTATTATTTCCCATAACTTGAACAGCAACCATTGTCATAGCTTCGCTTTGAGTTGGATTTACTTTTCCAGGCATGATTGAACTTCCTGGTTCATTTTCAGGAATATTTAGCTCACCAATTCCACATCTAGGACCTGAAGAAAGCCATCTTATATCATTTGCGATTTTCATAAGATTTGAAGCAAGTGCTGTTAAAACTCCACTTAAAACTACTTCTGCATCGTGAGCTGTTAGAGCATGAAATTTATTTGGATGAGATTTGAACTCATATTTTGTTCCAGTTAAAATATTTAATACCTCACTAACCATTGGTGAAAAATTTGGATGAGAATTTAATCCCGTTCCAACAGCAGTTCCACCAATTGCCAATTCTACAAGATATTTCATACTATCATCAATTTGATTTAAGGCTTTATCTAACATTTCAACATAGGCAGAAATCTCTTGTCCAAGAGTTAAAGGCGTTGCATCTTGAAGATGTGTTCTTCCAATTTTTACAATATTTTCAAACTCTTTTGATTTATTTTCAAAAGTTGTTTTTAAAACATTTATTGCAGGAATTAATCTTTTTTGAATATCTAAAACAAAAGCAATTCTCATAGCAGTTGGATAAGTATCATTTGAACTTTGTCCCTTATTTACATCATCATTTGGATGAATAAGCTTTTCAACTCTAAAATCTTTTCCTAAATTTTGCGTTGCTCTTGCTGCTACTACTTCATTTACGTTCATATTTGACTGAGTTCCTGAACCTGTTTGCCAAACAACTAAAGGGAATTCATCTGATAATTTTCCTTGAATAATTTCATCACAAGTTACACAAATAGCATCTGTTTTAGTTTTATCTAATCTATCTAATTTATTATTTACAATTGCGCATGCTTTTTTTAAATATGCAAAACCTTCAATAATTTCTTTTGGCATTTTTTCGTCACCAATCGGGAAATTTTCTAAACTTCTTTGTGTTTGTGCACCCCAATATTTGTCATTTGGAACTTTTATTTCACCCATTGTGTCTTTTTCTATTCTAAAATTCATTTCTTTTTCCTATTATTGATATAGATTATCATTATTATATATATTATCTTAATTGTTATTTAATTTTTTTACTTTTTGGGAATATATTACTAAAGATATGAAAAAAACAAAAGAACAAAAAAAGATAAAAAAATTTTTATAATTAGAATATCTATTATAAAGTAAATTATCACCAATTTTTGCGATAATATAAAAATTCTCGGGAGGAATAGTTATAATTTGATTATCTTTTGATAATAAAAATTCCATTAAAACTTGATTATCTTTGATTGAGACGATTTTTATTTGATTTAGAAATTTTTCTTTATTTGTTTTAGATTCTAAAATTTCAATTTTGATATTTTTCTCATCAATTATTGATATATTTAATTTTGAAGTCTCCTTTTCATGAGAAAAACAATAAACTAAAAAAATTAAATTTATTAGAAATATTTTTTTTAACATTTTAAATCCTTCTATAATCAAAGTTAGATAAAAAATTTAAATCTATTTTCTTTGAAATAACAAATAGAATTAAAGAGACTGAAATTAAAACTAAATCTACATAAAATACTACATCTACATTTTTTATAAAGCTATTCCAAATAAAAATATTTGTTTGAAATCCATGTATAAAAATTGAAAAGAAAAAGAAAAAACTACTTAGGTATAAATTTATCTTTATTATTCTTGAAATTTTATTTTCCCAAAAACTATATAAAAGTAATAAAAAAAATAAACTATAGAACATACCTTTCATTATTAAATCTTTTTCAAGAAAACTATTTAGGATTAAATAATGAATAAAAAATAGAAATGAACTACAAGTAATTGAGCCAAAAATTATTGTTAAAATTATTCTATTTAAAAAATTTACCCATTTGAAATCTCCAATATTATGTAACTTCTTTTGTGCCCAAATCATGTAACCAAATGCCAAAGAAACACAAAGAGATAAACCTAAAATAAAAAATAAAACTCTAATTAAGAAAGTTTCATCAGGCATAAAATGTAAAAAATAAAAAATAGATAAAGCTTTTTTTATACCATGAGTTTCTTCTAAATTTGTTTTAGAAAACACTGTTCCATCAATACTATTTAACACTATATTTACTCTATTCACATTTCCTGTTATTGCTCTATTATCATATAAATATCCACTAAACATCGTTTGAGAATTATCTTTTTTATAGTTGTAAATATTTATGTTTGTAATCACTAAGTTTTCATAATTTGTTTTCGCAAAAGCTTGCAATAAAGAAAGGCTTAAAGGTTCAATTATATTTTCACTCTTTTTTACTAATTCATTTTGTTTAAAAATGATTGGTGCAACTACTTTTCTAAGATTAGTTTCTTTATTATCTGTTGCACTTAAAACAAAAGGTTTCGAACTAAATAACATAACTCCAATAAAAGCGCCTGTTAAAGCAAATATCAATAAAAAAGGAATTACCAATAAACCTAAATTTTTATGCCATTTAATCCAAAATCTTTTATCTGATTTTTTTTCTTCTTTTATTTTCTTTTTATTAAATAAAAAAAGTAAAATAGCACTAAAAATCAGAAATAATACTCCAATAGAGGCTAATCCCATTAAAAATTGTCCAATTACTGGAATATTTTCTCCAAAATGAAGTTCATTGAAAAACTCACTTACATTTGTATATTCATAAAAAGTATCTAATTCTTCATTTGTATTTGGATTTAAATATATTGAAGATTGATCTTTTGTTGATATTTTTATTCTAGGGTCTTTAAAACTTGGAGGAATTATTTCAATATTTTTATCATCTAATTTATATTTATTTATTATTTCATCTAATTTATTATCAATATTAAATCCATAATCAACTGTTTTTTCTATATGTTTTGAAGGAAGTTCCCAATAACTAATATAAGGTAAAAAAAATGTCAAACTGCCAAAGTAAGAACTAATATAAAAAAGAAATATACAAAATAATCCTACAATTGTATGAGCGCGCAAAAGAAATTTTATATTTAACTTTTCCATTAAATAACTCCTTTTAAAAATACAATTATTAGATAAATAATTATTAGGTATAAAATCTTTTTTATGATTTCGAAATATGTTTTATTAAAAAGTAACCAAGTAGCTATTAAAGTAATTAGTATAGGTGTTATTATCATTGGAGGAATAGTTTTATAAGCAAAATCTGCAAAAATTATTGAAGAAATCAAAGACATTATTAGAAAACTACTGATAAAACTGCCTATACAGGAAATGAGTCCATGAACCCAACCAATTTTGGTTTTGGGTTCATTTAAAAAGGAATAAATACTTTGTTTCATTTTTTGTCTTTTAGAATTTATAAGCCAATGTTACTTTATAACTTCTTCCTGGTTCATAATCACCTAAAAATATTCCTCTTGAGTAATCATTTCTTGAAGTATGAGCTATATATTCTTTATCAAAAATATTATCAATTCCTGCTATAACTGATAAATTCTTATTTATTTCAGGAATATATTTTATTGAAGCATCATGTACTCCATATCCAGATTTTTCTAGTGAATCAACTCCATCCCCACTTCCTTTTACAAAAATTGAGTTCCAAGAAACATCTACTAAAGGAGTGATTTTATAATCAATTCCAATAGTAACTTTGTCACCTTGTTCATAATTTGATGCTTTTTGTGTTGCTGAAAACTCTGTATCAGATTTTGAAAGTGCGAATAATGTTGAAACATCTCCTTTTATGAATTTAAAGCTTGCTTCAAAACCTTTAAGTTCTAAATCTCCATTATTAAAAATAATAGGAGTATTTCCATCCCAAGCTTGAATAACATCTTTAATATCTGTTCTAAAATATTTAAATGAAAAACCTACTTTATCTGCATTTAGAACATTATCATTTAAGTAAGTAAATCCAACTTCTTTATTTAGTCCTGTTTCTGCTTTTAAATCTCCACTTTCTGTCATAACAGTTCTATCAGAAGCCAAAACATCTACCATTGGAACACCTTTATAAAGAGTTGTTCCACTTGCTTGTAATGTAACAGTTTCACTTAAAGCATACTCTCCTGCTAAACCATAAGTAAATTCATTGTCATTTATATCTCCATATGAACTATCTAATTTATAGTTTGTATATCTAACTCCTGGAGTTATAACCAAGCCATTATCAAAATCAATCGCATCTTCAACAAAAATTGCTGTTTCTTTTGCTTCTTCATCTTTTCCATATTTAGCTCCATTCCAAGAAACTTTACTTGTTTGCTCATCATATGTAAGTCCATAAGTAAAAGTATTTAGAGTTGTTAATACATCAATATTAGATTGAGCTTTTGTATTAAGTCCTACTGTTTTTACTTCACCTTTTAATGTACCTATAAAATCAGGTCTTGGACTTCTAGCACCTCCTACCCAATTTTCATCTCTTTCTAGTTCATTTTCATTTGAATAAACTGTTGTATCTAGAACTAATTTATCTCCTAAATTTAACTCATGTTTTAAAGTTATAGTTTCTCTTGTATATTCTGTATCAAAAGTTTTTCCAGCTCCTGTTAAAGCAGCATTTGCATTTGAACCCATATCAGGTCTTGGGAAATAGTCTCCTTCATCTGTTAAAGTATCATAAGAGATAGAAATTCTTTGGGCATCATTTATGTTATATCCTAATTTAGTTAAAGTATTTTGAATATTTCCATCTGAACCAAAACTTTTTTTACCTTCCCCATCTTTCCAATTATTTTTATTTAAATAGTTATGATAAACTAAAAAATCAATATCATTTGATACTTTTCCATATCCTGTTATCGAACCACCCAAACTATTATTTGAATTATAAGTTGAAGAGACCCTTGCTCCAAAATCTTTTCCTTTATCAAGCATATCTTTCCCATCTTTTGTTTCAAAAGCAACAGAACCACCTAAACTCCCACTTACAACAGAGTTTGTCCCAACTTGAATATCAGCTTTTTTTAGAATATCTGGATTAATAAGTAAATTTCCAATGTGGTGAAACATATTTACATTTTGAATTTTTGCACCATCAAGAGTAATACTTAAATCTTCATCTTGTAAACCTCTCATGTTAATTCTATTATTAATTGAATGGCTTCCCCCAACTTCAACTCCTGGTAAATCTCTTAATAAATCACTTAAGTGATCTGCTTGTTTTGTTTCAATTGCATTTTCACCTAAGTTTAAAGATGAACTTATAACTTGAGTTTCCCAAACTGTAACATCTTCAATTTCTGTTGTTTCTTGGGCATTTAAATTATTTGTCATTAAAACTAATGCAGTTAATGAACTTAATAATATTTTTTGTTTCATTGTTTAATCCTATTTTAAATTGATATTGAGTATCATAACTAATACTAATCACAATAAAATCACAAAGGAACATTTTGTCTAAAAATCATCTAAAAGATATTTCAATTTTAATTATTGAAGACGAAGCTGTTTTGGCATTGGGATTAAAATATACTTTGAAAAGTTTTGGATATAGCGTTTCGGGAATTGAGAATTCAATGAGTGGAACAATTAATCATCTAAATAATTGCATTCCAGATTTAGCATTAGTTGACATAAAATTAAAGAACTCTTCTTGTGGCATTGAAATTGCCAAATTTTTATGGCAAACAAGAAAAATTCCAATTATTTTTCTAACTTCATATTCAGATGAGAAAACAATTGAAAAAACCTTATCTTGCGAACCTTACGGATATTTAATTAAGCCTTGCAAAGATAAAGAATTACATACAACAATACGAACATCACTTAATAAACATAACTATTTTTTTAAAAATAAAGAGATTTTTTTAAATAATGATGAATTCATATTTTTAGAAAATGATTTTAAATTTCATAAAGGAAAATCTATTCTTTATAAAAATAATGAACCTTTAAAATTAACAGGAAATGAAATAAAGCTAATTGAATTACTAAGTGATTATCAAAAAGAAGTAGTCTCGTTTGAACGAATAAGTAGTTATATTTGGAGAGAAAATTTATACGATTTAGGTAAATTAAGAACTCTAATTTACAGATTAAAACAAAAAATAGGATTTGAAATTATTGAAAATATTTTTGAATCAGGTTATAAATTAAAAGTTAAATAATTTTGGCAAATTATAAAAACATTCCCATTAGCTTAAAAATTGGTTTTACTTTTTTTTCATTGGCTTTAGTATTATTAGCAATTTTATTCATTTTGCTAATCCCCCGAATTGAAAAAGAACAATATAATAATGCTATTTTACAAACTGAAAAAATGGTACTTCTTACAAAAACCCAAATTGATTTAGTAGTTGATTATTTTGAAGAATATGGTTTATTCGAAAAAAGTGAATCAACTAAAGAAATAGTTAACTTAATTGATAAAATAAAAACCAATGTAAATCTTGATAAAAATTACGTTCAACAAAATATAAAAAATGATTTAATAAATCTTAGTAAAGAATTTAATTGTAATATAGATTTATTTGAAAATAATACAAATATATTATCCTTAAAAAATAAAAGAGTAAATAACAAATTTGATTTTCAAAAATTTAATTATGATACTTGGAACAAGATTGATACTATAAAAACTTTTTGTCCACATCCAACTTATTACACTTTTAAAACAAAAATTAAAAAACAAGAATTACAACTCTCTTGTAGCTCATATTTTAGTAATAATTATAAAAATATTGAACAAGATGTAAAAAAAATCGTTCAAGAAGGGTTTTCATTAACTGAAAATATTCACAAAGGTAAAATCTATATGATGTGGATAAATAATCAAATAGAAGCAGAAGAATTATATAAATCCCTTGATACAATAGATAATGAAAACAATAAAAATTTTTGTGTGAGTAAAATTTCAAATTATAGATTACCAAAAAGTGGAGAATTAACTATAAAAGATATTTTGGATGTTGAAAACATAAAAAATATTAAACATAAGATAGATGATAAAACTACATTAACTTGGATTAGTAAAATCTATAAAAAAGATAATCAAAGTTTTGTTTTTATTTTAAGTGCCTTTGAAGATGATTTTAAAAACAATATAAATAGCCCAATAATAACTATATTACCAATATCAATTTTAGCCCTATTAATTTCAATAGTATTTGGTTATTTTCTTCTTAAAAAATGGATAAAAAATATAGATATATTATCAAATACTGCAAAACAAATTTGTTTAGGAAAACTAAATTTAAGAAGTGAAGTAAAAGGAAATGATGATATAGGAATACTTGGAGTAGCTTTTGATTCAATGCTTGATAAGCTTGAAGATAATATAAAAAATTTAGATTCAGAAGTAGAAAATAGAACTGTTGAACTCTCAAATTTATTAAAATCAAAAGAAATACTTTTAAAAGAGATTCATCATAGAGTAAAAAATAATCTTGCATTAACAATCAATTTAATTAAACTACAAAAATTCAAAATAGAAGATCTAAATACAAGAAATGCTCTTTCTAATATTGAAAATAGAATATATACAATGGCTTTACTTCATACAAAATTATATGAATCGCAAAATATTGACTCAATAAATTTTAAAAATTATGTAGAACAATTAGTTGAAGATATAAAATCAACTTTTGAGGATAATCATGAAATTCAAATTCTTTTACAAGTAGATGAAATCTTTTTAAATATAGATTATGCCTTGCCTTGTGGATTAATAATAAATGAAGCTTTAACAAATTGTTTTAAATACGCATTTCCTGATAAAAAAGGTCTTATTTCATTAAAGTTTAAATTCTTAAATAACCAATGCATTTTAGAAATAATTGATAATGGAATAGGATTAAAAGAAGATTTTCAAATAGAAGAAACAGATACTCTTGGATTAAATTTAATTAATTCAATAGCAACTATTCAACTAAATGGGAAGCTAAATATTGTTAATTCAAAAGGAACTCAATTATCTATTACTTTTAATTTATAATTTTATATTTCTACTTAAAAAAGAGACCATATCTTTATTTACTAAACTTAATGCACTTTTTTCTACTCTTTCATTTTCACTAAATTTTATTAGAGTATTTGTATAGTGTTCAATTTTATCACTTAACTTTCTATCATTAATTAATAATACAATCTTTGCAGATGTTTTTTTAATTTCTCTTAATTGAAGTTCGATATTTGTAGAATCAGTTGATAAAATATCTTCTGTTAATTTTGAAAATAGTTCTAATTTAGTATTTCTAAGCCATTTATTTTGTTCAATTTTATTATTAATTTTAGAAGAGATTAATGTATCTACTATTTTTGTGGCAACTGCGCCAACTAAAGCACTTTTTGCAACTGATGTTAAAAGTGTAACATTCAACATAAAAATCCTTTTTATTTTTTTTGATTATATGTATAAAATACTTAATTTAGATTTAAAATGATAATTACAATCAATATTCTTTAAGATAATTAATGATAATATTCAAGATTAATAAAAGGAGATACTTTTGAAAGAGTTATTAAATCAAAAAGATATTACAAATTCATCGCTATATAAAAGAAATGTTAAAATTCATAATAATTTATGGAAATTATATGCACTTACTCTTTCATTAGGAATCATCTTTATTTTCATAAAAGGCTTAAATTAATGGAAACTACACAAGATATCTCATTTAATAATTTTTTAAAAAATTTTAAAAATAATGTTTCTAAAATAGGTTTAAAAAATTCAATACAAAAAGATTATATTTTAAAAATTCTATATTTTTCAAAAGAGCATTTAACAGCAGAAGAAATTTCAACTAAAATCAAAACAAATTACAATGTATCAATAGGAATTGCAACAGTTTATAGAGCAATGAAATTTTTCCATGATATGAAATTAGTAAATCAATTAGATATTGGAGATGGAATAGTAAGATATGAACTAAATCTTTCTGAACATCATGATCATCTTATTTGTACTTCATGTGGTAAGATTATCGAGTTTGCAGATAACTTGATTGAACTAAATCAAATTAAAATTGCAGAAAAAAATAATTTTATTTTAAAAGAACATGTTATGACAATATATGGAACTTGCGAAAAATGCCAAAACTAAGTGATAATGAGTTTTAATTTTTAATAAGTAGAACTTAAGAAAAACTAAGAAAAAATACTAGTAATGAAAGGATTATTTTGATTAGTACAGAAGATATAATAAAAATAGCTAGTTTTTTTTCAATTATTGCACACACTCCAGGAAGATTAAGAGTTAGAGTAAACCCAAAAATCAAGAATGAAAGTGGAAATATTTCCCTAAGTGATATTGAAAACTTACCTAATAAAATAGATGGAATAATTAATATAAAAATAAATAAAATTATTGCCTCTGTTACAATTATTTATGAACCAACTATTTTTAAACCAAAACATTGGGAAGATTTAGTAAAAAATGAAAATATAGAAGAATTATCTATATTAATAAATAGACTTGCAAAAGAGGTGGTTTAATGGAAGAAAATATTGATGAAGCAATATTAATATCTGCAAGAGTTGATGTTAATAGTCAAATTCCTATTAACTCTCAGATTCTTAGAATTGCTGTTTATGATGAATTTAAAGCTTACGAAACTTATACAAAAATAATTGAAAAATTTGGTTTAATACAACCTTTTGTAAATATAAAAGAAGCAGAAGCAATTCATTATACTGCACTTATAAATTTGATGGAAAAATATGGTGTTGAAGTTCCTATAAATAATTGGGCTTCAAAAATTGAAATACCAAATACAATAATAGAATGTTGTGAAATGGGCGTTGCAGCTGAAATAAACAATATTGCTATGTACAATAATTTACTTAGTTTTACTGTAGAAAATGATATAAAAGATACACTTTTCAAACTTCAAGCAGCCTCTTTTAATAATCATTTACCTGCATTTAGAAATTGTGTTTTAAATCATTATAATAATGGGAATAATACAAATATTAATCAAGAAAATATTATGGAAAAACTTGGTGAATATCAAGTTATTTTAGATGATATTATGAATGGAAATGTTGATGAAAGCTCAATGTCAAAAATATTTTCAAAATTAAATCTAAATATGCTCAGTGGTGCGGCTGTTGGTGCTGCTACTATTGCACTTTTAAATAATTACCTTTCAAAAAAAACTATTAAAGAAGAAGAGGAGTAAAAGATGCCTTTACCATTTATATTAGGTTTAGCTGTAGGTGCTGGTGCTGTTATTGCTTTTAAAAATAAAGATAAATTAAAAGAAAAAACTTCTAACTTATTAAAAAAATCAAAAGATTTTGCAAATACAACTTTAGATAAAACAAAAGAGAATGTAAGTGAAATCAAAGAGACAATTTGTGCGACAAAAGAGTGCATTGAAGATAAAAAAAAACAAAGAGCTAAGGAAGAAGAATGAAAGAGATAACTATTGATACAGGAACTCCAAGAAATGTATTAGGACATGTGATTAGTGGGGCAGTTGCTAGTGCAATTATTAGTGGTGCAATTAATTATAAAAAAGCACAAAGTAGACAAATTACAAAAAAAGATGCAATAAAAGACACCATTAAAAAGACTTCACAAGGTGCTATTGTAACAGGAAGTGCAATTGCAACTGCAAATTATTTGGGTCAAAAAGGTGGATTATTTAAAGCCTTAACAGCTGCTAGTATTGGAATGATGGGAGTTTATGCTATTGAAGTAATAGAAGAAAAACTTGATCAAAAATATTTAACAAATGAAAATTGCCCAGTGGAAGAAGATTATGAATAATCAAAATACTCCTAATCCTCAAACTAAAACACAATATGATATAAATATTGAAAATAGTAGACCTAAAAATAATCAAACTGGTGTTAATATAAATCAAAATCCTTATATAAACCAAAACGTTAATCCTTTACAAAATCCACAACAAGTAATACCTACACAAAATGGATTTAATAATGGTGATTTTATAAAAGGTGCTTTACTTGGTGCTGCATTAACTTATTTTCTTACTAATAAAAATGCTCAAGATGGTTTATTTAAAGCTTTTGGAAAAGGAAGTGAACTTTTTAGTGCAGGAATTGAAGAGCTAAAAGAGCGATATGAAGATGCAAAAGCTCAAATGCAAGCACAACAAGAACAGTAAAAATGAAAAACAAATTTATAAAAGTACATCAAACTGCTTTTAGAGTTCGATATAAACTTTTTTTATTAAAAGAGAAATATATTGATGAAGAGATTTTAAAAAACTATTTTAAGAAAATTAATGATATTAAAAGTGTTAGAATAAATAAAGAAGCTTTTAGTATTATTTTTGAACTAAAAAATGATATTACAACTAAAATTGAAGAGATTTTAAACACTCTTACGGTTGAAGAGTTATTAAAATCGTGTCAAGAAGAAGTTGCCGCTGTTTGTGTATCTTGTGTAAGTAGTGAAGAACCATCTCTAAAAGGAATTATTAGAGCTGGTAGCGCTTTAGTTGCTGAAAGATTTATTACTAATAATGCACTAAAAGCTGGAATTACAACAGCTGCATCTGTTCCTTTATTGATTGAGGGTTCAAAAGAATTATTAAAAGAGGGATTAACTTCAAAAGTTTTAGAAAGTGCAGCTGTCGCTATTTCAATATACAGAAAAGATTATTTAGCTGCAAACTCTACAAATGCAATGCTTGAACTTGGTGAATATATTGAAGAGACAACTGTTCATAAAAGTGATGATTTATTGAAAGAACTTTCAAAACCTAATGTTGAAGAAGCATGGATTGAAAAAAAGATTGATGATAAAATCACAGAAATTTTAGTAAAAAGTTCTGAAATCAAAGTTGGTGATATTGTTGTTGTTGGAATTGGAAATACTATTCCTGTTGATGGACATATAGTTGAGGGAACGGGAAGTGTAAATCAAGTTTCAATGACAGGAGAAGCTGAACCTGTAGTAAAATATAGAGGTGATAGAGTTATTTCTGGAACAATTGTCGAAGAGGGAAGATTTAGAATTTGGGCTGAACATGTGGGTTCTGATACAGCAACTCAAAGAATCAAACACTATATAGAAAACTCTTTAAATGAAAAATCATCGGTTCAACTAAAAGCAAATAAACTTGCAAATAAATTAGTTCCTGTTACTTTAGGACTTGCTGGTGTTTCATATATTTTTGCAAAAGATTTTGAAAGGGTTGCTTCCATTTTACAAGCTGATTATTCATGTGCTTTAAAACTTGCAACTCCAGTTGCTTTTAAATCAACTATTTCAAAAGCTGGTCATAATGGAATTATGATTAAAGGTGCTAAATCTATTGAAGCTTTAAGTAATGCGGACACTTTTGTATTTGATAAAACAGGAACGCTAACAGGTGGAGAACTTGAAGTAATTTGTGTAGAATCTTATGATGACAATTGGAGTGAAGATCAACTTTTAAATCTAACAGCATCAACAGAAGAACACTATTTTCATCCAGTTGCAGAAGCTGTTGTGAAAGCAGCTATTCAAAGAGGTTTTGTACATATGCACCATGAAGAAGTTGAATTCATTGTAGCTCATGGTGTAAAAACTGAAGTAAAAGGAAAATCTGTAATTATTGGAAGTAGACACTTTTTAGAAGATGATGAGAAAATTGATTTTACTGAACACAAAGATAAAATTGAAAACTCATTAAGAGATGGAAGAACTCTACTTTACATAGGTTACAATGGAAAACTTTTAGGAACAATTACCTTAGCTGATGAGTTAAGACAAAATTCTAAAGAAGCAATTTCAAGATTAAAAAAACTTGGTGTAAAAAATATCATAATGCTAACAGGTGATACAAAACAAAAAGCACAAATGATAGCAAATGAGTTAGGAATTGATGAAGTAAGAGCTGAACTTTTACCTCAAGATAAAGCAAATATTGTAAAAGAGTTAATGAAACAAGGTAGAAAAGTAGCCTTCATCGGTGATGGAATAAATGATGCTCCTGCATTAATATCTGCTCATGTGGGGATTTCTATGAGTAGAGGTGCAGATATTGCAAAAGCGACCGCTGATATTAGTTTATTAAAAGATGATATTATGGCTGTAGTTGAGGCAAAAGAGTATGCAAATAAAACAATGAATTTAATAAATAATAACTTTAATGCAACTGTTGGTATAAACTCTTGTATTCTAGCTGGTGCGACATTTGGTCTATTTTCTCCAATAGTTACAGCAGTACTACATAATGGGACAACCATTGGATTATTATTCAATTCTATAAAAGGTGTAAAAATCTAAAAACAATGATAATAGTTATCAGTTTTATTTAAGATTAGATAGATAGAATTATGATAATTATTATCAAAAGGATTTTTATGCCAATTTTATTACTTGCAACTGCTTTAACTGCTGTTTTAACTGTTAAAACTGTAAACAATACTGTAAAGACTATTGAAAGAAGAAAAAAAAGGAAAGAGAGATATGAAAATTGATTTAGAAGTACAAAAAGAAGTTGCAAAAATTGGAATGACAGCAACTTTAGGGGCAACAGTTGTTACATCAATGTTTATGAAAAATAGTGTCGCTAAAAAAGTTCATGTTGTTGCAGGTGTTGCTTTTTGTGGATTTGCTCTATGGCACCACACACTTTATCAATCAAAAAAACCTAAAAAAATTAAAAAATCTCAAGATCTTCAAGAAACTCAAGAGCAAGAAGAACTCAAAGTTCAATTAAACTAAATTTTAATATCTACTTAAGATTCTTTATATTATGATAACGATTATCAATTTTATAAAGGATTTAAAATGTCAAATAATCATCTTCTTGATAAAAACTTAAATGCACAAATAGTTGCAAATATTTTTTCTTCTCTTGTAAGTGGTGAAAAATGGGATATGTTGATTGAAATGTTTAGCCTAAATATCTTAAATATTAATTCAAGAGATTATAGAGGAAGAAATGCATTATATTGGGCTATCCAAAAAAATAGAATAGATACTATTAAAAAACTACTTGAATTAAATATCTCTACGGAAGTATCACCTAATCTATCTGCTATTAATTTTGCAGTTTATCAAGATAATATAAAAGTGATTAAATGTCTCAAAAATTGTGGAATTAATATAAATGAAAGTGATGATATAAACTCAACACCATTAATCTATGCCATTTTATATGATAAACCAAATAGTGCTAAATACTTAATAGAAAATGGGGCAAATATAGAACATGAAGATTTTTTGGGAAATAGTGCTATAAAATTAGCAAAAAATCTAAAAATTGATTTTTTAATTGAGAAATTCAAAGAATTTAATGTATAAATAGAAATCTATTAAAGATTTCTATTTACATTTTATTCATATCTTAAAGCATCAATTGGATTTAATCTAGCAGCTTTTCTAGCTGGGAAATAACCAAATACAACACCAATTAAAGTTGAGAAGAAGAATGAAATCATAATTATCTGATTATTTATAATAAATGGTAAATCCATTGAATGAACAACTATATATCCAATTCCCATGCCAAATACAATCCCAATAATTCCACCAAGAGTTGCTAAAACAACTGCTTCAACTAAAAATTGTAGCAAGACTTCATTTTCCATCGCACCAATTGCAAGTCTTGTCCCTATTTCCCTTGTTCTTTCTGTTACTGAAACTAACATAATATTCATAATTCCAATTCCACCAACAAGTAAAGAAATAGCTGCAATTGAACCTAAAAGATAAGTTAACATTTTTGTTGTAGAAGTCATTGTTGATAATAAGTCTTCCATATCTCTAATATGAAAGTTATCAGCTTCTCCAACTTTTATAGCTCTTCTTTCTTGCATTAAAGATGTAATATCTGTTTTTGCATCTTCAATATATTTACCCTCAGTTATTGAAATAAGAATAGATGAAATATCTTTATCTCCTTTTATTTTTCTTTGGAACATTTTTAAAGGAACTATTACTATTTCATCTTGATCATTCCCAAAAGCTGCAGCACCTTTTGATTTTAAAATACCAATTACGTTACAAGAGATATTTTTAAGTCTGATATCCGCTCCAATTGGGTTTTCATCTTCAAAAAGTTGTTTTACAATAGTAGTTCCTATAATACAAGAAGTTTTTCCACTATTTAATTCTGTATCATCAAAAGTTCTACCATCTGTTAACTCCCAATCTTTTATTATAAAATAATCATTACTTGTACCAATAACTGAACTACTATTACTTTTATTTCCATAAACAATATTCATCTTACTAGAATTTTCTGCGGCAACTGCTTTTATATTTTGGATTTCATTTTTTATGGCGCTTATATCTTCATTTGTAAATGGTTTTGCACTATTATCATCTCTTGGAGCGCCACGTCTTTCTTGTCCAACTCTAAGAGTTAACATATTTGTTCCAAGTTTTGAAATACTTTGTTTTACATTTGCTGTTGTTCCATCTCCAATCATAACCATAGCAATTACAGATGCAACACCTATTACAATACCAAGAATAGTAAGAAATGATCTTAATATATTTCTTCTAATCTCTTTTATCGCTATTAAAAAAGCATTTATTAACATTATTTAAATCCTTTTTTTAAACTATCTTCAATGTGTCCATCTCTAAAATAGATAACTCTATTTGCATATTTTGCCATCTCTTCTTCATGGGTTACCATAATAATTGTAATTCCTGATTCTTCATTTAACTGTTTTAATAAATTCATAATCTCTATACTTTTTATACTATCAAGATTACCTGTTGGCTCATCAGCAAGTAAAACTAAAGGATTTGTAACAATTGCCCGTGCAATTGCAACACGTTGTTGTTGACCTCCTGAGAGCTCTGCTGGAGTATGATGAACAACACTTTCAAGTCCAACTTTTTTTAAAGCTTCTAAAGCTAATACTTTTCTTTCTGCTGAAGGAATTTTTCTATAAATTAATGGTAATTCTACATTTTCTAAAGCTGATGTTCTTCCTAAAAGATTGAATCCTTGAAAAACAAATCCTAAATAGTTTCTTCTTAAAAGTGCCATTTGGTTTCGATTTAATTTTTCTACATTTATACCATTAAAAAGATATTCACCGCTACTTGGTTTATCCAAACATCCAATCATATTCATAGAAGTAGATTTTCCACTTCCACTAGCTCCCATAATAGCTATAAATTCGCCTTTATTTATAGTAAAACTTACTCCATTTAAAGCATATGTCTTTGCATCACCTACTCCATAAGTTTTAACTATATCTTTAAACTCAATTATAGTTTTATTAATTTGCATTTTCACTCTTTTGTGAAGTGATAACCTCATCATTTATTTTTAAATCTTTTGATTCAACAGTTGTTGATTTTCCATCTGTGTCTAATATTTTTACCATTACTCTTTTTGGTTGATTATTTTCTAAAATAAAAATAGGTGAAAGCTCTCTTTTAGTTAAATCTTTTGCTGCATTTTCACCTTGAGGTCGTTTCGGAGGGCCTACAAAATTCATTGTAGTTTTTTTATCATCTGTTGAAATCTTTGGTTTAAACCTTAATGCACCATTTGGAATAATTAATTTGTCGTTACTCTCTTTTGTAATAATTTTTGCAGTCGCAGTCATTCCTGGTCGCAAAAGTAATTCTTCATTATCTACGCCAACAACTGTTTCATAAGTAACTACTCCATTTGAATCAACTGGATTTAATCTAACTTGTTTGATTTTTCCTTTAAATGTTTTATTTGGATAAGCATCAACTGTAAAAGTTACAGGTAAATCTTTTTTAACATCTGCAACATCTGCTTCATCAATACTAACAATTAAATCCATATTTGTTAAATCTTTTGCCAAAGTAAATAGTTTTGGTGCAGACATTGTTGCAGCTAGAGTTTGTCCCACTTCAACTTCTCTATTTAAAACTATTCCTTTTATAGAAGATTTTACAACTGCTTTATCTAAATTTTGTAATGCTGTATTTAAATTAAATGAGGCTTGTTCAACTTTTGCTTTTACTGCATCTAAACTTGAAAGAGCACCTTCATATGTATATTTTGTTTCATCTAGTTCATTTACAGAAGGATATTTCCCTCCTGAATTTTTAAACATTTTTGCTGTTCTATCATAAATTAATTTTTTGTTTTTTAAAGTAACTTCACTCTCTTTTTGATTAGCTTTTGCAATTGCAAGAGCTGCTGTTAATCCATCAACTTCTGATTGTAATTTTCTAGTATCAAGTTTTGCTAATACTTGTCCTACTTCTACTTCATCATTAAAATCTACATATATCTCTTTAATAGTTCCTGATACTTCAACCCCGATTTCAACACTATTTGTTGGATTTAAATTTCCAGTTGCACTTACAATAACTGATAAATCACCTTTTGTTACTTTTTTTGTAACATACTCAACCATTAATTCTTTATTTTCTTTATTATATATTAGAAAATAATATGCAATTCCTGAAGCTAAAAGTAAAACTAAAATAATCCAAATATAAAATTTTTTTGATTTTTTGTTACTATAATTTTCTAATTCTTGTATTAATTGTGTATCTTGCATTTATTTTAGCCTTTTATTTTAAAATATAATTTTGAATATTGTAATTTGATATTTATATCATTTATTTGTAAATCATACTCATTTACTTTTTTTGTATTTCTTAAAATATCTAAATCATAAACAGAAGTCATTCCAGCATCATTTGAAATTTTATTTGCTGCAATTAAATCATCATATAATCTGATATTATCTTCAATAGTTTTATTTTGTTTTTCATAAGTATCTATTTGATTTAGAATTTGCGAATAATCATATGCAATCTCATTTTTTAAATCATTAACTTGACTTTTTTGTTTTAAATATTCTAATTTTGCATCTTGCAGTTTGCTTGATTTATTATAGTCATACAAGGGAACAGATAGACTTAAGGAAGCACTTGTACTTGTCTCATCATCATTAGCATTTTTAATTAAATCATCAACATTTGAGTATGAACTATTAGCTCCTAAAGATACCTTAGGAAGATAATTAGTTTTTGCTTTTTTATAACTTGTATTTAACATTTCAACTTTTGAGTCTTCTTGTAAAAAATCTAAATTTTTATTTATGAAATCCTCTTTTGAGACATTTTTAAAATCTAAAATTTCTATTTCATCATATTTTAAATCCGTGTATTTTGATAATTCATACTCTTTATCTTTTAATGAATTATCTAAAGAAATATTTTCTCTAAATTGCGAATTTTTAGCCATTACAGTATTATTTAATTCAACAATATCAGTTTTCCCTGCTTCATATTGAATCTTTTTAATAACTAATTCTATATCTTTATTTTCAAGTTTATATTTACTTTGTTCTATTTGTAATTTCAATTTTGATATTTCAAGTAAAGTATCATAAATTGATTCTAAAATCTGATAATTCTCATTTTCCCAAGTTAAAGTGTCATACTTTAATTTATCTTTTGCATATTGAATTGTGAATTCTATTCCTCCTGATTCATAAATACTTTGAGTAAATCCAATTGAAACACTTTTTGTGAATTTATCACTATCACTTGTTAATGAATGACTTCTATTTAAACTTGAACTTAAATTAACTGGAGAAATCCAATCATTTTTATTTGTCTCATAATTAGATTCAATAGATTTTTTTTCAAGTTCTCTTGTGGCTTTTTTATCCTTTTGCAAAATATCTAAATTATTTGCAAAGGCTAAACTACAAAATAAAGAACATACTATTATTTTACGCAACTTATTTCCTTCTTCTTTTAATTAGTGAAATTCTATATCAACTATTTTAATGGAAATTTAACAAAACATTAACTTTTAATTTCAATTAAGATAATTATTATCAATATTGTATTAAAATTCTACTTATGGAAAACAAAAAAAGTTTATTAGTTATATTAACACTAACAATATCGGCACATTTATTATTATTTGCAAATTTAAAAGTTGAAGAAGAAGTTGAGCAACAAGCAAAACCTCTACCTCAAATAACTAAAATAAATTTACAAAATGTAGTAATAAAAAAACCTGAACCTGTAGTTGAGCCTATTGTAGAAAAACCTGTTGAAATTAAACCTTTACCAAAAACTGAAAGTACAAACAAAATCAAAGAAGTGAAGAAGAAAGACTTTCCAAAAAAAGAGAAAAAGGTTGAAAAAAAAATAGAGGAGATAAAAGAAGTTAAACAGGAAATCAATAATGCTGTTCCACAGATGAATACATCTGATATTAAAAGTGTAGAGAAAGATATTGATCCATCTTTAAAAGATGCATTGGAAAATGAGTATTTAGCAAAAATCAGAATGATAATTGAAAAAAATAAAATTTATCCAAAATCTGCAAAAAGATTAAATCAAATGGGAAAAGTTAATGTTTGTTTTGTTATTTCAAAAGATGGACATATACAAGATATAAAAGTTGTTAAAAAATCAAGCTTTGAAAGACTTGATGAAGCTGCGATTGAAATCTTAACTAAAATAAATAGTTTTGAACCAATCCCAGAAAAATTAAATAAAAATAGTTGGGAAATAACTGTGCCAATTGTTTATCAAATTACAAGGAGCTAATGAATGGGTGTTGACTTAATCAATTATATTGATAGAGGTGGAATAATTGTTTATATTCTGATTTTTTTAAATATTATAGGTTTTACAATAATGTTTTGGAAATTAGTTGTTATTGCTTTAGCAGGAAATAAAAGAGAACTGTTAATAAGTGAAATTATACATTTTGCAAAAACAAACAGTGAAGAATTTAAAAAAGATTCTATTGACAACTATATAAATAGAAAAATCAAAAAACTTGAATTCGGTTTAAATACTGTAAAAATTATTGCCTCAATTGCACCACTTCTTGGACTTTTAGGTACGGTTATTGGTGTTTTAGATTCATTTGATTCTATTTCAAAAAGTGGTTTAGGAGATCCATCAATATTTTCAAGTGGAATTTCTGTTGCTTTAATCACTACAATTGCTGGTTTAATAGTAGCAATTCCACATTATATTGGATATAACTATATTGTAGGAATTTTAGATGATATTGAACTAAAAATTCAAAAAGAGGTTCTTAAAAAAATATGAAAAAAAGAGAAATTCTAACTCCAGATATTACGCCGCTTATAGATGTTGTTTTTATTCTTTTAATATTTTTTATAGTTTCATCAGTATTTAAAAAAGATGAATTAGCCCTTGTTCTTAACCTTCCAACTTCAACTGCTAAAGAGATTGAAGTAAAAGATAAAGAGATAATAATAGAGCTGAATCATGATAAATTAGCTATTTCAGGTAAAGAAGCAACAATTGAAGTTTTTGAAAATGAAATAGAAAAAATAGAAGATAAAAAAAGAAATATTATTTTTAGAATTGATAAAGAAGTTAAATATGAAAAAATAATTGAAGTTTTAGAAGTACTTCAAAAACACGAATTATTTAATATATCTTTAGTTACTGAACAAAAAAAGTAGTAGAATTTTCTACTACTTTTAAATCAAGTTAATCTACAATACATAACTTCATCAACAACTGCTCTAGCAATTTGCTGAGTTTCCACAATAACATGTTTTAAATGTAAACCTTCAAGAGCATTCTTCTCATCATCTGTAGTTACTGTTACAATTGTTTTACTATTATGAGTTAAATCATTAACTGCTTGGCAAATAATATGTAATATTTCAGGGTTATTAACAGCCACAATTACTGCTGATGCTTTTTTAATATTTAGGGAACTTAAAATATGTCTTTGGGCAGCATTTCCAAAAACAATTGGCTCTCCTTTATCTTTTCCTATTTGGTAGAATTTAATATTATGTTCCAAAATAACATAATTTTGTCCAAAAGTTTTTAATTCTCTAACAATTGCTTGACCAAATCTTCCATATCCTAAAACAACTACATGGTTTTCTGTATCTTCTGAAACATTGTAAGTATTTGTAATCATCATTACATCTTCTGGAATTAATTTTGCTGCTGCTTTTGAAAGATTTTTCAGAACTATTGGTGTTAAAATCATTGATATTACAATTGTAACTATTAATATTTGAGAATATGTTATATCAATCAAATTTTGACTTCTTGCAAGTTCTAAAATAGCAAGTGAAAACTCACCTATTTGAATCAAAGAAAGTGCAGTTTTAAATGCAACTCTTTTGTTATCTTCATATCTTACTAAAGAGTAAATTACTATAAATTTCAATCCCATAACTAAAGGTAATAAAATAGCAATAATCCAAGCATACTCATAAATGATTTTGAAATTAATTTGCATTCCAACAGTTATGAAAAACACACCTAAAAGAATATTTCTAAAAGGGATAAGGTCAGCTTCAACTTGATGCTTAAATTTTGTTTCTGAAATCATCATACCTGCAATAAATGCGCCAAGCGAATATGAAAATCCAAAATAATAAGCTAAATATGCAGAACCCATAGCCAAAAGTAAAACTGAGGCCACAAATAATTCATCTGATTTTGTAGCTGATACATATCTTAAAAAAGGCTCTAATAAATATCTTCCACTAAAATATAAAACAGCTAATAACACAACAGCAGCTAAAATAGTTTTACCAATAGTTAATACTAAACTTCCATCACCCGTCATTGAAAAAAATGAAATCATTAAAAGTATTGGAATTACTGCAATATCTTGCATAATTAAAATTCCTAAAACTCTTCTTCCATATGGTTTTGTTATCTCTTTTGTTTCATTAAAAGTTTTTAAAACAATTGCTGTTGAAGATAAAGATAAAACTGTCCCAATTATTAAAGCAGTTTGAGTATTAAACCCTATTATAAAGTGTGCAATTAAATATACAAAAATTGTAGTTATTACAATTTGTAAAGTTCCTGTAAAAAATACTTCTTTTCTCATTTTTTTTAAATGGTTTAAAGAGAATTCTAAACCTATTGTAAACATTAAAAAAACTACCCCAAACTCAGCAATTTCTTTTAATTCATGATTATCTACAGCTGAATGCAAATTAAAAGTATAAGCTATTATTGTACCAGTTAGAATGTAACCTATAATTGTTGGTAGGTGTACTTTTTTTAGAATTAGATTTAAAATTAACGTAATAAGTGTTGTAGCGACTATAATTCCTAACATTTAACTCCTTTAAAATTTATTTATAATGCATTTGTTTGTATCCCTCTAGTCTTTTTTTATAGGCTGAGTTTAACATAGCATTTTTTGAATCTAAAAAATCAATAGCTAAACACTCTTGATTTCCTCGCCCTATTCGTCCAAGATATTGAACAAGTCTTCCATAATATGAGATTGGAGTTACAAACATAATCGTATTTAAGTGTGGGAAATCTATTCCTTCACCAAAATACGAAGTAGTTGCAATTATTAATGACTTTGTATTTACCAAAGCCATATTTTCAACTTGCTCTTTTTTATTTAGACTTCCATGAACGCAAACATAATCTAAATTATCTTTTTGTAAAAGATTTTCCAAGATATTTATATGTTCTATTCTATCGGTTAAAACTAAAATTTTTCTTTGAATATTGTTTTTTATAGCCTCAATTATTAAATTATTTCTATTTTCATCAACACATAGTTCATTTATGATGGTAGAGTAATTATCAGCTGTACTTTCAAAATCAGTTCTAATAATTTGAAGTTTATTAGTATGGGTTCTTTTTTTCTTATATTCATAAGAGATTTCACCTAATTGCTGATATAAAATAGGCTGTAAATCATCTTTTCTATTTGGTGTTGCACTTAAACCTAAGATATATTTACCTTTGAAATTTTTAATAATTTGCTCAAAGGTAATTGCTGGAATGTGATGGCATTCATCAACAATTACAAAAGAATAATTATTTATTATTTCTGGGTCATTTTTTAGACTTTGCATAGTTGCCACATCAATTATTCCATTTAATTTATTGTGACCTTTTCCTAAATATCCAATATCTTTTTTTTCATATCCAAAATAATCAACGAATCTTTCTATCCATTGATTTAAAAGCATATTTTTATTTACAACAATCATAGTTGAACATGCTCTTTGCTCAAAAATCTTAGCCCCAAGCAAAGTTTTTCCAAAACCAGGAGGCGCAACACAAATTGAAAAATCTGTTTTTTTAATCTCTTTTATTGCATCGCTTTGTTCTGGTCGTAAAGTAAATATAACTTTTTTAGTTTCAGTCTCTTTAAAATTTCTTTTATCAATAAAAGAGAATTTAAGAGCATTAACATTAAAAAAATCTACAACTTTCTCTTTTAAACCTCGAGGAAGCATCAAATATTTATCATCTTCATCAAATGATTTTATATATTTAGGAGTGTTATACAAAGGTTTTCTCAAATTCAAAAGAATTTTAATTTGAGGATTTTCAAAGGTTGCAAATGATTTTAATTTATTTAAAAATGATTTTGATAAATTAAGTGTTGGAATATAAATAAAATCAGATAAAACTATCTCTAGCTTTTCCATAGGGAAACTAATTTTCTCAAAATCTTTTTCGTAATTTACAGAGTCAGAATTTTCATTAAAACTATAAACTATCTGTTTTGAAACCTTTTGAACTGAATTTAAAACCATCCATTGGTCTTCATAAATTTTATTAGTATTTACATCAATAAAAACTGTTTTATTTTTATCTCTTAGTTTTAAATGAAGTGGAAGTTCAAGGCTATTTCCTAAACTCTCTTTTGTTGCAAACTCTTTATTTGGATAGATTTTTGCACTTATATTTGCTTTTTTTAGTATAAATTGTGCGAAATTAAAAACTATTTTTGATGGTAATTCCTCTTCTAAAAATATCCAAGCAAAAACTGCATTGTAAGAGTTTAGTTCATAATAAGCTCTTATATTTAAAGAGTTTAGTGTGATTTGAAGTTTGTATTTATCCTCATCAAGTATTTCAAAAACTATAAATTTAGAGATATTTTTAGAATCAATACAATATGTAGCTAAAAATAGATTTCCTCTTAAATGCTCTTCAATTTGATAATTTGTCAAAGGCAAATAATCTTCACCTTGAAAAGTAGCAGTTACAGGGTAAAAACCTTGTTTACTTCCATCACGACTCACCCACTTTTTCGCATAAATATCAAATCGAGCTATAAATAAAGATTTAAAAAGTTCTATTTTTTCATTTTTAGTGAAATCTTTTTTTAGAAGAACCTTTTCTTTTTCAAGTTTTATTTTTTCTTTTAAAAGCTCTATCTCTTCATCTATTTTATTCTTTTGAATATAAAGATTTTCAAGTTGCTTTTCAAGAGTTTTCATTAAAGCCAATCAAAGATAAGAATTTTTCAACAACTAAAAATGAACCAAAAACTAAATACTCTTCATTTTCTTCTATTTTTATTGTCTCTATATTTGTTATATTTAATTGTTTAATAACTTTTAATAACTCTTCTTTTTGCACAACTCTTTTATCATCAAGTTCAATTATTACGAGTTCTTTTATAATTGGTTTTAATATTTTTAAAACCTCAGTGTAATCCTTATCAGCGTAAGAGTTATAGATTAAAGTGATTTTCTTATTTTCAAACTCTTTTGCAATAACTGTTGCTGCTAATGGATTGTGTCCCACATCAATAGTTATATTTGAAGCTATTTTTTGACATCTTCCAAAAAGTGGGACATCATCAAAAAGTTCTAAATTTATTGGAATTTTCAACTCATTTAAACAAGCAATTACTAGGTGTAAATTTCTTTTTAAATATGAAGCAAACTTATTATTTATTACATACTTTTCAAAATCTTTTACTTCAATAATCTCTATACTTCTATTTCTCTCTTTTAAAATTTGTTCTTTTACTTTAAAAGCAGTTTGAACAACTTCAGGAAAAACTTGATAACCAATAAGCATTTTATTATCAACTGAACGCATTTTGGTAGATGCTATCTCTTCAACAGTGTTTCCTAAAAAACTCATGTGGTCAAGCCCAATAGTTGTGATTAATGAAAGATTATTTTCAACTACATTTGTAGCATCAAACTCTCCACCAAGTCCAGCTTCTAAAACTAAATAATCAAAATCTTTTGATAAATAAAAAGCTAAAAGAGTTGTATACTCAAAATATGTTAATTTTTCAAGAAGTTCAAGTTCAAATAAATCTTGTAAAAATTGGTGGGCTGTTTCTAATGCTTCATCACTAACATCAAAACCATTGATCCAAATTCTTTCATTAAATTTCATAATATGAGGAGAACTATAGTGTAATACTTTGAACTCTTTTTTAGATAAATAATGAGCTAAAAATCTTCCCGTGCTTCCTTTTCCATTGGTTCCAACAATATGAATTACAAAAGGAAGTTTTATTTTTTTTGATAGTTTTTCCCAAGAAGATTTTACAAAGCTAAAATCTATCTTGTCATAATAAAGAGTTTTATATTTCAAAAACTCTTCTAAGTTTGCTTTTTTTAAATCTACTAACATCTATTTTTTAAATGATAAAACTGCAATTTTTGATAATACTTCTTCTAAAGCTTTATCAGCTGCTTGAACAATTGCTTGGTATCTTTGAGTATCATTTATACTTGTTCCATTATCAATAGAGAAGTCGTAATCTCCACCAACACTAAATGATTTTCTTTTATTTTCACTTTTATTAAAATAAGAAATATCTAATGTTACTATTGCTCTATATAATTTATTATATCCTGATTTATCATATTGTAAAGCTTGCATTCTTACAGAATTAACTTTTACATACATTACGGTATCAGCCAATGATTCTTTATCAACTAATTGTACATCTAGTTTTTGAATTAACATTTTGTTAATTGAATCTTTTATAATTACTGAATTTTGTGGATCTTCTAAATCAATTGAAACTTTTACAAAAACATTCCCTGTAATCTCTTCTTTTGCATAATAACTTGAAGGTTTATATCCACATCCAAAAAATGAAAATGAAATAGCAAAAGTAAAAAGTACAAATAGTACTTTTTTTAAAATATTCATAATAGTTTTATCCTTTTATTACAAAGTTCACAAGTTTATTTGGAACAACAATCTCTTTAACTAATTCACTTTCACCTAGCCATTTAGCAGCTGCTATTTTTGCAAGTGCTAAAATTTCTTCTTTTGAAGTATCTATTGCAACTTCAATTTCACATCTTTTTTTACCATTAACAGTAACTGCTAAAAGTATAGAATCAAAAGCAAAAACTTCTTCTTTTATCTCAAGTTTTTTATTAAAATTTTCAAGATTAAATAACAGTTGTGATAATTCCCAACAAGCATGAGGAATAATTGGCTCCAAAATATTTGTTAAAATATAATATCCCTCAGCCCAAACTGCTTCATTCTTCTGAGCTTGTAAAGCATTTAAAGCTTCCATGCAAGAGGCTATTAAAGTATTAAAAGTATAAGTTTTATTAAATACTTCATTTGATTTTAATAAGGCATCATATACTTTTTTTCTAGCTTCTTTTTCTTCTTTATTTAAAGCTGAATGATTTATTGAGGCAAAAGTTTCTAAACCATTTTCTGTTACATTAGCAGCTCTTTCATAGAACTTTTTAATAAATCTATATGCGCCATCAACTGCACTATCATTCCATTCAAGCTCTTTTGTAGGAGGTGCTGCAAATAACATAAATAATCTTGCTGTATCTGCTCCATATTTTTCAACTATTAAATCTGGATCAACTACATTTCCTTTTGATTTAGACATTTTTGCACCATCTTTTAAAACCATACCTTGAGTAAGTAGTTTTTTAAATGGTTCTCTTGAATTTGTGTAACCTAAATCATTTAATACTTTTGTAAAAAATCTTGCATATAAAAGGTGTAAAATAGCATGTTCAATTCCACCAATATATTGGTCAACATCCATCCAATAATCACTATCAGATTTTGAGATACCAACTTCATTCCAAGATTTTGGATTAGTTGCATATCTTAAAAAATACCAAGATGATTGAACAAAAGTATCTAAAGTATCAGTTTCTCTTATTGCTGGTTTTCCACATTTTGGACAAGAGCAATGTTTCCATGTTGGATGATTATCTAATGGATTTCCTTCACCTGTAATTTCAACATCTTCAGGCAGTGCAATTGGTAAATTCTCAGTTTTTTCAGGAACTAATCCACAATCTTCACAATGAACAAAAGGAATTGGTGCTCCCCAATATCTTTGTCTTGAAACTCCCCAATCTCTTAGTTTAAAATTAACTTTTTTTACCCCTAAAGAGTTTTGTTCGAAATGATAAACAATTGCTTTTTTTGCTTTTGTATTTGGTAAACCAGTAAATCCTTCACTATCAATTAATTTACCCTCAGCTGTAAATGCTTCTACTTGTTTTTCAATTACTCCATCATTTCCCACAATTACTTGTTTTATAGGTAAATCATATTTTTTAGCAAATTCAAAGTCTCTTTGATCATGTGCAGGAACAGCCATAACCGCTCCACCACCATATGAACTTAATACAAAATTTGCTACCCAAACAGGAATTTTTGCACCTGTTAATGGATGCATAACATCAATTTCTAAAGACACACCCTCTTTTTCTTGAGTTGCTCTATCTCTTTCTGTAACTTTTTGCATCTCTTTAATAGCTTTTATTTTTTTCTCTGGTAAAAGATTATTATCAAGCATATATTTTACAATTGGATGTTCAGGTGCAAGAGCTGAATATGATACTCCATAAATAGTATCTGGTCTTGTTGTAAATACTGTATATTTAGAGAATTGTCTTTCTAATTTTGCTTTTGATTCTATTGATAACTCAAATTTAAACTCTAAACCTTCACTTCTTCCAATCCAATTTTCTTGCATAGTTAAAACTTGACTTGGCCAATCATTTTTTAATAATTCTAAATCATCAAGTAATTCTTGAGCATATTTTGTAATACCTACATAATATCCTGGCATCTCTTTTTGTACAACTTCAGTTCCACATCTCCAACAACAACCATCTTCTAGCTGTTCATTTGCTAAAACTGTTAAATCGTGAGGACACCAGTTTACTGTTGCAGATTTTCTATAAATAATACCTGCTTCATACATTTTTATAACAAATTCTTGTTCCCATTTTGTATAAAGTTCATCACTTGTTGCAAATTCTCTTGTCTCAGAAAAAGATAATCCTAATGCTTTTAACTCATCTCTCATATAATCAATATTTTCATAAGTCCATTTTTTTGGATGAAGTTTATGTTTTATTGCTGCATTTTCTGCTGGCATTCCAAAACTATCCCAACCAATTGGATGTAAAACATTAAAATCAGATTTTCTAAAATGTCTAGCAAAAGCATCGCCTAGACAATAATTTCTTACATGTCCCATATGAATTCTTCCACTTGGGTATGGGAACATACTTAAAATATATTTTTTCTCTTTTGTTTTATCATCGCTTGGTTCAAAAGATTGATTTTCGCTCCAAAAATTTTGCCATTTTTTTTCAATCTCTTTTGAAATATATTCCATTAAAATTCATCCTTATCTTGACTTTTTGCACTTTCTATTAACGCTAAGGCTATAGAGAAAGTATTTGCAACAATTGCACCAATAGCTAAAGCGATTGATAATCGAACATCATTTGTAAATGTAAGTACCATAAATGAAGGAATAAGATGTAAATCTGCGACTAATGAACTAGCTAATAATTCAGCTGCAAGTAGATTTTTAACACCAAGTTTTAATATTGTTGAGATTACATTAACACCAGCTGCAATGAATAATGCTATTGCATTAGGTTCATATAAAAAACCAGCAGTTGTAGTTAAAGACATTAGTGAAAAGAAAATATAGGTTACTTTACCCCAATCCATTTTTATCCTTTTATAATTTTTGCTTTTGTTAAGGCAAATATTTTAGCTAAAAAATGATAAAAAATTGCTTTTTGCCTATATAAAGCTATATACTCTTGTTTCTATTTCTAAAGGCAACTATCATTTTATAAATCAAATAAAATATAATGAATTTTAA
Source organism: Arcobacter venerupis (assembly GCF_013201665.1). Lineage (NCBI taxonomy): Bacteria > Pseudomonadati > Campylobacterota > Epsilonproteobacteria > Campylobacterales > Arcobacteraceae > Arcobacter > Arcobacter venerupis. The sequence goes on along the minus strand of NZ_CP053840.1, from coordinate 576,466 downwards.
AATTAATTGAATAATCAAATAAAAACCAAAACCATCTATTGTCAATTCAAAAAGATTCAAATTGTGAGCTAAAAGATTAAAAGACAAATCATCTGTAATAAAAAGATAGATGCAAATAGTAAGATATAGTGTAAAAATAAAAAATTGCTCTTTTTTCATATAAATAAAATTATAAATGCTATACCAAATTAAAAGAACTATCATAATGGCTATGAGTAATTCTTTTTGAATACTACTTGGCATATACACAACAAATTTTTTTGATACATCAATAAACTTATATTCTAAAACTGTAGAGAATAGTTCAATTAACAAAATCCAGTTTAATGCTAATAGCCAATTTTTACCGTTATTTGAGGTAATTAAATCAAATTTCTCTTTTATTTTTTGGTATAGATTTGTGTTATGAGTTTGTTCTTGCATATTTTCTTCTTATAATGAGTGTTTGTGTAAACATAAACTTTATTATATCAAAAGTACCTCTTAAATTAGCCTTGCTTCAAGGCTAAAATAAATTATTTTCTTCTTGTATTTTGTCTTATTGAGATTATTAATTGGTATATTAGATATGCGATTGTGATTTTGTAAATCATTGTACTAAAGTTTAATTCTGAAAATTCTGTCATTATTGAAAATGGATTTAAATTATTTGAAAATGTTTGTAATGTAAAATCTTTTGATAAATATACATAGAAAATATAAAATAATCCAGTAAGAAAAAATTTATTCATTTTTTTATAGTTAATAATCAAAATACTTGTATATATAACAAATAAGTAAATAAAAGTATCTGTTAAAATATATTCTAATTTTGTATCAAGTAGTTTATTTACACAAGACATAAATGAATATCCAAATGAAAATGATAAAATCCAAAATAGGGATAAAACCCAATCTTGGGAATGATTAGAAGATAATCCATGAATTTTAAAAACTAGCCATTCAAAAAAGTTTTTACCTTCTTCTCTATCTTGTTTTAACTCTTCTTCTCTTTCTTTCATTTCCAAAGCATAAAATTTATTTGCTTCTATTATGTTGTTTTGTTGTTCAAAAGAGTCTTTTATTATTCTTGCTGTTTCACGGTTTACAACTTCTGTTTTTAATTTATAAAAATTCTTTTGTTTATAAAATATAGTTTTTGTGAGATCTAATTTATCATTAATAATTGATTCATTAAAAAAAGCTTCTTCTGAAAACTCTACATGGTCTAATTCAATTTTCTTATTCACTTTTGTTTCAATAAAAGAAAAGATAAATTCAAAATCTACATTTTTTAATATAAATTTTTCTATCTCACAATTTTCAAATTTTATAGTATTTTTTATATCTACATTCGCAAGTCTTAATTCTTGGAATTTACATCCAATGAAAGAAGTAATTTTTTTCTTCTTTTTAGAAATTGTGAATTTATTTTTAAATACACAATTATTAAATTCCAATTTTCGGTTAAGGTTAGATAATGATATATCACTATTAAAGATGCAATCATCAAACTTATGTTTCTTTTTTTCTTCTAGAATTTTGGTTAATCGTATATTATTTATTGTTTGTTTTTCTTCCATAAATCTCTTTTGTTGATTATTTTAAATTAGATTATACATTTCTTATTCTTTGAGGATTCTACTTTTCTTTTTAGTAAAGAAAAGTTAGCAAAAGAAAAGCGTTCGCAGGGATTCAAAATAGCTAAAAAATCTATACAAATTCTAAAATTTGAAAACTTGACTTCGTACCTCAGTCTTCAAACAAATCAAATTTCTTTACGAATTTATATAGATTTTTCTTAACGCTATTTTGAAAATGCTCACATTTTGTACGCCAATATTTCTTTGTTTATAGAGAAAAAAATTGTTGAAACTTTGATGATTTAAATGAGCAGGAATTTGTATCGATTTGTATTTTTGGGATTAGATTTTTTGATTGAGAAGCATTAAGAAATTTAAACTGTTTGAGACGGAGGTACGGAGTCGAGTTTTTAAATTTTAGTGACGATTGAAAAAAATCCCCAAAAGTACATTTTTCGATACGCTTTTCTTTTTGCTTACTTTTTCTTTACTAAAAAGAAAAAGTAAGAAGCATCACAACAAACAAATCCACAATATCCATCGTAAAACTAATCAATAAAAAAAGGAGAGAGTCAAAAAACTCTCTCCTTTATAAAAACATAAATTTTAATTTGTTAAAAACTACCTATTTTTAAATCGTACCTTGCTCATACATAGCTCTATTTCTAGCTTTTTCTTTAGCAATTTTTAATTTTTCAGCCTCTTTAGCTTTGAAATCTTCAATTGAGAATTTTAATTGAACTAAGAAACTTGAAGCTACGAAAATTGATGAATATGTTCCTACAATTACTCCAACAAACAGAGTAAATGAGAATCCGTAAATAATCTCTCCACCAAAAAACAATAATGTTGCAACAACGAATAACACTGTTAAAGATGTAAGTGTTGTTCTTGATAAAGTTTTAGTAACTGAAATATTTATAACATTTTCTAAAAGAGTATCTTTCGTTGATTGTAAATTCTCTCTAATTCTATCAAATACAATAATTGTATCATTAATCGAATATCCAAGAAGTGTTAAAATTGCAGCTAAGATATCTAAGTTAACTTCTACATTAAATAAACTTACAGCTCCCATAGCAATTGTAGCATCATGAAGTAAAGCCAAAATTGAAGCTACTGCAAATCTCCACTCAAATCTATAAGAAACATAAATTAGCATTGCAATTAAAGAAAAGAATAAAGCTTTTAGACCTTTTTCTCTTAATTCTCCACCAACCTTTGGCCCAACCATGTCAACTCTTCTAATCTCAAACTTTCCAGTTGGAGCTAAAATTACATTCATTTCATCACCAATATCATTTGTTAAATTTGAAGTACTTCCTGTAATTCTAATAACAACTTCATTTGATGTTCCGAATTCACTGATTACTGCATTTGAATATTTTGTCTCTTTTAAAATATCTCTTAATTGATCAATTGGGGCTGCTTTTTCATATTTTACTTGAACAATTGTACCACCAGCAAAATCAATTCCAAAATTTAAACCTTTTGTTAAAAGCAAAATGATTGATGCAATAACAAGGATAGAAGAGAAACTTAAAAAAGCAACTCTTTTAGCCATTAAATCATAAATGTTTTCTGTTTTAAAAATTTCCATTAATTAACTCCAAACCATTTTTTTAGATTTTTATCTCTAGTTATTTTAGGTAATAGTGCTTCATACATACCATGTGTTCCTAAAATTGCAGTTAACATTGAAGTTAAGATACCTATAGAAATAGTAATTGCGAACCCTTTAATTGGTCCTGTTCCATAAGCATATAAAATCATTGCAGCTAATAAAGTTGTAATATTTGAATCTATAATAGCTCTCATTGCATTTGAATATCCATCTTCTAAAGCTTTTGCAACAGATGCACCCTCATGTAATACTTCTCTAATTCTTTCAGTGATAATTACATTTGAATCAACAGCCATACCAATAGTAAGTACGATTCCAGCCATTCCAGGAAGTGTCAAAGTTGCCCCAAACATAGCCATTACCGCAATAATAATAAATATATTTGCTACAAGTGCAATATTTGCAACTATTCCTGCTCGTCTATAATAAATAATCATAAAAACAAATACCAATGCAAAACCAGAAACTAAAGCAATAGAAGAAGCTTTTATAGAATCAGCTCCCAAAGATGGGCCAACACTTCTTTTTTCAAGTAATGTTACAGTTGCAGGTAATGCACCACTTCTTAAAGCAATTGCAACATTTCCAGCTTCTTGAACTGTAAATCCACCTGAAATTTGTCCACTTCCACCACCAATTCTCTCTCTGATATTTGGTGCTGAATAAACTTTTCCATCTAAAACTACAGCTAATCTTTTACCAACATTTTTTGATGTAAATTCACCAAAAATTCTAGCACCAGTTGAATTTAGTGTAAAATTAATAATCGCTTGATTTGATTGGTCAAAAGCAACTTGAGCATCTATTACTTGAGATCCATTTAAAATTGGAATCTCTTTTACTAAATATTTAATTTTAGAATTTTTTGTATCTTCTAAAATAATATCCCCATAAGCAGCAGCTTGAGAAGAAGTCATTGTATACACTTGGTCATTTTTATCTTCATTAACTGCCATTAATTCAAGATTTGCAGGTTTTGAAATAAGTTCACGTGCAGCTTTTTCATCTTCAGCTGTTTTAATTCCAGGAAGCTCTACAACAATATCTGTATCACCTTGTCTTAAAACAGAAGGTTCTGATAAACCAAATTGGTCAAGTCTATTTCTAATAGTCTCAACTGCTTGAACAACTGCTAAATCTTTTGTTTTAGCTATATCTTCAGCTGTTAATTTTAAAGTATATTTTAATTCATCTCTTGAAATCGCTAAACCTTTTATTTTGTTTAACATTTCATCCATTTTCGAAACTTCATCTTTATCAAGTAATGTAAAAATTACACTATCATTATCAATTGAAAGTCCATCTATTAATAATTCTTCATCATCTGAAAAATATTTTACTGAAGTTGCAATTGTTTTGATTTTTGAAGTTACTGCTTCTTGTGTATTAACACCTAAAAGCATATGTAATCCACCTTGAAGATCAAGTCCTAGGGCTATTTTTTTTCCTGTATCAGTTTGCAATAAAGATGGGATTGAGAAAACAATACCAAAAATAATACTTAATGCAAAAATTATAAGTCTATAATTAAAGATTTTCAATTCTTTTTCCTTAAATTAGGTATGAAATTTGAAGTTATAAGATATGTAAAGTTTACATATCTTAAAATTTTGAAAATATTAGTTTTCTAAAAGCTTAGCAACAAACTCTTTCATAAGTTTCATTTCAGTGTTATCACTGTTTTTTACTACAAAATAAGTTTCTTCAACTTTTGCAACCTCTACTATTAAGCCACCATTTGTTACAATTTTGTCACCTTTTTTTAAATTACTAACCATATCTTTATGAGCTTTCGCTTGTTTTTGTTGTGGTCTGATAATCAAAAAGTAAAAAATCGCAAACAATGCAACTAGAGGTAGCAATGAGCTTATTAAATCTGTATTCATCAAATTTCCTTTTAAAAAGTAGTTTATTATGTTTTTTCTAAAACGCGATTATTCTAACAAAAACTTCATAATAAAAGGCTTCATCAGCTCTATTTTATTAAGTTCTTTCATATATTTGAGTTATTTTAATATTGAATTTAAAATTTTAAATACAATTTTAGGACTTTCTGCTTTATATTTTTTACTAATTATTCCTAAAAAAGCTCTATTAATAAGTGGTTTTTTAACAGGGGTTTTGTGGTGTTGGTGGATGGCTGTTAGCCTTCAGTATTATGATTTAGTTTATTTAACACCTGTTATTTTAATCTTTATTGGTATCGTTTATGCAATAATTTTTTATCTTTTTGCTTTTTTTGATAGATTAACTTTTAGAATATTAGCAATTTTTGCATTTACATTTTTTGCACCTTTTGGTTTTAATTGGATGAAATTTGAACTTTTATTTGTTGATTCATATATTGGTATTAGTAAACTTGATTTTTTTCTTGTATTAGTAACTTTTTATTTTGTAATTAAACTAAAAAGATTTAAAGTATTAGCAATTATTCCTCTTTTATTTACTTTAAATCTACCAAAAGGTGAATATATTCAAAATCCTATTGCAAAAATCTATATGCCACAAATGAATGTAAATCAAAATTTGAGATGGGATAAAAATTATAAAGCAACTCTTGATGAACAAAATTTTGAACAAATTAATAATGGTATAAATTTACAAAAAGATTTAGTTGTTTTGCCAGAAACTGCCTTTACAACTGTTTTAAATAGAAATGAATTACTTCTGGAAAGATTAAAAGAACTGTCATACAAAATTGATATTATAACAGGGGCTTTACTGGTTGAAGATAATCAAATTTATAATGCCTCTTACCATTTTAGTAAAGGTGAAATCCGAATAGCTAAAAAAGTAGTTCTTGTTCCTTTTGGAGAAGAAATTCCTTTTCCTAAGTTTATTGTAGATTTTATAAATAAGATTTTTTATAATGGAGCGCAAGATTATTCAAAAGCTAGTGCGCCAACTGATTTTATAATCAAAGGTGAGAAATTTAGAAATGCCATTTGTTATGAAGCAACTACAGATAAAATATTTGAAAACTTAGGTGATACAAAATTTATGATTGTTATTTCAAATAATGCTTGGTTTACGCCTTCAATTGAGCCAACTTTACAAGATATTCTTTTAAAATATTACTCAAGAAAATATAATATTAATATCTTCCATGTGGTAAATGGAACTGATAATAAAATTTATCGACCATAAATATCAGAGTTAAAAATAGTAAGAAATTCCTATTTTAACTCTTTCTTTATCTTTTTCATACAAATCATCATTTATATATTTTATATTTAAAGCAGAATTTTCTTCTAATTTATAAGTTAAAAATAGTTCAACTTGATTATTTTCTAAGTCTTTATTGTATTTATCATAAGAGTAAGATGCTCCTAGTTTAAAATCTTCAAATCTATTTGTAATAAACCCTAAAGTTGAACCAGCTGAATATAGTTGATCACTATCTTTATAATAAATATTTGAGCCAATCATCATATAAATAAAATCTTTTTCATCTCCAAAAGTAAGACCCATTTCTGGTTTTATTTTTAGATAATCACTTTGATCTTTAAAATGCTCATATCCTAAATCAATTCCCCATGATAATGGTTTAAAAAACATATCTCGTGGAGCTAGTGATTTTATTTTTAGTAGAGTAAATCTATCTAGTTTTATATTTTTATCTTTTTCTTTTTTTATACCTAAATCAAAAAAATCAATATAAGCTCCAGCTAAATATCCATCACTAATATCATAAATATCGTTGTAAACTGGTTTTAAACTTAATTCAAAACTATCACTTGAATCATAAGAGATAGAAATTCTTGCAGAATCGTGAGAATATAATGGATTAAAAGGAGTTTTTATCTCATAATTTGAAGCACTATTATAAGCACTCCTTTGTTTTAATAATTTTAAATATTTTTCTAAATACTCTTTTTTATCATAATCATTATTTGCTCTTTGATATTGTAAATAAGAGATTTTAAAATCTAGATAAGAGATTTTATCTTCTTGGCTTAGATTTTCATTTAAGGGTTCATCTTTATCTACAAAAGCTTTTAGATACTCTTTGTTTTGTATTTTTTCTTCTAAAATATTTTTCATCTTTTTCATACTTGAATAACGATAATTTGATGATTTTATTAAATCATATGGTTTTAAAATTTTTATAGAATCCAAAGGAACTGTTTTAAAAGTGAAATGGCTAACTAAATCTAAATCATCTCTTGCAACTTCTAATAACCATAAAATATTATAAGAACAATTCTCTTTAAAAAAGAAATAATCTGAATATGAATCTTTTAATTCGTAAGCGTGTAATACTAATCTATTTACCTCTTCTTGATTTAAATTTAAATCATATTCCCAAATATCCCTTTGCTCAAGATTGTTATACTCTTTTATTTTTTCATAATATGGCAAAATTGAATATCTTCCCTCATACTTTCCAAACAAACCCTTATACGCAAAAATCAATCCATTTGTATCATCTGTTTTTGCTGCATAATTAACTGCATTTGAAATTAAAGGTGTATCATCATTTGATGAAACTCTCAAAAATGTATGCCCATACATTGAAGCAGGAGAATTTATGTGAGCTGTTGGGAAAACCATAGTTACATGTTTTGCATTCATTGCGTTTAGATATTCATCTAATTGTGCACAAGAGTATTGAATTATATTTTTTTCAAGTTGAGGAATATTTTCTTTTAACCAATTAACTCTTAGTGGAAATCTGCATAAAATATCATTTTTACCATTTTCTAAAGAATTTATAGTTTCAAATAACTCTTTTTTTAAATCAGTTTTTCCATCTTTTGATATAAAAAAGTTATCTGAATCTACTTCACTTTTTCCATTTCTATAATGTAGAAGTTTTGCCCAGTAAGGATTTTCATAAAGCTTTGTTTGTTCAATAAAAGTGTTTGTAGATGAAGATGCAAAACAAGAAGTAAAAAATAGAAAAGTAAGTAAAAAATACTTACTTTTTCTATTAAAAAAATTACATATATTTAGCAATTGAATCAATAACAGTTGCAGAAGTTACATTTTCACTTGAATAAATACTAGTGAAATTTGCTTGTAATTTTGAAGAAAATGCAGCGTTATCTTCAACATTCATAAGTTTTGCAACAGTAGCTAGTGTTTCACCGTGACCTGCTGAAATATCTAATGCTAATTCATCCATATTTTCAGAAACAAATCTATTTAATTTGTCATTAGATACATAGTTATTTGGTTTAGAACAATTAGATGTTCCACTTGTAATTCCAAAAGTTTGACTTCCTGAAGTTCCATTTGTAGTTGCTGCTAATACTTGTAATGCTACAGTATCTTGTTTTTTAATTATTAGTGAACCTAACCCACAACCTGTGTTGTCATTTGCATAGATTGATGTTGTTAATCCAATAACAGCTACTAAACTTAAAATTTTTTTCATATTTTCTCCTTAAAAGTTTGATTTATTCTATTGTAATTGATTTAAATAAGACTTAAATAGCAGTGAAATAAATAATTATTTTAGTATTTTTCTTTAATTTTATTAATAATGAACTCTTTTTCTAAGTTATCATCTAATTGTAAATCAAATGCAAACTCTAAAATCTCTTTAAATTTTTTAGATGGTTTAAAACCTAAAGCTATTAAATCTCTTCCTTGAATTAAAGGTTCTATTGCTTTATTTTCTATATTTAACTCTTTTGCTTTTTCTAAAAGCCAAGAAGTTGCCTTTGGACATTTCTCTTTATCTAAAATAGTTCTTCCTAAACAATCTGCCAAACAAACTAAACACAAATCTTCAATATTTACCTTTAAAGATAATCTTTTTATTGCTTTTAATGATGATTCCGCTAAATATAGTTGAAAAGGTGCTAAATGATTTTTCACTAAAGAACAAACTATCTCTATAAATTTTTTTTCATTTGTTAGTTTTGATAAAAAAGAAATTGTTGGCTCTATTCCTAAAGATTCGTGTTTGTGAGAAGTTATTTTTCCATTTATCTCTTGAGTACAAAAAGGTTTTCCTAAATCATGACAAAGTATTGCATAAAATAAATATAACTTTCTATATTCATTTTCTATATTTTCTTCTTTTAAAATTCTAGCCATTTCATCAATACACATCATCGTATGAATCCAAACATCACCCTCAGGATGATATTCTTTATCTTGAATACAATTTATCAAAACTTCTAATTCAGGAAAATATTTTAAAATTCCTAACTCACGCATTAGTTCAAAAGCAATTGAGGGTTTTGATGATTTTAAAAAGAGTTTTTTAAACTCTTCATAAATTCTCTCTTTTGGTAAATACTCTAATTCATTGCTTAAAACTATTTGTTTACAAAGTTCTTTAGTTTTTTCTTCTAGTTTAAAATTAAATCTACTAGCAAACCCCACAGCCCTATAAACGCGTAAACTATCTTCAATAAAAGTCTTATCATTTATATGTTTTATAGTTTTATTTTTTAAATCATTTATTCCATCAAAGGGGTCTAAAAACTCTTTTTGTGAAAAATCATATCCTATTGCATTTATAGTAAAATCTCTTCTTAAAGCGGCCTCTTTGAAGCTTAGTTTGGCATTTGTTGTTATTTCAAAGTCTTGGTGTGAGTTTCCAACTTTTTTTTCACTTCTTGGAAGTGCAAAATCAAAATCATACTCATCAACGCTAAGAGTTAATACTCCAAATGATTTTCCAACTAATTTAACAGAACCATATTTTTGTAGGCATTTTTCAATTGTTTCAAAGCAGTCTATTCCAAAGATTTCTACATCGTAATCTTTTACTGGAATATTTAAAAAGTGATCTCTTACACTTCCACCTACTAAAATTGGAATTGCACCAATTTTTTGTAGGTCATTTAAAATCTCTTCTAAAATAGAAGGTAGATTAAATTTTATTATAGTGGTGTACATCTTGTTGAGGATATGGAATTGAAATACCCTCTTTATCAAATGTAATTTTTATTGATTCAGTTAAAGCAAATTTCACATCCCAATAATCAGGAGTTTTAACCCAAGCTCTAACTACAAAATTTACTGATGAATCAGCTAATTCTGAAACTGCAACAGTAATACCTTTTTCAACTAAAACTTTTTCATTTGAAGTTATGATTGAATTTAAAACATCTTTTGCTTTTTTAATATCATCTCCATAACCAATACCAACAATTAAATCAACTCTTCTTGTATCAAAAGCATTTACATTTGTGATTGTTCCACTTGTGATTGATCCATTTGGAACAATAATTTTTTGATTATCACCTGTTATAAAAACAGAATTAAAAATACCAACTTCACTCACAGTTCCAGTAACTCCACCAGCTGTAACAAAGTCTCCTACTTTTAAAGGTTTAAATAAAATAATCATAACACCTGAAGCAAAATTCCCTAAAGAATCTTTTAAAGCTAAACCAATAGCAAGACCAGCAGCTCCTAGAATTGCTAAAAATGAAGTTGTTTCAACTCCTAGTTTTCCTAATGATGTTAAAAGAACAACAATCATCAAAGCGTAATAAACGATATTCTCTAAAAATTTAATTAGAGTTTCATCCATTCCTTTTACTTTTCTTAAAACTTTCCCGAATAGTCCAACTATTTTATTAACAGCCCATTTACCAATAACAAAAATTAATAAAGCCATTAATAATGAAAAAGTATAACTGCTAATAATTTCAACAATATTATCTGGAATATATGAAGTTATACTTTTTGTTATACCATCTATGTTTTTTTCTAACTCTTTTTCCAAATTTTCTCCTATTATTTAATTAATTCAATTATTGTAGAAACTACATCTTCTATTTTTACATCTGTTTTTTCTAAAGTTTTTCTATCTACAACTTCTACAAAACCATCAACTAATTTTTTACCAATTACAACAGCATAAGGAAAACCAATTAGTTCAAAATCTCCCATTTTAAAACCAAATCTAGCATTTATTCTATCATCTAAAAGTACTTGAACTCCAGCTGCTTTTAAATCTTCATAGATTTTTTCACCAGCACTTGCTTCTTCTTCTTTTTTAGAGTTTGAAACTATAATATCAACCATAAAAGGTGCAGTCTCTTTTGTCCATAGACAACCTTTTTCATCATGGTTTTGCTCAATTACAGCCGCTACTAATCTTGAAACTCCAATTCCATAACATCCCATAACAAAAGGTTTTGCTTTTCCATTTTCATCTAAAAAGTTCGCATTCATAGCTTGTGAATATTTTGTTCCTAATTGGAAAATATGTCCAGCTTCAATTCCTTTTGTATAAGATAATTTTCCACCACAACAAGCACAAATATCACCCTCTTGAACAGCAACTAAATCAGCATAATTTAATTCTAAAACAGTTAAATCAACACCTTTTAAATGGTAATTTTCTTCATTTGCTCCACAAACTAAATTATTTTCCCCTTGTAGTTCATTATCAACTACAACTTTTACATTTTTAGGTAAATCAATAATTCCACAATATCCAGCAACTAAACCAGCATCTTTTAAATCATCTTCATTTGCATCAGCTAATTCTAAAGCAGCAACTGAATTACAAGCTTTAGTCTCTTCTAATTCATCACAACCTCTTACAAAGAAAACTACTATTTGAGTTTTATCTTCATAAACAGCTTTTTTGATTACAGCTTTCATAGAGTAATAAGAATCAGCATTTAAAAAACTGCTAACTTCGTCTATTGTTTTACAATTTGGAGTTTCGATTTTTTCAATTTTAATTGTTTCTAGTTTCTCTTTTGTTACAGCTTTTCTAGTTGCTGCTTCAATATTAGCTCCATAATCACAAGAATCACATACAACAATTGTATCTTCACCTGAATCTGCTATTACATGGAACTCTTTAGAACCACTTCCACCAATTGCACCACTATCAGCAGCAACAACTCTAAAATTTAAACCAAGTCTTGTATAAACCTTTTTATAAGTCTCTTCCATAAGATTAAATTCTCTTACTAAATCTTCAGCTGAAGAGTGAAAAGAATATCCATCTTTCATTAAAAATTCTCTACCTCTCATAAGACCAAATCTAGGTCTTGCTTCATCTCTAAATTTTGTATTAATTTGATAAAGATGAATTGGTAAATCTTTATATGAAGTAATTCTATTTTTAACCATATTTACAACAGCTTCTTCATTTGTAGGAGATAAAACAAAATTTGTATTTTTTCTATCTTTAAATCTTAAAAGCTCATTTCCCATAGTATTTGCTCGTCCTGATTCTTCCCAAAGAGATAAAGGAGTTACAAAACCAAATTGAACTTCATTTGCTCCTGCTTTATCCATTTCATCTTTTACAACAGCTCTAATTTTATCTAAAACAATTTTTCCCATAGGCATAAAATCATAAATTCCAGCTCCTGTTTGAGCAATAAATCCAGCTCTTAATAAAAATTGATGTGATGGTAATGTCGCATCATTTGGTGTTTCTTTAGTTGTTGGGATAAACATTTTACTAAATTTCATTGATTATTTTCCTATTTTAATTTTTTGTTAGATGGTCACATTTGTATTTTTTTGGTATGTTTGATTCTTTATTTAATGCAAACATATTTTGAACAGTTGAAACAACTAAATCACACTCCATATTTTTTGAAATATCTTTTAATTGTTTTGATGGATTATGTAAATATTCTGTGATTACAGTTTGACAAAGTTTTCTAATATTTTCTTCTTCCTCTGCTCTTATATAACCTTTTTTTATTGCATTTTTAACTTTTTTATCGATGATTGTTTCACCTTTTAGATAAAGATTTTTTACTACAGGTTCAATCTCTAAAGATTTTAACCACTCAAAAAATTCCATTGACATTCGACTCACAATTGAATAAGCCATTTTTGCTTGTTCCGCTCGTAAACTCATATTTTCATTTACAATATCTTGTAAATCATCAACAGTGAAAACTTCCAATCCACTCAATGAAATATTTTCATCAATATCTCTTGGAACTGCAATATCAAACCAATATCTATTAATTAAACTACTTGGAGCATTCTCTTTTGTAATAATTGGATATGGAGCTGAAGTTGCTGTTATCATAACTGGAATTTGTGCTAATAAATTTGTTAATTCACTATATGGTTTAACATCAACTTTTACTTCTTGTGCTTTAGCACTCTCTTCGAGAAAAGTACTAGCTAAATTTTGAGCTTTTTTTATATCACGACTTGTAAGAACGACATCAAAACCAGATGAAATCAAGTGTTTGATAGTTAATTCACTCATCTCACCGGCACCAATTACAAGTGCTTTTACACCTTTTGTATTTCCAATAATTTCTTTAGCTTTTGCAACTGCTGTTGAAGCCACAGAAACTGAACCAGTTCCTAAACTTGTAGCATTTCTAACATTTGCAGCACATTTAAAAGCATAATGCATAACTCTTGTTATATTTGTTGAACAATGTCCTTTTGCTTGAGAAAATCTAAAAGCATCTTTTAACTGTCCAACAATTTGTGTTTCACCAATAACTAAAGAATCCAAAGCAGACGCAACTGAAAAAAGATGATGAACGGCTCCATCATTATCGTAAATATCAGCTCTATCATATAAAGTATCAAAATCTAAACCTGAATATGCAGATAGTTTTTCTATAATATTTTTAGCACTATTTTTTACATTTGAAGATCTGGTAACTATTTCAACTCTATTACAAGTTGATAAAACTACAGCCTCTTTTGTATGTTCATTTTCTAATATTTGTCTTAAATATCTATCTTTATCTTCTTCGCCGTTAAAAGCCAGTTTTTCTCTCATTTTTATATCAATATTTTTGTGAGAAAAACTAATTACTAAATAACTCATCTAAAACTCTCTTTCTATCATAGCTTTCATAATCATCACAAGAGTTTGACTATCTTTTTCATCAATTACTGCATTTATAGCTTCGTTTCCAATAGCTTTAGCTTGTAAAATTGAATCGTTTAGAGCATTTGTAATATTCATTTGCTCTTTTATCCAAGAACTCTCATCTTGAGTCAACTCTTTTTTATATAAAGATTCTAATTTTGTTTTATCTTCAATTCTTTCATGAAGTAATAAATATGGAATTGTAACTTTGCCCTCAATATAATCATGCATTGCTGGTTTTCCAAGAGTTGCACTATCTTGAGTAATATCTAAAATATCATCTATCATTTGAAAAGCAAGTCCAAGATTTTTACCATATAAGGCATATTTATCAACATCTAGTCCTGCTAAGATTGCAGCTGCTTTTGCTGATGCTTCTATTAAAGAAGCTGTTTTTTTATAAATCATATCAAGGTATAAATCATAAGATTTGTTAAAACTATTTGTTAAATCAACATCTATCATTTCACCAATACTAAGAAGTGTTACAGCATTTGAAATTGTATAAGCAACCTTTTTATCCATTTGAGAAAGTTCTGTAAATGCACGTGAGTATAAAATATCTCCAAACATAATAGAAGTTTTATTATCATAAAGTGCATTAACTGAAGGCTGACCACGTCTTGTATCTGCATCATCAATTACATCATCATGCAAAAGAGAAGCTGCATGAATCATCTCAACAACAGCACAAAGTTTAATACTCTCTTCATTTATTCCAGCAATTTTCAAAATAAGTTTAGAACGTAACATTTTTCCAGTTGCTAACATATCTAAAAGTTCTAAACTTTTTTTGTCATTACAAACTTCTACAAATTTTTTTATTTGTTCTTTTACTTGTTGTAACTCTTCCACTTTTTGACCTTATGAATCTAATCTACAGATTATTTCACCTGTAAATTCAACATAAAGACCTTTTTTCATAGCTTTTACTTTTTCATAGTTTTCTAAAGTATATTCTTTGATAAATTCATTAATATCAAAATTTTCACCTTTATCTTCACTAATAATCATTTCTAAAACAGCTAATTTCTCAATTATTTTATCAGTCTCTTCTTCAACTATTTCTTTTGAAGCTTGTCTTGAAACATCAAAAAATTTAGATTTTGGGCTTCCCATAAAAATATCATCTTCATCTTCACTAAACCAATCGCCAAACATTGACATATTTATCTCCTTTTAAATCGTTCCTCTTTAAAAGGGAACCTATTTCATTTAATTTCTACTTTTTTAACAGGATTTGTAAAAAATCCTTAAAAAGTAGCAAAAACCTAAAGGGCTTTAAGAATAAAGCCTATTCATATCTATTTTTCTAATCTAACTCTAACAGCTTTTGCGTGAGCTGTTAATCCTTCTGTATCTGCTAATAAAGCACACGCTTCACCCAATTCATTTATTGCATTTTTTGAAAAATTAATAATTGAGCTTTTTTTCATAAAATTTTCTACATTTAAAGGGCTATAAAATTTAGCTGTACTTCCAGTTGGAAGTGTATGATTTGGACCAGCTAAATAATCACCTATTGGTTCAGGAGTATTTTCACCTAAGAAAATTGCACCTGCATGTTTAATAAATGGTAATAATTCAAATGGATTTTTTGTCATAACTTCTAAGTGTTCAGGAGCAATTTCATTCATTAATTCAAGTGCTTCTTCCATTGAAGAGGCAACTATAATTGCACCTCTATCTTCAATTGATTTTCTAGCAATTGTTTCTCTACTTAAATTTTTCAAATACTCTTCAACTTCATTACTTGTAAGTTGCGCAACCTCTTCACAAGTTGTAATCATAATTGAACTTGCCATTTCATCATGTTCAGCTTGAGATAATAAATCAATTGCTAAATAGTGAGGTTTTGCTGTTTCATCTGCAAGTATTCCAATCTCACTTGGACCTGCAATCATATCAATATTTACTTCACCAAATACAAGTTTTTTTGCAGTTGCTACAAAAATATTTCCAGGACCTGTAATAACATCAACTTTTGGAATAGTTTGAGTTCCATAAGCCATTGCAGCAATCGCTGAAGCTCCTCCTACTTTATAAGCTTTTTTAATTCCACATAAGTGACAGGCAGCTAATAAAAGTTCATTTACTTCATTATCAGGAGTTGGAGTACAAACAACTATCTCTTTTACACCAGCTACGATTGCTGGAATTGCATTCATTAAAAGTGAGCTTGGATATGCAGCTTTTCCACCTGGAATATAAAGTCCAGCTCTATCAACAGGAGTTACTTTTTGTCCAAGGATTGTTCCATTTGACTCGAAATCTATCCATGATTTTGGAAGTTGTTTCTCATGATAAGTTTTGATTCTATTATAAGCTATATGTAAAGCATCTCTTAATTTTTCATCAATATTGTCATAAGCTTTTTTCATATCATCTGGATTTATCATTAAATCAACATCTGATTTAACTTCCCATTTATCAAATTTTTCAATATGTCTTTTTAAAGCTGTGTTTCCTTCTTGAACAATTTCATCAATAATATTCATAACAATTGTTGAAACACCTTTGATGTCACTTTTAGCTCGAGCTAAAATTCCATCAAATTCTGATTTAAAATTTACATCTTTTGTATTAATTATTTTCATTATATTTGTCCTAAAATCTCTTTTACAATATCTTTTATATCTTTATTTTCAACATCAACTATAATTTTTGCAACTTTTTCATACTCTTTTGCTCTTAAATTATAAAGTTTCATTGCCTCTTCCATATTTTGTAAAAGTGGTCTTTTTTTCAATTTATTTGCAGCATTTGGGGCAGCGTTAATTCGGTCTAAGATACCTTGAAATGATGATTTTAGATAAACAACTTTTCCTATTTTGTTTATATTTTCTTGCTTATAAAATCCACCACCTGTTGAAATAATTGTGTTATTTACACTCTTTTCCAACCACAAAGCAGTCTTTTCTTCTAAGGCTCTAAAATATGGTTCACCCTCAACTTCAAAGATTTTTTTGATGCTTCTGTTTTCCATACTTTCGATTAAATCATCAGTATCAATAGCAAACATATTTGATTTTTTAACCAAAGCACGAGCTACTGTACCCTTACCAACACCCATAAAACCTATTAATATTATATTGTTCTTTTTCATAGTTTGGGATTATATCTAAAGTTATGTAAATTTTGATATATAAACTTATTGTGTTAGCTTTAATTAGGCTCTTTTTGGATATGATTAACCCTCAATTTCTCTCGAAAAATAGGACAAAAATGAGCTTAATTAAGTTAATTTCACCACTAGAAGATTCTACAAATTTTGATCTAACACTGCAAGAAGTTTTAGACTTAATGATTAAAAATCGAACCAAACATTTTATTTTGTTAAAACAAAAAAAAGCGATTGGAATTATTACAGAAAGAGACATTCTATTTTTGTATGCAAAACACATAGATTTAAATCAAAAAGCAATTAATTATGCTAATAAAAAATTAATTACATCTAAACAAAATAGAGAGATAAATTATGTTTTGGGATTAATGCTAAATCACAATATTAGAAGAGTTCTTATTTTAGATAAAGAAGATAATTATTTGGGTTCAATCATTCAAGAAAAAATTATTTTTGAATTTGAGCAGGATTTATTTAAGACAAATATTAAAGTTAAAGAGTTAATAAAAAATAATTCAAAAGCCTTTTTTGTACAAAAAGAATCAAATATTCAAACTGTAATAAATTTAATGAGTGAAAGGAATATCGGTTCTATATTGATATTTGATAAAGAAAATCCTATTGGAATTTTAACAGAAAGTGATGTTATAAATCTTGCGCAAAAGCACATTGATACAACGTTAAATATTCAACAATTCATGCATAAAAATATCATAAGTTTTGAAAAAGAAGAGTTGTTATTTGATGTAGTAAATAAAATGAAACAAGAAGATATAAGAAGAGCTGTTATTTTTGATAAAACAAATCTTGAATATTTTATGATTACTTCAAAAGATATTCTAAATAATATAAAAGGGAATTACAATTTATTTTTAGAATCAAAACTTAAAGATGTAAAAAATACTTTTAATTCTCTAAATGAAGCAGTTATTGAGCTTTTTGATGATGATGAAGAACAAATAATTTATTGGTTCAACCAAAAAGCTGCAAAATTATTTGATATTAAAATTGATAATGATATCACAACTATTATTCCTGCTTTAAAATGGGAAGAAATTTATAGAAAAATCAAATTTAATGATTTTAAAGAAAATGAAATAATTGAAATTAACAATAATTTATTTCAATTGACAATTTTAAATACTGTTTTATTGGACAATTCAATCATTAAACTTCTATTTACAAATATCTCTGAAATTTCAAATAAAAATAAACAAATTGAAAATAAATTCAAATTTTTATATGAAGAAGCACCTTATCCTTATCAATCATTAAATGAAAAAGGAATTATTTGTAATGTAAATAAAAAATGGCTTGAAGTTACAGGTTATGAAAAAGATGAAGTAATAGGCCAAAAATTTATAAATTTTACGCAAGAGCCTTATGAATATTTAAAAGAAAAATTTCAAATAATTTTAAGTGGTACACATATAGAACACGAACGCATAAAAATGAAAAAAAAGAATAATGATATTTTTATTGCAAGTTTTACAGGAAATATATCTAATATTAATGATGAAATAAGAACTCACTGCATTTTTAAAGATATTACAGAAGAAGAAAAAATAGAAAAAAAATTAAAATTATCTGATATTGTATTTGAAAATACCACTGAAGGAATCATAATAACAGATGAAAATAATGAAATTATTTCTGTAAATGGAGCCTTTACAAATATTACAGGTTATACTTTTGAAGAGATTAAAAATAAAAGCCCGAAAATATTAAAATCTGGAAGACATGATAGTGAATTTTATAGTAAATTATGGTTTGAATTACAAACAAATGGTTCTTGGAAAGGTGAAATCTGGAATCGTAAAAAAAGTGGAGAAATTTATCCAGAATGGCTAAATCTGAGCATTGTAAAAGATTCTAATGGAAAAATATTAAATTATGTAGCATTATTTTCGGATATTTCAAAAATCAAAAAATCAAATGAAAAAATAGAATATTTAGCACATCATGATCCACTTACAAATCTGCCAAATAGATTATTGTTAAAAGCAAGATTAGATAAATCTATTGATAAAAGTATTGATTTAAAACAAAAATTAGCAATTTTGTTTATTGATATTGATAACTTTAAACTTATAAATGACTCTTATGGACACTCTATTGGAGATAAAATTATCAATTTAGTTGCTCAAAGATTACAAAAAAATATAAGAAAAAATGACACTATTTCAAGAATTGGTGGTGATGAATTTATCATTGTAATTGAAGACATAATTGAACAAAAAAATATTGAGAAAATAGCCAAAAGTATTTTACATGATTTTATGGAGCCATTAAAATTAGAACAATATCTATTTGATACAACAATTAGTATTGGAATTTCTTTGTTTCCAGATAATGGATTAAATGTTGAAGAGTTAATCAAACAAGCAGATACCGCAATGTACAGTGCAAAAAATGCAGGAAAAAATCAATATCATTTTTACAAGAAAAAGATGACCAGTGAAATTTTTGAAAAAATTTTAATGAAACAACAAATAAGTGAAGCTTTGAGGAATAATGAATTTGAAGTTTATTATCAACCACAAATAGATATAAAAACAAACAAAATAATTGCGGCTGAAGCACTTTTAAGATGGAATCATAAAAGTTTAGGAATCATATCTCCAAGTGAGTTTATCCCACATGCAGAAGAAACTAAATTAATTATTCCTTTAGGTGATTTTGTATTAAAAACTGCTACAACCTTTATGAAAAAACTACAAGAAGAGAATTTATTAATAGATGGAATTATTGCTGTAAATATTTCAACTATTCAATTAAAACATAGTGATATTTTTAAAACCGTACTTAATAATTTGGAAATTTCACAACTAGATGCTAAATTTTTAGAAGTAGAATTAACAGAAACTTTTATTATGGAAAATGTTGAAGAATCTAAAAAAATTTTAAAAAATCTAAAAAAATTAGGTATTAAATTGTCAATTGATGACTTTGGAACGGGATATTCATCTTTGAGTTATCTAAAACAATTTCCAATTGATAAGTTAAAAATTGATAAATCATTTATAGATGAGATACCAAATAGTTCAAAAGACATAGCAATAACTAGAACTATTATTACTTTAGCCAAACAATTAGGAATAAAAGTTATAGCAGAAGGTGTTGAAAAAATTGAACAAAAGGATTTTCTAGAATTAGAAAATTGTGATGAGATTCAAGGTTGGATTTATTCTAAAGCCTTAAAAGAGGAAGAATTTATTAAATTTATCCAAAACTTTAAATAATATTGTCTTCATCTTTTTTAAAAAAAGTTATATGAAAGATTGCACCAATATAACTTTTCTCTTTATACAAATAGTTTTCGTTAAAAACACTAATAGATCCTTTCATATGTTTTTCAATAATCTCTTTTGACATATAAAGACCTATTCCTGTACCTTTTGATTTGACTTTTGTAGTGAAATATGGGTCAAATACTTTATCAATAATCTTTTCATCAATTCCACCTGCGTTATCTTTTATAATAACTACAATTTCATCATCAGTAACTTTTGTATCAATAAATATGTATCTTTTTTCTAACTCTTTTTTTTCAAACTCATCTTTTGAATTATTTAAGATATTTATAATTACTTGTAAAAATTCATTTTCTACACCAAAAATATGTACATCGTCAATATCCTTAATTAACTGAATACTTTTTAAGTTTAATTGTGGTTCAAGTAAATCAGAAACTTTTTCAAATATAGTTCTTAAACTAAAATTACTAGCCTCTTTTTCTGGATTGAAATAATCTCTAAAATCATCAATCGTTTGAGATAAATATTTTGTTGTTGTAGCTATTGTATTCATTGATTTAATCACATCTTCTTTATTAACTTCAGAATACTCATATTGGATTTTAATTCCCGTTGAAATTGTTGAAATTGCGCTTAATGGCTGTCTCCATTGATGAGCTATATTTTCAAGCATTTCACCCATTGCTGCCATTTTTGATTGTTGAGCTAACATCGTATCTTTTTGTCTATCTTTTTTTATATGTGCTAAAACTTGTTGTTTATACTTATAAAATCTTTTTTCTAATTTTTTTGAAATATAAAATGATATAAATAAAAACATACCAGTAAGTAATAAACTAATTAAAAGTAAATTTATCAAATTCATTTTAAATTTATCTTTTATATTTTCTTGTTTTATTAAAATCTGTTTTTCAAATTCATCAGTATAAAATCCACTTGCAATTGCCCAATTCCAATCATCAAAACCTTTTACATAAGTTATTTTTTCAGAAGGAAGTCTTGTTTGTGGCTTAATTGTTCCAATATATTTTAAATATCCTTCTTTATCATCTTTAGCAATATTTATAATCTCTTTTGTAATCATAACTCCATTTTTATCTTTTAAATTTACTCTATTTAAACCTATGTAAGATTTTTCTATATGACTTAAATAAATACCATTTTCATCAATAATAAATATATATCCATTTTTACCATATTTAATGCTAGAAATATAAGATAAAATTTTTTCTTTTGTTATATTTTCAAAGTCATCTAAATATTCGCCACTTCCTATAATAAAGTTATATGGTTCAAAAACTTTATTAAAAGTAATTTTTTTATATTTTGCGTTTAAGTCATCTGGCTTATTCCAATAAAGTGTTGTGAAATATTCATTTGATTTTTTTGCATTTTCTATTGCATCTTTTAGAATAAAATTCCCTGAACTATCTTTATATTCTAAAATTAATTTATTTTCAAGTTCAGGATTAATTGGATGCATAATATTAATACCATTTATATTACAAATATAAAAATATCCTCTATTATCATTGAATCTTATTGCTCTTAAAGAATCTTTAATTCTATTAATAACTTGTTCTTTAGTCTCTTTATTTTTATACTTTTCATAAATATAAGTACTTAAAGAATAAGCTTCATTTACTCTTTCTTTTAGATTATTTTTTAATTCTTCTTCACTATTTAATTTTTCATGGGAAATATAGTTATAAATTTTTTCAACTTCATTTTTTATTATTTCTCTATTTTTTTCCAAGTAGTCAGATTTTAAAGTTTCTAAATCTTGTTTTAAAGTTATATTTTTCTCAACAGTTATAAGTATAGTGACAATTAAACAAACTAGACCAACAATTAAAGCAGGAGTATATTTAATAAGTTTTATAAGTTTTATTTCTTTTTTTGATAACATTTGCAGATGTTATCTTATTTTTCATTAAAATTTAAATAAATATTTTATTTATCATATTTAAATTTATATCTCTCTAACATTGAGATATTGCCGATTAATCCGCCTTGATGGATATAAAGAAAAATATTATTTTTATCATTTAAAGAGTTTCGATATTTTTCAAAACAAATCCAACCTAAATTATCATAAAGAAAATCAAATTCTATATTTGTTTGTTTTTTAAGTTCTTTATGTATTTCATAAAACTCTTTATAAAGTTTCCCAAAATGATACTTTTTTTCTCTTTGTATAATTGTGGGATGATTATCTTTTTCAAGAACTAAAAACTGCTTCTTTAAATAATCTTCATCTCCAACACAAGCACAAGTTAATACTTCAAAAGGAAGATATTTTTGTAAATAAAGAGCAGTTGTTCCTGTGCCACTGGGTAAAAAAATTTTTAGATTTTCTATTTTATTTTCTATTGCCCAAGTTTTTATCTCATTTGCTAAAATTTCAATTCCTAAACTTGCTTCTTTTAGTGCTCCACCTTCACTTATAAATAAAGTCTCTTCATCAAAATAAGTTGGTAACTCATTTTCTATTATATTCATTTTATTTTCAAGTGCATATTTATAATTACCAAGAGGATTTTCTTTCAGATATGAAGCAATATGATCAACATAATAATCAAACTTTAAACCTTTTAACTTACATAAAACAGATAATGAATACATTGCATTTGATTGAGCTGAGCCAAAAGAAACAATCTTTTTTATATTTGGGAAATCATTGATTAAATAGTAATAAAACTTTCTAGCTTTATTTCCTGAAAAATCAGGATTTAATAAATCGTCTCTTTTTACAAAATATTTTTGATTGTTAAAAGTGATTTTTTGAATTGGGGAATTTGTATAGTTCATAAAAAATTGTACCATCTATTAACAAAAATTTTGTACAATATCAAAAAATAATTGGGGTTTACATGGATTTAATGAGTTATATTGATAAGGGTGGAATTATTGTTTATATTTTAATTATATTAAATGTAATTGGATTTACTATTATTTTATGGAAATTTTTTACACTTCCAAGAAAAAATGCAATGATTAATAAGATAAAAAATAAAGTAACTGTTAATTCATCAATTTTATCTCAAATTGAATATGAAGTAAAAAAACTAGAATCTGGTTTAACTATCATTAAAAATATTGCAACTATTGCTCCTCTTTTAGGACTCTTAGGAACAGTAATTGGAGTTTATAAATCATTTGAAGCTATAACTCAAAATGGTTTAGGCGATCCTACAATCTTCTCAAATGGAATTTCTATAGCTTTGATTACAACAATTGCTGGTTTAATTGTAGCTATTCCTCATCAAATTGCTTACAATCATTTTATTTCAATGATTGATGGAATTGAATTAAAAGCTAAAAAAGAGCTAGTTGGGCAAGATTAACATGAAAAGAAGAGAATCTTTAGGTTTAGATTTAACACCTGTTATTGATGTTGTTTTTATTCTTTTAATCTTTTTTATCGTAACTTCTGTTTTTAAAAAAGAAGAATTAGCCTTAATTCTGAATTTACCAACAGCAAACGCAAAAGAAATGAAAATTGATGAAGAACAAATTTTCATTGAACTTAGTCAAAATAAATTAGCAATAAAAGGTATTGAAGTATCATTCGCTTCTTTAGAAGATAATTTAAAAGCTATAAAAAACAAAGAGAAAGCTGTTATAGTAAGGATTGATAAGAAAGTAGAATATGAAAGAGTAGTAAAAGTTTTAGATTTATTACAAAAATATAATCTTACAAATCTAGCCCTAGTTACAAATCAAGAACTTAAAAACTAGTCAAAGAAAAAGAATTTAACAAATTTCTAACAAAAAAGTACATTTTCTTTTTTTTGTGCTATAATGTCTGCATTGAAAGATGGTTTAGGGTTCATCTATAGTTTATGTTTTTCTTGTAACGCTAGTTTTAAGTACACACTCAATCTAAAGAATTCTCAATTTTATATCTTCAACGCTTTAGAAATGAAGTATTTTAAAAAAAAAGGGGTTACAATGGCAACATTAGTAAACGGAACAGTTAAATGGTTTAATAGCGAAAAAGGTTATGGTTTTATCGAGCAAGAAAATGGTGGTAAAGATGTATTCGTACATTACAGAAACATCAACAATTCTGGTTATGGAAGAGTTTCATTAAATGACGGTCAAAAAGTTACTTTTGAAGTTGGTCAAGGTGAAAAAGGTCTTCAAGCAGAAAATGTAACAGCTTTATAATTTTAGCTTTACTATTTAAAAAGGGAAAGAGTTTTTACTCTTTCCCTTTTTTTTATTGTAATTTTTCTTCTTCTAATAGCTGTCTATATTCATCATCGGTAAAAATTCTTGATTTTGTAATAAATTGATACCCTAAATCTATTTCTAAGGAAAAAGAGTTTCCAAAAGCAGCTTTTTCTTCTCTTACATCTATAGTTATAAAAGAGTGTTTAAAATACTCAAATTGATCTTTATCTATAAAAAATTCACAACCACAGATTTCACCCATTTTTATATTACGACTAGGAACATAAAAATCGCCTTTTTCATAACACATAGGAGCCGTTCCATCACAACAACCACCACTTTGATTAAAAACTAATTCACCATGTAACTCTTTTAATTTTTCTATAACTTCAGCAGCTGCTGGTGTTACATCTACTCTTTGTGTTGACATTTTATATCCTTTACACAACGAAAAAAACCCATAGAGGAGAACTTTCTATGGGTTTTTTATATTTTTCTTTTAGAATTAAATCCTAAAAGAATCCTAATTTATTTTTATTGTAAGAAGTTAAAATATTTTTAGTATGTCTGTAAGAGTTTAACATCATCATGTGAGTTTCTCTTCCTATACCTGATTTTTTGTATCCACCAAATGATGCATGTGATGGATATATATGATAACAATTTACCCAAACTCTTCCAGCTTCTATTCCTCTTGAAAATTTATGTAATTGATGAGCATCTCTTGACCAAACACCTGAACCTAATCCATAAATTGTATCATTTGCAATTGCTAATGCTTCTTCTTCATCTTTAAAAGTTGTAACAGCAAGTACAGGTCCAAAAATTTCTTCTTGGAAAATTCTCATTTTGTTGTGACCTTTGAATAGTGTTGGTTGAATATAATAGCCATTTGGATTAGTTTGCGATTCATAAACATCTCCACCAATTAATAATTCAGCACCCTCTTCTTTACCAATTTTGATATATTCAGTAATTTTTTCTTTTTGATTTAAAGAACATTGAGCACCCATCATACACTCTGTATCTAAAGGATTTCCTAATTTAATTGCTTTAACTCTTTCAAGTACTCTTGCCATAAATGGCTCATAAATTGACTCTTGGATTAATGCACGTGATGGACAAGTACAAACTTCTCCTGAGTTAAATGCAAATAGTACTAAACCTTCAATTGCTTTATCAAAGAATTCATCATCCGCGTCCATGATTGATTCTAGGAAGATATTTGGTGATTTTCCACCAAGTTCTAAAGTTGAAGGAATAATATTTTCAGTTGCATATTGCATAATTAATTGACCAGTTGTAGTTTCACCAGTAAATCCAAC
The DNA here is from genome assembly GCF_013201665.1 of Arcobacter venerupis. Classification (NCBI taxonomy): domain Bacteria; kingdom Pseudomonadati; phylum Campylobacterota; class Epsilonproteobacteria; order Campylobacterales; family Arcobacteraceae; genus Arcobacter; species Arcobacter venerupis. Next base: position 550,603 of record NZ_CP053840.1, on the reverse strand, counting down.
TTTTTTAACTAATGGATGAGTTGAAAGGAATTTACCAATTTTTCCACCCGCACCATTAATAATGTTAATAACACCTTTTGGTAATACATCTTGTACTGCTTCCATTAATAATAAAATTGACATTGGAGTTGCACTTGCTGGTTTCATAACAACACAATTTCCAGCAGCAATTGCCGGAGCTAATTTCCAAGCAGCCATTAATAATGGGAAATTCCAAGGAATAATTTGAGCAACAACACCATATGGTTCATGAATTTCTTGAGAAATTGTATTTTCATCTAAATCTGAAACTGTTCCTGATTCTGCACGAATTACTGATGCAAAATATCTAAAATGATCAACAACTAAAGGAACGTCAGCATTTAAAGTTTCTCTAATAGCTTTACCATTATCTAAAGTTTCAGCAATTGCAAGTTTTTCTAAATTTGCTTCAATTGCATCTGCCATTTTATTTAATAGATTACTTCTTTCAACAACTGATGTGTGTTTAAAAGATTGAAATGCTTTATCAGCAGCAAGAATTGCAGCTTCAACATCTGCTTCATTTGATCTTGGAATTTTTGTTAAGATTTCACCATCAACAGGAGAAATATTATCGAAATATTCACCACTTGTTGGAGCAATCCATTCTCCACCGATGAAGTTCTCATATTGAGCTTTATATGTTGGTTTACTGTAAATCATTTTAATATCCTTTTTATTAATTAATATTTTAAAAAGTGTCAATAATTTTATTAACTTAACTTTTCACATACTGAAATTCTACATCATAAGTATAGCATGAATAAAGCCATAGTATAGCATGAGTATAGCAATGATAACTTTTGTTACAAATTACCATTTTTACGAGTTTTTAATCAAATTTTTCTATATGATTTTTTTAAATTATCTGCTACAATTTTTTTATGAAAACATATAATTACACACTAAACACCAAACCATTAGATGAATTAATAGATTTTTCATTATTCAAGCATGAAAAAAACATATTAGTTCAGATATTTTGCGGAGATAAAAAAAATATCCTAGAAGAGATATTAAATATTCTTACAAAACAACTACCACATGCTATTTGTATTGGTTCTTCAACAGATGGAGAGATAAACAATGCTGAGATTACTACACTTAAAACAGTAATTTCAATCTCTACTTTTGAAAGAACTACATTAAAAACAATTCATATTGACGAAGAAGACTCTTTTCAAAATGGTGTATTACTTGCTCAAACTTTATGTTGTGAAAATACAAAACTATTATTAACATTCACAGATGGAGGAACAACAAACGGGGAAGAATTTTTAAATGGAATTGCATCAATTAATAGTAGTGTTTTGGTTTCAGGTGGAATGGCTGGAGATAATGCTCATTTTACTCAAACTTTTATTTCATCTCAAAATAATATTCTAACAAGAGGTTCAGTTGGAGTATCTTTTAATTCAGATGATTTAAAAGTATGTAATGCTTACAATTTTAACTGGTCTCCAATTGGAATAGAGCATGAAATTGAGGAAGTTGAAGGAAATAGAGTCTATAAAATTGCTGGATTAACTCCTCTTGATTTTTATGAAAAATATTTAGGAACTTATGTTGCTAAATCGCTTCCAGCAACGGGAATAGAGTTTCCATTAATTGTTCAAAAGAACAATATTCCACTAGCACGTGCAGTTATTGCTAAACATGAAGATGGAAGTTTAAGTTTTGCTGGAAACTTACATAAAGGTGATATTGTAAAATTAGGTTTTGGGAATGTTGAACTAATGATGAATAATCCCTTAAAATCTTTATTTAACAAATGTAAAATAAAAAATACAGAATCGTTTTTTATTTACGCATGTATGGCAAGAAGAAGATATATGCCAAATCTTATAGATGTTGAAATTAGCCCTTTTTCACAAATTGCAACAACAGCTGGATTTTTTACATATGGTGAATTTTATCATCACCATGACCATAATGAGTTACTTAATCAAACACTAACAGTACTTGCACTTAGTGAAAAAGAGATAGAAAATGATGATGAAGATAATGATAAAGAGTTAAAAGATACAACATTAAGTGATCATGCGCGAAGTTTACAAGCACTCACACACCTGATTCAACAATCTTCTCAAGATTATAATAAACAATCAAAAGAGTTAGAAATTGGAAATACTTATGCTCAAAATTTAATTACTTCTCAAAAACAATTTTTAAAATATGCTATTCATGAAACAAATACTCCATTATCAATTATAATGGGAAATATTGATATGTTTGAAATTCAATTTGGGAAAAATAAATATCTAACCAATATTGAAATTGCTATGAAAAATATCTTTAGTATTTATGATGATTTAAGTTATTTAGTAAAAAAAGACCAAGTAAATCCAGCAACTCATAGAATAAATATTAAAGATTTTGTAAGAAGTAGAATTGATTTTTATACACAAACAGCTATTAAGTTTAAATCGAAATTTGAATTTATCTGCAACTTTGATGAAATCATTTTAAATTTTAATGAAATAAAACTTCAACGAATTGTTGATAATAATCTTACAAATGCTATTAAATATACTTTACCAAATGAGACAATATATGTAATTCTAAGAGTTTCAAAAAATGATTGTGATTTTATTATAGAGAGTCGTTCTGCTCAGATTTTAGATCCTCAAAAAATATTTGAAGAGTATTATAGAGAAGAAGTTTCAAAAGAAGGTTTTGGACTTGGATTAAATTTAGTAAAAAGAATCTGTAGTGAAGAAAATGTTGGAATAAAACTAGAATCAGGTGAAAATTGGGCTTCATTCACTTACACTTTTAAAGGAGTATTATGAAAATTTTATTAGTTGAAGATGATATTATGTTAAATGAAATGATAACAGAATACATTGCTTCCACAGGACATATGATAATAAGTGCAAAAACAGGAATGGAGTCATTAGAAATTTTAGAAAAAGAAAAATTTGATTTATTAATTTTAGATATAAATCTTCCTGATATTGATGGTTTCGAAATTTTAGAAAGATTACATGAACAAAAAAGAATGGTTCCAACTATTTATATTTCTGCACTAATTGATATTGAAGAGATTTCAAGAGCTTTTGATTTGGGATGTTTTGATTATTTAAAAAAACCATTTCATTTAAAAGAGCTAACATTACGAATTAATAAAATTCTAAAAACAAGAATAGTTCCACAAAGACATAAAAGATTATCAAAACATTATAGTTTTGACTCAGAAAACATGACACTTTTATTCAACAACGAGCCTCATATTTTACCCAAACGGCAACTTCAAATAATTGAACTTCTTGCTTTAAATAGAAGTTTAGTTGTTCAATACGATATGTTTAGAACCTATGTTTGGAATGATGATTATATTGATAATGCAACAATAAGAGCTGAAGTAAATAGAGTAAAAACCGTTTTAAGGGAAGATTTTATTAAAAATATTCGAGGAAGTGGTTATATGATTGAAAGACCAGAATAAAAGCTATCTTCAATATTTTGAAGATAGCTTTATAGAAATAGATTAGTTAGTTTTTAACTTTTCCCAATATTTCTCATATACAGGTAAAGCTTCACCTACATCTAATTGAAGTTCACTATTTATTAAATCTTCTTCATTTGGATAAATCATTCTATTATTTCTTGTTTTTTCATCTAAAAGTTCTAAAGTTTTTGCATTTGGAGAGGCATAACCAATCTCTTCACTAATTATTTTTGATACTTCAGGTTTTAATAAATAATTGATAAAAGCTAAAGCATTATCAATATTTTTTGCACCTTTTGGAATAACTAAAGAATCAATCCATAAAAGAGCACCCTCTTTTGGATAGATATATTTTATAGCTTCATTTTCTTCATTTGCCATAAATCCTTCACCATTAAAGTTCATTCCAAGTTTTACTTCTTCATTTAAATACACTTGTTTTTGAGATTCTGAATAAAACATTTTTACATTTGGTAAAAGTTCTTTTAATTTGTTGTAAGCTTCTTCTATCTCTTTTGGATTTGTTGAGTTTGAAGAATATCCTAAAATTTTAAGTGCTATTCCAAAAACTTCTCTCATATCATCATTTAAAAGAATGCTATTTTTATATTCTGGACTCCATAAGTTTTTCCATGAATCAATTTTTTCACTTACTAAATTAGCGTTATAACTAATTCCAGTACTTCCCCATACATAAGGAATTGAATAATCATTATTTGGGTCAAATGGTCTTGATAAAAGTTTTTTGTCAAGATTTTTATAATTTGGAAGTTTTGATTTATCAAGTTTTACTAACAAATTTTCTTTACTCATTTTATTTACATAATAAGTTGAAGGGACTATAACATCATAACTTGAACTACCAATCGTTTTGATTTTTGCATACATAGCTTCATTTGAATCATAAGTTGAATACTTAACTTTTATACCTGTTTCTTTTGTAAAGTTTTTCAATACAGAATCGGGCATATATTCAGACCAGTTATATACATAAAGCACTTTTTCATTTGCGAAAAGTGTCAAAACAAGTGACATAAAAATAAAAATTAATTTCATTTTTTCTCCTTAATTAAAAATTGGGTAAATAATACCATAAGCAATGTGAAAATAAACATGATTGTACAAAGTGCATTTATCTCAGGTTTAACTCCTAGTTTTACCATTGAATATATTTTTAATGGCAAAATTTCATAATCAGGTCCTGTTACAAAAAAGCTAATAATCACATCATCAAATGACAAGGTTAAACTTAATAAAAATCCAGCAATGATTGCAGGGATGATATTTGGTAAAATTATATTTGTAAATGTAATAAATTCCGAAGCTCCTAAATCTTTTGCAGCTTCTATAATATTTTTATCAAAGCCATTTAATCTAGCCATTACAGTTACAATTACAAAAGGCAAACAAAATGTAATGTGAGCAATAAGCAATGTAATAAATCCTAACGGCAAAGATATAAAAACGAATAACATTAAAAGTGAAATTCCCATCACAATTTCAGGGGACATGATTAAAACATAAACCAATGATTGCATTAATTTTTTTCCAAAAAAGTCATATCTAAAAAGTGCTAAAGCACCAAGAGTTCCCAGAATTGTAGCAATTATTGCTGATACAAAAGCTACACTAATTGAGTGCCATGCAGCTTCAAGAAGTGAATCATATGACATTAAGTTTTCATACCATATAGTGCTAAAACCTTTCCATGCAACACTATATTTTGAACTATTAAATGAATAAATTATTAATACGATTATTGGAAAATATAAAAGAGTATAAATAAAACTTGAATATAGTTTTCTCATTTATTATCCTTTTGAACTTTTGCAAGAAGAGCTAACATAATGAACATTATGATTAATAAAACAACCGATGCTGCTGATCCAAATGGCCAATCTCTAAATTGTAAAAATTGATTTCGTATAAAACTTCCAATAATTAACTCTTTTGCTCCACCTAAAATATCTGGTATAAAAAACATTCCAAGTGCTGGTAAAAATACTAAAGTACTTCCAGCAATTATTCCAGGAAGAGATAAAGGAATAATAATAGTTTTAAAAGTATTTAATTTTGATGCACCTAAATCTCTTGCAGCTTCAACTAATCTAAAGTCAATTTTTTCAATAGATACATATAAAGGTAAAATCATAAAAGGAAGTAATGTATAAACCATTCCTATAAATACAGCTGTTTGTGAATACATGATTTGTAAAGGTTCATTGATTATTCCAAGCCATATTAAAAAAGTATTCAAAAGACCATTTGTCTTTAAAATTGCTATTAAGGCATATGTTCGCACTAAGGAACTTGTCCAAAATGGAATTATTACAAGCAATAAAAGTAAAAACTTGAACTTTTTTGGAGCAGTTGCAATAATATAAGCAAAAGGGTAAGCCAAAACAAGTGTAATACAAGTTGTAACAACTGCAATATATAATGAATCTAAAAATACAGATAAATATGTAGGATTAAGAAGTTTTAAATAACTTTCACTTGATGCTGTAAAAATTAAAAAATCATTATCACCTTTTGTTAAAATACTACTTACAAATACAAGTAAATTTGGCAATAATGCAAATAATAAAAGCCAAAATACAACTGAAAATACTGATATTTTTGCAAATAAAGAGAGTCTATTCATTATTTAAAAGTACCTCCCAACCATCAACCCAATAAAGAAACAGTTTCGAACCTATTTTATAACCTAAAGCATCACTATCTTCATTATAAAACTCACTTGCTATTACTTCTTTTCCATCTTCTAGTTTTACTAAAAGATCAATCGTAGTTCCCTTATAAATAATATTTTCAAGTTCTCCAACAAAATAGTTTTTTGATTTTACATCTTCAAAGTTTTTTTCAACTCTAAAATCTTCAGGCCGAATAAGAATTGTACAAGTTTCATTAAATATTTTTTTTGTTTTTAAATTAAATATTTTTTCTTTATATTTTAAAATTACTGCTTCATTTTTTTGCTCAACAATTTTTGTTTCAAAACAGTTTGCCTCTCCAATAAACTGAGCTACAAAAAGACTTTTAGGCTCTTCATATATCTCTTTTGGAGTCCCTATTTGTTCAATATTTCCTTTATTCATAACAACAATTCTGTCAGACATAGAAAGAGCTTCTTCTTGGTCATGGGTTACAAATAAAAAAGTAATTCCTAGCTTTCTTTGTAGCATTTTAAGCTCAATTTGCATCTCTTTTCTAAGCTTATAATCTAAAGCACTTAATGACTCATCAAGAAGAAGAATCAAAGGTTTATTAACAACAGCCCTTGCAATTGCAACCCGTTGTTGTTGTCCACCACTTAATTCACTTGGTTTTTTATACATATGTTGTGATAATTTAACCATAGAAAGGGCATTTTCTACCTCTATTTTGATTTGTTCTTTTGGCATTTTTTTCATTTTTAAACCAAATGCAACATTATCAAAAATATTCATATGAGGGAAAAGTGCGTAACTTTGAAAAACGGTGTTTATTGCCCTATTTTCAGGGGGAAGATGATTGATATTTTTATCATCTAAAAGAATTTCTCCCGCATCAGGATTTTCAAATCCTGCTAGAAGTCTAATAATTGTTGTTTTCCCACAGCCACTAGGGCCTAAAAGTGTAAGAAATTCTCCTTGAAATATATCCAAATTTATGTTTTTTAATATGGGTGTATTTTCATAATTCTTACATAAATCTTTTAGTACAAATAAGCCTTTGTTCATATCATTGAAATCCTAAAATAAAATTTTTTGAGATTAACATAAATATAATTAATCTTGACTTTTTATCTTGTAATTAGATTGTCATCAACTATTGCTTAAGTTTAAAGAATTTAGTCTATTTCTATAGATGATTTTATCATCTGAATGTATTACACTATCTTCAATTTTTTTATTTATAATTCCATGATTTGGAGATTTTATACAAACAGGATCAGTGGCATTCATATCACCCGTTAGTGCATAGGCTTGACATCGGCATCCTCCAAAATCTTTCTCTTTTTCATCACAAGTTCGACAAGGTTCTTTCATCCATTTATCGCCTCTAAAATAGTTAAAAGATTCTGATTCATTCCAAATTTCTTCAACTGAAAACTCTTTTACATTTGGAAATTCTAAAGGTAGAGTATTTGCTGTATTACATGGAAGTGCTATTCCATCTGGATTTATTGTTAAAAATGTTGTTCCTAAACCATTCATACAAGCTTTTGGTCGTGTTGCAAAATAATCAGGAACTACAAAAAATACTTTCATATCTTTTCTTTCATTTCTATAATGATTTGTAACTGCTCTTGCAACGCTAATTTGCTCTTGTGATGGTAAAAGTGCATTTACATTTTTTAGTGCCCAACCATAATATTGAATATTTGCAATCTCTAGATAATTTGCCCCTAACTTTTCTGCAAACTCAATAATCTCACCTACTTGATGAATATTTTGTCTAGTGATACAAGTATTTACAATAAGTTGAAGACCTGCATCTTTTACCTCTTTTGCAAAAGCTATTTTTTCATCGTATGAATTTTTGTTGTTTGTAATTAGTGTCATTGTATCTTTATCGTGTGATTGAACTCCAAGTTGTACAGTTTTTAGTCCAGCAACTTTAAGTTTTGCAACCACACCTTTTGGAGCTCCAACACCTGAAGTTATTAGGTTTGTATAAAATTTTAAATCATTAGCTTTTTTTACAATTTCCACAACATCTTTATTTAATAAAGGTTCACCACCTGAGATTCCTAACTGAACAGCTCCCATTTCTCGTGCTTGTTCCATTACTCTAAACCAATCTTCTTTACTCATAGCATCTTTTGTTTTTGCAAAATCAAGTTGATTATAACAGTATGCACACTCCAATGGACATTTGTGAGTTAACTCTAAAAGAATCCATAAAGGTGGTTTTATTTCATTATTCATAACTTATCCAATTTCTATTTTGTGCTTCTTCTAAAAAAGCATTTATATCTTGTGTTAAATCTTCAATTTCAAACTTTTTGCACAAGATTTTATTTATATCTTCTACATTATTATTTCCATCACAAAGATTTAGAATTTCCCCTGCACTTTGATTTAATTGAACCATTCCTTCTGGATATAACAATACATAACAGTTTTGTTTCTCTTCCCATTGAAACTGGAAATTTGGATTTAGTTTTATTTTTTTCATTTTATTACTTGCAATTAAAATATGGTGGTTTTTTTAATTCATATGCTAAATATAAAGCATCACACATTGTCCATAAAATATCAAGTTTAAATTGTAAAATTGATTCTGCTTTTGCTTGAAGTTCTGGAGTATTAAACTCTTCAAGTGTGATTGCAAGACCGTGTTGAACATCTCGTCTTGCTTCACTTAATCTTTTTTGAAAATATCTTAAACCTTTTTGTTCAATCCAAGGATAATTATCTGGCCAAGTATTTAATCTTTGTTGATGAATTTCAGGGGCAAACATCTCTGTTAAAGATGACATTGCAGCCTCTTTCCAAGGAGAACGTCTAGCAAAATTCACATAAGCATCAACAGCAAATCTAACTGATGGTAATAAAAATTTATGAGAAATTAAATCTTCTTTATCAAGTCCAACTGCCTCACCTAATTCCAACCAAGCTTCAATTCCACCACCAACACTATCATGGTCTGTGATTCTATCAATCCATTTTCTTCTATCAGCCAAACTATCACAATTTGACATAATCGCTGCATCTTTTATAGGAATCATACATTGATAATAAAATCTATTTGCAACCCAACCTTGAATCTCCTCTTTTGTACATTCCCCTTTGTACATTCTAATATGAAAAGGATGGTGAATGTGATACATTCTTCCCATATCTCTTAATTTTTTTTCAAAGTCCTCTTTACTTAAAAGCTCAGCCATTTTTTTCTCCTACTATTAAATTAAATTTCTATACTCATACCATCATAAGATATTTCAATACCATGGGATATAAGTTCTTTATATTCAGGTGTTGCCTCATCTAAGATAGGATTTGTATTGTTTATATGTATTAATATCTTTCTTGGTTTTTCTAACTTGTCTAATATTTCAATCAATCCACCTTTATCTCTTAAAGGTAAATGTCCCATATCAGTTCCAAGTTTTGTTGAAAAACCATTTTTTATCATTTCGTCATTTGTCCAAACAGTTCCATCCACTAATAAAACATCAGCTTTTGCCATTTCATCAATAATATGTTGTTGAACAACTCCTAAACCTGGAAGATAAAAAAGTCTTTTTCCAGTTTTTTTATTTACTACAACAACTCCAATATTATCTCCATCCCTTGGTTTGTCTCTATATTTTGAGTATGGAGGAGCATTTGAAATTAAAGGCATTGCATAAAACTCATGGTTTGGCATAACTGGAATTTCAAAGGCTTTATTTAAAACTATTTCATTATAAATAGTTCCACCACCATCCCAATGTTCAAGCATTTTAAACAAAGGAAAAGAAGTATTAAGTTCTTCATGAACCTCTTTTGTACAATAAACAGGATGAGGACATCCTTCTCTTAACATCAAAAGTCCAGTTGTATGGTCAATTTGAGCATCAATAAAAATGATTGCTTTTATTTTTGTCTCACGTCTTTGTTGTGGATGTAAAAATGGTGAATTATGAATTTGCTCTAAAATATCTGGACTTGTGTTAAACAAAACCCAGTTCTCTCCATCTTCACTTATGGTAATTGAACTTTGTGTTCTTCTTTTTATTGTAGTTTTTCCCTCTCTATAACCTTTGCAATTATCGCAATTACAGTTAAATTGAGGCAGTCCACCACCTGCACTTGAACCTAATACTTCTATTCTCATAAAACATCCTATTATTTTTGATAAATCAATATATTCACAATAGACTCAATTATCAAAAAGCAAGAAAGAGGAAACTCTTTCTTGCTAAAACTAAATTTAAACTTAACAAACTGCTTTTATCTATTATTCATGACAAATGTACATCGTCACTTCAAAACCAAATCTATTATCAACGAACATCGGTTTTTCCCATTTCATAATAGTTTCCTCCTTTCTTAAGATTAATTATTTAAAGAAATTATATAGTACAAATATAGCCCGAATATAGCCCTTTATTTTTACTATAGAATCACCAATTTATAGGACAATTTATACATTCTTCCATAAAAACATCAGCTAAATTGGCAAAATGAATTCTAGCTCCCGTTAAATTTGCTTTAAATAATGAAGAATTTGAAAGCTTTACTTCTTGTAAATTTGCATTAGCAAAATTTGATCCTTCAAAATTAATAGTAGTCATCCATGCAGCTTCTAAATTTACAGCTTGAAAATTACAATGTTTCATACTAGAACCACTCATTCTTGCAAAATTTAAATCAGCTCCATGAAAACTTGAACCATCATATTTAGAACCTTGTCCAAAAAGCGCCCATCCTTTTATGCCATCAAAATTTGCATTATAAGCAATTACTGCTCTTAGATTTGTATGTCTTAAATCTGCCCTTGCTAAATTTGCATTTTCTAAATTTGCTTTTAACATATCTGCTTGACTTAAAATTGCATGACGTAAATTTGCATTTTTTAAATTTACATTTTTTAAATTTGCTTTAGTTAAATCCGTTCCATCCAATATCGCACCTTCAAAATTTGCACCTTCAAAATTACTATTTTGTAAATCTAAATCTCTGAGATTCTGATTACTTAAATCAACTTTAGAACAATTTGCATAGGGTTCAAGCTTACACCCATTAATAGTAGGATAAGTCTCATCTTGTGCATAACTTATGCAAAATAAAGTAATTATTAAAATTAAACTCTTCATTATTTACCTTTTATAACAGATAGCACGAAACTATCTGTTAATTAAAATTTATACTTATTTTTTTATCTTAAATACCCAGTAAGAACCGCCTTGAGAAACTGTTTTTGTTAACTCAGCCATGTCTCCACCCCATAAAGGTACAGCTCCTCCATATCCTGTTGATAATCCAATATATTGTTCTCCATCAATTTCCCATGTAATTGGGCAAGAAACAATTCCTGAACCAGTTTGGAATTTAAATAATTCTTTTCCATTTTTTGCATCAAATGCTTTTAAGAATCCATCACTAGTTCCAGTAAATACTAATCCACCTTTTGTTGCTAATACTCCAGCCCATAATGGAAGTTTCTCTTTATGAGACCATACAATATTTCCTTTAACTGGATCTACTGCTTTTAAATTACCAACATGATCTTCATGTGTTCTTTTAATTGTAAATCCTTGTCCTAAATATGCTGCACCTTTTTTATATTGAATAGGTGTTGTCCAATAATCTTCTTCCCAATCATTTGCAGGAACATAAAATAATCCTGTATCTTGACTATATGCCATAGGATTCCAGTTTTTCCCACCTAAGAATGGAGGAGAAACTCTTATTGGTGCACCTTTATCTTCACCCTCTTTTGGTAAAGGAGGATATTGATTAATATCTACAACTGGTCTTCCTGTTTTTTGATCTATATGACTTGCCCAAGTAATTTTATCAACAAAAGGGAATGCTCTAATAAATCTTCGTGATTGGTCTTCTCTTTGTTTTTCAGCTTTAGGCATTTCATCTCTATTAATTACATAGAAGAATCCATTTCTATCAGCATGTGCAGTTGCTTTTACTGTTTTACCATTATCTTTATATTCAAATAAAACTAGCTCATTATTTCCTGAGAAATCCCATCCATCATTTGGAGTGTGTTGATAGAACCATTTGATATCTCCAGTTGTTGGATCAATTCCAATTTGCCCAGATGTGTATAAGCTATCCCAATCTCTTGGATCTCCACCGTCAGCAGTTCTTTCCCAAGTATTCCAAGGTGCAGGATTACCTGTTCCAATTATGATTGTATTTGTTTCTGCATCAAAACTAGCACTTTGCCATGGAGCTCCTCCACCGTGACTCCAAGATATTTTTTTACCTGTTTCACTTTTTTCATCATTTGGCCAAGAAGGGGCTTTTGCATCTCCTGAAGGAGTTGACTCTTTACCATTTAATCTTCCCATGTGTCCTTCAACCAAAGGTCTCATCCAAACTTCTTCTCCCGTATCTGGGTCTAATGCAAATAATTTCCCTAGTACTCCAAATTCATCTCCTGATGAACCATGAATTAATAGAACTTTTCCAGTTTTTTGATCTTTTACTAAAGTTGGTGCACCTGTCATTGTGTAACCATCTTCATAACCTTTATCTGGATTATTGTCATATCCAAATCTTTTTTTCCAAACTACTTTTCCAGTATCTTTATTTAATGCAACCATTCCAGCATCTAAAGTTCCAAAAAATACTTTATCTCCATATATTGCAGCACCTCTATTTACAACATCACAACAAGGTCTAATTTCAGCTGGTAATCTATGATTATATTCCCAAAGTCTTTTTCCAGTTTTTGCATCTATTGCAAATAATCTTGAATATGAACCTGTCACATAAATAACACCATCATGAACTAATGCTTGTGATTCTTGTCCTCTTTGTTTTTCACCACCAAAAGAATAACTCCATACTGGTACTAAATCTTTTACTGTTTTAGTATTGATTTGACTAAGGGTTGAATACCTTTGTGCTTTAGGACCCATTCCATACATCAATACATCTTTAGGTGTATTTTGATCATTTAAAATATCTTCCCAAGTAACTTTTGTACTTTTATTATCTGTAGTACTCGCAAAAGAAACTTGACAACTTGTTAAACCAAGAATTGCAACGACTGCTGCTTTACTTAATAAATTCTTCATTTTCTCTCCTATTAAATATAATCTTTATAAAAAGTAGATGTTAAAAATATCTCTAAATATAAAAGAACAATAGAATTCTAATATAGAAATATAGCCTGAGTTTAGCCATGTGAAAAAAAGAAATAGTCCAAAAGAATGGCTATAATTAGGCTATAAATGATTGATATACTTTCCTCAAAATTTATAAAAAGGAATAGTATGAAAATTTTTACTAAATCAATCTGTGCATTAATTGCAACTACAACTTTAATGTTTGGACATGGGGATGCTGCTCCTCAAAAAGTTGATACAAAGGGGTTACCAGAAATTGGTATTGAGGTAGTAACAAACCCTTTTTCAGGAAATGAAAAAGCTATTGAAATTGGAAAAACTGCATTTAACCAAAATTGTGCAAGATGTCATGGATTAGGGGCTAAATCAGGAGGTATTGCACCTGATTTAAGATTACTTACAGATGGAGATGATACATATTTTTTAGGAATGGTTAGAAGTGGTGCTGTTAGAAATGGAAATGTATTTATGCCGCCATTTCCAGAAGATATAATCCCAAATTCTGCATTATGGGCTATTTATAGTTGGTTAGAAACTCTTCCTGAAGATTAGAAATTTATAAAATGTAAAGAATAGAATTCTATTCTTTACTCTATTTATTATCCACTCTGTTGATTTAAAACCAGAAACTAAAATTAAAATTCTTCTCTAGCATTTCTAACTGTTTTTGAATTTCTTCAATACTATTTATTCCATTAATCAAATCCTTAAAACTTGTTTTTTTATTTTCAATAAAATTATTACTATGATTACTATGATTAAAATTTTTATAAATTTTCCCAATTGAGTTATTTATCTCTTCCATATCAGATTAAACTCATGATAGTTTTTTACTTGAATTTAAAATATCTTGTGAAATAAAATTTACACTATTTATACTTATTTCAACGCTTTGATTACTATCTGTTAAACTTGTTTGTTTTTTTCCAGCTAATTTTTTTACTTCATCTACAACAAACCCATTTCCAAAAGCCAGCTATGGAAGCTTCTATTGCTACATTTAATTTGTTTGAATTGCAATACTTGAAGTAGAAGTTAAAACTTGTTTAATATCCAACTATTTTGTGCTAAATTCAAGCTATAAATAAAGAATATACTTATAAAATATTAGTTCTAAGGGGAAAATAAATGATTAAAATCATTTTACTTTTTTCAACTTTTTTTTGTTTTATTGAGGCAAATTATAAAATAATTGAGAATGAAAATATTTTCATAATTAAAACAGATAATAGAGATTTTCAAGAGATTTTATTGAAGTTAAAAGATGAGATAAATTTTGAGGGTTTTACTATTGTGTATGAATTAAATCTTGCAAAATCCACAAATGAAGTAGCTGCTCTTCTTGAAAAAAAAGGTGTTTTAAAAGAGGGAATAAATCTAGGTATTTGTAAAAGTAGTTTTACTTTTCAAATGGTAGAAGAAAATCCCAATAACATAAACTACTGCCCACTTGGATTATCTGTTTATAAAAATAGTAAAAATGAAAATTTCATCTCATATAAAAAATATAAAGCTTTTAAAAGTGGTGATAAAATTGCTGATAAAATAAATGAGCGTTTAAAGAATTTGATTATAAAAAGTTTAGATTGATTTTCCTCGTTCCCAAGCTCTAGCTTGGGAATGTATACTTTAATCAGAAATTTTATATTTAGTTTTTCCTATTTCTTTTGTTTTATTTAGTTTTTATATGCATTCACAACGTGGACGTTGGGAACGAGGGAAAACTATAAAAACTTACAGGTTTGTCAGAATTTGCAATATACATTTTTTGCATATTGCTTTTTTCATTCCCAAGCTCTAGTTTGGAAATGTATACTTTTAAATAATTAAATTTAAATTCTTTCGTGTTTCTATTACCTTGAAATTTTAGTGCAATAATTCTCAAATTTCAAAGGAAGGAGAAGATATGAAAAAAATTAAATTTATTTATGAATTATTAAAAAAATTTAATAAAGTCATTTGCATCGATATAAATATAAATATTGATGTTGATATAGTTTGTATTTTACATTTTATAAGTAATTTATTTTTCTAATTTTTCTCGTTCCCTAGCTCCAGCTTGGGAATGCATAAGTTTAAAAGAAAAGAAATTCCAAAATTTGCATTTTTAGGCAATCTTATAGTAATTTTGTTCTACTATTGTAAAAGAAAATTCTTATATACTATTCTTTTAAATGGAGAAAATTATGAATAATAAAAAAATACCACTATCCGTATTAGATTTAGTTCCAGTTGCACAGGGCTTTTCAATATCACAAGCAATAGAAAATAGTACAAAACTTGCCCAAGCTGTTGAAGAGTTTGGATTTACTAGATATTGGGTAGCTGAACATCACAATTTTAGTGGAATCGCAAGTGCTGCAACTTCTGTAATATTAAGTTATATTGGAGCAAAAACTAATAAAATTAGAATTGGTTCTGGTGGAATCATGCTTCCTAATCATGCGCCATTGGTTATTGCTGAACAATTTGGAACTTTGGAATCTTTATATCCAAATAGAATAGATTTAGGTTTAGGAAGAGCGCCTGGAACTGATAGACAAACAATGTTGGCTCTAAGACGAGATGCAAATAATGACGGTTCAGACTTTCCTATGATGCTTAAATATTTACAATACTATTTATCAAATGAAGCTGGGAATAAAGGAATAAAAGCAATACCGGGATATGGATTGGATATTCCAATTTGGTTGCTTGGTTCTAGCACTTTTAGTGCTTCCTTAGCTGCACAAAAAGGCTTGCCTTTTGTTTTTGCCTCACACTTTGCACCTGATTCAATGGATGATGCAGTAAAAATATATCATGCAAACTTCAAACCATCAAAGCAATTAAAAGAGCCTTATGTAATGATTTGCATAAATGTAATTTGTGCCCAAACAAATGAAGAAGCCCAATATTTAGCCACAAGTGAGCTTCAAAAATTTCTTTATCTAAATAGAGGTGATGATAAACAATTACAAAAACCAACAAAAGATATGGGAAGTTTATGGCAAGAGTGGGAAGAAAAAAGCATAAGACATAAAACAAGAGAATCAATATGGGGAACTCCACAAGTTGTAAAAGAAAGACTTGAAAGTTTGATTGCAAGAACTGGCGCAAATGAAATAATGATAAATTGTATGGTATATAATCCAGAAGATAGAATAAAATCTTATGAGCTGATTTCTAAAGTTTGGTTTGAGAAAAATTAAAAAAAACCCAAATCTCTTGGGTCTTTTTTTTAGAAGTTAATATTAACCGCTGCAACAACTGTTTGCATATCATCTAAGTTACTTACATCAAAAGTACCTAGTGCATATCTTAAACTAACTGTTGCACTTTTATTTAGTTTATAAGCTAATCCTGCGTCATATTCTGTGATTTTTAAATCTTTATCAATACTACTAAAAGTTGCATTTTTAATATTATGTTGTCCTAAATTTCCTTCAAGTGTTAATTTATTTGAAACATCATATGCAAGATTTAAAGCTACTAAAGTAGTATCTCCATATTTTCCAACTCTATCAAGTGAAGCTGTTCCTAAATCATCATTTGTTAAATATGTAACTGGTAAGTTTTCCCCTGAAACATAACCATCTTTTGTTGTTAGTGCTGCAAATCCAATATTAAAATTATCTATTTGTTTAGCAACTTTTAAATAAGCTCCAAACATTTTTTCATCACTTTGTCCAACAGAAGAGTTTGTTTTATCACCAACTCTTTTTTCTATTTGTGTTTGTAAATCTAAATCAGCGATTTCTCCCATTGCAAAAGCATTAAACATATGACTTGTTGCATCATTATATATAGTTGAACCAGTCGATGTTTCTGTATTATTTTGTAAATACACATATCTTCCACCAACAACTAATTTATCAAGAGTAACTTGTCCACCAACTGAATATGCATCAAAATCACCTGTACCCGTACTATTTACACCTAAGAATGTATTTTGGTCATTATTTTTACCCTCAACAGCTTTAAAATCAAAGGCATATAATAAAACATTTTCAACTGGTTTATAACCAACAAGAGCTAAATCAATTTTATCTCCATTTGAACCATAAAAAGGTGTTCCATAAGTATCATTTACTCGTCCTGCTAATAAAAATTTATTTTCATCAAAAGGTACTAAAACATTTGCTTCATCCCAAGTAAAAGTATCATTATCGTTATCACCCCAAGCATCGTTTTTCAATTCTATCCTTGAATGAATAACAATTCCCTCAAGTGTTTTGAAATCTAAATTAACTCTTATTTTTGAATCAAGTACTTGTTTATCTTTTTTTGCAGTATCGGTGTCACCCTTTACAGATATTCCTCTTACTTCAGCATCACCATAAATTTTTAAATCTGATAAAAGTTCAACATTTCCAGCCATCGCAGAAGTGATAGCAATTGACGCAGCAAAACTTAATAAGCCTAATTTTTTCATTTCCAATCCTTAAATAATTTTTACAAGAATTTGACCAAAACAAATTCCGCATTCGTTATTATACTTCATGGATATAGCCTCAAGATAGCCCTAAAATAGCCTATTTATAGCCTTAATATAGCTTAATTATAGCATTGTTAGAAAATTATTTTTTTCTTGAAATATGGAGATTTCTTACTAATATTTCCTAAATTTTATCTATACTTTATTTTATTAAATTAAAAAGATTCAATACAATATCTATAACACTTGGAAATGATTTAATTCCTATAATTAAAGAAATAGCTTGCCAAAATATAAGAAATAAGAATATTAATGTAAATTTAAATTGACTAAACATTTTTCTCCTATTAAAACTAAAAATGTAAGATTTTATGGAATAGTATCTTTTATTTATAGCCTGAATTTAGCAAATTTTCTTTTTCTAAGGGCTACAATCAGGCTATAAAGAAGCTATATAATTACTTTAATTTTCAATATAAGGTCCATGATATGAAACATATATTTTTATTATTTATACTATTCAGTATCTCACTGAATGCACAAAATAAAAATCCTATTATTTCTCCTATTTTTGATGATTTGATAAAATCTATCATTCAAAATGATAAATATATTTTTGATGATGATAATATTATTCTAAAAGTTCCTGATTTTGCTGACAACCCTTTTCAAGTTCCTATATATGTTAATGGGATGAAAATTTTAAATGCAAAAAGATTGGTTTTATTTGCAGATTATAATCCTATTGCTAATATTATTGATATAAAACTAGAACATCTTCTTCCCGTGATTTCAACAAATATTAAAATAGCTCAAGAAACTCCTCTTAGGGCCTTGATTTTGGATGATAAAAATATTTGGCATGTGGGAAGTATAAATATAAAAAGTAATGGTGGAGGTTGTGACATTTCTGCACAAAGTTCAAATAATTATGAATACGAACAACTTCTAGGTAAGATAAAAACAGAGTTATTCCAAAAAGAAGAGGGAAATAGAATAAAAACTTCAATATTTCATCCAATGGAAACAGGATTAATATTTGGTACAAATGAATTTTATATAAATTCAATAATTATAAAAGATAAAGATAAGGTTTTAGCAAATATAAAATCTACTTCTGTAATTAGTGAAAATCCTAGATTTATATTTGAAAGTAAAAATAAAATTGATGACTTAAATATAGAATTTGCTGATAATGATGGCAATATTTATAAAGAACAAAAAAAATGAAATATTTATTTCTTATTTTTATAATTTTTTCTTCTTTAAAAGCCTTTGATTACAAATTAAAACCAATAAAATTATCTGAAAATAGTTACTATTTTTATGGAAAAGAGGAGTATTTCTCAAAAGAAAATGGTGGAGATATTGCAAATACTTCTTTTATTATCACAAAAGATAGTGTTATTTTAATAGATACTGGAAGTTCAAGATTATATGGGGAACAAGTAAAAAAACAAATTGAAAAAATCACAGATAAACCAATAAAATATATTTTAAATACGCACCATCATCCTGATCATTTTTTAGGGAATATTGCTTTTACTTCAAGTGATATTTTTGCAACTGAATTCACTAAAAATGAGATAGAAACTAATGGTGATTTATATATATTAAATTTAGTTAATTTAGTACATGATGGAATGAATGGCACAAAAATCAAAGCTCCAAATCAAATACTTACAACAAAAACACTGGACTTTGATGGTTATAAATTAAAAGTATTGTATTTAGATGGACACACCCAAAGTGATATTGCAGTTTATGATGAAAATACGAAAATTCTTTATGCTTCTGATTTAGTTTTTAATAAAAGAACACCAACAACTCCCCATGCAAATATGCAAAACTGGATAAAATCATTAAATGAATTAGAAAAAATTGATTATTCAATTTTAGTTCCAGGACATGGGCTTGCATCAAATACAAAAGAACCAATAAAAGAGACTATTTCATATCTAGAATATTTGCAAAATATCTTGTCAAATAGTGCAAAACAAGGATTAGATATTTTTGAAATATTAAATAAACCAATCCCCGCTGAGTTTAAAGATTTTACTATGTTTAAAGAAGAGTTTGAAAGAACAGTTATAAATCTTTATCCCTCTTATGAAAAAGATTTGAAATAACTATTTTTTCAAATCTTCCATAAATTTAAGAAGTAATCTAACAGCAACACCAGTTGCCCCATAAGAGTGATAAGCCCAAACTTCTTTTCTGTATGATGGACCTGCTATATCAAAATGAAGCCATTTTTTCTTATTTTTATTTTTTATAAATTTACTTAAAAATAGACTTGCAGTAATTGCTGCTCCATTTTTATTTGCACTTGTATTTACAAAATCAGCAATTTGACTTTCCAGTAGCTTTTCTAAATAATCATTAAAAGGTAAAAATCCTACTAATTCACCTGATTTTTGTGAAGCTTTTAAAATCTTCTTTTTTAGTTTTTCACTATATCCCATAACAGCAGTTGTATATCCACCAAATGCTCCAATACTAGCTCCCGTTAATGTTGCTAAATCAAAAATATAATCAAACTCTTCTATATTTTCTTGGGCATAATGTAAGCAATCAGCTAAAACCAATCGCCCCTCAGCATCTGTATTTGTAACCTCAATTGTTTTTCCATTTGAAGCTTTTAAAACATCACCAGGTTTATAAGCATCTCCACCAATCATATTTTCAACCGCTCCAATGATTCCATGAACTTCAAAAGGCAAATTAAGAGTGCTAAGAGCTTCTAGAACACCTAAAATTGTTGCACCACCTGCTTTGTCACATTTCATAGAAACCATTCCACCATCACGTTTTAAACTCATTCCACCAGTGTCATAAGTTACACCTTTTCCAACTAATACAATTTTTGCTATTGGATTTTTAGTTTTATAAGTTAGATGAATCAATTTACTCTCATGTGGTGATGCAATTCCAACACTCAACATGGCATTCATACTCTTTTCTTTTAAATAATCTTCACCAAAAATCTTGCACTCAATATTTTTATTATTTTGAACAATTTTTAAAGCATCATCAGCCATAATTTGAGGATAATAATCTTCAGGTGAACTGTTTACTATATCTTTTGTATAATTCACACTATTGCAAATAATTAAAGCTTTTTTTAGATTCTCTTCTAATTCTTCTTTTGTTTTAGAAGATGAATTTATGTTGATTTCTATATCTTTTATTTTTTCTTCATTACTTGCAGATTTGTATCTTAAAAATTCATAATTTCCTAAAACTAAACCCTCAACAATTGTTTGAATTTCTAGCTCTTTTTTATTTTGAATAATATCTATTTTTATATTTTGTTTTTTTATTTTTTTTAAAAAATTAATTGCTGTACAAATTGCAGTTTTTATATTTTCATCTTTTAATTTTAAACAAGAAACATATAATTTACTATTTTTTATATCAAAATGTGTGTTAAAAGATTTTTTATGAAAGTTAATATTATTTAATAATTCTTGCTCTTTTTGAGTCAAATCTTTTATTTTATTTAAGATTATTATCTCAACACTTGAATCTTTTTTATTGATGTTTTTTTTATTTAGAGTTATGTTCATTAGATTTTCCTTTGAACATATATTATATAGTTTTAATATAAATATTTATTCAAAGGAAGGACAAATAATCAAATTATTTGCCCTTTTGTTTTAATTAGTTTTTATTTAAAGCACAAAGGTCAGAAAATGCAACTTCAAGTCTAGCAATCATAGTTTCTTGCCCAGCTCTTAAGAATTTTCTTGGGTCGTAGTAATTTTTATTAGGTTTATCTTCACCCTCTGGGTTTCCGATTTGTCCTTGTAAATAATCATGATATTTAGCTTCATAAGCTCTAACACCATCCCACATTGCCCATTGAGTATCTGTGTCAATATTCATTTTAATAACACCATACGAAATAGCTTCTCTAATCTCTTCAAGTAGTGAACCTGAACCACCATGGAATACAAAATCAACAGGTTGAGCAGAAGTTCCTAATTTTTCTTGGATATATTTTTGAGAATTATCTAAGATTTTTGGACTTAATACAACATTTCCTGGTTTATAAACACCATGAACATTTCCAAAAGATGCAGCAATTGTAAAATTGCTCCCAACTTTACTTAACTCTTCATAAGCATAACAAACTTCTTCAGGTTGCGTATAAAGTAAAGCATTATCAACATCAGAGTTGTCAACACCATCTTCTTCACCACCAGTGATTCCAAGTTCAATTTCAAGCATCATATCAAGTGCATTCATTTTTTTGAAATACTCAACACAAATTTCAATATTTTCTTCTAATGGCTCTTCACTTAAGTCAAGCATATGAGAAGTAAATAAAGGACGTCCTGTTTTTTCAAAATGTGCTTTACCCGCATCTAATAAACCATCAATCCAAGGTAATAATTTTTTAGCAGCATGATCTGTGTGTAAAATTACAGGTATTCCATAAGCTTCCGCCATAGTATGAACATGATATGCTCCACTAATTCCACCAAGAACAGCTGCATTTGCAGTTTTTAAACCTTTTCCAGCATAAAATCCAGCTCCACCATTTGAAAACTGGATTATAATTGGAGAATTAACTTTTGCAGCTACTTCTAAAACAGCATTTACAGAATCAGTTCCTACAACATTTACAGCTGGAATCGCAAAATTATTCTCTTTTGCATATGCAAATAATTTTTTTGCTTCACTTCCAGTTAAAACTCCTGCTTTTACTACGTCTAATACACCCATCTTATATTCCCTTAGTTAATAACTATTTTAGCGTCTTTTTTTAGCTCATCTGTTAATTCTTTAACTTTTTTACTAAATGCATTTCCCATTAAAATTTGTGAAATTTTAGCTTCAACTTCTGGATAAGTCAATGTTTTAGCAGCTGTTTTTTCTTTTAAGAAAATTACATGATAACCAAATTGAGTTTTTACAGGAATTTTAGTATATGTATTGTTTGTTAATGATTTTGCAGCAGCTGTAAATTCAGGAACTAATTTGTCAGCAGGAACTTTTCCTAAATAACCACCATTTTGAGCAGTTGAATCACTAGATTTAGTTTTTGCTAATTCTATGAATTTATCTTCTTTTTTAGTTGCTTTATCAAGTTGTTTAATAATATCTTTTGCTTCAGCTTCAGTTTTTACTAAAATATGTCTTGAATCTAAAAGTTCAGGAATTACAAATTTTGCTTTATTTTTTTCAAAAAAATCTTTTTTGTCTTGATCTGTAAATTTCATTTTATCAATTTCATTTTTTTGCCATACTTGAAGTGCTAAATCTTCTTTAATCCCATTTATAGCTTCAATATATTTAGGATCTTTTTCAATTCCTTCTTTAATTGCATTTTTAGCTATTAATTTTTTATTTACAATTTGCTCAATTACTTGTTTTTTTGCAGTGTCTGGTAAATTATCAAAATCAATTCTAGGATCTTGTAAAACCATTGTAATATCTTGTTTTGTGATCGCCTCACCATCAACTGAACCATAATCTTTTGCATTTAATGCAGTTACTAGAACTAATGATGCAACTATACTTGTCACTATTTTTTTCATAATATTCCTTGGGGTTTTTATATTTGTGCTATTTTATCAATTCATAGTTAATAAACAGTTAATTTAACACTAATAAATAGCTATTTTTATAAGAATATGTTTATTAAATAAATTCCTAATTAATAAATTTTAAAATTTAGCTTAAAAAAGCTTTAAATTTTGAAATTTTTATGATACAATTCCGTCCAAATTTAAATTTAACTTAAATTTAAGGAATATTATGAGAATTTTGATTATTGAAGACGAAATAACACTAAATAGAACACTACAAGAGGGTCTTTCAGACTTTGGATATCAAGTAGATACTGCTGAAAATTATAAAGATGCAGAGTACTTTATCGACATTAGAAACTACGATTTAGTTTTAACTGATTGGATGTTACCAGATGGTGACGGAATTGAACTATGTAAAATAGTAAAAAACAGAAGTTCAAGAACAGCTGTTGTTATCATTTCAGCAA
Organism: Arcobacter venerupis; assembly: GCF_013201665.1. Lineage (NCBI taxonomy): Bacteria > Pseudomonadati > Campylobacterota > Epsilonproteobacteria > Campylobacterales > Arcobacteraceae > Arcobacter > Arcobacter venerupis. The sequence continues at coordinate 526,920 of NZ_CP053840.1, read as the reverse complement.
GAGATGATAAAGAATCAGAAATTGAAGCATTAAAATCTGGTGCAGATGATTTTATCAAAAAACCATTTGATTTTGATATTTTATTAGCTAGAATTGAAGCAAGACTTAGATTTGGTGGAACAAACATCATTGAAATTGATGATTTAATCATTAACCCTGATGAAGAAAAAATTGAATATGCTGGTGTTGAAATTGAACTTAAAGGTAAACCTTTTGAAGTTTTAACTCACTTAGCAAGACACAGAGATCAAATTGTTTCTAAAGAGCAATTACTTGATGCAATTTGGGAAGAACCAGAATTAGTTACTCCAAATGTTATTGAAGTTGCGATTAACCAAATTAGACAAAAAATGGATAAACCATTAAATATCTCTACTATTGAAACAATTAGAAGAAGAGGTTATAGATTCTGTTATCCTAATACAATAGAAGATACAAAAGCTAAATAATTTAGCTGATTTAAAAGATGGAAAGCAAAAGTATATATAGACAGTTTTACAGTAAACTGATTATAGCTACTTCGCTTTTTATCATCACCCTTTCCTTTATATTTTACGAATATGCAAGAAGTACTGTTTATGACGATATTCAAAAAAATATGTTAAGTCACGCAGAAGAACTTTATAAATCTTCAATTTCCTCAAATAGTTTTGCTCCTATTCAAAATGAAAATATAACTATTAATCTAATACATAATATTCAATTACAAACTTTTAAATTTTTAAATTACCAAAAACAAGGTGATTATTATATAAAACTACTTTATCCCTTTGATCTAAAAAATAAAACCTTTTTAGAAATTGATAAAAATGTTAGTTTTGAAAGAGAACTTTTATATTCCGTTATATTTAAAAATTTATTCATTTTAGCAATTCCTGGTTTTATTTTAATGCTTGTTTATTCTTTAATAGTTTCAAAATCTTTATTAAAACCCATAATTCAAATTAATAAAAAATTATCAAATATGGATGAAAATTCTTTAACTCAAATTGATAAAAAAGATTTACCTATTGAGTTTCATTCCCTTGCAAATTCTATCAATTCATTAACAAATAGAATCGAAACTTATGTAAAATTTAAAAAAGAGCTATTTGTAGGAGCTGCCCATGAGCTAAAAACTCCTCTTGCTGTAATGAAGTTAAAAAATGAAGTTACTTTAAAGAAAAAAAGAGAAATTGAACAATATGAAGAAGCTTTAAAACTAACTGTAAAACAAATAGATGAAATGAATAAAACTATCTCTTCAATTTTAGATATTGGAAGAACTGAGGGAGCGCAATTTGAACAAACTATTAATCTTGATTTGGTTGAATATATTAAGAAAAAAACTAATGATTATAGAATGTTAAGTGCGCAAAAAAATATTATTATCACATTCTTTTCAAATGTTAATCATTTAGAAACCTCTATTCAATTAACTTTATTTAACCAAATTCTGCAAAATTTTGTGCAAAATGCAATAAAATTTACTCCAAATGAAAAATCAATTGCAATAAAACTAAAAAAAACCAAAGAAAAAATAATCATAATTGTAACTGACGAGGGAATTGGAATACCTGAAAATGTAGATTTATTTGCACCGTTTAAAAGAGTAGGAAATCAAAGTGGAGTTGGATTAGGACTTTTTTTAGCAAAAAATGCAGCTGATGCTTTAAGAGCCAAAATATCAATTCAAAATAGAGATGATGGGAAAACTGGATGTATTGCTAAACTTGTGCTTAACAACACATCAAAAGAGATTAATTAAAATAGATTTCTATGTTCTATTTTAGTACATTTATTTTGTACAACTTTTAAACCAGCTTCTTTTGCCTTTGCAGCTGCCTCATTGTTTACTAGACCCAATTGTGTCCATACTGTATCAACATCACCTCTTTTAATTACTTCGTCAATAATTTCAGCTATTACATCTGGTTTTCTAAAAATATCAACCATATCAATTTTAAAAGGAATCTCTGAAATAGTTCTATAAACTTTTTCACCTAAAATCATATCTTCTTTTGGATAAACAGGAACAACTTTAAATCCTGCGCTTTGTAAATAAGCAGCAACCATATTTGAAGCTTTTGATGGATCTGGTGAAAGTCCAGCTATTGCTATAGTTTTTGTATTTTTAAAAATTTCAATTATTTCTTCACTTTTTGAGTTTACCGTAGGGAATTCGCAATCCATTTTATATCCTTATTTTTAATTGTTTATTATAAATAAATTATTTGAAAGTATACTAAAATTAGATAACTAGATTTTATCTAATTTATTTTGTATGTAAGTTCTAACTTCACAATAATCAATAACTTCTTTGAAGTCATCAAATTTTCCACCACTTGCATTTACATGCCCACCACCATTTGCTAGTTTTGAAGCTAGTAATGCCACATCTACTTTTCCATCTGCTCGAAAAGAAGCATTACCTTTTTTATTTACGTCAATAAAAAAATCATACTCAGGATTTGCTCGTAAAAAAGCATTTGCAGGAATTGAAATTGAACCTAAACAATAGGTTAAAAGACCTTTATGACCTTTATAAGTAACAGTTAAATCATCTTTTACATCAACTAAAGTTTTTACAAGATAAGTAGCTGATAAATTATCTAAAGTATCATCTTTATCACTTAATTTTAAAAAATCTTTTTTTATAAAGTGAACATCATTATCTAATTTTATATAACCATCAACAAGATCGAGATATTTTGAGCCTTCTTTTAATAAATAACATCTAAAATCTCTATTTAAATCTGCAAACAAAATATTATTAATTTCACGTACTTTTGTGATCATTGACATTAAAACTTTTCCAAATTCAAAGTTTTTAACCTCATGCTCAAGCCAAATATCAACAGCATTTATTGCATCTACTAAAGGTTTGAGCCAATCACTTGTATTTCTATCAAACCCTTCATACTCTTCAAATATATAATCATAAACTATTTTTGTAGCACATCTTTTATCATCTAAATAGTACCAAGAAAAAGTTTCTGAACTTTTTTTACCACTAATATGATGATCTAAAAGTTGAAGTTTTATTTTGAAACCATTATTTATAAGATTATTCACATCTTTATCTAAATCTTTCGATTCTTGAAATGTAAGATTTAAATCACTAATTAATATAAAAATTTCTTCTTCTTTGTATTCAAGAATTTGCTCTAGTACTTTTTTTATAGATAGTTTTACTTCAACTCCATAATTAGCGTTGTAAAAAAAACCCTCTTTAAAATACTCTTTAGTAATTAATTGACATCCGTATCCATCTAAATCTGTATGAGAAATATGGAAAAACTTCATTAAGCAATATCTTTTAATGTTAATTTTTCTAAGAAATCATTTATTTTTAGTTGTAAATTATTTAATAAAGGCCAAATAGTACAAAGTGATGCAAGTTGATTTGGACAATTATCCATTGATGGAGAGCATTCAAAAACTGATGGTAATTTTTCTTCAGCAGCAACTACAATTTCTAAAATAGTAATTATTTCCCATGATTTATTTAAAGCAAATCCTCCATTTACACCTCTATGAGATACAACTAAATTGTGTTTTGCTAAATTTTGCATGATTTTTGCTAAAAATGATTTTGATATATTTAATTCTCTTGATAACTCATCTACATTCTTCGCTTCATCACTTTTAGCAATGGCAATTAAAGATAGTAGTGCGTATTCACTCTTTTTTGTTAATAACATATTATAAATTTCCAATATTTTTTGTTTATTCTACAAGAACTATTATTAATATTCGTTATTAAAATTAATCAATTCAAATATTTAAACAAAAAAAAAGGGTTGTAGCAAAACTACAACCCTTTTTTTCGTAATTAAAACTAAAATTATTTAGCTCTAATTCCTAAAGAAGCAACTAATTCAACAAATGAAGCATAGTTTGTTCTTCTTAAATATGCTAGTAATCTTTTTCTTTTACCAACCATTTTTAATAGACCTAATCTTGAAGAGTGGTCTTTTTTGAAAACTTTTAAGTGTTCTGTTAATATTTTAACTTGCTCTGTTAATAAAGCAATTTGAACTTCTGATGAACCTGTATCACCATCTTTTTTACCGTATTTTGCTACTATAGCTGCTTTTACTTCCTGATCTAAAGCCATGTTGACCTCCTAATAGGTATATATTAATTTTTTCATTTACAATAAAATGAACGCGGATTATATTTAAACTTTACTTTAACCTAAATTAAATATGAGTTTTCATCCACCTGTTTCATAAAAAGCTCTAGTTGAAATTTTATTATCATCTTTTGTTGACCATTTGTTTTTTTCTGGTTTATTTTCTAAAACTTTTTTTAGAATAGCAACTGCTTCATCAATTCTATTATTTCTAACGGCATCTTTGATACTCATTGCATCTTCAAAATATAAACATGGAATTAAATAACCCTCTGCTGTTAATCTAATTCTATTACATTGAGCACAAAAATCATCTTTATGTGGCTCAATTATTCCAAATTGAAAACCATCTTCTAATTCATAATACTGTGCAGGGGAACTAGTATCTCTAGGAACTGTTTTAAAGTTGGGATATTTTGTACTTACAATTGCTTTTATTTCATCCGAATTTAATCCTTTTGCACCATCTTTTGCATGATTATTTTCCATAAACTCTATAAATCTAATAACATAATTTTTATTTTTACAGAACTCTAATACATCTAAAATATCATTTTCATTTATTCCTTTTATTGGAACACAATTTATCTTGATTTTTAATCCTGCATCATCTGCTGCTTGTATACCTTTTAATACAGTTGCTAATACATCTTTTTGAGCAATTTTTGCAGCAGTTTCAGCGTTTAAAGAATCAAGTGAAATATTTATTCTTTTAAGTCCTGCATCTTTTAATTTTTGTGCAGCTTTTGGAAGTAAAAAACCATTTGTTGTTAGTGCTAAATCTATATCATTTTTATAATCAAATATCATTTTTACAAATTGATCTAAGCCCTCTCTTAAAAGTGGTTCACCACCTGTAATTCTCACTTTTTTTATACCTTCATCTATTGCTGCTTTTATAAATTTAAATAAATCCTCATAAGAGAGTAAATTTTCCTTAGGAACCCAAGAAAAAGGTTTTTCAGGCATACAATAATGACATCTAAAGTTACATCTTTCAGTTACAGAAACTCTTAGATAATCATGTTTTCTTCCAAATCCATCTATTAACATTTTTTACCTTTTTAATTTTTCCCTAATTTAATCTTTGCCATGCTTCATCTAATGATGCTACTCTATTTGAGAATAATAGATATAAAGCTACATTAAATTTTGCAAGTTTTAAGATATTTTCATCTGCATTTCTAACTATATTTAAAGACTCTTCTAAAGAGATATTTTCATACTCTTTATCATAAACTATTCCATAATCTTTTAATGAAAAACTCTCTTCAACTATAATTCCATTTTTCATTTTCCAATATTTTCCATCTTTAAATACTTCTGGACTTCCCTCACTAGCTTTTACAACTACTATTTCTTTAAAATATTCAGCAAAAATATCTAAATATTTTTGTACATATGGTTTATGAAATGCTGTTGTTACACCATATTCACTAAGACTTGGATTTAAAAGTTTTTCAACTGTATTAAATGCAGTTCTTAAACCTAATTCATGTCTAAGAGGAGTCATATCACTTAACTCTTTTAAGTATTCTACCCTATCAAAAAAATGTAAGTATTGACTTGCATCAATATTTGCAAAAATCTCTTTTGTTGTAAGTCCATTTTTTGCAGGTTGTAAAAAATCACCTGAGATAACTAGATTTAATCTTCTTACATCACTATTTTTTGCATAAAACTCTTCTAATATTTTTCCAAATAATGGAAATAAAAATGGATTATCACATCTTCCATCAAATGAATATCCAAGTTCCATTGAGTCTTCAACTTTTTGAAATTTCATAAATTTTCTTAAAGCTTTTATACAGCCTTTAAGTTCATCATTTGATTCTAGTTTTGTTCTCCAGCCTATCAAAAAAGCACCAATTTGAGCTGGTGTTACTTTATTTAATAATATTTGTTCAACGGCATCTGCTGTTTCATCTATACTTAAATCTCTATTTCCTTTAGGACCCGTTCCTACTGCTTTTATATATTTTTTAAAACTCATTATAAACCTTATTTTATATCTTTTAATTAGTATTTGTACAAGCATAATATACAATAGCTTAAATAAAACCATATGAAAGGGTACTGTGACATTACAAGATACTATTAGAAAAATAAGTTTTTTTAATACCTTAAATGATGAACAAATTGAGTTAATTGCTTCCATTTCAAATGTATCAAAATACTCAAGTAACTCTATTTTATATTATGAAAGTGAAGTTAGCAAAAATTTACTCTTCTTAGTTGAGGGACTTATAAAAGTTTATAAACTTGATAAATTTGATAATGAAATATTTTTATATCATATTTACAAAAATTCAATGATTAGTGAACTAACTTCCATGAACAATAATGATATTTATTGCTTCTCAAACACAGAATTTATTGAAGATTCAATTATGTTATCTATAGATTTTGAAAAATTTAAAGAGCTTTTTTTATCAAAAAATATTTTAACGATGGAATTATTAGAAATTTTATTAACAAAAACTCATCAATTACAATGTATTGTAAATAGAGAATTGGTTTTTGACGCTACGGCAAAAGTTGCATTTATGTTAAATCAAGACTTAGAAATGTTTAATAAATTAAAAAGACAAGAAGTCTCTTTTATGTTACATATTCAACCAGAAACTTTATCAAGAGTTTTAAAAAGATTAACAAGAGATGGAACTATTCATATAGAAAATAGTGAAGTTAGTATAACGAATAAAGAAAATTTAATCTCGATTTTTAAAGGAATTGGAGTATGAAACAAAATACAATTAGTACAAAAATAAAATTCATAGGAATTCTATTTATAATTTTAATGGCAAGTATAATTGCTACAACTATGTATTTAAATGAAAAAAATAAAAAAGATGCCTTGATTATTAATATTGCTGGAAAACAAAGGATGTTAACTCAAAATATTTCCAAAAATATTTTTTATATCTATCACAATAAAAATAGTTCTTATTGGGAACTTGATACTTCAACTATTGAATTTATATATAATTTAAATTCTTTAAAAGATGGAAATTCACTTATAGGTATATCAAAAGCACCTACAGATGAAATCGAAAAGCAACTTTCAAAAGTTGAAATCTTATGGAATAATTTTCATAAGAATATAGTTGATTTTAAAGAAATCATTCAAAATAATGATAAAGACAATAATTTAGCATTAAAAAATATTGTTGATTCTATCCATGATACAAATACTATTTTATTATCTCAAGTTGATAGTTTAGTTTCTATGTACACAACTTACAGTGAACAAAAAAGTGATTTTATAAGATATATTCAATATCTTTTTGCCTTATTTATTGTAATTTTAATGTTTTATAGTTTTTCACAATTAAAAGCAATGGAAGAAAATGTAAAAAAATTTTTCGATGAATCAAAAAAAATTATGGAAGAAAATTCTAATGAACTTCTAACTCCCATAAAAATTGAAGCTGAAAAAGAGATAGTTGAGGCAACTGATACAATAAATTGTTTTATAGATAAAATAAATGCAGCAATGATTTACTCATCAAATGCGATAGAACAATCAAATAATGCTTCTATTAAGCTTGAAGAAATCACTGAAGAGTTTGATAAAATAATTGATGAACTTACAAATTCAGCTGATATTTCTAAACAATTAAATAAGAGCGAAGATATAGTAATTCAATCTCAAGAAAATCTGATGAACTCTACAAAAAAACTTCAAGAATTAAAAAATGAACTAGATAAACTTATGAATTCTTGTAAAACTAAGTAGTTTCTGTTGATTTTTTACTATAATTCAAAAAATAATTTTCATGGGGTAAAATAATTATGTCAACAGTATATTTAACAGGAGCAGGACCAGGAGATGTAGAGCTTCTAACACTAAAAGCAGTAAGAGTAATACAAAATGCCGATGTACTAATTTACGATAGATTAGTAAATCCAGAAATCTTAACAATGGTAAAAGCTTCATGTGATTTAATATATGTTGGTAAAGAAGATAAAAAACATACTCTTCCTCAAAATGAAATTAACGAACTAATTTATCAAGCTTCATTAAAATATGAAAATATTGTAAGACTAAAAGGTGGTGATCCTTTTGTTTTTGGTCGAGGTGGAGAAGAAGCTCTTTATTTACAAGAAAGAGATATTAAATTTGAAATTATTCCAGGAATCAGCTCAGCAATTGCAGTTCCAGCATATGCCGGAATTCCCGTAACTCATAGGGGAATAACTACTTCTTTTAGAGTAGTAACTGGACATGAAAATCCAAAAAAGAAAATATCTCAAATTGAATGGGAAAGTTTTTTAAATGACGAAACAATCGTATTTTTAATGGGATACCACAATATTGAACTAATTTGTTCAAAACTAATAGGATTAGGAAAAAGAAAAGATTATCCATGTGCTGTAATTTCAAAAGGTACAACAAATGAACAAGAAGTAATCACAGGAACTTTAGACAATATTATTGAAAAATCAAAAGGTCTGCCAACACCTGCTATGATAATTATTGGCGAAGTTGTTACACTAAGAGATAAGATAAAATGGTTTAAATAAAATTTATTCCTTTTCTCCTCTATCTTAAACTATTTTAACGTCCTATCTTCTAAACAGGACACTTTTTATCTTAAATAAAACTTAATCAACTTGACATAAGTCAATCTTTTATCTCTTCATTACTGTTACAATTCATAGTCAAAGAATTATATTTCATTAAAGGAGAAATTATGTCGCTTTCAAGAAGAGACTTCCTAAAAAGCTCAGCAGCAGCAAGTGCAGCAGCAGCTATTGGTATGAGTGTACCAGCTGATTTACAAGCACAAGCAAAAGTAGCTGAGGGTGGATGGAGATGGGACAAGGCAGCTTGTCGATTCTGTGGAACTGGTTGTGGGATTATGCTTGCAACTAAAGAGGGGAAAATAGTTGCAGTTAAAGGTGATCCAGCAGCACCTGTAAATAGAGGTCTGAACTGCATAAAAGGTTATTTTAATGCAAAAATAATGTATGGTGCAGATAGATTGAAACAGCCATTATTAAGAGTAAATTCAAAAGGTGAATTTGATAAACAAGGTAATTTTGCACCTATTTCTTGGAAAAGAGCCTTTGATGAAATGGAAAAACATATAAGAATTGCCCTTAAAGAAAAAGGGCCTGAGGGTATTGGGATTTTTGCATCTGGACAATATACTATTATGGAAGGGTATGCAGCTTTAAAAATGATGAAAGCTGGATTTAGATCAAATGCAATTGATCCAAATGCAAGACACTGTATGGCTTCAGCAGTTGTTGGTTTTTATCAAACTTTTGGAATTGATGAACCAAGTGGATGTTATGATGATATTGAATTAACAGATACAGTTGTAACTTGGGGTTCAAATATGGCAGAAATGCACCCAATTTTGTGGTCAAGGGTAACAGATAGAAAATTATCAGCTCCTGATAAAGTAAAAGTTATCAATATTTCAACATATAGACATAGAACTTCAGATTTAGCAGATATTGAGATTATTTTCACACCAAATACAGATTTAGCTCTTTGGAATTATATTGCAAGAGAAATCGTATATAACAATCCTGAAGCTATTGATTGGGATTTTGTTAAAGAACATATAGTATTTGCAGCAAGTCCTGTAAATATGGGATATGGTATGAGAAAATCTGATGAAAAATCAATTGTTGATGGAAAATATACAGCAAAAGAGATGGAAACAATTTCAAAAGAAATGGAAAAAATTGTTTCGCAAACGGAAGCACCTGCCCTTGCTCCTTATGGATATAAAGCTGGCGATAAAATGGTAAATAAAAATGCTGGTCTTGCACACTGGGAAATTTCATTTGAAGAGTATAAAAAATCTTTAGAACCTTATACTTTAGATTATGTTGCCAAAATTTCAAAAGGAAATCCTGATGAAGATATTGAAGAATTTAAGAAAAAATTAAAAACTCTAGCTGATTTATATATTGAAAAAAACAGAAAAGTTGTATCTTTTTGGACAATGGGTATGAATCAACATACACGTGGAACTTGGGTAAATACTCTAGCTTATAATGTTCACTTTTTATTAAATAAACAGGCAAAACCAGGAAGTGGCGCATTTTCATTAACAGGACAACCAAGTGCTTGTGGAACAGCAAGAGAAGTTGGAGTTTTTGCACATAGATTACCAGCAGATATGATGGTAGAAAATCCAAAACATAGAGAAATTGCGGAAAATGCTTGGAAAATCCCTGCTGGAACTTTAAATCCAAAAGGTCATCAAGACATTATGACAATTCATAGGGATATTGAAGATGGAAAAATCAAATTTGCTTGGGTAAATGTTTGTAATCCATATCAAGATAGTGCTAGTGCAACCCATTGGATTAAGGCTGCACGAGAAATGGATAATTTTATTGTTACAAGTGATGGTTATCCTGGAATTTCTGCAAAAGTATCTGATTTAATTTTACCATCTGCTATGATTTATGAAAAATGGGGAGCTTATGGAAATGCTGAAAGAAGAACTCAACATTGGAGACAACAAGTTTTACCAGTAGGTGATGCAATGTCTGATACATGGCAATGGGTTGAACTTTCAAAAAGATTTACAGTAAAAGATTTATGGGGTGAACAAGCACTTCCAAGTAGCAAAGGTGAAATAAAACTTGCAAATGTTATTGATGCAGCCATTGCTATGGGTTATACAGAAAATACAACTATGTATGAAATTTTATTTGCAAATGAAAAAGCTAAATCTTATAAATTAGATCAAAAAGACCCTATTCAAGCTGGATATGATAATTCAGAAGCTTTTGGAGATTCAAGAAATGTAGTTGGCTCTGATGGAAAAGTATTTAAAGGATATGGCTTCTTTATTCAAAAATATCTATTTGAAGAGTACGCTGGTTTTGGAAGAGGACATGGACACGATTTAGCTGATTTTGATACTTATCATAAAGTAAGAGGATTAAAATGGCCAGTTGTTGATGGAAAAGAGACTCAATGGAGATTTAATACAAAATATGACCCTTATGCTAAAAAAGCTAGTCCTGATAGTGATTTTGCATTTTATGGTACTTTAGCTAAAGAGCTTGCACAAGGTGATTTATTAGGAGTAAAAGATAAAACTAAAAAATCTCTAAAAAACAAAGCAAAAATTTTCGCACGTCCTTATATGGATCCACCTGAAATTCCAACTGAAGAGTATCCAGTTTGGTTATGTACAGGAAGAGTATTAGAACATTGGCATAGTGGAACTATGACTATGAGAGTTCCTGAACTTTACCGTGCAGTTCCTGAAGCACTTTGTTATATGCATCCAGAAGACGCTAAGACTTATGGTGTAAAACAAGGTGAATTAGCTTGGGTTGAATCACGAAGAGGAAAAGTAAAAGCTAGAGTTGAAACAAGAGGAAGAAATAGACCAAGTAGAGGTTTAGTATTTGTACCTTGGTTTGATGAAAAAGTATTTATAAATAAAGTTTGTTTAGACGCAACTTGTCCACAATCAAAACAAACAGACTTTAAAAAATGTGCGGTTAAAATTTACCAAGCTTAATAAAAAGAAATAAAAATGAACACAGAGCAAAACCAACCATTAAACCAAAGAAGAAAATTCTTTTTAACAATAGCAAGAGCTACAGGTTTAGCAATACTTGGTGGTTTAACATGGAGTGCCTATGTTGATGAAGTAAAAGCTACTTCATTAATATTAAGACCTCCTGCGGCTTTAGAAGAAAATGATTTTTTAGCAAATTGTATCAAATGTGGAATGTGTGTAGAAGCCTGTCCCTTTGATACTTTAAAATTAGCAAAACCAGGTGATAACAAACCTCTTGGAACTCCGTTTTTTATTCCAAGAGAAACACCTTGTTATATGTGTATTGATATACCTTGTGTACCTGTTTGTCCAACAAATGCACTTGATATTAAATCTGTACAAAATGAAAAAAAAGAGTTAGATATAAACAAAGCCCAAATGGGTGTTGCAGTTATTGATGATAGTTCATGTATTGCTTTTTGGGGAATTCAATGTGATGCTTGTTATAGAGCTTGTCCACTTTTAGGAAAAGCTATAACAATTGAATATTCAAAAAATGAAAGAACAGGAAAACACGCATTTTTAAAACCTATTGTACATACTGATATTTGTACAGGTTGTGGATTATGTGAAAAAGCCTGTGTAACTCAAAAAGCAGCAATTTTTGTTCTTCCAAGAAAAGTTGCCCTTGGACGAGCAGGAGATTATTACATCAAAGGCTGGGATAAAAAAGATGAAAAAAGATTAGAAAATGCAACAAGCCAAACAACAAAAACCAAAATTAGTAAAGATAGTGCAATTAATTCTTTAAACAATAGCCAAGATATGGAGGATTTATTAAAATGATAAAAAAATATAGATTCTTAATCGCTAGAAGAATTACGCAAATTACTATTATGGTTTTATATGTTATTGCAAATGTATATGGAATAGATATTTTAATGGGAAACCTAAGCTCTTCTTTGCTTTTTAAAGTTATACCTTTAAGTGATCCATATGCTGTTATTCAAATGCTTTTTGCAGGTGCGATTATATCTTTTGATATTCTTTTGGGAGCTTTTATAATCTCAATATTTTATGCAATTATTGGTGGTCGGGCTTTTTGTTCTTGGGTTTGCCCTGTAAATATGATTACAGATGCAGCAAACTTTTTGAGAAGAAAATTTGGATTTAATCAAATTCAAAAAAAACAACCAGCATCAAGAAATATAAGATATTGGGTAATTGCTATTAGTTTTATTATCTCTTTTTTTATGGGTATTGCAGCCTTTGAAATGATTTCTCCAATTTCAATGATTCATAGAGGAATCATTTTTGGATTAGGATTTGGATGGGCAACTATACTTGTACTTTTTCTTTTTGATTTGTTTGTTTTAAAAAATGGTTGGTGTGGTCATATATGTCCACTTGGTGGATTTTATTCACTGATTGGAAGATTTAGTTTAATAAGAGTTCATCATGATTCAGATAAATGCACAGCTTGTATGAAATGTAAAGAAGTTTGTCCAGAAAGTCAAGTTTTACACATGGTTACAAAAACTTCAATTCCTGTATTATCAGGGGAATGTACAAACTGTGGAAGATGTGTTGAAGTGTGCGATGATGATGCACTTAATTTTTCAATAAAAAAATTTAATAAGGGAGAATAACATGAAGTTAGGTAAATTAACTTTAGGTATCATAACAGCTGCAACACTATTAGTTATTAATTGTTCAGCTAGTAAAACTGTAAGTGAAGAATCTTTAGGATTAAGAACTACTAATATTTATTCAGAAGATACAACAACATCAGATAAAACTCAATATGGTTCAAAACCTGCAGGAGAAAGTACTAAAATAAAAAGAGCATTTGAAAATGCACCACCTATGATTCCCCATGATGTTGAGGGAATGTTACCAATTACAATTGATAATAATCAATGTACAATGTGCCATGACCCAGCTGTTGCGCAGTCTATGGGAGCAACTCCAATTCCAAAAACACACTTTACAAGTTTTAGACCTCAAACTGAACTAACAAAAGATGGTGTAATGTTACAAAATGGAAAACATCTTGATAATACTATTGATATTAAAACTGTTGAAAAACCACTTGATTCTTTATCAGGGGCAAGATTTAACTGTTCACAATGTCATGCTCCTCAATCAGAAGGAACTAAAGCACCAAAAAATAACTTCTCTTCTGAATTTAGAAGTGAGGGATTAAATGGTAAATCAAACTTGATTGATACAATTAACGAAGGTGTAAAATAAATCATGGAACGAAGAGAACTTTTTAGTTCTCTTGCTTCATCTTTTAAACAAAAAGAGAAACAAGAGAAAATTTTAAGACCACCTTACTTTAATGATGAAGCTATTTTTTTGACAAACTGTACAGCTTGTGAGGGATTATGTAGTACAGCTTGTGAAGAAAATATTATATTTATTCAAGAAGATTCTACTCCTAAACTTGATTTTACTTTTGGTGGTTGTACCTATTGTGATGAGTGTGCAAAAGTTTGTCCAAATGATGTATTAAAAGTTGAATATAAAAAAACTATAAATGCAAAAATAGAAATTGATGTATTATCATGTTTAGCATGGAATCAAACAATGTGTTTTTCATGTAAAGACCCCTGTTTAGATGATGCAATAAATTTTTTAGCAATGTTTAGACCAAGTATAAATGATAAGTGCACTTCATGTGGCTTTTGTTTAAAAGTTTGCCCAACAAATGCCATAAAAATTGTTTCTTAAAAAATTGGAGAAAAAATGAACCTATTAAAAAGCTTTTTATTCATATTTTTATTTTTGAATTTAAATGCCAAAGATTTAACTCCAACATTTTCACTACTTGCAAGTGGTGGCGTAACTGATTTAGTTTTAAATCAAAACAAACTTTTTGCTGCAACAACAGCATCAAGTGTTGATATTTTTGATATAAAAACTCAAGAAAAAATTGATTCAATAAAAATGCCTAAAATAAAAGACTTTTTAAATGAGACTATTGAGTCAAGAATATATAGCATTGATGTATTAAACAATAATATTTTAATTCTTTCACAAGGTGAAAATGGTGGAAGAAATATTGATATTTATAAAGATGGAAAGATTGAAAATATTACAAAAGATTCTGAAAGATTATTTATAGCATATGCAAAGTTTTTAGATGAAAATCATATTATTTATGCCCTACTTTCTAATCAAATTTATCTTTATGATATTAAAAATAAAAAGATTTTAAAAGAGCTTCAAGTTTCTCAATCAAAATTCTCAAATTTTAAATTAACTCAAAATAAAAGCAAAATCGCAATTTGTGATGAAAGTGGAGTTATAACTTTATTAGATTCAAAAAGTTTTGAGATTCTTGAAACTTTTAAATATCAAAATCTTGATAATGTATTTCAAGTTGATATTAAAAATGATTTTATTCTAACAGCAGGACAAGATAGACGTGCTGCTTTTTACAATATAAATACAAAAGATGCTTATTATAAAGAGTTTTCTTTTTTAATTTATAGCGTAGGTTTAAGTCCCAGTGCCAGCCTTGCAGGAGTTTCAAGTGATGAAGAGAATAATGTAACTATTTTTGATACAAAAACAAAAGAAGATTTATATAAATTAACTCAAAATAAATCTACCTTATCAAATATTTTGTTCATAAATGAAAATGAAGTTATTGTGTCAAGTGATGACAAAAAAATAAACTATTATAAAATTAATTAAAAGGATTATAAAATGAATATCTCAAGTATCGTTGTAAAAACATTGCCAGAACATATAAATGAGGTTGTTAAATCTTTAAAAAATTGTGAAGTATGTGATTATCATATGCACGATGAATTAGGAAGAGTTATTATTACAATTGAAGGAAATGGTGTTCAAGAAGAGTTAACAAAACTAAGAGTAATTGAGGCAATTCCTTATGTGATGAGTGCAGATATGCAAATGGCTTATAGTGAAGATGAATTAAATTCTCACCTTGAGGTTTTAGAAAATGCAGATGCTGTTCCAAAAGTTTTAAATGATAAAGAAATAAGATCATATGATATTGTTTATAATGGTGATTTAAAGAAAAAAGATTTAGAAGGTTTTAGTAAAACATTTGATAATACAGGAAAATAAAATGGAATTCTTAAGTGGAAATTTTTTATGTGAAACTATTGTTCCAAAAGAGGAATTAATAGTTTCACGAACTGATTTAAAAGGGAATATTACTTATTCAAACAAAACATTTGCTTTTATTTCTGGTTATAGTATAGATGAACTAATCGGGCAACCTCATAATATTCTAAGACACCCTGATATGCCAAAATCCATTTTCAAAGAACTTTGGGAAGATTTAAAAACAAAAGGCTCATGGAGTGGAATTATTAAGAATAAAAGAAAAGATGATGGTTTTTATTGGGTCTATGCTGAAATTTCAGGAGTATATAAAAATGAAATTTTAGTTGAATATAAATCTATTAGGACACCTATTTCTTTTAAAGAAAAAATTGAACATCAATTAAAATATGATGAAATGAAGAAAAATGCCCAAGAAAGCCTTAGAAGAGTCATTTATGAATAACTAA
Source organism: Arcobacter venerupis (assembly GCF_013201665.1). Lineage (NCBI taxonomy): Bacteria > Pseudomonadati > Campylobacterota > Epsilonproteobacteria > Campylobacterales > Arcobacteraceae > Arcobacter > Arcobacter venerupis. The sequence goes on along the minus strand of NZ_CP053840.1, from coordinate 510,760 downwards.
TAATTAAATCTCATTAAATTAGTTACTTATTAAATACCTTTAATTACATAAAAATTACAAAAAATAAAATTTATCTTTAAATTGATTAAAAAATAACCTGTTTTGCTATTCTATTCCTATTTAAAATCTATATACTGACTATAAGATTTAAATTCAACAAAGGATAAGAAAATGAAAATACTAAAAACAATCTCATTAGGTGTGGCAACTCTTGCACTTGCATCAACAATATCATCGGCGGATACATTAGAAAATACTGTTAAAAATGGTAAATTAAGTTGTGGTTTAAATACAGGTTTACCTGGTTTTGCTGCTCCTGATTCATCTGGAGTTTGGGCAGGTTTAGATGTAGATGTTTGTAGAGCAGTTGCAGCAGCAGTTCTTGGAGATGCTAATAAAGTTAATTATGCACATTTAAATGCAAAAGAAAGATTTACAGCTCTTCAAAGTGGTGAAATTGATGTATTAGCTAGAAATACTACTTGGACAGCATCAAGAGATGTATCATTAGGTTTAAACTTTACAGGAGTAAACTATTATGATGGTCAAGGTTTTTTAGTATCTAAGAAATTAGGTGTTAAATCTGCAAAAGAATTAAGTGGTGCAACTTTTTGTATTCAAGCAGGAACTACAACTGAACTTAACTTAACTGATTATTTTAAAGCTCATAAAATGGAATACACTCCAATTACTTATGACACATCAGCACAAACAATTCAAGGTTTTGAAGAAGGTAGATGTGATGCTTTAACTTCTGATGCTTCTCAATTATATGGATTAAGAACTCAATTAAAAGACCCAAGTTCTGCAATTGTACTTCCTGAAATTATTTCAAAAGAACCTTTAGGTATTGCTGTTAGACAAGGTGATGATAAATGGTTTAAAATTGTTAGATGGACTGAAATTGCAATGTTAAATGCAGAAGAGTTAGGTATTACTTCTAAAAATGTTGATGAAATGTTAAAAAGTCCAAATCCAGATATTCAAAGATTACTAGGAGTTACTGGTGATATTGGTCAAAATTTAGGATTAGATCCAAAATGGGCATACAATATTATTAAACAAGTTGGAAATTATGGAGAATCATTTGACAGAAATGTTGGTAAAGGTTCACCACTTGGTATTGAAAGAGGATTAAATGCCTTATGGAAAGATGGTGGTCTTCAATATGGAGCACCAATTAGATAATACGCATAATTAATTGTAATAAATTATTTAATATAAAAGGGGAATATTCTTTCCCCTTTTCATACATAAGGTAAAAAAATGAAAGAACACAAAAAAATAGCAAAAGGTAATGTCGCCTTTTATAATAACCCAGAGATAAGAGCAATTATCTATCAAGTATTAGCTTTGGCAGCTATACTTTTATTTACCTATTATGTTTTACATAATATGTTTGTAAATATTGAAAAACGTGGGATTAATACAGGATTTGACTTTTTAGGTAGCGAAGCTGGATTTGGTATCATATCAACACTAATTCCCTATACAGAATCAGACACTTATTTAAGAGTATTTGTTGTAGGTATTTTAAACACTCTTTTAGTGTCAGGAATTGGTATATTCTTTTCAACAATTATTGGCTTACTTGTTGGTATTGGAAGATTATCAAAAAACTTTATGATTTCTAAACTTTCTTTAATTTATGTAGAAACTTTTAGAAATATTCCCATATTACTTCAAATCCTATTTTGGTACAATGTTGTATTAGCTGCACTTCCAGGTCCTAGACAATCTTTGTCTTATTTAGACGTTTTTTTCTTAAATAACAGAGGATTATATATTCCAAAACCAATTTTAGAAAGTGGATTTATTTCTGTATTTATTGCATTTATTATAGCAATTGCAGGAGTTGTTTATCTTCTTAAATGGGCAAAAAAGAAACATGATGAAACAGGTGAAGAGTTTCCAGTGTTTTGGACTTCTTTAGTAATTTTAATTGCAGGACCTGTTTTAGTTTATTTCATTAGTGGCTCACCGGCATCTTTAGAATATGCAGAACTTAAAGGTTTTAACTTTATTGGTGGATGGACATTAACTCCTGAACTTTTAGCTTTATCTTTTGCACTTAGTATTTATCCAGCAACTTATATAGCAGAAGCTGTACGTGCAGGAATTGAAGCTGTTCCAAAAGGACAAAAAGAAGCTGCAAACGCCTTAGGACTTAAAGATTATGTTATTTTAAAAAAAGTTGTTCTTCCCCAAGCATTAAGAGTTATTATTCCACCTGTTATAAATCAATACTTGAACTTGATGAAAAACTCATCACTTGCAACTGCAATTGGTTATCCAGAACTTGTAACACTATTTGCAGGAACTGCACTAAATCAAGTTGGTCAAGCAATTGAAATAATTTTAATGACAATGGCTGTTTATTTAACTATTAGTATTGTCATCTCTTTAGTAATGAATATTATTAATGCAAAAATGCAAATAAAGGAGAGATAAAATGGCAATTTATAACAAATTAGAAGCAAAACCAGCTCCTAAAGGAACAAAAGGAGTTGGTAAATGGATACAAGAGAATCTATTTCCATCTGTAACTAGTTCACTTTTAACTATTTTATCTCTTATGTTGCTTTGTTACATTATTCCACCTCTATTAGATTGGATGGCTTTTGATGCAACTTGGTCAGGAACAAAAGAAGAGATAACAAATCATGGTGCTAGATGGATTTTTATTTATGAAAAATTCAATCAATTTATATATGGATTTTATCCAGAAGAATTATACTGGAGACCAAATTTTATTTTAGTTCTTTTTGTAGCTTCAATAGTAGTATTCAAAAAAATTAAACATATTAAAGTAAGAGCAGCAATACTTATTTTATTTCCAATTGTTTCATTTGTTTTACTTTATGGAGGATTGGGTTTAGAAGTAGTTCCAACTACAAAATGGGGTGGATTATTACTAACTATTGTAGTTGCAGCTGTTGGTATTGTTGTATCTTTTCCAATAGGAATTATATTCGCTCTTGGAAGACAATCTAAAATGCCAATTATAAAAACAATAAGTGTTGTTTATATTGAATTTATTAGAGGTGTTCCTTTAATCACTTTACTATTTATGTCATCGGTAATTCTTCCATTATTTTTCCCTGAGGGTATGAATTTTGATAAATTACTAAGAGCATTAATTGGTGTTACTCTTTTTCAAGCTGCATATATAGCAGAAGTGGTTAGAGGTGGATTACAAGCTATTCCAAAAGGTCAATATGAGGCATGTGATTCAATTGGTCTTTCATATTGGCAAGCTATGGGATTAGTAATTCTTCCACAAGCACTAAAAATTTCAATTCCAAATATTGTTGGGTCTTTTGTTGCTTTATTTAAAGATACAACATTAGTTTTAATTATTGGATTATTTGATGTTTTAGCAATGGTTACATTAACTACTAAAGATCCTCATTGGTTAGGTTTTGAAACAGAGGGTTATGTTTTTGTAACCATCATTTATTGGATTATTTGTTTTAGTATGTCGAAATATGCACAATCAGTAGAAAACAGATTTAATACAGATCATAAATAAGAATAGGAAAAGATTATGAGTAATTTAGATTATATGATAGAGATGTCTAATGTTAATAAATGGTATGGAGATTTTCATGTACTAAAAGATATTAACTTAAGAGTAAAAAAAGGTGAAAAGATTGTAATTTGTGGACCTTCTGGTTCTGGTAAATCTACAACTATTAGATGTATGAATAGACTTGAAGCTTTCCAAGAAGGTGAATTATATGTTGCAGGTTTAGAAATGACAGAAGATGTAAAAAGAATAAGAGAGATAAGAACTCATGTTGGAATGGTATTTCAACACTTTAATCTTTTTCCACATCTTTCAATTTTAGAAAATCTTATTTTAGCTCCAACTTGGGTAGGAAAAGTTCCAAGAAAAAAAGCTATTGAAACTGCAATGTATTATCTTGAAAGAGTAAAAATTGCAGAACAAGCACATAAGTTTCCAAATCAATTATCAGGTGGTCAACAACAAAGGGTTGCAATTGCAAGATGTTTATGTATTAACCCTGATATTATGTTATTTGATGAACCAACATCTGCACTTGATCCGGAAATGATTGGAGAAGTTTTAGATGTTATGACAGAACTTGCAGATGAGGGTATTACAATGGTTTGCGTAACTCATGAAATGGGTTTTGCAAAAAAAGTTGCTGATAGAGTAATTTTTATGGATGCAGGACAAATTGTAGAAGAAAATACTCCAAAAGAGTTCTTTGAAAATCCTCAATCAGATAGATTGAAATTATTTTTGGAACAAATTTTAGAACATTAACGTCATAAGGATAGAAGATGTCTTTAATAAATATATTTACATTCGCAGGTGCAATGTTTTTATTAGCAGTTACTCCAGGTCCTGGGGTATTTGCTACAATTTCTAGAGCCTTAGCTTCAGGTTTCGCAAATGCTTCATTTGTAGTATTAGGAATAGTAATTGGTGATATTGTTTTTTTATTATTAGCTATTTTTGGTCTTAGTGCCATTGCAAATGTTTTAGGTGATTTTTTTATTTTAGTTAAATATTTAGGTGGAGTATATCTTCTATTTTTAGCTTATAAAATTTTAACTGCGAAAGAGACTGAAACAAATTTACAAGCTATTCATGAATTATCTTGGAAAAAGAATTTTATTTCAGGGCTTTTAATAACATTGAGTAATCCTAAAGTAATACTATTTTATTTAGGTTTTTTACCAACTTTTATAAATTTACAAACTTTAAGCACACTTGATATTGTTATTATCTCATTAGTAGTAACTTTCGTACTTGGTGGAGTAATGCTAACTTATGCCTATAGTGCAAGTGGTGCAAGAAATCTATTTAAAAGTAAAAGTGCAAAAAGAAAAATGAATATACTTGCAGGAACTGTAATGATGACAGCAGGTGGTGCGTTAATTATTAAAGCATAAAAACTTTAATAAATTTCAATCTTAGGATTATTTAAATGACTATTTTTAATCTTTTTAAAATAGGTATAGGACCTTCAAGTTCACATACAGTAGGTCCAATGTTAATAACAAAAAAATTTTGCGAAACAATAAAAAATCAAAATCTCTTTAATGATATTACTAGAATAAAAATAGAACTTTTTGGCTCACTAGGCTCAACTGGAGTTGGACATCAAAGTGATGTTGCAGTAATTTTAGGACTATTAGGGAATATTCCTAAAACTGTTGATATAAATAATATTAATAAAATTATAAATGAAGTAAAAAAAAACTCTACAATTAAACTACTAAATGAAAAAATAATAAACTTTTCATATAAAAATGATTTAATTTTACATAAAAATAAAACTCTTCCTTTTCATCCAAATGCTATTAAACTTACTATCTATAAAGACGTAAATGAATTATTCAATAAAACATATTATTCAATAGGTGGTGGAGAGATAATAAATGAAGATGAAATTAATAATAAATTAAAAGAGACAAATAATCTACCTTTTTCTTTCTCAAGTGCTAAAGAACTTTTACAACTATGTAAAGAAAATTCTATGAGTATTAGTGAACTAATTTTAGAAAATGAAAAAATATTTAAATCAAAAGAATCTATAAAAAACGATTTACTTGAAATTTGGCAAGTAATGAAAGAGTGTGTTCAAAATGGTTTAAAAGCAGATGGTACACTAAGAGGTGGGCTAAATGTACCAAAAAGAGCTTTTAATCTTTATACTAAATTAAAAAACAAACAAGACAATGACCCTTTAGTTTTTATGGATTGGGTAAATCTTTTTGCAATTGCAGTAAATGAAGAAAATGCAAGTACAAAAAGAGTTGTAACTGCTCCTACAAATGGAGCTGCTGGAATTATTCCAGCAGTTATGCATTATATTATTAAATTTTTACTAAAAGAAAATGAGAATGAAAATGAAGTTGCAATAAACTTTTTATTAACAGCTGGCGCTATTGGTCTTTTATATCAAAGGAATGCTTCTATTTCTGGTGCTGATGTTGGATGTCAAGGTGAAGTTGGAGTTGCTTGTTCTATGGCAGCAGCTGGTCTTGCACAATATTTAGGAGCTACAATTGAACAAACAGAATATGCAGCAGAGATTGGAATGGAACACAATTTAGGACTTACTTGTGATCCAATTGGTGGATTAGTTCAAATACCTTGTATTGAAAGAAATGCTATGGGAGCGGTAAAAGCTATAAATGCTGCAAGAATGGCACTAAATTCGGAGGGGAAACACTATGTTTCTCTGGATTCTGTAATAAAAACTATGTACGATACAGGCAAAGATATGAAAAAGAAATATAAAGAGACTTCACAAGGTGGACTTGCTGTTCACTATGTTGAATGTTAAAAAGAAAATTAAGGATTCAAAATGATAAATAATTCAATAAATAAAAAGTTCTCTCTTTTAATTGGAATCACTCTTATTATTGTAATGATTATCTTTACAATAATAATGATAAAAAGTATAAAAACAAAAGTTATAGAAGATTTAGAAATTAATTTACAAACACAAACAGAAAACTACCTTCGAACAGCACGAATATATAATGATTCATTAGAAGTAAATGCCTTAACACTTTTTAATGTATTTGAAAAGTCTTTTCTAAATTTACGAATAAGAGATGCAAGTACAATTAAAATAAATGGCGTTGAAACATTAACACTTTATGATGGATTTGTAGGATTAAATAAAACTTTTGACAAAGTTGATCGTTTTAAAGAGTTAACAGGTGCAGTTTCAGCTGCTTATGTTAAAGATAAAAATGAATATATAAGTATCTCTTCTTCAGTATTGGATGAAAAAGGTGAAAGAATATTATTAAATAAAATAGACCCTAATGAAGAGATTTTTAAAAATATTGAAAATAAAGAGAAATATATAGGGCTAGAGGTAATCGCAGGAAAAACTTATATGTCAATTTATTCTCCAATTATAAAAAATGATGAAGTTATTGGAGCTTTATATGTTGGTTATGATTTTACAAAAGGTTTAGAAACTTTAAAAAATGAATTACGAAAAGTAGTTGTTGGAGATACTGGATATATCTATATTCTTGATAAAAAAGGGAATTTGATTCTTCATAAATCTTTAGAGGGTAAAAATGTATTTGATTTAAAAGATGCTGATAACAAAAATTTTATTCAAGAAATTCTAAAAAATAAAAATGGTGTAATTCATTATAATTATGTAGAAACGAATAAAGAAACTAAAAAAGTTGCAGCCTTTACTACGTATGATAAATGGAAATGGACTATAGTTGTGGGTTCAAATGAAGATGAATTTTTAGCAATATCAGATCAAGTTGAGCTAATGTTTATTATTGCTACTATTATTTTAATAATTCTTTTACAAAGTATTATTTATATTTTAATGAATAAGATGGTCTCAAAACCATTAGAAAAGTTTCAAACTGGATTATTAGATTTTTTTGCATATATCAATCAAACAAAAGATGATGTTTCAAATATTGATATAAAAACACAAGATGAAATTGGAAAAATGGCTAAAGTAATTAATGAAAATATTGAAGCTACAAAAGTTAATTTAACAAAAGATAAAAATCTTATTTCAAATGTAAAAGAAGTTGTAAACGAAATAGGTAAAGGTTATTTAAGTAAAAGAATCCAAACTTCAAGTAATACAGCTTCTTTAAATGAGTTAAAAGAACTTATTAATAATATGCTAAATAACTTAGAAAATTTTGTTGGAAAAGATATAAATGAACTAAGTTTGGTTTTAGAGTATTATGCAAATAAAGATTTTACAAAAACTCTTAAAAAAGAGACAAATGGAAAAATCGGTCATGAAATAGCGATAATGAATAATATAATCACAGAAATGCTATTAAATAACCAAGAAGATGGATTAAAACTAAGAGATACTTCAAATGAGTTATCAAATAATGTTACTCTATTAAGTCAAAATGCAACTAATCAAGCAGCTTCACTAGAAGAAATCGCAGCTTCAATTACTGAAGTTACAGAAAATGTAAATCAAACAAGCCAAAAAGCACAAAGTATGTTTACAATATCTTCACAAACAAAAAAATCTTCAAATATAGGAAAAGAACTAGCTGCTAAAACTGTTTTATCAATGGATCAAATAAATGAAAAAGTTCAAACTATTAGCCAATCAATTACTGTAATTGACCAAATTGCTTTCCAAACAAATATTCTTTCATTAAATGCAGCCGTTGAAGCTGCAACTGCTGGTGAAGCTGGACGGGGATTTGCAGTTGTTGCAGCAGAAGTGCGAAATTTAGCCTCAAGAAGTGCGGAAGCTGCACGACAAATTAAAGAGTTAGTAGAATCAGCTAGTCGTCAAACCCTTGATGGAAAAGAGATTAGTACAAGTATGATTACTGGTTTTGAAGAGTTAGAAGAAAAAATTAATCAAACAAATATAATCATCAATGATGTTGCAACTGGTGCGAAAGAACAAACAGCAGCAATGATTAGTATTAGTGAAACAATAAATAATTTAGATAGATTTACTCAACAAAATGCCCAAGTAGCAGATGAAACAAATATAATTTCAAATGATACAAATGAGATTGCAAATAAAGTTGTAGAAAATGTAAATGAAAGTAAATTTATAGGGAAAAAATAAATTTTATAATAGGAATTTAGGTTAAAGCTAACCAAATTCCTATTCCTATCATCATAGTTCCAGCTATTTTATTTAATAATTTTACATTTGATGAATTTTGTAATAACTTTCGTAAAGTTGTACCGCCACTTGCATATATAATCAAACAAGAAAATTCCAATGAAAGTATTAATAAAATCAATACAGATAATTGTGGAGCGAAAGCTAACTTTTCATCTATAAAAGGTGGTAAAAGAGCTATAAAAAAAGCCCAACCTTTTGGATTTGCAATTGCTGTTACAAAACCTTGCATTGCAAGATTCTTTTTAGAAACATTAAAACTACAACCTTCTATATTTAAAGCCATTTTCCCCCTTGATAACCACATTGAAATACCAAGATAGATTAAATAAGCTCCACCTGCATATTTTAAAACTATAAAAATTGTTGGATGATTTAACATAATAGCAGCAACTCCAATTACAGAAGAAGTTGCAACAAGTGCAACTCCTAAAAGCTCTCCTACCATCATGTACATAGTTCTTTTTAAACCTATACTCATTCCCATACTTAATGCTAATGTCATGCACATTCCAGGTGTAATTGAAACAAAAAAGAAAGTTGGTATAAATATTGCTAAAATTGATAAATTTATATAATCAAACATGAAAGAAATCCTTCTTAAAAAAGGGAAAATTATACAGAAGTATTATTATATTTAAACTTTTAATAACTGATTTAGCACCTACACTAATTTCTATAAAAACTATATTTTTTACCTAATCTTTGATAAATTTTATTTTTTTATTTTAACAACAAGCATTTAAATTATAATTATTGTAAAATTTAAAGTATAGTTATTTACTAAAAGGTAATAAAGTGAAAGAAGAATTTGACGTAGGTAAAAAAATCAAGAAGTTAAGAACACGAAAAGGAATGCCAGCAAAGCAATTAGCTAATGAAGCTGAAATATCTTTTGGAATGTTATCTCAACTTGAAAAAGGTTCAACTCAAGGTTCAGTTGAAACATTAAGAAAAATAGCAAAAGTTTTAGATATAACTCTTGCACATTTGTTTACTGATGAAGAAGATGCTAATTATATTAAAAATATTGAAGATGAATCATTTTATGTTGTAAGAAAAGATAAAAGAAAAAAAATATCTTTTCCTGATCCATTATATAACTGTGAATTATTATTGCCTGACTTACAAGGTGAAGTTGAACTTTTACAAGTAAATTTGGAACCATTTAGAATTACTGATGCTATTATTCCTCACACAAAAGCTGGGGAAGAATGCGATTTTGTACTTGATGGAGAGATTATTGTAACTTTAGGAGAAAAAGAGTTTTTCTTAAAAAAAGGTGATTGTATTAGATTTGACCCAGAAATTCCACACAAAATAGAAAACAGAAGTGAAAATAAAGCTTCATATCTTTCTATTATTACTCCTGTATCTTTTTAAAAATTAACTTATTTATAAAATGTTATACAAACTTTTCACGAAATAATAGTAGTATTTTCTATGAAAAAATTTATATTACTTTTATTCTTAATAAAGTTAAATCTTTTTGCTTCCGATATTCAAGCAGCTTATGCAATAGGTATTTTCCACGAAAATGGATTGGGCGAAAATATTCAACACAAAAGAGTAACTGAACAAGATTATAATGGAATTTGCTTTTCTAAAATCGTTATATTTGGAAATTATAGTTTACATTCAAAGATTGATGTAAAAGTGGGAGACTCTCTTGGTTATTATGTGAGTAAAATTCCTATTTATAATAATTATAAAATTAAAATAGGCGATGAACTAACTTTTAAACACAATAACATAAGCAAAGGTTATTTTGAAGTAAAAATAGATGGAAAACTTTATGATACAAAGGTTTTAATTAAGTAGATTATTTAATTCATAGATTAATTTCTGAATTTAAATAAAATTTTATAAACGTAGCATTAAAATAGCATTCTTTAAGTTTCAAATCTGTATAATTACACAAATAAGAAGTTTTGTCTACTTATCTCTCCTTAGTTAAAAATTATTGCACTTGTAACAATTTTTTTTAAGATGAAACTTCTATTTTATTTTAACTACAAAATCAAAACTTAATAACATTAAATTCAATAAAATTTTAAAGTAAAATAGCCAAAACTATTTTACTTAACTTACATAAGTTCAAATTATCAAACCTTTATATATAAATGGAATTTTTTATTTGTATTTTTAAATTAGTAGAATTAAAAGAGAAAAGAATTTAACTTCTTTTCTCTTTTACATATATTTTTTAAGTACTTCTGGAATTCTTACGCTTCCATCTTCATTTTGATAATTTTCCATAATTGCTACAAGTGTTCTTCCAACAGCTAAAGAAGAACCATTTAAAGTATGAGTTAAGATATTTTTCTTCCCATCTTTATATCTAATTTTTGCTCGTCTTGATTGGAAATCTCTTGTATTTGAAATTGATGAAATTTCTCTATATTTATTTTGTCCAGGAAGCCAAACTTCTAAGTCAATAGTTACAGCTGCACTAAATCCTAAATCACCTGTACATAATTGCATTTTTTGGTGAGGAAGTCCAAGAGATGTTAATAAATCAGATGCACAAGATACCATTTTTGCAAACACTTCATCTGATTGTTCAGGAGTTGTGATTGCTACCATTTCAACTTTGTCAAATTGGTGTTGTCTTATTAATCCTCTTGTATCTCGCCCTGCACTTCCAGCTTCTTTTCTAAAACAAGGAGTATAAGAAGTAAGTAACATTGGAAGTTCTTCAGCTTCTAAAATTTCATCATTAAATAGATTTGTTAAAGATACCTCAGCAGTTGGAATTAAATATAAATCTTCACCTTCGATTTTAAATAAATCATCTGCAAATTTTGGAAGTTGTCCAGTTCCTTGAAGAGTATTTGAGTTTGCCATAAATGGAACATACCATTCGTTGAATCCTCTTTCTCTATTAAAATCAAGCATATAGTTGATTAAAGCACGTTCAAGTCTTGCTCCATCACCTCGTAAAGCTGCAAATCTTGATTTTGCAATTTTTACACCTCTTTCAAAATCAATCCAACCATTATTTAAATCCCAATGTTCTTTTGGTTCAAATGAAAAAACGGGTTTTTGCCCAACAACTTCTAAAATTACATTTTCATTTTCATCAGCACCTGAAGGAACATTTTCATCTGGCATATTTGGAACACCTAGAATAATTGAAGTTAATTCTTCTTCTAGAACTCTAACTTCTTCTTCTAGTTCTTGTTTTTTATTTTTTAGATTATTTATATTTTCTTGAAGAGAAGAGATATCTAAATTTTCTTTTTTATATCTACCAAACTCTTTTGAAAGCACATTTTGTTCAGCTGTAACATCTTCCATCTCTTGTCTTTTTTGTTTTGTAGTAGATGCTAAGTTTTTTAGGTTATTTAAAAGTTCGTTATCAACACCTTTTCTTTGTAAGGCATTTACAACATAATCGAAATCTTTTTGTAGTAGTTTTATATCTATCATCTTTGCTCTTTGTTTTATTTTTTGTGCATTGTAGCTAAAAAAACTCTACAAAGAGATTAGATGATAGGTTAAATTTATCCGTTCATTTCCATTTTAATTATTACATTTCCATCAATATATTCACTTCTAAATCTATGTTTATGACAAAAATCTTCATTCATAATAATACACATTTCATTTGCTTTTTCTAATGCTTCTTCAATTGTTTCAAAATGTGTTTCTTGTTCAAAGTCTGAATTTCTAAAACATCCACATGCTTTTTCAACTATAACTGTTGCCATTATTTTAATCCTTTATAATATTTTTTTGCAATTTTATCATAAAGATATTAGAACAATCTTTTAGCTTTTTACCATTCAAATTGAAATGTTGTGTGAACTATTTTATACTTATCTTTTAAATTATGATTTACTTGATTTAAAATCTCTTCATAATCTTCTAAATGTTTTTTATCAATTTTTACATGAGCTGTCATATTATACATATCTTGAGTTATTTCCCAAATATGAATATCATGTAATTCTAAAACTTTTTCATTTTTTTCTATGTACTCTTTTACTTCAGTTATATCCAAAGGTGAACTTTCAAGTAATGTATTTGTTGAATTTTTAAGTACATCAACTGCCCATTTCCCAATAACAATAGCAACAAGCAAAGCTAAAACAACATCTATAAAATACCATTGTGTAAAATAGATAATTATATATCCAATTATAATTGCAACCGATGAAAGTGCATCACTTAACATATGCACAAAGGCTGATTTTAAATTGATATTGTTTTTATCCCCTTGCATCAAAATTATTCCAGTAATGATATTTACTACTAGTCCAATAATAGCCACAATCATTGCAGTTTTTATATCAATTATTTGAGGATTTAAAAACCTCTCTATTGACTCATAAACAATCCAAACTATAGATAAAACAATAGTAATTCCATTTATAAATGCTGCCAATACTTCTGCTCTATAAAAACCAAAAGTTTTAGAAAGGGGAGCTTTTTTACTTGCTATTATAATTGCAAGAAGAGAAATAATCAAAGCAAAAGAGTGTGTAAACATATGAATAGCATCTGAAATTAAAGCCAAAGAGTTTGATAAAAAACCATAAAAAAACTCTAAGAACATAGTAATTAAAGTAATACTCAAAGCCCATTTTAAAACTTTTTTATCTGTTCCTCTATGATCATGGGAATGTCCATGATTATGATCATGTTCATGGTCATGTCCACAACTATATTCATTCTTTTCATGTTCATTAGGTTTATGAAATGAAAACTTATGTTCTTTATACGAAGATATATCATTTTGTTTAAAATGAAGTTTATTGGTTTCGTGATTATGATGATTTTTTTCTTTATTTCCAAAAAAAGGTTGATGATCGTTTAAACCAAATTTACAATTTCCCATTTTTTATCCTTTATTTTCCATAAACTTTTATTATTTCTAATAAATTATCAATTTGAGCTTCTGCTTCAGAAGTTGAAGCATTCCTTATACTCTCTATCATATGACCTTTAGCATAATGTTCGATAAAAGAACTAATCATTCCACTAACAGCACCTTTAATTGCTGTTAATTGTCTAATTGTTTCATATGGATCTTCTTCTAATTTAAAATTTTCATCATTAAATTTATTCTTTAATGAATGTACTTGACCATGTATTCTACTAATTCTATTTTGTAGCTTTTTTCGTTCTACATCACAACAATATGCCATATTTATTTCCTTAATATACTATATAGGGGTATACTATTACTTATAAACTTAAAATAAAATAAATAATGAAAAGATTTTAGCTTGGAATTAAATATGAATTTTAATAATAATATTTTCTACTTTTCATAACATCTTTAGGTCGAATTCCAAAAAATTGGATAAATGCATTTGTAAAACTTTGTTGGTGTTTGTATCCAACAAAGTTTGAAATTTCAGAGATAGAAAATTCACTTGTTTCAAGTAGTTGTTTAGCATGTATCATTTTATGTTCTAATATCATGTTTCCAGGAGTTGTGTTAAAAAGTTGTTTAAAACCAAACTTTAATTTAAATTCATTTAATGCAATTTTTCTTGAAAGAGTAGTTAAATCAGGAAACTCATGGGTTAAAAGAATAATATCTCTAGCTTTATATAAAGCTTCAATATCTTGTTCTGAGAGTTTTATTTTTTCATCTGAATTATATTTAGTAGGACTTATTAGTTCATTTAATTCATTATAAATAATTTCCAAACATTTACTTTGCAAATATATATCATGTAAATTACCATGAAAAGGTGAGTTATAAAGTTCTTGTGCTAGTTTAATATTTTTCTGATTATCTATTTTATGAATTAATGTTGAAGATAATTTATTTGATTTTTGATTTTTTAATTCTTCAATAACAGAAAAATGAGAATAAAGATATTTTTCTAAAAAATTATTTTTTATTGATATCGCTATTCCTTTAGAATTACAATCTTTATCCAATATAGTTGTAGAATCATATTCATCTATATATTTTATATAAGTATCATTTTTTATATATGTTTCAACTTTTTCGTAAGGTAAATCTTTATATTTAATTTTTCCATCTAATAAAATACTAATAATTAAACTATCAACTTTTGAATTAGCTTGAATTTCAATATTTTGCTTGGTTTTTGCATGAGTTTTAAAAAGAAAAATATCTTCATTTATAATCTCTTTTTCACAACTCATTGAACCTATTTTATCTGGAAATATTAAATTAAACTCTTTTTTAACTTTTGAAGAACACATAAATTCACTCATATTGTCTAATGTAAAATTATAAGACATTCTCTCCCTTAATGTTAAAAAAAAATACTAAATTACTAAATTCATACTTGAACTTGATAATTAATATCATTATAATTCAAACTTATTTAAATACACCTAAAAAGAGAGATTGAAAAATGTTAAAAAGTAAAAAGCTGCTATTTATTTCTTTAATTGCTAGTTCGATTTTATATGCTCAAGAAGGTACTTTTATACTTGAAGATATAACTGTTAGTGCAAATAAAATAGAAGAAAATGTTCAAGATGTTCCTCAAAGTATCACAGTAATTAGTGAAGAAGATTTACAAGATAAAGGAATTAAAAATATATCTGATGTTATAAAACAAATTCCAAGTATGAATATACAAGATACTTCAAATGGTAAACAAAGCTCATTTAGAGGATTAAATACTTCAATGTTTACAAATAATAATCCTATTGTTATATATATTGATGGAGTTCCATATTATGATAGATTTGATTTTGATCCATCATTAGCAAATGTGGAACAAATTGAGGTTTTAAGAGGTCCTCAAGGTACACTTTACGGTAAAGATGCCATTGGAGCAGTTATTAATATTATTACAAAAACTCCAACAAATGAATTCAAAGGTAGTATTGGAGCTGAATATGGAAATGATAACTTCATGAAAACAACACTAAATGCCAGTGGAGCAATAATAGATAATAAATTATTCGCTGGAATCAATGGTTCATTTAAAAGTGATGATGGTTGGATTACAAATAATTATGAAGGTATGAATGAAAATGCAAATGAAAAAAAAGATAGAAAAACGAGTGGATTTTTACTTTTTAAACCCACAGATGAGTTATCAACAAAATTAACTATTACAAACAATTATGTAAAAAACTACTTTATGGATGGTTTTAGTTCAAACCCAAGTTTAGATATAAATAGTTTAAAACGAAAAGATGCCAAAAATGCAAGTTTTGATGTTCCTGCATTTGATAAATCAAAAGTAAATTCACAAGCTTTAAATCTCTCTTATGAAGTGGAAAAATTTAAAATTGATTCTACTACAACTCATAAAAAATCTGATTTAGATGCCCAATTTGATACAGATAATAAAGCAAATCAAGGTGCAAATGATGGCTTAAAACAATGGAATTATACAAATCTTGACACTTGGGCACAAGAGCTAAAACTATCAAGTAAAAATCAAAATATAAAATGGATTACGGGAATCTATTTGGATAAAGAAGATAGAGATCAAGGTCCGTATGGTTATGAACAAGACTATAATGGTGCAGTTTATGAAGGAGATACTTACTCTACAACAAATAGTAAAACTCAAGCAATTTTTGGACAAACTATGATTCCCTTAGGTGAAAGTTTTGAATTAACATTAGGTGCAAGATATCAAAAAATCAAAAAAGAGATTGATTTAATTGGAACTAGTAGTTGGGGAGGTTCATCATTTCCTGATTTAACTTATCAAGATGAAAAAGATTGGAATAGTTTTTTACCAAAAGCTGCACTTTCATATTTCATAAATGACAATTTAACTACATATTTATCGGTTTCAAATGGTTATATGCCAGGAGGGTTTAATACTTTTCCATCAACAAATGTAAGTAGTGATAATACTTTTGATCCACAAAAATCAACAAATTATGAATTAGGGATGAAACATACAGGAGAAACATATTTAATTAATACTTCAATTTTTAGAATGAATATTGAAGATGTTCATGTTTATAAACAACTTGGTGCTCAATTTATAACTGATAATGCAAAAAAAGCTCACTCACAAGGAATAGAACTTGATGGAAAATATTTTCTAACGGACAATATAGAATTATCAGGAGCATTAGGATTAATTCAAGCAAAATATGATGATTATGATAATGGAACTAGAAAATTTGATGGAGAAAGAATTGAAAGTACACCAAGATATACAGCAAATTTAGGGATAGCTTATATCGCTGATGCTGGTATTTATGGAAGATTAGATTTTAATGCAAGAGGAAGTACAACTTATGCGGATGGAGCAAATGATAATCAAATGATTGAAGCTGATGGAGGAATTACTTCTAATGCTAAAATTGGCTATAAAATAAATACTTGGGATATTTATAGCTATATAACAAATATCACCGATGAAGATTATGTAACTTCATATATGTCAAAAGCTAGTGTTTCATGGGTAGGATTTAATGAACCAAGAAGATTTGGTGTAGGTGCTATCTATAAATTTTAATACTTCTAAAATAAAAAATAATCCCTTTAACTTAAAATAGATATTGATATGACTTATCAATATCTATATACTTTTTATCTAAACCTTTTAGGAAAATTATATGAAAAAATATGAAAAACATAAACAAGGACTTTGGGCTATTATAGCTCCTGTAAATGGTTATATTAAAACAGCTATTAGCTTATCTATTATTGGAGGAATAACTTCAATAATTGGGTTTGTTTTATTAGCCTATGTTTTATTATTAAGTATTAAAGAAAAATCGGATTTTTTTCAATTTGAGCTTTCTTTTAACGAAGCTTTTTTACTCTTAACTTTTGTGGTAATTATCTCTTTTTTAACACGATATTATTCTTTTGTAATATCTCATTTAGGTGCTTTTAAACTTGAAGAGATTTTACGAACAAATATTACAGCGCATTTAGCAAAAATACCTTTGGGATATGTAATAACAACTGGAACAGGAGCTTTAAAAAAAGTTTTGTTAGATGATGTAAAAAATCTTCACGCTTTTGTAGCTGATAGTATTCCTATGATTGGTAAAAGTATCACTACTCCAATAGCTTCATTATTTGCACTTCTAATTATTAATTATGTTTTCGCACTAGTAGCTTTGTCTGTATTACTTATTGGAGCAGTGATTATGTATTTTGTGATGAAAGATTCAGTAAATCACAGAAAAAATTATGAACAAAGTCAGTCTGACATAAATAAAGCAGTAATAGAATTTATTCAAGCAATGATGGTAGTAAGAACTTTTGATGATGGAACAAGCTCTTTTAAAAGATACAATGAATCATTACTTAGATATAGAGTTCATTTAAAAGCTTGGATAGCTGAAACAAGTACTCCTGCAAAAATTTCGATGACAATTTTAAGTCCTATGCCAACTTTACTAGCCATAAGCCTTCTTGGAATCTTTTTTGTTTTGAATGGTACATTAGATTTTGTGAGTTTTATTGCAATATTACTTGTAAGTACGGGAATGGCTGATTCGTTAATGCCTATTATGTGGATGAGTAACTTTATCAAAAAATCAAGTTCTTCAGCACTTAGAATTCAAGAAATTATGGATTTACCACAATTAACTTATAAAAAAGATAAACAATTACTTAAAAATTTAAATATAGAATTTGATAATGTATCTTTTAAATATGAAAATAGATTAGATTATGCTCTACAAAACATTAGTTTTAAAGTTAAAGAAAAAAGTGTAACAGCATTAGTTGGACATTCAGGTGCTGGAAAAAGTACTATAGCAAAACTAATTCCTAGGTTTTGGGATATTACAAGTGGAAGTATCAAAATAGGAGAAGTTGATATAAAAGATATTGATGCAACAACCTTAATGGACACCATTTCTTTTGTATTTCAAGATACTTTTTTATTTAATGATACCCTTGAAAATAACATCAAAATAGCAAATTCAAATGCTACTAGAGAAGATATGATTGAAGCTTGTAAAGCAGCCCAAATTCATGATTTTATTTTGACTTTACCAAAAGGTTATGAAACATTAGCTGGAGATAGAGGAACAAATCTTTCAGGTGGTCAAAAACAAAGAATTACAATTGCTAGAGCAATCTTAAGAAATGCTCCTATTGTAGTTTTAGATGAAGCAACCGCATTTGCAGATCCAGAAAATGAAGAAGAAATTATAAAAGCTTTAGCAAATTTAATGAAAAATAAAACTGTTATAGTAATAGCTCATAGATTATCCACAATCAAAGATGTGGAGCAAATTATTGTTTTTGATGATGGGAAAATAAGTGAAATAGGAAAACATAATGAACTTTTAGAAAATCAAGGAATTTATGCAAAATTGTGGAGTGACTATGAAAAATCACAAAATTGGCATTTACACTATAAAGGGGATGTAAAATGAAAACAAAAATGAAATTTGCATCAATTTATGAAGTTTATAAAATTACATTAGAATTATCAGGTAAACATGTTAATAGTTTTAAAAAAAGTTTATTATTATTTACTTTATCTTTTATTGCTCAAGGTTTAGCATTTTCAATGTTCTATCCCTTTTTAAAATCTTTATTTGCACCAACTTTAATTATAAATGACATTTGGTTATATTTTATTCTAATGTTATTTTTTAGTGGAATTTCATTTATTACAAAATGGAAAGGACATGATTTTGATTATGCAGGGAATATTGTGGAAATTACCCACGATATTAGAACAAAATTAGGAATTAGTTTAAGAACAATGCCTTTAGAAAAATTATCAAGCTATAAAACAGGTGAACTTAATGCTGTTTTTTCAAGTAATGTAGATGAAACTGTTTTGCACATGGGCATGATGGCTTCTTTATTTTTACAAATAGTAATTGTACCTTTTACTATTGTTATTGCAACATTTATTGTAGATTACAGATTGGCATTAATTATGTTAATTTTATTTCCCCTTGCTATTCCTTTATATGCTTGGAAAAGAAAATTAGCAATAGAAGAAAAAACTCAATTTACTACTGAAAATGCTTCTTTAGAAGCTCGATTTATAGAGTATATTCAAGGATTAACAGTTTTACGAGCTGTTAATAAAGTTGGTATAAATGCACAAAATTTACAAAATTCTATAAAAAATGTTAAAGAAATACAAAAACAAGGATTATATAAAGGACAATTACCCTTTGTATTAATGGGGATTTTAATTGAATTTACTCTTTTAGCAATTTTATTTATTGGAGCTTGGTTTATAAAAGATAATAGTTTGGCATTAGTAACATTAGGAGCTAGTATTATAATTGTTGCTCGATTAACAGAACCATTATCTTTACTTTTAGGGGTTGTTCCTATGTTTGATTTGATGGATTCAGCTTTTAGAAAAATCAAATCAATCTTAGAAATTAAACCTTTAATAATATATGAACCTATACAAAAAAATAATAACTTTGATATAGAATTTAAAAATGTAGATTTTACATATCTTAATCAAGATAAAAAAGCTATCAATAATATAAATTTTTTTATGCCAAATAAAACTATGACAGCTATTGTGGGACATTCTGGTTGTGGTAAAACAACATTGGCTAAACTAATTATGCGATATGCAGATATTCAAAAAGGAACAATTAAAATTGGTGGGGTTAACATCCAAAATATGACAGCTAATGATTTAATGAAAAATATATCAGTTGTTTTTCAAGATGTCTATTTATTTGATGATACGATTATGAATAATATTCGTATGGCAAATCCAAAAGCAACAGATAAAGAAGTAGAAGATGCTGCAAATAGCGCCTATTGTCATGAATTTATCACAAGATTACCCAATGGCTACAATACTAAAATAGGAGATATTGGTGGAAATTTAAGTGGAGGAGAAAAACAACGAATAAGTATTGCAAGAGCCATTTTAAAAAATGCTCCAATAGTTATTCTTGATGAACCAACGGCAGCTCTTGATACCCAAAGTGAAGTAGCTGTCCAAAGAGCCATTGATAAACTTGTAGAAGATAAAACCATTATCGTTATAGCTCATAGGCTTTCTACTATTGCAGGTGCTGATAATATACTTGTAGTTAATAATGGAGAAATTGTTGAAAGTGGTACACATGATGAATTAGTAAAAGAAAAAGGTAAATATTTTAATATGTGGCAAGCTCAACAAAGAGTAAAAGAATGGAGTTTAGATGCATAAATGTTCTTGTTTAACGCCTCAATCTATTTTATTGTTAGCTAGTTTATATATCACTCAATATGTTGGTTTTTCTTTTTTTTCAGTAGCAATTATTGCAATTTGGAGAAAAAGTGGAATGCAACTTGAAGAATTGGGATTTTTTTCTCTAATTAGTTTAGTTTGGGTAATAAAATTTTTATGGGCACCTTGGGTAGATAAATATGTTACAAAACATCATGGAAATTATTCTAGTTTCCTTAAAATAGTACAATTATTTTTGATTATTTCAATTGTTTTTACCTCTTTTTTTGATGTTATTGAAGATAAATTAATTGTTATTATAGCTCTTATTTTAGTAGGACTTTTAGCTTCTACACAAGATATAGCAGCTGAGGGTTTAGCTTTTAAACTTTTAACTAAAAGTGAAAGAGGATTAGGAGGAACACTTAAAACTTCAGGAGGAATACTTGGAAATATTTTAGGAGTTGGAGGAGCTTTAGCTATTTATGAATATTTTGGTTGGAGTGTAACAGTCTTACTTTTAGCATTTATTACAACTATTACTTTTATTCAATTATTACTTTATAAAGAATCAAAATGTGTAGTTGAACATACAATTCAGGATATCTCATGGAGACTTTTTTTCCAATTCTGGAATAAAAAAGGGCGTATTTTATTACTTGTCTTATTGATTCTTTATCCAATAGGAATGACTATTTCTTATGCTTTATTAACTCCAATATTAGTTGATGTGGGTTATGGCTTAGATAAAATAGGTTTTATAAATGGTGTAGTTGGAAGTATTCTAGGAATTATTGCTTCTGTAATTAGTGGCTATTTATTAAAAATATTTTCTAGAAAAACTATGCTTATTGGCATTAGCATTTTTGAATGTTTAGGATTTTTAACTCTATTGTTTTTAGTTAATGGATATACAAATATTTTATTTGCTTCTTTATCTATGAGTATTATTTTTATAAGTTATAGCGCTTCTATGCCAATTATTCATGCTTTGATGATGGATCAATTATCAACAAAATCTCCAAGTACAGAATATGCTTTGCAATTTTTCCCTTTTATGTTAATGGGAGTTCTTGCTAGTGCTTTTGGAGTATCTTTATCAGGAATTTTCGGTTATAGCACTATGATTATAGTTGCTTCTTTATTTTCATTTATTTCAATGATGTATGTATTATTATTTTTTAAAGGAATTGAATATGAAAGAAATTAAACCTTTAATGGTTATTACAATTTTATGTGTATCTTCAATGATGGCTTTTTTAGCAGTAGTTGGTCCAATAGTGAGAAAATTAGGTTTACAAGAGTGGCATGCAGGTCTTATGGTAGCACTTGCAGGTGTTGCATGGATTTTTTTATCAAGATTTTGGGGTAAAAAAAGTGATATTTATGGACGAAAAAATATCTTACTACTTGCAATTTTTGGATTTTTTATCTCTTATTTACTTTTAGCAATATTTGTAAATTATGCAGTTATAACTCCTCCACTTGTTATTATTTCTCTTTTAGTTTTAATCGCCACAAGATTATTAATAGGAGTATTTTATTCAGCTGTTCCACCAGTTTCAAATGCTTTAATCGCAGATAAAGTAGAAGCACAAAAAAGAACTTCTTATATGGCTAGTCTTGGAGCATCAAATGGTTTGGGTATGATTTTAGGACCTATAATTGGTGGGGCTTTAGCTGTTTATGGATTGGCTATTCCTTTATATGCTGCTGCAATTTTGCCATTAATTGCAGTTTTTATGGTCTTTTTCTTTTTAGAAAAAGATGTCAAAATTAAAAAAACAAAAGATACACCTTTACATTTTTTTGATAAAAGACTAAGACTTCCAATGATTGCTTCATTTATTACTATGTTTAGTATTGTTACTTCACAAGTTTGTTTAGGTTTTTTCATCTTAGATAAATTTCAAATGAGTGAAATAGATACTGCAAAAACTACTGGATATATTTTGGCAATAATTGGTGTTGTATTTATAGCTACACAAATTATAGTTTCAAAACTAAAAAATGTAAAATCTATATCTTGGTTGATTTTAGGCTCAATTTTCGCAACAGTAGGATATTTTTTAATAAGTCTTATATCAACAAAAATTGAATTAACTCTTGCTTTTTGTATTGGAACTATTGGGCTAGGTATGATAATGCCAGCATTTATGGCAATTACTTCAAATAGTGTAAATGCAAATGAACAAGGAGTTGCAGCAGGAACGGTATCATCTGCTCAAGGTTTTGGAATTATTGTAGGACCATTACTTAGTACAGTTTTATATAAAATCTCCCCAGAGTTTCCATTTATCTTTGCAAGTTTAATTTTTGCTATTTTAGTTACAATCTCTCTTTCATATAAAAAAAGAGGATTTGGATGTTAGAAATTTTAATTTTATCATTTGCGCTTAGTATGGATGCCTTTGCAGTTTCTATTGGGCTTGGAATAAAAAATAAAGGTGATGTAAAAATCTTAGCATTAAAAGCTGGATTATTTTTTGGTATTTTTCAAGCATTAATGCCATTTATTGGATACCTTGGAGGAATTGGACTAAAAGAGTATATTCAAGGATATGATAGCATCATTGCTTTTGTCTTATTAGTAATCATTGGTGGGAAAATGATATATGAAGCCTTAAATGAAAATGTTGAAGAAGAGATAACAAAAATATCAAATAAAATTTTATTGACTTTAGCAATTGCTACAAGTATTGATGCGATGGCTGCTGGATTTACTTTACATCTTTTTGATTTAAATGTTTATTTATCTTTATTTCTTATTGGATTTATTACATTTATCATTAGTTATATTGGTGTATTTGTAGGAAGTCATGGTGGAGAAAAATATGAAAGTAAAGCTGAAATTTTAGGTGGAGTTGTGCTTATTTTAATAGGTTTTAAAATCTTACTTTTTTAGATTTTTTGGATACTTTAGATATAATTCTGCAAAAAATAAAAGGATTATGATTTGAGAATTTTATCAGGTATTCAACCATCAGGAACAATACACATAGGAAACTATTTTGGTATGGTAAAAAAAATGATAGAGTCACAAAATGAAGGTGAACTTTTTGCATTTTTAGCATCATATCATGCTTTAACATCAGTGAAAGAAAAAGAAGCTTTAGAAAACAATACTTATGAAGCAGCAATTAACTTTTTAGCACTAGGAATGGACCCAGAAAAATCAACATTTTGGGTACAACACGATGTAAAAGAGGTTCTTGAGTTATACTGGATACTATCAAATCACACTTCTATGGGACTATTAGAGAGAGCTCACTCTTACAAAGATAAAACAGCAAGAGGAATTGTAGCAGGTCATGGATTATTTTCATATCCAGTTTTAATGGCTGCTGATATTTTACTATTTGATTCAAATATCGTGCCTGTAGGAAAAGACCAAATTCAGCATGTTGAAATGACAAGAGATATTGCAACTTCGTTCAATCACGCTTATAATAAAGAGATTTTTGTTTTACCTGAATCAAGAGTTGATGAAATAGTTGCTACAGTTCCAGGAACTGATGGAGCTAAAATGTCTAAATCATATAACAATACAATTGATATGTTTACAAGTGCAAAACAAAGAAAAAAACAAGTTATGGGAATTGTAACAGATTCAAGAGAATTGGATGAGCCAAAAGAGTGGGAAAACTGTAATATCTATACTTTATGTAAACTATTTATGAATGAAGATGAATTAAAAAATTTACAAAAAAGATATGCAACTCCAGGTGAGGGATATGGTCATTTTAAAATGACTCTACTTGAAAAAATAAATGAATATTTTGCACCTTATGAAGAAAAAAGAGAATATTACTTAAACAACAAAAAAGAAGTAAGAGAAATATTAACTTTTGGGGCACAAAAAGCTAGAAAAATTGCAGCAGCTAAAATGGAAATTATTAGAGATGCTGTGGGTTTAATCTAAAATATAAAAGAGTTTTACTCTTTTATATTTATAACTTCTTGAATATTATCAAAAATATCTTCAACTCTTTTTTGCCAAAGTTTTCCAAACTCAAGTTTTTCATCATTTGTAGCATTTCCTTGCAAAGATTTTTGCATCAAGAAATTTAAATCTTCATGTGGTTTTACAGAAGATGGATTATAAAAAACTTCTACACTTTTATGGCTATCTGTTCTTGTAAATCTTACATTTGAACCATTTATATCTTGTTCAAATTTCATTAAATGATTTCTATCATATTTTCCAGCAAGACCTTTAAACCCATTTGTTGTAGCAGCTCCCGTGATATTCATAATCACATTTCCAATAGCTCCTGCAACGCCAGTAGTTTGGCTTTCGCTAAATTCAACAATAATTTCACCACGTATTGGGATCTCATTTTTATATAAAGCTTCTAAACCTTTAAACGTCATAAGATAAGCTCCTAAAACCGTAGGACACGAATGCCCTGCACTTTTTACGATATCTAAATATGAAAATTCTATTATTCCATCTTCAAAAGCACCTAAAAAAGAGGCTAAATCATCTTGTAGTTTTATTATTGGGATTTTATTAAAAAATTGTGGGTAAGTCATCATAAGTCAAACCTTTGTGTTGGCGTTTTGCTCTAACACAAAAGTTTGAGTATTTTGTATTAGGCTATTTTTTTACAAATAAAGATTAATTTATCAGCATGTTCATCTGTATGTAAATTAAACTCTTTTATCTCTTGAATTTCAAAACCACACTCTTTTAGAAGTTTCGTTAAAAACTCTTTTGAGTGGTATTCTTGGATTATTGAATCTTGTTCTTTTGAGAAAAGTCCATTTTCTTGTTTTTCAAAAAGTGTAATATCCGTTTGAAGTTTGTTGTTTTCAAAATTTGCATCAATAGCAATAAATTTGTCTTCAACATCAATAGTAATACACCCTTGAGCAACTTCTTCAAATCCGAAAAGTGAGTTTACATCAAAAATAAAATAAGCACCTTGATTTAAAACAAGATTTGTCTCTTTGATAAACTGCTTTAACTCTTTTTTGGGAATATAATTTAGAACATCAAAAATAGCTGTTGCACAATCAAATTTTTCTTTTACTTCGCCTAAAGCTATTGCTTTTGCATTTAGATTTTTAGTTTCACAAACTTTGATTTGTTCAACACTTAAATCAATTCCAAAATATTTCTTTTTATTTACTTTTAGATTCTCTAAAAAATATCCTTGACCACAACCAATATCAATTATATTATCAAGGTCATTTACCATTACAAATCGTAAAAATTCTCTATGTAAAGTATAAACTTCTTCTTCAAAATCTAAATAAGGCTCAACTTTTGCGTATAAATCTAATCCCATTATATATGTGCTTCTATTCTTTCTTTTAAGTCTAAAATTAAATCTTTTTTAGCATAAAAAGAGTTTTTATTTGCTATTAAGTGAGCTGAACTTTCCATAATTGTAGGTCCTATTTCAAGCCCATTTTGTTTCATTGTTTCACCAGTTTCAACAATATCAACAATACAATCACAAAGTCCAACTAAAGGTGCTAATTCAATAGAACCATAAAGTTTGATAATCTCAACTGCCATTGCTTTTTGTTCAAAAAACTTTTTAGCGATTACTTCATGTTTTGTAGCAATTGTGATTTTACTTTTATTGAAATTTAACTCTTCACCCTTTCTTAATCCAAAAGCAACTTTACACTTTCCAAGTTGTAAATCAAGAAGTTTGATTAAGTCATACTCTTTTTCTTCAAGAACATCCAGTCCAACAACACCTAAATCAGCAGCGCCATGCATTACATAAGTTGGTACATCTTGATTTCTAACATTTAAAAATCTAAATCCAGCTTTTTCAAGTATTAATTTTCTATCTTCAAAAATAAACTTTTCACCAAAAGCTTTTTCAAATTTATCAAGAGTTTCCTCAGCAATTCTTCCCTTAGGCAATGCAATTGTTAGCATCAATAATCCTTTTCATGTTCTCAAATATTAAATCTTTTTTATATGTGCTATTTTCAAAATATTTACTCAAAGCTAGCCCATCACCACCAGTGAATATAATATTTTTATTTAAACTTACTTCTTTGATTGGTAAAATGATAGATTTTAACATAGCATATTGTATAGCATCTTTCGTGCGAAGCGGTATTTTATCTAAATTTATCTCTTTTTCAAACTCAAACTTTAGTTTTTTTGATATTTTTGGGTAACTTTTCATAAATCTTCTCAAACCCAAAAGTATAAATCCACCTTTATGATTGCCCTCTTCCATAACATCAACAGTTATTGCACTTCCTGCATCAACAATGACACAATTATCTTGAAAAGAACAAGCAAGAGCCCTATCAATTCCTAAACCTAAATATGAAGTTTGAAAGTTTAGAAGTTTATTTATATTTTTAGCATGGGGATTTTTTTTGATTAATTTTTTACTAGCTTTTTCATTTACAGAAACAAAATAAACCTCATCATCAAAAGGAGGAACTTTTTCATCTAAAAAATACTTTTTATGTTTACCCTTTATCAAAAAATGATAAGTTGTATTTCCAATATCACATAAAATCAACTCTAACACTCCAATCATTTTGTTTTAAATACTCTTTTGCTTTTGAGCAAAGAGGACTTGAGATTAATAACTCTTTTTTCTTAAAATTATGGTCTAAATAAACTGCTAATTTTTCACAAAGTTCCATTAAGTCATTTGCATTTTTTCTTATAAATCTACTTTTTGAATCAACTATAAATATTGCATAAAATTTCGCATCAATCGTTGTTGCACAATAAATATCTATTTTTTTTCTTGAATCTAATTGCTTTGGTAAAATCTGTTTTATCTCTTTGAATAATATATTTTTATTTGTATAGTAAGTTGTTAATTTTTTCAAGATATGCCTTTATTTGAAAAATTATATCTAATAAACTCTTTTTATTAAATTTTATACATAGGGGCACAATTTAATCTAATATATTTAGTTATAATTCCAAAAAAATTCACATAGATAATAAAGAAGCATGTCAGAAATAACCCACCCAGAACAAACAAAAATTACCCAAGCTATCATAAAAGCAGCTGTACTAATGCTCGAATTTGGAGCAGAAAGCATCTTAGTTGAACAAACAGCTCAAAGATTAGGAAATGCCTTAGGTGTTAATTCTGTTGAAATGTCACTAATTCCATCAGCTATTGTATTAACAACTTTATATAACAATCAATCAGTTACAACAACAAGAAGAGTTCATCATAAACCCATTAATATGTCGATTGTTTGTGATGTACAACAAATGGTTATAGAAATGGAAAGAACAAAACATGATGCAGATTTTGTTATGTTAACTATAAAAGATATAAAACCAAACCACTATAATAGATGGTTAGTTGTATTTATGGTGGGATTTGCCTGTGCATCATTTTCAAAGCTACAACATGGAGATTTACCAGCATTTTTTATTACTTTTGCCGTTGCAAGTTTTGCCATGTTTGTAAGACAAGAACTAAATAGAAAAAGATTTCTAATGATGATTACTTTTGGTATTACTTCATTTATAGCAACAACTCTAGCAAGTCTTGTAATATTGCTAAATATTAGTACCACTCCAAATATTATTTTAGCTTCAAGTGTTTTACTTTTGGTTCCAGGAGTTCCTTTTGTAAACTCATTTTTAGATTCATTCAAAGGTTATCTAAGTATGGGTTGGGGAAGATGGCTTCAAGCAATACTTTTAACTATTGCTTCATCATCAGGTATAGTTTTAGCAATGTCAATTTTTAATATCAAAGGGTGGTAAAATGGAAATAATTTTAGATATTTTAATTAAATCAATTTTTGCAAGTATCGCTTCAACTGGATTTGCAATGCTTTTTAATGTTCCAAAACATACTTTGAAGTTTTGTGCACTAGGAGGTGGAATTACTTATATTATTAGAAATGTATCTATTGAACTTGGGGCTTCTATTGAGCTTTCAACTTTTATTGCTTCTTCATACATAGGATATATAACTCTTAAATGGTCAAGAAAATTTTTGATTCCAAGACCTGTATATTCAGTTGCTGCAATTATTCCTATGATTCCTGGAACTTATGCATTTACAGCAATGATTGCTTTAGTTGATATGAATTCCCATGGAGTTACACCTGAATTAATTGAATTATTTATAGAAAACTTCTTAAGAGCATTGGCAATTTTAGGAGCTATTACTTTTGGATTAGCACTTACATCTTTGTATTATATGAGATTAAACAGGCCAGTTATATAAAAGTTCGCTCTTAAGAGCAAACTTTTATTTTTTATAAATAGAATTGTTTTATAAATTCATCACTTACATCTAAGATTTTTCTTTGTCTTAACGATTCAATTACCTCTTTTGTACAATCAACATCATCAGGCCATCTTCGTTTGAAATTGTCGTATGAGTTTTTATCAGTAGCATCCAAACAAATAGTGTGTCCATCAATAAATAAATCTCTGTTAGAGTCAATATTATTAGCAACTCTCCAAACTAACATATATGGATTTGTAACATCATTTTTAGCTGCGTCTACAATTATTAAAATTTTAATATGTTCAAATAGTGGTTTTAAATCTTCAAAAAGATATTTTTGATTTCTTGTTTTTTCTACGCTTATTACTGTAATTGGATTTTTTGTATCTTTAAAATATTGTTTTAAATCTTTTACTTCTGCTGTAATATTTTGTGTTTTAGATAATAATTCACTATCTTCTAAAAGTGTGATTCCCAACTCTTCGATTTCATCACCAGTACAATCAAGTCCTAGCTTTCCACCAACTGCAAATTTTGGACTTGAGTGATCAAGGGCATCAACAACACCCCTAGAAACTAACATATCATCAACATTTATCCTATTTAAAATATATTTTATAACCTCATCATGATTTGTTAAATCTGGTGCTTTTTCATCTACAAAAATAGCATGTTTTACAAAACTCATTTGCCCTACTCCCCAAAATGCATGCATCATTTGACTTGCATGTCCTGGGTATAAAGTTTTAATTTTCGCTAAAATTAGATTATGAAATACTCCATTTTCAGGCATATAATAATCAATCAAATCAGGAGCAGTTGTTTTTAATAATGGTAAAAATATTCTCTCTGTTGCATGTCCCATATATTTATCTTCTAGTGGTGGTTTTCCAACAACTGTTGCTAAAAATGTAGGTTTTGCTTTTGATGTGATTGCAGTAATTTCCATAAATGGATACTCTTCTTCAAGGGTGTAATAACCTGTGTGATCTCCAAAAGGCCCTTCAATTCGAAGTTTTGAAGGATCTACGAATCCCTCAATAATAAAGTCATTATCCCTTGGAACATAAATATCATTTGTTATTGATTTTACAAGTTGAGCATTTTTATTTTTTACAAATCCATAAAGCATAAGTTCAAAAACACCAATTGGAAGTGGCGCTTGTCCACACCAAATATACATAGGATCTCCACCAATTCCGATACTTACTGGCATTTTTTTACCAGCAGCTTTGTATTCATGGAAAAAGTGATTTGAATCTTTATGAATTTGCCAATGCATTCCAAGAGTATTATCAGAATATACTTGAAGTCTATACATTCCTAAGTTTTTTAATTCACCATTTAATGAAGTTGTATAAACTTGTCCCATTGTAATAAAAGGCCCACCATCTTGCTCCCAAGTTGTAAGAATTGGTAAATCAGAAAGTTTCGCATCAGCACCTAATTTTATAACTTCTTGACACTCACCTTTTCCTTTATTTTTTTTAGGAATTGTGTTTTTAAGTGCAAATAGTTTTCCAAAAGTTGAAAGCTTTTCACTAAAAGTTGTAGGTGGTTTCATTTTTAATAGGCTTTCAATTTCTCGTCCTATTTTATCCCCATCACCAATAAAAAGGTTTACCGCTTTTTCATTACAAAATACATTCATTAATACTGGAATATCAAATTTTTTATTGTTTTTTTTATCCACTACGTTTGTAAATAAGATTGCTTTAGAATCCTCTTTTTTAACTTCTATATATGCAATGTGTGGAATTTCTAAATAAATATCTAGTTCATCATCAATAATTTTTAGTAAATCATTCTTTTTTAATAGTTCAATAGCTTCTTTCATTTCTTCCCCAAAGTTAACCTAATAAGGTAATTAGTATAAATCTTATATCATTTTATCAATAAAAAATAGTTTATAATAGAGGTTTTACATATGCTTGATAATATAGAATACAATTTTGATGAAGTAGTTAATAGAAAAAATACAAATTGTGCAAAGTGGGATGGTTTAAAAAGATATTTTGGATATGAAGATCTAAATCCACTTTGGGTTGCAGACATGGATTTTAAAACTCCAAGTTTTATAAATGAGGCAATTATTGATGCTGCGAAAAATGCTTCTTATGGTTATAGCATAGATAGTGATGCTTTATATGAATCAATAATAAACTGGCAAAAGAATCAACACTCTTGGGAAATATACAAAGAAGATATTTATATGATAAATGGTGTTGTTCCAGCTTATAGTGCTTGCATTGAAGCCTTTAGTAATGAAGGTGATGAAGTAATTGTTCAAACTCCAGTTTATCCTCCACTTTTTAAGTCTGTAAATGCAAATAATAGAAAAGTAGTAATAAATGAATTAAAAAATGACAATGGTTATTACACTATGGATTTAGAAGATTTAGAATCTAAAATCACTTCTAAAACAAAAATTCTAGCTCTTTGTTCACCTCACAATCCAGTAGGTCGTGTTTGGAGTAAAGAAGAACTTGAAAAACTTGCAACTATTTGTTTAAAACACAATATTACAATAATTTCAGATGAAATTCATTCAGATATTACATTTAAAAAATTCACTCCATTAGCTTCAATATCAAAAGAGATTGCAAATCAAACTATTACTTTAAATAGTGCTGGAAAAACTTTTAATATTGCTGGATTAAATTGTGCATATGCTATAAGTAAAAATGAAGAGATTTTAGATAAATTTAAAAAAATTGCTCAAAAAAGAGAAATTCAATCAATAAACTTTTTTGGATATATTTCTACAAAAGCAGCTTATGATAATGGTTCAGTATTTGTTGAAGAATTAAAAAAATATCTTTTAAGTAATATTGAGTTTGCAAAAGATTATTTAAAAAAGAAAAATATGAAGATTGATTTTAATATTCCAGAAGCAACTTATCTTTTATGGTTGAATTTTTCTAAATATAATCTTTCACATAATGAAATTAAAAATATATTACTTACAAAATCAAAAATAGCATTAAATGATGGTGTTTCTTTTGGTAGCAGTGGAGATAAACATTTTAGATTAAATCTAGCTCTTAGTCAAAAAGCCCTAGAAATAGCACTAAATCAGTTATCTAAAGAATTTTCATAGCAAAAAAATAGCAAAGTATTACCTTTTTTCTCACTATAAAGATTAATACTTGTAAATATGTGGAAAACTTTATAATGTATTATAAATTAGTGTACAATCAGTGAATAATATTTAATAAATAGGGGGAAAAATGTCAACTCAATTAATTCTAGCCTCTGTTATTTTTGTGGCTATTGGCCTTATACTTACCAGTGTATTTGTACTTAGCAAATTTGTTGGCCCAAAAAACGAAAACTCAGAAATGAAAAATAGTGTTTATGAAAGTGGGGTTACTAATCCTATTGGAACAACTAATTTTAGATTTTCTGTCAAGTTTTATTTAGTTGCCATTTCCTTTTTATTATTTGATGTGGAAATAATTTTTATGTTTCCTTGGGCTATAAATATTTTAGAGTTAGGTTATTTCGGACTTTTTAAAATGTTTATATTTATGGGATTACTCTTCGCAGGATTAATTTATCTTTATAAGAAAAAGGCTTTATCATGGGATTAGGAGTTGAATCTAAATTAGGTGACTCTATTGTTACAACGAGACTTGATCATGCAGTAAATTGGGGAAGATCATACTCATTATGGCCAATGGTATTTGGAACAGCTTGTTGTGCCATAGAATTTATGGCTGCTGCTGGTTCTAAATATGACTTATCAAGATTTGGAGCAGAAGTTGTAAGATTTTCTCCAAGACAAGCAGATTTATTAATTGTTGCTGGAACTATTTCATATAAACAAGCTCCTATTTTAAAAAAAATCTATGAACAAATGTGTGAACCAAAATGGGTTATTTCTATGGGTGCATGTGCATGTAGTGGAGGTTTTTATGATAACTATACAACTCTTCAAGGAATAGATCAAATTATTCCAGTAGATGAATATATTGCAGGTTGTCCTCCACGTCCTGAAGCTATTCTTGATGCAATTATGAGAATTCAAGAAAGAGCACATGATGAATCTATTTTAAAAGATAGAGTAAAAGAGTTTAAAGGATTTTTAGATGCTTAATTGTGATTTATTAATTGATTCTAAAGATATTAGAACAACTCTTTTAAGATTAAAAAATGAAGAAAATTACACAATATTATTAGATATTACAGTAGTTGATTATTTAAAATTTCCAGATACAACTCCATCAAGATTTGCTGTGGTTTATATTTTAAGAGATTATTCATTTAAAAATCAAATTTCTATAAAAGCTTTTGTTGATGATAATACTCTTGAAGTTATAACTGCTAGTGATTTATATGAATCTGCAAATTGGGCAGAAAGAGAAGCTTATGACCAGTATGGTATTAAGTTCAAAGGTCATCCTAATTTAAAAAGAGTTTTAAATCATCATCAGTTTGTTGGACATCCTTTAAGAAAAGATTATGAAATCACAAAAGGTCAAATCTGTACTGAAACTGAAGATTTGATGGATGAAATGAACCCTTTATTAGCATCAAAAGGTTATACACCAGAAGATATTAATGATTTAATGTTATTAAATGTAGGACCATCACACCCAGCAAGTCATGGAACAATAAGAAATTTTGTTGCAATGGAAGGTGAAACAATTGCAGCTTGTGTGACAGAAATTGGATATTTACATAGAGGTTTTGAAAAATCTTGTGAAACTCACACTTATTCACAAATTATTCCATATACTGATAGATTAAATTATTGTAGTGCTATTTTAAATAATATTGGTTATTCAAAAGCGGTTGAAGAGATGTTAAATATTGACATAACTCCCAGAGCCAAAATGATAAGAGTAATTATTGGTGAATTAAGTAGAATTATTGACCATTTAGTTTGTAATGCAGCAAATATGGTTGATTTAGGTGGACTAACAAACTTTTGGTATCTATTTGCTCCACGTGATATGGCTTATGATTTATTATCAAAATTAACAGGTGCACGTCTAACAAATACTTACACAAGAATTGGTGGTTTAGAATTTGATTTATATGATGGTTTTAATGAAGATTTAACAGCAGTTTTAAAAGCAACGCAAACAGCTATTGATGACGCTTTATCATTAATTGCTCATAATAAGATTTTCTTAGATAGAACTCAAGATGTTGGTGTTATAAAACCAGATTTTGCAATTCAATATGGAATTACTGGACCAAATTTAAGAGCTGCTGGTGTAGCTCATGATTTGAGAAAAAATAAACCTTATTATGGATATGAAAATTTTGATTTTGACATTGTTGTAGGAAGTCATGGAGATATTTACGACAGAATGATGTGTAGATTTGAAGAAATGAGACAATCTATTAGTATTATTAAACAAGCTATGAAGGTACTTCCTGATGGACCTATAAATGTAAATGCTCCAGGAATTTTACTTCCAAGTAAAAAAGATGTTTATGGAAATATTGAGGGTTTAATGAATCAATTCAAATTAACATTTGAGGGAATAAAAGTTCCCAAAGGTGAATATTATTCATCAACTGAAGCCGCGAATGGCGAGTTAGGATTTTTCATAGTTAGTGATGGAAGTGGAAGACCTTACAAAGTTAAATGTAGACCTCCTTGCTTTTATTCACTTTCAGCCCTATCAAAAATTTTTGAAGGTGGAATGTTAGCAGATGCTGTTGTTACAATGGCGAGTATGAATTTTATTGCCGGGGAGTTTGATAGATAATGAATACTTTTAAATATACACCTGAGAATGAAGTTAAATTTCAAGAATATGTATCAAGATATCCAAAAATTGACTCTTGTATGTTACCTGCTCTTTGGTTAGTTCAAGAACAAGAGGGATGGCTTAGCCCTGAATCAATGATTTATGTAGCTGATAAATTAGGAAAAACTCCTATTCAAGTATATGAAGTTGCAACTTTTTATACTATGTTTAACCTAAAACCTATTGGAAAATATCATATTGAATTATGTAAAACTCTATCTTGTATGTTATGTGGTTCTCAAGAAATAAAAAATTACATAAAACAAACAATAGGAATTGAAGCTGGACAAACAAGTGAAGATGGATTATTTCATTTAAGCGAAGTTGAATGTATGGGAGCTTGTGGTGGAGCTCCGATGTTTGCTTTAAATGGTGAATACCATGAAAAATTAACTATAGAAAAAGTTGATGAATTAATTAAGGAGTGCAAAAAATGATAACAAAAATTGTAAGCAAAAATTTTGACATTCCAAATTCTCATAAATTAGAAGTTGCTCTTGCAAATGGAAGATATTCTTCTATTGACAAACTTTTTTCTATGAATCCAGATGATGTTATAAAAGAAGTTACAGCATCAGGACTTAGAGGGAAAGGTGGTGGTGGAGCTGCTTGTGGACCAAAATGGGAATTAATGCCTAAAAATGATCCAAGACCAGCTTTTCTAATCGTAAATGGAGATGAATCAGAACCAGGGACTTTTAAAGATAAACAAATTTTCCAATACGACCCACATCTTTTAATTGAAGGAATTATTTGTACTTGTTATGCAATAAATGCTCACCATGCATATATTTACATAAGAGGTGAATATAAATTTTTTATTGATAGAGTGAATGTTGCAATAAAAGAAGCCTACGAAAATGGAATTATTGGTGATAAAATCATGAATAAATATGATTTTAAACTTGATATTACAGTTCATAGAGGTGGTGGAGCTTATATTTGTGGAGAAAAATCAGCACTTATTGAATCACTTGAGGGGAAACGAGGACATCCCAGACTTAAACCTGCAGGAAAAGAGTGTGAATGGTTTTTTGATAATCCAGCAACTGTTAATAATGTTGAAACAATTGCTAGTGTACCAAATATTGTTGAAAATGGTGCAATAGGCTATACAAAATATGGTACAGAAAAATCACCTGGGACTATGTTATTTGCAATTTCAGGACCTGTGAAAAATCCAGGTGTTTATGAAATAGCATATGGAAATAAAATGATAGATTTTTTAAATCAAATTGGCGGAGGGATGAGAGAGGGGAAAAAATTAAAAGCAATTATTCCAGGAGGTTCATCTTGTCCAATTTTAACAGCAGATGAAGTTGAAATAGCGGTATTAGATTATGAGTCTATGGGAAGTATAGGTTCAACTTTAGGGACAGGAGGAATGATAGTTATTGATCAAGATACATCTATGGTTGATGTAGCTAAAAATTTGATAGAGTTCTATCACCATGAATCTTGCGGTCAATGTACACCTTGTAGAGAAGGTACTGGCTGGATAGATAAGATTTTGAAAAAAATCATAAGTGGCGATGGTTCAACAGAGGATTTAAATACAATACTTGACATATGTAATACAATGAATGGAAAAACAATTTGTGTTTTTGCACCTGCTGTAAAAGATATTATTCAAAGTATTGTAAAAAAATTCCCTCACGAATTTAATTTATATTTTAAAAACTAAACTAACTAATAACAGGAGAAATTATGACAAAAAATACAATGACATTAACAGATAACAGAAATGGCAAATCATATGAATATAATATAGTTGATGGAACAAGAGGACCTAGCGTTGTAGATATATCTACATTTTACAAAGACTCAGGAATGTTTACTTATGACCCAGGTTACACTTCAACTGCATCTTGTGAATCAAAAATCACATTTATTGATGGTGAAAATTCTGAATTAAGATATAGAGGTTATGATATTACAGATTTAGCTGGTAAACACTCTTTCTTAGATGTTTCTTATTTATTAATGAGAGGAAAACTTCCAACTCCTGAAGCTTCTAAAAACTTTGATTTAGAAATCAGACATAGATCATTCTTACATGAAGGAATCATTAGATTATTTGATGCATTACCAGATGGAGCTCACCCAATGGCAACTATGGGAGCTGCAACTATGGCTTTAGCAGCATTTTATAAAGATCATTTACATTTAGAAGATGAAGAACAATTTAAAATGATGAGAAGAAGAATTTTAGCTAAAATGCCAGTTATTGCTGCTATGGCTTATAGAAATTCAATTGGTACACCACTAATTTATCCAGATGTAAATAGATATTTCACTGAAAACTTCTTATATATGTTAAGAGCATATCCAGGTGGAAAAATGAAATATTTAGGTGATGGAGTAAATGATGAAATCAAACAAGTTGAAATTGATGCACTTGATGCAATCTTAACTTTACATGCTGATCATGAACAAAATGCTTCTACAACAACTGTTAGAAATGTAGGTTCTACTGAAGCTCATCCTTATGTTGCAATTGCTTCTGGTATCTCTGCTCTATGGGGATCTGCTCATGGTGGAGCTAATGAAAAAGTTATGGATCAATTAAGATTAATTGGTGATGTTAAAAATGTTCCTACTTATATTGCAAAAGCAAAAGATAGAAATGACCCATTCAGATTAATGGGATTTGGACATAGAGTTTATAAAAATAGAGACCCAAGAGCTGAAACATTAAAAGGTTTACAAGATAAATTAAAAGAAGAGTTAAAACTTGATTCTAAATTACTTGATATTGCACATGCTGTTGAACAAGCTGCATTAAGTGATGATTACTTCAAAGAAAGAGGTTTATATCCAAATATTGATTTCTATTCAGGTGTAATTTTAACTGCACTTAGAATTCCAATTGCAATGTTTACTCCAATCTTTGTTATTGGTAGAACTCCAGGTTGGTTAGCTCAATGGTCAGAATTAAAACAAGATCCAAAACACAAAATAGCAAGACCTAGACAATTATATACAGGTAACTAAGAAAAAAACTAACTTAAGTGTAAGGGGATAAAATATGAGTGAAATGGTTGACATCACAATCAATGGAGCACAAATGCAAGCTAGCAAAGGCAGCTTGTTAATTGACAAGTTATTGGATGAAAACATCCATATACCTCATTTTTGTTATCACCAAGCCTTAGGAAAAGATGGAAATTGTAGAATGTGTATGGTTGAAATTGAGGGTCAAAAAAGACCTCAAATTGCCTGTGACACTCCTATTAAAGATGGAATGATTGTAAGAACAACGGGTAAAAATATTGAAAAAGTTAGAAGAGATATTCTTGAACTTGAACTTATTAATCATCCAATAGATTGTCCTACTTGCGATCAAGCAGGAGAGTGTAAACTACAAGATTACTACATGTTATCTGGTTTTTATGAATCGCGAATAAATGTAGAAGCAAAAAATCATGCAAGAAAAAGAACTGACTTAGGTTCTAACGTAATGCTTGATCAAGAAAGATGTGTACTTTGTACTAGATGTATAAGATTTTGCTCAAATATTACAAAAACAAATGAGTTAGGTGTTATAAATAGAGGAGATCACTCAGTGATTGGAACTTTCCCTGGAAAGCCTCTTGATAATCCTTATGCTATGAATGTTATTGATATTTGTCCAGTTGGAGCTTTAACAAATAAAGACTTTAGATTTAAACAAAGAGTTTGGTTCTTAGAGACTTTTGATGCAATTTGTAATGGTTGTTCAAAAGGGTGCAATATTTATGTTGATCATAGAAAAGAAAAATATAAAGATGACCAAATTTTCAGATTTAGACCAAGAGTAAATAAAGCTATAAATGGTTGGTTTATGTGTGATGAGGGAAGATTATCTTACACAAATGAAAGCACAAATAGATTTGAAACTGCACAAATTGATAAAAATCCAACATTAATTGATAATACAATTACACATATTTTTAAAGAACTATCAACAAATAAAAATATTCTGTTTGTATTAAGTGCAAATCTTTCTTATGAAGAGATGTTAAATGTAAAAAATTTAGCAATTAAATTAAATGTTCAAGTTTCTGGTTATTCTCCAAATACAATAGATGAAAATTTTGGAGATGATTATTTAAAAAATAATGATAGAGCGGTTAATCGAAACTCATTTAAAGAGTTAGAAATAAATGAAACAAAAGAGTTCTTTGATTCATCATTAAATTCTGCTTCTTTAGTAATAATAATAGAAAATAACTATTTTGATAATAATAAATCTTTACTTGAAAATAAAAAAGTAATCTCTTTATTTAGTCATAACTGTGAAACTATTCAATATTCAAATGTTGCTATTCCTCTTGCTTCATTTTATGAGAAATCAGGGACATATATAAATGCGGATGGAATTAAACAAAAAGTTATTTCAAAAATGAATAAAAATACTCCACAAAAAACTATTACAACAATAATCGAAGATCTAAAATCTATGATTGAGAAAGGAACTGTATGAGTACTTCATCAATAGTTATTATAATTGTAAATATATTTATAACTGTTATTCTAGCAGTTGGATTAACTCCTGTTTTTGTATGGTGGGAGAGAAGGATATCTGCGTTTATGCAAGATAGAAGTGGTCCAAATAGATGTCATATTGGACCATTTAGATTAGGTGGTGTAATACAAAGTTTTGCTGATATGTTAAAACTTATATTCAAAGAAGACTTTACAGCTTCACATATAAAATATAAATTTTTCTTTACAATAGCACCTGTTATTGTATTTTTCTGTTCTTTTTTAACATTTGCAGTTATTCCATTTGCTGATGTTTTAGTAATTGACGGAAAAGAAAATATTATGCAAGCAATTCCAAATCAATTGGGAATTATGTGGTTTTTAGCCTTTGCAGGACTTAGTGTTTATGGAATTATTCTTGGAGGATATTCTTCTGGAAGTAAATATGGACTTTTAGGTTCAATTAGAGCTTCAGCTCAGGTTATTTCATATGAAGCCGCTATGGGACTTGCAATTATCTCTATGATTATATCTTATGGTTCAATTCATTTAACAGATATAGTAAATGCTCAAGCTGGAACTTATTTTGGCGTTGTTCCTATGTGGGGAATATTTATACAACCATTGGCTGCTATTATTTTTATAGTTTGTTCCTTTGCAGAAACAAATAGAGCTCCATTTGACTTAGCAGAGGGAGAATCAGAGTTAGTTGCTGGTTATCATACAGAATATTCAGCTATGAAATTTGGACTTTTTCAAGTTGGGGAATATGCAGCAATGAGTGCATCAAGTGCACTTATAGTGACTTTGTTTTTTGGTGGTTATCAAATCCCATGGCTAGATACTCAAGCAATTCAAAGTAATATTATTTATGTAATTAGTGCAATAGTAATAATTCTTCCAATTAAAATCTATTTTTTTATTAGATGGATGAAAAAAAATAATCGTGCAATTGGAGCTAATAAGTCAAGGGAAAAAGAGACAAAAGTTTTAACAGCTGTATTCTCTTCTATAGCTGTATTTATTATGATTGTATTAATCGCTTTTTTAATCACTGGACTTGGAACTAATGGTGTAAATATTGCAACAGCAGTTATACAAGTAGGGACTTTTTTAATTAAATTTTTTATGATGGCTTTTGTTTATATTTGGGTTAGATGGACAGTTTTAAGATTCAGATATGATCAATTACAAATGTTAGGTTGGAAAGTACTAATTCCATTAGCACTTTTAAATATCGTAATAACTGCAATCTTTGTTGTAGTAAGAGGAAGTTAAAATGGGAATAAAAGTAGTACCAAGATACGGTAAATCATTCAAAGATAAACTATACCTTCCTGCAATTGCAGGGGGAATGAAAACAACATTTAAACATTTTGTTAAAAACCTTACTGATATAAATAATTTAAAAACTATGCAATATCCAGAAGTTCAACCGACAGATTTAAATGAAAGATATAGAGGTGTTCACAGGCTTACAAAACATGAAAATGACACTGAAAAATGTGTTGCATGTTTTATGTGTGCAACTGCCTGTCCAGCTGATTGTATTTTTATTGAAGCCCAAGAGAGATTTGATGGTTATGATGAAAAAAGGCCAAAAGAGTTTAAAATTGACCTTTTAGAGTGTGTGTTTTGTGGATATTGTGTTGAAGCTTGTCCTTGTGATGCAATTAGAATGGATACAGGAATTTTTGCATTTACAGCTAGTAAAAGAGAAGATTTTATACTTGATAAAAAAGCATTAATGGCAAATGAAAGATCAAAGGATTTAAACAATGGCTGATTTAATTTTTATTGCATTGGCATTTTTAGCAATTAGTGGTGCAATTGCCATGATTGTATATACAAATCCAATGTATAGTGCCCTTGGTATTTTAATAACAATGTTAAGTGTTGCTGGAATGTTTGCACTTTTAAATGCAACATTTTTATTTCTAGTTCAAATTATTGTTTATGCTGGTGCAATTATGACACTAATTTTATTCATATTGATGTTCTTAAATATTAAAGAAGAAGATTTACCAAAAGAGCCAAATAAATATAAGCTGATAGCTATTGGGGCTATTATTATGATTCCATTAAATATTCTTATATTAAAAGCTGTTGCTAAATTACCTGAAAAAGATTTAAGTATTAGTAACACAGAATTTGGAGATATAAAACCCGTAGGAATGGAACTATATAATAATTGGTTTATTGCTTTTGAATTAATTTCTATTTTACTATTAATTGCACTTATTGGTTCAGTTGTACTTGCAAAAAGAAGAAAATCTAAACTTAATAACGAAGGAGAACAATTATGATTTCATTAACATCTTACGCCTTTGTATCAATGATGTTATTCTCTATTGGAGTAATTGGAGTGATTGCAAGAAGAAATATCTTCGTTATTTATATGTCACTTGAACTTATGCTAAATGGAGTTAATCTATTTTTAGTAACCTTTGCTAGATACCATTTTAATATGGATCCACAAATTATTACAATTATGGTTATATCAATTGCTGCTGCTGAGGCTGCAATATTTTTATCTGTTATAATTTTATTATACAGATCAAGAAAATCTTTGGATACTGATATTTTCAATACTCTAACACAGGGGGAAAATTCATGAATACCTCACTATTAGTATGGATTATTTTGGCTCCTCTTTTAGGATCAATTTTAAGTGGTTTATTATATTTTTACAACATAAAAAAAAGTAAGATATCTGATATTTATTTTTCATTAATTGGAACAATAACTCCTTTTATCTCTTTTTTAATAACTCTTTCTCTATTTTTAAGAATGAATGATGAAAAAATTATCTTTAAACAACAACTTTTCACTTGGTTAAGTGTTGATAAATTAAATATTGAAATGGCTTTTTTAGGTGATAATCTTTCAATATTTATGTCAATGTTTGTAACTTTTGTTGGTTGGCTAATTCATATTTATGCAGTTGGATATATGAAAGGTGACAGTGGATATGGTAAATTTTTTGCCTATTTTAACTTATTTCTAGCTTCTATGTTAATTTTAGTATTAGCTGATAATCCAATTATTTTATTTATAGGATGGGAAGGTGTTGGAGTTTGTTCATACCTTTTAATTAAATTCTATTATGGAAATGCTATGAATGTATTAGCTGCAAACAAAGCATTTATCGCAAATAGAGTTGGGGATTTTGGTTTTATATTAGGAATTGTAACTCTATTTTTTGCCTTAGGTCAAGTTGATTTATCTTTTGATTCAATTGAAGCAAACTTAGGTAATGTTTCAAATGAATTATTACTTCTTTCAGGTTTTTTATTATTCATTGGAGCCATGGGAAAATCAGCTCAAATTCCTCTTTATGTTTGGCTTCCTGATGCAATGGCAGGACCTACTCCAATTTCAGCTTTAATTCATGCAGCAACAATGGTAACAGCTGGGGTTTATATGGTTGCTAGATTTCACTTTTTATATGCTGGAATCGAAGAAATAGGATTATTCATAGCTTATATTGGAGCTTTTTCAGCTTTATTTGCAGCAATCATTGCTACAAGACAAACAGACATTAAAAAAATTCTAGCTTACTCAACTATGAGTCAATTAGGGTATATGTTCATTGCCGTTGGACTTGGTTTTTATTCAACTGGACTTTTTCATGTATTTACACATGCATTTTTTAAAGCAATGTTATTCATGGGAGCAGGTGGTGTAATTATGGCAGTTCATCATGAACAAAATATTTTCAAAATTGCACAACATAGAGCAACTTTACCAATTATTGGAACAACTTTTTTAGTTGGAGTTATTGCAATTTCTGGGATTCCTCCATTTTCTGGATTCTTTTCAAAAGATGCAATATTAGCAGCTGCTTTTCAAGAAGGTCAATATTTTATTTGGATAATTGGTATGTTTACAGCCTTTTTAACAGCATTTTATATGTTTAGAATGTACTACATAGTTTTTGTGGCACCAAACCATCACAATGAACATTATGTTTACACATCAAAAACAATAACTATTCCTTTATTGATTTTAGCTATTGGTGCTATTGGTGCTGGTTTTTTAAATCTTCCTGCTGTTTTTGGTGGAAATCATTTTGTAGATACTTGGTTAGAACAACTTCACTCAAAACATATTCACATGAGTCACTTAACAGAGTATGTTTTAATGATTCTATCAGTTATAGTTGCAGCTGCTGGAATTGTAGTAGCTCATAAAAAATATGCAAAATTTGATGTAACAAAACCAGAAGATGAAACAGGAATAATAGGAAATAAATTTTATATTGATGAGATTTATAATGTTTTATTTGTTCAATCAACAAAAAAACTATCAACATTTATTGATAAAGTTTTAGATGAAAAAGTTATTGATGCATTTGTTATGAATTCATCAATTGGTTTTGTAAATATTGGTAAAAGAGTTGCCATGATACAAAATGCAAATGTTAGATTTTATGCTGCATTTATGCTAATAGGTATGACTTCAATCTTTATCTATTTATATATCACATTAGGATTATAGTATGAGTTCAGATATTCTTTCATTTATTATATTTTTACCTGCTGTTGTTGCATTTGGATTAATGATGACAACAAGAGATGTAAATGCAATTAGAAATATAGCCTTTTTAACTACAACTGTAATTTTGGCACTTGTATTAAAAATATATATTGAATTTGCTCCAAGTGCAGGTATGCAATTTGTTACAAATGTTCCTTGGATTGAAACTTATGGAATAAATTATTATATTGGATTAGATGGTTTTTCTCTTACTATTTTAATGATGATTGCTATTTTAATTCCAACTGCTTATTTATTATTATGGGAAGGAAAAACAAAAGGTTATTGGATAAATATGCTTTTAGTTCAAACAGGAGTAACAGGTACTTTATTATCTTTAGATATTGTACTTTTCTACTTCTTTTGGGAAGTTATGCTTTTACCAGTATTCTTAATGATTGGTTCTTACGGCTTTGGTGACAAAGTATTTACAACTATTAAAGTAACTGTTTATACAATGGCTGGTTCATTATTAATGTTCATTTCAATTTTATATTTAGGTGTTTCTTATCATAATGAATTTGGTGTTTGGTCTTTTGCTTATGATAAATTAATGCTAATTACAACTATTCCTTACGATACAAAAGTTTGGTTATTTTTAGCATTTTTAGCTGCTTTTGCTATTAAAATCCCAATTTTTCCACTTCACACTTGGATTATGGAAACATATAAAAATGCCCCAACTGGTGCAGTTTTTTTATTATCATCAATTATGGCAAAACTTGGAGTTTATGCAATAGTTAGATTTATGATTCCAATATTTCCAGAAATTTATGTTGAATTTTCAACTTGGTTTGTA
This sequence comes from Arcobacter venerupis, assembly GCF_013201665.1. NCBI lineage: Bacteria > Pseudomonadati > Campylobacterota > Epsilonproteobacteria > Campylobacterales > Arcobacteraceae > Arcobacter > Arcobacter venerupis. The sequence continues at coordinate 466,252 of NZ_CP053840.1, read as the reverse complement.
GCTATTGGATTATTTGGACTTGTTTATTTTGGAATTGCAGCACTTATGCAAGACGATATTAAAAGAATGTTTGCTTATTCATCAGCATCTCACTTAAGTTTTATCTCTGCTGGTATTTTTTCCCTTAACTCTTATGGAATAAATGGAGCATTATATTTAATAATTGCACACGCAATTGCAACTGGAGCTCTGTTTTTACTTGTTGGATTAATGCATGAACAAACAGGATTTAAAACTATAAAAGACTTAGGTGGAATTGCAAAAAAAGCTCCAATATTCACTTTTATATTTGCTGTTATGTTATTTGCAAACATTGGACTTCCAGGAACAAATGGTTTTGTATCTGAACTTTTAATCATTTTTGGTATTTATGAATTTAATCATACTTTAGGATATATAGCAACTCTTACTGTAATAATTGGAGCTTCTTATATGTTATGGATGTTTCAAAGAGCAATATTGCAAAATAGACCTGAGGGTTCAAAAGAACTTGTAATGAGAGATTTAAAAATAAAAGAGATTATAGGATTTATTCCATGGGTAATTTTAGTATTTTTAATGGGATTTTATCCAGAAATTTTTATGAATAAATTTGAACCAACTGTAACTCACTACTTAAATGATATTTTACAAATTGGAGCTGAAAAATGAGTCAAATTATCTATTTACTTCCTGAACTAATTATATTAACTGGTGCATTAGTACTTATGTTTATGAGTATGTATGAAAAATTTGTTGTAAAAGATTTTATTATTGTTTCTTCATTTTTTCTAATTATTGCATTAGGTTTTACTTTATGTAATGTAAATAACTCTTTTTCAGTTCAACCTTATATGAGTTTATTAAACAATGTTTTAACTTTTGATACTTTTTCAAACTTTTTCAACATTTTATTAATAAGTAGTACATTGCTTACTCTTTTAATTGGTGAACATTATTTCCAACATAGATCTTATTTTAAAGGTGAATTTTTTTCAATTTTACTTTTTGCTTTATTTGGAATGATGATTTTAGCCCATGCAAATGAGTTAGTAACTGCTTACGTTGCACTAGAAATTGCATCTTTTTCAGTTTATATTATGGTTGGTTATAACTCTGATGACTCAAAAAGGGTTGAAGCAATTTTCAAATATTTAGTTTTGGGATCATTTATTGGAGCTTTTTATCTTTTAGGTGTTGTTTTAATTTATGGAGCAACTCAAAGTACAAACTTAGCTAATATATCTGCATTTATAGGAACAGCTAGTTCTGATGATATGATTCTTGTGTATATTGGATTAACATTAATCTTATTTACATTTTTATTTAAAATCGCAGCCTTTCCATTTCAATCATGGGTTCTTGATGTTTATCGAGGGGCACCGATGGTTATTACAGCCTATATGGCCTCAACTTTTAAAATTGCAATTTTCTCATTTTTCTTAAGAACAATACTAAACTATATTTCACCAATTATAGATTTCTGGGATGGAATTTTGACTGTAATTATTGTTTTAACATTAATCTTTGGAACTTGGTTAGCAATTACTCAAAAAATTGTAAAAAGAATGTTAACAGCATCATCTATTGTTCATACGGGATATTTACTTTTAGCGTTCATTGCATTAAGTTATAAAGATGGATATATTATTAATATTGACGCTGCATATGCAACAATGTTTTATTTAATTGCATATTTGTTATCAGCTCTTGGAGCTTTTGGATTAGCTTCACATATTATTTCAGAAACAAATGTAAAAGTTACTTATGATGATTTTAAAGGTTTAGCAAAAGAGAGACCTTTTTTAGCAGCTATGATGACAATATTTTTATTTTCATTAGCAGGAATTCCTTCAACTATTGGATTTATAGGTAAACTTTATGTATTTACAGAAGCCATTAATGCGGGATACACTATCTTAACAATTATTGCAATATTTGCAACAATAGTTTCAATATATTACTATTTTAAATTAATAGCGGTAATGTATTTTTATCCTCCAAAAGTTGAATGTATTTCAGTTGAATTTAATGATAAAAGAGTTTCAACATATGCTATTGCTTTTGTTGCAATATTAACTGTTTTAGGTGGAATAGGTTCAGCAATTGTGTTTTTTATTCCTGCTATGAATATTGATCAAATAATTAATTTAACTCAATTAGCTGTTCAATCATTATTTATAAAATAGACTGTGTTAATAAGTAACATTTTTTCTTCGTGATAATTAATTTTTTCTTCTAAGACCATCTTAATTAAAAGCCCTAACTAGGGCTTTCTTGTCCAATTTTATCCACTTTTCTTACCTTTTTTTTAACAAAAATATAATGATGTTTGAAGTAGTTTTAAGCTATTATTTCGCTATTATTCTAAAAAATCTAAATCGCAGAAAGGATAGCAAATGAGTGACCTAATAGAAGGTTATTTGGGGAAAACAGAAGAAGGAAAGAAAAGTAGATTGCCTGCAAAACTTGATTTTATGCAAAGTTTTACGGGAGGATTTTTAGCTTTATTTATGTGGGGGCATATGCTTTTTGTCTCATCAATTTTAATCAGCAAAGATTTTATGTATACAATTACAAAATTCTTTGAAGGTAGTTTTATTTTCAATGAAGGGCAACCAATCATTGTTTCTATAATTGCGTTTATAGTATTTGTAATTTTTATTGTTCATGCCGCATTAGGTATGAGAAAATTACCTAGTAATTTTAAACAATATCAAGTTATGAAAGCTCATGCAAAAAGTATGAATCACGATGACACAAAACTGTGGTTTACTCAAGCCTTTACAGGTTTTGCAATGTTTTTCTTGGGTTCAGTTCACTTATATATTATTATGACTCATGCAGATGCAATCGGACCATATGAAAGTGCAGATAGAGTTTGGTCTGAATATATGTGGCCTTTATATATTCTTTTATTATTAGCTGTTGAATTTCATGGAACAATTGGTCTTTATAGATTGTGTGTTAAATGGGGTTGGTTTGATGGTGAAAATCCTAAAGCTACAAGAAAAACACTAAAAAAAGTTAAATGGTCTTTAACTGTATTTTTCTTAGTATTAGGATTTGCTTCATTAGCAGCTTATATGAAAATTGGTATGGAAAATGCGGCAAATGGAACAGTTGGTCAAAAATATACTCCAACTGCAAGTGTAATAGAATACAAAATTACAAATAAAAGTGTTGGGGGAATTGCATAATGAAAATTAATTACTGTGATGCATTAGTAATTGGTGGAGGACTTGCAGGTTTAAGAGCTGCTGTTGCTGCACAAAAAAAAGGTTTAAGTACAACTGTTTTATCTTTAGTTCCTGTAAAAAGATCACATAGTGCTGCTGCTCAAGGTGGTATGCAAGCATCTTTAGGTAACTCAAAAATGTCTGATGGTGATAATGAAGATTTACACTTTGCTGATACTGTAAAAGGTTCTGACTGGGGATGTGATCAAGTAGTTGCCCGAATGTTCGTACACACTGCACCAAAAGCAATTAGAGAATTAGCATCGTGGGGGGTTCCTTGGTCTAGAGTTAAAGAGGGATCAAGAGAAGCAGTTATCAATGCAAAAAAAACAACAATTACTGAAGATGCTGATAGACATGGATTAATTACATCAAGAGACTTTGGTGGAACTAAAAAATGGAGAACTTGTTATACAGCAGATGCAACTGGACATACTATGTTATTTGGTGTTGCAAATGAAGCTTTAAGACATAATGTTGATATTAGAGATAGAAAAGAAGCTTTATCAATTATCCATGAAGATGGAAGATGTTATGGAGCAATTGTAAGAGATTTAATTACAGGTGAATTAGAAGCTTATGTTGCAAAAGGTACATGTATCGCAACTGGTGGATATGGTAGAGTATTTAAACAAACTACAAATGCTGTAATTTGTGAAGGTATTGGGGCAGCGATTGCTCTTGAAACTGGAATTGCAACTTTAGGAAATATGGAAGCAGTACAATTTCACCCAACACCAATCGTACCATCAGGTATTTTATTAACTGAGGGTTGTAGAGGAGATGGTGGAATCTTAAGAGACGTTGATGGTCATAGATTTATGCCAGATTATGAACCTGAGAAAAAAGAACTAGCTTCAAGAGACGTTGTTTCAAGAAGAATGATTGAACATATCAGAAATGGTAAAGGTGTTCCTTCTCCGTATGGTTTCCACGTATGGTTAGATATTTCTATTCTTGGACGTGAACATATTGAGAAAAATCTAAGAGACGTTCAAGAAATTTGCCAAATTTTTAATGGAATTGATCCAGCAGATGAGGGTAAAAAAGGATGGGCACCAGTTCTTCCAATGCAACACTACTCAATGGGTGGAATTAGAACAAAACCAACTGGTGAGTCACAAACTTTAAATGGTTTATTTGTTTGTGGTGAAGCTTCTTGTTGGGATATGCATGGATTTAATAGACTTGGAGGGAACTCAGTTTCTGAAACAGTTGTTGCTGGTATGATTGTTGGTAACTATTTTGCTGATTATTGTTTGGCTAATGATGTTACAATTCCAACAAAAACGGTTCAAACGTTTTTAGATAAACAAGACAATTATTTAAATGAAATTTTAGCTTATGAAGGTAATGAAGATATTTTCAAAATCAAAAATAGAATGCAATTATTAATGGATGAAAAAGTTGGTATCTTTAGAGATGGTATTCACTTACAAGAAGCTGTAACTGAACTTGAAGAGTTATTAAAGAAAACAAAACATATCAATGTTAAATCAAAAGAAAGAGTTGGAAATCCAGAGCTTGAAGAAGCATATAGAGTTCCAAGAATGTTAAAAATTGCATTATGTGTTGCACTAGGTGCATTACAAAGAACAGAATCAAGAGGTGCTCACTATAGAGAAGACTTCTTAAAAAGAGATGATGCAAATTGGTTAAATAGAACATTAACTTCTTGGCCAGATGCAAATCAAACTCTTCCAACTATTTCTTATGAAGCATTAGATATTATGACTATGGAAATGCCTCCTGCATTTAGAGGATATGGTGCAAAAGGGATGATTATAGAAAATGAATTATCTGAAAAAAGACAATTAGAAGTTGATGAAATTAGTGAAAAATTAAGTGCAGAGGGTAAAGATAGACATGAAATCCAACATGCTTTAATGCCATTTGATTTACCAATGAACTATAGAGAGAATAACGAAAGAGCAGGAGATTTATAATGAGTATTGAAAAAGGTAGAGATATTACAATATCAGTTTTAAAATTCAATCCAAGAAGTAAGGTTTCTAAACCTCACTTTGTTGATTATCATTTAGAAGAAACTCCAGGTATGACTCTTTTCATTGCTTTAATGAAAATTAGAGAAGAAAAAGATGCTGATTTATCTTTTGACTTTGTTTGTCGTGCTGGAATTTGTGGAAGTTGTGGAATGGTTGTAAATGGTAAACCAACTCTTGCTTGTAGAACTTTAATTGCTAATTACCCAAGTGGTAAATTACAATTAATGCCTATGCCTGCATTTGAACTAATCAAAGATTTATCTGTTAATACTGGTAAATGGATGGATAGTATGTCAAAAAGAGTTGAATCATGGATTCATAATGACCATGAAGTAAACATTTCAAAATTAGAAGATAGAATCGATCCAGATGTAGCAAATGAGACATTTGAATTAGATAGATGTATTGAATGTGGTATTTGTGTTGCTTCTTGTGGGACAGCATTAATGAGACCAGATTTTGTGGGACCTGTTGGATTAAATAGAGTTGCAAGATTTGAAGTAGATCCACATGATAAAAGAAGTGCAGAAGATTTTTATGAATTAATTGGTGATGATAATGGAATATTTGGTTGTATGTCTTTAATGGCGTGTGAAGACCATTGTCCAAAACACTTACCATTACAAAATAAAATCGCTTACTTAAGAAGAAAACTAGTAGCACTTAGATAGTTATAACGAAGGATTTTTCCTTCGTTAATATAATAAATATAAAAAGTTAAATATCATAAGTGATATTTAACTTTTTATATTTTTGGGAGATTTAAAATGAGTTTAACAAACGATTATTTCTTACTATATCATGGTATTACATTTGAACAAAATTTAGATATAGAACCTATGGATTTAGACCTAGATAAAGAAATATTTACAATTTTTGCATTAATATTAAGTGCAACTAGAAAAAATTTTGACAAGTATTTACCACTTACTTCATTCAAAACTTTATGTCAACAAATAAAGGTTAAAAGTCCTTCAAATATTAATGAATTAAATCATTTACAACATAATATTCTTGAAACAATTCTTTTAAATAAATCAAAACTAAATGTATCTATTTTACACTCATCTTTTGAGTATCTAAAACAAGAAGCAATATTAAATAATGAAAACTATACAAAATTAATATCTTTATTTGATTCAAAAGAGTTAAATCTTCAAGAAGATGATAATACAATTAATGCTGATTCAATAAATGATAAAATAGTAAAAAATTCATTTAAAGATTTAAAATCTACTGTAGAAAAATTAATAGCTGATATAAAAGTTGATTTAACAAATCAAGAAATTTTAGATGAATTAGAAACAACAAAAAATTATCTAAATAATCAAAAGTTCTCTATTGGAATTACTGGTGTTATGAATGCGGGTAAATCAACAATGTTAAATGCTTTAATGGGACGAGAGATTCTTGGAAGCGCTGTTGTTCCTGAAACTGCAAATTTAACTATAGTTAAATACAATCCAACTGATAATGCAAAAGTTTTTTATTGGAATACTCATGAGTGGGATAGAATTTTAAAATCAGCAGAACAACTTGAATCAATGAAAGAGTTTGTGAATGAAACAAACAAAATCTTTGGGGATGAACTACAAAATTATATAAAACCTGTTTCTAGATTTGATGAAGTTGATATTAATGACTTATCATCTTATACATCAGCAGAAGCAAGTGGTAAAAAATGTAATCTTGTAAAATATGTTGAACTTGGTTCTCAACTTGATTTTTTAAGTGATGGAATTGAGATAGTTGACACACCAGGCCTTGATGACCCAGTTATTCAAAGGGAAGAGATTACAAAAGAGTATATCAGTGCTTGTGACATGATGTTACATCTTATGAATGTATCTCAAAGTGCAACACTAAAAGATGTTGAGTTTATTATTGATGCCCTACTTTACCAAAATATCTCAAAACTTTTAGTTGTAATTACGCGAGCTGATACTGTTTCAAAAGAGCAACTTGAAGAAGTTATTAACTATACAAAATCTTCAATAGAAAAACAGTTAAGAGCTCAAAATAAAGATTCTCAACTTGATTATATTTTAAAAACTATCAAATTTATTCCTATTTCTGGAAGAATGGCACTATTACATAGAACTGGACGAGAACAAGAAGCTCTTGATGCTGGATATACACTTGAAGATACAGGAATTTTAGAAATTGAGAAATATCTAAATGAAACCTTATTTGGTTCAAATTCACAAAAAGGTGAACTTGTAATTCAATCATCTAAAAATCAATTACAAAAAATACTTGAAAAACAAACTTCTTTTTACAACTATGAATTAAAACTTTTATCAAAATCAAAAGATGAATTGGAAAAAGAACTTCAAGATTTCAACAAGAAAAAAGTAGTAAATACTAGAATTTTTCAAGCTATGAATGAAGATATTAATTACTATAAAAATGACTCAAAAGCTTACATAGATTCCCTAGAAACATTTTTACAAAGTGAACTTTTAGAACTTCAAAATGTGATTAAAAAAAGAGTTGTGGGAGATGTAAGATACTCTTTTGAAAAAACAAAAAAAAGACCTGAAAATTCAAGAATAAAAGTTATTGTTGAGACTGCAATTAAAGATGGAATTATTGATGTTATTAGAGATTATAGATATAAATTTATCAAAAAATCTCAAACTATTGGTGAACAATGTGAACAAAAATATCATGATTTAGGTTTTACAATTGGACATAAAAATGATAACTTTGATGCTAGAGGATTTTTCCAAGATGATTTTAAAGCAGGTTTTTTAACATCTAATAATGAGGTTTTAATTTCTTTAGTTATTGATGCTGTTTCAAAAGCAAAAGAAGCAAAATTAAGTGAACTTGACAGGGAAGTTGAACTTTTAATAAAAAACCAATTTACTTCAATTGAAGAAGATATTAAAGCAAAAGCTAAAAAAGTTAGTTCATTATTAATTGAATCTTTCTTTGCAACTTTAAATGCTCCTTTACGAACTTTTGAGCAAAAACTTAAAAATGATGAAGAACTTCTTAAAAATCAAATCAGTTCATTTGAAGAAAATGATAAAAATAAAGCTCAGTTATCTATTGATATTCATAAAAATATTAAAAAACTTGAGAACATTTCTACAACAATAAAAGGATTACACTAATGAGTGCAAATTTTAATATCCTAAAAAGTTTTGTAACTGAGTATAAAGAAACATATACAATTCACGAAATAGTTTATGAAGAGGGATTAGTAGGAGACATAAAAAAAGTTCAAGCTAAACTTTTGGATGAAAAATTCCTACCTTCAAATCAACTTGTTGGTATTTTAAATAAACAAATTAGACGAGCTAGATACCCAATTGAAATTGCAATTACAGGACAATTTTCTTCTGGAAAATCTACATTTTTAAATGCTTTACTTGCAAGGAATGTACTTCCAACAGGAATTACACCAGTTACTTCAAAGGTAAACTTTATAAATTATGGAGAAGAGTATAAACTAAAAATTACATATTATTCAGGTGCTCAAGAATTTGCTCCAATAGAAGCAATTGCTGATTTTACAGATCAAAGACAACACGAAATGAAAGATATAAAATATCTTACCCTTTATGCTCCTATGGATATTTTAAAAGATATTTCATTTGTTGATACACCAGGACTTAACTCTCAATCTCAAAGTGATACTGATACAACTAGAAAAGTTCTAAGAGATGTTGGAGGAATTATTTGGTTAACTCTTATTGATAATGCAGGAAAACTTTCAGAAGCAGAAGTTTTAGAAGAGTATATGCAACACTTTAAAAACAAATCTTTATGTGTTTTAAATCAAAAAGATAAGTTAACTCCTGAGCAAGTTGAAACAACTACAAAATACGTAACTGAAAAATTTGGGAAATATTTTGCACAAGTTACTCCTATTTCTGCAAAAATGGCACTGGAATCAAGAGCACATCAAAAAAGAGTATTACTTGATGATTCATTTGAAGCTATTACAAAAGAGTTTAAAACTGAACTAAATAAAAATATTGGTGTTTCTACTTTAGATTTTTTCCAAGATAGATTTGAAGAATTCCACAAAAAAATTAGTGAAATTAACACAAAAGATATGTCAGGAGATATGAAACTTTTAAAAGAATCTAATATCAACCAAGTTCTGGAATTTATTGAAAATACAATTAGACCACAAGCAGCAGAAACAAAAGAGTTTGCAATTAAAAAAGATTTAAGAGGCATTTGTGATATTCTTTCTAAAGAGTATGAAACAATTACAAAAGTTTATGATGTTTTAATTGATGTATTAAAAGCTTGTGAACCAAAAGTTATTGAACAATTTGAAAATATTCAGAAAAAATATTCAAAAGAGTTATTTAATATTTATAACTCATTAGAAACAATTATGGAAAAAATTGCCCATGAAACATACAAAAATATTAAAAGAAAACCAGCTTTTAGATTTGAAGAATCAAAAAGTTTCTTAGGTGGGAAAATAGAAAAATTCCAATATGAAACATTTTGGATTGATTCAGATGCAATTTATAAAAGCCTATTTTATGATGACCAAACTATTGATAAAATGTTTAAAAGGTCAATTAAACTATTAAAAAATATTGAACTAAACACAGATGAATCTTTCAAAGATGTATACAATCTAATTAATAATGAAGTTAGAAAATGGCAAGAACCATATGAACTTCTTAGAAAACACAGAGAAATTGCTTCAGATTTAGAATTTTCAAATACAAGACACTTTGCTGCAAAAGTATATGAAAATGTTTTAAAAACATACCATACAGCTATTTTAGAAAATATATCTGCATTAAGAAAAAAATTCGCTTACTTCAATGGAGCCTTATCATATTCTTATATTCAAACTACACAAGCGACTATTAGCCACTTTGAACAACAAATATCTGAATCTGAAGAGTTATATAAAAAAGAGCCAACAAGATTTTCTATCTCTCACCCAAGAGAAGATGAAATCGTTGGAAAATTAAAAGCAAATTTTGCATTTGAGAAAATTGAAGATTTCTTAACTTCAAAAAGAAACTATCTGTTTAAAATAGTAAAATACTCAAAAGAGCAATACTTAGAGATAAATGAAGATAGAATAAATTTTGTAAAATCAAAAAAAGAACAATATCTTGATAAAATTAAAGATTTAGAAAAAATAAAAGAAGAGATTTAATTCTCTTTTTTTATTTAGATTTTTCATCCTCATAAATCTTCAATCCCTATTTTCAATTCCAATATTTTATTTAACCTAATTTATATAAATAATAAAATATCTTTATAATGTGACACTATTTGTGATACTAAAAAAGTATAATAAGAAATACAGTTATAAAAGTAAAGGGGAAAATATGAACACTTCAAGTCTAATATCAACACTAGGTTCAAATAGTCAAGATTATAGTAATTCAAATAAAAATCATAATGTTAATAAAGAAAAAAATGATGCATTTGAAAGTTTAATTTCTTCAAAAACAGCTAATGAAGAAAAAACTTTTGTAAATAAAGAAAATGACGAAGTTATAAAAGAAGAACCTTCAACTCAAAGTCTTTACGAGGACATAATTTCTTTACTTAAAACAGGTTTTACTGTTGGAGAGTTAAAAGGATTTGAAGAAAAATTAAAAGAAATTCTAAAGATGAAAGATGATAATAAATCAACTAATGAAGAAATAGAAACTGCTTTAAAAAAATTAACTCTTGAAATACAAGAAGCTAAAAAAAGAGTTAGTGGGCAAGTTATACAAAAAGCAGATGAGAATACAACTCAATCAAATAATTCAGCTCAAGATATTGGAGCATTTGATTTTGATACAGCTATTATGAATATAAAAGATATGCTTCAAGAGATACAAAATAATCCAAAAAACATAAATCGTGATGATAATTCTAATGAGGATAAAGCTTATGATAAATTAAAATTGTTATTAAAAATGAGTTAATAAGAAAAAGAAAAGAATTAAAAAGGGGAGAGTAAAATGGAAATATTATCAACAAATAGTAATCCTTATTCAACTATATCATCATCACAAACTTCAACAACACAAAATAGTAATAACTCATTTGCTACACTTTTAAATACTCAAATAGAAGAAACAACAGAAAAAAAAGAAACATTTAGAGTTGTAGCTTTTATTGATAAATATACAAGTTTTTCATCTCTATCACCAACAGAAGAAAGAATATTTAGAGATATTTTAGCTGATGATTATTTTACACTAGCAGAAATACAAAGTTTGAGTTTTGAACAAGTTAAAAAACTTGGAGATTTTTTAGATTCTGCACTTTATGGAAGTGGCATATCTGCTGATAAAATTCCTCTTGTGAAAAGTACAGATATTAAAATTGGTGCAATGTTTACAGCTACAAAAATGACTGATAATGAAGATTTTAATAAGGCTGTATTTGAAACAGTTCAAACAATTGACGAACAAATAGAAATGTTATATTTTTTTGATAGATTATCTGCTAATTTGGGTTGGAATGATAAAAGATGTTTAATTCCCCAAAGAGATAATCCAGAACTTAGAAAAAACTCTACAAAAGAGAATTGGGAAATATCAGATTATAAAAAATTTATGGAAGCAATAGTAAAAGAGTATTATGAACTGGTTAAAAATCCTGTTATCTCAGAGGAAGATAGAAAGTTGTATCAAAAATTATTAAATGATTTTATAATTCTTCAAAAAAAACATAATGAAATAAAGAGTAATTCTTAATATATTTAAAAAGTAAACTAAAGATGAACATATGCTAAAGATATAAATGCAAGTTTTATAAGTATCAAATAAGGATATACATATTGATAAAAATCTTAGAACTTCTCAATTAAATAGACAAATAGTTGATGGTTATGATTATTTCAAAAAAATTATAATCAAGCAGTAAGAAAACTATATTATGCATAAAAAGGGAGTAATCATGACTATAAACTCAAATACACAATCATTTAGCTCGTTAAATGGGGCAATAAAAGTAACTCAAAGCTCACAAGCAGAAAGTAGTTTTACTACTCAAACAAAAAAATTAACTGATTCAGTTAGTATAGATATAAGTTCAAATAGTGAATCATTAGAAGAAGAGACAGTTATTCAAGCTAGAAATGGTTACGTAAATGAAGAAAAAGAAGCACGAATTAAAATTATGCGGGAATACTATTCAAGTGCTGTTGAAGAAAATAATCAATTCGAAAATCCTTATAATCATATTTGGGATAAATATAAGAATACTTCTTCTCCTTATTATATACAAGGGTTAACTAAAGAAGAAAGAAATGCTGCATATACTAATGAACTCCGCTTCCAAAGAAATGGAAAAGATAATGGTAATTTAATGTTAAAAGATGACCCTATTTTTAAATCAGGTGGACCAGTATCAGGTGGAGTTATAGAAACAGCAGAAAGAAAAGCATACGATAGAGAAAAAGTAAATGGACAATTTCAATCTTTGTTAGATAAATATAATATCTCAATTCCACAAGATACTAAACTTTCATTTACCATTGACCCAAATACTCTAAAAGCAACTGTTACTGGAACTGATGATGAAACTCTTGCTAAATCAGTTGAAGATGTTATAAATACTGCTGATAATGCTAAACAACTATTTTTACATATTAGTTCAAGTCGTTCAGATGATTCAACACAATATAATGCAGAATCATCTTCAAAATATGGTTTAGTTCAAAATATAAAAGATGTAACAGGTTATAACTTAAAAGATTTAGAAATAAAAGATGGAAAGTTCGTGACAGAAGATGGAACAGATGTATTTGAAATATATGCAAAAAAGATTAATGAAAATCCAAATAAGTCTGATTTTACAAAACAGATGACTCTAGGTTCAGATGGAGCAGAGTTGGCAAAACTTGCAAGAAATGGATTTGATTCAGTGCCAGATTTAGTTTTATCAATAGATTATCAAAATGGTTCATTTTATGATGTAAAACAAAGTGAAAATTTTGGAACCCAAAAAAGTGGTTGGATTAAAGAGTGGAAAGAAGCACTTTTTGATAAAAAAAAATCGCAAGGAGCTGATTCTATGACTGAATCTGACTATTCAGATACAACACAATTTACTAAAAAATATGATGATATTGATTTAACAAATAATAAAAATAATACAAAAAAAGACAATAAAGAAGTTTTAAGTAAAGAGGAACTTATGTTGAAATATTTGTTTGGGGATGGAAAAGAATCAAAAGAAGATAATGAGAAGAATCAAATAAATAATACTTCACTTAAGAATTAAGATAAAGTTGAAAGAATAAAGGGAGTAATCATGACTATAAACTCAAATACACAATCATTTAGCTCGTTAAATGGGGCAATAAAAGTAACTCAAAGCTCACAAGCAGAAAGTAGTTTTACTACTCAAACAAAAAAATTAACTGATTCAGTTAGTATAGATATAAGTTCAAATAGTGAATCATTAGAAGAAGAGACTGTTATTCAAGCTAGAAATGGTTATGTAAATCCAGAAGAAGCAAGACAAGTTAAAATCTTAGAAGAACATTATTCAAAAATGAATGAAGAAAATAAGAAATTTGATTATCCTTATAACCATATTTTTGATAAATATAAAAATACTTCATCACCTTATTATGTACAAGGATTAACTAAACAAGAAAGAGATATTGCTTATAGTACAGAAATACACTATTTAAAAGACAGAAAAATGTTTGCTTACGCAGATGCAATTTTAAGAGATGAAACACCAATTTTAGGTGATGTAGATGTAGCAGAAAGAAAAGCATACGATAGAGAAAAAGTGAATGAACAATTTCAATCTTTGTTAGATAAATATAATATCTCAATTCCACAAGATACTAAACTTTCATTTACCATTGACCCAAATACTCTAAAAGCAACTGTTACTGGAACTGATGATGAAACTCTTACTAAATCTATTGAAGATGTTATAAATACTGCTGATAATGCAAAACAATTATTTTTACATATTAGTTCAAGTCGTTCAGATGATTCAACACAATATAATGCAGAATCATCTTCAAAATATGGTTTAGTTCAAAATATAAAAGATGTAACAGGTTATAACTTAAAAGATTTAGAAATAAAAGATGGAAAGTTTGTAACAGAAGATGGAACAGATGTATTTGAAATATATACAAAAAAGATTAATGAAAATCCAAATAAGTCTGATTTTACAAAACAGATGAGTATAGCTTCAGATGGAGCAGCGTTGGCAAAACTTGCAAGAAATGGATTTGATTCAGTACCAGATTTAGTTTTATCAATAGATTATCAAAATGGTTCATTTTATGATGTAAAACAAAGTGAAAACTTTGGGACTGAAAAAAATGGTTGGATAAAAGAGTGGAAAGATGCAAAAACAACAGAAGCAATGGCTCATAAAAAGGAAGAATATGAATCTCAATATTTAGATACAACACAATTTACTCAAAAATATAATGATATAGATTTAACAAGTAATAAAACTAATACAAAAAAAGAGAATAAAGAAGTTTTAAGTAAAGAGGAACTTATGTTGAAATATTTGTTTGGGGATGGAAAAGAATCAAAAGAAGATAAAGACTTTTTAAGTAGTAGTTTTCTTAATAAGGAAGCGTTATAGCACAATAAGTTATAATTCGCCCATGAAATACCTAAACCACTACCCAAAAGATTTACAAGATAAAATCAAAGTTTTGATAGAAAAAGAAAAACTATCATCATACATAAAAACAAAATATCCAAACGCTCACAGCTTTACAAATGACAAAACTTTATACTCTTATGTGATGGATTTCAAAAACGAATATTTTAAAAAACATCAAGTTTCAAAAGTAATGTATGATGGAAAAATAAATGTAATCAACAATGCTTTGGGAATGCACTCAATTGTTTCGAGGGTTCAAGGTGGAAAACTAAAATCAAAAAATGAAATAAGAGTTGCCTCAGTTTTTAAAAACATGCCTGAAGAGTTCTTACAAATGATTGTTGTACATGAACTTGCTCACTTCAAAGAAAAAGAGCATGACAAAGCTTTTTACAATCTTTGCACCTTTATGATGCCCTCTTATCATCAAGTTGAATTTGATTTGCGAGTCTATTTAACCCATGTTGATTTATTTGGGAAACTCTACTAAACTTAATCTTTTTTTAAATGCTTTTTTGTTGCGACACTTTAATGCTAAAATTTTTTAGAAAATTTTAAAGGAGTTATACATGAGCAAGTTTTTATATATTACTGATCAAGATGAATACACAGACCATAGTTTTATTGGCCCTTTATTTCAAAAATATTTAACTAAACATTTTGATATAAACACAACTTATTTTTCAAAAGTTAAAACAAAGATTGAAATAGAAGATGATGGTAGAATCATAATTCCAGAAAATCTAAAAAATAATATTATCAAAGAATTATCAAACAGTGGAATAGATTTATACGAATATCAATTTGTTGTAATTAGAAATTCTACGGATTTATTAAAAGAAGTTTTAAAACAAAAAGAAAAATATAATTTCAAAGTTGGCTTTAGATTATCTTTTCCTAAAAGAATTGCAAAACTTCAAACGGATGAAGCTAATAATAAAAAAACACTTTTTGATGTTATAAGTAATAAAATTCAAACTTATTCAGAAATTTATCTTATAAATGAGTGTGATATTTTTTTACCAACTTCTTTTCAAATGAAAAATGATTATTTCAAAGATGTAAAAATTAGAACTTTTGTAATTCCATCGGCAATTGACCCAGATGTTTTACAAAGTAACATTCAGCATGAAGGAAGCGAAAAAAGATTCTTTTATGCAGGAACTCTTGATAAATTAAGAGAGTTTGAAACTATTTTAGAAGCATTTAGTAATATTAGTAGTTCAAATTATAAACTAATGATTTCAACAAAAGACCCTGAATATTTAGATGATTTATTAAATGAATTTTCAAATCTAAGAGATAATATTGAAATTCATGATGCAAAAACAAGAAATGAGTTATTGGAACTTATTGCACTTGCAGATGTTGGATTATCACCACTTCCAGATATTGCACTATTTAATAGTTCAACCCCTATGAAAGTTTTAGATTATTATTCAAGTGCCGTTCCTTGTATTATGAGTAATAATGAAAATAATGCTTCAATTTTTGAAGACAATGTTAGTGCTTGGTTTACAAACTTTGATGAACAATCAATAAAAGAAAAACTTGAATATATTATTTCACTATCAAAAGAGGAAGTGGCACAAGTTGGAATTAATGGTCAAAAAAGACTTCTTGATGTAAGAAACTATAAAAGAATTGCTGACGATTTAGCTCACCAACTAAATATTTTATAAGAAGAACTATCTTCTTATAAAATTAATCTTGACTCAAATCAATCATCTACTTTAAACTTTTTGATACTATAACTTTAATTTAAATTAAAAGTTTGTAAATGAAAAAGTTTTTTAAACAGTTCAAAAAAATAAATTCAGAATCTTTGGAAAAATCAAATATTCTTTGGTCTTGGATTGCTTCATTTATAGGAATATTAGCCATTTCATATTTTCATCGTAATATCTTAAATGACAAAGATTTAACTTTAGTAATTGGCTCTTTTGGAGCTAGTGCTGTTTTAGTTTATGGAGCGGTGAATTCTCCCCTTGCTCAACCTAGAAATTTAATTGGTGGACATATTTTATCCGCATTAGTGGGAGTGATTTCATTTAAATTATTTTCTGGAAACATTCTATTATGTTCAGCTTTTGCTGTTTCAACTTCCATTTTAATTATGCAATTAACTCTTACCTTACATCCGCCAGGTGGCGCAACAGCCCTAATTGCAGTTATTGGAAGTAATCAAATACATGACTTGGGGTTTTTATATGTTTTAGTTCCTGTGACTTCTGGAGCTTTTATTTTGCTAATAATTGCAGTGATAATAAATAACATCCCTAAACACAGATATTATCCTGAATCTTTAAAAGATTACAATAAAAAATGGTTTAGCGATGAATAAAGCAGTTTCTTTAAATTTTTTTTAGTTTTAATCTCAAAGAATTTAGAACTACTGTAACTGAAGAAAAACTCATGGCAATTCCTGCGTACATTGGGCTTAGCATTATTCCAAAAATCGGGAAAAAAACACCAGCTGCTAATGGAATTCCAGCAGCGTTGTAAATAAATGCCCAAAATAGATTTTGTTTGATAATCTTCATTGATTCAATTGATAAATTTATACTTTTTAATACTGCATTTAAATCATTATTTATTAAAATAATATCTCCCGCATCTTTTGTTATATCAGAACCTGAATTTAGTGTTATTCCAATATCTGCTTGTTTTATAGAGGGAGAATCATTTATTCCATCACCCACAAACATGACTTTTGCTTCTTTTTGAAGTTCTATTATAACTTTGTATTTTTCATCGGGAAGA
This sequence comes from Arcobacter venerupis, assembly GCF_013201665.1. Taxonomy (NCBI): domain Bacteria; kingdom Pseudomonadati; phylum Campylobacterota; class Epsilonproteobacteria; order Campylobacterales; family Arcobacteraceae; genus Arcobacter; species Arcobacter venerupis. The sequence goes on along the minus strand of NZ_CP053840.1, from coordinate 448,674 downwards.
ACTTGAGCATATACTTTTTCTATTCCTAATTTTTCTGCCACACTATTTGCTGTAGTTTCATTGTCACCTGTTAATAAAATTGGAGTTATATTTTTTGCTTTTAGATTTATTATTAACTCTTTTGCACCTTGTTTTATGGTATCTGCTAAAGCAAAAACTGCCACACATTTTTTATCAAAAGAAGCCAAAATAACTCCCGAGCCATCATTTAATGATTTATTATAAAACTCTAAATATTTAGTTTCTAGGACAACATCATTTTTTTCTAAAAAACTAAGACTTCCAATTAATAGTTTTTTATCTTCAAAACTTGCACTTATTCCTTGCCCTGCAATGATTTGAGTATCTTCAAATGTTTTATCACAAGCTAGATTTTTTGCCTTAGCAAAATTTACCACAGCTTTTGAAATAGGATGTTCACTTTGTGTTTCAAGTGAAGCTAAAATATCTAAAAGTGACTCTTCATAAAGAGCATCTTTTACACTAATAATTCCAGTTGTTAAAGTTCCCGTTTTATCAAATACTGCATATTTTATATCTTTTATTAGTTCTAGTATTTCTGGATTTTTTATCAAAATTCCCTCATGTGCACCTTTTCCAACAGCACTTACAATGGCAATTGGAGTTGCAAGTCCTAAAGCACAAGGACAAGAGATAATCAATACAGAAATAGAAGCTAATATTGCGCCCATTGTGTCTCCCACAATAAAAAACCAAACTAAAAAAGTCACAACAGAAGCCAAAATAACAGCAGGTACAAAAATATTTGCAACTTTATCTGCAAATCTGCTAATTGGTAATTTTTTACTTTGGGCAGTACTTAAAAGCTCAACTATTTTAGAAAGTGTTGTATCTTTTGACTCTTTTAAAACTTCCACTTCAATAACACCAGAAGTGTTTAAAGTTCCTGCAATTACCTCATCGCCTATTGTTTTATAAACAGGCATTGATTCACCTGTAATCATAGAAGTATCAATATCTGCACTACCTTTTTTTATAAGTGCATCTGTTGATATTTTTTCTCCTGATTTTATTAAAACTCTATCTCCTACTTTTAACTGTGTTGCTAAAATAGTTTTATAACTTCCATCTTCACAAATTAAGGTTGCATTTAAAGGAGCTAAATCCATAAGTTTTTTTAAAAAATCAGTTGCTTTTGCTTTTGAACGCTCTTCAAGTAATCGCCCTAAAAGTATAAAAGTAATAATTACAACAGCTCCATCAAAATAGATAAATCTTAAATGTTCAGGAAATAAAGAAGGGAATAAAACTACAAAAACAGAATAAAAATAAGCAGCACTTGTTCCTAAAGCTACCAACACATTCATATCATAATTTTTATTTCGTAAAGCCTTAAAGGCCAAAATATAAAATCTTGAACCAGCATAAAACTGAACAACTGTTGCTAAAAAAAACATCAAATATTGATTTATTTGCATATTTTCAAGTGGAAAGAACATAAAATAGAACATAATAACAGCAATAGTTGCACTAAGTATAAAAACTCTTTTTAACTTGTTATATGCTTTTAATTTACTTTTTTCTAAAGCTTCTAAATTTTCTTCAACTCCATAACCTAGCTTTTCTATTTTATTGATTAGACTTTGTTTATCTAAGAATTCTGTATTTATATAAAATTCACCCTCATTTGAAGCGAAACTCACTTTTGAAGATTCTAAACCTTTTAATTTACCAACAACCTTTTCTATTCCATTTGAACAATTTACACAAGTCATTCCTGAAATATTTAGATTGATTTTTTCTTTAGACATTTTTATTCCTTTATGCCCTTTTGCGCAAGTATCAATAATGTTTTTATATACTCATTTTTTATGTAATAAAAAGACATTTTTTTATCTTTTGTAAACTCAACAATTCCATATTTTCTTAAAATTTTAAGTTGGTGGGAAACGTGAGATTGAGGGATTTGTAATAAATTCACCATCTCTCCCACACAAATTTCATACTCTAAAAGAGCAAATAAAATTTTTACTCGAATGGGATCGTTTAGTGCTTTAAAAATATTGCTTAATTGGGCAAGTTCACCCTCATTGGGTAATTTTTTTTCTATATCACAAATATAACTTATATCTTCACAACAAGAACGAATAAGTTGTTTCGAATTACTCATGCTACTCTTCTATAATTTCAAATCCGATTGAACTCATTTCTGCTTTAAAAGTAGCTTCTTGTTCTTCATTTTCTATATTAACAGTAACTTCTTTTGGGCTTGATTCTAAGTTAACTTCAATTGCTCCAAAATCATCTTCTAAAGAACCTTTTATCAAGTTTGCACATTTCATACAAGAGATATTTTTTGCTTTAAATGTTTTTTTCATAATTACTCCATTTTATATGTTAATTTTATCATATGAAGATATTATCATATGATATGCTTATTGTCAAGTCTAATTTATGAATTATTAGATAAGTATTCATACAAATACAAATATTGTCTTAACTCTTTTAGGCTTTCAAGTTTTGCTCCCTCTTCTATCCAAGCTTTTATATTTGAAGGAATTTCAAGGGGTTTTAATAACTCTTCTTTTTTCTCTTTTGAGATTTTTTCATGTTCAGCTAAAACTGAAATATGACTAAGAACTGAGGTTAATCCTAAATCTCTAATTTGTGCAATTTCTTCTACACTTTTTCCCTCATTTAAAAGCTCGTAAGTTTCAAGATATGTTTTTGTGAGTTTTTTTAATGGCTCTTTTTGTTCAAGTTTTTCAGAAAACTCTTCTTTTATCTCTTTAGATAAATTTAAAAATGTCTCTCCATATTTTTCATATTTTACAAGACCCACACCATTTATATTTAAAATATCATCTTTTGTAATTGGCAACTTTAAAGCAAACTCTTTTAAAGTTTTATCTCCAAATATCACATAAGCTGGAACTTCATGTTCTAATGCTATTTCTCTTCTTAAAGTTCTAAATCTTTCATAAACTAACTCATCAAAACTTAACTCTGTTTCTTCTTCTTGGATTTTTGAAGCAATTCCTAGTTTATCACTATCAATAAAAAGTTTCTCTTTACCTTTTAAAATCTCTAAACCTAAAGAACTTATTTTCAAAGCTCGAAATTCCCCTAAAGTAAGTGCTTGAATATCTATTAATTTATCTGCAATTGCTATCCACTCATTTTTGCTTTTATCAGCACCCAAATTATAAACACTCAGTTTATCATGTCCAAAATCTAATAACTTTTGATTTTTTGAACCTCTTAAAATATCTATGATGTGATTTAATCCAAATCTTTGTTCACTTCTGTAAATGGCACTTAGAAGTTTTTGAGCATCCACACTCATATCAACCTGCTCCACTTCACCTTTTGTGCAGTTATCACATAGAGTTTTGCAAGCTTCTATCTCATCTTCAAAATAACCTGCAATCATCTTATGACGGCAATTATTGCTCACACAATATCTATACATAAACTCTAACTTATCAAGTCCAGTTTGTTTGTAAGCATTGTCGATGGCTTCTTCTATTTGTATTTTTCTTTTTACCTCATCAGATTTTGAGTAAAGCATATAAACATAAGACATTGCTCCATCACGTCCTGCCCGACCTATTTCTTGATAATAGTTTTCAAGAGTTTTTGGCAATGAAGTGTGTATTACAAAACGGATATTTGATTTATCAATTCCCATACCAAAAGCGATGGTTGCCACTACAATATCAATTTTTTCATATACAAAATCATTAAAAACTTCATTTTTTCTATCATTACTAAGTCCTGCATGATAAGCTTTTGCACTATATCCACTTTCACTCAAAAACTCAGCTGTTGATTCCGCTTCTTTTCGTGTAAAAGTGTAGATGATTCCACATAAACCTTTGTGAGTTTTTAGGAAGTTTAATATTTGAGTTTTCCCATTTGCAATTCGTGGTTCTACTTTTATATCAAGATTATCTCTTACAGTTTTTGCTCTAAAATGTCTAGGATTTTGCAAGTTCAAAGAAGAAGCAATATCAGCTTCAACTTTTTTTGTAGCAGTTGCAGTAAATGCACAAATAGCAGTATTTGGAAAAAATCTTTTTAATCTATCAAGATTTCTATACTCAGCTCTAAACTCATGCCCCCAAGCAGATACACAGTGCGCTTCATCTATTACAAAATAGTTTATATTTATTCGCTGTAAAACTGATACAAACTCATTTGAAGTGAACCTCTCAGGTGCAACATAAATAAATTTTAACTCCCCATTTAAAAGCTTTTGAAGAGTGAAACTATTTTCATCATTTGAAGTAGCAGAACTTATCATCTCTGCACTAATATTCAAATCATTCAATGCTTTTATCTGGTCTTGCATAAGCGCAATAAGTGGAGAGATTACAACAGTAGTTCCATTCATAAGAAGAGTAGGAAGTTGATAACAAAGTGATTTTCCACCACCAGTTGGCAAGATTGTCAATACATCTTGTTTATTGATGATACAATCTACAACTTCTTCTTGGAAGCTTCTAAAGTGGTCATGTCCGAAAATATCTTTTAGGATTTTATGTTTATTATTCATTTTGTGATGGTAGCATAGTTTGAATTAGGGGTGTATGAATTGATATGAGAGGAAGATTTATTATTTAATTTAAAATTATGCAATAACATTAGATTTAGAATGTATAATTCATGTATATTTTTAAGGCTATTTTAAATAAAATAACTAACTGAAAAAGGAACAAAATGAGTAAACAAGAAATTAATAGGCAAGAAACTGAAAAAAAAACAAAAACTGCTAAAACTTTATTTTTAAAAAAATTCTTTATTAATTATTTTTGGTTAAGTATCTTACTTATTGTAATATCAATATTAATTACACAACAAACTCAAAATAGTTACCTTTTAATTCTTTCATCACTCTTTGAAACATTAGGTATGGCTACATTTGTTGCTGCACTTTTTAATTTCACATTGGAAACAACTGATTTTCTTGATAATATTAGAGAACTTTTAGAAAATATTGTCGTAAAAAAGAATTTCTTAAGTAATATGAATACTAAAAGCAAAAAAGAAGTTTTAGAAAATATTCTACAACCTTCAGAAGCAGAAATGAAAAAATATTCTAATATACAAGATTATTATAATTACTATGCAAATGAAACACTAAGTGTTGCATCAAAAAATGTAAGAAGTAATTATAGTATTAATATTATTGCTAAAATTGATAAAGATAAACAACGCATAGTAACAGTTGGAACTTACTCTTATAGACTATACCCAAGTAACAAAGGTTTTGCACCTATTACAATTGGTTTTATGTTAGATGATAATTTATCAACATGTGATTTAATTGTCAATAAGCCAAATGGCGAAAGAAAAACTTACAAATATGATGATGATATTAAACCAAATTTTGTTACAAGAGAAGATTCTAAAGTAGTCGAAATTAAAATTCAGGATGAATGTAAAGGATTTGAACATTTAGATATTGAACTTAGAATTAAAGAATATGGACATGACCATTGGATGTCTGTTTACTTTAAAGCTGAACAACCAACCGATGGTTTTAATTTTATTCTTAACACTGAAGATGATATAAAAATTAAAATTTTCAATGTATTTGATGTTGGACATAATTATCATATTGATAAAAGTGATCACAATATTCACATTGGTTGTTATCAATGGATCAATGAAGGAGCAGGAATTGCTGTCATAGTTTCAGCTGAAGAAGATAAAATCAACAAATTATATGATAATCAAAAAGTTGACTAAATTAGAAGAAATGCAACTTATTTATAATAAATAATTCTTTTTTATGTTGAGAATTCTCATAAACACCTAAAGGTCTTCGTATATCTTACTTTGTATGGACAAAGTAAACAAAACCACCAACGGCTTCGAAGCCCTTTGGGTTCCTTCACTTATTGTTTTATCTTTTCTGTCTTGCCTGTGTTTACACTCTCTTTGAGAAAACTCGTAAATAAATGTGCATTTAGTACATTTATTTACTCAAACAGTTGCAAGACTTTTTCGAAAAGAGGAAACAAACGCTCAGCTTCTGCAGATGTTGGAATATGGGATAAGGACATTTGCATTTTTTATTTTTTTATTTCAAATTTCTTATATCTCAATTTAAAAAAGATTGTTTGAACTATATGGATTTCTTCCTGCCTTTGATGAAGCTAAGGTTTGATTCTTTATTTTCGGTGAAAAGTGAGGACTGTTTGAGTAAAAAAGAGTGACAAATTCACTCTTTTTTGCGAGTTCCACAACGCAGAAAATAAAGGAGCAAATCTTAGGAAGCTTTGCCTTCATCAACACGGCAGTCTTTTTTGCTTACTTTTTTGAGACCAAAAAGTAAGAGAAAGCGGAAACTTCCAAGTTTTCAAGAGAGCTTTTATTTCTCAAAATCTTAGTTTTAATAACATTGCAAAAGTAATTATGTGAATAAAAAAACTCGTAGTAAATATTGAGGGTGTAAAAACACCCTCAGATAGAATTATTGTCTTTGTTTTGTTTGATGAGCTAAAAACTCTTCTTTGCTGATATTTCCATCTTTGTTAGTATCAATATCTGAAAATAGTGGTTGATTTCCAATATTTTTCATCATCTTACCTTCAGATGCTTTTTCTTCCATTCTTTTTTCTCGTGCTTCGTCCATTTCTTTAGAACTAATCATTCCATCTTTATTTAAATCAAAATCTTCAAAGTTTGGCATATTAGCTTGTTGTCCCATGCCTTTTTTACCTTGGTTATTTTGCATCTGTTTATTTTGACCTTTTAATAACTCTATTTCAGTTAATTTTCCATCTTTATTTGTATCTAAAGCAGTAAAATCTGGTGCATTAGCAACATTTCTCATAGGCATTCCCGAAGTAGCTTTTTGCTCCATTCTTTTTGCTCTTATATCATTAAACTCTTTTTCACTTACAAATCCATCTTTATTTGTATCATAAGATGAAAACTCTATGGGACCTCTATTTGGTAAATCTTCTGCAATAAGTGCAGTTGTTATAACTGATAAAGAACCAGCCACCAAAAAACCTAATTTAATTGTTTTAAATAAGTTTTTCATTATTTCTCCCTTTTTTATTAGATAATAAATTATACTCTTTTAATTGCATATTAAATATAAGCTGTGCTTATATTATTAAATTTAAAAATCTTAATATTTTATAATAATAAAAATATGCTGTATTTCTTAAATTAAATGCAACTAAGTTGCATTTAATTATACTTAAAATATGATTCCAATAATAATTATCAACAAAAGGAAAATAATGGATATTATAAAATTTATAAAATTATGTTTAATTTTTTCATTTTTAACTCTTCATGCAAATGAGTTAAAAGTAATAGGACCAAATGAAATAAAAGGTCTTGAACCAACAAAATCAGGATATATTTTTTCAAGACTTCAGATTGCTGAAAATCTTGTAAAAGTAAATGACAAAGGTGAAATTCTTCCAAATTTAGCTACTAGTTGGGAAACCTCAGCAGATGAATTAACATGGAAATTTAAAATAAGACCTAATGTAAAATTTCAAGATGATACTATTTTAGATGCACAAACAGTAGCTTTAAATTTAAATAGAGAAGATGTAGAAGAAAAAAGTATTTTAAGATATTTACCTATTGAAAAAATAGATTCAAATAATGATGAATTGATAATAAAACTAACTTCAAAGGTTAGTATTTTACCCGCATATCTTGCTCACTACACTACTTTGATATTAAGTAAAAATTCCTTTGAAAATGGAAAAGTTGTAAAATTTATAGGAACAGGCCCTTTTAAAATCACAAATATAACTGAACCTCTTTTAATAAAAGCAGATAGATTTGATTCTTGGTGGGGGAAAACTAACGAAGTTGAAAAACTCACATATAATGCTGTTGGAAGCAATGAAACAAGAGCATTAATGATTAAAAGTGGTGATGCAGATATTGCTTTTTCAATTTTGCCAATATCATTGAAGTCATTAGAGAAAAACCCTAATTTAGATATTCAAACAGTAAAAATATTTAGAACTAGAAAATTAAAACTAAATTCAGAAGATGAAATTTTAAAAGACAAAAATATAAGACATGCTATTAGTTATGCAATAAATAGAGATGCTATTGCAAAAGGAATTTTAAAAGATGAATCTTTAGCAGCAACACAAATGTTTCCACCTGAGCTTGTAGCTTGGCACAATAAAAATATAGAACCCCTAACATTTAATATTAAAAAATCAGAAGAACTACTAAAAAATAGTGGTTGGGAAAAACAAAATGATGGTTTTTTATATAAAAATGGCAAAAAATTAGAGCTTGAACTTATTACTTATCCAAACTGGCCAGAACTACCTATCATTGCAACAGTTGTTCAAAATCAATTAAAACAAGTTGGAATTGATTTAAAAATATCTGTTACAAATTCATCTGAAGTTGTAAGAAAACACAAAGATAACTCTTTACAATTAGCCCTTATTTCAAAAAACTTTACATTAGTTCCTAACCCTTTAGGAACAATCATTGAAGATTATGGTGAGAATGGTGGAGATTGGGGCGCTATGAATTGGAAAAATGAAAAAATGGCATCTGATTTAAAATCACTGTATGAAAAAGCTAATTTAGTAACTCAGTTTGAAATATCAAAGATTTTAAATGAAGAGTTACCATCTATTCCATTAACTTGGTCAAGTATTACTGTTGTTTCAAATAAAAAAATCAAAAATCTTAAAATTGATCCTTTTGAAATTTCTTATAATTTATCTGATATTAAATTTGATAAATAAAGATATTTGATGTTTATAAATATTTTTATAAAAAGATTTTTTCAAGTCATTATAGTTGCTTTATTATCAAGTAGTATAGGTTTTTTAATGATGCACTTATTACCTGGTGATATTGCTATGAGAATCGCAGCAGGAAGATATGGTCCAGATGGTCTTACTGCTGAAATTGCACAAAGTGTTAGAATAGAATTGCAATTAAATAAACCCTTATATGAACAATATTTAATATCAATTTTTAATTTTTTAAAACTTGACTTAGGATATTCATTAGTTAGTGGAAATAGCGTTATTCAAGAATTAAAAGTTCAATTGGGATACTCTTTTGTTTTAGCTCTTTTGGCTTTTATTGTTTCATTAATTATTGCTATTCCTTTAGGAATATTTACATCTATTAGCAAATATAAATTTGTAAATAATAGTGTTATGTTAATTTCAATTATTATTAGAGCAATTCCTCCTTTTGTTTTAGCACTAATTCTTATTTTGATATTTAGTATTTGGTTTAACATCTTGCCACCTGCTGGATTTGAGAGTTGGAAAAATTTTGTATTACCAACATTAACTCTTTGCCTTGGATTAGCTGCTGTTTCAAATAGATTAATAACAGATTCTATGAATGATGTTCAAAACTCTTCTTATTTTAAATATGGAAGATTTAAAGGTTTATCACAAAATATAACAATAAAAAGACATGGCATTAAAAATGCTTTAATTCCTTTAATATCATTTTTAGCCCTTCAATCTGTTTATTTAATAGAAGGTGTTGTAGTTGTAGAAACCATATTTGCTTTCCCTGGAATTGGTCATGCTTTAGTTCATGCAATTGTGGCAAGAGATATACCAATGATTCAAGGTACTGTTTTAATTATGGGATTAATATTTGTATTTATAAATCTAATTGTAGATATTTTGGCACTAAATTTAGACCCAAGATTAAAGGAGAAAAAATATAATGGAAAATAAAAGAACTTTTTATATTGGTTTATATATTTTAATATTTTTAGCGTTTTTCTCAATTCTCAGTCAAATTATTTTAAATTATGAAAGCGACCAACAAGATTTATTTAATATATTTGCAAATCCAAGTTTAGAGCATCCTTTAGGAACAGACCAATATGGAAGAGATGTATTAGTAAGAGTTGCCCAAGCTACACAGCTTTCATTTTTCCTAGCTTTAATTACAACAGTAACTGCCTTTATACCAGGTGTTACCTTAGGAATATTAGCAGCATACAAAGGTGGATTAACTGATAAATTTTTAAATATTATTTGTGATATATTATTAGCACTTCCAGGATTGTTGCTGATTCTTGTATTAATTGCTTTTTCTCCTGGAGATTTTTTGCCACTTTATGTAGGACTTGCATTAATTTTATGGATTGAATTTTTCAAAATTACTAGATTAAAAACCAAATCATTGCTGGTTGAGCCTTTTGTTGAATCATCAAAATCTTTAGGATTTAGTTTTTTTTATATCTTAAGAAAATTAATTATTCCAAAACTTTTACCCATGATATTTACTATTTCAACTTTTTCAATGAGTACAGCAATTATTGCTATTTCTTCATTAAGTGCAATAAATGTAGGAATAAGACCACCAACAGCTGAATTAGGAAGTATGATTATTGAACTATTACCATATTATGAAGAAGAACCCTTATTGGTTTTATTGCCCTCTTTCATTATATTCTTAATTGTTCTATCACTACAACTTATGTCTAAAAGGAGTGTAAATGCATAAACAATTAAAAATAGAAAATTTAACAATTTACACAAAAGATAAAGTACTTGTAAAAGATATAAATTTAGAAATATCTACAAAAAAACCTCTTGTTTTATTAGGAGAGTCAGGTTCGGGTAAATCTTTAGTTATTGATGCTGTAATGGGCATTTTACCTCAAGAATTAGAAGTATCAGGAAAAATATTACTTGATAATATTGATTTATTAAAATTATCAAAAAAAGAAAGGGAAAAACTTTGGGGAAAACATATAACCTTACTTCCTCAAGAACCATGGTTATCTTTAGACCCAACTATGAAAGTAATTGAACAAATAAAAGAAGTTAGACAATTCACATATAAAAATAATGAAAAACATAGTTTAAAAAAATCATTAGAAGAACTAAAAGATGTAAAACTAGAAAAGTTTACAAATTCATATCCTTATGAACTTTCAGGAGGTATGTGCCAAAGATTAACAATTGCAATTACCCATGTTCAAGAAGGAAGCCTAATTTTAGTTGATGAACCAACAAAAGGATTGGATAAAAAACTGTGTGACTCGATAGTTGATAAATTAAATGAACAAATAAAACAAAATAAACTTTTATTTGTTATTACCCATGATTTAGAAATTGCAAGAAAAATAGAAGGCTCTTTAGGAATTATGGTAGATGGAGAAATCATTGAATATTCTGATACAAAATCAATTTTCAATAATCCACAAAAAGAGTACACAAAAAGATTAATTTTGGCAGAACCAACATTTTGGAAAATAGAAAAAACAAAACCAAAAGATGAAACAACAGTTCATATAAAAAATTTATCTAAACAGTTTGATAAAAATATACTTTTTAAAAAATTATCATTTGATATAAAAAAAGGTGAAATAGTATCAATAGTTGGGGAAAGTGGTAGTGGAAAAAGTTCATTAGGAAATATAATTTTAGATCACTTATCATCAGATTCTGGAGAGATTATAAAAAACAAAAATTATTCAAAAATCCAATTTCAAAAGATTTATCAAGATCCACCAAGTGCTTTTTTACCTGAGCAAATATTAAAAGATGGCTTTTGGGATTTACTAAAATTACATAAAATTGCAAAAGAAAAATTATATTCATTTTTAGAAAAATTTAACTTATCAAAAGAGTTATTAAATAGAACACCATCTGAAATATCAGGAGGAGAATTACAAAGACTTTCTATAATCAGAGTATTACTTTTAAAACCTATTTTTATTTTTGCAGATGAAATTACATCAAGACTTGATCCTATATCTCAAAAAGAGGTTTTATTTTTACTAAAAGAGATAGTTGAAACTGAAAATCTAAGTGTTCTTCTTGTTACCCATGATAGAACTCTAGCTCAAATCATTTCTAATAAAGTAATTAATATAGAAGAGTATAAATAAAAAAGGAAAAATCAAATATTGATTTTTCCCTCTTCTTGTTTTGCCCAAATACCTGCAAGAATAGAACCTGAAATATTATGCCAAATACTAAATATAGCCCCAGGAAGTGCACTTAAAGGTGTGAAATATTTCATTGCTAGTACAACTGCTAAACCAGAGTTTTGCATTCCTACTTCTATAGCAACTGTTTTGCAAACAGTTTTATCATAACCAAACAGCTTCGCAAAATAATATCCAGCAATTATCCCTAAAAGATTATGACAAGCTATTGCTAACATCAAAGACATGGCAATTGTAGAAATTTTACTTTCATTTATACCTATAATAATTCCTATTATAAATACAATTGAAATAATAGATAAAAGTGCAAAAATATCATGTCTTTTTTCAATATATTTATTAAAAAAATGATTTAAAACAAGCCCTATTACAACAGGCACAAATACAATTTTTAAAATACTAATAAACATATCCGTAGCAGGAACGGGAACAGTTTGTCCCACATAAAGAAGTGTCAAATATGGAGTAATTATTATAGACAAAAGTGTAGAAACGATTGTCATAGTAATAGAGAGTGCCACATCAGCTTTTGCTAAAAATGCTATTACATTAGATGCAGTTCCACCTGAAACTGCACCAACTAAAACCATACCCACAAGTAATTCATCAGATAAATTAAATATTTTAGAAACTAAAAAAGCAAATAAAGGCATAAATAAAAACTGTAAGGCAACTGTCAAAGCTATGATTTTAGGGCTTTTAAAAACTCTTTTAAAATCATCAAGTTTTAAGGTAATTCCCATACAAAACATAATAAGTATCAAAAGTGGAATAATCCAAGACTTAAATCCAACCACCAAACTTGGTTGGAAATATGAAACTATAGAGAATAATACAGCCCATAGAGGAAATAAAATAGAAATCTTTTTAATCATTAGTAATCCAATGTTTTTTCTTATTTTACAAAAATTGGTTTAAATTCACTTTACAATATTAAACTCCTAAAGTATGTCTATATTTAATGATTTCTTCAATACTAATAATTGGCATATCATATTTTTTTGAAAATTGTTCTATTTGTTCCCCTTTTGCCATACTACCATCTTCATTTGTCAATTCACACAATACTGCATATGGTTTTAATTTTGCAAGTTTCATTAAGTCAACACTAGCTTCTGTGTGACCTTCTCGACCTAATACTCCTTTTTCATTTGCACTCAAAGGAAATATATGTCCAGGGGATACAATTTTTAAATATCCATCATCATCAATAGCTGATTTTATTGTAGTAACTCTATCTTTTGCAGATACACCAGTTGTAACGCCCTCTTTTGCTTCTATTGAAACAGTAAAAGGTGTTTGAAAAGCTGAGTTATTATTTTCTACCATCATAGATAAACCAAGCGATTGAATTTTTTGTTTGGGTAAACATAAACAAACTATACCACTACACTCTCTAATTAATAGTGCCATTTGTTCTATTGTTAGATTTTGCGCTGAGAAGATTAAATCAGCTTCATTTTCACGATTGTAAGCATCTAAAACAATCACTCCTTTACCTTCTTGTAAAGAGTGAAGTACTTTTTCCATACGAGGAAATTTTTCAGTAGTCATTTTTTGATTCATTGTTATACCTTTAATATTAAGTAAACCTATGAATCAGGGCAGTGCATATAGCAATATACTCCTAATTGTGTAACAATAAAAGTGATATTATATTCTCTTCCATCCAGACTTTAACTGTTGGTTTTGGATTTACACCAAATCTGCTGACCTTTATAAAATAAAGCGCTCGTGGACTTCTATTAAGTATAGTTACCACCAGTAAGGAATTTCACCTTGCCCTGAGAAATAAATTTAAAAAATAGTAGCTAAATAAGAATTAATTTTTTGTAAAAAGTCACTCTATCCTAATTAAAAACTATTTCTTTACAACTAGCAACTCTAGCAAAAACACTTCCAAGTACTGACACAAAAGAGTTATGAACTTCACTTGCTTTTACTTTTTACCTAAAAACTCCAAATCTCTAATTGTACAATCAAACCCTAAATCAAAAGCTGCTCTTGTAGTTGAATCCACACTCATGTGACTCATCATTCCACAGATCATTAACTCTTTTATATTTTATTTATTCAAAAAATCTCTTATATTTTGTGCTACTTTTTTTATAAGTCTATTTCTTGATTCACTTGAACCCCAACCAATGTGTGGAGTTAAAAGTAGTCTATCTTTATTTTTAACTTTTAATAATGGATTTGAACTCTCAATTGGCTCTTTTGAAACCACATCAATACCACAATAAATCTCTTTTTCATCTATAATTTTGGCTAAATCATCTTCATTTATAATTCCACCACGACCTAGATTTAATAAAATTGCACCCTCTTTTATATTTTTCATATTTTCATATGTCAATAAATTTCTTGTATCATTATTTAGTGGGCAATGAATACTTATGATGTCTGAGGTTTGTAATAACTCGTCAAGTTCAACTCTCTTGTAATTTGAATTAGAATTTCTTCCACTTGTAGAGTAATAAACAACTTCACAATCAAAAACTTGAGCTTTTTTTGCTAAATTTTCTCCAATATTTCCAAAACCAATAACTCCAACTCTTTTATTATCTAACTCAAAAAATATTTCATCTATATGAGTAAATGCTGGTGCTTTTTCCCACTCTCCATTATCAACATAAGTTTTGTAATAATTTAGTTTTTGAACAAAATAAAATATCATCGCAAAAGCCACTTGAACTACACTTGATGTAGAATAATCAGCCACATTTTTTACTACAATATTTTTAGTTTTTGCATACTCTAAATCTACATTATCAGTTCCAGTTGCAGTGATACAAATAAGTTTTATATCTGAATCATCCATTTGCTCTTTTCTTAAAACAACTTTATTTGTAATTACAATATCTGCATCTTTTACTCTATCTTTTGTCTCATCTGCACTTGTTTTATCATAAGAAATAAGCTCTCCAAACTCTTTAAAAATATTTATATCTATATCTGAACCTAGAGTTACTCTATCTAAAATAACTATTTTCATTTTATTCCTTTTCTTTTATTAATTAATATTATTCCAATTATTATAGTAATAATTCCTATGATTTCACTAAATTCTATTTTATCACCCAATAAAAAATATGAAACAATAGCTGCACTTACTGGTACTAAATAAAAAATAGAAGAGACTTTTGAAACTTCACCATTTTTTATCATAATATATAAAAGTGACAAAGCACCTATACTAACTCCTATTGCCATATAAAGTAAAGCAATAATAAACTCACCATTCAAATTTATATGAATATCTTCAAAAAATAAAAATGGTAAAACTAAAATCGTCGAACTTAAAGTCTGAATTGCACCACCTGAGTAAAGATTCATATGTGAGCAATACTTCTTTTGATACAAACTTCCAAAACTAAGTCCCAATAATGAAATAAAAGACCAAAACAGTCCAAGAGATGAAAAGGAAGTTCCAAGTTTAGAAAAAACTACAAAACCAACACCTACAAAACCTATTATTAGTCCTAACCAAACTCTTAGATTTATATCTTCATTTAGCAACTTCATCGCTAAAACCGTTACAACTATTGGCTGTAAAGATATTATCAAAGCATTTGTTGCTCCTGATATTCCATAAGAAATTGATAAAAATCCTCCTATAGAAAATGTTCCTACAGTTAAACTTCCAGCGATTACTATATGTAAAAACTCTTTTTTACTTTTTGGGATTGGCATTTTAAAGATTATAGTAATCAAAAGTAAGATACAAAAAGCAATAAAAAATCGTACTTCTAAAAAAGCCATCGGAGATGAATTATGTAAACCATATTCACAAAAAATAAATCCACTTCCATATAAAAACATAAAAAGAAATGGCAAAATAGATTTTTTTATATAGTAACTCATAGGATTTTACTTTTTATATATCGATACTCTTGGGTTAATCCCTCAAATTGTCCTAAAAGATTTTTAAGCTCTTTTATTTTTATATTAATATATGGCATTATTTTCTCCTTTTTAACTTGACTACATAGTCAACTAGAAGTATAACAAAGTCTTGACTAATTAGTCAAGACTTTTAAAATTTATTTTTTTAGGTTATTTAAAAAGAATTCTAATTGAGAAATACAGTCAGTAAAAACTTGACCATTTTGAGATTTTTTTGCAGTTCCCAAACACCCTTCAAGTGAAGCTACTATGAAAATAGACATATTTTTTGTATCTACGCAGTTTATCTCATTTTTTAATACTGCTTTATCAAGTACTTGTTTGATAATATCTTCAAAGTGAAGATATACATATTCTAAAGCCTCTTTAAAATCTTTATCTTTAGGAGAGAGTTCTTGAACTAAATTATTAAGTTTGCAACCAAAATTAAAATTAAAACCTTTTCTTTCTTTTAAAAAAGCCACTAATTCATCAATAATATTCTCTTCATATTTTAAGAGTTTGCTATATTTTATATCAATGTATTCATAAATCTTCTCTTTTATCATTGCAACAACTAACTCTTTTTTTGATTTAAAGAAGTGATACATACTTCCTTTATTCATATTCGCTTCTTTTAAAATTTTATCAACAGAAGTTGCAGCATATCCATTGTGATAAATTTCATCAAAGGCTACATCTAATAATTTATCTCTTGAACTAATCATATTTTTCTTTCTTTTTTATTTTAAAATTACTTTCACTTCATCTAAACCTTTTAAGGCTGAAAATTTATTTAATAGTGTTGCTAATTGAACTACATCACTATTTTTCATTCTAATACAACCAGCTGATTCATTTGTACCTAATGTTTTTTCATTTAGTGTTCCATGAATTCTATAAGTACTTTTTCCATTTACTTCATGGGTAAGATTTATTTTTGCAGCACCCATATAGTTGTATTTGTCACCAGGAAGTACAACATTTGGAAGATTTATTCCTCTTTTTTTAAAGCTTTTAATTGTATCAGCTGTTGGATACCAAATTGGATTTAATGATATTTTAGAAACCATTCCAACACCAAAAGGTTTTTCTATATTATCTTTTCCTGTTGATACAATATAAGTTTTTAACTCTTGAAATTCATCATCAATTTTTGCTTTTAAACTCATTCTATTTTTTACAGAATCAACTTCAATTAATATCTCTTCATATTCTGCTACATTTTTCAAAGGATCAACATTAGTACTTTTTTTTATCACTTTTACAACTGCAGGTTTTTTCTCACTTTGAAACATTATTCTACGTGGGCCATCAGTTTCAAGGCTTTTTATTAATTTATTCATTTTTGGAACAGGTGGCAATTTTGGAGCTTTTGCATCTTCAGCTTTATCAAACTCATCCATACTTATTTGTTTTAGTTCTTCTTCGTATTCTTTTTGATTATTTATTTGATTTTTCACAATTGTGTTTTTCTGTATTTCAAGTGGTTTTACTATCTCTTTATCTACTACTTTTTTTGGTTCTTCAATTTTTTGTTCAGATACTTTTACTTCTACAGATTTTGGCTGTTCAATTCTCTTTATTTGCTGTGTTTTTTGTTCTACTTGTTTTTCTTCAGCTACACTCTTTTGTTCTTGTAGTTTTGGCTCTACTTCTTTTTGCTCTACTACTTTTTCTTCTTTAAATTTAGCAGAAATAATCGTTTTTTTCTCTTTTTTAATAGAACCTTTTGAAAGATTTTGTCCTTCATCAAAAGGGTATGAACTTACTAATTGTAACTGCTCAGGACTTGGAGAATTTGAAATAAATTCTAATGATTCATCGTATTTTTCAGGTTTTTCTTTAATAGGTTCATTTTGTATAATCGTTTCTTCAATAGGTGTTGATAAATCTATAAACTCTTCTTTTTTATTTTTAAGTGTCAAAATATTATTTGGTAATTTCTTAATAAATGGATTTTGTTTTTTTACATATTTTGAAGAAAATTTCATTGCATATTTTGCACTATTTTCATCACCATAAATTCCCAAATATGTTAGATATTTACTACTTTTATCTTTTATAATAAAAACTTCTGTATGTGATTCATCAATTAATTTTTGTTTACATTGTATTGCATTTTCAAGACTTGATGTTATACAAACAGAAATGCTATATTTTTCATTTGCAGCGTAGATAAATGAGTTACTAATAAGTAGTAATAATAAAGGCCAAACTTTTTTTATCATTTTTTATATGATTCCTATTCTTGTCATTTTAGTATTTTACCTTTTAATTCTTATAAACTTGCAAAATAATTAAAATGTTTACTGAAGTAACAAAAATTTTATCCTAAAAAATAATAAATATGCTAAACTTGCAGATTAATTTATATATGTTTTCACAAGGAATATTTATGTTATCAAACGACAGTTTTATAGATTTAGGTACAAAATTTCAGACAACCTGCAAACCAATGTCAAGAATATTTATTTTACTTACAGTTCCTACTGCATTATTTGCATTAATAATTTTATGTTATCTTGGTAAATTACCATTAAAAGTTGAAATTCATAGTGTTATTTTAATAGGATTTATCTATTTTATTTACTTATTTTTTACAAGACACAATGCTTATTATGCTTCATGCAAATTCAAAACTCAACAAGAGGGAATGTTCTTTTCTCTAAAAGATTATGTTGATAATAACTTATTAACAATTGATAATATCACAAAAGCAAATGGAAGTGTTGACGACTTTTTAAAAGATTATACAAGTAATCTAAGAAATAACAATTTTTCTTCAATTGCTTCAAGTATTTTCCCAACCCTTGGTATTTTAGGAACTTTTATATCAATTGCACTTAGTATGCCAGATTTTTCATCTGGAACTACAGATGCCCTTGAGAAAGAGATTTCCCTTCTTTTAGGTGGAGTTGGAACTGCTTTTTATGTTTCTATTTATGGTATTTTCTTATCAATTTGGTGGACTTTTTTTGAAAAAATTGGAATGAGTAGATTTGAACATGACACTTATTTAATCAAAGAAGATACAAAAACATTCTTCTGGACAAGAATTGATATTGAATCAATTCACATAAAAAGTAATCTTGATAACTTCTCAAAAATGTCAGAAGTATTTGAAAAATTAACTTCAAGTGATATGATGGATAATATAAATCTTTTAATTGAAAAAAGAGTTGGCTTACTTGATGATATTTTGAAAAAAGAGGTTTTACTTTCTAGTAAAATTGATGATAATATTGATAATAATGAAAAATTATCTATTATGTTAAGAGATATGACTTTAAATATGAGCACAACAATAAAAAGTTTTGAGCACCAAAAAGATGCTTATGTATTAAGTGCTCAATTGCTAAATAATAGTATTGAAAAATTAAATAATCATTTAGACAATTTAAGCTCGGACAATTTAAAAGCGATTTATACAAATATCATAAAAAGTATCGAAACTATGAAAAGTGATATGGAAAAAATTGAGTGGAAATTTAAACAAGGTATTGATGAATATGATGCTAAGTTTACAGATAAATTACAAAATTCACTTGAATCAATTGACCAACAAACAGTAAAAATTATTGAAGATTTAACAGAATTTAAAGAACTATCAAAGTAGCCATAAATGTATAAAAACGAACAAAAAAATGAAGATAACTTTTGGATTTCATATGCTGATTTAATGGCTGGTTTACTTTTCGTATTTATTTTAGTAATTGGGGCAATTGTAATTAGATATCTTTACACTCAAAAAACTTTAGAAAATGAAAAACTTGCCTTAAGTCAAAGTCAAGAAGCCTTAATAAATAAAAATGAAGTATTAAGTAAATTAAACAGTTTACTTAAAAAACTTGAAGAAGAAAAAACTGAACTTTCTAATCAATTGTCAAAATCAAATGAAACAATACAATTAAATAGTGTAGAACTTCAAAAATTAAAAGATTTATTATTAGGTTATGAATTAAAAGATAAAGAACAAGCAGATACTAATTCAAAATTATCACAAGATCTTGCAAATAGTCAAAATCAAATAACTCTAAAAGATAGTGAACTAACTGTTTTAGTAAATAAATTATTAGAACAAGAAAAAACTCATCAAAGAACCGTTGAAGAGTTTGATATAACTAAAGCTAAAATCAAAAGCTTAACGGGAATAAAACTAAATGTTATTACAAAACTAAAACAAAAACTTGGAAATTCAATAAATATTGATGAAAAAAGTGGAGCTATAAAATTCTCTTCAAATATCTTATTTGACCAAGGTGCATATAAACTAAAAGAGGACTCAAAAAAAGAGTTAAATATAGTTCTAAAAAAATATATCTCAACACTACTTGAAGATAAAGAGATTAGAAAATATATTTATGGAATTACAATAGAGGGTCATACAAATAGTGATGGTTCATATATTAGTAATCTTCAACTTTCTCAACAAAGAGCCTTGGAAGTTATGCAGTTTTTATATGAATCAAATAGTATTGATAAAAATTTATTAAATAAATATGTAAGTTCAAGTGGAAAATCATCTTCTGATTTGATTTATAATAAAGATGGTTCTGAAGATAAAGATAATTCAAGAAGAATAGAAATTAAATTTATCATCAAAAATGACGAAGCAGTAAAAGAACTTCAAAACTATTTAGGAACAAAAAATGAGTGAAAAACTCTATGAACCTAAAAAGCTAGAAGCTCTAAGGACTGAGGTAAGTGAAAAACTAAAGAAAAAAAGTAAATTTTCTTTCTTTAGAAAAATCAAAAGATTTTTCTTCGGAAAATAAAATCTTCTTCTAGTTTCTTCTTTGACCTGGTTTTGGAGGAGTTACTTCTTTTTGTAAATCAATACTTAGATTATTATAAAAAAGTTCCCCGTAGTTTGTCTCTCTATTTATTACTTCATAAGCTTGTTTTATGTCATTATTATATTTTAGTGCATCTTGTAAAATTTTTATGATTTTTACTGACTCCAAAAAATTCACATGTGATGGTGCTTCAAGTGGTGAAGAGTAATATTTATGCATTCGCTCAACTAGTGATTTATTTCTAATTTCTATAAATACAGACTCAATTGGTGATTTAAAAAATAGCACCTTTTGTTTTACATTTATTGAAATATATGTTGTTTCCATTCCATAAATTTTTCTTGAATATGAATCAAATAAGAAAAGTTTTTTATTATAGTTATTATTAAAAAGTTCATAGATTAACTCTAAAATTTTTATCTTCTCTTCTTTAGTATAAAAGTTCCCAATAATTGCAAAACAAAAAGATAAAATTGATTTAATTGAGTACCACTCTGTTGTATCATAATCATATCTTAACATCTGATCGATTCTTGCTTGTTTTAATTCTTCTATATCAGAACTTGTTGTTGATTTGTACACTTTTCGTACAGCAGAATCTCTATACATAGGTCCTGGAAACTGTGCTTGGATAACAAATCTTCTATTTTGTTCTTGCTCCATTATATATTTTAGTCGTCCATGATAATCTTCATCAATGATTCTTACTTCTTTTTGAGGTATTTGAGTTATTGATTTTAAAAACTCTTCACCATAACAGCCATCTTCCCAAATATAATCAGGGTACCTAAATGTCTGACAAATTTTGTCTCGTATTTCTTTGTTAGGTTCTATGTCTGTAACCTTATCAATCCACGATGTAACCGTTCTTCTATCTTTATTTAATAGTACTGCAAATTTAGAAATACTTAAGTTTGATCTTTTAAAAATTTCTATAAATTTTTCTATTGAATTCTTATAATTCATAATTACACCTTAAAGTAATATTTTGGATATTGTACCATTTTTTACAAAAAAACCAAATATTGTACATTTAATCAGTTTTCCATAAAAAGTTGTGGTTTCTATTACAAATAACATACACTACTAGCATCTGTAAATCATGTATAATAATTTCATAACTTAAATTTAAAGGATGTGTATGAGCGCAGGAAAAAAATTTAGAGAAGCCTTGAAAGAAAAGTCTCCTTTACAAATCGTAGGAACTATTAATGCTTACCAAGCATTACAAGCAACAAAAGTAGGACACAAAGCAATCTACTTATCAGGTGGAGGTATTGCTAATGCTTCTTACGGTTTACCAGACTTAGGTATGACAATGATTGAAGATGTATGTATTGATGTTAGAAGAATTACTTCTATTTGTGATACTCCATTAATTGTTGATGCTGATACTGGTTGGGGACATGCATTTAATGTTGCAAGAACTGTTAAAGAATTTATCAGATCTGGTGCAGCTGGTATGCATATTGAAGATCAAGTTGCTGCAAAAAGATGTGGACACAGACCAAATAAAGAGTTAGTATCTACTGAAGAAATGTGTGACAGAATCAGAGCTGCTGTTGATGCTAAAATGCAATTAGACCCAGATTTCTACATCATTGCTAGAACTGATGCACATGCTTCTGAGGGTCAAGCATCTGCAATCGCTAGAGCTAAAGCTTATGTTGAAGCTGGAGCAGATGCAATTTTTGCTGAAGCTGTTCACACTTTAAAAGAGTACAAAGAATTTACAGATCAAATGACAGTTCCAGTACTTGCAAATATTACTGAATTTGGAGCAACTCCAATGTTCACTACTGAAGAATTAGCTTCAGTTGGTATTGCAATGGTTCTTTACCCATTATCTGCATTTAGAGCAATGAATAAAGCTGCACTTGCAGTTTACCAAGAATTAAAAGACAAAGGTACTCAAGAAGGTGTTCTTGATACAATGCAAACAAGAATGGAATTATACGATATGTTAAATTACCATGCTTATGAGCAAAAAATGGATGAATTATTCTCAAAAGGTAAAGCTAAATAATTTTAGCTTTACAAAAAACAAAATTTGAATAAATAAAACTAAGGAGAAAATATGAGTACTGAAACAACTTCAGGATTTAAACCAAAAAAATCTGTTGCACTATCTGGAACTTCTGCTGGAAATACAGCTTTATGTTCAGTTGGAAAAAGTGGGAATGACTTACACTATAGAGGATATGATATTTTAGAATTTGCTGATAAAGCAGAATTTGAAGAAATTGCATACTTAATTGTACATGAAAAACTACCAAATAAAGCAGAATTAGCAGCTTATAAAGCAAAACTTAAATCTTATAGAGATATTCCTCAAGGTGTTAAAGTAGCTCTTGAACAATTACCAAAAACTTGTCATCCTATGGATGTTATGAGAACTGGCTGTTCAGTACTTGGTGCTTTAAATCAAGAAAAAGAAGAACATCCAAAAAATGAAGCTCAAGATATTATTGATAGATTAATGGGATCATTCTCTTCAATTTTATTATACTGGTACCACTTTGCATACAACGGAAAAAGAATTGATGTTGTAACTGATGATGATACTGTTGGTGGGCACTTCTTACATTTATTACATGGTGAAAAGCCAAGAGAATCTTGGGTTAAAGCTATGCATGTATCTTTAATTCTTTATGCAGAACATGAATTTAATGCATCAACATTTACTTCAAGAGTAATTGCTGGTACAAATTCTGATATGTATTCATGTATTACAGGTTCAATTGGAGCTTTAAGAGGTCCAAAACACGGTGGAGCTAATGAAGTTGCATTTAGAATTCAAGAAAGATATTCTTCAGCTGATGAAGCAGAAGCTGATATCAAAGAAAGAATGGCTAAAAAAGAGATTATTATCGGATTTGGACACCCAGTTTATTCTATCTGTGACCCAAGAAACGTAGTAATTAAAAAAGTCGCTCGTGATTTATCTGAAGAAAATAAAAATATGTTAATGTATGATGTTGCTGAAAGAATTGAAACAATCATGTGGGATCAAAAGAAAATGTTCCCAAATCTTGACTGGTTCTCTGCTGTTTCTTATAACCAAATGGGAATTCCAACAGATATGTTTACTCCAATTTTCATTATCGCTAGAGTTACTGGATGGGGTGCACACGTAATTGAACAAAGAGAAGATGGAAAAATCATTAGACCATCAGCTACTTATACAGGACCTGAAGGTTTAAAATTTACTCTTTTAGAAGATAGAGCATAATTATTCTTTCAATAAATTTAGAGAAAATTTATTTAACTTAACAGTGCTAATTTTTAGCGAAATAAAAGGATGGGAGAAATTCCATCCTTTTTTAAAATTAAAATATACGGATATAAAAAATGACAAACGAAAAATATCTTAAAGACCTTGCAGGTGTTGATGGTGTTAAGTATTATGATGTAAAATCAGCGGTTGAAGATATCACTCCTGGTTCTTTTGCAAAATTAAACTACACATCAAGAGTATTAGCAGAAAACTTAATCAGAAAATGCCCAAGTGAAGATTTAAAAGATTCACTTATTCAATTAATAGAAAAAAGAACAGACAAAGATTTCCCTTGGTTCCCATCAAGAGTTATTTGTCACGATATTCTTGGACTTACAGCTTTCGTTGACCTTGCAGGTCTTAGAGAGGCAGTTGCACTTGGTGGGGGAGATCCTCAAAAAGTAAATCCTGTTGTTCCAACTCAATTAATCGTTGACCACTCATTAGCAGTTGAGTGTGGTGGATTTGATCCAGATGCATTCCAAAAAAATAGAGATATTGAAGATAGAAGAAATGCAGATAGATTCCACTTTATTAACTGGACTAAAGAAGCATTTAATAATGTTGATGTTATTCCTCCAGGTAATGGAATTATGCACCAAATCAACCTTGAGAAAATGTCTCCAGTAGTTCACAATATTGATGGTATTGCATCTCCTGATACATTAGTTGGAACTGACTCACATACTCCTCACGTTGATGCACTTGGTGTTATTGCTGTTGGTGTTGGTGGATTAGAAGCTGAAAATGTAATGTTAGGAAATCCTTCTTATATGAGGGTTCCAGAAATCATTGGTGTTAATATCACTGGTGTTAGATCTGAGGGAATAACTGCAACTGATATTGCACTTTCTATGACTTCTTACTTAAGAGATAACAATGTTATTTCTGCATACTTAGAATTCTTTGGAACAGGTATTAAATATCTTGATTTAGGAGACAGAGCAACGATTTCTAATATGACTCCTGAATATGGTGCAAGTGCTGCGATGTTTGCTATTGATGACAAAACTATTGATTATTTAAAAATAACAGGTAGAGAAGCAAAACAAGTTAAATTAGTAGAAGCTTATGCTAAAGCAAATGGTTTATGGGCTGACGCTTTTGAACATGCTACTTATGCTAGAACTATTGAATTTGATTTATCAACAGTTACAAGAACATTAGCAGGTCCTTCTCAACCTCATAAATTACTTCCTGTTTCAACTTTAGAAGCAGCAGGAATTTCTAAACATATTACAATTTCTAATGATGTTATGCCAGATGGTGCTGTTTTAATTGCAGCAATTACTTCATGTACAAATACATCAAATCCTAGAAATGTTGTTGCAGCTGGATTATTAGCTAAAAAAGCAAATGAACTAGGGCTTACAAGAAAACCATGGGTTAAATCATCTTTAGCACCAGGTTCAAAAGTTGCTGAATTATATTTAAAAGAATCAGGACTATTACCAGAACTTGAAAAATTAGGATTTGGAATTGTAGGTTTTGCTTGTACTACTTGTAATGGTATGTCAGGTGCTTTAGATCCAAAAATCCAACAAGCTGCTGCTGATGCTGGTATTTATACAACAGCTGTATTATCTGGAAACAGAAACTTTGATGGAAGAATTCATCCATTTATTAAAGAAGCATTTTTAGCATCACCTCCTCTTGTAATTGCTTATGCACTTGCTGGAAGTATTAGATTTAATATTGAAACTGATGTTTTAGGAAAAGATAAAAATGGAAATGATATTAAGTTAAAAGATTTATGGCCATCTGATGCTGAAATTGATGCTGTTGTAAGTACTGCTGTTAAACCTGAAATGTTTGCTGCGATTTATGACCCAATGTTTGCAAGAAATGGTTTAGCTGGAATTAAAGTTGAACCATTTTATAAATGGAATACAAGATCAACATATATTAACAAGCCTCCTTATTGGGAAGATGAATATATGCAAATGCCAGCTCTTAAAAACATGAGACCATTAGGTGTATTCCCTAATGATATTACAACAGACCACTTATCTCCATCAAATGCAATTTTACCAACATCTGCGTCTGGTGAATATTGTTTAAAAATGGGATTACCTGTTGAAGATTTAAACTCTTATGCAACACATAGAGGGGATCATCATACTGCTTCAAGAGCAACTTTAGCAAATCCAAAACTATTTAACGAAATGGTTAAAGATGAAAATGGAAAAGTTAAACAAGGAAGTTTGACAAAAATCATGCCAGAGGGTGTTGAGTCAAGAATGTGGGAAGCTATTGAAACTTACACAACTAGAAAACAACCTTTAATTATAATTGCTGGAACAAACTATGGTCAAGGGTCTTCAAGAGACTGGGCAGCAAAAGGGGTAAGACTTGCAGGTGTTGAAGTTTTAATTGCTGAATCAATAGAAAGAATTCACAGAACTAACTTAGTTGGAATGGGTGTTTTACCATTACAATTTAAAAAAGGTGATACTAGAAATACTTATGCTATTGATGGAACAGAAACATTTGACATCGTAGGTGATATTACTCCAAGATGTGATTTAACAGTTGTTATGACAAGAGCAAATGGTGAAAAAGTTGAATTCCAAGTTATTTGTAGATTAGATACTTCTGCTGAAGTTGATGTTTACAAAAATGGTGGTATTTTACAAAAATTCGCTAAAGATGTTATTGCATCTTCAAAAAAATAAATATCTAAGGAGCTTATGCTCTTTAGTATTTTATAAAACTATTTAAAGAATTCAAAAGATTTTTTTAGAGAGTTTTTAAAGCAAAAACTATTTTTTCAAGGAAAAAACACATGAGTAATTACAAACCACAATTCAAAGTTAAAGCTACATATATGAGAGGTGGAACTTCTAAAGGAACATTTTTTAATATAGCTGATTTACCAAAAGAGGCTCAAGAAGATCCAAAAAAAAGAGATAAACTACTTCAAAGAATCGTAGGAAGTCCTGATGTTTATAAACAACAAATGGATGGTATGGGAGGAGCAACTTCAAGTACATCTAAAGCTATTTTAGTTGGTAAGAGTTCTGTTCCAAATCATGATGTAGATTACTATTTCTGTCAAGTTTCAATTGATCAAGACTTTGTGGATATGAGTGGAAACTGTGGAAACTTATCAAGTGCAGTTGGACCTTTTGCGATAAAAGAAGGTTTAGTTGATAATGTACCTCTTAATGGTGTTTGTTGTGTAAGAATTTGGCAAGCAAATATCAAAAAAACTATTCTTTGTTATGTAACTATGGAAAATGGAATGGTTAAAGAAATGGGAGATTACTACATCGATGGTGTTGCATTTCCAGCTGAAGAAATCGTTTTAGAATTTGCTGAACCTGTAGATCCAAGTGAAGAATTATTCCCAACTGGAAACTTAGTTGATGATTTAGAAGTTCCAGGAATTGGTACATTTAAAGCAACTATGATAACAGCTGGAATTCCAACATGTTTTGTTAATGCTTGTGATATTGGATACAAAGGAACTGAACTTCAAGGTGATATTAACTCAGATACAGCAGCACTTGCTAGATTTGAAACAATCAGATCTTATGCTGCATTAAAAATGGGATTAATTTCTGATTTAAAAGAAGCAGAAACTAGACAACACACTCCAAAAATTGCTTTTGTTGCACCTGCATCTGATTTTATTACTTCAAGTGGAAAAGAGATTAAAGCAAATGAGATTGATTTACACGTACGTGCTTTATCTATGCAAAAATTACACCATGCAATGATGGGAACAGCTTCTGTTGCTATTGGTGTTGCTGCTTGTATTCCTGGAACTTTAGTAAATATTGCTGCTGGTGGTGGAGAAAAAAATGCCGTTGAATTTGGACATCCATCTGGAACTTTAAAAGTTGGTGCAGTTATTCAAAAAGAAAATGGTAAATTTATAGTTGATAAAGCAACTATGAGTAGAAGTGCTAGAATCATAATGGAAGGTTATGTTCATGTTCCTGAAGGAACTATGAACTAATTAATATAATATATAAAAAGTTTGAAGATTAAACTTCAAGCTTTTTTTATCCCTTAATTATTAATATTATGTTATTATCTTTCTACTAAAATCTAGGAGATAAGTAATAGTGGATAATTCATTTAAATTTAATCCATATGAAGCCCTAAAATCAATACTTGAAATAACTTCTTACTATACAGGTGATGAATTTATAGAACACACAGCAATTGAGATAAAAAAACTATTTCAAGCTGATTTAGTATATATCACTAAAGCTATAGATTTTAATCCAACTACAAAAGTAGAAGTTTTATACTCAACAAATAATAAACTTCCTGAAATTATAGATTTAAATGGAATCCCTGGAAAATTTGTTTTTGACAATAAAATAATAAAAATAAAAGAACATGTAAAATACAATTTTTTAGAATTACTAGATGAAAAATTTGAAAGTTTTTATGGGATACCTATTACTGATAATAATAACAATTGCATAGGACATATTGCAATTTATTCTAAATTAATCAGAGAATTACCCGAAGAATTAAATGATATAGCATTAATATACTCAAGAAAAATTCAAAGAGAAACAAGAAGAATAGAGTTAGAAAAAGAGAATCAAATAATTAGAAATCAATTACAAGAGTTAACAATTACTGACACATTAACTTCTTTATATAATAGAAGATATTTTACAAAAGTTTGTTCTGATGTCTATGCCCAAGTAAATAGAGATTCTACAAAAGCAACTTTAGCTTATATTGATATAGATAATTTCAAGAATATAAATGACAAATTTGGCCATGAAGGTGGAGATTTTGTTCTTAAATATTTTGCAGAAATATTATTAGAACACTCAAGAAAAGGTTTAGATTATGTATTTAGACTTGGTGGTGAAGAATTTTGTATAATTAGTGTTGATAATACACTTGATAGTGCAAATGAACATATGAATAGACTTATGAATATAACTTCGAGCAAATTTACATCAACAAGATTTGGTGAAATTACTCTTAGTATTGGAATTGTTGAGTTTAACAAAGGATTTTCTTCTTACGAAGAGATCCTAAGTTTAGCTGACAAAAAAATGTACAAAGCCAAAAATAGTGGTAAAAATTCTATAGTAAAATAAGAAAAAACTCTTATTTTACTAAAGATGAAATCTCTTTAAAAACTGGATTTTTTGCAGTTAAAGTTAACTCAAAAAGTAAAGATTCATAAGTTGTAGGAATTACTCCTTCTTGAACTAATCTTGTAATTGCCATATCAGTATCTTTTTGTTTTCTTGAAGTACAACAATCTGTAACTAAAACAACTTCAAAACCTGATTCAAGTAAATCAATACAAGTTTGTAAAACACAAACATGAGTTTCAATTCCAGCTACAATTACAACTTTTTTATTTGTTGCATTAATTGCATCCATTGTTGCTTCATTTTGACAACAAGAAAAAGTAACTTTTTCAAAATGTGGATAATCTTGAACTAACTCATTTAAAGAGGGAATTGTTTCTCCAATTCCCTTTTTATATTGTTCGTTTATAATAAAAGGAATATTAAGAACTTTTAAACCTTTTACTAAAGTAACTAGATTTTTCTCTGTTTCTTCTTTATTTGTAACATGTGGGTATAACTTATCTTGAACGTCAACTAAACAAAAAAGTGCATCTTCAACATTTATTCTCATATTATCTCCTTGATTTAAATTTATTTAAAAGCTAATTTTTCAGCTCGCTCTAGTAACTCTTTTGCACCTTGGTCAATAAAAAGTTGAGCTAAATTTCGACCAACTTTTTCAAAATCATTAATATCAGCTGTTATATCTTCACTTATATATTCACTTCCATCAGGCATTCCAACAATTGCTTGAACTCTAACAGAATTTTCATCAATAATAGTTGCTTTTACACCAATAGGAACTTGACAACCACCTTGAAGTGTATCAACAAAACTTCTCTCAATTGTTGACTCTATGTGTGCATCATTATCATTTAATACTTTTACTATTTCTAATACTTCTGGATTATTTGTAGTTTCAATTCCAAGTGTTGCTTGTCCCATAGATGGAATCATTACATCTGTTTCAATTGGAGTAAAGAATTTAACTTCATTTTCTATTTGAAGTTTTTGAATACCAGTAGCTGCAAGTATAATTGCATCATATTCACCTGCATTTAATTTTGCAATTCTAGTATTGATATTTCCTCTTAAATCTTTTAAAACAATATCTGGTCTTAACATTTTAATAGCCATTCTTCGTCTTAAACTTGTTGTTCCTACAATTGCACCTTGTGGTAATTCTTCTAAAGAAGCATATTTATTGCTTAAGATAGCATCTCTTGGGTCAAATCTTTTTGTAACAGCAGCAAGTTGTAAACCATCTTCAAATTGTGTTGGAACATCTTTTAAAGAGTGAACTGCTAAATGTGCAGTTCCTTCAAGCATTGCTACTTCAAGCTCTTTTGTAAAAAGTCCTTTCCCACCAATTTTTGCCAAAGGAACATCCAAAATTTTATCACCTTTTGTTACAAACTCTTGAAGTTCAATTTGCATATCTGGATAATGTTCTTGAAGTTTTGCTTTTACATATTCGCTTTGCCAAAGAGCAAGTTGACTTCTTCTTGTTGCTATTACTAATTTTTCCATATTACCTTCTTAATAAATTTATTTTTTACCTAATGTTTCATATTTAAGTTTTGAAGAATCTTTTTCTCCATTTACAAATATAGTTGGTGTTCCTGAAACCATAACTTCTTCACCCATTGCAAGGTCTTTTAGAAGAATATCAGTTATTTTTTTTGCAGAAATTTCTTCTAATTTAATACTAGTTTTAAACTCTTTATTAAAGGCATCTAATATCACTTTTTCATCTGTAGATTTAACAGTGAAATATGGTTCCCAGTCTTTTTCATAAACTTTTAACTCAACATCTTTCATACCTTTTTCTTTTGCAACTTCAATTATTTTTGACATTGGTTCTGCTGCTGGATGAAGTCCTGTTAATGGAAAATGATAATAATATAAAACAATGCTATCACTATTTTTATTTACATATTTAATTACTTCAGGTACAAAATCTTTACAAAATGGACATAAAGGATCAGAGAAAATTACTAATTTATTTTTTGCATTAGGATTTCCTGCAATTATTTTTGATTTATCATAATATTTATCTGTTAAATTTGGAGTTACTAAATCTTTTAAAGATTTCCCAGATTCAGCATCTATTAGTTCTAAAGAGATATATTTTCCATCAGAAAAAAGTATATCTTTTGCATTTATATCTTTTCCTTGAACATTTGCTTCAACATCTAAAATATAACCAGACCAACCTTTTAAAGGTAACTCTTTCTTTGTATTTATTTTTACACTTTTAATTTTTACATTTGGATTTTGTGCTATTCTTTTTTGCTCAAAACTAATAATATCTTCATCACTTGAAGCATATAAGGCACTTGTCAATAAAACACTAATTGACAATATTGTCGAGAATTTATTCATTTATTTTTTCCTTATTTAAAACTAACTTGTAGTCTATCTTTTTTACATTAATAAAAAGTTAATATTTAACTTCTAGCTTTTACAGTGATTTTTTTTATATCAAATAACTCTTTTGCTTTATCAAGCATCTTTGAATTTAAAATATCATTTAACTGTAACTCTTGTTGTGAAGGTTTAGTTATTTCACCTTTGTGCATATCTGCCACACAACCTGAACCCATTTCTATCTCTTCAAGCATTGAACCTGTATCATCATTTGGCTCTTGAATTAACTCTTGAGTTTCTTGTTTTTTTAAACTGAGTTCTTCATGAATAATTTCAGATTCTACTTTTTCAATCTTTTCTTCGTTTTTATTCTCTAGTACGGAGGGTTCTTCCTTTTTAAAATCTAACTCAACATCATTTCCAAATATATCTTGAGCAAAAGTTTTTATTATTCCAAAATGTTTATATAAAAACTTTCTATCTTCATCTTGAGCATAAGAAGTTATATATAACTTTTTATTTTCAAATCCATTAAATATAAAATTCTTTTCAAAACATTCACCTAAATCAGGGTCTCTATCATAAACTTTTGCAGTTAATTTTTCATATAATTCATTTTGAACATCATCTTCCCCTTCAAATACTTCTTCAATAGGAACGATTTCTATCTCTTCAAAAATATTTGCTTGCACTTGATGTTCGATTTTATGTTCAACAATTTCTATATCTTTTGGTTTTTCTATTATTTGCTCTTTTTGAACAATAGGAGTTGTAGGTAATTCATCAAAAGGAGTTGAATAATCAACAACTTCAATAGCATCAATCATTCCTAAATCCATAATATTATCACTTTGAACTAAAACTTCATCAAAGGGAGTTAGTTCTTCTATTTTTGTTTCAGGTTCAACAAAAACTGATTTTATCTCTTCTACTTTTTCAATAACTCTTTCAATTACTTTTTCTTCAATTTTTTCAATAGGAGCCTCAACAACTTTTTCTACTATTTTTTCAACTGGCTTAGAAATTGGAGTTTCTTTTTTTACTTCTATTTTTTCAACTTGATTTATAATATCATCAATAGTTTTTAAATTTGTAGCTTCAATCATTTTCATAAAAGTTAAAATTAGAACAAAACCACCATCGCTATTTATTGCCAATAAATGTTTTGCATCACTTAAAATTCTAAAAAATCTATCAAATAAAAGTAAATCAAATTTTGTATTTTTAGAAAGCATTTTATCTTTTAAATAAATAGCCATTTCATCACAGATTTGAGAAACTTCATAACTTTCTAAATCTTTAATTATTTGACTTATATCACCTTTATTTAAAATAATTGAAAAAATATTATCCATAAGTTTAGGGTCAATTAAACCTAACATATCCACAACACTTGTTGTATTTACTTTCCCTTTTGAAAAGATTATTGCTTGGTCAAGTAAAGTTAAAGTATCTCTTAAACTTCCTTGTCCAGTTCTTGCAAGAATTTCCAAAGCATCTTTTTCATAATTAATATTTTCTTCATTTAAAATATGAGATAAATGATGAATTACATCAGAAGTTGCAATTTTGTTAAATCTAAAATGTTGAGTTCTACTCAAAATAGTAGCTGGTAATTTTAATGGGTCTGTAGTTGCTAAAATAAACTTCACAAAACCTGGTGGTTCTTCTAAAGTTTTTAAAAGTGCATTAAAAGCTTGAGTTGTAAGCATATGAACTTCATCGATTATAAATACTTTAAATCTTCCAGAACTTGGTTTATATTTTGTATGTTCTATCAAATCTTTTATATCATCAATTCCACGATTTGATGCAGCATCCATTTCAATAATATCAAGATGTCTATTTGAATTTGCACTTTTGCAGTTATCACAAACTTCACAAGGTTTTGAAGTTGGACCATTTGAACATAATAATGCTTTTGCCATAATTCTAGCTGTTGAAGTTTTTCCACTTCCTCTAAGCCCTGAAAATAGATATGCATGAGATAATCTATCTGAATCCAAAGCTAATGAAAGAGTTTGAGAAACTGTACTTTGCCCAACTAAATCTTCAAATCTATGAGGTCTATATTTTAAGGCTAAAACTCTTTTTTCTAAAATTTCTTGACTCATATTGTACATTTCCTAACTTCTATATTTTTATTTTCTAAAATTTTTTCTATCATTTGTTTGTTTATTTCACCAGTATGGCAAACACTTATTTCAAGATTTCCCTCATTTATATGACCTAAATGTGCACTTAAAAGAATTAATCTTTTTGCTATTGCATTTCCTGTTTCTATTAAAGTTACATCATTTGCCATAACTTTTTTTATAACTTCATCTACCAATGGATAATGAGTACAACCTAAAACTATTGTATCAACACTATTTTCTCTCATTGGTTTTAACCATTTTTCTAGCATTTCAAGTGTTTTTGGTGTATTTATTTCACCTTTTTCAATCTGCTCAACTAATCCAACACAAGCTTGTTCATAAAGAGTCACATTTTTTATACTTGATAGCTTATTTACTAATAGTTGATATTTGTCACCTTTTAGTGTTGCGGGTGTTGCTAAAACTCCAACATGAGAAGTTTTTGTATTTAAAATTGCAGGTTTAATTCCAGGTTCTGTTCCAATTACAATTAAAAAAGGAAATTTTTCTCTTAAATGTTTTATAGCAGCACTGGTTGCTGTATTACAAGCAACTATTAAAGCCTTTATTTCGTGCTTTTCTAAAAGATAATTAGTTATATTAACACATCTATCTAAGATTTGTTCGGGAGTTTTTTCGCCATAAGGAGCATATGCAGTATCTGCAATATAAAAAAGTTCTGCCCCTTTAAATATTTTTTGAATAGAACTAACAACAGTTAATCCTCCCAATCCTGAATCAAATACACCTACTTTCAATTTGTGCCTTTATTAGTAATAAGGGAATATTTTATCATAAGTTTATAAAGAAAATGATTAGTAAAAAAAGAAAAGATGTAATACTCTATAATTAGAGTATTACATAAAAATTAAACTAAACCTTGCTCAATCATTGCATCTGCAACTTTTTTGAATCCAGCAATATTAGCCCCTAAAACTAAATTTGTTGGTTGTCCAAATTCAGCGGCAGTAGAACTTGCAGATTCAAAAATATTTTTCATAATTTGGTCAAGTTTTGCATCCACTTCTTCAAAAGTCCAAGAAAGCATAGAAGCATTTTGTGCCATTTCTAATTGACTTGTAGCTACTCCACCTGCATTTGCAGCTTTTCCCGGTCCATAAGCTATTTTAGCTTCAATAAATAAATCAACTGCTTTTGCAGTTGAAGGCATATTTGCTCCTTCACTTACACATAAACAGCCATTTACTAAAAGTACTTTTGCATCTTCTAAATTTAATTCATTTTGAGTAGCACTTGGAAATGCAGCATAACATGGAACTGACCAAACGGCATTTCTACCTTCAGGATACTCTTCAACTGGAATATATTTTGCCTTAGGTCTATGTTTTACATATTCAGAAAGTCTTGCTCTTTGTTGTTCTTTTAACTCTTTTAATAATTCTAAATCTATTCCCTCTTCATCAAGAATCATACCTTTTGAATCACTACATGTAATTGGTAATGCACCCAAGTGATATAATTTTTCTATTATGTAAGTAGCAACATTTCCAGAACCAGAAACTACACATCTTTTTCCTTCTAATGTTTCATTCCGAGCAGCTAACATATATTTAGCAAAATAAACACATCCATATCCTGTTGCTTCTGTTCTTGCTAATGAACCACCCCATTTTAATGATTTTCCTGTTAATACACCTTCATATTTATTCGCCAGTTTTTTGTACATTCCAAACATATATCCAATTTCTCTAGCTCCAACTCCAATATCTCCAGCTGGTACATCAGTATTTGCCCCAATATGTCTAAATAATTCACTCATAAATGCTTGACAGAATCTCATTATTTCATTGTCTGATTTTCCTTTTGGGTCAAAATCACTTCCGCCTTTTCCACCACCAATTTGTAAACCTGTTAATGCATTTTTAAATATTTGTTCAAATCCTAAAAATTTAATTACACCAGCATTCACACTTGGATGAAATCTTAATCCACCTTTATATGGGCCTAAAGCTGAATTAAATTCAATTCTAAATCCTTTGTTTACTTGAATCTCTCCATTATCATCAACCCAATTAACTCTAAACATAATTTGTCTTTCGGGTTCAACAATTCTTTCTATGATTTTGTGTTTTCTATATTTTGGGTATTTATCTAATAAGGGTTGTAAAGAATATAAGACTTCTTCTGCAGCTTGATAAAATTCTGTTTGAGCAGGACTTGTTCGTTTAAGATAGTTAAAAACTTCTTCTAAATATGACATTGGCTTTCCTTCATTCTAAATTGAAGGATTATTCTATCAAATAATTATATATTTTTTAAACAATTGTATATTTTATATATATTTTTTGGAAATAAAGTTACAGAATAGATTAAAAAAGAGAGAAATTAATCTCTCTTATTAAAATTAAAAAGCTTCTACTATAGAACCTTTATATTTTTCTTTGATAAATGTTCTAATATCTTCTGAATTAATAGCTTCATCTAATGCTTTTATAGAATCTTTATTTTCATTTCCTCTTTTTACTACAATAATATTTGCATAAGGAGAATCTTTTGATTCTAAAACTATTGCATCTGTTAATGGATTTAAATTTGCAGGAAGTGCATAGTTTGTATTAATAATTGCAGCATCAACTTCATCTAAAACTCTTGGTAATTGTGGTGCATCTAACTCTTTAATTTGTAGATTTTTTGGATTATTTACAATATCAACTATTGTTTTAAATGGAACATCTTTGAATGATAAAAGACCTTGTTTAGCTAAAATATCTAAAGCTCTACTTTCATTTGTTGGGTCATTTGGAACTGCTATTGTTGCCCCATCTGCTAGTTCACTTAATGCTTTGATTTTATGTGAATATAATCCCATTGGCTCTAAATGTACATTTACAGTTTTTACTAAATCTGTATTTTTGTTTTTATTAAACTCTTCTAAGTATGGTAAATGTTGGAAGAAGTTTGCATCTAATTCACCCTCATTTACAGCAATATTTGGAGTTACATAATCTGTAAATTCTACGATTTGTAAATCATAACCTTTTGCTTTTAATATAGGTTTAACTGCTTCTAATATTTCCGCATGGGGAACTGGTGTTGCTCCAACTTTTATAACTATCTCTTTTTTCTCAACTTTTGTTTCTTTAACTTCTTTTGATTCTTTTGAATCATTACAAGCACTAAATCCAAGTGCTAAAGCACTTGCAAGCGTAAACTTTAAAATATTTTTTAACATAAATTTTCCTTTATTTTTTTGTAATTTTGTATAAATAATTGCCCAAACTTTGAACAACTTGTACCAATGCAATTAAGATTAATACTGTATAAATCATTGTTTCTGTTTGGAATCTATAATAACCATATTTAATGGCAACATCACCCAATCCTCCACCACCAACAGCACCTGCCATTGCTGAAAATCCAATTACTGTAATCAAAGTTAAGGTAATTGCTGAGATGATAGAGGGAAGGGCTTCAACTAACATAATTTTGAATATGATTTGAAAATCACTTGCTCCAAATGATTTTGCAGCTTGAATTACACCAAAATCTACTTCTTTAAATGCACTTTCAATTAATCTTGCAATAAAAGGTGCAGCTCCAATTGTAAGAGGAATAATGGCAGCCGTTGTTCCAATACTTTTACCTATTAAGAATTTTGTAACAGGAAATAAAACTATCATTAAAATAATAAAAGGGAAAGACCGTAAAGTGTTAATTACCACATCAAGAGTAGCATATACTTTTAGGTTTTCTCTTAATCCATCTTTTGAAGTAAGTGTTAAGATAATTGCTAAAAAGAAACCTATCATAACAGCAAAAAATGTAGATACAAATGACATATAAATAGTTTCGCCAAGTGCATTAATTAAAATATCTGTCATTATAATATCTCCCAAACAATATCATGTTCTTTTATATAATTAATAACTAACTCTTTATCTTTTTCTTCAATATTTATAACCATATTTCCAATAATATGACCATTTATCTCTTCAAGTTTTCCCCATACAATATTAAAATCCTTATCAAGTTCCCTTGCCATTTTGGTAATAAAAGATTGAAAAGCATTATCTTTAGGAAAATATATTTTTATATTAATTCCATCTTTTGGTACAACTTCCGTTTCACCTAAGAATTCTTTCATTTTAACATCTGGCTTTAAAAACAACTCTTCTGTTGTATCAAAACCAATAATATTTCCATGATCTAACAAAAGTGCTTTTTGAGCTATTTGTTTTACAACTTCCATTTCATGTGTAACTAAAATAATAGTTATATTTAGCTTTTCATTTATCTGTTTTAATAGATTTAAAATTGATGTAGTTGTATTTGGATCAAGAGCAGAAGTTGCTTCATCTGAAAGTAAAATATCTGGATCTAAAGTTAAAGCTCTAGCTATTGCAACCCTTTGTTTTTGACCTCCACTTAATTGATTTGGATAAGAATCTATTTTCTCTTCTAAACCAACTAAAATCAATAAATCATTTACTTTTTTTAAAATTTCTTCTTTTTTATATCCCCATAATTGCATTGGCAAAGCAATATTTTCAAATACTGTTTTTCTTTGAATCAAAGAAAAGTGTTGAAATATCATTCCCACATTTTTTCTAAATTCTCTTAATTCATTTTTTTGTAAATCTTTAATCTCTTTATCATTAACTTTTAGTGAGCCATTAGTATAATTTTCAAGGCCATTAATACAACGCATTAATGTGGATTTTCCCGCACCACTATGTCCAACAATAGCAAAAATTTCACCTTTTTTTATGTCAATAGAAATATCATTTAAAACTTTAGTATCACCATAATGTTTGTTTAAATTTTTAATGTTAATCAATTTTTATCCTTATAAGAGATGCAATAATATAGAAAAATGAATAAGATATGAGTTAAAGTATAATTATTGAGTGTTTTATTGAAATTTATTTGCAATTAGTAGAATAAAGAAGTGTAAAACACTTCTTCTATTCATTCATTGAGTTAAAAAAATCTTCGTTATTTTTAGTTTTTTGCATTTTTGAGTATAAGAATTTAAGTGCTTCAACTTCATCCATTTGAGAAATTGCATTTCTTAAAATCCAAGTTTTTTGTAGAACATCAGGAGTAAGAAGTAATTCTTCTTTTCTAGTTCCAGATTTTGTAATATCAAGAGCTGGGTAAACTCTTTTATTTGCTGCGTTTCTTGAAAGTACAACTTCACTATTTCCAGTTCCTTTGAACTCTTCAAAAATTACTTCATCCATTTTTGAACCAGTTTCAATAAGTGCAGTTGAAATAATTGTTAAACTTCCACCCTCTTCTATATTTCTAGCAGCTCCAAAAAATCTTTTTGGTTTATGTAAAGCATTTGCATCAACTCCACCTGAGAGTACTTTTCCAGAAGATGGTGTTACTGTATTATATGCTCTTGCCAATCTTGTGATAGAATCTAATAAGATAACTACATCTTTTTTCATTTCTACAAGTCTTTTTGCTTTTTCAATAACAATTTCGGCAACTCTTACATGGTTATGTGCAGGTAAATCAAAAGTAGAAGAATAAACTTCACCTCTTACACTTCTTTGCATATCAGTAACTTCTTCTGGTCTTTCATCAATTAATAAAACCATTAATGTAACTTCAGGATGATTTCTTGCAATTGCGTGAGCTAACTCTTTTAATAATTCAGTTTTACCAGTTTTTGGAGGTGCAACAATAAGTCCTCTTTGACCTTTACCCATTGGAGCAAATAAATCAAGCATTCTTCCTGTCATTCTTGTTGATTCATATTCAAAGTTAAATCTTTTAGTAGAATATAAAGGAGTTAAGTTATCAAATAGAGGTCTGTTTTTTGATTCTTTTACAGGTAGATAATTTATTGCTTCAATTTTTAATAAAGCATTGTACTTTTCACTCTCTTTATTTGGAGGTCTAACTTGTCCAGAAACAATATCACCAGTTCTTAAAGCAAATTTTCTAATTTGTGTTGCACTTACATAAGAGTCATTTGATGTATCAGAAAAATTCCCATCAATTGCTCTTAAAAATCCAAATCCACCCTCTTTTATCTCTAAGATACCAGTAAATAAAATAAAACCACCTGCATCGATTTGTGATTTTAAAATTGTAAACATTAAATCTTGTCGTTTTAATTCTTGTGGATTTTCAACTTCAAGTTCATTTGCTATATTAATAAGTGTCTCTAAAGGGAATTCCCTTAGTTGTTCAATTTTATAACCTTCAACAGGAATATGTGTTCTTGCCTTTTTTGAAGCTGTGGTTTTTGTTTTTGTTTCTTCTTTAGACTCTTCCATGAGTGTTTTTTACCTTTGATTTTACATAAGTTTATGTAGTTTTTGTAGTTTTTGTAGTTTTAATTAAAGTATTGGCGTTATTGTAGTGATAATTTCAAAAATTGTCAATAAAAAAGCTTTACATAAAAAAAGGTATCAAAAAGAATTTTGATACCTTTTACATATATAACATAGTAAATATTATAATTTACCTTCGTTTTTAGCTAAATACTCAGCAACACCAGAAGTAGAAGCTTTCATACCCTCGTCACCTTTAGTCCATCCAGCAGGACAAACTTCACCATGCTCATTTGTAAATAACATTGTATCTACCATTCTAATCATTTCATCAATATTTCTTCCTAGTGGCAAGTCATTTATTACTGCATGTCTTACTGTTCCATCTGCATCAATTAAGAAAGAACCTCTTAATGCTACTGATTCTCCAAATAATACATCATAATCTCTTGAAATTGATTTTGATAAATCTGCTACTAATGGAAATTTAACTCTTCCAATTCCACCATTTTCAACAGCAGTTTCTCTCCATGCAAAGTGTGAAAATTGTGAATCTACTGAACAACCAATTACAGATACTCCTCTTGAAGTGAAATCCTCAATTCTTTTTGAGAATGCAATGATTTCTGATGGACAAACAAATGTAAAGTCTAATGGGTAAAAAAATAATACTGCACCTTTCTCACCAATGTTTTCATATAAGTTAAAATTTTCTACAATTTGACCATCTGCAAGTACAGCTTTTGCTGTAAAATCTGGAGCTTTTTTTGTTACTAACATATCTTTTCCTTTAATATTATAATTTATGTGCAAAATTATATAACAATTTTTTTAAAACAAACTGTGATTTTCCTTAAATTCTTAAATTTATAAAAACTATTATCTTATGATAAAATTTATCCTTAGTTAATTTTATATTAACGAATAATTATTCATTTATTACAATAAGGTATTTGCAGAATGATAACTTCTATATTTTAAAGATAATTTTATATTTACTGTGATAAAGTTTTCTAAATTTTAATTAGGAGATATACTATGGCAGTAAAAATTACTGATATCTGTATTAGTTGTGATGCTTGTTTAGATGAGTGTCCAGTAGAAGCGATTGTTGACAATGATGAAAATCCAACAGGGGCAGATACATATTATGTATACGCTGACAAATGTGTTGAGTGTGTAGGTCATAATGATGCTCCTGCATGTGCTGATGCATGTCCTACTGAAGGATGTATTGTTTGGGATGAAACTGGTTCTAGTTCAGTTGAAAGAGAAGACAGAGGAACTGTTGGTTCTCCTGTAGTTGAAGACTAATTTTAACTAATTTTTTCTAGTAAAAAAGGCAAGTAGTTTTACACTGCTTGCCTTTTTTTTATTTTTTAGGTATAATCCGCGACTTAAAAAAAATCGAGGAATATAAGTAATGGAACAAACATTATCAATCATTAAACCAGATGCTGTAGCAAAAAATGTAGTTGGAAAAATCTTAGACAGATTTGAATCAGCTGGATTAAAAATTGCAGCAACTAGAAAAATGCAATTAAGCCAAGCAGATGCTGAAGCTTTTTACGCGGTTCATGCAGCAAGACCTTTCTTTAAAGATTTAGTTGAATTCATGATCTCAGGTCCAGTAGTAGTTTCAGTTTTAGAAGGTGAAAATGCAATGGCAAAAAATAGAGAATTAATGGGTGCTACTAATCCTAAAGAAGCAGCAGCTGGAACAATTAGAGCAGATTTTGCAGAATCAATTGATGCAAATGCAGTTCATGGTTCTGATTCATTAGAAAATGCAGCAAATGAAATTAATTTCTTCTTTGCACAAAAAGAAATTTGTTAATTAACTATTAATTAATAAATTTTATAATGAAAATTGAATTTAGAAAAGTTCCTCAAATAGAAAAAGAGTTGGAGTATATTTCCAATTCAGTTAAAATTGAAGGTACTTTTTGTAGAATATCGCAATCGTTAGTAAAAATTGATGCTGTACTAAAAGGTAGTACTGAAATTGATTGTTGTAGATGTGGAAAAACTGAAGAAATTGAAGTTGATGAAGAGCTTCATATACTATTGAGTGATGGCATTTATAAAAATGATGAAAGTGAATTTTTGGTAATAGAAGTTGAAAACAATTTAATTGATTTTGATGAAATAATTCAAAGTGAATTAAATAGTATCAAAAGTGATTATCACATGTGTGACGATTGTGCACAACTTGGTGATAATTTTGAAAAAGAATTTTAAGGAGAATTAAAATGGCAGTACCTAAGAGAAGAGTATCTCATACTAGATCAGCGAAAAGAAGAACTCACTACAAAATAACATTAAAAAAACCTGTTAAAGATAGTGATGGAACTTGGAAAATGCCTCACATGGTTAATCCAACTACTGGTGAATATAAAAACTAATGCTAAGAATTGCAATAGATGCTATGGGTGGGGACTTCGGTCCTGAACCTATAATAGAAGGCTTATTAGCCGCTCTACGAAAAAACAATAATTTTACTGCTATTGCAGTTGGTAAAAAAGATGAACTTTTACCTATAATTCCACAAATTTTTTTATCAAGAATTGAAATACTAGATACAGATGATGTAATTAGTATGAGTGATTCTGCTACTGATGCACTAAAAAGAAAAGAATCAACTATTTATAAAGCAATTGAACTTGTTCGTGATGGTAAGGCTGATGCTGTTGTTTCAGCTGGTCATTCAGGGGCAACTATGTCTTTAGCAACACTTAGAATCGGAAGAATCAAGGGTGTAACAAGACCTGCTATTGCCACATTAATGCCAACAAGTGAAAATCAAAATACTTTAGTATTAGACGTTGGAGCGAATGTAGATAGTGATGCTAAAAATTTATTTGAATTTGCAGTAATGGGACAAGTTTATGCACAATATGCATTAAGACTTGATGAACCTATTGTTGGACTTTTAAGTAATGGTGAAGAAGATAGTAAAGGTAATGAAGTTACAAAAGAAGCTTACAAACTAATATCTAAAATTCCTAATTTCGCTGGAAATGTTGAAGGTAGTGATATATTTAAAGGTACAGTTGACGTTGTTGTTTGTGATGGTTTTGTTGGTAATATTTTACTTAAAACAGCCGAAGGTGTTGCAGATACAATCGGAAAAATTATTAAGAAAAATTTAAAAAGATCACTAATTTCAATAGCTGGTGCAGTTCTTATGAGAAAAGTTTTCAAAAACTTAAAAGTAAGAGTTGATTATGCTGAATATGGTGGAGCGCCTTTACTTGGAGTAAAAGCACCTGTAATTATTGCTCACGGAAAATCAAATCCTAAAGCAATACAAAATGCCATATTTCAAGCGATAAATGCAGCTAGTTCAAATTTAGATAATATAATTGAACAAAGATTAGAAAAATATAGTAGTAATCAAGAAATTTAATTATTACTATATTCAATTTAAGGATATGTAAATGACATATGCAGCTTTTAGATCTATTGGGGCTTATATTCCTCCAAAGATTATGACTAATGCAGATTTTGAAAAAATTATAGATACAAGTGATGAGTGGATAACAAAAAGAACTGGTATCAAAGAAAGAAGAATATCTGAAGTTGATGAAGCTTCATCTGATTTAGGGGCAAGAGCAGCGCAAGTTGCTATCTCAAGATCTGGTATTTCTAAAGAAGAAATAGATTTAGTTATTTGTGCAACAGTGACACCAGATTATTTATGTATGCCATCAACTGCATGTTTAATTGCAGCAAAACTTGAATTACCAAATGTTATGGCATTTGATATTAGTGCTGCGTGTACAGGATTTGTATACGCTGTTTCAATTGCTAAAGCATTTATTGAATCAGGTATGAAAAAAAATGTACTAATTATTGGGGCAGAAACATACTCTTCAATTCTTGATTATACAGATAGAGGTACTTGTTTTATTTTTGGAGATGGTGCGGGAGCTGCAATTATTTCTGCTACAACTGATAAAAATGAAGCAATTATTGATGTTAATTGTTCAAGTGATGGAAACTATGAAGATTTAATTAAAACTCCAGGAGGAGGAAGTAAACATCCTTGTTCTGCTGAAGTTTTAGAAAATAAAATGGCTTGCATTAAAATGAAAGGTAATGAAACTTTCAAATTAGCGGTAAAAACATTAACTTCAGATGTTAAAATAATGATGCAAAAGCATAATCTTTCAAATGAGGATATAAATCACTTTATTCCTCATCAAGCAAACCTTAGAATCATAAAAGCTGTAGGTGAAGCTTTAGGATTTACTGAAGAGCAAACTGTAGTTACTGTACATAAATATGGTAATACATCTGCTGCTTCAATTCCTATGGCTATGAATGATGCATATGAAGAAGGTAGAATAA
This sequence comes from Arcobacter venerupis, assembly GCF_013201665.1. NCBI lineage: Bacteria > Pseudomonadati > Campylobacterota > Epsilonproteobacteria > Campylobacterales > Arcobacteraceae > Arcobacter > Arcobacter venerupis. The sequence goes on along the minus strand of NZ_CP053840.1, from coordinate 404,627 downwards.
AAGCTGGTGATGCAGTACTTTTTGACGCCTTTGGTGGTGGTTTAACTTGGGGTTCTGCTCTATTTAAATTCTCACCTAAAAAATCTTAATATTTGGGAAATTCCCAAATATTCTTCTTAAAATATTTATAAATTTTCTCTAAATATACTGTACTAAAAACATATAAAAAACCGTTCCTAAGAAAATTGAAATCAAATAATTCTTAAATATCAGATGTAAAATTGCTGTTATTAAAATACTTCCTATCTCCTTTAATCCATATGGAACTAATGAAAAATTCACATCTTTTAAGGTGTAAATAACTAAGATTGTCATTATAACAGCAGGAAAATATTTTTCAATAAATACAAGATAATGTGGTAACTCTTTTTTTCTAAAAAACAAAAAAGGTAGTGCTCTCATAAAATAACTAATACTTGACATAATAACAATTGCTATGAATATTTCATAATTATTCATTTTCTATTTTTCTTTCAAAAGTAAACATCAATATCAAAGATAAAATAATTGAAGCAATCAACATTTTATCACTTGGAATAAAAATAAGCGCAATAGTAGAAGAAATCAAAGCCAAAATAAAAGGAGCAATATTTTGTAAGTTTTTATATTGTTCGATACAAAGTACAACAAAAAGTGCTGTTAATGAAAACTCTAAACCTAAAGTATTAAATTTAAGATTAACACCAATTAATGCACCTAAAGTAGAACCTACAAGCCAATAAAACTGGCTAAAACTGAGTAAAAAGAAGTAATACCATTTTTTATTCAAACTCTCATCATCTTTAATTGAAGTCAATAAGGCATAAGTTTCATCAGTTAGAGCAAAAATTAAATAAGGTTTTAACTTATCTGTATTTCTAAACCTTTTTAACAAAGATAACCCATAAAATGATTGTCTAACATTTATAAATATAGAAGCGATTGCAATATCAACAAAACCAGCTTTGATATTAAAAAAGTTTATTGCAACAAATTGTAAAGCACCTGTATATATGAAAAAAGACATAATAGGTGCTAAATACCAAGAATAATCAAAAGAGACTAATAATAAGCCAAAAGCAAAACCTAAAACTAAATATCCCATCATAATAGGAATAGAGATTTTAAATGCCTTTATTAATTCATTTTTATATTTCAATCTTAGTTTTACCTATTAATTGAATTTTTTATTATTAGGATTATTTTTAAATATATTAAAAGAATTTTTCTTCAAGTTTTTATTAAATTTATCAACTGTTGCTACTGAATTTATATATAATATTGATTCATCTACAACTATTTGAAAAACTGCATGTAATGGAATTTTTACAACACTTCCAAAGTTCTCATTTCCAAATCCCGCTTCAAAACTAAGAAACTCATCATCAACTTGAACTGTTGTATATGTATAATTACTCAAAATAAATAAAGAAAATTTATGCATTTGATCTTTTATAACTTTTGGAAGTTCTGGAGTAAAGCTAATTGGCTCTAAATTTGCTGTTATTGAAAACTCTTGATTCTTAGCTAATAAGAACATAATATTCTCTTTTATTTGTCGCTCAACTAATTCTTTATATTCGTTATTTTCTATTATATCTTTTATCATAATTAATACCTATTTCAAAAATTTAATGTTATTATAGCTCATGAAACAAATTATTTTCCTTATTTTCCTTATTAATTCTGCCTTTGCTTATGAATTTAAATTAAACCAAAAAGATATAAATTATATAAATAATTCAGATAAAAAATCATTCATCTTAAATAGATTAACAAAATATGAAGAATTAAAACTCAAAATAAAAGATTATGAACTTATTAGAAAACTTTCCCATGTGAACTCTTTTATAAACAAGATATTTCCTGCTCTTGATATATCAACGCAAGCTTCTATTGATTATTGGGCAACACCTAAAGAGTTTTTACTTGAAGGTCATGGAGATTGCGAAGATTATGCAATTGCTAAGTATTTTACTCTTTTAGAAGTTGGTATTCCAAAAGAAAAATTATATTTTGCTATTGTAAATATAAAAGGTGAAAAAACGGCTCATATGGTTTTGTTATATTTAGAAAATAAAAATTCCACTCCTTTGGTATTAGATAATCTAAGTTCAGTTGTAATTCCCTTTACAAAAAGACCAAAACTTATTCCAAAAGTTGCTTTTAATGAAATTGACTCTTACTTATTTACTCCAACAAAATTTACGCAAAAAGCAAATGTAAATTTTGGAAAAGAAAATAAATGGGAAAAACTTTTAAATAGAGTTTATAATTTAAATGAATAATCTTCTTTAATATCAAAGCCTATCATTGCATTCATAAGTGCAATTTTAGAAGCTTTTTTAAGCATTTTAACACTTATATCTTTTTCTATTAAAACTTTTTCTTCTAAAAGTCTGGCTCTTGTAGTTCCACTTAATAAGTAGCTTTTTGATGTTATCCACATATCTTCATAAAGTATCGCTATATTTGCAATACTTGTGTCTGTTACAATACCATTTTTTATAATAATAATCTCATCACAATTTTCTTTTTTAGAAAACAAATCATCTAAATTTTCTCTATTTAAATACTTTTTTGAGTATGAAATTTCATCATCAAATATTAGTTTAAAAGTGTTTATCTCTCTTTTTTTATAGGGAAAATACTCCACATTTATAATCTCAAAATCATTATAAATAACTTTACATCTAAGTAATTCTTCACTTATTGGATAAATATATTCTTGTAGATTTATATTTAAACCTATTGTATTTGCTACTCTTTTATTGTGATATTCTAAATTAAAAATCTCATTATCTTCACATTTTATTGTCTCAAAATATATATTTTCTTGCATTCTCAAACCTTTTAAAAGGGTAAATAAATTTTATCAATTAACTCTTGATATTCATTTAAAACATCAGAATCACAAGTAATTCCACCACCACTTTTATAATATTTATTTCCATTTATATCTTCTTGGATAAACCTAATCATCACACAAGAATCCAACTCTTTTCCATCAAAAACTCCAAAAATTCCCGTATAAAAATCTCTATCATAATTTTCTATTTCTTTTAAAATTTCAACAGTTTTTTTCTTTGGAGTTCCAGTAATTGAACCAGCTGGTAAAATTGAAGTAATAATATCTCCTATATTTTTTATCCAATTTTCTTGTAAATTTGCTGAAATCTTTGAGCTTACTTGTAAAAGTCTTTTATCTCCTGCATTTATAGTATCAATATATCTAAAATCTTCAACTCTCACATTTGATGCTATTATTCCTAAATCATTTCTTAGTAAATCTACAACCATTGTATGTTCAGCCATCTCTTTTTTATTTGCTAAAATTTGCTCTTTAGCATTTGAAATATCAGCATCAATTGTTCCTTTCATAGGATATGTAAAAATTTTATTATCTTTTATTTTTATAAATGTTTCAGGAGAGAAGCAAGTGAAATTATCTTCTTGATTTTGAAATCTTATTTTATATTTACCTTTTGTATTTTCATATATTTCATCCAAAGATAAAGAAGTTTTTATTTTGGTTTTTACAGTTAGATTTGAAAGATAAGTATTTCCAGCTTTTATCTCTTCTTGTAATCTATCAAATTTTTTTTTATATTCTTCAAAAGAAATAGGAAACTTTTCAAGTTTTGATTTTGTAAAAACTTTATTAAAATCTTCTTTTTGATTTAATTGAAACTTTATGGAATTTGGAAGCTTAGATAATTTTTCTATATAAAACTTACTTAAATCGTAAGACAAAACAAATAAAAATGGCTCTTTTTCTGAGCCAAATTTATTTAACTTTTCTTTTATTAACTCTTTACTCAAATTTTATTTTAGAATTAATTTTTTTAAAACAGCAGCTCTTATTGCAACACCATTTGTAACTTGTGTTAATACTTTTGATCTTGGATCTTTTAGCATTTCATCACTAATGTCAACATTTCTATTAACAGGTCCTGGATGTAGAAGAATAATATCTCTATTTCCCATTACTTCAGTTGTAATACAATAATCTTTTGCATATTCATTTAGTGACTCAAAATATATTTCAGAGTGTCTTTCAAGTTGTGTTCTAAGACTCATAATAACATCAAGTTCATCAATAATATCAGAGATTTTGTCATAATGTTTAAAGTCAGTTCCCTCGTATTTAAAGCAATCTGGTGCAATGAAGCTCACATCTATTCCAAATCTTGGAAGTAATCTTCTATTAGAACCAGCAACTCTTGAAGTTCTAACATCACCTACAATTGCGATTTTTTTACCTTCTGTTTGACCATTAAAATGTTCATAAATTGTAAATAAATCTAATAAAGCTTGAGTTGGGTGGGCATGTTTACCATCACCTGCGTTGATAATTGAACAATCAACATATTGAGTTAATGATTCAGGTAAACCACACTCAGAATGTCTAATAATAATTGCATCTGGTTTCATAGCATTTATATTTGCAACTGTATCAAAAATAGTTTCACCTTTTGATGTTGATGAAGTACTAACATCTAAAGATACAACCTCAGCTCCCAATCTTTTTGCTGCAATTTCAAAAGAACTTCTAGTTCTAGTAGAATTTTCAAAAAATAAAGTAACAATTATTTTACCTTTTAAAATTTCATTTGGTTTAAATTTTAAAAACTCTCTAGCATCATCAAATATGCTTAATATTTCTTCTTTTGAAAAATCAGAAGTTCTAATTAAGTGCTGCATTTTTTTCCTTTAATTTTAGTTTGGATTCTAGCAAAAAGCTGTTTAAAAATGAAACTTTTTGTATAATGTTCACTTTATTTTTATTAGGACTATTTATGAAACTACAAATTCTTATACTTACACTATTTATTATTCTATTTACAGCTTGTTCTACTAAACCATTAGACCCTGTACAATTTGATGAATTACAAAGAGAAATATCATTTATAAATGATATAAAACCTATTTTGGACAAAAGATGCGTCTCTTGTCACTCTTGTTATAATTCACCTTGCCAATTAAAATTATCATCTTTTGAGGGAATTCAAAGAGGTTCTTCTAAAAAAAATATTTATGAAAATAGAATGAGTGCAGATAATCCAACAAGACTTTTTGTTGATGCTGTTAATGAAAAACAATGGAGAGGAAAAGGTTTCTCTTCAGTTCTTGATTCAATGGATGAATCAAATGAATCTATAATGATGCAATATCTTTTTCAAAAAAATAAAAATCCTTTGAATATAGGAAAATATTCTCCTGAAAAAGATGAATTAACTTGTGTTAAAGATAAAGATGAATTAACAGATTTTTTTGATGAGAATCCACATAAAGGAATGCCATATGGTTTTCCTGCTTTAAAAAAACAAGAATATAATTTATTGATGACTTGGCTCAAACAAGGTGCAATTGATGACACGCAAAAAGATATTAGTACTAATTTAGAAAAAGAACAAATCAAAAAGTTTGAAGATTTTTTCAATAATCAAAATATTAAATATCAAGTAAGTGCCAGATATATCTACGAACATCTTTTTTTAGCACACATCTCTTTTGAAGATACTAGTGGAAACTTTTATGAATTAATTCGCTCAAAAACGCCAACAGGAGAGAAACCACAAGTTATTCCAACAAGATTTCCTTATGAGGGAATTAATGGAAGATTTTATTATAGATTTCAAAAAATAGAATCAACAATAGTACATAAAACTCACATGGTTTATAAATTAAATGATGAAAAACTAAAAAGATATAACGAATTATTCATAGAGACAAATTGGGAACGAAAAGCATTTTTGCCAACTTATGATACAAATATTTCGGCAAATGCATTAAGAACTTTTGAACAAATTCCAGTAAATAGTAGATACCAGTTTTTACTTGATGATGTTCATTATATTATTATGACTTTTATTAGAGGGCCAGTTTGTAAAGGGCAAATTGCATTGAATGTAATTCAAGACCAATTTTGGGTAATGTTTTTAGATCCAAAATATGATTTATCAGTTCAAGATAAGTTTTTTTTACATGATAATATTGCAAATCTTTCAATACCAAATGAATATGGAGAAGACCCTAGTTTATATAAAACTTTCAAAGCTTTGGATAATTATGAATTAGCTAAAAAATATGAAACAAACAAAGCACAAATTTATAAACAATATTATCCAAAAGGTTTATTTATGGATGCGATTTGGAAAGGGAATCCAAATCAAGAAAATGATTCTATTTTAACAATTTATAGACATTTTGATTCAGCATCAGTTCATAAAGGTGCATTAGGAGATATTCCAAAAACTTTGTGGGTTATAGATTATCCACTTCTTGAACGAATTTATTATTCATTAGTTGCTGGATTTGATGTATTTGGAAATACCGCTCATCAATTACTTGTACGAACTCACATGGATAGATTAAGAATAGAAGGAGAAAGTAACTTCTTAGAATTTTTACCAAAAAAATCTAGAATTGATTATTTTGATTCTTGGTATGAAGGTTGGTTAGCTCAATATTTAAGTGTTTATATTCCTTCAAATAATGATGTGGATATTTCATATAAAACAACAGATTACAAAAAAGAGTTTGTGCAAAAACTATTTGCATATACAAATACTAAAAAAGACTCTATAAACTTTATTGAAGATGGTTACAAAAAGACTCCTATAAAAAATATTTATAATTCAAAAGAAGAGATAGAAGAGAGTTTTAAAACATTAACTCTTCCAAATAGTTCTGAATTAATAAAAAATTTCAATGATGCAGATTCAAATCTAGCTTATATAAAAATTGAGCTAAATTCTGGTGAAAATCTTGTTTATACTTTAGTAATAAACAGATGGCATAAAAATGTTGCCTTGCTTTTTGATGAAGAGTCAAGATTAGATTCTTCAAAAGATAGAATAAATGTTATAAAAGGTTTTATAGGTTCTTATCCAAATGCTTTTGTTATTGTAAAACAAAATCAATTAAGTGATTTTTTTAATCTTTTACAAAATTATCATGATAATGATATACATAATAAAAGACTCTTAAACTATGTTGTAAACAGAGCAAACCCTAATTTTTGGGAAATTTTTGATTGGTTTGATAAAGAGTTTAAAAAACAAGATTCTTTGCAATATGGTTTATTTGATTTAAATAAATATATAAGTCAAGCTATAGAGCAATAATTAATAAATGGTTTAAATATTTTAGATATAATTTTCCCTTAAAATCACATCTAAATTTTTTTAGGAAAATAAATGAATGAACAAATAGAACAAATAGACAAAGAGTATGTATTACATACTTATTCTAGAAATTATGTTAACTTTAAAAAAGGTATAAATGCTACACTTTTTGATGAAAATGATAAAGATTATATAGATTTTACATCAGGAATTGCAGTTTGTAGTGTAGGACATGGAAATAAAAGAGTTGCTGATAAAATTTATGAACAAATTTTAAATATAACTCATATTTCAAATTTATATGCAATTGAACCACAAGCAAAATTAGCAAAAAAATTAAAAGAATTATGTGGATATGACATTAGAACTTTTTTTGCAAATAGTGGTGCTGAAGCAAATGAAGGTGCTATAAAAATTGCAAGAAAATATGGTGAAACTAAATTTGAAAATAAAAGATATAAAGTTATCACATTAGAACACTCTTTTCATGGAAGAACTATTACAACTGTAAAAGCAACTGGACAAAGCTCAATGCATACTCCAAACTTTGCTCCATATCCAGATGGTTTTTCTTATCATAATAAAATAGATGATATTTATAATGCAATTGATAATGAAACAGTTGCTGTTATGATTGAACTTGTTCAAGGGGAAGGTGGTGTTCAACCTTTTGATAAAAAAGAGATTCAAGAATTAGCAAAATTCTTAAAAGAAAATGATATTTTATTAATCATTGATGAAGTTCAAACAGGAGTTTATAGAACAGGTGAGTTCTTAGCTGCTAATCTTTATGAAATTGAACCAGATATTGTTACTCTTGCAAAAGGTTTAGGTGGTGGAGTTCCAATTGGTGCTATTATGACAACACTAAAAGATATTTTTAGTCCAGGTGATCATGGTTCTACTTTTGGTGGGAATTATTTAGTAACTACTGCTGCTTTAGAAGTTTTAGATATTTTAGAAGAGGTAAAAGATAGTGGGGCTTTAGCTGAAACTATTATTTATTTTAATAAAAAATTAAATGAAATTTATGAAAACCATAGAGAAATCTTCACTGATAATGTTGGTTTAGGACTAATGAGAGGACTAAGAGTTAAAGATGCTGATACTTTAGCACTTGTTATTAAAACTGCCTTTGAACATGGTGTATTAGTTTTAAAAGCAGGGAAAAATACTTTAAGACTTCTTCCAGCATTAACTATCTCAAAAGAAGAGATGAATGAAGGATTTAAAAGATTAGAAAATGCACTTGATAAAATCAAACAAGATTAAACTACTTTTATGTAGTTTAATCTTTTCAAATTTATATGCCCAAACTGAAACTTTTGATGAAAAAATACTTTCAGAAAAAAGATTAAAAAATTTTGATTTATCGCAAGAACAGATTAAAGAAGATAGTTCAAAACTGAGAAAAGATTGGATAAATCCAATTACTTATCAATATACAAATAATTTGGGTGAAGATGATAAAACTCAAAGGTCAATGATATCTATTAATCAGCCTATTTTTCAAAGTGGAGGAATCTATCAAGCTATAAAATATGCGGATAATAGTTATAAATATGCTGATTTAGATTTAGCTCAACAAAAAAAAGAGCTAATAAAAGAAGCATTAAATTATCTTTATAATATTGAAAAAGCAAACTTAAATATTGAAAAAGCAAAATACACTTTAGAAAATGCAAAAATAGATGTGAATAGAAAAAAAGAGCAAGTTCTAAATGGTTTTTTAGATGCTTCATTTTTAGATGATGCCCTTTTAACTTTGAATACTACAAAAAATAACTTGGTTGATTTAAAATATCAAAAACAAGAATTAATTAATAATTTTAATAATATCTCTTCAAATGATTATACAAATTTTGAGTTACCAACTTTTACAATATTTAGTGAAAAAGAGTTTTTAGAAAATAATATAAATCTAAAAAAAATAGAAGCTGATGTGGATAAAAAAGGCAATTATTCATATATGACAATGGCTAAATATCTTCCAAGTGTAAATGCTTATTATACTTATTCAAAATACCATGATACAGATAATAATACAAAATACTCAAAAGAGAATGACCAAACTTTTGGATTAAGTGTAACTGTACCTTTTGATTCAAGAACTTTTAATGATGTTCAAAGTAAAAGGATTGATTATCTAAAATCAAAATTAAATTTAGAAAATAGCTTAGATGATGAAAAAACTTTTTTCAAAAGTAAACTTCAAAAAATATCAATGATTGAAGAAAGATTACAAATTACAAGAGATGATTTAGAAGTTTATACCTCTATTTTAAAAATCATAAATGAAGAGAAAGAAGCCCAATTAAAAACCCAAAGTGATTTAGACACCCTTCAAAACTCACAAAAAATCAAATCTTTAGATCTGAAAATCTATGAAGTTGATAAACAAATCGAACTTCTTGAAATGTATGCAAAACTTCAATAGAAGTTTTGCAATAATTAAAAACCTACTTTTTTAGATTAATTAATGTATTTATCAACTCATCAGAAATTATAATAGATTTTGCATTTGCTTCAAATGCTCTTTTTTTCCTCTTATAAGTTTAAGCCAAATGATTATATTTAGGCGATTAAAAGTTAGTTGTTTAGATGAACGGCTAGAGTTGTAATTCAACTATCTTAAATAAACTGAAATTATTGTCATTAATCATAAATTATTTTATAATAATTTCTATATTCAGTTTTTTCACGTTCACCACTATAGATTAATTTTTTTACACCATTTGGGAAATATCTTTTTTCAGTCCATTGCAACCAAATTAATTGTTTATTTTTTTCTTCCATGTACCTTTCTAAATAATCTTTCCTAATATAAGTAAATGTTGATTTGTTATCATAACTTTCTCCAAATTTTAGAGATGTTGATATTATTTCTCCATTTTGATTATATAAATCGGAACTTTGAGATCTTAAATGTAGTCCAAAATAATTAGAAATATTTTTTGAAGGAACAATTGTTTCTCCGCTTGAAATAATTTCACTATGATAACTTTCCCAAGAATTTCTGAATATAGTTGTTTCTATATTTATTTCTATATTATCATTATCTTGTTGTGTATAAGTAGTATCTATATATTCTGTTGTATACCCCATTTCTTCTGCTATTTTTTTCGTTATTTCATCATTATTAGATAAAGATGGAATATTAACATCAAAATCTCCATCAAAAACTTTATCCCAAGCTTTATCTAAAAATTCCTTCTTTTTCTTTTCAAGTTCATTATTTTCAATTTCTGATAAATTTTTACCATTATTGAAAATTTTCAATTCTTTTTTTATTCTTTCCACCTCATGATAATTATAAGAAATTTGGAAATCTCTTGAATAATCATTAGGTATTAAGTCACACCAATGTATTTCTCCATCATATATATAATGGTCTTCTATATTTTGTAAATAATCAAAACTATAATCATGATACTTGTCTGTTAAATTTTCGATTTTTTTATATTCTTCTATATCTACTAAAATAGCATTTATTCCAATATTAACATCTCTAGTTTGGTCTTCTTTATCCTTTTGAGATATAGAACCTTTTAAAAGAAACCAATCATTTTTTTCATTTGTTCCTAAATGACTATTTAATTTAATATAATTACTAATATCTAAGTCCTTATCATTTGAATACCATGTTACAGCTTCTTTTCCTAAATCTCCTAAAAAATTATTCTTATTTATTTCTTCAAATAAATTATATTTTCTTAGTTCAATAGGAAAACTCGGGTCAATATCTGTATCTGAGATTCTTAATTCATCTTCATTTCCCCACTTTTTTAGTAAACCTAAATCACTTCTATGTCCTGCCATTTCATAAAATGCAATCCAAGAATATTTTTTGCCATATCTATCTATTTTACTAGCACTTTCATTATTTGAATTACGCCAACTATCATTCCCAATTTGTTTATCAATTTTTTCAAATTTTGTAAATAAATATCCTAAATTATACATTCTCCAATAAATTTGAGATAATATGAGTTTATATTCTTTATGTTCACTATCATAATTACTTCTTTCCTCTACCAATCTACCAATAGTATAATTTTCAAAATCCATATGAATAGGTGTACCAAATCTATATTTTAATTCTTTGTAGTTTGGTATTGTTCCCCATTCTTTATGAAAATAATCTTTTAGAGGATATTTAATTAACTTTTTTTCTGAATTAGTAAATAAAGATGAATGATGTATTAATGCAATATCTATAGTTCTTTTTGCATAATCTCTAGCTAAAATATGTGTTGTAGGATATTTCGCTTCACTTGAAAACATATTATCAAAAAGAAATCTTCCATATAGAGGTAAATAAACTTTTCTATAGCTTTCATCATCAAAATCATTTTGTCTTGCCATTGCTAATCCATAAGTTACAGCTAACATTCGTTCCACTACATAAGGATCATTTATATCAATTGAATATTTTAACAAGTCTAAAAATTCTTTGGGGTATCTCCTTGCATAATAATATAATGCTCTAGTTGCTTCATCTCTAAGTCTTCTTATATTTGTAGTAAAAACCCACATAACTTTTTTAGCACCTATGTGAACTCTATTAGATATTTCTTTTTGCTCTATACATGCCTTTTCAAAATTATTAACAAATTGTGTAAAATAAGAATCCCTATACCAAGAATGATTTTTTCTAATATATTCACTCCAAAATAAATCCCTTTCTAACATTGATGATTTTTTAAGTAAATCAGACCAAAAATGAAAATTTAAAGGATGTTCAGAGTCAAATTCTATTTGTTTAGATAAATTTAATAATTGTTCACTATTAGATATGAATTCATTTTCTAAAAAATTCTTAATTAATTCTTCATTTTCTTTAATAAATTTTGAATTAATTTCAAAAAGAGATTCGATTGAATATTTTCTTGCTCTTTCATTTTCTAAAATATTAAATAAAAAAATAGTAGATTTTTTAATAATTAAAATAGTAATTGTTCTGAGAATATCATCATATAACGGGTGCTCTGTTTTAAACTCTAATAATCTTTTTCTAAATTCTTTTGAAGTAATAAATTTTTCGAGTGCAACTTTATTACTCATTACAGTATTTATTAAAATACTAGTTTTTTTAAAGCTCTCATAACATAAATCTGTGGCTCTTTCTGGTATATATTCATCAGAAAATACTTTTGCAACTTTAACTATCCAATTATTTGAGGGTACTTTTATAATTGGATAATATTCTTCATAGGATTGAATAAGATATTTAGAGATAAGATAACCACCTAATAAATCGTAGGTAAATTGTATTTCTTCTTTATCATTATTAATATTCCAATCTCTATAAATAAGTAGGTTTTCTCCTTCAAAAATTCTTAACTCATCATCACTAAACAGTTTTTCAGAGCGGGGCATTCCTCTAGTATTATGTTCCCAAAAATATTTAGAAAGCTTTAACAATTTTTTTTGCGTAAAGTCATTATTATATTTAGGGTCAAGTTCTTTTAATAAAGTTGTTATATTTTCATTACTTATTTGTATATATTCTTCAAAAACATCAAATAAATCTTCATTTTGAAATGATACTTTAACAACTTTATTACGACTTGGATTTTTTGTTTCACAAAAAATCTTTAAATGTAATGGATGTTCGAAATAACCTATTGCATTTGAGCGATTTTCTAATTTTATTTTATAAAATTTAAAATAAGTTTCTATAGCTTTCCAATTTAACCCCTCAAAACCATGAATAAACTCTTTTAATCTCCATCTATTATCATAGTTAAAATATTTATTTGGAAATAATTGGTCTTCATAAGAGTTACGATATGTTGTTATTAAAACTATATGGGGATATTGTTTTAATTTTAAAATAAATTTTTCTAAACCATTTTTCCAAACAGAATTCCAATGTGTAGATTCATTTAATCCATCTATAATAATTGGTATTTTTACTTTATATACTCTTGCACTAATTTCTAAAGCACCTAAAAAATCATCAAATGTCCAATCAACTGGCATAGAAAAGTTATCTTTTAATTGATTTTCTAAACTTTGGTCTGTATATATTTCTTTAGCTAAAATAAAAATAGCAGGCTCTTTTTGATTTACAATTTGATTTTTAAAAATATTAAAAGAGACATGAGTTTTTCCCATACCTGCTTTACCTGAAATATGAACTTCATTTTGCTCTAATAAATCAAATACTCTAAAAATTCCTTCTAATGAAGAAATAGCATATTCACTTAAATCATATAAAGGAGAAAAAAGAATATCCCTAACTTTTTTTCTTTTTCTATTTTCAGTTTCAATTTTATCTTTTTCTTTTTTATCTAAATCTGAACCATTTTCTTTTTCTATCCTAAGATGTTTTATAGGTTCACATAAGTTTGATTCTGATAAATCATCATATTTTTTATAAAATTCGCTTAAAGCACTAATGTATTCTTCAAATTCTTTTATTTTAGCTTTTAGCTTTTGTTCATTTTTAATTGATATTATTTCTTTTATTTCATCTAACTTATTAATAGCAATTACAATTATGCTTTCTTTTTCTTCTAAAAACTTTCTAAAAAAAGTTTGTATATTTTTATACTCATCATTTACATCTTCAGAAAATAGTCTTAAATAAGACTCTTTATATTGTTCTGCATACATTAATACTTGGTGTTGCTCCATTGTTCTTTCAAGAACTTCTATAAGTCTATTTCCACCTAGCATTTTACAAATTGTCATATCAATATCTGTTTGGATATGAATTTCAGATATATATTTAGTTTTTATTTGTGTTTTATCAATATCAATTTTATATCTATTCTCAAACCATTCTTGTGTTAGGAATTTTTCAGAAAAGAAAAACCTATGAATATTTGAATAATCTTTTAAGTAATTAAGTAATTCACTTTCTCCCCAATGTATAAGCTCTACATTATGGTTAGTTGGTAAAACAGTTTTCCCATTTTTAGTTGAGTTTGCTAAATCATCGTCAAACCATTTTTTTTCATCAGGTGTAAAGTTACATTTATTACAAAGAAACCATTTTTTTATATTAGGATGTTTATCATATGTAGTTTGTAGAGATTTTTTAATTTGTTCTTTTCTTCCACCTTCATTTAACCGACAGAAATATTTAGCTTGCCAACCATAAACATCACCATTTTGATAAGTTAGATAAAATTCAACTCCATCTCCTCCACCACTATCATCAATAGAAGTTAAAATTGCACCATTTAAAATATCATCTTTAAATTTTTCTGATACTATTTGATAGCATAATTCCTCAAAACTTTTTTTAGTATCACCTGAATATGGTTGTAACTTATCCCAATTTATATTTTGCATTAAAATTCTTTTTATTGTAATTTCATTTATTATACAAAAATAATGATTTAATAAAAAAATACTTAAAAGTTCTATCTAATTTTCGCAACTAAAACAGGTTACTATAAATTTTTAAAGCCAATAATTTGATGTAGTTCATTTTCACTATAGTTTTTTAAGCACATAATTTAGGGTATTTTATGTGCTTATCAAAAGAATTTAAAATAACTACAATTAATAAAGTTAAAACAGATAATTAAATTGATGAAATCATAAAATGTAGGAAGAAGAAATAAATCTAAATTTATTTCTTCTTTTTATTTATTTAGACTTTTTGTCTTTTTCTTTATTCTCTTTAAAATTTAAGTAATACTCAATTTCAGATGGAGTTAATATTTTAATAGTATTTGTACTTCCTGGCATTCCAACAGGATAACCAACAGTTGCTACATATAATCCATTTTTATTTAACAGTCCTCTTCCATCAAGCTCTTTTAGCATTCTTTGAAACATTTTAGAAGCTTGTGATTCTTTAATAGTTCCTATTGGTTCAACTCCCCAAACAGCTGTTAAAGAATTTAAAACTTTTCTTTTATGAGTAAATGTAAAAATAGGAGTTCTTGGTCTATATCTTGACATTTTTAAAGCTGATTTTCCAGAACTTGTAAGTGCTAAAATACCATTTGCTTTTAAGTCATCTGCAAGTTTTGTAACTGTTGCTTGAATAACATCAAATTCATCTAAATATGGGAATTTGTATTGTTTATCATAGTTATAAATACCCTCAGTTTTTGCGATAATATTATGCATTGTATCAACAACATTAATTGGGTCTTCACCAACTGCACTCTCTTCGCTTAACATTACAACATCAGTTCCATCTAAAACAGCATTTGCAACGTCTGAGATTTCAGCACGTGTTGCTCTTTCATTTTGAGTCATTGATAAAAGCATTTGAGTTGCTGTAATTACTGGAATTCCTTTTAAATTTGCTTTTTTGATAAGCATTTTTTGAATAGTAGGAACATCATAATAAGGAACTTCAATTCCTAAATCTCCCCTTGCAACCATTAATCCATCACTAGCTTCTATAATTTCATCAATATTTTCAACAGCATCAAATTTTTCAATTTTTGCAATTAATTTACCTTTATATGAACCTAAAAGATGTCTAGCTCTTCTCATATCTTTTGCATTTTGAACAAATGAAATAGCAAAATAATCAACTTCGTGTTCAACTCCCCACGCAATATCAATTTCATCTTTTTTTGTAATTACATCAATGTCAATTACAGTATTTGGGAAATTCACACCTTTTCTTGAAGAAAGTGTTCCATGATTTTCAATTCTAGCTTTTACTTCTTTTCCAATTTCAATAACTTTAGCTCTAATTGTTCCATCGTATAAATATATATATTCATCAATTTTAACTTTGTCTAAGATATCTGGATAATTAATAGATACAATAAATTCTTTTTCTGCTTTTTTATATCCAACCATATCATCTTTTAAAAATGTTATTACATCATCTCTATGAAGTTCAAAAGGTTCTTTTAAATCACCAATTCTTACTTTTGGTCCAGAAATATCTTGTAAAATTCCAACTGTTTTATCTAGATTTTTCATTGCAGTTCTAATATTATTTAATGTTTCTAAATGATATTCATGACTTCCGTGTGAAAAGTTTAATCTAAACATATTTGCACCGGCTTTTATAAGTCCTTCAATCATCTCCACGCTATGGCTTGCTGGGCCTAAAGTTGCTAATATTTTTGTTCTTTTTTCCATAGTTTCTCCTTTTTGAGTTGTATTAATTATAACATACAATTATTACAAATCAAGTTACTTTATTACATAACAATTATTTCACAATAAAGATGATAAAATCTACAATTCAAATTAAAATTTTAAAGGCTTTATATGAAATTATTAAATTTTAAAACATTTATTTCTTCAATAGCAATCGCAACAATGATTAGTGGTTGTGCTCAAAAAACTGGAAATCAAACTTATGATGAAAATCAAAATGCAATAATTGGAACTACTCTTGGAGCAATTGCAGGTATTGTTCTTGGAAATAATATTGGTGGTGGGAATAAAGGAAGAAACAAAGTAATTGGTGCAGTTGCAGGTGCAGCAATTGGTGGAGCTGTTGGTTATAGTATGGATAATCAAGCAAAAGAAGTTGCTCAAAGTTTAAATACAAATGTAAATAATAGTCCAACAGCAGCTTTGGATCCAAATCAAGACTTAATTGTTTCAAATACTGATAACTACGTAAAAATCATGTTTAGAGATGATATGATGTTTGAAACAAATTCAGCAAATCCAACATATAGTGCTGGAACAAAAATTGCTAAAATTACAACTGTTTTACAAAAATATCCAAATACTTTAGTTCAAGTAGTCGGTCATACAGATAGCAGAGGAACACACGCTTACAATCTTACACTATCAGAAAAAAGAGCTACAAATGTAGGAAATATTATAAATAATACAGGTGTTCAAAACCAAATTTTCTCAAGAGGTTGTTCTTTTGATAAACCAGTAGCACCAAATACAAGTGATGCAAATATGGGATTAAATAGAAGAGTTGAAGTCTATTTATATCCAAATCAACAATCTGTAATCGATGTTTGTAGATAAAAAGAGAGATCTTTTTATCTACTAAATCTACTTTTTGATACAATCTTTTTATGATTAAATTTAATGACTACTTTAATGATTGGCTTTATGGCCAAGATGGCTACTACTCAAATTACAAACAAATAGGGAAAGATGGTGATTTTTTCACTTCTGTTTCCACCTCATCATTTTTTGGTGGATCTATTGCTAAAAAAATAATCACTTCTATTGAAGATGGATTTTTACCAAGCAATACAACTATTTTAGAAATTGGTGCTCATCATGGATATTTGCTAGCTGATATTATTCAGTTTATTTACACTTTAAAACCTCAACTTTTAGAGACTTTAAATTTTGCAATAGTTGAGCGATTTCCAAATCTTCAAGAGCAACAAAAAAAGTATCTAAGTGACTCTTTTGGAGAAATAATAAAACTAAAACATTACAATGATATAAATGAAGTAAAACTAGAAAATGCTTATATTCTGGCAAATGAGATATTTGATGCCTTTTCATGTGATTTAGTTTATACAAATAAAAAAGGAACTTTACAGCAAGCTTTTGTTTCAAATCATAAAATAGAATTTTTTGATTGTATTGATGAAAATATCATATATCATTGCAAAAAATATCACATTACAAAAGGTGAAGTTGCCCTTTCCTACAAAGATTTTGTAAATACACTTTGTTCAAATATCAAAACTTTTGAATTTTTAACTTTTGATTATGGAGATAGATTTCCAAGAAATGATTTCTCAGCAAGGGTTTATGAAAAGCACAGTGTTTACCCTATTTTTGAAGAAAATTTACCTTTAGAAAAACTATTTAAAAACTCAGATATTACCTATGATGTTCATTTTAATTATATAAGTGATTGTTTTTTTAATAACGGTATTTTGGATATAAAATTCCAAACTCAACTAAAATCTTTAATTGAGTTTGGTATTTTAGATTTACTTGAAATTTTAAAAGCAAATGTGGATGAAAAAACATATTTAAAAGAGACTCAAAAAGTAAAAGTTTTACTTGAACCAACTGGAATGGGTGATAGATTTAAAACTTTGAATATTAGGAAATAAGTTAACTCTTTGTATAATCAAACTTTATAAAAAATATAATAAGGTATAAAAATGACACTTATAATAAATGGCGAAACAAAAGAGTTTAATGACTCATTAACACTTCAAAATATTATTACAGATTTACAAATTGAAAATAAAGTAATGGCAGCAGCTGTAAACATGAATATCGTAAAAAAAGATGATTGGAACAGTTTTATTCCAAAAAATGATGACAAAATCGAACTTCTTCAATTTGTTGGTGGTGGATGAAATAAAAGTAAAAGAATATGAGTAGAGAAAAAGGTGACTTTGCAGAAAAAAAAGCTATCTCTTTTTTAGAAGATTTAGACTTTAAAATAATTGAACAAAACTTCTATGCAAAAAAACTAGGTGAAATTGATATTATTGCTACAAAAAACTCTACTTATCACTTTTGTGAAGTAAAATCAGCACTTGATTATGAAACTGCTATTAATAATCTTACTAAATCAAAACTTTCTAAAATAAAAAGAAGTGTTGATTATTATATTCAAACAAAAAAATTAGATATTTCATATTGTATTGATGCAATTATTGTAACAGATGAGACTATTGATTTTATTGAAAATATTACAATTTAAAAAGATAAAAGTAAGAGATGAAGGTCGCAAAAACACCTCTTACTATTATGGACTTGTATATAAAATTAGTATAGGAATTATAACAATTCATAGTAGCAATAATCTAGCACTTAATACAAATTTCAAAATTTAATTTTTTATTAGCACTTTTTAGTTATCATACAAAAATACTTACGGAGAAATATTTGTACTCAAAAGAATTAGAATCTATCAAAAAAGCCAATCGATTTAGAACAAGAGAAGTTTTTGATGATAGTTTAATTGATTTAGCCTCAAATGATTATTTAGGTCTTTCTACAAATAAAACGCTTTTCCAAAATGCTTATGAAAATGTTCTAAAAGAAAATTATCACTCACCAAAAGCCTCAATGCTTGTAAATGGATATAGTAAAATCCACAAAAAATTTGAAAATAGATTATGTGAAGTAAATGGCTTTGAAGCTGGAGTTATTGTTGGTTCTGGATTTTTGGCAAATATTTCTATGATTGAAGCACTTGTAAGAAAAAATGACACTTTATTTATTGATGAAGAGTACCATGCAAGTGGAATATTAGCCACAAAACTTTTAAGACCTGAACAAGTTATTATTTTTAACCACAATGATTTCAAAGATTTAGAAGAGAAAATTTCTAAAAATCAAAGAACAGGAAGAAATATAATAGCAATTGAGGGTGTTTATTCAATGGGTGGGGATTTAGCTCCATTTGAAATATTTGAAATAGCAAATGAAAAAAAAGCTATTTTAATTGTTGATGAAGCCCATAGTTTTGGAGTTATTGGTGATAATCTTTTAGGTATTTTTGATTATTACAAAATTAAGCCAAATAAATATCATGTGAAAATGGGAACTTTAGGAAAAGCTTATGGCTCATATGGAGCTTATATTTTGGCTTCTCAAGAGATTATTGATTTTTTAACAAATAGAGCAAAACCTATAATATACTCAACTGCACCATCACTATTTGATACGGCACTTGCACATGAATCTTTAGATTTTATTATAAAAAACAAAGAGATATTAAAAGAAAAAATAAAAACAAATTTAACTATTATTTATAACATCTTGGGTTTAAAGTCCCAAAGTTTGATTATTCCTATTTTAATAGGTGATAATAAAAAAGTAAAAATTATACAAGAAAATTTAAAAAAAAATGGTTTTTTAGTAGGTGCAATTAGGCAACCAACTGTAAAAGAAGCAATTATTAGATTAATTGCAAAAACTGATATAAATGAAAATGATTTAACAAAAGTATGTAACTTATTAAAGGATTCAAATGTTAATAAATGACTTAATAAAAGGTAATAAAAAATTTAGAGAAGCTAGCTTTCCTAAATATGAAGGTAATTTAAAAGAATTAGTTGAAAATGGTCAAAGACCAGAAATTCTTTTTGTTGGATGTAGTGACAGCAGAGTTACACCTGATTTAATGCTTGATACTAAACCTGGTGACATGTTTATTCTAAGAAATGTTGGAAATTTTGTTCCACCTTATAACCCAGATGATGATTACCATGGAAGTTCAGCAGCTATTGAATATGCTGTTTCTATTTTAGGTGTTAAACATATTATTATCTGTGGTCACTCACATTGTGGAGCATGTAAAAGTTTATACCAAGATTTAGGGGATTCTCCTGATTTAATCCATGTAAAAAAATGGTTAGAACTTGGTAAAAGAGCGAAAGAATACACTCTTTTAGCAATTCAAGATAAAGATGATAAAGAGAAATTGTATAGAGCAACGGAGAGAATTTCTATTGTTCATCAAATGGAAAACCTTTTGACTTTTCCTGATATAGAAAGAAAAATAAAAAGTGGTGAATTACAAATCCATGGTTGGTATTACAGAATTGAAGATGGAACTATCGAATATTACGATGGGGAAGAGTGTTCATTTAAACCATTAAAGGAGAACTAAGATGAATACTCATCAAGTAAGAAGATTACCAAAAAAAACTGTTATTATAATTAGTATATTAATTGCCCTTGGTTTTATTATATTTTATGTAATAAAAGATTTAAAAGAAGAGAAATTAAAAGAAGTACTAGCTACCATTGGTCATGCAAATATTTCACAACTAAAAGTCATAAATAAATTAAATGTTGAAGATAAAGAAACAAGATACCAAAGTAGTGTTTTTAAGGTAATATTTTACGATGATGATTTAAAACAAAGTTGTATTGGATTCATTCATCAAGAAAGAGATAATAAATATACTCAAGATTTAAATTGCGAATAGGAAAATTATGAATATTATAGAAAAATTAGAAAGAAATGAACGTTTAGAGTATGAAGATGCAATAAAATTATATGATTTAGATTTATTCACACTTGCATCATTTGCCAATAAAATTAGAGAAGAAAAACATGGTAAAAAGACTTACTTTAATATAAATAGACATATAAATCCAACAAATATTTGCAAAGATGTCTGTCAATTTTGTGCCTATAGTGCAAGTAGAAAAAATCCACACCAATATACAATGAGCCATGAAGAGATTCTTGAAGTTGTAAAAAATTCTTCAAAAAATAATATAAAAGAAGTTCATATAGTTTCTGCTCATAATCCTCATACTGGATTACAATGGTATATGGATGTATTTAAAAAAATAAAAGAGAACTTCCCAAATATTCATGTAAAAGCATTAACAGCTGCTGAAATTCACTTTTTAAGCACTGAATATAATCTTTCATATCAAGAGATAATTGATATGATGGTTGAACATGGAATTGATTCAATGCCAGGTGGTGGTGCAGAAATTTTTGATGAAAAAGTTAGAAAAAGAATTTGTGGTGGAAAAGTTACATCAGAGCAATGGTTAGAAATTCATAGACTTTGGCATGAAAAAGGTAAAAAAAGTAATGCAACAATGCTCTTTGGACATATAGAAGATAGAAACCATAGAATTGACCATATGTTAAGATTAAGAGCTTTGCAAGACCTTACAGGTGGTTTTAATGCCTTTATTCCTCTTGTATATCAAACTGAAAATAATTATTTAAAAGTAAAAGAGCCATTAACTGGTCAAGAAATACTAAAAACTTACACTATAGCTAGAATTTTACTTGATAATATTCCAAATATAAAAGCTTATTGGGCTACTTCAACCGTAAAATTAGCTCTAATAGCTCAAGAGTTTGGAGCAAATGATGTGGATGGAACAATTGAAAAAGAATCAATTCAAAGTGCGGCGGGAGCTTCTAGTGCAAATGGAATAGCACAATTAGAATTTGTAGATTTAATTAAAAATTCTGGTTTTATACCAGTTGAGAGAGACTCTATTTATAATGAAATAAAAACTTGGTAAAACAAGTTTTATTTCACTTCATTCTTCTGATTAAATACTAAAATAAACTCTATTTCAATACCTGCATCAGTTTTTAGCATACTCAAAGGATAAGAGATATAAATTGAATATAATTCATTATTTAGTACATCTAACATATCAAAAAACTCATTTGGTTCTTTAACTAAAATATTTACAGTATATATAAATCTTGTAATGTTAGTATTTGAACTTGTTGTATTGTATTTAATTATTGAATCTAATGGTAATAATATTTTTAATTGTTCTGTTACTCTATCTAGTGGCATAAACTCATCAGTTAAATACTCTTTAGTAAATGTCTTAAAAGTTTTATCTAAGTCTATACTCTCTTTTGCAAGTACAACTCCATCAAGTTTTACACTTTTATCTTTAGATACAGTTGAATAAACTATATCTTTATATAACTTATCTAAATTGGGTTTTAAAGAACTTGCAAAAGTATCTTCCTTTAAGAAAATACCTTTAATCTCTAGTATATTCTTATCAAATTTAAATTCATTTACAACTACATCATCTGTAATTGATTCAAATACTGATCTTACTTTTTGCTCTATTTTGTCATTTAAATTTATGTGATCTGGTAAATTTGAAGATTCATTAGTATTTTGAGTTTCTTCTACTTTTTGTGATATTGTCTCTTTAGTATTAAATAAAGCATTAAAATCAACTCTTAGATAAACTTCATAAGAAATAAAAGCAATTAAAACAACAAATAAAAATATATAAAAATTAGTATAATTTCTCTTCTTTTTCTTTTTTCTAGGTTTAATAAAACTTTTCTTTAGATGTTTATCTCTTGATAATTCAAAAATCTCTTCATCAATATTTATAGGATGATAATCAACTTTTAGAAGTAAATCTTCACATAATTGCTCTATTTGCTCTTGATTTAATTGCTTTGATACATAAAGTAATGTTACTTTTTCTACAAATGTATTATTCTTTTTTTCATAAAAGTTATTTAATGTGTTATGAATAATTTCATTTAACTCTAAATAATAAATTTCATCAAAAAGTTTTTGTCCATCTATATCATCTTCATAAAAATGTGTTTTTTTAACTGACTCAAAAGTTGGTAAGTCTAAAATAGTATTATGAACTATTACGCCAGCCGCATCTAAAATAACAATAAAAGCTTTGCTATTAAATAAAAATACTATAAATTCACTTCTAGATATATTTTTATCAATATGAAGATTTATTAAATGAAAGGCAGAATAAATATAATCTATTCCTGTTTTTATAAAATAGTTTTTTGTTTCAAAAAGGGTTGTTTTAAGAACTGCAATATCGTATTCATTATTGAACTTTGCAATTTCACAATCTTTTAATTTTGAAGATAATGCTTTAGGAACAAGTCTAGTTGTATCATTAATTAAAAGTGTAGAAATATAACTATTATCAATTTCAGTTTGAGAAGCATTTAATTTTTCAGCAATATTTAAAGGTAATAAATCACTATCGACTAAAAAAACTGAATTGGTAGTATTAATAATTTCTTCATTACTTAATTTTTTATAATCAAGTTTTAGTTGAGTATCATATTTCACAGCATTAATATACAAAGACTCTTTAGTAAACATACATTTCCTATCTAACTTTTAACTTACAATATTCAGTAACATTTTATTTCTGACAAAATCCCTTGCTTCTTCAAACTCTAGATTAGTAACATCTAAAGGTTCAGACATATAAAAATCAACTCTTCCAAATGGTTTTGGTAATACAAATCTATCCCATGAGTTAAATTGCCAATATTTAGTCGGTTTAGAACTTAAAATAACAATTTTAGCGCCACTTTTTTGTGCAATACTTATTACACCACCAGCAAAACTATGTCGTGGTCCTCTTGGTCCATCTGGAGATATTGCAACGTCAGAACCTGATTTAATCTCTTTAATTGTACTAATTAATGCTTTAGTTGCACCTTTAGAAGAAGATCCTCTAATCGCACCTATTCCAAATAAAGAGTAAACTTTCGTTATTATTTCTCCATCTTTACTCTGACTAATCATTGTTTTTACTGTACCATTTGGTCTTTTATTGAAATAATTTAAGGGTTGTGAAACTAGATCTCCATGCCAAGCTACAAAAATAAAAGCTTCATCATCTTTTAATTTGGGATGATGAAAAACTTTTTTATTTGTAAAATATAAAAAATTTATTAATAAATATAATAAGTAAGGTAATACTTTAAATTTAAAATAATTTTTCATTAAAGTACAACTTCACCTTTTAAAGATGTTCGTGAAGCATCAGTAATCTTAACATTCACAAATTTACCTAAAAGTTCGTCACTTCCTTTTGTAAATACTTGTAAAAAATTATCTGTAAAACCACAAACTTCACCATTTGGTTTCAATGATTCCACTAATACATTTAAAGTTTCGCCAACATAAGTAGGCATTGTCTCTTCTAAATGTCTTTTGTGAAGTTCAATTAATTCAATTAACCTAGCACTTCCAATTTCATCAGCAATCTCAATATCTGCCATATTTAGAGCTTCAGTTCCTGGTCTTGGAGAGTATTTAAAGTTGAAAATTTGATCAAATTTAACTTGATTAACTACATCCAATGTATCTTCAAAATCTTCTTGTGTTTCACCTGGGAACGCAACAATAATATCAGTTGTAATTCTGAGATTTGGTACAAGGGTTCGTAGTTTATTTGCTCTATTTAAGAACCAATCTTTAGTATAGCCTCTTTTCATAGCTCTTAAAATATTTGTAGAACCACTTTGTAAAGGCATATGAATACATTTTGAAATTTTATCATTTTTAGCAAACTCTTCAATAAAATCATCATCCATATGCAAAGGATGTGGAGAAGTAAATCTAATTCGCTCTAATCCTTCTATTTTTGAAACATCTTGTAAAAGATTTGTAAATGAATATTTACCTCTTCCATCTGAAAAATTTCTTCCATAAGAATTAACATTTTGACCTAACAATGTAACTTCTACTGCACCTTGTTCAACTGATTTTCGAACCTGTTCAACTATCATTTCAGGAGGAATAGAAATTTCTTCACCTCTTGTACTTGGAACTATACAATAAGTACATTTTTTATCACATCCAACAGAAATATTAACACTAGCTCTATATTGATTTGTTTTTGCAGTTGAGAAGTCATAAGTTGATTCATCATTATCAATTGAAATTTCTACTGAGCCTTTTATATCAACTATATCTTTTATTTTTGAGATATTTCTAGCACCAAGAACAAAATCTACATAAGGTGCTCTTTTTATAATATCTTCACCTAAATGTGATGCCGTACAACCAGCAACACCGATTTTTGCACCTGCTTTTTTCTTTTTGTTAAATTGCCCAATTTCAGAAAAAAGTTTCGAAACAGGTTTTTCTCTTACAGAACAAGTATTGATTATAATTAAATCAGCTTCTTCCATAATATCTGTTTGAATATAATCTTTGTGTTTTTTTAACTCAGCAGCAATATGTTGGCTGTCTGTGTCATTCATCTGACAGCCTAACGTTTGTATAAATAGTTTTTTATTTGAACTCATAATTATTTTACTTAAATACCTAAATATTAAAGTGCATGAACCTCATACATATATTCATCATCTGCTAAACCGTATTTTACTTCTCTGAAGTAAACATTATTTCCATCTGCTTCTAAAGCATCTACTAACGCCATCATATCTTTGTGAGAGTTATCTCTGTCAAAATAAAAGATTTTTTGTCCGTCTTTATTTAAATCTTCTTTGATTTTTTCAAGTTGCACTTTTTTTGGTTTTTCATTTAACTCATTTCTTGCAAATAATAATTCCATTTATTAAGCCTTTTTCTTTTTTAATTAGTGATATATTTTATCCCAAAATTACTTTAATTTCTATAAAAGGCTTTTTTAGCTATACTAATAACCTATACTACATTGGAAATCAAAACAATCATTTCAATGTCAACAAATAAAAGGTTATTAATGGATAAAATAATAGATATTTTAGATTCAATTGCATATGAAAAAGGTCTCAAAATTGATGATGTTGAAAATGCACTAAAAGAAGCTTTGATTAAAACAGCTCAAAAAATGGTTGATGAAACACTTACTTTTGATGCAAATATTGATAGAGCGAATAAAAAACTTGAACTATTTCAAAAAATTGAAGTTGTATCAGAAGATGACGAAAGACTACATGCAAATGCAGTTAATAAATATGGTGAAGCACTTAATTATGAAAATTATATTACTCTTGATGAAGCAAAAGAAATTGACCCAGATTTAGAAATTGGCGATTTTATGAACTACGATTTAGAATTCGAAAATATGGGTAGAAATGCAGCTACTATATTACATAATAATTTTGAATACAGACTTCAAAGATTTATTGAAGAAAATCTTGTTAGTAAATACAAAGACAAAATCGGGAAAACTATAGCAGGAACTGTTACAAGAATTGATAGACAAGAGAATACATTTATTGAAATAGGTGAAGTAAAAGGTATTTTACAGAGAAAAAGTAGAATAAAAGGTGAAACTTTTAAAGTTGGTGATGTTGTTAAAGCTATTGTAAAAGGCGTAAATATTGATAAAACAAATGGTTTATTAATTGATATTTCAAGAACTTCTCCAAAATTCTTAGAAAATCTTTTAATCCTTGAAGTTCCTGAACTAAAAGATAAAAAAGTAACTATTGAAGCAAGTGCTAGAATTCCTGGAACTAGATCTAAAATTGCACTTTCATCTATTGATCCTCAAATAGACCCAATTGGTTCAGTTGTTGGAGTAAAAGGTGTTAGAATTGGTTCAGTTTCAAAACAACTTCATGGAGAAAATATTGATTGTGTTGAATTCTCTACAATTCCAGAAATGTTTATTTCAAGAGCATTATCACCAGCACTTGTATCTAGTGTAAAAATTGAGAAAGCACCTTCTTATGGTGAAAAAGGAAAAGCAATTGTTACAATTCCAAGTGATCAAAAATCAAAAGCTATTGGAAAAGCTGGTTTAAATATTAGATTAGCTTCAATGCTTACAAAATATGATATTGAATTGATTGAAATTGCTTCATTATCAAGTTCTACAAACAGTAATGAAAAAACTATTACTGAAGAGAAAATAACTGATACTGCATCTTTAGAAGCACTATTTAAATAAGATGAAACTACATATTTACGACTCAGTAAAAAAGGAAAAAGTAGAGTTTAACTCTATTCTTCCTAATGTAGCTAAGATTTATGTTTGTGGACCTACTGTTTATGATGATTCTCACTTAGGTCACGCAAGAAGTGCAATAGCCTTTGATTTACTTCATAGAGTTTTAAAAGCTAATAATTATGAAGTTATTATGACAAAAAACTTCACTGATATTGATGATAAAATTATCAAAAAAATGTATGACTCTAATAAATCCCTCGAAGAGATTACAACTACTTATATAAACGCTTATAAAGCTGATATGAAAGCTTTAAATATCCTAGATAATACAATAGAACCAAAAGCTACAGAAAACCTTGAAAGCATGAAAGATATGATTTCAAATCTTTTACAAAAAGATATTGCTTATAAAACAAGTGACAGCGTATATTTTGATACTTCAAAAGATAACTCTTACGGAACATTGTCTCACAAAGCAAGTGATGAAAACTCACAAGCTAGAGTTGAATCAAATAATGAAAAAAGAAATCCATCAGATTTTGCTCTTTGGAAGTTTGCTAAAGCTAATGATGTTAGTTTTGAAGCACCGTTTGGACTTGGACGGCCAGGTTGGCATATTGAGTGTAGTGCTATGATTGAAAAACATTTAGCTTATAAAGATTCAGAGTTTCAAATAGATATTCATGGAGGAGGAGCTGATTTACTTTTTCCTCACCATGAAAATGAAGCTGCACAAACAAGATGTTCAAGTGGACAAAATCTTGCAAAATATTGGATGCATAATGGTTTTGTAAATATTGATGGGGAAAAAATGAGTAAATCTTTAGGAAACTCTTTTTTTCTAAAAGATGTTTTAAAATCATATTCAGGTGAAGTTATTAGATTCTATTTAATGTCAACACATTATAGAGCAAACTTTAATTTCAATGAAGAGGACTTGCTTTCATCTAAAAAAAGATTGGATAAGCTTTATAGAGTTAAAAAAAGAGTTTATGCAGTTGAAGCTTCAAGTGTGAATAAAAACTTCTCTGAAGAGATATTCAAAGCTTTAAACGATGACATGAATACATCAAAAGCTTTTTCAGTTATTGATGAAATGATTGGAAATGCAAATGATAAATTAGATGCTAATCCAAAAGATAAAAATCTAAAAAAAGAATTAGTTGCAAATATTTTATTTATTAATGATATTTTAGGTATTGGATTTAATGATGCTTATGAATATTTCCAATTTGGAATAGATGTGCAAACAAAATCTAAAATTGAAGAATTAATAGAAAAAAGAAATGAAGCAAAAAAAATAAAAGATTTTGCTACTGCTGATGCTGTAAGAGATGAATTAATTGCACTTGAAATCTCTGTAATGGACACGGTTAATGGAACTGTTTGGGAAAAGTTATAAATTATTTATAACTCTCAAACATAAAAAAAGGGAAGAAGTTAAACTTCTTCCCTTTTTTATTTACTAAAAATAATTCTTAGTAAAATGATCTTGCGTATGCAGAATCAGTAATATTTTTAGTATCAACAATGTAAGGAACTAATGCCATATGTCTAGCTCTTTTGATTGCTTTTTCTACCATTTCTTGTGAATTTTTAGAGTTACCAGTAAGTCTTCTAGGCATAATTTTACCTCTTTCACTCATAGATAATTTTAATAATTCTGTATTTTTATAATCAATGAAATCTACTTTCATCTCAGTATATTTACAATATTTTTTTCCGTACTTTCTTCTTTCTGCCATTTGATGTCCTTTCTAAAACGGTATTTCGTCTTCGTCTATATCAATTTCAGGTATTCGTTGCTCAACTCTTGGTTTTGCCTGATTCATACCACCATAGCTTGCTGGAGAAGATGCTTCATCGTATTGAGTTGCTGGTTGATTATAAGATCCTTGCGGATTATAACCTTGGTTGTCCCCAGTATTCATAGATTCACCCTTAGCATCTAACATTTTCATAGTATCAACTCTTAAAGAGTGTCTACTTCTTGTAGATCCGTCTTGAGCTGTCCATTGTTCAAATACAAGTCTTCCCTCTAATAAAACTTTTGAACCTTTTTTCAAGTATTGATTAGCAACTTCAGCAGATCTTCCAAAAATATTAAAATCTAAAAAACAAACTTCATCTTTTTGTTCACCAGTTGAAGATTTGTATTTATAAGATGTTGCAACAGCAGATTTTGCAATTGCAGAACCTGATGGTAAATATCTTAATTCAATATCTCTTGTTAAATTTCCTACCATTATTACTTTGTTATACATGTAAGATTCCTAAATATTATTATTTATTAGCTTTTTTAGCTGCCTCATCACTCATTTTAGTCCATGAAGCGATTTCTTTTTTGCTATCGTATTTAATGAAGATAAATCTAATTAAATTTTCGTTCATTCTGTAATTTCTTTCGATTTCAGCAATTCCTGCTGGGTTACCTTGGAAATAGATTACATAATAGTAACCTCTTTTACATTTTTCGATTTCATAAGCTAATTCTCTTTGACCAACATTGTCAAATGATATGATTTCTCCACCATTTTTTTCAATAATAGCTCTGATGCTTTCAATTTGTCCTACAGTTTCTTCTTCAGTTAATGTAGGTTTTAAGATAAACATTGTTTCATAATGTTTGATTTTTGACATTAATTCTCCTTATAGTTTGTGCCGGTATCTTTACATTTCCTAATATCAGCAAGGATTTCTTTCTTTGTAAAGTGCGAGATTCTATCTAAATAAAACTGTAAACTTTCTTAAGCTTGCTTGAAGATATAAATTTTGATTGTCAATCTTTGAAGTTTTAAAGTCCAATTCAATATCTAACAAATATTCTAATATCTCTTGAAAAACTTCTGGTTTTTTATTTATTGCTAATTTTGATTTTTTTTCCCAAATATTTTTTGGTGGGATAAATCCTAAAATCTCTTTTGGATTTGGTTGTCCTAAAGTTCTTGCATATGAACTAATCATGAAAAGTTGTTGCACAAAAGAAGTTATTTGATTCAGTAAATAAATCTCATTCATTCCCTCATCAAGAAGTAAACTTAAATCACTGCTTATATCTTTTCCACTTAATAAATCATGTAAAAAATCTTCGAAATTAACAGTTCCAATGCCAAAACAGTGTGCATCCACAAGATGAGTTGTAACAAGTTCATCAAAAATTGCTAACTTTTTCATATCATTTACGCATAATGCTAAATCATTTTTATGCATAAAATATAAATGATTTAAAGCACTTGGTTCTATTTTCATATTTAGCATCTTTGCTTCGTATTCCAAAAACTTTATAGCTTCAGTATCTGTTGGGAGGAAGAATCTTACAGCCGCAGAATTTGTTTTTAAAGAAAAACTACTCTCCATAGTTTTAAAATCACTATCACCTAAAGCTGCAATTATTAGTGTGCTATCTGGATTTGTATTACAAGCTTCAATTAAAGAATCAAGCTCTTTTTTTGGAAGTTTTTTATCTATTTTTATTAAAACAATATTATTACTTGAAAATAGTGAAGATTGTAAGAGTTTATCTTTAACATATTTAAAATCATAATCTTCAAAATATAATTTTTCTATTTCATCATTATTTCCTAAAGACTGGGCAATTACTAAAGCATATTGTTCTATTAAAAAAATAGATTGTCCATAAAATAAATAAGCTTTAAATTTTTTATTTTGTTTTAAATAGTTATCAAATTCATTTTTATACATGTTGAAATTTTATCCTAAACTCTTTTATAAATTTTAATATTTTATAGTGGCAACAATTACTTTTGTTACTATATCCGCTGATTTTATTCTTACTCTTAGCTTTGTAAAGAGTTTTTGACCTTTGTAATTTTCTATAATTACTTTCATTCCAAACATTTTTTCATAACAAACAGCTTTTGCTTTTTCCGTATCAACTATTTTTACTTTTATCTCTTCATCAATATTTAAACTTGCCCATCTTGCATATTTTCTGTCTTCAAAATCCCAGACAAGTTGATCTATTTTTCTTTCATTTAATGAAATATGTTCACAAATATCTTCTATATTTTTTGGTGTTTGTTTTGTTTTTAAAATTCGGTGTAAAACTAAATCTGAATATCTTCTAATTGGACTTGTAAAGTGAGAATATGAAGAAAATCCTAAACCAAAATGCCCTAAATTTTTTGAAGAATATTTTGCTTGAGTTTGGGCTTGAATAATAAGTTCATCAATTTCAGCACCCATCATAGAAACTTTTGCTTTTTCTTGAATATGAACAATTGTATCATGAACATCACTTTGAAGTTTTACATTAACTCCTAAAATATTCACATCATCAACAAGTTTTGAAATAGCTTTAAAAGGTGGTTCTTCATGAATTCTATAAATTCCCACTGTATTTACTTTTTTACTTGCTTCTATGTTGGCTAAAAGCATACACTCTTCTACAAGTTGGTGTGAAGCTGTTGAAGTTTCAACTTCTATTGATTCTAAATTATCATTTTTTAGTTTTAATCTATTTTCAGTAGTTCTAAAATCATAACCTTTTAATAATCTTCTTTTTCTAAATTTTTTAGTGAGTTCATACAAAGGAATTAAATAATCAAATATTGTTTTTTCAGTTTTTGAGTATTGGTCTAAATGTCCCTCAATTACCCTATCAATTCTTCCATAAGAGAAGTTTTTATGTGAATTTATAATCGCTTCAAAAAGTTCAGCTTTTTTTACACTTAAATTTTCTAAATCTAAATGTAGTTTAAATACATAAGAGTATCTATCAACTCCCTCTTTAAGTGAACACATCTCTTCACTTAATATTGGTGGTAACATTGGTAAAACTTTTGTTGGAAGATAAACAGAAGTTGATTTTTTAAATGCTAATAAATCAAGTTCACTGCCCTCTTTTACAAAATATGAAACATCTGCAATTGCTACATATAAAATATTCTCTTTCTTATCAAAATAGATTGCATCATCGTGGTCTTTTGCACTATTTGGGTCAATTGTACAAAAGTATAAATCTCTTAAATCAACCCTTTGTTTTGGGTCATCCATATTTGCAATAACTTCTAAATGTTTTTCTAGTCTGTATGTTTCATTATAAAGATTTAATGAAATAAGTTCATCAATTTCAGGGTCTTTTATATTCCCTAGATTTTTTATTAGTTCTAAAGATTTATTATCAACTAATAAAACGTCTCCTTCATTGTATTTTAAAGCATTATTATTCTCTAATTTTATATTTTCTTTTACCGTATAAAAAGCTTTATCTTTTATGTAAACTAAAACATCATTTTTTTTGCCATCAAGAATTTGTACAATTTTTGCTTTGGTTCTACTTCTTGGATTAAAAACTCTTTTTGCTAAAACTAAATCTCCATCGTAAGCCCCATTTAAATCATCAAACTCTATTTTTATGTTTTTATGTTCGCTTATTAAATCTTCAAGTATTACTAAGTTTTTTCCAACTTTTACAAGAGCAATTTTATATTTTGAGTTTAGTTCAAAAGAATCATCATTTTTTATTACTATTTCATCTTTTAAAAACTTTTCTATCTCAATTAATTCCTCTTTTGAGTAGTCTTTACAGTTTGTTTGAATTTTTACAAATAGTTCTTTTAGCAATTTTAATCCTTTTGAATAATCATCTAATAGTAGCAAAACTAAAGTATTCTTCCCTTTAAAATTCTTAAGTTATCTAAGATTTAGATAGTTTTTTGTATAATCTCAAAAATTTAATATTTAGAGGGTTTACTAATGGGTTTAAATGTATTCTATGATAAAGATTGTAATATCGATTTAATTAAATCAAAAAAAGTTGCAATGATTGGTTTTGGATCACAAGGTCACGCACACGCTGAAAACTTAAGAGATTCTGGTGTTGAAGTAATTGTTGGATTAAGACAAGCTGGTTCATCTTGGGCAAAAGCTGAAGCTAAAGGTTTCAAAGTTTTAACAGTTGCAGATGCAACTAAAGAAGCTGATGTTGTTATGATTTTATTACCTGATGAAAATCAAGGTGATATTTATGCAAACGAAATTGCTCCTAACTTAAAAGCTGGTGCAACTATCGCATTTGGACATGGATTTAACATTCACTACGGAAGAATTATTCCTGCAAAAAACATCAATGTAATGATGGTTGCACCTAAAGCTCCAGGTCACACAGTAAGATCAGAGTTTGTTAAAGGTGGAGGAATTCCAGATTTAATCGCAATTCACCAAGATGCGAGTGGTAATACTAAAGAATTAGCATTATCTTACGCTTCTGCAATCGGTGGTGGAAGAACTGCAATTATTGAAACAACTTTCAAAGATGAAACAGAAACTGACCTTTTTGGAGAGCAAGCTGTATTATGTGGTGGAGCTGTATCTTTAGTTCAAGCTGGATTTGAAACATTAACAGAAGCTGGATATGCTCCTGAAATGGCTTACTTTGAATGTTTACACGAATTAAAATTAATCGTTGACTTAATGTTCGAGGGTGGAATCGCTGATATGAGATATTCAATTTCTAATACTGCTGAGTATGGAGATTATGTATCTGGTAAAAGAGTTATCAATGCTGAATCAAAAGCAGCTATGAAAGAAATTTTAAAAGAGATTCAAGATGGTAGATTTGCAAAAGACTTCATCTTAGAAGGTCAAGCTGGATACCCAAGAATGAACGCTGAAAGAGCAAATGCTAGAGCTTCATTAATTGAGCAAACAGGAAATCAATTAAGAGAAATGATGCCTTGGATTTCATCTAACAAAATCGTTAACAAAGACAAAAACTAATTTATTTTAAGGAAGATTTTTCTTCCTTAAATGAAAACTCAAGAGATATATGAATCAGAAAAAACCACGAAAAAAATCACAAAAAAAAACTAATAATTTCTCAAATAAAAAACTATTAAATATTTTTTTAGTAATATTTTTAATTGCATTTTTAGCAAGCATTGCTAGTTACTTTACAATAAAGAATAAAGATACAATTAAAAATATTCCTGAAGAAATAAACGCTAAGACTCAAGAGATTGATAAAAAAAACCAAGAAGAAAAAAAAGAAGTTTTACTTCCTAAGATAAATGATATAAAAGATTTCAAAGAACAAAAACCTGAAGATTTTTTTGAAGAAAAATTTGATATTAGTGAAGAACATAAATTTGAAGAATATACAAAAGAACTCGAAAAAGTAATTGAAGATAAAATAGAATCAGAAGAATCAATAAATAAAGAGAATGAAATTATTCAGAAAAAAGTTCAAGAAATTAAAGATGAAAAATTAAAAGATAAAGAAAAACTAGAAGATAAAAATATTAAAGATTCTAATTCTATTAAAAAAGAGTCTAAAGATTCAACAAAAACTTCTGATAAAATTGATGATAAAAGTATTATTACAAAAAAAGATACTTTTACATATGACAAAAAATCTAAACCAAAAATTGCTATAGTGATTGATGATGTAACTACACAAGCTCAAAAAGATAAGATTTTGGCATTAGGTTATAAAACAAATATGTCATTTCTTCCACCAACAAATGTGCATCCTGATTCTGCAAAAATTGCCCAAAACTTATCTTTTTATATGATTCACTTTCCAATGCAGGCTTCAAGTGCTTTTAAAGGACCAGAAATTAATACTCTTAACGTTAATGATTCTTATGAAACTATTGAAAAAAGAGTTAAACAGTTAAGAGCTTGGTATCCAAATGCTATTTATACAAATAATCATACTGGTTCAGTATTTACTGAAAATGATGAAGCTGTAGATAAGCTATTTCGAGCATTAAAAAAATATAATTTCATATTTGTAGATAGTAGAACAAGTGCAAAATCTGTTGTTAAAAAATATGCAAAAAAATATAATATGCCTTATATTGTAAGAAATACTTTTATTGATAATGATAGAAATTTTAGTGCAATTCAAAATCAATTAAAAAAAGCCATAGAAATAGCCAAAAAGCAAGGTTATGCAATTGCAATTGGACATCCTCATAATATAACTCTTGAAGTATTAAAAGAGTCTAAATCTCTTTTAAAAGATGTTGAACCTATATTTATCTATCAACTTCCATATCTTTAAAAAATAAGTTATAATAATTTAACTTATTTTTAAAGAGCTTTTATGATTTCAAAAATCGACTTTAAAATTGATGAACTATCATCAATGAAAAAATATCCTGATGAACTTTTTTATATTGGTAATCTTGAACTTTTAAAAAGAAAAAAGATTTCTATAATTGGAACCAGAAGACCAATTTCTTATACAAAAGAGTTTACATACAAATTATCTTCTAAATTCTCTGATGCAAATATTTGTATAGTTAGTGGTGCTGCAATGGGTGTTGATTCTATTGCTCATCAAGGTGCAAAATCAAATAATACAATAGCTGTCGTAGCTAATGGCTTAGATATTCGTTACCCAAGTGTTAATAGGAATTTAATTATTGATATAGAGAAGAATGGTTTGATTATTTCTGCTTACAAAGAGAAAGAAAAAGCTAGAAACTATACTTTTGTATTAAGAAATGAAATTGTAGTTGCTTTAAGTGATTTTTTGATTGTTACAGAAGCTGATTTGAATTCTGGTTCTTTAACTTCAGTTAATTATGCTCTAAAAATGGGCAAAAAAGTTTATACACTTCCTCATAGAATGAATGAAAGTTTAGGGACACAAGAACTAATTAAAAAAGGCTTAGTTGAAGTTATTTATGATATTGATGAATTTATTTACAATTTTAGTGGTTTAATAAATATAAATTTAGAAGATGAAGTTTTATTTTTTTGTAAAAAAAATCCTACCTATGAAAGTGCAATTGCTAAATATCCGAATAAAATTTTTGAGTATGAATTAGAGGGGAAAATAAAAATAGAAAATGGAAAAGTAATAATTATCTAAAGTTATTTTAGATAATTATTTTTAAATTTATTTATATCTTAATTGATAAGTAATATCTCCAGCACCAACACCTAAGAAAATTCCTTCATCATAAGTTTTGATAATTTTTTCATCTTTTATTAATTCTATTTTGCCATTTGTAGAAACTACTCTATCTGCAAAAATTGGATTATAAGATGCAAACTCTTTTTGGAAATCTATATCAATTTTTTTCTCACCAGGAATTGTCCAAAGTGGTAAAATAATTAATTCATCACATCTTCTAAAACATTTTTTAAATCCTTCAAGATTATCACTTGTTCTTGAATATTTATGAGGTTGCCAAAGAACTATTCTATTATTTATATTTGTAAGATTATCGTATAACTCAATAGATTTCATTGTAGCTTCAATCTCTGTTGGATGGTGTGCATAATCATCAATTACTACAAATTTATTATTTGCTTGAACAATATCAAATCTTTTTTTAATACCTTTGTAGTTTAAAAGGTTTTTTCTAATTGTTTCAACATCAAGTTCATTAAGTGCTGCAAGTATTGCTAAAGAAGCATTTGTAGCCATATGAAAACCAAAGCCCCAAACTTCAAATGTACCTAAATCTTTTAAATCAAATTTAGTGCAAGGTTGATTATCTTTCAATGTATAACAAAGATTTTTAATATCAACACTTGGATAAAGATAAGTTGCATCTTCAACTTTTAATTTTTTAATATCTTTATCTTCACCATTTAAAACTCTTTTTTTAGCAAGGGAAATAAATCTTTCATAAGACTCATAAAATTTATCATAATCATAGTGATAATATTCCATGTGTTCAGGTTCAGCATTTGTAACTATTGCACAATAAGGATTTGATAATAAAAAAGAGGCATCTGATTCGTCTGCTTCAAAGGCTATTAAATCATTTACATATCTGAAATTTGAACCAAAATCTTTTGAAATTGCTCCGATTAATGCGCTACTTTGTAAAATTGAAGCTAGCATTGCCGTTGTTGTAGATTTTCCATGAGCACCTGCAACACAATAGTTTTTCTTATCACCTAAAATAATTGGCAAAGCTTCTTTTCTTGAAAGAGTTCTAATTTGTTTTAATCTTGCTTCTATTAACTCAGGATTCTCATCGGTAACAGCAGCTGAATATATAACTAAATCAAAATCATCTTTCATGTTAGAAGCACTTTGAGGACAAGAAACTTTTATTCCCTCATCTTCTAAAGCTTTTGTAATTAAAGAGCTTTTCATATCAGAACCACTAACTTCGTGTCCATCAAAATTTAAAAATCTAGCTAAGGCAGAAAGGCCAATTCCACCAATTCCTATAAAATGTACTTTCAATTAATTTCCTAATAAATGTTTTAAATTTTTGTACTCTTGTGCTAAAATATCTTTATTTTCATCTAAAAATTCTTCATTTTTAAATCTGAAATTCATAATAAAATATCCATATTTTTCATCTTCAACATCAGCTTCTAAATCAACTCTTGTATCATAAAAATCATCTAATTGAATTTTTGAAGCTAAAAATATAATCAAGATATTTAATGCTTTTTCTAATGTTTCATCTTCAATTATATTTGCTAAAACAAAAATCAACTCTTTTGCTCCATCAAAATTATCATAAGACCATTTTTCAATTGCATGTTCATATAAAGCTCTTACATAAAGTAAATTGTCACCTTCAAGATTTAATTTTTCATGTTTGTTTAATATTTTTTCAACATTTGAAAATGATGTTTTTAAAATTTGCTCGTACAATTTATTAACATTTTCTTCATCTAAATCTAAAACTAACATAGAATCCAATGTTTCATACATTAAACCTATATCTTCAGCTTTCATAGAATTAACCCTTGCTTCTTCTAAATATTTTAAAAAATCAGGGTTTGTTCTTGCTTGAAATAGCGCTTCTTTATCCATTTATAAAATCCTTTAATCTTGTAAGAACTTCTCTTGTTTTCTCTTCATTTTCAACAAGAGCAATTCTAATATAACCTTTTCCTAAACCATTTCTACCTAAAAAACTTCCAGGTAGTACTTTTACATTTTTTTCTTTATACAAGTTTTTTGTAAATTCTAATTCATCTTTTACTTCTAACCAAATATAAAAAGTCGCTTCTGGAATTGGAGTTCCTAAAATTTCATTTGCTATTTCAAAATTCTTTTTATAAATTTTTCTAAAACCTGCTACATGTTCTTGGTCATTCCACGCAACTGCAGCTGCTTCTTGAAGAGGAACTGGACTTGCACAACCTACATAAGTTCTGTACTGTAAATACTCTTTTAAAATATCTGCATCACCTGCAATAAATCCACTTCGTAGCCCTGGTGCACTACTTCTTTTTGAAATAGAGTTCATTACTAAAACATTTTTAAAACTGTTATTTCCAACAAAAATTGAAGCTTCTAGAAGTGAAGCTGGTTTTGTAGCTTCATCAAAATAAATCTCAGAATAACACTCATCATTTACTAAAATAAAATCAAACTCTAAAGCTTTTTTAACCCATTCACCTAAATCTGCTTTACTCATTGAAGCTGATGTTGGATTATTTGGGAAATTTAAAATTACTAAATCACATCTTTTTAAATCTTCATCACTTAAGTTTGCTTTAAAACCATTCTCTTTTGTTAAATCAATGTGAATAACCTCAGCTCTTGAAGCAATTGCAGCACCCTCATAGATTTGATAAAATGGATTTGTAAATGCTATAACTGGATTTTTTTTATCAAATAGAGCAAATTGTGGGAAATTAAATAAAACTTCTCTTGTACCAAAAGATGGTACAATTTGACTCATATGTAAAGTTATATCAAATCTTGCTTTTACAAAATTTATCATTGATTCTCTTAAAAATGGCTCCCCTATTGTTGATGGATATTTTTGCAAACTTGAAGTAGTTTCTTTTAATTTATCCTGTATAAATTGAGGTGTTTCAAATTTTGGC
Organism: Arcobacter venerupis; assembly: GCF_013201665.1. NCBI lineage: Bacteria > Pseudomonadati > Campylobacterota > Epsilonproteobacteria > Campylobacterales > Arcobacteraceae > Arcobacter > Arcobacter venerupis. The sequence continues at coordinate 365,691 of NZ_CP053840.1, read as the reverse complement.
TCACCAATTGTTAAAACTGATAATGCATACTCTTCATTTGGGATAATCCCTTCTAATAATTCATTTAATTTTTCAAATGGATATTTTTCAAAATTCATATAATTTATTCCTTTTACTCTTCAACTATTGGAATCAATAATTGATTAAATTTATTTAAATCAAATGCTATAAAATCGCTATTTGTATAGAAAAACTTAAAGAAAAATCTCTTTTTAAACATATTTTCTTTTAAAGGTAAGAGTTGAAGCATCTCTTTTTGTTTTTTAAGTTCTCTTATTGGATTTTGTGCACTTGAAACAACTTCAACTTTTTCATTAAATATTTTTGCTAAATTCTCAAAATGGTCTAAAAGATTAGTTTTTCCATCTTTTTCTCCAATTGGATCTAAATCAAAAATCTTTGTTTTTATTTTTAACTGACTTGAAATATCAAATACAATTGGTGATATTTGTTCATAAGAGTTTGTATCATTTAAAATGATTACTGTTCTTTTTACAGCTTTTAAATTCTCTTTACCAAATTTAAAAATTGGAATTTTCAAATCTAATACACTTCTTATATTTTCTTTATACTTAAACATCTCAGTTGTTAACATTATCATTCCAATGTTATTTTTTCTGAAATCCTCTTTTATAATTTTGCTAAAACCTTTATTTCCATAATCAATAACTAAAACAATAGTTGGGAAATACTTCAACTCATCTTTTATATATTGCATAATTGAAACAGAGGTTGGTCTTGTGATTCTTACAATTAATAAATTATTTTTTAATTTTTGATTTAGATATTTTGCTTCATCTATTGCTTTTTTAACACTTTCATCATTTTGTAAATATAAATCTAAATATAGATAAATGTTTGTTCCAAAAGGCATAGGAAATTGCCCTTGTGTTTTTCCAATTACATTATAAACTTGCATTAAAACATCAGGTTTTCCAATAACTAAAATCACATCATTTGGTTTTAAAACTAAAGATGGTTTAACAGTAATCATTTTCTGATTTCTATATAATGCAAAGATTTTCCACTCTTTTTGCTCAATTGAACCTATATATCTATAAGCATAAGAGCTTCCAAATGGGATTCTAATTTCCATAATTTCACCCTGTTTTAGACCAATATTTTGGGCAAGTACTGGAACATTTGGAAGTTTTTCAACCATTCCATTTGCTAGAACTTCAATTCCTCTGTAAATATTTACTAAAGGATCATTTATTTTCATTCCCCAATAATCTAAAATAGTCATTTGAATATTTTTTGTATGTTCTCTAATATTTTTTATAACATTGAGCATTTCGTCTTTTGAATTTTGAGCTATTAAAACTTCTGTGTGAATATTTTTATCTAAAACCATTGCTAGTTTTGATTTTGAAGTCGGATCGAACTTATAAAATGTGAAGTTTGAGGGTTTTTGAACAGGTAAAATTAAGTCACTCATATATATTACATCGTAACTATTGTCACCTGTATTTGCTTCAATAATTCTTTGCATTAATTTTTTTGCAACAATACCATCTAGGATAATTAATATTTTTTTCATGAGGGCAATTATATCCTAAAAAAATTAATTGTAGATTTTATATTTGTATCAATTAAGAGCTATAATCTTACTTTAGATATAATAAGATTATCAAAAAAAAAGGTTTATATTATTTATGGAATTTAAAATTGACGCTACTTCAAATAAAGCTAGAGCTTGTACAATAGTTACAGCTCATAGTACAATAGAAACTCCTGTTTTTATGCCAGTTGGGACTCAAGGAACAGTTAAAGCACTTGATGCAAATGACATGTTAGAACTTGGAGCAAAAATAATACTTGGGAATACTTATCACTTATATTTAAGACCAGGAAGTAAACTTATTAAAAAGTTTGGAGGACTTCATGGTTTCTCAAAATTTCCTAACTCGTTTTTAACTGACTCAGGTGGTTTTCAAGCATTTTCTTTAAGTTCAAACTCAAAACCTGATGAAAATGGAATTATGTTTAAATCACATATTGATGGAAGCAAACACTACTTTACACCTAAAAGTGTACTTGATACTCAATATGATTTGAATTCTGATATTATGATGATTTTAGATGATTTAGTCGCATTGCCAAATACAAAAGAAAGAATTTCAAAATCAATTGAAAGAACTACAAAATGGGCAAAAGAAGCAATTGAATATCACATGGAACAAAAAGCAAAGGGAATTGGAACACACCAAAATATTTTTGCAATTATTCAAGGTGGAACTGACAAAGAGTTTAGAAAACAAAGTGCTGAACAACTTTGTGCTTTAAGTGATTATGATGGTTTTGCGATTGGTGGATTAAGCGTTGGTGAACCAAATGCTGATATGTACGAAACTGTTGAGTGGACAACTCAATTTATGCCAAAAGATAAACCAAGATATTTAATGGGTGTTGGAACACCTGAAGATTTAATAGAAAATATTGAGCGTGGTGTTGATATGTTTGACTGCGTAATGCCCACAAGAAATGCAAGAAATGGAACTTTATTTACTACTTTTGGAAGATTAAATATTAAAAAAGCTGATTATAAAGATGATATGACACCAATAGATGAAGCGTGTGATTGTTATACTTGTAAAAACTTTTCAAAAGCCTATTTAAATCACTTGTATAGAGCAAAAGAGATTACATATTTTAGACTTGGTTCTATTCACAATATTCACTACTATTTATCTTTAATGAAAGAAGCAAGAACTGCTATTTTAAATGATAATTGGGTTGAATTTAAAAAAGAGTTTTACGCTAAAAGAAGCAAATAAACTCTTTTTGGCTAGAATTAAAAATATATAAAATAAGGACAATTTATTATGACTGTTGATGATAACTTAATAGCAAAATTAGCAAAACTTTCAAGTTTAGAAATTGATGATTCAAGAAAAGAAAAATTAAAATCAGAATTGGGTGATATTATAAACTTTGTTGAAAATTTAAATGAAATTGATGTTTCAGGAATTGAAGCAACATTTAGTACAATCGAGGGAGGAACACCTTTTAGAGAAGATGTTGCAGAGCAAAATCTAGAACTAGCAAGCCATATTTTAAAACATGCTCCGAAATCTGAAGATGGTTATTTTATAGTTCCAAAAATTATTGAGTAAAAGATGATTACAGTTTACGGTATAAAAACTTGTGGAAGTGTAAGAAACGCTCTTAAATTCTTCAAAGACAACAATATAGAAGTTGATTTTTTTGATTTTAAAAAAGAGAATCCATCAAGTGATAAAATCAAAGATTGGACTACAAAAGCTGATATAAATGTGCTTTTTAATAATAAAGGAACAAAATATAAAACATTAAATTTAAAAGAGTTAAACCTTGATAATAATGGAAAATATGAATGGCTTTGTAAAGAACCATTACTTTTTAAACGTCCAGTTATTGAATTTGATGATAAAGTTCTTGTAGCTTGGGATGAAGAAGTTTATAAGAATACTTTTTTATAATAGAGTAGAATTTTCTACTCTAAAATTTATATCCCACATTAAAATAGTGTGCGAAACCTGTAGTATCAGTTTTTTTGCCATTTAATATTTCACCATCTTTCCATTGTGTCATATCTTTATAAGCTTTTAAACCATATCCAACTGTCCATTTTTTCTCATGTAACCATAAACCTAAATATGATTGTAAAGAATCACTCGTTCTATATGTTTTTTCAAAATCTATTTGTGGAATATCACTTCCAAATTCATAATCTAAGTAACCTTGAAATGATATAAATTTACTTTCACTAAAATTGTAAATAGGTTTAAACCAATTTATGTGAGCCACATATCCATCAAAACTATTTTCATTACTTGAACCATAATTTTCTTCAATATATCTAGTATAAAGATTTACTCCACTTTTACCTAACCAAGGAATATCTATATCACTTCCTAGTCCCATCCAAAGGATTTTTAAACCCTTATCATTTCCAGGACTAGGATCTGCATAATATATATCAAAAGCAAAAAACAACTCTTTTAAAGCACCATAAGATAAATCTTTATCTAATAAATAATCAAGAGAAATTCTAGGTTCTATATCTGCAAAGAAATTATTATCTCCATGTTTATCACTAGTTGAGCTATTTAAGGCATCTATAAAATCTATATAACCATATAAATCCAGCCATTCATATCTTCCACCAAATTCAAATTCTGCATAAGTATCATCAAAAGCAAAAGGTCCTGCTCTTTGCTTTTCACCTTTATATAGGTGCAAAGTAGCCCATTGTGAATTTGTAATATCACCAATGTCTTTCGCAGAGACATTAATAAATAAAAAAATAGTTAATAAAACTATTTTAAAAATAAGATTTTTCATTTTATTTCCTTGTTTTAATTCAAAAAAAAAGGAGAAAGCAAAAACTCTCCCCTTTTTAATACTTAAAAAAATTAGCTTATACTAAATTTTTTCTTGCATCTTTTAAAGTATCAGCTATCATAAATGATAATTCTAAAGCTTGGTCAGCATTCATTCTTGGGTCACATTGAGTGTGATATCTATTTGATAAACTCTCTTGAGTAACAGCAGAAGAGGCACTTCCTGTACACTCTGTTACATTTTGTCCTGTCATTTCTAAGTGAATTCCACCTGCATATGTACCCTCAGATCTATGTATTTGGAAAAATTGTTTTACTTCACTTAAAATCGCTTCAAAATCTCTTGTTTTGTATCCATTATCAGCTTTAATCGTATTACCATGCATTGGATCACTTGACCATAATACATTTTTACCCTCAGCTTTTACTCTTTTTAATAATTTAGGTAAGAAATCACCTACTTTATTTGCTCCCATTCTAACGATTAAATTTAATCTTCCAGCTTCATTATTTGGATTTAAAGTATCAATTAATTGGATTAATTCATCCTCTTTCATAGTTGGTCCTACTTTACATCCAATTGGATTATTTATTCCTCTAAAATATTCAATATGAGCATCTCTTAAATCTCTTGTTCTATCCCCAATCCATAACATATGAGCAGCACAGTTAAACCAATCACCAGTGATTGAATCACGTCTAGTCAGTGCTTGTTCATAATTTAATAATAGCGCTTCATGTGAAGTAAATAGAGTTGTTTGATTTAGTTGTGGAGTATTTTCACTTGTAATTCCACAAGCTTTCATAAATGTTAAACTTTCAGATATTTTATTTGCAAGTTCTTCATATTTTGCACCTAAATAATTATCTTTAACAAAATCTAAATTCCATAAATGAACTTGATTCAAATCAGCCATTCCACCCCTTGAAAATGCTCTTAAAAGATTCATTGTTGCAGCACTTTGATTGTATGCTTTTAAAAGTTTTTTAGCTCTTGGATTTCTAGCTTTTTCAGTAAATTCCATATCATTTATAATATCACCTCTATATGATGGCAGTGATATTCCATCTATTTCTTCAAAATCTGAAGATCTAGGTTTTGCAAATTGTCCAGCAACTCGTCCTACTTTTACAACAGGACAACCACCAGAAAATGTTAAAACTACAGCCATTTGCATCATAACTTTAAATAAATCTTTGATATTTGTTGCGTTAAATGACGCAAAAGATTCAGCACAATCTCCACCTTGAAGTAAAAATGCTTTTCCATTTACAACATCAGCTAATTGTTTTCTTAAATTTAAGGCCTCACCAGCAAAAATTAAAGGAGGATAAGAAGCTAATTCATTTTCTACTTTTTTTAGTTTTTCTAAATCATTATAAGTAGGTTGTTGCTTTATAGGAAAATCTCTCCAGCTACTAGGATTCCAATTGTTCATTTTTAATCTGCCTTTTATATATTTTATTTAATAAGATAAATTTTAGCTAAATATTTCTTAAGGAGTGAGTCCTAAAAAGTTATCAATTTGTAATTAATTAAGAGATAAAACTATAATGTAGTGATAATTTCTAAGCTACATTATAATTTTTTAATAGTTAGTGAATTAATTTTGAAAGTAAATCTCTAAATGAAACTTTAAAAGATTCAAGACCATCAGTTAAAAGTTTTGAATAAATATTTTCCATATTTATTCCTTTTAATTTTAAAGTTGCAAAATATTTATCACAGTCAGTTTCACTCATAATTGCAGTTTCAACTTTTGAACCATCTTTAACCCAATCTTCGATTGTAGCAAGTGGTGCTGTATTTATTGAGTTTGGATAAATTAAGTTATCAACATAATAACTAGGACTTAATTCATCACCTTTTACTCCTGTACTTGCAAAAAGAGTTCTAATATTTGGATTTCCAAATTTGTTAATTTCATGGTAACATTTAGTTGCGTTTATGATTCCTAATTTTGAAGTTTGTAAACCTTTTAATTTAAAATCATTATCAGTTAATCTATCAAATCTTGATACAAAAATAGAAACAACTGCTCTAATATCTTTATTTGAATCTTTGATTCCCTCATCTAAAGCTTGAGTACATTTTATTGCTTGTTCAGGCGAAAAAATCAAAGTTGCATTTACATTTATTCCCTTTGAAGTTAACTCTCTCATTGCAATATATCCAGCTTGTGTTGCAGGAACTTTTATCATAACATTATCAGCACTAATTGAAGAATAAAGTCGAACTCCCTCTTCTATAGTTCCTGCTGCATCATCACATAAAAGTGGGTCAACTTCAATAGAAATAAAACCATCATCAGCATCATTTTTATGTAATTCATTTAATAAAAAAGCTGCTCTTTTAATATCTGTTAGAGCTAACTCTTCATAAATAGTTTTTTCATTATTTGCTTGAAGCATATCAAGTTGTTGTTTGTATGCTAGAGAATTTGTAATTGATGATTCAAAAATCGCAGGATTTGAAGTAGCACCTTGAATAATATTTTTTTTGATAATCTCTTTAAATCTTGTTTCTAAAAAATCTCTTTCAATAAAATCACACCATAAAGAGAAATTAATATCTTCTTTTAAACTCATAATTATTCCTTTAAAATGTCCCATTTTAAAGGGACCTATTCATTTTTAACTTCTTTCAGCGATGAAAATAAATTTCATCTAAAGAAGCAAACTCTAAAGGGCTTTAAGAATAAAGCCTATTTAATATAATCTAAAATTTTTGTTAAATCTTTTGTATCAATAACTACATTTGCTTCTTTTTTAAGAACTTCTCTTGCACAAAATGCAACTCTTGTATCAGCGTGGGCAAACATAGATAAATCATTTGCTCCATCACCACAAACTAAAGTTTCAGCTCTTGTAATTCCCATTAAACCTTGAATTCTTTGAAGCATATCACCTTTTGAATATCCAAACATCATATCTCCACCAATTAGACCTGTTAATTTCCCATCTTTTTCATGTAAAACATTTGAAAAATCAGCATCTAAACCTAATTTTTCCCTTGCAGGAGTTGTGCCAATTCTAAAACCACCAGAAAAACAAACTACTTTGTAACCCATTTTTTGAAGTGCAGGAACTAACTCCATTGCACCCGGCATTAAAGGAAGATTTGAGCAAATATCTACAACTCTTTGGTAATCCATACCTTTTAAAAGTGCAACTCTTGTAGTCAAAGATTCAAAAAAATCTAATCTTCCACTCATTGCTTCTTCAGTAATCTTTGTAACTTGTTCACCTATACCTAACTCTTCTGCTAAAAAGTCGATAGTCTCCCCATCCATAAGTGTTGAATCAAAATCGAAAACAGCTAATTTCATTAATTTTCCCTAGTTTTATTCTTTAAAGGGTATAATTTTAGCCAAATAAAACTAAATATACTAAAGGATTGTTTATCCAATGTTTGAAACACTAATACAAAAACTTCAAGAAGACAAATACTTAACACTTGAAACTACACCTCAACATGAACCTTCTATGCATAATATTATTGAAAGGATTAAAAAATTTAAATTACAAGATAGAGTTGATGGTTTTTCGTGCACAGATAATCCTCTTGCAAAATTAAAATATAATGCACTTTTTGCATCACTTAAACTTCAAATGGAGTTTAAAAAACCTGTAATTGCCACAATGACAATGAGAGATAGAAATAAAATTGCACTTCAATCTGATTTAATGGGTGCAAATGATTTTGATGTAAGAGCTATACTTGCACTTACAGGAGATCCTGCAAAAATGAGTGATCAACCCCATGCAAAAGGAGTTTTTGAAGCAAACTCTTTAATGCTTTTAAAAATCATAAAATCGTTTAACTACGGAATGGATATGTCAGGTCATCCTTTTAAAATCGAACCTAAACAAATTTTTCCATTTTCAGTTACAAACTCTTATGCAAAAAACTTCTCAAGTTTAGAGAAAAAAATGCACTTAAAAATTCAAAATGGAGCAATGGGAATAATATCTCAACCAATATTTGATATAGAAAATGCAAAAAAACTTTTAGAATCATTCAACATAGCTAAAGAAGGAGTTGAGGGAGATAAGAAAAAAGCTCAATTAATATTTGGTCTTTTCCCTGTTACGAAACTTCGAACTGCCCTATTTTTATCAGCTCAAGTTCCAGGAATTCATGTTCCTCAATTTTGGATTGATGCTCTTGAAGCTGCACATAATATTTCAGAAGAAGAAGAGTACAAAGTTGGAATGCAATTAAGTCAAGATTTATTTAGAGATTTAAATAAACTTCACCCAAAAATCCACCTTATGACAGCAAATAGATTTGATGTTGCAAATGAGATAATTTCTTGAAATTAGCCTCAATTGATGTTGGTTTAAAAAGAATTGGAGTTGCTATTTGTTTAACTTCAAATATTGTAACTCCACAAAGTGCAATATTAAGAAAAAATAGAGACCAAGCTGCACGAGATGTGAATATTTTTTTAAAAGAGTGGGAAATCGAAAAACTAATTGTTGGATTTCCAAGTGCAAGTGAAGATATGCAAAAAAGAATAAAACATTTTGTAGCTTTACTTGAACTTGATATTCCTTACGAATTTCAAGAAGAAAACATGAGTTCTATTGAAGCTGAAGATTTAATTAAAGGTGATATTAAATATAAAAGAGATGGAAGAGTTGATTCCCTTGCAGCTAAAATTATATTAGAGAGATTTTTAGCTAGAAAGCACTAATTATACTCACTTCAAAACATTTACAACAACAGCTATCGCAAAACCTGAATCGTGTGTTATTGATAAATGAGAATTTTTTATACCAAAAGCCTTTCTTACTTTTTTTCTATATTTTATCAATGGAGCTCCAAGCTCACTTTTTGATATTTTAATATCATGAAAACTGCAAGATGCACCAATTCCAGTACCAAGAGCTTTTGAAGCTGCTTCTTTTGCTGCCCAAAATCCAGCAGCAGTTTCAGGCTTTTTTATAAGCTCAATCTCTTTTGGATTTAAAAACTTTTCATAAGCCTTTATTCCAAACTTTTCATACATTCTTTTTATTCTATCAATTGATGTTATATCTATACCTATCATGTAAACCTATCTTTTGTGTAATGAAATTAACTATTATGTAAACAAGATTATACGACTTTTTTAATTTAACCGCATTTAATTCACTTATTAGTACAATCCTCATAAATATTATAAAAGACTATTAATGCAAAAACTACTCAAATCAAACATAGGAATAATCTATATTGTTCTATGTATTCTTTTATGGGCTTTAATTCCAAGCTTTGCAAAATTTGTACAATCTGGATTAGACCATTATCAATATCTTTTTTATTCATCAATTATCTCTTTTTTATCAATATTTATAGTTTCACTTTTTGAGAGAAATTTAAAAGAAGTATTATCATATTCAAAAAAAATATTTTTAATTTTGTTTGGATTAGGTTTTTTAGATTTTATATTCTATTTATTTTTATATTTTGGTTATAAACATGCAAATGGACTTGAAGTATTGGTAATTCAATATATGTGGCCTATATTTATAGTTTTTTTATCATTAATAATTTTAAAAGAAGATTTCACAAAAAGAAAACTTTTTTCAATTATCTTTGGATTTTTTGGGGTGAGTTTAGTTATTACTAAAGGTGATTTCGCAAGTTTAGATTTTTCACAGATTGATGTTTTATTAGTTGTAATGTCAGGAACAATTGCCTTTGCATTATTTTCAGTTCTAAGTAAAAAAGTTACAATTAATCCAACAAATGCTGTAATGATTTATTTTTTCTCAGCAATTATTTATTCAACTATAACCGTTGAAACTTACTCTAGTTTTATTCTTCCATCAGGAAAAGATTGGATTATCATTTTAATAAATGGTGCACTAATTAATGGAATATCTTATTTATTTTGGATAAAAGGCCTTCAAATTTTTGATGCATCTAAAGTTGCACCATTTATATTTATTACTCCAATTCTATCGGCATTTTTTCTAATTTTATTTTTTAATGAGACAATTCTGCCAATTTATTTTCTTGGACTATTTTTTGTAATTCTTTCAGGATTAATAAATAGCTTAAAAAAGAAACACAAATAATAAGTTAATAAAAAAATGCTAAAATACCCTTTACAAATTAGGAAGGCTCAAAAAATTTGAAATTACTGTTTAAAAAAATATTTTATCTTATAACCATGCTTTTTATTATTAGCCTTATATCTTTTATCGCAATAAACGCTGCACCAAACTCTTTTTTTGCAAGTGGGGAATTAAATCCAAATATCACACCTGAATCAATCGAGCAATTAAAAGCGATTTATGGTTTAGATAGACCTTTATATGTACAATTTTTTTCATGGGTAAGTGCAATAATTCATCTTGATTTCGGGATTTCATTTGCAAGTGGTGAAATGGTTAAAGATGAAATATTAAGCAGAATTCCAATTACACTTACAATCAATATTATTTCAATGGTTTTAATATTCATCATTTCTCTTTATTTTGGAATAAAATCGGCTTTAAATAAAAACTCTTTATTTGATAAATTTACTGGACAATTATCACTTCTTAGTTTTGCAATGCCTTCATTTTATTTAGCACTTTTATTGGTTTTAGTATTTGCTATTAATTTTGAGATTTTACCAATTGCTGGACTTCATGGAGTTCCTAATGATGGAAGTTTTTCTTACTATTTAGATTATGCTTGGCATTTAGTTTTACCAATATTTATTATGGTTTTTGGTGGAATTGGAAGTTTGATTTTATATATTAGATCTTTGACTATTGAGATTTTAAAATCTGATTACATCTTTTTTGCAAAGGCCAGAGGTTTAAGCCAAAAACAGATTTTAAGATATTATATTTTGCCAAATTTATATCCGCCAGTTATTACACTTCTTGGTCTTTCACTTCCTGGAATTATTGGTGGTTCAGTAATTCTTGAAACAATTTTTTCAATAGATGGAATGGGATTATTGTTTTATCAAAGTGCTTTATCACATGATTATCCAGTAATCATGGGGATTTTGATAATTGGTGCCTTTTTGACACTAATTGGTAATATGATTGCAGATTTAGTTTTATTAAAACTAAATCCAAATTACGAAGAAAAATAGATTAGATAATTTTAACAAGGAAAAGAATTGCAAGTTTTAAAAACAATTGAAGAGTTACAAGAAGTTAGAAAAAATATTTCTGGAACTGTTGGATTTGTTCCAACAATGGGTGCTTTACATAATGGCCATATTTCACTTATCAAACAAGCAAGAAATGAAAATGATATAGTTATTGTTTCAATATTTGTAAATCCAACTCAATTTTTGCCAGGTGAAGATTTGGATGCTTATCCAAGAAAAGACGAAGCTGATAAAAAAATCTGTCAAATGTGCAAAGTTGATTATGTTTTTATGCCTGAAATTTCAACTATGTACACAAAAGAAGAAGTATTAATTAAAGCTCCAAATAAAAGTTATGTTTTAGAAGGTAAAACAAGACCAGGACATTTTGATGGAGTTTTACAAGTAGTTTTAAAACTGTTTAATTTAACTCAACCAACAAATGCTTATTTTGGGAAAAAAGATGCTCAACAATTAACTTTAATTATGCAAATGGTAAAAAATCTATTTATACCAATAAATATCATTCCTTGTGAAATAATAAGAGAAGATGATGGATTAGCTTTGAGTTCAAGAAATATCTATTTAGATGTTACACAAAGAAAAGATGCTTTACTAATTTCAAAATCTTTATATATGGCAGGTTCTCTTATTTCAAGTGGTGAAAGAAGTGTGCAAGCTGTAAAAAATAAAATTTATGAAATCATGAAAACTTTAGATGTTGAATATGTAGCCATCGTTGATAGGGAGTTTAATGAATTAGAAAATATTGAACCTAAAAATACAATTATTCTTGTAGTTGCCAAATTTGGTAATACTAGATTACTTGATAATATTTGGCTTTAACATTTTGTTTTAAAAAGAGTTTATGATAAAATTGCAAAAAAATTAAGATAAAAAGAATAAATATATGAAATTTTCAGTAAAAAATCCTAAAAAAACTCTACATTTAGTAAGCCTTGGTTGTACTAAGAATCTTGTAGATTCAGAGATTATGTTAGGTAAATTAAAAGATTATACAATTACAAATGATGCAGCAAATGCCGATGTTATCATCGTAAATACATGTGGATTTATAGATAGTGCAAAACAAGAGAGTTTAAATACAATTTTTAACCTACATGATGAAAGAAAAAAAGAGTCAGTTTTAGTAATGGCTGGATGTTTAAGTGAAAGATACCAAGGTGAACTTCAAAAAGAGTTACCAGAAATTGATGTTTTCACAGGTGTTGGAGATTATGACAAAATAGATTTACTTGTACATGAAAAAAGAAGTGCATTTTCAAATGAAGTATTTTTAGCTAGTCATGAAAATGAAAGAGTAATCACAGGTTCTTCATATCATGCTTACGTAAAACTAAGCGAAGGATGTAATCAAACTTGTTCATTCTGTGCAATTCCTTCATTTAAAGGAAAACTTCACTCTAGAACCCTAGAATCACTTATAAAAGAGGTCAAATCATTAGTTGCAAAAGGTTATGTAGACTTTTCATTTGTATCTCAAGACTCATCATCTTTTTTAAGAGACCAAGGAATTAATAATGGACTTGAACTTTTAATTGAAGAGATTGAAAAAATTGAAGGAATCAAAACAGCTAGAATTTTATACCTTTATCCATCAACTACAACTTTATCTTTGATTGATAAAATTGCAGATTCACAAGTTTTTGTAAACTACTTTGATATGCCACTACAACATATAACTCCCTCAATGCTTAAAATAATGAAAAGAGGAAAAGGTGTTGAAAAACTAAATGAACTTATGAATCATATGAGAAGTAAACCTAACTCTTTTGTAAGAACTACATTTATTGCTGGACATCCAGGAGAAACTGTTGAAGACCACGAAGCACTTTGCAAATATATCGAAGAGTTCAAATTTGATAGGGCAAATGTTTTTTCATATTCAACAGAAGAAGGAACAACAGCTGCCCTTTCAAAAGATTTAATAGAGCAAGAAGTTATTGATGAAAGAGCTGATATTATTGGTGAAATAATTGCAAAAACCACTCAAGAATCACTAGAAAATGAAATTGGAAAAACTTTTGAAGTTTATGTTGATGGTGAAAGTGAAGAACATGAGTATTTATTAAGTGCAAGAAAAACACTTTGGGCTCCTGATATTGATGGTGAGATTTATATTAATGACAATGAATTACCAGATGGTGAACAAATTAAATTTGGACAAATTTACACTGTAAAAATCACAGAACTTGCGGGAGATAAATTATTAGCAACTGTAATTAAATAGTTATGAACTTAGATTTTAGTGTAGTTAAAAATCAAAAAAATCTGCTAGCATTTTCAGCAGGTGTTGATTCTACTGCACTATTTTTTTTACTCCTTGAACAAAATATCCCTTTTGATATAGCTATTGTAAATTATAATTTAAGAGAACAAAGCAAAGATGAAATCTCTTATGCAAAAGAACTTGCAAAACAGTATAAAAAAGAGATTTTTATTCATGAAATAAATCTTCCTGATACTTCAAATTTTGAAAAAAAAGCTAGAGACATAAGATACGCTTTTTTTGAAACAATTATTGATAAACACTCTTATGCTAACTTAATCATAGCTCATCAGTTAAACGACAAATTAGAATGGTTTATGATGCAATTATCAAAAGGTGCAGGATTAGTTGAACTTATTGGATTTAATGAGTTTGAGCAAAAAGAAAACTATCAAATTTATAAACCACTTTTAAATATAACAAAAGATGAACTTGAAAACTATTTAAAAAACAATAATCATAAATATTTTGTTGACCAATCAAATTTTGATGAAAAATATAAAAGAAACTACTTTAGACATAATTTTTCAAATAAGTTTTTGCAAGAGTTTAGTTCAGGAGTGAGAAAATCTTTTGAGTACTTGCAAAATGATTTAAATTCTTTAAATATCCAAAATAATCCAATCAAAAAAATAAAAGAATTAGAGATATTTTTAAATCAAAAAGATGATAATTTAAATATTAGAACTATAGATTTATCACTTAAAAAAAGAGGTATTCTTTTAAGTTCTGCTCAAAGAGATGAAATATTAAGACAAAAAGAGATTACAATTTCTCATAAAATAAATATATCTATTCAGAAAAATAATATTTGGATAGCACCAAATTATAATGAAGTTATTGATAAAAAGCATAAAGAACAATATAGAATAAATAATATCCCTAAAAATATGAGAGCTTATATTTTTAGAGAAAAAGTAGAGCTGAAAGAGTTAATTTTTTAGAAATCTCTTCATTTTTTGCATTTTAACAAGTTCTAATCTTGTCTCTTCTCTATGAATTTTAAGAAAATTAATATTTTTAAAAAAAAGCTCTTGAAGCCTTTTTAAATCTATTAATTCCAAATCAAAATCTTTTATAGTGTCAGTAGTTAAATAATTTTCATGCCATCGTACTAAAGCCTCAGCTTTTTCTGAAGGTTCCAGTGAATCAACATAAGTTAATTCATTTAGCGCTTTTAAAGACCAGTCTCTTCTTTCCATGCGTCGATTAATCCTTGAGTAACTTTCATAACTTGATTAACTGCATTGATATTATCATCAATTCCAGCACTAAATAGAGTTTCGATTTGATATAAATATAAACCATCTAAGTAATATGCAACTTCTCCACCATCAAAATCTAATACATTTCTTAATTCATCAAAAATTGCTATTGACTTATTTATATATGTAAATTTTAACTCAATTTCCCTTTCTTTTATTGCATTCTTTACAAATGACAAATATTTTATAATTCCCTCATAAAGTTTTAATACTAAAACATAAGGATCATCTGAAATTGCATTTTGTTGATTATATACTTCTATTCCCATATTTTTACATTCCTATTAGAATCAATTTGATATATGAGTATATTACATATTAGCTTAAAAATTAAAGGAGGAAGAGAAAATAACTATTCTCTTCCTAAAAATTAATTACTAGAATTTGATTGATCAATCATCATTTTTAGACCTGAAAATGATGATTCCATTTGTGTTATAAGTGTTCCATATGCGCTAAACTGAAGAGCAAGTTGTTCGTATTTTTTATCTAATGCATCTTGTGCTTTTGTTTTTTCAGCAGTTAAATCAGTTTCTCTTTTAGACATTGCTGAAGAATATAAATTTAAAATTCCACCTGAAAAACTCATATTATCAAGAGTTTCTTTTAATGTTGTTCCTAAACCTTTATTTTCTGCTACTCCTAAGAATAAATCTTTTAATCCTGATAAATCATTTTGAACAGCAGCACTAAATTTTGTAGAATTCAAAGATAATGAACCTGATTTATCAAATTCTAATCCATAGTTAAATACTGATTTATCTTGTGATGTTCCATATGAACCAAACATTTTATCTTTTATTTGACTTACTATATTTCTTATTGAAGATTTATCTTGTATTGAAGAATCTGCATTGAAAGATTCGGTATCTATCATTGCTACTAAATCATTATATTTTGTAACAAAATTTTGCATTTGAGTTTGAATTTGTGTATTATCTTCTACAATATTAATACTCGAAGCTCCAATTTTATTCGCTGTCAGTTTAAGTCCATCAACAGTTATACTGTTAGTTGTAACATTATATTCTACTCCATCAACTTTTGCAATCATATTTTTTGCTTCAAGTATATGATTTGTTGCATTTATCGTAGAACCATCTGTAGTAAACCCTAATGATTGGCTTGCAGCACCACTAATATTTAATTTATTATCAACACCTGAGTTTTCACTTTTAATAACTAATCGGTAAGAATTAGAGCCAACTTGTTCAACACTTGCATTCATTCCAGACTTTGAAGTAATTTCAGTTGCTAATTGTTCATATGTTTTATTAGTAGTGTCAAATGTTTCTCCATTAATTACTAAGCTACCTTGATTAATTTGAGTATTCTTTGCACTAAAACTATTTGATTGATATACATCTTTTTGTGCTAATTGCGTTACATCAACATTTGTTGTACCTTTGCTTAATGCTTTAATATCAGCAGCATCAAAAGAAACCGAATCACCTGAAGTAGTTGCTGATTTTTGTTCAAGAGCTGTAACACCACCTGAAACAAATAAATCAAAAGGTTTAATTGCTTCTAAAAGTTCTTTTACTTTTGATTCAATATTTGCAAATGTTTCTTTCTCTGTTGTAATACTTGTTATTCTAGTTTCTATTGGCTCAACTGTAGATTTTCTCTCTGCAGCTTTTAATTTATCAATTAATTCACTATTTAACGTTGATGCTTGCCCTGTACCTAATCCTAATACACCAGTTGCCATAACTTATCCTTTATCTTTTTAAGCCAAGTAAAGTTTGTAACATTTCATCTATTACTGTAATCATCTTAGCATTTGCAGTATATGCTGCTTGAAATTTAATCAAATTTAACATCTCTTCATCTTTATCGACTTTAGTTAACTGATCATATGAAGACTTAATTGAATTACTAATGCCTGCCTGTGTTGTTTTTGTGAAATCAATATTCTCTTTATCAGCTGATATACTAACTCTTAAGTCTCTAAAAAACTCGCTTAAAGATGATTTAGTTGTTGAATTTACATCTTGAGCTTTTCCATCAAAAGATAAATTTTGTTTCCATTGAATAGTCGCTAAATAATCCAATTTATTTTGATCTAAATCATTAACCATCTTTTCATTAAACTTTAATGTCTTAACACTCGAACCACTAAATAATCCCATTGAGTTGATTGTTCCTAGTGATTCATCACTTCCAGCTTCTCCATAAATATAATCGCCTGAACTTGTTTTAATAAATTCATTAGAAATATCAGATAAGGTTTGCGCAAAAGAATCTAATTTATCTAGATAGCTTTGATATTTATTATTAGGTGAATCTGATGATAAATTATCTACTTGTGCTTTTAAAATACCACTTTTAATTGGTACTTCTTTATCATTAATTGTAATAGTTACTTTTGATTCAGGATCTACACTAGAATCGCCTCTGTATATTGATTCTCTTTTATCTACAATTGTGGAATCAGTATTGTCTATATTCTCAATACTTATTCTTCCATCAAATTGATTCTGGCTTCCACCAAGATTTGACTCAATTCTTAAATAATTATCTTGTGTATCTTTTGTAATTTTATTTCCATTTGCATCAACAGAATAATCTCCATTATATGCAGTGATTGAACCTTTCATATTTGGATCAGAATTTATTTTATGAACTAATGCTCTAGTTAAATTAGAACTATCTACAGTTTCTGTTGTTTCAGTACCATCACCATTCCAATCCATAGTTATTGATTCACCCATTTTAACGGAAACAGAAAATTCATTATTTAGTTTATAAGTAACTACATCATTTGCATCAAATGTTTTTGCAGTAAAATCTTCATTATATTTTAATGAGTCATATGAAACAGGAGGTAAAACACTACTATCAACTAAAGTATATTTATCTTTTTGTAATGTTTCTTCTTCTTTAACATTTAGTGTTCTTACATTTGTATTTGTAACAGCTGGCTGTCCAGCTATTGTTAACTCATAATTGTCATCTGTTCTATTTACATTTATATCAACATAATTTGATAATTCTAATTCTAACTGATCTCTTTTATCAAGCATATCATTTGAAACACCATCGAATTTTTGCATTTTCTCATTTAAAAGACCTATCTCTTTTAAGATACTATTTACATCATTAACATTAGCACTTAGTTCAGTTTTTTCAACTTTTTGTTGTTGTTCTACACTTGAATAAAGATTTTGTAATGATTCAACTAAAATATTACCTTGAGTTTGTAAAGTCGTTTTATAAACTTGAGAAGTTGGATCTGTTCTTAAATTTTCAACAGCTTGATAGTATCGATTTAAATCTGCTGAAAAACCACTATCAGTTGTTTCTTTGAAAATAGACTGAATATTTCCTGTCATATTGGATAATTTATCATAATAACTTAATTTAGTATTTTCAGAAATTAATTTATCATACATATATTGAGATGTAATTCTATATGCACCAGTTGCATTTACACCACGACCTGTAAATTGATTATCCATTTGTGATAATTCTTCAAGCTGTACAACTCTTTTTTTATACCCAGGAGTATCTGCATTTGCTATGTTATTTGATACATTTTCAACTGCAATTTTTGCAGCATTCAGTCCGCTTTGAGATACGCTCAATGTACTTAGCATTTTAACTCCTTTAGGTATAATTTTACAAATTATTACATTACATTTCTTAAAATTAGATTAAAATGGCCAGATTGCTCTCATAAATTTTAATCCCCATGGTGTTTCTAAAATATCTGATTCCGTTCCATTTTTATCATATAATAGTTTTAAATCTGCTATTTGTGAAGAATTAATTGAATTATCTGAACTTATATCATAAGGTCTTATTACACCACTTACAATTATTTCTTGTCGTTGCCCTTCAATTAGCATCTCTTTTTTACCTTTTATATAATAGTTACCATTTTGATAAGTTTCTTCTATTATTGCAGAGATTGTTGTAGCAAATGTTTCATCTAATTGACTATTAACTTTTCCTTTATCAGAAGTTGAGCTATTAGTTGAAAAATTTACACCAAGATTTGCATTTAATTTATTCGCTACGTTTGATGTTACTCCACTTAATGTGTTTGTGCCTGTTGCACCTGCTAGTCCACCACCTAGACTATTATCTCTAGTACTTGTTAATTCTCTTTTATTATTACTTTTCGATGTTAGATCTTCACTAATTACAATTTGAATAATATCTCCTACTTGTAAATCTTTTTTATCTGCGAATAAAGAAGTACCTTGCATAGAATATAAAGAACCTTTATTTTTTCTTGGTTCTGGGCTTTTTTTAGGTATTTGTATTTCTGGTTTTTCAAAAGCTAATTCTGGTTCTGATGTGGCACTACATGCGGAAAAGAGTACCACTATAAAAATTAATATAAAACTATTTTGCATTTAATCTACTTTTTAATATAAAATTAACATCAATAGCTATTATTATCTCATTTAAAGTTCTTTTTATAAGAGCCATTGCACCATATCTTACCATTAAAGCATCTAAATTTGTTGCTGGTTCACAAATAATTATAACTTTATCTTCAATTATTTTTACATGTCGAATATGTTCTTGTCCAACTAAATCAATAGCTTTTTCTATTTCAGTTAAAATAGCTTTTTCTACTGCTTTTTTTTCTTTATCTTTTTTTTCTTCTTCAAGCTTTATTGCTTGTTTTACTTCTGTCTCTTTTTGCAACTGCTCAGCATAGGTTATATTCATATAAAAATAATAACCAGCAAACATAGCAATAAGTGCTAATAAAGATAAAATCTTTATTAGTTTTTTGCTTTTGTTTCTTTTAATTGCAACTATCATTTCTATTTAATTACAAAAGTCGTAAATAATATTTGTTTAATGCTATCTTTTGCTATATCTGAATTTGATTTAGTAGCTTCATTAATAACAGTATTAATATCTTGTAGTAATTCATCTTTTAATAGATTTTTACCACCAACTGTTAAAAGTTCTTCAGAACTTCTAGAACTTACTTGAGAAATTACAACATCAATAATTTCTGCTTTGTATTGTTCAGTAATAGCTGCGATTGTTGGTTCTATACTTTTAACAGAAAAAGATAATTTCATTAATTTCTCTTTTCCTTTTGAATCTGTCAAATTTAAGA
Source organism: Arcobacter venerupis (assembly GCF_013201665.1). NCBI lineage: Bacteria > Pseudomonadati > Campylobacterota > Epsilonproteobacteria > Campylobacterales > Arcobacteraceae > Arcobacter > Arcobacter venerupis. The sequence continues at coordinate 345,637 of NZ_CP053840.1, read as the reverse complement.
CCAAATCGTTAATATCTGCTTTATATGAATCTGGTTTTTCTGATGATTCATCTTTTTTGATTTCTTCTTGCCCAGCAGCATTACTATTACCTAGTGCACCTTGAGAATAAAGAAAATAACCACCACCAATAACAGCTACAATTAGAACCACTACTAAGGCGATTAAAACAATCATTAATCCCTTTCCACCACCTGAATTTTTTGATTCTTGGTTATCATCTGCCATTATTATTCCTTTTTCTCATCTTTTTTATTATAATTTTCAAGTTTTTCAGTAATCATTGATGCATTAGAAACACTTAAAAATTTCATAATTTGAGTAACATTGTTCTCTTTTAGTTTAAGTATTATATCAAAAACATCTTCAATTTTACCTTCGCCAATCATTTGATTAAAAATATCAGCCGCATTTTTTGGTTTCATTCCATTGTATATTTTTGATGTTTTTGTCACAACTTCATTTTTTATATCTTTTAAAGTTTCTATATTATCATCATGTAATTTTTGTATATCTTTTTTTTCTTTTTCAATTTGAGCCAAAATACCTTCAAGCTCTTTTTTTCTTTGTTGATATTCAGTTTCTTTTTCATTATAAAAATTATTTAATTCTTTTTTTAATTCCATTACTTCTATTCTTTGTTTTGTTAAAGAACTACTTGTCTCTTCTACGGCAAATAAATAAGTACAAAAACAAATAATTAATAATAAATATCTAAACAATTTAAATCCTTTTATCTCTATTACTGATATATTTACTTTGAATATATTCACTAGAAGCTTCTTCTTCTGCAAGTAAAATTTTCTTTATAGCTTCTTTTTTTTCTTCTTCCAAAATATATGAAAATTGTTCCGCTTCTTTTTGAAGTTCAATTATATCTTTTAACAAAAGTTCAACATCCATATTTAAAAGCACTTTTTCTTTATTAAGTTTTTGAATATGCATTTTCATAGTATTTTTATGTATTGTTAAAATCATAAAATCTGAAATTGCTCCATGTTTTTCAACACTTGCTGTATCAATTCTATTTTGAGTTAATAATATTTCAATATCAATTTGCTCAATTCTTGACAAGAGTTGAGCCTTTTGCATTAATTTCTGGTCAGTTTGATTTTTCTTTAATTTATATAATTTTTCAATCAACTATTATTACCAAAAATAAGTATTATATCCCACAAATCTTTTGTATATGCCTCAATATGATCACCAATCCATGGAAGAGAAATTAATATAAAAGCTGAAACAAAAACCATTTTAGGAACAAACGATAAAGAAGCATCACTAATTTGTGTTACTGCTTGAAAAACAGAAATTATAAGTCCAATAATCATACTTACAATTAAAGATGGTAATCCAAGTATTAATATAATCTTTACTGTATTTTCAGCAATAGCAATTAAATCCATATTAATCTTTTATTTTTATTGTTATCTCTAAAGTTTTATTATTTAATAACTTAGAAATTAATGCTGATAGATCTGTAACATTAGAGTTATTTATATCCAATGTTTCGACTCTTTTTTCTGAAACGGCAGGTTTATTACCACTTATAGAACTATTTTCTTCAACTTTATAACTTAGTGCTTCCAATAAATCTTTTTCACTTAAAGAATCTAATTCGAAAAACTCATCATTCATTTTATCTCCTTGCAAGGATTTATCAATTTTTTTATTTTCTAATATCTCTTCATCTAAAAAATCAAAACTACTAAAAGGATCTTCTTCTAATACTTCCAATTCACTTGATTCTTCAACTTCAACTTCTTTTTTCTTTCCTTCTTGAATTTCTTCATTTAGAAAATCAAACCCACCAAATAAATCATTATTTATTTTTTCTAAGTCTGTAATATCTTCCTCTTCTTCTGTAACTTCTTCACCTAAAAAATCTAAGTCTGCAAATATATCTGAAACTTTAGTTGATACAGAATTTTCCAAAGGTTCATCTGATTCTTCTTTGTACAATATGTCATCGTCATCATAATCAAATGATATATTATTTAATCCAAAATCATCATTAAAATTAATTATATCATTTGAATCATTTTTTATACTTACATCATTATTACCAACTAAACCTTCTATATCATCAAGATTTACATCTTTATCTATATTAAATATATCATCAAAGTTTTCAGAAAAATCGGAATCATTATTTTCTTCCTCTTTTGTTAATAGCATAGATAATTCATCATCCAACTCTATCTCATTTTGTTTGATGTCATCTTTTTCATTTAAATCTAATATATCTGGTTCCAGTGCTTTTAATTCTTCATATTTTCTAATTATATATTTTGGTAATTCACTTAATGAATCTATTGATAAATCTGCAATTCCACAATCAAGTAAAAACTCTTCTTCTATTCCATCTTTAGGAGTAAAAAATTTAATTTTTTTATTTAAAGAATTTTTTTTAATAATTTTTTCATCATCAATTAAATAAATATCTTTAGGATTATCTTTTATAATCTGTTTAAGCTTTGTAATACTACTTATTTCTTCAATTACAGTATTATTGTCAAGTTTGAATTTTATATTTGAGTGTTCTAATGTTTCGTGAATTTCTTTTTTAAAACTTTGATTACCATAAATGTAAATCTTCAATCTATAACCCTATAAAATAATTTTAATACCATTGATTATACCTTTTTTTATTAAATTTTCGATAAAATATAAACAATTAATAATGGAGGATGATATTGAGATATATTTTATTAGTAACATTTTTATTATCATCTTTGTACTCACAAACAATCAAAGATATTTCAAATGTAATTGGAATTAGAGAAAATCAGTTAATTGGTTATGGACTAATTGTAGGACTTGCAGGAACGGGCGATAAATCAAAGTTTACAATGCAATCCTTACAAAATCTTCTTAGGAATTCATATATAAAAATTCCTGCTGGTTCAATTAATTCAAAAAATATTGCAGCAGTTATGGTAACAGCAGAATTACCACCTTTTTCAAGACAAGGTGACAAAATCAAAGTTAAAGTATCAACAATTGGTGATGCAAAATCTGTTGATCATGGAGAACTTTTAATTACACAATTAAAAGGTGTTGATGGAAATGTATATGCCCTAGCACAAGGAACTATTCTTGCTAATGAAAACAATAAAACAACAGGTTTTATATATGATGGTGCAACTGTTGAAAATGAAATTAATTATGATTTAAGAGATGAAAAATCAATTCAATTAAGTCTTTATAAAAACTCAGCTAGAGATGCTGATTTAATTGAAACAAAAGTAAATGATAAATTTGGGAGAAAATTAGCAACTGCTCTTGATACAAGAACTGTTGAAATAGTGAAACCTACTAATATGTCAGTAGTAAAATTTATTTCTGTTGTACAAAATATTGAACTTGATGCTCAAATATTTAAAAAGAAAGTTATTATTGATATGTCAAGAGAATCAGTTATCACAGGTGGAGATATTCAAATTGATCCTGTAACAATAGCTAGAGATTCTTTCTCAATTAGAATTGATAAAAGTGGATTGAGTAATGAAGGATGGAAAGATCCTGCCCAAAATCCAGGTGTTGATATTGGAGATAATGTTAAAATTGCTGATAAACCAGTTATAAATATTGATAATGCAATGATTAATACAAAAGCACCACCTACAATATCAGATTTAGTAAGAGCTATGAAAGTAATGAAATTACCTATGACTGAAATTATTGATACATTAAAAATGATTAAAGAAATGGGCGCAATTGATGTTGAAATTGAAGTAAGAGGCTAGGATGGCTGAATTTTTAAGTCAAGATGAAATTGATGCTCTTTTAGATATTGCAGAACAAGGTGAAGATATTGAAACACCTATTGAGAGGATTGTTTCAAAAGAAAAGAATTATTCTATTTATGACTTTAAAAAACCAAATAGAATCTCTGCTGAGCAATTAAAAGCCTTTTCTGCCATGCATGATAAAATGTTAAGAGATTTTATTAATGATTTATCTTCGATGCTTAGAAAAATTGTTGATGTTAAGTTATATTCAATTGAACAAATGACTTATGGGGAATTTATTTTATCAATTCCTCAAATTACTTCATTAAATACTTTATCAATAAAACCACTTGATGGAAGAATTGTAATTGAGTGTAACCCTGCTATTTCACACAAAATTATTGCTGAACTTTTAGGTTCAGGAGCTGTTAATACAAGTGATAATATTGATAGAGAATTAACAGAAATAGAGGTTGAGATTCTTGAACATTTTTATAAAATGTTTATAAAAAATCTATATAAAGCATGGAGTGATATATCTATTCTTAACTATAAGATTGAATCAAGAGATACAAATGCAAATGCAATACAAATTGTTTCTGATCATGAGATAGTTTTGCTTGTAGTTTTAGAAATTACAATTGATGAAGAATCAGGATTTTTATCTATTTGTTATCCTATTTCTTATTATGAACCTTTATTAAATAAAGTGGTTGAAAAAATATTTAGTGAAGGTAAAAACAGAAAATCTAGTAGAAAAAGAGATATTAAAACACTTATATCTGGTGCTAGAATGAGAATAGAAGCAATTATGGCAGAAACTGAATTAACAGCAAGAGACATAATAAATTTAAAGGTTGATGATGTTATTGTATTTAATAAAAATGCAACTTCTTCATCTGCAACAATTTATATAAATAAAAAAGAAAAATTTTCATCAATTTCTGGAATATCAAATAATAGAAAAGCTATTCAAATAAGAGCAAATTTAGATAGAGAAAAACAAGAAACTCTAGACAACTTAAGAGCAATGAGAGAAGAAAGAGAAGTAAAAGCAAAAGAGATGTCAGAAAACATTAGAAAGTTATTAGATCAGAAAGATAAATAAAATTATCTTTCTTAATTAATACTCATAATACTCCAAGAAATAATTTCTCCTGCATACATAGGAATTACACTCTCATTTTTATATTCATAAGCTGTTGGTACTACAAAATCTTTCTTAATTAATTTAATTGTTTTTTTTGCTAAATTTAAATTATAAATTTTTTGAGCATTTAAAGAAATAAATTTATTTAAGTTATCTAAACATCCATGTTTTTCAAAAAGTTGCGTTAATACTTGTAAAGCAATTGGTGATGTGAAAACACCTGCAGCACAACCACAAGACTCTTTTTTATGTTTTGGATGTGGAGCGGAATCACTTCCAAACATCAATTTTGGATGTGCTTTTAATGCAGCACTTAATAAAGCTGTTCTATCTTCAGGTCTTTTTGCAATTGGCTTACAAAATAAATGAGGCTTTAACATACCACCTGCAACATCATCAAGAGTAATTAATAAATGGTGCATTGTAACTGTTGCGTACAAATTATCATATTTATCAAGTAATTCTATAGCATCTTTTGTTGTTATATGTTCCATAATAATTTTAAGTTTTGGAAAAGCTACAGCTAAAGATTCGTAAATAGGCATAAATTCTTTTTCTCTATCCATCACAAAACCATTTGTTTCACCATGGATACATAAAGGAATTCCTAATTTACTCATTGATTCTAAAGTTGGTCTTAGAACTTCAATATCCATTGAAGAAACACCTGTTTCAGAGTTTGTTGTAACTCCAGCAGGATATAGTTTAATTCCTATTATTTGATCTTTTATATCATTTAAAAATTCATAAGTATAATCATTTTTAAAAAACAAAGTTACAAGAGGTTCGAATTTATCTTTATAGCAGGCTTCATTAATTCTTTCTTTATAGGCTAATAAAGCTTCTTTTGTAGTAATAGGTGGCACCAAGTTTGGCATAATTAATGCACCACTAAAAGTTTGAGAAGTTAATGGACCAACAAGACTTAGCATATCTCCATCTCTTAAATGGAGATGCATATCCAAAGGCTCATGTATTTCAAAAGTAGAAATCTCTTCCATTAGATAGCTTCCTCATCTTGCTCACCAGTTCTAATTCTTACAATTTTTTCTACTGGTGAAACAAAAATTTTTCCATCTCCAATTTTTCCAGTTTTTGCAGATTCAATTATTACAGAAATTATAGAATCAACGTTTTCATCAGCAACAATTAACTCTAATTTTATTTTTGGTAAGAAATCAACTACATATTCAGCTCCTCTATAAAGCTCACTATGTCCTTGTTGTCTTCCATAACCTTTTACATCAGATACCGTCATACCAGTAACTCCAGCTTCTGATAATGCATCTTTAACATCTTCAAGTTTAAATGGTTTAATTACAGCTTCAATTTTTTTCACTATCAATCCTTTTTTTAGTTCTTATATTTTAACAAAATTTTTTTAAATTAATATTAGAATGCTCGTTTGAATTCAGGGTAAGCTTCAATACCACACTCTTCAACATCTAATCCTTGCATTTCTTCATCATTTCCAGCTCTTAATGGCATTATTTTATTTATTATATATAAAACTATAAATGAACTAATAAAAGCAAATAAACCAATAAGTAATATACCTTTTAATTGTCCTAATAATGTAATTTTATCATTAGATGCAAAAATACCAACAGCTATTGTTCCCCATATACCATTTAAAAGGTGTACAGATAATGCACCAACAGGATCATCAATTTTCACTTTATCAAAAAATGATACTCCAAAAACAACTAAACAACCACCAAATGCACCAATAAATATTGGCATATAAATATCATATAAATTTGGTCCTGCCGTGATTGCAACTAATCCACCTAAAGCACCATTTAAAATCATTGTTAAGTCTAGTTTTTTATAAACGATTTGCATTATAATTGCAACCATTATAGCACCACTTAATCCAGCTGTGTTTGTATTCATAATTGTTAGTGCAACTAAATCTGCATTTTCTTTACTAGCAATTGAACCTACACTTCCACCATTAAATCCAAACCAACCTATCCATAATAAAAATGCACCTAAAGTTACAAGGGGAATATTTGAAGCAGGGAATACTCTCACACCACCTTCTTTTGTATATCTTCCCTTTCTTGCCCCAATGATCAAAATTGCTGCTAATAAAGCCCATCCACCAGTACTATGAATAACTGTTGAACCTGCTAAATCATACATTGATAATTCTAAAATTGTACCTTTAAGAAAATTCATTCCCCAAGTAACATTAACAACTAAGGGATAAAGAATTGATGCCATTAATATTGTAAATAAAGTAAGTGGTATTATTTTAGCTCTTTCACTAACTCCACCACTCATAATATTTACTACTTTTCCAACAAATGCCATTTGAAATAAAAATGCAGCCCATTTACTCATAGTTTCGCTTCCAAATTCTCCAAAAGCCAAAGAATAACCAAACAATAAAAATGATAAAGATGCAACTGCGTAAATAAGAGTATTTATTGTTAATACCGATGTAACATTTTTTGTTCTAACAATCCCAGCTTCCAGCATTGCAAAGCCAGGTACCATAAAAATTATCAATGTCATCGAAAAAATTGCATACAAAGTGTTAATAATGTAAGAAATAGATTCTATACCCATAAATATCCTTTATTTTTTTGGATATTATAACAGTATAGAAAATATATATAAAAAATTTATTGTATAAAATTTATACAATCAAAGGAAAAATATCCCTTTGATATAAAACTAGACAGCTTCGCTACCTCTTTCTTCAGTTCTAATTCTTACAACTTCATCTAAAGATGAAACAAAGATTTTTCCATCTCCGATTTTTCCAGTTTTTGCTGAACCTACAATTGCATTTATTACTGATTCTACCATCTCATCTTTTACCACTATATCTATCTTGATTTTTGGTAAAAAATCTACTACATATTCTGCCCCTCTATACAGCTCACTATGCCCTTGTTGTCTTCCATAACCTTTTACATCATATACACTCATACCTGTTATTCCTACTTCTACTAAAGCATCTTTAACATCTTCAAGTTTAAATGGTTTTATTATTACTTCTATCTTTTTCATTATTAGTCCTTAACTATGCTCTTTTAAATTCAGGATATGCTTCAAGTCCTGTTTCGTGAATATCAAGACCATTAACTTCTGTCTCCTCATCAACTCTTAATCCCATTATTAAATCTAGTATTTTCCATACAATGAAAGACGATATGAATACAAATGCACCAACTACAACAATACCTTTTACTTGAGTTATAAGTGTAACTTCAGGATTAAAGATACCAACAGCTAATGTTCCCCAAATACCTGCAACTAAGTGAACAGATAAAGCACCAACGGGGTCATCAATTCTAATTTTATCAAAGAAAGGAACAGCAAATACAACTAATGCTCCACCAATTGCACCTTCTATTAAAGCTACATTAATTCCTAAATCTGGTCCTGCTGTACAAGAAACAAGCCCTGCTAATGTACCATTTAAAACCATTGTTAAATCAACTTTTTTATAAATAAGTTGAGTTAAAATAGCTGCTACAATACCACCTATACAAGCAGCCATATTTGTACTTGCAATAACAGAAGCGATTCCATCAATATCTTCTTTTGAACCAAGAGCTAATTGACTCCCACCATTAAATCCAAACCATCCCATCCATAAAATGAATGTTCCAAGTGTTGCCATAGAAAGGTTTGACCCTGGAATTGGTCTTACTTGACCATCTTTCCCAAATTTACCTTTTCTTGCACCTAATATTAAAACACCTGCCAACGCAGCCCATCCACCAACAGAGTGAACAACAGTTGAACCAGCAAAATCAGAGAATCCTGTAATTAGTCCACCTAATTCTGAACCTCCCCATGACCAATGTCCTTGGATTGGATAGATAACACCCGATAATACAGCTGTAAAAATTAGAAATGGCCACAATTTCATTCTTTCTGCAATTGTTCCTGAAATAACAGAAGCAGCAGTTGCAACAAACACAACTTGAAAAAAGAAGTCAGCCATTACAGGATAACCTAAAGCTTCACTTGTTCTTCCAGATAACATAGCTCCACTTCCAATTATTGCATTTCCTTCACCATACATAAAGTTGTATCCTACAAAATAGAACACAATGCAAGAGATTGAAAACAACGCAATATTTTTAGTTAAAACTGTTGCTGTATTTTTTGTTCTTGTTAAACCAGATTCAAGCATAGCAAATCCAGCTGCCATCCACATTACAAGGATTCCTGCAAATAAAAACAGAAAACCATCTAAAATATATTTTACGTCAGTAAAATTTTCCATAAGACTCCTTTGTCAATTGTCAATTTATCTGAGTAAATTATATAAATTTTATATCACATTGTAAACATTACACTGTTCATTTTATATACATCAATTTGTGTTTTATGTATCTTTAAATACTTAAAGCGAGAACTTAAATTTTTATTATATAATCACAAATAAATTATATTATGAAAGTACTGGTTAATAAAATGTTCAAAAGGCTCTTAAATAAGTCAAAAACTACAGAAGAAGATTTTTTAAAAGAATTATTAAATCCAAATATGAACAATGAGAAATTGAATAAAATCTATCGTGAGCTAGATTTAAATTTAAATGATCTTCATTTTAATGACGAATTAATTCTTCATTATTGTTGTAAAAAAGATTTATTTCAATCTGTAATTTGGCTTATATCAAATGGAATCAATGCTGAAGCAGAAAATTCACAAAAAGAAACTGCTATATTTTATGCAATTCACTCAAAAAGTAGTGCAATATTACAAACATTAATTGATAATAAAATTGATATAAATCATTTAAACATTCATAATAGAACTGCACTTCAAGATGCAGTAATTAGTGCAAATAATCGAATTGTTACTTATTTATTACAAGTAACAAAGGCTTTAGCTAACTGTGATATTCATGGAAATAATCTAATCTTTGATGCTGTTGCAAATGGAAATATAGAAATTATAAAAAAAATTGGTTCATTAAAAGAAGTTAATATTAATCAAATTAATTTAGCTGGAAATACAATCCTTCATAAAGAAATTGTTTTAAAAAACAATGATTTAGCGCTATTACTTATGGAATTAGGTGCAAACCCAACAATTCTTGATAAAAATGGAAAAAACTTCTTATTTTATGCCATTTCAAAAGGTATAAATAATATTAGTATTATACACAAAGCTGTGGATTTAGGTTGTGATATTAATAGTAGAAGTGCAGAAAATAAAACTCTTTTAATGGAATCAATTAACTACTTTTTAAATACACCAAAAGATAATACTGAATTAAAATCAGCTCACTTAGAAATGATAAAAGAGTTAATTCACTTAGGTGTAAATGTTGATGCACTTGATAATAACAATGAAAATGCATTTTTCTTAGTTACAAGAAGTGAAGATAGAGATTTAATAAATAGTTTCCTAGAAGATTGTAAAGTAAATTTAAATCATCAAAATAATCAAGGAGATACTGTTTTATTAATTCTTGTATTAAATGGTATAAGAAATAGTGATTTAATCAAATTATATTTAGAAAAAGGTGCAAATCCCGATTTAGAAAATACATCAGGAAAAACAATCATTGAAATATTAATTGATATAATTTTATATTCAGAAAATAGAAAACCTTTAGACTTTGAATATGAAATATTACTAAATGAAAATGCTGAATACGCTAATGTTTTGGAAAATATTTTAAGAAATTATAGTGTCGATATAAATAAATTAAATTCAAAAGGTGAGCCATTATTTTTTGATTCTATTGTTCATTTTAATTTTAAATTATTTAAATTATTAAGAACAAAAAATATTAATTTGAACCAAAGAGATAAAGATGGTAATAACATCATTTTTAAATTAATGGACTATAACAACAAAAATTTAATCAAAGATAAAAAACTTTATTTAAATACGATAAAAAGTCTTGTAAATGCTGGTGTCGATGTAAATGCAAAAAACAATGAAGGATTAACTGCTCTTCATGTTGCTGTTGGTGAAAAGTGTGAATATACAATTAGGCTTCTTTTAGAACTGAGAGCAGATTGTTTTATCACAGATAAACAAGGAAGAAGTATAATTCATACTTGTATTTGGAAAAACACAACTAAATACTTTAAACTACTTCACCATTATAATAAAGATTTAGTAAATCTTCCCGATAAGTACGGAGTTAGACCTATTAATTATGCAGCATTTATGGGAAAAAAAGATTTAGTTATTGAGATGCTTGATGTTGGAGCATTAGTTAATAATCCTTTAAAAAAAGATCCTAAAATGTTGCAATTTCTTGAAAAATTTCATCCAAATATTGTAAATCTTACAAAAAATGTAAATAGTGAAATTGATTCCGTAAATTTAAGATTATTAGCTGAAAATATGCAAAAAGAATTTAATATCAAAAAATAGTATCGTATTTTTACTGTATGAAATATATACAGATATATTATAAACTATTCTAACTATTTTTATATAATATGATAAAAAATATACAGGATTCAAAATGAAAGAGTTTTTTGAAACATATATACAACATCAAGAAGATATTGAATACTTTTTGCAAGAGAGTCTAAAGAATTCAGGTGATTTATCAAATCATAAGAAAATAGATTTCAAACAACTGTATAAAATATTTCCTTATTTAGAGCTGATTTATATAGTAAATAAAGATACCAAAATTCAAACATCAAATAATTTTTATAAATATAAAATAGATGAAAATGCAATGGGTAAAGATAGATCTCATTTAATATCAAAGTTACATTTTAAAGAATCTAACATTGCTTTTTCACCACCTTATATTAGTAGTGCAACAAGTAGTAATTGTGTAACTGTAAGTATAAAAGAAGGTGATGAAATATTTTTCTTAGATTTCCAAATTGATATTTTATTACAAAAATTAAATCTAATAGAACTAAATAAACCTTTCCATAGTATTACAAAAGCATTTTATATAATTGCAGGTTTTTCTATGATGGTGTTAGCTTTAATTACTATAATATTTTCATTATATGATTTTATTGCGTATCTATTTTCTATACATGATTTGTCTTTAGAGATGATATTCAAGCCTATTATTGCCTTAACATTGAGTATTGCAATTTTTGACTTGGCAAAAACTATACTTGAACAGGAAGTATTTTTTAAATCCTATTCTAAGAATTCAAAATTAGAAACAAAAATTCTAACAAAATTCTTAACAACTATTATTATTGCTCTTTCAATAGAAGCCCTAATTGTTGTATTTAAAATTGCAATTAATGATTATGACCAAATGATAAATGCCTTTTATTTAATTGCTGGTATTGCATTAATACTTATTTCTTTAACAGTTTTTATTTTTTATTCAACAAAAAAAGACAAACACATTCAATAAATATTCTACTTACAAAATATTATCTAATTGATTTTATTTTGTAAGTGATTAATCTATTGGAACAGTTATTTTAAATAATGCACCTTTTAACTCTTTATCATTATAAGTATATTTCTCATTGGAAACTTCAATAGTACCATTTATATGTTTTACAATTATCTCTTGAGACATATAAAGACCAATTCCCGTGCCTTTACTTTTATGTTTTGTTGTGAAGTATGGCTCAAAAATTCTATCTATTATTTCATCTTTTATTCCACCTGCACTATCTTTTATTTTGATAATTAAGGATTTGTCTTCTTTATACATGTCAATAAAAATCAATCGTTCTTTTTCATTTTCAACTTTACACAATTCATCTTTTGCATTATTTAAAATATTTATAACAACTTGTGATAACTCATTTTCAAAGGTATAAACACTCAGTTCTTCTATATTTTTAATTATTTCAATATGTTTATTAAAAGAATCTATACTAACCATATTTATACATCTAGTTGAAAATACTTTTGTGTTAAATAAATTTTTTTCATTGTTTGGAGAAAAATAATATCTAAAATCATCAATAGTATTTGATAAATAAGTTGCAGTATCAATAATATGCACCAATGATTCTTCATTTTCTTTATCATCTAAAACTCCATACTCTTTTTTTAATTTTAAGGATGAAGCTATAGTTGTAATAACTGATAAAGGTTGTCTCCATTGATGGGCAATATTTCCTATCATTTCTCCCATTGCTGCCATTTTATTTTGTTGAAATAAAGCTAAATTTTTCTCATCATTTTTTGAAATCTCATCACTTACAGTTTTTTCTAAAAATATATTTAACTCTTTTAATTTTTTTGAATAAAGGAAATATCCTATTAGAAAAATTGTTGTACATAAAAGTACTACAAAAAAAGTCAAATACCAAAACGCATGTATTTTAAATAGTTCGATTTCTGAAATATCTATAGTATTTAATTTTTTGACAATTAAAAAATTTGCTAATTTTTTTGATGATTGAGAAATAGGAACATTTATTATAAAATTTCCATCTTTTATTAAATACTCTTTTGAATCAAAAATAGTTTCTAAATCTTGTTTCTCTAAATATTTCAAAGTCTCTTTATCTGCAGAAATATTGGCAACATATAAGTTTTGCAAGAAAACTTTTGAAAAATTATTTTCTTTTAACTGATCTGTAAATTCTTTTTGAACAACTATAAATGATTCTAAATTATCTGAATCTTCCAAAGATTTTGTAATAGAATTAAAGTGAGTAATAATTTCTAAAATACCTAAAAATTGTTTATTGTGATAAATAGGAACTATTGATTTAAAAGTAATATCATATTTACCTATGCTAATTGTGCTTTCAATATGAGGATTTTTATATAATATTTGTAAATCCATTCTTATATTTTTAATTTTATCAAACTTATCTTGAGTCCAACTTCTATAAATAGAGATTCCATCTTTATCTACTAAATGAAACCAAACATTTTTAAAATCTGTATATTCTTTTAATTTATCTGATAACTCAACTAAATCATATTTATCACGATTTAATAAAGCCTCTTTTATTCTTGGATTTTCAGCAAGGGTAATAGCCATAGCTAATGTGGCATTTCGTTTAGTATTAATTAATGCATATACTTTTTCTTTTAAATTATTTGAAAGATTGCTATATTTTTTTTCAAATAGTTGATTCTCTTTTTCAAGGATAAAATAGATTCCCATAAATATTGAAATTAATAAAGTTAAAACGGATAAAGCCATTATGAAAAGTATATATTTATTTTTTTTCATTTTTCTACTTTTAATTAATTTGTATTTATTATTACACAATTTAGATTAAAAAAATTATTTTCGACAAATTTAATTTAAATGTCTATTTAATATACAGAAATATAGGAAATTTTTATTTTTATACAGTATAATATTTTTTAATCTGGTAGGGTAATGATTAAAAAAAGAGGTGGTATATTATGCAAGATTTTATTGCAGAAGATGGAATTTCAAAAGAAATACTAAATTCAGCTAAACTTTTACAAGCTGTTCAAGTTAATGCACTTATTTTAGGTAACGCTGGCACGGGGAAAAAATCCCTAGCAAAATATATATTGCCTAATTCTGATATTTATGAAGCTAAAATTTTACAAAAAGATATTAATGATGATATTCTTCTTTTACAAAATGAAGCTATTATTATTGATAAAATAAATGAAATTACTAATATTGATTTGTTTCTAAAGTGGTTAGACGATAACAATATTAGAGTAATAGCAATTTCAAATACAGAAAATCTTAATCAAAAGTTAAAAGATATTTTTTCGATTAATCTTGAAATACCCAACCTAAATAAAAGAGAAGAAGATACCAAAGCTTTAGTAAACAAGTTTTCGCAAGAAGCCAGTTCTATTTTAGATTTACCAAAAATTCCCTCTTCAAAACTTATAGTTAACATTTCAAATAATACCCATAGCCTAAGAAAATCCATCTACTTCTCATATCTTTTTGAAACAATTGGAGAACATGAAATCTTAATGTTCTTAGAAAAATACCTAAGTGAAAATTTAAGAGGAGAAAACTCATATAAAGATTTATCATATATTTTTGAAGTTCCTTTACTAAAAGCTTCTACAAAAAAATATAAATCCCAAGTTCAAGTTGCTAAACATCTTGGATTAAATAGAATTACTTTACGAAAGAAATTGGAAATTTATAAAGATTTATTATGATTGATTTAAATATACAAATTGAAGAGTTAATCTCAAATAACGCTACTGATTTTCAAATTTCAAAAGTTTTCAAAACTTATTATAAAAATTATTTAGACTCAATTGATACCACTGTTGAAACTACAGGTGGAAAAGATTTTTTTATAAAACATACAAAACATACTGATAAATTTTTAATTTTACTTTACAAGTATATTTTACGAAAAAATTTCGCTTCTCATCAACCCATGAGTACATCAATTCCTATTAGTTTAATTGCACTTGGATCTTATGGAAGAGAACAACTTTGTATCTATTCAGATATTGATATTATGATTTTATATGAAAATATCAAAGGTTATAATTTAAAAGCAATTATGGAAGAGTTTATAACTTTAGCTTGGGATTGTGGATTGAAATTAGGTTCAAGAGTTCATGAATTAAAAGAAGTAAGTGAAGCTGTAAAAGAAGATATTACTATAAAAAGTTCTATTTTAGAATCAAGATTAATTTACGGTTCTAAAATCTTATGGTATGGATATGAGAATGTTTTAAGTAAAATTAGAAAAACAAATCAAAAAGGTTTTATATTAGACAAATTAGAAGAACATAAACAAAGACTTTTAAAATATCCACTAACAATGGAGCCAAATATCAAAGATGGTTATGGTGGAATTAGAGAATCAAATATGATGTATTGGATGGCAAATATTTTGTATGGTGCTACAAATACAAAAGAGTTAATTGGTATTCAATATACAGAAGATGAATATAAAAAATATAGACAAGCTTTAGAGTTTATATTTCAAGTAAGAAATGCTTTACATAATATTGCAAGAAAAAAACTAGACCAAGTAACCCTTGATGTTTTGCCTGATTTAAGTTTAAAACTTGGATTTAAAAATAAACCAAGATATACAAAAGATAGACAATGTATGTCTAAGATTTTATCTTGTTTACATATTATTCATAATTTCACGGCAACTATGGTTAAAAAGTTTACTAGAGAAACTCTTTTTGATGCAACAAATATAATAAAACTAAAAAAACTAAGATTCAAAAAAAATCTTTATATTTTAGATAATACTTTATATTGTTCATTCCATAGAAAAGAGCAAACTTTAAATTCATTATTAAAAGAGCTAATTGAGCTTCCTTTAAATGTTGAAAGATTTGATAGATCTTATATTTATTATGCAAGTAAAGTAAAACTTCCAAATGTACAAACAAAAGAGTTAAAGAAAAATATTAAAACAATTTTATGTAAACCAAATTTATATCCTTTGATGAAATTAATTTATAATGCAGGTTTATTTCAAGCAGTACTTCCAAGTACAAAAAAAATCATTGATCAACCTCAATTTGATGGTTATCATACACATCCTGTTGATATTCACTCTTTAAAAACTTTGAAATTTTCTCAAAATATTGAAAATGAATATATAAAATCAATATTTGAAGAATTAACAAGTGAACAAAAAATACTGGTTAGATTAGTCTCTTTTTTCCATGATATTGGGAAAGGAAGAACAGATGATCATCATATACTTGGAGAGAAATTATTTAAAAGTATGATGAAATCATTTGATTTTAGTGAAGAGTTTATAAAACTAGGAGCAAGACTTGTAAGGTATCATAATATGATGTCTTATATGGCAACCCATGAAGATATATATTCTGAAAAAACTATTTTAAATTTTACTGGTTTAATTAAAACAAAAGAGGCATTAAAACTTCTATATGCTATTACATATAGCGATATTTCAGCTGTTGGTAAAAATATTTTTAACAGCTCAACAGAATCACTTTTAAAACAGCTTTATCTTCAGTCACTTCCTGCTTTTGAAAATGAAGATTTTTTAAATGAAAGTAAAAGAAGAATTGCAAAACAAAATGCAATTAAAAAACTTGATAAATATAAAGAATTACCAGTTGTACTACAAAAGAAAATCATGTACATAGCTTCTAATCAAATTTTCTTAAGATTAAAAGCTGAAGATATTTTGGATATTGCAATAAAAGCAAAAGATGTAGATACATATATTTATAAAATAATAAATGATTCACAATTAACAATAAGAATAATAAGAAAATCACCTTTAAATTTAGGATATTTACTAGGAAAATTGGAGTTTTTAAATATTGCTTCTATGAATATTTTTAAACTTTATGACAATAAAAAAGCTTTTGATATATCTTTTTCAGAAAAGATTGATACAGAAGATTTATTTTTTATAGAAGAGATAATAAAAGACTCTTTTGATATGAGTAAAACAACCATTACAAAAACTCCAATTATAAATAGAGATGGTATAAAAATTGATTGCAACCACTCTTCATATTTAGCTTCTATGCAACTCATAGCAAAAGATCAAAAAGGTTTATTTGCATATATTGCTAGAATTTTTGATGATTTTAACTTAGATATAGAAAGTGCAAAACTTCATACATTAAATGGTTATGCAAGGGATTTAATATTAATAGAAAAAAATGGCAATTTCTGTTCAAAACAAGAAGAAGTTTTAGATTTGATTTGTGTCAATGAAGAAAAAGATTAATTTTTTTAAATTAATCTTTGTAAATGCTTGTAAAATAAAAATGTACAAAGAATTAGCATAAAGCTAACTCTTTTGCTCCTTTAAAATCTTTTTTTCCAGTTCCTAGTTTTGGAATATCTTCTACTATTTTTATAGTTGAGGGAATCATTAGTTTATTATCAAAACTGCTTATCATTTTCTCTTTTAGATTTGATACAAACTCTTCACTTACATTTGAAATTAAAAGAACTATTTTTTCACCTTTTTTTTCATCTTCAATTGAAGTTACAATAAAATCAACCAAAGAGTCTTCACCTAAAGCTACTATTTTTGAGATTTTTTCTTCCACAGCTCCTAAACTTATCATTTCTCCAGCAAGTTTTGCAAATCTTGAATATCTATCAACAATAGTTAAAAAACCATCTTCATCCAATCTTCCTTTGTCACCCGTAATATAATAGGTTTTGCCTTTTAATTTTTTTAGCACTTGTGAAGTTTTTACCTCATCATTTAAATAACCTTTCATCACTTGAATACCACAAATTAGAATCATTCCCTCTTCATTTGTAGCTAATTCTTCAAAAGTCAAAGGGTCAACTATTTTTATTGTAGTTCCAGGAATTGCCATTCCAACTGTTCCTATTTTATTTCCAACTTGAACACTAAAATCATCAGGAGCTAAAACATCTGGCAAATTACAAGCTGCAACGGGTGAAGTTTCACTTGTTCCATAACCTTCAAGAATATCTTTTCCAAATTTCTTTTTAAAATCGTATCTTACATCTTCTCTTAATTTCTCAGCACCAGCCACACAAAGTCGCAGACTTTCAAACATCAAAGGATGTACTTTTGAGTTTTTCGTATAAAGTCTAAAGAAAGTTGAAGTTCCAGTCATTATTGTGGCTTTATATTGAGAAACTAACTTTCCAATTCCTAAACCATCTGTTGGGTCTGGATGACAAACACATTTTATTCCCTCAATCAAAGGTAAAAAGGTAGTAACAACTATTCCAAAAGCATGAAATAATGGTAAAGAACCCACCATAATATCATCATCATTTGCATTGATAATATTTGCTATTTGTTGAGAATTTCCTAAAATATTATCTCCACTTAATTCTACACCTTTTGGAGTTCCCTCACTTCCTGATGAGAACAAAATTAAAACTGTATCACTCTTTGAAGTTTTAGTTAAATGAATTGCTTTTAATATAAAACTTGGAATTAATTTCACACTAAAATATGTAACTATTCCTTTTGGTCTTGATATTTTCTCTTTTAAATCTTCCACATAAATTACCTCAACCATTTCAAGGATTTCTTTTATATTTATTCCTTTGTTTTCAAGTTTTTCTATAAACTTTTTTGAGGCGATTATTGTTTTTATTTGAGCTGATTGAACGGCTGTTTTTAAAGAGTTTAATTCACTTGTATAGTTTAGATTTATTATAGTTTTTCCCATCATTAAAACCGCATAATTTATAAATGCTCCAGCAGCAGTAGATGGAAGTAATAAACCTATATTTTGCCCTTTAATTTCAGCCTTTAACAAGTTTTTAAATATAATTGAAACGGTTAAAAATCTCTCTCCACTTAATTCAAGTCCAGTTGAATCTGCAAAAATCATATTTGAACCAACCTCTTTTAATCTATCAAAGATAGTTTCATTTAGTGGTTTTAAATCTCTTATATGCTCTTGCCAAGATTTTGTAGATAGTTTTATTAGCTCTTGTTTTACACTTATGATATTTGCTTTTTCTTTTCTCATCATTCTTGAAAATGATACTGTTACATTATTTGTTTTATTTGATTTTTTGAACTTTTTACTTGCTCGTGAAAACATTGATTCCCAAAGTCCTCTGATATAAAAAGGAACAACGATTACATCTGTAGTTGTTAGTTCTAATATTTTTTCAAAACCTTTTTTAAACTCTCCTAAGTGACCATTTCTTGTAATTGCACCCTCAGGGAAAACAACAACTACATTTCCAGCATCCAACTCTTTTGCAATTGTTTGAATTGTATTTTTACTTGAACCATTTGAAATTGGAATTGCTTTGAAAATTTTTAAAAGCCAATTTAAATACCATTTTTCATAAATTGGTTTATGCATTACAAATCGCACTTCCCTTGGAGTTGCCATTAAAACAACAGCCCAATCTATCCATGAAATATGATTTCCTAAAAGTAAAACTCCACCAGATGCTGGAATATTTTTTACACCATTTACTTCAAGTTTGTATTTTAATCCAACGATTCTTTTTAAGAAAAGTAAAATCAAAGATTGCGGTAGTTTATAAATTGTATAAAATGTTCCGATAACTGTGATTAATAAAATCAAATAAAGCGTATTTAATGGGTCTAACTCATAATATGAAACTGTTGTAGTTAATGCCAACATCAAAAACATAGCTAATGAATTAAACCAGTTATTTCCAGCAAGAATAGTTCCTAAAACTCTCTTTTTAGCATTAAATTGGATTAAAGCATTTAAAGGAACAACAAACAATCCTCCAAAAATTCCAAACACTAAAAAACTAATCCCTAAAAGAAATGGAGTTTGAACAACTGTTGATATATAAATCATCAAAGCCATTCCCAAAGCTGCAAGGGGAATTGTTCCTATTTCTATATAGTGTTTTGAGATTTTTGAATACAATATTGAACCAATGGCAATTCCAATGCCAGAAGCTCCAATAACTCCATTTATCATAAAGACATCTGTTATTCCTAAATACTCTTTTACATAAGAAGGAAATACTGCCATCAAAGCTTGTGAAACTCCCCAAAATACTGACAATCCAATTACTGATAAAGAGATGATATTATTTGCAAATATTACTTCTATATTTTTAGATAGAAGTTTCCCTTTAAATAACTCATTTTTATCTAAAGTTAGAGTTTCATTTTTAGTGTAAGTTGTATTTATTCTTCTTAAAAACAAAAATGAAATTACCATTTCTAAAAATGCAACTGGCAAAATATAATATGTCAAAGGTAAAATTGCTTTTAAAAGTTCCTCTTTTGTAGCAAGTGAAGCTAAATTATTTAGATTATAGTAGTTTTCAAATACATAAGAAGCAGTTGCAATTGAAAATAAAATAGCGATAATTGAAGTTGCTTGTAAAACTGCATTTCCATTTGAAAGATTTTTCTTACCATAAATATCAATAATCAATCCAAACTTTGCAGGTGAATAAATTGCACTTTGAACAGCTAATAAAACCAAAGAGAACATTGCAAAATAAAAATTCTCACTCATATAAGAAATCACCATTAAAATGGATAAACAAAATGATGATATAGCTCCATAAATCAAGATATTCTTTTTGTTATATTTATCAGATAAATATCCACTAACAGTAAATAAAAGCAAAAATGGAATAATAATCAAAGCATTTATAATAGAAATCCAAATAACCTGATTACTTCCATCAAATACTTTAAATGCAATATTTTGCAAAAACACTTTATGTGCAACATCCACGATTACATTACAAAAAACTACAAATAAAAATGCCATTTTTATTGCTAGAATATTGTTTATCTTGTTCATTTATTTATCCTTTTTTAGTTCAAGAATTGTTTGTTTATTAAAAATATATGGTTTGAGTGAGTTTAGAATATTTAAAACTAAAATTTCAGGAATTGTTCCTGTTTTATCAAAAACTTTTTGTGATAACTCTTTTTCAAGAAGGGCAAGTTTTTTACTTGTATTAATATACTCTTCCACAAGTTCTAGTGAAATATCATATTTTAATAATTCATCAAAAATCTCTAAAATCTCTATTTCTGTTTTAAAATATATCTCTTTATCTTCCAGTAAACCAATATTTATTGCTTCTTGTAGATTTTTATTTATTAGTTTCTCTTTTGAAATTGGATTTTTTATCTCACTTGAAATCATCTCAATTGATTGAAGGATTAACTCACTTCTATTTTCAAAATCAACATTATAATAATCAAAAAGTTCTTTTATGTAATCAATTGAAAAATTTAAATTCTCTTTGAAATATACAATCAGATTTAAAACAGTAACTGTAATCTCTGGATAATATTTCATATTAATTGAAGTGCTTACACTATTTGGAATCAAACCTTTTTTATCATAAAAAGAGATTGTGTGATTACTTAGATTTGTAATTTCAACAAGTTCAGACATTTTGTAATAGTTTTTCTCTTCTATTATTTTCATTTAAAAACCTCTATTAAAAGTAAAGAGTTAAGCTCTTTACTTTTTGAAGTATATATATTTTTCTACCTATTGTCAAGAGCATATAAGTTTTTTTTGATAAAATGAAAATCTTAACTTAAATAAACAATCAAAAATAAATAAGGACTTTTATGTATCAAACCATAAAAAACGAATGGTTTTTTAATATTCGAGCAGATATTTTATCAGGTTTAGTTGTGGCACTTGCCCTAATTCCTGAAGCTATTGCTTTTTCAATTATTGCAGGAGTTGATCCAAAAGTTGGACTTTATGCTTCATTTTCAATGGCAGTTGTAATTGCTTTTGTTGGAGGTCGACCTGGAATGATAAGTGCAGCAACTGGCGCAATGGCACTTGTAATGGTAACTCTTGTAAAAGATTATGGACTTCAATACTTACTGGCTGCCACTTTATTAACAGGTGTTATTCAAATATGTTTATCATATATTGGAATTCATAAACTTATGAGTTTTGTGGCACGAGCTGTTGTAGTGGGATTTGTAAATGCTTTGGCAATTCTTATTTTTATGGCTCAACTTCCAGAACTAACAGATGTAACTTGGCATGTTTATGCTCTAACTGCTGTTGGACTTGGAATTATTTATCTGTTTCCTTATATTCCAAAAATTGGACAAATTCTTCCATCTCCACTTGTAACTATTGTTGTTTTAACAATCTTTGTATATTTTGTTGGTTGGGATGTAAGAAATATTGGAGACATGGGAGCACTTCCTGATACTTTACCAATATTTTTACTTCCAGATATTCCATTTAATCTTGAAACTTTAAAGATTATTTTTCCATACTCTTTTGCACTAGCAATCGTGGGACTTTTAGAATCATTTATGACAGCTACAATTATTGATGATTTTACAGACACAATTAGTAATAAACAAACGGAAGCAAGAGGTCAAGGAATTGCAAACTTTGCAACTGGATGTATTGGAGGAATGGCAGGATGTGCCATGATTGGGCAATCAATTATCAACTATAAATCAGGTGGACGAGGAAGATTATCAACATTTATTGCTGGTTTTTTCCTTTTGATTATGGTTGTTTTTTTATCTGATATTATCTCAATTATTCCAATGGCAGCATTGGTTTCTGTTATGATTATGGTATCTATTAGTACTTTTGATTGGTCTTCAATTAAAAAACTAAAAACTCTTCCAATATCTACAAATATTGTTATGCTATCAACTGTAGCAGTTACAGTTTATACTCATAATTTAGCCATTGGAGTAATAACAGGAGTTCTTTTTGCTTCACTATTTTTTGCAAATAAAATCTCACACTTTATGTATTGTAATACTGAATATAGTGAAGATAAATGTTCTAAAACCTATCAATTTGTAGGGCAAGTATTTTTTAATAGTGCTGATAAATTTTATGAAACAATAGATTTTAAAGAAGATATAAAAAATATTATTATTGATGTAAGAAGAGCTCACTTTTGGGATATTTCTGCTGTTTATGCCTTAGATAAATCAGTTATTAAACTAAAAAAAGAGGGGAAAACTGTAGAAATAATTGGACAAAATGAAGCAACAAAAACTATCATTGATAGATTTGGAATCCATGATAAACCAGATGAAATAGAAAAAGTTATGGGAGGACATTAAAAGTTTTATTTCTTTTTGTAACATCAAATAGAATCTAAGCATAAACTTACATAGCTTAGACATAACTTCTGGATATAGTCTTTGCTGTAAAAAAAACTTAAGGATGTTTCTTGGAAGAAATATTAAATGAAAAGAAAAAGAATTGGACAAACTATACAATCAAAAGTTTAGCTTTTTGGGTTGTTGTTGCGATTATTGCAGGTATAGTTTTTGGTGTTGTTAATCCAAAACTAGCAGTAGAGACAAAACCAGGGATTGATTGGTTTATTCAAATACTTAAATGGTTAGTTGGACCTATTATATTTTTAACAATTATTTCAGGTATTGTTGGACTAGAAAGTCTTAAAGAAGTTGGAACTATTGGGTTTAAAGCATTTATTTACTTTGAAATCGTGAGTACTTTTGCTTTAGCAATTGGTGTTTTATTTGGAAATTGGTTTGCGCCAGGAAGCGGAATGAATCTTTCTGTTGATTCATTAGACCCAGCAAGTGTTGAAAAGTTCACACATGGTGATCAACATTTAGGTTCTGTTTGGTCTATTTTAAAAGGAGCAATTCCTACTGATCCTATTACTCCATTCTTGAATGGTCAAACTCTTCAAGTGTTAGTAATGGCGTTAACATTAGCTATTTTAATCTCTGCATTTGGTGGAGCATATAAAGATAAAATCTTAGCTCCCCTTGAAACTGCACAAAACTTTTTCTTCAAAATCTTAACTGTTTTAATGTGGCTAAGTCCAATTGCAAGTTTTAGTGCAATGGCATTTTTAATTGGTAAATTTGGTCTTGTTTCTTTAGTTAATATGGCTGGTTTATTAGGCGTTATGTTCATTTCTGTTTGTGCATTTATTTTTATAGTACTTGGTCTTATCTTAGCTATCTTTAAAATTAATGTTTTCAAATTTATGAGATTTATATATAAAGAAGTATTAATTGTATTTGCAACATCTTCAAGTGAATCAGCTTTAGCTCCACTTATGAGAAGACTAGAAGCAGCAGGAGTAAGTAGAGGAACAACAGGTTTAGTTATTCCAACTGGATATTCATTTAATCTTGATTGTACAAATATTTATTTGTCACTTTCAGTTATCTTTTTATCGCAAGCCTTTAATATCCCATTAACACTTGGTCAGCAACTTAGTATAATCGTTATTTTAATGGTTACATCAAAAGGTGCAGTTGGAGTTACAGGTTCAGGATTTATTGTACTTGCAGGAACACTATCAGCGCTTGGTGGAGTAATTCCAGTTGTTACAGTTGCTGTTTTATTAGGTGTTGATAAATTTATGAGTGAGATGAGAGCTGTTGGTAACTTATGTGGAAATGCTGTTGCTTCAGTTGTTGTTGGTGCTTGGGATAAACAAATTGATATGGAAAAATTCAAATATTCACTTGACCATCCAGAAAGCGTTAAGGATGTAATTCCTGGATAAATTTAAAAGAGAGAAAATTCTCTCTTTTTAAAAAAGCTTTATAAAATTTTTTTCTATTTGCATATTCTCAAACTCAAACTCTTTTTTTATCCACTCAAAAGTTTGCTCTTGGAAAATAAAAACATGGGTTAAGTCATTTTTATACCACCACTTCGAAAAGTCTATATTTTCCTTATAAATTCCCGTCATTAGATATAAAACTCCACCCTCTTTTAAAAGATTTTTTAGTAATTCAAACTCTTTTTTTGGATTATAAAAATGCTCAATCACTTCACAACAAGCAATGTAATCATATTTTTTCTCTAAAGCATTTTTATCATCAAAAAAGTATGGATCATATTCAAATATTTTATATTCATTGTTTCTTAAGATTTTTACTATTGGAGAGTCTTTTCCGCAACCAAAATCTAAACCAATATCATTTTTTGGAAACTCTTTTAAAATAGAATTTGTAATTGGAGATACAAAGTTTTGATAACCTAAATCATCTGAATCATTAGTATGACTTTCATATCTCTCTTTCTCTTTTTCATTATCAAGTAGTTTTTCAATAGGCCTAAATATTCCACCACAACAAGAGCATTTATAAAATTCATCTTTATAAAATGGTGTTGAATTGTTATTACAAAGTGGACAAATATACATTAAATACTCCTATATTTTATAAAATATTTTATCATAATAAAGCATATAGCAACTTTTGGCTAGAATCAAGAAAAAAAAGGATTAAAATGGAAATTGAATTATTTATAGGCTTTATTAGCTTCTTCTTAACTGCACTTGGTCTTGTTATTGTTTTTCTTTATTTATATGCAATGGTAACACCTTATGATGATTATAAACTAATTTTTGAAGAGAATAATACAGCCGCCGCTCTTGGTTTTGGTGGGGCAATTATTGGAGTTGCAATTCCTATGTATAGTGCTTTAGTTAACTCTACATCTTATATAGATTTCGCGATTTGGGGATTTGTAGCAATTATTATTCAATTAATTTTTGCATTTATTGTAACTAGACTTAATGGGAAATATTCTTTTAAAACAAAAATTTCGGAAGGTATAATTCCTGTTGGAATTTTAATGGCATTTTTATCAATTTCGATTGGACTTTTAAATGCAGGGTCAATGAGTTATTAATAACTCATTGATTAACTATTTTAAAAACTCTACAATATCATCAGCACTTAAAACTTTCCCACTACTTTTTACTACTCCATCAACAACCAAAGCTGGTGTACTCATAACTCCGTAATTCATAATTTCAACTACATCTTCAACTTTTTTAAGTTCATGAAAACCACCAATTTTTGCAAGTGCTTGTTTCGCATTTTCTTCCAAAGTTTTACACTTTGAACATCCTGTTCCTAAAATTTCTATTTTCATTTTTTCTCCTATTTTTGATTTCCAATTAATATGATACTTGCACCTAAAATACAAATGCCAGCACCTATTAAATCCCATTTATTAAAACTTTGTTTCTCTATAAAGTATAACCATAGAAGTGATGAAACTATATAAATCCCACCATAAATGGCATAAGCACGACCAGCAAACTCAAGATTTACTTTTGTTAATAAATATGCAAAAATACTCAAAGATACCATTCCAATAAAAAGCCAAATATAAGTCTTTTCGAGTTTAAAGAAATTCCAAAAACTATAACAACCTAGTATTTCAAAAAAGGCTGCTAAAAAATATATTATAAATTCTTTTATCAAAATCTTATCCGATTAAATAATTAAACAAATAACCAGTTAAAAGTATAGAAAATCCAACTATTCCAAAGAAAATTGAAATTAATTTTATACTTAATACTCTTTTTAAAATCATGGCTTCTGGAAGACTAAGAGCTACAACTGCCATCATGAAACTAAGAGCAGTTCCAAGTAACATACCTTTTTGTGTTAAAACTTCTACAAGGGGCAAAATTCCAGCTGCATTTGAATACATTGGAATTCCCATAACAACTGCAACTATTGGAGCATACCAAACAGAACCTCCAGCATAATTACTTATAAAATCAGCTGGAATATATCCATGAATAAATGCTCCAATTCCAACTCCCACAATCACATAAAGATATATTTTTTTGAAAATATCAGCTGTATATTCCCATGACTCTTTTAATCTTTGATTAAATAAAGTTTCATCAGTATCTGAGCCATTACAACAAGCAGTTGTTGGTTTTACTTCAATTAAAACCTCTTTTTCTAAGTTCATAGCTCCAATTATAAGACCTGCAACAATTGCAATTAATAAACCAAGTCCCACATATAAAAGTGCAATTTTCCATCCAAATAAAGAGAATAACATAGCAATAACAACAGCATCACTAAGAGGCGCTGAAATTAGATATGAAAAGGTAACTCCTAAAGGAATTCTAGCTTGTAAAAATCCTAAAAAAAGTGGAATAGCACTACAAGAACAAAAGGGAGTTATCACTCCAAAAATTGCTGCTAAGATGTGTCCTACGATTTTGTGTTTTCCGCTTATATAATCTCTGGCTTTTTCTATTGGAAAATAACTTCTCAATAATGTAACTATATAAATAATAGTAATTAAAAGTATAAATATTTTTATAGTGTCAAATATAAAAAATTGTAAAGCATCACCTAAGTGAGTCCCTTTTATAAGTCCTAATATGTCAAATACAAATAAAGAACTTAAGTCGGAAAGCCAATCAAACATCTATTTCAAAGCCTCAATAACTTTTGGAAGTAAAATCTCTTCTATCTCTCTATAAGTAGCTTCAAATGCTTCAAAACCTTTTCCATCTGGATCTTCAAAACCAACATGGATTTTTGGTATTGGTTTTGGAAACATTGGGCAAG
Source organism: Arcobacter venerupis (assembly GCF_013201665.1). Lineage (NCBI taxonomy): Bacteria > Pseudomonadati > Campylobacterota > Epsilonproteobacteria > Campylobacterales > Arcobacteraceae > Arcobacter > Arcobacter venerupis. Next base: position 318,079 of record NZ_CP053840.1, on the reverse strand, counting down.
TCTCATTTGCATGGTCACAAACAGTTACTATTAAATCATAATCATTTTCTATAACAGTATCGAGTGTTTTTGAGTGATATTCCTCTCTCCAAATCCCTTTGTCTTCAAGAAGTTTTTTTGCATTTGGATTTACTCGTCCACTGGCTTTCACACCACTAGAATCTGCATTGATTCCTTCTAATTTAGCATTTATAAGTGCTTCAGCGATAATACTTCTGCAAGAATTTCCAGTACATAAAATCAAAACTTTTTTTGTTGAATTACTCATTTTCTTTCCTTAATTATTTACATGCCAAGATTCAGGGAATCCATCTCTTATATGTTCATCTTTAACTAGTTCAATAAAAGTTAAAATATTAATTTTCAACTCTTCTTTTGATTGTCTAACTTTCGCTTTTTTTTCTGCTTCTGTTCCATCACAAGCAGGACTTGTAATATTCCAATGAATTAAACCCTCAAGACTTGGGAAAATTGGACAAGGCTCTTTTGCGGCTTCATCGCAAACTGTTATTACATAATGATAATGTCTTCCTTGTTTAAAATAGTCCATTAATGCATTTGTTGTGTAAGATGAAATATCCATATCTTCATCCTCACGGATTACTTCAACAGCCATTGGATTTAAAACTCCAGGATTTGTTCCTGCGCTTTCTACTTCAAAATCTCCATTACCATATTTTGTTAATAATGCCTGAGCCATTTGACTTCTTGTAGTATTACCACTACAAACAAATAAAACTTTTGTTTCCAATCTTTTTCTCCTAATAAAATTTAAACTGCTAAAAGTACTATTAAAAGTACCGGTGGCGTGATAATAAGTCCAAATTTGCTATATTGCCAAAATGATATTTTCACACCTTTTTTTGCTAAAACATGAAGCCATAATAGCGTAGCAAGGCTACCAAATGGTGTCATTTTTGGCCCAAGATTACATCCTATTATATTTGCATAAGCCAATGCTTGATTTGGTATATCATGAAGTGCGATATCCATAATCATAACAGTGGGCATATTATTCATAATTGCACTTAAAAATGCTGCTATAAATCCTGTTCCAAGGATTGCAATTGTGTCACCTCTTTGGGCTAAATTTTGTAAAACTATTGTTAAATAATCTGTTAATCCAGCATTTTTCAAACCATAAACTACAATATAAAGTCCTATACTAAACCAAACAACTTGCCAAGGTGCTTCTTTTATAATCTGTTTTGCATTTACTGTTTTTGAAAGTGTTGCAATGATTAAAAATATAATCGCTCCACCTAAAGCAAAAATAGAAATTGGTAAATCAAAAGCATCACCAATAAAATATGCACATAATAATAAGCCTAAGAAAACCCAAGAAAAATAAAATAGTTTCATGTTTTTTATTACACTTTTTGGCTCTTTTAATAAACTAATATCGGCTGTTTGTGGTATATCTTTTCGTAAAAGTAACCACAAAATTGCAATTGAAGCTAAAACACTTACAATAAATGGAATAATCATATTTAAAAAATACTCCACAAAACCAATACTAAAATAGTTAGCCGTTACAATATTTGTAAGATTTGAAAATACAAAAGGTAACGATGCACTATCACTTATAAATCCACCTGCCAGTAAAAAGGCAACTATTGTTTTTGTATTTAATTTTAAAATTCTCATTTTTGCAAGTAAGATTGGAGTTAATATTAAAGCTGCTCCATCATTTGCAAAAAGTGCTGAAACAAAAGCCCCCAACAAAATAGAATAGATAAACATCTTAATTCCACTTCCATTTGAAAACTTTGCCATTTTCAAGGCAGCCCATTCAAAAAATCCAATCTCATCTAAAACCATAGATAAAATGATAATTCCAATAAATGCTAAGGTTGCATCCCAAACTATATTTGTTACAATCAAAACATCTGAAAAACTTACAACTCCAAAAACCAAAGCCACAATTGAACCAATTACAGCAGTTGTTCCTATTTGTAAATTTTTTGGTTGCCAAATTACAAAAATAAGTGTAACTATAAAAATAAGGCTTGCAACTATCATAGAACATCCTCTTTAAACTCTTCAACTCCAGCTTTTAATACATAAATAAATGTATCAACTTCAAGTTCATCAAATCTCTCAACGGTTACTTCTTCCCTTTGAAATTCAGCTCCCTCGAACTCATCTAAATTATCCCAATGATTTATTAAATTATCTGAATAAAACAAAAATCCATGAACCGTATCACCATCTTCATCAAGTTTGATTCCAGGATAACCCATACTTGCACTCCAACCTGCATCTTTTAGAACGCCTTTTACGGTTGCTGGAACAAATTTTCCAACAATGTTTTCTAAAACATGTCCATTTGGACAATTTGGCATTAAAGTTCCATATACAAAAAGTGTCTCTTTCACTCATTTTCCTTTGTTTCACACGCTTTTTTCAAGTTTGGTAACTCTATTTGTAAAGTCATAATCTCTTTTATACAAGATGTTCTAAACTCATCCAATGGAAATCGAATACTATAATAAGCCCATCTTCCCTCACGTTCAAGTTTTAAAAATCCAGCTTCTTTTAGAATTTTTAGATGTCTTGAAAGTCTTGATTGAATCATTTCAAAAGAGTTTTCCAAATCACAAACACAACATTTCCCATAAATATTTATAAATTTAAGTATCTTTATTCTTGTTTCATCATTTAAAGCACTTGCGGATTTTAGAAATATATCCATAAAATTCCTTTTCTTTTTTTGAAGTATAACCAAATAAATTTAATATATCAAGATATATTGATATATTAAACTAAAAAATATGCAATTTCTGATAATCACTTAAAAAAAGTGATTATCATAGGAAGAAAGATTGCTGTAAATATTCCACTAAGTCCCATTGCAAGTGCGCCAAATGCTGCTGCTTTTTCGCTTATTTCAATAGCTCTTGCTGTTCCAATTCCGTGAGAAACTAATCCAAGAGCAAAACCTTTTGAAGTATCATGTTTTATATTTACTAGTTTAAAAACAATTGTTCCAAATAAAGCACCAATAATTCCAGTTATAAGAACAAAACCAACGGCTAAAGATGGAATTCCACCTATTTGTTCAGATGTAATAATTGCAATTGGTGCAGTTATTGATTTTGTTGTCATTGATAACATTGTTGGTAAATCAGCTCCAAAAACCCATAGTAATGAGACTGCAATTACAATTGAGAAAACACCAGCAATAAAAAGTGTCAAAACTATTGGCAGAAAAAGTGATTTAATATATTTCAAATTTTTATAAAGTGGCAAAGCCAAAGCAACAGTTGCAGGGCCAAGAAAAAAATGAATAATTTGAACACTTTTAAAATACTCTTCAAAAGAGGTATTTGTGTAAATAATTAGACTCAAAAGAATCACATAAGCTATGATAATTGGTTGTAATAAAGTGTGTTTATTACATTTCTCATAAATAATTATTCCCAATTTAAAAGCTGCTAATGTGGCAATCAACCAAGTAAGTGGCGTTGAATGTATATAATTTATTAATGCTTCTGAATTCATTTTTTTTCTGCTTTAATAGTTAGATAATCCATAAACTTAGCTGCAAATACTAAAGCTACTAAAGTTCCAACAAACAGAGCAATTGTAATTGCCCAAAACTCTTTTGTAATAATATCAATTTGAGTAATTATCCCCATAGCTGCTGGTATAAAAAGCAAAGGTAAATATCTTAAATGCAAAGCAACAGCATTATCAAGACTTAAAAAACTTCCTTTTCTAATTAATAAAAATAGTAATAATAAAATCATTCCAATTACAGGACCTGGAACTAAAAGTTCAAAAAATTTTGCTATACATTCTCCAATGAATTGAAATAACAATAAAATAATAATACCTTTTAACATGGTATTTTCCTTTCTTTAAAAATAAAATAAATTGAATAAAAATTATAGAGATTTTCTAAAAGCAACCATACTAGATTTATTAAAACCTTGTTTTTCATAGAATTTATGAGCGTTATAATTATCACCATCAGTTAATAAAGTAACTCTTTTAACTGAATTTTCTTTTAAATAATTTATAGTAAATTTGATTAGTTGTGAACCAATATTTTGATTTCTAAATGAATCAAAAACAACCATATCTTCTAAAATTGCAACCTTTTCACCTAAAGCTGTTGATATTGTATATAAAACATTTACCATAGCAATTACTTTTTTTTCTTTTATTGCTACAAAAATATCGCCAATATTTCCATCTTTTATGATTTTTTCCAAAGCTTTTTCATGTTTTTCATAATCTGGAACAAATTCAACTTCTTGGGAAAAAAGTTGAATTAAAAGTTCACATAAAATAGGAATATCGTCAAGTGTTGCAATTCTAAAATTTAAATTATGCAAGTGGATCTTCCCCACTTTCCCAAGATGCTAAATATTTTTCAACTAGATGAAAATCTTCACCTTTGTGTTCAGTGAATGTAATATATTGGTTTTTACTATTTATTCCAAAAGTTTCTTTTACAATCTCCATATATTTTAGAGCTAACTCTCTTCTTTTTTCAATTGTTCGCCCTTCCCTAATATCTAGATTCATTAAACAAATATCATCATTTACATCAGCTCGTCCAATCGTTAAAGAGTATTTGTCGTACTCTCTTAAACTAATAGCAATGTGATCAGTTCCTGTATCCATAATCTCACTAAATGTTTTTTTTATTAGTTCTACAAACTCTTCTTTAGATTCATCTGAGACTTTTTTATTTATTTCAAACTGTAGATGAGGCATGATTTATCCTTTAGACTATTTTCATATAATTTATGATTATATGCTAAATCTGATAATAAATGCAAGTTAATTTTATTATATATATCAAGGTTTTTACCTTGATATATGGCTAAAAAGTTTTTTTGATATTTAATGTAATTTTTCTAGGTTCACCTGAATAGATTCGATAATCTTCAGTTCCAGATTCATAATATTTTTTATCAGTAAGATTTTCTACATTTAAAGAAACTTCTAAATCTTTTATTGTGTAGTGAATTCCTGTGTCATATCTTGTATATGAAGGTAATTCAACTCTTTTAGTTGAAGTTGAACTTGTGTATACACTATCTTTATATACAACTCCTCCTGTAATACCTACTGTTCCATTATAGATTTTTGTGGGAATGTTATATCTTGTAAATAAATATCCTGTTAATTCTGGGCTATTTGCTGCTTCATTGCCTACATCTTCACCCTCAAGATATTCTGACTTATTATATGCATAACCTGTTTTAAACTGCCAATTTGCAGTTGGTAGCCATTGAATTTCAGCTTCAATTCCTTTTGTTTCTACTTCACCTTTTAATTCATAATAACCTGAAGAATTTTGCTCAGAAACATTGTATTTATTTATTTTATAAGCTGATAATATCGTATTTAATTCTTCTGATATATTTAGTTTTGTTCCAACTTCAAATTGGTCTGATTTTTCTGAATCTAAACCTTTTCCTGATTCATCAACTCTTTCAGCTGTACTTGGATTATAACTTTGTGCAAAACTTGTATAAACTGAAACTACATCATTTATGTTATAAATTGTTCCTACAGAACCTACAAAATCTGTTGAGAATTTAGTATTGTCTTCTGCACAATTTCCTCTTGTACAAGTGTAGTCAATTTTTGTTCTATCAACTCTTGTTGAACCAACTAAAGTAAGTTTATCTGTTAGACTTATTTTATCTTGTAGATATGTTCCACCACTAAAATATTCTGTTTTTCTTCTATTATCAACAATATTAGTTGCTGTTCCACCATGAATTGGATTATATATATTTATATTTGGTGTTACATTACTTCCATAAGTTATTCTGTCATAATCTGTTCTTCTATAGTTTCCAGCTAATCCTAAAACAATATTATTTTTCATATTTGCAATATCTGTATCAATACTTAAGTTTGTGTCAAAGCTGTGCCAATCTCTTTCATTATATTGGTGTCTATTTCTTCTTGTTAATGTTGTTAAAGATACTTCACTTGCTTGATTTACTTTTCTATTTTCATATAATTTTCTATCATCAGTATGAAAAACACTTCTCCAATCAAATTTATAAGAAAGATTGTCACTGATAAAATGATCTAATTTTACATCAAATGCTGTTCCATCATCATTATCATAATCATCTGATTCTTGATAAACTGTATCAATTGGTGCAGCTGTTGAAATATCATGGTTTGCTACAAACAGTCCATCATCTGCACTACCTTTTTCTTTTCCATATTCCATGGCAACTAATAAAGATGTTTGATCACTTACGTTCCATAATAAACTAGGATAGATATAAACATTTTCAAAATCTACATTTTCTCTATATGAATTAAGTTTTTCTCCAACAATTATAAATCTATACATTAAATCTTTTGTTATTGGTCCTGTTGTATCAATTGTAGTTGTAATACCATTATCTTCGCCAAATTTTGAACTATTTGACATGTATGTTTGAAGTGATGTTTCAAGTGTTGTTCTTTGTACAGATTGTGGAAGTTTTGTTTGCATGTTTACTAAACCACCTGGTTCCATCGCTCCATATAATACAGATGCTGGACCTTTTACAACTTCAATTCTTTCTACATTTGCAGTTGATGGTGAACCCATTCTACTAATTAGTCCTGACATTCCATTTACTTTGATATTTTCTAAATCAGTTTGAAATCCTCGAATAAGTATAGCATCCGCATTTTTACCAACTTTAGTTACACCTGTAGTGTAATCGTATGTATCTTCTATTCTTTGAGCTTGTAAATCATTTATTAAAGTACCTTTAGTAACTGATACTGAATAAGGTGTCTCTTTGTCTTTGAATTCACCTTTCATACTAGTTGAAGAATATTCTTCAAAATAAGATTCTTGGGCACCTTCGACAACAATTTCATTTAAATCATCTGCGAAAGCAAGATTTTTGCAAATAAGTAAAGAAATTCCTAAATATAATTTTTTTTTCATATAAATCCTTGTAATAAATCCAAAAACAAAATTTTAATTGTTTTAAAGATGGAATAATATGCAAAAAAAGGTTAATAGAATATTAATATAGATTATCAATATTGTTATTATATAGAAAGTATAGTATTTTTAGAGTCTAATCTATCAACTATTTAAATAGTTGATAAATTGAGCAGAAATCTTCTTCACCTTTTCCCATCATTTTCATTTTTGAAAATAACTCTTTAGGAACAGCTGCACTATAAAGTGGTCTTTTTAATTCATATGCTAAATTTTGTAAAAGATGTAAATCTTTATTTATTGCATTATTTGAAAAATGTGCAGAAAAATCTTCATCTATTAGTTTTTGAGTTTTTGCTTTTAATATAAGTGATTGTCCACCACCAACTCCTAAAATCTCTAAGGCTTTTGATTTAGGAATTTCACAACTTTCAGCTAATGCTGTACACTCTGCAAGAGTAGCCATAAATGAACCTAAACAAAGATTATTTATAAGTTTCATTTTTGTAGCACTTGATGGTTTTTCTAAGAAGAAAATCTCAAGTGCTATTTTTTCTAAAATTGGTTTTACTTTTTCAAAAACTTCAACTTTTCCTGAACTAACAACTGTTAATTGTCCTTTTAAAGCAGGAGCAACGCTTCCAAAAACTGGATTTTCTAAATAGTTTCCACCTATATCATTTACCATTTTATGAAACTCTAAAACGTCTGTATAATGATTTGTTGTTAAATCAATAATCGTTTTACCTTTTAAATCTTCACATAATAGTCCATTATCACCAGTTAAAATATCTCTAACTGCATTTGAATCAAATAAACATAAAAAAATAACATCACACTCTTTTAATAAATCTTTTGGTGAGTTTACTTTGTCATATGCTAAATCTTTTATTTTTTCTTTATTTCTATTATAAACTTTTAATTCAATATCTAATGATGATAATCTTGTACATATTGCTCGTCCTAAATTTCCAAGTCCTATAAATCCTATTTTCATAACTTCTCCAATTTATTGATATTTATCATTATATTAAAACTTCATTAAAACTAATTGTATATAATTAGTTTTACGCAAATAAAGGGAATTTATGAATAAATTTATGAAAAGAGATATTGCAACATCTCTTACGGCATTTTTGTTTTTAGTAATTGGTACAACTGGTGTTTTAATGTATTTTCATTTATTAGATAATTACACAAAAAAGATGCATGAGAATTTAGGTTTAGTTTTTGTTTTAGTAATACTTTTTCATGTCTTTTTCAACTGGAAAGCAATGAAAAGTTACTTTTCTAAAAAGGTATTTTTATATTCTGGAATAATAATTTCAGCTGTAGCTCTTACTTTTATATTAACTTCAAAAACAGGAGAAAATCCTAAAACAACACTAATTAATTCTGTGTTAAATGCACCACTTGAGAATTCATTTGTTATATTTAGTGAAAGCTCACAAATTGCAAAAGAAAAATTAGAGAAAGCAGATTTGAAAATTGACAAGGCAAAGTCAATTAATGAATTGGCGAAATTAAATAAGACTTCACCTTTTAAAGTTGTTAGTATTTTAAGCGAAAAATAAATAGATAAGATTTCTTATCTATTTATTAAAAACTCTTAGTTTTTTAAATCAGCTACTATCTTAGCTTTTAGTTTTGGAATTGTAAATCCAAACTCTTCAAATAAGTCATTTGCTGGACCTGATGCTCCAAATGTATCCATTCCAAATACAACATCTGCAAATCTATAATACTCTAAACCACGAGCTGCTTCAACTGCATAAACTCTTGTATTTTTATCAATAACTTGCTCAATATAAGATTTTTCTTGCTCTAAAAATAAGTCAAAACAAGGAACAGAAACTACATTTGCAATAATTCCATCTTTTTCTAATTCACAAGCAGTTTGAAGTGCTAACATTAATTCAGAACCAGATGCCATAATTGTAATATTTGCATTTTCTCTTTTTTTAAGTAAATATCCACCATTTGCAACTGTTCCAAATGCTTTTTCATCTTTTAAAACTTTTAATCCTTGTCTTGAACAAACAAATGCTGTTGGAGCGTTCATTTTTAAAGCAACTTTCCAAGAATCTACATTTTCAGTTGCGTCTGCTGGTCTGAATGTATAGAAATTTGGTAATGCTCTAAATTGTGATAAATGCTCAATTGGTTGATGAGTTGGTCCATCTTCTCCAACACCAATTGAATCATGTGTCCAAATGAAATGTTGAGGAATAGAAGCAAGAGCTGCGATTCTAGCTGCTGGTTTTAAATAATCAGAAAATACAAAGAAAGTTGCAGAATAAACTCTAAATAAACCATATAAATTCATTGCATTAGTCATTGCAGCCATTGCATGTTCTTTAATACCAAAGTGGATATTTCTTCCATTTGGGAAATCACCCATTGCTTTTAATTCAGTTTTATTTGATGGAGCTAAATCTGCACTTCCACCTAAAAATCCTGGAATTGCAGCTGCAATTGCATTTAAAATTTTATGGTTTGAATCTCTTGTTGCAACACTTGAATCAGCTTCAAAAGTTGGATAAATAATTGAATCGAAATCAGGATTCTGAAGTTCAGCTATTTTTGCTTTTGTTTCATCTGATAAAGACTCAGTCCATGCGTTTTGAGCAGTTGAACCAATCATTAATTTATCAAATGCACCTTTAACATCAGCTGGTACAAAGAATTTTTCTTCTGGATTAAATCCTGCTTTTATTTTTGATTTAGCAATTTCATCATCACCTAATGGTGCACCATGAGCATGATGGCTTCCCTCCATTGTAACCGCACCTTTAGCGATTGCTGTTTTTGCAATAATTAGTACAGGAAGTGTTGATTCTTTTGCAGCTGTTAAAGCTTTGTCAATTTGTTCAAAATTGTGTCCATCTATTTCAATAACTTCAAAATCAATAGCTTGGAATCTCTTTTTAACATTTTCACTCCATGATAAAGATGTATCACCCTCAATTGTGATTGAATTTGAATCATAAATTATTACAAGATTATCAAGTTTTAAATGTCCAGCAGTTGATGTTGCTTCATAAGAAATTCCTTCTTGTAAATCTCCATCTCCACATAAACAATAAACTTTATGATTAATAACTTCTTTTCCAAGTACATTTTGAGCATATTTTGAAGCCATTGAAAAACCAACAGCATTTGCAATACCTTGCCCTAAAGGTCCAGTTGTAATTTCAATTCCATGAGTATGTCCATATTCTGGATGTCCTGGAGTTTTTGAGTGAGTTTGTCTAAAGTTTTTCATATCATTTACAGATACATCAAATCCCCAAAGATGTAATAAAGAATAAACTAATCCAGTTGCATGACCACCTGAAAAAACTAATCTATCTCTATTTAACCATTTTTGATCTGCTGGATTTACATTTAAGTGTTTACTTAATACTGTTGCAATATCAGCTAATCCCATTGGAGCACCTGGATGTCCTGAATTTGCTTGTTGCACCATATCAGCTGCTAAAAATCTGATAGTATCTGCTTGTTTTTGTAATAATTGTTTTGACATGATTATCCTATTAATAAGTGTAGTTTTCTAATTTTCGGTGATTATATCTAAAATTGTTTAAATACAATATGAAGTAATAATTCCTAAATTTTAGGAATTATTATCTTAAAAAAAGCGCCATTTGATGTATTTTCAACTGAGAGTTTGCCATTCATATTTTTTTCTATTATAAGCTTTGACATAAAAAGTCCAATTCCTGAACCTCCCATTTTTTCATAAGTAAAAAAAGGGTCAAATATCTTTTCAATTGGATTAACTTTTACTCCACCAGCATTATCTTCAACTGTGGTAATAATATTTTTATTCTCTTCATATATTGAGATTTTTATATATGGATTTCCAATTTTTCTTTGAACTAAAACATCTTTTGCATTGTTTATTATATTAATTAGAACTTGTGAATAATCATTTTTATAAGCAATTATTTCAGGATTTTTTTTAATTATAATATCAAGTTTAACATTATGAGTTTTTAGCCCTCCACTAATAATATTTACTGTTGAATTAATTTGTTCTAATAGTTTAAATTTTATTTTTTCTTTATCTGTCGCAAAAAAATTTTTAAAATCATCAATAGTATTCGACATATATTTAGTAATATGATTTAATTTATCTATTGTTTGAAGAATTTCATTATCTTCTAAAGGAACACCAAGAGTAATCTTAGCTTCAATTGGTAAAAACAAAGAGTTAATTTCCATAAGTGGTTGCCTCCATTGATGGGATATATTTCCTAACATTTCACCCAAAGATGCCAACTTTGATTGCTGAAACATTAACTTGTCTTTTTCTCTATTTTTTGCAACTTCTTCTTTTATTCTTTTTTCGAGTTCTTTATTATGATATTCTAACTCTAAAAACTCATCTATTCTTGTTTGTCTCATCTAAAAAATTTATCCTATTTTATTACAAATTTAAAAAACATAAATAGGAAAAATTCCTATTTATGTTTATATATCAGGTGTAACATCAATATCATCGTCAATTAATAATTTAACTGTAGAATTTGCCCCTGTTCCTGTATATACATTATAATTTACTCCATCTAGTTGTTCTTTACCTATATTTGACCAATCACTTGGCGTATCTAAGTCAACTTTATCACCTAAATCACCTTTTATAATTAGTTGGTGATCTTCTTGAAGTAAAACATCATTTAAATCTACAGAAATTTTATCAACTTTTGAATTCTCTAAATTAATAACATCTGTATTTGTATTAGATGAAATAATTGCACTTAAATCAATATCTTCACCTGATATATTTAAAGTATGTGCTGATTCATTTGGAGAAATATCTATTTTTAGATTTACGTCAAATGTAGTTTTATCTCCATCTTCATCACTTGCATTCACTTCAAATGTTTTTGTTGTATCAGCTGAAAATTCAGAAGATTTTACACTATATTCATATTTTCCTGTATCAAAATTGAATGTTAATTTTCCATCTCCATCAAGCGCAACGCCATCTGTTGGGAAATTGTCTTTTGTATACTCTTTTCCATCAATAACGATACTATCTATTTTTGTATTTCCATCTCCACCTATTATATTATCCAATACATCACCAGTAATTGAACTATGCACTGTTCCTGATAAAACATCACCTAATGTCTCTTCTTTTTGTACTAATATTACATTATCACCATCTTGAACTTGTATAATTTTTAAATATTTAGCACTAATATCTTTACTTATTCCAATAACATTTAAAGTATCAATATTATTATCTACATAATTTTTCCAATTTTTTATAGTTGTATCACTATCTTGATCAATTTTATCCACTGCAGAATTTGCTTCACCATCAGAGATAAAATAAGCTATTGTTTGAGTTGCATCATGTCCAGTAAAATCTACCTTCATTGTTTCAATTAATGCATCATTATATCCTGTACCATCAGTTAAATTAATATTTACACCATTTGAAGTAAGCTGATAAGTTTTAGAGTCAATTTGTAAACTATTAATATATTTAATAGCTTCATCAGCACTCATCCAACCAACATTTTTTGAATCAACTTTAAATAAAGTTAAATTAACTTGCGTCTCTCCATTTGCTTGATATGCTTTGATTGTATCAATAAGAGATTTTTTTGCAATATCTAATCTTGTCTCATATGAATTATCTATTTTAAATGACATACTTCCTGATACATCTAGTGTTAACAATAAATTAGTTGTTACTTCTCCAAATACTAAAGTATTTGTTTCATTCATTCCATACACTAATGCATCTGTATCAATTGTCTCTGCATAATTTAATCCATCAGCATTATCATTTGTTTCAGTAGCTCTTGCTGTTATTCCTAAATTAATTTCATCTGTATTTGATGTTGGAACACTCATTGTTATTGAATCAGCAATAGATGATGTTCCTGCTGGAATTGTTACACTCCAAGTGTGATTTCCATTATCTACTAATGTATAACTATCACTTGAAAGTGTTGCTCCCGTTGGTACATTTGTAATTGTTACTGTTAATGATTCACTTCCATCTGTATCTGCTAAGGCTGCACTTATATCTACATTATATATGTCACCAACAATTGCACCTGAGCTATTTGTTTCTACTTCTGTAAAGCTTATTTTATTTATTAAATAATCATCATCTTTTCCTAGGGCTGAAAAGCTAACTTCATCAAAGGCAGCACCATTATCTGCTGTTAAAGTGAAAGGACCATCTACAGTATCTGTTCCTCCTGTAAGTATTTGAGTACCTACTAAAACTCCATCTTTATAGAATTTAACAACTGCTGTTTCATTTGGATTTTTATATGCAAAAGTTACATCAACACTTGAAACATCATTTTCAAAAGCTACTTTTAGAACTTCTGATGATTTAGTTGTATTGTTATAACCTATTTCTGTTGTATCCCCTGAACTTGCCCCAGAAACCCCAAATCCATTATGATTAGTGCCATCTACAGTTGAAATTGTTGTTTGGTTTCCACTTGTATTATATGCTGTTACTGTATAACCTTTTGAAGTATCTGTAACATTTGAAGTATCAATAGTTACACTTCTTTCAACATTTATATTTGCAGTTGGTTTATCTGCAACTGCAATAACTTCAATTGAAGTTGTATGTGTCATACTCCAATCTTTTGAATCACTAACTTGGAAAGTAAATGAGCTATCTAAATCTGTGTTATTGTTTGGAATAAATACTAATTTCCCACTATTTATATCACTAGCATTTAAAACTACACCCGCGCTTATTGCTGCTCCATTAAACATTAATACACCATTTGTTGGCAATGTGTTTATTTTAATCGAACTTATTGCATCTCCATTACCATTGCTATATGTACCAAAATCTGAAAGAGTTAGTACTTTTGATGTATCTTCATTAGTAGTTATTTTATCATCTGTAGTTGCTGGAACTCCATCATTAGCCGTTGCTTCTGCAAAATTTAAGCCATTTGTATTATCATTTGATTCTGTAGCTCTTGCTGTTATTTCTAAATTAACAGTCTCTGTATTTGATTTTGGAACACTCATTGTTATTGAATCACTAATTGATTTTGTTCCTGCTGGAATAGTTACACTCCAAGTGTTATTTCCATTATCTACTAATGTATAAGCTGTACTTGTAAGTGTTGCTCCTGTTGGAACATTATTTATAGTTACAGTAAGTGTTTCACTTCCATCTAAATCTGCTAGTGCTGCACTTATATCAACTTTATAATCATTTGTTGTTACTGTTCCACTATTTTCACTAGATTCAAAAACAACATTTTCAATATTTTTTACAACGAATTTTGATCCTTGTAAAGTTCCATTTCCATCAACTTCATAAATTGTAAACTCTTTATTTGCATATCCATCAGCATTTTTATTCATTTCAACAAATTGGGCCCATGAAATCAATGCTGAGTTTCCTGTATCTACACCAACTGCAACTTTATAATCTTCCATTTTTCCTGAGAAGTATAAAGTATCATCTCCTTTTCCTCCATCAATCACTGTATTTATATTAAAGTTTACATTACTTTGTGAAGATAATTTAATGCTATCATTTCCATCAGATAAATCTATTTTAGTATCTTGTACATTTCCATTAATTTGAACTTTATCAGCTCCTCCACCAGTATAGATAGTATTACCATCAGAATTATTTCCAATGATTAAAGTGTCATTACCATTTCCTGTAGAGATATTACTTGAATTTAAAGATTCTTTAATACTAATTGTATTATTTCCATCTCCTAAATTAACTTGTGTTCCACTTGCCCCTTGATTAACAATCAAAGTATCATTTCCAGCACCAGCTTGAGTTGTACCTTGATTTAAACTTCCACCAATTGTAAGACTATTATTACCCTCACCTAGTTGAACATTATTTCCACTTGAACCTTGATTAATAATAACTTTATCATCACCTGCACCAGTGTTAATATTTTTATTATTTGCACTTTGGAATTCTAATGTATCATTACCTTTATCAGTTGTTATATTTGTAGCATTTGCATTTTGATAATCTTTAACTATATCATTAGTTCCACTATATACTAAATCTTGATCTAAATTCTCATATTTTCTTGAACCTTGTGTTGAAGCAGTTAATAAATCTAAATCATTAAAGTCTGTGTTTGTTTGATTAGAAGAACCTGAACTTCCATCATCACTTGATGTTATTTTTGTAACGCTAATACTTGCTGTTGGTTTATCTGCAACAGCTGCGATATTAATATCTGTATTGTATGATGCACTCCACAATGTTCCATTAGTTATTTTAAATGAAAAGCCACTATCTGCATCTGAATTTTCTGTAGGTTTAAATACTAATTTACCAGATTCAATGTCACTTTTACTAATTTCTTGACCAGCAATAATTGCAACACCTGCTAATAATAAGATGCCATTTGTTGGTAATGTTTCAATTTTAACTTTTGTGAAGTCATTACTATTATTTCCAAAGTCATTTAATGTTAATGTGTGATTATTATCTTCTAATATTTCTATTGAGTCGTCTGAAGATGTTGGTAATTTATTAACACCAATCGTTATTGAACCATCAACTCCATCACCATCAGCATCAACAACTTTAAAAGAAATATCTAATGTTTCTTTTGTTCCATCACCAATTAAAAAATCTTTATATTGATAGAATTCCCATTTTCCTGTACTTGGAGTTAATTGAACTTGGAAAACCAATTCTCCATTTGAATCTTTTGCGATTATTGAAGTAGCTGTTGTTGTAACAGTTACAGTAGTTCCATCTGTTAAAGTAAGGTTATCTTTAACATTTGTAAATCCTAAACTTCCTGCTCCATCTGCACCATATCCATATGAAATTGTGCCTTCACCGTAAGAGCTAGCTTGAGGAGCTGTTGTTCCTAAGAATTCAACACCTGTAACTGCAAAATCACTATTATCTTTTACATTAAATGAGTTTCCATTATCAGTTGCTTTTATAATGATTGTATCAAAGCCACCATCTAATACTTCAAAATTAGCAGCATAATTTCCACTTGATGCATTTGAACTAAATGTTTGAGTAGAAACTAAAACACCATCTCTATAAAATTCTGCAATACCAACTTCTAATTCGCCACCATACATGTATGCAAAATTTATTTTAGCACCATAAGATATTTTTCCATCTTCTAATTTAATAATTAACTCTTCAGATGCACCTTCACCATTAGCTGTTTTTCTATAATCAACTTCATTTGAAACATTATGATAAGGAGAAGAAGAACTAGCAACGCCCAAACCACCTGAACTTTGGCTCAATGATGCATCTACTAAATCTAAATCCGTACTACTTGTAAATCCTTTTCCAGTAACTAAAACTGAACCACCTGCAAAAGAATAAGAAGAATGTGTTCCACCATTTCCTGTAAAGCTTACATTTCCAGTAAATATATCTGGAATAGTAGTAGATTGTGTCCATACAATAGTTGTATCTTCAACAGTTGGCATATCATCTTCAATATTAATTGTAAATTTTGTATCTGTTTGGAATGTACCATCTTTTACAGTTACATTAATGTCAAAACTTACAACATCTTCAACACTATTTACTGGATGATCAATAGGTTTTAATAACTCAACTGAATATTTTCCTGTTTCATCAATCGTAACTTTTATTGCATCTTCACCACTTGTTTTACCAATTAATTCATTTTTATCAGCATTTAATTCCCAAACTATCTCTTCTCCATGTGAAGATAAAGTAATTGATGGAATATTTAACATAAACTCTTTATTTGAAGAAAGATTTAAATTACTAATGTTAATAGTTCCTTCAACACTTGTTTCATTTGTACTATCTGTTGGTGTACCATTATTATCAGGAATTCCATTAGCCAAACCTTCCTCTGATACAGTTACTGTTACAGGTGCTATGTCATCATCTGTGATTATTCCTGTTCCTGTTGCTGTTTGTGTTGTAATTTGTGCATCTGTTGTTGTTGCTGTTAATGTTACTGTTTCATCATTTTCAGTTATTGCATCATCTTTTACTGTTACTTTTACAAGAACAGAAGATCCATCTGCTGGCAGTGTTACTTTTCCAGTTGCTGGTACATCTAACCAAGTTGTTCCACCATTTGTTGAGTATTGTAATGTATTAGTATAATCATCACCTTTTGAAGCGGTTCCACCTGTTGTTAAATCTACTTCTACATCTGATCCAACTGCGTTTGATAGTTTTACTGAATATGTTAATATTGCTCCATCTGCTTCTTTTACACTTCCTGCATCAGTTACTTCAATATTTGCTTTTACATCTTCATCTACATCTGGATTATCATTTCCTCTATCATCTGTGATTATTCCTGTTCCTGTTGCTGTTTGTGTTGTAATTTGTGCATCTGTTGTTGTTGCTGTTAATGTTACTGTTTCATCATTTTCAGTTATTGCATCATCTTTTACTGTTACTTTTACAAGAACAGAAGATCCATCTGCTGGCAGTGTTACTTTTCCAGTTGCTGGTACATCTAACCAAGTTGTTCCACCATTTGTTGAGTATTGTAATGTATTAGTATAATCATCACCTTTTGAAGCGGTTCCACCTGTTGTTAAATCTACTTCTACATCTGATCCAACTGCGTTTGATAGTTTTACTGAATATGTTAATATTGCTCCATCTGCTTCTTTTACACTTCCTGCATCAGTTACTTCAATATTTGCTTTTACATCTTCATCTACATCTGGATTATCATTTCCTCTATCATCTGTGATTATTCCTGTTCCTGTTGCTGTTTGTGTTGTAATTTGTGCATCTGTTGTTGTTGCTGTTAATGTTACTGTTTCATCATTTTCAGTTATTGCATCATCTTTTACTGTTACTTTTACAAGAACAGAAGATCCATCTGCTGGCAGTGTTACTTTTCCAGTTGCTGGTACATCTAACCAAGTTGTTCCACCATTTGTTGAGTATTGTAATGTATTAGTATAATCATCACCTTTTGAAGCGGTTCCACCTGTTGTTAAATCTACTTCTACATCTGATCCAACTGCGTTTGATAGTTTTACTGAATATGTTAATATTGCTCCATCTGCTTCTTTTACACTTCCTGCATCAGTTACTTCAATATTTGCTTTTACATCTTCATCTACATCTGGATTATCATTTCCTCTATCATCTGTGATTATTCCTGTTCCTGTTGCTGTTTGTGTTGTAATTTGTGCATCTGTTGTTGTTGCTGTTAATGTTACTGTTTCATCATTTTCAGTTATTGCATCATCTTTTACTGTTACTTTTACAAGAACAGAAGATCCATCTGCTGGCAGTGTTACTTTTCCAGTTGCTGGTACATCTAACCAAGTTGTTCCACCATTTGTTGAGTATTGTAATGTATTAGTATAATCATCACCTTTTGAAGCGGTTCCACCTGTTGTTAAATCTACTTCTACATCTGATCCAACTGCGTTTGATAGTTTTACTGAATATGTTAATATTGCTCCATCTGCTTCTTTTACACTTCCTGCATCAGTTACTTCAATATTTGCTTTTACATCTTCATCTACATCTGGATTATCATTTCCTCTATCATCTGTGATTATTCCTGTTCCTGTTGCTGTTTGTGTTGTAATTTGTGCATCTGTTGTTGTTGCTGTTAATGTTACTGTTTCATCATTTTCAGTTATTGCATCATCTTTTACTGTTACTTTTACAAGAACAGAAGATCCATCTGCTGGCAGTGTTACTTTTCCAGTTGCTGGTACATCTAACCAAGTTGTTCCACCATTTGTTGAGTATTGTAATGTATTAGTATAATCATCACCTTTTGAAGCGGTTCCACCTGTTGTTAAATCTACTTCTACATCTGATCCAACTGCGTTTGATAGTTTTACTGAATATGTTAATATTGCTCCATCTGCTTCTTTTACACTTCCTGCATCAGTTACTTCAATATTTGCTTTTACATCTTCATCTACATCTGGATTATCATTTCCTCTATCATCTGTGATTATTCCTGTTCCTGTTGCTGTTTGTGTTGTAATTTGTGCATCTGTTGTTGTTGCTGTTAATGTTACTGTTTCATCATTTTCAGTTATTGCATCATCTTTTACTGTTACTTTTACAAGAACAGAAGATCCATCTGCTGGCAGTGTTACTTTTCCAGTTGCTGGTACATCTAACCAAGTTGTTCCACCATTTGTTGAGTATTGTAATGTATTAGTATAATCATCACCTTTTGAAGCGGTTCCACCTGTTGTTAAATCTACTTCTACATCTGATCCAACTGCGTTTGATAGTTTTACTGAATATGTTAATATTGCTCCATCTGCTTCTTTTACACTTCCTGCATCAGTTACTTCAATATTTGCTTTTACATCTTCATCTACATCTGGATTATCATTTCCTCTATCATCTGTGATTATTCCTGTTCCTGTTGCTGTTTGTGTTGTAATTTGTGCATCTGTTGTTGTTGCTGTTAATGTTACTGTTTCATCATTTTCAGTTATTGCATCATCTTTTACTGTTACTTTTACAAGAACAGAAGATCCATCTGCTGGCAGTGTTACTTTTCCAGTTGCTGGTACATCTAACCAAGTTGTTCCACCATTTGTTGAGTATTGTAATGTATTAGTATAATCATCACCTTTTGAAGCGGTTCCACCTGTTGTTAAATCTACTTCTACATCTGATCCAACTGCGTTTGATAGTTTTACTGAATATGTTAATATTGCTCCATCTGCTTCTTTTACACTTCCTGCATCAGTTACTTCAATATTTGCTTTTACATCTTCATCTACATCTGGATTATCATTTCCTCTATCATCTGTGATTATTCCTGTTCCTGTTGCTGTTTGTGTTGTAATTTGTGCATCTGTTGTTGTTGCTGTTAATGTTACTGTTTCATCATTTTCAGTTATTGCATCATCTTTTACTGTTACTTTTACAAGAACAGAAGATCCATCTGCTGGCAGTGTTACTTTTCCAGTTGCTGGTACATCTAACCAAGTTGTTCCACCATTTGTTGAGTATTGTAATGTATTAGTATAATCATCACCTTTTGAAGCGGTTCCACCTGTTGTTAAATCTACTTCTACATCTGATCCAACTGCGTTTGATAGTTTTACTGAATATGTTAATATTGCTCCATCTGCTTCTTTTACACTTCCTGCATCAGTTACTTCAATATTTGCTTTTACATCTTCATCTACATCTGGATTATCATTTCCTCTATCATCTGTGATTATTCCTGTTCCTGTTGCTGTTTGTGTTGTAATTTGTGCATCTGTTGTTGTTGCTGTTAATGTTACTGTTTCATCATTTTCAGTTATTGCATCATCTTTTACTGTTACTTTTACAAGAACAGAAGATCCATCTGCTGGCAGTGTTACTTTTCCAGTTGCTGGTACATCTAACCAAGTTGTTCCACCATTTGTTGAGTATTGTAATGTATTAGTATAATCATCACCTTTTGAAGCGGTTCCACCTGTTGTTAAATCTACTTCTACATCTGATCCAACTGCGTTTGATAGTTTTACTGAATATGTTAATATTGCTCCATCTGCTTCTTTTACACTTCCTGCATCAGTTACTTCAATATTTGCTTTTACATCTTCATCTACATCTGGATTATCATTTCCTCTATCATCTGTGATTATTCCTGTTCCTGTTGCTGTTTGTGTTGTAATTTGTGCATCTGTTGTTGTTGCTGTTAATGTTACTGTTTCATCATTTTCAGTTATTGCATCATCTTTTACTGTTACTTTTACAAGAACAGAAGATCCATCTGCTGGCAGTGTTACTTTTCCAGTTGCTGGTACATCTAACCAAGTTGTTCCACCATTTGTTGAGTATTGTAATGTATTAGTATAATCATCACCTTTTGAAGCGGTTCCACCTGTTGTTAAATCTACTTCTACATCTGATCCAACTGCGTTTGATAGTTTTACTGAATATGTTAATATTGCTCCATCTGCTTCTTTTACACTTCCTGCATCAGTTACTTCAATATTTGCTTTTACATCTTCATCTACATCTGGATTATCATTTCCTCTATCATCTGTGATTATTCCTGTTCCTGTTGCTGTTTGTGTTGTAATTTGTGCATCTGTTGTTGTTGCTGTTAATGTTACTGTTTCATCATTTTCAGTTATTGCATCATCTTTTACTGTTACTTTTACAAGAACAGAAGATCCATCTGCTGGCAGTGTTACTTTTCCAGTTGCTGGTACATCTAACCAAGTTGTTCCACCATTTGTTGAGTATTGTAATGTATTAGTATAATCATCACCTTTTGAAGCGGTTCCACCTGTTGTTAAATCTACTTCTACATCTGATCCAACTGCGTTTGATAGTTTTACTGAATATGTTAATATTGCTCCATCTGCTTCTTTTACACTTCCTGCATCAGTTACTTCAATATTTGCTTTTACATCTTCATCTACATCTGGATTATCATTTCCTCTATCATCTGTGATTATTCCTGTTCCTGTTGCTGTTTGTGTTGTAATTTGTGCATCTGTTGTTGTTGCTGTTAATGTTACTGTTTCATCATTTTCAGTTATTGCATCATCTTTTACTGTTACTTTTACAAGAACAGAAGATCCATCTGCTGGCAGTGTTACTTTTCCAGTTGCTGGTACATCTAACCAAGTTGTTCCACCATTTGTTGAGTATTGTAATGTATTAGTATAATCATCACCTTTTGAAGCGGTTCCACCTGTTGTTAAATCTACTTCTACATCTGATCCAACTGCGTTTGATAGTTTTACTGAATATGTTAATATTGCTCCATCTGCTTCTTTTACACTTCCTGCATCAGTTACTTCAATATTTGCTTTTACATCTTCATCTACATCTGGATTATCATTTCCTCTATCATCTGTGATTATTCCTGTTCCTGTTGCTGTTTGTGTTGTAATTTGTGCATCTGTTGTTGTTGCTGTTAATGTTACTGTTTCATCATTTTCAGTTATTGCATCATCTTTTACTGTTACTTTTACAAGAACAGAAGATCCATCTGCTGGCAGTGTTACTTTTCCAGTTGCTGGTACATCTAACCAAGTTGTTCCACCATTTGTTGAGTATTGTAATGTATTAGTATAATCATCACCTTTTGAAGCGGTTCCACCTGTTGTTAAATCTACTTCTACATCTGATCCAACTGCGTTTGATAGTTTTACTGAATATGTTAATATTGCTCCATCTGCTTCTTTTACACTTCCTGCATCAGTTACTTCAATATTTGCTTTTACATCTTCATCTACATCTGGATTATCATTTCCTCTATCATCTGTGATTATTCCTGTTCCTGTTGCTGTTTGTGTTGTAATTTGTGCATCTGTTGTTGTTGCTGTTAATGTTACTGTTTCATCATTTTCAGTTATTGCATCATCTTTTACTGTTACTTTTACAAGAACAGAAGATCCATCTGCTGGCAGTGTTACTTTTCCAGTTGCTGGTACATCTAACCAAGTTGTTCCACCATTTGTTGAGTATTGTAATGTATTAGTATAATCATCACCTTTTGAAGCGGTTCCACCTGTTGTTAAATCTACTTCTACATCTGATCCAACTGCGTTTGATAGTTTTACTGAATATGTTAATATTGCTCCATCTGCTTCTTTTACACTTCCTGCATCAGTTACTTCAATATTTGCTTTTACATCTTCATCTACATCTGGATTATCATTTCCTCTATCATCTGTGATTATTCCTGTTCCTGTTGCTGTTTGTGTTGTAATTTGTGCATCTGTTGTTGTTGCTGTTAATGTTACTGTTTCATCATTTTCAGTTATTGCATCATCTTTTACTGTTACTTTTACAAGAACAGAAGATCCATCTGCTGGCAGTGTTACTTTTCCAGTTGCTGGTACATCTAACCAAGTTGTTCCACCATTTGTTGAGTATTGTAATGTATTAGTATAATCATCACCTTTTGAAGCGGTTCCACCTGTTGTTAAATCTACTTCTACATCTGATCCAACTGCGTTTGATAGTTTTACTGAATATGTTAATATTGCTCCATCTGCTTCTTTTACACTTCCTGCATCAGTTACTTCAATATTTGCTTTTACATCTTCATCTACATCTGGATTATCATTTCCTCTATCATCTGTGATTATTCCTGTTCCTGTTGCTGTTTGTGTTGTAATTTGTGCATCTGTTGTTGTTGCTGTTAATGTTACTGTTTCATCATTTTCAGTTATTGCATCATCTTTTACTGTTACTTTTACAAGAACAGAAGATCCATCTGCTGGCAGTGTTACTTTTCCAGTTGCTGGTACATCTAACCAAGTTGTTCCACCATTTGTTGAGTATTGTAATGTATTAGTATAATCATCACCTTTTGAAGCGGTTCCACCTGTTGTTAAATCTACTTCTACATCTGATCCAACTGCGTTTGATAGTTTTACTGAATATGTTAATATTGCTCCATCTGCTTCTTTTACACTTCCTGCATCAGTTACTTCAATATTTGCTTTTACATCTTCATCTACATCTGGATTATCATTTCCTCTATCATCTGTGATTATTCCTGTTCCTGTTGCTGTTTGTGTTGTAATTTGTGCATCTGTTGTTGTTGCTGTTAATGTTACTGTTTCATCATTTTCAGTTATTGCATCATCTTTTACTGTTACTTTTACAAGAACAGAAGATCCATCTGCTGGCAGTGTTACTTTTCCAGTTGCTGGTACATCTAACCAAGTTGTTCCACCATTTGTTGAGTATTGTAATGTATTAGTATAATCATCACCTTTTGAAGCGGTTCCACCTGTTGTTAAATCTACTTCTACATCTGATCCAACTGCGTTTGATAGTTTTACTGAATATGTTAATATTGCTCCATCTGCTTCTTTTACACTTCCTGCATCAGTTACTTCAATATTTGCTTTTACATCTTCATCTACATCTGGATTATCATTTCCTCTATCATCTGTGATTATTCCTGTTCCTGTTGCTGTTTGTGTTGTAATTTGTGCATCTGTTGTTGTTGCTGTTAATGTTACTGTTTCATCATTTTCAGTTATTGCATCATCTTTTACTGTTACTTTTACAAGAACAGAAGATCCATCTGCTGGCAGTGTTACTTTTCCAGTTGCTGGTACATCTAACCAAGTTGTTCCACCATTTGTTGAGTATTGTAATGTATTAGTATAATCATCACCTTTTGAAGCGGTTCCACCTGTTGTTAAATCTACTTCTACATCTGATCCAACTGCGTTTGATAGTTTTACTGAATATGTTAATATTGCTCCATCTGCTTCTTTTACACTTCCTGCATCAGTTACTTCAATATTTGCTTTTACATCTTCATCTACATCTGGATTATCATTTCCTCTATCATCTGTGATTATTCCTGTTCCTGTTGCTGTTTGTGTTGTAATTTGTGCATCTGTTGTTGTTGCTGTTAATGTTACTGTTTCATCATTTTCAGTTATTGCATCATCTTTTACTGTTACTTTTACAAGAACAGAAGATCCATCTGCTGGCAGTGTTACTTTTCCAGTTGCTGGTACATCTAACCAAGTTGTTCCACCATTTGTTGAGTATTGTAATGTATTAGTATAATCATCACCTTTTGAAGCGGTTCCACCTGTTGTTAAATCTACTTCTACATCTGATCCAACTGCGTTTGATAGTTTTACTGAATATGTTAATATTGCTCCATCTGCTTCTTTTACACTTCCTGCATCAGTTACTTCAATATTTGCTTTTACATCTTCATCTACATCTGGATTATCATTTCCTCTATCATCTGTGATTATTCCTGTTCCTGTTGCTGTTTGTGTTGTAATTTGTGCATCTGTTGTTGTTGCTGTTAATGTTACTGTTTCATCATTTTCAGTTATTGCATCATCTTTTACTGTTACTTTTACAAGAACAGAAGATCCATCTGCTGGCAGTGTTACTTTTCCAGTTGCTGGTACATCTAACCAAGTTGTTCCACCATTTGTTGAGTATTGTAATGTATTAGTATAATCATCACCTTTTGAAGCGGTTCCACCTGTTGTTAAATCTACTTCTACATCTGATCCAACTGCGTTTGATAGTTTTACTGAATATGTTAATATTGCTCCATCTGCTTCTTTTACACTTCCTGCATCAGTTACTTCAATATTTGCTTTTACATCTTCATCTACATCTGGATTATCATTTCCTCTATCATCTGTGATTATTCCTGTTCCTGTTGCTGTTTGTGTTGTAATTTGTGCATCTGTTGTTGTTGCTGTTAATGTTACTGTTTCATCATTTTCAGTTATTGCATCATCTTTTACTGTTACTTTTACAAGAACAGAAGATCCATCTGCTGGCAGTGTTACTTTTCCAGTTGCTGGTACATCTAACCAAGTTGTTCCACCATTTGTTGAGTATTGTAATGTATTAGTATAATCATCACCTTTTGAAGCGGTTCCACCTGTTGTTAAATCTACTTCTACATCTGATCCAACTGCGTTTGATAGTTTTACTGAATATGTTAATATTGCTCCATCTGCTTCTTTTACACTTCCTGCATCAGTTACTTCAATATTTGCTTTTACATCTTCATCTACATCTGGATTATCATTTCCTCTATCATCTGTGATTATTCCTGTTCCTGTTGCTGTTTGTGTTGTAATTTGTGCATCTGTTGTTGTTGCTGTTAATGTTACTGTTTCATCATTTTCAGTTATTGCATCATCTTTTACTGTTACTTTTACAAGAACAGAAGATCCATCTGCTGGCAGTGTTACTTTTCCAGTTGCTGGTACATCTAACCAAGTTGTTCCACCATTTGTTGAGTATTGTAATGTATTAGTATAATCATCACCTTTTGAAGCGGTTCCACCTGTTGTTAAATCTACTTCTACATCTGATCCAACTGCGTTTGATAGTTTTACTGAATATGTTAATATTGCTCCATCTGCTTCTTTTACACTTCCTGCATCAGTTACTTCAATATTTGCTTTTACATCTTCATCTACATCTGGATTATCATTTCCTCTATCATCTGTGATTATTCCTGTTCCTGTTGCTGTTTGTGTTGTAATTTGTGCATCTGTTGTTGTTGCTGTTAATGTTACTGTTTCATCATTTTCAGTTATTGCATCATCTTTTACTGTTACTTTTACAAGAACAGAAGATCCATCTGCTGGCAGTGTTACTTTTCCAGTTGCTGGTACATCTAACCAAGTTGTTCCACCATTTGTTGAGTATTGTAATGTATTAGTATAATCATCACCTTTTGAAGCGGTTCCACCTGTTGTTAAATCTACTTCTACATCTGATCCAACTGCGTTTGATAGTTTTACTGAATATGTTAATATTGCTCCATCTGCTTCTTTTACACTTCCTGCATCAGTTACTTCAATATTTGCTTTTACATCTTCATCTACATCTGGATTATCATTTCCTCTATCATCTGTGATTATTCCTGTTCCTGTTGCTGTTTGTGTTGTAATTTGTGCATCTGTTGTTGTTGCTGTTAATGTTACTGTTTCATCATTTTCAGTTATTGCATCATCTTTTACTGTTACTTTTACAAGAACAGAAGATCCATCTGCTGGCAGTGTTACTTTTCCAGTTGCTGGTACATCTAACCAAGTTGTTCCACCATTTGTTGAGTATTGTAATGTATTAGTATAATCATCACCTTTTGAAGCGGTTCCACCTGTTGTTAAATCTACTTCTACATCTGATCCAACTGCGTTTGATAGTTTTACTGAATATGTTAATATTGCTCCATCTGCTTCTTTTACACTTCCTGCATCAGTTACTTCAATATTTGCTTTTACATCTTCATCTACATCTGGATTATCATTTCCTCTATCATCTGTGATTATTCCTGTTCCTGTTGCTGTTTGTGTTGTAATTTGTGCATCTGTTGTTGTTGCTGTTAATGTTACTGTTTCATCATTTTCAGTTATTGCATCATCTTTTACTGTTACTTTTACAAGAACAGAAGATCCATCTGCTGGCAGTGTTACTTTTCCAGTTGCTGGTACATCTAACCAAGTTGTTCCACCATTTGTTGAGTATTGTAATGTATTAGTATAATCATCACCTTTTGAAGCGGTTCCACCTGTTGTTAAATCTACTTCTACATCTGATCCAACTGCGTTTGATAGTTTTACTGAATATGTTAATATTGCTCCATCTGCTTCTTTTACACTTCCTGCATCACCAATTATAATTGTTGCTGTTACTGGAGTTGTGTTAGCTATAGCTATTGTATTCCCTGAATCAACAGGAGTAGTAGATATAGATTCTGTTAAATTTTCTCCTCTAGCACTATCTGCAATACCATTTAATGCACCAGCAGTTAATGAAAATGTAGAGTTAAATGTTGAACCATTACTTGTATTTCCTCCGGCATCACCACCTGCAGCTGCTGCACCAAGAGATTCTAATAATGTTTGATAATCAGTTATTAATGTTAAATTAGTAGCCTTACTATTACCTAGATCAATAGGGTTAGACATTAATGATTCTAATTGATTAATTATCTCTCCTCCATTAAAAGAAGTGTTATCAATAATATTATCAACATCTTTATTATTTATATCTTTATTAATAATAATTGCTGTTGGATTAGACATATCCGATGTATTAGCTTGAAGAAGTGGAACAATTCCATTTAGTTCCACTTTTATTGATTTACCATTCACATTAAAAGTTAGAACAACTGACTCTTGATTATCTTTAAAATTTAAAACATAATTTGAGAAACCATTTGAGAAGACATACTCTTCACCTTTTAAGGCCTTAAATTGTAAATCATTTTTTAAATCTACAACTCTTTGACCATTTTCAGTTTTAATTGTTAACTTCATTTTATCTCTCCATTTTTATTGACTAATTATTATTTCTATTATTAATACAATATTATATTAATAAAGTCTCTAAAAAGTTTTATATTTGAGATTTTTTATAAAAAAGATAACCAAATTAGATTATCTTTCGTGAAGTGAGTCTTGTTTTACTTTTAGTATTGGTTTTAGAAGAAAATCTAATATTGATTTTTTACCTGTAACAATATCTACAGTTGCAATCATTCCTGGAATAATTGGTAATTTTTTACCTTTTCTCTCTAAATAATTTTTATTTGTTTTAACTAAAACTCTATAATAACTTTTTCCATCTTTAGAGTCTTTATCAACAATTGTATCTGCTGAGATTTCAACAATTTTACCTTCTAATCCACCATAAATTCCAAAATCATATGCTGTGATTTTTATAATTGCTTTTTGTGTTGGACTTATAAATGCAATATCTTTAGGATCAATTTTTGCTTCAACAACTAAAGCATCACTTAAAGGTACTATTTCCATCAAATCAATACCAGATTGAACAACACCTCCGATGGTATTAAAATTTAGTTGTTTAATAATTCCATCAACTGGTGAAGTAATTGTTGTTTTGGCAACTTTATCCCTATCTCCAACTAATTTAGCTTCAAATCTATTTATTTGACTTACTGTTTTTTGTAGGTCTCGAGAAGCTTCTGCTCTAAATGTATCAATTTTTTCTTTTATTCTGTTTTCTGCTTCTGTAATTGCAAAATTTGATCTTGATATTGATAATTTTGCAGTTTGCAAATCCCCTTTAGTTAAATTATATTCTTTTTCAATATCTAATAAATCATATTTAGATTTTATTCCTCTTTCTACAAGTTTTCTAATAGTTTTTCTTTGTTCTTCTATAAAACCTAAACTATCTGTCAATTTATTAATTGTACTTTCAATCTCTTTTAGTTCTTGAATTTTTTGGCTTAATTGGTTTTCAAGAACATTAACTGAAGATTTTAATTCTCTAAATCTATTTTCTAATAATAAATTCTCATTTATATCATATCTTGATAAATCTTTCATAACTTTTTCATCAAATTTCAAAACTGGTAACTCTTTACTAATATCAATTGTTGATTCAATTTCTAGTCTTGTTTTTAATGCTAATAAAGATAAATATTCTTGCTTACTCTCTTCAAGTGTAGCTTGAAATCTTGTTGTATCAATTTTCATTAAAGGGTCATCAAATTTTACAACATCACCTTCTTTAACGAATATTTCAGAAATTATTCCACCATCCAAAGATTGAACCGTTTGTATTTTATCTGTTGGAATTACCTTTCCATTTCCCCTTGCTAATTCATCAATTTCTGCAAATGCTGCCCATAATACAAGAATAGAAAAGATACCAGTAATTAATAAAAAAATTATATTTGATACTCTACTTGGTTTTTCATTTGAATTAGAATATAAACTATACATAAATTCTAAATCTTCTTGCTTTTCATCCTCTAATCCATAAAGTCTTCTAAACCAATCGATAAGACCTTTTTTTTCTTTAATTTTTTTCTCTTTATACATTATTTAACCTACTTTTGTAGTAAAAACTTCATCTTTTGGTCCATCTACTATTATTTGACCATTTTCTACAATTATTATTCTATCTACTAATTGTAATAAAGAAGTTTTATGCGTTACTACTATCAAAGTTTTATTTGAAACAATATTTTGAAGTCTGTTAATAAATGATTTTTCTGTTTGTCTATCCATTGAATTTGTTGGTTCATCAAGCATTATTATATTTGGATCAGAAATTAGTGCTCTTGCAAGAGTAACTGATTGTCTCTCTCCTCCTGATAAACCATCTCCTCTTTCTCCAACTAATAAATCATATCCCGCTTCATGTTTTCCTAAAAAATCATCTAATCCCGCAATTTTAGATACTCTTAATAACTCTTCATCAGATACATATTGTTCACCAATTGTAAGATTATCTTTTATTGTTCCCATAAATAAAAAAGGCTCTTGAGGAACACTTCCAATAGAGTGTCTTAAATCTGTTGGATCTATTTGTCTTGTATCCAAACCATCGATTAATACAGATCCAGAAGTTGGCTCATATAAATTCATAATTAACTTTAATAAAGTAGACTTTCCAGATCCTATTTTTCCGAGGATTGCAACTTTTTCACCTTCTTTTATAAGTAAATTTATATCTTTTAATGTTTGATGATTTTGATCTTTATAAGCAAATTGAACATCTTTTAATTCAATATCACCTTTTAAATTCGGTCTACTTATATAAGATTTATTCTCTTTTTCAACTGGCATTTTCATAACCTCATCAAGATTATTTAAAGATAACATAGTTCTATCAAATTTAATAATCATTCCAACTAATTGTGAAATAGGAGCTATTACCCTACCATTTAAAATCATGGCAGCAATGATAGCTCCCATTGTGATTTGTCCATCTTGAGCTAAATAAACTCCAGCAGCAACAATTGCAATATTAGAAAATTGTGAAATAAATGCTGTCAAATATGTAATAGTTTGAGATAAAAAATGACCTTTATCAGCATAATGAACAGTTTTATTAATTGAATTTTCCCAATGCGTTTTCATTCTATTTTGAGCTTTAACACTTTTAATTATTTCTAAGCCAGAAACTGTTTCAATAAGCGTAGTTTGTTTTATTTGTTCTTCTTTTATTGACTTTGCAATAATTTCTTTAAGAGGTCTTTGCATATACCATGAAATTAATAGAGATATAATTACTGTTATTATTGTAATAAAAGCTAATGGACCTGCAATAAAAAAGATTACAATTATGAAAATAACTACAAAAGGTAAATCAACAACAGCGGCAATTGTTGCCCCTGTAAAAAATTCTCTTACACTTTCAAAAGATTGTAATCTACTTACAAATTGTCCTGTTGAAGCAGGTCTTGCATCAAGTTTAATATTTAATAAATGATTAAATATTTTATTAGACATTATCGTGTCTGCTCTTTTACTCGCAGTTCCTAAAAAATGAGATCTCAATATTTTTAATAATAAATCAAAAAACATTACAATTGAAATTCCAATAAATAAAGCCCATAATGTTTCAATTGCATTATTTGGAAGAACTCTATCATATACATTCATTGTAAAAAGTGGTGTTGCCAAAATAAATAAGTTTATAAATAAAGATACAACAATAACCTGCTGATAAATTCCCTTATTTCTTAATAATGTTCCCCAAAACCACTCTTTTGGGTTATCAATAACAACTTCTTTCTCTATTCTATTATTGAAGTTATATTCAGGTTTTATAATTATTACTTCACCAGTATATTCACTTTCAAGTTTTTGTATAGTCATTTGTGTTTCACCAGAAATTAATCCAGGGATAATAACATTTGCAATGCCCTCTTTTAAATCATAAGTTAATAAAACACATGCTCTATTTTTATCTAAAATTAAAACGGATGGTAAAGCAAGTTTTGTTATATCTTTTAATTTTTCTCTCTTAACAGTTTTTGTAACTAAACCTATACGAGTAGATGCTTGATGGAACATTGTTATATTCATTGAAGTTTTATGAATTGGTAATCCAAAAGTCAGAGATTCAGCAGAAGTCTCTCTATTATGATACTTAGATAAAAAAAGTAGACAACCTAATAAGTCATCTACTTTTCTTCTATCTTTTAAGTCTGTTAATGTTTCATTTTCTATTAAATCAGAATTATTTTCCAATATTTACCTTTTATCTCATATCCTATATTAGTTATATTTAGCATATAGTTTTTGATGTTTACTTATATTATCTATATATGGTTTATTTGCAATAACAGATGATGGCAGTTTATTTATTGCTTCATTTGCCTCTTTTACGGATTTAAATGTACCATAAATAACCTTAGCACTTTTCATTTCTGGGCCAAATGGATATACATAAGAATTATTTTTATCCAGACTATTCATGCTAATATAATTCTTAGCAGCATCTATACTATCCGTTGTTGTAATATTAATTGTATAATAGCTTGCAGGAGCATCCAAAAATGAACTATACTCACTTGTTACTTTTGTTTTTACTACTTCATCTTTAGGAATAGAATTAACTACAGGCTTTTGTTCTTTTGCCACTGCTGTATCATCACCTAATAATGCTCTTAAATCTGATGATACAGTTTTATCTGATGCTTGTTTTTGTTCAGAAACAATTGTATTTAATGCTTTATCACTAGAACAGCCATCTTCAGATTCTAAAACTGTACTTGTTAACATTGATAATGTATTTAACATATCATAATAATTTGTATACAATTCATATTCTCTTGAAACTAAACTCTTTTTAGCTTCATATAAAACTGTTTGTGCATCTAAAATATCAACAAATGTTCTAGTACCTGATTCAAATTCACTTTTATAAACTTCAACAATATTTTCATTTGCAACAACATAATCTTTAAGAATAGAGATTCTCTCTTTATTTTTCATAAATCTTTGATAATTTACCTTTATTGACTCAACAATTTTATTGGTAATTGCATCTAATCTTTTTTTCTGTTCAGCTAAGAATAGTTCTTCTTGTTTAGAAACAGCATAATCTCCACCACCATTATATAGATTCCATGCAAGATTTATTCTTCCATATACTTGATTTTCTGTACCAAGTTCATTTAAAGATAAATCGCTATCTGTAAGCGCTTTTAATTCTAAATTTAAATTTGGTAGAAATTTAGAATCAGCTTGTGCAATTTTTTCTCTTTGAGCTTTTATTACTTCAATTTGTTGTTGAATTTCATAATTTTTTAAAACTGCTAATTCTACGATTTGTTGTAAATTATCTGGAATTTTAGACAAATTTATTTTTGGTCTACACTCATTTCCTGAAGGTTCACTACCAACAAATCTTTTAAATGTACTAACTTTTGAACTTTTTAAATCATTTTCTTCTAAATATTTCTCTTTTACAAAACTTAATTTTGAATCAACCTCATAAGTTTCAAGAATTTCACCACTAATAGATTCTTTTTCTTTTGCTATTTGAAGATTTTCTTCATTTGTTTTTATCATTTCTTTTGTTAAATCTAACATTTCATTATATTGAACCAAATCTTTATATGCAACTATAGTTTCATAAACTACATTTTCAATATTCTTTTCTGATCTATATTTATTTGATAAATCATTATGTTTTGCTTCTGCAACTTGGCTTGGCGTTAAATTACCATCATATAACATTTGATTTAAAGCTATACCAACATTATACCCATCTTCTTGATCTGAACCACTTTGAAGATTACTAGAATTTGGTTGATCATATTTTTTATCAGAGTTACTCTTTTCAAGCCTCCCATCAATATCTATTCTAGGAAGATAGTTTGCTTCTCTTTCATCAATATACTTTTTAAAAGCTTCCTGATTATTTTTTTCTGCAATAATCTCTGGATTAGAAGCCAATACCTTTTCAACACTCTCTCTCAAACTAAAAGCTTGTAAAGAACTACTCGCTAGTATTGAAATACAAGCAAACTTTAATAATTTTCTAATATACATTTTATGACTCCATGCAGGATAAATTAAAAGGACTAAATAATTTTTACTATTACTTTACATGTATTTTACTTAAGCATTAATTAAATAACTACCTTAATTACGTTATAATTACAAATAAGACAATTTTTCACTTTTTTAAGTTTATTTATTATAACATACATGATTATTTATATAAATTTGGAAGAGATTATGCAAAAAAATATTAATCATAACAATATATTAAAAAATTTAAATCTCTTGTACATTGAAGATGAAGAAAACATTAGAATTAATATTAAAAAAGTATTGCTTTTATTATGTGAAAATGTATTTGATGCAGCTAACACAGAAGAAGCAAATATAATTTTCGAAAATCAAAGAATTGATATAATCATTTCAGATATAAATCTTCCAAATACTAACGGAATAGATTATATTAAAGAAGTAAGAAAAAAAGATAAGACTATCCCTGTAATCTTATTAAGTGCATATACAGATACAAAATATCTTCTTGAAGCTACAAAACTAAAACTTGTAGATTATTTAACTAAACCTGTAGATTTTAAAACACTAAATAATGCATTACATAAATCTGTTGAAGAAATTTTAGATAATTCAAGATATCTAATTTTATTTCAAAATAATATTCAATACAACGTTCTTCACAAAACATTAATTGATTTAAATACACAAAAAGAGTTGCTTTTAACATCTAAAGAGTTAGATTTACTAAGTTTTTTAATAAAAAATAGTAATAGGATTGTCTCAACAGATGAATTAAAGTCTAATGTTTGGGAAGATTGTTTTGAAGCTACTGATTCTGCATTAAAAAATTTATTAAATAAAGTTAGAAAAAAAATTGGTAAAGAATCTATAATTAATATTTCAGGGGTTGGTTACAGACTTAATTTTTAACTATTCAAATCTCTGACACTAATTTAATAATAGTTTGTTATAATGTAAATTAATTATATTACAAAGTTCTGCAAATTAAATCAATCATCATATTTAGGCTATTATGAAAAATCTGTTTATCATTTTTTTATTATGTTGTTCTATTTTCGCAAAAGAAACTAATTTTAAAATATCATATGATTCAAATTATGCTCCTTTTTCCTATAAACAAGAAGAAAAAGAAGCTGGACTTTTTATTGATATTTGGAAATTGTGGGCAAAATACAATAATTATAATATTGAATTTGTAGATGCTAAAACATGGGGAAATGCAATTAATTTAGTAAAAGAAGAAAAAGTTGACTTCTTTTTAGGAACAAATCCTTTTGAAGATTGGATGATTTCTTCAAATTTCTTTTATGAAACAAAAACTACATTTTTTACTCTTTCAAAAAACGATATAGTTTTAGAAATGAAAGATAATCTAAATATTGGTTTAATAGGTTCAGATTATAAAGAAATTATTTTAAGACATTTTCCAGATGCAACTATTACAATTTACAAAGATTATAAAGAATCTATCGAAGCACTTAGAAATAAACAAATTGACTTAATTTATGATGATAAATTAGCAATTGAATATTTTTCTGTTCAAAACAATTTGTTTTATTTGATTAAACCTATGGATAACTTGATAACTAAGTTTAAAACACACGCAATTACTACAACAACTGAAAAAGCAGAAATTTTTAATGAAGGATTTTTGAAAATCCCAACAAGTGAATTATTAAATCTTGAAAGAAAATGGATTTTAAATGAAAATGAACAATATTATAAGAATTTCAAACAACAAATAAATTTAACCGATAAAGAACTAGAATTTCTTAAAAATACAAAAATAAAAGTTTCTATTTCCAATTCATGGGAACCTTTTACCTTTAAATCAAAGAGTAATGAACCCTTTGGGATTTCATCTGAATATTGGAATTTAATTTCTAAAAAAATTGGAGTAGAAACACAAAATGAATTTTTCAAAACTTTTAGTCAACAACTAGCTAGCATTAAAAATAAAAATTCTGATTTAATTTATAGTGCTGGTGAAACTCCTCAAAGAGATGAATATGCACTTTTCACAAAAGAGTATGCAAATTTTCCAATATCTATTGTCACCAAAAAAGATGAAAATTTTATTGAAAACATCTCTTTTATAAAAGATAAAAAATTAGCAATTGGGAATAATTTTACTGCTCATAATATTTTGAAAAATAATTATCCTAATATGAATTTTATTCTTGTAAATAGTGTAAAAGAAGGGTTAGATTTAGTTTCAAAAGGAAAGGCTTATGCTTATATTGATATTCAACCTGTTCTTTTTTATAATATCTCAAAATATAATTTTAGTAATCTAAAAGTTAGTGGAAATACTGGTTTAAATTTTAGTTTGAAATTTATGATAAGAGATGATTATCCTATTTTAGAATCTATTTTAAATAAAGCTATCTCTTCAATTTCAATTAATGAATTAAACTCAATTATTACAAAATGGAATAATGTTCAATTCCAAACAAATTTTAATTATGATTTATTTTGGCAGGTATTATTTGTGATTTTTATAATTATTTTGGCTTTTTTACATAGAACTTACACTCTTAAAAGTCTAAATGAATCTCTTACTTTAAAAATAGAAGAAAAAACTAAAAAATTAAATGATATGAATAAAAATCTTGAAAATTTAGTTGATAAGAAAACAAAAGAGTTAATTGAAAAAGAGAAAATTCTAAATCATCAATCAAAAATGGCTGCAATGGGAGAAATGATTGAAAATATTGCACATCAATGGAGACAACCATTATCTGTAATTTCTACAGCAGCAACAGGCGCTAAAGTAAAAAAAGATTTTGATAAGTTAAGTGATAGCGATTTTTATGAAACTATGGATATTATAAATAATTCTGCGCAACATCTATCTGATACAATTGATGACTTTAGAAACTTTTTTACCAATGAAAAAGAAGCTTCAACATTTGATGTAAATATTCCAATTGATAAAGTACTATATTTAATTAACTCAAAATTAAAAAATAGAAATATAACTATTATAAGAAACACAGAAATACTAACTGTAGTAGGACTTGTTAATGAATTTATTCAAGTTCTTATAAATATTATTAATAATGCTTTAGATGCATTTGAAGATAGTAGCTGTGAACAAAAAATAATTTTTATTAATCTATATAAAGACAATAATAATTTGGTTTTAAAAATAAAAGATAATGCAGGTGGAATAAAAGAGGATATTTTAGATAGAGTTTTTGAACCTTATTTCACAACAAAATATAAAAGCCAAGGTACAGGAATTGGACTTTATATGTCAACTGAAATTATAAAAAAACATATGAATGGAAATTTAACAGTTTCGAATCAACTCTACACTTACGATAATATAAAATATAAAGGTGCAGAGTTCAAAATAGAGATTCCTATTAATTAAGTAAACTCTATTTATGATCTTCTTTTATCCATCTTCTTTTCATATTATGTATGTAAACAATTAATATAAAAAATACTGACGATGTTATTCCTAATGCTATTAATAAATCTGTTTCACTTGGAATACTTTCAAGTAAAATAAGTTTTCTAATAATCACAACAAAGGCTATTTCTAAGAAAGTTAAAGCATAATCAAAACCACTTTTGATAAATAGTGTTTTAACAATTGCAATTACAATTAAAGTAAATAATCCATCTGTCAATATCGTTTTTATTGAAGAGAAATCTAATGCACCTTGATCAAGAGTAAAAGAGACTATTTTATGTGATAAACTCATAATACAAATAGCTAAATAAACAATCATTATTAATATAAAAACATATTTAAGCATATTAATAATTCTTAATAAAATAATATCAACTCTACTTTCTAAAACTTTATCAATACTATTTAATTTCACAAAAACCTTTTCAACTACGCCTTTTTTTACTTCTCTCAATATTTTGCCTTCATAATAAGCTAACAATTTTGCGAATATTAGCATATGTGAACCTAAATAATAGATAAAAAATAATATATTTTTAGACTATTTTTGTAAACTCCTCAAACAACTTATTATCAAGTGGTATTTCTAACTTTAACTCTAAACTTATTGGTTTATTTCCCTCATATTTAATACTATTTGCCAAACCTAAATATATAAAATTTTGAGTCTTTTTATCCACTTGGGCAA
Organism: Arcobacter venerupis; assembly: GCF_013201665.1. Taxonomy (NCBI): domain Bacteria; kingdom Pseudomonadati; phylum Campylobacterota; class Epsilonproteobacteria; order Campylobacterales; family Arcobacteraceae; genus Arcobacter; species Arcobacter venerupis. The sequence continues at coordinate 280,795 of NZ_CP053840.1, read as the reverse complement.
ATTTTCTCACAAAGATATGAAGTTTTACTCCATGTTTTTGATTTTTTATCAATCTTTCTCCATCGCCTTTATCTTGACTTTGAGATGGTTTACTTTGATAAGTAAAAACTTCTTTTGATAAAAAAGCATTAAAATAATTCGCAGATTTTGAAAACTTCTCTTTTTCAAGATTGATAAATAAGAAAAAATCATCTTCATATTTTAGAAATCCACTTCCTCTAAATGAACTATGAATTTTTGGGAAGTTACAAAGTTGAGCAATATTTAACATATTATATTTTGAGTATAGTTTTAAAAATGGCATTCCAAAATCAAGGGTTTTAAACTCCTCTTCATAGGTATAAATTCCATAATTTAGACTATCTTCAAAAATATCTTTGTACTCTTTATTTTCTAAAAGCTTTGAGAACTCTTTTGTTTTTGTAACTTTTGTTCCATCAAAATTTACACATTTTAAATATCTGCCTATTTGTCCTGAATCAAAATAGTCTTGATTTAGATAAGAAAAACTATGAATTATAGTTTTTTTGCAAACTTTATCTAGATATTTACCTAAGATTTTAAAAGCAATATTTTCATCACAAAAATCATTAAATAAAAGATATTTTAAAATCACAAATTCATAAACTCTTTTTATTGGAAGTTGATTTTCAATAAATCTAATTGCTTTTATAAAATCTTCATTTAAACAAAAATTTGTGTAAATATCCTTTGTTTTTCCAACTTCTACTTTTGATAAAAACTCCACATAAGATTTGCTTTCATCAACGAAATTTAAAGGATTAATCAAATCATCAAAGGCTAGATAATCTGTTAATTTTGGTATCTTATTGTTTGTCAAAGTTTTAAACTCAAAATATTGTTCTTTTAAATATTTAAGATTATTAAAGTTCTGATTTTCGATTTGCTCTAAAATTCTCTGTTTTGAAATCTCATCCATACAGATAAAGGCATTTTGAAAATTTGCAAAATTATTCATCAAAGAGAGTTTCAAACTATCTTTATCAATAGCTTTATTTCCAGCAAGGGCAAGGGCAATTAAATATGCTTTTTTATGGTTTCCAATAAAATCAAGAACTGTTAAAAACTCTTTATTTTTATGTTTTCTCAAACCTCTTCCAAGTTGCTGTATAAATACAATAGGAGAGTTTGTTGGTCGTAAAAACAAAACTGTGTTAATTGAGGGGATATCTATTCCTTCATTAAAAATATCAACTGTAAAAATTACTTCTAAAGAGTCATTTTCACTCTCTAATTTTTTAATAACTTCTTCTCTTTTTATAACCGAATCTTCACTTGTAAGATATGTGGAATTTATTCCTCTTTTATTGAACTCTTCACTCATATAAAAACAATGTTCTTTAGAAACACAAAAACCTATGGCTTTTCTTTTTGATCCAAAATATGAGTAGAAATTCATCTGTTTTATTATGAAATCAACTCTTTTATTCACTTTTAGAAGTTTCGCTAATTCATCTATTTTGGTTAAATCTACATTTTCATAATCAATTGATTGAATATCACTTATTCCAAAATAGTGAAAAGGAACAACAAGATTGTTTTCAAGTGCTTCATTTAATCTAATATCACAAGCAATATTTTCATCAAATATTTCATAAATAGAATTTCCATCCATTCTGTTTGAAGTGGCTGTTAATCCCAATAAAAACTGTGGTTTAAAATACTCTATAATTTTTTTATAGCTAGGACTTGTGGCATGGTGAGCTTCATCAATTATGATATAATCAAACTCATTTTTTTCAAACTCTTCAAAATACAGACTCATAGTTTGAATAGTTGAGAATAGATAATCTTGCTCTTTCTCTTTTGTATTTCCTGTGAATAATCCATAGGTTCTATTTGGAATAATATTTTCAAAACTCTGTTTTGCACTTAAAAGTATATTTTCCCTATGAACCAAAAATAACATTTTTTTTGCATTAAAGTTTTTCACATCAAAAGCACTAAGATAAGTTTTCCCAGTTCCCGTTGCTGCAATTATTAGTGCTTTATTTTGGTTTTTTTGTCGTAGATTTTGTAGCTTTTCTAAAGCTGTTTTTTGCATAAAATTTGTTCTTATTTTTTTACTTGAAGCAAAGAAATCTCTTTTTTCATCTTTTATTGAGTTTAAATAAAATTCATAATCTTTTAAAAACTTTTCATCTACAACATAAGAATCATTCCATAAAAGATTAAACTCATCTAAAATATTTTTTAAAAACATATCATCTTTTTTTACAGTTGATTTTACATTCCACTCGATATTTGTTTTAAAAGCACTGGCTGTTATATTTGAAGAACCTACAATTATTTCATAAGAATCTGCAAATTCAAAAATATAAGATTTAGAGTGAAAACCTATATTTGTCTCATTTGAATCATATATCTTTAGTTCTATATTTGAAAACTCTTTTAACTTTTCTAAGGCTTTTACTTGAGTGAAATTCAAATATGTAGAAGTTAGAATTTTACCTTTTATATTTTTGTTTTCAAGCTTCGATAAAACATCCAATAAAAGCTGAACTCCACTAAAATTTATAAATGCTACATTAAAAATAAATGATTTAGACTCTAAGAGAAGTTTTGTGATATGATTATAGAAATTTGTTGATTGATTATTTGTGATTAGATTATTCAAAAAATACCTTAAAATTAATTCTTGATTATAATTAAATCAAATGTAATTTATGATAAATCACAATTTATTCACACTGCGAATATAAGATTCGACAAACACATAAGGGATTTTTTATGAAAAAATTAATTTTGGTTTCACTTTTAACACTTGGTTCAAGTTTATTTGCTGCAGATATTGGAGTTAGCATTCAAACACCAATTGGAAATGGTGGAATGATTGGTTTAAATTTTAGATCAGATGATCATAGATATGATAATAGATATAGAAACTTTGATTATGATAGAAATGCTTATGCAGATGATTTTGGATATTATTATGGATATTTTGATAGAACTGGGTATTTTTACAATAATATTTTCTTCTTATTTGATAATGGATATACATACTACGATAGATTACATCGTAGAGGTCATTTTGACTCACATCATCCTCATTATAGAAAATATAAATTTGATAAAAGAAATGATTGGAATAGATCAAGAAACTATAGAAATGATGGTGAAATAATTTATGGTCATTATTATGATAGACCAAATAATCAAAAACCTAATAATTATAGAAATGCACCTAAACAAAATAATAATTATAATGAACACAATAAAAAAGCAAATTATCAAAATAATGATAGAAAACCAGATAATAGACAGAATAATGATAGGAAACCAGATAATAGAAATAATTACTATGATGACAATAAGCATCAAAGAAATGATAACAACCATAGATAATATCAAGGGGAGAGATGAAAGAGAAAAGTGTAATTTATTATTTAACTTTTGAAGATATAAAAGATAAAAATATTCTTTTCAACTACATTTATGCAAATGAGAATTCAAACTTTTATATAAGTGATGATTTATCAAAAGATTTTTATATAAATCAAGCATATTGTGGTTTTATCTCAACTTCTGTTTATCTAAAAGAGAAGTTCTATTTAGTTCCTGAAATGCAATTTGAATATGCAATTTTAGATTTTGAAGATTTGCATATTAGTAAAAAAGTAAAAAAGATTTTAAATAAAAATGATTTTATTTTTACAATAAATAAAAATTTTGATGAAGTAATAGAGAATATTCAAGCTCACCACGAAACAAATTGGTTGAGTTGTGAATATCATCAATTACTAAAAGAGCTTTTAGATTATAAACATCCTAGCATTGATTTTGAAGTTAAAAGTTTTGAAGTTTGGGATAAAAGTACTAATACTTTAATTGCAGGGGAAATCGGTTATAAAATCTCTTCAACTTACACTTCACTTACTGGTTTTTGTCTAAAAGATAAGAAATACAATAATTTTGGGAAACTTCAATTAGTTCTTTTAGCAAAGTATCTTCAAGAAAATAATTATAGTTTTTGGAATTTAGGCCATCCATATATGCAGTATAAATTTGATTTAGGAGCAAAAATCTTTCCAAGAAAAGATTTCTTAAAAAGATGGTTAAAGGAAGTTAAACTTCCTTTTATATAGAACCCGTTAAGCTCATACCAAGATAAGTGTTGTATGCAACATAACAAAGAATAAGAATTGTTCCATCAACTCTATTAATTACTCCATTTTTAGCTCTAAATCCATAAGACATAACTAAAAGTGCTATAGTTAAAACCAACATAACTATCCAATCTCTTTGTAATACTTCTAAAGGAATATTATTCATAGGAGAAATTACAATTGCAATTCCAATAACTGCTAAAATATTAAACATATTAGAACCAACAACATTTCCAATTGCAATATCATGTTCGCCTTTTCTTGCAGCTATTATAGAAGCTGCAAGTTCAGGTAAAGAAGTTCCAAGAGCAACTATTGTAAGTCCTATTATTAAATCACTAACTCCAAATTCTGTTGCAACTCCAACAGCTCCCCAAACGAGAAGTCTTGAACTTCCAATTAATAAAAGAAGTCCTATTATTAGCCAAATAATTCCAGCTTTTAAACTCATATCATGTTCAACTAATTCTTTATCTATTTCAGATTCTAAAGCATCACCTTTACCTTTTATAGCTGTGAAAATTGACCATCCAATAAGAGAAAAAAATCCAAATAAAAGAATAATACCTTCTGTCAATGTTAAAATATTATCAGATAATAAATATCCTGAAAATAAAACTATTAAAAGTAAAAGAGGTATTTCTTTTTTTACTATTTTTGAATTTACTGTAATTGGGGCTATAAGAGCTGTAACTCCTAAAATAAGTGCAATATTAACAATATTTGAACCTATCGCATTTCCAAGTGCAAGACCTGCATTTCCCTCCATTGCTGCAATTGCAGAAACAACCATTTCAGGAGCACTTGTTCCAAATCCTACTATTAAAATACCAATTAATAAACTTGGCATTCCTAGATGTTTTGCAGTTGATGCGGCACCATCAACAAACTTATCTGCACTCCAAACAAGAATTACGAATCCAGCTAGTATAGCTAGCGAAAATAAAATCATTTTTTACCTTTTATATTTATAATTTTGCCATTATAGTAAATTTTAATTAATCAAAAGTTTATAGAGACATAAAAGCTTAAATCAAATTCATTGCTCTCATCTAAAAAATCTATCTTATTGTAAATTGCATAAGATGGTTTTGTTGTAGTTTCATATTCACTTTGAGGTAGCCATTCATGATAAACCCAATGAATAAATGGTAAAACGTCTCCCGTTATTCCTTTTAAATCAAATTTTGCATAAACTCCATCTGCAATTTTGAAATTTGGTAGTCTATCACTTTTTACACTTTTTTTATCATCAACTACAATGCACCCAATATATTGACACTCATTTAAAGGTGTAATTGTTGGATTATCATGAAAAAGTGCAATTCTTTTATAAGATGTAATATTATTAGTTAAAATCCAAGTTTGGAGTTTTTGCCAAGTCTCTGTAATATTTACATTGTAACCTTTATTTCTAATATAAAAGCTCTCAATTGCTGGCATTTTTACAATAGTTGGTTTCATATCTTTAAAACTTGCTTTTGATTGCATAGCTCTTTGTGATTGTTGTAAAATTTTATTTGAATACTCTTTATATCCACCATTTCTCCAATCTTTTGGAGTCATTTCAAAACGTTCTTTAAATGTTTTTATAAAAGAAGATTGAGAAGAATATCCACACAAATTAACAATATTTGAAATTGTTGAATATTTATTTGTTAAAAGTAAATTTGATGCTTTTTGTAGTCTTATTGATTTAATACTTTCATAAATATTTTTCCCAAATGCCTCTTTAAAAATCCTATGCATATGAAATTTACTTATATTTAAATCAATACTTAGTTCTTCAATATCAATATTTGTCTCTATATGAGTGTATATATAGTACATAATATCGTTTGCGATTTTTGTTCTTTTTTGTAAGGTTTCTTTTTTCATACTAGATTGTAGCATTTTTAAACTATAAATTTAGCATTAATAAACAATTTTTTAAGCACTTAAAAAGAAGAACTTTTTTTATTATTTCCCTAAAATTCAAGCGTTAAATAAACACAAGGGTTTACTTATGGAAATAAACTTAGTAGCAGAGTCAATAAAATTCATGTTTTTAGGGATGGGTGTAGTATTTGCATTCCTAACAATAATGATATTTGTATTAAAAGCACAAGGAGCAATACTAACAAGATTTTTTCCACAAAAAGAAAAAATTGTAAGTGTAGTAACAACACCAGTAAAAGCGAATAATACAAATGTAGAAACTGCAAAGATAGCCGCAATAGTTGCAGCAGTGCAACATCATAAAAATCTAAAGGGTTAAAATATATGTCTAAAAAATATATAGATATCATGGACACAACTTTTAGAGATGGATTTCAATCTGTCTTTGGTGGAAGAGTTCTAATGAATGATTTCTTTCCAGCAGTAGCTGCTGCAAAAGAAGCCGGAATAACTCACTTTGAGTTTGGTGGAGGAGCTAGATTCCAATCTTTATTCTTCTATCTTCAAGAAAATGCATTTGATATGATGGATAAATTTAGGCAAATCGTTGGCCCAGATGCAAACTTACAAACTTTGGCTCGTGGTATAAATACAGTTATGCTAGATACGGGTTCAAGAGAACTAATCGACTTACATGCAAAAATGTTCGCAAAACATGGAACAACAACAATCAGAAATTTTGATGCTTTAAATGATGTTCAAAATCTTGAATATTCTGCTGAATGTATTAAAAAATATGGTTTGAACCATGAAGTAGTAATCACTTTAATGGATTTACCTCCAGGTTGCTTTGGTGCTCATGATGTTGCTTTCTATGAAAAAACATTAAGACAAATTCTTGATAGTGGACTTCCTTATGATTCAATCTGTTTTAAAGATGCATCGGGAACTTCTTCTCCTCAAAAAATCTATGAAACAATTCAAATGGCTAGAAATCTAGTTGGAACTGATACTCATATTAGACTTCATACCCATGAAACTGCTGGTGTTTCAGTTGCTTGTTATTTAGCTGCTTTAGATGCTGGTGCTGATGGGATTGATTTAGCTGCTTCGCCAGTTTCTGGTGGAACTAGCCAACCTGATATTCTTACAATGCTTCATGCTGTTAAAGGTAAAAACTATGATTTAGGTGGTTTAGAAATTGAAAAGATTCTAAAATACCAAGAAACATTAAATCATTGTTTAAAAGACTACTTTATTCCCCCTGAAGCTACTCAAGTTTCTCCTTTAATTCCTTTTTCTCCTATGCCAGGTGGTGCATTAACTGCTAATACTCAAATGATGAGAGATAATGGAACTTTAGATAAATTCCCTGAAGTTATTAAAGCTATGAGAGAAGTTGTAGAACGTGGTGGATATGGTACGTCTGTAACTCCTGTTTCTCAATTTTATTGGCAACAAGCATATGCTAATGTAATGTTTGGACCTTGGAAACAAATAGCTCCTGGTTATGGGAAAATGGTATTAGGATACTTTGGTAAAACTCCAGTTCCTGCAGATCCTGAAATTATTGCACTTGCAGCTCTTAAATTAAAACTTCAACCAACTAGTGAAAATCCTTTAGATATTGCAGATAGAGATGAAAAGAAAAAAATCTCTGTTTGGAAACAAAGATTAGAAATGGAAGGTATTCCTACAACTGAAGAAAATATTTTTATCGCAGCTGCTTGTGATGAAAAAGGAATTGCTTTCTTAAAAGGTGAATCACCTTTAAATGTAAGAAAAACTGATGCTGTTTGTGAAGAGAATAAAGATTGTAAACTAGGAGAGAAAAAGATGAATAACGCAAGTGGAAACTATACAGTTGTAGTAGATGGTCAAAAGTTTAATGTAACAATTGCTGAGGGTAATGCTGATATTCAAGTAACACCTGTTACTAATACTAATGTAATAAATAATACAGTATCAACTCCAGCTACTACAAGTGGAGGAACTCCTGTTCTGGCTGCTGTTAATGGTGCAGTTTGGAAGATTCTTGTAAAAGAAGGTGATTATGTTGAAGCTGATCAACAAATTATGATTTTAGAAGCTATGAAAATGGAAATAGAGATTAATGCACCAGTTGCTGGAACTATTACTAAAATTTTAGTTAATAATACACAAGCTGTTGATGAGGGAGAAACATTAGCCATTATTGGTTAATGTTGTAAAGTAGTTAATGAAAAAAAATATATTAGTAGGTTTATTTCTTTTATTCGCATTTTTTACAACAACTAGTTTTGCAAATGCAGGAACAGATGTAGTAAGTACTCAAGAGAAACAACCATACCATTCAAAAACAATGGGTGAATTAGTAGAATCATTTTACGCAACAACTGGGATTAAAGCATTGCTTCAACCCCAAGTTGGTGTAAAAGATTCTCATGGAAAAGATATGACTCTATTTGCACAAGGTGCAGGAAGAGTTATTATGATTTTAATCTGTTTTTTACTATTTTATTTAGCAATTAAAAAAGGGTTTGAACCATTATTATTACTTCCAATTGGATTTGGTGGATTATTAGCAAATATTCCAATTGCTAATATGGCAGGACATGACGGAATGTTGGGAATTATTTATAGTATGGGTATTACTAATCAATTTTTTCCATTACTAATATTTATGGGTGTTGGAGCTATGACAGATTTTGGTCCATTATTAGCTAATCCAAAAACTGCACTTTTAGGTGGTGCTGCACAATTTGGTATATTTGGTTCACTTGTTGGTGCTGTATTGTTATCACAATATGTTCCAGGAATTAATTTTACCCTAGAACAAGCAGCAGCTATTTCAATTATTGGAGGAGCTGATGGACCAACGTCTATATTTGTTGCTTCTAAATTAGCACCTGAATTACTTGGAGCCATTGCTGTTGCTGCATATTCATATATGGCATTAGTACCATTAATTCAACCTCCAATTATGAGAGTATTAACAACAATGAAAGAAAGAAAAATAAAGATGCCAGCAACAAGAAAGGTATCTAAATTAGAGAAAATAGTATTTCCTTTAGTTGTTTTAACATTAACAATTTTAATACTTCCAGATGCTGCACCACTTATTGGAGCGTTATGTCTTGGAAATTTTGCAAGAGAATCAGGAGTTGTTGATAGACTTTCAGATACAATGCAAAATGCATTAATCAATATAGTAACTATATTTTTAGGATTAGGTGTTGGTTCAAAACTAGCATCAGAGCAATTTTTAGTTGCAGAGACAATGGGGATTATGGCAATAGGTCTTTTAGCATTTAGTGCAGGTACTGCAATGGGTGTAATAATGGCTAAATTAATGAATTTAGTTAGTTCAAAAGATAATCAGATCAATCCTTTGATTGGAGCAGCAGGAGTATCAGCTGTGCCAATGGCAGCAAGGGTTGTAAGTAAAGAAGGTCAACTTTATGACAAATCGAACATTTTATTAATGCATGCGATGGGTCCTAATGTGGCTGGAGTAATTGGTTCAGCGGTTGCTGCTGGTGTCCTTTTATCGATATTTAAATAGCTTTCAAATCTTTTTCTAAGCCTAGATAGATTCTCTCTATCTGGGCTTTTTTTATTTTTAAATAAAATCTTTTTACCTTAATTTTCCTCTTTACTTTTTATCATTCTTTGTAATAATCCTAGATTTTTATTGACTTATATTTACTAAAGTGTTATGCTTTCTTTTATAATTATAATAAGGAAAAATTATATGTTAATAATTAAGAATGTATATTATTTTTATCTTAATGGTTTCAAGAATATGAGACTAGGTAAGACTTTATGGAAAATTATCATTATAAAATTATTAGTTTTACTTATATTTATAAATCTTTTCATTGACAATAAATCATTAAAATCTGAATATAAGACATATGAAGAGAAAGTTGATTTTGTATATAAAAATCTAATCAAAGAAAATTAAAAGGAATTTAAAATGGAAGAGCATTTAGTAGATTGGTCCCGTGCCCAATTTGCACTAACAGCCATGTATCATTGGATTTTTGTTCCATTAACACTTGGGCTTGGGTTTATTGTTGCTATTATGGAAACTATTTATGTAAAAACAAATGATGAATTTTGGAAAAAAACTACAAAATTTTGGATGGGCTTATTTGCTATAAATTTTGCCATTGGAGTAGCAACTGGTCTTATTATGGAGTTTGAATTTGGTACAAACTGGGCAAATTATTCTTGGTTTGTTGGGGATATTTTTGGAGCTCCACTTGCAATTGAGGGTATTTTTGCATTCTTTTTAGAAAGTACTTTTTTTGCTGTTATGTTTTTTGGCTGGAATAAAGTAAGTAAAGGTTTTCATTTATTATCAACTTGGTTGGTTGCAGTTGGTTCAAATCTATCAGCTTTATGGATACTTGTGGCAAATGGTTGGATGCAATACCCAACAGGAATGACTTTTAATCCAAATACTGTAAGAAATGAGATGAATAATTTTTGGGATGTTTTATTCTCACCAGTTGCTATTAGTAAGTTTTTACATACTATTGGAAGTGGTTATGTTTTAGCTTCATTATTTGTAATTGGTATTAGTGCTTGGTATTTATTGAAAGACAGAGATATACTATTTGCCAAAAAATCAATGATTATTGGAGCTAGTTTTGGACTTGTAACTTCATTTTTTCTAATCCTAAGTGGAGATGAATCAGCACATCAAGTTGCACTTAAACAACCTATGAAACTAGCTGCGATTGAGGGTTTATATGAGGGAAAAGAAGATGCAGGAATTGTTGCCTTTGGAATATTAAATCCTAAAAAAACAATTTCAAATAATGAAGAAGCTTTTCTTTTTGAGTTCACAATCCCTTATGCTTTATCTTTATTAAGTTATCACAATATTAATGCTTATGTGCCGGGAATAAAAGATTTAGTTTATGGGAATGAAGAACAAGGAATAATTAGTACAGAAGAAAAAATGCAAAAAGGAAAAATTGCTATAAATTCTTTAGAAAATTACAAAGAAGCAAAAGATTCCAATAATCAACTATTACAAAATGAATCAAAGGTATTACTTGAAGAAAATATGAAATATTTTGGTTACGGACACATTAAAAACAAAGAAGATGTAATTCCACCAATTGCAATTAGTTTTTATTCATTTCATATTATGGTTGCTCTTGGAATGTGGTTTACTTTACTTTTTATAATTGTCTTATTCTTTTTAACAAAAAGAGATATTATGAAATATCCAATTATTCTAAAATCTGCCTTATGGAGTATTCCTCTTGGATATATTGCAAGTGAAGCTGGTTGGATTGTAGCAGAAGTTGGAAGACAGCCTTGGGCTATTCAAGATTTAATGCCAGTAGGCATTGCAGCAACAAAAATAGCTTCTACCAATGTAATGATTAGCTTTTTTGTATTTGCAATACTTTTTACCGTATTACTAATTGCTGAAATAAAAATTATGACAAAACAAATAGGTCTTGGGCCTGAAAGTAAGGAGCACTAAATGGGATTTGGATCACTTGAACTTTTAAGCCTTCAACAATATTGGTGGATTATAATATCTTTACTTGGTGGTCTTTTTGTATTTATTATGTTTGTTCAAGGTGGACAAACTTTAATAGATAAATTAAGTGAAAATGAAACAGAAAAAACAATGTTAATAAATAGTATTGGAAGAAAATGGGAACTTGGGTTTACAACTTTAGTTCTATTTGGTGGTGGATTATTTGCTGCTTTTCCTTTATTCTATGCAACAAGTTTTGGGGGAGCTTATTGGGTTTGGTTAGCAATTCTTTTTTGTTTTATTATCCAAGCTGTAAGTTATGAATTTAGAACAAAACCAAATAATTTTTTAGGTCAAAAAACATTTGAAATGTTTTTAAAAATAAATGGAAATATTGGAACATTTTTATTAGGAGTTGCTATTAGTACCTTTTTTAGTGGAAGTGAATTTATAGTTGATTCTAACAACTTTGTAGATTGGCAAAATCCTCTGAGAGGATTAGAAGCACTTCTTAATCCATATAATTATCTTTTAGGTTTTGCTCTTGTATTTTTGGCAAAAATTAGTGGTGCTTTATATTTTATAAATAATATTGATTATGAAAAAATAAGAATTAAAGCAGTTAATTCAATCAAAATAAATATGATTTTCTTTTTAATATTTTTCTTAGGATTTATGGGCTGGATTCTTATTAAAGATGGATATGCTGTTGAAAAAAGTGGTTTAATCATTATTGAAAGATTTAAATATCTTCAAAATTTTATTGATATGCCTATTGTTTTAGGAATGTTTTTAATTGGAGTTTTAATGGTTATAGTTGCTGTATTTGTAACTATTACATTTAAAAAAACTTGTTGTATAAAAACAGGAGGAGTTGGAATTGTACTTACTGTAATGGCTGTTTTATTAAATGTGGGATTAAATAATACCTCTTATTATCCATCAACAAGTGATTTACAAAGTAGCTTAACTATTATGAATAGTTCAGGAAGCCTCTATACGTTAATGACAATGAGTTATGTTTCACTTATGGTTCCATTTGTATTAGCTTATATAAGTTATGCTTGGTATAGCATGGATAAAGTAAAAATTACAAAAGAAGAGATTGAATCAAAAGATTCTCACAATTATTAAAAGTAGGTATAAATTATGGAATATATTAATGAATTATTATGGTTAAGTCTTTGGCCTGTGGTTATATATCTTGGATATAAAATCTCAATATTAAATGCAACAAAGGAGATAAAATGATTGCAATACCCGTAAAAACAAATAAATTAAATAGTGCTATTTCTACACTTTTTGGAAAAGCTAAATATTTTGCTTTAATTAACAATAAAGGTATAGAGATTATAAAAAATGAACAAAAAAATGGACAAGCTGTTATAGATTGGCTAAAAAGTAAAAATGTAGATACTCTTATTACTTCATATTTAGGTAAAAAAGAATTTTTAAAACTTATGAATAATATTAGAGTATATTTTGCTGGTGATAAAACAATAGAAATAGATAATTTGTTATTAAAATACTCAGAAGGTGACTTACATATTTTAAATCAAAGAAATTATAGTAATTTTTTTAAAGAAGAACTTGAAAATAATGATTGTTCAGAAACAAATGAAAATACAGAACATTTAGAAAATAAACTTCAATCGACGAATAGAATGATAGAGTTATCAGATTTTTATAAAATATAAGTAAAAGTGGTACTCCCAGTACGATTCGAACGTACGGCCTACGCCTTAGAAGGGCGTTGCTCTATCCAGCTGAGCTATGGAAGCACTAATTAATAAAGCTAAAAAAAGCCTTATATAAAAAGTGTAAACTTCTTATATAAGGCTTTTAAAATGGAGCGGGAGACGAGACTCGAACTCGCGACAGTCTGCTTGGAAGGCAGAAGCTCTAGCCAACTGAGCTACTCCCGCTCAATAGTGGTGCGGATGAGAAGACTCGAACTTCCACACCGTGAGGCACCAGATCCTAAGTCTGGCGTGTCTACCAATTTCACCACATCCGCAATAAATTTTTTTGAAAAAATGTCTAGTTGGTAATCTAAACCAAAAAAAATGGTACTCCCAGTACGATTCGAACGTACGGCCTACGCCTTAGAAGGGCGTTGCTCTATCCAGCTGAGCTATGGAAGCAACAATATAAAAAAATGGGGTAAGTAATGGGGCTCGAACCCACGACCCTCTGAACCACAACCAGATGCTCTAACCGACTGAGCTATACCTACCACAGGTTAAAAATAAAGTGGTCGGGGCGAGAGGATTCGAACCTCCGGCCCCCTGGTCCCAAACCAGGTGCGCTAACCAGACTGCGCTACGCCCCGACAAAATATTTTTGAAGTTTCACAAAAAGTGGACGGAATTATATTAAGTTTTTTAGTATTTGTCAAGGCTTTTTTGTGAGAATCTCAAAAGTTTTCAAAATTCTTTATTTTAGCAATCTCATACAATACATAAAATACGATAATTGATATAATATTACCTATGAGTAACACTTCAAATTTAATACATAATGTAAAATTTACAAAACCAAATAAAGAAAAAGAAATTTTTCTTTATGAGGGTGATTATAACAATTTTTCTTTTGAAAAACACATTCATGAAGAATATACTATTACTTTAATAGAAAGAGGTAATATGGGTGCATTTTTAAGAGGCTTTAACCATAAATTTGACAAATCATCTATTATTACTATAAATCCAGAGGAAATCCACTCTTGTGGCATATTATCAAAGGAAGGGTTTAAACACCATTCCTTATATATTTCCACCGATATAATGGATAATATATTAAAAGAGAATTTTAATAGTAATCTACTCTCTTTTAAAAATTTTCAATTTTCAAATGAAGTCATTTACCAAAAACTATACCCATTAATGAAATATGACTCTTCTATCTTCTCAAAGTTGTCTTGGGAATGTGAACTAATCGAAGCAATAAGTTCTGTTTTAAAAATTAATACAAAAGTTTCAAATGAAATTGTATTGCCCTCACATTACAAATTAGTAAACTATGCAAAAGAATTTATAAATGACAACTACAGTCAAAACTTTACTTTAGATGACTTTGCAAAAGAATTTGACATATCAAAATACCATTTTCTTAGATTATTTAAAAAACATACCTTTGTTTCTCCTCATACATATTTGATGATAAGAAGAGTTGAAAAGGCAAAACAATTTTTGAGAAAAAATGCCAACATAAGTGAAATTGCATATTTATGTGGATTCACGGATCAAAGTCATTTAAATAAAAAATTTAAACAATTAACAGGAACAACACCAGGAGAATACAAAAACTTTTTTCTCTAGCAACCTAGTACTATACTCAACTCTTATTTTTTTATAAAATTTAAAAATGAAAAATAATATGAAAAACGGATTTTTAGCAAATTTACCAATTAGTTTGAGTGTATTTGCATATGGTATTGTATTAGGAAGTATTTGTAATACAAAAAATATAGATTACTTACAATTAATGTTAATGAATATTTTTATATTTGCAGGCTCTTCACAGTTTGTAATTGTAGATATGCTTTCAAGCAATTTGAGTTTAACCACAATTATAGGTAGTGCAATCCTTGTAAATATGAGATATTTTTTAAAAGGAACAACTTTAGATAAGCTCTTTTTAAATAGTTCAATAAAACAAAAACTTTTAATCATGCATTTTGTTACTGATGAATCATGGGCAATTACTATGAAAAGTATGAAAGAAAAAGATATTAATGTTTATTTTCTTTTAGGTGGTAGTTTATGTATTTTTTTATCATGGATTTTAGGAACATCTATTGGATATTTTTTCGCTGAACTAATAATTGAGCCAAAAAACTATGGTTTAGATTTTACCTTTTATGCAATGTTTATTGCTATTTTAACAACAATGTATAAATCAAAAAATGATTTCTTAACTTTTTTTGTCACAGCGATTATTGCGATAATACTTGAAAAATTATTAGGCAATAGTATATATATTTTAATATCTGCAATTTTGGGTTCTTTCTTCTCTTTGATTATTAATAAAAAGGCAAGAAATGAATAATTCAAATATTCTGTTAATTATTTTTTCCGTAGCACTTGGAACTTATTTACTACGGATCTCTGGACTTTTATTATCAACAAAACTAAAGAAGTTTAAATATGTAGATTCTCTTTTAGAATCAATTCCAGCAACACTACTTATTGCTCTTATTATTCCACCGATTATCAAAGAGGGAACTGTAGGCATAATTGCTAGTTTATTTGTAATTATAGTAATGATTAAAACAAAAAATATCTTTTTATCTATGAGTATTGGAGTTTTTGTAATCTATTTAAGTAGAAGTAACCTCCTTTTTTAGGAGGTCACATTTTAAAATTGAATTAATCCATCAATTGGTGAACTAGCAGTTGCATAAGGTTTTTTAGGAATTCTTCCTGCTTTATAACCCATTCTTCCTGCAATTACAGCATACTTCATAGCTTCTGCCATTAGTATTGGATTTTGTGCACAAGCTATCGCTGTGTTAGTTAAAACAGCTTCTGCACCTAATTCCATTGCAATTGTGGCATCACTTGCACATCCAACACCTGCATCAACAATAACTGGAACTTTTACTGCATCTTTTATAAAGGCAATATTGTATCTATTTTGAATTCCAAGTCCTGAACCAATTGGTGCAGCAAGAGGCATAATTGCATCAGCACCTGCATCTTCTAATCTTTTTGCAATAATTGGATCATCATTTGTGTATGCCATAATTGTAAAACCCTCTTTTTTTAGAATTTCACAAGCTTTAATTGTCTCTATTACATCTGGATATAAAGTTTTAGCTGCATCTCCAATAACTTCAAGTTTAATAATATCTATTCCGGTAGCTTCTCTCATTAGTCTAAAAGTTGTAATTGCTTCTTCTGCTGTAAAACACCCTGCACTATTTGGTAAAAGTTTTACATTTGTGTCTTTAAAGTAATCTAATAAATTCTCTTCATTTGGATTCATAATATTAACTCTTCTAATTGCAACTGTGATTAATTCACTTCCACTTGCAATTGTTGCATCTTTTGTAGTTTGAAAATCTTTATATTTACCACTTCCAACGATTAATCTGCTATTAAATTCATAATTACCTATTTTTAAAATATCACTCATATTGTATTATCTCCTATAAATTTTAAATATTCTTTACTTGCATTTGTAATATCTAATTGAATAATTTCGGGCAAATCATAACTATGTAATTCTTTTATTTTGCTTTTGATTTTTTCAAAATTTTCTTTTGTTGTTTTTATACTCAAAAGTGTTTCATTATCACAACAAAACTCGTTATTCCAAGAGTAAAAAGATTCAATTTCACTTAATTGTACGCAAGCTGCAAGTTTTTCTTCAACTAAAGCTTTTGCTATTTTTTTTGCTTCGTCTTTATTTGAGCAAGTTGTTTGAATCAAAACTATATTCATAATTTTCTAATCTCCTCTACTAAATGAGAGGGAATTAAAGAGTAGTTATTTTTTTTATAATTTCTTGAAGCTATTGCATGGGCTAAGCTAGCAGTTATAGCTGCATCAAGGGCTTTATAGCCTTGAGCTAAAAGTGAGCCAACTAGACCACTTAAAACGTCTCCACTTCCACCTTTACTTAAAACTGCACTTCCAAAACTATTTACAAATAATTTCTCATTTTGAGAGATGATCACATTAGCACCTTTTAACAAAAGCACTACTTTTGGATATTTTTTAGAAAACATTTGCACATATAAAAATCTATTATTTTGTAATTCACTAACATCAATATCTGCAATTGCACAAAGTTTTAAAAGTGAAACAAACTCTTTTGGATGTGGAGTTAAAACTACTTCTTGATTTAATACTTCGCAAATTAGCTCATCATAAAATAAATCTGCATCTATTATTTTTGCTACATCTTTATTTAGTAATCTTCTTATCTCTTGCGTTTCATATTTTCCTAAACCCATTCCAATTGCAATTGCTGTACAATTTTCACTAATAAAATGCGTTTGCATAATATGATAAGGCAAATCTAAATTTTCATGGCAAACCACGCTCACAAGTCCAGCACCAAAACCAAAAGCAGCTTTTGCAGCAATTATTCCTGCACCTTTTTTACAACCAGCAACTACATTTAAGTGTCCAAAACTTCCCTTATGAGAATTCTTTTTATTTCTAAAAGGTAAGTTCATATCACTTTCATCTAAAAGATATTTATTTGAGTCTAATTCATAAAGATTTCTTTGAATTCCTAAGTCTGCAACAACAATTTTCCCAACATAATCTTTTGCAACATCAGTAAAAAGTGAAGTTTTTAAAGCACCCATTGTAATTGTGACATCAGCTTCCAAAGCTACTGATTCAACTTGTCCAAGACTATTTATTCCACTTGGAATATCACAAGCTATTTTTATAGATTCATAAGAGTTTAGAGTATTTATTAGATTTTCACAGTTTTGATTTAATGGTTTATTCAAACCAGTTCCAAATATACAATCAACTATAACATCAGCATTTGAGAGTTCATCAACTACATTTACACCTAATGCATGAGCTCTTTGTAATTGCAGTTTTGCCATCTCTGATTTTGCATCTGAAAATAAATAGAGTTTTACATCAAATTTTGTGTGAAGAAGTCTAGCTAGTGTAATTCCATCTGCGCCATTATTTCCACTTCCACATATTATTAAAATTGATTTATAAGAAGAGTGATTTTCGCTGATATATAAAGCCATACTTGAAGCAGCATGTTCCATGAGTAAATCTTCACTTAATAAAAATTTCTCGTAACATCTTTTGTCTAAAGAATTAACCTCATCAAATAATTTCTGCATTATATATCCTTTATTTATTTTCTAAATTTCCAACCATCACTTTCTAAAATAGTTTTTATTTTCTCTTTTACATCCCCTTGAAGTTCAAGCCACTCTTCATTTATGGCTCCACCACAAGCTAATTTTTTCTTCAAAAGTTTTAATACTTCTTTTTTATCATCTTCACTTATATTAAATCTTCCAACAAGCGTAACTGGTTTTCCTTTTCTTTTTTCAAAGGTAAAAACCAATTGATGTTGATTTTTTGGAATTATTTCATTTGAAGATTTAGCTGAGTTTTTTTTATCTTCTTTTGTAGTATCAAAACTATCTCCATCCAATTTTGCGCCCATTGAGAAAGCTAATTTATCTGCTAAGCCCATATTAAATCCTTGATTCTTGATTGTACATCAATATCATTTATTAATATAAAATCATTTTGTTTATATTGTTCAACTGCAACTCTTCCAATCATTGCTGCATTATCAGAACAATATTTCAGTTCACTTAAATACAAACTTGTATTGTGTTTTGAGCATAACTCTTCAAGTTGTGAACGCAAATGTATATTTGCACTTGCCCCTCCAACAATTGCGAAGTTTTTTGGAACACTTTGTTTAAACAATTTTTTTAGTTTTTGCATAATATGTAAAACAGAAGTTTTCTGAAAAGAGGCACAAATATGATATTTGTCTTGCAAAGTTATTCCACCTTCTTGATTTTCAAGTTTTTCAATTTCAAGTCTAACTGCATTTTTTAATCCAGAATATGAAAACTCGATTTTTGGACTTTGTTTTAGTGGAATTGGCAAATCAAATCTATTCTCATCTCCTTTTAATCCATACTCTTGAACTACTGGCCCACCAGGATATCCAAGTCCTAACATCTTAGAAACCTTATCAAAACTCTCTCCAAAACTATCATCCATAGTACTTGCAACTACTTTCATATCATTTAAACTATTTGCTTCTATGATTTGTGTATGTCCCCCTGAAACTAATAAAATAGTCATAGGTAAGATTTCATCTTTTTCTATAAATAGTGAATAAATATGACCTTTTAGATGATTAACAGCAATTAATGGAAGTTTTAATGAAATAGCTAGTGCTTTTGCCATTGTTACGCCTTCCATTAGAGTAACTGAAAGACCCGGTGCATTTGTAACAGCGATCGCTTTTAATTTTGGGAAATACTCTTTACACTCTTCTAGGATTTTAGGCAAAGCTTCTATATGAAGCCTAGCAGCAAGTTCAGGAACAACTCCACCATAAACGCTATGTTGAAGTTCTTGAGATATTTTTTTATGGTAGATTAGTTTATTTGTTTTTATTTCTGTGATAGCTATTGAGCTATCATCACAAGAGCTTTCAATACTTAAAATCATTCATGCTCTTTATTAATTTCACATTCATCAACTCGTTTTATCCAATCCAATGCACAATCAAGTTTTCCAAAACCAGAAGCTGCATTTATATGTCCTGCATTTTCCATGATTTTCATACCAATATTTAGTTTTGATTGAAGTTCAATTGCTTCTTCAATACTCATATATGGGTCATTTGTTGAAGCTGCCATTATTATCTCATTTGCTTTTAAATCTTTTGCAATTGGATAAGGGAAAAAAGTTTTAATCACTTCTAAATTTGTATTTTTTGAAACTGGTGCAACTAACATCAATTTATCAAGCTTAATATCAAGTTCATCACATGTATGAAACCATAAAATATTTGCCAATGAGTGACAAACTACCATATCTGGTTTAAAATGATTTAACTCTTTTTTTAAGAAATCTTTCCACTCTTCTAGTTTTGGATTTTCACGATTTGGAAAAGCAGGAAAAGAAACAACATAATTTTCTTTTATTAAATCACTTGCTAACTGTGCTTGCCAATGGGGGAAATCACTTCCACCCAAACCATGAAGTATTAAAACTCTCTTACTCACTTTTTAATCCTTTTAATAATTTCTAACACACCGTACATATTTTTTTGTTTTTCTATTATCATAGTATGGTGTTCCACTCACAAAATGCATATAATCTGCATTGTACCAAAGGGTTCTCCAATGAGCTGTTGATGCCCAATATCCATCTGGAACATTATATTTAAATGCAGAATTTACATTTGTTCTTACATTCTTTTTAAATACAATTGTTTCAAATTCATCAATATCTGCCAATCGCCAATCTGAAAAATTTAAAAAACTAAGATTGTTACAATACTCTTCAGCTTCATAATGATCCATTAAATTCTTAATTACAGATATATCATCAATCCACATTAATTTTGTAACATCATCTAAAACAACCTGTTTTGTATTATCTCTGTATATTCTTGCATCAAGTAGTGACAAAAAAACAAGTACTAACAGTAAGTATTTCATTAGTTATCCTTTATATTGGATACTTCAAACTTTCCTCTTTTAAGTGCTGATTCTACGGTAGCATCAAGCAACTCAATATTTATTTTGTAGTCAGTTTTATAAACCAAACCAACCAACTCTTTGTGAGAAGTTTTCTCTTTCTCTATTGTACTATGTTTTTTCCATTCATCAAATTTTTCTTCATACAATTTTGTTATATCTTTTTCAAAATTATTTCTTGAATAGATTAAATATATAACCATAATCAAAAGTATTCCAAAAGGTATTAATAAATCAAGCCCCACAGTAATTTCTCACTTCTTTATCTATTTCAAATATCTCTTCTATTGATGTTGGTTTTACGTTATTAAATTTATTTATTGCATTTAATGTAATTTTTGAAACATCTAAAAAACCAATTTCTGAATTTAAGAATTTTGCAACTGCAACTTCATTTGCAGCATTTAAAACAACTCCTAAATCAAGATTATTTAATATCTCATCTTTAATTTCCCAAATTGGATATCTTGAAGTTTCTATTTTTTTAAACTCTAAATTTGCCACTTCTACTAAATCAACTGGTTTTAGAATTTGTTCATCACAAGCTCCAAGTATTGCATAAGCAATTGGAAGTTGCATAGAAGCATTTGCAATATGTGCAGTTGTACTTCCATCGGTGAAATTTATAAAAGCATGAATAAGTGATTTTGTTTCGATAATTGCATCAAGTTTTCGTATATCGAAAAGCCAAGCCGCTTCCATTAATTCAAACATTTTGTTTGTCATTGTTGCACTATCGATTGTGATTTTATTTCCCATTGACCAATTTGGATGAGCTAAAGCTTCTTTGATTGATACATTTTGAAGCTTTTCAAGTGGATAATCTCTAAAAGATCCACCACTTGCAGTTATTAACATTGAATCAATTTTTTTATTTTGGAGTAAATACCAAAGTCCAAAATGTTCACTATCAATTGGTTTTAGTTTTGTTTGGTCTATAAATTTTCCAGCTACAACTAAAGATTCTTTATTAGCTAAAGCAATATTTTTTCCACACTCGATAGCTTTTAGAGTTGGTTTTAAACCTAAAAATCCAACTAAAGCATTTACAACAGTAGAAGTTTTGCTTTGTTCTATTGCTTGTAAAATAGCAGTTTCTCCAAAAGAGACATTGTTATGATTTACCAAAGAAACATCTTGCTCTCTATCAATTACAACTTTTTTTGGTTTAAACTCTTTAATTTGTTGGTTTAACAACTCGATATTTCTTCCAGCTACTAAAACCTCAACTTTGAGATTAAATTTACGTGCGATATTTAATGTATTTACACCTATTGAGCCTGTACTTCCAAGAAGTATCAAATTACAACCCTTAATAACACTAACATGAAAATAGCCCCAAATAAATATCCATCAGTTCTATCTAAAATTCCACCATGTCCTGGAAGAATTGAGCCACTATCTTTAACATCAGCTTCTCTTTTCAAGTAACTTTCAAATAAATCTCCAAAAATTGAAGCAACTGATACAACTGCTGAAATTATTAAAGAATTGATAAATCCAACTTCATTTATTGAGAAAAGTGCTCCTAAAATTACTGCAAAAATAACTCCTCCAATAACACCTTCTAAAGTCTTATTAGGACTTGTTTCACAAAATTTTGTTTTTCCAATGCTTTTTCCTACAAAATAAGCACCAATATCCGTACTCGCAACAATTACCAATAACCATAAAAGTGTCATAGAACCATATTCACTATATAACGATAAAAGAAATAAAAATGATGCCGTTGGATATAAAAGTGGTAAAAACATATGTACATTTAGTGTTTTTTTATAAGCCAACTGTGAAGCGTAAGCAATAGCCACAATAAATACTAAATCCTCTGGTTTTGGATAAAAATATGCTGCTATCCATAAAAGCGAAGTGTATACATAAATACTATCACTTTTTAGACCAAAAAGTTTTTTTGCTTCAGATATAGAAATCATTAACATGATTCCAAAAACTAACCAAAATATAAAATATGAATCGATATAACCTATTACCAGCATTGCTATAAATAATACAACACCTGTTTTTATACGAGTTGAACTCTCATTTATTATGTTTAACATCTCATTGAACCTTAAATTTAAAAGTTCAATATTATATCCAAAATTGATTTGTAATTATTAAAGTGCAGAGAAGAAGATTAATATTATTAAGAATAATGTATTTTTTATACATTATTCTTAGTTTTTTTAAAATAATCCAGCAATTTGAGCTGAAATTTGTTTTTCTAAAATAGGTGTTGCTTCTGCTAATGTTAAATTCATTTTTGTAGCTTCCGCAAATAACATTGTTTTATGTTCAATATAATCTGTTTCATATTGTTGTGCTGTTGCATTGCCCATATTAGAGTTTAATTTCCCTGAAGCATTTGCATTTTTTATATTTCCTGTAAATCCATTCATAAAGCCAGCTTTACTTGAATCACTTACACTTGCTTGTCCATTTGCTGATGCTGTTGAAGTGTAAACTTTTCCATTAGCTTTTTCTCTAATTAAAATATCTACTTGCATTTGGAAAATTGTGTCTTCTGTTGCTTTTGCAATTAGTCCACCAACTAAAGCAGCTCCTAAGCCAACTCCTACCATTTGTCCAGCCCCACCATTATTATATCCAGAAACTCCTGCACCAACTGCACCTGCTGCTAGTGCACCTCCTGCTGTATTATTTTCTTGTTTTTTATCACAATATAATACATTCATCATTAAAACATACGTTGCTAGTTCTGGATCTTCAACTACAGTATAACCTTTGGCTTGTAATGCACTTAAGATACTGTTTTCAAGATTTATATTTTGACCACTTGTATTTTTACTAGAAACAAAAATTAATCTTTTATTTTTAGCAACTGGATTTATAAATACACTTTGTGTCATTTTTGAACTAGTTTGTAATTCTGATGTTGCACAACCTGAAAATAATATAGTTGCAGCTACAACACTCATTCCTAATGATTTTAATTTTATCATTCTTTTTCCTTTTTCAATTGATTCTATAATTATACTATTCAAATGACTCATTATTGACTCATTTTTAATGAAATTTAAAATTTTATAACTATTGTTGTGTATGGATTATATAAAACATTTGCACCTGATTGAATTTTTACATTTCTTCTTTGGGTAAAGTCTACTTCATAAGTTCCTGCAAAATCTACAGAAAATTTTGCGCATAAAATTGCTGCTTGCTCTATTACATTATCTGGAATTGTTTTTTTGCTATTTTGAACAATTACATGAGAGGAAGGTCTATCTTTTAAATGAAACCAAAAATCGCTAGCTTTTGAATTTTCTAATAAATAGATATTTTCTCTCTCACTTGTTCCTAACATTATTTTAAAACCTTCAAAATAAAAACTTTCACAAAGTTGAGCTTTTTTTGTTTTAATTTGATTTCTCTCTTTTTTTGGAGATAAAAATTCGCACTCTTCAATAGATTCAGCATTATTTATATTATTCATTAGTCTTAATAAAAATTCTAATTTTTCATCTAAATTATCTTTTTCTAATGAGATATTTGAAGCTTTTTGTTTTGCTCTTTTTGCTTTTTTAAATAAATCATTTGAATATTTTGAAGCACTTGATTTCTCTTCTAAATCAATATCAACTTCAACTCCTTCATAATTGAAAACTTTTAAACTTTTTTGATAAGGTTTAATATTATGTAAATTTGAAAGAATCAAATTTGCTTTTTCATAAAGCATATTTGATTCAACTTCTAGTTCCTCTTTTTTAGGCAAAGATTCAATAGTTTTTTTTAGTTTTTTTGCTTTTTTATCTATTTGAGAATTTTTTTGTTTTTTTACATTTTCTAAACTTTGTTTCTCTTTCTCTTCATAGATTTCATATAAATACTCTTCAATATTTGTTACTTCATCAATTTTTGGGATAAAAGTTTGTTTTGGGATTTCATCAAGTTTTATTCCAACTTTTACAACTCTACTTGAAGAAAATTCATCCACATGTCTTAGAGCTTCAATAATTACTCTATTTTCATCTAAGATAATTATATTTGTATGTTTTCCTGTAAACTCCAACTGTAAAATAGTTGTTAATTTTTTATATGAAGATGAAGAATTGACTTTTATATTTATTATTTTATCATCATTATAAAGTTCAATATTTTCTATTTTAGAGTTATAAAATCTCTTTTGTAAAGCAACATCAAATGGTGCATTAAAATCTTTTTTTGAAGATAAAACCTTCTTACATTTGTAAATTGTACTGTTACTTTTTGATATATCAACATAGATTATATTTCTATTATTAAATTCAATTATAATAATATTATTGTCTATTCTCTTTAAAAGCTTTATATTCTGGGCATTTGTAGCCAAATAATCGACTATTTGTTTTAATAAAAAATGTTTCATTTGTGTTCGCTTTTTATAATATTTTCTAAGATTTATTTTATATACATTAGATATAATGAGATAAATTTTTCAATCGGAGTATAACATGAAATTATTAAAAATCATTTTGGCAGGAGCATTAGCTTTAGGTGTTGCATCAACTTCATTATCAGCAGATGCAGTAAAAGGTCAGAAGTTATTTACAAAATTTCTAAAAGGACCTTGTGATATGACTGGTGCAAAATTTGCTGCTAAACATTCACAAGAAGAGTGGAAACAGATTAATGAAGCTGGCAAATTCGAAGCAGAAGTAATCAAGATTTGTCCAAATATAAAAGCTGGTGATTTAAGTAAATCTGTGCAAGATAATATTATTGAATTTTCAATTGAGTTTGCAAATGATTCAGGGAACGTTCCTTCTTGCTAATAATATAAGTTTAAATTATAAAAAGGGGTGACATAAAAAGCACCCCTTTTTAATGTGTGCTTATAATTTTAAACAAGAATAATAAAAATTTAAAAAAGGAAAAAAACATGAAAAAAAGTCTAATTGCTCTATCATGCGTAGCAGCATTTGCAAGTACATCTTTTGCTAGTGATATTAATGCAGAAATGTTAAAACAAATTCAAGCTCTAAAAGCTCAAATTGATGCTTTAGAAAAAAAAGTTGCAGCTCAAGAGGATACACAAACAAAAAAAATTGAACAACCTGCGGTAACAACTATTGATGAAAAAAGAATTGAAAAAATTGAAAAAAAACTTGATACAGTTTCAAAAACAGCAACAGCAGCAAAAATCCAAAGTGGGAATGATAATTTAAAATGGGATGTTGATTTTAGAACACAAGTTGATAATATACAATATAAACTTGCAGATGGTTCAAAAGCAAAAAACAATGCCTTAATGACTAATAGATTATGGTTAGGTATGGGATATAAAGCTGATGACAATTCATCATTTCATGGAAAATTATCTTACAACAAAGCTTTTGGAGATACTGCTGACCACTCTCAATCAAATACAAATCCTGGATATGCAAACTTTGATTGGGTTACAAATGAAAATGCAACAGATAATACAATCAAATTAAAAGAAGCATATTGGTTATACTCAAATGATACATTCCTAGGTACAGATGTTCCTTGGTCAGCATCAGTTGGTAGACGTCCATCAACAGATGGTTTACCTATAAATATAAGAAATGATCAAAAAGAAAACTCTCCGCTTTCACATGTAGTTGATGTTGAATTTGATGGATTCTCATTTAAATTTGATACTGAAGCAGTTACAGGATTTACTGGTTCTTGGTTTAAAATTTGTGCAGGTAGAGGTCTAACAAATGCAACTCCAAGATTTGATATGTTTAGCCCAGCTTACTCAACAGATGATGATAAAAATGTTGATGTTGACTTATTAGGATTAATTGTTGTTCCTTATGATGATGGACAATATTCAGTTCACATGAATTATGCAAGAGCTTGGAATTTAATTGGATTTGATAAACAATCTTTACAAAATTTTAATGCTGCATATAAAAATTACCAACAAAATCCTGATATGAACAATGCATATACTTTACAAACAATGACTCCATCATTTAAAGATGTTGGAGACATTGACTATGCAACAATTTTATTTAAAACTGAAGGAATTGGAAATGGTATTTCAGATTATTTAGATAGTACTATAGCTTTTGCTTCATTTGCAGCAAGTAAAACTAATCCAAATGAAAAAGGTATGTTAGGTTCACTGGAGTCTGAAACAGGAACATCTGTTTGGTTGGGAGTAAATGCACCTTGTCCTATTTTACCTGATAGTGCAAAAATTGGATTTGAATGGAACAAAGGTAGTAAATACTGGAGATCTATGACTTATGGTGAAGATACTTACGCAGGAAGTAAAATAGCAGTTAGAGGTCAAGCGTGGGAAGTTTATAGAACTCAAAAATTAACAGATGCTTTAAGTTTTGGAGTTAGTTATGTATTAATGCAATATGACTACACTGGTTCAAACTCATTCTTTGGAGCAGATGGAACTCCTATGACAATGGCAGAAGCTCAAAGTGCTGGACAAAATCCAGTTAAAGAAGCTCAAGATGTTAGAGCTTAT
Organism: Arcobacter venerupis; assembly: GCF_013201665.1. NCBI lineage: Bacteria > Pseudomonadati > Campylobacterota > Epsilonproteobacteria > Campylobacterales > Arcobacteraceae > Arcobacter > Arcobacter venerupis. The sequence continues at coordinate 253,622 of NZ_CP053840.1, read as the reverse complement.
ATGAGATATAGATTTTAAAAATATAAAAAAGGGGTTTAACTCCCTTTTTTATACTTTCTAGTTAAAATTGTATTTATCAAATTTATATATAACTTTTTCAGCAAGTTCAATCATTTTAATATTCAACTTTCTAAACTCTTTATCTTTTATCTCTATTAAAAGATTATCATAAACATTTGCATATGGATAAATAATAAAATAAATATACTCTTTTGATTTTGATTCTTTATTTAACTCTTTAAACCAAAGAGCAAGAAGAGAGAAATAAAGCATCGAAGGGTTAAACTCTTCATTTTGTTTTAAATTTTTTGATATTTCAGTATTTATAAAATTATATCCATCTAAAATAGCTTTTATTTTATAATGTTTTCTATTTAATAAATAGTAGTTTGGAGATAATGTTACATTAGAAATCTGCTTTAACATATCATTCCCAATATTATTAAATTTAGTAATAACTTCTTTATCCATAACATATTTGTCTAAGTCTATTCCATCTTTATAAGATAGAATTAAGTCTTTACAAAATAACAATATACTTTCTGTTTTTATTTTTGATACGTTTAAAATCATGCTTAATTGTAACGAAAATTTACTAAATTAAGTTATATCTCATTAAGTTTAAGTCAGTTTGAGGTAAAATAAACGTAATTTAATAAATAATTAAGAAAAAAAGGAATTTATTGGAACCTATTGGTATATTAAAAGATGGTCAAATCTACGACCTTCAAACTGCTCTGGCTTTAAATATCCAAGGAGAAGAGATTAAAGCTGATGATTCAAAAGAATCTTTAGATATTTTAAGACACTCTTGTGCTCACATGATGGCTCAAGCTATCAAAGAACTTTATCCTGAAGCAAAATTCTTCGTTGGACCTGTTGTAAAAGAAGGTTTTTACTATGACTTTAAAGTAGAAAGTAAAATCTCAGATGAGGATTTACCCACTATTGAAAAGAAAATGAAAGAAATCGCAGATAGAAAACTTCCGATTACCCGACACGAAACTACAAAAGAAGAGTTTTTCGAAAAATTCAAGAATGATGAATTAAAACAAGCTGTTCTTAAAAATATCAAAGATGATACCCTAACGATTTATAAACAAGGTGATTTTGAAGATTTATGTAGAGGTCCTCACTTACCAAATACTAGAATGATTAGAAGTTTCAAATTAACAAGAGTGGCTGGTGCTTATCTTGGTGGTGATGAAAAGAATGAGATGATTACTAGAATTTATGGTATTGCATTTTTCGATAAACAAGCATTATTTGATTATACAAAAATGATTGAAGAAGCTAAAAAAAGAGACCACAGAAAACTAGGTACGGAATTAGAACTTTTCACATTTAATGATGATGTGGGAGCAGGACTTCCAATGTGGTTACCAAATGGAGCAAGATTAAGAAGTAAACTTGAACATCTTTTATATAAAGCACATAGAATTAGAGGTTATGAACCAGTTCGTGGTCCAGAAATTTTAAAAGCAGAAATGTGGAAAATCTCTGGTCACTATGCAAATTATAAAGAGAATATGTATTTTACTACTATTGATGATCAAGAATATGGTATTAAACCAATGAACTGTGTTGGTCATATTCAAATCTTTAAAAATAATTTAGTTTCATATAAAGATTTACCAAAAAAACTTTTCGAATATGGGGTTGTTCATAGACATGAAATGTCAGGAGCTATGCATGGATTATTTAGAGTTAGAGAGTTTACTCAAGATGATTCACATATTTTTTGTACACAAGATCAAATAAAACAAGTAATATTTGAAGTTCTTGAATTTGTAGATTCATTACTTAAAATGTTTGACTTCAAATATGAGATTGAAGTATCTACAAAACCAGAAAAAGCAATTGGTGATGATATTTTCTGGGAAAAAACAACTGCTGGTATCATGGATGCACTAAATGAGAAAAATATTTCTTATGGTATTGATGAGGGTGGAGGAGCATTTTATGGTCCAAAAATCGACATTAAAATCTTAGATGCAATTGGAAGAAAATGGCAATGTGGAACTGTTCAAGTTGATATGAACTTACCTTCTAGATTTAATGCAGAATTTATCAATGAAAAAGGGGAAAAAGAACAACCAGTAATGATTCATAGAGCAATATTAGGTTCTTTTGAAAGATTTATTGGAATTCTAACAGAACATTGTGCAGGTGAATTTCCATTTGCAATTGCACCAACTCAAGTTATTTTTGTACCAATTGCTGATACTCATGTTGAATATGCAAAAGAATTACAAAGAGAATTACAAGAAAATGACATGGATTCAAAAATCTTTGATATGAATGAAAGTTTAAATAAAAGAATTAGAATGGCAGAGAAACAAAGAGTTCCAATGATAGTTGTTATTGGAGATGAAGAAGTTGCTAATAAATCTGTTGCTTTAAGAAATAGAAGAACTAGAGAACAATCAAATATGAGCAAAGATGAGTTTATATCAATGCTAAATGAAATAATAAGCGGGAGCAAAATTTGAGTAAAGACAAAAGAAAAGACGATGTAATCATGAATGAAATGATTACAGTAAAAGAAGTGAGATGTACAGGTGATGATGGTACTAATTATGGGATAATTAGCACAGCTGAAGCGCTTCAAACTGCCGATAGCTTAGGTTTAGACTTAGTTTTAATTGCTCCAGATGGTAAACCTCCTGTTGCAAAAATCATGGATTATGGTAAATTTAGATACCAACAAGAAAAAAAGAAAAAAGAAGCTAAAAAAAATCAAAAAGTAATTGTTGTTAAAGAGATTAAATTATCTGTTAAAATTGCTGAAAATGATATTAACTATAAAGTTAAACATGCAAGAGAATTCATTGAAGAGGGAAATCATGTTAAATTTAGAGTTTTCTTAAAAGGTAGAGAAATGGCTAATCCTCAATCTGGGGTTGATGTTTTAAATAAAATATGGCCAATGATTGAAGATATTGCGGTAATGGACAAAGAACCTAAACTTGAGGGAAGATACGTTAATATGATGGCTCTTCCAAAAAACTAAAAATTTTACTCCAAATTAAAAGAAGAGTTTTTCTCTTCTTTTCTTTTATTCAGAATATAAATCCTATTTTTTTAAACTTAAAATAAGTTGATTTTAAGTATAATCCAAAACTTTTTCATGTTTAAATGAAATTGCAAATTTATAAGGAGGATTCTTCAATGCCAAAAATGAAAACAGTTAGTGGCGCTTTAAAAAGATTTAAAGTGAAGAAAAACGGGTCAATTAAAAGAGGATCAGCTTTTAGAAGCCATATCTTAACTAAAATGACACAAAAAAGAAAAAGAAACTTAAGAGGACCAAAAACTGTACATAGTACTGATGCTGGTAGAATTCTTATAGCGTTGTGTAAAGCGTAATTACTTTTATAAAAAAGTAATTTTTGTCCCTCCATCAAATGATGGAAAAGTTCAGCAATAGCTGACACCTTATTTAAAAATAATGGTAAAGAAAGGAAATATATATGCCTAGAGTTAAAACTGGTGTTGTAAGAAGAAGAAGACACAAGAAAGTATTAAAAGCTGCTAGAGGTTTCTTCAGTGGTAGAAGAAAACACTTTAGAAAAGCTAAAGAACAATTAGAAAGATCTTTAGTTTATGCTTTTAGAGATAGAAGACAGAAAAAAAGAGATATTAGAAAACTATGGATTATAAGAATCAATGCAGCTTGTAGATTAAATGATATTAACTACTCAAGATTTATGAACGGATTAAAATTATCTGGTTTAGAATTTGATAGAAAAATCTTAGCTGATATGGCTATGAATGATTCTGCTGCATTTGCATCTTTAGTAGTAACTGCTAAATCTGCACTAAAATAAATTTGCAAACACTAAAAAAGGGTTAGAAGATTTTCTTCTAACCCTTTTTTTTACTCAATTTTTTATTTACTATTTTTTTGTTTCAATACTTAACCTAGTAGTTGGTAAAGACTCATTTTTCCAAGTTTCAAACCCTGCTGAATACACCATTACTTCTTTATAATCTAATGATACTAATTTATTTGCAATATTATGTGATTTTTCACAACTATGTCCTTCACAAAAAAGAACAATTTTTTCATTTTTATTAATAGGAAATCTCCCTATTAATTTATTAAAATTATTATCTGGAATTGAAATTGCACCAAGTATTGTTTCTTGTAAAAATTTTGAATATAATCTTACATCCACAATTAAAGCACTATTCTTTTCTTGAAAAATTTTTATTACTGAGGTATCAATTTCAAGATAACTTAAATCCTTCCATTCAGATTCTCCACCTAAATAAACGTTTATATTTGTAAAACCTTTTCCTTTTAGTTTTTCAGCAATAACTATATTTTTTGTACAAGTAGAACTTGCACAATAAACTATTAATTCTTTATCAAGTGGAATATTTTTTAATAAAGGAAAATATTCTTCAAACTTTGTATCAGGAATATTTATGCTTGTAGGAATTGTTCCTTTTTGATATTTGATCTCAGGTCTCACATCAATTAAAATTGCATCTACTGTAGTTCTACTTCCCTGCTTTATAACTTTTTTTACATAATTAAAGTCAACTTGTTTTAATTGATTTTCCTGAACTAATTCTAAAACTTTCTTTTCAGAAATTGACATATTATCAATTTCTGATGCAAAACTTGATGTTCCTATAAATATAAAAATTAATATTTCAATATTAAAAAAAATCAATAACTTTTTTAGCAAAATATACCTTTATGCTTTGCCACTTAACATTCCATATTGTGTCATTGGTTTTAGTAAATAAACTTTCAATAACCACCAAATGTATCTCTCCTGAGTTGGATCAAGTGGAAATGATGGAGTTGGTTTTGCCGTCCAATCAAATTCTGCTAACATTACTTTACCAATATCAGTAATTAATGGGCAAACAGTATATCCTTCATATTTCGAACTAGGCTCTTTACCTTCCATAATAGATATTAAGTTATCAACTAGCACTTTATACTGTTTTCTAACTGAACCACCTGTTTTACCCATAGGAACAGCTGCAATATCACCTAATGAGAAAATATTATTATATTTAACATGTTGTAATGTTTCTTTATTAACAGGAACCCAACCCTTTGCAGAACCAACTGCAGAATTTGCTATTTCGTTTGGAGCTTTTTGAGGAGGAGTAATATGTAAAAAATCAAAAGCAACATCAATATTAGCATGCTTAGTTACTGTTTCATATTCTTCTAAATCTTTATCATATTCACCTTTTTCTTGCCAATGCTTATCAAATGTTGCTATTTTTTTTGTAAAATCAACTCCAGTTAAATTATGATTAAAATTCCACTTCATATCTCTTGCAATAAACTGTTTTTCAATTGCATCTGCATACTCTTTTACGCCAAATAATTTTCCAGAATCTGTATAAAATGATAAATCTGCATTTGCTCTTGCATTTGCTTCATTTAATCTAGCATTTGTAAGATACATAACTTTTTTAGGAGCCCCTCCACATTTGATTGCAGTATTAGGGTCAGTGAATACACCATTTACTTTTTGACCATCTTTTGCTTTTTGTACAAACTTTTGCATTTGTTCCCACATAGCAACTGATGAATCAATATTATAAACTGAGGTTACACCTGTATCTTTAAAAACTTTTAATATTTTAGAAGCATCACCTGCTGTATAAGCATCACCTACTTCTTCTAACCCTTTAATTGCTCCATAATCTAATGTTATTCCTGCAGCAATAATCAAAAAATCATAAGTTAAAGTATCTCCTGATTCTAAAGCAACTTTATTCGCATCAGGATTAAAATCAATCGCTCTATCTTTTAAAAGAGTTACACCTTTTGGTAAAAAATCTTTTGTGTCATAATCAATATCAGCTTTTGTATAGATTCCAGAAGCTACTAGTGTTGTTCCTGGTTGATAACACACAGATTTTGGATTTGGTTCAACTATTGTAATATCAGGATTAGATAAAGTATTTGCTAATCTAGCAGCAGTTGAAATACCTGCTAATCCTCCTCCAATAATTAAAATTTTTCCAACAGCATCACTAGCTTTTACTTCAGTAGCAGCTTCTGCTTCACTTCCACCTCCAAATAAATAGGCAGCTGAGCCCATTCCTGCCAATTTGAAAGCTTCTCTTCTTGAAATTCCACTTTTTTTTATTTCACAATCAACTAGTTCTAAAGCTTTGTCTAGTTCATTCTTTACCATTTTAGTTTCCTTGATCTTATTTATATTATTACTAAGAATAACAAAACAAATATAATAACTGACTTATATAAAAATATTTATTTATTTATCTATTATAAGGTAAGATTATATTATTTAATGCTTCTTTATAGTCATTTTTATTATTTATATTTGTAAACTCTCCATTATTATGAAATTGTATAATTTTAAATTTATTATTTTTTATTAAATAAAAAACTTTATGTATATGGTTTGAAATCATAGTTTTAATACTTATACTTATATTCGAAGAAAATATTCCACATAAATTATGTGTTTTCTCAGTTTGGGCAATACAAATATCACAATCTTTTGATTCATAAATTAATTTAGATATTGTTTCAATTGAGACAAAAGGAGAGTCAACAGTTATTATAAATATTTTTTGATTTTGAAAAATTTTGAAAATTGTATCTAATGCTAATATTGGAGAAAAAACTTCTTTATTTTCATCAATTATTAGATATTTTTTATCTAAAAAATCAAATTTATCAACTTTTGATGAAATGTAAACATCTTTAAAGTATGGTTTTAATCTCTCATATTGATATTGTATTAAAGTTTTTGAAGCAAAGGGAAGAAGAGATTTATCTTCTTCCATTCGTGAGCTTTTGCCTCCACTTAAAATTACACATGTAATTTCAAAAGGAGTAATCATTTTATAAACTTCTTGGATCTGTTATATATCCAGAAATTGCAGATGCAGCTGCAACTGCACTATTTGCTAAATAAATTTTTGAGCTTCTTGAACCCATTCTTCCAACAAAGTTTCTATTAGTTGTAGAAATACAAACTTCTCCATCACCAAGAATTCCCATATATCCACCTAAACATGCTCCGCATGTAGGATTTGATACAACTGCACCTGCATCAACTAAAATATCAATATATCCAGCTTTTTGCGCATCTCTTAAGATTTTTTGAGTTCCTGGTGTTACAATAAGTCTTACATGACGTGCAACTTTTTTATCTTTTAAAATTTCAGCTGCAACTTTAAAATCTGATAATCTTCCATTTGTACAGCTTCCAATAAATACTTGATCAACTCTAATATTATCAATAACCGCTTGATTTACTGAGTGACCATTTGATGGTAAAAATGGATATGCAATTACTGGATTTAAAGCTTCAACATCAATTTCAATTACTTGACAATATTTTGCATTTTCATCAGAATAATGAATTTTTGGCTCTGCTCTTAATCCACCATTTAACTCTGCTGTTTTATCTAAGAATTCTTTTGTAACATCATCGTATGCAACAATTCCATTTTTAGCACCAGCTTCAATAGCCATATTACATAATGAAAATCTATCATCCATTGATAAGTATTGAATTGTATCACCAGTGAACTCTAAAGCTTTATATAAAGCTCCATCAACACCAAGGATTCTAATAATTTCTAAAATCAAATCTTTACCTGTTACATAAGAACCTGGTTTACCTTTAAAGATAACTTTGATTGACTCAGGAACTTTAAACCAATTCCCACCAGTAATCATTCCAAATGAAATATCAGTTGAACCCATACCTGTTGAAAATGCACCAAGTGCACCATGTGTACATGTATGTGAATCTGCACCAATAATTACATCACCTGGTAATACTAAACCTTTTTCAGGTAAAAGTGCATGTTCAATTCCCATGTCTTTTTCATCAAAGAAATATTTTAAATCATGTTTCATTGCAAAATCTCTAGAGATTTTTGCTTGATTTGCAGAAGCTATATCTTTTGCAGGAATGAAGTGGTCAAGAACAATAGCAAAACCTTCAGGATTTACTAATTTTTCAAAACCACCATCTTCAAATGCTTTGATAGAAATTGGAGTTGTAATATCATTTCCAATTACCATATCAATTGGACTTCTTACAATCTCTCCTGCATATACTTTATGACCTACATGCTCACTAAAAATTTTTTCTGTTATTGTTTGACCCATATCAATTTTCCTGTCATTTTCTAAAATTTGTTGGATTATAGCTAAATTTATTTTAAGCTACAAAACTCTAAGATTTAATCTCATTTTGCTTTTTTTCTTCACGAGATTGTTTAATTTGTTTAAAAATAATTATTACAACGGCTAAATCTATCATAACATCTGCTATATTAAAAATTGCAAATTCAAACCAATGATGCCAATAAAAATAATCAACAACTCCACCATAAGTAAATCTATCTAAAATATTAGATAAACCGCCTGCATACAATAAAGCAGTTGGAATATAATACTCTTTAAAAACATTTGGGTTTTTAAATAAATATAATGTTCCTAATAAAACAAGAACTAATTGTATATATTTTAAATAATGCTCTAAAAATGCGAACATTGAGAATGCAACACCATAATTATATGCCAGTTTTAATGACATATAAGGACCATTTACATCCCAAGCTAAATTTGCAAATCCGAATTTAACAATTTGATCTATTAAAAATACAACTACAAAAATAGTTATGCTTAACTTTAACTCTCTTTTCATAATACTTTTTTGAAAAATAATTTTAGAGTTTCCATTGCATCATCAACATCTTTTTTGTTTTTTCCCTCAAGAAGTAATCTAATTTTATTTTCAGTTCCTGAATATCTAATCAAATCTCTCATTCCTTTTTCTCTAATTGGTTTTAAAATCTCTTCTAAACCTTTTATTTTATCTAAAGGAATTTTTTCAACTACTTTCATATTATGTAAAATCTGAGGATATAACTCAAAAGGATTTAATACTTCACTAGCTTTCTTACCTGATTTTATAATTAGCGCTAATACTTGAAGTGCCGAAGCTAATCCATCACCTGTTTTTGCAACATCAGAAAAAATAATATGTCCACTTTGTTCACCACCAAAGTTAATGTTTTTTTCTTTCATTATTTCAAGAACGTGTTTATCTCCAACATCTGATCTAAAAAGTTCAATCCCATTTTTAGCTAAATAATCTTCTAAAGCTTTATTTGACATCACTGTTGTTACACAAGCATTAGTATTTAAAAGCTTCTCATCTTTTAAGAAAGTACATAAAGCACCAATTAGGTTATCTCCATCAACTACTTCACCTTTTTCATCAATAATTACTAATCTATCAGCATCACCATCAAGAGCAAGGCCTATGTCAGCTCTATATTCTCTTACAATTTTACCAATATGCTCAGGATGCATAGCCCCACAATCTTCGTTAATATTAAATCCATCTGGTTTATTGTTTACAACAATAACATCTGCACCTAATTCTTGCAAAATTGTAGGTCCAACTTTATAAGCTGCTCCATTTGCACAATCAAGGACAATTCTCATACCACTTAAATTTAAATCTCTTGGAAATGAACTTTTAATCGATACAATATATCTTCCAATAACATCATCAATTCTTTTTGACGCACCGATGTTCCGTCCAGTTACTTGTTCAGTTTGCATTAATTCACTATCATTAAAAATTGCTTCTATTGCCTCTTCACAATCTGTATTTAATTTATTACCATGATTATCAAAAAACTTTATTCCATTATCTTCAAAAGGATTATGAGATGCACTAATCATAATACCAGCATCACATCTCATACTTTCTGTTAAATATGCAATTGCAGGAGTTGGCATTGGTCCTATTTGAATTACATCATAACCAACAGCTGTTAAACCACTAACAAGTGCATTTTCAATCATATAACCGCTTCTTCTTGTGTCTTTTCCTACAAGAATTTTCTTAGTAGTTGAATGTTTTCTAAAATATATACCCGCAGCTTTTGCCAATTTTAGTACTGTAATTGCATCTAAAAAATCACCTGCTTTGCCTCTAACGCCATCTGTTCCGAATAGTTTCATTAAATCTTCCTAAAATTAAACTCTGTTTAAGTTACTTTAGGTAATATTCTACCCTTAAAATTTTTACAAAGAGGTTAAAAAAAATGGCAAATCACAAATCTTCTGAGAAAAGAGCTAGACAAACTAGAATTAAAACAGAAAGAAACAGATTTTATAAAACTAGAATCAAGAATGTAACGAAAAATGTATTATCTGCAATCGAAACAGCAGACAAAGAAAAAGCAGTTGACGCAATGAAAACAGCTAACAAATATTTACACCATTGTGTATCTAAAGGTATTATTAAAAAAGAAACTGCTGCTAGAAAAGTTAGTAGATTACAAGTAAAAGTTAACGCTATATAATTTATGTTAAAAAGCAGACTACAACCATTTATTAATAGATATGAAGAAATTAATAATTTATTAATGGCTCCAGATATTACAAATGATATAAAAAGAATGACTGATTTATCAAAAGAGCAGTCAAATATGCAACCTATTGTTATTAAAGCTCGTGAGTATGTTAAATTAATGGATGACATTGATGAAAACAAAATGATGCTTGATGATCCAGAACTTGGAGATTTAGCAAAAGAAGAACTCAAAGAATTAGAAACAAGAAAACCAAAACTTGAAGATGAAATTAAATTTTTAATGATTCCGAAAGACCCTAATGATGATAAAAATATCTATTTAGAGTTAAGAGCTGGGACAGGTGGTGATGAAGCTGCTATCTTTGTAGGTGATCTTTTTAGAGGTTATTTAAGATATGCAGAAAACAATGGTTGGAAAGTTGAAATCATGAGCTCTAGCGAAAGCGAAGCACATGGGTACAAAGAGATTGTATTTCTAATAAAAGGTGACCATGTTTACTCAAAATTAAAATTTGAGGGTGGTACACATAGAGTACAAAGAGTTCCTGCAACTGAATCTCAAGGAAGAGTTCATACATCAGCTATTACAGTTGCTGTTATGCCTGAAGTTGATGATGTAGAAGTAGAAATTAATCCAAATGATTTAAAAATTGATGTTATGAGAGCCAGTGGGAATGGTGGTCAATCTGTAAATACTACAGACTCGGCTGTTAGAATCACTCATATTCCATCTGGAATTGTTGTAACAAATCAAGATCAGAAGTCTCAACATAAGAATAAAGATAGAGCTATGAAAGTTTTAAAAGCAAAACTTTATGATATAGAGATGCACAAAAAAATGGAATCAGAAGGTGCTACAAGAAAAGAACAAGTTGGTACTGGTGATAGAAGTGGAAGAATTAGAACTTATAACTATCCACAAAATAGAATCAGTGATCATAGAATCAACTTGACTTTATATAGACTTGATTACATCATGAATGATGGTCTGTTTGATGAAGTGATTGATCCTCTTATTGCTGATCATCAATCTAGACTCATCGAAGCTAATGGATTATAATCCATTAGTTTTTTTATGATAGAACTAAATAAAACTTATATACACTACAAAAATAATAAACCCTACACTACTATAAACTTTTGTAAAATTCAAGAAAATGATGTTTGGACAAAAGCTGTAATCTACAAACCAAATGATTGCGAAGAACTTTTTGTAAGAACTTATGATGAATTTAAAAGTAAATTCAAAAAAGAAGTAACCGAAATGTAATCAATAGTTATTAAACTTCTGCCATAAATAAAACGTGGAGAAGAAAATGACTTTCAAAAAAACATCAATAGCATTAATCGCAAGTGCATTGTTAACTACTACTTTAAGTGCAAGGGACCAAATTAAAATTGTTGGTTCTTCTACAGTTTATCCTTTTTCATCTTCAGTTGCTGAAGAATTAGGTGCAACTACAAAATTCCCAACACCTGTTGTTGAATCAACTGGAACTGGTGGAGGAATGAAACTATTTTGTTCTGGTGCTGATTTAAATACACCTGATATTTCGAATGCATCAAGAAGAATGAAAGATAAAGAATTCAAATTATGTGAAGAAAATGGTGTAACAGATATAACTGAAGCTATTATTGGTTTTGATGGTATTGCAATTGCTCAAGATGCAAAAGTTACTACATTTAACGTAACAAAAGCTCAATTAGCTTTAGCAGTTGCAGAAGAAGTTCCTTCTAAAGATGGAAAATCTTTAATTGCAAATCCTTATAAAAAATGGTCAGATATAGATGCAACTTTACCTTCAAGAGAAATCGTTGTTTATGGACCACCAAAATCATCAGGAACGAGAGACTCTTTTGAAGAGTTAGTATTACAACATGTATTTGAAAAAATGCCAGTTTATACAGATTTATTCAAAGCTGATGAAACTGCAAATAAAAAATATAAAGCTTATTCAGTTATTAGAACAGATGGTGTTTATATTGAATCTGGTGAAAATGATAATTTAATTGTTCAAAAATTAACTAAAAATTCTGCTGCTATTGGGATCTTTGGTTACTCTTTCTTAGAAGAGAACAAAGACAAAGTTGTTGGATTAACAATTGATAATGTAACTCCTACAGTTGATACTATTTCTTCTGCTAAATACCCAATTGCAAGATCTATGTATTTTTATATTAAAAATGCACATGCAAAAGAAGTTCCTGCTTTAAAAGAATACACAAACTTATTTATGTCTGAAAAGATGATTGGTAATAATGGTGTTTTAACAGAATTAGGACTTATTGTTCTTCCAAGCGATGTTAGAAATGCTGCAAGAGCAAAAGTAATGAATAGTGAAAAATTAACTTTAGAGCAACTAAAGTAACAAATTAAAAAAGAAGATAACTCTTCTTTTTTAAAAAATATCATTGCTGAGTTTTTATCTGTTGACGCGAACAAAGAGATAAAAACTTAGCAATGATATTATAAAACTAAGTTTAGGTTAACAATGCAAAACTGGAATCAAATTATTGAAAAATTAGATTATGCTTTTCAACCTATCATTTACTCTCATACGGGTAAAATTTATGCAGTTGAAGCACTTATAAGAAATGTTCAAAATATACCTGGGTTAAGTGCAATTGATGATTTATTTAACATGGCTTTCAATGATGATTATTTATATGAATTAGATTTGCAATTAAGAGAAAAAGCTATTCAAAGATTTTCTGAAATTGAAATTGATAATTTACGATTATTTTATAATTTAGATAATAGAATAATTTATAATAAAAACTTTTCAATGGGAAATACCTCTAAAATCCTAAAAAAATATAACCTAAATAAGAACAATATCTGCTTTGAATTAAGTGAAAAAGGTACATCTATTGAGCAAAATGCTCTATCTACAATGATTCAAAGATACAAAGAAGAAGGTTTTACAATTGCAATTGATGATTTTGGGATTGGTGTTTCAGGCTTAAAACTTTTATATTTTAGTGAAGCGCATATTATTAAACTTGATAGATATTTTATTTCAAATATTGATCAAGATTCAAAGAAAAAACTTTTTTGTTCATCAATAATCGAAATGGCTCATATTATGGGAATGCAAGTTATTGCAGAAGGTGTTGAAACAGCGAAAGAGTTTTACACATGTAAAGATATAGGTGCAGATTTTATTCAAGGATTTTTAGTTCAAAAACCAACGATAGAGATTGAAGAAATAAAAAGTATTTATAATAATATGGTTACTTTAATCAATGAAGATAAAAGGAATAGTCCTAATACCACAATTGATGAAGAATTTATTGAACCTATTGTTGCACTCAATGTAAATACCTCTTTATATGAGTTATTTGTTCATGTTAAAGAATCAACTAGAAATAATTTTGTTCCAATTGTTGATGAATATGATAACTTTCTAGGAATTATTTATGAAAGTGATATAAAAAAGATTTCTTATTCTCAATATGGATTATCACTTGCACAAAATAAAACATTCTCATCAACTTTAATAAAATATTTAAAACCAGCATTATCAGTTGAAATATCTTGGGGAATTGATAAAATACTTGAAATGTATAACTTAAATTCAAAAGATTCTTTAGGAATTTTTATAACCCAATCAAACAAATATAGAGGTTTTATCAATCTTAACTCTCTTTTAACTCTATCGTATAAAAGAAATATTGAGATAGCCACAAATCAAAATCCACTTACAAAATTGCCAGGGAATAATCAAATAGAGAAATTTATTGAAAAAACTCTTAAAAAAATACAAAAAAGTATTACACATATTATCTATTTTGATTTTAATGATTTTAAACCATTTAATGATATTTATGGTTTTAGATTAGGAGATAGAGCTATTTTAGTCTTCTCTGAGCTTTTACAAAAAAGATATCCAAAAGATACTTTTATTGCTCATATTGGCGGGGATGATTTTTTTGTTGGATTAAGAGACCATAAATTTGAAGAAGTTTTTGAATTAACAAATAATGTTCAAATAGAATTTAAAAATTCAATGGAAAATTTATATTCGAAGAAAGATAAAGAAAATGGATTTATAATGGCAAAAGATAGATTTAATGTTGAAAGAAGTTTTAACTTATTATCTGTTTCATCTGCAATCATAGAGATAAATTCTAAATCAAATATAAATAATTTTGATTCAACATTAAATGTCTTAAAGAAAGCATCAAAGGGTTCTGCAAAGCCTATTTCAAGTATATTGTAACCACTGTAACCATTGTGTAACTATTTTTATTTAGTATATCAATAATATTTAGTATAAAGGTAATATTATTGGACACTTTTGATTCAAGAAAAAAGCAAAGAGAATTAAATGAAAAATTAATTAAAATAGCTTTAATCTGTGCAGCAGCAATTTCTATTTTAACTACATTTGGAATTCTATTTTCAATATTATTTGAAGCAATAGAATTTTTTAAATTAAGAAGTTTTTGGTATTTCATTTCAGGAACTATCTGGTCACCAGGAGTAATTGGCAGTCAATTCGGTGCATTACCAATTTTTTCTGGAACATTTATAATAACACTTATTGCACTTACAGTTGCAATTCCAATTGGTCTTGGAAGTGCAATTTACATGAGTGAATATGCTAGTGCAAATCTAAGAGATTATTTAAAGCCAATGCTTGAAGTACTAGCAGGTATTCCAACTGTTGTTTATGGTTTTTTTGCAGCAATTACAGTTGCTCCATTTGTTGTAAGGATTGCTGAATTTTTTGGGATTGAAGCTACCTTTAATTCTGCTCTTGCTTCAGGAATTGTAATGGGAATTATGATTATTCCTGTAATTTCATCACTATCTGATGATGTAATTCGTGCAGTTCCAGATAGTCAAAGAAAAGCAGCTTTTGCATTGGGAATGACACATGGCGAAACTATCAAAAATATTGTTTTGCCATCTGCAATGCCAGGAATTATTTCAGCTTCACTATTAGCACTTTCAAAAGCTTTAGGGGAAACAATGATTGTTGTAATGGCAGCAGGTTTACGACCAAATCTTTCATGGAATCCACTCGAAGATATGACAACAGTTACAGTTACCATTGTTAACTCACTTGTGGGAGATTTTGAGTTTAATTCACCTGAAACTCTTTCAGCATTTGCATTAGGATTAGTATTATTTATTGTGACACTTATTCTAAATATGATTTCACTATCACTAATTAGAAAATTCAAAGAAAAATATAAAGTGAATACATTATGATTAAAAGAAAAAAGAAAAACAAACAAGATAATCCATTTTACGATCCAAGCTTAAAAAAAAGACATGCAAGTGCAAGAAGATTTAAAAAGTTTACTTTAACTTCATTAATATTTTCAATTGCATTTTTATCATTTTTTCTTTTTGATATTGTAGGAAAAGGTTTGCCAGCATTTAAAGCAGCATATATTCAACTTGAGGTTACATATAACGAAAAATCTATTGAAGATTCAAGATTTGCTATTGATAAAAAATATAGAAATCTTGTATCAAGAGCATGGCTTAGAGATATCCCAAATATGATAAAAGAAAATCCAAAATTAATGGATACAACTCAAACTACGTGGGTTTTAGCAGATGACCAAGTTGATCAATATTTAAAAGACCACCATCATAAATTAAAAGATAAAGAGACTACTTTAGTTGATGAATTATACGCTCAAGGTATAATCAAAAATAAATTCAACACTATTTTCTTTACAAATGGCGATTCTAAAATTCCAGAATATGCAGGTCTATATTCAGCAATGGTAGGTTCTGTTCTTACTTTGATAATTACAATGGCAGTTGCTTTTCCTATTGGCGTAATGACTGCAATTTATCTTGAAGAGTTTGAAACTGATAATAAATTTACAAGATTTATTGAAATAAATATTAATAATCTAGCAGCAATTCCATCAATTTTATTTGGTCTTTTAGGACTTGCAATTTTTATTAATCTTTTTGGAATGCCAAGGTCTTCTCCACTTGTAGGTGGATTAACTTTAGCACTTATGACATTGCCAATTATAATAGTTAGTTCACGAGCAGCTTTAAGAGCTGTTCCTGATAGTATTAGACAAGCTGGTTATGGATTAGGGTTAAATAAAATTCAAGTAACACGTGACCATGTTTTACCACTTGCATTTCCAGGAGTATTAACAGGTTCTATTATTGGTTTAGCACAAGCGATGGGAGAAACTGCTCCGTTAATTATTATTGGAATGATAGCTTTTATTCCAGATGCACCAACAATGGTTACACAAGCTGCAACTGTTATGCCAGCACAATTATTTACTTGGGCAGGAATGCCAGAAGGTACTTATATAGAAAAAACAGCAGCTGGAATTATGGTGTTATTAACAATATTAATCTCACTAAATACGGTTGCTATTTATTTGAGAAAGAAATTTGAAGTTAAATGGTAATAAGGGTAAATACTAATGATAAAAAATAATAATAAAACAAAAATTGATGTAAAAAATCTAAACCTATATTATGGAGTAAATCAAGCACTATTTGATATATCAGCAGAGTTATATGAAAATAAAATCACAGCACTAATAGGACCTTCTGGTTGTGGAAAATCTACTTTTTTAAGATGTATAAATAGAATGAATGACTTAATTCCTATAGTAAAAATTGATGGCTCGATAATAATTGACAATAAAAATATTTATGATAGAGATGTTGATGAAGTTAGTGTTAGAAAAAGAGTGGGGATGGTATTTCAACAACCAAATCCTTTTCCAAAATCAATCTATGATAACGTGGCTTATGCACCCTTAAAACATGGAATTGTGAGAAAAGGAAAAGATTGTGATGAGTTAGTTGAAACTTCGCTTATTAAATCTGGCCTTTGGAATGAAGTAAAAGATAAACTAAATCAACCAGGAACTTCACTTTCAGGAGGTCAGCAACAAAGACTATGTATTGCAAGAACCATCGCAATTAAACCAGAAGTTATTTTAATGGATGAGCCAACAAGTGCACTTGATCCAATTAGTACAGAAAAGATTGAAGCTTTAATGCTTGAATTAAAACAAGACTATACAATTATTACCGTAACTCATAATATGCAACAAGCAGCACGAGTTGCAGATTATACAGCATTTTTCCATTTAGGAAAATTGATTGAATATGATGAAACAGAGACTATCTTTGTTAATCCTAACAACAAAAAAACAGAAGATTATATTACAGGGAGATTTGGATAATGTTAAAACCTTATGAAGCAAAATTACAAAGCGTAAAAGATGAAATATCAAAGATTGGTGTTGAAGTTATAGATTCGTTAGAATTATCTTTAAGAGCATTAGAAGACAAAAAGATTGATGATTTAAAAAATGTGGAAATTACTGAAAAGAAACTTCTTGTAAGATCAAATGAAATTGATAATATTATTGTTACCACTTTAGCTTTATATTCGCCAGAAGCAAAAGATTTAAGACAGTTAGTTTCTTATTTAAAAATTACAAATGAGTTAGTAAGAACAGGTTCAAATACAAAAGATTTTTCAAAAATGTTTAAAAAATCTTATTCTGATGATTTAAATACAAGTATGATTTTGGAGTATGCAATTCCATTGTTAAAATCAGCTCTTTTATCATTAAAAACATCAATTTCAATATTAGATGAAACAAATGCAAAACATATTGAAGAGAAATATCATAGAGTTATGGTTGAAGAGAGTAAAACTGATGATTTATATTTAATGATTGAAAAAAATATTTTAAAATTAATCTCAAAAAATTTAGATTTATCAAAAGAGTATTTTGACATATTAAGTGCCTTAAGAAGACTTGAAAAAATAGCTGATAGAGCTGTGTCTATTGCTAACTTATTACACTTTGCTCAAGTTGGTGGAGATATGGTACAATCATAATATTTATGATACAATTCACCAAATGAAAAAAGCTTTAAATAAAATAAAAAACTACTTCAGTACAAACTTTGAAGTCCTTGCCGCAATGTTAATTTTAATAATAGTATTAATTGTGGGCATTGACTTTTATAAAGCTATCATCCTAATGTTAGAGTTTATTGTTATCATGGAAGTTGTGAAAATGATTTCTGATTTCATTAAAAAAGAGACTTTAAGATTAAGATATGTTATTGATATTTTTATCATTTTCCTAATCCGTGATGTAATTATTCTAACAACAAATAAAAATCGAGATTACTTTGATATTACATTTTTATTATTTGTAATTTTTGTATTTTTTGTATTTAGGATTCTTGCTATTAAATTCTCACCTGGAATTATAAAAATTTCAAAAGATACAGTAATTGAATATGATGACGATAGGCCAAATAAGAAAGTTGTAACACAAAAAGAGTCAAATCAAGATGAATAATAAACTAATTTTAATTGTTGAAGATGAAGAAGATATTTTAGAACTTTTAGAATACACTCTTCAAAAAGAGGGTTATGAAACTATTGGTTTTCTAACTGTTGACAAAAATGTAAGAAATGTCTTAAATGAAGAACATATTGATTTAATTTTAATGGATAGAAATCTTCCTGGAATTGAAGGAACAACGTTCATAAATGAAATAAAACAACAAGGTTATTCAAACCCAGTTATTTATGTAACAGCCAAAGATAAAGATGAAGATATTATTGATGGTTTTGATAGCCATGCAGATGATTACATTACAAAACCTTTTAACATGAAAGAATTATGCGCAAGAATCAAAGCTGTAATAAAAAGAACATCAAAAGATATTGATATTTTAAAAGTAAAAGATATTGTATATAAAGCTTCAAATAAAAAGTTTTATATAGAAGAAAAAGAGATTGATTTAACCCATCTTGAACATGATTTATTACTTGAATTTATTAAAAATAAAGATATTTTAATGACACGAGAACATTTATTAAATAGCGTTTGGCAAGACTCTTTTGATAAAAAAGAAAAAACAGTAAATGTTGCAATTAAAAGACTAAAAGCAAAAATCGACCCAAAGGGAAATAAAGAGTATATCCGTTCAATCAGAGGTGAAGGTTACATTTTTTGCTAAGAATACATCAACTTTTTATAAGAACTTATACCTCTATATTTTTAGCTATTTTAGTAACTTTAACAATAATCACCTATTTTTGGTCAAAAAATATCTATCTAAGTTTAATTGAAAGAAACCTATTACAAAATATTGAAACTTTGTCTATTGTTTTTAAAGATAAAAATGACTTAAGTGATATTACAAATATTATTCAAAATCTACATGAAAAACTAAATCTTAGAATAACTATTATAAATGAACAAGGTGTTGTAATTGCGGATAGTGATAAAACTGAACTTTCAACAATAAAAAATCATCTACATAGAAAAGAGATAATTGAAGCTCAAAATAAAGAGATAGGAACAGATACAAGAAAATCTGAAACTATTAACAAAGAGCTCATGTATATAGCAAAAAAAATTGTAGTTTCAAATCATATTTATTATATAAGAATGGCTGATTATGTAAGTGCTATTACAGATAATTTTGTGAGTCTTACTTTAGAAATTTTTATGTTTATTACATTCTTTTTAATCATTGCTTTTTTAGCAACATATTTTATTAGTCTTAGAATAAAAAAAGAAACTGATGATATTCTTCATTTTTTAACGCTATTGGCTCAAAAAAAATCATCATCAATCATGAATTCAAAATATACCTATGAATTTTACAAAATTACAAAACTTTTAAATAAAGTTGCATTAAAGCTTTCAAAAAGAGAAAAACAAAAAGCAAAACAAAATGCAAAACTAAAACTAGCGAATAGACAAAAAGATGAAATTATCTCTGCAATTTCACATGAATTTAAAAATCCTATTGCAATTATTTCAGGTTATAGTGAAACCATTTTAAATGATGTTCAAATGCCACAGGCAATGAAAACAAAATTTCTACATAAAATTCACTCAAATGCAAATAAAATGTCTCAAATAATTGATAAGTTAAGATTGACATTAAAACTAGAAGAGGGAAAACAAGAACTACTTTTAGTTCCTTGTTCTATGAAAAAACTAATTGTTACTTGCGTTAGTGATTTAAAAGATAAATATAAAAATAGAGAAATTACAATTTTAGGAGAAGATATCACTCTAAGAGTTGATGAAACTCTTATTTCTATGGCCATTTCTAACCTAATTGAGAACTCATTAAAATATTCTGAAGATGAAGTAATAGTAAAAATTTCACAAAACTCTATTTGCATCATAGACAAAGGGATAGGAATTGAAGAAAAAGAGTTAGAAAAGATAAATCATAAATTTTATAGAATTTCAAATAATGGGTGGAATAATTCCCTTGGGTTGGGACTTTTCATAGTACAATCAGTATTGTCTTTACATAATTTTACCCTTGAAATACATTCAGAATTTAAAAAAGGTTCTCAATTCTCAATAATATATTAATATATACTTAATTTAAGTAAATTTTAAGCATTACTACACTATGATTCCACCTCATTAAAAAAGCGGAGAAAATAAATGAAATTTACTCAAATGGCACATGCTAACGAAATCGAAAGAGATTGGATAGTAGTTGATGCAACTGATAAAGTATTCGGAAGAATTATTACAGAAGTTGCTACTATCTTAAGAGGGAAAAACAAACCTTGTTTTACACCAAATGTAGACTGCGGAGATTTTGTTGTTATTATAAATGCATCAAAAGCAAAATTTTCTGGTAAAAAATTAGAAAGTAAAAATTACTTTACACACTCAGGTTATTTTGGTAGTACAAAAACTCACAAAATGTCTGAAATGTTTGAAAAAAATCCAGAAAAATTATACAAACTAGCTACTAGAGGTATGCTTCCAAAAACTACTCTTGGAAAAGCTATGTTAAAAAAATTAAAAGTATATGCAGGAAGTGAACACCCTCATACTGCGCAAATTAAAGGATAAGAGTAATGGCAAAAGTATATGCAACTGGAAGAAGAAAAACAGCTGTAGCTAAAGTATGGCTAGAAAATGGTAATGGTCAATTAACAATTAATGGTCAATCTTTAGATGCTTGGTTAGGTGGTCACGAATCAATTAAAAAAAGAGTTATGCAACCATTAAATGTTGCTAAACAAGAAACTTCTGTAAACATTGTAGTAAAAACTCTTGGTGGTGGATATTCTGCACAAGCTGATGCTGCAAGACACGGAATTTCAAGAGCATTAGTTGCTTTTGATGAGCAATTCAGAGCTATCTTAAAACCTTTTGGTTTATTAACAAGAGATTCAAGATCTGTTGAAAGAAAAAAATTCGGAAAGAAAAAAGCAAGAAAATCTTCTCAATTCTCAAAAAGATAATTGGAGTTTTCGAAGAGTATATTTCTTACTGTTCTCAAAAAGGAGCGACAAAAGTTGCTCCTTTTTTTATGCACTTTTTTATAAAAAAACTATACAATACCCTATGAAATTATTAACCTTTTACCTATTAATCATTACTTGTTTAAGTGCAAGTACTTTAAATCTATCTATGAGTTCAAGTCCGAGTAGATTAAATCCTATTTTATCAAATGATAGTGCTAGTAGTGAAATATCCGACTGGTTGTTTAATGGTTTATTCAAATATGACAAGAATGGAAATCCTACCGTTGATTTAGCCAAATCTTATAATTTTGAGACACCAACTAAATTAATTATAAAGTTAAGAGATGATGTTCTTTGGCATGATAATGAAAAACTTACAACTAAAGATGTTATTTTTACTTATGAACAAATTATAAATCCAAAAGTATTTAACTCTATAAAATCAAATTTTGAGCAAGTACAAAGCGTAAAAGCAATAGATAACTATACACTTGAAGTGATTTATAAAGAACCCTACTTCAAAGCCTTAGAGACTTGGATGGTTGGAATTCTTCCTTATCATATTTTAAAAGATGAAAAAGATTTAATGACTAGTTCATTTAATAAAAATCCAATAGGAACAGGTTCTTATAAATTAAAAGAGTTTAAACAAGGCCAAGATATTGAACTAATTGTAAATGATAAATATTTTGAGGGAAAACCCAAAATTGATAAAATCTTATATAAATTTCTTCCTGATCCGAATACTTCTTTTTTATATTTAAAACAAAAGAAATTAGATCTTGGTGGATTAGATCCTATTCAAGTTGATAGGCAAATAGATGATGAATTTAAAAATAACTATACAATAATTCAAAAACCTAGTTTTACTTATGCTTATTTGGGCTTTAATTTAAAAAATGAAAAATTTAAAGATATACGAATTAGACAAGCTTTATCATTAGCAATAAATAGACAAGAGTTAGTTGATATTTTATTTTTTGGTTATGGAAAAGTTTGCAATGGACCATTTTTACCAGGTTCATTCGCTTTTAATGATGAAGTAAAAACCATACAACAAAATATACCAAAAGCAAAAAAACTTTTAAAAGAAGCAGGATATGATGAAAATAATCCTTTTACTTTTGAAATAATTACAAATACCGGAAATGACACAAGGATAAATGCTGCTCAAATATTACAATACCAACTAAGAAAAGCTGGAATTATTATGAATATAAGAGTTATGGAATGGCAAGCTTTTTTAAATACAGTTGTTCATCCAAGAAATTTTGAAGCAGTACTTATGGGTTGGGCATTAGCATTAATGCCTGATGCTTATCCGATTTGGCATAGTTCAAGTAGTAAACTTGGAGGATTTAATTTTACATCTTATGAAAATCCAGAAGTGGATTCATTAATTGAACAGGGAAGCAAAACAATAAATAGAGATGAATTAGGAAAAATATATAAACAAATTTTTAAAAAAATCACTGATGATTTACCATATCTATTTTTGTATATACCTGATTCAATAAGTGTTATTAATAAAGATATAAAAAATATTGAACCATCTTTTATAGGTATTATGCATAACCAAAAAGATTGGGAAATAGAAGAATAAAATAAGGATAATAAAATATGAATAAAAATAAGATAATACTTTTTGATTTAGATGGAACTTTAATCGACTCAACAGATGCAATAGTTTCAACTTTTAAACACTCATTTAAAGAACTAAATTTTGATTTTACAGGTGATGATGAAAATATTAAATCATTAATTGGTTATCCCCTTGATATTATGTATAAAGAGTTAGGAGTTGATGAATCAAAAGTATGGGATTTTGTTGATGCTTATAAAAATAGATATAGAATAATTTCAAGAGAACAAACTTTACTTTTAGAAAATGCTTATGAAGCAGTATATCAAGCCTCTTTATTTGCAAGAGTTAGTGTAGTTACTACAAAAACTAGAATGTATACGATGCCATTATTAGAGCATTTTAATATAGAACAATTTTTTGAAATAGTAACAGGAAGAGAAAATGTTCAAAATCCAAAACCACATCCAGAACCAATTTTAATTACACTTGAACAGATGAATTATGATGAAAAGAAAGATTCTGTGTGGATGATTGGAGATACAAAATTAGATTTAATAGCTGCAAATGATGCAAATGTAAATTCAATTGGTCTTTTATGTGGATATGGGACAGAAGATGAACTACTAAAATATACAAATATTGTAAAACCTGATGCACTAAGTGCAATAACTTATATTAAAAGCCTATAAATCCGTGTTAATTGTACTTAAAATAGCTAAAATAGTTTTATAATTAGACTTTATAATTAACTTAGTGAATAAAAGTTCATTTAAGCTAAAATTATTTATAATGGATAAGACTAATTTAAAATTTTAAGTCAAATTTAATATTAACAATAAAGGAGAGCCTCTATGTTAGAAATTAGATGGCATAGCCGTGCTGGACAAGGTGCTGTAACTGGTGCAAAAGGTCTTGGTTCTGTTGTTGCTGAAACTGGGAAACAAGTTCAAGCTTTTGCATTTTATGGTTCAGCGAAAAGAGGTGCATCAATGACTGCTTATAACAGAATTGATGATGAACCCATTTTAAATCATGAAAAATATATGCAGCCTGATTTTGTTTTTATATTAGATCCAGGTCTTGCTGTTACTGATAATATCACTGCTAATAGTAAAGATACAACTAAATATATTATTACCACTCACCTAAGTAAAGAAGAGTTAATTTCTTTAGTTCCTGAATTAGAAAATATAAAAGATAGAGTATTTATTCTTGACTGTTTCCAAATAGCAAGGGATACTATAGGTAAAGCTATTCCAAATACTCCAATGCTTGGTGCCTTTATGAAAGTTAGTGGAATGTTTGAACTTGATTATTTTAAAGAAAAAATGAAAGGTGTACTTAAAAAGTTACCACCAAACGTTATTGATGCAAACATGGTTGCAATCCAACGAGCTTACGATGAAGTTAAGTAAAGGATAAAAAATGAGTAAAACAATTAGTGAAATGGGATGGGATGAGTTAGTACCTGGTGCTGCTCTTTTTACATTCAATGGAAATATAAATTACAATATTGCAGATATTCAACCTGAAGATAGAATGTATTCAGAAACTAGCTCAAAAAGTATGAGTGTAGGAGACTGGAGAGTTATTAAACCAGTTTGGAATTCTGAAACCTGTATTGACTGTCAAAATTGTTGGATATTCTGTCCAGATACATCAATCATCGCAAGAAATAAAGAGATGAAAGGTGTTGATTACGAGCACTGTAAAGGATGTGGATTATGTGTGAGTGTTTGTCCTACAAATCCAAAATCACTTTTAATGTTCAATGAGTATGAAACTGTTGAAAATGCACTTGCACAATGGCCTGAGAAAAAAAAGAAAGGTGAATAGTAATGAATAAAAAAGTAATGGAACTAAAAAAAGTAGAAGTTTGGGATGGAAATATGGCAAACTCTCAGGCTTTAAGACAAGCTGATGTTGATGTTGTTGCTGCTTATCCTATTACACCCTCAACAGCTACTGTTGAAAACTATGCAATGTTTCATGCAAATGGATACATTGATGGTGAAGTAATTATGGTTGAATCAGAGCACGCTGCTATGTCTGGATGTGTTGGAGCTGGAGCTGCTGGAGGAAGAGTTGCAACTGCAACTTCATCTCAAGGACTTGCACTTATGATTGAAGTATTATATCAAGCATCTGGAATGAGAATACCTGTTGTTTTATGTTTAGTAAATAGAGCATTAGCAGCACCTCTAAATGTAAATGGTGACCACTCAGATTTATACTTAACAAGAGATTCTGGTTGGATTTCACTTGATGCTTTTTCTCCTCAACAAGCCTATGATATGACTTTAATGTCGTTTAAAATTTCTGAACATCCAGATGTTAGACTTCCTGTTATTTCTAATCAAGATGGATTTATGACTTCACATACAGCTCAAAATGTTACTCCTCTTCCTGACGAGGTTGCATCTAAATTTGTAGGTGAATATTTACAAGTAAATGCCCTATTAAATTTTGACAAACCTGTAACTCATGGGGTTCAAACTGAACAAGATTGGCACTTCGAACATAAAGCAAAACAACATGCAGCATTAATGAATTCAAAAAAAGTTATTCTTGAAACATTTAAAGAATTCAAAGAATTAACAGGAAGAGAATATAAACTTGTTGAAACTTATGGTGAGGCAGATGCTGATATTGCAATTGTTTGTTTAGGTTCAACTTTTGAAACAGCAATGCTTGCAATTAATCAATTAAAAGCTGAAGGAATAAATGCAGCTGTAGTAGCACCAAGAGTATTTAGACCTTTCCCTCTTGAAGAAATTGCAGAGGCTTTACAAAATGTAAAAGCAGTTGCATGTATGGATAGAAGTGCTCCTGGAGGAACAGTTGGAACTTTATATAATGAAGTTGCTGGTGCACTAATTAATACACCTGCAAGACCTGTAATCTCTAATTTAATTTATGGATTAGGTGGAAGAGATATGACTGTAGCTTTATTAAAAGATATTTATAGAACTTTAGATAAAGAGGCAAAAGAAGGTAAACTAGCTGGAAAAATCCAAAGATTTGTAGGAGTTAGAGGACCAGAACTTAGTTTCTATGAAGCACAAGGAGTACAAAAATGAGTACACTTATCAATACTCAAAAAGAGATTAAAAATTTAAAAACTTTCTCAACTGCTGCTGAAAGATTTGAAGGTTCACACCTTTTATGTCCAGGTTGTGCTCACTCTATTATTGTAAGAGAAGTTTTAAATGCAACAAATGATAACTTAGTAGTATCAGCTTCAACTGGATGTTTAGAAGTTTGTACAGCAATTTATCCTCATACTTCATGGGACTGTTCATGGATTCATATCGGATTTGAAAACTCTTCAACTGCAATGGCAGGAGTTGAAACTATGAACAAAGCATTAAGAAATAAAGGAAGAATTCCAGCTGATGCTCCTCAACCAAAATTCGTAACTTTTGGTGGAGATGGTTCAACTTATGATATTGGATTCCAATGGATTTCAGGATGTTTTGAGCGAGGACATGATTTTATGTATGTTTGTTTAGACAATGAAGTTTATGCAAACACTGGTGGTCAAAGAAGTTCATCTACGCCAATTGGTTCAAGTACAACAACAGCACCTGCTGGAAGCCACTCTTATGGTGAAAAAAGACAGAAAAAAGATATAGTTTCTATTATGGCAGCTCATGGTGCACCTTATGTTGCTCAAGTTGCTCCAAATAAATGGAAAGATATGGTTAAAAAAATCCAAAGAGGTTTTGATACACATGGACCTGTATTTATAAATGCAATGAGTGCATGTACAACTGAGTGGAAATTTGCTCCAAATCAAACTATTGAAGTTTCTGATTTAGCAGTTGATTCACTTGTTTTCCCATTATATGAAATAATTGATGGAAGAGAGTTAAACATCACTTACAGACCAAAAACTATTGTTCCTGTTAGGGATTATTTAGGTGCACAACCAAGATTTAAACATCTATTTAAACCTGAATATGAATATTTAATTGATGAATGGCAAAAAAGAATAGATGAAAGATGGGTATTCTTACAAAAAAGAGAAGAGATTAGAATGTAATCTCTTTTGTAAAGAAAAATAAAACTTTTTAGAAGATTTTATTTTTCTTACATTTTTTTCTCATACTATTACAATGTCAATTTAAAACATCTCCTGTTTTTTATATATGACGTAATAAAAAATACAATCAATTTCCCCCTTTCCCATTTCATTTTTTGGCTTCCTTTTGAAATGGGAATTTTTATTTTCAAAATCTTTTTTATATTTTATTTTTCTTACATTTTTTTCTTTTAACATTACAATAGTAAATAACAAAGGATCATAAATGAAAAGTCAATTTTCTAAAATCTGTAAAAATATCGCGCTCGCTTCTTGTCTAGTTGCAGGAATGGCAACAACTTCTGTTGCGTCTTCAGTTGAAAAAATCCATTTCCTAATTCCAGGCGGAGCTGGTGGTGGTTGGGATGGAACGGCAAGAGGTATTGGTGAAGCTTTAAAAAAGTCTAATCTTATAAAAGAAGTATCTTATGAAAATATGTCAGGTGGCGGTGGTGGAACTGCTATTGCTTATATGATTGAAACAGCATCAAGACAACAAAATACTTTAATGATAAATTCAACTCCAATAGTAATTAGATCATTACAAGGTGTTTTTCCTCAATCATTTAAAGATTTATCTTTAGTTGCAGCTGTAGTTGCTGATTATCAAGTATTAGTTGTTTCTAAAAATTCAAAATATAATTCTTGGGCTGATATAAAAGCTGCATTTGACAAAAATCCAACGGCATTAAAAATAGGTGGAGGAAGTTCAAGAGGAAGTATGGACCATCTTGTTGCAGCACAAATATTTAAAGCTGCTGGTGGAAATCCATCTAGCGTAAGATATGTTCCTTATGATGCTGGTGGAAAAGCACTTGCTGGATTATTAACAGGAGAAATTGAAATTCTATCAACAGGACTGGGAGAAGTGATTGATAAACATAAAAGTGGTGAATTAAAAATTATTGCAACTACTTCTGATGCAACTATAGATGGAATTCCTAGTTTTAAAGAGGTAGGTGTTGACACATATTTTGCCAACTGGAGAGGTTTCTTTGGAGCTCCAAATTTAAGTGAAGAACAAATTAATGATTTTGCAAAAGTATTTTCTGAAATGTATAAAACAAAAGAATGGGAAGAAGTTAGAAGTAGATATGGTTGGTCAAATTTATATAAACCAACAAAATCTTTTAGAACTTTCTTAGAAAAGCAAGAACAAGAGATTTCATCTTTAATGAAAGAAATGGGGTTCCTATAGAATAAATAGAGTTTCTCTATTTATTTAAGGATTAATTATGACAAAAAATACAATAGGTTCATTATTCTTTTTAGCGTTTTCAGCTTTTTATTTTTATAGCGTTTTTGGTATTAAAAAAATGCCAGGAGCTCAGTTTGAAGTTATGACAGCCCAAACTTTTCCTTTTTATGTGGGAATTTCAGGAATTGTAATTTCTATAATATTATTAATCATTTCATTTGTTGAAAAAGAAAAAATAGTTTTATCGTTAACATATATACGATCATTAGATTTAAAAACTACTTTTTATTTTATTGTTCTTATGCTTTTTTATGGATTTATTATGAAACCACTTGGATTTGTAATTGCAACAATTATATTTTTAACTGTAGGTTTTTTAATTCTAAAAGAAAAAAACATAAAAAAGATATTAATAATTTCTATTAGTGTATCGGTAGGTTTTTATTTATTATTAAATAATGCATTAGGTGTTTATATTGATTCAGGAGAGTTAATAAACTCTCTTTTAGGAGCTAAATCATGATGGATGGTATTTTATTAGGAGCAGCAACTGCTTTTTCTATGTATAATATTTTAATGGTAATTATAGGATGTTTTGCAGGAACATTTATTGGAATGCTTCCAGGGCTTGGACCAATAAGTGCCATTGCTTTAATGATTCCAATTACATATGGAATGGATCCATCATCTGGATTAATTCTAATTGCAGGTGTTTATTATGGTGCGATTTTTGGAGGTTCTACTTCATCAATTTTAATTAATGCACCAGGAGTTGCAGGAACTGTTGCAACATCTTTTGATGGTTTTCCAATGGCAAAAAATGGAGAAGCAGGGAAAGCTTTAGCAATTGCTGCTTATGCTTCATTTAGTGGGGGAACAATTGCAGCTATATTTTTACTTTTTGCTGCACCTGCACTTGCAAGTGTGAGTCTAAGTTTTCAGTCATCTGATTATTTTGCTTTAATGGTTTTAGGTTTAACTGCCGTTGCTGCATTTGCTGGAAAAGGTAAGTTTTTAAAAGCTGCAATTATGACTATTTTTGGTTTAATGCTAGCAACTGTTGGAACAGATTCGGATTCAGGAATTGCAAGATTTACTTTTGGAAGAATGGATTTAATTGATGGTATTTCATTTTTATTACTAGCGATGGCTGCCTTTGCATTATCAGAAGCATTAATGAATGTTTTAGAAAATCATAAAACTACAAAAGCTGAAGAAGAGGCTTTAAAAAGAGAAATCGGAAGTTTAAAACTTACAAAGGAAGAAGTTAAAGAGATTGTACCAACAATTGCAAGAGGTTCAGTTTTAGGTTTCTTTATTGGTGTTCTTCCAGGTGCAGGAGCAACTATCGCTTCATTCTTAGCATATGGAATGGAGCGAAGTATTGCAAATGCTAAAGATAAGTTAAAATTCGGGAAAGGAAGTCTTAAAGGATTGGCAGCACCAGAAAGTGCAAATAATGCAGCTTGTTCTGGTTCATTTGTACCTCTATTAACATTAGGTATTCCAGGCTCAGGTACAACAGCTATTATTTTAGGTGCATTAATCTCTTATGGAGTTCAACCAGGTCCTACAATGTATGTTGATAGTCCTGCGTTATTTTGGTCTGTAATTATTTCTATGTATATTGGAAATTTAGTTCTTTTATTTTTAAATTTACCATTAATTCCATATATTGCGAAAGTTTTATCTTTACCTAAACAGTTGTTATTGCCATTAATTATATTTTTCTCACTTGTTGGGGTTTATTTAGTTACATTTAATGTTTTTGATATTTATATGATGACAATTTTTGCAGTTGTTGCACTGTTTTTAAGAATCATTGATTTCCCAATGGCTCCTATGATTTTAGGATTTATTTTAGGTGGAATGATGGAAGAAAATCTTAGACGTGCTTTAACACTAAGTGATGGTTCAATCTCATTTTTATGGGAAAGACCTCTTACTTTAACTATTTTAGTTATTACTGTATTTTTATTGTTAATGCCTGTTATTACTGGTTTTTTTGCTAAAATGAAAAAAGAAAAAGAGATTTAAATCTCTTTTTCTTAAAAAGGATTTATGATGGAAATTTTCAAAAAATATACCATTTTATATATTGAAGATGATGAGGGTGTAAGAACTATAAATTCTCGTTTTTTAAATCGAATGTTTAATGAGCTTTACGAAGCAAAAGATGGTGAAGAAGGTTATGCTCTATATAAAAAATATCATCCAGATATTATTTTAACTGATATAAAAATGCCAAAATTAGATGGTATAAGCTTAACAAAAAAAATACGCCAAAAAGATGAAACAACAAAAATCATAATTTCAACAGCTTTTAGTGAAAAAGATTATTTAATGGATGCCATCGAACTAAAACTTGAAAAGTATATAATAAAACCACTAACTAGCAGAAACTTAATGCCTGCTCTTACAAAAGCTGTTGAAGCTTTGGAAAAACAAAAAGATTTCAAAATATTTTTAGCAGAAGATTTTTATTTTGATAATAATACATCGCTTTTTTATTACAAAGAAAAAATAATTGATTTTACAAAAAAAGAGTTACAGTTTCTAAAACTTCTTACACTAAATAAAGATAGAGTAGTATCTTATGAAGAGATAGAACAACACATTTGGGAAGATGAATATATGAGTTTAAATTCACTTCGAACTAGCATTGGATTTATAAGAAAAAAAATCCCTTTTAATTGCATAAAAAATATTTCAAACATGGGTTATAAGTTAAATCTTGAAAAAAAATTATAATTTAAACCAAGAAAATGGTATTAAAAAAACCACTTTATTAAGTTCAACTATCATTATTTTATTTGTAGCCACAATTACAGGTTATAACTTGATAAAAACTGAATATGATAATTTTAAAAATCATATTAATAGCTTTAAAAATACTCTAATTGAAAGAGAAAAATTCTACATAAAAAGTTCAGTTGATAATCTAAAAAATGATATAGATTTTGAAGAATTATCTATTATAAATAATAAAAAACACAATATAAAAACACAATCAATTCTTGCTTATAATTTGGCAAAATCTATATATGAAAAAACTACAAAACTTGATAAACAAGAACAAATAAATTTTATAAAAACGGCAATAAAACAAATTTCTCAAAAAGCAAATGATATAAACTATTTTATTTTAGATACACAAGGAAACCTTATTTTAAATAGTGAAAATGAATTAGATGAAAACCAAAACTATTATAACTTTGAAGATATGAACAGCAAAAAATTTGTTCAGGAGATGATTAATGCAAATACTAATACTCAAAATTTCATAGATTATTTCTGGTATATTCCAAATAATAGTTTAACAGCTAAAAAAATTACCTATTCAAAACACTTAAAAGAGTTAAATTTAATTATTGGTTCTGGAACTTTTCTTGAAAAACAAAATAGTGAACTTACTTCTAAACTTAAAATCAAAATTGAAAATCAAAATTTCAATAATGAAGAGTTTATTTTTATTTATAAAATAAATAGTTTAAATGACATTATAAATAAAAGTGAATTGGTTACTAAAAAATTAATAAATCCAAAAAAAGAAGAAGTAGAAGCGATGAAGAAACTTCTTATAAATACAAATTATAAAGGGAATGATTATCTATTTTATAACAACAATCAACAGCTTATTTATGGAACTTATCTAAAAGAGTACAGATATTTTATTGCCATTGGAGTAAATCTTACAAATATTTATGATATTGTTGAAAAAGAAAGAAGTATCTCTTTAGAGAATATGTATAAAAATATCATTAGATTAGTTATTATTATTACAATAATGACCTCAATCTTTTTTATCTTTTCTTTATTATTCACAAAAAGAATTGAAACAATTTTTCAAGAATATAAAGAAAATGTAATTTTAAATGAAGATAAGTATCATATGCTTTTTAATCATAGTAATGATGCTTTTATAATCTCAGAACTTGATAATAATGACTATACAAGAATTACAAGTTACAATAAAACAGCTTCAAAAGTAACTTTTTACGACGAAAAAGAGTTAATTGATAAAGAGTTTTTTGATTTATTTATTAATCTTGATACAAAAAAAATTCTAACCGAAAAATCATTTTTCGATACTGTTAAATTAAAAACAAAATATGATGATATTAAAACCATAGAATTAAGTATTATTATTTATGAAGCCAATAAACAAACTATTATTTTTGCTTCAATTAGAGATATAACTGAAAGAACTTTGCTAAAAGAAAATAAAGAAAAACAAGAAAAAATCTTAATTCAGAAATCAAAAATGGCATCAATGGGTGAAATGATTGGAAATATTGCGCACCAATGGAGACAACCATTAAGTCAATTATCGGGCTTATTTTTTGATATAGAATCTGCTTATGATTATAAAGAATTAAATAAAAAATATCTTCAAAATCGAGTTGAAGAAGCAAATGATTTATTAGAATATATGTCAAAAACAATAGATGATTTTAGAAACTTTTTTAATCCAAATTCTAAAAAAGAGAAATTTTTTATAAAAGATTCCGTTGATAATGCAATAAAAATAGTTAAATCAACACTTGATTTTTACCATATAGAATTACTTGTTGATATTGATGAATTTTATGAAATTAATGGTTATAAAAATGAATACTCTCAAGCTGTTATGAATATAATTTCAAATGCGAAAGATATTTTAATTGAGAAAAATATACAAAATCCTCAAATAAAAATCTATTTAGAGAAAAATAAAAAAGCTACTCTTTGCATAGAAGATAACGCAGGTGGAATAAATGATGAAATCATTGATAAGATTTTTGATCCATATTTCACTACAAAATATGAATATGGTACAGGAATTGGACTTTATATGACAAAGCTGATTATTGAAGAAAAAATGAATGGTTCAATTTCTGCAAAAAACACAAAAGATGGAGCTAAATTTCTTATTGAAATATAATAACTATTTGATTTTATTTACATTATTTAGCACTATTATATATTTATGAATGCAATAAAAAATTTAATCCGAGGTAACAAGTTATTTCGTAAATATCAATTTGATGAA
Organism: Arcobacter venerupis; assembly: GCF_013201665.1. Classification (NCBI taxonomy): domain Bacteria; kingdom Pseudomonadati; phylum Campylobacterota; class Epsilonproteobacteria; order Campylobacterales; family Arcobacteraceae; genus Arcobacter; species Arcobacter venerupis. Next base: position 220,083 of record NZ_CP053840.1, on the reverse strand, counting down.
TTCAAAGATGATTTATCAGAACTAAATGCTACTGGTCAAAAACCAGAAATTCTATTTATTACTTGTTGTGATAGTAGAATCACCATTGATTTTATGGTTGGTAGTAAACCAGGGGATCTATTTATTTTGCGAAATATTGGGAATTTTGTTCCACCATTTAGCTTAAATGGTGATTTTCATGGAACTGCTTCAGCTATTGAATATGCTGTTTCAATTTTAAATGTTTCCCATATAATTGTTTGTGGTCACTCTTATTGTGGAGCTTGTAAAAGTTTATATGAAGATATTCCAGATACTCAACATTATATAAATATTAAAAAATGGCTTCAATTAGGTCAAGAAGCAAAAAATTTAACTTTAGAAAATAAACATCTTTATCAAACACTAAGTGACTTATATAAAGCAACTGAAAAGAATTCAGTTATTTGTCAAGTGAAAAATCTTTTAACTTATCCTGCAATAAAAGAAAAAATAGAGTTAAATAATATTACTATTCACGGCTGGTATTATAATTTGGATGATGGTTCAATTGAATATTATGATAAAAATGAAAACTCTTTTAAACAAATATCTGAATATCTAAATTACTACTAATTTTAAATAGGAAAAAGTCTTATGCTAAATCCAAAAATATTGATACAAATGTTATTAGCTATTTTAATAGGAGCAATGGGTTCAGTATTATTTATATATCTTCATCTTCCTTTACCTTGGTTACTGGGTGCAATATTTACCTCATCAATAGCTATGAGATTTCAAAATATACCGATAAAAAGTCCAAAAATATTCTCAACCCCTGCTCGAATTATAATAGGTCTTACAATTGGAAGTGCCTTTACTCCACAAATTTTAGAACAACTTCATATATATTTTTTTAGTATCTTATTAATCATTCCTTACACTATCTTAGTTACATTTGCTGGAATGTATTATTATAATAAAGTTTTAGATTTTGATAAAAGAACTGCATTTTTCAGCTCAGTACCTGGCGGAGTAATTGAAATGGTAATATTAGGAGAACAGTTAAAAGCTGATACTTCAAAGATTACATTAGTTCAATCTTCAAGACTTTTATTTATAGTTTTGAGTTTACCTTTTATTATTCAATATATTTTTCATATAGATATAAGTGGTAACCAATTAATCACTACACCTTTAAGAGATATTTATTTACCTGATTTCTTTTTCTTAGCAATACTTGGAATTATTGGAGCTTATTTAGCTAAAAAATTACATATATCAGCTGCATATTTAATTGGTCCTATGATTTTAAGTATTATCGCTTTTAGTTTGGGGTTTGTACACTCAAAACCACCCGATGAATTAATAAAATTTGTACAAGTAATCTTTGGAACAATTATTGGATTTACATTCAGAGGTGTTACTTTAAAAATCATAATAAAAACTTTAGTTGGAACATTTGGGCATTTTATAATACTTGCTTTTGTTAGTGCTATATTTATCTCTATTGTTTATTTTATGTTTGATTTTCCAGTCATTTCAATACTTCTAGCATTTAGTCCAGGAGGACAAGCTGAAATAAATTTAATAGCTATTTTAGTTGCTGCAAATATCCCATATATTACTGTACATCACATTGTAAGACTATTTCTAGTTATGAATATCGCACCTGTTTTTGCTAAAAGATTATAAACTATTTTATTTGCTTAAGTTGTAAAGATAAATCTTTCACAACTTCTTCAAAAGCTTTATTTGTAGCTATTACAAAACCATAAGCATTATTTGTTTCGCATAAAATTTTTTTGTCATAATTAAATGTTTTTATTACTTCATCCTTTGATATTAAATCAAATCTTACTTTTATAATTGCGTATGATTTTTCACTTTCAAAACTATGATAAAGATTTACTACATTTGTTTTTAGTTCATAATCAAATTTGATTTTTGATTTTTCATTTAAAACTGTTTCAAAAACATTACTATTTTGTATTGCTTGAACTAAATTATTATGAATCATATAAGAAGGTAGATTTATCCATCTATTTAAAGCATACTCTTCAAATAAGTAAGGTTTTGTTGTATAAAATATTGAGTATTGATTGAAACTTTTATTTACACTTGGAATTTCTACATATATAGATTTTGAACCATTAACAAATGAGCTTTTATTTGATTTAAAATCTATGGCATAACTATTTATATTTAAATTATCTTGTTTTGGTATACAAGCAGATAAAAGTACCATTACAGCTAAATAAACAAAAATTCTTATACTATTTTTCATTACTCTCTCCTGGGCCATATTTTATATTTTTTTGTTTAAAAATCATATCACTTGGACTTTGATTTAAATCATCAATCAACCTTTGTGTTTGTCCTAATGTTGTTTCTAATCCATCTAAAACTGTATTTAACTTATCAAAACTCTCTTGTGATAACTCTTTTACGTCAAATGAGCCTTTTTTAACTTCCCCTAAAAGTTCAGCTGACAACTCTTTGAAAGTATTTGCAGATTTACTTATGCTATCAAAAGATTTATTTCCAGTTTTTGAAAGACTTGAAATATTTTCTAAAAGAGCATCAATTTTCTTTTCACTATTTATTAAATATGTACTAAACTGTTCCATATTCGCCATACTATTTTGAGTATGATTTAGTATTTGTGAAATTGAATTAATATTTTCATCAGTAAAAAGTTTTTTCGTTTGAGCTAAAACTATTGTTAATTCATTTGTTATATCTGTTGTTGAATCAACCAAAGAGGTTAAATCTGATACTTTTGATTTGATGACTTTTATTCCATCTGCATTTGCCTCTAAAAGTTTCGAGTCATTACTTCCACCTTTTAACTCTATATATTTAAGCCCTGTAATTCCCAGATTTCCTAAAACTGCAATGTTGTCCTCTTTTATTGGAGTTCCTTTATTAATTACAATATTTATTTGTATCTCTTCTGAGTTATTTGGATTTATTTTTATTTCATTTACATTTCCAACTTCAAAACCTTTGTACTTAATAGAAGAACCAAGATTTAATCCAGAAATTGACTCTTTAAAATAAATTGTATATTCGTCAAATTTTTTCTTTTCAAAGCCATATTTTCCCAACCAAAACACAGTTGCTAAAAGAAAAACTACTATTGTAATTATAAATAGCCCTATTTTAAAAAAGTTTATTTTAGTATCCATTATTTACCTTTATTTGTTAAAAAATCTTCAATAAATTCATCTTTTGAATCCATAGCTTGGCTTATATTTCCATCAAAGATTATCTTTTGTTTTAATATTACAAATCTATCTAATACAGTTTTTATAGTCTCTAAATCATGGGTTATGATTATTATCGTGATATTTAACATATTTTTTAAATTAATTATCAACTCATTTATTTTTTGTGTACTAGCAGGATCCAATCCACTTGTTGGTTCATCCAAAAATAGAATCTTTGGTTGCATTGCAAGACTTCGTGCAAGGGCAACTCTTTTTTTCATTCCTCCACTTATTTGTGATGGGTACAATAAAGCGCAACTCTTTGGAAGTCCAACCATTTCAAGATTTGTGTAAGCCATTTTTTCTATTAAATCTTTTGGTAAATCTGTATATTCATTTAACATAACACTTATATTCTCAATCACATTTAAAAAAGAATACAAAGCCCCAAACTGAAAAAGATATGAAAACTGCTGTTTTATATTTTGAACTTCTTTTAAATTTAAAGCTGAAATATCTTTTCCTAATATCTCAATTTTTCCCTTTTGAATTGGGTCTAACATAACCATTTGTTTGATTAATGTAGTTTTTCCTGAACCACTTCCACCTAAGATTCCAAATATCTCTTTTTCATTTATAGAAAATGAAATATCTTTATGAACTATATTTTCACCAAAGATTGTTGATAAATTATTTACTTTTATTATTTCCATTATATTCCAATTTGAGTAAGAATCACTGAGAAAATCGCATTTAAAGCAATTACCACAAAGATAGCATTTACCACACTAATTGTGGTATATTTTCCTATACTTGTAGTGTTATTTTGTACTTGAAATCCTCTATAACATCCAATTATCGCAATTGCCATTCCAAAAAATACAGATTTAAAAACTCCAATTAAGAGATGTTTCAAGGGAACTTCTTGTCCCATTCTATTTATAAATTCCAAAAAAGTAACATCCAAATTAGTGTACGCAACTACCATTCCTCCTAGTATTCCTATCATATCTGCAAAAAATACCAATAAAGGCAAGGCAATTAATAAAGCAAAAATTCGAGGTAAAACCAAAAAAAGTATTGGCTCAAAATCCATAGTTCTCATGGCATCAATTTCATCAGTTATTTTCATTGCTCCAATTTCAGCAGCGTAAGAACTAGCACTTCGTCCAGCAATTACAATAGCAGTTACCAAAGGAGCAATTTCTCTAAACATTGTAATAGAAATCATCTCAACTATAAAAATATTTGCTCCAAATTTTTCAAGTTGAACTGCTCCTTGATAAGCAATTACAACTCCCACCAAAAAAGAGGTTGTTCCCACAATCAAAAGAGCATTTACAGCAGAACTGTCTATATATTTTAACATCGCTTTAAATCGTATTTTATTTGGATTAAAAAGTGAATATATTAAATAATAAAAAACTTTTCCCATAAAACTTATAAAATCTACACTAGAAAGGTATAACTCATGGGTTTTTCTGCCGATATTTTCTATTAGATTTTTTTTGATTTTTGTATCTTGATTATTAGTTTGATAATGTTTTTCGTAAAATCTATAAATCTCCTCATATGAGTTTAGATTTTTTAGTGTTATATTCTCTTGTGGGAAAGTTTTGATAAAAGAGATAAAGTAGATAATTCCAGCATTATCGCACTCTTTTAGTTTTTCAAAGTTTACGATTAGTTTTGAGTCTTTTTTAATATTTAATTTTTTTAAGGATTGGATATTTTTACTTAATGTTTGTTTATTCCAAATATTTATTAAAAAAAGCTCAATAGTATTATTATCTAAATTTTTTAGTTCAAGAGCAGAATCTTCCATAAAACTATTTTCCTCCTTAATAACAATTACTAATTTATATTATAGTTAGATTTTAGCATATTGTTCACCCTAAGCAGATTAAAAATAACAATTATAAAGGTATAAAAATTGCATATACAAAATCATGGATGAAAAATATAAATTAGAAAATTACGAACGTTTTTTTGGCGAGTTCAGAGAACATGGCGCACACTGGGATAAAATAGAAAAAAGAACGGCTACTTTGTTTCAAGTACTTATTGATGGAGACTTAAAAGAGTTAGTTTTTGTTTTAAAGTATTATCCAAAATATATAGAAATAGTTTGTGACCATTTTAGATATTTGTACAACTATTCAGCCCAAGAAGCTGATATATTCGCAGCATCAAAACTTTTAGAGTTAAGTGAGGGTTATCATCAAAAACAGTTTGTACGAAATCTCTTGCGAAAACTGAGCAAAATTGATGAGTTTGATATCTCACAATTAAATGCTTTTTTAAATGATTTGATAAAAGATAAAGAGAGACTTCATCCTATAATTTTGAGTTATTACAAAAATCAAATTGAAAAGAATATAGAAGAAAATAATTACCACAAACTACAAGTTAAAGTTATAGAAAAAAACTTAACAAAACTTCCAACAAATAGTGATTTTGATTTTAGTGCAAATGATAGGGATGCGAACTTAGATATTCCATACATGGATTAAGGAGAAAAAATGGATTTTTTTAAAAAGGCTTATGATTGGGCATTAACACACAACTTTGAAGAAATTGAAATTGATTATGCTTCAAAACTAGCTTTAAAAATGTTAGATGATAGTTGCCAAATGACTTCACATGATAGGGAAGTTTTTTTTAATGTTTATGATGCACTTTGTGATAGAGTTGATATAAATTTAGATGATGATGTGAATCATCTTATTCAAGTAGCCAGAGATAGAACTACAATCTATTCAAAACCAGAACTTGCAAATATTGTTCATGCTTGTAAAGAAGAGATTATTCCAAATATGTTACGAGAACACATGAAAGCCTTTAAAGCTATGGTTAGAAAAAATCTTGGTATGAATTAAATTTATTAAGAATAATTAAAACTATAACTTTTATTCTTTTGCTTTTACGCTATCTTTGCCATGGAACTCTTTATCATTTGCATTAGAAACTACAAGTTTTGCTATTTCATCCGTTATAACAGCAACATTATGAGCTTGGGATGCAATATTTGCATTTTCTTGTGTTTGTGCATCAAGACTATTCACAGCATCATTAATTTGCTCAATTCCTAATAATTGCTCTTTACTTGACATCTCTATATCTTGGATTAAATTAATTGTTTCAGAGATATTTTCATTTAATTGTTTATAACCACTTATCATATTAGTAGCTATATCTTTACCTTGATTCGCTTTTGCCGTTGCATTTTCAACTATTATCTTAATCTCTTTTGCAGCTTCTGCACTTCTATTTGCAAGATTTCTTACTTCTGCTGCAACAACTGCAAATCCACGTCCTGCTTCACCTGCGGTTGCTGCTTCAACTGCTGCATTTAAAGATAAAATATTTGTTTGAAATGCTATTTGGTCAATAATTGAAATAGATTCATTAATCAAATTTACTTGTACATTTATCTCATCCATTGCAACTGTAGTTTGATTTGCAAGTTTTTCACCATTTAAAACTGATTTTGTTACATCTGTTGAATAAGTTGCCATTTTTGCAATAGTTTCTGTATTATTTCTAATATTAGAAGTTATCTCTTCAATAGCAGCAGCTGTCTCTTCAAGTCTTGAAGCTGCTTCAGTTGAACTTCTATTTAGTTTATCTACATTTTTAAGTAATATATCTGAACTTTGGTCAAGGGTTAAACCATTTGATTTATTCTCTATTAGCATTACGGTTATGTTCTCTTGCAGGTTATTTATTCTTTCAAATAAAAGATTAAAGTCACCAAAAACATTTTTTTTATCAAGCTTATGTAAATAATTATAATTACTATATTCATCCAAAATCTTTAGCAGATTGCTAATACTTGTTTTCAGTGTATAATTTAAATTATTAATAACCGTGGCTATATAATTTAATTTAATATTCGGCGTTTCTGTATGGAAAATTTTATCACTAAAATCACCCTTCATCATTTTTTCTGCAACAAGCATTATTTCACCATAAATTCGCAATTCATCATTGTTTTTTTTATTTAAAATATCTATAATTAAGTCTAATCTTTTTTTAACTTCCTTGTTACTTCTTGATGATTTAAAATCATTTTTATCTATTGCATTTGTTTTATTATTTAAGTAGTCAATAATATTATCTAAACTATTTATTATTTTTTTATCTGAGTTATTAAAGAACATATACATACCTACTTAAATGTTGAATAAAGTTTAATAGCATTAGCTATCTCTTGAGTTGTTGGTTTTACTCTAACTGAGATATATCTCAATTCGCCTGATGAAGTTTTAGATGAGTATACTGTTGCATTTACCCAATAATAAGCATTTTCTTTAGTTTTATTTTTTACAATACCTTTCCAAATCTCACCCTTTTGTATAGTTTGCCATAAATCTACAAAAGCAGCTTTTGGCATATCTGGATGTCTCACTTTACTGTGAGGTTGTTCTATTAATTCATCTAAGGAGTAACCAGCAATTTTACAAAAGTCATCATTTGCAAATTTAATAATACCTTTTGCATCTGTTTCAGTAACGATAATCATTTTTTCTGGCATTTTTATTTCTTGTTCCATTATTTAAGTCCCATAAATATATTAATATGAATTTGCAATTTATTTTCTCATTAAAATATTATTTAATTAATTTTAATTATATTTTTTATTTCAGAAAGCTTTGTTTGTTAATTTTATTTCTCAGATTAACCCAATATTTCAGACAATTTAGAGTATTTAATACCTACAAAATTTAAGATAATTTATATTTGCATAAATTATTTAAAATATATTATACGTAATTATACCCACTTAAATGGCTCAAAAATGACTCTTTTCTAAAATAGTGTTAAACATGAATAATCATTCCTTTAAATGTTTATTCCAAATTTATTCTTATTGTAATATACTAAAGTCCATTAAATCCTATATAAAGGAACTTTATGAAAAAACTCATCTTATTCTTACCTCTTTGTTTAATCTATTTTTCTGGTTGTTTTCAAGAGAAAAAAGAGACAAAATTTTATGGAAATGTTGATGTTAGAGCTTTATCTTTAGCTTTTAGAGTTTCAGGAAGAGTTGATACTTTAAATTTTGATGAGGGTCAAAAATTAAAAAAAGGTGACATAATTGCCACCATTGAAAACTCTATTTTTAAAGAAAACCTAAATCAAATGGATGCTCAAATAAAACTTCAAGAGATTCAAATTCAAAAACTTGAAAAAGGTTACAGAATTGAAGAGATAGAAAAAGCTAAAGCTAAACTCGCTGAAGTAAAAATAAATCTAGATAGAACAAACAAAGATTTCAAAAGAGCTGAAGAACTTTCTAAAACAAAATCAATATCAATACAATCTTATGATGATGCAAAAGCCTTAGCTTTAGATTTACAAGCACAATATGATTATGCAAAAAGCTCTTTAGAACTTCTTCAAAATGGTTATGAAAAAGAGGATATTTCAAGTGCAAAAGCAACACTTGAATCCCTAAAAGCCCAAAGAAATATCTTACAAATAAATTATGATGATACAGTTTTATATTCACCAGTTGATGGAACAATAATCACAAAAGTATATGAACCAGGTTCAATAATAAATAGTTCTCAAACTATAGTTGAGATTGCAAAAAGTGATGATTATTGGGTAAGAAGTTATTTAAGTGAAAAATATCTAGGTCTTGTAAAAGCAGGAATGAAAGCAGTTATTACAAATGATAGTAATAAAACCTATGAAGGAGTTGTGAGTTTCATTTCACCACTTGCAGAATTCACACCAAAAACTGTGCAAACAGAAGATTTACGAACTGATTTGGTTTACCGATTTAGAATTATTGTAAAAAATGTTGATGATAATCTAAAACAAGGAATGCCAGTAACCATCACTTTCCCTGAAATTAAATAATATGTCAATACTTTCAATAAAAAATCTCTCAAAAAGTTTTGATAAACAAAAGGCCTTAAATAACATATCTTTTGAAATAAAACCAAATAAAATCACAGGAATCGTTGGGCCCGATGGTGCAGGAAAAACTACACTTTTGCGAATTCTTAGTGGCCTTTTAACCTATGAAGCAAAAGTTATTGAGATTTTAGATTTAGATTTGCAAACAAATATCCAAACAATTCAAGAACAAATAGGATATATGCCTCAAAAGTTTGGTTTATATGAAGATTTAAGTGTGGAAGAAAACTTGAGATTGTTTGCTGATTTACAATCAATTCCTTTAGATAATCTTCAAAATAGAATAGATGAATTATTACATTTTACTTCCCTTTTTAAATTCAAAGATTTTTTAGCAAAAAATCTTTCTGGTGGAATGAAACAAAAACTAGGACTTGCTAGTGCTTTGATTAAAAAACCAAAACTTCTACTTCTTGATGAACCAGGAGTTGGAGTTGACCCAATTTCCAGAAAAGAGCTTTGGAGTATGGTTGAAAATCTTACCAAAGAGAATGTAACGGTTTTATGGAGTACAGCTTATCTTGATGAAGCAGAACTTTGTGATGAAGTTTTGCTTTTAAATGAGGGAAATATTCTTTTTTTTGGTAATCCAGATATTTTAAAAGATGGTATGAAAGATAGAGTTTTTGACATAATTGGAGAGATAAAAGACAAAAGAGAAACTCTTAGCTTAGCCCTTGGATATGAGTACATAAAAGATGCTTTAATTTTAGGAAATAGTATAAAAATTATTTGTGATGAATCACTAAAGTTACCAGAACTAAAAGATATAAAAGCTTCAAATTGTGTTTATAAAAAAGCAATTCCTACTTTTGAAGATGGTTTTATGGATATTCTAAAAGCCAATTTTGATGGTGTTTCAAAACTAGCAGAACAAATAAAATTTATCGAGACCACAGAAGAAAATGTTATTGAAGTTAAAAACCTTACTAAAAAATTTGGCTCTTTTACAGCAACAGATGATATAAGTTTTAAGATTAAAAAAGGACAAATATTTGGACTTCTAGGACCAAATGGAGCTGGAAAATCTACAACTTTTAAAATGCTTTGTGGTTTACTAAAACCCTCAAGTGGAGAAGCAAGTGTTTTGGGTTATAACTTTATGAACTCCTCTTTAAAAGCTAGATGGAGAATTGGTTATATGTCTCAAAAGTTTTCACTTTATGCTGATATTAGTGTTTTTGAAAATCTAAAATTTTATGCGGGTATTTATGGACTAAAACATGAAAAAAAGAAACAAAAAATAACTGATATGTTAGATATTTTTGATTTACAAAGATTTAAAAATGTCCAAGCCAAAGATTTACCTTTAGGATATAAACAACGACTGGCGCTTGCTTGTGCTGTTATGCACGACCCTGCGGTGCTTTTTTTGGATGAACCCACAAGTGGAGTTGACCCAATCACAAGAAGAGAGTTTTGGAATCATATTTACGCGATGGTACAAAAAGGAATGACTATCATGGTTACCACTCACTTTATGCAAGAAGCAGAATATTGTGACCAAATAGCTTTGATTTACAAAGGAAAAGCAATAGCAATTGATTCACCCCACGAACTAATCCTAAAAGTCTCACCAAATGCAACCATGCAAGAGGCATTTATCGAACTTATAAAAAGAAGTGACGATGATGAAATTTAGAAGATTCAAAGCTTTATTTATAAAAGAGAGCTACCAAATCATAAGAGATCCAAGCTCAATATTAATAGCTGTAGTTTTACCTTTGATTTTACTTTTTTTGATGGGATATGCAATTTCACTTGACTCAAAAAATATTCCTGTTGGTGTGGTAGTGGAACAATCTTCAAAATACTCTATGAGTTTTTTGAATGCCTTTAGAATGTCAAATAGTTTTGATGTACAAGTAGGAAATAATCGAATGGATTTTGAAGATAAACTTCAAGAAGGAACTATTCGTGCCATAATAGTTATTCCCTCAACATTTGCCAAAGATTTAGAGACACAAAATACAAAAATTCAAGTCCTAGCAGATGGAAGTGAACCAAACATCGCAGGTTTTGTTCAAAAATACACAAATGGAGTTTGGAGTAACTGGCTTATTCAAGAGGGATTTGCTGAAAAATCAACAAGTTCATCTTTGGATATTCAAACTAGATATTGGTTTAATGCTCCACTTCTTAGCTCATATTTTTTATTACCAGGTTCAATTGCTATTATTCTAACTCTAATTGGTACTCTGTTAACAGCTTTAGTAGTTGCCCGAGAATGGGAAAGAGGAACGATGGAAGCCATCATGTCCACACCAATCACAATCACTGAGCTACTTTTAGGAAAAGTTTTGCCCTACTTTGTACTTGCTATGATTTCCATGTTTATTTGTGTTTGTATTGCTATATTTTGGTTTGAGATACCATTTAGGGGTTCTGTTTTTTTACTTGTTCTTACCTCAGCTTTGTATTTGATTCCCGCACTAGGACTTGGGCTTTTGATTTCAACACTTGCAAAAAATCAGTTTGTGGCAGCTCAAGCTGCACTATTAGTTGGATTTTTACCTGCTTTTTTGTTATCTGGTTTTATTTTTCAAATCAGCAGTATGCCAGTATGGCTTCAATATTTAACCCACATTATTCCAGCTAGATATTTTATAGAGATTTTGCAATGTATATTTCTAAGTGGTGATATTTATGAAGTTATTCTTCCAAATGTTATTGCCATGTTAGTGGTGGGAATTGTTATCTTTTCTATTATATTTAAAATCACAAGAAAAAGGTTGGACTAATGGTTTGGATTTTTCAATTATTAGCTTTGATGAAAAAAGAGTTTTTAGCCATTTGGAGTGATAAAAAATCTAGAACTATTATTATAATTCCACCCTTAATGCAACTTTTTCTTTTTTCTTTTGCAGTTACCCTTGAAGTAAAAAATATAGATATTGCAGTTTTAGATAGGGACAATAGTGTAAAAAGCCAAGAGATAATAAGAAATTTATCTTATAGCAACTCTTTTACAAATATCTATAGATTAGATAGCCAAGAACAACTAAAAGAGTATATTGATACTCAAAAAGTTTTATTGGCTATCTCTATTCCTCAAAATTTCGCTCAAAAAATAGCAAAAGATGAAGATGTAACAATACAAATCATAGGCGATGGAAGAAAATCAAATAGCGCCCAGATTGCCCAAAGTTATGTGCAATTAGCTATTTCAAAAGTAGTAAACAATCAATCAATAGCAAACACAATAATAAACCGAAATTTATACAATCCAAACCTAGATAACTTTTGGTGGATACTTCCAAATCTAATGGGAAGTTTATCAATGCTAATCGCTTTATTATTAACAGCTTTATCAGTTGCAAGGGAGAGAGAATTAGGAACTTTTGAGCAACTTTTGGTTGCACCTCTTTCTTCAACTCTTTTAATAATTGGAAAAACAATTCCCCCTCTTTTGATAAGTGCAGTTGAAGCTATTATCATATATCTAGTGGCAATAACATATTTTGAAGTTCCCTTTGTAGGCTCAATGCTCATACTTTTTTTAGGATTATTAGCTTTTTTATTTTCAATAGTTGGACTTGGACTTTTTATCTCTTCAATCTCATCAACCCAACAACAAGGAATCCTAGGAGCTTTTGTGCTTATGGTTCCATATATTTTAATGTCAGGATTTGCAACACCTGTTGAAAATATGCCCCAATGGTTAATCCCATTTACAGATATTATCTCTTTAAAATATTTTTTGATTTTATTAAAAGGTGTATTCCTAAAAGATATAAGTTTTGATATGGCTATTTCACTAATAGTTCCAATGTTGGCGTTAGGGTTTGTATCTTTGTTTTTTGCCTCGTGGATGTTTAGGAAAAAGATTCAATAGGAAAGATTCTTAGGGTTGAATCTTTATATCAAATCTAGTTCTTCGCTTATGTCTTTTATTAGTTTTGATAGTGGGCGTTTGTGTATATTTTTGTCTTTTGTACTCGAACACATTATTAGAGATTTTATATATTCCTCTCCTTTATCTTTAAAAACTTTTGTATCTTTTAAAATATTTTTTATAGAATCATCATTATATAAGTCATATCTATCTTTTAATTCTAAAACAATATCTTTATGTTTACTATATTGTAAAACTAAAGCAAAATCTTCTATATTTTTATTTGCCCTTTCCACTAATGTAGTATCTTTTGATTTATCTTTAAATTTTATTTCAAAATCTTTTTCATTATTACACAGAAGTAAAGGTTTAGTAGTTGTAAATTTTTTTATACTATTAAAATCATCTTTATATGGATGTAAATGTGTTGTTAAAGAGAACTCTTTTCTAAGTTTTAATGTTCTATTACAAACTTGGCAAGAGGGAATTAAATTATAAAAGGACATTGCAAAATAAGGATATTTTTCTTTTGCTAAAAAATGGTCAAAATCAGGTCTTGTGTATTGATGAGTTTTATTAACAATTGTATAAGTATAATTTTTATTACAATAAGGACATACATCAATATTTAAAGCTTCTGATAAATTGTATGCTCTATATTGAGTTTTCGCTTTTGTTGTAAATTTTTTATATCCAAATTTGTTTTTTTCATCTCCTACAAAAGCTTTTTTGATTAAATTTTGATTTAATCCTAAACTATTTATTTCATCTATTATTTTTTGAAAATCATCAATTTTACATTTTATAATTTCTTCTATTTTTTCATCAGTAAAATAATCTTTTTCTATATTTAATACAAAAAGATGTTTTCCTATATATTCTTTTACTCCGTTATAAAAGTTATTTATTATTGTTTCATCAATATCTATTTTAATCATTTTTTTTCTTTTTTGATTTGAGTTTTTCAATAGCTTCTTCATACTCTCTTATTTGCTTATCTATATCATCAACTTCAAATTTTTCATCATATAAAAATTGAAGTTCTTTTCTAAGCATTGGTTCGCCAATAAGATTAATTATATTTTGAGCTTCTTCTTTTGTTTTTATAAAATTTGTATCTTTTTGTTCAATAAAATTATAAACTTGATTTATTTTATCTTTCGCAAACTCACCCATAAGTCCGTCTTTCATAAAAAAACCATGGGAAAGTAAGGTGTGTATATTTGCTCCAAAAGTTTGTTTTTCATCATCAAAAGGATAAACTTGTTTTCCTTTTTCTAGAAATATTATGTTTTCTTTTGGTATGTCTGAGAGGATAAATGGTGAGTGCGTAGATATAATAATATTAATTTGCATATTAAAATACTTTACGAATTCTATCAACCAATTTAAAATTCTTTTTTGCCAATCAGGATGAAATGTATTTTCAATCTCATCTAGTAAAATATATAAAGTATCTGTTTTTTCTTTCCTTAGGTGAATAATATTTTCTATTGATAAAAGCAATTTCAATAAATTATATTCACCACTACTTATTTCATCAAAAAATCTTCCATTTTTATTAGCAAAATTAACTTTTAAATAAGATGGTAATTCTTTTAATTTTATAGCTTCTTCTTCATTTAATAATTCAATATTCATTTCATAATCAGGGTCAGAATTATTATTCATTTCTTTTATTAATAAAACAAATTTATCAATATCTACTATTAATTGAAATATTTTTTCTAATTCATTCAAATCTTTTACAGAGGAGTCATTATGCTTATTGTCGTCATATCTTATCTGTTCTTTTATATATTGAATATTTCTAATGTACTTATTTGCCATAGATTCCAAGATAGTGCAAATTTCATTATATGATTCTACAATGTTTATATTTTCAAATAGTTCTTCAATTTCTTCTTTCATAGATTCTTGATGAAGAACATCAAATGATTTTATAAAATATCTTAAATAAAGCATTGTTTCTAACTTCACAATATCTTTCTCATTATAATCATTTTTTAAAAGAGTGTGATATTTTAATTCTTCCTCTTCATATTTACCTCTAAAATATAATCCTAAAATTTCTCTATCTAAAAATAATTTTGTAGGAAGATAAAAATTTTTTATTTGTTTAGGAATTCTATCTTGGTTATAAAGTAATGTAATTAAATATGAAAGAGTTTTATCACTCTCTTTTTGTATATTAATCATATCTGCTGATTTATTTATTTCTGAGTAGAATAACAATTCCTCATTATATTCATATATATGATGATAATTTGAGTCTTTCTCTAAACTATTATTATATAAATAAAAAAAACTTCTATAATATTCGTCTTTAAACTTTTTTGAAATCTTCATCATAGGTGCATATTCTGGACTTTTGTACTCTTTATCCACTTCACTAGCTATGTTCTCATTATTTAGGTGTGTTATTTTAAAATTAAATTTACTATTAACTTTTGATATCTCATTAATCAAATGAGAATAAATATAAATTTCATCTTTTTTATCATTTAAAAAACATATCAAAGGAGCTTTTCTTTGATATTCAATTTTTGTATTAAATATTATTTTATTAATAATTTCAGCAATTAGGCTACTCTTCCCACTCCCATTCTCTCCAACAATAGCAGTAATATTTATATTATCAGGAAAAATACTTACATAATCTTTATTCTCATTAATAGTAAGTTCATTAGTTTTTTCATCATATTCACACCTAAATCTAGGCGAAAAATCAAACCCTTGTTTATGTATATTTTTATAATCCTCAACCCACAAATAAACCAATTCCATTAAAAACTCTTTTGCTATTATTTTATTACTAATCATAGTTAAAATGTTATTCAAAATTCCTTTCTAGATATATTCCTTTATTTTATTTTTAATCCCTCTTTTTTCCTCCTATTAGTTTATATACTTTTACATAAACAAAAAAGGAAAATATTATGGAAAATACAGCATTGATATTAATAGATTTACAAAATGATTATTTTGGAAGCTTTGAGGGTGCAAAGTGGCAACTATATGAAACTGAACTTGCAGCTGCAAATGCTTTGAAATTATTAAATAAATTTAGAGAAAAAAACATGAAAATAGTTCATGTAAGACATGAGTTTGATATGGAAAATGCACCATTTTTTGCTCCAAACTCACAAGGTGCAAAAATTCACAATACATTAACTCCAAAAGAAAATGAGTCACAAGTTTTAAAACATGAAGTAAATTCATTTAAAGGCACTAACTTAAAAGAGATTCTAGATGATTCTAATATTACAAATGTTATTATTGTAGGAGCTATGTCATTTATGTGTGTCGATTCAGTAACTAGAGCAGCTAGTGATTTTGGTTATAACTGCTTTGTTGCTCATGATGCTTGTACCACAAAAGATTTGGAATTTAACGGTATCAAAATTCCGGCACCTATGGCTCATGCTGCATTTATGGCGGGACTTGAATTTGCTTTTGCAAAAGTTCACACAACAAATGAGATTTTAGAATTATTATAAGGCATTAAATGGAATTAAGTGATTTATCTGTACTTTATATCATGGATAATCAAGACAAAGTTGAGAATCTTTTTTCTCTTCTTTGTAACACTGTAAATAAAGTAACTTGTACTTCAACAATACTTGAATCAAAACAACAATACATCAAACAATCCCCTTGTTTAATCATAATTGATAGTGATTTTAAAAATAGAGAAATTATTGATTTTTTAATTGAGATTAGATGTGATGATATAAAAACTGCCTTTATAGTTTTATCAAATAACAAAGATAATCAATACCTAACCGAACTACTTGAACTTTACATCACAAAATATATCATAAAACCTTTTGGTGATACTATTTTAATTGAGGCTTTAAACAAATGTATGGAAATTATAGAAAGAAGAATATACAGTAATTTCAAACTTGCAAATGGAATCTTTTTCAACTTTCAAACTCAAAGTATTATAAAAAATGATGAATCATATATCTTAAATAAAA
This sequence comes from Arcobacter venerupis, assembly GCF_013201665.1. NCBI lineage: Bacteria > Pseudomonadati > Campylobacterota > Epsilonproteobacteria > Campylobacterales > Arcobacteraceae > Arcobacter > Arcobacter venerupis. Next base: position 203,161 of record NZ_CP053840.1, on the reverse strand, counting down.
AAGAGAGTTTATTAATAAACTTACTTATTCAAAATCAAGGAAGAATAATCACTTACGAAGAAATTGAATATCATATTTGGAATAATGAATGTACCCAAGCTGCTCTAAAATCCCTAATAAGAGATTTAAGAAAAAAGACTTTTAAAAATATTATAAAAAACTACTCAGGAATTGGATACAAACTAGAACTTAAAAATATTCATCATTAACTCTTCTAAACTTTTTATTACCACCCATTTAATAAACTTTTGATACAATCTGCACTTATTAAAAAACAAAAAATTGAACAAATTTTATAAACAAAAAGGAAATTACAATGCCATTATTAGATAGCTTTAAAGTTGACCACACTATTATGCCAGCACCAGCTGTAAGAGTTGCAAAAACTATGAAATCACCATCGGGAGATATTATCACTGTTTTTGATTTAAGATTTTGCGTACCAAATCAATCAATGATGAGTGAAAAAGGTATCCACACTTTAGAACACCTTTTTGCAGGATTCATTAGAAATCACCTAAATTCGCCAACAGTAGAAATCATTGACGTTTCACCAATGGGTTGTAGAACTGGTTTTTATATGAGTTTACTTGGAAATCCAGATGAAAAAACTGTTGGAGCTGCGTGGAGAGCTGCTATGGAAGATGTACTTGCTGTTGAAAAACAAGATGATATTCCAGAATTAAATATTTTCCAATGTGGAACTTGTGCTATGCATTCACTTGAAGAAGCAAAAGAAATAGCTCGTGATATTTTAAAATCTGATATTGGTGTTATGTCAAATGAAGAGTTATACCTTTCAGATGAAAAACTAAACTCTTTAGGAAACTAATTCAAAGTGGAACAAAAACTAAATCTTTTTAAAGAGTTATTTGCAGATTATACAAATATCGCTATTTTACATATTGATAACTCTTTAGGTCTTGTTGATTCTGCTTTAGAAGAGATAAGAAAAGAAAATGAAGGGAATATAAAATATATTCCTTTTGTTGATGAAAACAGCGCAAAACTTAGAGCAACTGCAAGGGAATATGAATACATTGTTTTAGGAAATATCTTTTCATATTGTGAAGATAAAACTAATATTTTAAAACTTATGTATAAAGCCATAGAAAACTCTGGGAATATCATCATCCTAGAAAAAATCTCAAATGACAATAGATATGAACTTTTAGATTTACTCGAAAGTGTAGGTTTTCAAGCACCAAACTGTATTGAACTTTTTGATGATACTTATATTTTCACAGCAAAAAAAATGCACCATTGGGATAATGGACTATAAGATGAAAACTAATCTTGCAAGATAACATAAACTCAATTGTTGCCACCAAAGATGGCTCAAATACTCTATTTTCTCAAAAATACAATCAACACTATCACAATCCTGATGATGGAGCTATAAACGAAGCTTTGAGCAAACATATAATCCCAACTTTCACATTTCACAAAAACAAAAAAGAGCTTTTTATTTTGGATATTTGTTTTGGTATTGGATATAACACTTTTTCAACTATTTATTATATTTTACAAAACAATCTTGATGTGAAACTCAACTTTTATTCTCCAGAACTTGATGGAAATTTAGTAAAATCTCTTGAAAATTTTGAGTTTCCAAAAGAGTTTGAGAATATTAAACATATTATAAAAGCAGTTGCACAAACTTGCAAATATGAAGATGAAAAAATCAAAATAGAAGTTTTTATTGGAAATGCAAGAGATTATATAAAAAACCTAAAACCAAATAGTTTTGACATAATCTATCAAGATGCTTTTTCAAGTGATGTGAATTTTGAGCTTTGGACAAAAGAGTATTTTGATGATATTTACAGACTTTGCAAAAATGATTGTGTTATGAGTTCATATGCAATTGCAACACCAATTAGACTTTCTATGTATGAAGCTGGATTTTTTATTTATGAAAACAGACCAGTTAAGCGGAAAATCACTTTAGCCTTTAAACAAAAACAAGATTTGATTGAAAAATATGTGGATATGGAACTAAAAAAACAAAGGAATAAAGAAGCAGTTGCTTTGCATGATAAGTAGTTTTAAAACTACTTATTATTTCGAAAGATTATCTAAAATATATTTTTCTAAATCTCTTTTTGAAATCTCTTCTTTCATTGCTTTTTCAAAAATTTCATCTATTTTTTCAGAATACTCTTCATAAGAAAAAAATGGAAAATGTAACTTCCAAGATCTGATTATTAATTCTCTTGTCATTGTATCTCTCATCTTATCCCTAAAAAAATTAAAACCAATAAAAATAGCTGCTGTTGTAAACATTGCAGCTAATATAGAAATATGTGGATTTAATATCTCCATCTCTTTATGAGTTAATAAAGAAATTGGTATCAAGATGAGTAAAACAAAAGCAATATAAACATTATAAGCATGAATAAGTTTTATTCTAAATCCTAATTTTGCTGGGTCAACTTGCATCCCATCATTGTACTGTCTATTAGCAACTAATAAATCTTTTAATAAAATTGGTTGTTTAGAAGTTGTATAAATATACTCTAATATTCTATTTTTAATGGTTTTTTCCTTAGACATGAATATTCCTAAATATGATAATACGTATTTTATCTTACTTTGTTATAATATTGAGTTAATTTATTTAAAAAAGGAGTATCTTGAAAAGAATAATATTTATTTTCATATTAAACACATTTTTACTCTCTTTTTTAAATGCTTCAAATTTACAAAAAACATCAGTTCAGTTAATGTGGTTTGACCAATTCGAGTTTGCTGGATTTTATACAGCACTTGAAAAGGGTTTTTACAAAGATTATGGGCTAGATGTTGAACTAAAGAAATATACTGATTCAACAGATGTTACAAAAGAAGTTTTAGAAAAAAAAGCTGATTTTGGAATAAACTCAAGTTCTTTACTTCTTGATATTTCTCAAAATAAAGATATTATTTTACTTGGTTCTATTTTCCAATCTTCTCCTGTAATATTACTTACTTTAAAAAAGTTTGGGATTAATCATCTTCAAGATATAAAAAATAAAACAATTATGATGACGGAAGAAGAAAAAAAATTTGCTACTTTACAATCAATGCTTATTAGTAAAGGTTTATCTCTCAATGATATAAATATAATCAATAATTCTTTTGATATAAATGACTTAATAAATAGAAAAACTGATTTAATACTTGCATTTTCAACGAATGAACCTCTTTTATTACAAGAAAGAGGTTATGAATATAATATGTTTCAGCCTAAAGATTATGGATTCGATTTTTATGAAGATATTATTTTTACAACAAATGAATTTGCTACAGAAAATCCAAAACTTGTACATAACTTTTATGAAGCAACTATTAAAGGCTTTGAATATGCTTTTAATAACATTGATGAAATTGTAAAACTAATTTATGATAAATATAATTCTCAAAATAAAAGTTTAGAAAGTTTAACTTTTGAAGCGAATGAGATGAAAAAACTTATTTTTGATAAGAATGGTAAAATTGGAACAATTACCCAAGAAAAGATGAATCTAATTATAAATACATACAAAGTAATGGGCTTACTAAAAAAAGATATTCATAGTAAAGATTTTATTTATAATAAAGATATAAATAGTGAATTCCTCTTAAATAAAAGTGAAAAAGATTATCTTTTAAAAAAGAAAGTTATTACAATGTGTGTTGATCCAAACTGGATGCCATTTGAAAAAATTGAAAAGAATAAACATATTGGAATTGCAGCTGATTATATAGAATTAATAAAACAAAAGATAAATACTCCAATAACTTTAATTCCTACAAAAACATGGACTGAATCTTTAGAATTAGGACAAAAAAAAGTTTGTGATATATTTTCACTTGTAAGAACAACACCTCAAAGAGAAAAATATCTAAACTTCTCAGTACCATATATTAGTGCTCCTTTAGTTATTGCCACTAATATGAATGCTGCTTTTATTGATAATATTTCACAAATAAAAGATAAAAAACTGGCAATAGTTAGTAACTACGCTGTTGGAGATATATTAAAAGTTAAATATCCTAATATTGATTTTATAGATGTTGAAAATGTACAAGAAGGGTTAAACCTTGTTCAAAGAGGTAAAGTTTTTGGCTTTATAGGAACTCTCCCAACGGTGGGCTACAATATACAAAATTATTATACAGGTCAATTAAAAATATCAGGAAAACTTGATGAAGTCTGGAATTTAGGAATTGGGTCAAGAAATGATGAACCAATTTTAAACGATATATTTAATAAAGCTATTACTGATATTTCCATAACTGAAAAACAAGAAATTTTAAATAAATGGATTTCAGTTAATTATCAAAAAGAGTTTAACTATTATTATTTATACACCATATTAACTATTTTAGCAATTATTATTTTTATTGGTATTTTATTTTATAGACACTATTTATTAAAAAAATTAAATATAAAGTTAAATAAAAGAATTAAAGAAGAAATAAAAAAGAATGAAGAAAAAAACAGAATTTTAATACAACAATCAAGAATGGCTTCAATGGGAGAAATGCTTGAAAATATTGCTCACCAATGGAGACAACCCTTATCAACAATTAGTGTTGCCGCATCTGGAATGGAGATAAAAAAAGAGTTTAGTACTTTAAGTGATGAAGAATTTTATGAAGCAATTAATCATATAAAAAAATCAACATTATATTTATCAAATACTATTGATGATTTTAGAAGTTTTTTTAGCAAAGAGAAAAATCTAAAAAATACGGATATAAATATTGCTATTGAAAAAGCTTTGGAATTAATGGGAAGTACTTTTATAAAAAATAGAATTCAATTAATAAAGAATATTCAAAATATCACTATATTATCCCTTGAAAATGAACTAATTCAAGTTTTAATGAATATTTTTGTAAATGCAAAAGATGCACTAAGGCACACAATTGGAAATGATAAATACATCATTATTGATATTTATAGAAAAGAAGAAAACTTAATTATTCAAATAAAAGATAGTGGTGGTGGAATAAAAGATGATATTATTGATAAGATATTTGAACCATATTTTACAACTAAACATAAATTTAGAGGTACGGGAATTGGTCTGTATATGAGTAAACTTTTAGTTGAAAAGCATTTAAAAGGAACACTAAGCGCTAAAAATGTAGAGTTTACCTTTATGGATTCAATCCATAAAGGTGCTTTATTTGAGATAGTTTTACCTATTTCATAGCCATATTTAAAATTTGTGCAACTTTTTCTAAAGTTACAGTTCCATTTTCACCAATATTTGTCATTCCATGTTTTTTAAGTGCTGATGTAATATTTTCTACAACTTTATCATCAATATCATATTCATTTAAATTTGTAGTAACACCAATACTTTGATACATATATTCTAACGCTTCAAGAACTATCTCTTTATTGTGAAGAACTCCAAAAACTTCTCTTCCCATTAACTCAAATTTCTCTTTTTTCTCTTCCATCATAACTCTAATTAGTTGTGGTTGAACAACTGCTAAACTTCTTGCATGATCAAGTCCATAAAATGCTGTTAATTCATGTCCAATCATATGAGTTGCCCAATCTTGTGAAACTCCTGAACCTATGAAGCCATTTAAAGCTTGATTTGCCAATAACATTAAGTTTTCTTGCCATACTAGCTCTTTTCTATTTTTCCAATCAACTGCAAGTGTTTTTAAACCTTTTAAAATAGTTAGCGCATAACCATCATGTAAAAGCGAAGTATTTGGATATGTTAAGAATTGCTCACATGTATGAACAAAAGCATCAACTAAACCATTTGCTAGTTGTCTATCATCTAATGTACTCATAACACTTGGGTCTAAAACTGCAAATTTTGGATAAACCAATGGTGAGCCAAAATATCTTTTTTCATTTGTTGAAACCCTTGAAATTACAGCAGTTGTATTTGACTCACTTCCTGTTGCGGGAAGAGTTAAAATAGCACCTAAAGGAAGAGCTTTCTCAACTTGTTTTGAACCATCTAAAAAATCCCAACCATCACCATCATAAAGTGCAGCGGCAACTAAATATTTGCTTCCATCAATAACAGAACCCCCACCAACAGCTAAAACAAAATCAATCTTTTCATCTTTTATAATTTTTACGGCTTTGTTTAAAGTTTCATAAGATGGATTTGGTTCAATTCCACTAAACTCTAACCAAGTGTAACCATCAAGTGCTATTTTTACTTGATCATAAACTCCATTTTTTTTAATACTTCCACCACCATAAACAACTAACACTTTTAGTTTTTTATCAATGTAATTAACAATTGATTTTATTTTGCCTGTTCCAAACTCTATTGCAGTTGGATTAAAATATGTATAATTCATGGGATGCCTTTATAATAATTTTGAAGCTTTATTATAGGATAATTAACATTTCTAAAGGATTACAATGATTAAAATTTGGTTATTTATTTATTTCTCTGTCTTTGTTTGGTCACTTGTTAATCCAAAAGATTTATTCACTTGGTTTTTAGAAGTCTTACCTGCAATCATTGCTTTGATTGTTTTAGTTTTTACTTATAATAAATTCAGACTCACACCTTTAGTTTATTCACTTATTTTAATTCATTGTATTATTTTGATGGTTGGTGGTCACTATACTTATGCACAAGTTCCACTTTTTGATTTTATAAAAGAGTTTTTTCATCTAGACAGAAATAACTACGATAAGTTGGGACATTTTGCCCAAGGTTTTGTTCCAGCGATGGTGGCAAGAGAGATTATCATAAGAAAAAATATCATTTCTGGTGAAGCTTGGAGAAATTTCTTCATAGTTTGTTTTTGTTTAGCATTTTCTGCATTTTATGAACTTGTAGAGTGGTGGGTTGCTATTTCCTCAGGTGAAGGAGCAAATGATTTTTTAGGAACTCAAGGTTATATTTGGGATACTCAAAGTGATATGTTTTGGGCTTTAATTGGCTCTATTTTGGCTCTTTTAATCTTGCGAAAATATCATTCTAAACAATTACTTAACATAAAAAAGATATAAATGCGAAAAAATAAAAGGAATTATTATGACTTGTTGTGAAAACAAATTAGAATCAGTTTTAAATGAAGATATAGGAAAATTGATTTTAAGATTTTCAATTGCTGGACTTATGTTATTTCATGGTTTTGCTAAATTAGTACATGGAATAGATGGAATAAAATTTTTAGTTACAGATGCAGGACTTCCTGAATTCATCGCTTATGGTGTTTATATTAGTGAAATCGTTTTCCCTATTTTAATCATTTTAGGTCTATTTACTAGAATATCATCATTATTTTTTGCATTAAATATGGTTTTTGCAATATATCTAGCTCATAGTAGTGAAATTTTCACTATTGGAAAAACAGGTGGTTTAACTATTGAATTAGCACTAATTTACCTATTAGGTGCAGTTTCAATTATGTTTATCGGAGCAGGAAAACATAGTTTTGATGCTAAGTGTAAAAAATGCGAGATTAAAAACTAATTTAGAAAAAATTTTAGGGGGAATTATTCCCCTTTCTTTAAAGTATATACTGAATTTACAATCAATGTTCCAATAATCAAACTTCCACCAATAAAAGTATTTGCACTTGGTATTTCATTTAAAAATAACCAAACCCAAATAGGTGCCATTATAGTCTCTATTAACATTAAAAGACTCACTTCGCTAGCACTTATATATTTTGCTCCATGTCCTATTAAAACTCGCGAAATTGGTGTTATTAATAATCCCATTATCACAATAATAAGTAAAGTATTTGAGTCAATCTGCAAATCATCAGTAAAGAAAAAAGCAATAACACTTAAAGAAATACCACTAAAAGCAGTTAAAACCACCCTATTCATATCTTTATAACGTGATAAAAAAACAAATGAAATTGAAAAGAAAATAGTACATAGCAATGCAAAAATATTTCCTTTTATACTTCCCACTTCCAACTTATCACTAAAAATTATATAAAGTCCTACAAACATAAAAAACGAAGCAAAATATATATTTCTGCTCACTTTTTCTTTATATAACAAATACGCAAATAAAGCAGAAAAAAGAGCAGCTGTACTAAATATAATTACTACATTTGCTACTGTTGTAGTTTTGATTGCCGTAATAAAAAATATATTTGAACTACCCATCATAATTGAACATATAATCAAAAATGGTAGCGAAGTTTTAAAAGCTTTTTTTATATGTTCTTTATCTTTAAAAATAAATGTAAACATCGTTGATGAAAACATAAAAATCCCGATATAAAACGAAAATAAAAATGGAGATATTGTTGTAAATTTAATAAAAAGTGACTCCAGACTCATTATTAAAATACCTAAAGAGGTAAGAGCTAAACCTTTAGCATTATTTGTCAAATCGTAATTCCTAATAATATGTAAATTTTGGCGAATTATATACAACTACATATTAGTTTTTGCTTCCTCATATTATTATAAATTTTATCTCATTTTATAGCTATAAAGTTGTATAGAAAAGAAAGTAAGAGTTTAAAACTCTTACTTTTAAATATTATAGTAGTTTGCTTCTTTGTGAGTAACCACAATAGCGCATGTTGTTTGTTCTGGGTGCATTTGGAAAGTTTCAGATAATTCTATTCCAAACTCTTCAGGGTTTAATAAATCAAAAATATCTCTGTTCATTGCTAAATCTGGACAAGCTGCATATCCTGGAGAATATCGGCAACCTACATATTGTTTCATTTGAACATCATTTAAAGTGTGTCCCTCTTTTGGCACGATATCTAAATCAAGTCTAATTTGTTTATGTAAAACCTCAGCTAAAGCTTCAGCAAGTTCAACTCCAAGTCCATGAACTTGATAGTATTTTGTAAACTCACCTTTGTCGTATAAACTTCTTTCATAATCAGAGATTTTAAGTCCAGCACTTGCAAGTGTAAAGGCTACAACATCCAGTCTATCATTTGCAAAAAAGTCAGGAATACATCTAAAAGGTTTTCTTTTTTGTCTTGGGAATTCCAATACTTTTATAGCTTCACTTAAAGGTGGTACATTTTTTGACTCTTCAAGGGTATTAAACAGATATTTTTTATCAAAAATATAAAGTTTATTATCATGGGAAATACAAGGATAATAAGCATAAATAGCAATAGGTTCAAAAATATTTTTATCTAATAATTCAGCTTTTAAAGCTTGATATGTTGGTTCAACTACTTCTTCTTCATATTTTAAAAATGCTGTTGAGTCTTGTTTTCCTCTTTTATATCCCCATCTTTGTCTAAATAAAACCCTATGATTTATCCATTTAAAAATTAACTCTTTATCTAGTTTTGCACCAGTTTTTGCAACTCTATCCCAAATTGGAGGAAAAGTAAAAGTTCCTTTTTCAGGAAGTGGTATCTCTTCATAAGGAGGAATAACAACAGCTTCTTCTTCCACTCTATTACTTGTATCAACTATTTTTATTAAATCAGCAGCAAGGGCAGTATTATTTTCATCACCCTTTTCAATTCTTTGCATAGAAACAACACCATCAAAAGCATCTCTACAATAAAAAATTGGTCCATCATAAAATGGTCGGCAATACTCATCAATAAAGTTTTTAGTTAAGGCAGCACCTCCTAGAAGTACAGGAACTTTGATTCCTAATCTTTGAAGCTCTTCTAAGTTTTCTTTCATAACAGCTGTTGATTTAACAAGTAATCCACTCATACCAATTGCATGGGCATTATGCTCTTGCAATTTGTCAATAAATGTATCAAGACCTGCTTTGATACCTACATTTACAACTTTGAATCCATTGTTTGATAAAATAATATCTACTAGATTTTTACCAACATCATGAACATCACCTCTTACCGTTCCTAAAATTAGTGTAGTTTCACTATCTTTTTCTTCTTTTGGTAAATATGGGTTTAAAGCATCAACAGTTGCTTTCATAGTTTCAGCACTTTGAAGAACAAATGGTAACTGCATTTGTCCACTTCCAAATAATTCACCGATGATTTTCATTCCATCAATTAGCCACTCATTTACTATTGTTTCAGGTTTTATTGTATGTCTTAACTCCTCAACTAAAGGAAGAAGTCTATCTTTATCACCATCAAGTAATAGTTTTTGCACCTTTTCAAGTGGTGGCATATTTTGATACTCTTCATCTGTTTGTTCTTCTTGAGCTTCTACATTTGAGAAGTGTTCAATAAAAGCAAATAAAGGGTCACCATTTTCATGGTTGTTGAATATCAAATTATCACAAGCAGCTCTATCTTCATCACTTATTTTATTTAGGGGTAAAATATGTTTTACATTTACAATAGCAGATGTTAACCCAGCTCTTACGCAATGGTCTAAATAAATAGAGTTCAGATAAATTCTAGCTTTTATATCAAGTCCAAAAGAGATATTTGAAAGCCCTAATGTAGTTCCCACTTCTGGATGTAAAATCTGAAACTCACGAATTGCTTCCATTGTTTCCATTCCAGCAGTTCTATACTCATCATCACCAGAACCTATAGTAAATGTAAGCATATCAAATACTAAATCAGCAGGGTCAAATCCATGTCTATTTACACATAAATCAAAGATTCTCTCACCTATTCTGATTTTATCTTCTTTTGTTTTTGCCATTCCAACTTCATCAATAACCAAACAAACAAGTGCAGCTCCAAATTTTTTAGCTAATTTACAAACCGCATCAAATTTCTCTTCACCATCTTCTAAATTCACAGAGTTGATAATAGCACGTCCGCCTATTTGTTTTAATGCAGCTTCAAGGGCATAAATTTGAGTTGAATCTGGCATTAAAGGAAGGGCAACTTTTTGTGAATAAAGTGCAGTTACCTCATCCATATCTTTTCTCTCATCACGTCCAGCAAATCCAACAGAAACATCAATTACGTGAGCACCAGCCCTTACTTGTTGTTGTCCAACACTTAACGTTCCCTCATAATCATTAGCTTTTAATAACTCTCTAAAAGCTTTTGAACCAGTTGCATTTGAACGCTCACCAATAAGTAGAGGTGCTGGCTCTTGTTTTAGAGGAACTGTTCCAAAAAGTGAAGCTAATGATGCTTTTAAAAATCCGCAAGATTTTAAAGGAATTATTCCTTGCGTTGCTTTAGATAAAGTTTCGATATGTTCAGGTGTTGTTCCACAACAACCACCTAAAAATGAAACTCCGTTTATTTTTAAAAACTCCATTTGTAAAGATGTAAATTCATCTGGTTGCATTGGATAATAAGTTTTTCCACCTCTGTTTTGAGGTAAACCTGCATTTGCATGAACTGAAATTGGGAATCTACAAACTTCACTTAAAGTTTTTACATGTTTATGAACTTGTTTAGGTCCAGTTCCACAGTTAAATCCTAAAGATAAAATATTAAATGGACTTAAAATTGCAGCTATTGTCATAGCATCAGTTCCAATAAGCATAGTTCCTGAAAGTTCAATAGTAACTGACACCATAATTGGAATATGCGGTGCTGCATCATTTAAGGCATGAAGTGCAGCTTTTATTTGAAGTGGGTCTTGGCAAGTTTCAAGTAAAAAAATATCACATCCACCATCAACCAAACCATTTGCCATGATTTTATAACCCTCGTACATTTCATCATATTTGATGTGTCCAAGTGATGGTAATTTTGTTCCAGGGCCAATAGAAGCTACGACAAATCTTGGTTTTTCAGGTGTACTATATTTTTCACAAGATTTTTTTACTAGCTGCGCTCCAAGTCGTGATAATTCATATGACATATGTCCAATTTTATATTCATCTAAAACCCAAGGCATTGAACCAAAAGTATTTGTACATATTAAATCAGCGCCTGATTTGGCATAATCATCATGAATAGTTTCTAAAACATGTGGTGCAGTTAAATTTAAAAGTTCATTACAACCCTCTAAATCTTGTTCTTCAAATAGCCATTCTTCTTGTTTTATATCTGCTAGTTGAAGCTGTGTTCCCATAGCTCCATCTATTATCAAAACTTTTTGTTTAATTAAATTTTTTATTGTTTCTAACATTCTTTTCTCTGTCTTATTTATTATAATTATTTTTGATATTTATTATTAGATAGTGTACTTAATTAGTAGTTAAAAAGCTGTTAAATAAATTTTTAATTCTTTTGAATAACAACTCTAATTACACAAGCTTCGCCTTGATGGCCAATTCCTTCATCTAAAGTTACAATCTCTTCACTTAACTCTTTTTTACAAAATAAGAAATGATTTTCAAAATCCTCTATTGTATATAAAAGCTCTAAATCTTTTGGACCACCGCTATTATATGTTAACTGTTTTGTTGAAAAAAACTCACCTATAAAGTAACCATTTGAGTATAAAGAGTTCTCAATCTTTTCAAACAAATTTTTTCTTTCATCTTTAAACATATGTAAATATGAAGCTACGATTACATCGTAATTTTCATCTGCTTTCCAATGATTTAAGTCCATACAAAAAGTTTTTATCTCTAAATTCTCTTCTTTACTTTTTAAATCAAGTTTTGCTAAACCTACATCAGAAGCATCAATTGCACTAACTTCAAAACCATTTTTTGCAAAAAAAAGTGCATTCCTACCTTCACCTTCACCTAAGCATAAAAGCTTTTTTTTATTTTTTATTAACTCAATTTTTGAAGCTAAAAATTCATTTGGTTTTGTTCCATAAAAATAATCAGCTTTTGAGAATTTTCCATTCCAAAATATTTGTTGGCTCATATTTAACCTTGTTAATTTTTTTTATTATATCTTTTAGAAAGTTAAACGCAACTAAGTTGCGTTTAACTTTTATTTTATTAATATAACAAAAATGCAACTTCGTTGCAGTAATAAAAGGACTATAAAATGAAATTTATAATTGCAATATTTTTACTGTTAAATATTGTTTATGCACAAACAAATGTAGTTGTAAGTATCTTACCTCAACAAACATTTGTAGAAAAAATTGGTGGAGATAAAGTTAAAGTAAGCGCAATGGTAAAACCAGGAAGTGACCCACACACTTATGAGCCAAAACCCTCGCAAATGAAAGATATTTCAAATGCAAATATCTATTTCCCAATAGGTTTAGAGTTTGAAAAGACATGGCTTGATAAATTTGCAACTCAAAATAAAAACATGAAATTTGTCGAAATGACAAAAGGCATAGAATTACTTGAAATGGCAAAACATAACCATCATCATGAGGAAGAACAAAATAAAAGTGAAGAACTTCCTTTTGAGTGGGCTGGAGTTTTTGATTTAAAAAAAGGTACATATAACTGGAGCTTTTCAAAAACACAGGGAAATTATGCCGAAACAACAATGAAAATGTTTATCATAAAAGCTGATAATAATAGTGCTAATTTAATAGAATCTTATACAAAAACAGCAAAAGATATATTTGAAAAAGATAAAACTTCAACTGCAAATAATAATGATTCACTTGAAACAACTAACTCTTTTTATGAACTAAATTTTGATGATAAAAAAGATATATCAACTTTCAAAATTGAAGTTAAAGAAGATGGAAAATACATCTTTTTTACGCAACATCAACCAACAGAGTTTGAGGGAGAAGAACATTTCTTTAAAGATTTAGCTTCAAATGATGTGGAAGCAATTGAAAGTTTTCCAAAAGAAGATGAACATCATCATGGAAAAGATCCACATACTTGGACAAGTCCTGATAATGTAAAAATTATGGCAAAAAATATTTATGATGCTTTAGTTGAAGTTGATTCTATCAACAAAGATTATTACAAAACTAACTATGACAAGTTTATTGAAGAGATAAATCAAACTGATAAAAAAATAAAAACTATTTTAAGTGATTTACCAAAAGATTCTAAATTCATGGTGTTTCATCCATCTTGGGGATATTTTGCAAAAGAGTATGGTTTAGTTCAATTACCAATTGAAGTTGAGGGTAAAGAGCCAAAACCTAAAATGCTTCAAAAAATTATTGAAGAAGCAAAAGAACAAAACGTAAAAGCTATTTTCACTCAAAGTGAATTTTCAGATAAAAGCGCAAAAACTATAGCAAACGAGTTAAAAATAAAAGTTATAAAAGAGACTCCATTAGCAAAAGATTGGTCTGAAAACTTGATAAAAATGGCAAATGCCATTGCTAACCACAATTAGTTCTATCTTATATTGATAAAAAAGGAGTAAAAGTCTAAGCACTTTTACTCCTTTTTATTTTTTTAGTTAATCCATTCAAAAGTATTACAAAATTTTCAACAAAATTATAATCTTCTCTTACTTTGCATAAAAATAATTTAAATTAATGTAAATTTCCAATAGTTTAAGTTAGAATCATGCAAAATTATAAAACCCCCATAAAACCTACTGTAGTTAAAATTATAATACATATTAATAAGGTAAAGTAATGATAAATAAAATAAAAAATCCTACAACAGAATATACCCTATTAGAAACTGTAGCAAATGATAAATGGGATAAATTTGTTAATGAGTCATCAAATGGTACAATTTTTTCTATTTCTACATATTTAAAAGGATGTGATGTAAAATATAAACTTTTTTATTGTTATAAAAAAGATGAACTTAGAGCAGCAGTAGCTACTATAGAAAATAAAAATGAAAACTCTTTGGTTTTAGATGATTTTATTATTTATAATGGAATTATGTATAACAAACCAACAAATAAACAAAATCATTCTCAACAATTTTCTGAACAATTTAAAATACAAGAATTTATCTTAAAAGAACTTACTAATATTTACAAGAATATAGAACTTCGTTTACATCCAAGTATTGTAGATATACGAGGAATTTTATGGATAAACTTTGGAACTAAATTTCCTAAATATACTCCTGACATAAGATATACTTCATATCTAGATATATCAGATTTTAGAACAGCAAACAAACTTGAAGATATTAGTATTTATAAAAAAGCTTCAACATCAAGAAGACAACAAATTAGATATGCAATAAAAAAAGAGTATCAAGTAAAAACTATTTCAGATATTTCTTTACTTGTAGAGTTTTATAGAAAAACAATGAATAGGCAAAATATTGAAGTTGAAAATCAAATGTTAAATACTATGAAAAATCTAGTATCAGCTCTACTTGATAATAATATGGGGAAAATTTATGCTAGTTATGATGAATTTAATGAGATTGGAAGTATAGTATTTTTTGCATGGGATACGAAAAGAGCATACTATATTTTTGGAGCGAATGATCCAGCAAAGAGAGATGGACATAGTGGAACAAATGTACTTTGGGAAACTTTTTATGATTTAAGTAAAAAAGGCATTAACGAAGTAGATTTAGAAGGTATTAATTCACCTAAAAGAGGTTGGTTTAAACTTAGTTTTGGTGGAGATATATTGCCATATTATGAAGTAAAGTACAGGAGTTAATAGATGAAGAATATTGGACAAGAAATGTACAATTGGGCAGTAGATTTGTTCCCTATTAACAGAAGTTTATCTGGGAATGGAGTAAGAGAAACATTGCATTATATTAAAAATATAATCCCTGAACTAAATATACTTGAAGTTCCTAGTGGAACAAAATGTTTTGATTGGACAATCCCAAAAGAGTGGAATTGTGATGATGGGTATATTATTGACCCAGATGGAAATAAAATTTGTGATTTTAAGATTAATAACTTACATATTGTTGGATATTCTACACCTATTGATAAAGATATTGAATTTGAGGAACTTATAGAACATTTATATTATATAGAGGAAGAACCTTCTGCAATACCTTATATCACATCATACTATACAGAAAGATGGGGATTTTGTTTAACTTTTAATGAATTCAAGAAACTAAAGAGAGGAAGGTATAAAGTTAGAATTAATAGCGAATTAAAAAATGGAAATTTAACTTATGGAGAAATTAAATTAAAAGGAAAGAGCGAAAAAGAAATTTTTTTATCTACTTATGTATGTCATCCATCAATGGCAAACAATGAATTATCTGGCCCAGTAGTAACAACGGCATTAGTTAATTTTATCAAATTAATCGCAAATAGGAAATACTCATATAGAATAGTATTTATTCCTGAAACTATAGGTTCAATTATGTATATTAGTAAAAATCTTGATGCTATGAAAAAATATATAATTGCGGGCTTTAATATTACTACTATTGGTGATAATAAAAGCTATTCTTATATTCCAACAAGATATGGGAATACATTAGCTGATAAAGTATCTAAACATATTTTACAAAATACGGACTATATTGAATATAGTTTTTTAGATAGAGGTAGTGATGAAAGACAATATTGTTCTCCAGGAGTAGATTTGCCAATAGCTACAATATGTAGAACTAAATATCATGAGTATCCAGAATATCATACTTCATTAGATGATTTAAGTTTTATCTCTCCAGAGGGCTTATATGGTGGATATGATAAAATTAAAAAAGCAATAGAGTTGATTGAATGTAATCAATATTATAAAATAAATGTTTTATGTGAACCTCAATTAGGGAAAAGAGGTTTATATCCAACTATTTCAACAAAAGCTTCTAATGATGTTGTTAAAAAGATGATGGATTTTTTAGCTTATGCAGATGGTAATAATGACTTAATTGACATTGCAAATATTATTGGTGTTCAAGCAGAGGAACTTTTTGGAATAATAGAAGAAATGAAAAAAGCAAATTTAATAGATGTTGCATAACTATAATTGCTAATTATAGTAAATGCCCCATTTTCTCTTTTTTTGTTTCTAAATATTCATAATTATATTCACAACTATTTATAATAATCGGAACTCTTTTTACTATTTTAGTATGTTTTAATGATGTTAATTTTAAAGGATTATTTGTCATTAGTTTTATTTTTTTTATATTAAAATGTTTTAAAATTTCATCCACTATTTTGTAATCTCGATAATCTTGTTTGAAGCCTAAAAGCTCATTTGCTTTTATTGTATCATGTCCTAAATCTTGTAAAGAATATGCATTTACCTTATTAAAAAGTCCAATTCCTCGTCCTTCTTGTCTTAAGTAAATAACCATTCCACCATCTTTTTGAATCTGCTTTAATGCAAAGTCTAACTGTTCACCACAATCACATTTTAAACTTTTAAAAACATCTCCAGTTAGACACTCTGAATGAATTCTAACGGTTGGAATTGAAGGAAGTGTATATGTAAATATGGCTAAATGTTCTTTATCATTTTGTTTAAAAGATTGTATTTTAAAATCCCCATATGAAGTGGGTAAATTTGCTATTTTTGATATTTCTATATTCATGGCAGAATTTTAACAAAAATTGCTTAGATGCAACTTAGTTGCATTAATCTAAACAATTAGTTGTAGCATTGTCAATTAAAGTTATATACCACATATCATCAATCAGTGTTAAATAAAAAATCATGTTATAAGTAATGGTTACCTCATAACTTGTTTGTTCAATAAAATCAACTTTTTCTATCTCTTCTTCTTTATAACTATTTGGCTTTAAGATATTTACTTCTTCCATAATAGTTGTAATCAAAGGCCTTGTTTTGGCATTTAAATAAATTCCTTCTTTATCCCAACCATACAAACTATCATCAAGAGAACTACAACTAAAATTTGCTTTTTCATTTTTTACTTCAAATGAATCTACCTCATTTTTTATTGCAGTTATACTATTTTTATGTTCAAAGATATTTTTTCCTTCTAACTTTGAAACCTCATATAAACCATATTTTGGATCTATATATCTACTGTTTAGTAATGCTAAATTATTTTGTTTAATTAAATGTGTAATATTAATTACTTCATTTATTAAAGATGCGCTAATCTCTTTTTTCTCATAACTTTTTTTCTTGTTTGGTGTCATTAAGTTATTCATAGAACAAGCCGTAAAGAAAAATGCTAGAAGTATGGATATTGCTAAATTTGCTATTTTATGAGGGTACATATATCAATTCACTTATGTTTTTTTCTTTTATATTACATTTAATTATCTTAAATAATTAATAATTAACTTTAAGAGTTTACTTTAATAATATCTTAGATAAAATAAATACTTATAATTTAATAATTAGGATTTTATAAAATGACTGAATCAAATTAAAAATCTTAATGAAGAGTTATAGATTATGGCTCTCGTGGGCCAATTACAGAAAAAATACAATCAGCATACTTTGATGTAACAGCTGGTAAAAATGAAAAATATATTAAGTATTTAACATATGTTAACTAATGTTAAGTAACATTAACTAATTTAATATTTAAAACAAGGAAAATTATGCCTATAGATAACGACTATTTTAAGAACAGACAACAGAACAACGGTGGTGGAAATAATAACGGTGGTGGAAATTTCCAACCTCCTTTTGAAACACCTGAATTTTTTAAAAACTTTGGTAAAAAAGCTGGGATGCTTTATGTGGTAATTATAATTATTGCAGCACTTTTCATTTTTAAACCATTTGTGATTATTGAATCTGGACAAGTTGGTATTAAAGCAACAACTGGTAAATATGATGAAACTCCTTTAAATCCTGGTTTCCATTTATATATTCCAGTTTTCCAAAAAGTTATAATAGTTGATACAAAAGTTAGATTATTAAACTATAGAAGTGTTGAAGAGATGAGCGGATTTGATGCAGGTATTAAAATAAATCCAGCAATTAGTGTTCTTGATTCAAGAGGTTTACCTGTTTCTATTGAACTTACAGTTCAATATAGACTTACAGCTTCAGGGGCACCAGCAACAATAGCTACATGGGGATTATCATGGGAAGATAAAATCGTAAATCCTGTTGTTAGAAATGTTGTTAGAAATGTTATTGGAGGATTTAATGCAGAAGAACTTCCAATGAAAAGAAATGAGATTGCTAGTAGTCTTGACATGTTAATAAAAACACAAGTTACAGAATTAGCGGAAGCTTCAGTTACAGTTGAATCTGTTCAATTAAGAGAAATAGTACTTCCTGAAAAAATCAAAGAGCAAATTGAAAGAGTTCAAATTGCAAATCAAGAATCAGAAAGAGTAAGATACGAAGTTTTAAGAGCTAAACAAGAAGCTGAAAAAAGAGCCGCACAAGCAACTGGTGAAGCTGAAGCAAAAAGAATTGAAGCACAAGGTAGAGCAGATGCTGTAACTATCGAAGCAAAAGCACAATCTGTTGCTAATAAAACTATCGCAGAATCTTTAACTCCTAGCCTATTACAAATGCAACAAATTGAAATTCAAGGTAGATTCAATGATGCATTAAGAGAAAACAAAGATGCTAAAATTTTCTTAACTCCTGGTGGTTCAACTCCAAATATTTGGGTTGATACTAAAGATAAATCAAGAGATACTATAATAAATAAATAATCTAAATAGAGTAGGAATCTACTCTATTTTTTACTTAATGAAAAAAATACTTACATTTTTTATCTTTATATTTATGCTTTATTTATTTTTTTATTTACCAACAGATAATAAAAATAAAGAAGAATTAAAACTAAGTGAAGAAAATAATCCGACAACAAAAGAAACAACTCCTAAAATAATAGAAAATAATTCTGATATTTCTGCAAAAAAAGATAAACCAAAAAAAATTATAAAGAAAATTCCACAGAAAGAACCAGAGATTAAAATTAATCTAAATCCTGAAATTACAATAATTAGAGAAAAAGATATATATAAAAAAGATACATACAAAGAACCAAAATCTATTAAAGAAATTGAAGAAGAGAAAATGAAAGAAGATTTAGAGATGAATTTTGGTATAAGTATTGATAAAGAAAAAAAAACTATAGATGCAATTAAACTAGATTTGCAAAAAAAATTTTAAGGCTAAGAGATGGAAATATTAAATAAGATTGACTGGGAAAAAATGGAAGGTTTAATCCCTGTTATTACTCAAGATTGCAAAACAAATGAAGTTTTAATGCTTGCATATATGAATAAAGAAGCTATAGAATTAACAATCAAAACTAACTATGCTCACTACTTTAGCAGAAGTAAACAAAGAATTTGGAAAAAAGGTGAAAGTTCTAATCACTTACAAGAAATTGTTGAAATTTTAATCGATTGTGATAATGATACGCTACTTCTTAAAGTAAATCAAGCAGGTGTTGCTTGTCATACAGGAAGAAAATCTTGTTTCTTTACGAATCTATCTACAAATGAAACAATAAGTGATGTTCAAATTGATACAACTTCTGCTTATGGAGTAATTGATACTTTATATCACACTATCCAAGAGAAAAAAAATGATGATCCAACAAAATCATACACAGCTAAACTTTTACAAGGTAAACAAAATTCAATGTTGAAAAAAATAGTTGAAGAATCAGGTGAATTTACTTTTGCTATAAAAGATAATGACACAGAAGAAATCATCTATGAAGCAGCTGATATTACATACCATGTCTTAGTAGCACTTGCATCGAAAAATATAAGTCCTGACAGAGTAAAACAAGAGTTAGCTAGAAGATTTGGAATCTCAGGGATTGAAGAAAAAAACTCAAGAACAGATAAATAAGTTTATAAAAAGAGTTTAAAAACTCTTTTTATATTTGATGCTTTTTAGTGGCAACCACATCCAGTTCCACAACTTTCACCACTTTTAGCTTTTTGAGCTGCTGCTTCATGTTCAGCTTTTATTTTTTGACCTTCAGTTGAACAAGCACTAACCCCTGCTGGCATAATTGGTTGAATCGCTGAATTATTAATATCATCATCAATATTTGCTAAGAATTGAATTAATTTATCCGCTGCAATCATATATCTTTTTGCTGAAACTGATTCAGGATTGAAATAAACTACAGGTTTTCCACTATCTCCACCTTCTCTAATAGCTGGTTCAATTGGTAAATTTGCTAATACTTGAGTATTGTATTGAACTGCAAGTTCTTCACAAGTTCCCATTCCAAAAATATCAGATTCTACATTACATGATGGGCAAACAAATCCACTCATATTTTCAACAATTCCAGCAACTGGAATATGAAGTTTTTTGAACATATCTAAAGATCTTCTTGAATCATCAAGTGCAACATGTTGAGGAGTTGTTACATTAATTCCAGCACTTACAGGTACACTTTGAGCTAATGTTAATTGTGCATCACCAGTTCCTGGAGGCATATCAATAAATAAAATATCTAACTCTTCCCATAAAATATCTCTTAAAAGTTGTTGGATTGCTTTCATAATCATAGCACCTCTCCAAATAAGAGCTTGACCTTCTTCCATTAACATACCCATTGACATAACATCAACACCATAAGCATTTAAAGGTTTTGCTTTATCTCCAACAATTTCTACTTCTTTACCTTGTAAACCCATCATACGAGGAATATTTGGTCCATAAATATCAGCATCAAGGATACCAACTCTTTTACCTTGCATTGCAGCTGCAACTGCTAAGTTTACTGTTGTTGTTGATTTTCCAACTCCACCTTTTCCTGAACTTACCATTACAACTTTTTTAATTTGTGGTGCAATATTTTTACCACTTACACTATTGCTTGATTGTTTTTGCTCTTGAGGTTTATTAAAATTCAATGTTGCATTCATTCCAATTGCACTTAATGCAGCTGTAATCTCTTTTCTTAATTGAGCTTCAACTTCAGGTGCTGTTGATGTAATATCAAGTGCAACTAAACAGTCTGTTCCATTTACTTGAATATCTTTTACAAATCCAAACTCTACTATTGATTTTGCAAAACCTGGATATTTAATATTTTCTAATTCTTTTTTAATATTTTCTACATTTGCCATATAAAATTCCCTTTAATATTTACTAACGATTGCATTATAATTTAAATAGGATAATTATTATCTTAATTAATTATAGTATAAAGTATTTTAGCTAAAGAATAAAAAGAATAAAGAATAAATATGATAGAAAAATGAGAAATTTACAAAAATAGTAGATACAAATTTTGTATCTACTATTAAAAAGAGAGATTATCCAGCAATATCAATCATTGCTTGACCATGTTCTTTTACAATTTTTTGAGTAATTTTATATGAGCAGAATTTTGGTCCACACATTGAGCAGAATTCTGCTTCTTTAAATACGTCTTGAGGTAAAGTTTCATCGTGATACTCTTTTGCTCTTTCTGGGTCTAAACACAATTCAAACTGTCTATTCCAGTCAAACCCATATCTTGCATCAGACATTTCATCATCAATATCTCTTGCACCTTTTCTTCCACGTGCAATGTCAGCAGAGTGAGCAGCAATTTTATAAGCAATAATTCCATTTCTAACATCTTCAGCATTTGGTAAACCTAAGTGTTCTTTTGGAGTTACATAACAAAGCATTGAAGCTCCATGCCATCCACCAACAGCTGCACCAATTGCAGATGAAATATGATCATAACCAGCAGCAATATCAGTTGTAAGTGGTCCTAAAATATAGAACGGTGCTTCATGACAATACTCTTTTTCTAATTTCATATTTCTTTCAATTTGATTTAAAGGAACGTGACCAGGACCCTCAATCATAACTTGAACATTTTTTTCCCAAGCTCTTAAAGTTAATTCACCAAGAACTTTTAACTCTCTTAATTGTGCTTCATCAGATGCATCAGCTAAACATCCAGGTCTTAATGAATCTCCCAAAGATAAAGATACATCGTATTTTGCACAAATATCTAAAATTTCATCAAATGCTTCATAAAATGGATTTTCTCTGTGATAATGCATCATCCAAGCAGCCATTAAAGAACCACCACGTGACACAATTCCCATTTTTCTTTTTGCAACATGAGGCATAAATTCAAGTAAGAATCCAGCATGAATTGTGAAATAAGAAACACCTTGTTGTGCTTGTTTTTCAATAACTTTTAACATAACATCAATAGATAAATCTTCAATTTTATCTTTTACATCATGTAAAATTTGATAAATAGGCACTGTTCCAATAGGCACTGTTGAGTGCTCAATTACCGCTCGTCTAATCATATCTAAGTCACCACCTGTACTTAAATCCATGATTGTATCAGCACCATATTTTAAACAAACATCCACTTTTTCTATTTCACCTTCAACATTTGAAGCAAGTGCTGAAGAACCAATATTTGCATTTATTTTGCATGAAGATGCAATTCCAATTGACATTGGAACTAAATGTTTATGGTTAACATTTGCAGGGATTATTAATCTTCCTCTTTCAATCTCAGCTCTTACAAGCTCAGGTTCAAGTTTCTCTATTTTTGCCACATATTCCATATCTGGCGTAATAATTCCTTGTTTTGCATAATACATTTGAGTTCTAACTTTGTCATTTTTATGATTGTCTAACCAATTTCTCATTTTAAATCCTATAGTATATTATATTTGAATTGTATCCCGATTATAGCTAAATATATTTAGAGAACAATAATTACTATACTTAATTTGGAATTATTATTTGTATAAGTTTCTTTTCTATATAATAAATGTAAATATATAGCTAGGAGCAATGATGATTAGTAATAAAGATTCTAGTGACTCCCCAGCTTTTACTTTTTATACACAAAAAGAGCTGGAACAAAAAGATAGTATAAAACAAATAGATTTAATTCTTGAAAAATATAACATCTTAGAAAATGACAATCAATTAATAAGTTCTTTTGAGAAAAATATTTTATATATTATAAATTACATAGAATCATTATTTATAAAAAAAGAGTCGATTCCTAGCGATTTAGAAGATTTATTTTTAAATAATTCTTCACTTAAAGAGAACATAAATCTTTATATTGAGAAAAAACTACTTAATCTTACAAAAAAAGATTCAATCTATTTTTTTAAAGATATAAATATCATGTTACATATTTTATCTATTGGAACAAATCAAAAAATATTAGAATCATATAATGATTACAATTTTGATAGCGTTTCTAATTTATTTAGATTTTATGAAAATAGATTAAAACAGTTATTTTTAACTAATAAAGAGCTTTTTTCTTTATCTTTTGACTCTTATATAATTTTATTAAGAACGATAACTCAATTATGCAATTTTAATTCAATTGATGAAATTGCAAAAAGAAGTATTAAATATTTTATTGAATTAATGACAGAATCAATAAATCTTTTAAAATTCAACGTTTTACTTGATAAAACTCAATTAAATAAATTAAATAATATTCAAGGAAAGTATTTATATTACTTCTCATATATTGATAATATTGTTTTTGATATTGATGATTTAAAAACAACTTTTGAAAACTACTTTTTAATGCTTGAACGACATGAGGCGGGATATATTATTTCATCTGAAAGTGGTTTTGGAGATGAAACACAAAATTTAGATTCTCAAGAATTTTTAATATATAAAAAAAATTCTTCTATTTTAATTTTGAAATTAATAAAAAATTTAAAGGCTAATCTTGATGAAGAATCATATTTCGAGCAAGAAGAATTCCAAAGAATTTTAAGATTCTTTTACAAAAAATTTAGTATTTACCATTCAAATGATGATGTAGCACAAAGCCTAAAAGTTTTCCAAAAAGACCTTTTAAACTCTCTTTTATTAAATTACCATATTGATCAAGACTTCAAAAAACAACTTGATTATCATTTAATTATAGACGATTTTATATTTTCCCAAGAGAGTTTAAGTAATACAAATATTGAGATTATTTTCCAACTTTTATATTTTACTGATGATATTGCTTTATATAAATATCATCTTATTTCACAAATTCTTGTGCAACATAATCCCATACATAATGATTATCACGAATATTTTAAATTAGCTATTTTTAATTTATGTATAAATAAATCTATTCATGTCAAATATAATACTGATTTAGAAAATGTTCTAAAAAAGATTTATAACTATATAAATGATTACAAAATTGCCTCTCATCTTTTATCTGTTTATTCAAAAATTTATTTGAGTCTTAGTCTTTTATATTCACAAAATCAAATTGATATTGAAAAAGCAAAAAAATTGTATGCAACTTTTGTGCAAATAAATGGCTTAGAAATATTAAAAAATGAGTACAATGAAATAAATCTTAAAATTTTGTCTAATATTCAATTTCCTGCTGATTTTATTGTAGATGAGTTCTTAAAAAATAAAAATATCAAATTAAAAAATGAACTTGATAATATTAAAAATAAAATAGAAAAAAATCTTTTAGAACCTGAGATGAAAACTTCATTGGAGACTTTTATTTCAAATGAGATTTTTCATGGAGTGTGTGAAACTACTATTTTTAACATTGAAGAAAATTTAACTATTTTAGATGCAGGATTTGAAGAGTATCAAATTGTCTTACAAAAATATATAATTAGATTAGTTTTTACATCTGTTTATAAAAGCAATTTTTTATCAATTTTTGAAAATAATAAATTTTTTTTAGAAAATGATGTTTACAAAATTCTTAATAATTTTAAACAAAAAGATACAAAATTCAATATTCTTATTGATGATGAAGATGAAATAGAAATAAACTATTAATGGCATAGGGAAATAATGAAAAAAGATTTAATAGAAGAGATAAATTCTTTACCTCCTCTTCCTGCAAGTGTAATGGAACTTGATAAATATAGAAACTTAAATAATACTAATATTAAAGATTTAATTCCGATTATTGAAAAAGACCCATTAATGGTAGTAACCATTTTAAAAGTTGCTAATTCGAGTATGTTTGGATTTAAGAGTAGAATTGAAACTCTAAGTAGAGCTATAAATCTTCTTGGTACAAATTTTACACTTACTGTCGCAATTGGTTATGCTATACAAAATACGATTCATGGTAATTTATTAGCTTATGCTGTTAAAAATGAAGATTTTATATTTATTAGTTCATTAGCTACAAATATTGTAAATACTTGGGTTTCAAAAATTGATTATAATTTAAAAAATGAATTACTTTTGCCAGCTTTTTTACAAGAAGTAGGTAAATTTATTATTTCCCAAGTAATACAAAAAAATAGAAAATCTGAAGAATTTTTGATTGAATTAGAAGAAACAAAAGATATAACACATTGTGAAAAAAATTTTACTGGCTACAGTTGTGCAAGAATTACTGCAAATATATTTAAACAATGGGACATTAGTCCTAATATAATTATTCCAATTGCATTTACTGATGACATTGTGTCTTGTCCTGTTGAATATAAAATTAAAGCTCAAATTTTAGAAATTATCAAAATTTTGTGTGATATTCGATATCCACTCAGTGATAAAAATGTTGCAAAAGCTTTAGATAAAGTCTCTTTATATGATTTCGATACAGAGCATTTTTTAAACTCTATAGATGTTATAAAACAAGTACTTACTCAAAATTCTTAACTTATGCATAAGTAAGTATATACTATAATCTGTAACTTTTTTACACAAAGGGGTTTTTGTTGTCAGATGTTACACTCATAGTTTTGTGCGCTGGGAATTCTTCACGGTTTGAGCATAAAACAAAAAAACAATGGATTAGAATAGGAAATGAACCTTTATGGCTAAATGTTACCAAAAGACTATTTTCTTTTTCACAATTTGATAAAATTATTGTGGCTTCCCATGAAGATGAACTAAATTATATGAAAAACTTCACCGATGATTTTACTTTTGTAAAAGGTGGAGAAACTAGACAAAAATCTATTTTAAACTGCTTAAAATTTGTTACAACAAAATTTGTAATGATAAGTGATGTTGCGCGTGCTTGCATTCCCCAAAGTGTAATTAAAAATCTTTTAGATGAAAAAGAAAATGCAGATTGTATTGTTCCTGTTCTAAATGTTACAGATACAGTTATTTATGAAACAAATACAATAAATAGAGATAGTGTAAAACTAATTCAAACTCCACAACTTTCCCTAACACAAACTTTAAAAAAAGCCTTAGATACTCAAATTGAATTTACCGATGAAAGTTCTGCTATTAAAGCAATAAATGGAACAATCAAATATATTCAAGGAAGTAATGAGAGCAAAAAACTAACTCTAGGAAATGAACTTGATGAACTTCCTTGTTTAAAAGAACCATCAAATAACTTTTTTACAGGAACTGGCTTTGATATTCATGCCTTTGAGGATAATAAAGAGATGTTTTTAGGTGGTGTAAAACTTCCTTATGAATTTGGATTTAAAGCTCACAGTGATGGTGATGTTTTGATTCACTCTATAATTGATGCACTTTTAGGAGCTTGTGGAGCTGGAGATATTGGGGAATTTTTTCCTGATACTGATGAAAAATATAAAGGTATTGACTCAAAACTTTTATTAGAGCATATTGTTAGATTTATTTACAATGTTGGTTATGAAATTGTAAATATAGATACAACAATAATTGCTCAAAAACCAAAGATAAATCCATTTAAACATGAAATAAAGAATTCTTTAGCTGCGTTATTGAATATGGAAAAACAGTTTATAAATGTAAAAGCAACAACTGCTGAAAAAATGGGATTTATTGGTCGAGCAGAGGGTGTGGCTGTTCAAAGTATAGCTACATTGAAATATTATAATTGGAAACAAAAATGAATATATTAATTATTGAAAATGAGATTTATCTAGCACAAAAAGTTGTGTCAAGATTACTAGATGATGGACACAGTTGTGATTATATCGAATCACCAAATATTGATAATCTCACAAAAGATTATGACACAATACTTTTATCAACATCTTTACCCTCAGCTTTGTGTAAAAATATTATAAAAAAATACTCTGAAAATTCAATTATACTTCTTTTAGTCTCTTATATTTCTGATGAAACTGTTACAAATCCTATTAAAGATGGTGCAAAAGATTATATTATGAAACCCTTTATAATGGATGAATTAATCAGAAAAATCTATCACTATAAAGATTGTAGAAGTCTAAAAAGAGAACTACAAACTTTAAGAGAATATTTCGAATTTACAATGGCTGATATTGATACAACAGATGTATTATTACCTCCTTCATTTCCAACTTTAATAGAATCAAACTCACAAAAATGTGCTGATAAATTAGTTTTTGAACTTTCAAGAAAAATGGATTTGCCAATCACTTTTATCTCTTTAACTTCAACTTCATGGCAAAAACAAGTAACTGCGATTCAAGGTAAATCTATTATTTATCTAACTGAATACCACACTTTGAAAAAAAATGCAAAAGAGAATGTAATTAAATTTATAGAAGATAAAAATTGCGTTGTTTCTACATTAGAACCAGAGATTGACTTTCCATATAGAAAAATTGAGTTTAATAATGAAAATCAACTTATTGGTAATACAAATATTATGACAATAAATGATTATGTTAAAATGATGGTTATTTCATATCAAAGTAAATATCCTGATACTGAGTTATCTAAAAAACTAGGAATTTCAAGAAAATCACTTTGGGAAAAAAGAAAAAAACTAGATATTGAAAAGAAAAAATAAGGAACTATTTTGAATTTAAGAAAATTTTTTTTAACAGTTGGATTTAGTGGTTTAAGCCCAAAAGCTCCAGGAACTGTAGGTTCTTTTGTTTCTTTATTTATTGGTTTGTTTTTACTAGAATTTCTTCATGTATCAACTCTATTTTTATTAGCTTTATTAATTACTGTAATTGCCATTAAACAAATAGACATTTACGAAAAAGAAGTGGGAATACATGATGGTAAAGAAATAGTAATCGATGAATTAGCAGGGATGTGGATAGCCCTTTCAATTTGTGGAATCAATAGTGAAAACATGGTTATTATGGCTATTTTAGCATTTGCATTTTTCAGACTTTTTGATATTTGGAAACCTTCAATTATTGGGAAGATAGATAGAGATGTAAAAGGTGGATTAGGAGTAATGGGTGACGATGTTCTTGCTGGAATTGCTGCGGGAATCGCTAGTGCTGGAGTTTATCAATTGATTGAGAAATTTATTTTATAACAACATCAAAAATAGAAGTTGTCTTTTTATTATAAAATACTAAAAGAGTTTGCTTATTTTGTAGAATATTCAGGAAAAGTTTAAAATTTAAAAGGAGTGTACACCAAGTACATGACCAGTAAATTCTAAACTTCAATGCAGAGATTATGCAAAAGAAGTGAATTATTTCACTATTTTTGCAAATTCAGCAAAGATATATTTTGACTCATGTGGACCTGGACTTGCTTCTGGGTGATGTTGAACTGAGAATATCTCTTTATTTTTATATTTAACACCCTCAATAGTATTATCAAATAAATTTAAGTGTGTTACATCTGCAATTTCTATAATATTATCAGGAACATTATAGTTGTGATTTTGTGCAGTAATTTCTACAACACCGTTATTTGCAACAGGATGGTTACCACCATGTTGACCAAATTTTAGTTTATATGTATCATAACCATGGGCAATTGATAACATTTGGTGTCCTAAACAAATAGCAAAAATTGGAATATCAGTTTTTACTAATTTTTGAACTTGCTCTTTTTCAGCAATTAATGTTAGTGGATCACCTGGACCATTTGATAGGAAAACTCCACCGATTTCTTTTGCTTCAAATCTTGCAATTAAATCATCTGCTTTAAAAGTTGAAGGTACTACTTCTACTTCAAGACCTGAGTTAACAAGTTCATTTAAAATATTTCTTTTAACTCCAAAATCTATAACAACTACTTTTTTATCACTCATAACAGCTTTGTTATAAGCCTTAATACTGTGATTCCAAGCTCCAGATTTATGAACATAAGACTCTTTAGTTGATACGATTTCAATATAATTAATATCTTCAATTCTTGGACTTGCAGCTAATTGTTTTGCCAATTCATCTTTGCAAGAAATTTCAGTTGATGCTATCATCATCATAGCACCTTCATCTCTAATCATTTTTGTTAAATATCTTGTATCAATATCACAAATTCCTAAAACACCATGTTCTTTTAATAAAGAATCTAAATCATTTTGTGCTCTATAATTTGAATATTCACTATGATAATTTCTAACTAATACACCTTTACAATGGCATTTTCTGCTTTCCATGTCATTGTCATTAACACCAACATTACCAATTTCAGGCATTGTAAAAGTAATAAATTGACCAGCATAAGATGGATCTGAAATAATTTCTTGGTATCCAGTTAATGATGTATTAAAAACTATTTCTCCAACAGATGTTCCTGTTGCACCAAAAGATTTCGCTTCTAAAAAAGTCCCATTTTCTAAATATATCCATACTTTTTGCATTTATATCAATCCTCTTTTTGTTAATTCCTCTTCATATAATCTGTGATAAACAAGATCATAATCATCAGTTCCTGGTATTAATTTTCTTTTATAATTTTTTAATTTTGCCATTACTTCACTATCAGCTTTTTCAAAACCTTTTATGAAATCATCTAAAGAAGCAAAAATTACATTTTTTATTTGGTTATCTGAACATGTATAGTGAATAAAATCTTCTTCCCATAAATAATCTAATATTTTGTGAGCAATGTCTGAAAATCTATCTTCATTATTTAAAATAACTCCAAAATCATTAGCTAATCTTTTTTTTGTCATCCAAAAAAGTTGTCTTCGATCTGCATTAAGATACTCAATTTCTTCTTCTTGAGCTGTTAAAATTTCTTGAACTTTTTCATCTAAAGAAAACTCTTTTTCTAAATCTTCATCCAATATTCTTTCAACTTCTGCTTCAATACTGTGTTTTTCTTTTCTAACTTCAACAAATTCACAATTAAGTAAATCTCTTGTAATTCTTCTTGAGACATACGGTGTATGATGTAATTTCATTCTCATGTGTTTTTACCCCCTTAAAATTGTGTCATCTCTTTCAGGAGATGTTGAAACGATTCCAACTCTAACAGAAGTAACTTCTTCTATTTTTTCAATATATTTTTTTGCATTAATTGGTAATGAGTCATAATCTCTAATTCCCACTACACTTTCCCAACCATCAATTTCTTCATAAATAGGTTTTACATTATCTAAGCATGTTGGCACATAATCTATTTTTTGTCCATCTAATTCATAAGCAACACAAATTTTTATTTTAGCAAATCCATCAAGAACATCAAGTTTCATTAAAGCTAATTGATCACAACCGTTTAATCTTGATGCATATTTAACTGCAACAGCATCAAACCAACCACATCTTCTTTTTCTTCCTGTTGTTGTTCCAAACTCTTTCCCAACTTGAGCCATAGTTTCACCTTCGTCACCATGATCTTCAGATGGGAAAGGTCCATTCCCAACCCTTGTACAATATGCTTTAACAATTCCTGTAACCATTCCAACATCTTTTGGATTAACACCTAATCCAGCACAAGATCCAGCACTTACAGTACTTGATGAAGTTACATAAGGATATGTTCCATGGTCAATATCAAGCATTGTTCCTTGAGCACCTTCAAGTAATACTTTTTTATTTTCATCAAGAGCTTTCCAAACCATATTTGTTGTATTTGTAATAAATGGAGCTATTTTTTCTTTATATCCATTTAATTCATCTAATAACTCTTTTTCATTTGGAGTTGCTATTTCTAAAACATCAAAAATTGCTCTATTTTGTTCAAAATATTCTAAAATTGATTTTGTTAATTTTTCAGTATTAAGTAATTCACCAACTCTATGTCCAACTCTATTAATTTTATCAGAATATGCAGGGCCGATTCCTTTTCCAGTTGTACCAATAGCTTTTGCACCTCTTAATTTTTCTTTTGCTTGATCAATTAAGGCATGATAAGGTAAATTTAAATGTGCTTTATCAGAGATAAATAATCTTCCTTCTAAATTTTGGAATTGACTCATTTCTTTAATAATATTCTCTGGTGATAAAACAACACCATTTCCAATAACATTTACAGCTTTTGGATTTAAAATTCCTGATGGAACTAGGTGAAGTGCGTATTTTACACCATCAACCCAAATAGTATGACCAGCATTGTGTCCACCTTGACTTCTACAAACCATGTCATATTTTTGAGCAAGCATATCAACTATCTTACCTTTTCCCTCGTCTCCCCATTGAATACCAACTATTATATCTGCGCTCATTCTTAATCCTCTAAAATTTTTAATAAATTATCTGTATATAATGCAAAACCTAATGAACTCATTCCCTCGCTTGAGTACATTCCACCTTTGCATAAAGTTAAATTCTCATTTATTACTCTATAATAAATACCATCATAATATCTTAATGAACCATAATAAAGTGGTGCAATAATAATATTTGAATAGTCTACTTCTTTTGCTTTGCATAGAAGTTTTTCTAATTCTTCTTTTAGTGATGATGGAACAATATTTATTACATTTTCTAAACTTTTTATGTCTTTTACTTTTATAAGTTTATTCAACCATTCACAATTTAATTTAAATAAAGTAGCAATCTCACCATTTTTAAGTAAATCAATATCAATATTTAATTCATTTGCAACAAGTTTTGGAATATTAATATTTGAAATCTGGAAAATTGGCTCAATCTTTAATGCTTTTAATATATTTGCCGTTAAATTCATTATATCAGCAATATTATTATGATCTATCCACTCACATCCAATTTGATACTCTTCTTTTGACGGATAGGTAAAAATAGGTTGAACATAAAACCATTTTTTATGGGCTGTTGTTCTTCCTAATCTTTTTGTAATAATTCTTACCACATCTAAAGTTGAATCGGCTCTTAATGATACTTGTTCATTTTGCTCATCTGAAAATTTAATTAGTTTTTTCTCATTTGCAATAGCTTGATGTTGAGAATATGAAAAATTTGGAGTTAATATCTCTTCAAATCCGTCATTATCTAAAATCTCACAAATTTGATTTTCTAATACTCTTTTTCTTTTAGCTGATGCTCCAAAGTATAATCGACTTCCTTTTGGAATTTCGTGTTCAAAAATCATTACTCTTAGTTTCCTTTAAACATATTTGATGCAAAAACTCTATTTGCAGTTCCATCAAATGTTCTAATACCTAAATCATCTAATGCTAATTCAACAGCGTTTACAGCCCATGAAGCTTCATAATCTTCAACTAATCCCATATGATTAATTCTAAAGATTTTACCTGCTAAATGATCTTGTCCACCTGCAATATCAACATTATATTTATTTTTTAGAATTTTTCTAATTGCACTTGATTGCTCTGTATAAACTGTTGTCATTGCATCAGCAGGAGATTTTGGATAAATGTCGAATCCAATAGCTTTTAAAGCTTCTCTTGTTGCATTTGCTCTTAATGCTGTTTGTTTATATAAATTATCAAATCCATCAGCTTTTATTTTTTCTAAAATTGCACCTAAACCAATAATAAGCGTAGTTGCGGCTGTCCATGCTGTTGTATTTGTTCTTTGTTTTTTAATTTCTGTAGCTAAATTAAAATAGTAACCTTTTGGTTTTAACTCAATTTTTGAAACTGCTTCATTTGAAAACCCAATTATTGCAAGACCTGGTGGTAACATTAATGCTTTTTGGCTTCCTGTAATAATCGCATCTAAATTTGTAGTATCAATTTTTTCAACACCAATAGCTGTAATTCCATCTGCAATAATCATAATATCTTTGTTGATTTTTTTAACCTCAGCAGCAATTTGTTCAACAGGATGTCTTAATCCTCCTGCACTTTCGCAAATCTGAATAAAAATTGCATCAATAGATGAATCTGATTTTACTGCATTTACAACAGCTTCCACACTAACAGGAGTATCCCATTCATTTTTAATTTCAGTATAATCTATACCAAAAGCAGCACAAATCTTTCCGAATCTTTCACCGAATTTTCCTGAATTAATTGTAAGTGCTTTTTTATGTGTTAAATTTGTAACACAAGCTTCCATTGCACCTGTACCACTTGAAGCTAACATTACAACTTCTGGCATATTGTATAATTCTATTAATAATTCTCTAGTATTTTTAAAAATTGCTTCAAACTCTTCAGTTCTATGATGAATTGTAACATCAGCCATAGCTTTTCTTACAAATTCTGGTACTGGAGTTGGACCTGGCGTCAATAGCATTTTAGTATCCTTATTTTTTCATTCTTTTATAGCAAAACGGAATATTTTATCCAAATATAGTTTATTAAACGGTTAAGTAAAAGAACAATCTTCAAATCATAATAATATTAATTTTTATTTGATATTTTTATCTTAATTTTATATTTCTAGTTTTTTAGTACTTTGATTCTAAATTTTTTTAAAAGTCCTTGACATTATTACTAATTAGTAATATAATTTCTCTATAAGTTTGTGAAAGTAAATATAAATGAGTTTTTTCTTTTTAAGAAAAAGTTTTAATTATAAATTATTTTCAAACATAATTTTGGATTTAATCAGTTAAATGATTAGATAAGGTGTACAGAGCGAATTAAGTTTTTCTTTTGCTCTCTTAGTACTAATTAGTAATTAATAAAACAAACAATAAAAATAAGGATATAACATGAAAATTTTTAAATTAGGTTTAGCTTCTTTGGTAGCTTCAAGTGCTCTTTTTGCAGGTACATATAACGTTGACGCAAGTCACTCAAATGTTGGGTTTAAGGTTAAACACTTAATGATCTCTAATGTTACTGGTAAGTTTGACAAATTCAATGGTAAATTTGAATACGATGAAAAAACTAAAACTTTAAAAAGTTTAGAAGGTAATGTTAGTGTTGCTTCAATCAATACTGAAGATGCTAAAAGAGATACTCATTTAAAATCTGCTGATTTCTTTGACGAAGTTAACAACCCTACTTTAACTTACAAATTAGAAAAAATTGAGGGTGACACTGCTTATGGTAAGTTAACTATTAGAGGTATTACTAAAGATGTTAAACTTGATTTTGAAAACAATGGTACTGCTATTGATCCTTGGGGAAACACTAGAGTTGCTTTAGAATTATCTGGTAAAATTAACAGAAAAGATTTTGGTCTTAATTGGAACAAAGCTTTAGAAGCTGGTGGTGTTTTAGTTGACGAAACTGTTAAATTAAACATTGAAGTTGAGGGTATCTTATCTAAGTAATTTGCTAAGGTCATACCTACTAATAAAAATATATATAATATTTAAGGAATAAAAATGATATTAATATTTGTAGCAAGTCTAAATGAAAATATGAAACTTGCAAATACTATAAAAGCAGATTTAGACAAACAAAGTATAGATTCAAAGATAATTAACTTGGTAGAACTTAACTTACCAATGTATGATACTTTTAAAGAACAAAATGATGGAATTCCTCTAGTTGCATTAGATTTAGCAAAAGAGATGGAAAAAGCAAGTGCTTATGTTATTGTATCACCTGAATACAATTATGGTGTTCCACCTGTATTAGTAAATACAATTGCATGGATTTCAAGAATTGGTGATGATTTTAGAGCATTATTTACTTTAAAAACTATTCAGTTAGCAACTCACTCTGGAAGTGGTGGAGAGGATTTATTAAATTCTTTAAGAAGTCAATTTACAAGATTAGGTTCTATTGTTATGCCAAGAGAAATTATAGCAACTTATGTAAACCATGTAAAAGAAGATAGCTTAGAAAAAATATTAGTCCAATTTACAAATTTAATAAAAGGATGACTTATGTTAAAAAAATTGCCAAAAGAAAATATGGGAACATCAAATTTAGGTTGGTTAGAGAGTCGTTTTCACTTCTCATTTGCAGAATATAGAAATTCAAATAATATAAATTTTGGAGTGCTAAGAGTTTTAAATGATGATATTGTTCATCCAAACTCAGGGTTTGATACACATCCCCATGCAAATATGGAAATAATCTCTTATGTGGTTGATGGTGAAATTACACACAAAGATTCTATGGGAAATGCAGAGACTTTAAAAAGAGGAGAAGTTCAATATTTAAGTGCGGGGGATGGAATATTTCATAGTGAACATAATTGGAATAAAACAAAAGATTTAAGACTTTTACAAATTTGGATTATTCCACCTAAATCAGGACTTCCAAGACTTTATGGCTCTAAAAACTTTAAAGAAACTGATAGAAAAAATAAATTATTAAATATAGTTTCAAGCCAAGATGGAAATGCAGATATAAAAATTTATCAAGATATAAATATGTATGTTAGTGAATTAGAAGCTAATAAAACTATAGATTTTGATATTAAAAATAATAGACAAATTTATTTTGTGCAAATTGAAGGAACAGCTTCAATAAATGGAATAAATTTAAATAACGGCGATGCAATGGAAATAGTAGATGTTAGTAAGCTAGAAGTTAAAGCTTTAAGTAACTCTCATTTTTTATTCATCGAAATGAAGACAATATAAAATAGATTGTAAAAAATCTTGACATTAATACTAATTAGTATTATAATCACAAAAGGAGTATGTATATGAATAAAAAATCGTTAAAAACTTATGGTTTAAGAACAGACAAAGCTATGAAAACAGTTGTTAGATTAGAAAAGGCTAGTTTAAAAATAACAAATTTGACAGTAAATTATTTATCAAAACATAATCTCACGTTTAATCAGTTTAAAGTACTAGAAGTTTTATATCATCTTGGTGATTTAAACATTGGTTCAATTACGAAAATAACAATGAGTACACCTGGAAATATTACAGTTGTTGTAAAAAATTTAAAAAGAGATGAATGGATTACTTCAATAAAAGATCCAAATGACAGTAGAGCATCAATTTTATCAATTACACAAAAAGGTAAAGATATTATTGAAGAAGTATTTCCAACTCATTCAAGTAATTTAACAAAATCAATGGAAGTTTTAAGTGATAATGAACTTGATACTTTATACGATTTATTAGATAAGGTGTACAGAGCGAATTAAGTTTTTCTTTTGCTCTCTTAGTACTAATTAGTAATTAATAAAACAAACAATAAAAATAAGGATATAACATGAAAATTTTTAAATTAGGTTTAGCTTCTTTGGTAGCTTCAAGTGCTCTTTTTGCAGGTACATATAACGTTGACGCAAGTCACTCAAATGTTGGGTTTAAGGTTAAACACTTAATGATCTCTAATGTTACTGGTAAGTTTGACAAATTCAATGGTAAATTTGAATACGATGAAAAAACTAAAACTTTAAAAAGTTTAGAAGGTAATGTTAGTGTTGCTTCAATCAATACTGAAGATGCTAAAAGAGATACTCATTTAAAATCTGCTGATTTCTTTGACGAAGTTAACAACCCTACTTTAACTTACAAATTAGAAAAAATTGAGGGTGACACTGCTTATGGTAAGTTAACTATTAGAGGTATTACTAAAGATGTTAAACTTGATTTTGAAAACAATGGTACTGCTATTGATCCTTGGGGAAACACTAGAGTTGCTTTAGAATTATCTGGTAAAATTAACAGAAAAGATTTTGGTCTTAATTGGAACAAAGCTTTAGAAGCTGGTGGTGTTTTAGTTGACGAAACTGTTAAATTAAACATTGAAGTTGAGGGTATCTTATCTAAGTAATTTGCTAAGATTTAAAAGATGAATCCAACACTATTTATTTCACATGGCGCTCCAAATATAATTTTGAGTGATATTGCATCTAAAAAAAATATAAAAGAATTAGCTGAAAAATTAGAAATGCCAAAATATATTATTATATTTTCAGCACATTATTTGACAAAAGATTTAAAGATTATTTCACCCTATACAAATAAGATAATGTATGATTTTTATGGTTTTGAAGAAGAGTTATATAAAGTAAGATATGAGATAAATAGTGATGAAAAATTAACTTTTGAGTTAATTGAAAAATTGAAAAAAAGCAATATTAATATCTCAATAGATGAAAATAGAAAAAGTTACGACCATGGAGTTTGGAATGTATTAGCATTAATGTATGAAAAACTCTCAATTCCAGTACTACAGCTAAGTATTCCTATTTCATATAATATAGAACAGCTTATTAATTTAGGAGTTGTACTTCAACAATTTAAAGATGAAGCTTTGATTATCTGTAGTGGTGGAATTACTCATAATTTAGGTGATGCCAGAATGCATTTAAATATACAAGATTATGCAACAAAATTTAATGACGATATTATAGATATTATTGAAAATGCAAAAGATGATGAATTAAGAAATATTCAAAATAATATAAATTTTTATAAAAATCATCCATCAACAGAGCATTTTTTACCACTATTTATTGCCTATGGTAATGCTATAGATAAAAAAGGAAAATCTTTCAACAAAGAGATGATTTATTCAAATATCTCAATGGAGAGTTTTATATTTGATGAAAAAGAGCTAATTAATTAAACTTTTCTTTTATGCTACAATAAACACTTAAAAATTAGTTTAGGTCTTATAAATAATGAAAATAAAAGTTCTGTTAAATGGTGTAGGTCGTATTGGAAAAGCTATTTTAAAAATAATGCTTGAAAATAAAAACTTTGAGATAGTTGCAATTAATGAAATAAATCCATATCTTGAAAACATAGTTTATTCAATAAACCATGATTCAACATATGGAAATATTTCAGATAAATTCAAAATAATAGAGAATAATTTTATTGAAAATTCTTGCTCAAAAATCAAAATATTAAATCATAAAAATTTAAATGATATTGATTTATCAAATATAGATATTATAATTGATGCAAGTGGAGTAAAAGAAGATATTAATCTTCTAAAAAGCCTTCCTGTTCAAGCTATTTTTCTAACTCATCAAAGTGCTAAGGCAGATATAAATATCATTTTAGGTGTGAATGAACAAAACCTTGATTCAAATATTCATAAAATCATATCAACCAGTTCATGTAATGCAACAGCACTACTTCCAGCACTAAAAATTATTGATGAAAATTATGAAATTTTATGTGGGGATATTGTAACTATTCATCCTCTTTTAAATCATCAAAGAGTTCTTGATGGTAACTTTGTTTCTAGTCAAACAAGAGATGTTGAGTATAACTTTGAATTTGGAAGATCATCTACTCAAAATATAATTCCCAATAAAACAACTACAATAAGTGCTTGTTCTTATGTATTACCTAAAATCAATGCTGAGCTAATTTCATCAAGTTCATTAAGAGTTCCTACAGATACGGTTGGAGTTATAAATGTAACTTTAATGACAAAAAAAGAGTGTTCAAAAGATGAAGTTATTAGAATATTTGAGGAATATGAAAAGAATCAAAAATTCCCAATTGTATTAAATAATTACGAGCCACTTGTTTCAAGTGATTTTAAAAAAGAGAATAAAACAACTATTATAGACCATAGATATACAGATGTTAAAAATAATCATCTGATAAAACTTTTGGTTTGGTATGACAATGAATGGGGTTATGCTTCAAAGGTTGTGGATATTTTAAACTATTATAAAGGCATAAAAAAAGGGTAAGTTTTTAGACTCACCCTTTTTAATCTTATCTAAAAACTAATTAGATAAATTCAACACATTTAGCACCCTCAGCAATATGTCCAATAACATATCCATCAGTGTTAGATAAAACAGCGTCAACATTTTCAGCACTTACAACTAAAACCATTCCAACACCCATATTAAATGTTCTGTACATCTCTTCTAGTTCTACATGTTGTCCCATAAATTCAAAAATTGGTAAAACTCTTACATCTGCTCTTTTTACAACTGCTTTTAAATTATCAGGTAAAACTCTTGGTAAGTTTTCAGTAATTCCACCACCAGTAATATGCGCTAATGCATTGATTTTATCTTTGTTAGCCTTGAACTCTTTTACATAAATTCTTGTTGGTTCAAGTAATACATCTTTAAGTGGTTTTCCTTGGAAATCATCATCTAAAGACATTCCTAATTTTTCAAGTAAAAGTTTTCTAACTAATGAAAAACCATTTGAATGAACACCAGAAGATGGTAATGCAATTAATGTATCGCCAGCTTTGATTTTGTCAATTCTATTTAACTCATCTTTTTCTGCAATTCCAACACAAAAACCAGCTAAATCGAAATCACCCTCTTTATACATTCCTGGCATTTCAGCAGTTTCACCACCAACAAGTGCGCACTCGCTTCTAATACAACCCTCAGCAATACCTTTAACAACTTGTGTAGCTTCATTAACATCAAGTTTTGCAGTTGCATAATAATCTAGGAAAAATAATGGTTCTCCAAAGTTACATAATAAATCGTTTGAACACATAGCAACTAAATCAATTCCAACTGTGTCAAATTTTTTTGCATCAATTGCAAGTTTTAGTTTTGTACCAACTCCATCTGTTCCAGATAGAATTACTGGTTTTTTGTAACCACTTGGTAATTCAAATGCACCAGCAAATGAACCTATTCCACCTAGAACTCCAGGAATCATTGTTGATTTTACATAAGGTTTGATATTTTCTACAAACTGATTTCCAGTATCAATATCAACCCCAGCATCTTTGTAACTAACTGTTGCCATTATTCACCTTTTTTTTATTCTATTTTCCAAATCTTGCGATTACTTTAAAAATTTTTGGGTATTATAGCAAAATGTTTATAAATATTAAGGACTATATATAATGAAAGATAATAACGCATTTAATGAAATGATGGTACATTTACCATTGTGTACACACAAAGAAGCTTCTAACGTTCTGATTATTGGAACTGCTGATGCAGATATGAAAGATCAAGCCGCTAAACATTCTAAAGTTTCAAATATCGAGTTTGGAGATACTTCTCTTTTAACATCAAAAAATGAAAAAAATATTGATGTAATAATTTTAACTGACGTAAAAATTAATGAACTTCTACTTGCAAATATTGAAAGAATTCTAAAAGATGATGGTTTAATAGCTTTTGCTTCAAAAGCATTTTCAAGAGATGAAGATCAATTATTTGCTGATTTAAAACTAGCTGGAACAAAATTCTGGATTGCTATGCCATTTAAATTTGGTCATAATACTTCAATTATTGCTTCAAAAAGATATCACCCAACAGCAGATATAAATCTTCAAAGAGCTGATTTATTAGATGGATTAGATTACTATTCAGCTGATATTCAATTAGCTTCTTTTGTATTCCCAGCAGCGGAACACAGAGCCTTAACTGGTATTGCAAAAAGATAACTCTACTTCCTGACTGCTATTAAATATAAATAAATCATTATTATTGTAAAATATTTACTATGAGTAATGATTTATTTAAAAACGCTATCGCCTTAACTGGTGGAATATCAACAGGGAAAAGTACTGTTTGTAACCTTTTTAAACTTCACGGTTTTTTAACAATTGATGCTGACTTGATTGCACATAAATTATTAGATATAAATTCTAATAAAATTGCTTCTATGTTTGGAGAACAATATGTAGGAAATGGGAAAGTTTTAAGAAAAGAACTAGGGAAAATTATATTTTCAAATGAAGAGAATAAACTAAAATTAGAAGCCCTACTTCACCCATTAATAAAAGATGAAATCATTAAAGAATCAAAAATATTTGAAGAACAAAATAAACCATATTTTGTAGATATTCCATTATTTTTTGAGAAAATGCATTATCCAATTTCAAAATCTTTGGTAATTTATACTCCAAAAGAGATACAAATCCAAAGACTTATGAAAAGAGATAATATTGATGAAGATGAAGCAAAATTAAAAATATCAAATCAGATGGATATTGAAGAAAAAAGAAAATTAGCTGATATGGTAATTGATAATTCACAG
This sequence comes from Arcobacter venerupis, assembly GCF_013201665.1. Taxonomy (NCBI): domain Bacteria; kingdom Pseudomonadati; phylum Campylobacterota; class Epsilonproteobacteria; order Campylobacterales; family Arcobacteraceae; genus Arcobacter; species Arcobacter venerupis. The sequence goes on along the minus strand of NZ_CP053840.1, from coordinate 161,862 downwards.
AATTTAAAACATCTTCAAAACGAAGTTGAACGAATCATCGGAGAGATAATATGACATATACAAAATATAGTGCAAGTGGAAATGACTTTGTAATTTTTCACACTATTTTAGAAAAAGATTATTCAAGTGATGCTATAAAATTATGTAATAGAACAGAAGGAATTGGTGCAGATGGATTAGTTGTAATAATCCCATCTTCTCAAGCTGATTTCAAATGGTTATTTTATAATAGTGATGGTAGCCATGCTGCTATGTGTGGAAATGCAACAAGAGCTGTTTCACATTATGCTTTTACAAATAATTTAGTTACATCAAATGAAATGCAGTTTTTAACAGGAGCTGGTTTAATAAAATCATGCGTTGAAAATGATATTGTTGAAACTCAATTAACACAAGCAAAAGTTCTAAAAGAAGAGTTTACTCAAGATGGATTTACTTGGTATTTAGTTGATACAGGTGTTCCTCATTTAGTAACTATCGTAGATGATTTAGAATTTTATAATCATGATTTATGTGCAAAAATGAGATATGAACACAATGCAAATGTTAATTTTGCAAAAATAGAAAAGGGTATTATAAAAGTTAGAACCTATGAAAGAGGTGTTGAGGGTGAAACCCTTGCATGTGGAACTGGAATGGCTGCATGTTTCTTAAGAGCAAATCAATTAAAACTTGTGGAAGATTGTACTTTTGTTTATCCAAAAAGTGGTGAGCAATTAACACTTTCAAGAAAAAATGGCACTATTTATTTCAAAGGTGCTGTTAAAAAAGTTTTTGTAACAACAATTTAATATATGTATTTATTAAATTTTTTAATTAATAACTCAAAGAAAATTATGCTAAACCTTTGCCTAATTGCTTCATTACAAACATATGGAATAGGCAAAGGGTTTCCTAAAGAGTATTATGAGATAAAAGATATAAACAAGGCAAAAGAGTATTTCTTTGAACATTTGTATGGTCTTATTTTAAATGAAAATTTAAAAATAAAAGAAGAAAAAGAATTAGTAAAAGATATTTTGACTTCAAATATCCTAAATATTGACTTTGATTCATCTGCATTTTATAAGCTGCTAGAAATTAAACAAAAATATAAAATTAAAAATATTTATACTCTTCAAGAATATCAAAAAAAGATAGATTTGATTCCTCCTTCTATGGCTCTTGCACAAGCAGCAGTTGAAAGTGCTTGGGGAAGAAGCAGATTTATTCAAGAAGCTAATAATATCTTTGGACATTGGACTTACAACTCTCAAATTGGAATACTTCCAAGAAGAAGAGATATTGGTGCCACCCATTTTGTAAGAGTTTTTGAAACTTTAAAAGATTCAGTTTCAGCATATATGCTTAATTTAAATAGAAACTTGGCATACAAATCTTTCCGAGATAAACGATCTTTTTTTAAAAAAGAAAAATTAGATGGATTAGAACTTTCTCAAACACTTTTAAACTATTCAGGAATCGCGCAAGATTATTTAAAAATATTAAAAGATATAATCTCCTTAAATAATCTTCAAGACTATGATAATAGATTTTATCAACAAATCAATAATTAAGGACAAAAATGAAATTTCCCGCACCGTTAAAATCTGACTCTATAAAAATTATGCTTCTTGGAAGTGGAGAACTTGGTAAAGAAGTGATAATAGAAGCTCAAAGATTAGGAATTGAAACAATTGCAGTTGATAGTTATAATAACGCACCGGCCCAACTTGTGGCAAATAAAGCATATACAATAAATATGAAAAACAAAAATGAAATTCTTGATGTAATAAGAAGAGAAAAACCTACTTTTATACTTCCAGAAGTTGAAGCTATTAATATTCAAGCACTTTTTGAAGCTGAAAAAGAAGGCTTTCATATAATTCCAAATGCAGATGCTGTTAATAAAACTATGAATAGAAAAAATATTAGAGAATTTGCAGCTATTGAGTTAAAACTTCCAACAAGTAAATTTGAATTTGTTACAACATTTGAAGCCTTACAAAAAGCTGCTTCTAATATTGGTTTCCCTTGTGTTATTAAACCTGTTATGAGCTCATCTGGACATGGACAAAGTGTTGCAAGGAGCGTTTCTGATTTAGAAAAATCTTGGGAAATTGCAAAAGAAGCTAGAGGTGATGCTAGTGAATTAATTGTTGAAGAGTTTATCACTTTTGATTATGAAATCACTATGTTAACTGTTAGAAATGGTAAAGAGACAGTATTTTGTGAACCAATAGGCCATATCCAAAAAGATGGTGATTATATCTTCTCTTGGCAACCTATGAATATGAGTGAAGTTGCAATTGCTAAATCTCAAGAAATCGCTAAAAAAATCACGGATGGTTTAGGTGGACGTGGAATTTTTGGAGTTGAACTATTTGTAAAAGGTGATGATGTTTATTTCTCAGAAGTAAGCCCTCGACCACACGATACTGGAATGGTTACTATGATTACTCAAAGTGCTAGTGAGTTTGCACTTCACGTAAGAGCTGTTTTAGGTTTACCAATTGATTTTATAACTTATGGAGCAGGAGCTAGTGCTGCATATAAAGCAAGTGCAGACAGTTTTAATCCTCAAATTGATATTTTTGATTCATCATTTACAAAAGATTCAATTATTAGAGTATTTGGAAAACCTCAAAGTCATGTGGGAAGAAGAATGGCCGTTGCCTTAACTTTTGATAAAGATTCAAGTGATGTTGCTTTACAAAAAGCAAAAGAGATTATTGGAAATTTTACAGACAAGTAAAATATTAAAACTGAACAAAAAGTTTTGTTCAGTTTATATTTTTATTGTTAAAGAGTATTGCATTCCTTCATTTTCTAATGTAACAATATCCAATTTCCCATTTAAAAAGTATGCTAAATTTTTCGCTTCTAAAATAGTTTTATTATCCACATCAGATAAAAACATACTATTTATATTTTTAATCTCAAATCCATTATTTTTCACAATTAGTTGAATAGTTGCTTTTGTAACTAATACATTCACTTCAATTTGTTTTTGTATTTTTCCTTTTTTTAACTCTTTTTTTATCAAATCAAGACAAGATTGTTCTATAAAACAAGATAAAATATTTTCTAAATACGCTTTATTTAAATATATAGGTTTTGGCAAAGTTGTTTCAACCTCATAATCTATGAAAATCTTATATCTAACATCTGCATAAATAAAATTGTCTGTTCTTCTTTTGTGTAATTCTAAAATATAATTTAGATTATTTAAATTTGTAATTTTTTCATTCTTTTGATTTAAATTAATAATTTCTTTCTCAAATTTTTTCAACTCTTCATATTGTAAAGCATAAGAGTCAATAATTTGGAAAATAATTGTACTATTAATTAAATCTTCAACACCTAACTTATTAATATATTTATCAAAAGTATCTGTATCAAACATATCAAGATAATATTTTAAATTAAAAAGTCTATTTTTTAAATTTAAAATATTATTTATGTCTTTGAGATATTTACTTTTTAATTCTTTGGATAATAAGCTATTTTTTAAATTTAGCTCTATCATTTTAATAAAATTTTCATCATCAAAAATTAAATTTGAAACTTCTAATTTTTCTGCTTCTCCACATAATTTTAGAACTTCTTTTAGTTGCTCTTTCACGATAGTTAATGATTCATCTAAACATAAACTTATTCCTAAAATTGAAGGTTGTATATCTTCGTGATTTTCATTAAAAAGTTGTCGATTTAGTCTAGTTTTCCCACCATTTTCACTAGAAAAAATCTCGGCAATATTAAAAAATTTATTATACTTAACAATTAAAATCTTTAACTCATTTGATATTTTTTCTATATCAAATAAAATTGCAGATACATTTTCAGTTTTATTATCCAATTTTATATCCTACATACAATTTGAATCAGTAGCATTTACATTATTATCAATAATTTGAAGCCAATTATTTTCATTTGCAACTAACATTACATCACCTGAAATCTTTTTATAAATTGTGTCAAGTTGTACCCAATCTGCTTGTTTTTGTTTTATTGTAAATTGATCATTTTGTTTTAAAACTCTTAATATTTTCGCATTAGTATTATTAGAATTTCTAACATTTAAATTGGTTTTTTTCACAGTATATAAACAACTTGAATGCTCATTATTAGAACTTTTTGCTAGAGGAAGTTGTGTATCTTCTTTTGTAGAAACTTGTGCGAAAGCTTTTTTGATTGAAGTTTCATCTTTAATCATTGCTTTAATTTCCTCTTTTTTAGGAGTATTTTCTGTATCTTTTTTTTCTTCTACTTTAGGGATTTTCTTTAAATCACTTACTGAAATACCATAATTGCTTAAATAAATTGTATATCCATACTCTTCATCAAGTTTTTTATATAGCTCTACACTTTTTGTTCTTGTATTAATACTCACTATTTTATGTTCTAAAATTGAATCCCCAACAATATATCTTCCTTCAATATTAGCACTTAATTCATTACTTAAAGTTTTTTTAGCAGTTGCCGTTTCATCTTCAAGTTTTAAGACTACATAATCTTTTCCATTAAAAGAATACATACTTTTAATTTTTAAATCTTTTAATTTTTTTGTTCTTGTAAAATCTGTTGTAAGTCTTGCCATATCATTTTGATGAGTAAATACATATTTTTCATAATCTTCTTGGGAAAGTTTTGGTTCTTCTTTTATAATTGTTTGGACTTGCTGATTACTTGGATTAACACCTGTAGTATCTTTTTTATTTTTTATGGCACTTACTTGTTCTTCTAAATAATCTTTTTGAAGTCCTGTAATTGCATTAAAAAACTCTTTTGATTGTTTATCTAAAACATCTAACTTATCAACATTTTGCATCTGTGTTTGAACTGATTCTTCTGCATGTAAATTTAGTACTATAAAAAATAGAAATGTAACTAATTTTATTCTCTTCATCTTTTCCCTTTTAAACTTTTATTTAAATATAAATTCATAATTAAATCCACCAATATATGTAGGATATTTTATGTAATATTTTGAATTATTAACCCAATCCCCAGATGTCATTGTAGTAAGAGAATTAGTTTTCTCAAACAAAAGATAATCTTTACTCTCATCATGAAGATTTGCATTAAATAGAGGTAATATTAATCCAGTACCAGAAGAATTTACCATATTACCCCAACAATACATTTGATCATTTACATCAATCCCACACATTGCATTATCATCTCCTATAACTTTAATCTCTTTCCATTGTATTTTTAAAATAGTATTTTCAAACAAATCATCATTTCCAGAAGATATTTGATAATCTCCTTTTAATTGATTTTTACTATTAACCCAAACAATACCTGTGCCAGCTGAACTCTGAGATAATTCCCCAACTTTTCTTGAAAAATCTACAGATAAAATCCTTGCATCATCTGTCTGGTTATATGAAGTATATCCTTTTATAATATCTTCAACTTTACTAATTACTCCTGCAGTGGAAATTTTGTAAAAATTTCCACTATTATCTGTAGCTAAAAAATTTTCTCTTCCACTCGCTATAGTTGTAAAATTTGCATCTGATCCTATTTTGGTTGATCTACAATAATTTATATCACCATTAGTACATGTAGTACCACTTGTTAATCCCCAAATAAAAAGATTTCCTTCAGTATCTAATCCTAAAATCTTTCGATAAGAAGGAGATAAAGTATATGTAATATCTTTAAATCTAATTTCACTATATACTGTTGGTATAAATACATTACTTTCAGTATTATTTCCAGTTCCTGCCCAACCTTGATTATTATCTTTCCCCCAATAATAAAGTCTGTAGCCATCAACGGTATCAGTATTTCCTCGGCTAAGAACTAAATAAGTATTATCTAAAGCTATAATTGCTTTTGCCTTATTTGTTATACCATTAAAAAATGTACTTCTATATAGATATTCCATATTTAGGAGGCTACCTTTTGTATAATTATCAAAAGAGATATAATTATTTTCTAATATATCTTGTCCTCCACAATAAAGCTCACTTTTTAAAGATATACCACAAGTGCCATGAGAATCTTCAGTAAATAAATCTATAAAATTTGGCCTAATCGGAGATGAAAAGAACTTTTTAGTATTAAAATTATTAGTATATGGAATGGTTTTTGTGTCGTCATATATCATGGCTTTTGTATTAACCATTGTATTTATAATTGGATTACCTGAACCTATATTCCCTGATTCATTTGTATAAGTATTTTTTCCTATAGAAACAGATTTCTTTGAATTATTACCCCAAGTATAAATATTCCCATTTATAATCAAAGCTCCACCTGAATTAGAAAATCGAATAACTGTTTTTCCAACACTTTTCGTAGGATTTAAATCAACTAAATTTTTATTTGTATTTAAATACTGATCTACTGAGTCATCATTTTCCCTTAAGATTTTTTCTCCTGCATACATAAAATTTTTATCTTGAACCAAATCTAAAAATGATGATGTAATTGTCCCATTTTCATTTAATACAGTTACGCTTTGATCTACTAATAAATCATTTGTGATTGAAAATTTATACTTTCCATCTTTATCATACCAATGAAGCACACCTTTTTCATCTAAATAATATCCACCTTGCCCTGAAACCTTATTTTTAGCATCTGCTTTATTTAGTGCAATCATATCTTTATGTTCAACTTTATACTTTTCATCTGAAGATAGTATTATTTCTATATCACCCTTATTTATACTTAATGGTGCTTTAGTATTAGTTCTATAGTAATTTGAATAATAATAGTCATATAAATTTAATTTCAAAGTTGCATCAGTTGTTGTAAAAGCATTAATTTTGTTATTAGCAATTATTGTAAGTTGTCTACCAAAAGGATCGGTTAAAGAAAATCCCTTTGGTAAATAATTTAAATTTCTCAATTTTTCTACGGTTATTAAAGTATTATCATCTTTATTCGTTCCTTTTTCAAAAATATATTTTTTATAAGCTAAAGCGATTTCTTCTTCTTTTTGTACAAGTTTTTTTATTTTTGTTAAAGTTAAAGAATCAATATAATTATCACTTGCAAAAATATTCAAAGAAAGAAAAAATAGAACTGCTATCTTTAATAAAAACACTATTTAATCTCCTTTGGCGTTGATATATAATCTACAAAATAAATAGTCTCATTTTGATCGTGTTTTTTGATTTTCCCAATATATGACAAAATTCCTAATGCAGCTTGTAGTCCATTCTCACTTTGAGCTGTCACTTGTGTTACAATTAAATATCTATCAACACACATTTTTTTTGAATCTAAATATTTTAACTGATAATCAAAAACTGACATTCTTGAAAAAATATCTTTCACTTTAGTTTCAAGTTCTTCTTTATTTATATACTCTTTTTCTACTATTTCAATTTTCTTTTTAGATAATTCAACTTGTTTTTTTAAATTATCAGTTTGTGCTTTTTTTTCTTCTAATACAATAGTTAAATTGTCCTTCTCAAAAGAAATTTTGAAATAGAGTATTGTTTTATATATTAAAAATCCCACTGAATAAGTTATTAAAACAAATATACAAATTTTTGTAATTCTTGAGAGGGTTTTATTACTTATACTAATCATTTTAAAGCCTCATTTTTATTACTAATACATTGAGTTAAATCTACATAATCTTTTTCACTCTTTTTTAATAACATTTCCTGTCTTTTTGCTAATTGCCCCTCAATTCGAATCTCATTATTTAAATTATCTAAAGACTGTTGTTCAAATAGTTTTGAAGTTAATAAATCTAGTCCAAAAAATACTGTCCAAAAAACAAAACCTAATATAAAAATTGAATAAAACATTTTTATACTATGTGATTTAAAAGTATCCAGTTCATTAAGTGGTTTTACTAAATCATTAATTTCACCTAATGATTTGGCAACTACTTCATTTTTCTCATTTTTTGTATTTTGTCTTAAAATATTTTCAACAGCACTTTTATATTTTGAATTTATTACATAATAAATATTTTCAATTGCTCCTCCACTTGAAAGCATTGCTATATGTTTTGTAATTAATATAGATTTTATCATATCATCTGTGATGAAATTTTGATTTATTTTTGCTGAATATACAGTTTTGTGATTAAATAAAATCACATACTCATTTTCTGCAATATGTATCAAAAACTGATTTCTTCCCAAATGTTTTTTTGATAAAAGATTTAAAGAGTATATTTCTTCATTTGTTTCATATTTGGAAAGAAATACACTATATTTTTTAAAAGAGTTATATGTAAACATATTTTGTTCAGATGCAAACTCATCATTTAAATAAAATATTTCATTTAAATCTTTTGAAGCAAAATCTGTAATTACTAATCGTACCATACTTCCTCCCCTCTAATGATTGCAATTGCATCATCTTTTGTAATAAGTCCTTCATGATATTGAGCCATACAAGCTTTTTCTACAGTCATATATTCAGCAGGATTTTCAAAATCTCCACCATGACCTATTTTAAATCTTACAACCTCAGCAATTGGCACCCTGTCTTTAAATCCTGTGTGGTTACACTCATCACAACCAACTTTTTTAAATCCACCATCCCCATCTTCTTCTTTACAAAATTTACATAATTTTCTAACTAATCTTTGAGATACTATTCCTCTTAAGTTATCAATAATATCTCCTTCATTAATTCCAAGGGAACTTGTCATCCTAGATACCGTTGCAGGAGCTGAGTTCGTATGCATTGTTGAGAAAACTAACTGACCTAAGTTAGAAGCGTTTACAAGTTGTGATGCAGTTTGTGGTTCTCTTGTTTCCCCAATTAGAATAATATTTGAATCTTGTCTTAAAATATCAACAACAGCTTCTGGGTAACCATATTTAAACTCTTCACTTGCACTTGCAAACTCTGATAAGTCAATTTGAAAGAATGATTCATCAACATATTCAACTGGATCTTCAATTGTAATAACATATTGTTGTTGTTTTGCCAATTGTTGTAAAAGTGCATACATTAAGTGTGTTTTTCCAGATCCAACTTGCCCAGTTATTAATATCATTCCATTCGCATATTTTGTTAAGTTTGATAAAATATCTACTGTTTCTTGTGGGTAATTTAATCCTCTTAAGTTGTGAGAAACAACTCCACGTCCACCAATCATCCTCATAACTAAAGAGAAGTTTAATTTTGAGTTAATAAGCCCCAGCCTAAATTTTATATTTTTTTTACCATATTCATAATTTATAACCCCATTGATTGATTCATAATCTGAATCCTCTTGGTCAGCCATGGTTACCAATCTTCTTTTTACTGTTTTTGCTATTGTAATTGGCATTGTTCCCATATCAACTTTGATACCATCAATTCTAAACCATAAAGAGGCATATCTACTTGTTTTTTGAATATGTATATCTGATGCTCCAAGTAAAATAGCTTGTCCCATCATTTTGTCAAAATATTTATTTATCTCTTCATCATTTTCTGTGTCACTATTTGAATTAAAAATAATTTCCCTATCTTCACCAAATACTGAAGATAAAACACCCTCGCCTAATACTACAATTTTTGTGAAATAAAATTTACTTAAAACATCAAAATCAAGATTTACAACATCTCTTATTCCAAGAACTTTATTTTTAATCTTTTTATCTTCTAAAGTGATTATATACATTGTTGTACATAGTTCTAATTTTTTCTCATCTAATTGAAATGATGTGTCTTGATAATGTTTTGATAATTCATTATAACTTCCATAATATTCATAACCTAAAGTTTTTACAAATTGTTCATATTTCTCTTCATTAGCCATCAAATCGCCGTATCCACCTTTTAGCTGGAACTTTTCTTTAATAACATCTTCAATTAATATGCCTAATTGTGTATCAATATCTTCACTTTTTCCTAAAAATTCTAAAACCTTATTTTTTTGCTTTTCAAAAATAGCTTTGTAATCTATGTTTTTTGATATTACTTGTTTTTTATTCTTTTGTTGATTCTGTTGTTTCAAAAAAGAGAATTTAGGAACATTTTTAAATGTAGCAAGAATTTTTTTAATCATATTTTATCTTCTTACTTATATAATGTTTTAAAAGTAAATGTACTAATAACTAAGTTAATAATATCAGATCCAATTATAACGGTAACTAGCATAGCAACCATCCAAAACATAAATTTCCATTGTAACACCATATAATTAATATTCTTTTCATACATAGTGTCACAAGTTTGATATAGAGATTTTGTTACTTCTGAAAAACTTGTTTTACTTAATTCTGATAATTTTATATCAGCTGTTATGATTGCTGGGAAATTATATTTTTCAAAAACAATAAATAACTTCTTATTTCTATTTATAATATCAGCTAATTCATAGAAAAATGGTCTTAATCCCTCTTTAAAATAGTCCTTTGATAAAATTAATGAAGTTTTATGAAAAGAAATACCAGCACTCAACATTCCATTTAAAATTCTAAACATAAATCTTCCATCTGAAAAAGCTTGAGTTTTAAAAACTTTATATAACCAAGCTGGTTTATATTTTTCACAATAAACATATCCAAAAAAGATAAAAGCTGTTACAAAAATTGATATTCCAAGGCCAGTATATGCAATTTCATAAGTAAAATATTTTGGTATTCCTAAAAATTGTTCAACATCTGGATTCATTTTTTTTAATTGAATTAAATCTTTTTGTAACATATCCAGATACAAAATCAAAGCATAAAATGTTCCAATAACTATTGATAATGGAACAAAAATTGGATTTATCATTTTTAATAATAAATTTGAATTTGCTTTTTTGAAAGACAATACTAATCTTAGTCCATCAATTGTACTTGTACTATTTACAACCAAACTAAATTGGAAGCTATTGAGAAATTTATGTTTATGTAAAATTGCTTCGAGTTTATGTTTTCCAATTTCCATATCTTTTATTGCAGCCATTAATCTTTTTTTGAAATTAGTCTCTCTAGTAATTTGTTCACTATAGAGTAATAAGGCTCTTCTAGTATTTGAACCATTATCTAATTTTGTAACTAAATAATCTAATAAAAACTGCTCATATGGATCAGCAAACATACTCATTATTAAAAGCCTTTAATATTTTTAAGAGTAACTATATAAACAATTTCTCTTCTAACATAAGATTTTGAATCAGTTCCACCTATTGCAAATCCTTCAACTGGTAAAACACCTTGATAATTTTTAGTATCATCATGTACAATAATTGATCCAACTATTGATGTTTCTCCCAATCTAACTTCCCTTGAAATATTGTAACTTTGATCATTATATTGTGGTAACTTTATTGTTGTACCATCGATACTTACTTGATCAAACTCTATAAGTTTCTTTATTGTAGGTGAAATATTTAAAAATACTTTATCTCTAGATATTTTAGCCATTGCAGTAATTGAAGTTCCCTCTTTTAGAGTATTAACTGTAACATCAGATGTTCTGGTATTTGTATCAGAATCAACTGTTGTTTCGATTTTTTCTACATAATCAGTATTTTCTGTTATTGATTGAACAGTTGGTATATTATTTTTTAAAACTAAAACATTTTTACTATAATTTAGTATTTTTCCAATTGCATTATTTGCAGTTGCTGTTACTTGAAGAAGTCTTGAAGCATTATCACTTGTAAAACTAAATGCACCATTCTCCCCTAAACTTTTTGCTACGCCTGTTCCTGCATTAGTTTGTCTATCATCTGATATTGTTCCTATTCCATACTCTCTATTTTTATTTAAAAGAAGTTCAACCCTTTCAAACTCAATTACAGCTTCTTTAGCAAATGATGCTTCATAAGCTTTTGCAATAGTTCTAACTGCACTTTCAACAGAAGTTGTTGATTTTAAGAATATTAATCCACTTGCTTTATCTATGTGATATGTTGATATTTTATCTGTTGATATAATATTTTTCAACATTTTATCTAACTCATCATATAGTGCTATTTGAGAGTTATTTTCAACTTTACTCTCACCTGTTGATTCTTGATTAGAAGTTTGACTTGATGATTTCATATCTAATAATGGAATATTTAATTCAACTACTATATCTTTATATCTAGAAATATTTATTACTTCTTTATCATAATCAACATCAACAAAAACATCTTTTGCATGAGAGAGTGAGTTTAATGCATCTTTCAAATTTTTTGAACTAATACTAATTATACTATTTTGAAAATCATCTCTATTATCTATATAACTTCCAATGTTTACTTCATATCCAGAAGTTGCTGTTATTAATTTTATTAACTCTTCCACCGAAATTTGACCATCAAGAATAAAAGGAATATGCTCTATTGATTGTTTTTTTGTTTCACTTGTACTTAAAAGTTGAACTAAATATATTGAACCACTTTTTTTAATAAAGAGTTCTTTATCTAACACAGCATTTAAATATTGATTTAATTCAACAATATTATGTATTTTGATTCTACTTTTAGGAATTAAAACATCACTACTTTTTAAATAATAAAAATTGCCATCTAATATTTCCATCTCTTTTAAAATATCACCTAATGATTTATCATCCAAAATACTAATGTACTCTTTTTTTACTTCTTTTTCATTCACTAAAGAACTTGAATAAGATTCTTGAATACCTTTATACTCTTTTTTATCAAGAGAGTTTTTTGTATTTGTAATCATTTCCTCATGGTAACTTTTTGAGCTACAACCAGAAAGAAGAAGAGTTACAACTAATAGAGATTTTATATTTAACTTTACGAGCATTTTTTTCCTTATCTAAAATAAAAGGGATAATCAAATCCCCCTATGTAAGTTGGATATTTTAAGAATAATTTCCCATCATTGAAATATTCATCAAAAGACATTTGATCTGATTTTTCACTATCTTGGGTAATAAATAATTTATTTGTAGTTGATATTTTATCTACATCATATAAAGATGTACTTAAAATAGGCACACTTCGAGCTACATTCCCCCAGCAATACATCTGAGAAGCATCTTCTATTCCAGTCATTGCACAAACAAATTTTTTGTATGTCTCTTTTAATTTCACTTTTACATTATCTATTCCCCATGATTCATTATCAACACCTTCATCAAATTTAGACCAATCATTTGCATATTTAGGATCTGTAAATTCAAAATTTGTTTGGAATTTCAATGTAACTTTTGCATTTGAGTCTAATTTTGTTCTGATTTTATATCTATAAGTTTGATCTGATGCATATCCTGTCTCAGGTCGTATATTATCTTGTAAATTAATTCCTGTGATATTACTATCTTTCAAAAATTGTTGTCCATCCATTACAAAATGGTCTACCGCTAAAAGTTCATCATTTGCGTAAAATTCAAATCTTTCTCCATCCCATGTATCTATTTCATAAAAATCAAACTCTATTTCAACTTCATAATTAGCATATCCAGGAAAACTAAATTCTTTTGTTACAATATAAGGTTTAACTTTTGATTCTTTACATGGATCACCATATGACCCAGAACAAGAATATGTTACAGGAAATCTTCCTAAAAAAGTTGTTGCTGGGACTTGTGTTATATCCCCATTATCAATAATAGAAGTCACATTATTTATTGAATTACCCAAATAATCTTTCCATCCTAAATTTGCTACTTCAAAATCAGAATAGTTTAATACTATAGTTCCACTTTTAATTTCAATATTATCCACACCCCAAGATTCTCCATTTGACCCATCTATATTACTTGAGAATCCTAAAGTTATTTTTCCATTTGAATCTAAGGTATCACTTGCTGTTATACTATTCTTCCTAGCACTTTCAGAACCGATAGTAATTGAAGTTCCGGCAGTACTACTTGCAGTAAATGTTTTTTTTGTTACCCCATTAGTGTATACATAAAAATATTCTTTACTCCCACTTGTTTTCCACGTGCCAATTTGATAAAAATCTAAGGTTATTGATACACTCTTGTTTTTATTTTCAACTCCAAAATCAAAAGTTTTATACAAATAATTAGTTCCACTAGTATTAGCACCCCATTCCCCTAGGAAATTACCTGTATTTGTATTTCCATAATATGAACTTACATTTCTATTCCAACCTATATAATCTTTATTTTCAAAATCTTCATCAACTTCTTGTATTTGATGATCAAGTTTAAATATTGATACATTTGTAAAATTTGCTAATTTGTCACTTACTACATTATTTGCTGTATTTAAATAATTTATTGAACTATCAAAAGTTTCATTTGAATTATTATCACAAGAGGAAGTTTCATCTGATTCTTTACATGTTAATAAGGAGGTTGTTCCTCTTAGAGTTAAGTTTTCATCAATATAAAGTAGGTACTCATTATTTTTATTATCTTTGTAATAAGAAAGACTTATAGGATTTGTTCCATTTAAATCAGATGCTATTGATTGAATCTCTGTATTACCTTTTGTTTTATAATATGTTCCATCTATATCTTTTAATACAAATTCATTTGTATTTACAAATATTGCATCTGGATTAAATTGTTTTGAACTCGCAATTATTGTAGGTTTTGTTATTACACTACTTCCTCTTTCTCCCCAAATATAAAAAATATTATTTGAGTCTATTGCTCCAAAAGTTCTACTATCTCTTAAAGCAAATATTTTTTGAAAAATTATATTAGAATTGGCAACAATAGGGGTGGGTGTATTTACAGAGTAAAAATTATCACTTTTATCTAATCCTAAAGAACCTTTATAATTTTTTCCTATAACATAGATTTTCCCATTATCTGATAATAGTGCAGTTACATCTTCTATCATAGCTATATCTTTTAAATATATGGCATTAGAATTTTTTACCTGTGTAGATTTTCCAGTATAAATTGATTTATTTCTTTTTAAAATATTACTTTCAACAGCTGAACTACTTAAGTCTTCATAATATGTAGAAGTTATATTCCCATCACAATATAAATCTCCACCATATTTATAAGTTGTATTACCTTCAACATACTCAAATATCTTTGTAATTCCACAAACATTACTTCTATTCATAGCCATTTTATCAAACTTAACTCTATATGGATTGTTATACCATTTTTTTGAATTTAAATCATGAATTGTTGAGCCAATTTTAATATTATCTATTTGTGTTTTAAGCATTACAGGAGTATTAACATAAGTAGGTGATAAAGTATTATCTAACTGTCCATAAGAAGAAACTCCAGCTTTTTTATAATCATTATTTCCCCAACAAAAAATATCACCACTTGCAAGCATACAACCACCACTTTGTCTTATAAATAAATCTTTTGCATTAGGAATGTAACTTGAAATTTTTTCTATATATTCACTTTCTTCTTCTTGTTGACTTGCTAATTTTTCACCCTCACCTACGGGAATCCAAGGAATATTTAGTTTCCCTTGATAATAGTATTCAAACCATTCTCCATTTTTCTGAACAAAAGCAGCAGAACCAATATTTGCTCTAATATATTGCAAATCATCCCAATCTTCTAAATAAATTGGAGATTCTTGAAAAACAGTTAAAGCTGTTCCATTTGTTTTACAATATTTATAGTTTAATTTTTCATCTTTTAATTCATAAAAATATTTGCCACTTGTACAATTTTGGCTAGGGAAAAGTACAGAATAAGTATTGTCTTTTAGCACTGATGCTATTTGTTTCTGGATGTCATTATATAAAACTAAAGAACCTTTTGCTAATTCACTTTTTGTTATATTTTTTGGAGCTATTGTATTTACCCTAAATACTTTATTTGTATAAAAGTTATATAAATAGTTATCATTTGATGAGTAATCGCTCTCTTGTTCAATTGCACCTTTTATATATGCATTATTATTTGTATCAAAAACTACTTTTATTTCTTTTGATGTAAAAGGATTTATTTTATTAAAATTTATTCCTAAATAATCTTCAACCATTAGTTTATCCCAATCTAAAGAATCATCATTTTTTTTAGGAATAGTTCCTGTTTGTAAGACATATTTATTTAAAGCAAGTGCAATATATTCTTCTTTTTGAATTACATCTTTTATATTATTCATTAATGATATATTTTCATTTGATGCCAAAAGAAAGTTAAAAAATATTAGTATTGATATTAGAGTTTTAATTTAGTCAACCTTTAAAATTTTATTATCTATTAATTTCACATATCTAGAAGTATTTTGTATAAATATATATACACCAACTTTTAAATTATCTAGTTTTGGATCATTTATTACTGATGAACTAACTACCGTTACATTCCCATCTTCAAAATTTTTTTTATCATATTCTATCCAGTTAGATGCACTGTTATACCATCTAATAGAATTTGTATCATAATTACAATATGTATTTTTCAAAGAATCTATACAGGTTTTTGCTATAGTTGATCCTGAATTTAAAATTTTAAATATCGTTTTTGCTTCTGCTGATTTTAATTTAAATTCTATATATGATTTTGAATTATCCGTTGTATCATCATAAGCATAAGTATAGTTTCGGTACAAATCCCTATTATAAAGCTGAATTATATAATTATCAATTCCAACTGTTAAATCTCTTTTTTTTCTATACGCATCTTTTGTAACTGCATATTTTAGTTGTAATAAAGAGCTATCTTTAAAATCTATGTTCTCTCCCATTTTATTAATGACTGAAAAATTACTTCCTAAATAATCATCACTTATTAACTTCTCCATAGTAGGGATTGAATACTCTGTCAAAAGATATTTTTCAAAATTTTTAGCAATATTCTCTTCTATTTCTATCATATTCTGAATATACAATGTATCTTGTTTTTGAGCTGTTAAATTATCTACAGTTAAAGTATCAACTGCAAATAATGGTATAAATAATAAAATTGAATAAAAGAAATTTTTTATCATTTTAAAGCCTTAATTCCATCAATAGTTTTTACATATTTAACTCCCACTACATCATAAAGTAATGCACCTTTTGGTATAGAATCAAATTCACTTTGAGTATATTCTGTACTATCAGCAGTAATTACTATTGGTCCTGTTTTAAACTTATCAATACTATAAACCATTAAATAAACATCTGGCTCATATGTATTTACTCTAGTATCTTTTTTTATATTAGTTACACCTATATAAATATGGTTACTTTGTTTACAGTTTACTTTAGTAATTGTGCCTGAGTTAGTTGGACAATTAATAATCTCTCCACTTTGTTTTATTAAATCATATAAATGTTTTGCAAATTCATCTTCTAATATAAAGCTAATTTTATCATTTCTGAAAAATGTTCTTTTTCTATAGGTATTACTTTCATATAAAGCTTTTATTGAACTGTCTGCTTTTATTTCATCAATTAAACCATAAGAGATTTTCATTAAAGTACCATCTAAAGTAAAAGTTGAGTTTATTGGATTTATAAGGGAAATATTTTCTATTAAAGAAGTTATTTGAGTTAATGTGGGAATTGAATAATTTGTTAAAATATACTCTTCATAAGCTTTTGCTATTGATTCTTCATATAAGATAAGAGTTTTTACATCTCTAAGAGCTGCTTGTCTGTCTTCAAAATTGTTTAAATTTAGCTCCAAAGAAAAAGAGAAAGAAAAAAAGATAAAAAATATAATCAGAATTTTTTTCATAATATATCTTTCAATTCTTTATATAGTCTAGTATCAAGAGCACTTTCATTTAAATAAAGTTTTTCTTTTATTTTTGTTTTAAAATATGCTTTTTGTCTAGTTTTCAAAGTATCTGCACTAATAATAGTTTCACCACTTTTTAAGAAATTAAAATACAATTTATCATAAGGAGTAAACTCTTCTATTATATTATCTAGAACAACTTGTTTATTTGAACCTGTTGTATACAATATGCTCTCAGATAAAGAATGAATAGCTCTTGTTAAACTATCTTCAATATCTGGATCTGTTATGACACTATTTTGTTCTATTTTTCCTACTGGAAAAGTATATTTTTTTGTTGTTGTATCTGCGGTAAAAGTTGAAACATCTGTAATATTTTTTAATTTTGCTTTTAAGGCTAGAAGTTTTAACTTTTCATCTTGACTTATTTCAAGATTACCATCACTATTAACTACCTCTTTATTTGTTAAAGTGCTATTTTTATTTCTATCAAGTAATAAAACTTTTTCCCAATTTTCACTTTTTGGTAAATTGGCGATTATTTCATCTCTTGTAATATCTTGGGGATTTTTGTTGTATTGCTTGGCTAAAAGCGTTTTGATTTCTGAGATTATTTCGTAATTTTCTTGGATTTGTTTTGCTTCTTGAATATCACTATATGATTTGTACATAGCAGATGCTGAAAATATAGCTGTAACAATAAGAGCAGACGATAGCCATATATTTCCAAACATTAATAAAAACCCTTCAAAAAAAGAAACTTAAAATAAAAAGTAAATACTATTAGATTTTTAATACTTAGTTTTTAGTTTAAAAAATATAATATTTAGGCTTATGCCTAAATATTATTGTACAACTTCATCAGAACCAAAATCTTTAAAGTAAATAATGAATTTACCATCACCTAATTCTGCACTTGTTGGATCATCCGCTACAGTATTACCATTTGCATCTTGTTTTGTTTTACCAATAGCAGGTGTTCTTTTTTCAATTGCTGAACCAGCATCATTAATAACTCCAGCTTTTGCAGTTGCAGTTGTTGATGTTCTATCTATAAATGCTACAGCCGATAAATCATTTGCAATTTGAGATTCTAAAAATGCAGCATTTGTTTTTAAACCACCTTTAGAAAAGTCAACAAAAATTCCAGGTGTTCTTTTTACAGTACCTGATACTGCAGGAGTAACTAGTGAAATCTGCATATCACTATTATTATCTGCTCCTGTAATAACTCCTCCTCCAAATGAGATTGCATTATATATATTTGCATTTGCAGCATTATTTGTTGTATCAGTTAATTGTGCATTAATTTGTTCTGCAAAGTAAGATAAAGATGCTAATCCTTTTAAATTATTTACTTTATCATCTTTTGCTGTAGCTGCAATTTGTCCTGATTTTGCTGCAATTTTTACACCATCTTTAATATTATTAATCTCAGTAATAATACTTGTTTTTTGAGCTATTCCCTCAATTTTATCACCTGTTCCACCAAATGTTTGGAACATATAAATCATTGCTCCAACAACTACGATTACCATTGCTATTAACTGTGGCATACTTCTATCCTTTTTGTTAAGTTAAATTTTTTAGACCTTGAGGTCGGTATTATACTACAACTTCTTTTAGTTGCACCAATTTACTTGAATACAATACAAACAAAAAGCCCATCACTTTTATTTGTACTTGCTCCAGTAAAATTTTTTGTATTTGGATCGTAAGAGGTACGATTTAACTCTAAAGTACCAAATAACATTTTTTCGCAAAATTCTCTACCAGAAAAACTCTCTGCAAAAATAGCTTTACTCATCAAAGAACTATTTTTTCTCATATCAACTAGAAGTTTGTATGCACTTCCTGAAGATGTGCCATAATTTCCATCTGTGCTAGGTACAGGAATCAACTGCCAAATAACTGAATTAGATGGAAAAGTTAATTTTGAAGCATTAAAACTATCTGTTACATTGTCAGTAGCGCCATCAGCAGTAACTGTTGTATCACAATTTGTTGATGATAAAGTATCTTTTATGTTACCTGACAATATTCCGGAACACGATAATTTTTGGAAATTGACATCTGTCAAATCACCACCAGATTGAACATATGTATTTGTAAATCCATCAACCATTAAAAACATTGACTTCATTCTATCAAGTTCAGCAGTAATAGAACTATCATCTGCTTCATATCTTGTAAACATAATGATCATTGCACTAACAATAGCAATTATCGATGAAACAAAATAGGGCATTTTTTTCCTTAAGTAGATATATTCTAACTTCAAAGTTATTCTAACATAAGCAGGGTTAAAAATTAACTTAAAAAGTTATAATATAATTATTTTTCTATTATATTTAGTTACAAGCTTTGTAATTATTGTCTTTAATTTACAAATTTATTATTCTTATTTTATTACTTTTTTTTAAATTCTGAAGAATTGTCATATGTGATTTTTTTTGTTTATAAATAAAAAAAGCCCGATTTAAAAACTCTAAAGAGTCATTAAATCGGGCTTTTTTATGGTACGCCTGACAGGAGTCGAACCTGTAACCGCCGGGGCCGAAACCCGATGCTCTATCCAGTTGAGCCACAGACGCATTTAACATTCTTAAAAATAAGGCTGGAATAATAGCACAGCCTTACTTAAAAATTCAATTAAAAGAAAATATTATCTAATACAATCAAAATAAAAAACATAATTCCTAAGTAACCATTCACTGTAAAAAAGGCTTTATCTATTTTTTTGAAATCCTTATTTACTAAATAATGTTCATAAGATAACATCATCGCACTAAGGATAACTGCAAGATAAGCAAAATATGAACTTCCTGAAACTATTACAAATAAAAGCCAAAAAATTACAGTTAAAGCATGAAAAATCTTTGAAATTTTCATTGTTTTTTCAACACCAAATTTTGAGGGAATTGAGTGAAGTCCTAATTTTTTATCAACTTCAATATCTTGTAAAGAGTAAAGTAAATCAAAGCCCGCAACCCAAAACATAACTCCAATACTTAATAAAACTGCCCAAAAAGGAATAGTTTCACTAACAGCTACAACACCAGCAATTGGGGCAAGTCCTAAAGAGATACCTAAAATAACATGGGCTAAATAAGAAAATCTTTTGAAATATGAGTATGAACCAATCACTATTAAAATTGGAATTGATAAATATAAAGCTAAATCATTTACGAAATATGCAACTAAAATAAATCCCAAAGCATTTAAAAGTACAAAGATAAACATAGAAGAAGCACTTATTCTTCCATCAACATTTGGTCTATTTATAGTTCGCGGATTCAAAGCATCTATATCTCTATCCATAAATCTATTAAATCCCATAGCAAAGTTTCTTGCAGTTAGAGCTGCGAGAATTCCCAAAACAAAAAGTTTAAATCCAAACCAACCATTTGCTGCAACTACCATCGCAATAAAAATAAAAGGTAGGGAAAAAATAGAGTGTTTGAACATAACAAGTTCGTTAAAATCGTTTAGTTTTTTTATAAGCTTATTCATAAAAAGGATTGTATCTAAGATATTATTAAAAAAATTAGAATTAAACTTTTTCTAGTTATAATCAATTTTATTTTATTATGAAAGAAATTAATGTTTAAAATCACCCTATTTATAAGTGCCCTACTTTTATCTTTTAGCTTTACAGCTTGTGTTTCAAAAACCCAAAATGATGTTATAGATTCTGGTTCAAAAGATGTATCTGATCTTTTAAGAACTCTTATTCAAAAAGAAAAAGAGATAAATGAATTAAATCAAAAATTAGAAGATTGTAAAAATTCAAAAGTAAAATCATGAAAGAAATCGCAATAATTGGTTCAACTGCTTCAGGTAAAACTGCCCTATCTTTAGAAATCGCAAATAAAACTAACTCTATAATCTTATCTCTTGATTCTCTTTGTGTTTATAAAGAGATAGAAATAGCTTCTGCAAAACCAAGCCTAGAAGAGAGAGGAAATATAATTCATTTTGGAATAGACGAAGTTTTTCCAAATGAAGAGTTTGATGTTGTTAAATTTATTGAGCTTTATAAAAAAGCTAAAGATTATGCAATCAAAAATGAGAAAAATTTAATCATCGTTGGTGGAACTGGATTTTATTTAAAAGCTTTGATTGATGGATTGTCAAAAGGCGTTGATTCAAAAATCAAACTTGATATTCCTCAACAAGATGCTTATGATTTACTGTATGAAATAGATAAAGAATATATGCAAAAAATTGAAAAAAATGATAGATACAGAATCGAAAAAGCTTATGCTATTTACAAAGAAACTGGTCTTAGCCCTACTTCTTATTTTGAAAAAAATCCTAAAATTGCTGTTGCAAAAGATTTAAAAATTTTTGAAATTCTTTGGGACAAAGAGGAATTAAAAAATAGAATTGCTTTACGAACAAAAATCATGGTAAATTCAGGACTTATTGATGAAGTTATATTTTTAGAAAAAAAATACACAAGAGAGCCAAATTGTATGGCTTCTATTGGAATTATTGAGACTTTAGAGTATTTAGATGGGAAACTTTCAAAACAAGAATTAGAAGAGAAATTATCTGCGAATACGGCAAAACTTGCAAAAAGACAAAATACTTTTAATAAGTCACAATTTTTAGATAAAACATCCAATATAATAGAAAACTTAAATTCAGATATTATTAAGTATTTTTCGTTATAATCCCGTCCCTAAAGAGTTTTTTAAAGGGCTAGCAATAGACTTGACCTTTTACTAAACATTAATTACATTAAGGATTATGGCATGAAAAAAGATATTCATCCAGATTATAAAGTTTGTACAATTTCTTGTGCTTGTGGTAACACATTTGAAACAAAATCAAATGTTGAGTCTTTAAGAATCGACATTTGTTCATCTTGTCACCCATTCTTTACAGGTGAGCAAAAACTTGTTGATGCTGCTGGTAGAGTTGAGAAATTCAAAGCTAAATATAACATGGCTAAATAGTACAATATTATGTTGTGCTTAGTTCCAACTCCAATAGGAAATCTTGAAGATATTTCAAAAAGGTCTTTAAGCGTCCTAATGGATGCGGAACTTATTTTTTGTGAAGATACAAGAGTAACAAAAAAACTTCTAAATCTTTTAGGTGAAAAAAATAACCTAGACTTTTCAAATAAAGAATATAAATCTTTTCACTCACACAATGAAAATCAAATTTTACAATCTTTAACAAAAGAGACTTTTACTAAAAATGTTGTTTATGTAAGTGATGCAGGAATGCCTTGCGTTAGTGATCCTGGTGCTACACTGGTTGATTATTGCATAAAAAACAATATCACTTATGATGTTTTGCCTGGTGCAAATGCAATTTTAACAGCATATGCAATGAGTGGATTCAGTCACACAACTTTTTCATTTTATGGATTTTTAGACCATAAAGGTGCAAGTCGTGCTTCAAAACTTAGTGATGTTTTAAATGATGATAAATTAGCAATTCTTTATGAATCACCACATAGACTTTTAAAATTACTTGAAGAACTAAGTATAAAAGATGCAAATAGAACAATATTTTTAGCAAAAGAGATAAGTAAACTTCACCAAAAAACTTTTAAAAATTCAGCTTTAAATCTATTTAACGAATTTAAAGATATGAATATTAGAGGTGAATGGGTTGTGATTGTTGAACCAAAAGAGACAGTTGGTTTTAACCTTGATATAGAAGATATAACATCTTTAGATATTGCACCAAAAATAAAAGCTAAATTAATAGCAAAAATGACTGGACAATCAATAAAAGAGGTTTATCAACAAATTTTAGATAGAATCCCCGAATGATAATATATGGAAAACAAATCGTACTTTATGTACTTGACAAACACCCACACTTAATAGAAGAAGTTTTTCTTTCAAAAGAGATTGATAAAAAACTTTTCTCAAGATTTGCAAAACTTGACAAAAAAATCCACAAATTGGATAATCAAAAAGCTCAAGCATTAGCAAAAGGTGGAAACCACCAAGGTTTCTTTTTAAAACTAACACATTCTGAATATACAGATATTAAAGAGTTCAAAAAAATGAATTTTATTTTAGTTCTTGATGGTGTTACTGATGTTGGAAACATTGGAGCAATTGCTAGAACTGCCTATTCTTTAGGAATAGAAGGACTAATTGCTTCTGATATTAAAACTGTAAATGATTCTGGAATTTTAAGAACAAGTTCTGGTGCATTACTTGATTTACCATTTATGGTTCATCCAAGATCTGCTGATTTAGCAAGTGAATTAATTGATTGTGGTTTCACATTGATTGGTGCAACAACAGATGGTGTAGACTTAAAAAAATATGGAAAAATTGAAAAAACTGATAAAGTTGCCCTATTCTTAGGAAGTGAAGGAACAGGTATCTCTCCTAAAGTTGCTAAAAAACTAGATTTAAAAGTTTCAATTGCTATGGAACATGAGTTTGACTCATTAAATGTATCTGTTGCTGCTGGGATTTTAATTTATAATCTAAAAAGATAAAAGAAAGATAATACCGTGATAAGAAAAATACTTTTAATAATTGCATTAAGTGTAATGTTAAGTGCAAACTTAGATATGAAAATAAAAGATTTATTAGGAAATAGTGATTACAATACTCACAAAAATCTAATTAATCATATTTTTAGTAATGAAAGTAATTTTTATACAAATAATCAAATTGATTACACGCGTATTATCCAAGAGTTAATGAATAATGGCGTTTTAAAATTAAATCTTTCATCAACACAAGATATTTCTGTTACATTTAATGTTAATAGTAATCCTAAAAAATCATTAAAAAATTTAAATGATATTTTAAAGGCAATAGGTCAACCAAACTTTATCACAAAAGAAGAAATTATTGTTGATAATAATCTTAGATGGTCTATTCAACTAAAAACTGCAGCCGCCATAAGCCCTCTCAGATTATCTCAAGAGTTACAATCAATTAATTGTAGAATTGTAGATATCAAAAGAGAGGGAGACTATAATTGGAGTTATTCAATAGATACAACTAATTCTTCAATTTATAAAGAAGAAAATCTAGAGAATAACAATCAATTATCCTTAAGAAAACCACTAAAACCTTATATGATAAAAGTTGCAAATGCTTCTGTTATCACAATAAAATCTAATAGTGGAAACACTTGGTTCCCAAGTGTAGTTTTTTACGATAATGGATTAAATATAATTGGTATTTATGAAGAAAATAGTTTGCAAAAGAGTTTAAAACTCGAAGTGCCTGATAATACAAAATATATTAAAATTGATGATTTATATACGCTTGCTAATCTCAAGCAAGGAATTAATATTACTAAGGAGTAAATAAATGTTCCCAGAATTTGAATTTGAAAGAATGAAAAGACTTCCAAACTATGTGTTTGCAGAAGTTAATAATATAAAAATGGAAGCTAGACGTGCGGGAGAAGATGTGATTGATTTCTCTATGGGAAATCCTGATGGCCCAGCACCACAACATATTACTGATAAATTAATTGAAGCAGCTGGAAAACCCAAAAATCATGGTTATAGTGCAAGTGCAGGTATTTATAAATTAAGACTTGCAATTTCTAATTGGTATAAAAGAAAATATGATGTTGATTATTTAGATCCAAACTTACATGTTTGTGCAACAATGGGTTCAAAAGAAGGTTATGTTCACTTAGTTCAAGCAATTGTAAATGTGGGTGACGTAGCTGTAGTTCCAGATCCAACTTATCCAATTCACTCATATGCATTTATGTTAAATGGAGCTGTTGTTCATAAATTTGAATTAGGATTTGATGATGCATTTAAAGTTGATGAAGATCTTTTCTTTAAAAGATTACAAAAAACAATTGATGAATCAATTCCAAAAGTAAAGTTTGTTGTTGTTAACTTTCCACATAATCCTACTTGTGCAACTGTTACGCCTGAATTTTATACAAAATTAGTGGCAATGGCAAAAAGAGAGAGATTTTATATTATCTCTGATATTGCTTATGCTGATATTACATTTGATGGATATAAAACTCCTTCAATTTTTCAAACTGAGGGTGCTTTAGATGTTGCTGTTGAGTGTTTTACTTTAAGTAAATCATACAATATGGCAGGATGGAGAGTTGGTTGTATCGTTGGAAATGAAAGATTAATTGGAGCTTTAAAAAGAATTAAATCTTGGCTTGATTATGGAATGTTCACACCAATTCAAATTGCTGCAACTGTAGCACTTGATGGACCACAAGATTGTGTTGATGAACATGTTGAAAAATATAGAAAAAGAAGAGATTTAATGCTTGAAGTATTCGCAGAAGCAGGGTGGAAAATGAATAAACCTAATGCTTCAATGTTTATTTGGGCAAAAATTCCAGAATGTGCAGCACATTTAGGAAGTATGGAATTCTCAAAACAATTATTGACAGAAGCTCATGTGGCTGTAAGTCCTGGTATTGGATTCGGTCATTATGGTGACCAATATGTAAGAATTGCTTTAATTGAGAATGAAAAAAGAATTAGACAAGCTGCAAAAAATATAAAGAAATATTTAAAATCATTAGAAAAATAGGAATTAGTTATGTTAAGAGTTGGAATTATTGGAGTTGGTACAGTTGGAGCTAGCGTTGCAAATATTTTAAGAGATAATAAAAATATTATAACCGCACGAGCTGGAAAAGAGATTGTACCTGTGCTTGGAGTAGTTTCAAACTTACATAAAACTAGAAATGTTGATATAAAATTAACTGATGATATTGATGATGTTTTAAATGATGATTCAATCGATGTTGTTGTTGAGTTAATGGGTGGAATTGATAAGCCAAATGAGATTGTAAGAAAAGCTTTACTAAAAGGAAAAGCAGTGGTTACTGCTAATAAAGCTCTTTTAGCATATCACAGATATGAACTTCAAGAACTAGCTGGGGACATTCCTTTTGAATTTGAAGCAGCAGTTGCAGGTGGAATTCCAATTATTAATGCTCTAAGAGATGGATTAAGTGCTAATCACATTAAATCTATTCAAGGTATTATGAATGGAACGTGTAACTATATGCTAACACGAATGATAAATGATGGTGTTGATTATTTAGAAATATTAAAAGAAGCACAAGAATTAGGTTATGCAGAATCTGATCCAACTTTTGATGTTGGTGGATTTGATGCTGCTCATAAACTTTTAATTCTTGGATCTATCGCTTATGGAATTGATGTAAAACCTGAAGATATTTTAATTGAGGGAATTCAAAACATTACAAGTGCAGATATTGCATTTGCTAAAGAGTTTGAATTTTCAATTAAATTATTAGGAATTGCAAAAAAAGTTGGAAATGAAGTTGAATTAAGAGTTCATCCTGTTTTAATTCCTGAAAATAAAATGATTGCAAAAGTAGATGGTGTTATGAATGGAATCTCTGTTGTTGGAGATAAAGTTGGTGAAACTATGTTTTATGGAGCAGGGGCGGGTGGTGATGCAACAGCATCTGCTGTTGTAGCTAATTTAATTGACATTGCAAGAAAAGGAAAAGGTTCTCCAATGCTTGGTTTTGAGAATCAACCAGGTGAGAAAATTACTTTAATGTCTAAAGATAATATCAAAACAAAATATTATTTAAGACTTTTAGTTGCTGATAAATCAGGAACTTTAGCAAGAATTGCAACTATTTTAGGTGAAAATTCTATTTCTATTGAAGCAATGATGCAAAAACCATTAAAAAATGGAAGTGCAAATTTACTACTTACGACTCATACTTCTGTTGAAAAAGATATTATAAAAGCTATAAATGAATTGGAAAATTCAGGTGTTGTTTTATGTAAACCTGCAATGATTAGGATTGAAGAGTAATTTTCGCTCTTCATAATTTGAAAACAAACTCACAAAATCTCACCACTCAAAATATTCCAACATTAATAAAACAACTAGCAATTCCTGCTAGTGTTGGAATGTTTTTTAATACAATGTACAATGTTGTTGATACATTTTATGCAGGATTAATTTCAACTCAAGCTATATCTGCATTAACATTATCTTTTATGATTTTTTTCTTAATAATTGGTTTTGGTTATGGATTTAGTTCAGCAATTACAGCACTTTTAGGAAATGCTCTTGGGAAAAAAAGATATAAACTAGCTTCAATTTATGCCCACAAAGGACTTATTTTTGTGCCAGTAATTGGAATAGTTTTAACTATTCTTGGATATTTTGCAGCTCCTTATCTTTTTATGCTTTTAGGTGCAAAAGATGAATATCTACAAATCTCTCTTGATTATATAAATACCATTTTATTTGGTTCAATATTTTTTATGTTTAACTTCTCTTTAAACTCAATATTAGTAGCAACTGGAGATACAAAATCTTATAGAAATAGTTTAATATTTGGTTTTTTTGCAAATATAATTTTGAATCCTATATTTATTTATGGATTTAATCTTGGAATAAAAGGGCTTGCACTTGCAACTGTTTTAATACAAGTTATTAACATGTTTTATCTGCTTTATAAAGTTTTGCAAACAAAACTTGTTCATTTTGAAAAGCTTGAATATTTTATGCCTAATCTTAGGGTTTATAAACTTTTTATTACTCAAGGATTACCAGCAAGCTTAAATATGTTAACAATGTCTATTGGTTCACTAATTCTTACTTATTTTGTATCTCATTATGGTGTACAAGCAGTTGCAGGATACGGAATAGGGTACAGAGTAGAACAACTTATGCTTTTACCTACACTTGGACTAAATACAGCTGTTTTAACCCTTGTATCAAATAACTTTGGAGCAAAAAAATATGATAGAGTTATTGAAACTTTAAAAGTCTCAATAAAGTATGGATTTATAATCTCAACTATTGGAATAATAACTCTTACAATTTTAGGAAGATTCATAATTTCTTTATTTGATTCAAATCCAGTTGTTGTTGATTTTGGAGTAAGTTATTTACTCGTTGAGATTTGGATATTTTATGCTTATGTAGTTTTATTCATTTGTGTATCAACTCTTCAAGCGATTAAAGAACCTAAAATGCTTTTATACATTGGACTTTATAGACAAATTTTTGCAAAACTAATAATTGCATATTTCATTGTAAAATATTTTGAACTTGATTTTATTTATTTATGGTTTGGGATTTTATTTATGATTTATAGTGCTGCGATTTTTGCATATTTTTACACAAATAGCTTATTAAAAAAGATTTGTAATAAAAGCTTGTAAAAAAGAAGCCAAAAAAGGCTTCTTAATAATTATTTAGAACCACATTTTCCTGTTCCGCAAGAACCACTTTTAGACTCTTCTTTAGTGTCTTTTTTCATATCGCCACCACATTTTCCTGTTCCACAAGAACCGCTTTTAGTTTCAGCTTTCATATTAGCGCCACATTTTCCAGTACCACAAGATGCACCTTTTTTATCAACCATTTCTTTTTTCATGTCACCACCACATTTACCAGTTGCAGTTGAACTATCAGCAGCAAATGCAGATGTTGTTGCAAGTAATGCACCTAAAAATAACCCAGCTAATTTTGTTTTCATATTCATTTTATATCCTTAATTTTAAATTTAATTAATATTTTATAATTTTAAAAAAGTTATTACTTTTCAACCGCTTCAACATCAACAGAAATTTTCACTTCTTCTGCAACTGCTACACCACCAAGTTCTAAAGCTTTATTCCATTTTAAGTCATAATCCATTCTATTAATTTTACCTTTTAAAGTAAATCCAACTCTATTATTTCCTTCAAAATCTTTTATTGTTGCCAAATCTTCAACATTTAACACAACAGGCTTTGTTATTCCTCTTATTGTTAAATCTCCACTCATTTCACCTTCATTTCCATCAGCTTTATAAGATTTCATTACAAATGTCATTTTAGGGAATTTATCACTTAAAAAGAAATCTGCACTTTTTAAATGTGCATCTCTTTTCTCTATACCTGTATCAACAGATGCTGTATCAACATTTGCACTAAATACTTTAAATGTTTTTGTTACTTCATCAAAATCAACTTTTGCATCAAATGTTTTGAATTCACCTTTTACATTTGTGATCATCAAATGTTTAACTATAAATCCAACATTTGTATGTGCATTATCAATTTTATATTCACTAGCATTTGCTAAACCAAAACTTATTATTAGAGCACTTGCTATTTTCGCTATAGATCTCATTCTTAATTCTCCTTTTTTTTAATTGGCAAATTTTATACATTTTTTGTTTAATTAATGTGTAGAACTATTATTTCTTATTTTTATCATATAAAATATTGCTGGTATTATAATCAAAGTTAAAAAAGTTGAAGTAGCCATTCCCCCAATCATAGGTGCTGCAATTCTTTGCATTACTTCACTTCCAACTCCATGAATATACATAATGGGAATCAATCCTCCTAAAATTGTAAATAAAGTCATAAGTTTTGGTCTAAGCCTTAAAACTGCACCTTTATAAATTGCTTTTGCTATCTCTTCTTTTGAACTATTCGCATCTTTTTCTTTTAATTCAAGCATTGCTTCATGTAAATATACAAGCATCACAATTGATGTCTCTGATGCAACACCTAATAAAGCTAGAAATCCAACAATTACTGCAATTGAAATATTAAAATTTAGATAATCTATATAGAATATTCCACCAGTTAATGCAAAGGGCAGGGTAAAAAATATAACCAATGTATAAACTATATTTTTTAATGCTAAATATATTAATATAAATATAATCATAAAAGTCAAAGGAATAATATAAAGCAATTTTTTCATAGCAGATTCTAAGTATTCACTTTGTCCTGCCCACTCAAAATAGTAACCATCTGGTAAGTTGATATTTTTAAGCAATTCTTTTGCTTCATCTTTATATTGTTTTGTTGAAACGCCATCATTTGGTGTTATATAGATAAAGTTTACATTTAATGCTTTTTCAGATTTTATAACTGATGGTCCCTCTTCATATTTTAAATCTGCAAATAGTCTTAATGGTTGGAAACCTAATTTTGTTTTTATTTGAAGATTTTCTAATGTTGTTAAATCTTCCCTTTGATTTGCTTCAAATCTTAGGCTTATTGGGTATCTTTCTAACTTATCAAAGAATGTTGATATTTGTCTTCCTCCAACTCCTAAAGAGATAGTTTCTAATATATCATTTTTATTTATTCCATATCTAGAAATCATCTCCTCTTTAATATCTATATTTAAGTAATATCCTGAATTAATTTTGTCAGATGATACAGATAGAGTTCCCTTATATTTTCTTAACTCTTTTTCAATTTTTGTAGCTGTTTCTTCTAAAACTTTATGGTCATTTCCATAAAGTTTTATTCCAAGAGGTGTTCTAATACCAGTTAAAAGCATGTCAATACGACCTCTAATTGGATATGTCCATGAATTAATTAGCCCATTAACTTGAAGTTTTTTGTCCATTTCATCCATCAGTTTTTTATATGTCATTCCTTCTCTCCACTCATCTTGTGGTTTGAAAGTTACTATTGTTTCAATCATTGCAAGTGGTGCTGGATCTGTTGCTGTTTGAGCTCGTCCAACTTTTGCAAAAGCTGTTTGTACTTCAGGGAATGATTTTAAAACCATATTTGTTTTTTGTGCTAACTCTTTTGCTAAATCAACTCCTATTCCATAGGGAGTTACAGGCATATACATAAAAGTTTGTTCATTCATCATTGGCATAAATTCCCAGTTTTGTTTTTCATAAACAGTAAATGCAAAAACAATTGTTGCTAAATAAATGGCTACTATTAAATATCTAAATTTTAAAGCAGCTTTTAATAGAGGTGAATATATATTAATAAAAAACTTGTTTAATATATTTTTATCTTCTGCCATAATTTTTCCACGAATTAAAAAAATCATTAAAATAGGAACTATAGTTATTGATAATATGGCTCCTGTCATCATCGCAAAAGATTTTGTAAATGCAAGAGGAGTAAACAGTCGTCCTTCTTGTCCTGTTAGGGCAAAAATTGGTAAAAATGAAACAACAACTAAAATCAAAGCAAAAAAGATTGGCCGACCAACTTGTTTTGCTGATTTAATTATAATTGCAGTTCTCTCTTCATTTGAGATATTTTCTTTTCCTTGCAGATATTTGTGGGCATTTTCAACCATAACAATTGTTGCATCAACCATTGCTCCAATTGCTATTGCAATTCCTCCTAAACTCATAATATTTGAGCCTATTCCAAAAAGCTTCATCAATAAGAAGCTAATTAATACTGTTATTGGAAGAGTTATGATTATTATCAAAGCTGATCTAAAATGAAATAAAAATAGTCCTGAAATAATGGCTACTATAATTGATTCCTCAATTAAAGTATGTTTTAAAGTATCAATTGCTTTATCAATAAGTGAACTTCTATCATATACTTCAATAACTTCTACATCAGGGATTTCTAATGTTTTTAATTTCTCTTTTACTGCTTTTATAACAGAATAAGGATTCTCACCATAACGAACTATTACGATTCCACCAACTGTTTCACCATCACCGTTTAAATCAGTCATTCCTCTTCTTGGGGTTGATGTTATTTTTACATCTGCTATATCTTTTATTTTTAATGGAATATTGTTTGATGTTTTAATTGTTATATTTTCAATATCATCTATAGATTTTAAGTAACCACGAGCAGTAATGATATTTTCATAACCTTTTTCTAAAATTATTCCTCCACCTAAATCATTATTATTTGCTTGAATAATCTTTTTTATATCATCTATACCTAAGTCATATTGAACTAATTTATCTTGATTTAAAGTTATTTCATAGTTTTTTATATATCCACCAATAGAACCTATTTCACTAACTCCATCAACTCCTAAAAGTGCATATTTATAATAATAATCTTGTAAAGTTCTTAGCTCTTCTAAACTTTTTGTTTTTGATTTTAGTGCATATTCATAAGCCCAACCTACACCTGTTGCATCTGGCCCTAACTGAACAGTTGAACCAGTTGGGAAAGTCCCTTGAAGAGTTGAAAGTTGCTCTAGTACTCTACTTCTTGAATCATAAATATCAGTTCCATCTTTGAAGATAATATATATCATTGCATTTGAAAAAGAACTCATTGCGCGAACTGTTTGAATATTTGGTAGACTCATCAAATTTGAGATTAAGGGATAAGAGATTTGCTCTTCTATTGTTTTTGGACTTTGCCCATTCCATTCAACTTGAACGATAACTTGTGGCGGAGATAAATCAGGTAAGGCATCTAGATTTGTATTTTTAACTGCCCAAAATGATGATATTGTTAATATACCTACAAAAAAAAGTACTAAGAATTTATTTCTTATACTATATGCAATTATACTTTCTACCATAACTATTACCAATCCTCATCGTCAGATTGATACAATGAATTTGTAACTGCATCTGAATCTAATAAAAATAAAGCATTATTAATTACTTCATCATCTTCTTCTAAACCGCTTAATATCTCATATTTATTTGAAGATATTCTTTTAGCCTTTATTTTCTTTGGTTCAAACTCTCCATTTTCTAAAGGTTTAAACACGTAAAAATCATTTGCTTTTTTAAGTACTGCTGTTTTTGGCAGAGTTAACATAACATCTTTATTCACACTAATATCAGCTTTCCCAAACATACTAGGAATTAGTTTTAAATCTTTATTATCTAAAACAAATCTAACATCAACTGTTTTAGTTTTTTCATCAAAAATAGGATAAATAAAATCAACTTTTGAACTAATTTTTTCATCTATTCCATCAATACTTATAACAGCATCCTTTTGTTTTTTTACATACTCTAAATCACTTTGATAAACAGAAGCTATGAACCAAATTTTTTCCAAAGAAGCCAACTGTAAAAGTAATTTACCTTTATTTACAGCACTTGTTTGATTTATACTTTTTTCTATTAATAAGCCATTTATTGGTGAACTTACAGTTATACCATTTGAGTTTACTTTTCCATCTTTTATTCTTTGTTGCTCAGCTTTTGAAATATCTAAATTATCTAATTTTGATAAGGTACTTTTATATATGTTAGCATTTAAACCTTTTGCTATTTCTAGCTCATTTTGAATAGATAAAATATCTTGTGAATAAATAGAGTATAAAGGTTCACCTTTTTTTATTGTCATATATTTGTTATTAGCATTTAATTTTGTAATAAATCCATCAAATCTACTTACAATGTCAGTTAAAGAAGATTCATCTATCTTTGTAAGCCCGTAGAAGCTCTTATTAATTGAAATCTCTTCTTTTTTTACCTTAGTTGTTGTTTTATTAAATAATTGCTTTGCGTCTATTATTTGTGCTTGTAAACCTGCACTTAAAAGTAGGGTGAATATAACTAGATTTTTAATCATTTTATACCTTTATTTGTAAAATATAGAAGTTGTGAGTAATTCTCATAATATTTTTGTAATTCATCTAAAGCTTTAGTTTCATAAGAGATTAACTCATTTAGATTTGAAATACTCTCTTGAGGTTTTATTAAATCAAAACTATTGTAATTTTCTATATTTTTTTGAATTTTTTGTTTTAATGGAATAATCTCTTGTTGAATTAATTTATAATTTTCATATGAATTATTCAAACTATTTTTTAGCATTTGTGTTTGAAGTAAAAAGTTATGTTTTAATTGTTCCAACTTATCATTTGTTTCATTTACATTTACTTTTGCTTGCAATTTTGCTGTATTCTCTGTATTATAAATAGGAAGAGGAATACTAACAGCCACATTTACATAATCATTGAATTTATCATCTCTTTGAAAATATGCAAGACTAACTTGAACATCAGGTATCTTTTTTGCACTTTCAAATTTAGCAATTTCATTTGATTTTTTTGCACTCTCTTCTAAAATTTTGAATTTTGGATGCTCGGGATTATCTAATAATAAATCAATTTTTTTTATATCTATTTTTTCATCTATATGATCAATTTTTAAATATGTAATTTGTTCTAATTTCAAATAAAAATTATCAATCAAATTTTTTAGTTTTTGTTTTTCTAAATTGATATTTAAAGATGATATTTGTGAATTTAATATCTCGTTTTGGGTAGCTTTTTGGTATTTATATAAAGAAGTATATAAACTTTCTAACTTTTTAACATTCTGTTCATAAGAATCTAAAAGTTTATATTTTTCTTCTGATATTAAAATATCATAGGCATATTCATATATCTTTGACTCTAATTCAAGCTTTTTATCTTCCAAATCTTCTATCTTAATATTTTTATCATTTCTTGCAATAGATTCTTTTATGTCAAGTTTAGATGCTGTTGGTACAACCTGTGAAATTCCTATAAAAGAGGCTTGCATTGCCTCTTTATCCCTTGAAGATAAATCATTTATCCATAAATCATTTGCGCCAAATGATAATATTGGATTTTGCCAATTTTTTGATAAAGATATTAGATGCTCTGCAATTTTTATTGATTTATCTAAACTCTTCAAATCATAATTTTTTTCAAAACTATTTTTTACCAATTCATCTATTGTTGTAGCACTTAAAAGTGAAATAGTAAGTGATGAGCTTAGTAATATTCTTTTTAACATTATAAGTTTACACTACCTTTTACTGTGTGAACGACACCATCATCAGTTTTAAATTTCAATTGATATTGCCATGTTCCACTCATTGGAAGGTTTATATTCATTTTAAATTTTCCATTAGTTAAAACTCCATTATCTTCTGATTCCATATATGGCATTCCTGGCATTTCTGGCATAAAGAATTTTACTTTTACTTTAACTGTATCTACTCTTTTTGAATCTTTTAATAACTCAACGTATAACTCATTATTTCCAACAATTAAAGCATTTGTTGAACTAAGTCTTACATCATATCCATCTTTTTGTCCATTTTGCTCCAATAATTCAGCATGTAGAAATCCAAATGTAAGGAAAAACCCTAAAACTATTTTGATTAAAATTTTCATATATATACTCCTAATGTATTAAATTAGTCGTATTTTATTTGTTTTGTGTGGAGTTTGTGTGCAGATTACTTAAAGTAAAGAGTAAAGATTGTGCCTTTATTTATTTGAGATTCAACATTGATTTTTATATTATAAATTTTACAAATTTTATTTACAATATTTAAACCTATACCAAAACCACCTTGTTCTTGTGTTGCTCTGTAATATCTACTATAAATATCTTCCAATTTTTCTTTTTCTATCCCAATACCTGTATCAGATATTATTAATATATTATTTTGAAGTGTTACTTCAATAGTTCCACCCATTTTATTATATTTTATTGCATTTGAAATTAGATTGTTAAATATTCTAATAAAATCATCTTTATTTATTTTATATATAGTATCTTCTATATTTTTATTTAAAGTAATTCGTTTTTTTGATGACAATAACTCTAAATATTCTAATTGTTCATTTATCAAATCTTTTAAATTAAACTCTTGAATTTTTTTTATTGTGTCTTTATCTTCTAAAAATAGATAAGTTAAATCATTGTAGATTTCAGAGACTCTTTTAGCACTAATTTTTATTCTTTCAATTTGTTTTTCAGTTAGATTTTTATTTTCTGTTGACATTAAAATAGCACTAATTGGGGTATTTAATTCGTGTGTTGTATCTTTTATGAAATTATTTAGTTTTTCTCGTTCTTCTTTTATTGGTTTTAAAAAAAGCTTCGCCAAATAAAATCCAATAATTGCAATAATTAAATAAATGGCAAAAAATACTGCAATTATATTTAATTTCAACTCTTCAATCTTTTTAAAATACATATTCTCTTTTAAAGCAATATAATAGATATCTAAGTGACCTAAAACTGAATCATCAATTAAGATAAAACTATTTTTTGCATCAATAATCTTTTTTGTAAAATCTATTTTTTCATCAAGATTTCCATATATCTTATTTTTGTTTTTATCATAAAAAGATACTTTATAATCTTCTTTTTCCAAGAGTTTTTTCTTATTAAATTCACTTCCTTTCATATGTGAAAGTATAATTTCTGAGGAAATTTTAGAGACCTCATTTTGCATATTTGATTTAGTTAAATCAAAATATAGTATTTTTTCATTTTGATAATAAAGAATAGCGATAAATACCATCAAAATAAACGAAGCACCCAAATATAAGAATAAAAATCTTAAAAAAGTAATTTTTTCACTTCTTGTTAAATCTATAACCTACTCCTCTTAAATTTATTATATATTCATCTCCTAGAATTTTTCTAAGATTCTTTATATAAGTTCTAATTGTTGAAGAAATAGGAGCATCTTCATAAGCCCAAACATTTAAACTAAGCTCTTCAATACTTACAGTTTTAGTGCTATTATTTATCAAATATTCTAAAACTTCGCTCTCTTTTTTAGCTATGTGTATTTGATTTTGTTCTTTTTTAATTAAAAGATTTTTTTTGTCTAAATATATATCTTTTGAGATTTGTATTAAATTATCATTTTCAATATTAAATAATCTTTTAATATTGTTTATTCTTATATCTAATTCTTTTAATTCGAAGGGTTTTTTTATGTAGTCATCACAACCAGATTTAAAACCTTTTTCTATATCATCTACTTGATTTAGAGAGGTTAAAAATATGGCTGGTGTAAGAATCTCTTTGAGTCTTAAATCTTTTAATAGTTCAAAGCCATTTAATAAAGGAACATTTACATCTAAAAGTAATAAATCAAATTTTTTGCTGTAAAGCAAATCTTGTGCGTCAAAACCTGTAAAAACAGTTGTTATCTCGTGGTTTTGTGAAATTAAATGTTCTTCTATAATTTCACTAAGTATTAAATCATCTTCTAATAATAATATTTTCATAATAATCCTTGAAAAATTATATCATAAAAGAAATATCATTTCTGATTGTTTTAAGTTGTATAAAAAGGAAGTAGTGTTTTTCTAAAAAACCACTACTTTTCTTAAATTAGAATTGTCTTCT
Organism: Arcobacter venerupis; assembly: GCF_013201665.1. NCBI lineage: Bacteria > Pseudomonadati > Campylobacterota > Epsilonproteobacteria > Campylobacterales > Arcobacteraceae > Arcobacter > Arcobacter venerupis. The sequence continues at coordinate 124,542 of NZ_CP053840.1, read as the reverse complement.
TGGTCTTTCTTCTCTAGGTTTAGCTTCATTAACTCTTAAAGTTCTACCTTCGCTTTCATTACCATTTAAAGCTTCGATTGCTTTAGTACCAGCTGATGAATCTTCCATTTCAATAAAACCAAAACCTTTTGATTTTCCTGTTTCTCTATCCATTATAACTTTTGCACTTTTTACTGCACCAAACTTTGTGAAAAGCTCTTCTAAATCTTTATCATTTGTTCTGTATGATAAATTTCCTACGTAAATATTCATCTATTCTGTCCTTTGTAAATGTGTGGCTATTATGCCAGATTATTTTTAAATAATCAAGTATTTTGAAAATTTCTTTTAAGAGCTTCTTTTAACCTTGCAGAAACCTCACTAAAACCTAATATTGCGATGATGTCATAAACAGATGGTGCTTGAGTTCCACCAGTTAATGCTATTCTTATTGGTTGAAATAATTGTGGAAATTTCAATCCATTTTGTTCAATAAATGGTTTAGTAATTGCTTCTACATTTTCAACATTATATAACTCATCTTTATTTTTTTCTAATAATTCAAGATATTTTTCTAAGAAATCTTTTGTATCTTCTTTTACAAATTTTTTAACTCCACTCTCTTCATAAGAAGTTGGAATATCCAAAATATCTGTAACAGATTTTTTTAATTCAACTAGAGTTTGAGCTCTCTGTTTTGATAAATCTAATAGTTCTGTCTTTTTAGCATGATGTGTTAAATCTAAATCAAAGAATTTTAACTCTTCTATTAATCTATCATTTGAAACTGCTTTTATGTACTCTGAATTTAACCATAAAAGTTTTTCACCATTAAATGAAGAGGCTGATTTATTTAAGTTATTTGGATCAAATAATTCTAACATCTCTTCCATAGAAAATATTTCTTGATCCCCATGTGACCAACCTAATCTTACTAAAAAGTTCAACAATGCTTCTGGTAAATAACCTAATCTTTTATAATCCATAACATCCATAGCACCATCTCTTTTAGATAGTTTTTTACCAGATGGATTATTAATCATTGCAACATGATAGAATTTAGGAACTTTAAATCCTAAAGCATTATAAATTACAATTTGTTTTGGTGTATTTGATAAATGATCATCGCCTCTTATTACATCAGTCATTTCCATTAATGCATCATCAATAGCAACAACAAAGTTATAAGTTGGCATTCCATTAGATCTAGCAATTACATAATCATCAACTTGGTTAGCATCAAATTTCATATAACCTTTTACACCATCATCAAACTCTATTGTTCCTCTTGTTGGTGCTTTAATTCTAATAACTGGTTCAACTCCTTCAGGAATTGCTGGCAATACCTTACCATCTTCTGGTCTCCAAGTTCCATCATATCTTGGACTTTGTTTTGCCGCTTCTTGTGCTGTTCTTAAAGCATCAAGTTCATCTTTACTCATGTAACATTTATATGCTTTACCACTTTCAAGTAATTTATCAATATATATTTTATAAATATCTGTTCTTCTTGATTGATAAAATACTTCTCCATCATAATTTAACCCAACCCAATCAAAAGCATTAATAATAGCTTCCATTGCATCTTCATTATTTCTAGCTGTGTCTGTATCTTCAACTCTTAATCTAAATACACCACCTGTTTTTCTTGCCCACAAATAACTATATAAAGATGTTCGTAAACCTCCAATATGAAGGTAACCAGTTGGACTTGGTGCAAATCTTGTTATTGCCATTAAATTATTTCTCCTCTTCTTTTTTATTTTGTATATAAAATCCTACGCCTGTTACTATTGCTACTGTTGCTATAAAAACCAATAGTGATATCTCAAGAATTCCCATTTGCTTCTTTCTCCTTTAACTGCCCACAAGCAGCTGATATATCAATACCTTTTGATTCTCTAATTGTACAAATTAACCCACGCTCATTTAAATAATCTTTGAATTTTAGCATATCTTCAACTTCAGGTCGCTGATATGTTGTTCCTGGATATGGATTAAAGAAAATAAGATTCACTTTTGCTTGTATTCCATTTAGAAGTTTGATTAGTTTTTTTGCAGCTTCTACAGAATCATTTTTATTTTTTATTACTAGATATTCAAACATAACTTTTTTTCTAGTATCTATTGGAAACTTTTTAACAGCATCAATAATTGAAGCGATATTATACGCTTTATTCATAGGAATTAATTCACTTCTTAACTCATCATCAACAGCATGTAAAGAGATAGCTAATTGTATTCCTAAATCAATTTTTCCTAATTTTTCAATTTTTGATGCAATTCCAGAAGTTGAAACTGTTTGTCTTCTTCTTGAAATTGCAAGTCCATCAAGTTCTGAGAAAATAGAAACAGCTTTTACAAAGTTATCAAAATTATCAAGGGGTTCACCCATTCCCATATAAACAATATTTAAAGCTTTATTTTCAGCTATATCATTATCTCTTTTAATATTTACAATTTGAGCTATATACTCTCCAACTGTAAGGTTCCGCACAAAGCCACCTTTTGCAGTTAAACAAAAACTACATCCAACTTTACAACCAACTTGAGATGAGATACAAACAGTAAATTTTTCACTTCTTACAATATTCCCATCTTCATCTTTTTTCTTCTCTTTCATTAAAAGTAAAACAGCTTCAACTGTGTGGTTATCTCTTAATTTAAAAAGATATTTTATGCTTCCATCAATACTTTGCTCTTTTTTAACAATTTCCATAACATCAATAGGATAGTTTGCTTTTAAATCTTCTTTTAATTCATTTGGTATATTTTTCATATCATCATAAGAGTTTGCATACTTCTTGTAAAGCCAGTTATATACTTGTTTTGCTCTAAATGATGGTTTTAATTTTTCTTTTAATTCATCTAATGTGTAATCATATATAGATGGTAGTCCTTCTTTTGCCATTATAATTTATCCAGTATTTTATTTATTTTATTATATTTTTTTCAATTAAATATTTTGTTAATTTATCCATTGCCTCTTTGTGATTTTTTATAAAATCTTCATGGGCATTTTCATTTGTATAATTTGTTATTACGAATATTCCAGCAACTGGAATTTCAAACTCTTTTGCAACACTTAGAATTGAAAAAAATTCCATATTTTCAATTCCAACACCATATTCATTAAACTCTTTACATAATTTTTCATTTGTTGATATATAGTTTGATGAGTTTACAATTGTGTCATTTCTTGCAAATTTATTTTCTGATTCTAAAACATTATCAAGTGGCGTATATGCACTTTGTGTTAAAAATCCAAGTTCGATATTTGAAGCTCTTTTTGATTCAACAATATCAAAAACTTTATGGTTACCATAAGACCCAGCACTTCCAACAAAAAGTAGATATTCAGGTTTATCAAATAGACACATTCTTGTAAGGTTTATTGCACTTTCAATTAAGCCCACACCAATTGGATGGGCGAAAGGAAATGTTTCGTTTCTTCCAGCACAAATAATCATTTACATTCCAATACAAAATTTGGGCTTATTGTGATATTTTGTTCACTATTCATAGGTGACACATCAGCAACTTTTTTTGACATAGTTGAATATAACATTTCACTTCTAGCATAAACAATATTTCCTGTGTTTGTTTCAGAAATATTTATTTTTGTAACTTCACAATTTTTAGATATTGAAGTTGATAAAGATTTCGAATAAGCTTCTATCCAATGAATTGCATCTAATCTTAAATCATCAATACTTTTATTTTGTAAATCATCACTTATATTCCATGCAACATTTGAAATATTTAATTTTACATCGTCTGACTTTATGCTGTCTTTTATTGAAATTAATTTATCCATAAAACCATTTAACTCTTTTGCATTTTTTGATTCAGCTGAATATCTTAGATTTCCAACATACCCAATAAACTCTTGTTTATTATCATAATATTTGTATTTTGGACTTAATGTAAAACTACCATTTTTCAAAGTTACATTAGTAGTTTTTTTTATAAAATCATTAAACTTTTCAATTTCAGTATTAACTGCATTTTCATTTTTTTTCTCTACACTAACATCAATACTTGTTGTTAGTAAATCAGGATTTACAACTTTTGAAAAACCCTTATTAAAATTTAATTCATAAGAAAATGACAAAACAGGTAATAAACATAAAGTCATTCCAACTAATATTTTTTTCATTCTTTATCCTTCTTTTTTATATTCTTACTGGAATATTATTTGCTCTTAAATATCTTTTTAAATCCATAATATCTATTTCTTTAAAGTGAAATATTGAAGCAGCAAGTGCTGCACTTGCTCCACATTCAAAAGCTTCTTTTATATGTTCCATAGTTCCAGCACCACCACTTGCAATTACTGGAATATCTACAAGTTTTGAGATTTGTCCTGTTATATTTAATTCAAATCCAGTTTTTGCACCATCTGTATCCATAGAAGTCAAAAGTATTTCTCCTGCACCTCTATCATAAACCTCTTTTGCCCAAGCTAATGCATCAAGGCCAGTGTCTTCTCGTCCACCTTTTACAAAAACATGATAAGAACCATCTGAAACTCTTTTTACATCAATGGCTACAACAATACATTGAGAACCAAATCTATTTGAGCTTTCATTTATTAAATTTGGATTTGTAACCGCTGAAGAGTTAATAGAAACTTTGTCACAACCAACATTAAGTAAAGAGTATATATCTTCAAGTTTTCGTATACCTCCACCAACTGTTAAAGGAATAAAAACTTCTTGAGCAACTTTTTTTACAATATCAACTATCGTTCCTCTATTTTCATGGCTAGCTGTAATATCTAGAAAAGTAAGCTCATCAGCTCCTTCTGCGTTGTATCTTTTTGCTACTTCAACAGGATCACCAGCATCTCTTAATCCAACGAAGTTTACACCTTTTACAACTCGTCCATTATCAACATCCAAACATGGTATTATTCTTTTTGCAAAACTACTCAAATATAATCCTTCTTAATAACTAAATATTATCTTATCTAATTGTAAGTTAAAAGCAGATATACTCCTTGCAATTATGGAAAAAGTAAAAGCAAAAAAACAATACGGACAAAACTTTTTAAAAGATACGACAATTTTGGATAAGATCATCCAATCGATGCCCAACAACAATAACTATGTGGTGGAAATTGGGCCTGGATTAGGTGATTTGACCAAAAATTTAGTCAAGTACAAAGATATGACTGCTTATGAAGTTGATACTGATTTAATTGGTATTTTAAAGTCTAAATTTGCAATAGAAATAGAAGAGGGTAGACTAAAACTGATCCACACAGATGTTTTAGAGGCTTGGGATAAGCAGAAAACCCTACATGACGGTAAATATGACTTAATTGCAAACTTACCGTACTATATTGCAACAAACATTATATTAAGAGCATTTGAAGATAGAGCTTGTGAAAATATTATAGTAATGGTTCAAAAAGAGGTTGCTGAGAAGTTTACTGCAAAGGTAAATAACAAAGAATTTTCTTCTTTAGGAATAATTACTGATTTAATGTCAATTGATGCAAGGATACTTTTCGATGTTCCTCCTGAATCTTTTGATCCACCTCCAAAAGTTATATCTTCAATTCTTTACATTAAAAAGGATATGAATAAATTCCTAGATAAAGATTTTAATAAGTTTTTAAAGGCCTGTTTTGTACAGCCGAGAAAAAAACTTTCTAAAAATCTTACATCTGTATTGGATAAAAATTCTATATCTAGAATGTATGAAGAATTAAATGTCGATGATAATGTTAGACCTCATGAAGTAAGTTCATCTTTGTATAGCCAAATGCATACAAGGGTAAAAAATGGAAGAAATTAAAAACGAAGAAAAAGTTGTTGTAACTTCACCAATTATTGTTGAAAACAATTCACAAAATACAGAAACTGTAGAAAATACAGAAACTAAAAAACCACCTTTCAAAAAAAGAAAACCAAAACCAAAGGTTCCAAGAGAGAATCAAATCAACCAACAAATTAAAGGTGATGGATGGATTACAGATCTTAAAAAAGCATATTTAGTAAATGAAAAAATACATAGAGATAGATTAAATCCTCACTATAAACTAAACCTAAATACTACTGCAAAACTTAAAATTACTCCACTTGGAGGATTAGGTGAAATCGGTGGAAACATGATGGTTATTGAAACTGAAAATGAAGCAATAATTGTTGATGTTGGTATGAGTTTCCCTGATGAAAATATGCATGGTGTTGATATTTTAATTCCAGACTTTACTTATATTAGAGAAATCAAAGATAAAATTGTTGGTGTTATTATTACTCATGGACATGAAGATCATATTGGTGCAATGCCATATTTATTTAAAGAGATGCAATTTCCTGTTTATGGAACTTCATTACCTTTAGAGATGATTGGTTCAAAATTTGATGAACATAAAATGAGAGAACATAGATCTTTATTTAGAGCTATTCAAAAAAGAACACCTATAAAAATTGGAAATGAATTTGAAGTTGAGTGGATGCACGTAACTCACTCAATTATTGATTCATCATGTATTGCTGTTAAAACAGCTGCTGGAACAATGATTCACACAGGTGACTTTAAAATTGACCATACTCCAATTGATGGATTCCCAACAGATTTACATAGAATTGCACATTATGGAGAAGAGGGGGTTTTAGTTTTAACATCGGATTCTACAAATTCACATTCACCAGGATTTACAAGAACTGAGAAAACAGTTGGACCAACTTTTGATAGAATATTTCAAAATGCAAAAGGTAGAGTTATCATGTCTACTTTCTCATCTAATATTCACAGAGTTGCTCAAGCTATTGAAAAAGCACTTTTTCATAACAGAAAAATATGTGTTATTGGAAGATCAATGGAGAAAAACTTAGAACTTGCAATGAGTCTTGGTTATATTAAATTTCCAAAAGATCAATTTATTGAAGCGCATGAAGTAAATAAATATAATGATAAAGAAGTTTTAATTGTAACAACTGGTTCTCAAGGTGAATCAATGTCAGCTCTTTATAGAATGGCAATTCATGAACATAGACATATCAAAATAAAACCTGAAGATCAAATTATTCTTTCTGCAAAAGCAATTCCTGGTAATGAAGGAAGTGTTTCTGAAATTATAAATCATTTATTAAAAGCTGGTGCAAAAGTAGCTTATCAAGATTACCCAGATATTCACGTTTCAGGACATGCTGCACAAGAAGAGCAAAAATTAATGTTAAGACTTGTAAAACCTAAATTCTTTTTACCAGTTCACGGTGAATATAATCATGCATTAAAACATGGTCAAACAGGTATTGATTGTGGTGTATTAGAAAGAAATGTTTACATCATGAGTGATGGTGAACAAATTGAAGTTACACCAAAATATCTTAAAAAAGTAAAAACTGTTAAAACAGGAAAAGTTTACATTGATAATCAATTAAATTTCAAAATTTCTGATGATATAATTTTAGATAGACAAACAATGGCAAACGAAGGTGTTGTTATGATTGTTGCACAAATAAATGAAAATGATAGAACATTAGCACAAAAGCCAAGAGTTACATCATTTGGTTTAGTATCAGATAAACAAGATAAATTCTTCTCAAAAGAAATTGAAGATTTATTAACAACATTCTTAGAAAATATTAAACCTGGAATTTTACAAAATAATAGAATTTTAGAGGATGAATTAAGAAAAGTTGTAAGAAAACATTGTACAAGAAAATATAAAAAATACCCAATGATAGTACCAACAATCTTCGTTCAATAAGGAATATATATATGGATTTTATACAAATAGTAAAAGATGTTTTATTAACAGAGGCAAATGAGCTTGAAAAAGCTGCTCAAAGAGTCTCTTTTGATATTGAAAAAGCTATTGATTTAATCATGAATTCAAAAGGTAAACTCATTATTACTGGTGTTGGAAAATCAGGACTTGTTGGAACAAAAATAGCGGCAACGCTTGCTAGTACAGGAACAAGTTCTTTTTTTCTTCATCCAACTGAAGCCATGCATGGTGATTTAGGAATGGTTGGTAAGGAAGATATTGTTTTAGGAATATCATATAGTGGAGAAAGTGATGAATTGGTTCAAATTCTTCCTCACCTAAAAAGATTAAATATCCCTTTAATTGCAATGGCTAGAAATCCAGAATCAACACTTGCAAAATATGCGGATATTTTTATAAATATCAATGTTGAAAAAGAAGGCTGTCCACTTGATGCTGCACCAATGTCTTCTACCACTTTAACTATGGCAATGGGTGATGCTTTAGCAGTTTGTTTAATGAAAAAAAGAGATTTTAAAAAAGAAGATTTTGCATCTTTTCATCCAGGTGGAAGTTTAGGTAAGAAACTTTTTGTAAAAGTTGATGATTTATTGAGAAAAGAGAATCTTCCTGTAGTTTCACGTGAAACTAAACTAAAAGATGCAATTCTTATAATGAGTGAAGGAAGACTTGGAAGTGTAATTATTGAAGATGCAAATAAAAAAGTAATTGCACTATTAAGTGATGGAGATTTAAGACGAGCTTTAATGAATGGTAATTTTTCAATGGATTGTAAAGTAGAAGATATTGCTACAAAAAATCCAAAAATATTAAAAAATAAAGAGCTTTTAGCAAGTGATGCACTGCAAATAATAGAAGGTTATAAAATACAGCTATTAATTGTAACTGATGAGAATGATAAATTAGTTGGTGTATTACATATTCATGATTTAATTGAAGCTGGTATAAAATGAAAAAGAAAATAGAAGAAACTCAAGAGGAATTAGTTAGATTAAATAAATTTTTATCTCACAATAGTAACTATTCAAGAAGAGAAGCTGATAAGCTAATAGAAGAGGGTAAAGTAAAAGTTAATGGTAAAGTTGTTGTAAATCTTGCTACTAAAGTTTCAAATAGTGATGAAGTTGAAATTGGTAGAAAAAAAATACGAGAAGATAAGAATAAAATATCTACTGTTATTGTATATAACAAACCAAAAGGTGAAATTGTTTCTAAAAAAGATCCTCAAGGAAGAAAAACTATCTATGATTCACTTGATCATAAATATAAACACTTTTTAAGTGTTGGGCGACTTGACTATGCTAGTGAAGGTTTATTACTTTTATCTGATAGCGTAGAAATTGTTGATGCATTAATGCACTCTGATTTAGAAAGAGTTTATAAAATCAAAGTAAATGGCTTAATTACAAAACCTGTTGAGCAAGCAATGCAAAATGGTTTAGAAATAGAAGATGCAACATCTGGTGCATTTAAAACAAGTAAAATCAAGTCTATGACTTTTGCTCCATTTTTAGCTTATGATATTTTAACTAATGCAGAAAAATTCTCTAAAATTAAAGTAGTTATTTCTGAAGGTAAAAATAGAGAGTTAAGAAGATTTTTTGCTCACTTTGGACTTGATGTACTTGATTTAAAAAGATTAGAGTATGGTGGAATTTCTTTAAATAATCTACCAACTGGAAAAACTAGATTTTTAACAAAAGAAGAATATAAAAATCTAAGAATCTTTATGAACGAAGATGATAGATCTCTCTAATAAACTAAGACCAACAAATTTAGATAATTTTGTTGGTCAATCCCACATTATCTCAAAAGATAAAGCACTTTACAAACTAATCAAACAAAAAGACATTCCTCATCTATTTTTTTATGGAAAACCGGGGACTGGAAAAACTACACTAGCAAAAATAATTGCACGTGAAATCAACACAGATTACTTTTACTTTAATGCTACAAGTATAAAAGTTGAAGATTTAAGAAAAGTATTTGATAAATATAAGGGAAGTTTGATTAAGCCTTTAATTTTTATAGATGAAGTGCATAGACTTTCTAAAAACCAGCAAGAAGTTCTTCTTCCCATTATGGAAAATTATGATGCAATTATTATTGGTGCTAGTACAGAAAATCCATTTTTTACTTTAACTTCTGCAATTCGCTCAAGATCATTTTTATATGAATTTAAAGCATTTACAAAAGATGAAATGAATAAAATTCTTCATATTGCTTTAAAAGATATAGAAATAAATATTGAACCTCTTGCTTTAGAATACTTGATTACATCAAGTTCAGGTGATGCAAGAGCAATGCTTACACTTCTAAATTTTGCATATAAAGTATCAAAAGATATTGATGTTAGTTTATTAAGAGAATTAAGAGAAAATGTAATAGGGGATGGAGTTTCATCATCAGATACTCACTATGATTTAGCAAGTGCTATGATAAAATCTTTAAGAGGTTCAAATATTGATGCAGCATTATATTATATGAGTAGATTAATTAATGGTGGAGAGAGTGTTGATTTTATTTCAAGAAGGTTAGTAATTTTTGCAAGTGAAGATATTGGAAATGCAAATCCAAATGCACTAAATCTTGCTGTTAATACTATGATGGCTTGTAATAAAATTGGATATCCAGAATCTAGAATTATACTTTCTCAATGTGCAATTTACTTAGCCTCAAGTCCAAAATCTAACAGTGCATATAAAGGTGTAAATAAAGCTCTACAAGAGATAAAAGCTGGAAAACTACTTGATATACCAAAACACTTAGATTCGCAACATATAGGCTATTTATACCCCCATGATTTTGGTGGATATGTTGAGCAAGAATATTTAAAAGAAGATTTAAGTCTTTATGAAAATTCAAATATTGGATTTGAAAAAACTTTAAATGAGTGGTTAAACAAAATTAAGAATAAAAAAGAGGATTAAAATGGAATATTACACTTGGGTTTTAACTTTTCATATTGTAGCGTTTATGTCATGGATGGCAATGCTATTTTATCTACCTAGACTTTTTGTTTATCATGTAGAAAATATTGAAAAAAATGAGTACGTTGAAATTGTAAAAATTCAAGAGTACAAAATCTATAAATATATTGGAATGCCTGCAATGTGGGCAACTATATTAAGTGGTATAACTATGCTTACATTAAATCCTTATTTACTTGATTTTAATACTTCGCCATGGATGTATGCAAAGCTTACAGCACTGTTCTTTTTAATTATTTACTCTTTTTCACTTGAAAAATATAGAAAAAAATTAGAAAATAATTCTTGTAAAAAAAGTGGTAAATTTTTTAGAATGTATAATGAACTTCCAACAATGCTATCAATATTAATCGTAGGATATGTTATTACTAAAACATTTTCTTTACTATTTACTTTAATAATTGTGCTACTATTTGCATATATATCTTATGTGATAATGAAACCAAAAAGAGAGACTAAATAATGAATTTTGAGAAATACTATATATTAGATACAAATATTTTACTTGAAGATGCTTCAAACATATATAAACTTTCTCAAGATGGAAAAAATCTAATAATTTTAACTGAAACAGTTCTTGATGAGATTGATACAAAAAAGAGTGGATTTGATGAAATAAATTTTCAAGCAAGAGAATTTGCAAGAATCCTTGAAAATGCAATTATCGTTGAATCAATCAAAAAAGATTTATATAAAATTATTCGATTAAAAATCAGTGAAAAAAATACCTTTATTGATATAATTTCAAAAGAAGAGTATCAAGTAAATATAAAAAATGTTTCTCCAAATATAATCAATGATAGAAAAATACTTGAAATTGCAACTTTTACTAACAGTTACTACAAAAAACAAGTAGAGTTTTTATCTTTAGATATTATGGCAAGAACAAGAGCTATATCACTTGATATAAAAACAGATGCCTTAGTTGGAAAAGATAAAGATGCTTTTGACTTTGAATTTAGCAAAGAAATTACTATTAATTTTGAAGACTTAGAATTTATTGATAATCAATTAATTGAAAACTTTGATAAAGAATATAAGCCTTACAATTTTTCTTATTGCTTTAAAGTTAAATCATCAGATCAAGTAATATTAGCAAATATTCAAAATAAAAGAATAAAACTCTTAGATGAAAATGAAATAAGAGATCAAGTAATAACTCCACTAAATAAAGAACAACTTTTCTTCAGTGATGCAATTTTAAGCCACCTATACAACGTTTTAATTGTAGAAGCTAAGGCTGGTTCAGGAAAAACACTTTTAGCCCTTAGTGGTGCTTTAAAACTAGTTAGACAAAAGTTCTTTCAAAAGATTATATACATAAGAAATTCAATTGAATCACTTGATAAAGGTGAGGATGTTGGTTATCTTCCAGGACTTGAAGAAAAATTCAAAATATATAATCATCCTTTGATGGATAGTTTAGATTATATTATTAGAACTGAACATAAAAGAAAAAGAAATAAAAAAAATCCAGACCTTGTAGTATCAGAACTTGATGACAGTGAAGTAACAGCTAGAATTGAGCAGATGATAAGTAATTATGGAATTGAAACAATGTGGGTAGGGGAAATGAGAGGAAGAACTTTATCAAATGCTTTTATTATAATTGATGAAGCACAAAATATGTCTAACAAAACTATGCAAATGGTATTATCAAGAATTGACAGTAGCTGTAAAGTTGTAGTTCTTGGATCAAATAAACAAATAGATAACTTCTATGTAAATAAATATACTAATGCTCTAACTACACTTTTAAAATCTACAAAGAATGAAAATACTCTTGTAAACACATATGCAATCAAATTACAAAAAGTTTTAAGAGGTCCAATAACCGAGTGGGCAGAAGAAATATTCTCAAAATAATATCCATAAATAAATTTTATGGATATAAAATAAATCTATTATAAATCTATTATAACTCTTTTTTTAAATCATAATATAAATCATTTTCACTTATATAAAATTTTATTATATATAATTTACTCTAGTTTAAATCTTACATATCATATTTAAATTAAAAATGTATTTTTATGTAATAAAACTCAAATTAGAAGCCTAAAATATGTATTGGATTAGAAATATACTCTAGAAAAAATTTATGCTAATAAAAACATTCAATAATTCTATTATGTGTTATAATACATATTATAATACATAAAAGGAATATATATGGGATTGTTACAATATACTTCAAATGAAATGTTTTCTTCAACAGAACTTGTAAGAAAAAGCAAAAATATTTTTGATAAATTGAATAAAGAAGAAATTGAAAAAGCAATAATTTTAAGGGATGGTAAACCTGGAATTATACTTCTTGATTTCAATTATTATGAAAAAATAATGACAGAATATCTAACTTTAAAACAACAAACAAATAAAGCAAATGGCTTTATAAAAGCAGCAACTCTAAAACAAAAAGCTGAAATTAATAAGGAAATAGACTTAGATAATAATTCAATTATCATAAAAGAAAATGAAATAGATAATCTTGAATTTTCATTTAATTCAGATTTAACAAAAGATAAAGACGAACCACTAAAAGAATTTTGGGATTAACTATGATTGATGTACTTATAATTGGTTCAGGTATAGCTGGATTAACAGCAGCAATAAATGCATCTCAAAATAACTCAAAAGTTTTAGTATTATCTAAAACTTTTCCTACTCATTCACAAAGTGTACAAGCACAAGGTGGAATAAATGCTGTTATATACGAAGAAAATGACAATATTAATAATCATATAGAAGATACATACAAAGCATCTTGTAATCTAGCTAATAAAAAAAATATTAAACGTATGTGTGAAAATGCTAAAGATGCAATTTTGTGGCTTGATAAAATTGGAGTACCATTTAATAGAACTAATGATAATAAAATAGCACAAAGAAAATTTGGTGGAACATCAAAAATTAGAACATGTTATTCAAGTGATTATACTGGTTTAAAAGTCTTACATACTCTTTATGATAAAGCAATAGATTTAAATATTAAAATTGAAAGTGAACATTTACTGTTAAATCTAATCATAAAAGAGCAACTATGTATTGGAGTAACAGCACTTGACATAAATACTGGAATTGTAAAAGAATATTATTCTAAAACAGTATTATTAGCAACAGGTGGATATGCAGGCATTTATTCAAAACATACTACAAATTCATATTCAAATACAGGAGATGGTATAGTTGTTGCATTTAATGCAGGAGTTGAATTATCAAATATGGAATTTATTCAATTTCATCCAACAACTTTAGAAAACTCAAATATTCTAATAAGCGAAAGCGCTAGAGGTGAGGGTGGACTTTTATTAGATAAAGATGAAAATAGATTTATTGATGAACTAAAACCAAGAGATGAAGTTGCTCGTGCAATCTATGAACGAATTTTGAATAATGAAAAAGTATATTTAGATTTAAGACATTTTGGCCTTAATAAGATAAAAGAGTTAATCCCTCAAGAAAGAAAATTAGCTTTACAGTATTCAAATATTAAAGTAGAGAATGAATTATTACCAATCACACCTGCCGCTCACTATAGCATGGGTGGAATAAAAACAGATATTGATGGAAAGACTAATATAAAGAATCTTTATGCTTGTGGTGAATGTGCGCAATCATTTATTCATGGTGCAAATAGATTAGGTGGAAATTCATTACTAGAAATTGTAACATTTGGTAAAATAGTTGGATTAATTGCATCTAATAATTCAAAAGAAATCACAACTATTGAATATATATCAAATCAATTATCTTTAGATAAAGAGTTTGTAAGTAATCTTTATAAAAACCAAAATGAAATGAATTTTTACTCTAAAAAAGAAGAGATAAGTGCTTTACTTTTTGAAAAATTAGGTTTATTTAGAAATGAATCTGATATGTCAATTTTATTAGAAGAATTAAAAGAAATTGAATCAAATATTCCAAATATGGGAATAGGGGATAAATCAAAAATCTATAATAAAAACTTAGTTGAATTTATTGAATTTATTAATATTGTAAAAGTTTCAATACTTACAGCATTATGTGCAAAAGAAAGATTAGAAAGTAGAGGGAGTCATTATAGATTGGATTATCCAATAAAAAATGATTCATATGAAAAAACATCTTTGATTAGAAAAGTAGGGGATAAAATCGAAATTGAGTTTGAGGAAATAATATGAAAATTTCTATTAAAAGATTTAACAGTGAAATTTCTGAGCCAAATTATATATCTGAATATGAAGTTAATAACAGTAATTTACTCCAAGCGCTAATAGAGATTAAAACAAAAGAAGATAATAGTTTAACATTTAGATGTGGTTGTAAAAGTGGTGTGTGTGGTTCTTGTGCAATTAGAGTAAACGGAATTGAGAAACTTGCATGTAAGACATTTATAAAAGAAAATGATTTTATTGAGCCAATTAAAAATTTAAATATAATAAAGGATTTGATAGTAAATGTTTCACATGAAACAATTTTGATAAAGAAAACAAAAATTTCACTAGATGAGAATGAAAATTTAAGTGAAATATCTCAAGAAGATATAAAGAAAATTGATTCACAAAGTAATTGTATTCTTTGTAATTCATGTTATAGCTCTTGCCCTGTTTACGATGCAAATAAAGAGTTTCTAGGCCCTTTTGCACTAACAAGAGCATTGAGATACCTAAATGATAAAAAACTCTTAAATAAAGCAACTATACTTGATTCAATTCAATCAAGTGGAATATGGGATTGTACCTTATGTAGTGCTTGCACATTAGTTTGTCCTCAAAGTATTGATCCAAAAGCAGATATTATGCAATTACAAAATATTTCAGTTCAAAATGGATATACAAATCCATATGAGCAAAGTTTTGATTTTAATGAAAGTTTTGAGGATGATTTTGGTGGGTTTAATCCAAATGGATTTTAAATAGAGAGAAGATTCTCTCTATTTAATAAATTATAAGTTATCTTTTAAATATAAATAATCAGACATTTTTGTCCACTCTCTAACTTTTTTCATATAAGCATCTTGTGAATCTAAAATCTCTTTTAATAAAGGGTTTTCTGCTGACATTTCAGTTCTTAACTCTTGATTAGCTTTTTTCATAGCATCCATAATATCTTTCGCAAAAGTTTTCACTTGAATATTAGGATACTCAGATTTCATCTCTTGCCAAGCATTTGCATTCATATCATAATTGTGAATATACATATCATATGCACTTACTCTCATAGCAACAACTAATATTTGTTGTAAATCAGCTGGTAATTTTTCAAATTTTTTAGTATTAATTATATACTGCATTTCAGAAGCTGGTTCATGCCAACCAGTGTAATAGTATGGTGCAATTTTATGAAATCCCATTGAAATATCCATAGAAGGGCCAACCCATTCTAAAGCATCAAGATTATTTGTTTCTAATGAAGTAAATAATTCACCTGCTGGTACATTTGTAACTTGAACACCAAGTTTTGCCATAATTTCTCCAGCAAATCCAGGTATTCTCATTTTTAGGCCTTTTAAATCATCAAGAGTTTTAATCTCTTTTTTAAACCATCCACCCATTTGAACACCAGTACTTCCACCAGGAAATGATAGAACACCATGTTTATCATAAACTTTTTTCATGAGTTCCATTCCTCCACCATAGTAAAACCATGCGTATTGTTCAGGTGAAGTTAAACCAAAAGGCATAGAAGTAAAAGGTAAAGTATTTATATCTTTACCTTTCCAATAATATGATGCAGTATGCGCAATATCATATTGTCCACCTTTAACCATATCAAAAACACCTAAAGGTGCTTTATGTTTATTAGCAGAATCAACTCTAATGATTAATCTACCATCAGACATTTCTTCTGCAAGTTTAGCCATACTTTTTGCAGTATCAATTAAAGGAGATGCAGTTTCTCCCCAAGTTGTAGCCATTGACAATTTATATACTTTTTCATTTGCACTTAAAACTGAAGATGCAGTAAATAAAGTTAATAAAATACAAAGTTTTTTGATTGTTTTTTTCATAATTTCTCCTAGAAGTTGAAGAATTATATATTTAAGAAAATATTAAAAGGCTTAAGTAAAAAGGCAATCTTTTAATTTCTTTTTATTATTCCATTTAAGTTTTTTAAGTTCTGGCTCATCATAAAATTCTTTTGTATAACCAAAACACAAATAAGCAATAAACTTGTATTCATTTTTATCTATATCAAATATTTTATTTATTTTTTTAGGTTTTAGAATTGAAACCCAACCCATACCAATATTTAAAGCTCGTGCAGTAAGCCACATATTTAAAATGGCACATACAACAGAATATTCACCTGTTCTTTTCATATATGTTTGACCAAGTACATTATCTTTATTTTTTTTGTAATAAACTGCAATATTAATATCAGATTCTTTTATACCCTCAAGTTTTAAATTATTATATAAAGGTTTATCAATAAAATTCTTTTTACTTTTTTCAAATGATTTAGAAAAATGATTATAAACAAGCTCTTGTTCCTCTTTATTTACAATAAGAAATTTCCATGGTTGAGAGTATCCTACAGATGGTGCATTTAAAGCAGATTGCAAAATAATATCGAGCTTTTTACTTGATATCTTTTTATTTATAAAGTTATTACCTCTTACATCTCTTCTTGAAGTGATAATTTTTGTAAGAGTATTTAAATCTTTTTTATTAAATTTCATTAAATAGAAAAATCATGTAGATCTTTAAATAAGAAAGCTTCAACAATTTCATCAATACTTTTTTGACTAGGAGCAATTAAAGCGATTATTCCCTCATCCATAAAAGGCCAAACGTATTCTAATTCATTTATTACAACAACAGCATCAATCCAAACTGAAATATCTTCTCGTCTATCAAAAAACTCAATATTAGTGATTTTTCCTTCATCTAAAGTTACAAACGCCCACGCTTTATTTTCTTCAATAGATGAAATTACACATTCATGTCTATTTTTAGAATCTACAGGTATTAAAATTGTCATATTAATCTCTTTTCAAATATTTATTATTTAGTATGTATTATGATTTTACTATCTTTTATCTTAAGATAAAAATTCTTTTTTAAACCACAATGAAAATACAAAAAGCGAATATAAATGTTGTTTAAATTTATTGGATTTACTAAGCTCGTAAATATGTAAAATATACTCATGATTAAATAAATTTGTCTCATTATTTACTTCAACTATAACATCAAGTATTTTATCTTTATATTCTTTATTTAACCACTCATTGAAAGGTGAATTAAATCCTTTTTTTGTTCTATTGATTATAGTTTCAGGAATATATTTAGAAGCTATTTTTTTTAATAAATATTTATTTGTATCTCCAACTTTAATATTTGAGTCAACACGAAACATATAATTCACTAAATTAAAGTCTAAAAACGGTGTTCTAACCTCTAAAGAGTTTCCCATTGATATTCTATCAACTTTTGATAATAAAGCTTCTCCTAGCCAAATTTTTAAGTCAATATAACTCATCCAATCAACTGGATCTTGTTTTGCTGTTTCACTTTTAAAAGTTGGTACTTTTTTAAACAATCTTTTTCTTTGAATATCTGTGTAAATTTCCCCAAAAGAGTTATAAAGATTTTGTTTTTTTACAATTCTTCTTAAATATTCACTCTCTTTAGTATTATTTTGTAAAGCTCCAATTATGTCATTTAAAAAAACATTTTGTTCATTTGATAAACTTTTTTCAAACTCATAATATTTTAAAAACTTTGCATAGTTATCATAACCTAAAAATATCTCATCACTTCCTTCACCTGAAAGTACAGTTTTTATTCCAGATTTATGTATCTGTTTTGTTAAAATATTTAAAGGAATTGCTGCACTATCTCCATGGGGTTCTTCAAGCATATCAAGTGTTTGTTCAAAATGCTTTATATACTCATTTTGATTTATAATCACTGGATTATGATTTGAATCAATATGATTAGCTGTTATCTGTGCATAATCCAACTCACAATAGTTTTTGTATTCATTATATCCAACACTAAAAGTATTTATCTTTTTACCTGAGATTTTTGTATAAAGAGCAGAGATTAATGAACTATCAATTCCACCACTCAAAAGTGATGCAACTTCAACATCACTTTTGAGTCTATATTCAATACTTTTGAATAAAAGTTCTTCAATATCATTTAAAGCCTGTTTTTCGTCTTTTATTGCTTTATAGGTATTTATCTTGTAATATTTCTTCTTTTGAAGCTCAGGGCTCTTATTTGGCTCGTAAATCATATATGTAGATGCTTCGAGTTTAAAAATCTCTTGATAAAAAGTGTCTTCACCAAAAGAGACAAAATACTGCATATATTTTGAAAGTGCTACTTTATTTAGATTTGGTTTATAATCAAGTAGATTTAATATTGATTTTATTGATGATGAAAAGATAAATTGATTATCTTTAAAATAGTAAAAAAATGGTTTTTTACCATATCTATCCCTAGCACAAAAATATAACTCTTTTTTCATATCATAAATACAAAAAGAAAACATTCCATTTAATTTATTTAAAAAGTCAAATCCATACTTTTGATAGAGTCTAATTAAGACTTCACTATCACTTGATGTTTTACATTCTAAATGTTCCACGTGAATCAATTCTTTGTAATTATAAATTTCTCCATTAAATACAAGCAAGATATCATCAAATATCATTGGTTGATTTGCTTCTTCATCTAAATCAATAATTGCAAGTCTTGTATGTCCAAACTGTTTATTATCAATTTTTATTGATTTTTGAAAATCAGGACCTCTATGATTCAAAAGTTCTAAAGATTTATCAAACTTATTTGACAAAAAATTTGTACATATTATCCCACACATAAAAAACTACTTAACAAAATATTCAATAATTTGAATATAAAAATATAATAGAGAAACAAAAACAACACTAGAAATAAGAATAGATGCTGCAACATCATAAGGTTTACAATGATATAAAGCAGCAAGATTTACATTATTAACTGCAAGTGGAACCATTAATTCCATAATTAAAATAGAAGCAACATAAGAATTTAAATTCGTAAAATTAACAATTATAAGAATACCAATAGCAGGTAATAAGATATGTTTTACAAAACTAATATGTAAAGAGGAATACCAAGGTAAAATTTTTACTTTAACACTTGATAAATACATACCAAAAATAATAAGTTGAATTACCATAGAAGTATAAGCACCCATTTCAAGTGCAGAATAAACATGTTTATTGATTCCAACACCCTGTGAGTTTATTAATAAAGCTAATATTGCGAACCAAATACCAGGTATTTTCATTATAGAAATTATTGCTTCTTTTAAAGAAAAGTTATCTCTTGCAAAAAAATAAACAGCAAAAATATAGATAAAAAAAGTATTTGCAATATTAATTATACTTGTGTAAGGAACTGAATCCATACCAAAAAGAGCAATCCCAAGAGGAATTCCTAAGTTTCCAGTATTTCCAACTAATGCTGTTGCTAAATAAATTGATTGGTCTTGTCTTTGAGAAAATATTTTTTTATTAATTAATATTAAAACACCTAAAGATACAAGCATAATAAGAAAATATAAAATAGGAGATACAATAAATTCATAATCAATTGGTCTTTTTGTTAAACCCCAAAAAATAAGAACTGGTTGAAAAAAATAAAGTGAAAGTAAAACTAATGTTCTCTCATCAAGTTGATTAGTAAAAACTTTTTTTGCTATAAAGCCTAATAAGATAAAGAAATAAACAGGTAAAACTGAGAATATAGCTTCGATAATAAATCCCTAATAAAAATTTTAGAGATTTTATCATTAATGAGATAAATATTTAGAAAAAATGCATAAGTAAAATTTACTTATGCAATCATAACACCTTTAATCATAAAAAATATCGCAGCAGCTAAAA
The DNA here is from genome assembly GCF_013201665.1 of Arcobacter venerupis. Lineage (NCBI taxonomy): Bacteria > Pseudomonadati > Campylobacterota > Epsilonproteobacteria > Campylobacterales > Arcobacteraceae > Arcobacter > Arcobacter venerupis. The sequence goes on along the minus strand of NZ_CP053840.1, from coordinate 103,958 downwards.
TAGCAGCAGCAGGAACAGTAATAATCCAAGCTGCAATAATTTTTTTAACAGCATCCCTTTTTACATACTTTGTGCTTTTCGCATCTTTAACATCTCTTCTATCTTGTTTAACTAACTCTTCTCTGTCATCAATTTTTTTGTAAAGTTCAACAATTCTCATGTAATTTGCTTTTGATTTATCTTTAATAATCTCTAATTTTTCTAATTCTTCATGCATTGAGTCAAGTTCTTTTTTATGCTTTTTAAATTTTTTTCTTGTTTCTTGTAAAAATCTTTGTTCATTCGCATCAAGGTACTCTCTTAAAAATCCAACACCAAAAACTCCACCAATTGCTATATGTGTAGAAGAAACGGGAAGACCTAATTGACTTGCAATAATAACTGTAAGTGCAGCAGACATAGCAACTGAATAAGCTCGCATTTGGTCAAGTTCAGTTATTTCAGACCCAACCGTTTTAATTAATTTAGGTCCATATAATACAAGTCCAACAACAATACCAAATGCACCAACAGCCATAACCCATATAGGAATAGAAACTTTCGATGAAATATCAGAATTCATAATAGCATCATTAATTGCTGCAAGTGGTCCTATTGCATTAGCAACATCATTTGCACCATGAGCGAATGATAATAAAGCAGCTGCAAAAATAAGTGGCAAATTGAATAATGTATTTATAGATGCTCTATTATTTTGTAATTTAGCTGATACTTTTGCAACCAATGGTTTAACAACAAAATAAATTCCAATTGCAATAGCAAAACCAATTAATGTAGCAACTAAAAAGTTAACATCAATAATTGCTTTGAGACCTTTTAATATTAGATATGTACTAAATGACCAAGCCATAAAAGCAATTAATAAAGGAACAAATTTATTTGAAGCTGCTAATACATCTTCTTTGTAAATAATCTGTTTCTTGATAAAAAACAAAAATCCTGCTGCAACAATCCCACCCAATAAAGGTGAAATAATCCAAGAAGCAACAATCTTACCTACTGTGTCCCAAGCAACAATTGAAAAACCAGCAGCTGCAATTCCAGCACCCATAACACCACCAACAATTGAATGAGTTGTTGAAACAGGAGCACCAATTGACGTAGCAAAATTTAACCATAAAGCACCAGATAAAAGTGCTGCTGTCATAGCCCAAATAAATATTTCTGGATTAGATATTAAAGCTGGATTAATTATCCCATCTTTAATTGTTTTTACAACATCACCACCTGCAATAAAAGCACCTAAACTTTCAAAAATTGCTGCAATAAATATTGCACCTGTAAGAGTTAATGCTTTAGAACCAACAGCTGGGCCAACATTATTTGCAACATCGTTTGCACCTATATTCATAGCCATATATGCACCAAATATTGCACCAATTATTAGAAATGTGTTATTAGGAACATTACCATTAGAAGTATATGACCATAAAAAAACTACTACTATAAAAAGTAATGCCAGTGAAAGTTTTGCAAAGCCAGGAAGAGTCTTATCTCTAGCTTTCTCAAATTTGTTAATTGTTTTAATATCCAAAGTGAACCTTTTGTAACTATCTTGTAACCTAAGTAAGGCAGTATTATAGTGGCATTTCGCTTATCATAGCTTTAAGAAAGCTTAAATTTATTATAGACTTACTCATTAAATTATAACTAATCACAATATATTATTACTAAAAAGAAGGGGATTTATTAAGAAGGAAAATGTATTTATAAGATTTGAAAAAGAGAATTAATCTCTTTTTCTACTTCTGTCGCCAGATGGTCTATCACCTGATGGTCTTGGTGCTCTATCGCCACTTGGTTTTCTATCACCTGATGGTCTAGGTGATCTATCTCCTGATGGTCTATCACCTCTTGGAGCTCTATCACCACTTGGTTTTCTATCTCCAGCTGGTCTGTCACCTGATGGTCTTGGAGCTCTATCGCCTGATGGTCTATCACCTCTTGGGGCTCTATCTCTATCTCCACCTCTTGAGTTTCTATCCCCAGTTCTAGGACCTCTATCTCCACCTCTTGAATCTCCACCTCGAGAACCACCAAATCTTCCACCTCTTCCACCTCTTGAATTTCTTCCAGAAGATGAACCATCATTATCATATCTACTTGAATTTTCAATAAGTCTTTTAATATCAGATTCTGATTTTCCAATATTATTATTACCTTGAACTAATGTAGATGCTGAAATCATTGATGCTAATTTAAATGCAATTGTAGAAATATCAAACTCTTCTTTTAAATCTTCTACAAGTGCTAATGCATAATCACTAATTTCTTGTTCACTAATTTGATTTTTTAATTCAACAATTTTTTTCTCTTTTACTGAATCAATATTAGGAATAGCTTTTCCTTCTAATTTAGTACCTATGTTTTTTTCAATTTTTTGTAACATTCTAAACTCATGTGGAGTTACAATAGAAATAGCAACACCTTCTTTTCCTGCACGTCCAGTTCTTCCAATTCTATGTACATACGACTCAGAATCGAATGGTAAATGATAATTAAATACGTGAGAAACATCATTAACATCAAGTCCACGTGCAGCAACATCTGTTGCGATTAAAATTTCTAATTTAGAAGTTTTAAACGCTCTAATTGCTTCTTCTCTTTGTCTTTGTTCCATATCACCATGAAGACCTTTTGCCATGAATCCTTGAGAAACCATAAAAGTTGATAATCTATCAACTTCTTTTTTAGTGCGACAGAATATAATTGACTTAGTTGGATTTTTATAATCATATAATCTAATTAAAGCATCATCTCTTTCTCTTTCATCAACAACATAAAAAGTTTGAGTAATTTTTGCATTAGTTACATCACTTTTAGTTAATGTAATAAATTCTGGCTCGTTTAAAATAGTTTTTGCTAAATTTTTAATAGCAGTTGGCATAGTTGCAGAGAATAATAAAGTTTGTCTTTCTTTTGGTAAGAAAGTAAAAATCTCTTTAATATCATCTAAGAATCCCATATCAAGCATTTCATCTGCTTCATCAAGAATAACATATTCTGGTTTAATATCGATTTTTTGTCCTCTTAGTAAATCTAAAAATCTACCTGGAGTTGCAACAATAATACTTGCAGTTTCTATAAGTTTGATTTGTCTAGCATACGCTTGACCACCGTATACAGTTGCAGTATTTAATCCTAAGAATTTACCAAATCTGTATAATTCATCTGAAACTTGCATTGCAAGTTCTCTTGTTGGCACAATTACAACTGCTTCAACACCTGATTTCCCTTTTAGTTTATTTAAAATTGGAAGTCCGAATGCTGCTGTTTTACCAGTTCCTGTATGTGCTTGCCCAACCATATCTTTTCCAGATGTAATAACTGGAATTGCTTGTTCTTGTATTGGACTTGGTTCTTTAAAACCTGCTTCTTCAATTGCTTTTTGCAATTGTTCTTTGAAGTTAAATTCGTTAAAAGTCATTTTTTACCTTAGTATATATTTATAAAAAAATACACACGGTTATATAAGTTAGATTTAATCTCCCCATAAATGTACAATTAAAACGCAATTCGAGTCTTGCAAGTAAGTCAGTTTAATGAAAATGAATCTTTGATTAATATATCAAAGTAAAATGGGTATATAAATGTGTATAAATTTCTGGGATTGTATCTAATTTTAGATAAATTTAAGCTTTAAGAAAAAGAGGGAACCTCTATTTCTTATAAGTCATCTAGCTTTTTGTAGTTTTCTAAGTATTTTGTATCGTAATTATTCGAGATAAAATCTTCATTTTCCATCATTTTTTGATGAAAAGGAATTGTTGTTTTAATTCCTTCAACTTCAAATTCTGCTAAAGCTCTTTTCATAATATTAATTGCTTTATTTCTATCTCTTCCCCAAACGATAAGTTTTCCTATCATTGAGTCATAATAAGGCGGCACAATATAGTTTGTATAAACGTGAGAATCAACTCTTACATTTCTTCCACCAGGAACCATCCATTGTGTTACTTTTCCAGGACTTGGTAAAAATGAGTTAGGATCTTCTGCTGTAATTCTACACTCAATTGCATGACCTTTGAATTTAATTGATTCTTGAGGAGGAACTTTTTCACCCTCAGCTACTTTAATCATAAGTTCTACAATATCAATTCCTGAAACCATTTCAGAAACGGGATGCTCAACTTGAAGTCTTGTATTCATTTCCATAAAAAAGATATTTTGTTTGTCATCTGCTAAAAATTCAAAAGTTCCAGCACCTTCATATTTTAAATATTTAGTAGCTTTTACAGCTACTTCATGAAGTTTTGCTCTTGTTTCATCATTTAATAAAATAGCAGGTGATTCTTCAATAACTTTTTGATGTCTTCTTTGAAGTGAACAATCTCTCTCTCCAATATGAATAGCATTACCATGAGAATCTCCAACAACTTGAACTTCAATGTGTCTTGGGTTATTAATAAATCTTTCAAGATACATTGTTCCATCACCAAATGCAGCTAATGCTTCACTTGAAGCTGCCATAAATAGTTGTTCAAATTCTGACTCATCATGAATAAGTCTCATTCCTCTTCCACCACCACCAGCAGAAGCTTTTGCCATAATTGGATAACCAATTTCAAGGGCTTTCTTTTTCCCTTCATCAACAGAATGAACAGCGCCTTTTGAACCTGGAACTACAGGAACACCAGCTCTTATCATCTCTTCTTTTGCTTTTGATTTATCAGCCATTTTTTCCATTACTTCAACAGATGGTCCAATAAATTTAATATTATGAAGTCTACAGATTTCTACAAAATCTTGATTCTCAGATAAAAATCCATAACCTGGGAAAATAGCATCACAACCTGTCATTTCAGCAGCTGTAATAATTGCTGGAATATTTAAGTAAGATTCACTAGATTTTGCACCGCCAATACATACAGCTTCATCTGCATGTTTTAAATAAGATGCATCTTTATCACCTGTACTATAAATAGCAACAGATTTTTTACCCATTTCTCTAATAGTTCTAACAGCTCTTTGAACGATTTCGCCTCTATTAGCTATTAAAATTTTTTTAATTTCTGCCATAATTAACTCTTATAATTTTTCAACAATAAAGATTGGCATATCATATTCAACAGGTGAACCATCTTTTACTAAAATTTCAACAATTTTACAATCGAATTCAGCTTCAACTTCATTCATAATTTTCATTGCTTCTAAAATACAAAGTGTTTGACCTTTTTTAACTGTAGCTCCAACTTCAACAAAAGATGGTGATTCAGGAGATGGTGAAGAGTAGTAAGTCCCAACCATTGGTGAATTTATAGTTTCACCAGAGTTTGCAACTTTTGCAACTTCAACTGAAGCAGGTACAACAGAAATTGAAGCAGCAACAGGAGCAGTTTGAGTAACTGGTGCTGTAGTTGTTACCGTAGTTGCAAATCCATTTTCAAAACCTCTTTGCATAGAAATCTCAAATTCACCTTCTTTAACCTTTAATTTGTTAAGTTCACTCTTATCAAATACTCTTATTAATTCTTTGATATCTTTAAAATCCATACTCAGCCTTTTTAATTTAATAAAATTTTTTCTGATAATAGCACATTTTTTCTGATAAATATATTTTTATATATTTAAATAAGTTTTATTTAAGTTTCAGATAGAATTATCTCTTGTATTTGATTAAAATATCTTTTTGATATAATCAAAAAAATTTAATTAGGAATAAAATGTTAAACGATAGAAGTTTTATTAATATTGCAAAAGAGATAGCACTTGCATCAAAATGCGTATCAAAACAAGTTGGAGCAGTAATTGTAAAAGATGGAAGAATATTATCAACAGGTTATAATGGAACGCCAGCTGGATATAAAAATTGTAGCGAACATTGGAATGGTGAATATACAAAAGATCACCATGAATGGTCAAAAACTTATGAAATTCATGCAGAAATGAATGCCATAATCTGGGCAGCTAGAAAAGGTATTTCAATAGAAGGTGGAACAATTTATGTAACATTAGAACCTTGTAGTGAATGTTCTAAAAATCTGATTGCAAGTGGAATTAAAAGAATAGTATATGAAAAAGCTTATGAACATACAAACTCAGAAATAATATCAAAATTTATAAAAGACAATAATGTTCAAATAGAACAAATATCTGAATAAAAATATTTATGGCATACAAAGACAATAATAAATTCTATAAATCTGCTATTTCAAAATATGGAATAAGTCCACAAGGTGTTCATTGGAATTCAACATACACGCAATACAAAAGATTTGAAGTATTAACAAGTTTTATAGAAGAAAAAGTTATTCAATCAAATATTATTGACGCTGGTTGTGGTTTTGGTGAGTATTACAACTACTTATTTGATAATCAATTAAAACCAAAATCATATTTGGGAATTGACTGCGAAGAAAAAATGATAAATTTAGCATCAAAGAGATTTTTGGAAGCAAAGTTCGAAATTTCAAATATTTTGGAAGATCAACTCTCTTTTGCTGATTATTATATTTGTAGTGGTGCTTTAAACATTTTAGAAAAAAATGAGATATTTATTTTTATAGAAAAATGCTTTCTAGCTTCAAAAGTTGGATTTATTTTTAATTTTCTAAAAAACGATTCATTAACAGAGATTGACCATATTGAAGTAATAGATTTTTGTAAAAAAATATCAAAAAAAGTGAAAATAAAAGAGAATTATTTAGACAATGATATTAGTATATTTATAAAAAAATAAAATTATCATATATTTCTCATATACTAAATATAAAATAAGTTATTAAAAAGTAGGAGTGTACATGAAAATAGGTCTTTTTATTCCCTGTTTTATGAATGAGTTATATCCAAATATTTGCAAAGCAACATACAAAGTGCTAAAAGATCAAGGTTTACAAATAGAGTATCCACTTAGTCAAACTTGCTGTGGCCAGCCTATGGCAAATTCTGGTTGTTCGAAAGATGTTAAGAAATTAGCACTTGAATTTGTAAAAACATTTAAAGATTACGATTATATCGTTGCACCAAGTGGTTCATGTGTTGCAATGGTAAAAGAGCATTATGCAGAGTTTTTTGATAACGATAAAGATTACAATAAAGTAAAAGCTTCTATTTATGAAGTTTGTGAATTTTTACATGATATTATAAAGATTGAAAATATTAATTTTAATGTTTCATTCCCTCATAAAGTTGGAGTTCACAACTCATGTCATGGACATAGAGTTTTAAAACTAGCAACTGCTAGTGAACTTAATATTCCTTATGATTCAAAACTAAAAAATCTTCTAAATAAAATATCTGATATTGAATTAGTTACATTAAAAAGAGAAGATGAATGCTGTGGTTTTGGAGGAACATTTAGTGTTCAAGAAGAAGCTATTTCAGTTGCTATGGGTAAAGATAGAATAAAAGACCATTTAGATTCATCAGCACAAGTAATAACAGGTGCTGATATGTCATGTTTAATGCATATGGATGGGATTATAAACAGAGATAAAAATCCAATAAAAGTTATGCATATTGTAGAAATTCTTGCAGGAGTTAAACTATGAGTAGTCACAGTGTAAATGCTAGTAAATTTGTAGCTAATGATGAGAGAATGCATTGGCATGATCAAGCACTTTGGTTTGTAAGAGAAAAAAGAGATAGAGCTAGTAAATCAATTCCTGAATGGGAACATTTAAGAGAATTTGCGAATCAAATCAAAACTCATACAATGGCAAATCTTGACACTTATCTTTTAGAATTTGAAAAGAATGCAACAAAAAAAGGTATTAAAGTTCATTTTGCAATTGATGCTTTAGAACATAATCAAATTGTTGCAGATATTTTAAAAGAGCATAATGTAACAAAACTTGTAAAATCAAAATCTATGTTAACAGAAGAGTGTCACTTAAATCCATATTTAGAAAATTTAGGAATAGAAGTTATAGATACAGATTTAGGGGAAAGAATCGTTCAACTAAGACATGAGACTCCATCACATATTGTTCTTCCAGCAATTCACCTAAAAAAATCTGATGTATCAGATACTTTTCATGAACATTTAGGAACAGAGCAAGGAAATTATGACCCAACATATCTTACTCGTGCAGCAAGAGGTGCTTTAAGAGAAGATTTCTTAACTGCACAAGCAGGACTTACAGGAGTAAATTTTGCAATTGCAAGTACTGGTGGAGTTGTAGTTTGTACAAATGAAGGAAATGCAGATATGGGAGCTAGTGTTCCAAAACTTCATATCGCTTCTATGGGAATTGAAAAAATTATTCCAAGACTTGAAGATTTATCTGTATTTACAAGATTATTAGCAAGAAGTGCAACTGGTCAGCCAATAACTTCTTATACTTCTCATTTTCATGCACCAGTTGAAGGTGGTGAAATGCATATTATTATTGTTGATAATAATAGAAGTCAATTTTTAGCATCTGAAAAAAATAAAAAAGCTCTAAACTGTATTAGATGTGGTGCATGTATGAATACTTGTCCAGTTTACAGAAGAAGTGGTGGTCACTCTTATGAATATGTAATTCCAGGACCAATTGGTTCGATTTTAGGTTCAAAAAAAGAGCCAGAAAAACATAATTCTTTACCATTTGCTTGTACATTATGTGGTTCATGTTCAAATGTTTGTCCAGTAAAAATTGATTTGGATTCACAATTATATAGTCTAAGACAAGATTTATCAGAAGCAAATTTAATTGATCCAAAGAAAAAAATGGCATTAAAAGTAACTGCTTGGTTAATGAGTAAACCAACACTATTTGAGTTTGCTGGAAAAATGGCTAGATTTATAGTGCCAAAATTACCAAATTCTATTATATATAATAAAGCAAATGCGTGGGGAAAACAAAGGGATATGCCTAAAATGCCTTCAAAAAGTTTTAAAGAAATGTTTAGAGATGGAGAATTAGATGACTAGTAAAGAAAAAATATTAAAAAATATTAAAGACAATAATGTTGTTAAAAATGTAAAACTTCCAACTTATGAAAATTTTGGTATTAAGTATGACAATAAATTTGAAACTTTTTCTACTATGATTGAAAGTGTTGGAGGAAAAGCTTTATTGATTGAAAAAGATAAACTAGATGAAACAATAAAAGCTCTTTATCCTGATGAAAAACAAATAGCAAGTGATGTTGATTTTTGTTCTATTGGAAATTTTAATGCAAATAATTTTGATGATGCACATGACCTAAGCAATATTGATTTAGCTGTTGTAAAAGGTAATTTTGCAATTGCTGAAAATGGTGCAATTTGGATGAAAAATGAAAATAACAGACATAGAGCTTTATATTTTATTGCTCAAAATATTGTTATTGTAATTGATGAAAATGAACTTTTAAATAATATGCATGAAGCTTATGAGAAAATTGATTTTGAAGATGCTGGTTATGGTGTATTTATTTCAGGTCCATCAAAAACAGCAGATATTGAACAATCACTTGTAATTGGAGCACATGGACCAAAATCAGGTTATGTAATCTTCATAAAATCTTGATATAATTGCTAAATAGGGGACAATAATGAAATATTTTTTACTATTTAGCATACTTTTTTTTAACTACTTATTTGCGGATCAATCGAAAGAAGTTTTATTAATTCATTCATATCATAAAGGATATATTTGGACTGATGATATTTCAAGAACAATTGAAAAGAATTTTGATAGCCATAAAAACATAGAATTAACAACTGTTTATATGGATACAAAAAGAATTGATGATTCTACTTATTTATATAACCTTTCAAAACTTTATAAACAACAGTTTGAAGGGCGAAAATTTGATTTAATTATCGTAAGTGATAATAATGCTTTTGATTTTATGATTAAATATCATGATTACTTATTTAAAAATATTCCTGTTCTATTTTGTGGAATAAATAATTTTGATAAGGTTCTTTTAGGTGAAAATGACATGTATAAATATATGTCTGGATTAGCAGAAGAAGTTGATATTGAAAAGAATTTTGAGCTAATTTCACATATGCATCCAAATTTAAAAAATCTATTAATTATAAATGATACTTCATCAACTGGTTCTGCAATTAAACGGGATCTAAATCCAATAATTGAAAAATATCAAAACCGCTTCAATATTGAATATACAGATAACTTAGAAATTAGTAATCTTCAAGATAAAGTTTCAAATTTAGATAAAAAAAATAGCGTAATACTATTCGTACTTTTATTTAAAGATACAACGGGGAAATTTTTCACCCATAAACAAAGTTTTGAAGAAGTAAGAAAAGTAAGTCAAGTGCCAATTTATGGACTTTGGGATTTTTATTTACATAGTGGAATTGTAGGAGGATTATTAACTTCAGCAGTTGCGCAAGGGGAAACTGTTTCTAAAATGGCTTTAGAAGTTTTAAATGGTAAGAAAATTACGGATATTCCTATTTTAGAAAAATCACCAAATTTATATATGTTTAATTATGATGAATTAAAAAGATTCAATCTTGATATTCCAGATTATGTTGAAAATCCAATAATAATTAATGAACCAAGTACTATATATAAAGAGCACTCAAAATTCTTTATTATAACAATTTTAATCATTTTAATATTAAGTATTATAGTAGTAATTTTAAGAGCTAATATAATAAGAAGAGAAAAACTTGAACTAGAACTTTCAAATCGAATTGAATTTGATAAAGTTCTTCTTGATACTATTCCTAATCCTATTTATTATAAAAATGTTGAAGGAAAATTCTTAGGTTGTAATACAAGTTTTGCATCATTAGTTAGTTCTTCAAGAAATGAAGTAATAGGAAAAACAGCCTTTGATTTTTTTCCATATAAAGTAGCTAGCGAAAATACAGCAAGAGATAAAGAGTTATTACTGACTTTTTGTACAAGTACTTCTGAATTTACTTTTTATACAGCTTCAAATGAGATGAAACATATTATTTTAAATAAAGCAGTTTATAAAAATATTGATGGAAGTGTTGGTGGTATTGTTTGTATTATGGATGATATTACAGAGAGAATTCAACAAAAACAGTTTTTGATTCAACAAAGTAAACTAGCAGAAATGGGTGATATGATTGCAGCAATTGCTCATCAATGGAATGAACCTCTTGTGGAATTATCTGCACTTGTTCAAGATATTCAAACATCTTATTTATTAAAAGAGTTAAAAGACGATGAGGTTAAAGAGTTTGTTAATGACTCGATGGTTCAAATAAAATATATGTCAAGAACACTTAATGATTTTAGAAATTTCCTTAAACCATCAACGAAAAAAAAGCTATTTTCAATTTCTAAATCTTTAAGTGAAATTAATGAAATAATTGGAAAACAAGTATTTTATTCAAATATCAAAATGAATTTTAATTATAAAAACGAGAATGAAGAACTTCTTGTTTATGGATATGAAAATGAGTTTAAACAGGTTTTATTAAATATTATTAATAATGCAAAAAATAAAATCGTAGATAAAAATTTACCTATAAATAAAAAAGGTAATATAAATATAAATATTCAAAGATGTCAAAACTTTAATACCATAGAAATAATTGATGATGCAGGCTCAATTGATGAAAAAATTATAAATTCAATTTTTGAACCATATTTTACAACAAAAGCAGATGGAACTGGACTTGGACTTTATATGGCCAAAATTATAATAGAAGAAAAAATGAGAGGAACAATTAACGCTAAAAATGATGGTGATAATGTAATCTTCACAATAAAACTTCCTCACAAAAAGGCTTAAAGATGAAAATTTTACTTCTTGAAGATAATAAAAAACTAAATGATACCATCACAAAAAGATTAAAAATAAAGAACTATAATGTAATCTCATTTACTGATGGTGCTGATGCTTACGAAAAAATAACCGAAGGTTTTTCTTGTTTTATATTAGATATAAACGTTCCAAATGTTGATGGAATAAATATCTTAAAAAAAATAAGAGAGTATTATAAAATCGTGCCAGTAATAATCATAAGTGGAAGTGTTGAACTAGATGTTATAAAACAATCTTATGATTTTGGTTGTAATGATTATTTAAAAAAACCTTTTTTTATAGATGAATTAGAAATTAAAATAGAAAAACTTTGTAATATTGAAGATAACAATATCTATTTTGATGATAATTCTTATTTCGATTTCAAATCTGCAACAGTAGTAATTGATAATAAAGAGACAAGATTAACAAAAAAAGAAAAACTTTTAATGAATCTCTTTCTTAGTAAAAAGAATCAAGTTATAACTTATGAAACTATTGAAAACTATGTATGGGAAGGCAGTTTCGTCTCTTTAGAATCAATAAGAAGCCTAATAAGAAGACTAAGAAAATTATTAGATAAAGATTATATTCAAACAGTTGTTGACACTGGTTATATTTTTAAAATAAGCTAAATTATCATATCATTATCATTCGGTAAAGTTAAAATTTAAAACTAACAAATCTAAGGAGAAATGAAATGTTAAAATTTACGACAAAATTGCTTGTTACATCTGCACTTATTGCAGGTTTATCAATAGTAGCGAATGCTGATGATAAGGTTATTAAATGGAAGCTTGCAACAACATGGGGTTCAACACTTAATCCATTTATTGATGCACCAACAAATATGGCTAAACTTGTAGAAGAGATGTCTGATGGAAAATTCCAAATCAGAATTGATGCTGCAAATAAACATAAAGCGCCACTTGGTGTTCTAGATATGGTAAAAGGTGGTCAATATGAAATGGCTCACTCAGCATCATATTACTGGAAAGGTAAAGATATAGAACTTTTACCATTTACAACTATGCCTTTTGGTATGACTGCACCAGAACAATATGCATGGTTTTACTATGGTGGTGGTATGGAGTTAATGCAAAAAGCATATAAAAAACATGGAGTTTTATCATTCCCTGGAGGAAATACTGGTAACCAAATGGGTGGTTGGTTTAGAAAAGAGATCAATACACTTGATGACTTAAAAGGTCTAAAAATGAGAATTCCAGGATTTGCTGGAGAAGTTATGGCAAAACTAGGATTATCAGTTACAAATATAGCTCCGGGTGAATTATATACATCACTTGAAAGAGGAACTATTGATGCATTGGAATGGGTTGGCCCTGGAATGGATATATCAATGGGATTCCACAAAATTGCACCTTATTATTACACAGGTTGGCATGAACCAGCAACTGAATTACAATTTATGGTAAATGAAAAAGACTTTAATAAATTACCAAAAGACTATCAACAAATTTTATTAACTGCAATGAGAGTATCTGCTTATGATATGTATATTCAAAATTACCACATGAGTAGTGAAGCTTGGGCAACAATGTTAACAGAATTCCCAAATATCAAAGTTAAAACTTTCCCAAAACCTGTTATGGATGCTATGAAAAAAGCAAATGATGAGTTATTAACTGAACTTAAAACAGAATCTCCTTTATTAAAAGAGATTTTAGATTCTCAAGCTGCGTACCAAAAGAAAGCAAGAGAATGGACAAAAATGTCTGATTACTTATACTTAAAAGACAATTTATAAAAACTTTCTAACTCTCGAAAGAGAGTTGGATTATCTAACTCCAAATAAATCAAGTAAATCTACCTTAATATGTTTATTTGACTTATTTAAAAATTACAAAAGGATTATATATGCTGTTAAAGCTTGAAAAAGGTTTTGATAAATTTGCAGATATAATAGGTTATTTCACTGCTTTTGTAATGGTACTAATGATATTAAATGTAACTTATGACGTTGTCATGAGATATTTTTTTAATACAGGTAGCATTGCAATGCAAGAGATGGAATGGCACCTATTTTCTGTGATAATATTATTAGGTATCTCTTACACATTAAAAGAAGATGGTCACGTAAGAGTTGATATTATTTACGATAGATTAACTGATAAAAAGAAAGCTAGAATAAATATGGCGGGAGTTGTGTTATTTATTCTTCCAGTTGCATTATTGATTGGAATTGAATCTATTCCTTATGTAATAGAATCATTTGCATCAAATGAGCAAAGTGGCGATCCAGGTGGTTTACCATATAGATGGATTGTAAAATCAATGATTCCATTATCTTTTTTCCTATTAATTATCACATCAATTGGATTTTTTATTAAAAATTTAAATGTGTATAAAGGTCTTAGATCAATGGATGGATACAATTTAAAAGGTGAAATTGAAAATTTAAAAAATGAATTAAAACAACACAAACATCATGTAGTTGATTTAGAAGATACAAAAGGAGAGAACAAATGATAGGTATTGTTATGTTCTTCGCTTCATTAGTAATGTTATCTTTTGGTTTTCCAGTAGCATTTACTTTTGCAGCAGTATCTTTATTTTTTGGAATAATGGCTGGTATTCTTGAAGTTGGTTTTGACAATGGAATATTAGATGGCTTAGTTGATGGTTTAGATGAAGGTCTTGCAATGTTTGACTTTATGCCTTATAGAATTATGTCTATAATGCAAAATACAATATTAATGTCCGTTCCTATGTTTATTTTTATGGGAATTATTTTACAAAAAACTGGTCTTGCTGAAAAACTACTTGAATCAATGGCTTTTCTTTTTGGAGAAATAAGAGGTGGAGTTGCAATTTCAACAGTTTTAGTTGGTACTTTACTTGCAGCATCTACAGGAGTTGTTGGAGCATCAGTTGTTGCGATGGGTGTTATTTCACTTCCTGTTATGATGAAGTATAAATATAATCTTCCATTAGCAACTGGAACAATTTGTGCTTCAGGTACTTTAGGACAAATTATTCCTCCTTCAATTGTATTAATTATTTTAGGAGATGTATTTCAAGTTCCAGTAGGTGACTTGTTTGCAGCTGCTGTTTGGCCAGGACTTACACTTGTTGCTGCATATATTATATTTATATTAATTGTCTCTTATTTCAAAAAAGACATGGCACCTGCTATTCCAAAAGATCCATCAAGAGGAAATAAAACTAAACAAGTAATTTCAGCTTTACTTGCAATTATTCCTTCTTTAACGCTTATTATAATGGTTTTAGGTTCAATTTTTGCTGGTATTGCAACACCTACTGAGTCATCAGCAGTTGGTTGTATTGGAGCTGTATTATTAGCAGTTTTATATCGTACTTTTTCAATTGATATGGTAAAAGAAGCAGCTTTTGAATCTGTAAAAATCACATCTATGGTATTTGGTATTTTAATTGGTGCAACAGCATTTTCAATGGTATTCACATACACAGGTGGAGATGAGATAGTTGAGCATTTTATGATGAATTTGCCAGGTGATGAGAAATTTGCGTTTATTTTATTTACAATGTTAGCAATATTTATTTTAGGATTCTTTATTGACTTTGTTGAAATTTCATATATTATTGTTCCTATTTTAGTTCCAATTGCGATGAATTTAGATATTAGTCCAGTTTGGTTTGCAATATTAATTGCAATGAATTTACAAACATCATTTTTAACACCACCATTTGGGTTCTCCCTTTTCTACTTAAAAGGAGTTGTACCAGCTAGTGTTAGAACTATTGATATTTATAAAGGTGTTCTTCCGTTTATTATAATACAAATATTTGTGTTAATGTTAATTGTTTTTTATCCAGAAGTTTTTGGAATAAATCCAAAACTATAATAGTAAAAGAGGCAAAAACCTCTTTTACTACATAATTGAGAAGTAAAATGAAAACTTGTAAATATTTTTTAGAACTAATCTTCAATATCATATATAAAATCAAAGATAAAATGTTTGCTTTTATATATGATCCTCAACAAAGAATATATACGGTACCAAGACTAGAGTAACAATTTATTTATTTTTAATAAACAAAAAAAATAAAAAAGGATAAAAATGTTAGATAGTAAATACCAAAAATTTCACGATGAAATCGTAAAAAAAATTGAAAGAGAGAGAATCTTTACAGATAAACTCCACACACTGGCTTATGGAACAGATGCTTCATTTTATAGATTAATTCCAAAAATAGTAATCAAAACAGATAATGCGAAAGAGGTTCAAGATATTATTGAATTATCAAATTCAATGAATTTAAGTATAACTTTTAGAGCAGCGGGAACTTCACTGTCTGGTCAAGCAATTAGTGATTCTATTTTAATAATCACTTCAAGAAAGTTTTCAGACTTCAAAATTTCACCAGATGCTAGTTTTATTTCACTTCAACCAGCACTTACAGGTGCACAAGTAAATGGACTATTAGCAAGATATTCTAAAAAAATCGGTCCAGATCCAGCTAGTATAAATGCTGCTATGATTGGTGGAATTGCTGCAAATAATGCTTCAGGGATGTGTTGTGGAATTTCACAAAATTCATATAAAACATTAAAATCAATGAAATTAATTTTTGCAGATGGGGCAAAACTTGATACAGGATGTAATGAGAGCAAAGAAGCATTTAGAAAATCACATGGCGAATTTCTAAAAAGTCTAAAAAGTTTTTCAGATGATACAAAAAACAATGAAGAGTTAAAAGCAAAAATTGAAAGAAAGTTCAAAATCAAAAATACATGTGGTTACTCACTAAATGCTTTAATTGATTTTAGTGATGAGTTTGAAATTCTTGAACACTTAATCATTGGAAGTGAAGGAACTTTAGCCTTTATTGAAGAGATTACTTATTACACAGTTGAAGATTTAAAAGATAAAGCTAGTTCACTAATTTATTTCAAAGATATGAATGAAGCATGTTCTGCTGTTACTAAATTGAAACTTGCAAAAGATGCAAATAAAATCACTGTAGATGCAGTTGAATTAATGGATAGAGCAGGGTTAAAAAGTATTGAGAATGACCCAGCAATGCCAGCATTTATAAAAGATTTTGATGAAAATATAACAGCTCTTTTAATTGAAACAAGAGCAATAAGTGATAAACAACTTGATATTCAAACAGCACAAATTGAAGAGTTATTAAAAGAGTTTTCAGTTGTTAGAGATATTTATTTTACAAAAGATGTTGCAGAATATACTCTTTATTGGAAAATTAGAAAAGGTTTATTTCCAGCAGTGGGAGCTGTAAGAGTAACAGGAACAACAGTAATTATTGAAGATGTTGCATATCCTATTGAATGCTTAGCAGAAGCAACACTTGAACTTCAAGAACTATTTAAAAAACATGGTTACTCTGAAGCTTTAATTTTTGGGCATGCACTTGAGGGAAATTTCCACTTTGTATTTACACAAGATTTTTCAGATCCAAAAGAGATAAAAAGATATGATGATTTAATGAATGAAGTTGTTCACTCTGTTGCCGTTAAATATCAAGGAAGTCTAAAAGCAGAACATGGAACAGGAAGAAACATGGCTGCATTTATTGAAATTGAGTGGGGGTATGATGCTTATATTATGATGAAAAAAATAAAATCATTATTTGACCCAAAAGGGCTTTTAAATCCAGGTGTTATAATAAATGATGATGCCCAAGCTCACTTAAAAAATCTTAAAACACTTCCAGCAACAAATGAAATTGTTGATAAATGTATTGAATGTGGATTTTGTGAACCAACATGTCCATCAAATGAGCTAACTTTAACTCCAAGACAAAGAATTGTAATTAATAGAGAAATTTCAAGACTTGAAAGTATTGGAAATAAAAAGGAAGCAAAAGAATATAAAGATTTATACCAATATGATGGAATTGAAACTTGTGCAACTTGTAGTTTATGTTCAACTGCATGTCCAGTAAAAATTGATACAGGAAGTTTAACCAAGCATTTGAGAGCTGAACAAATTTCAAATACTGGAAAATCAATTGCAAATTTTGTAGCAAATAATTTTTCAGCAACTCTAAAAGGTGTTAGATTTGGACTTCATAGTGCAAACTTTATTCATAAAGTTCTTGGAACTCCAAGCATGGAAACAATGACTAAAACATTTAGAGATTTTAGTAATTCTATTCCTAAATGGAGCGTTACAATGCCAATAGGAACAAATATTGATTTAAATTTTGAACAAAAAGTTAGTGATAAAAAAGTAGTATATTTTCCTTCATGTCTAAATAGAAGTATGGGATTAAATGCCGTATCAAAAGAAGAAAAACAACTATTTGAAACTACAGTTGAATTATTGCTAAAAGCTGGTTATCAAATACTATTCCCTGAAAATTTATCAAACTTATGTTGTGGTATGCCATTTTCATCAAAAGGTTTTAATGAAGCAGCACATACAAAATCATCTCAGTTAGAACAAGCTTTATTAAAAGTAAGTAATTCAGGAGAATATCCAGTATTATGTGACACAAGTCCTTGTACTAAAAAAATGATGGAAAGCTTTACAAAGAAAATTAACATTTATGAACCAATTGAATTTGCTTTAGAGTTTTTAACAAAAGATTTAGAATTCACAGCAATAGATGAAGCAATTACAATTCATACAACTTGTAGTTCAAGAAAAATGGGATTAGAAGATAAGTTTAAAACTTTAGCAACATTGTGCTCTACAAATGTAATAATTCCAGCAGATGTAAAATGTTGTGGTTTTGCAGGAGATAGAGGATTTAATTTTCCAGAACTGAACAAATCTGCATTAAGACACTTAAAAGAGCAAACAGCTGGTGCAAAAATGGCATTTTCTACAAGTAAAACTTGTGAAATTGGACTAAGTGAAGAATCAGGATTAGACTACAATTCAATATTTTATTTAATTAATAAAGTAACTAAAACTAAAACTTTATAATCTTTTTTCCAACAAAACAGATATTTACCATTTTTTTGGTAAAATATCTGCTTTATGAAAAAGGAAAATCTATGTACAAACTTTTTTTAACACTACTTGTAAGTTCAGGAATATCATTTGCAGGTATGGTAAATGGTGTTGCTTTAATTGTTAATGATGAACCAATTACAATTTATGATATTGATAATACTATGTCAGTAAATAAAATAGGCAAAAATCAAGCTGTTGGATTATTGATAGATAAAGCTCTATATGAACAATCTATAAAAGAAAATAACATCAGTGCAGATATTTTTGAAATCAATGATTACATTGAAAAATTAGCAAATGCTAATGGGATGGATATATACACATTTAAATCAGTTGTAAAACAAAAATATGGAGATTATACAGCTTTTGAAGATGAAGCAAAAGATGCAGTAATTAGACAAAAACTAATTCAAAAAATTGTAAAAGGTCAACTTGCAATTGCTACAGAAGAAGATATGCAACTATATTATGAAAAAAATAAAGAGCAATTTTCAACTTCAAAATTTTATGAAGTAACTCAATATACATCAAAAAATAAATCTTCTTTAAATAGTGCAATAAAAAATCCAATGGTTCTTCCTTCTGATGTTGAAAGAGAGCCAGTAAGATTAGCAAGTGATAAATTACAACCTCAAATGCAATATTTATTAAATGAAACTAAAACAAATAGTTTCACTCCAATTTTTACAGCTAATAAACAATTCATTTCTTTGTTTGTAACAAGAAAAGAAGGAACAACTTCACTTAATTTTGAAAGCGTTAAAGCAAAAATATTTAATGATATGATGAGTTTAAGAGAAAAAAAATATCTAAAAGATTACTTTGAAAAAGAGAAATTAACAGCTGATATAAAAATAGTAAGATAAAGGGAATATAAAATATGTTTGAAGTTATTATAGGATTAGAAGTACATGTTCAATTAAATACTAATAGTAAACTTTTTTGTTCTTGTGCAACGAGTTTTGGAGAAGAACCAAACACGAATGTATGTCCAACTTGTTTAGGATTACCAGGAGCACTTCCAGTACTAAATAAAGAAGCTGTTCATAAAGCAATTATGCTAGGAACTGCACTAAAAGCACAAATAAATCAAAAATCAGTATTTAATAGAAAAAACTACTTCTATCCAGATTTACCAAGTGGTTATCAAATTTCTCAATTTGAAGTTCCAGTTGTTGGACTTGGTGAATTAGTAATTGATTTTCCAGATGGAAGACAAAAAACTATTGGAGTTACAAGAGCTCACTTAGAAAATGATGCAGGAAAAAATATCCATGCAGGAAGTGTTTCACAGGTTGATTTAAATAGAGCAGGTACTCCACTACTTGAAATCGTTTCTGAACCTGATATGAGAAGTGCAGAAGAAGCTGTTTTATACCTGAAAAAATTACATTCAATTGTAAGATATTTAGGTATAAGTGACGCTAATATGCAAGAGGGAAGCTTTAGATGTGACGTAAACGTTTCTATTAGACCAAAAGGTGATAAAAACCTTTACACTAGATGTGAAATCAAAAATATGAACTCATTTAAATTCATTGAAAAAGCAATTGCTTATGAAGTAAATAGACATATTGAAGCATGGGAAGATGGAGTTCATTCAAAAGAGATTGTTCAAGAAACAAGACTTTTTGATCCAAATACTGGTGAAACAAGATCTATGAGAGGAAAAGAAGATGCTGCTGATTACAGATATTTTCCAGACCCAGACCTTTTACCCGTAATTATTACAGATGAAATGCTTGCTAAATATTCAGTAATTCCAGAACTTCCAGATGAGAAAAAAGAGAGATTTGTAAAAGATTTTGGACTTAAAGAGTATGACGCTTCAGTTATAACAGCAAGTTTGGAAATGGCTAAATATTTTGATGAAATGATGTCTGAGGGAATTAGTGCAAAAAATGCAGTTACTTGGTTAACTGTTGAATTACTTGCAAGACTAAAAGAGGGCGCTTCACTTGAAGATTCAATTATCGATGCAAAAACTTTAGCAACAATTGTTAAAAGAATTGAAGATAATACAATTTCAGGAAAAGCAGCAAAAGAAGTACTAGATTTCCTAATAGAAAATGAATCAACAGATGTTGATTCAGCTATTGAAAAATTAGGACTTAAACAAGTATCTGATGATGGTGCACTATTAACTATTATTGATACAATACTTGCTGCAAATCAAGATAAAGTATCTGAATATAAATCAGGTAAAGATAAACTATTTGGTTTCTTTGTAGGTCAAACTATGAAAGAATCAAAAGGTAGTGCAAATCCTGCTAAAGTAAATGACCTATTAAAACAAAGATTATCTTAATGAAAAACAACTCTATTGCAGTTATAGGTGCAGGGAAATGGGGACAAGCTCTTCATTTTGCACTTAGTCAAAAACAAGAAGCTTTTATAACATCAAGAACACCAAGAGATATAAAAAACTTCGTTGATTTGAAAACTGCTTTAGAGTGTGAATATTTAATAATTGCCATTCCTGCTCAAGAAATTAGAGCTTGGTTAAAAGAGAATTTTATTTTTAAAGGACAAAAAATTCTTGTTGCTTCAAAAGGTATTGAAGCTTCAAGTGGAGAGTTTTTAAATGAAATTTATGCTGAATTTGTTCCAAATAAAAATATAGGATTTATTTCTGGACCATCATTTGCAGCTGAAGTTATTCAAGGTTTACCTTGTGCTTTAGTTTTAAATTCAGATTCAAAGAAACTTTTTAAAAAATTCTCTGCTTTTTTCCCAACTTTTATTAAAACTTATTATAGTTCTGATGTTATTGGAGCAGAAGTTGCCGGTGCATATAAAAATGTTTTAGCAATTGCAAGTGGAATTTGTGAGGGATTACATCTCGGTAAAAATGCTCAAGCTTCATTAATAGCAAGAGGATTAGTTGAAATGGAGAGATTTGGTAGATTCTTTGGCTCAAAAAAATCAACTTTTTTAGGTTTAAGTGGAGCAGGAGATTTGTTTTTGACTGCGAACTCTACAATGAGTAGAAACTATAGAGTAGGACTTGGTCTTGCTTCAAATAAAAAAATTAATGAAATTTTAAAAGATTTAGGTGAAGTTGCAGAGGGTATTAAAACAGCCGATGCTATATATAACCTATCAATTAAACATGAAATATATACACCAATTGCAAATGAAGTGAAACTTATATTAGATGGTAAAAATCCAAAAGATAGTTTAAAAGATTTATTAAAACATTAATTATAAATTATGAATAAATTTATAATTACTCTTAGTTTTATTTTAGTTTCAACAGCTCACTTTGTACTTATCAATTTTTTAAAAACAGATAAAATAGAGCAAAATCAACAACAAAAGAGTACTTTTATTTCATTACAACTTTCAAAAACTCAAACAAAAAAAGAAGTATTAAATCAAGAAGCTATAACTCAAAGAGAGATTACAAAACCTAAAAATGAAACTAAAACTATAAAACAAATAGAAAAAACTGTTCAAGTCAAAAAAGAAGTTACAAAACCTAATATAACTCCACTTATTTCAAAAGAAAATTCTGAGAAAAATATAACTCAAGAAGTAAAAGAAGTAGAAAATAGCCATACAAAAAATCAAAACGAGATAAAAGAAAATTTAATCACACAAGATCAAATAAATAAAGAAAAACTCTTTATTCAAAACTATATGATGCAGTTACGACAAGAGATAAATAAAAATAAAAGCTATCCTGTAATTTCAAGAAAATTAAAAGAAGAAGGAAAAGTAATAATTAGCTTTAGAGTGCAAAAGAATGGTCTATTTGAGAACATAAAACTAAAAAGCTCATGTAATATCAAAAGATTAGATGAAGCAGCTTTAAGAGCTTTATATGAGACAAAAGCATATAAAGCATTTGATAAAGATATAAATAAAGAGTATATGGATTTTGATGTTCCATTAGAATTTGTTGTAATAAATTAATACAAAATGTTATTTAGCTTTTACAATATTTTAGCTAAAGTATAAATACAAATAGGAAAAAGGAAATAAATGAAAGCTTTTGTAGTTGAAAAAGTTGGAGAGGATGAGTTTGTATCAGACGTCCAAGATATAAAAACTCCAAAATGTGAAGAGAATGAAGTTGTAATAAAAGTTACGTACTCTTCACTAAATTATAAAGATGCCTTAAGTGCTATGGGAAATCCAGGAATCACTAAAAATTTCCCACATGTTACAGGAATTGATGTTGCGGGAACTGTTTATGAATCAACTTCACCAATTTTTAAAGTAGGTGAGAGAGTTTTAGTAACTGGTTATGATATGGGGATGAATTCAAATGGAGGTCATGCTCAATTTGTAAAAATACCTGCATCTTGGGTTGCTCGAATTCCTGATTCTGTTTCAGATAAAGAAATTATGACTTTTGGAACAGCTGGATTAACAGCAGCTCTTAGTGTAAATGAGTTAATTGAAAATGGAATAAAACCAGAAAGTGGAGATATTTTAGTTACAGGTGCAACAGGTGGAGTAGGTTCAATTGCAATAGCGATTTTAAGTAAATTGGGTTATACAATAACTGCCATTTCAGGGAAAAAAGAAAGAGTTGAATTCTTGAAAAAAATCGGTGCAAATGAAGTAATTTCAAGAGAAGAATTTGAAGAAGAATCTACAAAGCCAATGTTAAGTGAAAAATACTCAGGAGTAATTGATACAGTTGGTGGAAAAATATTAGCAAATGCACTTAAACAAGTAAAATATGATGGAATAGTAACGTGTTGTGGGTTAACATCTTCTTTTGAATTAAATACAAATGTATTTCCGTTTATTTTAAGAGGTGTAAGACTAATAGGAATTGATTCAGTTGAGTGTAAATTAGAAAAAAAACAAGCTGCTTGGGAAAAACTAGCTAGTAGATGGAAAATTAATAGTCTAAATACAATAGTAAATGAAATTTCATTATATGAAATAAAATCTGCTTATGAGCTTCTTTTATCAGGAAAAGCAGTAGGAAGATATGTAGTAAAAATAAAAGAGTAGATTAAAACTTAATCTACTTCAATTTCACCATTTTCAACTTGCAAACTATAAGGAGTATTTCTACCTGAACATAAGATTTTGGCTTGTTCAACCCATTGATTACCTCTTGCAATTCCAGGAAGCAATAAAAACTCTTCAATCCATTCAGAATTTTTATTTGACCATTTTGAAATTTGTTCAAAATGATAAATACCTAAGTTATTCAAATCATTCTCAATCTTTTTATTTATACCTTTAATTTTTGTTAAAGCATCTTTTCCAGATAACTTTGGACAAGTTAAAATAAGTGGTTTAAAATCTAAAGTCGAATTCTTTTTAAAAATTGGGTTTATAGAATGTCTTACTTTTTCATCTCTTGGTTCATCGCTATTATTATTCTTTATTGATTTAATTTTCGGAGAATTAGTTCTACCAACTAGATAACCTATAATAAATCCTATAATTCCAGCAAGCAACAAGTTCACAACAATTAATGATGCAATTTCAAACATTTTTTATTCTCCTATAATATTAAATTCAACTCTTCTGTTAATTTCTGATAATCCGTTTTCATCATCTTTAACAAGAGGAAGTTCTTCACCATAACCAACTGCAGTTAAACTATCTGAGGGGATGCCTAAAGACACTAAAACATTTTTAACACTATTTGCTCTTTCTTGAGAAATCTGTTTATTTAATGCCTTTTCACCTCTTGAATCAGTATGTCCGGCTATTTCAATTTTTAAACTCTTATTTTCTTTCATTATCTGTGAGATTTTTGTTAATGTTGAATAAGAATCCTCAGTAACAGAAGTACTTCTTCTTTCAAATGTAATTTTTTTATCTGCTAATAATTTATTTATATTTGCTTGTATCTCTTGAATATTCAAAGATTTTTTATTATTAGCATTAACAGTTTTATCATTAGGTAATTCAGTGTTTAAGATTGATTCATTGTTCTCTAAAGAAGTTGATTCACTTACAAGTATAGGATTTGATATTTTTATATCTTCTATTATATTAATATCTAATCTTGAAATCATTGTTTCTAATAATGAAGAATAATTTGGATCTTTTAATTCCCCTGATAAAAAAACTTCATTATTTATAATTGATAGTTTTGCCCCATCTTCAAAAAAATCTTTTAAAGGTGTAATTAAATTAGCAATTTTACTTATTAAATCTTCGTCAATTGATATATCCTCTTCATAAGTATATTCACCATCACGATTAATATTTAAAATATCTGATATTTTTTTTGTATCATCTTCACTTGAAAAAATACCATCCATAACTAGCATTCCATCTTTTTTAGTTAAAACAAAACTAAAAGGTTTAGTTTGTGTATCATCAGAAGAATCAAACATATTAATAATTTTATCAACAAAGCCTATTTGGGAAACTTTATTTTGTATTTTTTCAGAATTTGAAACTGCTGAATTAGTATTTAAAGCTGTATCATAATCAAATGTATAAACAGAATATACTATAAATCCAAGCAATAAAACTACCAAGAAAACTACCTTTTTAACAAGAGACATCACCATCCTTTTATATAATTATTTTTATTATGTTAGTTGTTTAATAACTATTTATTTAAAGTTGAATATTATACTTAATTAGTGAAGAAATAACTAGAAAATTGCTTGCTATATTTAAATTATTTTAATAGATTAATTAATTTGTTATAATTACATACAAAACAAAAAGAGTATAAAATGCAACATATAATAAATTCAGCGCAAACTTGTCTAGATTGTAAAAAACCTAAGTGTCAAACAGGTTGTCCTGTTAGCACTCCAATTGCAGAAATGATTAGACTTTTTTTAAGTGGAAATATCAAAGAAGCAGGGAAATTAGTATTTGATAATAATCCTTTATCAATTGTTTGTTCTTTAGTTTGTCCACATGAAAAGCATTGTGAAGGACATTGTGTTTTAAATAAAAAATCGACTCCCGTAAATGTAGGTGGAATAGAAAACTATATCTCAACTTATTATATGAATTATAGGGAGTTTGAAAAACCAATTCAAAAGGGTAGAAACATAGCAATCATTGGCTCAGGACCTGCTGGAATTAGTCTTGCAATGATAATGGCTATAAAAGGTTACAATGTAACTATGTATGAAGGGAACAACCAAATCGGCGGTGTTTTAAGATATGGTATTCCTGATTTTAGACTTGACAAAACTATCTTAGACACAATAGAAGATAAGCTAAAAAAAATAGGGGTTAAGATTAGAAAAAATATCATGATTGGGAAAAATATCACCCTTGATGATTTACAAAGAGATGGCTTTGATGCGATATTTATAGGAACAGGTGTTTGGGCACCTAAAAAACTAGGAATCAAAGGCGAAAGTCTTGGAAATGTTCACTTTGCGATTGATTATCTAAAAACTCCAAAAGCTTACGATTTAGGCAAAAAAGTTGTTGTAATTGGTGCTGGAAATGTTGCCATGGATGTTGCAAGAACTGCCATTAGAAATGGTGCAAATGATGTTTCACTAATGTATAGAAAAGGTGAAGAAGATATGCATGCAGAAAAAATGGAAATTGACCATGCAAAAATAGATGGTGTAAAATTCAATCTTCACAAATTACCTTTAGAACTAACAGAAAAAGGCATTAGATATATGACAACAGATCAAGAAGTAAATAGAGAAAGTTTTGAAGAAGCTGATTCTATATTAATTGCAATTAGTCAAACAGCAAGGGATTTAATTGTAAGAAATAATACTGGATTATCTTTAGGCGAAAATGGACTACTACAAAGTGATGAAAATGGAATAACAGCTAGACGTGGTGTATTTGCTTCTGGTGATGTGGTTACCGGTGCCAGAACTGTTGTAGAAGCTGTTGCCTTTTCTAAAAGAGTTGCTTTGTCTATTGAAGAGTTTATTTCTAAACTTCCAGCAAAAACAGTAGCTTCTTAGGCTTCTGTTTTTAAAAGTTCAATCCAAAAATATTTATTTGCATTCCCTTTTTCTACTGGTTTCCAACCATAAGTTACAGAATGTAGATATAAAATATCATTTAATATTTTAAAAGTTATCTCCTTAGATACATTTTTACTTAAAACTTCTGTGAAAATTGCATAAACATGATTCTCATCTTCTTCAATTTTATAAATAGGATCCTCTAAATTTTCAAATTGAATATCTATAAAATCTCTAATTCTATCTTTTGACATAATAATCCTTTTTATTTTAAAGTTCGTATTCTAGGATTTTATAACTTACAAAACATAAACAAGTATTGATTTGTATCAATGTATCACATCTGTTAAAACCATATAATCCCTCAAAACTTAAAAGGATTTTATATTATGAGTATGTTTTGTTATCAATGTGAAATGAGTCAAAAAGGTGGTTGTGGAAGTACTGGTGCAGTTGTTGGAACTTGTGGGAAAGATGAAAATCTTTCAAGATTACAAGATATTATGATTTTTGGTTTAAAAGGTCTTAGTGCATATAGAGAGCATTTAAATACATTTAAACCTGAACTTACAAAAGAAATTGATGATGTTATGAGTGAAACGCTTTATTTTACACTTACAAATGTGAATTTTAATTTTAACGACCACATCAATCAACTAATGAAAATTGGACGAGCTGGAAGTTTAGTAATGGATAGATTATCAAATACTCACACTAATAAATTTGGTATTCCAACTCCCGTAACTGTTTCTCAAAACAAAGTTGAAGGGAAAGCTATCTTAGTTTCTGGACATGATTTAGAGATGTTTGAAAGATTGTTAATAGCAACACAAGATAAAGGAATTAATGTTTATACACACTCTGAAATGTTACCAGCTCATGGTTATCCAGAACTAAGAAAATATAAACACCTAAAAGGAAATGTTGGGAAAGCATGGTTTGACCAAGCAAAACTGATGGAAAAATTCCCTGGAACTTTTGTAGTAAATACAAACTGTATTGTTCCTCCAAAGAAAAATTGTGGATATTTAGATAGATTATTCACTTACAAAATCGTAGGTGTTGAGGGTTCAACTCCTATTGAAAATGATAACTTTGATGCTTTAATCAAAAGAACTTTAGAGTGCGCAGATGCAAATGGAATTGATTTTAATGAAACTACAACATTAACAACTGGTCATCACTATAAAACAGTTTTAACTTTAGCTCCACAAATTTTAAAAGCATTAGAAGAGGGGAAAATCAAACAATTCTTCGTAGTTGCTGGTTGTGATGCACCAGGGAAAGGTGGAGAATATTATAGAGAATTAACTTCATCTTTACCAAAAGATTGTGTAATCATCACTTCATCTTGTGGTAAATTCAGATTCAATGATATTGATTTTGGAGAGATTGAAGGAACTGGAATTCCTAGATACCTAGACTTAGGTCAATGTAATGACTCAAATGGTGCAGTTGAAATTGCTAAAGCTTTAAGCGAAGCATTAAATACTCCAATCAATGATTTACCAATTTCAATTGTATTATCGTGGATGGAGCAAAAAGCTATTATTGTCTTATTAGCTCTATTCTCACTTGGAATAAAAAATATTTACTTAGGGCCAAAACCTCCACAATTTGTAAATGAAGATATTTTCAACTTCTTAGCAGAAAACTTCAATCTTACACTTACAACAAATGCAAAAGATGATTTAGCAAAACTTCTAATCGCTTAAAATAAAGAGAATTTATTCTCTTTATTTTTGCCAATCTTTGAATGGATGTTTCATAAGATTTGAGTTGTAATATCTGGCATCAGTTGTTACTTCTTCTTTTACCCAAGAAGGCAAAATTATAGTTTCATCTTCACTTGAAAGTTCAACTTCAACAACTACTAAACCCTCATTCTCTCCATAAAAAATATCAAGTTCCCAAATATGATTTTCATGAGTTATCAAATATCTTGTTTTATCAATCACTGGTTTTTGACATAATTTATCTAACATCTCATTTGCTTCATCTAAAGGAATTTCATATTCAAACTCTAATCTTGTAACTCCAATATTTGAGCCTTTTATTGTTAGATATGCTTTGTCATTTTTAACTCTAACTCTTACAACTGCATCTTTATTTGTTGAAAGATAAGCTTGTTTTATTCTGCTTCCATTTTCTAAAGTGCCAAGTTTTTCTAAATCAACAAGATATTTTCTTTCTATTTCTAAAGCCATAACTTACCTTTTTTATATTTTATTAATTTTATCAAAACAATTTAATATATTTAATTTTGTGCTAAAATTTAAAAAAGGAGTTACGATGAAAAATATAGTTTTAACCCTTGCCTTTACAGGCTTTATATTTGCCAATGAATTACCTGAAGAATTTGATAGAGACTTATATAACCAAGGTGAAAAAGTCTTTGAAAATAAATGTATGGAGTGTCACCAAAAATCAATGCCAATTCCTCTTTTGATGAAAAATTTTATTGAAGAGAATAACCAAACTTTGAATCTAAAGGCTCCAACTGGAAATGAAATCTCCTTTAGACTAAAACAACAAATTGGAAGTAGGGATGATGTAGAATTTCATCTTATGCAAACCACAGCTTTCGTAAAAGATTATATAATTAATCCAGATAAAGCTAAAACAATCTGTCTTGAGGGTGTAATTAGGCACTTTAATACCATGCCTTCAATGAAAGGTAAAATCAATGATACTCAAATAGAAGAAGTTTCTCACTTTTTATATTTTTTAGAGGGATTTAATGGAGTTAATGAGTTTTATTTTGATGAAACTAAATTTTAAAAAAGGAAATATTTTATGAAAAAGTTTATTTTAACAATATTATCACTTGTAAGCATATCTTTTGCAAATGGAAATGTTACTTACAATATTGATGGAAAAGAGTATGAGGGATATTATAGTCCTGTTTCAAAAACTGCACCTCTTATTTTTATGGTACATGATTGGGATGGAATCACTGAGTATGAAATCAAAAGAACAAAAATGTTAAATGATTTAGGTTATTCAGTTTTTGCAGTTGATTTATATGGAAAAGGTATAAGACCAACAGAACTTAATGACAAAATCGCTCAGACAAAATATCTTTATTCACATAGAGATGAAATGAGAAAAAGATTAAATACAGGATTTGAAGAAGCAAAAAAACTAGGTGCAAATGTATCAAATACACTGGGAATGGGTTATTGTTTTGGAGGAAGTGCAATTCTTGAAATGGCAAGAAGTGGAGCTAATATGAAAGCTTTTGTTCCTTTTCATGGAAATCTTGCAACTCCTGAGGGTGAAGATTATAAAAATACAAAAGGTAAAATCGTAGTATTTCACGGAAGTGCAGATACAGTTGTACCATTTAGCGAATTTGCTTCTTTAGCTGTTGAGCTAGAAAAAACAGGAATAAATCATGAAATGACAACTTATAGTGGTGCACCACATGCTTTTACAGTTTTTGGAGCAAAAAGTTATAGGGAAGATGCAGATAAAAAATCTTGGAAAAGATTTACAGAAGTTTTAGAAGAGACATTAAAATAAAAGCAAGTTTTACTTGCTTTTATAATTTGATAGTTCAATCAAATTTTTATCAGGATCTCTTAGATAAATTGATTCAATTTCTCCAAGAGCTCCAGTTCTACTAACAATTCCCTCTTCAATAACAATACCTAAACTCTCAATATAACTTTTTGCTTCAAGTAAAGGTGTATCAATTATAAAACATAAATCGGCACTACCTTCTTTTACATTAAAAGCTTTTGGTTCAAATTCATGTCCTAATTCATGAAGATTTATTTTTGCATTTCCAAATTTTAATGCAATTCTTGAACCTTTAAAAACTTCTTTTTCCATACCTAGAATTTGTGTATAAAACTCAACAGTAGCCGTTATATCTTTTACTGTTAATACAAAATGGTCTAATCTATTAATTTTAATCATTAAAAATTATAACAAATTTTAGACATATTGTATTGGCAAATAATATGTCGCTTCAAAAGTTCTATCTTCATTCAAAAAGTGATTCTTTTTAAATATTACATAAGGTGGATTTGTTGTTGTTTCAAACCCACTCTTTGGAAGCCACTCTTGATATGCCCATTGGATAAATCTAAGAATATCTCCTGTCTCTCCTTTTATCTCAAAAGTTGCATATAAAGCCTCAGGAGTATCAAAAATAGGAAGACTTGTATTTGATAAATCAACATCACCTTTTGGAATAATTCCTGCCACATAAAAACACTCACTGTGAGGTGTTATAGTTGGATTATCATGATAAATACCAATCTCTTCATATTTTGTAATATTGTTTGTATAAACCCAAGCTTGAAGTTTTTGCCATACTCTTGTAACTTCTTCTTTTAGATAACCCCTTTGTCTTATGTAATAAGTTCTTAGAGGTTTTGATTTAATAATTTTTGGTTCTATGTTTTCAAAATCTTTTTTCTCATAATAAGCCATATTAGAATTTCTTAAAATATTAGTTGAATACTCTTCATATCCTCCATTTCTCCACACTTTTGGTGTTTGATTAAATCTTTCTTTAAATGCTCTAATAAATGAAGTTTGTGAGCTATACCCACACATTGAAGCTATTTGAGTAATAGTTGAATACTTATTTGTAAGAAGTAAACTTGAAGCTTTTTGAAGCCGTATTGATTTTATTGTTTCATAGATATTTATCCCCATAACTTCTTTGAAAAGTTTGTGCAAATGAAACTTGCTAATACCAAAATTTAAAGCTAATTCATCAATATTAATATCTGTATCTATGTACTCATAAATATAATACATTGCATCATTTGCTATTTGTACATTTTTGTTATAAGTAGTTCTTTTTTGCATAATAATCCTTATTAGTCATAAGTTTAACATATTTAGGCATACTTTTTAAACAATAATAGATAACTTTTAAACCAAAATATGTAAAGAATAAAAGAAAATTAAAAGATAGAATTCATAAAAATTAAAAAGGAGTTAAAATGGAAGATTTTTATACGCTAACAATGTTGATTTCTATTGCTGCATTTGCATTAACAGCCACAATAACACCAGGACCAAATAATGTCTTACTTTTATCTTCTGGTTTAACCTTTGGATATAAAAGAAGTATTCCCCATGTATTTGGAGTATTTTTAGGTTTTGCTTTGATGGTTTTACTTGTGGGATTAGGAATTGGAATTGTATTTGAAAAGTTTCCAATAGTATTAAAAATACTAAAAGTTGTAGGACTTCTTTATCTATTTTGGATGGCATATAAAATAGGTTCTAGCAAAGGTCATCTGAAAATAAAAGAGAAACACAAACCTTTTACTTTTATACAAGCAGCACTTTTTCAATGGGTAAATCCAAAGGGTTGGATTATGTCAATGACTGCTATGTCAATATTTGTAACATCAAAAGAGAATAGTATAACTCAAGTAATTATCATTGCTTTTTTGTTTTTAATAGCTGGAATAATCTCGTGTAATGCTTGGGCAATAGGTGGTGTTGCTTTAAAAAGATTTATAAAAGATGAAAGTCATGTAAGAAAGTTCAATCTAATCATGGCGATACTTTTAGTTGTATCCGTTCTGCCAGTTATTCTTGGAAATTGGTAATAAGAGATTAACTCTTATTACTTTTTTCAAACTCTTCAACTTCTGCTAAAGTTCCCATCCAAGGGATTGAGAAAATATGAGATTCAAGTATAGTTCTGATATTATCAGGGATTCTTACTGCCTCTTTTGTCATAAAATTATAGTGAATAATAATACACTTTCCAGTTGTGCAAAGTTTTCCATCTTGATAAACTGCGTGACATAATTCAATAGAAGAGTTACCTAATTTTGTAACACCAGTTTTTACGATAACTTCTTTACCCCAAAATACCTCTTTTAAAAAGTCAAAAGAAGTATGAGCCATGATAAGATTCCACTCTTTTACATTTGCCTTTGGCATAAAGATACGAAATATCTCATCTCGTGCAGCTTCAAACCACACACCGTAAGTGTTGTTATTAATATGCCCAAGCGCATCTGTTTCTAAAAATCTTGGTTTTATTATTTCTGTGAACATTTTATTTTCTCCAATTTAAAAGGAGGATAGTTTAACGAAAAGGGTTTATATTTTGTTTAAAGATATTTGGAAGTTGTAATATTTTCTTTACTTTTTAGTGGTAAAAAGTAAAACAAAAAGCCACAGCCATATTGTCAAAGGCAAAGCTTCCCTCCTAGTTTCAAATTTGTTTTCTAGTCTGCGGAACTCGCAAAAAAGAGTGAATTTGTCACTCTTTTTTACTCAAACAGTCCTCGACTTTTTCCGAAAAAAATTTAAAACTACTCGGCTTTGACAAAGGCTGGGATTTCTTCGGTTTTAGCTTTTATCTTTTTTATTAATTTTTTTGCTATTATCCTAACAATTTTAATTTAGGATTTTTAATGAAAGACATGATTAACTCATTCAAAGCAAATCTCTATGAAAGAACAACTAGTCCACTGCTTGGTTCTTTTATTTTTTATTGGATTATTTGTAATTACAAGTTTATTGTAATTTTATTTGATAAAGATTTAACTTCTGAAAACAAATTTGTAGCTATAGATAACCTATACAAAACAGATTATATTTCTATTTCAATCTTAAATATACCAATCAATGGATTGTTATTGCCCTTATTAATTGCACTTGCTTATGTTTTAGTTTTACCATTTATTTCTAAATTTATTCATAAAGCTTGGATATGGCATCAAAATGAATTAAAAAAAATAAGTAATGGAAAAGTACTTACTGAAAAAGAATTTGGAGAACTTCAACAAAAATATTTTGAATTAGAATTAAGTTTCAGTAAAACATTTTCAGAAAAAGACAAAGAAATCACACAACTTAGAAAGTTTCTTGATGAAAAAGAACATTTATTATTAGAAAGTTTAAATAAAATTGATGAATACAAAAAAGATACAAAAAATACTGAAGAATTAATTCAAGAAAATCAAAAATTACAAAATAACTTAAAAACTTTTAGTGAACATAATACGTTACTTAAAAAAGAATTAGATAAAACATATAGAAACTCTTCAGATGAAGAAAGATTAATAATGAAAGATTTTGCAAGTAATCATAAAAAAGAAACTACTTTAGAAGAAATATCAAAATTATTAAATCTTCCAGAGTTAAAAGCAGACTATATTTTAAAGAATTTAATTGCAAAAAGACTCTTAACAAATGAATACAGTCCTAATAAACAGCAATACATCTATAAAGTTAATGATGAAGGAAAGAAATATATTGTAGAAAATGGGCTAATTTAATTTTTTAATAGTTATTTTATTCAAGGTCAAGGCGGAGTGATTTTTTTGCGAGGGAGCATACAATCAGTATGTGACTGAGTAAAAAAATTGCTCCAACGCTGAGATTGTGTAAAAGAACTATTAAAAATCGTCGAAGTCGATTGAACCTTTACTGTAGTTAACTACATTACCTTCGAAGAAGTTTGTTCTTTGGTCATTGAAACTTGCATAACCATCAACCCATGGAATAGGGTGTTTTACGTTGTATTCTGGTTTATATCCAACTGCATCTAATCTTTTATCTGCAAGATATTGAATATATTGTTTTATGATTCCATCTGTGAAACCTAGGATTTGACCTTGAGTGATATATGAACCCCAAGCTGATTCTAGTTCTACGGCTTTTCTGAACATTCCTCTTACAGTCTCTTCAAGTTGGGCTGTGAATAGTTCTGGTCTCTCTTTTCTAACTGAATTTATCATGTTTTGGAAAAGTAAAAGGTGAGTAACTTCATCTCTTTGGATGAATCTAATCATTTGTGAACTTCCAAGCATTTTTCCTGATTTTCCAAGGGCATACATAGCTGCAAATCCAGCATAAAAATATAATCCCTCTAAAATCTGATTTGCGAAAAGTGCTAAAACGATTTTTTCATCTGTGATTTCACCTGAAAGGTCTTTATAAACAGCTGCAATGTAGTTGTTTTTTTCTCTTAGTTTTACATCATTTTTCCACATATCATAAATCAAGTCTGTGTTATCAGAAATAGACTCAACCATAACTGCATATGATTTACTGTGATTTGCTTCTTCATAAGATTGTCTTGCTAAACAAGCATTTATTTCAGGAGCTGTGATATATGGATTTATATTATCCATTAGGTTATTTGTTTGTAATGAATCCATAAAAATAAGTTGAGATAAAACTAAATCATACATTCTTTTTTCAGGCTCTGTTAGATATTTATAATCTTTTGCATCACCTGTCATTTGAACTTCTCTTGGAAACCAAGTATTTGCTTCCATTGTATCCCAAAGATTTAAAGCCCATTGATATTTCATTTTAGTAAAATTAATCATTCCATCACTATTTCCACCAAAAACTCTTCTATCGTTTAAACTCTCTTTAGAATCAGGGTTATAACTAGTTTTTCTTTCCATTTGGAGTCCTCTGCTTTTTTCTAAGATTTTATTATATAAATTTAATTGTTTGTATTGATAGAATGTAAGGTTATCTTATTGACAACCGCTACACTCCATAGATCTGTCTTCTACATCATTTTTTGCTTCTGGTGATTGGCTTCTTAAATAATATGTTGATTTAAGTCCTAATTTCCAAGCTAATGTATAGATTTCATGTAGATGTTTTCCACTTGCTTTATCTAAGCTCATGAAAATATTTGTTGATTGACCTTGGTCTATCCATTTTTGTCTAATTGCGGCTGCTTTAATTACTTGTAATTGGTCAATTTCAAAAGCAGGAGTATAATAATTCCAAGTTTCAGGACTTAGTTTTGGAACAACAACTGGAATTAATCCTGATAAGTTCTCTTCAAACCATTTTCTTTTGTAAACTGGTTCTATTGCTTGTGTAGTTCCTACAAGAATTGAAATAGATGAAGTTGGAGCAACGGCCATTAAATAACCATTTCTCATTCCATCTTTTTTAACTTTTGCTCTTAATTCATCCCAATCGTAAGAAGCATCAAATAAATCTTTATTTACAAGTGCATTTACAGCTTGAGGAGCGTGGTCATGTGGCATAATTCCTAAAGACCATTTAGAACCCTCAAAAGTAGGGTAAATACCTTTTTCTATTGCTATATTTGAACTTGATTTGATTGCATTATATGAAATTGCTTCCATAATTTGGTCGATTTTTTTGAAGTGTTCATTTGAACCCCAAACAAGTTTGTATTCAGCTAACATTTCAGCTTCACCCATAACACCTAAACCAATACTTCTTGATTTTAGGTTTGTAGCTTTTACTTTTCTTAATGGATAGAAATTTAAATCAATAACATTATCAAGCATTCTAATAGCTATTGGAACAACTCTTTCAATATCTTCTTTTGTATTAATTCTTGAAAGATTTACAGAAGCTAAGTTACAAACAGCTGTATCTCCATCAATTTTTTCTTTTTCAACAATAAATACTCTTTTTCCATTAATACTATCAAGAGCAGAAACTTTATTTGCTTTTTTAGTGATTCCACCATCAACAACAATTAACTCTTCTTCTTCATAAGTAGAAACTGTTCCATCTACAAACTCAAGTCTGATTTTGTAATAGTTTGGATTTGTATTTTGGAAAATCTCTGTACAAAGATTTGAGCTTCTAATATGTCCAACATGCGAATTTGGATTTGCTCTATTTGCTGTATCTTTGAAACATAAGAATGGACTTCCAGATTCAAAATATGAAGTTAAAACTTTTTTCCATAAATCTTTTGCTTTCATCACATTTTTTGTAATAGACTCATCATTTTCATAAGCAATATATTTTACTTTGAATTCATCACCATAACACTCACTTAAGTCTTTTACTTCATAAGGGTCAAATAAAGTCCAATGAGCATCTTCTAAAACTCTCTCCATAAATAAATCAGTTATCCATAAAGCAGGGAATAAATCGTGAGCTCTTCTTCTTTCTTCACCAGAGTTTTTCTTTAAGTCAATAAAGTCAACTATATCCATGTGCCAAGGTTCAAGATAAACGGCAATTGCACCTTTTCTTGTACCCAATTGGTCAACTGCTAGTGCTATATCATTTGTGATTTTTAAGAATGGAACTGTTCCACCAGCAGCACTTTTGTGGTCATCAATAACACCACCTAAAGCTCTGATTTGATTCCAATCCCAACCAATTCCTCCACCAAATTTAGATAATAGTGCCATCTCTTTGTAACCATCAAAAATTCCCTCGATATTATCAGGAGAACTTCCAATATAACAAGAAGATAATTGGTGTCTATTTGTTCTAGCATTTGATAAAGTTGGAGTGGCAAGCATTACTTCAAATTTAGAAACTACATCATAAAACTCTTTTGCGCATTGTTGTTTATTAACTTCATCTTGAGCTAAAAACATTGCAATTGCCATAAACATATGTTGTGGTAACTCGATTGGTTCAGCTTTATTGTTTTTAATTAAATATCTATCATATAAAGTTTTGATTCCTAAGTAGTTAAATAAGAAATCTCTTTTAGGGTCAATATAATCATTTAATTCATCTAAATCGTAACCTTCACCAAGACTAGGAATTAATCTTCCTGCGTCTTTTCCATATTTCAAATAATCTCTTAAATGGCAATATGGCTCACCTTTTATCCCATGAGTTGCTTTTCCAACTCTGTGATATAAATCAAAAACAAAAAGACGAGCTGCTACAAATGTCCAATTTGGAACATCTATATCAATTTTTTCAACGGCTGTTTTAATAAGTGCATCTTGAATATCAGAAGAACTCATCCCATCAATAAATTTGATTTGAGCATCAAGTTCTAGTTCACTTTGAGAGACACCATCTAAATCTTCAGTTGCCTCCACAGTCATTTTTTGAATTTTAGTAATATCTAAAACTTCTTTGCGACCATTTCTTTTTTTTATCATAATTCCCATAATTTTACCTTGTAGTATCTTATATTATTTTTTGAATACTCTGTTGAAAATTTTATCCACATTTTTTGTATAGTATTCGAAGTTAAAACATTCTCTTATTTGTTCTTCAGATAATGAATTTCTTAATTCTTCATCTGCTAAAAGGTATTGAAGGTATAAAGATTCACCTTTTTCATTTGTTGTTGGTTTTCCATGTTGAATCTCTTCCCAAACTTTCATCGCATTTCTTTGAATAATTCTATAGGCATCTTCTCTTGAAACACCTGCAAGTGGTAACTCAAGTAATACTCTTTGAGAGAATACTAATCCACCAGTTAAGTTTAAATTTTTCATCATATTTTCTGGCATTACAGTTAAATTTGCAATTACACTATTCATTCTGTGTAACATAAAATCACTTGTAATAAAGGCATCTGGTAACCAAAATCTCTCTGTTGAAGAGTGAGAAATATCTCTTTCGTGCCATAAAGCAACATTTTCCATAGCAGGAATTGCATATGATCTAATCATTCTTGCAAGTCCAGTTATGTTTTCTGTTAAAATTGGATTTCTTTTGTGAGGCATTGCAGAAGATCCTTTTTGACCTTTTGCAAAATACTCTTCACACTCATAAACTTCTGTTCTTTGTAAGTGTCTTACTTGAACTGCAAATTTTTCAACGCTAGATGCAAGTAGTGCTAAAGCCGTTGCAAGTCTTGCATATCTATCTCTATGGATTACTTGATTTGAGCAAGGTTCTGGTTTTAACCCAAGTTCTGCCATTGCATACTCTTCAAGTTCAAGTGGTGCGTGGGCAAAGTTACCCATAGCGCCTGAGATTTGTCCAACTGCTATAACTTCCATTGTTTGTTCAAGATTTAAAAGATGACGTGCAACTTCATCATACCAAACAGCTAAAGTTAAACCAAAAGTTATTGGCTCACCGTGAATACCATGACTTCTTCCAACCATTAAAGTCATTTTATGCTCATAGGCTCTTGTTTTAATAGACTCCATTAGCATTTTCACATCTTCAATAATTATTTTTAAAGAGTCTCTCATTTGAAGAGCTACACCCGTATCAACAGCATCAGAAGATGTCATTCCATAGTGGAACCATCTTGATTCTTCACCTAAAGATTCAGATACGCTTGTATTAAATGCAATTAAGTCATGTTTTGTAACAGCTTCGATTTCTTCAATTCGCTCTACTGAGAAAGTAGCATTTTTTATTATTTTTTCACAATCAGCATCGGGAATAAGTCCAATTTTATTCCAAGCTTTAACAGCAGCTTTTTCTACTTCTAACCATGCTGCATATCTTGCTTCTTGAGTCCACTTTGAACTCATTTCAACTCTAGCGTATCTTTCAACCATTTATATGTCCCTTATAATCATGTTTCTTGAATTTTTATTAAATATTTTTATTAATTTATGTATGATATGGTATCTAAATTACACCAATATAAACTTAAAAAATCTATTAAAAAATATTAGATTACCAAAAAACAATAGGATAAAAATTTGCCATTTACACTTAAAAAACACAAAGCTATCAAAGGTAAAAAAATACAAATATTTTTGATACATGAGTTAGGTCTAGACCCTAAAATAGGGCAAAGACTCACATCAAAAGGAAGAATTTTTGATGAAAACATGAACACTATAAATACTGGGGAAACTATTCCAACTGATTACATTTATATAGCTGTTTTTGAGGGTGTTTCAAAGGGCTTAAAACCTCTTCTTGAGTTTACTGATTTTGCAATTTTTGATAAACCTACAAATCTTATGGTTCACCCAATTTCAAAAAGTACACCTTACTCTTTACTTGATGAAATTAGGTTTCATTTTGGGGAAGATGCAAATTTAATTCATAGAATTGACGCTGAAACATCAGGTTTGATTATCGTTGGGAAAAACAAAAAAAGCGAAATTGCTCTAAAAGAGATGTTCCAAGAAAAAAAATATCATAAATCATATCTGGCAATTGCTCAAGGCGAAATAAAAGAAGAGATTAGAATAGATAAAGGGCTAGATAGAGAAGGGCTTGTAATTGGTGTACGAATGAAAGTTTGCGATGAGGGGAAAGAGTCTATTACTATTATAAAACCTCTTAAATATAATAAAGAAAAAGATTTAACTCTTATTGAAGCCTTACCATTAACAGGGAGACAGCATCAAATTAGAGTTCATTTACACTCAATTGGTCATACAATTTTAGGTGACCCAATTTATGGAGTTGATGATGATAGTGCAGAAAATTATCTAAATAAAACCCTAAGTCTTGAAGATAGATTTGAAGTTACAAAATCAAGTAGATTATGGCTTCATGCTAATTATTTAGAGTTTACATACAAAGATGTAACTTATAAAATATTCTCTAAAAACAAAGACCTTTACAATGAATTTTTAAATTAATCCATTGTAAAAAATAAAGAAACAAGAACAATCATAAGCTCAAAAGAGACTAAAATAGCTAAATCTTTTTTACTAAAGTTTCTATTTTGAGACTTATTTTTAATATTCAATATGCTTCCTTTATTGATTTAAAGAGCAATTAAAACAGTTACTAATATCATCACAAGCAGCACAAGCAGGGGCTGTTTTGCCAATACAATCATACAAATACTTTTTCCATCGTTTATCTTGAGGTTTTAGTTTTGCTAATGAGGTGAAATTTTTGCTCATAAATTTCCCCATCTCTTCTCTACTTTCTAAACCTAAATCTGAGTATAAATGTCCCATTTGTAATGAAGTTTTTGCAATCCATGGAGCTAGTTCATCTTTTGCATATTTGTCATTTGCATGACTTTGAAGAAGTTCTAAAATTTCACTTTCCATTGTTATATGTACTAAACTACTCATGGGATACTCCTTATTTTACATCACAAAATTCTAACTCA
Organism: Arcobacter venerupis; assembly: GCF_013201665.1. Taxonomy (NCBI): domain Bacteria; kingdom Pseudomonadati; phylum Campylobacterota; class Epsilonproteobacteria; order Campylobacterales; family Arcobacteraceae; genus Arcobacter; species Arcobacter venerupis. The sequence goes on along the minus strand of NZ_CP053840.1, from coordinate 63,711 downwards.
AGTGATTTTGGTTTTTTTAATCCATTATTATTATCTATAAATAAATTATTCAAATTAGTTAGATTTTTAATTGACTCTGGAATAGAATTTAAATCATTATCTTCTACATCTAACTCTTGAAGATTTACTAAATCACCTATTAAATCAGGCAACTCATCTAATTTATTTGAACTAACTGACAAAGTACTAAGTTTATTTAACTTACAAATATCTTTTGGAAGTTTTATTAATAAGTTATTGTCCAAAATTAATATTTTTAAGTCTTCTAAACGACTAATATCAAAATCTAAAGATGTTAAATTATTCCCACTCAAATCAAGTTTTATAAGCATATCGTGAGATTCTAAAGATGGTAATTCTTTTAAACTATTTCCTTCTAAAATAAGAGTCTCTAACTCTTTTATTCTTGATAAAGAAGAGGGCAAAGAAGTTAAATGATTGAACGATAAATCCAAATAATAAAGCTGTTGCATATTCTCAAAAATATCAGGAATATCTTCTAACTCATTTGTTTCAAGTGAGAGATATAAAAGTTTTGATAATTTTTTGAAATCTTCATCTAAACTCTCAATTCTATTTGCAGCAAGGGTAAGTCTAGTTAGTGATTTTAAATCATAAAAACCTTTTGGTAAGGCTTTTAGTCTATTTACATTTAGATTTAATATCATTAGATTTGCTAGATTTCCTATTTCTGTTGGTAACTCTTCAATTAAATTATTTTCACATTGAAGATTTCTTAAGTTTTTTAATTCTCCAATTGCTTTTGGAAGTTTTCTAAGTTTGTTATTTGAGAGTTTTAAAACGCTTAGATTTTTTAAAATTCCAATTGATTCAGGTAAATCTTTTAAATTTCTTTTTGATAAATCTAAATGTGTTAATAACTCCAAATCATCTTCAACAACTGACATTATAGGTGTTAAATCGTTAGCTCTTATCCATTTTACAAAATGTTCGATATCGTAACTCATTCGTCATCCTTTAATCTATCGTTTTTCGCATCAATTAAAAATGCAATCTCTTCATAATCAACTTCACCAAATTCAACCATGTTAAATAGAGCCATTAAAGGTCTTCTACAACAAGTTTGACTACAGCCAGTAACAAGTTTTTTTGCTTTTTTATATGGTAAGTCAGTTTCTTCAAATATTTTTTGTGCTTGAAGAATGGTCATTCCCCCACATTCACAAATTTGTTTATCTTTTAAATTTTCCATTATATACTACTTTAAGTATGGATGTCGTTCTAAAAACTCATTAACAATTTTCATTCCAGAATCTATATCTTGGCTCAATTTTGGTAATCTCACATAATCAGTCCAAATAGAATCTTCAACGATGTCATGAACTTCACCTGCTAACTCAACAACTTTTCTTTTATATTTAGCCAACTCTTTTTTTAACTCTTTTTGCTCATGTGTTAATTCCATAATTACTCCTTTAAATTGCGTATAAATTATCTAGTATGATGTTTGGTTTTTCATTCAAATACATAAGTTTAAAATCCCCATAAATTTTAAACTTATAGCTTTGATATAAATCCACTATCTCTTTTACATTTTTTGGAGCATATCCATAAATGCTTTTTAATCCTCGATAATATAAAACTCCTCGCAAAAGCTTCTCAGCATCTAAAAAGGCTTCATTATCCATAATCCAAGGTGAGATTTTTATAAATCTTTTGTTTACCACATAAGAGTGCAAAAATCCATATCCAGTAGAGAGTTTCAAAGAATTAGTAAAAACACAATCTGTTTTTAAATACTCATCTCTATTTAAATTAAAAACTTTTCTATCAACTCTTTTTGCAACTTCTGCGTAGTGTTCACCACTAACTTGTTTTGCTGTTGAATTTGAAAAGTTAAAAGCAACAGATTCGCCTGAATGCATAAATCTTAGAAAATCACTATAAGTTTTAAATCCTAATTCTTCCAACTGTTTACTTTTATCATTTTCAATTAAAACTAAAATATTTTCTTCAGGAAAATTTCTCAGTAACAAAGAGATTAATCTTTTTAGAATATCTTCATATTTACTTATCACATCAATCACATTTATATACAAATAATTCTCAAAAATATAAGCACTTAAAATGCCAACTATTTTTGAATCTTCATAGGCTGCAAAACAGTGTTGAGGATAAACATGATATGTTTGTTTTAATAGTTCTAAATCAAATAGAGGATTTTCAATTAATAAATCCTCTAATGATTCTTCAAATCCATTTTTTAAATATCCAATGAACATAGGTATAACTCTTTTAATTCATTTGTACTTAAAACTTTTTTCCTATTCGTAACGATTTCTCGCACCTTTGGAAGAATTTTTTGTACAATTTCTAGATTTGGATTAATTCCAACAGCTTTCAAATGATAAACCAATGTTGAGCTACCTGAGTGTTTTCCAATTGGGAAAGTTCGTTTTAATCCAACTTCATCTGGAGTAAAAGGCTCATAAGCCTGATTTGATTTCATCATACCATTTACATGAATACCAGATTCATGTGAAAATATGTTTTTACCAATAATTGGTAAATTTGTATCTATTCTTCTATTTGAAGCGCTACTTACAGTTTTGATAAGAGCTTTTAATACTTTTGAATTTATATGAACATCTTTTCCTAATAATCTCAAAGACATCAATACTTGTTCAAAACTAGCATTTCCAGCTCTCTCACCAATACCAATAACTGTAGTGTTAGCACTCATAGCACCAGCTTCATAACCAGCAATCGCATTTGCCGTTGCCATTCCAAAATCATTGTGAGTGTGCATTTCTATATCTAAAAGATTTGAAGAACTTAAATCTTTGATATTTTCATAAGTTTTATGAGGTGTTAAAATGCCAACCGTATCACAATATCTAAATCTATTTGCACCAAGTTCTTTCCCCAATGTCATAATCTCTTTTAAAAAAGAGTTGTTCGCGCGACTTGAATCTTCTCCACCGATACAAACAAATAAATTTTCTTTTTTGGCTTGTAAAATTACTTCTTCTAATTGTTTTAGTAATCTTGTTTTATCTCCACCAAATTTAATGTCAATCAAAATATCTGAAACAGGTATAGATAAGTCAACTGCTTTTAATCCACACTTTAATGATGCTTCTAAATCACTCATCGTAGCTCTATTCCAGCTCATTATTGGAATAGGTAAATTAAGAGCAAGAATCTCTTTTAAGTCATCTTGTTCTTTTTTTCCCATTGCAGGAATTCCTACTTCAAGCTCATCTGCACCAGCTTCATATAAAAGCCTTGCTATTTGTAACTTCTCTTTTAAGTTGAAAGCTACGTATGGCGTTTGTTCACCATCTCTTAAAGTTGTATCATTAATAATTGGCATTATACTAACCTTTAATTTCGATATAAATATTCATGCAAATAGTGTTCCGAAGTGAGGCTTGTTGAAAAGAATTTGGGAAATATTAGAATAGGAATTTGTAAATTCTAGTTTTTACACTTTGAGAATATATAAAACTTAATAAAATAAAATTGAGTCATTTGAATAGTATAATTATAAATAATATGATTAAAAAAGTATACATTACCAATCTAGAGCTTGGTAACAAAAAAAACCTATCTAATATCCAATATTACATCAGGTTTGCTACCATCTAAACATGCCCAATTACCACAAGAACCAATTACTATATTTCTCCTAGGATTACCACAATTTTGATTCTTCTTTAGTGTACTATCAATCAATTTTCTCGGTAAATAATCTATAGTTTGTGAATACTTTATATAAAAATTTAAATCTTGTTCTTTTAAAAAAAGAAAAATCTCTTCTTGAAGTTCTTTTTTATTTTTATGTTCACAAAAATATTTTTTAGTTTCAAATGAAAGATTCTGATTATCTAGTTTATGTATGTTTATTTCATTTTTCCATTTATCATAAGAGAATAGTGAGTTTGAAATAAAAGTTATTAGTATTATTGTTTTAATTAAATTCATAACATCATTGTATATAATTATATATTTTTAATCTCTTAAATAATTTTCCTCGGTCCCAACAAATAAAGTGAAATAAAGGGGACAATCAACTTTTCATAAAATAAGAATTAACTCAAAAAGAATGTGAAATTATTCCAAAACTTCTAACTCTTCAGCCTTAATAAGTTCTAAATCTTTAGCTTCCAATTTGTCATAAGAAAAAACAAAACAGCAGGGTTTTGTAGTGATTTCTTTTTCAATAGTTAAAAATCTATCATAGTCAGTTAGTGTTACGATTTTTTGTGCACGAAGTTGTTTTAGTGGGAAACCAATAAAACCGTGTGAAGTGGTAATTGTAATTAGCTCCATTAATTCATTGTTTATAGAGATTGGTCCATTACCTTTTAGAAGGATTACTGTAGGTTTTGTTTTCATAAGTTAGGGATTACCCTAACTCATGTTCAGTTTTATTTTCTGCATAAAAATATCTTTGAACTGCTGCGAAAACTGATTTTTCTATTGGTTGAAGAGCATAAGAATCATCACAAATCAAGTTAATTGATTTTAATTCATCCATTGGACAACCACCAATTTTTTCAGTTAATAATAAATCCACATCTTTTAATGTATTTTTAATATCTTCAATTGGATAAGAACCATCACAATCTTCAGGCCCTTTACAATATGGATTTTCTACTTTTCTGTGCATTACAAATTTAATTGCTTTATCACCAGCTTCGTAGATTAAGAACTCTTTAGCATTACCAAAGTGTAAGTTAATAGTTCCCTCACCAGCAGTTGTTACAGCTACAAGTTTAGTCTCACCTGTTGAACTTAATTGCTCTTTAGATGCTTGTGCGATTTTTACTTTTTCATTTGCAACTTCAAGAGCCGCTCTCCAGTTTTCAATAACTTGGTGTTTAGCAGCTCGAGCTGAGATATCATATTTTTTTGTTAAATCTTCCCAGTCCATTTTTACAAAAGTATCTTTTGTAAACTCGTCCCCTCTATCTTCACCAATTAGTCCAACAGCATCAGCTCGACACTGTCTACAGTGAGACATTAATTTCATATCCATTCCACAAGCTTCTTGTGCAGCCATAACTTCTTGATCAGTTGCACTTTCTTGTCCATTTAGTCCATAATATGTACCAAATTCAGGTTTAGATAAAAGTGGCATAATGTTATGTAAAAATACACCTAACTCTTTTAATTTTTTAGCAACATTTGGTAATTCTTTATCATTAACACCTGGAATTAAAACAGAGTTTGCTTTAACTAAAATTCCTCTATCTGTTAACATCTTGATTCCCTCAAGTTGTCTTTGTAAAAGGATTTTTGCAGCTTCTTTTCCAAATACTTTTTTATGATTCCATAAAATCCAAGGATAAATTTTTGAACCAACTTCACCAGTTTCATCAACAGAGTTGATTGTAACTGTTACGTGGTCAACATTGTATTTTACAATTTGGTCAATAAAATCTGGAAGCATAAGTCCGTTTGTAGATAAACACATTTTTAAGTCTGGTGCTTTTTCATATAGCATTTTAAATGTTTTAAAAGTTTTTTCAGGGTTTGCTAATGCGTCACCAGGACCTGCGATTCCTACAACAGAAAGTTGTTGGATTTCTCCACCAACAAATAAAATCTTCTTAACTGCTTCTTCTGGTGATAATTTACCACTAGTAACACCTGGTCTACTCTCATTTGAACAATCATATTTTCTATTACAGTAGTTACATTGAATATTACAAGCTGGTGCAACGGCAACATGAATCCTTGCATAGTGTTGGTGAGCACCTTCACTATAACATGGATGATTATTAATTTTTGCCATTACCTCTTCTTGGATTGATTCTTGAGAACTACTTGAAGTACACGAACAACTCATAGATAACTCCTTATTTAAATTTAGAAATATAATGCACATATTGTTCCACACGAATTTTAGGAATAGTAAATGCAAGTTTTTAATAAAAAAAAGGATTCAAGATGAGAATACAAGAAGAGATAAAAAAAGAGCTACTAAAAGAAGTGTATGGGAATATTGATAATATCTATGATTTCGTAAGTTTGAGATTCAGTCTTGACAAGCCATGTGATGAAGCAGTTATAAAAAAATTGAATGAATTAAAAGATGTGCTTTATAAAGTTTCAAGTTTGAGCGATTTAAATTAAGATAAATAAGCGATGAGTACATGTTTTAGTTAAACCCCTGTAAAGTTTTATACTCATCGGTTATTCATCTTGATTTAGTTCATATCTATTTCAATCATTTTACCATTAACTATCTGTGCAAATTCTTTACCGAATTCAAAACAATCTTCTAATTCCTCTTTTGTAGGTATTAATTTTATCTTCATAGGTTCAATTGGAGGAACTCTAAAATGCAAAGATTTCATTCTATCAAGAATCATATTAACAGCTTCTCCACTCCAACCATAAGAGCCAAATGCCATTCCAGTTTTTCCTCTTTTTTCCAAATACATCATACAAGACAATAAATCCCAAACTGGTTTTGGTGCATCTGCGTTTATTGTGGGAGTTCCTATTAATATTCCATCACTCTCTTCAAGAATATCTATCATATTTTGTTCTTCTATTGAAGCTAAATCATATAAACTTGCACGAATAGTTTTAATACTTTCAGCACCATCAAAAATAGCATCTGCCATATCTCTTGTATTTTTATAACTTGTTAGATAAAAAATAGAGATGATTTTGTTATTCTCTTTTATATTTTCAGGTCTAGTTAAACTCCATTTTCTATAAAGTTCAATATATTTATATGGTTTTTCTCTAATAATTGGACCATGTAAAGTAGCTATCATCTTTATATCAAGTTTATCATATAACTTTAACGCACTTAATACATAAGATTTAAAAGGTCTCATTATATGGTCATAGTAATACTTAAATGAGTAAGAAAAATCTCCAACTAAATCATCAAAAAGTCTTTTATCATAATAGTGACTTCCAAAAACATCTCCACTAAATAGAAGTGAATCTTCAACCACATAAGAACTCATTGTCTCTGGCCAATGTAAATATGGAGTTGTTAAAAATCTAATTGTTTTATCACCCAAAGTCAAACTTTTATTTGTCCAAACTGTTTCAAAATTAATATTTTCATTGTTTGTAATAGCTTTTAACATTGGTGTTGCTTGGGGTGAAATTAAAACTTTTGCATTTGGAACTCTTTTGATTAATTCAGGAATTGCCCCTGCATGGTCTGGTTCTAAATGATGACAAATAACATATTTTATTTCATCATAAGAGCAAAGTTGTTCAATTTTTGAGAAAAACTCTTTTTCAAAACCTAATTTAACAGTATCAACAATAATAACACCTTCACTTGTTTTTATTAAGTAGGCGTTATATGAAGACCCATTTGCTGTTTTCATGATAATATCAAAAGTTCTAATATCAGGGTCAAAAGCCCCTATAAAAAATATATTATTTGCTATTTCTACTGGTTTTTTATGATTCATTTTCTAATAACCTTCTCATCCATATTGGAGGATTAGATCTCATTTTTATAAGTAAATTTAGAATATCTTCAATCTTTTCATTTTCTTTTGCTGATTGCATAGGGAAAATTTTACAAGCTTGAACCATTCTTGAAGCCTTTGGTCCAATTTGTTGAACATATAAAATGTCACTATCTTCCAAACACTCTATTTTGTAAGTCAATTTTTCTATTTCATCTGAAATTTCTATTGATGAATCAATACTTTTCACAAAATTGTAAGAATCTTCTAGGATTTCATAAATATAAAACTCTTTGCACCAACCAAAATGTTGGTTAACATGAATATTATCAGTGGATGCAAATGCGATTTTCATAATACATAAATCCTTACTCTTTTATCTATTACTTGTTCAATTGTATTTTTAATCATCTCATAAGTACCAGTTGAAGCAATTGAACAGCCAACACAAGCCCCTTGATATGCAAGTCTTAACTCAATTTCTGGTTCATTTAGATAATCAAGTAAAATTATATTTCCACCATCTTTTTTTAGAATTGGTCTAATAAATCTCTCTAGTGCATCGTTTAAAATCTCAAGTTGGTCTTCTAAACCTTTAGCTCTAAAGTTTCTATTTAATTCCCCATCTTCTAAAGGTTTATCAACACCTGTTAACTGAACAGTTGCCATTACATGACCAGCCTTTGCTGCTTTTAACATACAGTCAAAACCTTCTTTTACACCATGTAAATCAGTTCTATCTTTTAATTGAATTAAGGCAAGTCTAAATGCAGCTTGAACATGATTTTTTGCAACTGCTCGTCTAAAATAATCAATTGCTTTTGTTATGTCTTCTTCAACACCAATTTTTGTTTGGTACATTAATGCTAAATTAAAATTAGCAGAATCATTATCATAAGCACTTGCTTGTTCAAACCACTCTTTTGCTTTTGTATAATCTTTTTCAACACCTTCACCTTTTAAATACATCAAACCTAAGTTTGCCATTGCTTGGTCATTTTTTAATTTGGCTTCTTCTATCCAAATATCATGTGCTTTTTTGAAATCTTTGTTTTTATATGCCTCAAGTGCAGCTCTATGTTCCATAAATCTTCTTCCTTCATTTGGATTTGGGATTGGATTATTCAATTCTAATTGTTTTTGTAAATGTTTCTTTAAATACTCTTTTGCCAATAAAACAGCTTCTTCATAATCTTCACTAGAAGCTTTTATGTCAAAATCTATATATTCTACTAAGAAAGCATCACCAATTTCATTTTCTCCACTATAAACTTCAAGGGGATAATTTAATGATAAATAATAATCCAAATCTTTTTTCATATACTAAAACCTACTTTTTTTATTTTGCTTTGCAAGTACAACCGCCATTACCTGAATCTAAAAGTGTTGAACTATTTTCTTTTGTAACTTCAATACAATCACAAGTTGATAACTGCATATAAATCGCATCTATACTTAAATGAGTTTTTAAACAGCTATAAACTTTCAAACCTTTTTCAATTAAATATTCATAAACCTTATCGCCCATATAATAAAAAATTGTGCTGTCGATATTTTGAGAAGAGATAAATTTTGCAGTATTAAGCCCATCTCCACAAGCAGGATTTTCTACAACTTTAAAACTTCCTGTTTCTTCATCTAAAAAGGCAAAAAATGCGCTGTTTCCATAAAGTTTAGAAATTTCTGTTGATCCTTCATTATCCAATGGTATTGCTATCATTTTAACTCCTTTTATTTATATTTTTATGTATGCAAATAGTATTCCTTAGTAGTGAGGAATACAAGTTGCATTACATTATTTAATAAAATCCAATATAAAGAGTCTATTATGGTAAATAAAAAATTAATTCGAGAACTCTTGAGCGAAAGCGATTGCTCACATAATAAAACAAAAAAATCTTCATGTGATAAACCAAAACCAGGAGCAACAAGTGGTGGTTGTGCATTTGAGGGAGCACAAATTTCACTTTTTCCATTTGCAGATGTTATTCATTTAGTTCATTCACCTGCAACTTGTATAGGAGCTTCATGGGAAACTAGACAAACTCTTACTTCTCATAAAGGGGAAAATAACACAGTTATGGGTTACACAACTGATGTTAATACAAATGACATCATTTTTGGTGGAGATAAAAAACTTGAAGAGTCTATTGATTATATAGTTGAAAATAAAAAACCAAAAGGTATTTTTGTATATGAAACTTGTGTTACAGCCATGATTGGTGATGACATGGACAATGTTTGTGGAAGAATGGAAAAGAAACATGGTATTCCAATTGTTGTTATTCACTCTCCTGGTTTCGTTGGTGGTAAAAATTTAGGTTCAAGACTTGGTGGAGAATCAGTTTTACACCAATTAATTGGAACAAAAGAACCTGAAGAGATTCATCCTTTTGGAATAAATTTAATTGGTGAATACAATGTTACAGGTGATATGTGGCAATACACACCACTTTTAGAAAAAATAGGGATAAAAGTAATTTCAACACTAGCAGGTGATGGAAGAATAGAAAATATTCAAATGGCTCATACAGCAAAGTTAAATGTTATTGTTTGTGCAAAATCACTAATTTCATTAACTAGAAAAATGCAAGAGAAATATCAAATTCCATATATCTCTATCTCATTTTATGGTAAACGTGACACATCAAATGCAATAAGAAGTATTGTAAATGCTTTTGGTGATGAAGCACTAACAGCTCGAGCTGAAGCTTTAATTGCAGAAGAAGAAGCAAAACTTGAAGAGATTTTAATCCCTTATAGAAAAATATTAGAGGGTAAAAAAGCTATTTTAAATACAGGTGGAAATAAAACTTGGTCGATAGCTTCTGCTTTACAAGATATAGGAGTTGATGTTGTTGCAACTAGCGTTCAAAAAGCAACTTTAGAAGATAAAGAGATTTGTGCACAATATGTAAAAATCCTAATAACAAACCCAGGAGTTGAACAAGCTCAATTAATAGATGAACATAAAATTGATATTTTACTAGCAGGTGGAAGAAGTTTATATACAGCTATTAAGAAGAAAGTAGCCTTTGTAGATGTAAACCAAGAGAAAAAAGTATCTTATGGAGCATATGCAGGACTTGTAAATCTAGCAATTGATGTTTGTAATGCCGTAAATAACAAAGTATTTAAAGTGGTAGGTGCACCTGAACCTTGGTTAGATAAATAGTTTTTTTTAACTTTTATTTTTTATTTTATTGAATAATTAATCTACTTTTTCTGTGATATAATTTATTAGTTTATTAATTTTTATTAATAGATTTTAAATTTGACTTAGAGGTATGGAATTAATTTAATATAAAGAGTGGTACAAAGAAATGAAAGAGGAAATAAAACTAAATAGAAACACTATGATTGTTTCTGAAACTAATGAAAAAGGTATCATTGTTTATGCAAATGATGACTTCTGCTCTATTGCTGGTTACACAAAAGATGAACTAATTGGTCAGCCTCATAATATGGTTAGGCATCCCGATATGCCAAAAGCTGCTTTTGAAGATTTATGGAAAACTATTCAATCTGGTAACGTCTGGAAGGGAATAGTAAAAAACAAGACAAAAAATGGTGATTTTTATTGGGTAAATGCAACTGCATATCCATCTAAAACTCATGATGGGAAAATACGATATATTTCAGTAAGAGTTAGTCCAACTCAAGATGAAATAAGAAATGCAGAATTTTTATATAAATCACTAAAATAAGGACTTTCCTATGTTTTTCCCAAATAAAGGTAATGAAGCTATCTTAAAAGCTTTAGATGATATAGACTCTTTTATAAACAATAATATTAACTCTATACCTCACATAGAGGGAACTTGTTCAGGTTTTAATTTAGAAATTAAAAAGAAACTTGAAAAAATTTCTTCTTCTTTAAGAATAAAAAATGATGAAGAACTGAAGGTTTATGGTGAAATTATGTTAATTTCAGAGAAATTATCTGATGGAAATATAAATGATAAAATCTATCATACAAAAACTTCAAATGAGAAATTAAATTACATTGCTAAAACTTTTAATAATTTGGTTGATCATTTAAAATATATGGTACAAACAATTTTAGACGTATTAGCAGAGTATTCAAAACATAATTATTTAAGAAAAGTTGAAATTCCAAACCTAAAAGGCGAATTCAAAATGCTAATAGAGGGAGTAAATACTTTAAGAGGAACTATTACTTTAATGTTAAAAGAGAATAAAGAAAATGGACTAACACTCGACAGAACTTCAGATATTTTATTAACAAATGTAGATAAATTAAATCAAAGTTCTAACGAAGCAGCAGTAAGCCTTGAACAATCAGCTGCTGCTATGGAGCAAATAACAAGTAATATTAAAAATAACACAGAAAATATCGCTAAAATGGCAAAACTTTCAGATGAACTAATCACAGCCACAAATACTGGTGAAAATTTAGCGAATCAAACAACGGTCGCTATGGAAGAGATAAATACTCAAGTAAATTCAATAAGTGAAGCAATTAGTATTATTGACCAAATTGCTTTTCAAACAAATATACTTTCTTTAAATGCAGCTGTTGAAGCAGCAACAGCTGGCGAAGCCGGTCGTGGTTTTGCCGTAGTAGCAGCTGAGGTAAGAAATCTTGCTGCTAGAAGTGCAGAGGCAGCTAAAGAGATAAAAAATATAGTTGAAATTGCAACTATAAAAGCAAATAATGGAAAAAATATTGCAAATAAAATGATAAGTGGATATAGAGATTTAAGTGAAAATATTTCCCATACTACAAATATTATTCAAGATATTCAATTTGCATCAAAAGAACAATTAGATGGAATAGTTCAAATTAATGATGCAATAAACCTTTTAGATAGACAAACACAAGTCAATGCAAGTATTGCTACGGAATCTCATGATGTAGCCCTAGTTACAGATAAAATCTCTAAACTGATTGTTGAAAATGCAGATAAAAAGCAGTTTGAAGGCAAAGATGAAGTAAAAATAAAAGTTGAGTTATAACTTAGGAATAGTTCTTGCATAATCTTCCATAATTATCCATTCAAGGAAATATTATGGAAGCAATATCAGCAAAACCTTTACAATTAAATCCAATAAAATTATCTCAACCAATGGGAGCAATGTTATGCTTCTTAGGTATAAAAAACTGTATGCCTTTAATGCACGGTGCTCAAGGCTGTGCTTCTTTTTCTAAAGTATTTTTCACAAGACATTTTAATGACCCAATCGCAGTTCAAACAACAGCTGTAAATGATATTACAGCTGTTATTGATGGTGGAGATTATGCCATTTCTGAGAGTATTAAAAATATCACTGCAAAGGTAAAACCTGATTTAGTGGGACTCTTTACAACTGGTCTTACTGAAACAAAAGGTGATGACATTAAGGGTGCAAGTAAACTTGTTGAAGATATTCAACAAATGGTTTATGTAAATACTCCTGATTTTGAAGGCTCAATTGAGAGTGGTTTTTCAAAATCTATTGAAGCAATAATTCAACAATTAGTTCAATCTTCAAGTGAAATTGACTCAAATAAAGCTCTAATAATCCCAAATGTAAATTTAAAACCAATAGAAGTGGAAAAAATCAAAGATACTATCTCTTTATTTGGTTATGAAGTTTTTTCACTTCCAGATTTAAGTGAATCACTTGATGGTCATTTAGGATTAAAACAAGGTGCACTAACAAGTGGTGGAATATCTGTGGAGGATATTAAAAAACTAGGCAGTTCTTCACTTGTTTTTACAATTGGTAAAAGTGTAGAAAAATGTGGTGAAAAAATTCTTGAAAAAAATCCAAATATAAAACTATTTCACTTTGATTCTTTAGGTGGATTAGAAGCAAGTGATAAATTCTTCAAAATCTTATGCAAAGTAAAAAATATTTCTCAACCACATCCTTCAATTGTAAGGTGGAGAAAAAGACACCAAGATGCACTTTTAGATACTCACTTTGTTATTGGAAGCGCAAATGTTGTAATTGCCCTTGAGCCTGACCAAGCTATTAGTGTAGCAAATACAATCATTGAAGCAGGGGCTCATATTAAAGCCATAGTAACCACTCATAGAAATGATTTATTAGATGAAATTCCATGTGATAATCTTATGATTGGGGATTTTGAAGATGTGGAATCATTTTTGCATGAGAGTGATTTAGTTATATCAAATTTTCATGCAGAAAGACTTGCAATTAAACACAAAAAAGCCTTGTTAGTTCGTGGTTATCCTGATTTTGAAAGCTTAGGAAACCAACTAAAAAATGACATTTTATATGAGGGAAGCTCATATTTGCTTTTTGAATTAGCAAATTTGATAAATCATCATAAATTAGGAGTTGAAAATGAGCATTAATCCAACTTTACAATTAGTTCCATTTACAAGTGTAAAAATGTTAAATGAAACAATGAAATTAATAGGAATGCCAAGACTAAATGCACAAATCATCATTACTTTACCAAATATTGATGAGTTTAATGAGCAAATAAAAAATAGCATTCACTGTTCAAAAAATGATATTGAGTGTTTTATTATAACTTCAAGTTCAAAAGAAGAGATAAAAAATGTTCTAGACAAATTTGAGTTAAATGAAACAATGGTATCTAATGATTTTAAATCATTTGCAAAAATATTTAATCTAAAAGACAATGAGAATAAATTAATAAAATCTTTAATAATGATAAATAAAGATTGTCAAATAATACACAAGGAAATTTTATAAATGGAAGTTACATACAAAAATAAAAACTATACTTTAGGAAAAAAAGATAGAAAAGTTGAAGGTGAAGCACCTGCTGTTAGAGTGAAAATGGTTAATAATGAAGATAAAGTAATTGGTTTAATGGCTCCTGCTGTTCAAGTTATGATTACTTTAAATGATATTAATAAATATAGTAGTGAAATACATAAAGTAATAAATACAACAAAAAGAAAAGTTAATGCTTATATTATTACTTCAAGCGATGAAGAACAAATAGAAGATATTGCAGAGAAATTTGCTTTAGAAAAAGATTTTATTTCAAACGATTTTAAAAACTTTTCTCTTAAATTTGGTGTAAATATTGATGATTCAATGCTTGCAAACTCAATTTTTGTTATTGACAAAGAGGGAGTTATAAAATACAAAGAGATTCCCTCAGATTTAGAAGAAGATTTTAAAGTAGATGATTTTTCTATTACTTTAAATGAAGTTGTAAATTTTAAACCAACAGGTCACACTCACGAAAACTGGATGGGTATTTGATATGACAACTCTATTAAAAGAGTGGCTTATCCAAAATGAATATCCAATTAATGATTTAAATGCCGTAGGGAAATATGGAAATTCTCCACTTATGAAAGCAAGTAGAGAAGCTAATATCGTAATAGTTGATGAATTATTATCTTTAAATGCCGATTTAAATATCAAAAATGTAGATGGAAATTCAGCACTTTGGAATGCCTGTTTTGGGAACTCTTATGAATGTTTTGAAGCTTTGGTAAAAGCTGGAATTGATATAGATTCACAAAATGTAAATGATGTGACTGCATTAATGTATTGTGCAAGTGCTGGAAAAGATGATTTTGTAGAATTACTTTTAAAACACAATGCAAGAACTGACTTTGAAAGCTTAGATGGATTTAAAGCAATCGATTTAGCTGTAACTCCAAAAATTGTAAAACTACTAAAAAATGCAAATTTATCATGACCAAACTGATATAAATCAAAAAAAGTATTTTAATCAAGCAAACTTTATAGATTATAGAACTCAACCCAGAGCTTATAAAAAATATCCTCATTTTTATCAAAGATTTAATCTTGATGATTATGAGGAGTTAAAATTTATAAAAAACTTCGGGAAAATCACCGCAACAAAAACCTATGGAAAAGAAAAAGTTGATTTAAGGGCAAATCCAAGTGCTGGAGGCTTATATCCTTGTGAGATTTATATTCAGATTCGTGCTGTAAAAGGTTTCATAAGTGGAATTTATCACTATGAAGCACTTGAAAACAATCTTACTTTAATTCATGAATTAAGTAATGATGGAGTTGAATTTTATTTTAAAGAAAAAGTTCAAAGAAAATTTGTAATTTTAATCTCAAATGCTTATTTTAGAAGCGTATGGAAATATGAAAAAAGAGCAATAAGATACCTTTTACTTGATACTGGTCACCAATTAGGCTCAATTATTTCAGCTTTAGAATTAACAGATTTAGAGTACGAGATTGATTTTAATTTTGATAAAAACAGTTTAAATGAAGAGTTTTCCTTTGATAATTATGAATCTTTTTATACAAGTATCACTGTAAAATCTGATAAAACAAACGAACCAAAAAAACTAAGGTCACCAATAATAAATATATCTGCTTGTGATTATCAATTAAAAGAACTTTTTGTAGAAAATTTTTATAAAGATTGTCAAAAAGATGAATATGAAAAAATACCAAATATAAACTTACTAAATGATATTCAAAATGAACAACTTGAAAATGCCATAAATAATAGACGTTCAATCAGAGCATTTATAAATGAATCCATTTCAGAAGAGGATTTTTTATTTATTACAAAAAATATTTTTGATTTTGCAAATAAATTTGGCATTGAAATATATTTTGTTAATAATAATATTCAAGGGATAAGTAAAGGTCTTTACAAAAATGTAAGCTTAATAAAACAAGGTGATTTCAAAGATAAAATGACAAATCTTGCCTTAAATCAAAAACTCTCAGGCCAAAGCTCCTTTACACTGATTTTTACAAGTAAAGTTGGTCACAACTACTTCTATTGCTATATTCTTACAGGTTTTATTGCTCATATTTTATATTTAAGAGCAACAACTTTGAACTTGAATTGTAGTGGAATTGGTGCATATTTTGATGATTCTTGTAAAGATTTTTTAGAGACAAAAAACAATATTTTTTATCTTTTTGCCATAGGAAAATAAAATTTAATTTTATGGAACACTAATTGCATATATCCTAAAAGAATATAACTTTTAGGATAGTAAGATGAAAAGTATAAAAATACAAACAAACCAACCAACAAGTGGAACTGTTAGAATTGCTTTTGCTACAAGTGATTTAGAAAATATTGACTCACACTTTGGAAGTGCAAAACAATTTGCAGTTTATGAAGTAGGTAAAGAGTCAACAACTGTTTGTGAAATCATAAAAATTGAAGATAAAGATACTGATAAAACTGTTGAATTATTAAAAGGTATAGATATTGTTTATTTTACAAATATTGGAGCAATTGCTGCTGCAAAAATTATAAACAATGGAATTTTCCCTATTAAATATAAAGATGTAGTTTCAATTGAAGAAGAAATTAAAAAATTGACAACTATGTTAAATACAAATCCACCTCCATTTATTAAAAAAATTATTGAAAAAAAGGCTGCCTAATATGGATGCTAAAAAACTATTTATTGAAACTTTAGTTGGACAAGTAAGAGCTTTAGACCAATTCGGAACTTGGACTGGTAAAAGTAATGAAGAACTAATTGTTGAAAAATATATACGAACAAAAGAAGATTTAAAAAATATTCCTATTATTGCGGATATTGATGAGATGCAAATCAAAGATATAAGACTTATTTTTCAAGCAGTTGCACTTGCATTTGAAAAAATTACAGGTGTTATGGCTTCTGTTGTAATGGAAATGAGTCATGAAGGATTTGGAAGAGTTGTAGTTTTCGCAGGGAAAATTGTTCTTTGTGAAAAATTCTTCAAAGATGCACATAGATACTCTTTTAGAACCTATGAGGATTTAGAAAAAGAGGGTGAAAAGTTTCTTATAAATGCTCAAGAAACTTATGATAAGTATAAAAATATATAAATAATTTGAGTTGAAAGGTTAAATATGAATATTGGAATATTTTGTGGAACAGCTGGTGGAACATCAATGGCTGTTGCTAAAGCACTAGCAAAAGAGTTTGATGTTGATGAAATTATAAATATGGAAGAAGATTTTGACAATGTTGATCAACTTCTAGAGTATGACATTTTATTTTTAGGAAGTTCAACTTGGGGACAAGGTGATGTTCACCACTCATGGGTTGATCCAATTCTAGAAATAGAGTCTGATAATATTGATTTCTCTGGAAAAACTGTTGCATTTTTTGGAGCAGGGGATTGTGTAAAACATGGTGAGCATTTCTGCTCAGCACTGGGAAAACTTTACAAAACATTCACAAAAGCTGGAGCTAATGCAGTTGGATTTGTTCCAGTAGATGGTTATAAATATGAGTTCTCTTTAGCTCAAATGGATGATAAACTTTGTGGTTTAGCAATAGATAACCATAATGAAAAAGGTAAAACAAAAGAGAGAATTAAGAACTGGATTGAAACATTAAAAGATGAAGTAGACTTATAAAAAAAGGATATGAAATGCAAAGTGTAAATGATTTTTATAAACTAAGAGATACAGAAGATTTCTTTAATTTTTTTGGTCTTGAATTTGATCAAAAATTAATAAATGTAAAAAGATTTCATATGATGAAAGAGTATGGAAGTCTAATTAAAAAGGGGCTTGACTCTATTACAGATGAAAATAAACTTTTAGAATTTCTAAAATTCTCACTACTTAGAGTTTATGGTGACTATAAAACTGGTCACTCTCCAAGTGCTGCCGATGTTTGGAATATGTATGAAACTGGTAAATTAGATGGTTGTTCATCATGTGGAACAGCAACTACTGGAACTACTCAAGGAGGAAGTTGTGGGTGTTAATCATAAAGACATAGTTGATGCAGATACAATTTTACATGATAGTGTAACTGCATCAAGATCAGGTAGAGATGAAGATGAACCAAAATTTGGTATAGGTCAAAAAGTAAAACTTCTTGAAGATATTAAAAATGATGGAACATATCCTCACGCTCCTGTGGGAACTATTATGGTTCAAGCAGGTGCTATTGGTTATATAAAATCAATTGGAGAGTTTTTACAAGTAATTAGAGTTTATGAAGTCCATTTTTTAGATTTAAATGCTCTTATTGAAGTAGTTGGTTGCCGGGAACACGAACTATTAGCAATGGAAGATTATAGAGATGAAGTAAAAGAAGAGCTTGAATTCATGAGATTACATAGAGAAAAATATTACTCAAAATAGTTTTCATTCAAGCCAAGTGAAAAAGTTTAAAAGAACTTTTTCACTTGGCTTGGTAATCTTATTTTAGTAAACAAGTCTATTAAAAAGTAGTAAGGAGGAAAAGTATGGCAAAAGTGATTTTTATGCATTTTGACACGGTAACTGATGGGGTATATGATGCCAAAACTGGTGAACCTATTGTTAGGTTAGCAAAAGAGAAGAATGTACCAATTCCATTTGCAACTGATGGTGATTATTCTAAGTGTTTAATTTATGTTGAAAACTTAAGTGATGAAGAACCAACAAGTTATATGGAAGATGAAGAGTTAGATATTTTAGTTAAACTTGGAGCAATAACTGCAAGTGAAGCTGAACAATGTCAACAATTTACAATCAGTCCAAAAGTTAGAATTGCACCAATGATGTTAATCAAAGGTGATATTTTAGTAAAACCATTCAAATTAAAATAAGGGAAATAAGATGACAACAAGAGTAGAAATCGTAAATGACTTTTTAGCAATTAATGTAAAACCAGGAAGTACAATTCAAGATGTTGTTGAAGCATCTGGTTCAGCTTTACCATTTGGTTGTAGAGATGGTGAATGTGGAACATGTTTAGTTTCAATTGAGCAAGGTATGGAATTTATCTCTGAAATCAATGAAAAAGAGAAAAAAGTTATTGCTGAAGCTGGTGCTGGTATGAATATTGAAAAAGCAAGATTATCTTGTCAAATGAAAATAGTTAAACCAAACGGTGTAATTAGAATTAAGTATTAAAAAATATACTAAGGAATGTCCAAATTCGTTAAGAATTTGGGCAAAATAATATTATGGCACAAACACTTTCAATATCAACTGCTCAAAAGCAGAATTTAAATCTATCATTAAAGTTGTGGCTTCCAATGCTACAGACATCAATCCAAGATTTAGAATCGTACTTGACAAATTTGTCATACGAAAATCCCTTTTTGGAAGTAACAAAATCGAAAGATTTTTATAGTAATTTTACTTCAAATGGTACAAGTGGAGAGTTTATTGAATCACTAGCTTTTTATACAAAATCTTTGAATGATAAAATTAGTGAACAAATTGAAAATGAAACACTATTTCCAACTCCAAATTCACAAAAAGTTGCACTTGAAATCTTGTGTGATATTGATGAAAATGGATATTTTGATGGAGATATAGAAAAAATAGCGATTACTTGTAATGTTTATAAAGAGTATGTTGAATCAATTAGACAAAGATTTGCAAGATTAGAACCAAGTGGTGTTGGCGCTTTAAATCTTCAAGAGTCTTTCTTATTTCAATTAGATTCATTTGATAAAAAAATTGATGATGAATTATATAATTTCACAAAAAAAATTATAAAAGATATTGCACATGTTGATAAATATGCAAGTCATCATAGATTTAATGATGCAAAAGATATTATTAAATATTTTAATAATCCACCAGCAATTGATTATATAAATGATAATGTTCAAGTTGTTCCAGATTTTTTCATAGAAATAAATGAAGACATAGATATAAAAATAAATAATGCCTATTATCCAGATATAAAAGTAAAAAATCCATTTATTACAAAAAATGAAAATATAAAAGAAAAACTAAAAGAAGCAAAAGATTTAGTAAATTTACTAAATTTGCGAAAATCAACCCTTTATAAAATTGTTTTAATTATTGTAGAAAAACAAATATCTTTTTTTGTTGGAGGAGAGTTAAGACCTTTTTCTATGCAAGAAATAGCAGCTGAATTAGGATTTGCAGAATCAACAATAAGTAGAGCAGTAGCAAATAAATATGTAGAATGTAACTTAGGGATTTTCCCACTTAAATTCTTTTTTTCAAATGCTGTTGATAAGGATTTATCTTCTTCTCAAATAAAAAGTTATATAAAAAGTTTAGTTGATTATGAAAATAAAGAAGAACCTTTAACTGACGAAAGTATTTTAGAATTTATAGAGACTAAATTTAATCTTAAAATGGTGAGAAGAACCATAACTAAATATAGAAAAATATTAGATATACCATCTTCAAAAGAGAGAAAAAAACTCTACAAGGTAGAAAATCTATAAATTCTTCACTTAATATATGCATTAAAATACCAATAAAAGTAATATTTTATTGGAATACAAGAAATTTATTATTTTTTACAAAGAAAATAATAAATGATACTATTTTAATACACTTTATCACTATTATTTTAAAATAACATTATCATTAAGATGATACCTCATTTTAATAATAATAATTTAAGGAGCATTATTATGTTTAATATAGGGAAAACAGAAGAAGAAAAAGGACGATTAGTTGCAATGGATGAAAATTTTGCAATTATTTCATTTAAACCAGATGGTACAATAATACATGCAAATGATAATTTTTTAAATGTTCTTGGTTATAAATTAAATGAAGTGGTTGGTAATCATCACCGAATGTTCTGTAATAAAACATATACAACTACAACAGCTTATACAGAATTTTGGAATAATTTAGATAAAGGAATATCTCAAATAAATGAGTTTGAAAGAATTCATAAAAATGGTACTTCTGTTTGGATTCAAGCTTCATATACTCCTGTAAAAAATAAAAGTGGAAAAGTAACTCGTGTTATTAAATTTGCACAAGATATTACAGAAGCTAAAAAAGTAATTGATGCTGTGAAAAAAGCTATTGAGTTAGCAAAAACAGGAATTATGAAACAAACTATAACTGCATCAACTAAAAATGAAGGTATAGAAGAACTTAAAAATGGTGTTAATGACTTATTTGAAATTGTATCTGCAAAAGTTGATGGGGATTTAAATAAAATATCAGAAGCTTTAATAGCTTTTCAAAAATTAGACTTTAGACATAGAATTACAGGAAATAATTTAGGAGAAGTATCTGTTGGATTAAATAGTCTTGCAAATGTTGTAAATGATATGTTAGTTGAAAATAAATCAAATGGATTAACATTAGATGAAAGCTCAGATATTCTATTAAGAAATGTTGATAAATTAAATATCAGTTCAAATGAAGCAGCAGCAAGCCTAGAAGAAACAGCAGCAGCCTTAGAAGAGATAACATCAAATATTAGAAATAATACGCAAAATATTCAAAAAATGGCAACATATTCAAGTAGTGTTACAAAATCTGCAAAAGATGGAGAGAATTTAGCAAACCAAACAACAGTTGCTATGGAAGAGATAAATGTTCAAGTAAATTCAATCAATGAAGCAATAACAGTAATTGACCAAATAGCATTTCAAACAAATATTCTTTCTTTAAATGCAGCTGTAGAAGCAGCAACAGCAGGAGAAGCAGGAAAAGGATTTGCAGTAGTTGCAGCAGAAGTAAGAAATCTTGCAAGTAGAAGTGCAGAAGCAGCAAAAGAGATAAAAAACATAGTAGGAAATGCAACTTCAAAAGCCAATCAAGGTAAAGAAATAGCAAATCATATGATAAATGGGTATAAAGAGTTAAATCAAAATATAACAAATACTATAAATTTAATTCAAGATATAGAGATGTCAAGTAAAGAACAGCTTACAGGTATAGAACAAATTAATGATGCTGTTACTCAATTAGACCAACAAACACAACAAAATGCCATGGTAGCTTCTCAAACACATGATGTTGCCATGAATACTGATACAATAGCAAAACTTATAGTTTCAAATGCAAATGAAAAAGAGTTTATTGGTAAAAATGATGTTAAAGCTAAAAAAATAAATATTAAATAAAAAAGGAAAGTTTGAAACTTTCCTTTTTAAAATAAAAGAAAATGATTAAAACATGGAAATTTATAAGAAAATGAAAGATTCATAGGATAATTAATATCATATTTTTATATAATACCCATTATATAGAAAGGATTTCTATGAATACTCAACAAATCAATCTATTATCTACTTTATTTAATGAATCCCTTGATGCTATTTTAATTCTTGATTTAAAAACACAAAAATTTATCTTGTATAACCAAACAGCTTTAGATTTATATAACTATTCAGAAGAAGAGATTAAACAAATCACTCCGAAAGATTTAACTTTAGAATTTATGACTAATGAAGAGATGGGGGAAAGACAAAAAAATATTGTTGAAAAAGGTTGGGATAAATTTACAACTAAACATAAAACAAAAGATGGAAAAGCGCTAGATGTTTTAATCAAAAGTAAAAAGATTGAACTAAACCAAGAGACTCCATTGTTATATATAACCATTATTAATTTAGGAAAAGAACAAAAATTAGAACAAGAGTTTGAAACAATATTTTATAGTTCAAAAGATGGAATTGCTACCATTGATTTAGATGGTAATTTTATAAAGTTTAATGACTCATTTAAACAATTAAGTGAATATACTTATAATGAACTTATTAATATTCCAACTTTTCAACTATTCCCACAAGCAAGTAAAGAAAAAATTCAAGAACTAATAAATCAAGTAATTAAAGAAAAATATATCGAAAATTTTGAGGCAACTTTTATTACAAAATATGGAAAATCAATGATTATTTATATTACGATGAATTTAATGCCAAATCAAAAAGAGATTTTATTAATTATCAAGAATTTTACTCTTTTAAAACTCATAGAATTAGAGAAAAAGTTTAAATCACTAAATGAATTAATTCAAAATATTTCACACCAATGGAAACAACCATTAAGTACAATTTCAATTATTGCTAGTGGAATTAAACTACAAAGAGAACTAAATTTATATGATATTTCAAATTTAGATAATGATATGAGCAAAATTGTAGAAATTACAAATTATTTATCAAATATAATTAATAATTTTGACGATATGGCTTTTGAAACTTTCGGAAAGGCTTATAGTATTTGTCAACTAATCAGTGAAATTTTACATGAAATGAAAAAAAATTTCGAAAAAAATCATATAAAAATAATAACAAACTATAAAGTTGATAATAAAATTTATATAGATAAATTTAAATTTTCTGAAGCAATTAAAAATATTCTAAATAATTCAATTGAAGCATTTATTGAAACCAATGTTGAAAATAGAGTAATTATAATAAAAACTGAAAGTATAAATAATCATCTTAACCTAAAAATCCAAGATAATGCAGGTGGGATTGATGAAAAGATACTTTCAAAAATAATTGAACCATATTTCACAACAAAACATCAAAGTCAAGGTACAGGATTAGGATTAACCAACACATATAAAACTATTGTTGAAATGCATAAATACTTACTATCTTTTGATAATAGTGAAATGTTATTTGAAAATAAAAACTATAAAAGTTTAAATGTAACTATTACATTTTAGTAGGAGATTTTAAAGAAAAAATCCTACTAAAATTGTAAAAACACCTAAAATCATAAGTAAAACAAAACTTGTAATTGTTTTATCTTTTCCAAACCACAAAGTATAAATTGATTTTAATATGTTATTGCTTCCTGCTGATATGATAATTGCAGATGCAATATGTGAAGGTTCAATTGTGTATTTACCTGTTAGAAGAGATAAAATAAATGGATCAATATCTGTAAAACCTACAATCGTCGATAAAAACTGTAAACCACTTGTTCCATAATTCTGAATAACAAAATTTGTAATCATCATTGTAATAACAAACAAAAATGCAAAAATAAATGCTGTTCCTAATTCAAGTGGATTTGAATCTTTTATCTCAAAATTACCTACAACTTTTGATGCTTTTTTATAATAAACATAGGTCGTAATTCCCGTTAAAACAATGAAAAACAAAAATGGTAACAAAATTGTTTTTGCAACTTCAATATTGAAAATAGCAGAAATTGCAAGAATTCTTATGTACATCATAGAAGTTGCAGCAATAATTGCAGCAGTTATAATGTGATTTTTTTCTAAAGTTTGAGCTTTTTTTGATAAAACAACAGTTGTTGCTGTTGAAGAGTATGTTCCTCCAATTAAACCTGTTAGAAAAATACCTTTAGATGGAAATAGATATTTTTGAACAATATATCCAGCATAAGAAATTGCAGAAATCACAACAACAGTTAACCAGATTTTATAAAGAGAAATGCCTAAATATGGAATTAATTTATCCTGTGGAAGTAAAGGTAGAACAACAGATGATAGTAAAATCATTTTTCCTAAAGTTTCAAATTCGTAAATATTTATTTTCATATTAAAACTTAAAAACTTTTTCTTTGCATTTAATAGAAATATCGTTGCTACAAAAAGTAAAGAGGGAAACCAAAAAGAGAAAAGATTTGATAAAGGACCAAAACTATAAACCAACATTAAAACCAAATATAAAACTATACTATGCTTTTTTTCATTTAATGTTTTATAATAAAACAGAGTAAAAAGTAAAGAAATCCCAATAAATCCAACAATGTAAACAGAAAAATTAATAGGTTCAATTTTATATAAAACGAATCCTAAAATACCTACAAAAGTGTAAGTTCTTGCTGTTCCAAAGAACTCTTTATCGTTAGGATGGAAAGTTAATTTATAAGCTCTTAATTCTAATCCTATTAAAAAACTATATACCATAGTTAAAATAAAGTGTGTTAATAAAGGGTCTAAAATCATTTTTTAATTAATCCTTTCTCATAACAAATTGGATCAAATTTACAAACAATATCCCTATCAAAAGCCAAAAGTTTTTCCTCTTTTTTAGCATAATCCATATTTGATAAAAAATGTTTTATTACATTTAATCTAGCTTCTTTTTTATCATCAGCATTTACAATATACCAAGGAGCATAACTATAAGAAGTTCGGATAAACATATCATCTCTAGCTTTTGAATATTCATTCCAATACTCTTCTGCTTTTTGGTCAATTGGGCTTATTTTCCATTGTTTTAAAGGATTAGTTTTTCTATCTTTTAATCTTTTCTTTTGTTCATCTTTTGAAATATCAAGATAATATTTAAAAAATATAATTCCCGAATGATTTAACATTTGTTCAAAATTACTTACTTCATTAAAAAAAGATTTTAACTGTTTTGGCGTACAAAAATTCATTACTTTTTCAACACCAGCTCTGTTATACCAGCTTCTATTAAATAAAATTATTTCTTGGCAAGAGGGTAAATGTGGTACATATCTTTGGAAATACCAAGATTTTTTGTCTTTATCTGTGGGTATTCCAAGAGCTATAGTTTTTACTTCTCTTGGGCTTAAATGTTGTAAAAATCTTTTTATAACTCCATCTTTACCAGCTGTATCTCGACCTTCAAAGATGATACAAACTTGTAAATCTTTTTCAATTACTTCTTTTTGGAACTTAACCAGTTCAACTTGCAAATCATATAACTCTTTTTTGTATTCTTTTTTTTTCATTTTAAACCTACATAATATAAATAATTTACATAATTCTAATTTACACGTTAATTTTACTACTCTAATACTATCTTAAAAATAAGTTTTTTGACATTTTAAAGATTTACTTTTTTCATTTTTTACAAAAATATTTACAAAATTTGTATGAATAAAATCGGATAAAAAATATCTTGAAAATAAATTTTAAAAATTTTTCACTCATAAAATCTCGTAGTATAGGGCTTTACAAAAAAATTTATAAAAATTTATAAAAAATCTTTTCTGTGGAACGCAAAGTGCAATTATGTATTTCGTAAACATATATATCAAAGGAGTTAAAATGTCAGCATTAAGACAAATCGCGTTTTACGGAAAAGGTGGGATTGGTAAATCTACTACATCTCAAAATACTTTAGCGGCAATGTGCCACTACTATGGTCAAAAAATATTAATCGTTGGATGTGATCCTAAAGCGGATTCAACAAGATTAATTTTACATGAAAAAGCTCAATGTACAATTATGCAATTAGCTTCTGAAGCTGGAACAGTTGAAGATTTAGAATTAGAAGATGTATGTAAACCAGGTGCGGGAGAATTTCACCCTGATAATAATGACATAACTGAGGGTTATATCAATTGTACTGAATCAGGTGGTCCTGAGCCAGGTGTTGGTTGTGCAGGTAGAGGTGTTATTACAGCTATTAACTTCTTAGAAGAAGAGGGTGCTTATACAGATGAATTAGATTTCGTTTCTTATGACGTTCTTGGAGATGTTGTTTGTGGTGGATTTGCTATGCCAATTCGTGAAGGTAAAGCTCAAGAAATTTATATCGTAATGTCTGGTGAAATGATGGCTATGTATGCTGCTAATAACATTTCAAAAGGTATTTTAAAATATGCAAATACTGGTGGAGTTAGACTTGCTGGATTAATTTGTAACGCTAGAATGACAGATAAAGAATATGATTTATCAAAACACTTAGCAATGCAAATTGGTACTCAATTAATTCACTTCGTTCCAAGATCTAACCACGTTCAAAGAGCTGAGTTAAGAAGAATGACAGTTGTTGAATTCTCACCAAGTCATGACCAAGCTATGGAATATAAAGAATTAGCAAGAAAAATCATTGCTAATGACTTAAAAGTTATTCCTGAACCATTAGAAATGGATGATTTAGAAAACCTATTAATGGAATTCGGATTAGAAGAAGAAGCTGATTTAGAAAACGTTGGTAAAAAAGCTGAAGAAGCTTAATCATTAAGATTAAAAAAACAAAAAAATTAAAATAAAAATAGTAGTAAGGAGAAAATTATGTTTGTATGTGGATACCACTTTCCAGCGAGTGAAGGTAATAATGTAAGTTTTGAAAAAGTAATCGAAAAAGTAAACGAAGGTATTGATGCTGCAGGGAAAACAGTAACATTAACAAGTGAAACAAGAGAAGGTGTTAAATTAGAAACTATTCCAGTTGCTGAAGGTTCTTTTTTACATACTGCACTTGTAGATTATTATACAAATACTGAATGTAAAGAAATTGATGGTTTTAAAATGATTTATTACACAAATAAATACCAAATTTCTGAAA
Organism: Arcobacter venerupis; assembly: GCF_013201665.1. Classification (NCBI taxonomy): domain Bacteria; kingdom Pseudomonadati; phylum Campylobacterota; class Epsilonproteobacteria; order Campylobacterales; family Arcobacteraceae; genus Arcobacter; species Arcobacter venerupis. The sequence goes on along the minus strand of NZ_CP053840.1, from coordinate 36,388 downwards.
TTTCAAAAAGCGTTGATGGTGATGCAACTAAAGCAGTTTGTAGAAAATTAGATGACATGAATCTATACAGAGTTAAAGTAGCGTAAGCTACTTTTTCTTTAAAGGAGAAATTATGGGACCAGAAACATTAGAAAGTCTTCAAAAAGAAGCGATTGCTGAAGTATTAGAAGCATATCCAGAAAAAGCTAAAAAAAGTAGAGCAAAACATTTAGGTGTAGATTCACCTGAAACAGGAAAAGGTTCTTGTGATACAACAAGAAGTAACAAACAAACAGTACCAGGTGTAATGTCACAAAGAGGTTGTGCATATGCGGGTTCAAAAGGGGTTGTTTGGGGACCAATTAAAGATATGATTCATATCTCTCATGGACCAATTGGATGTGGACAATATTCAAGAGGTGGAAGAAGAAATTATTATATAGGAACAACAGGTGTTGACACTTTCGTTACTATGAACTTTTCTACAGATTTTAATGAGAAAGATATCGTATTTGGTGGAGATAAAAAACTTAAAAAAGCACTTCAAGAAATTGATGAATTATTCCCATTAAATAATGGAATTTCAGTTCAATCAGAGTGTCCAATTGGATTAATTGGGGACGATATTCACGCAGTTGCTAAAATGCATAAAAAAGAAACAGGTCATCAAACGATTGCAGTTTCATGTGAAGGATTTAGAGGAGTTTCTCAATCACTTGGTCACCACATTGCAAACGATATGATTAGAGATTATATCATGCCAGATACTTCTTATAGAAAAGATTTCGAATCAACTCCTTATGATGTATCAATTATTGGGGATTATAACATCGGTGGAGATGCTTGGTCAACAAGAATTATTTTAGAAGAAATGGGTTTAAGAGTTATTGCTCAATGGTCTGGGGATGCTACTTATAAAGAGTTAGCTATTGCTCCTCAATCAAAATTAAATTTATTACATTGCTATAGATCAATGAACTATATTGCTAGACATATGGAACAAGAGTTCAATGTGCCTTGGATGGAATATAACTTCTTTGGACCTACAAAAACAACTGAGAGTTTGCGAAAAATTGCTTCATTCTTTGATGAAACAATTCAAGCAAAAACTGAAGCTGTTATTGCTAAATATACTGCTATGACTGATGCTGTTATTGCAAAATACAGACCAATGTTAGAGGGTAAAAAAGTTATGCTTTATGTTGGTGGATTAAGACCAAGACACGTTATTGGAGCTTATGAAGATTTAGGAATGGAAGTAATCGGAACAGGTTATGAATTCGGACATGGGGATGATTATAAAAGAACTAAAGACGAGATTGAAAGATCTACTTTAATTTATGATGATGCTAATGAGTATGAATTAGAAGCGTTCGTTAAAAAATTAAGACCAGACTTAGTTGCAGCAGGGGTAAAAGAGAAATATGTATTCCAAAAAATGGGATTACCATTTAGACAAATGCACTCATGGGATTATAGTGGTCCTTATCATGGATATGACGCTTTTGCAATTTTCGCAAAAGATATGGATTTAGCAATAAATTCGCCAGTATGGAACCACACAAAAGCTCCATGGGAAAAAGAAGCGTAAGGAGAAGGCTATGCAAGATTTAGATAATATAGTAAACGGACAAAAACTTTTTTTAAAGCCTGAATACCAAGAAGTTTTAAAAAATAAAAAACAATTTGAGAGTTCTACAGGTGCTACTTCACCTGAGAAAGTTGCAGAAATTGCAGAATGGACAAAATCTTGGGATTATAGAGAAAAAAATTTAGCAAGAGAAGCTATTACAGTTAACCCTGCAAAAGCTTGTCAACCTTTAGGTGCTGTAATGGTTGGTTTAGGTTTTGAAAACACTATGCCTTATGTTCATGGCTCGCATGGATGTGTTGCATATTTTAGAACTTATTTCACTAGACACTTTAAAGAACCAACTCCTTGTGTTTCTGATTCAATGTCAGAATCAGCAGCGGTATTTGGTGGACTTGCTAATATGAAAGATGGTTTAAGAAACTGTAATGCTTTATATAAACCTGAAATGATTTCTGTAAGTACAACTTGTATGGCAGAAGTTATCGGAGATGATTTAAATGCATTCGTTATTGGTGCAAGAGCTGATGCTGAGGGTGATTTAGATAATACTCTTATTACTCATGCTCATACTCCTTCATTTGTTGGATCACATATTACAGGTTATGACAATATGATGAAATCAACTTTAGAGCAATTATCTGAAGGTGTTGAAAGAGTAGTTGATGCTGAAAGAATTAATATAATTCCTGGATTTGAACCATATTTGGGATCATTAAAAGAAATTAAAAAAATCTCTAAAATGTTTGGTGATAAAATCATCATGATTGGTGACCATGAAGAGCAATGGGACACAGGAGCTGGAGAATATAAATTATATGCTGGTGGAACAAAAATAGCTGATGCAAAAACAGCAATTAACGCAAAAGCGACTATAAGTTTACAAAAATATTCTTCAATTTTAACAGCTAAAACTATTAAAAATAAATGGAAACAAACTTTTGCAACTTGTAATCCAATTGGATTAAGTGGAACAGATGGTTTTGTTATGAAATTAGCAGAATTAACTGGAAAAGAAGTTCCTGAAGAATTAAAACAACAAAGAGCAAAATTTGTTGATGCAATGCAAGATTCTTATCCATATATGCATGGTAAAAAGATTGCAATCTGGGGAGATCCTGACTTCTTATTAGGAATGGTTTCATTCTTAGTAGAAATGGGTTCAGTTCCAACTCACATTGTGTGTAATAATGCACCAAGAAAAGGTTGGGAAGAAGATATGAAAGCTATCTTAGCTAAATCTTCTAGAGCTGCTGAATGTAATATTTGGGGTGGAAAAGATTTATGGCATTTAAGAAGTTTATTATTCACAGAACCAGTTGACTTTATGATTGGAAATGTTTACGGAAAAGAATTATATAGAGATACAAAAATACCTTTAATCAGAATTGGATTCCCAATTTTTGATAGACATCACTTACATAGATACTCTATTAGTGGTTATGAAGGTGGATTAAATCTATTAACTTGGATTACAAATGCTATCTTAGATCAATTAGATGAAGAGACTAAAGATATTGCAAAAACAGATTATTTCTTCGATTCAGTGAGATAATTTAAAAACTAGAAGATCTTCTTCTAGTTTTTTTTAATTTATCGTTATATATTAAGATACATAATGCTAAAATTTTTTTTATTTATCGTTATATAGAAAAAGATATAACCAAAAGGACACGTGTGGAATTATCATCAAATTTAACTTTAGAGATTTTTAATCAACCTTTTTTATTAGAAAAAAGAATTGATTTATTAATTGCAGTTAAAAGAACAGGTTCAATTAGTAAAGCAGCCAAAGAAGTTCCTATGAGTTATAAAGCAGCATGGGAAGCCATTGAATCTATGAACAATCTGTCAACAACACCAATAGTTCAAAGAGAAACTGGCGGAGTTGGAGGCGGAGGAACAACACTTACACCTTATGGAGAAAATCTTATAGCAACTTTTGAAATTTTAAGAAATGAACAAAAGAAGTTTCTTAAGAATTTAAGTCAGATAACTGATATAAATACAGGAACATTAAAAACTATAAGGAGATTATCAATGCAAATAAGTGCAAGAAATCAGATAAGTGGAACAGTGGAATTAATTGAATATGGAAAAATAAATGCTGAAGTTTTTATAAAACTAAAAAGTGGTTACACACTTGTTTCAGTTATAACAAAAACAGCAGTGAATAATCTAAATTTAAAATTAGGAGATGAAGTTGTAGCTATTTTTAAATCAAGTACTGTATTAATCACAACTGATATTTCATTAAATATCAGTGCAAGGAATAAATTTCAAGGAACAATTGATTCTGTGAATCAAGATGAAATAAATACTGAATTAATTATTGACATTGGTAATAGTGACAAAATTGCTTCGGTTATAACGACAGGTTCTTTTGATAGATTAAAAATGAAAAAGGGTACGCAGGTGAGTGCTATTATAAAAGCCTCTGATGTAATAATTGGAAAATAAGGAAAAAAAATGATGAAACAAAGTGGAATCCTGCTTGCAGGTAAAAAGATAATTTTAGGTTTAATGGTTTTAAGTTCAACAATGTTTGCAGGGCAAGTAAATATAGCAGTTGCAGCGAATGTTAGTTATGTAATAAATGAGTTAATTGCAGAATTTAATAAAACAAATCCTGATACACAAATACAAGTAACTTTAGGAAGTAGTGGTAAATTAACTGCACAAATTAAAAATGGAGCTCCATTTAATATCTTTATGTCTGCAGATATGAAATTCCCTGAGTCTCTTTATGAAGAAAATATAGCAATTACAAAACCTGTTGTTTATGCACAAGGTGCAATTGCAATGTTAAGTTCAAAAGAACTTGATTTCAAAAAAGGAATAGATTTAATTAAAGATGATTCAATATCAAAAATTGCTATTGCAAACCCAAAAACTGCACCATATGGAACAGCAGCTATTGAAGCTATAAAAAATGCAAAAATTCCTGATTCAATTGAGAGTAAATTTGTATATGCAGAATCAATTTCACAAGTTGTAACTTATGCAACAACTGCTGCTGATGTTGGATTTATTGCAAAATCATCATTATATGATGAAAAAATGTCTCAATATAAAGAAAATATCAACTGGATAAGTGTTGATCCAACTTTATATAAACCAATCAAACAAGGTATAGTAATCATCAATAATGCAAAAGATAATGCAGAAGTAAAAGCATTTTATGATTTTATATTAAGCGAAAAAGCGAAAAAAATATTTGTAGATTATGGATATTTAGTTAAATGAGTCAATTAGTTGCAACAATAAAAAAGATAAATAATATCGATAACTTAAATATCGTAGAGTTTGATTTTTCAGGATTAACTCTAAAAATGATGAGTTTAGATTTAAGTAGTGATATGCAAATAGGCAAAAAAGTAAAACTTTTAGTAAAACCCTCAGATATATCAATTGCAAAAAATCTAAATGGAGATATGAGTTTTTCAAATCAACTTGTTGCAACTATAGAAAGCCTAGAAAATGGGCAACTTTTAAGTAGTGTTATCTTAAAAGTTAATGATGTTCTTTTTGAAAGTATCATTACAAAAGATTCTTCAAAAAGAATGAATCTACAAAAAAACGATGAAGTTACAATTTTGATAAAAGCTAGTAACTTATCAATACAGGAAATTATAAATGATTGAGTTATTGAAAAACATAGAATTTGAACCTTTTTTAATCTCGTTCAAATTAGCTGGTATTACAACTTTAATTCTATTTTTTATAAGTTTACCACTTGCTTGGTTTTTATCTCAATCAAAATCAAAATTAAAACCATTTTTTGAAGCAATTACAGCTCTTCCTATAGTTTTACCACCTTCTGTTATTGGGTTTTATATACTTTGGGCACTATCTTATAACTCTCCAATTGGAGCATTTTTTGAAAGTACTTTTGGAATAAAACTTGTATTTAATTTCACTGGATTAATAATTGCTAGTTGTTTTTATAGTCTGCCTTTTATGGTTCAACCTTTACAAGGTGGTTTTGAGGGTCTAAATAAAAATATGCTAGAAGCTAGTTATATCTCTGGAAAAAACAAGTTAACAACTATTTTTAAAGTTGCTCTACCAAATATGAAACCTGCATTATTAACAGCACTTATTATAACTTTTTCCCATACTGTAGGTGAATTTGGAGTTGTTTTAATGGTTGGGGGAAGTATTCCTGGACAAACAAAAGTTGCCTCAGTTGCTATTTATGAATTTGTTGAAATTATGGATTATACAAATGCCCATATTTATAGTGCAATAATGATAACACTGAGCTTCCTTACACTTTTGGGTGTTTATATTTTTAATGGAAAACAAAAAAAAGTATTTTCAGGATTTGATAAATGATAAATATTAATATTAACAAAAAACTTCATGGTGCAAATGGAGAAATGGATTTAAATGTAAATCTTGAAATAAAACAAGGTGAATTTTTAGCACTTGCAGGATTAAGTGGAAGTGGAAAAACAACACTTCTTAGAATTTTAGCCGGACTTGAAAGTGCAAATGGAACAATTAAAATTGATGATAATATTTGGCTTAATGAAAAATTCTCTCTAGCACCACAAAAAAGAGAGATAGGTTTTGTTTTTCAGGATTATGCATTATTTCCAAACTTCTCTGTATTAGATAATCTTCTTTATGTAAATAAAGATAAAGAGTTGGCTCACTATTTATTAAAAATGACAGAATTAGAAGAGTTAAAAAATAGATTCCCACAAACACTAAGTGGGGGACAGAAACAAAGAATTAGTTTGTGCAGAGCTTTAATGAATAAACCAAAAATTCTACTCATGGATGAACCATTATCTGCACTTGATTCAGAGATGAGAACTAAACTTCAAAATGAAATTCTTACATTACACAAAGAGTTTAATACAACTACTATCATGGTAAGTCATGATCCAAGTGAAATTTATCGTTTGGCAAATCGTGTCGTAGTTTTAAATTACGGTCAAATTATAAATGATGGATCACCAAAAGATGTTCTTTTAAAAACAAAAGGTAGTCAAAAATTCTCATTTGAGGGAGAACTTTTAGACATTATAAAAGTTGATGTAATACATATTGCTATTGTATCAATTGGCCAACAATTAGTTGAAGTTGTTGTTGGAAATGAAGAAGCAAAAAATCTAAAAATAGGACAAAAAGTAAGTCTAAGTACAAAAGCATTTAGCCCAATGATTCAAGGCTTATAAACATAAAACATCCCATTACTTGGTGTAATTGTTCAGTATAAATTAAAAGATTATAAAGATAATAGTTTAATTTACTGCATTAATTATTTAAAATATTATCTATCGTTATATACTCAAATATATAATGGTTAGTAAACTAAAAGGAAAAATATGAAAAAAATAGTTTTTTCAACTATCTCAGCTAGTTTATTTGTAAGTTCAATATATGCTGAAACTTTTGAGTTAGGAAAAATTGATGTTATAGATTCTTATACGGGTGACCAGAAGTTTAATAGTAATGTAATTTATAGTGAAGATATGCAAAATGGTGAGAAGAAAACAATACTTGAAGCCTTAGACACAGTAAGTGGTATTAGTATTTATAATAGTGGTGGTAGAAATGAACAGATGGTTAATGTTCGAGGTTTTGATGTAAAACATGTTCCTTTATACATTGATGGTATTCCAATCGCAGTTGCTTATGATGGATATGTAGATTTTTCAAGATTTACAACATTTGATTTATCACAAATTGAACTAAGTAAAGGATTGACTTCTCCTTTACTTGGGGCTAATACTTTTGCAGGTGCAATAAATCTAGTAACAAAGAAACCGACTAAAGAGTTTGAAGGAACAATATCTAGTGGTATTTTTTCAGGTGGAGGTAAAAAATCTTATATAAACTTAGGTACGAACCAAGGTAAATATTATGTTCAAGCATCTGGTTCTTACCTTGAAAGAGACAATTACCCATTATCAAAAGATTTCACTCATACCAACTTACAAAAAAGTGATAAAAGAGTAGAGTCTGATTCACTAGATAAAAAACTAAATCTAAAAGTTGGTTATACACCAAATGACACAGATGAATATGCAATTAATTATATAAATCAAAAAGCAGATAAAGGTGTACCTCCAACAGTATATTTATCAGATAGCCCAAAATATTGGGATTGGGATTATTGGGATAAAGAGAGTATTTATTTCTTATCAAAAACTGATTTTAAATATTTCTACTTAAAAACTAGATTTTTTTATGATAAATTTAAAAATTCTTTATCAATTTATACTGATGACACTCACTCAACATATAGTTATGGTGGTGTAGGAAATCCTAGTTGGTATGATGATGATACAAAAGGTATGTCACTTGAGTTAGGACAATTGGATAGTGGAAATAATAATATAAAAGTTGCTCTTCATGCAAAAGAAGATAACCATACAGAAGGTGGTGCTAAACAAGCTCAAAATTATGAAATGAGTGTTTACACTTATTCATTAGGTTTTGAAGACACTTATCATATTAATAAAAAAACTAGATTTATATTTGGTGCAAGTTATGACAAAGATGATGTTCAAAAAGCAGACAATACAAATTTTGGTTCAAGTGGAAGTTATGGTTCAACACCTAATGGAACGGATATTACTGGATTTGGTACAAAAGCAGAGTTTGATAAAGGAAATGCAGATGCTATAAATCCAATGGCAAAACTTGAATATGATATAGATGAAAGTTTAGGAATTTATGGAGGAGTTGCAAAAAAAACAAGATTTCCAAGTATCAAAGATAGATATTCATTTAAATTTAAAAGATTTATACCAAATCCTGATTTAGATGAAGAAAGAACAATCAATTACGAAGTTGGATTTAATAAACTTTTCCAGAGTTCAACATTAAAAGGTAGCGTCTTTTATGCTGATATAAAAGATTTTATCCAAAGTGATTATGTTAATGTTTATTATGGCACAACAAAACAACAACAATTACAAAATGTTGGAAATGTATCTCAAAAAGGTTTTGAGTTAGAATATATGCATGACTTTGAAAATGGTTTAACAGTTGAAGGAAGTTATACAAGATTATTACTTGAAGATAAAGACAATTTAGTTGAAATAACTAATGTTCCTAATAATAAAGTAGCTATGGCTGTAAATTATCAACCTGTAAAAAGTCTTACAACAAATTTAAATATGCAATATGCTTCAAGTAAAAAAACAAATGCAACTTCACCTTATGAAGAAACAGGAAGCATGGTAGTTTGGGGAACAAAAGTAATATATGATATTACAAAACAACTAAGTTATGATGTTGGAGTATCTAATTTATTTGATAAAAACTATCAACTTGATTATGGTTTTCCAGAGGCTGGAAGAGTTTTATATACAAACTTAACATATAAATTTTAAAATGAAAACTGCACTTTTTTGTCTTTTTGAAAATTGGGAAAACGATTATCAAAAAGCCATAACTGACCAAATTTCTTTGGTTTGTTATGCAGAAAAACTAGGTTTTGAAGAAGCATGGCTAACAGAGCATCACTTTAATAACTTTAGTGTAATTCCCTCACCACTTACAGTTACCTCTTATCTTTTAGGAAAAACAAAAAAGATAAAAATTGGAACAGCCGCCATATTATTACCTTATTATAATCCTATACAACTAGCAGAAGAGTTAGCTGTGATTAAAACTTTTGACAAAGATAGGTTTTTATTTGGCATTGCAAAAGGTGCTTTTCCAATATATGATAAAACATTTAAGACAAATGCTCTAACAAATAGAGAAGTGATGTTTGAAGCAAATGAACTAATTCATAAACTATTAAAAGAGGATAATATAACTTTTCATGGAAAATATTTCTCATGTAAAGATATAACTATTCGCCCAAATGTTAAACGAGAATTTGAAACTTTTATAGCTTCTCAATCAATTGAAGCTATAAAAAAAGCAGCAGAAAATGGATATGGATTAATAGGAAGTTTAGCTATTTGTAAATATGAAGTTGAAAATATTTTTGACTTATACAATAAACTAAATCCTATAAAACCTCTATCTTTTAGACTTGCTAGAGGTATTAATATAGGTTATAACAAAGATGAAATTATAGAAGAAGCACAATATTGTGCAGATATTTTTTTACAATCTATGATTGCTTCAAAAGATACAAATCCTGCATTAGTAAAACTACTAACAAATAGTGAATATCTTGATATTAGAAATAAATTATTTGATAAAAATAAAATTCTAGAAAATAGTATTTGTGGAACTCCGAAAGAGTGTATAGAACAAATCAAGAGATTAAAAGAGTCATTTAATATAGAAACTTTACTATTAAAACCACTAACAAAATCTTCAAAACGCGCAAAAAAAGTTTTAGAACTATATGTAAAAGAGGTAAAACCCTATGTTTAAAATATTCATACTCATAATTAGTTTATATATTTATAGTAATGCTGTAATTTTTGAAGATATGTACAATCAAAAGATAGAAATAAAATCAGATGTTCAAAGAATTTATGCCTCAAGTCCTATACTTTTGTACAGCTTATATGCAATAGATAGAGATAAGATTATAGGACTAAACTTTCCTTTTTATGAGCTAGAAGCAAAATACTTAGATAAGAGAATTGTAGATTTACCTGTACTTGGTGGCTGGTTTGGAAAAGGCAGAACTCCTAATAGTGAAATGATTTTACAATCAAAGCCAGATATTATATTAGTATCTGAATTTACAAAAAAAATGGGTGAAGAAAAAATAAGAGCCTCTTTAGGAAATAAAAATATACCTCTTGCTTATTTTAAATCAAATAATTTAGAAGAACTTGTTGAATCTTTCTCCTTTATTGGAAAATTAACACACAAAGAAGAAAGGGCAAATACTCTACAAAAATATGGAAAAGACACTCTAGCTTTAGCAAAAAATATTACATCTAAAATAGATAAAAAGCCAAGGGTTTATTATGCCCAAGGGAATAATGGTCTTCAAACGGAATGTGATACTTCACTTCATGTGGAACTAATTGCTTTAGCAGGAGGTCAGAATGTTCATAAATGTGAAACTCAAGACCTATTTGGAAAACAAACCATAAATTTTGAACAAGTTCTAAACTATAATCCAGAAATTATCTTGATTTATGATAAAGAGTTTTATGAAAAAATTTATAAAGACAAAAAATGGCAAAACATCAATGCAGTTAAAAACAAACAAGTATATTACTTACCAAAAGGACCATTTAGCTGGTTTGATAGACCTCCATCATTTATGCAATTGTTAGGTCTAAAATGGCTCTTATCAATTTTTCATCCAAATATTTATCAACTTGATATAAATAAAGAGGCAAAAGAGTTTTATAGTATTTTCTTAAATATGGAATTAACAGATGTTCAACTAAATGAAATTATGGGGAAAGACCTTGAATAAAATTGGCTTTACGCTCTTAATTATAACTCTTTTAATTGTTATGAATATCTCACTTTTTATGGGTAATTATCAAATAAGTTTAGATGAATATATCATGTTTATAAAAAAAATAATTGGTTTTGATTCAAATATTACTTTAGAAAAATATGAGATGTTACAAAGTGTGATTTTTGAAATACGATTACCAAGGATAATTGCAGCTGTAATTATAGGAGCTGCACTTGCAGTTTCAGGTTCAGCTTTTCAAGCAATGTTTGTAAATCCTTTAGTTTCTCCTGGAATATTAGGAGTTTTATCAGGAGCTTCTTTTGGCGCAGCTCTTGGAATGGTTTTGGGTTGGAGTTGGTTTTTCATAAATCTTTCAACTTTTATTTTTGGAATGCTTGCAGTTTTATTCGCACTTACAATTTCATTTATTTATTCAAGTGCAAAAAATATGATTATTTTGGTTTTAGGGGGAATAATAAGTAGTTCTTTATTCTCTGCTTTATTATCAATAGTTAAATATTCAGCTGATCCTTATGATGCACTTCCTGCAATTACTTATTGGCTTATGGGAAGTTTATCTTTTAGTACTTCAAATATTGTTTGGGATTTATCAATTCCTATGTTAATTGGTATTTTAATTTTAATCTTCTTCTCAAAATATTTAAATGCCTTAAGTCTAGGAGATGAAGAAGCCAAAGCTTTGGGTGTGGATACCATTAAAATAAAAATCATTGTAATTATAACTGCCACATTTATAAGTGCTTTAAGTGTGATAATGGCAGGAATTATTGGTTGGATTGGACTTATTATTCCTCACATAGCAAGACTCTTATTTGGAGCTGATAATAAAGTTATTCTGCCAAGTAGTGCCTTATTGGGAGCTATCTTTTTACTTATTGTTGATAATACTTCAAGGATGATTTTTTCTTTTGAAATACCTATTGGAATAGTAACAGCCATTATTGGAATACCAATTTTTATTCTTGTTTTAAAAAATGCAAAGAGAGGTTTTTAATGTTATTAATTGATGCAAAAAACATCTCTTTTTCATATAAAAATAAAGAAGTTTTAAAAGATGTAAACTTTCAATTATATCAAGGTGATGTCTTATCTCTTGTTGGTCAAAATGGTTGTGGAAAAACAACATTATTAAAAATTCTTTTAGGCATATACAAAGCAAAAGGAAGCATAGAAATACTTGCAAAAGATATAAAAAAGTATTCTCCTAAAGAGTTAGCAAAACAAATCTCTTATGTTCCCCAAACTCACCAAATTCCCTTTGATTATACGGTTTTTGATGTGGTTTTAATGGGGCGATTAGCTCATATTGGATTATTCTCAAATTATTCAAATAAAGACAAAGACCTAGCAATAAGATGTATTGAAAAAGTAGGAATTACTCACTTAAAAAATGAAATCTATTCACAAATAAGTGGTGGAGAGAGACAATTAGCTTTTATAGCACGAGCATTAGTTCAAGAATCAAAAATCATCTTTATGGATGAACCAGTAACTGGCCTTGATTATGGAAACCAATTGAAACTTTTGAAATTTTTAAAAGAGTTATGCCAAGAGGGTTACACTTTTGTAAAAACAACCCATTATCCAGATCATGCCTTATATGCTTCAAATAAAGTGATGATGTTAAAAAATGGAAAAGTATTTGATGTGGGCGATATAAATACAAAATTAACGACTCATGCTATTAAAGAGCTTTACGATGTAGATGTTGAAATTATATCAAGAGAAAACGGATACAAATATTGTATTCCAACTTTATAAAAAGGTAAAAAAATGGGATTAATACAGACAAATTTAGACAAATTAGACTTTGCAAACTTGTATAAAAAACAAATGGAAGTTTCAACTTTCAAAGGAAAAAGTAGTCAAGATTGGGATAAAAGAGCAAATAGTATGAACCAAAATGTTCACAAAAGTGTATATACAAAAACTTTTATTGACAAAATTGATACGAATAATGCCTCTTCACTTTTGGATGTTGGTTGTGGACCAGGAACCATATCTTTTGCAATTGCTTCAAAACTATCAAAAATATATGCCTTAGATTATTCAGAGGGAATGTTAGGTTGTGTAAAAGATAATTGCGAAAAAAAAGGAATAGACAATATAACAACAATTCATAAATCTTGGGATGATAATTGGGATGCTGTTCCAAAAGCTGATATTGTTGTAGCTTCTAGGTCAATGGAAGTGAAAGATATAAAAGATGCTTTGATAAAACTAAACTCAAAAGCAAATAAAAGAGTTTATCTAACAACAAAAGTTGGGGGAAGTTTTATAGATTCTGACATCCTAAATCAACTTGAACGTGAGGTTTTTCCAAGACCTGATTATATTTATTTAGTAAATGTTCTTCACAGTATGGGAATTTTTGCAAAAGTTGATTTCATTTTAAGTGAAAATACAAAATTTGAAAGCTCAAGTGATGAAGAGTTCGTAGAAAAAATCAGTTGGAGTTTAGGTGAACTCTCAAATGAAGAAAAAGAGCTATTAAAAAACTATTTTAATAGCTCTTACAAATATAAAAAAATCCCAGATTATCTAACTTGGGCACTAATTTCTTGGGAGGTAGAAGAAAATGTATAAAATATTTTTAGTTTTACTTATTACTTTATGCATAAATGCAAAAGAGAATTTAAATAGTACTCAATATGAGACAAATGAAGTTTTTATTGATGGTTTAGTTTTAAATAAATTAACTCTAAACGTAGAAGATTTAGAAAAATTAAGTGGCGTAAAAACAGGTTCAATGCCTGTTATTTGTATGAGTGGGCAGACAAAAGAGTCTGTGCAAAGTTATGAGGGTGTTAAACTAAAAACTATACTTGAAAAAGCAAATATCAAAATATCAAATAAAAGTGATTTTAATAAAATCTATATTCAAGTAGTTGCAAGTGATGCATACGAAGTAATTTTTTCTTATAACGAGTTATTCAATACAAAAAATGGTGACAATGTAATTGTTTTTTACAAAAAAAATGGAAAAGTATTAGAACCTAGTGAGGGTAAAATCGGATTAATTAGTTCAGATGACCTAAGAACAGGTCCACGACATATAAGATGGCTTGAAAAAATATTAGTTAAAAAAATTGATTAAAAGGATAAAAAATGTTTAAAAAAATTGTATTGACTTTAGTATCTTCTGTTTTGATATTAAGTGCAGGCGAATTAAAAATTGCAGCTGGTGCGGGATATAAAAAACCTTTAATGGAAATTATCAAAGAGTATGAAAAAAATGGTGAGAAAATTGAAGCTATTTTTGGACACTTAAAACAAGTAAGCACTCAAGCTACCCAAACAGATATTGCTTTAATTGTGGGAGACAAAAACTTTTTAGAGAAAAAAAGTGGTTTGATTTTTAAAAGTTTTACAACTTTAGGGCAGGGTGAATTAGTAATTGTTTATGCAAAAAATAAGAGCTTAACTTCAATAGACGATTTAACAAAAGAAGATATTAAAAAAATAACAATACCCGATCCAGCAAAAGCAATCTATGGAATTGCAGGAACTGAATTTTTAAAAAATGCAAATTTAGAAGAAAAAGTAAAAGATAAACTACTAGTTGTGGCAACTGTACCTCAAGCTATGACTTATATTTTAACAAATGAAGTTGATGTAGCTTTTGTAAATATATCAGAAGCAATTGCAAATAAAGAAAGTATTGGAGGTTTTATAAAAGTTGATAAAAAATATTACACTCCAATTGATATAGTTGCAGGAAAATTAGAAAATTGTAATACAAATGAGTGTGAAAAATTCTCTAATTTCCTAAAATCTAAAACTGCACAAGATATTTTTGAAAAATATGGTTTATAATGAATATAGACTTAGCACTGATTACTGAGCCTTTTTTACTTAGTTTAAAAACTATTAGTGTAAGTGCTATTTTATTTATAGCTATTGGTATTCCAATAGCTTATTTACTTTCAAAAAAGAATCTAAAACTTAAATGGTTACTAAATACTCTTGTTACTTTACCTTTAGTTTTTCCTCCCATTGCTGTAGGTTTCTTTCTTCTTTTGATTTTAGGAAGAAATGGTTTTATTGGAAAAATCTTTTATGAATTTGATATATCTTTGATTTTTAGTTTTAGTGGAATTGTAATTGCAGCATTTATTGCAGGTCTTCCTTTAATGGTAAAACCTTTACAAGCTAGTATTGAACTTTTTCCTAGTGATATAAAAGAAGCTTCATATATTAGTGGAAAAAGTGAAGTGAAAACTTTTATTTTTATTGTTTTACCTAATATAAAAAATTCTTTGATTGTAGCACTTTTGATTTCAACTGCCAGAGCTTTAGGAGAAGTTGGAATTACTTTGATGCTTGGAGGAAATATTATAGGTAAAACGGATACCATCTCATTAGCAATTTATAATGCTGTATTTGATGGAGATTACAATTTAGCTATGATTTTAAGTGGAATATTAATCTTTATTTCAGTGCTATTTTTTCTAGCCCTAAATTTTTTTGAAAAGAGAAAAAATGTTTAATTTATCTATACAAGAATTAGAAAAATATATTCAAGATGACTTGCCATATTTTGATTTAACAACAAGTTTACAAAATTGTAATAGTGTAAAAGCTCAAATTGAAGTTTTTACAAGGGAAGATATTATCGTATCTTGTAGTGAAGAAGCAGCAAAAATAGCAGAACTTTTAAACTGTAAAATTGAATTTTTTGAAAAAAGTAAAACAAAAATAGAAAAAGGTTCTACAATATTGAAATATTCAGGAGATTATGAAGATATTCACAAAGCTTGGAGATTAACCCAAATACTTTTAGAATATAGTTGTAAAATAAGCACTTATGCCCACCAAATGAAAGAAAAAATAGAAAAAGTCAATCCCTCTTGTGAACTTCTAACAACCAGAAAAACTTTTCCTTTTTCAAAAAGATTTTGTATAAAAGCAGTATTTTGTGGTGGAGCAATGCCTCATAGATTAAATCTTTCAGAAACAGTTCTATTTTTTGAAGGACATAGAATTTTGTATAAAAAAAACGAAGAGTTTTACGAAGATTTAAAAAGAATAAAAACAAAAATTCCAGAAAAAAAATTAAATGTGGAAAGTGATAATTTTGAAGATAGTGTGAATCTAATGAAAAATGGAGTTGATGTACTTCAACTTGATAAAATTGATTTTGAAGAACTTGAAAAAATCATCACTTACAAAAATGAAAACTATCCATTAGTGAAAATCTTAGTCGCTGGTGGAATAAACCTAACAAATATCGAAAAATATGCTTCATACAAAATTGATGGAGTAGTTACAAGTTCAGTTTATAACTGCGGAATGGCAAATATTAGCAGTAGATTAGAAATCATATAAATATAGGGTAAAAACCCTATATTATTCAGCGATTAAAATTACGCTTGAAGCTTTGAATAAAGCATAAGCATCTTCAGAAGCTTTGATTGATAAATCTTCAATAGCATCATTTGTAACAATAGCCGAAATAACGCTATTTCCTAAAGAAAGTTTAACTTCACTATTAACAGCACCTTTAATAACTTCAAGAACTTTGCCTTTTAATACATTTCTAGCAGTTGTTTTAAGAGGAACTTTGCTGATAATAATTGATGATGCTTTAATGATTGCAGTAATGTTATCATTTAGTTTAGCTCCTAAAGATTCAATGCCATCTTTTGTAACTGTTGCACTAATTGTTACATCAGGAGAAACAGTAATCTTTACTTCACTCATTACAGCACCATTAATAATGTTTGTAATTTTCCCACTTAACTCATTTCTTGCACTTGTTTTCATAATTCTTCCTTTTATTTTATTATTTTAATTGAAAATTTTAAGCCTATAATTATAAATACTTGCTTAAAAATAGATATTATTTTCAAAATTTACTGTATAAAAAATATATACCGTTCTCTATATAAGTACATATATATCGCTATTTTATGACTTTAGTTTGTATAAATTAAATCTTATTTATACAAATGGAAATAAAATATTTTTTCAAGATACAAAAATTATTTTTTTGTAAAAATTATTCTCATTAATTAAAGGAATACTTATTGCATAGTAATAAATACACCTTTAAATATTAATGGGGGAGTAAATCTAATTTATTCCCTTATTATTAAACAATTTAGAAAAAAGAAGAAAAAATCATGATAGCTACATTTGATGAAACTTACAATTTTGCAAAAAAATTCTCTCATTATAAAGATTTTTATATCAAACATAATAATTTGATATTTTCAAAATTGGGACTTGGAACTTTTAATAAAGAACCTTATAAAGAAGAAAATTATCTATTTCACTACATAGAGGGTGTAAAAGAAGCTGTAAAAAGTGGAATAAATCTAATAGATACTGCAAGTAATTATAGATACGGTCAAAGTGAAAAAGAGATTGGTATTGCACTAAAAGAGTTATTTGAAGAGGGCATTACAAAAAGAGAAGAATTAATTATATGTTCAAAAGGTGGTTTTATTCAACTAGAATATCCATTTCCAAAAAATCCTTATACATGGATTCAAGAGAATATACTTAATAATTCATTAGCAACAAAAGATGATATAGAACTAGACCAACACTGTATGACACCTGATTACATAGAGTGGTCATGTAAAAAATCTTTAGAAAATTTAGGTGTTAAAACAATTGATATCTATTTTTTACATAATCCAGAAATTCAAGTTTCTAAACTTGGATATAAAAAATTCCTAAAAAAAATCGAAACTATTTTTAAAAGATTTGAAAAAATGGTTGAAATGAAAATGATAAAATATTATGGTATTGCTGTTTGGAATGGTTTTATTGACGAAAGTACAAATGAACATATTAACTTAGAAGATTTAGTGGATATTGCCATCAAAGTAGGCGGTGTTAATCACAATTTTAAATACATTCAAACACCATTTAATATGGGGAAAACATCTATTTATACAATGCCATCGCAAAAAGTAAAAGGTGAAGAATGCACTCTTTTACAAGCAGCTCATAGATTAAAAATTGGCGTTATATCAAGTTCATCACTTCTTCAAATGAATCTATTTAAAAAATCTTTCAAACCGGAAACTGGTTACTTGCTTGATTCTAAAATGGTATTAGAAAATGATATTCAACTAGCACTTCAATTTGTTAGATCAACACCTGGAATAATAAGTTCATTATTCGCATCAAAAGTTCCTGTACATATTAAAAAGAATCTAGAAATTACAAAAATTCCAGCAACATCTAGAGCAAAATATGATTTGATGTATAGAGTATAAAATGATTTATGATGTAATTGTAGTTGGAGGAGGAATTGCTGGTTTAATGGCGGCAATTGAAGCAAAAGATGAACAAAATAGAGTTGCCTTAATTACAAAAGGAAATATTTTTAAATCAAACTCATCAATGGCAAGTGGTGGAATAAATGCCGTACTTGATTCAAATAATAGCAAAGAGATAAATCAACACATTACAGATACTTTTAATTCAGCAAAAGGAATAGGAAATAAAAAAGCTATTACTTTTATGTGTAAACAAGCCTCAACAATCATAGAAAAATTAGTTTCTTATGGTGTTCAGTTTGATAGGGATGAAAACAAAAAAATTCTACAACGACCATTTGGTGGTGGAAGTTCAAATAGAACTTGTTATGTTGGAGATAAAACTGGAAGCGCTATCACTATGGCACTTATTAAAAAGGCAAAAAGTAAAGGAATCACTTTTTTACCGAACAATTTTATTTTAAATCTTGCAAAATATAAAGACAAAGTAAGTGGAGTTGTTGCTTTAAATAAAGAGAATTCACAAGTAATGATTTACTCATCAAAGTCTGTTGTTCTTGCAGGTGGAGGATATGCTGGTATTTATAGAGGATATTCTACAAATGCACCTGATTATACGGGAGATTTATTAGCTGTTGCTTTAAGAGCTGGCCTACATTTAAAAGATATGGAGTTTGTACAATTTCATCCTACTGGTTTTGTAAAAACAAATTATTTAGTAACAGAAGCTGCAAGGGGTGAGGGTGGTTACCTTGTTAATAGTGATGGACTAAGATTTGTTAATGAATTGGGGACAAGGGATGAAGTTGCTCGTGCAATATTAAAAGAGCAACTAGAAAAGAAAAAAGTTTTTATAGATTTAAGACATCTAGGACTTGAAAAAATTCAACAAAAACTTCCTTCACTTTACAATGCAGCACTTATGCAATGTGGTGTAGATATTAGTGAAGAATTATTAGAAATAAAACCAGTTGCCCATTATACAATGGGTGGAGTTGATGTAAATATGACAAGTTGTGAATTAAAGGGTCTTTATATTTGCGGGGAAATGGCTTCAAATGGAGTTCATGGGGCAAATAGATTAGGAGGAAACTCTTTACTTGAGGGCTGTGTATTTGGAAATCTTGCAGGAAATATCGCAAAAATATATAGTCAAGAAAATGATTTCTCTCCGATTGATTACAACACTGTTGTAAAAGATATTGAAATGATTGATTTTATTTTCAAAGGAGATACAACTAAAAACTTTAATGCAATTAGAGTTAGTTTAGGAAAATGCCTATTTGAAAAAGTGGGAATTATTAAAAATGAAAAAAGCCTAACTGAAGCCTTTGATTACGTAAAATATTTAAGACAAATATCATATAACCTTCATTGTATCAACAAAGAAAAAAATAATAATGTGGAATTAACAGCCATTTTAGAGCTAAGAAATGCCCTTGAAATATCAGAAGCAATAATATTATGTGCACAAAAAAGACATGAAAGTAGAGGAGCTCACTATAGAGAGGATTATGCTTTTATGTCAAAAGACTTTAATAAAAGTTTTGTTGTTAAAGAGCTAAAAAAAGGTTATTTTAAAATCTCATTTAAAGAGGGTGAGTTTTTAAAACAATTAAAAAATCTATTTATAAATAAGGAGTAAAAAATGGCAAAAGTTATGTTAAGAGAAGTAGATGGGGTAGTATCTTTTTATTTTGCAAAAAAAGATATGGAAGAAACAATCGAAGAGATAGAATTTGATACACAAGAAAAATGGGGCGGAAATGCAACTTTATCTAATGGTGAAATTTGGTGGATTCAACCAGGTATTAAAAAACTTCCGAAAGAAGAAGTATGTAAGAAAATTGCGGATTAATCTTTTGTATACTTTTTATATAAATGGTTATTCATTATGAGTTATAAAATTGTTATAATAAATCTATTTAAAAAAATAGGAGGCAATAATGTTTGATAAATCTGCTTGTATGAGTT
Source organism: Arcobacter venerupis (assembly GCF_013201665.1). Taxonomy (NCBI): domain Bacteria; kingdom Pseudomonadati; phylum Campylobacterota; class Epsilonproteobacteria; order Campylobacterales; family Arcobacteraceae; genus Arcobacter; species Arcobacter venerupis. Next base: position 16,233 of record NZ_CP053840.1, on the reverse strand, counting down.
GTTTAACTATAAGAGAATTAACAACTCTATATGAAATTTCTTCAGTTATTTCAAATCATTATGATCTACAAACTTCTCTTGAAAAATCAATGAAAATATTAAAAAATTCGTTGAGTCTTGAAAATTGCGTAGTTCATATTTTAGAAGATGATGTTCTAAATGTTTTTGCGTCTATTGAGTTGTCAAAATTCCAAAAAACTCTTGCTTCTTATAAAGTAGGAGAGGGTGTTACAGGAATGGTCGCTGAATCAAAAGAACCAGTTGTTGTAGAAAATATTCATAATAACTCTATTTTTCTAAATAAATCAGGAAAAAGAGATTTTAATGGAAAATCTTATGCGGCCGTTCCATTAATGATAGATAATGAATCCATAGGTGTTTTAGGTGCAGTGATTACTAAAAATGCTGAGATACAACTAGATGATACGGTTAGAATATTAACAATTGTAAGTTCAATCTTTGCACAAACTATTCATTCTTATCAACTATATCAAAAAGAAAAAGAGAGACTTCAAGAACTAAAACTTTATTACAAAATGGAATGGGATTCTAAAGTGCATAACTTTGGAGATATTATTGGAGATAGTCCAAAAATGGAACAAGTTTTCAAAGTTATTCAAAGAATTGCCCAATCTGATGTAACTGTATTAGTTAGAGGAGAAACAGGAACTGGAAAAGAGCTTGTAGCTGCTGCTATTCATAAAAGAAGTAATAGAAAAGATGAGCCATTTATCAAACTAAATTGCGCTGCTATTACTGATACTCTACTTGAAAGCGAACTTTTTGGACATGAAAAAGGTGCATTTACAGATGCAAGAGAGACAAGAAAAGGAAGATTTGAACTAGCTGATGGAGGAACTCTTTTTTTAGATGAAATAGGAGATATTTCACCCTCAGCACAAGTAAAACTTTTAAGAGTTTTACAAGAAAGAGAATTTGAAAGAGTTGGTGGAAGTAAAACTATAAAAGTGAATGTAAGACTTGTAGCTGCAACAAATAGAAATCTTGAACAAATGGTTAAAGATGGAAAATTTAGAGAAGATTTATATTATAGATTAAATGTTATTCCTATTGATTTACCACCACTTAGAGAAAGAGGTGAAGATATTAAACAACTTGTAAACTTCTTTTTAGAAAGAGCCATGAGAAACCACAAAAAAAGAGTAACCATCACTGATGAAGCTATGGATGCACTCTGTAGTTACCCGTGGCCGGGCAATGTAAGAGAATTAGAAAATACAATTGAACGTATTGTTTTAATGGGAAATGAAGAGGGAATAAACAAATATGATATGTTACTTTTACTTCCTGCACTTAATGATCAAAAATTAAAAAGTGATTATAAACCCATTTCTAAAAAAAGTTTAACTTTAGAAGAATTGGAAAAAGAAGCAATTATTGAGGCACTTGAAAATAATGATTACAATCAATCAAATGCAGCAGTAGAGTTAGGAATAACTCTTAGACAAATGGGGTATAAAATAAAAAAATATGAAATCTAAAATAATATACAAAAATGAAGAGATGGAATTAACAGATGATTTTATTGATATAGGTTATATGGCTGAAAATATTGATGTAATCAAACTTAATGGTGAAAAATTCACAATTAAAAAAGCAAGCCCTAATAGAAATATTCAAATATTTTTATCTTTTCCAAATTTTGATGATTTTAAAGAAGAAATTATTGCTTTTGATGAGTTTATAAATGGTGCCCAAATTGATATATTCACATATATTATCTTTAATGAAAAAATAGATTTTCCCTATGAATTTAAAAAAATCATACCAGTATTTGATGTAAATGAAGAGTTTGCAGAGATGTATGGAACAAAAATCGTAAGTGGTAGCTTGGAAAATAAATTAACAAAAGCTCTTTTTTTAATTGGTAAAGATGGAGCTATTTATCATATTGATATGCCTAATAACTTGGATAAAACACTTGATTTAGAACGAATCAGATTAGAATTAAACAAAGTTTATCAGTCATATACAGGAACTGGTTGTCATTAATAAAAATTAATCTTCTAACCATGAACTTAAAGGTCTTGGTTTACCTAAAAAGTAACCTTGACCATAAGTTATCCCTAATTTTCTAAGTTCATCAACATCTTGTTTTGTTTCCACATATTCAGCAACTGTTTCTTGATTTTTTAAAGTTGCAATTTCTTGAATATATTTAATTACAGCCTTATCAGTAGGATCAGTATGCATATCTTTTACAAAACTTCCATCTATTCTAACAACATCAAAAGGCATACTTTTTAAGTATTCAAAAGAAGCCATTCCTGTACCAAAATCATCAAGGGCAAGGCCTATTTTTCCACTTTTTAAAAATGAAATAAATTCATTAGCTTTATTAAAACTACCAATTGCCGAGCTTTCTGTAACTTCTAATTCTAGTTTTTCCCATGGAAAATCAAAATGTTTTATTGCCTCTTTTACTTTTGTTTGAAAATCAATATTATTTAAACTAGAACCTGCAAGATTTATATGAGCAGAGTGAAGTTTTTCCAGATGTTTTTTATCTTTTGTAACAATTTCAAGATAACTCCATAAAACATGAATATCAATATCTGTCATAAGTTGGTATCTCTCAGCAGTTGGTAAAAAATCCAAAGGAGAAACAAATTTTCCATCTTTATCCCACATTCTAATCAATATTTCATAAGATATTTTGTCGCTTTCATATTGTAAAGGAACAATATCTTGAGCAAAAAGTTCAAACCTTGAAGGCCCATTTCCCAAAGCTTCTTTTATAAATTTCGCAGTTTCAAGTTCTATTGAAAATCTTTTTGTATTTTCATCACTTTTATCAAAAATATGTGATTTATTTCTTCCACTTGCTTTTGCTGAATAAAGAGAGTTAAAACTAGCTTTTAATAGCTCTTTTAAAGTGTATTCAAAGGCTTTAAAATGAACTAAAGAGATACAAGCTGAAATACTAAATGTTTCATTTTTATTTGAAAATCTGAAATCACTTAATTTTTCTAAACTAACTTGTAAAAAATCTTTAGAATCTTCAAAAGAAATATTTTTTAATAAAAGAACAAAACCATCAGCATCCAATCTTGCAAAAATAGAATCTTCAGGCAAAAATGATTTAAAGTATGAACTTATCATTTTTAAAAGTTCATCACCAGTTTGATAATCAGCCGATTCATTTATAAGTTTAAATTGATCTAAATTAATATGAAAAAGAGCGTATCCTTTTTCATTTACTGTTTTTAAAGCAAGAGAAAGTTCATCTTCGATAAAAAATCTATTATGAATATTTGTAAGTTGGTCATGACTTGCATTAAATTGTAGTTGTTTTGTGGATAAAGATATTTGATTCATTAGATTATTAAACCCACTAAATAACTCTTTTATTTCATTATTTGCATTTGTTTTAACTTCAATAATTTCATTTTTTGTTGGGTCACTTTTTCTCATTGCGTTTAAAAGATTTAAGAAAGGTTTAGTGTAACTTTTGCTTAAAAATAGACTAAGAATTATTCCGAATATCAAAGCAAATGGGAAAATTGCTAGGATAATATATGTTATTTTTTCTTGCTTAATTCTAAAAGAAGTTAAATCAACAGATAAAAGAGTTGAGCCAAACTCTTGATCATTTAGTGTAATTGAATTTTTAATTAATAGATGATTTTCTTTAAAAAGCGTATTATTTTCATCTAGTTTTTCATTTATATTTTTAATATCCCCAAATTTATAAATAGGATTATTTGAATCATCAAATAAAACCATTGCATCAATTTTTTCAAATGCAGAAAGTCTAAAGTTTATATCTGAAAGCATATCAGCACTAGGAGCTAATAAATACTTTAATAAATCATTATTTAAAGATTTAGTAATTGCATTTGATTCTGTTATTGCATATATATTATTCTCTTCTTTTTGTATTTTTAATACAAAAAATAGTGTTGCAACTTCAACCGCCACAACGATTAATGACATAAATACTATAAGTTGAACTTTTATACTAAATTTATTCCACATTTATTATCTTCTTTTTATTTCTTTGATGGCTCAATAATTGGCAAATTAAAATCATTTCCCCACTCTTTCCATGATGCATCATAATTTGTTACATCGTAACCCAATTCTCTTAGGGCAAAATAATTAGTTGAAGCAATCTTTCCAATAGAACAATATAATACAATTTTTTTATTTTTATCCAAATCTTTATATATCTCTTTTAGTTCATTTGTATCTTTTAATCTTGAAACAAATCCATCATTTTTGATATTGTCTGAAGCTGGTAAACTTATGGCTTTGGGGATATGTCCAAATCTTTTAGCAGCAGATTCTTCTCCTATATAAGATTTATATGATCTTGCATCTACAACTATTTCTGATTTACTTTTTGTTGCAATTTGTGTAATAAATTTTGTAGCTAATTTTTGATTATCAATAGAAACAATATAATTACTTTTTTCAACTTTTGGAACTTCTTTAGAAATAGGAAAATCATTATCTTTCCAATCTAAATAACTAGCATTTAAAAGTTTTACATTTTTAAATCCATAAACTTCTAATGCCCAAAAAAGCCTAGAAGCAGGAAAAAAACTTCCATCTCCATAAATTACAATTTTATCATCTACATTTAAACCTAACTCTTTAATAATATTTTGCATCTTTGTTGGTTCTGTAATCTTTCCATCAATTGATTCATGCTCATAAGTTAAAGATGAGGGAAAACTCAAAGCTGATTTAATATGTCCATCTAAATACTCACTATTCACTCTTGAATCTATGATTTTATAAGTAGATAAATCTTTTGATAACTCATTTAATTCAACTCTAAGATTTTGAGCATTTAAATTAAAACTAAATGTTAATAAGATTAATAAAACATAAACTATTCTTTTCATTGCTTCCTCCATTTATTATATGGAGATGATTTTAGCATTAATTTACTTTGAATGAATGATAAATCTAATGGAATAATTCTTGCATAGTATTGGTTAAATATTAGATAGGTCGCATTATGAACGATATAATAGAAAAATTAAAAAGTGGGCAATTAATTCCTTTTTTAGGGATGGGTGTATTTAAAGATACAAAAAATAGCGACGGAGCTCAGCTTCCATTTGATAGTGATTCAATGATATTAAGCCTTAATAACGGAAGAGCTATGAGTCCTAGACTCATGTATGAGTACTCAAGAGCTGCCATGAGTTTAGAGCAAAGAAAAGGTAGAGAATTCATTATTCAAATGACTAATCATATTTACTCTTCAAAAGAGTATGAACTCCCTGTAGTTTATAAATGGTTACAAAAAATCAAACCAAAATATATCATTGATACAAATATGGATGATAGCTTACAAAAGATTTACAGTGACTGTGAACACTTTTTAATTACAGGAGTGTCAAGAATAACTGCTGATTGGGATAGATTTTTAATTTATTCTTTTGATGTAGCTACTAAAACATACACAAGAATTGAAAAAGAATTATTAACTTTAGACTTACCAATATTATTTAAACCAATGGGTTCAACTAAACCTGAAATGAATTTTATTATCTCTGATGCTGATTTTGTTGATTGGTTAACTGAAGCTATGGGTGGTTATGCAATGCCTCCAATTTTAAAAGAACATAGAAAAAACAAAGAATACTTATTTTTGGGAGTTGATTTCTCAAAAGATACTTTTAGAATGGTTGCAAATGAGATAACAGTGGATTTAAAAGGTGGTACAACAGTACTTGGTAAAGACGAATTAACAAAAAAAGAGGATAAATTTATTAAAACTCATAATTTAACTAATTTAGATATGAGCATTAATGAATTTATAAAAAGCCATGAGTGAAAAATTTAATTGCGATTTCTGTGGTAAAGAGATTACAGAAGTAAAAAAAATATTCTCAAGTGAAGTTTCACACATCTGTGATGAATGTGTGACAATGTGTTCAAAAGTTCTTGAAAAAGAGCTTATCAAAGATAGTAAAAAAGAGTTCCAAAAAGGGCTTAGCGTTCCTATTAAAATAAAAGAACATTTAGATGATTATGTAATTGGTCAAATTGAAGCTAAAAAAGTTTTAGCAGTTGCTTTATATAATCACTATAAAAGAATTGATAAACCAGTAGTTAAAAATGTTGAAATTGAAAAATCAAACATTATGTTAATAGGGCCAACAGGAAGCGGTAAAACTCTTCTTGCAAAATCCCTTGCTAGAATCATGGATGTTCCTTTTGCGGTTGCTGATGCCACTGCATTAACTGAAGCTGGTTATGTTGGAGAAGATGTTGAATCTATTTTATCAAGACTACTTGCATCTGCTGATTATGATTTAGAAAAAGCAAAAAGAGGTATCGTTTATATTGACGAAATCGACAAAATTGCAAATAAAAGCGAAAGCTCAACAAGTGGAAGAGATGTAAGTGGAGAGGGTGTTCAACAAGGTCTTCTAAAAATCCTTGAAGGTGCTGAAGTTTATGTTCCTGTAAAAGGAAGTAGAAAAAACTCATCTGCTGAAACAATTCTTTTTGATACAACTCATGTTTTATTTATTTGTGGTGGTGCTTTTGTTGGATTAAGGGAAGATGACACTGCTAAAAAGAATAAAAAAGCTCCAAAAATGGGATTCTTAAAAAAAGAAGATGCAGAAGAAAATAAAAAAGCTATTGAAGCAAAAGAACTTATCTCTTTTGGTTTAATTCCTGAATTTATTGGAAGAATCCCAGTAATTGCTGAACTAAATAAACTTTCAAAAGAAGATTTAATTAGAGTTCTAAAAGAGCCTAAAAATGCAATTATCAAACAATATGAAATATTATTTGAACTTGATGGTGTTGAATTAGAATTTACAGATGATGCCCTTGAGAGAATTGCAGAAATCGCAGTTGAAAAAGATGTTGGAGCTAGAGGTCTTAGAGGAATTATTGAAAATATAATGCTTCCTTTACAATATATTACACCTTCTGAGAATAACTTAGAAAAATGTAGAATTACAAGAAAATACATAGATAAAGAAGAAGATGTTGAATTACAATACAATGAAAATTCAACAGAAGAACCAACAAAAGAGATTTTATTTAAAAAATTTGCTAATTAATTCCATAATGGAATAATATTTGCATCTACATTTTATATTTTGATAAAAAAGGATAGAAAATGGCAGTTAGAATTACTGAAGAGTGTATAAGTTGTGAAGCATGTGCATCTGAATGCCCAGTAGCAGCAATATTACCAGATGGAAATGATAAAAATCCACAAGATGGAATTTTATATGTAAAACCAGAATCATGTGTTGAATGTGTTGATCATGCAGATGCTCCAAGATGTGCAGAAGCATGTCCAACAGCTGGTGCAATTGTATGGGATATGCCTTATACTACTGATTTTAGTTCATATTACTTATCTGGCCATGAAAATGGAACTTATAAAATAAGAGAACATAAATCAAAAGGTTTAATGCTTCCAGAAGTTAAAGCTCAAAAGTTTAGACCTGAAATTACAATGGCTAGTAGAGAAGCTGGCGCAAACGTATCTGATTTCTAATCATTAACGGTAAATATACAAAAGTATATTTACCGAAACTAAACTATCCAAGCTAAAAATAAATATCTTGAAAACTTAGCAACAACAACTAAAATTAAAAACTTTTTAAAATCATACTTTAGCGTACCAGCGATAAAAGTAATAGGATCACCAATTATAGGAAGCCAAGAAAAAAGAAGAGAAAATCCACCATATTTATCAAAATAGTATTTACTTTTTACGATGTATTTTTCTTTTATAAGATTTTTCTTTACTAAATATTCTTCACCTTTTAGTCCTAGAAAATAGTTTATTACTGCACCTAAGCTATTTCCAAGTGTTGCTATTAAGATTAAAAGATAAAGATTATATCCTTCTTTAATATCATAAATTAGTAAAGCTTCACTTCCTAATGGAAATAGTGTTGCTGATATTAAAGCACTAAAAAATAAAACTAAATATGTCATTTTCTCTTTTTAAACCAAGAAGATGAAACTTCTGAAACAAATACTCCAAACATAATAACAAAACAAGCTATAAATTCAAAAAAAGATAATTTTTCATTCAAAACAAAATATGCTAATATTAAAGTAAATACAGGAATCAAATATATAAAAACAGCAGCTTTTGAAGCTGGAATTTTTGTTAAAGCATAATTATATAAACCATAACCAGCCAAAGTTACAACAACTCCCAAATAAATAGTCCAAAGAAATGAATTAAAAGTAAAATTCATAGGAATAGTATTATATTCATATATAAAAAGTGGCGTAAAAAATATAGCCCCTATAAATACTTGAATTGCAGTGATAAACAAGGCTGAATATTTATTACTTAAGTATCTAGCAGTAATTGTATAACCAGCGCCACAAGCCATGGCAAGTAATTCAAAAAAATTCCCTAAAAGCGGGTTTGGAGAACTAATTGATGTACTTCCTTGAAGACTAAGCCAAATAGCTGCACTCATAGCTATTAAAGAACCAATAATCAACTGTTTTGAAATAATCTCTTTTAAAAAATATCCAGCAGCCATTGCCGTGATTATAGGCATTAATGAAGTTATCATTCCAGCTTGTGATGCTGATGTAAGTTGTAATGCTTTTGATTCAAATACAAAATATAAACAAGGCTCAAATAAAGCCAAAAGTAATATAAATTTAATATCTTTTTTTGAAAAATCATATTTTATAAAATCTTTTATAAAATATACAAAACATAAAGATGCAAATATCATACGGAAAAATATAACTGTAAAAGGTCCTAAATCTTCCATTGCAGCTTTTAATGCAATAAATGAACTAGCCCAAATAAACATGGCAAATATTAATGATAAAATACCAATATAACTAAAATTTTTTGTCAAACTTCTATTCTCAACTTTCTATTAAAATCGTATTATACAGATTATTTTTCATAAGAAAATTAATTTATAATAAATTAAAGATTTTTAATGTATAATTCCAATCTTAAAAGAAAAGCATTGAGAATATTTTAAATATTTTGAATGCTCTTCTTTAGACCTTTACAATTATTATTTGAGGTAATGCCCCAGGATGGGAACATAGCAAGGCGCCTTACTTAGTAGTGTGTTTGGGTATCTGGAGAAGAGTACTTAGGTACTCTTTTTTTTGCTTGTTTTTTATATTAAATCTAAAAAATCCGAATTCAAAATCAACAATTTTTTTTCAACTTTATTATAAATAAATCTTTTATCACCAATTTTTATTCTATTTAATATTATTAATTTTATCTCTTGCTCTTTTTTATTATATCTTTTCATTAATACAAAAAAATCTTTTACAGTAATAAAATCATAAGAGGCATCTTCTTTTCTTTGATTTCTTAAATTTGATTCAATTTGGGGTTTATAAATAGAACGCATTTCATTAAATGCACTTTGTAAAAGTTTTATTTCAGAGTTAAAAACTTCTATTATTCTTTTTTGATTTTTTTCTAATCTAAAGATTTCTGAAATATATTGTTTTTTCATCCATTTCATGGATTTTTTTAATAATTCAATTTGTTCATCTTTAACATCAATAACAGCTTGTACAGCATCAAAAGGAGGTTGTTTAACAGATGTTGTTTGAACTTTTGGTTTTATTTCAGCTTGAAATTCAGGCTTATCAACTTTTTCATCTTCATCTAAATAAACAAAAGTTTTTCCATCTTTTTTAATAGATTTTAATTGTTCTTTTTTAATTCTATAATGTATCCCCTGTAAAGATAAGCCCAATATTTCAGCTGCTTGTGAAGTTGTAACTAATCTTTCCAAGGTCTAATTCCTAAAATTTCGAGCTATCTATTTCAATAACTGTATGTACATTTCCTCTTGGTTTAAAATCCCCAATAACTTTCATCCATTTTGGCTCTAATTTAGCATATAAAGTATCAAAAATTTCATTAATAGAATTTTCATGTGATACTTCTCTAAACATAAATGTATTTATATATATTTTTAATGCTTTTAATTCTATAACTTTTTTATTTGGAGTATATTGTAATTTTATTGTTGCAAAATCTGGATAACCACTTCTTGGACATTTAGCCATAAATTCAGGTAATTCAATATCTATAATATAATTTTTTTCATGAGCATTTGGCCAAAAATTTTCTTCTTTATTAATATCAAACTCTCTAATTTCTTTTTCACCATATTTCATTTCCATAATTTTTAAACCTTTTATAAATCTAATTTTTAGGCATTTTATCCTAAAAAGCCTTATAAGTGTTACTAATTGAATTAATGTATAAAATCAAGTATAATTTATTGTAAATCAAATTTAATATGAAAGAGAATTATGAAAAATAAAATTTATGATATTGTAATTATCGGTGGAGGTCCAGGTGGAATTGGCTGTGCTATAGAATCAGCAGCTCACAAAATTGGTGAAATTTTACTAATAGAAAAAACAGATAACCATTCAAATACTATTAGAAAATTTTATAAAGATAATAAAAGAGTTGACAAAGATTATAAAGGTCAAGTTATAACTTTACAAGGTAATGTTGATTTTTTTGACGGAACTAAAGAGACAACCTTAGATTATTTTAATGATTTATTAGATAATGAAAAAATTGATTCCATATTTAACACTGAAGTTGAAAAAATTATAAGAAATCAAGAAACAGATTTATTAGAAGTTCATACTTCAAAAGGTTTAATCCAAACTAAAAATGCAATCATTGCTATTGGAAAAATGGGAAAACCAAATAAACCAGATTATAAAATTCCACCATCAATAAAATCTCAAGTAGGTTTTAATTTAGATAGATGTTCATCAAATGAAAAAATTTTGGTTGTTGGTGGCGGAAATAGTGCAGCTGAATATGCATACCATTTAGCTGATCAAAAAAACAATGTAACTTTAGTTTATAGAAAAGTAACTTTTACAAGATTAAATGATTTAAATGAAGATATTTTAAATAAATATAATGGTGAAGAGAAACTTAGATTAAGAATGAATACAGATATTGAATCTGTAGAAAATGAAGAGGGAAAAGCAAAAGTAACTTTTACTGATGGATATAGTGTTATTTATGACAGAATTATTTATGCCATTGGAGGAACAACACCTGTTGATTTTCTAAAAAATTGTGCAGTTGATTATGATGAAGATTTAAAACCTATTTTTGATGAACACCAAGAGACAAGTGCAAAAGATGTATATGTAGCTGGTGATATCGCTTTTGCATCAGGTGGATCAATCGCAATCGCTTTAAATCATGGTTATAACATAGTAAATAATATTTTAAGAAAAAGAGGTAATATTTTTGCTTTTACTGAAAATGTTTTAGAGTAAAAAAAGCATAGTTTTTAACTATGCTTTTAAGAATATATTAAACGTCTAAGTGTTCAACGTCTTTTGCGTGTTCTTCAATATAGTTTCTTCTAGGTTCAACTTCATCACCCATAAATAAAGTAAATGTATCAGAAGCAACTTCTGCATCTTCAATTTTAACCCTTAAAAGTCTTCTATTATCTGGAATCATAGTAGTTTCCCATAATTGCTCAGGATTCATTTCCCCAAGACCTTTATATCTTTGAATGTATGCACCTTTCTTAGCTAAAGTTTCAATATCATCTAAGATATCTAATAGATCTCTACCTTCAAATACTGTTAAATCTCTTTCAACTAATTTATTATAAATATAAGTTGCTTCACTAAAATATGATGATGCAAATAGTTCTTCATCAATAATTAACTCTTCTAAACCCTCTTTTGTTTGTACAAATAACTGGATTCTTGTTTCTGTAACATTTTTAGAAAGAATATTATGACCTCTTGCATCTAAAAATTCTTTTACTTTTTCATATAATGATGCAAAATCAAGATTTACAAGTTCACTATTTTCAATTAAATATTTTAAAACTTCAAGTAAAGAGTATCTTTTTGCTAATTGAGCTAACATGCTTCTATATCTTGAAACTATTTTAAATAAATCTAATAAATCGTTATATCCTAATCCTTCAAAAGTAAATGATTCTAAACCATTTTCAATTAAAAATGCAGATAAAGCTGTATCATCTTTTAGATAAATTTCATTTTTACCTTTTTTATATCTATAAAGCGGTGGTTGAGCAATATATAAATATCCATTTTCAATAACTGGTCTTAAAAATCTAAAGAAGAAAGTTAATAAAAGTGTTTGAATATGGCTTCCATCAACGTCAGCATCTGTCATGATAATGATTTTATGGTATCTGATTTTTTCATTATCAAAATCTTCACCAATACCACAACCAAGAGCTGTAATCATATTTCTAATCTCATCTGATTTTAGAATTTTATCAAGTCTTGATTTTTCAACATTTAAAATCTTACCTTTTAGTGGTAAAATTGCTTGGAAAACTCTATCTCTTCCTTGTTTTGCTGAACCTCCAGCAGAATCCCCTTCCACCAGATATAATTCTCTAATAGCAGGATCTTTAGATTGACATTCTGCTAATTTTCCAGGAAGTGTTCCTACAGACATAGAATCTTTTTTTCTAGTTAAATCCCTAGCTTTTTTTGCAGCTTCTCTACCTCGTGCTGCCATTAAAGATTTTTCCATAATAGCTTTTGCTTGTTGTGGATTTTCTTCAAAATATTTATCTAAAGCATCACCAGTTAATTTTTGAGTAATAGCTTTTACGTAAGAAGAACCTAGTTTACTTTTAGTTTGACCTTCAAATTGTGGTTCAGGAACTTTTACAGAAACAACTGCAATTAATCCTTCTCTTACATCATCACCAGTAATTTTTGTATCTTTTTCTCTTGCTGCTGCATTTTCATTTAAATATTTAACGATTGATCTTGTAAGTCCGGCTTTAAAACCAGCTTCATGAGTTCCACCATCAATTGTTCTAATATTATTTACAAAAGATAAAGTTTTTTCAACATAAGTATCGTTATACATAACTGCAATATCAACCTCTACACCGTCAACATTGTCATTAAATGCAACTGCATCACAAACAGCAGTTTCTTTATTCATATCTTCAACAAACTGTTTTAAACCACCTTCAAAATGGTAAACTTCTTTTGTTTTTGTAATTTCATTATCTAAAGTAATAGAAATAAATGAATTTAAATATGCAACTTCTCTAAATCTTTTTGCCAAAATAGCAAACTCATATTTATTTACTTCAAAAATAGAATCATCAGCTAAAAATTCAATCGTTGTTCCTGTTTTTCTAGGGCTATCACCAATAACTTCAATAACACCTTGAGGAATACCACATTTGAATTCTTGATAATGAATTTTTCCTTCTCTATAAATTGTCATTTTTAAGTGTTTTGATAATGCATTAACAACAGAAACCCCAACACCATGAAGTCCACCAGAAACTTTATAAGTATCTTTATCAAATTTACCACCAGCATGTAAAACAGTTAAAACAACAGTTGCTGCACTTATTCCTTCACCTTCATGAATAGCAGTTGGAATTCCTCTTCCATCATCTTCAACTTTAATCCAATGATCTTTGCTCATAGTAATTTTGATATTTTTACAATAACCAGCCATTGCTTCATCAATAGAGTTGTCTACTACTTCATAAACTAAGTGATGTAGACCATTTGTATTTGTATCACCAATATACATTCCAGGTCTTTTTCTTACAGCTTCAAGACCTTTTAAAACTTTAATGTTACTAGCGCCGTATTCTTGTTGACTCATTATAGATTTCCTTATTTGTGTTTAATTTTTTATTTTTCTAAAACTATTGGCATTACAATAGTAAAAAATTTATCATCTTCTAATAAAAATGGTAAATTAGATTCATTAAATCCAATTTTTATTTTTTCATTATTTGACATACTTAAAAAGTCTAATAAATATTTAGCATTAACTGCTAGATAAAACTCTTTTTCAATATTTAAATCAATATCAATTTGAGTTTTAGATTCACTATCTTCATCAAGGGATTCAAATAAAATTGATGTTGAGTTAAATGTGATTTTAATATTTGAAAATAATGAAGTTACTAATTTAATAGATTCAATTAATATATTTTTAGGTAATGGAAAATTATATTTTAAAGTATTAGGAATAATTCTTTCATAATCTGGGAATTTACCATTTATTAATTTTGTAAAAAATTTAGTTTTTTCATTTGAAATTACAAGATTTGTATCATCATAAGAAATTTTAGCTTCATCTAAAAATAGTTTTTGAATTTCAATTATTGCTTTTTTAGGAATAATAAATTGAGTTTCTTGATTAGTAATATTTTGTAAATGTGAAACTGCTAATCTTCTAGTATCTGTTGAAACAAAGTTTATTTTTTGACTTTTTATATCTAATAATGCACCATTTAATTCAAATTTAGGATTATTATTATCAATAGCAGGAGTAATTTTTCTAATAGAATTTATAAAATTAATTGTTGAGATTGATAATTCTTTTAAATTTTCAGATTTGTTTAGTGATGGAAATTCTTCTGCATCATAAGTTGGTAATTTAAAAGTTGATTTATTTTGTTTTATAACTAAATTATTATTTGAAGCTTCTATTATAAGTTCTTCATTTTTTAATCTTTTTATAATACCTAATAGATTAGAACCATTAACTGTTGCTTTACCATCTATCATATCAGTTATATTATCAATATATGATTCTAAGCCAATTTCATAATCAGTTGCTTTTATGATTAGTTTAGCATTATTGATTTCTAAATATATATGCGATGTGATTGAACTAGAATCTTTTTTTTCTAAAAAAGGTTGCATTGAAGACACAACATTTTCAAAAATATTCTTTGTAATTACGAATCTCATTTTATCTCCTATATTTTTATTTAATTTAGTGGAAGTAGTAGTCTATGTGAAAAGATGAAAACACCTCTTCAAACCCTCTGGAAGCGAACTTTAACCCAGTGATTAGAAAAGTCATTGTATTCACATCTTTTCACATAAGTCTTTAAAACTTATTTTGCTTTAAAGTTTTTACCACTCCTTATTTATGATTTTATTCTTTAAATTTTCAATAATTAATTTAAAGTTTTCATCTTTCTCAATTAACTCATTTGCTTTTTTAATATTGTGTGAAATTGAACTGTGATCTTTCATTCCTAAAAACTTTGCAATATCTGGCATAGAGTTATGAGTTAATTCTCTTGTTAGATAAATCACAATTCTTCTAGCATTTGCAACAGTTGCAGTTCTTTTTTTAGATTTTATATCACTAGGTTTAATATTTAACTGATTTGCAACAATATTTATAACATCAGGAAGTTTGATATTCTCTTTTGTCTCTTTTATTTGATCTTTTAATAAATTTTGAACCATTGGAAGTGTAATCTCTTGATTTAATAAAGATGCACTTGCATTTATTCTAATTAAAACACCCTCAATTTCTCTAATTGAATTATCAAGAGTAGTTGCAATGAAATTAATAATCTCTCTACTTAGAGAAATTCCATTTAAATCTGATTTTTTCTCAATAATAGCAATTTTTGTTTCAAGCCCTGGAATTTGAACATCAGCTGTTAAACCCCATTCAAATCTTGATTTTAATCTATCAACAAGTCCAGCAATTTGTGATGGAAGTCTATCACTTGTCATTACTATTTGTTTTTTTGCGTTATGAAGTTCGTTGAAGGTGTGAAAAAATTCCTCTTGAGTTTGTTCTTTTCCACTTAAAAATTGAATATCATCAATTAAAAGCACATCACATTTTCTATATTTATTTCTAAAATGATCCATACTTTTATTTTTTAAAGAAAAAGTAAAATCATTCATAAACTGCTCAATAGTTACATAAATAACTGTACTTCCTTTTTCAATTGCTTGATTTCCAACAGCTTGTAAAAGGTGAGTTTTTCCAAGTCCTGTTCCACCATAAATAAACAAAGGATTATATTGAGTTCCAGGTTTATTTGAAACAGCAAGTGAAGCATTATATGCCATTTGATTAGAAGGTCCTACAACAAATGAATCAAATGTATAAGATGGATTAAGTATTGTACTTTCGGCTGTTTCGTTCTGAACTTGCTCTTTTAAAATCTCTTTTTTAGATTTTTTTTCACCAGCGAGTTTTATTTCTACAGAGGGTTTAGAACCATCATAAATTTCAAAACAATGTTGAATTAAATTTGTAAATTTGCTCTTTATCCAAGAGGCAATATATTTATTATTTACTTCAAAAATAGCGATTTTTTCATCTGAAGATACCTTTTTATAAACTAACTGTTTTAAGTATCTGTCAAAATCTGTTTTTGATGCTTCTTTTTGAATTATTGTTTGAAAATCTTTGGTTGTCAT